>NZ_VOLB01000001.1:0-2617656 GCF_009797925.1 Halorhabdus sp. CUG00001
CTTGAGGAACGGATCGGTGTCAGACTGGCTGTTGACGCGGAGGCTGATCTCCGAGCCGACCGCAAGCGTGGTCGTGCCGGAGATGGTCTGGTTGACCTCGTTGCGGACGAGCCGTTCGTCCTGGCCCGTGTAGTCGACCGTCGCGCTAGCGCCGTCGACCGAGAACTCTCCGCTGAGGGTCTCGGTGCCGGCCATCGCGAGACCACCGGTGGTCTCGGGGACGGTGAACGTCGTGTTGAACTCGTCGTCCACGGCGGGGTCGGAGGTCGAGGTCGCGACGTCGTTACCGCCAACGTTCCAGCCGTTCCGGTCGTTGTCGCGGTAGGTGTCCAGGTTGGCCGTGTCGATGACGACGTAGTAGGTGTCGGTCTGGCCTTCCGTCTCGTCGGCCACAACCGAGATCTCGTCGTACGCGAGGCTGTTGAACATCGCGTCGAGGTTGGTCACCTTCGGCGCGGCGTTCTGGCCAGGGTTCGTCTGCGTGAGGTTCAGTTCGAACCAGCCCTGGTTGCCTGCTTTCAGGAACCGCTGGGTGGTGTTGTCGTCGTCTGCACCTGCCTGATCCATTGCGCCTTCGAGGCCGGTCGCCTCGATGGCGTAGATCAGCTGATCGCCCTGCGCGATCGTGCTATCCTGGGTGATGTTGACGCCGAGGCGCGCTTCGATCGCGTCGACGCTGCCAGCACTGACACCGCTCGGTGCGGTCCAGGTGCTGATAGCGGTGGTCTCATGACCGTCGAGCGAGATCGTCGCGACAGCCTGGGACTGGGCGTAGCCGTCCGTGCCCGACCGGACGTCGAGCTCGTAGTTACCCGTGTCGTAGACGTCAACGTCGTCGTCACCGTTAATCTCGTGGGTGGGGTTCCGAACGACGGTAACCGTGTCCGGATCCTCACCGTCGGGCGTACTGGCGGTCGACAGGCTCGTCTGTGCGGTTTCCTGGACCGTGTTCCACAGCAGCGTGACTTCGCCGTCGTTGTTGCCATCGGTGACCTGCACCGTGGCGTTGAACCCGGCGGAGTCGCTGCCGATGTTCACCGTTGCGGTGTCAGTCCCGCCTTCGATGTTGATCGGAATCTCGACGACGTCACCGCGGTCCTCTTCGAACACGGAGACGCCACCGAAGTCAGCCGATCCTTCCGGGACATCGGACACCGTCACGTCGTCCGTCGTGTCCGTGACGCCAGTGTTGACGTCGACGACTTCGACGGAGTACGTGTCGGCTTCGAGACCGTCGAAGCTGAACGTGGCTTCACCGCTGCCGTCCAGCGTGTAGGTTTTGGTCTGGGTGTTGTCGTCGCTGTCGGTGATCGTCACGTCGACGTCGCGGTTACCCACGCGGGACGTGATCTCACCGGACAGGGACTCGTCGGTCTGGATCTCCGTCGCGTCGACCGACGCGCTCAGCTGGAGGTTACGGAGTCCAAGGTCCTGAATGGCACCCGGACCGTCGAACTGGTAGGTTGCACTCAGGTTCCGATCTGCACTGTCCCAGAAGTAAACCTGGGAGTTCGTGCCGGTCGAACCTGAGAAGATGAACTTTCCAGCGGCGGTGTTGATCTCGAAGTCTGCGTCGTTCGAGTCAACGACATAGGCGATCGTTTCGCCGGAGTACGCAATCTTCGAGGTGCCACTGTAGTCTCCACCGTTGTCTGCAAGGGACGTACTCGCGGTGTTGCCAATTCCGACGCCCTGGTTGGCAGCACTCTGGACAACGTTACCGTCGTCGTCCGTGAAGTCTGCCGCACCGCCGTTGTCGGTTACGTTGACACCGGAAACGCTCTTGACGTCCGTACTATCGAGGACGAGGTAGAGCTGACCGTCCGCTCCACCCTTATCGAAGAGTGCGTCGGGCTGGACGGACGTTCCGTCAGTCAGGTTGACCCGGAAGTCACCCACATCTGGGCCAGTACCACCAGTGTCACCGACAGTGGCAATCGATTCGTTGAAGACGAGTTCGACAATCGTCTCGTCTTCGTCTACAGTCACGGTGCCAACATCCGCGCCTGCTTTCAGAACTGCGTCAGTCCCGGTGGTTGCGCCCGTGCTACCGATGATTGACTTGGTGTCAGTGTACTCGTTATCGAACGCGTTCGCGCTCTGAATGCCGGGTGCAGTGTTGTCAACGTGGACGGTCGTGGTGTCAGAAGCGGTAGTCCCGGACCGGTCGCTCTGGTCCAGCACGTTCACACTCATCGTAACGTCCGTATCCTGGACACCACTCGCGTCAAATCCGGAGATGCCGATAGTGAACGACTCGATGTCACTGTCGGCAGGATTACCGGATCCGTCACCTGCGTCGGTGACGTTTGCAGTAACTGTGTTGTTCCCCGGGTGGAACGTGAGCCCACTCACAGTGTCGTCCGCTGGTGCACTGGTCGTGGTAACAGTGAGGGAGTCCTCATCGACGTCACTCACACCAGCATCGATCAGCGGCTGGAGGCTAACCTCGAAGTTCGCTGTGTCTGTAGCATCGCTTAATGCACCTGACGATAGTGTCAGGCGAACCTCATCTGCATTGTTCGCTGAATCAGGTGTCACATCTTCGCCAGTGGTTATCGTTGCACTGGCAACACCCGCCGCAGCTGTACCACTCAACGCGACGGTCCCAGCGAAGACGCTGAAGACCATCAGCGCTGTGAGGAACAGCGCACGGACTTTTTCGTTATAGTCTGTCATGGTTTGTGTTGTGTCAGTCCCCGCCAGCCTCTCCCACCGCGATCCGCACGGCACCGCACGGTGGTATCCGAGACTGACGGTTCACGTTGGTATCCATCTACCAGATGTGGTAAATGCTTTCTGGTTCTGACCCCGTGTGCGAACCCCCGCCAAACCCCAACAGACGAACCCTACCCTCCTATTTCGGCCGTTTCGACCCGCCGAGAATCGGCCCGTGGCACAAAGCATTTAAGGGCATCTTCACTCCCGGGTTCGAATCACGTTGTGGCTCCAAAGAGTAGCTTGCAGTCTGGCCCTTTCGATCCCATTTTCGGCGGCGATGTGTCGTTGGCTTCGATCGACCTTAGTCTGCATGCCGACCCAGAAATTGCCATTGTTGCCTACAATACTACCGCTCGTTGGGAAACACACCTTCGCCCGCGACCGTCTCCGAGCTGGGTGACCAGACGGCTCGACCAGTTGTTTCGACGCTACTGCTCGTTCATGGCCTCGCTGGCCATATTCCGTCCCTGGGCGTTCAACGACACTTCCGTCCGCGTTCGAACCTCGTCGACAGCCCCAACGTCCAGTAGCTTCTGGTAGATCGCTTCGACTTCCTCGACACTGATGCCAACGAAGTCAGCCATCTCGAACGGTGAGACACCCGAGTACAGTGCCATCAGGACTTGACTCTCGGTGTCGGTGAGTTCGTACTCGCCGTCGCGATCTTCGACGAGGTGATCGAACAACGTCCGGAGGACGGAGGTGTGTCGAGCGGTCCCCGAGAGGTGAGTTTCGACGCTCCGGTCCTCGCTATCGGTGTGTTCGACTTCTACGACGTCGCGTTGTTCGCCCATGACCGTCCGGGATTCTGTCTCGACTGTCCCGATATCGTCGAGCCCACACGCGACCGTTTCGCCATCGGGAAACTGTAGGCTGAAGCGCTCGTCGTCGATCACGAATCGGGCTTTCGACCAGTCGCTCTCCTCCTGAACGACGCCACCCACGACTGCCGGGTGCCTGACGAGTACCACTTCGCCACCGACGTTCGCCCGACAGTACGTCTGGATGAACGCCGGATCGTCCGCCGCAGAAGCCACAATCACGTTCGACCCCATCCGCAGCGGGATGGTCTCGCCCACGTCGCTGACGAACTCCTCGGGGTCGTCGGGAATCGTCACGCGCCCGTGCGGGAGCGTCTGATTCGACCCATTGGCGGCCAGTACCAGTCGCTTGTTGGTCACCACTAACCGACAGGACTGCCAGTCGGACGCAGAGACTTCCGTTCCGTCTCGGACCGCGTACCGGTAGTCTCCGGCCGTATCCAGCAGCTTCCGTTCGTCGTCGCTCATGACCGCCTACGTGGCCGAACGTTGGCGGGTGACTGGCATATATGTTCTCACCGACAGCATCTTTCGTGGACGCGATCGTCACCATGCGCGACCGGACCCGCCAAACGCTTGTCCGTGGGTCCGCGTCTGACGGGGCCGCGCCACCTCAAGCGCGGTCGAACTCCGTCGCCGTTGCCAGAGCGCGCTGGACGGAGACACCGCTCGAGGTCACGACTGCGCCGTGGCCGATCTGAAAAAGGCTTGGCGTTCCCCTTCGGGGACGTCGTCGCTGTCACTCACGGATCTGTGTCTACGGTCGCCAGTCCGTTCCGGGTCAAAAGCGATTCGCTCCGTTGTGGAGTGACCGGCCGGTCGCTCTTCTCGACACAGGCGCCACGTTTGGCCACCGGACTCGAAAGGAAATTACGGCCCCCCTCGCTACAGGTGGCGTATGGACGTACTTTCCTACGCTCGCGACGCGCTGGCGACGGGGCCGCTGTGTGATGCCTGTCTGGGGCGGCCGGTCGCCGACCGGAGCTTCGGTCTCACCAACGCCGAGCGAGGCCGGGGCCTGCGGACGGCACTCGCCCTCGCCGCGGACGACCCCTTCGAGCCGCCCGAAGACTGCTGGGTCTGTGAGGGAGTCTGTGCGGGCTTCGACGAGTGGGCCGACCGAATCGTCGACGCCCTCGAACCGTACGAGTTCGACACCTACCAGGTCGGGACCCGCGTTCCGCCACTCCTCGAGGAGAACGCCTCGCTGCTTCGCGATGACGCCGGCCTCGAGGACGACGCTGGCGAACCGCTCAAGCGGGAAGTCAACCGCGAGGTCGGCAAGCGCGTCGGCGCTCGCGTCGACGCCGAGGTGGGCTTCGAGCGTCCCGACGTCCAACTGCTCGTCGATCTCGATGCCGACAGCGTCGATGTGCAAGTCAACTCCGCGTTCGTCTACGGTCGCTACCGAAAGCTCGAACGCGATATTCCCCAGACTGAGTGGCCCTGCAACGACTGCAACGCCACGGGCACAGTCGACGGTGAGCCCTGCGATGGCTGTGACGGAACGGGCTATCGCTACGACGAGAGCGTCGAGGAGCTGACCGCGCCGGTCGTTGCCGACGCGATGGACGGGCGTGAGGCGGTCTTCCACGGCGCCGGCCGCGAAGACGTCGACGCCCTCATGCTCGGGACGGGTCGCCCGTTCGTGATCGAAGTCAAAGAGCCACGAACCCGGGCGGTCGACGTCGAGTCACTCCAGACCGAGATCAACGACTTCGCCGACGGCAACGTCGAGGTTGAAGGTCTGAAAGCGGTCACCCACGAGATGGTCGAACGCGTCAAAGAACTGGACGCGAGCAAGACCTACCGGATGGACGTCGAGTTCGCCGCGTCGGTCGATCCGGTGGCCCTCCAGGATGCCCTCGCCGACCTCGACGGGGCGACGATCGAGCAACGCACGCCCAATCGCGTCGCGCACCGTCGGGGAGACATCGTGCGGACGCGTGACGTCTACGATATCGACGGGAAACTCGACGACGATACCCACGCCACGATCGAGATCCACGGCGAAGGCGGCCTCTACGTCAAGGAACTCGTCTCCGGTGACGAAGGGCGAACCGAGCCGAGTCTCACCGGTCTCCTTGGCGTCGACGCCGAAGTCACGGCGCTTGACGTCCTCACCGTCGAAGGCGAGGACGAACCGTTCATCGAAGACCGGTTCCTGCGAGACGCCGAAACGGAATGACCGGGACCGACACACCCGAAGACGCCGAGGCGGGTCTCCGGGCAGGTGTCGACGAAGCCGGGAAAGGCCCGGTCCTCGGGTCGATGTTCGCGGCCTGCGTCGTCGCCGATCCGGCCGCCCTTCCCGAGGACGTCGACGATTCGAAGGCACTCTCGGCGGAGCGACGCGAGACGCTCGCGGCGACGATCCGTGAGCGGGCCGAGGCGGTCGCCGTCAGCGAGATCACCGTCGAGCGGATCGACGACCCCGCAACGGATATGAACACACTCACCGTCGCTGCTCACGCCGAGGCACTCTCGCCAGTCGCCAGCGACGACCTCGAAACCCACCTCGACGCTGGTGACACGAACGCCGTCCGGTTCGAGCGCCGCGTGGCCGATCGGCTCGATACCGAACCCGATCTCCGGGCCGAACACGGGGCTGACGAGCGCTATCCGATCGTCGGCGCAGCTAGTATCGTCGCCAAAGTCGAACGCGACGCCCACGTCGCGGACCTGGCAGACGAATACGGCGCTGTCGGGAGTGGCTATCCGGGCGACGAAACGACACGGGCGTTTCTGGAATCGTACGTCGACACGAACGGCCACTTACCCGACTGTGCCCGCGAGTGCTGGCAGACCTGTCAGGATGTCCTGGTTCAGGCTGATCAGGCTGCTCTCGACGACTTCCAGCGTGGATCCGACCAGCCGGGTGACGCGGCGGGTGACGATCAGGCTGCCCTCGACGACTTTTGAGGGGGCGCTGACTCATTCGCCGCCGACAAACACCGTCTGTAAGCGGCTGCCACACTCGGGACAGCAAAACGTCTGCCAGTTGTCCGGGTCCAGGCCACCCATCGTCTTGGTTCGAATCACGTCGGACTGGGCGACCTCACGATCACAGGTCTCACAGTAGAAGTGGTCGCTGTCTTCGACCATTGGCCAGTCGTTCACAAGCCGCGGGGAAAAGCATACGGACGCGACTGCCCCCAAGCGTGGTGAGCTATTCGTCTAAGATGAGGCTCCGGAGGATGTCACCGTAAGCCGGCCGCGTGATGAACACACCGATCAGCACGCCGACGATCGTGATGATGGCGAACCCACTCAGATCACCGAGCGAGAGGACCGTCAGCGGACTCATGGCGATGATCGTCGTCGCTGCCGCGGCCCCGATCACCCAGAATGCCTTCCGGAATCTGTTCTGGAAGGCCCGATCGGTCGTGATCTCCTCTCGCTGGAGGATCTCGTCGGCGATGATGATCAGGTCGTCGGCCCCCGTCCCGACGACGGCGATGAAGCCGGCGATGTGTGAGAGGTTCAGCGGATACTGGACGAGCGCGACGAACCCGAGCAGGACGAACACCTCCGAGAGTGCCGTGACGATCATCGGCAAAGCGACCCGCAGGTCACGGTACCGGAAGTAGATCATGCCACTCACAGACAGCACAGCCATGATTCCGATAATCAGCGAGTCGGTACGGAACTCCTCGCCCATCGATGGTTCGAGGCTCTGACTCCTGGCGTTCTCGAAGTCGAGCGGTGCGGGTAGCCGCCCGGCCCGGAGGCTAATCTCGAGGTCCTCCGCCTGGGTCATATTTTGGCCGGTGGTCATCCGGAAGTTCGGATCGTTGGCGAACTCACCGTTGGCAAAGGAGGTGGCGAGATTTTGCTGGACGCCGCCAGAGAACACGACCTCATCGTTCAACGTCGTCACCAGACAGTAGTCGTCTACCTCCGAGATGTTCGACACTGTATCCCGATTGACGCCACACCGGCGGGCCTGTCCGAATCCGTGCTCGACCATCTCCTGTTGGAACCGCTCGGCGACCGAATTCCGGATCGTCACGGGCACGACTGCTTCGCTCTGGTCTTTCCGTGCAAATCCAATGCTCTTGAAGTCGTCTTGTTCGAGTACTTGATCCTGGACGAACGTTCCGTTACTGTCCGGATGCACAGCATAGATGCGCACGACACCACGTTCATCGAGGAGGCTTTCCAGTTCTTCTTGGTCTCGGTCCGGTGCCGTAATCGAGATGAACGTCCCCTCGATGCCGTTGATCGTCGAGACGCTCCCGCCACTGAGTGCGGACTCTCGCACCTTGTCCTGGATGACCCGCACCATATCTTTGCGGGTCTGCTCTGTGACGCCATCCCGGACGGTCTCGGGCTGATAGCCCTCGGCGAGGAGGGCGTCTCGAAGCTGATCCTGGGTGACGTTCCGCGTGAACACTTCGACCGTTTGTGACCTCGCTGAGACACGGACGTCGATCGCATCGGCCGACACCGCAGCCGAAACGTTCTGTGCAAGCGTGGTTTCGTCTTCCACACTCACGTTTACCCCTTCTGCTGTCGTTCCGACTGCTGGCGCCTGCAGGCTCGTCCCGCCGTCGAGTTGGATCCCGTACTGGAGGTTAGTCAGTCCCCCGCCGTCGCTCGCGCCACCGGCAACCGGCCCGAACAGGGCACCGCCACTTCCGATAACGAAGACGGCCAGGAGGACGATCCGCCAGTTGTCGCGGATATTCATTTGTTCACCCCGCGGAACTTGTACCAGCGAAGGAGACTCAGATTGAGCATGTACGTATTCATCAAGTCAGCGGCCAGACCGATGACGAGCACGAACCCGATCTGTGCCATGATCTGAATGTTGAAGTACGTCGCCATGATCGCCATGACGAGCATGGCCACCAGCGACGTCAACGTCATCGTCACACCCGTTTGCATCGCCTGGTAGGTGCTCTCGTAGAATTCACCCCGTCTCCTGAGGATGTGGTTGTTCAACAGGATATCCGAGTCGACGCTATACCCGATCAGCATGAGGAGCCCCGCGATCGTCCCGAGAGAGAGCTTCACGCCCAGGAGACTGAGCACAGCAAGCGGGATCATCAGGTCCGAGAACGCCGAAATGACGATCGCGATGCTCGGCACGAACGTTCGAAAGAGGGCGAACGCCAGGATGCTCATTCCCAAGAACGCAACTCCGATCCCTACCAGCCCGATACGCATGCTATCTGCGCCGAACGAGGCAGGTGTCGACCCGCTGCCTCGAACGGAGATGCCGGCTGTTTGAGCCTGCTCGCGCAGCTCATTGATATTCGATTGATCGAACGTCAGCACATATCTGTCGGCCTGCGATTGGACTGTCTGGACGGAGACCGGTTCGGGCGAAAACGTACTTTGCAGTTCCGCTGTCGACATCGTCGACTGTACTGTCATCTGGGATCCACCGGTAAAGTCGATACCGAGTGCGACCGGCGACCCCGTAAGTACCCACGCGCCGGCCAGCACGGCCAATGCGACGGCCAATACGGCCAGCGGCACGGCCATAAGCTGCCGGTTTGAGTACCGGGTGTAATCGATTTCCGGGACCTCGAACTCGACCATGGCCGTGGGTGTGGTACGGCCCTGAATAAGCCTTCCTAAAGCGTCCCGGCGACGCCACCACTCCCGTAACGACGACGTTATGTGGCATCGTCCCAACGATAGCTCGGAATGAACGATCTCACGACTGGACGTTCCTACGGGGACGTCTTGCTCGTTCCACAGCGTTCCCCTGTCGATAGCCGGGACGACGTGGACCTCTCGACGCCGTTGACTCCGCGTATCGAACTCGAGCGACCACTGCTTTCGGCACCGATGGACTCCGTCACCGAACGCGAGACGGCGATTGCGATCTCCCGAGCGGGCGGGTTCGGGACGATCCATCGCTTCCTGGCGATCGACGAACAGGCAGCCGAGATTCGCGCGGTCGTCGAGGCCGGTGAACGCGTCGGCGCGGCCGTCGGGATCGCCGAGGGGTATCTCGAACGCACCGAACGGGCACTCGAAGCCGGCGCTGATGCCATTGTCCTCGACGTGGCCCACGCCCACCTGGAACGGTGTCTCGACGCCGTCGAGACGCTCGTCGCCGAGTACGATCCCGACAATCTGATCGTCGGCAACGTGGCCACTCCCCAAGCAGTCGAGGACCTCCACGCCATCGGTGCCGACACCGTCAAAGTCGGCGTCGGGCCGGGTAGTCACTGTACGACCAGAAAAGTCGCCGGTGCCGGCGTCCCGCAACTCACGGCCGTCGACCGCTGTGCCGACGCCGCTGCCGCCCTCGATATGCCCGTCATCGCCGATGGTGGCATTCGATCTTCGGGTGACGCCGTCAAGGCACTGATGGCCGGTGCCGATACCGTGATGATGGGGAGTCTGTTCGCCGGGACCGACCAGTCGCCCGGCGAGGTAATCGACGTCGACGGCGAGCAGTACAAACGCTCACGCGGGATGGCGACGACCGCCGCCGCCGAGGACCGCACCGACAAGGAGACCGACGGCCCCGACGCCGACGAGGGTGTCGAAGGCCTGACGCCCTATAGCGGCCCTCTAGAGGACGTTGCCGACCGCTTTGCGGCCGGCATCCGGTCGGGACTCAGCTACTGTGGCGGCCACACGATCTCGCAAGCCCGTGAGAACGCCGAGTTCATCGCCGTCGAAGCCAGCGCCCGCGAGCGTGAAGGTGCCCACTTCGATCACGACTGGGAGAGCGTTGTCGGCACTGGCAGTGACTGAAAACGCCGGCAACACAATCTCACCGTGGGCGCGGCTGGCGCTTGTTGGGTGTTAGTCAGGAAGGTATCGTACGCTGAGGACACCGTCGTCGGCACGGATCTCGACGCGATCGACGCCCAGTCTGGCGGCTTGTCGGCGGGTCGCGTCGTCTTCGCGGACGTCGGTAACCGCTTGTGCCGTTTGCTCGGGCGGGACTGTCAACACGTGCAACTCTCCCGTGCCCGCCCGTTCGCGCCGCGTCACGTCACCGACGGACTGCTCTGTGGCGAGCTCCCGGGCCTGTTTGGTGGGCGTTTCTGGATTGTGTTCGACGGGAATGGTCCGGCGATCGTGAATCGCTACCAGCTCCCAGGTCACGTCCATCGGCGGTTCGGGACGAATCGTCGCCTCGAGAATCTCGTCTCGCTCCAAGTCCGGGTGCTCGGCGAGGGTGTGCACCTGGGCGTCTTCGACGTCGGTTACCACTGCCGAGGCCTCGTCGACGTTCGTGACTACGAATGTCCCCGTCTTCTCGCTCATATCTCCAACAAGGGGTCCAACGCCCTTTTCGTCGTCGGTTCTGGCGGCAGTCGCCGGTCTGGATCGTGGGCCTTCACCGATACAGCCGGTGGACGACAATCATGATCGCCGCCGCGGTGGCCGGAACGACCGGCCAGGCTGGCTCGGGAATGGCGTAGAAGAACTCGACGATCGGGCCGAGGAGCCCTTCGGCGGGCGGGCGCGAAACTGTCTCGCCGTTCAACTGGAACGTCGGCGGCATCGACGCGACCAACCCGAAATAAATCGAGCAGACGAACAGAAAGCCTGTCCCCGCCAGTGCGCGATCGTAGTGGGTGTCGTCGTTGCCGTGTCGATGGCTGCGGGCGACCAGGAGCATCGGGGCAAGCAAGGGACCGACGAGACACAGCCCGACGAGGACGTAGAAGGCACGCGAACTCGTGAGCATGCCCCCGGCTGTCCTGACGGTTCCGCCGACCAGCGAGAGGACGGCGAGGGTAAAGACGAGCGTAATGAGGCCCCCGACGAGACCGCCGACGACGATGTACCATCGACAGAGCCGTGAGTCAGTCGAGCGGAAGGCGTAGGGAATTGCTCCCACCACGCCACTGTAGGCATCGTCGTCCGTCACGAGTGTTCGTACCGAGCGTCATCGAATAAACGCCCCGATTCCGGACACCCGTTCGAGTCCCGGCCGCTACCGCAGGGAACGCAGCCCCTTTGACGCTGCCGGCCCTCAATGCGTTCATGGTCGCGATCGACGAGACCGATCGGCAGCGTCTGTCGCTTGTCCTTCGAGCCGGATTCTGGGCCCTGATCGGGCTGTTTGGCAGCCAGCTGCTGGCACTCCTGTTTGCCTCACCGCTGTTGCTCGTGATCGATCCAGTGACGCCTACACACGAGTACGCCGCGATAACGATCGGGAGTGGTATCGGATTTGTCGTGCTGGCCGGGATCTATCTGTGGCGTCACGACCTCGATCTGTCGTTCCTTGACGTTTCGCTCCCGAGCCCGCGCGATCTCGGGTACAGCCTGCTCGGATTCTTCGTTCTCCTGGGCGGGCTGATGGTCATTAATCTCGTCATTCAATCGCTCGATATCTCGACGGCCGACCACAGCGTCATCCAGACTGTCAGTGAGAACAACAGTCCCGAGATTTTCTTGATGCTCGTCCCACTTTCGTTTCTGGTGATCGCGCCAGCTGAAGAGATCTTTTACCGGAATATCGTCCAGAAGTCACTGTATCCCCGTTTTACCCGGCTGCACGCTGTGCTCATCGCCAGCGCCATTTTCGCGTTGGTCCACGTTCCGGCGTATCTCACCAGCGGGCTCGCGCCGCTGGTGACGACACTGCCGATTCTGTTCGTCTTAGCCCTCGTGTTGGGGGAAAGTTACCGGCGGACCCACAATCTCGTGGTCCCGATTCTCGTTCACGGGGCGTTCAACGCGTTCCAGTTTCTGGGCCAATACCTCGTCTACACGAGCGATATTTCGACGACTGGACTCGTCTCTCTCCCGTGATGCCGAGTGGTAGCTCTCGTCTGGACCGTGGTCGTCACCCAGCCTCTGTCACTGACTCGCCTGGTCGTGTGCCGACTCTCCGTCGTCCGACGGAAGTCTGACGAGGATTTATACTGTGCTAACGACTACCACGACGTATGCCGACTCGGTTCTCAGTTGTGTTGGACGACGCGCGGGCGCGTGAAGTCGAAGCGTTGGCCCGAGAAAACGAGTTGACTGAGGAGGCCGTCCTCCGGCAGTTACTCGGTCTCGGCCTCGAGGCGGTCGCGGTCGGAGAAGAGCCAGACGGCTCGCGACCGGCCGAGAGCGACGAGACGAGCGTCTAGGCGCTCGAGGGGTTCTTCCGTGAGAGGGGACTGCCACAGATCGGACAGCGCTCGTGTTGCTCGTCGAACTCCCGGCCACAGCCCTGACACTGGAAGTGCCACTCGCGTTGTTCCTCGATGCCGTCCCGGGCGATCACCTCGACACCGATCTCCAACTTCTCGGCGACGTTTTGCATCGCGTAGTCGTCGGTGACCAGTTGCCCGTCGAGCTCGAACGCAGCCGCGACGAGTCTGGTGTCCGTCCTGGATAGCTCTTCGAGGTCGCCGGTCTCGTCGGCAGCCCGTTGGATCTGCTCGACAGTCTCCTCGTCGGGGATGTGTAAGTGCATCCCTGATCCTTCGAGGGCGTCGAAGCGATAGGCGCTCTCGTCTTCGAGTTCCTCGCGGACGAGCGGGATCGTCGCGACTCGCTCGTCGGTGTGATACTCGTTGATAAAGGCAGACGCGTCGAGAACGTTCATTTAACGCTGGATAATCATACGGTCTTTGACGGCCTGTACGCGACCGACGGGGACGTGTAACCGGCCCGCGTCGTCCATATCGAAGCTCGTGTCGCCGAGACTCTCGTCGGGCTCGATGACGAGATCGACGAGCCGTCCCGACTCGATGTCCATCGTGATGTTGTACAGCATGCCAAGTTCCGCTCCGTCGGACCCCATGACGGCCTTCCCGGAGAGGTTCTCGGCGAGTATTTCTGCCATACCGCCGTGTACCCGGTCCTGTTACATAAACGCCACGGGGCCGTCTGACGCCCGCAACAGGACGATGCACTTAACTACCGCGCACGGCTCCCAGGTACTAACGATCCGTTTCTGGTGGTACTCATGTCCGACTCAGATCCCGACGCCGAGACGACCCCTGCTGAAGACGTCCAATCGCTTCGAACCCCCATCGTCGCCGTGTTGGGCCACGTCGATCACGGCAAGACGACGCTGCTGGACACGATTCGTGGCTCGGCCGTCACCGAAGGTGAAGCTGGCGCGATCACCCAGCACATCGGTTCGACCGCTGTCCCACTCGACGTAATCGGCAAGATGGCCGGTGATCTCGTCGATCCAGCCGATTTCGACCTCCCCGGCCTTCTTTTCATCGATACGCCGGGCCATCACTCCTTTTCGACGCTCCGGTCTCGTGGTGGCGCACTCGCCGATATCGCAATCGTCGTCGTCGACGTGACCGACGGCTTCCAGCCACAGACCGAAGAGGCCCTGGATATTCTCAAACGGACCCAGACGCCGTTCGTCGTCGCCGCCAACAAGGTCGACACGATCCCGGGCTGGAATCCCAACGACGAGCAGCCGATTCAAGTGACCAAAGAGCACCAGGCCGATCGCGTCCAGTCCGACCTAGACGAGCGCCTGTACGAACTTATCGGCCAGTTGAGCGACGAGGGCTTCTCTGCGGACTTCTACTGGCGGGTCCAGAACTTCCAGAACAACATCGGCGTCGTTCCGCTGTCGGCACTGACTGGCGAAGGCGTCCCGGACCTGCTGACCGTATTGATGGGCCTCTCCCAGCGCTATCTCAAAGAAGAGATGGCCATCGACGTCGCGGGGTCGGGTGCCGGCACCGTGCTCGAAGTGACCGACGAACGCGGGTTCGGGACGACTGTCGATGCCGTCATCTACGACGGCACCGTCAGCGCCGACGATCAGATCGTCGTCGGCGGGCTGGAGGAACCGATCGTTACCGACGTCCGGGCGCTCCTCCAGCCACGCCCACTGGCCGAAATTCGCACCGAAAAAGAGTTCGAGAAGGTCGATTCGGTCGCGGCAGCCGCCGGGGTGAAAATCGCCGCGCCCGATCTGGACGACGCGATGGCTGGCGCCCCGATCCGTGTCGTGCGTGATCGGCCCGTCGAGGAAGTTATCGCCGAGGTCGAGGCCGAACTCGCGGAGATCGAAGTGTCGACCGAGGAGGAAGGCGTCGTCGTCAAGGCCGATACGCTCGGCAGTCTAGAAGCCATCTCCGGGACGCTCGAAGAGGAGGAAATTCCGATCATGCGCGCGGACGTCGGCGATGTCGCGCCCCGTGACGTTCGCGTCGCCGAGACGGCCGGCGAGCCGATCAACCGGGCGATACTGGCCTTTGGGACCGACATCTTAGAGGACGCCCGGACGCTGGCCGAACAAGAGGATGTCCAGATTTTCCAGCACGACGTCATCTACCAGCTGGTAGAGGACTACCAGGATCACGTCGCAGCCATCGAGGAGTCCCAACAGGAGCAGATCTTGGACAATATCACCCGGCCGGCGCGGTTTCACATCCTCGATGACCATACGTTCCGCCAATCTGACCCCGCGGTCGTCGGCGTCGAAGTGCTTTCGGGGACCGTCGTCCGCAACAGCAACGTTGTTCGCTTCGACGGCGCTGAACCGGAGCGCGTCGGCCAGTTGAAGGGCATCCAGGACGAGGGCGAGGACGTCGATCAGTCCCGAGCGGGCGAGCGCGTCGCCGTCTCTATCGACGGCCCGACGGTCGGCCGGGACATCGAGGAGGGTGACGAACTCTGGATCGAACTGCCCGAAAAACACGCCAAGATCTTAGAACAGGAGCTGACCGAGGAGATCACCGCCGACGAGCGTGAAGCGCTGTCGATGTATCTGGACAAGCGACGGAACAAGGATCCGTTCTGGGGCAAGTAGGTGTTTCGACCGGCGTTTCCGGACGACCGGAACGATTAGCGGCTCGAACTGTCGTACATCGCGTCGAACTCCCCTTCGCCGCGGATTAACGACTCAACGCCGTCAGTGAGCGTTACCTCGCCGAAGACGGTCGCCCGGTAGTACGTGTACAGTCCGTCCTGGCCTCGTTCGG
The DNA here is from genome assembly GCF_009797925.1 of Halorhabdus sp. CUG00001. Classification (NCBI taxonomy): domain Archaea; kingdom Methanobacteriati; phylum Methanobacteriota; class Halobacteria; order Halobacteriales; family Haloarculaceae; genus Halorhabdus; species Halorhabdus sp. CUG00001. Next base: position 15,428 of record NZ_VOLB01000001.1, read on the forward strand.
TACGCTGTCGTTTCTCGACGAGGCCGACGTCGAGGAGTTCGTTGAGGTGGTAATGGAGCGTACTGTCGTCGACATCGAGCGCCGATTCGAGTTCTTTTGGGCTCATCTCGCCGCCGTGAACGAGCCGATAGAGGATCTCGTAGCGCGTGCGGTGGCCGACGGTGGCGTGCATGTCGAGGTACTCCTCGAGCGTGAGGACGCTGTCCTCAGGCAGCAGGTCCCCCGGATCGTCCGGGACATCACTGCCGGCCGTCCGCGTCTGATCCGTTGCCATTGTAACTCGTACTACGACCGGGAGACGCTTAGTCGTTGTCGAGCCAGCATCTCTCAAAAATACTGTTCTTTAAATATTTGCCCGCGAACAAAGGCAGTCATGACTGCAAAGATCACGCGCGAACTGCTCACCGATCGACTCGGGGACGTAACGTACGATCGCTTTCTCTTCTACCTGATGGGGCCGTACAAGTCGTTCAACCTCAATTACGTCCTCAGCGAGGAAGAACGGCGGGACATTGACATCGACGACCTTCCTGGTCCTTTGCGCCGCCTCTTTCGTAACAAGGACGACATCGACGAAGCCCAGGCACTTCTCCGACGCGTGCAAGGGAAACTCCGGGCGGATCCGGGCGTGAATGCGTTTCTCGCCATCGACGCAGACATCGATACCGAGGACGTGGATGCGGTGACACAGAGTATCGAATATACCCGGCGTAGCAATGCGACGGTGTTCGTGGTTCCGTTCCTTGGCCACAATTTCGGTGTCGGCGAAGAAGCTGGGAGCGTCCTTGAGAACGTCGCCGAAACGCACGGCGAGCGAGTGATCTTCGTTCACGAGGACGACGTGACGAGTGCGATGATCCGGTCGGCGTCGGTCCGGTGGGATCTACGAGTTGCGACCTACGAGAGCGAGGACGAACTCGTGGCCATGCTTCGGCGATTCGTGGGGGAGATCATGCATCGTGAGCGGCGAGGAGATCTTCCTCGGCTGGATTAAGGGGCGGCAAGCGCGAGGCGCTGTCGATGTATCTGGACAAGCGGCGGAACAAGGTCCCCTTCTGGGGCAAGTAACGAAACCGTTGTTCGCAGAAGTTCTTATTGTGCGGGTGCTGCGCTCGCGTCGCCCATCGCCTGTTTGACCTGCAGGGCGGCACTGGCCGCGAGCCCGCGGGCGAGCTCCGAACACTCTTCGTCGTCGATCCGTAGATCCGTCTCGGATTCGGGCCGATAGCCCGCACTGACGGGCGAGCCGACCGGCGGCTGGACGGCGACCATCGCTTCTGGCCCCTCGGAACTGGTCGTCAGCTCTGCGCCGACGGCGTACTCGCCGGGCAAGAGGTCGCGGGTCTTGGCGGCGACGCGCGAGAGGTCACTCCGGATCGCGCGCCGGTCTTCCGGCGACAGCTCGACTACAGTCCCGGACGTGCCCGAGAACGACGTATTTCCATACATGAACTGTTGGTGACCGTAGGCCACTGGAACGTATAAACCCGCCGGCTGCGGCCAATCCTCTCTGTTGGCTGTCACGCACTGCCGGCAGTGAGTCGCTCAGACGAGCGCGTGGCTCTGCCCGTACACGGCGAGGACAATCGCAGTCGCGTATTCTTCCTCGGTCGCGTCTGTCGTTTCGATGACGAGATTCTCCTCGCCAAACGACCACTCTCGGAGGCCGCGACCGGCTTCGAGGCCCGCGCGGACGTCGTTTCGGACGGTCTCCTCGTCGGCCCCCGAGACTTCATAGAAGATGCCTGGGCCCTCGGGTTCACGCGTCCAGCCGATCGCCGCTGCGACCTCCTCGCCGCTGTCGGTCGTTGCCTCGGCCTCGACGACGGGCAGTCCTTGGCCGGGCGGGCCGAGATTCGGCACGTCGACTCCGACCTCGATGGTCGCGTTCGCCGGAATCACTGACGAGAGCGTAATCAGATTGTAATTGTGGACGCCGGCTTCGGCCAAGGCGGCGTCGTAGGCGGCCGTCGGCGTCGGGCCGGTGCCCGTGCCGCTGACGATCCGAATCGTTCCCATTACCCGAAAATCCGCCGAGGGAACGCTAAAGTCCTTCGTTCGGGCTCCAGGCCGTTGTCCCGAATGACTCCTATCGAAAATTATAATTAACGATTCTCATAAACTGGGAATACACTGGCATTCTTAGGCCCCCAGTCGGCCCCTGTTTGGCCCAGAGACTGGGCAACCGAGTCGAGCGGAGACGAGGCTACGAAAATCATCGACCGGTCGGACTTTGCGGTCGATCGCGTCGGATTCACGGGGGATCTGGTACAGACAGATCGGGAAAGGTGTGCCTTTGACCGCTTGGAGTGAATCTCGGATCTCGCTTTCGTATGCGTGACCGTCGTGATCGTCGATGCGGTTGCGTTTGGTGAGTGATACAGCCCCGTTGTCTCCGACGTCATTCCGGCGGCGACCGACGCTCTTCTACGAACAGTCCGTCGTCTGTGGCTCCGTTCCAGCGGTCCCGCTGTTTTCACCGGTCGCCGTCTCGAAGGCAGTTCGCTCGACTGGTGTGAGACTCCGCAGTCGAACCAAGTTTGATAATCCTTGCCATCCAAGTGCAAACGTGACGATGGATATTGCTGATATCGCTACCCGCGATTACATCGAGGTTGACGCGGACGAACGACTGGGTAAGATCCGATCGATCTTCGAACGCAAGAACCCCAAGGGGGTAATCGTTCTCGATGACGAGGGCTACGCCGGCGTCATCACGCAGAAGCAACTGGTCCAATCTCACGTCGAGGACCGTGCGAAGGCGACGGCGCTGATGCAACACGCACCGAAAGTCGAGCGAACGGCCGACGTCAGAGAGACGGCTCGTGTCCTCGTCGAGAGCGGGACCAAGATCGCGCCCGTTTTCGAGGCGAACAAGCTCTGGGGCGTCATCACTGATGACGATATCCTCCGGGCCGTCCTCGACAACCTCGACGCACTCACCGTCGAGGACATCTACACGACTGATGTGGTCACGGCCACCGAGGACACGCAGATCGGCCAGGCGATCAACCATCTGCGGGAACACGGTATCTCTAGGCTCCCGGTTCTTGACGACGATGACGGCAGCTTGACGGGCATGGTGACTCGCCACGACATCGTCGACGTGGTCGTCCGAGATATGGATAAGGCGACGACCGGCGAGCGTGCCGGCGACGTCGACCGCATTCTCGATCTCCCGATCTACGATGTCATGTCCAGTCCCGTCGCGACCACGACCGTCGATGAGAGCGTCGAATCGGCTGTTCGGCGCATGCTCGAAAACGACTACGCTGGCCTCGTGGTCACGCCCGAGCGCGACGACTCCCTGGTCGCCGGGATCGTCACCAAGACCGACGTCCTCCGCGCGCTGACCTTCACCGAGCAAGAGCACATGGACGTCCAGATCACGAACATCAAGCTGCTTGATACGATCTCCCGGCAGGACATCCGCGTCGGTATCGAAGAGGTCGCCGACAAATACCAGGCGATGCAGGTCCAGCACGCCCACGTTCGCTTCCAAGAGCACAAGGAGAAACTCCGGGGTACCCCGCTGATCAGCTGTCAGATTCGCCTCCGGACGAACAAAGGCCAGGTTGCCGGCACCGGCGAAGGCTACGGCGCCAAGACGGGCTTTAACGTCGCCCTCGATAAACTCCAGCGCAACGTCCTCGAACGCAAAGGCGTCGAGAGCGACGAAGAGTACCGCGGCCAGCTGCTCCGGAAGCTCGGCGAGCTGTAAGGCTCTCGCCTCGGACTCGACCGCACAGAGTGGGGTCGAGCCTTTTGATCACTGGGAGAGTGACCTCTCCCGAGCCCCCACTCGCTTTACCCGCGTGGGCCATGCTTTTGTGCACGTGGTGAGCGCCGCGTTTCCACTCGAGCGGAGTGTCACTCGACGAGGGCGGCCTTCGTCGCGCCTTCTGGGGTAGGAGACGAACGAAGCGATCCTATCTGCACTCGAAAACGGTCGGGTCTACTGGAAGCCGATCCGGTCGGTGCCACGGCGACGCTCGGGCTCGGGACCGCCGCCTTTGAACTCTTCTTCCATCTGCTGGAAGTACTCTCGAATGTCGTCGTCGACGGTCGGGCGGACGTCTTCGAGGGCAGCCCGGAAGTGACTCATGCCGATCTCCTCGGCGTCTTCGTTCTCTCGGAGGGCGTGGATCGCGGCCTCGCGGCCGATCGATTCGAGGTCGCTGCCGACGTATCCCTCGGTGATCTCGGCGAGTTCGCGCAGGGAGACGTCCGGTGAGAGCGGCGAGTCGTCAGTGTGGATCTTGAGGATTTCCTCGCGACCCTCGACGTCTGGCTCGCCGATGTACACTAGCCGATCGAACCGGCCCGAGCGAATGAGGGCGGGGTCGATCATGTCCGGACGGTTGGTCGCGCCAATGACCATGACTTCTTCCATGTCTTCGAGACCGTCCATCTCGGTCAGCAACTGGTTGACGACGCGTTCGGAGACGTTCGAACCCGAGCCCTGCCCGCCACGACCAGGGGCAAGAGAGTCGAGTTCGTCGAAGAACACGACCGTCGGGGCGACCTGCTTTGCCTTCCGGAACGTCTGGCGGATGGCTTTCTCGCTCTCGCCGACCCACTTGCTGAGCAGCTGGGGGCCGCGCACGGAGATGAAGTTGGCGTCAGTCTCGTTGGCGACGGCCTTGGCCATCAGGGTCTTGCCCGTCCCGGGTGGGCCGTACAGCAGGACGCCGCTGGGTGGGGAGACGCCCATGCGCGTGAACTTCTCCGGACTTGACATGGGCCACTCGACTGACTCTTGGACCTCGTTTTTGGCCGTCTCCAGGCCGCCAACGTGGTCCCAGGAGACCTTCGGCAACTCGACGAGGACTTCCCGCATCGCCGAGGGTGAGACCTCGTTGAGCGCACCTTTGAAGTCATCGCGCTTGATGATCATCCGGTCGATGAGACTCGGCGGGATGTCCTCCTCGTCTAAGTCGATCTCGGGGAGGTACCGCCGCAGGGCCTTCATCGCCGCTTCTTTCGTCAAGGACTCGATGTCCGCACCGACGAAGCCGTGGGTGTCCTCGGCCATCCGGCCCAGGTTCACGTCGTCGCTCAGGGGCATCCCGCGGGTGTGGATCTGAAGGATCTCCTCGCGGCCGGTCTCGTCGGGGACGCCGATCTCGATTTCGCGGTCGAACCGACCTGGCCGACGCAACGCGGGGTCGACCGAATCGACGCGGTTGGTCGCGGCGATGACGACGACCTGGCCCCGTGATTCCAGGCCGTCCATCATCGTCAGCAGTTGGGCGACGACCCGGCGCTCGACCTCGCCGGTGACGTCTTCGCGTTTGGGTGCGATCGAGTCGAGTTCGTCGATGAAGATGATCGAGGGGGCGTCCTCGGTGGCGTCCTCGAAGATCTCACGCAACTGCTGTTCGCTTTCCCCGTAGTACTTCGAGATGATCTCCGGGCCGGCAATAGAGAAGAAGTTCGCGGAGGTCTCGTTGGCGACGGCTTTCGCCAGCAGCGTCTTGCCCGTCCCGGGCGGGCCATGCAGGAGAACGCCCGAGGGCGGTTCGATCCCCAGTTTCTTGAAGATCTGGGGGTGTTTCATCGGCAACTCGACCATCTCGCGGACGCGCTGGATCTCGTTTTCCAGGCCGCCGATGTCCTCGTAGGTGATGCCCCCGCCGGTCTTCTCGTAGCCCGAGATGGGTTCCTCGCGCAACTCGACGTCGGTGTCCTCGGTGATGAGGACGACGCCCTCGGGTTCGGTCTCGACGGCGATCAGCGGGATCGCCTGCCCTGGCGAGCGCATGAAGGGGTGGTTCGTCGAGGACATCACGGGAACGATATCGCGCTCGACGACGGGCCGCTTCAGGATCTGGCGTTTGACCATGCCAGCTGCATCGGAGCCAAACTGGACGCTTGCCTCCTCGGGCGGGGCCAACACGAGCGAGTCGGCCTTCTCGGCTTCAGCTTTGCGGATCTCGACGCGCTCGCCGATCCCCACGTCGGCGTTTTGGCGCGTGAACCCGTCGATGCGGACGGTGTCGGTGTTCCAGTCCTGCCGGTCGGCCCGCCAGACCTTCGCGGCGGTCTGCTCTGCACCCTCGATCTCGATGATGTCGCCGGGGGAGAGCTTGAGGTGAAGCAGGGTATCGGGGTCGAGGCGCGCGATGCCCCGGCCCGAGTCGTTCGGGTAGGCCTTCGCGACCTCAAGTTGGACTTCGTTCATAGGCGTGGAGTGTGTCACACTCGGGCATCCCGGGAGATATGTTTTTTGCTACCGGGGGGTTGGGTTCGTGAGTCCCGACACCCGCGGACTTTTCTTCGCCGACGGCCGTCTTCGGGGTATGTACACACTCGCGTTCGACGGCTCGATGGGGGCAAGCGGCGACATGCTCCTGGCCGCGTTGCTCGATGCCGGGGCCGATCCCGCCGTCCTCACACCGGTCGAGGAAGCCCTGGATGTCGAATACACCATCGACCGGACGACGACCGGCGGGATCGACGCGACGACGGTCGATGTCCGGTACGTGGCCGACGCCGACAGCCACGCTTCCGGGTCTGGAGACGAGCACTCTCATAGCCAGGACGACCAGCCACACGAGTCCGACGATACCCACGCCCACGATCCCGCTGGCGACAGTGCGGAAGGGCACGGCCCGACGCGGACCTATCCGGAAGTCGTGGCGATCGTTGAGGCGATGGAGCTCCCCGATACTGTCCAGAACCGGGCGCTCGCTATCTTCGAGCGCCTGGGCGAGGCCGAGGCAGCCGTTCACGGGACCGATCTCGACGCGACCCACTTCCACGAAGTCGGGGCCGACGACGCCATCGCCGATGTGGTTGGGGCGGTGCTGTTGCTCGATGACCTCGCTCCCGATCGGACCGTCACCACGCCGCTCTCGACCGGTAGCGGCGAGGTCGAGATGGCCCACGGTACCGCGAGCGTTCCCGCGCCAGCCGTCGTCCAGATCGCCGCCGACGCCGACTATGCGATCCAGGGCGGGCCACTCGAGCGGGAACTCCTGACGCCGACCGGGGCGGCCATTCTCGCCGAGATCGCCGAGGGCGCCGAGTCGTTGCCCACGATGGACGTGACGACATCCGGATACGGCGCGGGCGATCACGATACCGGCGATCGGGCTAATGCACTCCGGGCTGTCGTTGGCGAGACGGCCGGGGACCTCCGTCGCGAGGCGATCACCGTCTTGGAGACGAACGTCGACGACGCGACGCCGGAAGTACTGGGCAGCCTCCAGGAGACGCTCACAGCGGTCGGTGCTCGGGATGTCTCGATCTTGCCGGCGACGATGAAGAAAGCCCGGCCGGGCCACCTCATCAAAGTGATCACAAAGCCCGCGGACGCCGACCGGGTGGCGCGAAAACTCGCCGAAGAGACCGGAACACTCGGCGTGCGCGAGCACGGTGCCGGCCACCGCTGGGTCGCCGATCGCGAGACACGCACGGTCGAAATCGAAATCGCTGGCGACACCTACGCCATCGACGTCAAAGTCGCCAGCGACCGCGAGGGAACGTGGCTCGACGCGAGTGCCGAATACGAGGATGCCTTGTCCGTCGCCCAGGAGACTGGCCGGCCGGTCAGGGAGATTATCGATCGAGCCGAGCGTTCCCTCCGGGAGTGACTGCCTCAGAGCAGTTCGGCCGCTGGGACGTATCCATCGAACTGCCTCCCCGCGTATCGAAATCCGAGCCACCCGAACAGCCAGGTCAAGACGACACTGAGGAGGGCGGCCCCGGAGAGCGCCATCGTCCCTGCGCCGCCTCCCACTCCGATCAGGGCTGGTAACGATGCCACGCCGAGCACGATCACGAACAGGACGACAGCGAACGTACTCGGCTCGACCGTCTCCGATGCGCCGGGGATCGACTGCGTTTCGACCGACGGGAAGACGATGCCGGCGGCCAGGGCGATTCCCGGCGCGCCCAGGGCCATCCCGCTACCGACGATCGCCAGGGCAAGGATCGTCAGCGGGGGCGTCCCCAGCAGTGCGCCGAGGACGACCGTCCCGCCGATGGTTGCCGGAAGCCCGACCAGCCAGCCGGCGACGACGAGCCCGGCGAGAAACGACCGCGCGTCGACGCCGGCCGTCAGCGTAATCGGGAGCAGTCCTTCTTCGCCGCCGATCGGATTCAGCGCGAAGGCCGTCCCCGTCGTGACGACACCGGCGGCCGCGGCCCCGTGGGGGAGCCACGGCGGGATCGTCCCGTCCTGAATGGCGAACTGCACGCCGAGCATCGCCAGCGCGAAGTACGGCAGCAGTCCGTACTGGACGATAAACGGCGACCGCCGGGCGCGCAGGACGGATTTTCGGGCGACGGCTCGCGTAGCCCTCGATAGGCGTGTCTCGGGAAGCCAGCCCAGGAGGTCCGTTCCCGCCACCGTCGTGTCCGCTCGCTCCGCGGGCCGGACACGCTCGCCGAACCAGACTCGCCGCGCCAGCCTCGCTCCCCCACCGGCGACGACCGGCACACCGAACCCGAGGACGCCGAGGGCACCCAGCAGGTGGATCGACTGCGGGGCGACGTTCGGCGTCCCGGCGAGGGCGAGATCGCCGAGCCAGGCGGGCGGCAGCGCGAGCAGTGGGTCGACGATCGCCCGAGAGAGGGCATGGCCCTCCAGGAAGAACATGTAGCCCCCGAACGCCAGGAACGTCCCGACGACGCCCAGCTTGCCGCGGTTGCGCGTGACGAACGTCGATCGCATCGAGACGTATCTGAACGCCATCCCGACGGCGAACCCGACGGCTACCACCAGCGCGAGGACACAGAATGCGACTGCGGCCAGGACCACCGCCGCTACTGGGGCGCCCGTGCCGAGACCGAACGCGAGGATGGTCACCGCGGCGGGCAGGCCGAGAAACAGGAGCCCGCGGACGGCTTCCGCGCCCATCACACCCACCGCGACCGCCGCCGGCGAGGTCGCGGTCAGCACTGCCCCTGGGGCGTCGAGCGAGCCGCTTCGCTTGACGGTTCGTTGGGCGGCGAGAAAGGTCCCGAACACCAGCACTGCCAGCGCGCCGAGACGCGGCTGGGTCATCGTCGCCAGCCCGTCCTCGGCCACGAGCGAACCCAGGAAGAACCCCATAACACCGCCGATGAGACTGTAGAACAGTCCCACGGCCACGCCGGCGACCAGCTTGTTGGACTCGCTGGTCCGCAGTCGCCGCCAGGTCCGTCTCACCTCCGTCCGGGCGACCAGTATCGCCGCGGCCGCCTGCTGTCTGGGCTCGCGGGTCATTGGTCGGCTGGCGCGGCAACGCTCGAGCGCGAGCGAGTCACGTTCAGGAATACGTCCTCCAGATCAGCGCCTTCGCCGGTCATCTCGCCCAACTCGTCCGGTGGGCCCTCGGCGACGAGACGGCCGTCCTGTAGCACGCCGACTTGATCGCCAAGTTCCTCGACGACGGGCAGGATGTGTGTCGAGAGAAACACTGTCACGCCGCGATCGGAGACGTCGGCGATCGTGTCTTTGACCGCCCGCGCTGCGCGTGGATCCAGTCCGGCGGTCGGTTCGTCCAGGAACAGGACATCTGGCTCGTGGAGCAGTGCGCCGATCAGCCCCAGCTTCTGTTTCATCCCTTTCGAGTAGCCCGAGACGGCACGGTCGGCCCCATCAGTGAGTCCAAATCGGTCGAGCAATGACTCGATACGCTCGTCGGCCTCGATGCCGCGCAATCCGGCGACGTACTCCAGGTTTTCGCGCCCGGTCAGTTCCGGGTAGACCGGCGGTTCCTCGGGCAGATACCCGATGTGTGGCGTGACGCGCTCACGGCGGCCGATCGACTCGCCCGCGACGGTCGCCGTGCCGGATGTCGGCTCCTGGAGCGTCGTCAGTATCTGGATCGTCGAGGTCTTGCCAGCCCCGTTGGGGCCCAGAAAGCCATAAACGGCACCCTGTGGGACGGTCAGATCCAGGTCCCGGACGGCGATTGCCTCGCCGTACTCTTTCCGGAGGGAGTCGGTTTCGATAGCGGGGGGCTCGCTCATGGACCGACGTTGTGTCGAGTGCAGTAAGCACATTTCGATCTGTCCATCAGCCGGATAGATCGTGGACAACGACGGCCGGCGTGACAGATATCGGTCGCACATCTTCCGGCCGTTCACAGCCGTCCATGCGATCATGGCGGACAAGACGGGTGGCGTGCCCTGGTGATTCTCTCCATCGACGAAGGGCACCCCCGGTGCGGGTGCGACTGGTGATCGCCTCCCGTTGTCCTCACGTCAGCCTGATCCGCTCTCGGTCGGGGCACGGTTCACTCGATCGGTGTCAAAGAAGACATTCGCCCCGCACGGCGTTGACCGCTCATTCGCGATCTCCTCAGAGACCATTCGCCTGCGTAGGCTACCGAGGCGTCTCGAGAGTTGCGTACACGATACAGGGCACGTCTTTCAAGATCGCTGTGTCATCCACAGCCCGTACAGCATCAGACCGATACCGACGGCGATAGAGACGACAGCAGGCGGTCTGTACGTAATTGTGTCTGTCAGGTGGGCAACGCTGTAGGCGATGAGACCGACTCCGATGCCGAATTGCAGGACAGTCAGGACCGTGCTGGTTGTCGTCGATTCGGCGTCCACGGGAAAAGTTACTGTTCGGACATGTATATATGAACCGGTAGAGTGCCTGTATCTCAGGGGGCCGTTCTGTCGTCGCCGGTTTGTGCACTGGTTGCACCGCAGGAGAGTAGCTGTGGCGGTTCACTGACACCGATGCCGTATCGACGACTCATACGGATTGCTCTAAGTCATTACCATATCAACCGCCCGCATTCGGGCGCTTGTCACGGTAAACAGTTAGAGAAATCCGTATCATAGTGATTACTACGAGTCTTCACCGCCGAGATAATTCGTTCCGATGATTAGATCTTCTGAACCGGCGTCTTTCGACACCGTCAATGAAATTATTTGCGGTAATCACTCTCGACGCTCGCGGTGTTCGGTCAGGGCCTCTTCGATAGTCAGCTTACCGGCCGCAACACGCCGAGCCAGTTGCTCGTCGATCGCTCGATTATCGTCACCGGCCTCCCGGGAGCGATCCGTGATCCGCTGGAGTTCCCCAGCGGTCGGTTCGATGTCGATCGAGTCGACGCGTTCGCCCTCGATGCGAGCGATGTTGACGGCTGCGAGTACGTCACCCATCCCTCGCGCTCCCGTCCCGAGATACGGCGTTGTCCCCGTTTCGTCGACTACTTCGACTGGGACGTCTTCGAGGTCGTCGACCACGCGGGAGCCGACCAGACGCGCGCCGTCGCCGATCCGAACCAGTGGGTCGGTCGCTCCCTCGATCTCCCGTCGAACTACTGCACCCACCTGATCGGCCGGGACCTGAAACGCGCCGATCACGACATCACCCGCGAGGACGGCAATCCCGGGCTTCTCGCCGGGATCGATCCCGACGATCACCCGGCCGGCGTCCCCGCGCATGATCGCAAGCAGGTCCTCGACGGCGCGCCTCGGCTCGGCGGGGGCGGCCTCGACTACCGCGATGTCGGCTGGCGGATCGACGGCCTCCTCGGGGCCGACGACGACTGCCTCCGTTCGGTCGGGCAGTGGCTCGTCGGGCTCGATCGTCGTGAACGTCACGCCGCGGTCGCGCAGCTCGGTGACCACGCCGTGGTACAGTTCGAAGTCTGCGGTGGCGAGGACGATCACTGGATTCGGGTTCGAGATCGGGGGTCATAAAATCGCCGCGGTGTCTATCGAGGGAGGGTCGATCCACGGGGTTTTTGCACGGACCGCCAGTAGATCCGGCCAGTGAGCGACCCGATCTCAACTGGCTGTAGGGCCGTCGACGACCTGCTTGGCGGCGGCCTCGAACGCGGTGCCGTCACCCAGATCTACGGCCCGCCTGCGGCGGGGAAGACGAACCTCGCACTCGGGGCGGCCGTCGAGACGGCCGTAGCCGGAGAGTCAGCACTCTATCTCGACACGGAGGGTGTCTCGATCGATCGCATGCAGCAACTGGCCGACGCCCGCGGCGACGTCGAGGAGCTTGCCTCCCGGATCATCCTCACCGACGCCCACACCTTCGAGGAACAGCAGGAGGCCGTCCGTGACGCCGAGGAGTTCGGCGAGCAAGTCGACCTGATCGTCCTCGATAGCGCGACGGGCTTTTATCGCCTGGAACGGACCGAACAGGAAGACGGCGAAGCGTTGCGGGCGGTTGCCCGCCAGATCACGCACTTGCTCAGCCTGGCCCGCAAACACGATCTCGCGGTCGCGTTTACCAATCAAGTGTTTTCCGACCCCGAGAGCGATCAAATTCGTGCCCTCGGTGGCCACACACTCAACCACTGGTCGTCGGTGGTCCTCCGACTCGATCGGTTTCGGGGCGGCAAGCGCCGGGCAACCCTGGAGAAACACCACGCCAAAGCGACGGGTGACACCGCACGCTTTCAGATTACGGACGCGGGCCTTTCCGGTATCGAGGACGCGTAGCGTCGCCCGGACCCGGCGGATTTTTGTCCAGGCCCGTTGTGGCCGGTACAATGGACGCTGCGGAAGACGCCTACGGACAGGCGATTCGTGACTACTACGAGGGGGGCGAGGAGCGTTTCGAGATCATCGAACGCGACGATGGATTCGTCGCGCCGTCGTCCGGCCCGGCCACCTACTTCTCGGAATACGACGAGTGGGGAGCAGACGAACAGACTGCACTCGGTCATCTCCAGGGGTCGGTCCTGGACGTCGGTTGCGGTGCGGGGCGACACGCCCTGTACGCACAGCGGCAGGGCCACGACGTGACAGGTATCGACATCTCGCCGGGTGCAGTCACGGTGAGTCGGGACCGCGGTGTCGAACGTGTCGAACAGTGTGACGTGGCTGCCGTCGACGAAGCCTTCGATTCCGGCACGTTCGAGACGGTGCTCATGCTCGGCGTCAACTTCGGACTGGTCGGCACTGCCAAGACTGCACCGGACGTGCTCGGGGCCCTGGCGACGGTCACGACCGACGATGGTCGTATCATGGCCCAGAGTCGCGATCCACACGACACCAACGATCCATACCATCGCGAGTATCACGCCTTCAACCGGGAACGCGGTCGGCTGCCCGGTGCGCTCCGGATGCGAACGCGCTACAAGACTTACGCGACGCCGTGGTTCGACTACCTGCTTGTCTCGCCGTCGGAAATGGACGATGTTCTCGACACGACCGTCTGGACGCGAACGGAGACGTGGCAGGGCGAGGGCGGGCTGTACACCGCGATGCTGGAGAAGCATTAACAGAATTGCAAGCATACGGCGGCCTGCGGCCGCCGTTTTGCCGCGAGCGCGCTCGGAGAGCGCGACTCGCGGAACTTTTGGCTTCTAAAGTTTTCAAGGAGTGGTTCGAGCGCGCCGACGGCGCGACTCGAACCCGACGCAGAAAAGTTTAGTATATGAGCGCGTCGTCGTTGTCGACCATGTACAGCGTCCGGGCGGCGATGTTGACCGCGTGGTCGCCGACGCGTTCGAGGTCACGGATCGTCAACAGAAGGCGAGAGACGTCACGCATGAGGGATTCGACTTCCTGTTCTGCGGTTTCGGCGTCGATCTCCCGCTCGATGAGATTTCGCATGACGGTATCGGAGGCGTCTTGACACAGCATGTCGACGTCGTCGTCGCGGTCGCCGATCGCATAACAGAGATCCGTGTCCTCCTCGGCGTAGGCGTCCATCGCCTGCTCGTTCATCGTAACGACTTCCTCGCCGATCGCCTGGACGTCGACGTCGGGGTACATGTCTTGTTCGGCTTCGAGGGCGTACTCGCCGAGGTTGACCGCGAGATCGGCGACGCGCTCGAGATCGGTGATGATCTTGAAGGAGGCAGCGATAAAGCGCAGATCGCCGGCGACGGGTTGCTGGAGCGCGATCAGGTTGACACACTCCCGTTCGAGATCGAGATAGAGCTGGTTGATCTCCTCGTCGCCGTCGATGACTTCTCGAGCGAGCTCTTCGTCTTTCGTTTCGAGTGCATCCAACCCGAGTGTGAGCCGATCGTGGACGACCTCGCTCATGTAGAGGACGTCCTCGCGCAAATCCTCGAGTTGCTCTTGGTATTCTTCGCGTGGCATGGTTGGTGGTGGGTGGGTGTCCGGTAAGTGTGTTGTCCTTTGGCCAATGTCGGCGAACGTTACCCGAACTTGCCGGTGATGTAGTCCTCGACGCGCTGGTTTTCGGGGTTCTCGAAGATTTTGTCGGTGTCGTCGTACTCGACGAGTTCTCCACCGGTGAGGAACACGGCCGTCTGATCGGATATCCGGGCGGCCTGTTGCATGTTGTGGGTGACGATGACGACGGTGTAGGATTCGGCGAGTTCCTCGATGAGGTCCTCGATCTTCGAGGTCGCGATCGGGTCAAGCGCCGAGGCAGGTTCGTCCATCAGGATGACCTCGGGGTCGACGGCGATCGCCCGGGCGATGCAGAGGCGCTGCTGTTGGCCGCCCGAGAGGTCAAGTGCCGACTCGTCAAGTTGATCCTTTACTTCGTCCCAGAGTGCGGCGCGTTTCAGCGCCGTCTCGACCCGTTCATCGAGATTCTCAGTGTCGTCTTGAATCCGAAGCCCGTAGGCGACGTTATCGTAAATCGATTTGGGGAAGGGATTTGGATGCTGGAAGACCATTCCGATCTTCCGGCGCAGGGCGACGGGATCGACGTCGTCGTCGTAGACGTTCTTGCCCTCAAAGCGCAACTCGCCGTCGATCCGGGCGGCGTCGATGAGGTCGTTCATCCGATTGATACAGCGCAGGAATGTCGACTTCCCACAGCCCGAGGGACCGATCATCGCGGTCACTCGGTTCGACGGAATCTCCATCGAAACCTCCTGGATCGCCTGTGTTTCCCCGTAGTGGACGTCCAGGTTGCGGGTCTCGATGACGGTATGACTCTCTTCTGTCGTGGGGTCGTCCCCTTCACCGAGGCCGCCACGGCCGGGTGCTGTCGAGATGAGTTGCTCGTCGTTCGATGCTGGGTCGGGTGAAGTGTTCTCCTGTGACATCCTCAGGCCTCCGTTTCGTATTTGTTTCGTAGCAGAATCGCCACCGAGTTCATCGTCAGCAGCACGATCAACAACGTGACGACGCCCGCCGCGGTCACGCCATGTTGGAACGCATCGCCGGGAAGCGACGACCAGGTGTAGATCTGCATCGGCATCGCACTCACGCTCGAGAAGAAGCCGCTGGGTGGACTCGACGTACTCGTCGCGACGCCGACCATGATCAGTGGCGCAGTCTCCCCGATCGCACGCCCCAGTGCGAGGATCGTCCCCGTCAACATGCCGGGCAACGCCTCCGGAATCACCACGTTTCGGACCGTCTGCCATTTCGTGGCCCCCATCCCGTAGGACGCCTGTCGAAGCGATCCCGGGACTGCCCGAACGGCTTCCTGCGCGGAGATGATGACGATGGGGAGGATGAGCAACGAGAGGGTGAACGTGGCTGTGAGGACTGTCCCGACGCCGATCCCGGTGTAGATGAACGGAAGCGGGACTTCGACTCCCACAAAGGGGATCGTCAGCGACTCCAGGCGCATGTTGACGAAGATCCCCAGTCCCAGCAACCCGTAGACGACGGAGGGAACGCCCGCGAGGTTGGAGATGTTGATCTGGATGATTCGCGTGATTCCGGCCAGCGGTCCGCTGGAAGGGGCGTACTCCTCTAAGTAGATGGCCGCGCCGACCCCCAGCACGAAGGTGAGGATGGCGACTAAGACGATCATGAACACTGAGCCGACGATCGCTGGATAGAGCCCTGCGTTGGCGGCTGTGCCCGTCACTGGGTCACTGGTGAGAAACTGCCAGTCCAGCCACGGTTCCGGTCGGCGGAAGCCAAACGCGCCGACGATCGTCCGTCCGAGTACGAACCCGCCAAACAGGATCGCCGGAAGGGCAAAGGCAGGCCGGCGGGCCTGATCCCGGATCGTGTTGGTGACCGCGACGGCGACTGGGACGGCGAAGACGACCAGTAGTGTCAGCCAGACGGTCCGGGAGATGATGGCCACTCGATCGATCACCGGGATGCCGGCGATCGCGACGGCCGGCAGCGCCACAGCGGCCCCGAGTGTCATCCGCTTGCCGTACTCGAACAGCGACCGGAGGACGAACGCGAGGATCGCTGCCCCAGGGAGCACGACCGAGACGAACATGATCCCGGGCCCACCGAGCAGGCCGGCGATGTTCGTCAACACGGAGAGGGCGAGCGTCCCGACCACTGGGCCGCCCAGCAAGACGAGAAGAATACCGAGCCCGGTCCAGTTCGCTTCAGTATCGTATCGCCCGTAGGCGTACAGCGCCCCGGCGGGCGCAAAAACCGTCAGGAAGTACGCGAACCAGACGTTTGGCCCTGCGATGACGAGGAGGACGAGTACCGTTCCGATAGCCCCGAGCAGACCGCCGACCGTCCAGCTAACGAGTTCGAGCGCTGCCTCGGCGACGGCCGGACGTGTCCGCGCGTACCAGCCAAAGGCAGCCGTCGGGACGAGCACCGTCGCCCCGAAGGTGAGGTACCAGCCTGTGCCGGCACTCCAGAGGCCGAAGGCGTCCCAGAACACGAACGTCAGGAGCGACGCGAGTGCGATCAGCCCCAGTACTGATGCCCCGGCTGAGAGATACTGGAACGCGATCCCTCTCAGGCGGTTTACCTCGCCAAACGCCGACCCGCCGGACGCGTTCGATTCGGCCGCCATCACTCGTATTCCTCCCTGTACCGCGCCGCGATGCGATCACTCAACACGTTCATGGCCAAAGTGATAACGAACAGCGTCAGCCCGATCGCGTACATCGCGTCGTAACTGATCGACCCGCCTGCGAGGTCCCCACCGGCGATGTCGATCATCTTCGAGGTCATCGTTGCCATGCTGTCGGCATATAGACCGATGATGTCTGTCGGAGCGACGTACGGGATGCCGAACAGCGATTCCGTCGCAGGCAGTTTCAGCGGACTCGTCCCCGCTGCCAGGGTGACGGCCATCGTCTCACCGACAGCCCGGGAGATCGCCAGGATGAACGCCGACGCGATGCCCGAGATCGCCGCCGGAACGACGATCGTCGTCGAAACACTGAATTTCGTGGCCCCGAGCCCGTAGCCTGCCTGCCGGAGCGAGTCCGGCACGGATGACATCGCGTCCTCGCTGATCGACGAGACCATCGGAATGATGAGGATTCCCACGACGATCGACGCTGAGAGTCCGTTGAACAGTCCCAGCGTGGGAATCTCGACACCAAGTATCCCGCTAAGCCAGCCGATAACGACGTTGAGTGCTGGCGTGATATACACCAAAGCGAAGTACCCGTAGACGACCGTGGGGACCCCGGCCAACACTTCGAGCAGCGGCTTGAGGATCGCTCGGACGCGTGGACTGGCGTACTCGCTAAGGTAGATTGCCGTCAACACGCCCAGTGGAATCGCAATGACTGCTGCTCCGATCGTGATCAGGAGCGTGCCGACCACCAGCGGGAGGACGCCGAACACTTCGCGTTGGACGTTGAAGGTCGTCCCCGACAGGAATTCGACGGTAGAGTACTGGCCGAAAAAGCCGGCCGCGTCGATGGTCAATACGAGGATGATCCCGACCGTCGTCAGGATTGATATCACGGCCGAGGCGAAAAAAAGCGCGTGATAAATGGATTCACGGGTTGTCCGTGTTCCGTGACCGCCGGTCAGATCCGGGGATTCCCTTTCAGCACTCATCTATGGTCCGTGCGTTCTCATCTGTGGGTGAAAAGCGACTCGGAACGATCTTACTGGGCCGACTCGATCGCTGAGTCGAGTTCCTCGAGTTCCCGTTGCTTCTCTTCTTCAGTGTTCGGGACGTATCCGACCGTATCCGCGACCAGTTCTTGGTTCGTACTCTCCTCGGCGAAGAACCGGCAGAACTCCGCGACCTCGTCCCGTTCGAGGGCGCTCTCGGCGACGTAGGTGAACAGGGGTCGCGACAGTGGCTGGTACTCGCCGGTCCGGGCGTTCTCTAAGGACGGCTCGACGCACCCATCGCCGTTGTCGATCGAGACGGCGTTGACTGTGTCTTGGTTGTCGGCATAGTAGGCGAATCCGAAGTACCCGATAGCGTACTTGTCGCGCTGGACGCCGGCGAGGATTTCGTTGTCCCGCTCGGTCGCAGAGTAGTCCGAGGTGTGGTTTGTCTCCTCGCCGACGATCGTCTCCTTGAAGTAATCGAACGTGCCGGAGGTCCTGGCCGCGCCAAAGCGGTTGATCGGCTCGTCGGGCCAGGAGGAATCGACGTCGCTCCAGGTCTGGGCACCGTCTTCCCGCCAGATCTCGGCGAGCTGCTCGACCGTCATGCACTCGACCCAGTCGTTGTCGTTGTTGACGATGACCGTCACGGCGTCGCTCGCTACCTTGATTTCGTGAGGCGTGACGTCATTCTGAGAGCACTGATCCTGTTCGCTGTCGGTAATCGGTCGGGATGCGTTGTTGATGACCGAGTTTCCGAGACAGAAGTGGTTACTGAACCCACCACCGCTCCCGGTCCGGTTGATGGGGATGGTCACGTCCGGATTCTCTGCTTCGAACTGGTTGATGACCTCGACGGCCAGGGGATACACCGTACTCGAACCGGTCATCTTGAACTCGCCCGACAGCGAGCTCCCGCCCGTGGTCGTCGTTCCGCTTTGTTCGGTACAGCCAGCCAGCGCCAGTGAACTCACACTCGCGGTTCCGGCTCCGATCAGAAACTGTCGCCGCGACACGTCTCGACCTGGATCCCGTGTCATTACCTCCAATACCGTCCTCATTAGAGTAAATACCCTACTATTATTTCTCTTATCTCTATATAGACCTATATATTTATTCGGATCGCCGATCGTTGGACGTCCTCGACCGATCTTCGGCCACGCGGCGACGATCCGATAGGCGTGTCACTCTCGTGGGTACTCCGTTGGCTGAGGTCGCCTGCTACAGATCTCTCTACCCATGAATCGCCGTTATACGGTGTTTTGTGGGGGATAAGCGGACTCTCGCTGGAGGACTTTCCTGTAGTGCTCGTGGCTTCATACCAGCATATAGCAGTATATATCTATTTATAGGAGAAAATATATAGGTATGAAATGATTTATATTCCTCCTTCGGCTTACGTCGTGATATGGAGACCCGCAAGGTCCAGGTGACGGGCGGCTCGACGTATACCGTCTCGCTTCCCAAAGGATGGGCGACAGAGAACGAGGTCAGTGCGGGCAGCATCGTCGAATTCCACTCTGAGGAGGATTTCCTGTTGCTCTCGCCGAGGGACGAGGAAGAGCGAACCCGAGGGGTCCTCGACGTGAGCGGGCTGACGGCCGAGACCGAACTGACACGGGCGGTCATGACGATGTACGTCAGTGGGTTCGACATCATCGAACTGGAAGCGGCGCGGATCACTGCCGCCCAGCGCCGGATCGTCCGGGACGCGACCCAGGGCCTGGTCGGGCTGGAAGTCATCGAGGAGACCGGCGAGCGGGTCGTCTTGCAGGACTTGCTCGATTCGTCGGAGTTGTCGGTCCACAACGCGATTACGCGGATGCGGTTGGTCTCGCTGACGATGACCGAGGACGCTGTGACGGCCCTCGTCGAGAACGACGCCGATCTCGCCCAGGACGTCAGGGAGCGCGACGACGACGTCGACCGCTTGTGGTACATGGTCTCGCGGGTGTTTCGGACGGTGCTACGTGATCCGACCACCGCCACCGAGATTGGGTTCCCGCGGGAGACGGTTTTCGACTATCAGTCTGCTGCCAGGCAACTCGAACGGATCGCCGACCACGCCGACAAGATTGCCGGGATCGCCAGCGAGATCGGCGACGTTCCATCAGAGGAGGCACAAGCGCTCGACGAACTCCGTGAAATCGCCGTTTCCGTCCCCGAGACCGCGATGGACGCGCTGCTGGCCGATGACTCCGACGAGGCGGTCGAACTCGCGAACGAAGCCCGGAGCCGGATCCCAGAGGTCGATCGAGAGGCCCGTGACGTGGACAATCTCATCCGCGAGTTCGACGACCCACAGCGTGCCCATCGCCTCGGGCTCATCGTCGACTCGTTGTCCCGGACGGCCGACTACGGGAGCAACATCGCCGAGAGCGCACTGCAAAAGGCCGCACCGCGGCCGTCGTAGCAAGCGGACACCGCTGGTTTTTCGACAGCTATCGGTGTGTTTCAACAGCCATTTGGACGTCCCGGCCCTGACATGTCCATGGCCCTGCGTGCCACCTACGAGATTACCTGCGAGCACCTGCCGTTCGTCTCCATGGTGGCCTCGGTCCCGGACGCGACTCTCCTGGTCCGCTTGGTTCCCAGCCAGGACGAATACACACCGTTCATCGTTACTGTCCAAGAGGGGCCGGCTCCGGCTGTTGAGAAAGCCTTCGACGAGGCGATGTTCGTGGCCGGATACACACGTCTCGACGAGTCCGATGCGCCACCGCAGTACAAGGTGTTGCCAGCCCTGAGTATGAGTGATCACTTTCCCGAGGACTTCGACGTGGGTGGGCTGAAAGCCCTGGCCGATACTGACTCCCTCGTCGATGAGATCCGGGTGACACAGACCGGCTGGATCCAGTCCGGCTGCTTCGCAGATCGGGCGACTCTCGCGGAGTTTCAGTCGTTTTGGGAGCGCCACGGTAGCTTCCGCCTCCGTCGGATCAAGCCGGCCTCACGTCCACATGCGGAAGCTGACGGGCTGACCGAGCCCCAGCGCGAGGCACTTCTCGCGGCCGCGGAACAGGGCTACTTCGCCGTGCCCAGGGACGCATCGCTGGCCGACATCGCAGCCGGTCTCGATATCAGCGCGTCCTCGCTCTCCGAGCGACTCCGACGGGGCCAACTCGCACTGATCGAGACGTACTTCGATGGCCCGGATGCGTGATCTACGGCTCGGATTCTTGTTCCTACTTGAATGACCGCATGACTGAGAGTTAGTCTTAGTCTCGCCCGTCCCCGAGCGATCGATCCATGCAAACGGTGACGTCCGCAGACGGTACACGTATCGCCTACGAACGACGCGGTGAGGGAGCGCCGCTTATCCTCCTGCACGGTTCCAGCGCCGACCGCCACAGTTTCCGGCCGTTGATTCCCCATCTGGCCGACGAACAGACGCTCATCGTCCCAGATCGCCGTGGGCGGGGTGACAGCGAGGACGGGTCCCACTACAGTCTCGACCGCGAGATCGAGGATCTGCGCGCTCTCGCTGCCGCAGTCGACGGGACTCCCTCCGTATTTGGCCATTCTTTCGGGGGGCTCGTCGCGCTGGCGGCCGCGCCGGACCTCTCCATCGAGCGTCTCGTCCTCTATGAACCGGCCGTGCTGGTCGGCGAGCATCGGGATAGCGACCTTGCCAACCGCATGCAGGACCGTCTCGATGCGGGTGAACGCCGCGAGTCACTCCGGTTGTTCGTCGAAGAAGCCGGCGGGGTTCCTGACGTGACTGCACTTCCGTGGTGGCCCGATGAGGCACCGCTCGATCGCGTCGAAACCGTCGTTCGAGAGACTCGCGCCGTCGAGAACTACCGGATCTCGGAACTGCCCGTCGTCGATGCCCCAACACTACTCTTGACGGGTAAACGCGGGCCGGACCACCTTCGGGACGCCGTCGGAGCGCTTTCGGACCGACTCTCGGATGTCTGCGTTATCCCGTTCGACGACGTCGGACACATGGGGATCGAGGCGGCACCCGAACGGGTCGGCGACGCTCTCAACACTTTCCTCGGGTAAGTATCGCCATTACTGTCGAACCGTCGTCTTGTCCCTCGAAATCGCACACTGCTTGAGACAGTCTGCCTCGACAAAACGAGTCGCAGTTATTCGAGCAGTTCGGCGTTGACCTGGCCGTCCTGGCCGGGTCGGGAGGTTACGCGGGCCTCGCCCTCGCTGGTCTCGATGACTGCGCCTTTCGTGATGATGTTCCGCCGGACGTAGTTGGGGTTGGCGGGGTTCTCGACGACGTTCTCGATCTCGGCGCTGATGGTCCCGTCGTCGGTCGCCACGCTGGCGACGTCCGTCGCGATGGTCCGGACTTTCTCGGTGCCACCACGCGCGTCGACGAACTTGAGTTTCTGCTCGCCGACTTCCGTCTCGGTCGGCTCGTCACCGAGTTCGTGTTTGCGTTTGTTTCGGGCGTGTCGGCGTCGACCACCGGTGCGCTTGCGCGTCGAGCGTCCCTGGAATTTCATACCGAAAGCAAGTGCGAGGGCGTACTTCAACCCCTCGAATCTGGGCCGCGATCGTCAAGTTTAGAAGCGCGAGCGGCCCACCTCGGCGTAATGAGCCTCCGAACAGCCGTCGCTGCCCCGTTCGTCCAGGCCGGGACAGATCGTCTTCCCCGCAGCGATTTCGTCGTCGACCTCTCTTTAGACCGGGACTGGGTGTCGCCCGAGCAGGCAAAGCGACTCATCGATGTCGCCGCCAGCGAAGGGCTGCTCACGGTCGAAGAACAGACCCTCGAACTCACCTTCGATCACGCTTCGGTGACGGTCCCACCTGATTTCGTCCCCGACGAGTCCATCCTCCGGGAGCGTTCGACGTTCGAACGCGTTCTCGATGCACTCCTCGCCGAAGGCATCGACAAACAGGAAGCCGTCGCGGCCATCAACGGCCTCCAGTCAGACCTCGCGATCACGCTGGAAGCCGCGGCTGTCCTCTACGCTCGCCGCCAGGGTATCGACGTCAGTGAGGTCACAAACCAAGCGATCGAGGGGCGCTGAGATGGTTCGGGATCGGCTTCCCGACGGCGACCGCATTGCTGAGGTCCTCCGTGCGGAGATCGACGGCCGCGAGACGGCCGGCCTCGAACGCTTCTCGATCGAGACGACAGGGGACGATACGACGATCGTCTGCGATGAGAGCCCACTGGCCGAGATAGTTCCCCGCGAAACGGGCGTCGAGATGCGATTTCCCGAGGGCACAACAGCCGTTCGATCGGCTGCCGAACATACCAGTCTCGAAGTCGAGGAGACGGAAGGCCCAGTCGTGGTCGTCGTCGACTCGGCCGCGGAAACGAAGGCTGCCGTCGATCTGCTCGTCGCAGTCGTCGATCGCTTGCCGTGAGTACTGCTGCCCGTTCGTTACAGTGATTCGACGACCGCCGGCAATTCCGTGCCGAGATTCTCCCGTTCGATGTGAGCGTCGGCGCGCGGATGGGGGTCCGGGCCGCCCGGATAGAGGACCTGGATCGCCCGCATGCCGGCGTCGAGTGCCCCTTCGACGTCAGCTTCCGGCTTGTCGCCGACGTAGACTGCTTGCTCGGCGTCGACAGACAGGGCCCCAAGCACCGCTTCGAAGGCGACCGGATCGGGCTTGCGCGTCTCCATACGCCCGGTGACGACGGTCGCGTCAAGGAGGTCTCCCCAGCCTAGTTTCTCGATTTTCGAGCACTGGGCGCGCTCGGGACCGTCAGTCAGGACGCCGACGCGGTAGCCGGCTCCCGTGGTGAGTTGGGTGAGCAACGCTTCGGCCCCCTCGATCGGTTCTAAGTGCTCGTTGACCACGCCCCGGTAGGTCTCGGCGACGGCGTGGGGGTCGATCGATTCGTCGTCGATGAGCGTTTCGAAGATCCGCGCGCGAGTGTCGCCCGTCACGGATTCCCGGTGGGCGCGTTCGTACGTGCCGTACTCGATCGGTTCTAACCCGGCCGCAGTCGCCGTGTCCGCGAGCAATCGTTGGCGGTCGCGGGTCGTCACGGCGAGCGTCTCGTCTAAGTCGAACACCACCGCCGCGAGTGTCATCAGATAGGCCTAACCTGACGTGAGTAATTGAGTCTTCCCGTTCGATCCGCTCGCGTGGGCGATGGAAATACTTGAGTCGCCCCGGCCGGTTGCCCCCGCATGGACTTCTTCGAGCGACTGGCCGCCCGGATCGATGCGGTCGACAGCGTTCTTTCGGTTGGTCTCGATCCCGATCCAGACCGCCTGCCCGCCCATCTCGCCGATCGCGACCTTCCCCGTTGGGCGTTCAACCGCCGGATCATCGACGCGACCCACGAACACGCCGCGGCCTACAAGCCCAACGCCGCCTTCTACGAGGACCGTGACGGCTGGCGCGCCCTCGAAGAGACCATCGCCTACGCCCACGGCAAGGATGTACCCGTCCTCTTAGACGCAAAGCGGGCCGACATCGGGAATACGGCACGCAAGTACGCGAGCGCCCTCGACAGTGGGGGTCTCGACGCCGATGCAATCACTGTCAACCCCTATCTCGGCCGGGACTCTCTGGAGCCGTTTCTCTCCCGCCAGGAGGCAGGCGTGTTCGTCCTCTGTCGGACCTCGAATCAGGGTGGGGCGGACCTACAGGACCTGGAACTCGACGGCGGCGACACGCTTTATGAGCGCGTGGCCGCGTTGGCAGACCTGTGGAATCGGAACGGTAACGTCGGCCTCGTCGTCGGTGCGACCGCGCCGGAAGAGCTCGAAACGCTTCGCCAACAGGTGCCTGACCTCCCATTCCTCGTGCCCGGCGTCGGCGCCCAGGGTGGCGACGCTGAAGCGGCCGTCGAATACGGGCTCGCCGAGAGTGGGACCGACACACGCGTCGGGCTCGTGAACTCATCACGCGGGATCATCTTTGCGGGCGAGGAGGCCGGTGGACCGAGCAAGCCGGATCCCGACGCGTACTATCGGGCCGCGGGGGAGGCTGCAAAGCGACTCAAGCGCCGGCTGAACCGCCACCGCGATGCCTAAAAACGTTACGCAGACTTGAGCGGCGAACAACCCGGCACTCCTTTTGGTATGCCTGGCGATCGGTGATTCACTCGATGACAGCCAGTCAAAGTCCCTCATTGCTCGGCCGGATCGTCAGCATCGGCGCGGCCGAACAAACGTACCGTAATCTCGCGTATCTTTTCTTGCGGTTTCCGCTGGGGATCGCCTACTTCACGCTCTTTTTCACCGGCATCGTCCTGGGTATTGTCTTGCTCCCGTTGCTCGTTGGCGTCCCGATCTTGATCGGCGTCCTCGTCGCCGCCGATTACGCGGGCGTAATCGAGGCGCGTATCGCGGACGGCCTCCTCGGTGTCGATGTCGACTGGACGCCGACCGACCCGAGTGCGTTGTCGGTGACTGAGTACGCCAAAACGATCGTGGCAACTCCGCGGAACTACGGTCTGGTCGTATACTTTCTGGCGCAATTCGTCGTCGGCGTCATCCTGTTTATCGCGCTCACGACCGGGCTGATCATCCCCCTCGCGCTGCTGGTCGCGCCGCTGGTCTTCTGGATTCCGGGTGTCCGCTATCAGTTCCTGGGCGGCGACGGCTCGATGATCACCCTTGGACCGATGGAAGTCGAGAACTCTCTCAGCACTGGTGGGTTCGACATGGTTCTCATCGACACTGCACCCGAGGCACTGGTGGCGTCGGTCGTCGGCGCGGTCGTCTTGCTGGTCGCCCTGCACGTCTTCAACGGCGTCGCTTCCGTTCTGGGATGGCTGGCTGTCGGGCTCTTCGACGCAGGCGATCAGAACCGGTAGGTGTCACCATCGTCAGGCTGGTCGGTGTCGCCAGGTCGACCGCTACCGATCTCTCCGGCACACTCGACGCAGAAACCGACCGTCGGCTCGTAGTGGGCCTCACAGACGAGCGACCCACAGCGACCGCAAGTGTATTCGGCGCTCTCGCTTTCACAGACCGTACACAGCCCCGAAACGCTCATGTCCGCACCTACGGGCTGGAACAGTTCAAAGCTGGGGTGGCTGCTGGGACTGCTGTTCAGGGGCCGAGTCGCTCCCTCGCAGGCGATCGAGCACGCTGGCGACGATCAGACCGACCCCGCCAAGCAGCGTCACGTACAGGCCGATCCCCGGATTCAGCATCTCCTTTGCGGCTTCGGCCATCGCACCACTCTCTTCGATACCGAACGCGGGGTCGACAATATAGAGGATACTGAATGCGGTGATCAATATGCCTAACCCGCCGATAGCGAACGTATTGATCCGGTCCCAGTTTCGGGCAACGACGAGGACGGCAGCGACAATCGCCATGCCCAAGGTGAATACGCCGTCGCCGTCGATGCCGTTGACCGAGACGCTCGTGCCGAATGCCGACGCCGTGATCCAGGGAAGAAACGCCCCGATCGTTACGGCTGCCACGCTGCCGAGAGCGATCTGTTCACTCCGGCTGAATCGGCCTGTCTGTGACTGTCTCGATCGTTGTGGTTGCTGGCCTGCCATCAGCCCCACTTCCGCCCACCGGTCCTTATAGCTGCGGGGGCGGTCGACTGTCAGCCGTCTCCCACTGCCGCCCAGAGACTGCCTCCGACGATCGTGATACCACCGAATACGGTGAGATAGAGCCCGTAGACCGGTGACAGTGACTTCCCGGCTGCGTTGGGGTCGCCACTCGCCAGGATGGGTGTTGCCGGATCCGTCACGAACTTCCAGACGAGCGCGAGCACGAGCAGGCCGATCACGGCGACTGCAGCCTGTTCGATGCGGCCCCACTCGCGGGTTCCCAGCAGGCCGGCGATAGCAGTCGAAAGCATGAGTGTCAAAAAGCCGTCGCCGTCGATGCCGGTCACCGTCCCGATCGACTCGATGCGTGCCCAGGGGAGCCAGGCAGCGACGGCGACGACTGCTGCCCCCGCGAGGACGACTCGCAAACCCGACAGTCTCTCGCTGAGCGTGTCCAGACCGGCCCAATTCTGACTGCCCATGCAATTCCCGGCGGTGTCGTGAGCCTTAATCCATTCGGAGACACCCTCGCTACCGAACGATCAGCACTTAAGGGCCGGCGTTCGTATCTCGGGACAGTATGTCATGGCTGTCGGTCGTCGTTGTCGCTGTCTGGGCGATGTTGCCGGCGTACGTCCCGAACAATGCCGCGGTGCTTGCGGGTGGCGGCCGGCCGATCGACGGCGGCCGGACCCTTGGTGGGGCGCGCGCCCTCGGCGACGGCAAAACCTGGCGTGGGACGGCGGCGGGGACCGCCGCGGGTGTCGGCTTGGCGCTCATCCTCGACCGAATCGGACCGACAGTCGCCGCTGTGATCGGTGTCGACGTGCCGGGATTTCCGCTCCTCGCTGCACTCGCACTCGCGTTCGGAGCGATGGTGGGTGATATCGCGGCGTCGTTCATCAAGCGCCGTCTCGACCGGGAACGCGGCGCGCCAGTGCCTGGTCTCGACCAACTTGATTTCGTCGTCGGCGCGCTGGCGCTCGCTGCCCTCTTCGTTCCTACCTGGTTCGCCGACACCTTCACGCCCGGCGTTCTCCTGGTTGTCGTCTTGCTGACTCCGCTTTTGCATCTCTCGACGAACGCGATCGCGTACGGTCTCGGCCTAAAAGACGAACCGTATTGATCCGCCTGCGGAGTATCACTCTACGGTTTCGACGGGTCGCACTGTCCCGTTTCGGCGACAGTCGAGCGGTGGGGTTATCCCGCTTGGCCGAAGATGGTCTCGATAATGAGCGATCGTTCTACGACACTCCAGGTGGCGACACGTGGGTCGGATCTGGCGACTCGCCAGGCGAGTTCGGTCCGTGAGGCCCTGGCCAGTCGTCGACAAGATGTCGAACTGCTGGAAGTCGAGACGGCCGGCGACCGCATTCGCGACGAACTCATCCATCGGTTGGGGAAGACGGGCGCGTTCGTCCACAGCCTCGACGAGCGGGTGCTCGATGGCGAGGCCGATCTCGCCGTCCACTCCCTGAAGGATGTCCCGACCGAGGACCGCTCCGATCTCGTCGTCGCGGCGGTCCCCGAGCGCGCACCTGCCAACGACGTTCTGGTGAGTCCCGACGGAACAGCCCTCGAAGACCTCGACTCCGGCGCGACTGTCGGTACGTCGAGCTTGCGCCGCAAAGCCCAGTTGCTTGCGACTCGTCCCGACCTCGACGTCCAACCACTCCGAGGGAACGTCGACACGCGCGTCGAGAAGCTCCTAGCCCCGTCGCTGCAGGCCGAACACGCCGATCGACTGGCCGCCGAAGAAGAGACGGCTGAGTCAGCGGACGGCGACGCGACAACCGACGACGATGGAAGCGACGACCCAGACGATAGTTCTGCCGAGGCGTGGTTCAACGGCCTCGCCGAAATAGAGCGCCAGGCACTCGAACGCGACATCGAGACGACCTACGACGCGATCGTCCTCGCGGAGGCGGGGCTCGATCGCCTCGGGTTGACCCACCACCTCCAGTTCCAGCGATTGCCCCCCCGTGAGTTCGTGCCGGCGCCAGGTCAGGGGGCTCTCGCTGTCGTTGCAACCGACGAAGACGTCACCGAAGAGGTCCGTAGCTCGATCGACCACCCTCCTTCACGCGTCGAGGTAACCGTCGAGCGGACGATTCTGGAAACGCTTGGCGGGGGCTGTGTCGCGCCGATCGGCGTCTATGCGGTCTTGCAGGGCCGAGTCGTCTCGACGACCGTCCGCGTGCTCTCCGGGGACGGCACCGAGGAAGTGAGCGATCGCCGAGAACTGCCCGCTAGACGACACGCCGAGGCAGCCCGCGAGATGGCGTTGGATCTGGCCGATCGCGGTGCCGAGGAGTTGATCGATCGCGCACGGGAGGCGACACAGGAACAGACATGAGCGCGGCGACAACCGGAACGGTCTATCTTGTCGGGAGTGGCCCCGGTGATCCGGAACTATTGACGGTCAAGGCTCGCCGGTTGCTCGAGGACGCCGATCTCGTCATGCACGACAGACTGCCCGGCAAGGAGATCATCGAACTCGTCCCCGCCGACTCCCGAATCGATGTCGGGAAACGCGCCCACGGTGACCGGACGCCCCAGGCAGAGATCAATCGCCGGCTGGTCGAACACGCCCAGGACGGGAAGACGGTCGTCCGACTCAAGGGCGGCGATCCGACGGTCTTTGCCCGTGGCGGCGAGGAGATGACGTATCTCGCCGCTCACGACGTCCCCTTCGAGGTCGTCCCAGGCGTCACCTCGGCGACTGGCGGGCCTGCAGTCGCGGGTATTCCACTCACGCATCGCGAGTTCGCCTCGAGTGTCACGATCGTCACTGGCCACGAGGATCCCTCGAAATCGGAGTCGGCGGTCGACTGGGGGTGTCTGGCCGACACGAACGGAACGATCGTCGTCCTGATGGGCGTGACCAGACTCGAGGAGTACACGACCGCGTTGATCGAGGCGGGCATGGACCCGGAGACACCCGTTGCACTGGTCGAACGAGCCAGCTGGACCGACCAGCAGGTCGCGACCGGGACCCTGGAGACGATCGTCGAGGCCCGCGAGTCCGCCGGGATCGAGCCGCCAGCGGTGACGGTCATCGGCGAAGTGGCTGGCGTTCGCGACGACGTGCTCGCGTGGCTGGAGGGATACGAGTGACGCCCGATCACGGGACCACTCCTCCGCGAGTGGCCGTCTTCCGCCCCGACGATGAGCGTATGCGCGATGCGATCGAGTTCCTCGAATCCCTCGGCGTCGAACCGATCGCCGATTCCATGCTCGCTGTCGAGCCGACTGGGGCACTCCCTCGGGAGGACGCCGATGTCGTCATTTTCACGAGCAAGACCGGGGCCGAACTCGTCGCTGGCGCGTGGACGCCCGGGGACGCGACAGTGGCCGCGATCGGCGACCCGACGGCGACGGCCCTCGAAGCGGCTGGCATCGGTGTCGACGTCGTGCCCGAGGAGTTCTCCTCGGCCGGGCTCGTCGACGCACTGGCCGACCGTATCGACGGTCGTCGGGTCGAGGTTGCGCGGAGTGACCACGGCAGCGACGTCTTGCCGGACGGACTGTGGGAGTGTGGTGCGTTCGTCCACGAGACGGTCTTGTACCGACTCGTTCGTCCGCCAGACGCAGGCAACGCCGTCGAGATGGCAGCACGCGGTGAGCTGGCGGGCGCGCTGTTTACTTCCTCGCTGACTGTCGAACACTTCTTTGCGATCGCTGGGGAACGCGATCGCCACTCTGCCGTCCTCGAGGGGCTGTCTGGCGCGGTCGTCGGCGCGATCGGGCAACCGACTCGCGAGACGGCGGGCGATCACGGGCTCGATGACGTGGTTGTTCCCGACACCGCCGATTTCGAAGCCTTGGCCCGGACGGTCGCCGATCGTATCGATCGTCCCTGACGCCGACGGCGACCACTGTTCGTTTGCCGGTCCGATAGTGCTCGTCCATCAGCGCTGTCTCACTGACTTCTCGTGGCGAGTGGCTTCGCCGCCGTCTACACATTTTCAGCGTTCGCTCACTTGCCCCGGTATCGATCGCCCTGCTGAGCGCTCCTGGACCCGTCCTACTGCCTATCTTGGCACACTTGGACACTAGCTCGCCATCGTGAGATTCTTCGAGCGACGGCGATTTGATATAGTGGTATATAGTTTATCTGTTCGACCCTGGCGTTTTTATCGTGGCCCGAACCAAGTACTGCCGATGGGTCCTGTCCCCGAACTGGCCGATCGCGCTCGCTCGTGTGCCGACCGACTCCGCCAGGCGGAGTCTGTCCTGTTGGCATCTCATATCGACGCCGACGGGCTGACCAGTGCCGCGATCGCCGCCAGCGCCCTCGAACGGGCTGAGATTCCGACGGCCGTCGTCTTCAAGAACCAGCTGGACGACGAGGAGATCGCTTCGATCGCCGCCCGTGAAGCAGAGACAGTGCTGTTTACGGACTTCGGAAGCGGGCAGCTCGACGCGATCAGTGATCACGAGAGCCGTGGAGACTTCGAGCCGATCGTTGTCGATCACCACCAACCGGCCGATGCCGAGACGCGCTACCATCTCAACCCGCTTTTGGAAGGGATCGACGGCGCGTCCGAACTTTCCGGGGCTGGGGCGTGTTACCTGCTCGCGCGTGCGCTGGAAGACGACACGGACAACCGGGACCTCGCCGGGCTCGCGGTCGTGGGGGCAGTCGGTGACATGCAGGCCAGTGGTGGCGAACTGGTGGGCACAAACCGGGCGATCGTCGACGAAGGCATGGCCGCGGGCGTCCTCGAAGAGCGAACCGACCTAGCACTGTACGGGACACAAACCCGGCCACTCCCGAAACTGCTCGAATACGCAGATCGACCACGCATCCCTGGGGTGACAGGCGACCAGGCGGGTGCAATCGAGTTTTTAGAGTCGGTCGGGATCCAACTGAAGGCCGACGGTGAGTGGCGACGGTGGGTCGACCTCTCGATGGACGAACGCCAGTCGGTCGTTAGCGCCCTGCTAAAGCGTGGTGTCAACCGAGGTGTCTCGGCGGACTCGATTGATGGCCTCGTAGGGACGACATACACGCTTGCCGAGGAACAACCGGGTACGGAGCTTCGGGACGCAAGTGAATTCTCGACACTGCTGAACGCGACCGCACGCTACGAACGCGCCGACGTCGGACTCGCTGTCTGTCTTGGTGATCGTGGGGATGCTCTCGCCCGGGCCCGCCGTCTGCTCGCTAACCATCGTCGCAACCTCTCTGAAGGGCTCGAATGGGTTCGCCAACAGGGTGTGACTCTCGAATCCAACCTCCAGTGGTTCGACGCCGGTGACGCAATCCGGGAGACGATCGTGGGGATCGTCGCCGGAATGGCGTTTGGGACCCCCGGCGTCAAGCGCGATCGGCCCATTGTAGCTTTCGCCGAGAAATCCGATACCGAACGGAAGGTGTCCGCTCGGGGGACGCCTGCACTCGTTACTCAAGGATTGGATTTGTCCGACGCGATCGGGGCGGCGAGTCGAGCCGTCGGCGGTGACGGTGGCGGACACGACGTCGCTGCCGGGGCGACGATTCCAGCGGACGAACGCATGGCCTTTCTCGACCGGCTGGACGCAGCGATCGGCGAGCAGATTGCGTAATTGGCGGGACGTCTGCCCGTAGGGGGCGGTGTGTAGCCGCCGAGTAAACTATATACCGCTATACAAAAACGGGGCCGCGGTGCCTTCGACACGTGGTTATTTGAGTTGAGGCGCGTTACCAGGGTGATATGGCAGACACTACTGGTGCGGTGAGAGACAAAGAACGGCTGTTGCTAGCGGCGGGCTTTGCTTTCGGTGTCATGTTGACGTTGCTCGTCTTGGAGTTAGTCCTGGTAGCGAACGGTACCGTTGCGGTCGGGGACCTTCTGACGTCGGCGGACGCCCTGATCGTGATTGCTGGGATCGTCTTTACAGGTATCGTTGGGGTGGCCCTGTTCGTGCTCTCGTTTCCGGAAAACCGGTCTCGAATTCCGATCGCTGCCGACGATCAGGAGTAACCTGCCGACGACAGTGCCCTTTTAGACGCCCACCGGGAACTGCCCCCAATGACAGCGTTCGATCCCGACCGCTTCGAAGAGAAGTACGAACACTACTTCATGGAACTGCAACAGGCGTACCGGCAGGCTTTCGAAGCCATGAGTGAACGACACGATTCCGAGTTGATCCACGCGATCGATCAACAGATCCTCGCCGAGAGCGAGCCGTTTTATGTCGGCGACGGGGAGTTTCGCATCGAGCTCCCGGCAGATGCTGCCGATCGCCTCCCCGACCAGGATCGAGACCGAATCGAATCTGCCCTCGAGGAGTATACTTCGACACTGAACACCCAATTGCAGGCGGTGTTCGAATTCGACTCGTGACGCCCTCGTATTGTCGGATACCAAAGGCCTAAACCCGGCCGTCACCTACCTGTCTCTACCAATGAGTACAGATACCCAGGAAGGGGACTCCGACCTCGAACAGCGCGTCACCAACTTCCTGCGGCGCAACTTCCCGCAGATCCAGATGCACGGCGGCTCGGCGGCGATCCAGGAACTCGACAAGGAAGCGGGTGAAGTGACAATCGCTCTGGGCGGTGCCTGCAGCGGATGTGGCATCTCGCCGATGACTATCCAGGCGATCAAGTCCCGCATGACCAAGGAAATCCCGGAAATCGACACGGTGCACGCCGACGCCGGTATGGGCGGCGGTGGCATGGGCGGGATGGATGGGTCGACCAGTCCTGGTGATTCTCGCGGTGGCAGTATCGAGAGCGACGACGACGAAGGCCCCAGCGCCCCCTTCTAACGCCGACGTGTTCGCTCGCGTTCCCACGTTCGCACTAGCGCGGCCAGCGTCTCGTTGACCGGTGTCTCGAGGTCGCTGTCGGCCACGATACCGTTGATCGCGTCGACTTCCGTTCGGTGTTCGCTCTGTATATCGCGGTACATCGACGACTCGTTGTCCGCCGTGGCCTCGATGACTGCTTCCAGTGCGGTCACTGCGTCTTCTTCGGCCAGGGCGACACCGTTTCGATCTGCGACACGCGCAGTCTCACGAGCGGCCCGGTGGGCCACCATTCTGGCCGGCTCCTCGGCAAGTGCGCCGTTTTCCACCTGCGCCAGGGCAGTCGTCGCGTTGATGCCCGCGTTGACGGCGAGTTTCGTCCAGAGCCGGCGTGGCATATCCGTCGCGACGGTCGTTTCGATAGCCGCAGATCTGAACGCCGCACCGACCCTGTCGGCAACTGTGTTTGGTCTCCCGTCCGGATCGCCAAGCACGATCTCGCCGATGCCCGTACACGTGACGTGTCCGGGTTCGGCAGCGATTGCGCCGTAGGTTGCCGTGCCCGCAAGAATCTGGGCATCGAGTGCATCCGCGAGTGTCGCTTCGTTGTCGATCCCGTTCTGGACAGAGAGTACTACCTCACACTCACAGTCCCGGAGTGCGTCGGCGGCCGTCGCCGTGTCGTAGGCTTTGACAGTGACGATCACCAGTTCCGCTTCAGCCGGGGTCGTTGTCGTGGCCTGTGGCCGAGCGGTTCGCTCGATTTCGCCATCGATCGTCAGCCCAGATTGCTCGATCGCTTCGACGTGTGGCTCACGACCGACGAGTGTCACGTCGTGGTCGCGAGCCAGCAGCCCCCCGATCAGGCTGCCCAGGCTGCCGGCACCGAAGACGAGGATCTCCATTGGTCGACGTTCCGGCCCCCAAAAGCAAGACAGTACTGGATCTGTGCCGACTCACTTCCGGCGATGCTCTTCGAGCTCGTTGGCGTTCTCCTGGACCTCAGCCAGTTCCCGATCGACGTCGTTCCGGCCGCTTCCATGGGCGAACAGCACCGACCGGTCGAGGAGGGAAGGCCGAAACCGTCGTTCTTTGTCGGCATCGCTGGGGGCAAAACGCGACCGGACCCACTCGGTCAAACCCTCGAGCATACAATATCTTTGTCACCGAGATCACATAACATCTGGGCCGTCCCTGACGATGGCCCTGTCTGTCGGCTATTCAGTCCTCTTGCCAGTAGTAGATGTCCTCCTTCGGTGCGCCACAGGCCGGGCACTCGGTCGGGATCTCCTCGATGTCGCCCATCTCGCCACACGCCCAGCAGCGCCACATCAACTCGGCCTCGCCGGCGGGGCCACTTGCGAGGTGTTCACTCGAAAGCGCGGCGATTCCGTCCTCGGTGGAGACGTAGAAGCCGTGCTCGTCGACCCCCCTGATAGTGCCGAGTTCGTTGCCGTCGGCGTCGTAGATCGATTCCCCGAACCCCGCCTGTCGGTTCGTTGCTTCCCCTGACATGGCACTGTGTTACTAGGTACCAACAAACAAAAACCTGTGGTCGCCACCGCAGCCACGTATGGCCGAGCGCGTCGTCGACCGGAAAGGCATATTACGCCACGTTCGTATCTTGCTTCGAGACGACGGTTACGCATGAGACGAAACCGACGGCATTCCACGGAGGAGATGCGATGATCGGGGTAGCTGGACTCCCTGTCGTCCTGGCATCACTGTTGGGTGTGCCGGGCTCAGTTGTCCTCGCCAGTGGCTTGGTAGGATTGCTGGGCGTTGTCGCTGGCTTGCTCTATCGTCGAACCGGACGACCGACGCGGGCGTCGATTCGACAGTCCATCTCGACGAGAGTTGCGGCGGTGATCGTCCTCGCCACTGTCGGGGCCGCCCTCGTCGTGTTGTTCGTCCTCGAATTCGACTTCTTTGCGCTCCCGACCCAGACGACCGGGCTTGCCAGGGGTTTGCTCCGGGACTACGGGCTGATCGCGCTGTTCGTCCTGTTCGTCATCGAGGGTGGACAGGTCCTGTATTTCGCACCCAGCGAGAGTCTGGTTCCGGCGGCCGTCCTCTTGCTTGCCGACTCACCGCTCGGGTACCTGACGATCGTTCTGGTCTCGGTGGTCGGGGCGACGATCGGGCAGTGTCTGTTGTTCAGCCTCGCGAAGTACGGCGGCCGGGAGTACTTGTTGAACGCCCGCTGGTTCCACGTTGGTGAGGATCGCTTGGCCCGCTTCGAGGACTGGTTTGGCCGGTGGGGTCCTCTGGCAGTGCCGATTTCGAACACGCTTCTGTTTGTCCGCGGACTGGCAACGGTTCCGGCGGGCCTGGCCGGGATGGGACTCCGGCGGTTCGCGCTCCTCTCTGCGCTCGGGACGCTTACCTTCGAGGTGATTCTCGCCCTCGCGACTCTCGGTGTCGTCTCCGCTATTTAGCAGTGACTTACGGCGAAAAGAGGCTCGTATGGACCGGTGCAAAGTCGCTTTCGGGAACCGACTCGTCTGTCTCGGCCGTGTCAGTGACGGCCGACCCGTCGACCCCGTCGGTCAGGAAATCCCCGAGCGGCGGCCCGACGTTTTCGGGTTCGACGAGGAAGGCGTCGTGACCGTGATCCGAGTCGATCACGTGGTGGGCAACGGCAGTATCGGTCTCCCGAAGCGCGTCGGCCAGCGATTCCGATTGGGCGACCGTAAAGTGCCAGTCCGAGGTAAAAGACACGACCAGTGCCTGGCCGTCGAAGGCCGCCAGCGCGTCGGCATCGGATTCAAAGCCCGCGGCGAGGTCGAAATTTTCCGTGGCACGGGTCATCGCCAGGAACGCGTTCGGATCGAAGCGCCCGACGAACTTCTCGGCTTGGTAATCCAGGTACGACTCGACGTCCCGGTAGGGGAAAAACGAGGCGGCGGGCTCTTCGGGGAACGTCCGGTGGGCCTCACGACCGGCCGACCGGCGGCCGAACTTCCGGTCCATCGAGGCCTTCGAGAGGTACATGACGTGGCCGATCTGCCGAGCGAGGGCCATCCCATCAGTCGGGTTGGGGTGCTCGTCGTCGTAGTACTCACCGTTGTCCCAGGCCGGGTCGCTCGTGATCGCCCGGCGTTTGATCCCGTGTAAGGCAAGGCTCTGGGCGTCCAGGCGGGCCGACGTGGCGATCGAGACGATCCGGTCGACGTGATCTGGGTGGCGCTTGGCCCATTCGAGGACGTTCATGCCCCCGACGCTGCCGCCGACGACGGCGTGCAGGTGTGGGATGCCCAGCTCGTCCAGAAGCTGGCGCTGGGCGTCGGTCCAATCGGTAACTGTCACGGGCGGGAACTCCGTCCCGTAGGGCTCGCCGGTTTCGGGATTCGTACTCGCCGGCCCGGTCGTCCCGTAACACGATCCGGGGACGTTCGCACAGACGACGTAGTACTCGGTGGTGTCGATGGCCTTGCCTGGACCCACGATGTCGTCCCACCAGGCACGGGCCTGTCCGCTGGTGGTGTCGTCCGCATCGGGATGGGCGGCGACGTGGGCTGAGCCGGTCAGGGCGTGACAGACCAGTATTGCGTTGTCGCCCTCGAACTCGCCGTAGGCCTCGTAGGCGATTTCGAGTTCGGGAATGGACTCGCCACACTCGAACTCGAACGTACCCACTGTGACCGTCTCGCGTTCGGCGGTGACCGTCATGTGGCTGTCTCTATCCCCGCTTGCAGGTCCCCAATGATGTCTCTGGCGTCTTCGATCCCGACCGACAGGCGAACCATGTCCGGCGCGACGCCGCTTGCGCGTTGTTCCTCGGGGGTCAGTTTCGCGTGGGTCGTCGAGGCCGGATGGATGACCAGGGTCTTGGCGTCGCCGACGTTTGCGAGGAACTGTGCGAGATCAGTGTCCTCACAGAGTCGCTGGCCCGCCTCGTAGCCACCCGAGAGGCCGAAGGTGACCATGCCGCCGTAGCCGCCGGCTGACGTACCGTCACCCGAGGATCGGCTCGCACTGCTCGCCTCACCCCCATCGAGATACTCGCTCGCGTTGTCGTGGGTTTCGTGACTCCCCAGACCGGGGTAGGACACCCACGCCACCTCGGGGTGGTCGGCCAGGAACTCGGCGACGGTCATGGCGTTCTCGCAGTGGCGTTCCATCCGGACGGCCAGGGTTTCGGTCCCTTGCAGGGTCGTCCAGGCGTCGAATGGGTTCTGGCCGTCGCCGACGTTCCGGACCGCCCGCTGGCGGGTCGCCACCGCGAAAGCACGGTCGCCGAATCGATCGACGTAGCTGTCGCCGTCGAGTTCCGCCGCACTGTCGCCCAGCGCGGGATACTGCTCGGGATACTCCGCCCAGGGGAAGCTCCCGCCGTCGACGACGACGCCGCCGACGGTGGTGCCCGAGCCGTGGAGCCACTTCGTCGTCGATTCCCAGACCACGTCGACGCCATGCTCGATCGGATTGCAGAGATACGGTGTTGCGAAGGTATTGTCCACGACGAGCGGCGCGCCGTGCTCGTGGGCGATCTCGGCGACGCGCTCGATGTCCGGCGTGATCAGCGAGGGGTTACCGATCGTTTCGAGGTGGACGTAGGCCGTCTCGTCGTCGATGGCCTCAGCGTAGGCCTCATAATCCAGCGTGTCGACGAACCTCGCTTCAATGGCCCGCTGTCGGGCGGTCGTCGTCAGATAGGAGTGGGTGCCGCCGTAGATCGAGGAGGCAGAGACGATATTCTCGCCCGCGCTCGCCAGCACAGTCGTCGTCGCGTCCAGGGCGGCCATCCCCGAAGCGGTCGCGACGGCGTCGGCCCCGCCTTCGAGCGAGGCCAGTCGCCGTTCGAGCGTCCGGACGGTCGGATTGTCGAAGCGACTGTAGATGTTGCCCTCGGCCTCTAAGGCGTAGAGATCGGCCGCGCGGTCGGCGTCCTCGAAGGCATAGGAGGTCGTCTGGTAGATCGGCGGCGCGACCGCGCCGGTCTCGGGATCGGGCGTCTGGCCGGCGTGCAGACACCGCGTCCCGAAGTGCGGTGGCTCGTGTTCGCTCATGTTTCGTATGCATATACCTCTGGACTGGTATAACTACGAGTTACGGCAAATTTGGGCAGGGTCGGTTGCGATCACTGCATTCGTAGACCCCGGGAGAAGTCGGGGGTGAGCAAACCGTCGGTCGTGATACCGACAGCGGCGTCCGGTTATCGTCCTGAACTCTGTGTCTCCTGTTGGCCTCGTTCCCGTGAGTGGGCCTTTAAATCCGCCTATCGGCACTCGATGTCGGATCAAAACTACCATGCCGGCCGACCGTGAGCGTTAGCCTACCAAGGTGAGTTCCGTGACCGAGAAACGCGAGTATACCGACGACTACCCCGAAAAGACGTTGTACATCCCCGGCCCGACCGAAGTTCGCGAGGACGTTCTCAGTGAGATGGCCCAGCCGATGTTCGGCCACCGGATGGACCGGATGACCGACCTCTACACCACGATCGTCGAGGATACGAAAGAGTTCCTCGACACCGACAACGAGGTCATCATCCTGACGGGCTCCGGGACCGAGTTCTGGGAGGCATCGACGCTGAATCTCGTCGAGGAGAAGATCCTCGTGCCGACCTGCGGGAGCTTCAGCGAGCGCCACGCCAACGTCGCCGAGCGCCTGGGCAAGGACGTCGATCGCCTCGAATACGACTGGGGCGAGGCGATCAAGCCCGAGGATATCCGCGAGGCCATCGAGGCGAGTGACAACGAGTACGACGTCGTCGCCAGCGTCATGAACGAGTCCTCGACGGGTGTCCGCAATCCGATCGAGGAGATCGGTGACGTGGTTGCCGACTACGAGGATACGTACTTCGTCGTCGACGCCGTGAGTGCGCTTGGCGGCGATTTCGTCGACATCGACGAGCACAACATCGACGTGATCTTCACCTCGACCCAGAAGGCCTTCGCGATGCCGCCTGGCCTGGCGGTCTGTGTCGTCAGCGACGATGCCTACGAGCGGGAACTAAAGCGCGACCAGGCCTCGTGGTACGGCGGCTTCCAGCGCTGTCTGGACTACTACGACCGGAAGGGCCAGACCCATTCGACGCCCTCGATTCCGATTATGCTTGCCTACCGCAAGCAGATGAAGTACATGCTCGAAGAGGGACATCACGCGCGCGACCAGCGCCATCGCGAGATGACCGAGTACGTTCACGACTGGGCCAACGAGCACTTCGATCTGTTCGCCGAGGAGGGGTATCGCTCCCAGACGGTCACCTGTATCGAGAACACGCAGGGCATCGACGTCGCCGGGACGATCGAGGAAGTCTCAGAGCAGTACGACATGGTGTTCTCGAATGGGTACGGCTCCCAATTGGGCGAGAAGACCTTCCGTATCGGTCACATGGGCGAACACGACCTCGAGAGTATCAAAGCGCTCACTGACGCGATCGAAGACGTGGCCGATTTCTGAACGACCCAATCCCGGTGTCCGGATTGGGTTGTCACCGCCGACTGGCTTGGACGCTCGGTCTGGCCTTCGTATCTCGGCACACGGATCCTTTGAGTGGCTATTCAACAGGTTTCTTCCACCAGAATCACCCGACAGATCGATGTTTCACATGCTCGGGCTCCAGCCCCGTTCTGGTGTCGTATTAAAATGCGACTGGGTTTTCGTCCCGTGGGAACTGATCGACGGGTTATCCCCGTCTGCGTGGTAGCCCGGCGTGTATGGACGCAGCCAGATATTACGGTCAGGAAGACATCCGTGTCGAAGACATCGAACCTGATTCGGTCGGTCCCGAGCAGGTTCGGATCGACATCGAAGCGTGTGGCATCTGTGGGTCGGACCTCCACGAATATACTGCCGGACCGATCTTCGTTCCGGGGGACGCCCCGCACCCGGTCTCGGGTGCCACGGCGCCGCTCACGATGGGCCACGAGTTCAGTGGGATCGTCTCGGAGGTCGGTGCTGACGTCACCGACTTCTCGGAGGGCGATGCCGTCACCGCGAATCCGATCATCTACTGTGGGTCCTGCCCGCGTTGTGAGGCCGGTCAGTACCACCAGTGTGAAGCGCTCGGGTTCACCGGTCTGGCGGCCAACGGCGGGTTCGCCGAGAACGTCGTCGTCGACGCCGAACGAACCGTCTCACTGGGTGAGGTCCCGGTCGAACACGGTGCACTCGTCGAACCCCTCTCGGTCGCATTGCACGCAGCCAGAGTCGCCGACGTCTCGGCCGGCGACTCGGTTGCTGTCTTCGGGAGCGGTCCGATCGGGCTCTGTCAGATTCAGGCGTTGCGGGCGGCCGGTGCCGGTCCGATCATCGTCTCGGAACCGCGCGACGAGCGACGTGCACGTGCTGATGCGTCCGGCGCGGACGTACTGATCGATCCGACCGAGCAAGACCCACTCGAAGCGATCCGTGCAGAGACCGGCGAGGGTGTCGATATCGCGTTCGACGTAGCCGGTGTCGAAGCGACGTACAACCAGGCGATCAACAGCACGCGACCCGGTGGGCGTGTCGCAGAAGTGAGCATCTTCGAAGAGGCTCTCGAAACCCAGCCCAACGACCTCGTGATCCCCGAGCGCTCGATCGTCGGCTCGATCGCCTACCAGGGCGGCCCACGCTCCGGCGAAGAGTTCGGCATGGTCATCGACATGCTCGAGGACGGGCAACTCGACCCCGACCCTCTCATCACCGATCGAATCGATCTCGCAGACATCAGTGAAGACGGATTCGAACCACTCCTCGATCCCGACAGCGACCAAGTAAAGATCCTGGTCAAACCCTAACTGCTCGCCCGGACTCGTTTTAGGCTCTTTGGGGTTTTCGGACTCCCCATCGAATCTTCAAAGAGGGAGCGGCCGCGACAGCAGAGTAATGACAGCCAACGCCCCGGAAGCCAATCCGTACCTTGCGGATCCACCGACGGACTTTTCGCCCGTCGCGGCACTCGACGCTGACGGTGCCCGAAAACAGGCCCAGCAGTTGCGCGAGGCGATCCGCTATCACGACCACCGCTACTACGTACAGAACGATCCCGTGATCGGTGATCGAATCTACGACGCCCTCTTTGCTCGCCTGCAGGACCTCGAAGAGCACTTCGACCTCGATCGCGAGGACAGTCCCACCCGGCGCGTCGGTGGGCAGCCACTGGACGAACTCGACTCCCTCGAACACGTCGCGCCCATGCAGTCGATCGACCAGGGCGGCGAAGTCGCGGACGTCCGGGAATTCGACGACCGCGTTGCCCGCCGACTCGACGACGCTGGCTTCGACCCCCACGTGCGGGCCTACTTCTGTGAGCCCAAATTCGACGGCCTCTCGGTGGAGATCGTCTACGAGGACGGCGTCTACCAGCGGGCGGCCACCCGCGGGGACGGCGAGGTCGGCGAGGACGTCACCGAGAACGTCCGGACGATCCCGAGCGTGCCGGGACGACTGCGGGGTGACTACCCCGACTTTCTGGCGGTACGTGGTGAAGTCCTCATGCCGACCGAGGCCTTCCAGGCGCACAACCGCGAGCGAATCGAACGTGGTGACGATCCGTTCGCCAACCCGCGCAACGCCGCCGCGGGCACGCTCCGGCAACTCGATCCGTCGATCACGGCCGAACGACCCCTCTCGATTTTCTTCTTCGGCGTGCTGGACGCGAGCGTGGACTTCGGGACCAACAGTGAGGTCTACGAACGCCTCCCAGAGTGGGGGCTCCGCGTCACCGATCTCGCCGAACGCGCCGACTCGATCGAGGGGGCGATCGATTATCGCGACCGATTGCTCGCCGAGCGCGATGCCCTCCCATTCGAGATCGATGGCGTCGTGCTCAAATTGAACGACCGCGAAGCCTGCGGCGCACTCGGCTCGACCGCCCGTGCGCCCCGCTGGGCCTTTGCCTACAAGTTCCCGGCCCGGACCGAGCGGACGACGATCCGAGATGTCGTCGTTCAGGTCGGTCGGACTGGCCGGTTGACGCCCGTCGCGCTGATGGATCCTGTCGAGGTCGGCGGCGTGATGGTCTCGCGGGCCTCGCTGCACAACCCCGCCGAGATCGAACGCCTGGGCGTCGCCGTCGGCGACGAAGTACGCGTCCAGCGGGCCGGCGACGTGATCCCGGAAGTCGCGGAGGTCGTCGAATCGAACAGCGACGGGACATTCGACTTCCCGGCTACCTGTCCTGTCTGTGACAGCCCGGTCGAACGCGACGGCCCGCTGGCGTTCTGTACCGGCGGGCTGGCCTGCCCAGCGCAATTGGAACGGGCAATCGTTCACTACGCCAGTCGCGACGGCCTGGACATCGAGGGGCTTGGCGAGGAGCGCGTCCAGCAACTCATCGACGCGGGCCTGGTCGAAGAACTGGCCGATCTCTACGAACTCGGACAGCTCGATCTCACCTCGCTGGAAGGCTGGGGGATGCAGTCGGTCGCCAACCTGCAAGAGGAACTGGAGGCGAGTCGCGAGCCGCCGCTGGATGACTTCCTCGCGGCGCTGAACATCCCGTCGGTCGGTAGTGCGACGGCGACTGCCCTCGCTCGGGAGTTCGGCACCTTCGCGGCCGTGATGAACGCCGACCGCGAGCAGTTGCAGGCCGTCGAGGACATCGGACCGCGGGTCGCCGAAGACGTCCGTGACTTTTTCGAGAGCGAGCGCAACCACGACGCCATCGAGCGCCTGCTCGAGCACGTCGAGCCACAGCCCTACGAG
This sequence comes from Halorhabdus sp. CUG00001, assembly GCF_009797925.1. Lineage (NCBI taxonomy): Archaea > Methanobacteriati > Methanobacteriota > Halobacteria > Halobacteriales > Haloarculaceae > Halorhabdus > Halorhabdus sp. CUG00001. Next base: position 57,900 of record NZ_VOLB01000001.1, read on the forward strand.
GTCGAGGGTGGCGACGCACTCGACGGGTTGACGTTCGTGTTCACGGGATCGCTGTCGGGCTTCACTCGCAGTGAAGCCCAAGCACTCGTCGAGGCCCACGGCGGGTCAGCGACGAGTAGTGTTTCGGGGAACACCGATTATCTCGTGGCCGGTGAGAATCCCGGTCAGCGCAAGCGTACGGATGCCCAAGAAAACGACGTCCCGATTCTCGACGAGTCGGCGTTCGAGTCGCTACTGGCCGATCGTGGCGTGACCGCTTAATTGTCGAATCCGTCTTCGAAGACAAACGTCCCGTCTTCTTGGATCCGCTCACCGTCGACCTCGATGTAGGACGCTTCGCTCATATCGACGATCATGTCCATGTGCATCGCGCTGTCGTTGCGTTCGTTGTCGTCGCTAACGGTCTCTTCGTAGGCTCGACCTAGGGCCAGATGGACCGTATCGCCCATCTTTTCGTCGAATAGCATGTTGTAGGTGAACTGATCGATGTCGCGGTTCATCCCGATACCGAGCTCGCCCACGCGACGTGCGCCGTCGTCGGTGTTCAGGACGGCCGTCAGGACGTCCTCGTTTTTCTCGGCAGCATGCTCGATGACTTCTCCGTTTTCGAATCGGAGGTACACGTCTTGGACCTCACGACCCTGGGCCATCAGCGGTTTGTCGAACAGTACCTCGCCGTCGACGCTGGCCGGCAGTGGCGCCGTAAACACCTCTCCACCCGGGAGATTTTTCTCTCCGTAATCGTTCCTTGTCGGATTCCCCTCGATGGACATGGTAATGTCGGTCGTGTCTCCGGAGACGATGTGGACCTCCGAGGCCGGGTCGAGAATCTCGACCAGCTGGTGTTGAAAGTCTCGCACGGCGTCCCAGTCCTTGTTGATCGCCCCCCAGACGAACGCCTCGTAGGCGGCGGTACTCATCTCTGCGTCCTGGGCGTTGGCCGGGGCCGGGTACTGTGTGCTGACCCAGCGTTTGTCCATCACGAGCTCTTGGATCTCCTTGTTGGCCGACGCGACCGCACTGGCTTTCTCCGGGTCGACGTCGCTCGTTTCGAATGTGTTGGCGTCGGCCCGAATTCCGATTACCACGTCTGCTTGTTGTGTGGCCGCATAGGCCACCTCAGATTGGCTGATGTTCTCGGTGTCGATCGCCTTGCGATAGGCACGGTCCACGCGGGGGCTGACCGCCCGGGCCGAGATGTTCGCCCCGCGCCGGCCACACAACTCCGCGATCGCAACCAGCAGGTCTTCGGCAACCGGGTGTCCCCGGATGATAACTTCGTCGTCCTCGTGGATGTCGACCGAGTGATCGACGATCGTTTCGGCGTGTTCGCGCACTCGTGGATCCATGGCTGGTCCCTTCGAGCGTTCGAGCAAAATACTACCGATGCGATCGGATTAGAGGTCGGTCGTCTGGAAGCGGTAGTAGCCGATCGCCAGTGGCAAGACGATCCACGCGAGGACGACGATCCCGGCAAAGACCGGCTCTTGATACCACGGCAGGCTCTCGCCGATGCGCCCTGGCGCTAGCGGGAACCCGGCGACGAGATCAGGCAGTACCGGGTGTGCGAGATTGCGCAGGCCCGCAAACGGCGACAGTTGTCCGAATATCGAGACCCACTCCGGCTGTGGCCCCGTGGGTAGCGAGAGGCCGTTGAGCACGAATCGAATCCCCGTCGGGATGGCCACCCACAGATTCATGACGAACAACAGGAAGATACCGAACGACCCGCCGGCAGAGACCGTCGTCGACTTCGTGAACGTCGAGATTCCGAGTGCGATCGCGGTAAAGATCAGCGACAGTCCCCAGATCACCAGGAACGAGCCTGCCAGGACAACTGGGTCGATCGGGACGCCCCGGAACGCTGCCACGAGTGGGGCAAAGACGAACGCCGGCAGCAGGACGACCGTCATCACAGCCATCCGCCCGGCGTAACTCCCGGCGACGATCGACCGCCGTGAGAACGGGAGAGTCAACAGCACGGAGAGCTCTCCGGTCGTGCGCTTGCCGACCACGTCCGCCTGGCTGATCGTCAGCGCCACGATCGGGGCCAAAAATCCGAACACGCTGAGCAGTCCGAACGCCGTCGTTCCCTCCGATGCTATATCGGGCGTTTCGCCGATGAAGTAGCCGATGGCGAGCCCGATCACTCCGAGCAGCCCCAGCAGGTAATACAGCTGGCGCTCTCGCCGTGCATCGGTGAAGTCCTTCCGGGCGAGCTGGAGCCACCCCATCTCAGGCACCCCCTGTGTAGGCGGCGAACAGATCCTCTAAGCTCGCTTCGCTGGTCTCGATGTTCTCGACGGTCGCACCGGCGTCCTGGCAGGCCCGGACGATGGCCCCCTTCGCGGGATTTTCACAGCCGACCGTGACACTGCCGTCTTCGTGACGGACGGATGCGACGCCTTCGATCCGTTCGATCTCGGCGTCCAAATTGTCGGGCACCGAATCGAGTTCCAGGGTCATCTCTCCCGTGGTGCCGGCCGCGTCCCGAAGGCCATCGATTGAGTCGACAGCCACGAGATTCCCTTGATCGAGAATCCCGACCCGATCACAGACGGCCTCGACCTGTTCGAGGATGTGACTGGAGAAAAACACCGTCGCTCCCCTGTCGGCTTCTTCGTGAACGATCTGGCGCAACTGTCGTGCGCCGTTTGGGTCCAGTCCGGTCGTCGGCTCGTCGAGGATCAACAGGTCGGGATCGTCGACCAGCGCCATCCCGAGCATCAGCCGCTGGGTCATCCCCTTCGAGTAGCCTTTGGTTGGCCGATCGGCGGCGTGGGCGATTCCCACCCGCTCCATGATCGCATCCGGATCATCGTCGGCACTCTTCGCTTCGATGGCGAATTCGAGCTGTTGGCGGCCGGTCATTTCGCCGAGTGGTCCGAACCGCTCGGGCAACACGCCGATCCGTTCCCGGACGGCGACGGTTTCTGTCTGTGCATCCATCCCAAGAACCGTTACGTGACCGGTCGTCGGGCGGGCGTGATCGAGCAGGATATCGATCGTCGTGGACTTGCCGGCCCCGTTCGGGCCCAGAAAGCCAAACACCTCGCCTGACTCGACGGTCAAGTCGACTCCTTGGAGGGCAGTGACGCCACCGTAGGTCTTGGTGACGCCATCGAGGTCGATAGCGACCATGCCCCCGGTTCCGGGGCGGCTGGCATAATCCTTGTCTTACGTACTGTCACCCCCGCTACCCTCAGAGATCTGCGTTCGAGAACCGCCAGTAGCCGATCGCAAGCGGCACCACCAGCCAGAAGACGAGCATGACGATGCCAACCCACGGCGTCGCGTAGAACGCCTCGAAATCGGGGCCAGCCACACCCGAGATATCGCCCGGGATGAATGCCGTCAATCCGGTCGTGAACGCCGCGCTCGGCGGAACCTGATTGACGAGGAAGACCCAATTCGGGAACTCGCTGAGGGGCGGTAGCGCGAACCCGTTCGTCAGCCACACGACACCGTAGCTGACGGCTCCCCACATGAATTCGAAGACGACGAAAAAGCCGATCGTCAGCATCGACGCGCGGGAGGTCGAGCCCGTCAACGCGGAGAGGCCGACGACGACGCTGATGTACGTCATCACAAACAACAACGACGTGACCAGTAGTGCCGCGAACGCCGGGGCGGCGAACTCGCCCATCAGCACGCTCCCGAGTGCCCCGCCGGCGGCGAGTCCGACGAGCGTGGGGACGGCCAGCGTGGCCCCCCGGCCGAGTACCTTCCCTGCCAAGACATCCCTTCGCGTGTGAGGCAGCGACAGGAGAATCTTGATCGAGCCACTCTCGCGCTCGCCCGCGATGGCCTTGTACGCGATGACGATGGCTGTGACCGAGACGAACAGCCCGATCTGGCTGGCCAGGAAGTACGCAAGGCCTTCGGCGGTCTGTTCTTCGACCCCCATCTCCGTGGTAAACTCTCCGAACGCGTAGGCGATCAACACCGAGAGGAGGACGAACAGTGCCGACAAGCCCCAGAGTGCGCGCGAGCGCAGTGCATCTCGGAAGTCCTTCTTGGCGACGGCGAGTGTACTCATCGCGACCCCTCCGTGTAGCTCATGAATATTTCCTCGAGCGATGTCTCCTCGGTCCGGAAGTCGGTCACCTCGTGGCCGGCGTCCTCCAGGGCCGACAGGACGGCCGTCTTCGACCCGTCCCCGACCGAGACAGTCACCCCCCCATCGCGCCGCGTCACGTCCGTGACGCCTTCGACGCCTTCGACGACTGCGATGGCGTCGTCGGTGACTGCCGTGAGTTCGACCCGCAGCGTCGCGCCATCGCCGGCCGCCTCTCGAAGTCCTTCGATGGAGTCGACGGCGACGAGTTGGCCTCCCCGGAGGATCCCGACCCGGTCACAGACGGCCTCGACCTGTTCGAGGATGTGACTGGAGAAAAAGACCGTCGCGCCACGATCGGCTTCTTCGCGGACGATTTCGCGGATCTCGCGTGCGCCTGCGGGATCCAGTCCCGTCGAGGGCTCATCGAGGATCAACAGGTCGGGGTCGCCGACCAGCGCCATCGCCAGCGTGAGTCGCTGTTTCATCCCTTTCGAGTAGCCTCCGGCTTTCCGGGTTCCGGCCTCGGGGATGCCGACCCGTTCTAGCAATGTGTCGGGGTCTGCCGTGGCGTTTTTCGAGTCGATCACGAACTGGATGTGTTGGCGGCCAGTCAGGCGGTCGTACACCTGATAGCCTTCCGGAAGGACGCCCGTTCGTCGGCGAATCGCCTGAGAGTCGGCCTGTGCATCCATGCCGAGTACCGTCGCCGACCCCTCACTCGGGCGGACGAAATCGAGCAGGATATTGATCGTCGTGGATTTGCCCGCGCCGTTTGGGCCCAGAAAGCCGAAGATTTCGCCTTCTTCGACGCGGAGGTCGATGCCGTCGAGTGCGAGGATATCCTCACCGTATCGCTTGCGTAATCCGCTCGTTTCGATGGCTGCCATAGCGATCGTCGGTACTCCCCCACATATGTTATAACTACGCGCTCGATTTCACCGGCTGCAGTCCAGTGTGGATCGATGCAGCTGCCGTCTCTTGTCGATTGGCACACGACTCCCCGCTCATCTAGACCCAATCACGCCTGGCTGACCCGCCAGGTCGTCGCGTTCGAGTACGCCCAGCGTTCGACGTCCAAGTCGCTTGCATTCTCGCGAAGGTCGGCGAACAGTTGCCCGATCTCACGCGTCGAGAGGTCGAGGTCTTCGGCGACGAATTTGCTCTTACAGTAGCACTCACCGTCGGCGGTCCGCTCGCGAAGATACTCCTGGAAGCGTCGGCGTTTGGTTTCGGCCGTTGTCTCGGCGGTCGTGCTCATTGCCCACTCACCCCGGCGACGAGTCGATCCCACGACTGCGACCACACGCGTCCGTCAGGCTCGTGCCGGTGGCCGACCACCAGACACGCGATATTGAGCGCGATCATCGCACTGGCCTGGCCCACAGAAACTTCCCCAAGCGCCAACAACGGCACGTACCCGAGCGGGAGCCCAATCGCACACCAAAAAGCGATGCCACACAGTACCTGTCGGGGCGAGCTTCCCATCGCCCCGCCAGGCGATCGGTGGGACCAATTCGAGGACATATCCACAGCCTCGATCGGCATTCCCCAAAACCTCACGAACGGTCAAACGCGTCTTTGAGCTATCTGTGGCCCCCCTCCGGGACCGACACACTACACGTCGTCGTCGGGGTCGTGTGAGCTAGCCATGCGCTTGGCTTCTCTGGCGTAGCGCTCGCGCTCGTCTTCGGTGACGGCTGTTAGTCGATCGCGTTCGACGTCGATCGCGGCGGTGACTGACTCCTTCATCAGGAGTGCCGTCGAGCGCTGCTGGGTGACGTGGCGGCTTCCGTCGGGCGTGGCATAGACGAGCGTCACGAGGTCCTCGTCGTAGAAGTCCCGCTCGACCAGCCAGCACCGTACCTCCTCGGTCATACAGAGCCGTTGGCGTCGCACCCGGTTGTATCCTCCGACGCGTGGTTGCTTCGACGCTGGGATCGATCGGCCCGAGGCTTCTTGAGATCCGGCCGCGTACGTCAACCCGATGGACGCCTGGAGTGATCGAGTCGAGGACCTGCTTTACGATGGCGAGGACGTCGAGCAACGGGTCGATCTCGGCGACGCGGCCGTAGTTGTGACCAGTCACCGCGTGCTGGCGTTTACGCCACAACTGGACGGCAAGAACTTCCGGGAGGTCAAGCGGCCGAACGTCTCCGGGGCGGCGCTCTCGACGACGGCCGAATCGAACTTCCTCGCGATGGGCGTCCGTGCTGGACTGTACGGTGTCCTGTTGCTCTCGATCGGTCTGGTCGTCGACTTCAGTGCGATCATGGGCGGCGTCTCCCTCAGCGGGGGCGGCACCCAAGAACTCGGTATCGGAAACGTCCTGGGCATGGTCGAAGGCATGATCTCGCTGATCGGCCAGCTCGATTACTACATGCGCCTGTTTGGCGCGCTGTTGCTCGTCTTCGCGATCGTGCCCCTCGGTGTGTACGCCTGGACGCGGGAACGCCACCTCGTCATCGAAGTTGCCGGCGACGACGACATTCACGTGGCCGTCCCCGAGGACGCCGGGGACGCTGTCGAACGCGTCCGGGCGGCAGTCTTGCCCGAGGGCGTACCAGCCGAGCGCTCGTCCGGGCTCCTCGGTGGCTCTTTGAACCCCCTCGAGTGAGCGGGCCGTTCTCGGTCTGCCGCTGTGGGGGTGGGAAACAGGGCGGTCACACGACCGCAGACGCTACGTTCAACACGCTCAAGCGACAACTACCGGTACATGGACGCCGACGCAGTGGGTGATCTGGCCGCCGATTTCCCCTCCAAGCCCGGCGTCTACCAGTTCGAGGCAGCCGACGGGACCGTTCTCTACGTCGGGAAAGCCGTCGACCTTCGGGATCGCGTCCGGTCGTACGCCGACCAGCGAGGTGGCGACGGCTCCTCAGCGTCCGACCCCAGCGCCACGCCGAGCGGCCCCCGGAGTCAGCGTATCCGGCAGATGGTCGCACGCGCCGTGGATATCGATATCGTCGTCACCGACACCGAGACCCAGGCGCTGCTCTTGGAGGCGAACCTGATCAAGCGCCATCAGCCCCGGTACAACGTCCGGCTGCGCGACGATAAGTCCTATCCGCTGGTGCAGTTGACCGACCACCGAGCGCCGCGCATCGAGATCACGCGCGATCCGGCTGCAGGCGCGGACGTCTTTGGCCCGTTCACCGACAAGGGACAGCTCGAAACTGTCCTCAAGGCGATCCGGGAGACCTACGGGCTGCGGGGCTGTTCGGATCACAAGTACGCCGGGCGGGATCGGCCCTGTCTCGATTACGATATCGGCCTCTGTTCGGCTCCCTGTACGGGCGAAATCGAGATGGCAGCCTACCGTGCAGACGTCGATGCCGTCCGCCGTTTTTTCCGGGGGGAGACGGGTGTGCTGTCCGAGCCGATCCGCGAAGAGATGGATCGGGCAGCCGAGACCGCGGCCTTCGAACGGGCGGCGAATCTCCGGGATCGCCTGTCGGTCGTCGAGTCGTTCCACGAGGGCGGCGGTGGGGTCGTCGAAGGTGAGACGGGAGTGAAGACGGATGTCCTCGCCGTCTCCCTCGAAGGCGAGTCGGCGATAGTTGCCCGCTTGCACAGCGTCGACGGGTCCTTGCTCGATCGCGAGCGCCACGAGGTCGAGACGCCAGCCGACAGCCGCGGCGGGGACGTCCTGGCGGCGTTCGTTCCCCAGTATTACGCCGAACGTGCCTTGCCCGATCGCCTGCTCCTTTCGGACCGACTCACAGACCAAGAGGTCACTGCGTGGCTAGCCGAGGCCGGCGTCGAGGTGACCGTTCCTGGGGCGGGCCGGGAGGCAACGCTCGTCGACCTCGCACTGAAAAACGCCAGACGGAACATTGGCAAACGGGACGGGACGACAGCCCTCGCCGAGGCCCTTGGGGTGGACGCGGCCGAGCGAATCGAGGGCTTCGACGTGAGCCACACCGGTGGGTCGGGCGTGGTCGGCAGCGACGTCTGCTTTCTCGACGGCGCACCCGAGAAACCCGACTATCGCCGTCGGAACCTCGGCGAGGGCAACGACGATTACGCGGCGATGGCGGAGCTGCTCACCTGGCGAGCCAAGCGAGCCGTCGATGGCCGCGACGACCGGCCGGACCCCGACCTCCTGTTGATCGATGGCGGCGCGGGACAACTGGCTGTGGCCCGCGAGGCGATCGAGGCTGCAGGATGGGACGTCCCCGCCGTCGCCCTGGCGAAAGCCGAGGAGCGTCTGATCACGCCCGAGCGAACCTACGAATGGGACACCGATGCGCCGCAGTTGCGCCTCCTCCAGCGCGTCCGTGACGAGGCCCACCGGTTTGCGGTACAGTACCACGAGACGCTTCGTGACGACGCGTCGACGGCACTCGACGACGTTCCAGGCGTCGGCCCCGAACTTCGGACGCGTCTTTTGGGACGGTTTGGCAGCGTCGCCGGCATCCGTGACGCCTCGGAGCACGAACTGCGCGATGTCACTGGAGTGGGGCCGGAAACGGCGGCGACGCTCCGCCGGCAGCTGTAGGTTCCTCGGGGCGTCACGGGTGTCACTATCGCACCGGGACGCTACAGCGGTCGACCCAGAGCCGGCGTCTCAGCGGTTGGTCACGCCTGTATTGGCCCTTCTCAGCCGGTTCCAATGCGGTGGGTTTCCGCCAGGTCCGTGGACATTTACCGACGGAGGCCCAGGTACGAGTATGGACGAATCGACGACTGCATCGAGTGACGTTCCGGCGTCCGACGAGGAGTGGCAAGAGATGTTGACCGAAGAGGAGTATCACATCCTTCGGGAACGCGGCACCGAACCGAAGTTTACCGGCGAGTACCTCGATGTCGACGACGACGGCGTCTTCCGGTGTGCCGGCTGTGGCACGGCCCTGTTCGACACCGACTCGCAGTTCGACTCCGGTCACGGCTGGCCGAGTTTTACCGACGTTGTCGAGGAGGGGAACGTCGAGACAGAACTGGACACCCGTCACGGGATGGAACGGACGGAAGTGCTCTGTGGCGAGTGCGGTGGCCACCTGGGCCACGTCTTCGAGGACGGCCCGGATCCGACGGGCAAACGCTACTGTATCAACTCGGCGGCCCTGGACTTCGAACCCGGCGAGGAGTGACGGTCGGCCGGAGGTTTTTTCCCGGTCTTCGCTGAGTTGTTGGTGTGTCGCGAAACGATTCCACCGGTCGGGGTGCCGATCTGCTCGCCGACGATTGGCTGGCTGATCTACGGGACGTGCCATTGCTCCCAGGTGTTGTCGCTGGGGCCGTCGCGTGGCTGGTCGGCTACGGGTTGATGGCCCTGCTGTTCTATCTGGGCCCAGCGTCGTTGGGGGCTGGTTCGACCGGTGAACGGCTTCGGGGGATCGGTGTGATATTCTACAACGCCCAATTCGTCGACGGGATCGAAACGATAACGTCGGCGAACCTTCAGGAAACGGTGCGGTTTAACGTCATTCTCGAACAGGGAAGCACGGCGGTCCCCACGTTCGTGTACTTTGCTATCCCCTTCGTCGCGCTCGTCGCTGTTGGGGCAGTGCTCGGCTACCGGGCGATCACAGCTGACGTCGAGTACGTCACAATCGCGCTCCTCGGTGTCGCAGTGGCGATCGGCTATCTCCCACTTGCTGTCGCCGGGTCCTTCGTCGTGGAGCTGTCTGTCGGGTGGAGTCTGGGGACGCTCCTCCTCGAACCCGATCTGGTCGAATCGGCCGCGTTCGGGTTTGCGTATCCGTTCGTCGTCGGGACTCTCGGCGTTGCTGTGGGCTATGTGGTCCAGCGGTAGCGTTCTGCCCTCGCCGAGAGTACTACGGTGGTAGGGCTTTGGTATCGATAGCGTCTCGCCGTCCGTCGAGCACGTTGAAGTGATCGTCGCGACGGCCTTCGAGCCAGTACAGCAACCGCTCGGCCCAGGTGAGTTTTCGCTCTTTCTCGGCATCGACCGTCTCGTCGTCGAAGTCCCACCCGGGAAAGACAAGCCGGTCGGCTCCGAGCGCGTCGGCGAGAAAGGCTGCCCGATCGCCGTCGGTAAACCCGCCGAAATTCCGGACCGGACCCACCGGCTCGGCCTGGGTTGTCGGTAGCACCCACTCACAATCGAACGTGGGAACGGCCTCTCTGATGGCGGCGGTGTTGTCGCCGTGGGCGTGGACGACAACTGGGGTACCCGAGTTCGTCAGCTCTCGTACTGTCTCGGGATGCTTGTCTAAGTCCGTCACGACGATATCCGGGCTCGTTTGGGCCTCCATCAGTCGATCGGCGGCCGTCGAGGCAGCGACGATAGCATCTGCCCTTCGAACCGCTTTGCGTTCCGCCGAAAGCGACGGGCCTGCCCCAGCAATGGCGACCGTCTGGCCCGCGAAGGCAGCAGCTTCGGGTTCGTACGGTTCGGCGTCTGTCGCCTGGTACAGCGAGGAAAGCAGGTCCCGTACGCGCTCGTCGGCCGCCCGATCGTACCCAAAGTCCGCGAGGATCGCCTCGTAGACCGGCTCCCACGTCGAAAAGTCCATTATCGCGCCTCGGCGCTGTCGCCCAGTTCGTGGCCGACGAGCGCTGCATCGCGCGTCTCTGCCACATCGTGGGTACGGATGATGTGAGCGCCACGTTCGACGGCCATCGCCGTCGCCGCGAGGCTGACCGGCAACGCCTCCTCGGTCGATCGGCCCGCGATCTCCCGGAGGAAGTTCTTCCGATTGATCGAGACCAGCATCGGTCGGCCCAGGTCTCGAAACTCACGGAGGCGTCGGAACGTCTCGCGGTCGTCTTCGATCGTCTGGCGGTCACTCCAGCCGCCGAAAGCTGGATCGACGATCGTCTTCTCCGTGAAGCCGTGCTGTGTGAGTGCCTCGTGGACCTGATCGACGTAATCGGCGTCGGCACCCCATCCCTCATCGCAGCGCTGTGCCCAGTCTGTTTCCCTGACGGCACCTGGGCGTTCGAGGTCGGGCGGGCTGGCCATCTTCACGACGGCGGCGTCGTGGGTCTCACAGACGACCGGCATCTCGGGATCGGCGAAGCCACAGATGTCGTTGACCATGTCGAACCCGCGGGTGAGTGCCTCGTCGGCGACCTCGCTGTACCGGGTTTCGATGGAGAAGACGGCCTCGCCGCTGACGGCCTCGATCGTTTCGATCGCCGTATCGAGGCGATCACGCTCCTCCTCGGCCGAGAGCACGTCCAGGCGTTTGTTGGCCGATTCGAGGCCGACGTCGATGATGTCGGCCCCCTCGCTGATCATGTCCTCGACGTAGGCGGCAGCCTCGCTCGCGTCGTCGAAGACACTGGGTTTGTACGGCGATTCCTGACTCACGTTGAGGACGCCCATGATCCGGGGTGGATAGTCGTCACCGATTCCCAGGCCTGCGGCGTCTACATTGTGCATGGGGGCGGTGACGGGCGGGGCCGTGAAAAACGATCGGTCCCCGGCGAAGGCGTTCGGGCGGCGGTGTGGGTGATCGCCTGGGCGAGGACTCCTGTCCCGGAGTAGCGCTTTGGAAACAGTCACTGATTCTTTCGTATAGTAAGATATATTTAATTGGTACGTATTGCCGGAAATTATGTCCGATGGTGGGGACGTGACGGGACTGTTCGCGATCGTAGCGGCAATCATGATGGTCATGGCGAGTGTGCCTGCCGGGGCGATTTCGTCCGGGTCGAGTGTTGCAACTGCTGGCAACACCGCGCCAGTCGACGGTGAGGGACCGGCTGAGGGCCCACCGGTCCTGCTGAAGGGGCAGGCGATCCAGTCGATCGAGAACCTCTCGGCGGACAGCGGTCGCCAGGAGTCCGCCAAAGCGCGGGCGATCGACCGTTTGAACGAATCGTTCGCCTATTACATCGGCCCCGTCCGAGTCGGCGACCAGCAGGCGTTCATCGTCGACGCCAACGCGGTGCGTGCACTGGCAGCGTTCGCCGACGGCGAGAGCGAGCGCGTCCAGCGTATCACCCGGACGGTCGCCCGCGCAGACAACGCCACCGCTCAGCAAGTGATTGAAGACGCCGAGAACGCCCTCGAAGCGACGCGGGATCGACTCGGTCCAGGCATTGAGAACAGCGCCGAAGCACACATCGACAACGCGCGCCGACAACTCGACCGAGCCCAGCGTCTGCGTGAGCGAGCGGCGGATCGGACGGGCGAAAAACGCATTCGCAAAACTGCACAAGCCGTCCGCACGTACGGGATCGCAGTCAACCAGGCGCTGGTCGCCTTGGAGCAACTCGACCGCGAGACCAGCCCGCAAGTGACGCTGACCCGGCGGGCAGATCCGATCCGCAACGGATCGACGACGGCCCAATACACGCTCGTCGGGAACGTAACGGACCCGACCGGCCTCGACGGCGTGAACCTGACGGCGACGATCAACGACGACCGGACGGTGCCCATCCGCCTTCGGGGTGGCTACTCGAACGCTTCCTTCGCGACGACGATCAACCTGACCGAGCGGGTCAATACGATCGACGTGACGGCTGTCGAGCGTCGCGACACGGAGTCACAACGTGGCAACGGCAAACAGCACGAGAAGAAAAAGAAAGACAAGAAGAAAGACAAGAAGAAGGGCAAACAGAAGGACAAGAAGAAAGACAAACAGAAGCACAAAGACAAGGACAAGAAGGGCAATGCCGGTGATCAAACTGGACAGGACCAGCAATCACAGACGACGGTCGTGCTCCGGTTGGACGGCGACGGCTTGCCCGACACCTACGAAGAGAACATCACGGGGACGGACCCGCTCGATCCGGATAGTGATTCGACGCTGACCGATGTCAACGAGGCAGACAACGGGACGATCGACGGGCGCGAAGACTTCGACGGCGACGGACTGACGACGCTGCGCGAGCGAGAGTTGGGCACGGATCCCCTGGAGTCGGACACAGACGGCGACGGCCTGCCGGACGGGTTCGAACTGTACGGGACCGGGACGGACCCGCTCGAGGCTGACACTGACGGCGACGGGACGCCCGATGGCGACGAAGACCCCGATGACGACGGGTTGACGAACGTCGAAGAGTACGAGGCGGGCACGCCGCCCAAATACGCCGACATCGACGGCGACGGACTGACCGATCCCCAGGAACTCGAGAACGGTACGGATCCGTGGCAGGCCGACACCGACGACGACGGCCTGGACGACGGCGTCGAACCGACCGACCCCTTCAACGCCGATCCGCTGGATTCCGACACTGACGACGACGGTGTGCTGGACGGCAACGAGACCTACACGACGACGGCCCGCAACGAGAGCGTCGGCGTCGAAGTCGAACTGACCGGCCAGGGCAACGTTGCGGGTGGCGTGACGATCGCCGAGCAAACCGAGCGCTTCGCTGGGGGCGCTCGCGTCGCGAACATGAGCGTCTCCGAGATCGTCGAGATCGAGTCGACCCAGGACTTCGAGTCGGCGAACGTTACGATCGAATACGACGACTTGTTGCCGGCGGCGAGTAACGAGTCAGATCTGGTGGTCGTCACCTACGACCGCGAGAAGCAGTTGTACGTACCGCTGAACTCGACGATCGACGCGGCGAACAACACCGTCACGGCGGAGACAGAACACTTCTCGACGTTCGCGGTGTTCTCGATTTCGAACTGGGCGGCCGATATCACGGCCGAGCGACCGTCGAACGGGACCGACTCCGGCGAGGATGGCGGCATCCAGCCAGTGGACGTGCAGTTCATCATCGACTCCTCGGGATCGATGGACTGGAACGATCCCCAGGAGTTCCGCAAACAGGCGGCCAAAGAATTCGTCGGCGCGCTCGTCGATGGTGATCGTGCAGGCGTCGTGGACTTCGACGGCGACGCACACGTCGCCCAGCAGCTGACGACTGATTTCGGCGCGGTCAACGTCACGATCGAGAATCTGGACGCGCGTGGTGGGACGAACATCGGCGCGGGTGTAGGAAAAGCTAACCAGCACTTCGCGACAGCCAGCAACGACTCCCGGGCGAAGGTGGCGATCCTGTTGACGGACGGCCAAGGAGAAGGTGGACGTGCTCAAGCCCGGACAGCGGCTGACCGAAACATCACGATCCACACGATCGGATTCGGTGGTGCCGACGGGAACAAGCTCAGCGATATTGCGTCGATCACCGGCGGCTCATATCACTACGTCGAGGACGCTTCGGAATTACCGAACGTCTTCTCGCGGGTCGCCGAGGAAGTCGAACCACAGGATTCAGACGGCGATGGACTGCCCGACGCCCTCGAAACGAACGGGATTCCGATCGGGCACACCGGCGCTGACGTGACGCGACTGCCGACCAACGCCTCGACGAAGTACACGGACGACGATAATCTGACCGACGGCGAAGAGGCCGGGGAGTACCGGGAGTATCCGATCTCGTTCAGTGTCGACGATACCCGACACCAGTACGTCGCCCAGTATTACGAGTTGACGAGCAATCCGACCTTAGTGGATACCGACGGCGATGGACTTGATGACGACGAGGAACTGGACTTAGCGAACAATTCGGCAGCTAACGGCTGGAATATCCCGGTGATCAACAAGAGTGGACAGCCCTACCGGTGGGCTGGCAGTGTCGAACAGTCTCCTGACGGCAATATCACCGTTTCGTCCGACCCCCTCGTGAAAGACACGGACGGTGACGGACTATCAGATTCCACCGAAAAGGAACACACGCACACGGATCCACGCGATCCGGTGACGTACGAACTCACTTACGACCACGCGGAGTTACTCACTCAATTGGACGACAGTGGAATCTATGGACGGCCCGTCTTCCCGACACAGAGCCCGCCCGAGAAACTCACTGATGCGACTGACGACTTCGACTTCGTCCTGGCGGAAGACCGATCGTTCCCGTCCACTGCTCAACCGTGGAAAGAATCGCCGTTGACGTTCGTCGCGCTCGATGGCGAATGGCGGACAGACACTTGGCTGTCGAATACGAACGAACTGTCGCACGGAACCAGACCGTGGGACCCAGATACCGACGATGACGGCCTGACAGATGGACAGGAAATCAAGCACGTGACTCACATCGACGGTGGCCAGATGGGAAGAATCAACGCGAATACCCTCGGAACGGATCCGTTGAACCCCGACTCGGACGGCGACGGCTACTGGGACGGCTGGATTGGCGTTCACGGTGTCGGGTATTCGGACAATGTAATTCTCTACCGAGAAAATCTGCAGTCGGGTAACGGTATTAGCGGTGCTGACGAACGTGTCGACGAACAGGTCGGGATTCACGAGGTTAGCGATGACGATCCGGGGGCACGTCTCACCGCGAACGGCCCGAAGTACCACTCGAACGTCCACATCGGGGAGTTGCACTGGCGAGACTACGATCCGAGCCAAATGGCAGATCCTACTGACCCCGCGAGCACGCCGGATCCATCGCTCAATGTCGAAGTGGATCGATACGTCGATGCTGATTCGACGGCACTCGACGTTCTCGACGATGCAGAACAGAACTATGCACTGTACGGGATGGATGTCGACTTCCACATCAACGAGACCGACATTGACGACGATGATCTCACTGAAACGACGCTTCGTTGTTACGGAATGTACGGTGTCACAAGATGTGTAGAGAAAGAGAATGACTATACACCGCCGATTGCCCTCACTGACGCACAGTGGATCGAACGTGAGTACCACGATAACCAATCGCGAGCCTACATGTTCGTCACGACGGAAGGTGGCGAAAATCCGCTACCGAAGATTAAGGATTTCAGTGGTCGCCAGGGAATCGCCTCGACGGATGGTTCTGACTGGGCGTGGGGACAGATCGAAGGATTCGGATTCGGGACACTCGTCCTCACTGACGATCACACGGGATCGAGCACGCCGACTGATACCCATCTCCAGAAGACGATCGTCCACGAGACTGGCCACTTGCTCGGTGCCGGACGCGCTGACGATGGAGACCGACCATTCAATATTCCTAATGAAGTGTATAGTGGGAAAAGAGGTGATGATACGTGGGAGAACATTACATTACCGAACAGTATCAAACCAAAGAAAACGTGGAGTGCGATGAGTGGTGGGTGGAATGATGAATTTGAATCACCCCCCATGGACGGGGCATATATCGCCTTCAGTATTGAGGAGGTAGTGACGGTTGAATTTAATAACATTGATTCCATGGAGGAGTGATTATGAAACAAAGTTACGTAGTCATTTTCGCCATATTATGCCTATTTGCGTTGGCGGGATGCATGGAACCAGTGGGGACTGATCTTCAGTGGAGAGTTGATGCAGATGTCCACGAAGTTGACGAAACGAACAGCGGTATAGAGGTAAGTGGTACAGTGGATTTAGAGGGAATGTGGTCCGACCAACTCAAGATTGAAAACGTCTCCGTCTGTGCACTCGATCAGTCCGGGGACGCAATGGATCGCGTTTCCATCGGTACGGTCACCGACGATCGTCCTCCGACGAATTACACGCTTACTGTACCCCAACAACCTGAAATAATCGCACTCGGCTACGGCGAAATTGAAACCGAGGGAGAGGGAGAGTTTATCGGTGGGAAACTCAATGAGGAGGGATTGTACGCACCGTTCTACCAGGATAGGCCACGGTGTAATAGCTCATAGAATGTCTAACTCAATCCGAAGGGACTTCGCCGGACGAGGAGGCTTCAGGTCGTTTGGGAACGAAAACCTGGCGAGTTACGTGAGCGGGCGTGGGTTGGAGACGATCGTCCTCACTGACGATCACACGGGATCGAGCACGCCGACTGATACCCATCTCCAGAAGACGATCGTCCACGAGACTGGCCACTTGCTCGGTGCCGGACGAAATGACGACGGAGACCGACCATTCAACATTCCCAATGAAGTGTATAGTGGGAAAAGAGGTGACGAGACTTGGGAAAATGTAGAACTCGAAGGAGATGCTAGGACGCAATGGAGCGTAATGAGTGGTGGTTGGAACGATTATATTGGAAACCATCCGATGAATGAGCGATATATTGCTTTCAGTGTCGAAGAACTATCAACAATTGAGTTCGAGAATATCGACTCTATAGGTGGTTGATTATGAACCGACAAGGCTTGATGATTACTCTCCTGTTAGTTATTGGCGTTCTTGGAGGCTGTAGTGGAGATCTTGAATGGACAATTAGTGCCGATGTGGATGACCAAAGGGGGACGGCAGAGGGAATACAAATTAATGGGTCAGTGAGTCTGGGAGGCTTATACACCGATCAGCTCAAGATTGAAAACGTCACAGTCTGTGCTCTGGATCAGTCTGGAGAGTTGATGGACCGCGCCACCCTTGGAACATTCACCGACGACCGCCCCCCGACGAATTTCACGCTCACTGTGCCTAAGCAGCCAGAGCAGATCGTCCTCGGCTATGGCGAAATCGAAACCGACGGAGAAGGTTCATTCCAAGGTTTAAAAATGATTGAGGGAGGGGCAAATCAGTCGTTCTACCAGGACGGGTCCCGGTGTAATGGACCATAGAATGTTTAACTCAAACAGAAGGGAATTCACGGGAAAAAGAGAGTTCACGTCTTCGTCAGGAAACGAGTATCTGGCCGGTCAGTTAAGCAGTCGCGGATTCGGGACACTCGTCCTCACTGACGATCACACGGGATCGAGCACGCCGACTGATACCCATCTCCAGAAGACGATCGTCCACGAGACTGGACACTTGCTCGGTGCCGGACGCGCTGACGATGGAGACCGACCATTCAACATTCCCAATGAAGTGTATAGTGGGAATCCAGGTGACGAGACTCCAGAAGATGTCGGGTATTCAGGCCCCAATAGCTTACAGTGGAGTGTTATGAGTTCGGGATGGAACAGTCCCGTAAACGCCTCTCCAATGAATGGGGTCTACGTCGCATTCAGTATTGAAGAACTTAGCACAATTGAATTTCAAAACGTCGATAGTATTGGTGGGTAATCGATGAATCTGAAAGGCCGATACATTGTTGTGGGGGTGGCAGCGGCAATAGTGCTGGCTATTTTCATTTGGACGTTCTTGATCTCATCGTCTTGCTCAACTGGTATCGGGGGCGTCACTTGGGAATTAGAGGTCTGGCCGGGAAATCAAACAGATCTTGATACGGGAGAAACTCGAATGGAAATCGAAGTCGTTCTATCAGGACAGACAAGCGGCACCACCATTCGTGATGTCGTGGTAGTATTTGAAAATCAGTCTGGATCGTCATTTCGAACGATACCAGTTGGAACGATATTTGGATACACGGAACGCAATCTGACTGTTGAGTTAAATCAAGAACCAGCAAGAATCCGGCTAGATGTGGGCCAGATTGAAAACGAAAACAACGACCCGGAATATTGGATTATAGGCCATGAAAAGAGGAATGGCCAATACGAACAATACGTCCAACGACACCACCAACCCTGCTGATTCTTCTCACGTAGAACTATGAACCGACAAGGCTTGATGATCACTATACTGTTGGTTATTGGCGTTCTTGGAGGGTGTAGTGGAGACCTTGTATGGTCACTCAGTGTCTACGTGGATAACCAGACGGAGACTGCAGATGGAATACAAATTAATGGATCAGTGAGTCTGGGGGGCTTATACACCGACCACGTCAGGATTGAAAACGTCACTGTCTGTGCTCTGGATCAGTCTGGAGAATTAATGGACCGCGTCACTATTGGTACATTCACCGACGATCGCCCACCGGCGAATTTCAAGCTCACTGTATTTCAGCAGCCAGAGCAGATCGTCCTCGGCTACGGTGATATCGAAACCGAAGGAGACGAAGAATTCGTCGGTCGGACACTCAACGATGAAGGGTCCTATTCGCCGTTTAACCAGGATAAATCCCGTTGTAACGATTCATAGAATGCCACACTCATACAGAAGGGGTTTTGCTAGACATGAAAGAAGAACATCGTTCGGAAAAAAATAGCAGGCCGCATGTGAACGGGCATGGGTTTGAGACGCCCGTCTTCACTACGGACCACACGGGTTCGAGCACGCCGACTGATACCCATCTCCAGAAGACGATCGTCCACGAGACTGGACACTTGCTCGGTGCCGGACGCGCTGACGATGGAGACCGACCATTCAACATTCCCAATGAAGTGTATAGTGGAAACGATGGAGATCAGACGAAAGAGTTTGTTGAACTACAAGGCAATACTCGACGATTTTGGAGTGTTATGAGTAGTGGCTGGGACGATCAAGTAACGTATAACCCGATGAACGGCGAATATATTGCGTTCAGCATCGAAGAGTTATTGACAGTTGAATTTCACAATATCGACTCAACAAATGATTGAATGATGAATAAAAGCCATCTGCAGCTCGCTGTCGTCCTCTTGCTCATCGCAAGCGCAGGCTGTGTTGGATTGAACAGTGAGCGGTCGTGGCGTCTTGATTTTGATCTAATCGATGAACACCAGCGAGGAGATCAAGTAGAAGTCAACGCGCAAGTTGCAATAGGGGGGCAGTGGGGGAATGAAACTGCGGTCGAAGACGTTCAAGTGTGCGCGATCAATGCCAACGGCTCCGTGATGAACCAGACATATATAGGCACCATCTCGAATGAGCGCCCTGAGGCGAATATTACGGTACTACTCGATAAGCCACCTGCTGCAATCGTGATCAACTATTCTTCTATCCGAGGTGGAGGCGATTTTGAGATCGCCAAAATGGTTCGAATGGAAGATTGGGGGTATGCTTCGCGTATCCAAGACGAGCCCTACTGTTCGAAGCCTGCGTGAGAGTCGTCAACACGAAGATCGAACAGTATATATCGTGCAATGGAGAGCTGCGAAATCAGTCATATGCTAATGATGGCGAAATGAGATGAGCAGACCAACGAGACAGGCAAATGCATGAGACTCCCTCACTACAAGAGACTGAACGCTCGCCCGTCGTGTCCGACAGCGCGCTCTTTTAGTCCGGCAGGCGATTACCGGACCTATGGCCAAGGTTTCGATCGGGTTACGCGGCTGGCGCTTCGACGAAGACGCAGTGTTCGACGCTGAGGGGATGCTCAAGCGAATGACGGCGATGCCACCGGACGCACGCGAACGGATCCTCCGGCTGACGGCGCTGGTTGGCGAACCCTGCGACGCCTGCTACATCGAACACGGCGAGGCTGCGATCGAGCAGTGCAACGCCGGTGCGATCGTCTACGGCGAGCCGATGGGCGAAGTCTTGCTCTGTGACGCCCACGAGAGCGACTTTCTGTACTGGTTTCGCGAGGAGGGCGGCCAAGAGCTGGCTGGCACCCGGGAGATGGCCAACGGCTTCCAGGCGTGGTTCGACGACGGGAATCGGGCACCCGCGGGCTACAGCGGCCTCGATCACGTCGAGGAGGCACCCGAGCAACTGCCGGCGTTCGATCCTCACGAGATCCAGGGGCTCGAAGACGACCTCCAGGAGATGGACGAGGCCGAGCGCGAGGCCTTAGACGTCGACCTGGGTGACCTCGATTTGGACGTCGATCTATGAGTCTCGCCGTCGCTGTCGTCGACGCTCAGACGCCCGGCAACGTCGGGACGATCGCCCGCGCGATGAAGAATTTCGGCCTCTCGGATCTCAAACTGGTCGATCCACCCGAACTCGATCCCGACGGCGAGGCCTATGGCTTCGCCGGCCAGGCCCGCGAAGATATCCTTCCGAACGCCGACGTGGTGACATTCGAGGCCCTCACCGAACAGTATCACACCGTCGCGACGACCGCAGTCACCAACGAGGACGCGGCCAAACACGTCCGATACCCGTTCGTGACGCCGGCCGAACTCGCTGCGGACCTCGCGGGCGTCGACAGTGACGTCTGCGTGATGTTCGGTCGCGAGCGCGTCGGCTTCACCAACGACGAACTCGCCGCCGTCGATCAGATCTGCTCGATTCCGGCCAGCGAGACGTATCCTGTCTTGAACCTGGGCCAGGCCGCGACGATCGTGTTGTACGAACTGCGTGAGCTAACCGTCGATGCAACCCAGCATCCAGACGCGATCGATCGCGCGGCCCAGCCGGCGATCGACGGCCTCGACGGGCAGTTCAGCGACTTCCTCGAGGCGGTTGGCCACCCCCAGGAGAAACGCCCGAAGGCACAGCGACTGTGGCGTCGCCTGCTCGGTCGTGCACACCCGACTGGCCGCGAGGTACGCACGCTCAGGGGACTCTTCCGGCGTGCCCAGCAGCAAATCGAGGAGTGATGGCCCGTCGGCGGCAGTCGGTCCCGTTGAGGGATCTCCCCGACACTTAATAGGGCAACCGGAGAAACGCCGTCGAATGACGTCCCGTAACGATATCCACGAGTCGGTGGCCGAGTCGGCCTATCACGAGTGGATTCGCTTCGACGGACTGGGGGTTTGGACCTACCAACCACAGGTGGAGATCAGGCTCGAACGGGAGGGGCAACTCGGCATGTCCAGCAGCCCTGGACGAACGGCTTCCAGGCCACGAGCACCCGACACGAGTACGTCCTCTATTACGGCGATTCGCCGGTCGAGTATCACACCATCGTCGGCGTCGACGACAGCCGCGCGTTCGTCCCCGATCCACAACAGCCACAGTCGCCAGGCGGCACCTATTCGATTACACCCTACCAGGCGACCCTGGGCGAAATCGTCACCGGGGACGTCGAGACGTTCAACGCCTATCTCAACCGAGCGGGTATCGTCGTCCAGCAGTGACCGACGGCGACGGAGCTGTGTCTGCACTGCCCCTACTTACCGCCGGACGGTCTCGAAGGTCCGCAGGTCGGCGACCAGATCAGCCAGAAGATGTGCGTACAGCACGACCGCTGAGAGCGTCCCGAGGAAGGGATCGACCACGAGCCAGACCGCGGGACTGATCGCCCCCGCGATGACGACGTGACTGACGAGTCGATGGTACGGACCGAGATCACTGTCCTCGAATATCGCGCCCGGGTCTGTCGCGGCGATCCACGGTCGCCGAGCGACTCGCTTCAGCGGGGCCAGACTGTCGCCTACGGCCCACGAGAGCAGGAAGTGGTCGAGGTCGATCAACACGCCAAGCGCCACGCCGTAGCCCACGGCCAGCGCTGGATTGACAGTCGCTTCGCCGACGGCGACGGCCCCGACGGCGACGACCAGCGAGATGATGGCGTGGGCGAGGGGGTACATCTCACTCGGCGCGTTTTCCGATCTCTTCGCGGAGGACGTCACTAACCACGTCGCCGTCGGCTTTCCCACGCAACTCACCCATACACTCTCCCATCAGCCCGGAGAAAGCGCCCATTCCCTCCGCGCTGACTTGCTCGGCGTTGCGTTCGACGACGCGGACGACCGCCTCCCGAACCTCGGCTTCGGCTGCACTGCCGAGGTCCTCCTGTTCGGCTGCTGCTTTGGCGCTCAGCTCAGGGTTCTCAGCAAGTGCGGCCAGCAGCTCCGGGACACCTTCCTTGGCGAGTTCGTCCTCGGCCAGCAGCGCGAAGACCTCACGGAAGTGGTCGTCGGTGAGGTGCTCGACGGGCACACCGTCTCGGCGGATCTCCGTGATCGTCGACTCGACCGTCTGGGCGGCCAGCGTGGCGTCGACGCCGCCCTCGACGGCTTCCTCGAACAGCGCCCAGCGCTCCCCGTAAGCGACCTGTTCGGCCAGGCCGGCATCGAGGTCGAACTCATCCTGGTAGCGCTCGGTCTTCTCGGTGAGCAACTCGGGGGGCTCGACGGCGGCCGGATCGGGTTCGACCGGCGGGACGTCCGTTTCAGGGTACATCCGCGCCGCACCGGGCAGTGGGCGCAGGTAGCGGGTCGTCGCCTCCTCCGTGGCGTCGCGGGTCTCCTCGGGAACGCCGTCCATCGCGGTCTCGGCTCGCTTTGCGACCGCGTCGATGGCCTGCTCGGCTATCTCGGGCTCGTCGGCGACGATGGCGACTGCATCCGTCGCGTCCTCGCCGACGACGGCCGTCGGATCGAGGCCGACCGCCTCCGCGAGTGCCTCGACCTCGCTGTCGGTGACGCCGTAGGCGGGCAGTTCGTCCGTGTGGAAGATGCCCCCGGCCCCGTGTCGCTTGGCGTGATCGGAGAATTCGGTGCCGAGGCGTCGATCCGGCTGGATCTCTCGGCCGACGAGCCCGCCAAAGCCGGGCAGCGCGACCGCCCACACGTCGCCCCCCTCGTCGAGCGCGCCCTGGATGACGCCGCTGTCGGTATCAGTGAACACGCCCGTGACGTCTTGGATATTGCCGACCGTGGCGTCCCTGTTTTCGAGTTCCGCGGCGATCTCGAGCAGTTCGGCCTGTCGACCGACTTCGTTGCGGACGATCGCCTCGATGTCGCCGAGGCTCTGGACGCCTTTGATCTCGACGCGGGCACCCTCGGCGATCGAGACGTTGACGTCCTGGCGGATCGTGCCCAGTCCGCGTCGGACTTTGCCGGTCGAGCGCAACAGCATGCCGATGCGCTCGGCGGCCTCTTGGGCTTGCTGGGGCGAGCGAATGTCCGGCTCGGTCCCGATTTCGACCAAGGGGATGCCGAGCCGATCCAGACTGTAGCGGACGCCCGATTCGGTCTCTTCGACCCGCTGGGCGCTCTCCTCTTCGAGCATCAGATCCTCGATTCCCACTGGCCCTTCGCTGGTCTCGATCGCCCCGTCGGTCGCGACCATCATCGTCCGCTGGAAACCCGAGGTGTTCGAGCCGTCGATGACGAGCTTCCGCATGACGTGAAGCTGATCGACGACACTCATATCGAGCAACTGGGCGATCTCCATCGACACCGCGAGTGCCTCCTCGTCGACCCGATGCGGTGGCTCGTCGTCGGCCTCGACCAGACAGGTCGAATCGTACATGAGATACTCGAACTCGCGTTCGACCTGACTCTCTTCGAGTGCAGCCTCGTCGAGTTCGCCAAGCTCGCTCGTCGTCGGGTGCAGGTATCGCGTGATCGTTTTCAACGATTCCTCCGGCTCCTGGAGGGCTGTCGGGCAGTTGCAGAACAGTTTCGTCGCCGTGTCGAGTTGCTGGTGGATCTCGAGGCCGGCAACCAGGCCCAGATCGTCGTAGTCGTACTCGGCGGTCATTACCGGGCAGTGACACGGCTGCGGGGAAAAACGCTCCGTTGTTACCGTCCGGGGCCCCCATGGATGTCCGCTTCGTTGCCGGTCTCCACGTGTTTTTGTAGCTGGCACACCCAGGTCGTGGTATGCGATGGCGTGTTTTGTTCGTCGTCGTGGTGGCGACGACAGCGGGGTGTAGCGCCATCGATGGTGGTGCCGCCGACCCATCGACGGTCACGCCGGTTCCGGTTCCCGACGAGGCCCCCGAGAGCGGCCCCGGAGCGACGGTTGTGCCCGGTGTGTGGGCTGACGGTCGCGTCGATATCGGGCTACTCGCCGACGCCCAGGCGGCTGTCCTGGCCAATCGATCGTTCCGGTGGCGGGCAGAGCGAAACTGGACCGGCACGGTTGGCAACGTCACATCGAGTGCAGAGACGTACGACGAGATCGCACTCGAAAACGAGACGCGCTTTTCTCGTGACGCGACGATGTTTCTGACCCATCCGAAAGACGCCTTCTACGCCAGATACAGCCAGTACGCCAATGGTTCCGTCCAGTTCGCCCGGGCGCAGTCGTACTCCTGGTGGCGAGCACGGTACGATCGGTCACCTGTCGTCCCCAATCGCGACCGGATCGTCAGGTCGACGACTGCAGCCGTCCAGCGGTATTTGACCGTCGAGACGGTTCGCGTCGATCGCGTGTCTGTCGAAGGGAAAACGATGTATCGGCTCGTCGGCCGAAACGCGACGGGACTGGGTGGCTCGATGATGGAAAATTACAGCGTCCGCGCACACGTGAGGCCGGACGGTCTCGTCCGGAACCTCACAGCGAGCTATACGACCGTCCAGGCTGGCTCGACCGAGCACGTTCGCTATCGCTTTACATTCTCCCAGATCGGCACTGTCACCGTCCGACAGCCCCCGTGGGTGGAGACGGCCCGGTCCAGACATGAAAACGGGACGACACGCCCCATCCAGTGAGGCCCGTTCGTGTCACTTGTCCGGTCGCGTCAGTCTTCCCCGAGAATGACTCGCTCGGTCATCCGAGCGGGATCGAGTACTTCCTCGGCTTGTTCGGCGGTGAGATAGCCCTTCTCGATGGCCACCTCACGGATCGTTTTACCGGACGTCATCGCCGCTTTGGCGACCTCGCTGGCCTTGTCGTAGCCGATCGCGGGATTGAGTGCCGTCGCAAGCGCCATACTTTGCTCGACGCGCTGTTCACAATGGTCGCGGTCGGCTTCCAGTTTCGCGACGAATTTCTCGGCGAAGGTTCCACTGACGGTCGTGAGCAATTGTACAGACTCCAGGAAGTTCTTCGCGATCACGGGCTTGTAGAGGTTCAAATCGATCTGGCCGTTGGCTGCGCCCGTCGAGACCGTCGCGTCGTTGCCGACGATCTGGGCGTAGACCTGGTTGACCGACTCGGCGACCACGGGATTTACCTTCCCCGGCATGATCGAGGAACCGGGCTGATTCTCGGGCTGGTCGATCTCCCCAATCCCGTTGCGCGGTCCCGAGGCCAGCAGCCGGAGGTCGTTGGCGATCTTGTGCAGCGAGCCGGCGACCGTCCGGACTGCGCCGTGGGCCTCGGCCATCGCGTCGTGGGCGGCCTGGGCTTCGAAGTGGTTGTCGGCCTCGCGGAAGGGGAGCAGCGTCTCCTCGCCGATGTACTCCGCGGCCAGTTCGGGAAACTCGGGATGGGTGTTCAGCCCGGTCCCGACAGCGGTCCCGCCCAGCGCGAGTTCTTCTACGCGCTCGCTTGCGTTCTCGACCCGGGCGATCCCTTTTTCGATCTGCGTCCGATAGCCCGAGAACTCCTGGCCCAGGCGGATCGGCGTCGCATCCTGGAGGTGCGTCCGCCCGGTCTTGACCACGTCGTCGAATTCCGTCTCCTTGACTTCGAGTTCCTCACGGAGAGTCTCTAAGGCCGGCAGGAGGTCACGTTCGACGGCTTCCAGGGCGGCGACGTGCATCGCCGTCGGGATCACGTCGTTGCTCGATTGGCCGTAGTTGACGTGATCGTTGGGATGGATTTCCTTCGAACCGACCTCGCCGCCGGCGATCTCGGTCGCGCGATTGGCGATCACCTCGTTTGCGTTCATGTTCGTCGACGTCCCGCTGCCGGTCTGGAAGACGTCGACGGGGAACTGGTCGTCGTGGTCGCCGGCGATGACTTCCTGGGCGGCTTCGATGATCGGCTCGGCCGTTTCATCGTCCAGCAGTCCCAGCTCCCGATTGGCCTGTGCGGACGCTTTCTTGACGATCCCCAGCGCCCGGACGAACCGCCGCCCGAAGCGCTGGTCGCTGATCGGGAAGTTCTCGATGGCCCGCTGGGTCTGTGCTCCCCAGTAGGCCTCTGCCGGTACCTCAACCGCCCCCAGACTGTCCCGTTCGGTCCGATAATCCTCGGCGTCGGTCATTGCGTCCGGAGCCACACGCGCCAGTGGCTTAACTTTCGGCGTCAGTGCACAGAGTACTCTTCGAAACACTCGCTACTGTGCGACCAGTTTCGGACCTTCGCTGAGCCAACAATTATTGTGCCAGACGCTGTATATGCATCCGACATGGCTAGCTCCACCGTGGACGGTGACATTCACGATGAAGAGATCCGTCTGTGGCGTGAAGACGACTGGTGGGTCGCTACGGACGTTGCATCGGGTGTCACCACACAGGGCCCATCTCGTGAGGCTGCATTAGAAAACCTCGACGAAGCAGTCGCACTCCATGAGGGCGAAATCGGTCGTGAACCATCTGACGCAGAACTTCGTGAGGCGGGAATTGACCCTGCGGACAATTCGACTGGGGACGGCGACCCCCCGGACGTGCTCGACTAGCGATGGGACGGGGGACTTTTTCCGGGATGGACGTCGTGAAAGTGCTCGTCAACGTCGGCGGCTTCGAATGGCGGCGGACAGTTGGCGATCACGCTCAACTGTATTACGAACACCCGACCAACGAGGACGATCGTCGGCAGGTAACCGTCCCGCTGCACGATGAACTCAAGACGGGCACACTCCGTTCGATAGCTGACGACGCTGGCGCAAACGACTTCGACTCGTTCTGTGTGTGGATCGCTTCGAACACGTGATCAGTCCGTCCGGGGTAACGCGATCGTCCCGATAGCGAACGCGACCACAGCGAGCACCGCGAGGACGACCAGATTGAACAGCGGATCGGGTCCCGAGGGCCAGGCTGCGACGACGGTCCCCTCGGCCGACGGGCCGGTATCAGTTACGACCGCTCGGACGCCCCGCGAGAAGTACGTCAGCGGCGAGAGGTCCAGCAACGGACGGAACCACTCCGGCAGCAGATACGGCGGAACGAACGTCTCAGAGAGGAACAAGAGCGGAATCGCGATGGCGTTGCTCGCCGAAATCACGCCGTCCTGTGAATCGGCGAGCGACCCGATCAGCGCACCGACCGCACAGAACAGCGCGACCCCGAGTGCCAGAAAGACCGCGAGCAGCGGCGAGAGGACGATTTCGGCTCCCGTCACGGCGACCATCACGGCGAGGACGAGTGCCCCTGCAATCCCGATGATCGCGACGTTGACCAGCGTCTGGGCGGCCAGCCACTCCCCGCGGGAGAGCGGTGTCGTCGCCAGCTTCTCGAAACGATTGCCCTCCCGGTGGCGGGCGACTTCGCTGCCGACCCGCGACAGCGGCGTAAAGAGGACGACGACCGCGAGATAGCCCGGCACGTAGTAGGCCGGCGCTTCCGTGAACAGCCCGCCGCCGGTGGGTTGGGTCTGGACCAAGGCCCCGAAGATGACGACGATCAGGAGTGGAAACAGGAACGTAAAGAACACGGCCGTCCGGCGGCGTAGGAACGACTTCGCCGCCGCACGCGTTTCGCTCGTGATCCGGCCTCGGCGGCTCACGACGATCCCTCCGTCGTGATTGTGTCGAGGTCGCTCCTTTCCGGCGTTGCTGTCTCGCCTCGCCCCAGGTCCCTCTCGATGGATTCGCCCGCGAGTTCCAGATACACGTCTGCGAGAGTCGGTTCACTCCAGGTCAGCGACTCGGCCTCCAGACCGGTAGCCGTCAGCGTATCGACGACCGTTCCGATTTCGGTCGGTCCGACGTCGTAGACGACGAGTTCGGTCCCGGCCACTGCCGTCCGGTACTCGAGATCGAACGCGACGGCCTCCGGCGCTGGCGTCGTCTCGATGGTCAGTCGCGTCTCGCCGCCATGGGCGTCGATCAGTGCGGCCGGCGTCTCGACTGCGACCAACTCACCGTCGGCTAATAATCCGACCCGATCGGCCAGGCGCTCGGCCTCGGCCATGTAGTGCGTGGTAAACAGGATGGTCGTCCCTGTTTCGGCCAGTTCTTCCAGCAGCGTCCACAGTTGCCGGCGACCAGCCGGGTCGATCCCCGTCGTCGGTTCGTCCAGGATGAGGAGGTCGGGATCGTTGACAAGGGCCGTTCCCACGCAGGCCCGGCGTTGCTGGCCACCGGAGAGATCCTCGTAGGCAACCCCCGCGCTGTCGGTGAGGCCGACGTCAGTCAGAATCTGCCCTGGTGGGTGTGCTTGGTCGTACAGCCCGGCGTAGTAGGCAATCAACTCTCTTGCACGCAGGCGCTCGTGGGGCGTGAACTCCTGGGGGAGCAACCCGAGCCGCGATCGATCGAACGATCGGGGATCCTCGCCAAACAGCTCGATCGTTCCCTCGTAGTCCGTCGTCCCCGTGATCGATCGGACGAGCGTGGTTTTGCCGGCCCCGTTCGGACCGACCAGTGCGAAGACCTCACCGGCCGGCAGCGACAGGGACACGTCGGATAGCGCCACAGTGTCGCCGTAAGCGCGGCGCACGTTTTCGGCGACGATTGCATCGGTCACGTCTCGATCACTTCCGGCCTCCGGGAAAGCCGATTCGATTCAGCGACGATACCGACGGCCGCCAGGCCAGCAACGCCACGGCAAGTACGAAGATTGCTGTCGAGAGATCGTAGCCACCGGCGTAGACGAACCCAGCGATCGCCGAGGTGCCGCCGATGGCACCGGTCAGCGGGAGAACGACGGCGGCCCACACGCACGAGACACACGAGAACAGTCCAAGTACGGCCGGCAGCATGCCGGCTGCTTCGACGACAGTCGTGTATACGAGGTACGACAACGTAATATATCCGATCGTCTTGAACGGAAGCAACGTCACCAGCACGCCGAACGCGTCGATAGAAAGTGCCGGTCCCCAGCCGGGTGGAAGCGACAGTGCGGTGATCGAGACACTCACGCCGCCCGAGCCTGCAAGTGAGACGAGTCCGCTCAGGAACGCCAGCACGAGGAAGTAGCCGGCGGCCAGGGTCCCTGCCAGCAGTTGTCGGCGGCGAGGAGCGGTCGGCGGCCGGACGCGGACGAGTGCCCACAGCGAGACGTTGATCCAGACGAACGGGTAGCCGTACAACCGCAGTGCTGCGAGGTTCAGCAATTGGGAGTCGCTGACGAGGAGATATCCCAGCAGGAGGAGCGCCTCCGTGTTGATTAGCAACGCACCCCACAGCAACGTTCCTTTCGAGGGCACCACTCGCGAGTGTCCGAACGAGACCGCGCTCATACGGCCAGGGTGTCGATCACGATCGCGACCAGGGCAGCCCCGAGGAAGGCATTCGAGGCGTGAAAGGCCCGGAAGGCCGCGGCTTTCGTTCGCTCACGGTGCAATCGCAGGACGGCCCACAGGAAGACGGCTCCGACAGTCGCGACCGTCGCGCCGTAGATCACGCCCAGATTCGCCAGCGCCGCGAGCCCGCTCGCGGCCAGCAGCGTCGCCCCGAGGTACAGCAGGATGTGCTTGCGGGTCTCGGTCTCGCCGCGGACGACGGGCATCATCGGGAAGCCACCGCGTTCGTAGTCCTCGCGGTAGGCAAGCGCCAGGTTGTAGAAGTGTGCCGGCGTCCACAGAAAGACGATCCCCGCCAGCGCGAGGCCGGGGACGCCGAACGTCCCAGTGACGGCGACCCAGCCGATCAGTGCCGGAAGCGCGCCGGCGAACCCGCCGATGACCGTATTCTGGACCGTGTTAGGTTTGAGCAAGAGCGTGTAGACGACGCTGTAAAAGAGGATCGCCGAGAGGCCCAGTGCAGCTGCAAGCAGGTTGATCGAGGCGAAGACGGCAAGCGACAGCGCCGCCAGCGCGACGCCGAAGGCCACCGCGTTCCGGATGGGGATCCGGTCGGTCGGGACCGGTCGATCCGACGTACGTTCCATTCGCTTGTCCCGGTCGCGTTCGAGGACGTGGTTGAACGTCCCGCTCGCGCCGATCGCAAGCACACCGCCAGTCAACGTCGCCAGGACCGTCCCGACCGTCAATGCCGGCCCCGCTGCCAGCGCCATGCCGGCGGAAGCAACGAGACAGAGCAACCACATCAGTCGCGGTTTGGTCAGACTGATGTACGCGCGAAGGGTCGTGATCGCTTCGTGGATGGGACTCCGGTCGTTCTGGACTCCGACATCCGGGGTCCCACTGTCGGGCCCCTCGTCGGGCGCTGGAGTCGGCGTGGGTTGGGCTGTTCCGCTGTCGGCTGGATCGCCGTAGGCGACTTCGAGGTGCCAGGCCAGCGCGAACACGAGCGAGCCGAAAATGGTCATCGCCACCCCGAGGTGGACGGCCGGCGAGAGCCCGGCCGCGCCAGTGACTGTCACCACGGCCCCAAGCGCGATCTGGATCGGGAAGAGCACGACGGCGACGACGAGGGCGGTCCGGACCCGCCGATCCGAGACACGGCCCAAGCCCACCACTGCACTCAGCAGGACCGCGACGCCGACGACTGCTGCCAACAGCCGATGGCCCCAGGCGACCAGTAGCGCCGGCGACTCGGCGGAGGGGGCCTGGCAGGCCGGCCAGGTCGAACAGGTCGCGGCGGCGTCGGCGACTGAGGCTGTTGCCCCCGCGAGGACGAGCAGATAGACGCCGACGATCGTCCCGGCCAGCAGCGTCGACAGCGGGACGTCATCGATCCGGTTCCGTAACACTGGTTCTCGTTTCAGTTCCGTCCCGGGCGATACTTAGGCTTCCCCCCGCTGCAACACTTGTCGGGTTTGCCAGTCGACCGGTCGCCCGCTGTCCGCCGGCCAAACGGCCCCAAGCGCTGGTTACACTCCATTCGCTGCTCGAATGCTGGGAGGAATCACCGAAATTCGCCGCATAAACGCTCTTTATGACTGGCTGTCCCGAAGCAGGCATATGAGCGAGACGCGAACCGGGCTGGTCGCCGCGTTCACGCTGGCGGGGCTTTCGACACTCGTCCCCACCGTGGCGGCCCAATCGGGGTCCTCGACGACGGACGGGCTAATCTGGGGGCTCAATATCGAACTGCTGGCGATCGCCATCCCGATCACGCTGCTCGTCGAAGGGATCCTCATCTACACGGTCTGGCGATACCGTGCTGGGAACGTCGAGAAAGCCATGCCGACGCGGGAAAACCGCCGTCTAGAGATCACCTGGACGGTCGCGACGGCGGTCGTGTTGCTGTTTGTCGGTGTCGCCTCCTACGGTGTCCTCGCTCAGGATCACGTCACGACGACCGGGCAGTCGGCCGAGGCCGACGGGGACACACTCGAAGTCCAGGTCGTCGCCGAGAAGTACGCCTGGACGTTCGAGTATCCCGAGCACAACGTCACAACTGGGGGCACGCTCGTTCTCCCGGTCGACCGCGAAGTGCGCCTCAACGTCACCTCCAAAGACTGGTTGCACTCCTTTCACGTGCCGGGGATGGGACTGAAACAGGACGCCTTCCCCGAGCAAGCCAACTACCTGGTCACCGAGCCGACCAAGACCGGCAAACACCAGCTTTACTGCGCTGAATTCTGCGGGGCCGGTCACTCGGGCATGCTCGGGACTGTCGACGTCACGAGCCAAGCCGCCTTTCAGGATTGGCTCGACGAGCAGTCGAACTGAGCCCAGTCGCTTTTGTGCTGCCGTCTCGTCACTGCATTCGATGACTCGGTACTTCGAGGACTTTGCTGTCGGTGACCGCTGGACTGCGGGACCACGGACTGTCAGCGCCGAGGAGATCGTCACCTTTGCCGAACAGTTCGATCCGCTGCCGATGCACGTCGAAGGCCACTCCGAGGGCGGTATGTTCGACGGCCTGATCGCCAGCGGGTGGCACACCGGCTCGCTGACGATGCGTCTCGTCGTCGACGGCGTGCTGGCAGATTCGGCGGTTCGGGCTGGCCTGGGGGTCGACGACCTCCGCTGGCCGACACCGGTCGAGCCCGGCGAGGAACTCACCGCGGAGATCGAGGTTGTGGGCGTCGAAGAGTTCGACGACGAATGCGGCCGGGTCGACCTGCGCGTGACGACCACAAACCAGCATGGCGACGTCGTGCTCTCGATGCTTCTGAAGGGGCTGTTCGGGCGCCGAGCAGCGCCAGCCTAATCAGTCGTCAGCCGGGACCGCCTTGGCGGTTGTCGCCTCGGTGATCGCCGGGACGAGGCCGTGTACTGTGGCCGTGGTGGCTTCCGACTTGAGGTCCCGATAGCGCCGTCGAGCCCCCTCGCCGGCCCGGTTTCGCTCGGCTACTGGCCGCCGCTCGAGGAAGATCGATCGGTCGCTGGCTTCGGCGAGATCGAGAACGTGTTCGTCCGCGCCGATCACGGGGTCGGCCAGGACAGTCGCCCGTGCTTGGCGGCAATACTCCCGTGTGTCTGTCAGGGCGCGCTCGTCGGGACCCGAAAGCGGTGGCGTCTCGATTGCGTCGATGCCGAGTTCACGAGCGACCGAGAGTGCGGCGTCACCGCTGGGAAGCGGGCCGACAGTCACCTCGAAGCCGGCCTGCCAGAGCTTCGTCAGGACGCGGGCAGCCGTCGCTCCGCATCCAAGGACGTGAACCTGTGTCCCTCGATCGCGCGCCGGCTCGGCGATGGCGGTCACGTTCGGTGTGCCGGTAACGACGTCTGGCGTGACAGCGGTCTGGGTATCGAAGGCAGGCTGGAGATTGTCGTCGGTCAACACCGTTTCCGGGTCGCCGACGGCCTGGAGCTGCCCGTCGGAAAGCAGTGCCAGCCGATCGCAGTAGCGAGCCGCCAAATCGAGATCGTGAATCGCGGCGACGGCGGTCGTTCCGCCTGCCACGAGATCCTCGACCAGTTCTAGGACCCGCACCTGATGGTTGATATCGAGACTGGCGGTCGGTTCGTCGAGCACGAGCGCGGGGGTCTCCTGGGCCAGTGCGCGAGCGACGTAGGCGCGTTGGCGCTCGCCGCCGCTGACCTCGGTGATCGGGCGCTCACGCAGGTCGCACATCTCGGTCCGTGCCAGGGCGTCCTCGACGGCATCGTGATCGTCGTCGTCGGCGACGATGTCAGTCCGCGAACGGTACGGTGTCCGCCCCATTCGAACGACATCTTCGACGGTGAACTCGAAGGCGACCGAGGTGTCTTGTGGGACAGTCGCGACCCGGCGGGCGACGGCCTGGGAATCGAGACGATCGATCCGGTCTCCGTCGAGGTTGACGCGTCCCTCGTCCGGTTCGAAAACGCCGTTGAGTGTCCGCAACAGCGTCGTCTTGCCGGCTCCGTTCGGTCCGACGAGTCCGAGGAACTGCCCTTTTTCGACCGCCAGTGAGACACTTTCGAGGACATCTACTGCACCCAGCGACAGGGAGATGTCTTCGAGGACGATCGTCGGCTCCGTCTGTGGTGGCTCGCTCATAGCTCGTGTACCTCCCGTCGTCGCAGCAGATACAGGAAGAAGGGGGCACCCAGGGCGGCGGTGACGATCCCGACCGGTAACTCCGCCGGGCCGGACCGAGCGACGGTATCGGTCGCGACGAGGAAGGTCGCGCCCGCGAGTGCGCTCGTCGGCAACAGCAGTCGATGATCCGGGCCGACTAGCAGCCGCATCACGTGTGGGACGATCAACCCGACGAAGCCGATCACGCCCGCGACGGCGACCGCCGCGGCGGTGACGATGCTCGACAGTGCCAGCAGGATACGCTTGGTCCGTTCGACCGGGATGCCGACCGTTCGTGCGTCTTCTTCACCGAGCATCAAGACGTTCAGATCCCGTGCGTAGGTGAGCAACCCGAGGAACGTGATCACTGCCAACGGGAGCGTCACCTCGACTTTCGCCCAGGTGCTGTTGTTGAGGTGGCCCATCAACCAGAAGACGGCCCGATCGAGGCTCTCGCCGGCTTGCAGCAGCGTATAGGAGATCACCGCGCCGAGAAACGTCTGGATGGCGACACCCGCCAACAACAGCGTCGCGACGGGCGTCCGGCCGTTCTCGGTTGCGATCGCGTAGACGACAAAGGCGGCGACGAGCGCGCCGACGAACGCGGCGGTCTGGAGCCCAAGCGGCACGGCGACCGGGAACGCGATGGTCGCTACGGCCCCCAGTGCGGCCCCGGAGGAGACGCCGATAATCGACGGGTCGGCCATGGGATTCCGGAAAAAGCCCTGCATCACCGCGCCCGCTGAAGCGAGGGCAAAGCCGACGACTGCCCCCAGCGCGATGCGAGGCAGTCGCACCTGCCGGACGATCGTCTCGGCCGTCACAGGGACCTCGAAGGCGAAGGGATAGGCGTAGCTCACGTCGACTGTCGGCGAGGAAATCGTGACGCCGAGGATCGCACTCTCGCCCAGTCCAACGGCTACTCCTGCCGGGATACCGACGGCGTTGAGCGTTGCCTTCGCGACAGTGGGCAGCGCTAGTGCGACCGGACCGATCGCAGCGCTCACCACGATAACGGTGAACAACGTCGCGACGAGCCCGACTGTCCAACTCAGGAGGCGTGTGCCGAACCGCATCTGTGAGCAAGTTGAGTTGCATTAGGTAAATATTTATTGAACAAGCCCACAGCCGGGTGTACAATGAAGCGCACTATCGGTAGTGTCTTGCTCGCGGTTGTGTTGCTCGCCAGTCTGGGCGGAGTGGCCTTTGGCCCGGTCGCCGGTCAGGCCGGTGGAAACGAGACGACTGCCAACTGTACGTATCCCATCGAGGTCACCGACGCTAACGGCGCGACAGTGACTATCAAGGAGGAGCCCGAGCGCGTCGTCACGCTCGCCCCGAGTGCCTCGCAGGTGATGTGGGAGATCGGTGCCCAGGAGAAAGTCGTCGGGATGCCGGTCAATCCCTACACCAGCTACCTGGACGGATCGGCTCAGAAGCAAAACGTCGTCGGCCAAGAGGGACAGCCACAGACGGAGACGATCATTGGTCTCAAACCCGACCTCGTGCTCGCCCCGAACATCGTCAGCGAAGATGCGGTTGCCCAACTCCGCAATGCGGGCCTTACCGTCTACCGGTTCGACCAGGCTGCCTCGATCAGTGATGTCGTCGAGAA
Organism: Halorhabdus sp. CUG00001; assembly: GCF_009797925.1. Classification (NCBI taxonomy): domain Archaea; kingdom Methanobacteriati; phylum Methanobacteriota; class Halobacteria; order Halobacteriales; family Haloarculaceae; genus Halorhabdus; species Halorhabdus sp. CUG00001. Next base: position 93,161 of record NZ_VOLB01000001.1, read on the forward strand.
GACTCGCTTGACGGGCCGGCTCGTCGGGGAATACGACACCGCCCGTGAGATTAGCGCCCGAACGGAAGCGACACTCCGAGCCTATCGGAACGCCACCAGTGGGGCTGAGCGGCCGACAGTCCTCTATGCGATGGGTGGTGGGTACACGGCCGGCCCGCAGACGTTCATCGGAGACGTGATCGACGCCGCGGGCGGGGAGAACGTTGCCGCCGCAGCGAATATCAGCGAGTACGGGATCATCAGCAACGAGATCGTCGTCCAGCAAGACCCCGACTGGATCGTCGTCCCGGAAGGCCGGTCAGTGCCGTCCGGGCCGGATATCAACGGCACGACTGCGATTCAGGAAGAGCAGGTCCTGTTCGTGGACAATAACTTCATCAGCCAGCCCGGGCCGCGCGTGACCCAGCCCCTCGAGACGATGGCGGAGGCGTTCCACCCCGATGGGACCGCCGCGATCAGCGTCGATCCGGCGTCGGTCTCCACACCGACCTGTGAAGCCGATGCCGTGACGCCGACTGCGACGGAGACGGCGACGGCCACCGAGACGTCCGACGTGGACGGCACGGTCACGCTCAAGTCCAACCAGACGATGGGGACGACGACCGACACGACGACGACCAGCGGCCCCGGATTCGGCGTGATCGCGTCGATCGTCGCCCTCTTGGGCGCTGGCACGGCCGCCCGTCGTCGCTGAGTCGATGGTCGTGATGGTGGCCCTCGGCACGCTGCCCGTCCGCGTCGAGCCGCCGGTCACCGTCCTCCTCGCCGTGCTGCTCGATGCAGTGATCGGGGAACCGCCTGAGACAATACATCCTGTCGCGATATTCGGGCGAGCGATCGCCGGGCTTGATCGGCGGTGGCCGAGCCCACGGCTTGTCGGTCTTGCCATCGCGACGCTGGCTCCCGTGAGTGTGGCGGCCCTCGCCTGGCTGGCAGTCTCGGCGCTCCCTCGCGTCGTCGGCACCGTTCTCGCCGGCTTGCTCCTGTTCAGTTCGATCAGCTTGCGTCGCTTGCTGGGGAGCGCACGCGCGGTGATCGACGCCACCGAGACTCATCCGGGGCGAGCCCGCGAACGCATTCCTGCCCTCGTGGGTCGAAACCCGGAACCCCTCTCTTCGCCTCAGCTTCGAAGCGGTGCCGTCGAGAGCCTCGCGGAGAACCTCGCCGACGGCTACGTTGGGCCGTTGTTGGCCTTTGTCGTCGGTACACAGCTGTCGCTGTCAGTCGGTATCGCGGCGGCCGTCTGGGTGAAGGCCGTCAACACGCTGGACTCGATGCTGGGGTATCGCGAGAAGCCGATCGGCTGGGCGAGCGCCCGACTGGACGACCTCGTGATGTGGCTTCCGGCGCGCCTGACAGCGGTGATACTCGCGGTAGCGGGCGGGAGACCCGGCGCGTTGTGGCGCGCCCGCCAGTTTCGGACCCAGCCGTCGTCGCCCAACTCCGGCTGGCCGATGGCCACGCTCGCGGTGGTCCTCGATGTCCGCCTCGAAAAACCGGGCGTGTACGTACTGCATCCGGACGCACAACTTCCAGATGGCGACACGGCGACGGCGGCGATTCGCGTCGTCGCGATTGCAGGGGCGATCGCGGGACTCGTGTCCATGCTGCTCGTGGCTGTGCCGAGCGTTCCGGAGTCCCTCTTTGCCATGGCAGTGGGGGTGGCACGATGCTAGATGCCTTCCGGGGCGCACTGGGCTTTCTGACGCGCTTGCCGATCGGGCGCGACGAGGCGGCCTGGCACGCGTTTCGCGCCCGTCCGGCGACGTTCCCGCTGGTCGGTTATCTGACCGGCGGCCTCGCGGCGCTCCCACTGCTCGTCCCGGTCTTCCCCGCTACCGCTGCGTTCGGTTTTCTCGTCTGGCTATACGTCCTCACCGGGATCAATCACCTCGACGGCATCGCGGATCTCGGCGACGCGGCGGTCGTCCACGGCGACCGTCAGCGCCGCCGCGAAGTGCTTTCGGACACGACTGTCGGTGTCGGCGCGCTCGCGGCGGTCGGACTGGTGTTCGTGGGACTGACGACGGCCGGCTACGAGCTGGCGGGACTGCCAGCCCGTGTCGCGCTGGTCGTCGTTGCTACCGAAGTCGGGGCGAAGTGTGCCGTCGCACTGGGGGCCTGTTTCGGGTCGGCTACCCACGACGGCCTGGGCGCGCAGTTTACCGACGGGCTCGATTCCCGGAACGCTCCTGGGCCGGTCGTCGTTGCCCTTCCTGTGGCCGCCCTGACGTGGCCCGAGCCGGCGGCCGCCGTCGCGCTCCTCACGGCGGTGGCGACTGTCGGGCCGATGGTGTTGTGGGCTCGACGGACGCTTGGCGGCGTCGACGGGGACGTACTGGGTGCGACCGCCGAGATTGCTCGCCTCGTCGGGCTGCACGCGGGGGTGATCGCGTGGACGCTCTCCTGATGTGTGGCGGTCGGGGTACCCGCCTGGATGTCGGCGGCGAGAAACCGCTCGTCGAGATCGGCGGGCGAGCGTTGGTCGATCGCGTCGCCGACGCACTCACGGCAAGCTCGATCGATCGAGCCTACGCCGTCACGTCACCGAACGCGCCCCGGACGCGCGAGTATGTCTCCCTCCCTCGGATCGATGCCCCTGGCGACGGCTACGTCCCGGACCTACAGTACGCCCTCGACCGGATTGGGCGTCCGGTGTTGACTGTCGCCGCCGATCTGCCGTTGCTCGCGGCCGAAACGATCGACGCTGTGGTAACTTCCCATGAAGGTAATTCGATGACAGCCTGTGTTCCAGTGGCCCTGAAACGACGCCTCGGCGTAACGATCGACACGACGGTCCCGGCAGACGGCCGGGACCTCGCCCCCTCGGGCGTGAACGTGATCGCGGCGGGCGACCAGGATCGACGAATCGTCTTCGAGACGCCGCGGTTGGCGGTCAACGTCAACCACGTGCGAGACCTGCAGGTGGCAGAGGCGCTCCGTCGATCGGAGGTACTTCCGTGACGTTCGTCCTCGTCGCCGGGACGACCGAGACCGCACGGATCGACGGGATTAGCGCGGCCGGGGCCGATCCCGAAGCGATGGCGGTGACGCCGACGGCGGACGCCGAGATCCTGATCGAGGGGAATGTCGTCGATGCGCCGGCCGTCCCGGTCAGTCCGTCCGGCTGTCCTACACCGGCGCTGGTGACGCGGGCCGTCCGTGAACTCGCTGGGTTCGACGCCAGGGTGATCGACGCCGGACTCGCCACCGCGCCCGGAATCGACACGACGACTGTTGCCGAACGCCCGGGCGGCGACGTGCGCACGGCGGAACCGGTTCCGGACGCAGACGCGATCTGGGAGCGTGCCAGGGCCGTCGGCGAAAAGATCGCCGAACAGACTGCTGACCGAGTATACGTCGGCGAGACGATCCCCGGCGGGACGACGACCGCGTTCGGGGTCGCCCAGGCGCTTGGCGTCGATCTGTCAGTCTCCTCGTCGTTGCCCGAGAACCCGCTCGAACGAAAACGAGCCGTCGTTCGGGACGGTTTCGACGCAAGCGGAATTGAGGCGGGCGAACTGGCCGGCGAGCCCCAGCGGGCCGTCCGTCGGCAGGGGGGTCCAGTCCTGGCCGCCGTTGTGGGTGTGGTCGAGGGCGCACTGTCGGCCGGGGCGTCGGTGACACTGGCGGGCGGGACGCAGCTGCTTGCCGCCGCGGCGCTGCTCCGCCACGCAGGGGTCGACGCCGGTCTCGAACTCGCGACGACGGCCTATGTCGCCGCGGACGCCACGGCGACCGTCCGCGAAACCGCCGCTGCGCTCGATCTCTCGCTCACGGTGACCGACCCGGAACTGGGGGACTGTGGCCACGCCGGCATCGAGCGACTTGCCGCCGGCGAGGGTAAAGAGGGCGTCGGGATGGGCGGCGCGCTCGCGTTGGCCCGCCGTCGCGGGGTCGAACTGCAAGCGATTCGGGATCGCACCGAGCAACTCTACGATCGATTCCTGGGGGATATTTGAGATGGAGCGAGCGCACGCACACGATGTCGAGCGCGTCCAGCACGGCAGTAGCGACGATCCCGACGTGCTGGATCTGAGTGCGAACATCAATCCACGAACGCCGGACGGCCTCCTAGGGGTCTACCGAGATGCCTTCGAAGATGCGCGACGCTACCCGGCCGAACCGCCGACTGCCTATCGCGAGACGGCCGCCGAGTACGTCGATTGCAACGGCACACAGGTCGTCCCGACGCCGGGTGGCCTGGCCGCGATCAGGCTGGCAATCGATCTTGCCGTCGGCCCGGACGATTCCGTGCTCGTGCCCGCTCCGAGTTTCAGTTCTTACGCCCGCGAGGTCAGATTGCAGGACGCCGAGCCGACGTTCCTCCCTCAGGACGAGATCCTAACGGCTGACCCAGCTGACCACGCGCTGGCGATCGTCTGCAATCCGAACAACCCCACGGGGACGCTGTACGCGCGGGACGACCTACTCGCGTTCGCCAAGCGTTGCCGTGAGGCCGAGACGCACCTGCTGGTCGACGAAGCGTTCCTCGGATTCACGGAGCAGACCTCCCTCGCCGGGACACCGGGCGTCACGGTCGCCCGGTCGTTGACGAAGTTGTTCGGCCTGCCTGGGATCCGGGCCGGCTTCGCCGTGGCGACCGGCGAGGTGCGCGAGGCCATGGTCGCCGCCAGACGGCCCTGGAACGTGAGTGTCCCCGCGCTGGCGACCGGCCGCTACTGCATGCGCCAGTCGGGATTCGTCGCGGAAACGCGGCGTCGGATTCGCGAGCAGCGTGACCGCCTGCGTGACGGTTTGAACGATCGGTTCGATGTCCGCCCGTCGAGTGCGCCGTTTCTGCTGGTCGAGGTGGGCGAGCCGGGTGTCGATGCAGTGCTGTCGACCGCCCGCGAGTACGACGTTGCGATCCGGGATGCACGGACGTTCCGCGGGTTGGCGAATCACGTCCGGATCGCTGTTCGGGATCGAACGGCGACCGACCGGACGCTTGAGGTGTTTGCGGATGTCTGAGTACTTCGAAACCGCCCGATCGGAGGGCGTCCTGCGACTTGCTCGACCCGAGACGCGGTGGCTCTCGACGGGTTGGGACGGCGGGTTCTGCCGGGCCGAAGCGGCATACAACTGTACGGTACCGAAGGGATGGGACCCTGGCGACATTCGGGCGGACGTTCAGGATCGCCTCGACCGGGCTGACTTCGACGCGGCGGCTGGCCCGATCCTGCTGACCGGCGTCGATCAGCGTCACGCCAGCGGGGCACGGCTCGGTCCGGTCACCGTCTTCGCGACCGTCGGGCTCTCGAACCCCACGACGCTGCCACTTGAGCCCGACGAGCGCCGAGCCGGGGTTGTGGAGTGCGAGGAGACGGACGAGTCGCCCGAGACCGGCACAGTCAATCTCGTCGTCGGCACGACGCGGTCGCTGACGGACGCGGGGATGGCCAATCTGGTCGCGATCGTGGCCGAAGCGCGGACGGCCACGCTCCTGGAACTGGTCGGGTTCACCGGGACGACCAGCGACGCGATCGTCGTCGCGTCTGACCCTGCTGGCGAGCCCACAGAATACACGGGAAGCGCCACGCCCGTCGGGCGGGCCACGCGAGCCTGTGTCCGGGCGGCGATCACGGCGAGTTTCCGGTCGCGATACGAGGAAACTGACCCGCCTGCAAGCGTCCAAGCGGCCGAACACGGGCAAGCCACAACTGCCCGGGCGGAGGTGTTCGAGCCGTGACGGGGCTGGTCGTTGGCGGGACGGCATCGAGCGTCGGCAAGACCGTCGCGACGCTGGCGATCATCCGGGCGTTCCAGCGCGAGGGGCTGACCGTTCAACCCGCCAAAGCCGGCCCGGACTTCATCGATCCGAGCCACCACGAAACCGTGGTCGATCGCCCGTCCCGGACGCTGGACACCTGGCTCGAAGGCAGGGAGGGACTGCGACGGAATTACCACCGCGGCGAGGGCGACGTTTGCGTGATCGAGGGTGTGATGGGCGTCTACGATGGGCACCGATCTAGCACCGCCGACGTGGCCGACGCGCTAGACCTGCCGGTCGTCCTCGTCGTGGACGCCAGTGCCGGGGCCGAGAGCGTTGCGGCGACGGCGCTTGGCTTCCGGACGTATGCTGCCCGAACTGACCTGGATGTTCGCGTCGCGGGGGTGATCGCCCAGCAGGCCCACGGCGGGAGCCACGAGCAGGCAATTTGGGAGGCGCTGCCGGCGGAACTCCAATATTGCGGTCGGATTCCACCGGACTCGGATCTGGAAATCCCCGATCGGCACCTGGGACTGCACCTCGGGGACGAAGCGCCGATCGACGAGAACGCGCTCGACGACGCAGCGACACACCTTCGGACGGACCGCCTGCGAGCGATTGCAGAGGAGCCGGCTCCGGATCCCGGTCTGCAGGACGGTCCCGCGCTGGGTGACCAACCACGCGTGGCCATCGCCCGGGATCGGGCGTTTCGGTTCGTCTATCCCGCTGTTCGGGAGCGTCTGGCGACCGCTGGCGATCTCGTGACGTTCTCGCCGGTAGCCGGCGACGGTCTCCCACCGGCCGACGCCATCTACTTGCCTGGCGGGTATCCCGAACGATTCGCCGCGGAACTGGCCGCGAGCCCGACGCTTTCCGCCCTCGCTGACCGGGCGGCCGAGGGAGTACCGATCTACGGCGAGTGTGGCGGATTCATGGCGCTGGCGGACTCGTTGCGGACGACTGACGGCAGACGCCACGATATGTCGGGGATTCTCCCGGCAACGGTCGAAATGTGCGAGCGCTACCAGGCGCTTGGGCACGTCGAGCTCTCGGCCGATCGACGGACGCTGACCGCCGATACGGGCGATTCCCTGCGGGGTCACGAGTTCCACTACTCGCGGGCCAGCCTCGACAGCGATGCGACCCTCGCGTTCACCGTCGACGGGGAGGGTATCGCCGACGGACGGGACGGACTCACCGAGTACGAGACGCTGGGAACCTACGCCCACGTCCACGCGGCGAGTGGCGCGTTCGATACGTTACTGGAGCGATTACGATGACACGAGACACTACCGAAGACGAGGCATCGACGACCGACGAACCGACAGCGCCGAGCGACCAAGACGCGGTGCCCGACACCGAGCCGATCGAACCCGCCACACCCGAGGCATTCGGCCTGGTCCAGGCGTGGTGGGGCGACGGGAAAGGCAAGACAACGGCCGCCCTCGGGATGGGTCTGCGTGCGGCCGGCCACGGCTATCGCGTTCACGTCCTCCAGTTCATGAAGGGCGGCACGCCATCTGTCGAGGGCGTCCGCGGGGAGTTCAACGCGATCGCCCAGGTCCCCGGCTACACCATCGAGAACACCGGCCACGTGGGCTGGCACGGCTTCATGGACGACACCGACGACGACGAACACGCTGCCAGAGCACGGGCTGCACTCGCTCGCGCTCGGGAGATCGTCGCGGCCACGGCCGAGCGCGATCCGACGACTTCGCTCGATGCCGACGGAGCACAGACGACGGCCTTCGCGCTCGACGGCGAGCCGACTGCTGGCGTCCACATGCTGATTTTGGACGAAGTGCTCTACGCCGCCAACCGGGGGTTGATCGACCCCGACGACGTGCTCGATCTGATCGACGACACGCCCGAAGACCTCGAACTCGTCTTGACCGGTGGCCACGAATACCCGGCGTACCTCGAAGGAGCGGCAGACCTCCTCAGCCACGTCGAAAAGCAGGCCCACCCGCTGGAGGCAGGCCAGCCGGCACGGAAGGGGACCGAGTACTGATGACTGAGGTGGGCTGGCCATGGCGGTGACGCTGCTCGTCGCCGGGACGGCCAGTCACGTCGGCAAGAGCACGATCGTCGCCGGGCTCTGCCGGCGGTTGGCCGATCGGGGCGTCTCCGTCGCGCCGTTCAAGGCCCAGAACATGTCCAACAACGCTCGCGTGGGGTTCAAACCAGACGCCATCGGGGAGAGAGGTGACAGCGACCCAGGGGAGGGCGATCCCGACGCCTACGGCGAGGTCGGCATCTCCCAGTACGTCCAGGCGCAGGCGGCCCGCGTCGTGCCGACGACCGATCACAATCCCGTATTGCTCAAACCGAGCGGGGACGGCGAGAGTCAACTGATCATCGACGGCGAGGCAGTCGGACACTTCCCGGCGGGGACGTACTACGACGAGCACTTCGAATGCGCCCGCCGGGCCGCCCGCGAGGCCCACGATCGACTCGCCGCCCGCCACGACGTGATCGTCGCCGAAGGGGCCGGATCGATCGCCGAGATCAACCTCCAGGATCGCGACCTGGCGAACGTCGAGACCGCCCGCTTGGCCGACGCCGAGATCCTGCTCGTGGGCGACATCGAACGCGGCGGCGTCTTTGCAAGTCTCTACGGCACGCTGGAGCTGTTGCCCGCCGATCTCCGGGATCGCGTAGCCGGCCTGGCCATCAACAAGTTTCGCGGCGATCGCTCCCTGCTCGCCTCCGGGATCGAGGCGATCGAAGAGCGGACGGGCGTGCCCGTCGTCGCTGTCCTCCCCCACGACGATCCCGGGTTGCCCGAGGAAGACAGCCTCTCGCTGCCCGAGGCGGGCGAACGCGGCACCTGGGGTGACGGTGACGGGCTCGAACCGGAGCGACGGGTGACGATCGGCGTCCCACGATTACCACACCTTTCGAACGTGGCCGACCTGGCCCCGCTCGCTCGCGAGCCAGGCGTCCGTGTCACATTTCTGCCCCTCGGAGACAGAATCGGTGACGCCGACGCGCTCGTCCTCCCGGGAACCAAGAATACCGTCGACGACCTGCTCGCGTTGCAGGACGCCCGTCTGGGAGAAGCCGTCGAGGATTTCGAGGGGCCGATCGTCGGGATCTGTGGCGGATACCAGCTACTCGGCGAGGCCCTCCACAACGTCGGCGTCGAGAGCACGACTGCGACGGGGACGGTTCCCGGCCTCGGTCGACTGCCTGTCGAGACCGAATTTTCGACCGAGAAGCGCGTGACTGCCGCAACCTACGAGGCGACGGGTGTCGACCCGATCGCGGGAGTCAGCGGGTCGGTTTCGGGCTACGAGATCCACATGGGAGAGACGACGGTGCGTGCGGACGTTCCGCGGCCGATCGAACCCGAGAGTGCCGCGAGCGGCCGGGCCCTCGGCACCTACCTCCACGGCTGTTTCGAGAATCGGTCGCTCCGGACGGCGTTTCTCGATACCGTCTTCGCGGACGCCGGCGTCGAGCGCCCGGATCGCTCACCTGCCGAGGCCGATCCGTTCGACGCGGCGGCTCAGTTGGTCGAGCCGATCGACGCGTTCGGACTGGTCCCGGAGTTCGAAGGATCGGGTGTGCGTGACCAGTAAGGCGTTTACCCCTGGGCCGACGACCAACCGATATGGTCGAGAACGTCATCTGGCCGGCGGCCCTGGACGTGCGACTTACGCGCAGCGAGGGCCGGCGCGTCGCCGAGGATCTGGCGGTCGCAGAGCCGACAGTCGACGAGATTGCACAGGCAGTCCAGCAGGTGGGGTACGACGCGGTGATCGAACGCGAGAAGACCTATCCACGAGAGTACGAGACTCGCGGACGAGTGCTCGTCAAGGATGCTGACGACGCGACCAAAAGCGACCTCCTGGGGGCCGTGGCGGCTTACGTCGCCGCGATCCGTGAGTGATGCGCCGGGCTGGCGAGGTTCGGGGGCTGGCCCAGGGCGTGGCTGTCTTGCAGTGTGAAGACGAGACATATCCCGACATTGGCACGGAAGTCATCGACGAGTCTTTGGAGACAGTCGGCCGCGTCGTGGATGTTTTCGGCCCCGTCGAACAGCCGTATCTCGCCGTCACGATCGGCGATAGCGTCCATCCGCCTACGCTCGTCGGTGAGACGCTGTACGCTCGCTGAGAGCGGCGAGCGAAACTGCCGGTCGGAACGGAATCGCTTTTCCCGCCCCCGCGATTTCCCCGTGACATGGATCGGAATCCAGGGCTGTGGCTGGCGGTCTCGATCATCGTCGGGATCTTTCTGGCTGTCCAACTCGGTGCGCTGGCGCTGGTCGAACCGCTGAAAGGGGCTGGCCTCCAGCCCGTCGAAGACCCGCAGGATCCGACGAACAGTCTGTTGTACATCCTGGCGATTCTCGTCATGACTGGCGTGATGCTCGCTGCGTTTCGGTACAACGGCGAGTGGGCGATTCGTGGGCTGATCGTCCTCACTGGGGTGTACATCTCCTGGCTCGTCTTCTCCATTCTGGTCCCGCCAGTCGTGACACTCCCGGTGGCCGGTGGCGTGCACGTTCTGGCGGGGGCGGGCGCAATCGCGATCGGCGGCGGATTGCTCGTCTATCCCGAGTGGTGGGTTATCGACATCGCCGGCGCGGTGATGGGTGCCGGCGCGGCCGGTCTGTTCGGCATCACGTTCGGTGTCTTGCCAGCGCTGGTCTTGCTGACCGTGCTCGCGGTCTACGACGCCATCAGCGTCTACGGCACCGAGCACATGCTGACGCTCGCAGAGGGTGTGATGGACCTCAACGTCCCCGTCGTGCTGGTCGCGCCGACGACGCTTGGCTACTCGTTCATCGATGACGACGGGCCGATGGACGGTACCGAGTCGGCAGAAACCGAGACCGCCCACCAGAACAGTGAAGACGGCGACACTGACGCCGAGGATGCCTCTTTCGACGACCGCGACGCGTTGTTCATCGGGCTGGGCGATGCCGTAGTCCCGACGGTACTGGTCGCCTCGGTGGCCTTCTTTGCGCCCGCGTCGGTCCCGACGGTCGGCATCGGTGGATTCACGACCGTACTGCCGGCCGCTACGGCGATGGTCGGCACCTTCCTCGGGCTGGCTGTCCTGCTGTGGATGGTACTGAAAGGCCGTGCCCACGCAGGATTGCCGCTGTTGAACGGGGGCGTGATTGGAGGATACCTTCTCGGTGCGCTCGCAAGCGGCCTTACCCTCCTCGAGGCACTCGGCCTCGCACCGTATCTCTGATCACATTGCGTCGCTGGCCGGCGCGAACGAGATCGACTCGCCGACCCCTGCTTTTCTGGCTCGTTCGTAGAGTAGTCCGGCGGCGGCGACTGTCTCGATCGCCGTCCCGCCGCTGTCGAAAACGGTGATCTCTCGATCGCTGGTGCGGCCCGGCGCGTTCCCGGCCACGATATCCCCCAGCTCGGCCTGGACGTGGCCTTCGTCGATCGCCCCTTCGGATTTGGCTTGCAGGTATGCCCCGGCGTCCTGTTCGAGGCGGGCACGCAGGTCCGGGACGTACGTCGCTTTGGCGACCGTGTGTGCGTCGATTTCGCGTTTCTCGGGATGGTACTGGCCCATCGCCGTGACGTGGGTTCCGGGCTCTAGCCACTCGCCGTCGAAGACCGGCTCGCTCGCCTGCGTTGCCGTAATGACGATGTCAGCGTCGACCACTGCCTGCTTTGGTTCCGTGACGGCTCTTACCGCTGGATCGAGTTCGTTGCCCATCTCCTTGGCGAAGGCCTCGCGGTGGGCCGGCGTCGGAGAGTAGACGTGTACCTGCTCTAGATCACGGACTGCGGCGGCGGCCCGTAACTGGCCGCTGGCCTGTGATCCACTGCCGAACAGACCAACTTGGGTCGCATTCTCTCGGGCGAGGGCGTCGATCCCGACGGCTCCGACTGCCCCTGTCTTGTGCGGATTCAGGCTGGCACCGTCGAAGACAGCCAGGGGTTCGCCGGAGTCGGCGTCGAATACCGGGAGCACGAAGTGGGCGTCACGCTCACCGAACCCCGCCGCATAGGTGTACCCACCCATCACGCCCGAATCGGGCAGAACTGCCAGATACCCAGTTAGCATCCCCGGCGGGTCCTCTGCCCGCAGCGTCGTCCGTGGCTCGGCGGGCGCCCCCTCCCCGCGCTGTCGGTAGCCGTCTCGAACCGCCGCGACGTATTCCGACGGTGTCGCCAGAGTCGATACGTCTTCACTTTCGAGAAACAGCGCTTCACTCTCGGCCATACGCTTTCGAGGCGTGGCACACAGTTAGGCGTCTCGCCCACTTTTCCCCGTTCTGTCTTGGTATTACGTACTGAATTTACCAGCGTGCCGAACGTATCTCTCTATCCGGCGAATATGAATCTCGTGTATTTGTCTGCTTTCTTTTCACGCTCTTTTGGTCGGCGATCAAATTATACTCCTTGATAATGTGGGAGTGGCCTTTATTTGTCTGTCGTGCCCAGACATAATTAGGAGGCATCGTGTGGCAAAACGCCACCATGAAAACCAATGAGTGCAAAGCCTACGGACGATACGGCCGACATGCAGCGCCACCAATCCGGCGACCGCTACGCACCGCTCCGTCTCGATTCCGACGAGTTCGTCATTTACGACCGGGAGGATCACAAGGCTTGGGTACAGTCGTCCGTGGCAGTCACACTCGAAGACTATCGCTGACGAGTAGTGCCGTTTTCGAAATTTCGGGCGAGCGTCCGAGTTAGTGCCACGTTCCGTCGCTGAGCCAGTAGGCAACGATCCCACGCCAGGGTCCAAGCAGCACCAGGCCCGTTGCGATCGAGACCGCCAGAAAAATCGCCGAGAACGAATCCGGCGTCAACGGCGACCAGCGGAGTACCTGTGCGATAAGTGCGGCCGTAATCCAGGCAGGGATGGTCCAGGACACTGCCCGGAGGACCGACCGCCGGGCGTCTTCGGTGTAGAGACTCCCCAGGAACGCGGCCAGCACCCACCCGACGAGAAACGGGACGAGCGTTTCCAGCATGCCAGCAACGTTCGATAGCGAGCCCTGGTGGGCGCCGACTGTTCCGATCACGACGAACGCAGCGATCGCAACCAGGTCACCTGCTGCGAGGATAGCTGTCGCGGCGGAGACATCGATGCGGTTCCGGAGTGTGGCGGCGACAGACACCATGTCCCAAGCGACTGTGGCCCACAACTTGGGCGTTCCCGTTTCGATCCGGGGACAGCCACTTTACCGGCCGGTTCGTCACGCCGGTGTGGACTCCGAAATCCTGGCCTGGCCCCCGGCCAATGTGACACTCGATCTCGACCACGAACGGTTCGCCTACGCGGGGAAGTTCGTCATTTCGAGTACGGGCAAAGCCGTCGTTCGTGACGATGGCGTGATCGTCGCCGCCGTGGCGTTCGACGCCGATCGGACCGACGAAGACTGTCTCCGGGTCCGGTACGTGACGGTCCGGGACGATCTCCGCGGCGAAGGTCTCGGTTCGAGGCTGCTCCGATACGTCGTCGCTCGTGCCAGCGAACGCGGCTACGACGAAGTACGTGCCGGCGTCAACAATCCGATCGCCTACGAAGCCTTCTACAAGGCAGGTCTCGCGTTTACCGGCGAGCGAACGGGCCTTGCCGAACTCGTCTGTTCGACAGCCGCCGATCGTGACGGCCAACGGTATCGCGACGGACTCACCATCTATCGTGACCGCGAGTTGAGCGAGCGCCAGCGAGCGTTCGTACAGTCCCAGGAGGGGGCCGACCCGCCAGCGATCGTTCCCGCCCCCGCGGGTGCGGACGGCGAGCCAGCGACGGGGGATTCAAACCAGCGTGGTACCTAATCGGCGGCGATGGGAAACGCCGATCTCCGGGACATCGCGGCCATCGAATCGATCGCTTTCGAGGAGTTGGCTGGCTCGATCGTCGCCGTCGACGCCCACAACTGGCTGTATCGCTACCTCACGACGACGGTCAAGTGGACGAACGACGACGTGTACACGACGACCGAGGGCAAAGAAGTCGCCAACCTCGTCGGCGTCGTCCAGGGATTGCCGAAGTTCTTCGAGCACGAAGTCACGCCCGTGATGGTGTTCGACGGTGCCGTCACGGATCTGAAAGACGACGAGGTACAGCGCCGGCGCGAGCAGCGCCAACAGTACGAAGAAGATCTCGAAGCGGCCCGCCAGGAAGGTGATGCGGTCAGGGTCGCACGCTTAGAGTCCAGAACCCAGCGCCTCACCGATGTCATCCTGGAGACGACACGGGATCTTCTTGAGTTGCTCGACGTGCCTGTCGTCGATGCGCCGGCGGAGGGCGAGGGACAGGCTGCTCACATGGCCCGCAACGGCGACGTCGATTACGTCGGCACCGAGGACTACGACGCCCTCCTCTTTGGCGCACCCCGGACCCTTCGGCAACTCACGAGTTCGGGCGCTCCCGAACTGATGGACTTTCAGGCCACCTTGGAGGAACACGACCTCTCTTGGGAGCAACTGGTCGACGTTGCTCTCCTCTGTGGGACGGACTTCAACGAGGGCGTCCACGGGTACGGCCCCAAGACTGCTGTCGAGGCCGTCCGCGAGCACGGCGACCTCTGGGGCGTCAGCGAGAGCGAGGATGTCTACGTCGAGAACGCCGATCGGATCCGCGACCTCTTTCTCGATCCTGCCGTCACCGACGCCTATGCTTTCGAGACGGACCTCGAACCGGACCTCGACGCCGCCCGGGCGTTCGTCACCGACGAGTGGGAGGTCGAGGCAAGCGAGGTCGAACGCGGGTTCGAGCGCATCGAGTCCTCGCTCGTCCAGACGGGACTGGACGACTGGGCGTGAGCGCCGTCGCTGTCATTCCCGCTGTTCGAGTGCGTCGGCGATGCGCTCGTGTGCGCGGACGAACCGCCAGAGGAGGTAGAACACGAGGAGGACGGAGACGAGATTCAGCCAGAGCAGTGGCATCCCCGCGACGAAGAGGCTGTAGGCGAACGTCAAGACGATGCCGCCGACGACGAGGATGGCGACGAGGTGACGACCCTCATCGTTGACCATAGTCGCGGTTTCAGGGCCGACCTGATGAATCTGCCGTGTGTCTGCTGAGACAACAAGTCGACCAGCAGGGTTTTCCCAACGTACTATCCTCTGTTCCGTATGTATCCCCGCCGTGGCCGGCTCGTGGCTGTGGGTACCCTCCTGGTTGTCCTGTTGGCGACGATCACGCTCGTCGCTGCCCCACGGCCACCACCCCAGCCGCTCTGTGACGTCTGCACCGACGACGTGATCGCGGGCAGCGACGTCGAGTCCTCAACAGTCACGATCCAACTCGACGAGGACGGGGACGGACACTGGACCGTCACACTCGATCCGCGCGCGAACGCGAACGTCAGCCGGTCGGCCGTGTGGTCGGCGGCCGAGAATGCACTTCACGGTCACCGTGGCGAGGCCCAACCGCGGAATCTGTCGGTAAACACGAGCGCCAACGCTGTCGTCGTGACCTACGACGTTCCGCGGATGGGACATCGGAGTCTCGGCGGCGTCCTGGTCGCCGATTATTTCCACTCACAGGGTGAGGGCAGTCGCTGGTACGCTGTCAATGCTGACCGGCTTGTCATCACCGGTCCCGTGGGAGACACACTCGCCCGGGCACCTGCGAAGCATCGACTCAACGAGACAGCGATCGCGTTGGATGGAACGTACGGCGATTCTTTCGAGCGAACCATCTCGCCGGGTTGGTATCTCGCGTTCGCCGAGGACAGGGGCGTCTTCACCAGTATCGCCGCTCAGCTCGCAGTCAGCGTCGACGTCGCACAGCTGAAAGGCACAGCTGTCCCGAAGACAGTCGCCGTTCCGACGGTCCTGCTCGCGGGCTGTCTCGCACTCCGTAATCGATTGCGTGATGTCGTCGCCGACGCCTCGAAGACGAGGATCTTGGCCTCCATCGGCGTGATCGCCGGGCTGGGCGTCGCTTCTGGGCTCGCACTCGGACTGGATGGGGCCACCTTCACGCTCCTGTTGAGCGCGTCCGTCCTCGCTCCGATCCTCGCACTCTCGGCCGTCCTGATTGGGGTCCAGTATGCCTTGCTCACAAGGCAGTTCGGTGTCGACGTTGATACCCGGTGGCTCGTCCGGTCGGGGGTCGCCGTCGCGGTGGTGGCGCTGATCGCGGCCCCGCTGGTCGCCGGGCAACTCGGACCGATTGCGAGCGGGTACGGGAGTGCGGTTGCGGTCGTCACGGCGACGCTGTTCGTCCCGCTCGCACTCACCGAACAGCGGTCGGAACAGTGGCTACTCACCGGCGTGATTTTACTCTCACCGCTGTTGGTCGCCGTGGGGTGGGCTCCGTACGGGAGTTACGGGGATATGTATGCACCGGCGATCTTCGCTTTCTGGGCACTCATCACCGCGGCGCTCGGTATGGTCGCGTACATGATCGGACGATCGAAGAACTCTCCTCGGCCGCCGGCTCAGTAGAATTCCCGGACCAGTCGATCGGCTCGTTCAGGCGCGCCATCGGGAATGTTCGCCATATCCGCGTCGGTTCCCTCGTGATCGCTGAACGGGACTGATTCCTCGTTCTGGTAGAGGGCACCGATGTGCTCGGTACTCGGGTCCATGATCTTGTCGCGAGCCGCCTGGTAGTCTCCGCTGGAACACTCGTTACCGGCCGATTCAACTCGTCGTGAGTTCCATTCGCTCGACGGTCACATCGTATGTTGCTGTATATTGGTTTCCATCAAGCGAGACTGTCGCGGTGATTTCACTCGGTGTCTTGCTAACGAGTGTATCAAATCCGAAATCAGGGGTGTTGATGATATCTCCATCAGCGTCTTTGTTGACTACGTACGCGACTGTGATGGATCGGTGATCCCCATCATGACTGACGAGTACCTCCACTCTTTCTAACGCATCTGGGAATTGATCGCTGAGTTTCTCGCGAACGCCTTCGGCTGCTAGAGATGCGGCTTCGCTGTCCCCCCATGTTTCGAAAGATACGACGCTGTATTCGGCTTGCTCCCGAGTGGGACGGTCATCTTCATCTGTTTGCTTGACGGCGGAGCGGTAACGGACTGAGTCATTTTCTGGAATATACGTGCTGTCACTGTCCGTAACTGCCTTGGAAACATTCATAGCTGTCATTTCACCATTCGTAGCGGTATTGGTACTATCTGACGCGAAAGTTGAAACACAACCAGTAAACAAAATAACGACGGCAATCATTGTCAATAGTATTGGTTTTGTTTTCATACTGAAACGATTGGAGCAGATCGATAAATGTCTTATGCTTGAATAACACTTAGATCCACCGGAATAAGCATTTGTTAGTCGCGTTAGAGAGTGACAAGACCTCCATATACTATAACCAGAGTTCAAGCAGTATTCCCAATTTCTCATGTTGTCGTATTGGCGGTGGTGCAGAATGGCTTTGAGGGTCTAACCCGTTGAATCTTGGTCACCGCTGTCCCGATAAATGGACCAGAGATTCGGGCCGATATCTGTGCAGGATCGACTTGGAGACCACCGTTACTGAAAAATAGAAATCCGGCAGTACATGATGTGAGAAGATTTCTGCACTTCAACTCATACTATCAATATATGAAGTTGAGGCCCAAATATGAGTTAAAAGAAAGACACGTCCAGTTTATTCTCAATCGTTTCAGCTGCGTTACCATATCCTTTTCCACTCAACTCCCAAGAAGCTAAGCCGACTAATTTGTATCCTGAACCGTCCTCATGATACATTGGCCCCCCAGAATCGCCATCTTTTTGAGTCGCATCAATCTGAACCTGATTATCTTCGGCGTCTGTGCCGATAACTGATCCACTCGTATTTCCTGTAGTTCTTCCCTTCTTTTCAATGTTGGCTGTTGGTCCCTCACGTTCAATCCATTCCCAAGTATGACAGCCGTTTATCCCCATAGATGTTGTCTCTCCAGACTTCCTTGCTAATTTGTCTGTAGTGGACGCATTAGAGTTTATACTGAAAAATCCAAAATCATATCTCTCATTGCCTGATTGGTCATTTTTATATCGTTCAGGAGATCCAATAGTTGAACCAGTTGGCTGGCGAATATTACCGTCAGACTCTTCCATAGCATGGCCGGCCGTTGTCATCACTGTCTGGTGCTCTCCATTGTTATCCCAAGCACGGGCACCCGTTGTGGCTTGTTTACTATCCCAAGGCCAAATTCCATCGTAATGTGTTATTTGACAACCTCCCGGAATCGGCCGATAGGTGTCGTTAAATTTTGCGGTCTGTTTGAGTGTCTTTGATTCAACTTCAACTGGAATTGAATTAAATTTGTGGGTTGTACTATGTACCTGGGAACGCCCAGATACTTTTCCCGGTACAATTTGTTCAACATCTTCTATCGAAACTGAAGGTTCCTTCACTCTATGTGAGTTCTCCTCCCTCTTATTCTCGGATGACTGCGTCATTAAATCGTCTTTTTTTCGTTGAGACGGTTCTCTCACCAATTTCTCGGTAGTAAGTTGAATGGAGATGCCCCGTTCAGCTGATGTTCTATCTGTCTGCAAAACCTTTGTTCGAACATCTATTTGTGCATCAGAACCAAATTCTTTCGTTACTTTCTCTTGAAGACCTTTTATTGCATTATTAACGGCATTTATTCGAGCAAGTCTATTCTGATCAATGGTTTTGTATATTTTATCCGTTACTAATTCTCCTTCCTCAGTTATTTCACGTTCAAATGAGGACACATATTTAATATTTTCAGATGTATCTTCTTGTTTTGCGGATACAACTTGTCCGGAGAGTGCCGTTGAAAAGCTAGTAACCACAGTGGCAGTCGATAGTTGTTTTATGAAACTCCGCCTGCTATAACAGTCGCCGCTTTTATCTAACATTTCATAATCAAGTTAGAATGTGTGGTATATATCCATCGAAATTATAATTTATGGTATGGAACAAAGATACTTGCGAACATTCTGAATCTGATGATAAAATACTCTCCAGGGGAGATAAGTTGTCCGGAGAACAAGGACCCGTTCAGTAGAACTCTCGAACGAGTCGATCGGCCCGCTCCGGCGCGCCGTCGGGGATGTTCGCCATGTTCGCGTCGATACCCTCGCGGTCACTGAATGGGACGCTGTCCTCGGCCTGATAGAGCACGCCGATATGCTCGGTTCCCGGATCCATGATCTTGTCACGAGCGGCCTGGTAGTTGCCGGGATCGTGTCCGGTCTCGTCTAGATTGACGATGGCGTCCCGGAAGTAGTCGTAGGTGTCGACGTCGTTGAACGTCACGCAGGGCGAGAAGACGTTCACGAAGCCAAACCCGTCGTGTTCGATGGCCTGCTGGACGAGATCAGCGTGCCGTTGGGAATCCGAGGAGAACGACTGGGCAATGAACGTCCCACCGGCGGCCAGCGCGAGGGCGAGGGGATTGACCGGCGGTTCGACGGTACCGTCCGGCGAGGTTGCGGTCTCGAAGCCCTGCCGCGAGGTCGGGGAGGCCTGGCCTTTCGTCAGGCCGTAGATGCGGTTGTCCATCACGACGTAGGTGATGTCGATGTTCCGCCGGACGGCGTGGATAAAGTGGCCGACGCCGATCGAGTAGCCGTCGCCGTCCCCGCCGGCCACCATCACTTCCAGATCGGGATTGGCGAGTTTCACACCCGTCCCGACCGGCAGGGCGCGGCCGTGGACGCCGTGGAGCGCGTAGCTGTGCATGTACGTCCCGATCTTGCCCGAACAGCCGATCCCGGCGACGACGAAGGTGTTGTCGGGGTCGTTACCCGTCTCGGCGAGGGCTTTCATCATGCCGTTCATCGTCCCGAAGTCACCGCAGCCGGGACACCAGGTGGGCTGCTCGTCGGATTTGAAGTCAGTGAAGTGTGTCTCAGAACTCATCGTCGGACCTCCTGTGGTGGAGCCTCGTTGTCGATCGCCGCTTCGATCTCGTCGGCGAGTTCGTCGGCCATGAACCGGACGCCGGTGTACTTCGTGACCCGTTCGACCCGCGATAGCGTATCGTGCTCGATCAAGTCCGCGAATTGGCCGGTCGCGTTACACTCGACGACGATGATGGTCTCGGCGGATTCGACTGCCTCGGTCAGATCGGGCCGCGGGTAGATGTACGGCACCGAGAGGAACCGGACGTCGATCCCCCTGTCGTCGAGCATTTCGAGGGCCTCGCGCATCGCGCCCTCGTTCGAGCCCCACGAGAGCACCAGCGTGTCGGCGTCGGGATCGCCGAACTCCCGGTAGTCGAAGTCCTCGCGTTCGCGGGCGGTATCGACCTTCCGCTGGCGTTTCTGGACCTGTTCGACGCGAACGTCCTCTTCCTCGGTCCGGCGGCCGAGTTCGTCGTGTTCGAGCCCAGTCGTCATGTGGGCCGCCTCGGGCGTCCCGGGGAGGGCTCGCGGGCTGATCCCGTCCTCGGTCGCGGCGTGAGCGCGGAAGCGTCCTTTCTCGTCGAGCCACTCCTCGACTTCCTCGGGATCGACGACCTTGCCGCGGTCGATCTCGACGCTCTCCATGTCGAAGCGCTCGGGTCGGTAGGTCTGTTCGGTGACTGCCATCGAGAGGTCTGCCGTGAGATACACCGGGAGCTGGTACTTCTCGGCGAGGTTGAACGCCTCGACTGTCTTATCGAAACACTCGCCGATCGTCGTCGGCGCGAGGACGAAGCGTGGAATCTCGCCGTGGCCACCGTACAGCATCGCATTGAGGTCACCCTGTTCTTGCTTCGTCGGCATCCCCGTCGAGGGACCCGAGCGCATGACGTTGGCGATCACGAGGGGCGTCTCGCTGGTGGCCACGAGGCCGAAGGTCTCGCTCATCAGGTCGATCCCCGGCCCCGAGGTGCCAGTCATCGCTCGTGCGCCAGCCCTGGCTGCACCGAGGGCCATGTTGATCGCCGAGAGTTCGTCTTCGGCCTGGACGACTGCGCCGCCGAAGGCTTCGATCCGACCCGTCAGGTACTCCATGATGTCCGTCGCGGCCGTGATCGGATAGCCCGCATAGAAGCGACAGCCGGCGGCGATAGCGGCCATACCGATCGCCTCGTCGCCGTTGAGCAGGACGTAGTCTTCGTCGGTCGTTTCGAGGCTGAACTGGTTTGGGCAGTCGGTTTCCTCGCGGACGTACTCTTGACCCAGGCGCGCGGCTTCCCGATTGTTGGCGACGATGGCTTCACCCTTCTCGCCGAAGCGTTTGACCAGAGCCTCATCGAGGTACTCGACGGGGAACCCAGCGACTTCACAGGCCGCCCCCAGCGCGACGACGTTGCGCATGATCGCCCCGCCTGCCTCCTCGGCCAGAGCCGTCAGGGGGACCTCCAGTCCGATCATCTCCGTGGGGACCTCGACGTCGGCCATCGTCGTCTGCTCGCCGTCGTAGATGACGACGCTTCCCGCTCGGAGCTCGTCGAGGTTCTCCTCGATGGTCCGCTCGGTCAGTGCGATCAGGATGTCGAGTCGATCGACGACACTCTCGACCCGTTCGACCCCTGTTCGGACCTTGTAGGCCGTATATCCTCCACGGATGCGCGAGGCGAAGTCCTTGGAGGTGAAGACGTGCCGGCCCGCACGGGAGAGTGCCCGAGCGAAAATCTTGCCCGTCGAGTCGATCCCGTCGCCGGCTTCCCCGCCGATGGCCCAATTGAGATCGTTTTCCATGTAGGTTTGACCTATCCCGCCACCGAGAAAAAGCCTTCTGCAACCTGCAGTGTGCGGGGCGTTTTGCCGCTCTCGGGTGCCGCTACCCCAAATGGCATTGGTGGCTCCACCCGTACCCCCGCGCATGGATCGAACCACGACGACCGTCAGTGCCGTCCGCACAGTCGGTCCCGACGCAGTCACAATCGATGTCGCGACCCCGGCCGATTTCGACGCGGCTCCCGGTCAGTTCGTCAAGTTCTCGCTCCCGTCGGTTGCCGATGAGCCACGGTTCTACACCATCTCCTCGCCGACCGTCACGGAGACCGTCGAGATCACTGTCGAGATCGACGACGACGGGACGCTCGGCCCCCACATCGCCGCACTCGAACCTGGTGACGAGGTCGCTCTTTCCGGCCCGTTCGGGAGTGCCTACTACGAGGGCGAGGACCGCGTCGTCCTCCTCGCGGGGGGACCCGGCGTTGGGCCTGCCATCGGGATCGCCGAACGAACCCTCGACGACGGCGGGCAAGCGGCCCTGATCTATCGCGACGACGAACCGATTCACGAGGATCGATTGGCCGCTCTGGCCGATCGCGGTGTCGATGTCTCTGTTCTGTCCGAAGACGACGCCGTGGGCACAGTCGCCGCCGAAGTAATTACCGGGGGTGGCGACGAGCAGGTGTTCGTCTACGGCTTCGCGGACTTCCTGGATGTCGCGACCGACGCCATCGAGGCCGCAGGCGGTGACGCTGGCCAAGCGAAAGTCGAGAACTTCGGATAGCTGGAGTTCCCCCTTCGGGGACGTCGACTAGCTTTTTCCTCTGAACCGGTGAAATTCGGCACGCGTGGCGTCTGACGCCCGTCGGACACGATGGGAAAGATAATTAGTATTGAACTGCTACGGGACACTTAAATATGGACTCCATTATCGACGACGCTATGGAAGACGCCGAGGAGGACCGCGAGGAGCCCCCCGCAGACGACCCGCCCGGAACAAGCGAGACCACCACGGAGGACGTCTCCACGTCGGGACAGATGACCGACGAGGAACTGGCCGATGTCGTCGAAGATCTCGAAACCAAGATCACCGTCGTCGGCGCGGGCGGGGCCGGCGGCAACACGGTCACGCGGATGATGGAAGAAGGCATCCATGGCGCGAAACTCGTCGCGGCCAACACCGACGCCCAGCATCTGGCCGACGAGGTCAAGGCCGACACGAAGATCCTCATCGGCAAGAAGCGTACCGGTGGCCGCGGTGCGGGCTCGGTCCCCAAGATCGGCGAAGAGGCCGCCCAGGAGAACATGGAGGACATCCAGCAGTCGATCGACGGCTCGGACATGGTGTTCGTCACGGCCGGGCTGGGCGGCGGGACCGGCACGGGCGCAGCGCCCGTCATCGCTCAGGCCGCCCAGGAGGCCGGCGCACTCACCATCTCGATCGTCACGATTCCCTTCACCGCCGAAGGCGAGCGACGGCGGGCCAACGCCGACGCCGGCCTGGAACGGTTGCGCTCGGTCTCGGATACGGTCATCGTCGTGCCCAACGATCGGCTGCTCGATTACGCCCCCTCGATGCCCCTACAGGACGCGTTCAAGATCTGTGACCGCGTGCTGATGCGCTCGGTGAAGGGCATGACGGAACTGATCACCAAGCCCGGGCTGGTCAACGTCGACTTCGCCGACGTTCGCACGATCATGGAGAACGGTGGCGTCGCGATGATCGGCCTCGGGGAGTCCGACGGCGACAACAAGGCCCAAGACTCGATCCGTTCTGCCTTGCGTTCGCCGCTGCTCGACGTCGAGTTCGACGGCGCCAACTCCGCGCTGGTCAACGTCGTCGGTGGGCCAGATATGTCGATCGAAGAGGCAGAGGGCGTCGTCGAGGAGATCTACGATCGGATCGACCCCGACGCGCGGATCATCTGGGGTGCCTCCGTCAACCACGACTACGAGGGCGAGATGGAGACCATGATCGTCGTCACGGGCGTCGAGAGTCCACAGATTTACGGCAAAAGCGAGGCCGAACGCGAGAAGGCTGCCCAGCGGATGGGCGACGACATCGATTACGTGGAGTAACTTTCTCGGGGAAGACGGCGGCCCCGATTCGGTTGTGAGTTCGATTTGGCTCGTCACTTCGCTTTCGCTGGCTGTCCTGTCATGTGGGTGTGTGGAATGTTATCACTTGTGATATTTGCGACAAAGGGTATTTACTGAAAAACTCCTGTCCTCTCGGTATGGGAACGACTAGACGAGGCTACCTCGGACGACTATCCGGCCTGGGTGCGCTCGCGGCCACCGGTGGGTGCCTGGGCCTCCCGTCTGGATCGGGAGGCACAGTCGAGTTCGGTGCGCTAGCGCCGCTCAGTGGCACTCTCGAGGCGCTGGGTAGCGATGCAAAGCGGACGGTCGAACGGGCGGCCCAGGATATCAACGACGCCGGCGGCATCAACGGCAACGAAGTCGCGTTGACTGTCCTCGATACGGAAGCCGACGTCGATGTTGCGACCGACCAGTACCAGTCACTGCTGGATCGAGGGGTCGTCGGTATCGTCGGCGGGCTCGTCAGTGACGTCTCGATCGCACTGGCGCCCAAAGCAGCCAGAGACGACGTCATGCTGGTCAGCTACGCGAGTACCGCCCCACAACTGTCGACTGCCGGTCAGGCTGACGGGCGAAAGTACTTCGGCCGCACTGTGCCAAACGACGGTACGCAGGCTGCCGTGATGGCGAAGGTCGTCGACAGCCCGCTGTACATCGATGCGAGCTCGGTCGCCTTGCTCAGTATCGACAATTCGTTCGGTTCGGGACTCGCTGGGTCCTTGCAAGACGCGATCGATGCGTCGATCGTCGCGGACGTGCGCTACGATCCGGGAGCAGACTCGTTCAGCGACACGATCGAGGCTGTGTTCGAAAACGACCCCGACGCCGTTGCCTTCACCAGTGTCTCCGGACAGGAGCGTGGCATTCTCGACGCCTACGCCCAAACTGACTACGACGTTCCCTGGGTGTTCTCGGCCGGCATGTTCGGCAGTGACATACCTGCCTCCTACGATGGCTTCTACAGCGCGTCGCTTTCCTCGAACCGGACAGACGGGTACTTCGATCTGGTTCGGCGACTTTCAGACGTCGACGAGCTCGCATCTTACGCCGCAAACGCCTACGACGCGTTGTTCTTGATGGCTGGGGCCGCCGAGAAAGCCGACGACGCCAGCGGCCCGGCCATCGCCGAGACGATCCGGTCGGTCTCCGGTGGCACGGGCCATACCGTCTCAGTTGGCGACTTCGACCGCCTCAGATCGCTTACTGATGCCGGGCGCGAGATCAACTATCAGGGCGCGTCCGGTAGCGTCGACCTGACGGCGAATCTGGAGCCGTTGAGTTCGTACCTGATTCAGCGCGTTACCGACGGGACGGTCGAGTCTTTGGAACTGCTTCAATCCCAGTTCTTCCGGTCGGGAGGTAACCAATGAGTTCCCTTCGCAAGCGATTCGTGGTGGCGATCGAGAGCGCGCTTCCGGGTGTCGTCAGGCGTCGCTACGCGGCGAAGTTCGGTGTGCTGTTGCTCGGTGTGGTCGCCGTCCTCGTCGTCGGCGGGGTGGCGATCCACTTCCAGACCGGCGGACTCGTCGAAGCTCAGACCGAAGAACAGATCCGTGGCGTCGCGGATTCCCAGGCCAGCTCGATCGCAGACTGGGCCGCGACCAAACAGTCGACGACGTCGTTCCTCGCGGACTCGCTTGCCGACCAGTCGGACTCACTGTCGTCGTCAGCCCACCAGCGATGGCTCGAAGGGAAGCTTATCGGATTGCCGGCCGACATCCAGGCGTTGCACTACGTGACGACTGCCGATAGCGAGGTGATCGCCAGTACCGACGACGACCTGACTGGGGCGTCTCTCGCCAGCGTCGAGGGGGCATGGACCGACAGCAGTGGTGCGGTCGTCGCCTCCGGGCCGACAGACACGTCCCGGCCATACGAGCACGATGGGCAGGACGCCATCGCGTTCGTCCAGCCGGTCAGTGAGACTGAATCCGTCGTCCTTACAGTGTCTCTGGAGGCGCGCTCTCACGAATTCACCTCGCCGTTTGCGACCGGGGACGTGAAAGTCCTCAGTGCAGATCGTACGATCCTCCTCGACAACCGCAAGGCATCGATACTCGACCAGTACGAAGCGACCGGGAACACTGGTTCTGAGAGTATCACCGCCGCTCTGGGCGGTGCATCTGGCTACGAACGCGTCTCCGCAGGAACGGGGATGGACGAAGGCACGTACGTCATGGCATACACGCCGATCACCGGGACCGACTGGGCTCTCCTCTATCACGTCCCCGCTGAGCGTGCGTTCGCACTGCAGTCGGCCGTCTCCCAGAACATCGCGTTACTCGTCGCGTTGGCTGTCGGCGCGTTGCTCCTCGTCGGGGTGACGATCGGTCGCGGGACTGCACAGTCGCTTGCGACCGTCGCCCAAACGGCCGGTGACATCGCAAACGGCAAGATCGACAGTACGCTTCCGGAGACGACACGCGTCGACGAGATGGGCCAGCTGTACGATTCGTTCGCGTCGATGCAGGCGTACCTGGGAACGGCTGCCGAGCAGGCTGATGCGCTTGCAGACAAGCGGTTCGACGATCCGGTCCTCGAAGAGGACGTTCCCGGTGAGTTCGGAGCGGCCCTCGAAGAGATGGGGACGGACATCCAGGCGCTGATCACTGACGTCGAGCAGGCCCGAGACGACGCCGAGTCGATGGCTTCGGCGCTCGAAGCGAAGGCGTCGCAGTTCAGTGCCGTGATGAACCGGGCAGCCGCGGGCGATCTCACCCAGCGGATGGAGACCGACAGCGAGTACGAGGCGATGGTCGAGATCGCCGAGAACTTCAACGACATGATCGCCGAGCTGGAAACGACGATCGATCGTATCGAAGCGTTCGCCGGCACTGTCGACTCCTCGACGGACACGATCTCTGCGAGCGCCCGGGAGATCAAATCCGCCAGCGAACAGGTGAGTCAATCGGTCCAGCAGATCGCCGAAGGGGCCGACCGACAAAACGAGAACATCCAGCAAGTCTCACAGGAGATGACCGATCTCTCGGCGACGGTCGAGGAGATTACTTCCTCGACGGACGAAGTGGCCGCCAAGTCGAAGGGGGCCGTCGAGGCTGGTGAGTCCGGCCGCACGTCCGCCCAGCAGGCAGCCGCGGAAATCGAGACGATCGAACGGAAATCCGCCGAGGCCATCGAGCAAGTCGAGGCGCTGGCGGCGGAGATGGACCGGATCGGCGAAGTCACGACGCTGATCGACGATATCGCCGACCAGACGAATATGCTCGCGTTGAACGCCGCGATCGAGGCCAATCGCGCCGGTGATGCGGGCCAAGGCTTCGAGGTTGTGGCCAACGAGATCAAGACACTCGCCGAAGAGACCCAAGAAGCCACCGACGACATCGAGTCACTGATCGATACCGTCCAGTCTCGGACAACCGATACGGTGGCAGACATCCGGGAGATGGACGAGAGCGTCCAGACAGGGAAAGCGACAGTCGACAACGCCGCGGAGACGCTGACCGATATCGTCCGCCAGATCGAACAAGCAAACGACGGTATCCAAGCGATCAGCGATGCGACCGACGAACAGGCGGCTTCGACCGAAGAAGTGGTCGCGATGGCCGACGAAGTCGGGTCGATCAGCGAGGAGACGGCCGCCGAAGCCGAGAACGTCGCCGGGGCCTCACAAGAGCAGACTGCCTCCATCACGGAAGTCTCGGAGCGCATCGAGACCCTTTCCGGCCAAGCGGCCGATCTCAGGGACCTTATCGACCAGTTCGAAACCGGCGAGACGGACGACACCGACCGCTAGTATCGCTCGGAGTCATCTCGATACACGCGGTCGCTTTTCGGTGCGTCGGCCCAATTGCTGCCTCGCTCCGTGTTCTTCTGGGCGTGTCTCGTTCCATGCGAGTGGTACTCTTTCAGTCAGCTTGCTGCTGACTCTTCGTCGCGCACCACAATATAGAAAAGCCATCAGTGGATAGCACCTGCTATGGACGTACCGTACGATCTCACCTCATACGTGCGGGTGCTCAAGCTCGCGAGTACCCCCTCCTGGCAGGAGTTTAGCCAGGTCGCGAAGATCGCTGGCGCGGGCATCCTGCTGGTCGGGCTGCTCGGATTCGTCATCTTCGTTGTCATGATGTTACTCCCGGGTGGTGTCTGATGGGGATTTACGCCGTCAAGACCACCGCCAGCCAGGAACGCACCGTCGCAGACATGATCATCAACCGCGAGGAAGAGGCGGTCCACGCAGCCCTCGCTCCGGACTCGCTGACTTCCTACGTCATGGTCGAGGCCGAGGACGCCTCGGTGTTCGAACGCATCCTCGACGAGATCCCCCACGCCAACGGCGTCGTGCAGGGCGAGTCCTCCATCGCGGAGGTCGAACACTTCCTCTCGCCGAAGCCGGACGTCGAAGGGATCGCCGAAAGCGACATCGTCGAACTCGTCGCCGGCCCGTTCAAAGGCGAGAAGGCCCAAGTCCAGCGAATCGACGAAGGCAAAGACCAGGTGACTGTCGAACTCTACGAAGCGACGGTTCCGATTCCCGTGACCGTCCGCGGAGATCAGATTCGGGTGCTCGACTCCGAAGAGCGATAAGACGTTCTTTCCTGCTCGTCGTGTCGACGCCACGTCAGCGCCCAACGGCGAGCAGGCCGCGGTATAGAGAGTCGAGACTGCAACGGACAGCTACGTTCGTTCGGTCACGTGATCGGTTCCGTACAGCGTTGTGCACAGCGAACGCCATCTCACCCGAAGACGACCGATCGTGGCGCGCATTCTCCTTGCGAGCGGTTCCTCCTGGGACCGCCGATGGCGGGTGCTCGCGAGTGCTCAGTCCGTGGCCTCGACGACGAGGACGTCTGCGACGGAAACGGCCACGCCGTCGTCTCTCGGGGTCGCTTCGATTGGCGCTCCGGTGACCAGTTCCGTCGAGCCAATCCCTTCGGGGAGTCTCACTGTCGCCGTCCCTGGGCCAAAGTGGAGTGCGACGAACACGCGCTGGTCGTCGGTCGCGCGTGCGAACGCGACCGCCTGCTCCGTGTCGGTGTGGTACTCGATTCGTTCGAGGGTCCCCGATTCCAGCGCCGGGGTTTCCGAGCGAGTCTTGCTGAGTCGACGGTGGACGTTCGTCAGCCCGGTGTCGCCGGACTGCCACTCGATCGGCCCCCGGGAGTCGGTCATGCCCCGTTCCTGTCCGGCGTAGATCATCGGGACGCCCGGCATGGTGAACGTCGCGGCGACGGCCCCGCGCAGGCCGTCCCGGCCGTATTCGGCGAGATAGCGCTCCTCGTCGTGATTCTCGACGTATCGCATCTGAAGGGCCTGGTCGGGGAACCCGGCGCGTTCGGCGTCAGCGACGGCATCGAGGAGTGCCCCCGCTGGCGCGTCGCCGCTCCCGATCTGCCGGAGGGCACTGTAGACTTCCGTTCCGTAGTGGAGGTCGAACTCCAGGTCGTGATAGTCCGGGTCGTGGACTGGGACCGTCTCGTCCAGTAAGAGGAATTCCGGGTCGATCTCGTGGACGCGCTCGCGGACTTCTTTCCAAAAGCCGTGTGGGACGCCCCAGGCGACGTCACAGCGGAACCCGTCGACAAGCGGTGCCCACTCCTCGACGACGTCGAGCAGGAACGATCGGACCGCCGGTTCGCCGTAGTTGAAGTTCGGGATATTGCTCCAATTGAAATACCGTTGGGCGCGCATGTCATCCGGGCCTGGCCCACGCGAGCGGTCGGCGTCCGGCTCGGCGCGATCGTTCCAGACGAACCAGTCACGGAACTCGGGGACACCCGCTGCGCTCTGTGCGAACGCCGGATGTTCGTGGTCAGCGTGATTGATCACGAGGTCGAACACGACCTTGATATCTCGCTCGTGGCAGGCGGCCACGAACGACTCGAACTCCTCGCGGGTGCCAAGGTCCGTTGCCACTTCGAAGAAGTCCGTGATGTGATAGCCGTGTTCGGTTGGCGAGGCCAGGATCGGCGTGAGCCAGACGGTATCCACACCGAGTGATTCGATGTACGGGAGTCGCCGTTCGAGGGCCGAAAACGTCGTCTGGACGCGTTCTCCAGCGAACGCCCGGACGTAGATCTCGTAGATCGTCGCTGTCTCGACCCAGGCGGGCGGCTCGTTGGGGTGAGCGATGGTGTCTCCGCCGTCACCGACGACTACCGTGTCTCTGACGCTGTGGCGCTGATCGAGTGCCACGGCGTGGACGCCGACCGGCTCGTCGATCGCACTCGCCGGGAGCTTGGCTGTCTGCCCGTCGACCTCGAGGACACTCTCTTCGAGGTCCGCGCGGTCGTCGAGGCAGAACACGACATCGAGGGCCGACGCCTCGGTCGAACTGTCTGCCGGTGGGCGAGCATCGGCCTCGATACGGAATACGTCGCCGTCCCGGACGGCATCGAGCGAGATCCGCGGCCGTCCCGGTCCTTCGACGGTGAATTCCCGGTGGTGGTGTTCCTCGCCATCGTTGACGATGAACGTACTGTTGTGGACTCCCGGCTCGAGTTGCGCCTCGAAGACGTAGCGATCCCCCTCACGGACCGCTTCGTCGCGTCCCCAAAGGTGGTCGTTGAACAGGCCGATGACGCCGACCCGATCGATTTCCTCAGCAGGTGTCTCGAAGTCCTCGACCGGGATCTCGAAGCGGGCGGGCTCTCGTTCGTCCGGGAACGTCCGGACTGTCAGCTGGTGTGTGCCATCGGGTGCCGCGAGTTCGACGCGATAGACGCCCGGCACGTCGGGTCGCAGGTACTCGACTGCTCCGTCGCCGACGGTTGTGTCACTCTCGGCCGGTGCGTCGAGGAGAGTCCACTCGTAGGACTCGTTCGGATCCGGGTCTCGTGGGGCCAGTTCGACGGCGTCGCCGACGGTCGTGAACCGCGGTGGGCCTGGATGGTTCATGTCTCTGCTGTCACCGCTGGATGCCAATAAACATATTCTGAATTATGTTTCTGTCCGGTGGTTGACCGCTTTCCGTGAGCCGCCCCGTTCACCGATCACTCGGCCCAGTACCCGAGCCAGATGGCCCGCACAGTTCTCACGAGGGCGGGCTGTGAGTCGTCGTTGTGAAGATTCTTTCTGTGCGGGATCGGGAAGGTACATTCAGGGAGCTTCGGCTGCTACCTCGGGCATGGTCGAGGACGCGGTCTCAATGACTGTCGATCGGGCCGCCGACGCCTTTGGCACGCTTGCCGACGAGAACCGCATCGCCATCTTACTCGCGCTGTGGAACGAGCAGCCACTCTCCTTTGCCCGACTGCAGTCGGCAGCCGACTTCGAGGACAGCGGTCGATTCAATTATCACCTCACGCAACTGCTGGGCCGATTCGTCCGGAAGGACGACGAGGAGTATCGCCTGCGGCCAGCCGGTGGGCGCGCGATAGATATCCTCTTTGACGAACGCTTTGGCGAACCACCGTCTCCGATCGAACGTGACCTCGAGACGCCGTGCCCGGACTGTGGCGCGTCGCTTCGGGCGACCTACGAAGACGGCCACATCGAGATCAGTTGCCCCGCGTGTTCGGTCGTCGTCCACTACGGCTACTTCCCACCGCGCGGACGGGCCGCCCGTGATCCAGAAGCGTTGTTTTTGGCGTATTCTCGCCAGCTCTGGCGGGATTTCACATTGGCTTCCGCCGGGGTCTGCCCCCATTGCAGTGGTCGCATGGAGACCCATGTCACGCCCGATCCCGACTGGTATCTCGACGTCGCGACGATCAGCGTCTGCCAGCATTGTGGCGTCGACATCGGGACGCCCGTTGGCCTGCGGTTGCTTGCCGATCCGGCTGTCGTTGCGTTCCTGGCCGATCACGGGGTCGATATCGACCAGGTACCGTTCTGGACGCTCCCGTTTTGCGTGGGCGACGACAGCGTTTCGATCGACGCGACCGAACCGCTCCGGGTATCCGTTCACATCGAGCAAGGCACCGACCGTCTCGCCGTGACGGTCGACGAATCGGGTACCGTCACCGAGACGGCCCTCGTCGAATCCCGATAGTCGATCCGGTGCGGTGGGTGCCGATCCGGGACGCCAGCCAGGAGTAACACGACTGTTCGTGCCGTCTCGTTGCCTTCCTCCTCGTTTCAGAGCCCGACCGCGTTCGCGGTCGAAGAACTCGCTGATCGTCCGGGTTCCGGGATCGCCCTAGGCGGGCCATCGACGGTGACGCCACCCTTCTCGACGTCCGGATGGCCCATCACGTCCGGGTCGGCTGTCGCCGAGACGACGAGCTATCCCAGGGAACTCTCGCTGTCGTTGATCATCTGGTGGGCACTCGCTTCACCCCACGGCAGCGCGACGTAATCGCCGGCCTCGATGTCGTAGCGGGTGCCATCGAGCCGGAGGGTGTCCTGGCCGTCGAGGACACAGATCGCCTCTTCGTTGCCAGTGTGGTAGTGATACGGCCAGATGCGTTTCTCGGTGGGCAACTCGTAGAGACTACAGCCGAGGCGCTCGCTCCCGGCGGCCTCCCCGAGTTACGTGCGCTGATTTGAGTCTCGCCACGCTCGGCTTCAGGCCACTCACTGACGTCGCCGTTGACGAGCGGTCCCATTCCGGACGGTCAGCGGGCGACACGAAAAGTGTGTGGCCGTCAGACCGTCACTGCTTACGCTGTCAGTCGGCCCTGCGTGAGCGCGCTTTGCCGGACGCGGCGCGTCCGGGTGTTGTCGATCCAGATTTCTGCGAGGGGGGTTGGGCTCGAAAGCCAGCAACCCGACGATCTAAACCGGTGGCCTTACATGTAGCCCAGATCGCGCAGCCGTTCCATCAGGTCTTCTTTGTCCTGGGCGCGGCCGGCACGCTCGGTCGTGTTGGCCATGTCTTGGAGCCACGCGGGTTCCTCGGCGGACTTGTCAGTACTGACCTGACTCCCCAGCGAGCGGAAGCCGGCGAAGTACTTCGGACTGACCGGGACGTCTTCTTTCTGTACACCGTCGGGCAGGTCGTCCTGGCCCTGCGGGACGTAGCCGTCGTCGGGGTACTCCTCGACTGTGTCCGGGACCGCAAAGTGCCAGAACGCCTCCCAGACGTCCGGTTCGGCGAACTGGAGGATCGGCTGGATACGGTCGTGGGGTGGGTAGATATCGGGATCGTGGCGTGGGCTGAAGAAGGTCTCGTCGGCGCGGGCCTCTTGTTCGTCCCAGCGGACGCCGCTGAGGATGCCGTCGACGTCGTGTTCATCGATGGCATCGTTGAGCGCAACCGTCTTCAGCAGGTGGTTGCCGACGTAGGTGTCGAGCAGGAACGGGAACGTCTCGTCCTCGTATTCGAGGATGTTCCGGATGTGGTGCTGGTTGTGCTCGCTGAGGGCGTCGACGGGGATGTCGTCGCCGGGTTCGAGCCCGTTTTCGTCGACGTACTCGCCGACGTCGGTGTTTCGAGCCCAGATGACTTCGAGATCCCACTCGTCAGCCCAGTGGTTGACGAACTCGATGAGCTCGTCGAAGTGCTGGTAGTGGTCGATAAAGACGACCGGGGGGACTTCCAGATCGAAGCGGTCGGCGACCTCCTTGACGAAGTAAAGCGTCAGCGTCGAGTCTTTGCCGCCGGTCCACATCACGACCGGATTGTCGTACTGTTCGAGGCCGGTCTTCGTGACCTCGATTGCCTTCTCGATTTTGTGCTCGATGCTCGGATAATCGCCAGGCTCCTCGCCGTCGCCATCGCCGTACTCGACGTCGAGGTACGCGGGGAAGTCGGCTTCGCTCGCCATGAGTGTAATTAGATATAATTAGCCGGCAGTTGAGTCTTTCGAAGGCCGCTGCGGAAGCGCTTCTCAGGCGATAAAGTCGTTGTCCCGCCAGTCGACGCCGTCTTCGCCCCGGTCGTCGGCTGGGTCTTCGGTGACGCCGATCGAGGCCGGGCGGCGTTCGCCATCGACGATCTGGACGGCTTCCAAGGTGTCGTCGATCGCGATGATCGCGGTCAAGGTCCCTTTCTCCGCGATTTCGGCGATGTCACAGAGGACCTTGAACATCGGGAACTGGACGCTCGTGTTCTGGAGAACGGTCTCCCGATCGCCCTTGAAGCAGGCGTACTCGACGAGTTCCGACTCGATCTCTTCTTCTTCCTCTTCGGTGAGCGCGCCCCACTGGCCACCCCCACTCCCGCCGTGGGGTGGCTCGGGCTCCTCTTCGTAGACGCGATTTTCGGTCACACTCGCTTTCAACTGAGCGGTCGGGGTGTACTTGCTGATTTCGCCGTCGGTGGCGACAGCACTCAGGATGAGTGTGTTGTTTCGTCGGGTGATGTCTACGTCTTCGATTTCGGCCGGTAAATCCGGATCCTCGAAGTGGTCGTAGACGTCTTCAAGGGGCAGTTCGAGTGTCGAATGGAGTCGGTATACGCGGCTCGTCATAGTTGTGGGCGGTGACGGGGCCATCTCGCGGGCCGAACGAGTGACACCAGTGATCACCTATGTGTACGGACCCAGGGCATATATGGCCTGCCCTTTCGGTCACTGTCGACGGCAATCTGTATTGCCCCCATCGGCCGACGCTCGTCCGCCCGAGGAGTGTGGCTCACCCCCACGGTCCAAACGGTTTTTCTTCGCGCCAGCCTGTGTTCGTGTATGACCACACACGTGGCCGTTGTCGGCGCCTACGGCAGCGCTGGCTCGGCTGTGGCCGAGGAGTTGGCTGCAGAGCCCGACGTCGAACTGACGTTGATCGACGACGGCGACCCAGGTGGCGGGCTTTGCATTCTGCGCGGCTGTATGCCCTCAAAAGAGGTCCTTTCGGCGGCTGAACACCGCTTCAGTGCACAACACGACCCCCGACTCGTCGGGGACGCCCCCGACGTCGACCTGGAGGCTGTCGTCGAGCGGAAAAACGAGCACACGTCGAGTTGGTCACAGCACCGCCGGGAGAGTATCGCTACACTGGCCGAGCGCGACAACGTCGAGTTCATTCGGGACACCGCCCACTTCGTCGACGATCGCGTTCTCGAGGTCGACGGCCGACGACTCGAACCGGATTACGTCGTGATCGCCACTGGCTCGAACGTGGCAATTCCGCCGATCCCGGGTATCGAAGACGTGCCCGTCAAGACGAGTGCGGACGTCCTCGACAGCACCGAGTTCCCCGATTCGGGGATCGCTCTCGGGCTGGGTTACATCGGTCTGGAACTCATCCCGTACCTAACTGAGGCTGCCGATATGGATCTCACTGTCGTCGAAGCGCTCCCCGACGTCCTCCGTGAGGCGGACGAGCCCTTCGGTGCGGAACTGCTTGCCTACTATCGCGAGCACTTCGACGTCGACGTACTCGTCGACGCTGATGCCACCGCGGTCGAATCGACCACAGACGGGGTTCGCATGGAGGTCGCCACCGACGGCGAGACCCGAACGATCGAGGCGGACGATCTGTACGCCTTCACCGGCCGGGAGCCGGCCATCGAGCGTCTCGGCATCGAGCACACCGCACTCGAACCCGACGACGGCTGGGTCCGGGACACGATGCAGGCCGCCGGTGACGATCGCGTCTTCGTCGTCGGAGATGTCAACGGCCGCGAGCCGATCCTGCACGTCGCCAAAGAAGAAGGCTTCACGGCGGCCGAGAATATCCGGCGACATCGTGCAGGCGAGGCCCTTTCGGCCTACGAGAACGTCCACCACCACGTTATCTTCTCGGGACTTGGAGTGTTGCCGTTTGCCCGGGTCGGACACTCAGTCGAGTCGGCCCAAGCCGCCGGTCTGGACTACGTTACTGCCACCCGGGATGCATCCAGCGACGGTGTGTTCAAGACCAAGAACGTCGCCGACGGCCTCGCCCGCCTCGTGGTCGGCACGGACGGCACCGTCCTGGGCTATCAGGGCCTGCACTACCACGCAGACGTGATGGCAAAGACGATGCAACTGGCCGTCGAGATGGATCTAGACGTCAGGGACATTCCCGATCGGGCTTACCATCCGACGACGCCCGAACTCATCGACGGACTCGTTCGCGACACGGCCGCAAAACTAGACTGATCTCTCGCAGTGGGTCGAGGCCCTCTCAATCGTCGGCCGCTGCGTCTTGGCCCGGATCACTCGCGGCCGCCGCCTTGGCCTCGATACTCGGCGGATACTTCCCGCGGTCGAGTTTCAGATCCGACTCCGGCCGCGCCATGCAGGTCAACGCGTAGGATTCTTTTTCTTCCTCGGTCAGACCGCGTGCCGCCGGCTGGGTGACTTCGCCTTCGACGATCTCGGCGGTACAGGCAAGACACATTCCGACCCGGCACGAATACTCCTGGGCGATGCCGTCTTCGAGACACTGGCTCAAGATCGTGTCCGTGTCTGCAACCTGAATAGTCTCGCCCGTCCCCACGAATTCGACGGTATACTCTGTCATGCCCACTCGTTGGGATGACCTCGACAAAACTCTTTATTCACTGTTGTGACCTGTTCGAGCGGACACAACCGGCGGGCAAGCGCAAAGAATTAACCCCGCTCGGTGCTGAGCGAGGGGCATGACCACTACCGAGTACGACGTCGTCGTCGCTGGGGCCGGGACGGCCGGCTGTTATGCCGCGGCGACGGTCGCCAACGCGGGACTAGATGTGGCGATACTCGAACGCAAGCCCGAAGACGAAGCGGGGCACATCGCCTGTGGCGACGCCCTGAAGGGCGCGAGTCAGTTCCCCGAGGCGATTCCGCGCGAACAGATCGAACCGGCGTTTACGAACACTGACATCGATCACGGTCGCTTCGAGATCCCCGACGAAGACACGGTTCTCGAAATTCCGATTCCGGGTGACCTCGCCGTCATCGACCGCTTTGAGTACGGGCGCAGACTCATCGATGGCGCCCAGGATGCAGGCGTAGACATCCACTTCGATACCGTCGTCACGGATGTCCTCCAGAACGGAGCCGTCGAGGGGCTGGAGGCCGTCCAGGACGGCGACGCGAAGACCTACGAGGCCGACGTCGTCATCGACGCCGCCGGGGCGCTGTCGACTCTCCAGGACGAGGCCGATCTGGACGATGGGACCTTCGATACGAACGTCACGTATTCGCAGTTTTGCTCAGCTTACCGTGAGATCGTCGAGGTCGAGGAGCCAGTCGAGTGGGACGATGCGCTGGTGTTCAAGCCGACCGAGCGCTCGGCCGGCTACGTCTGGTATTTCCCGCGGACCGAAACCGAGATCAACGCCGGCCTGGGCTTTCAGATGAACGAGGACCCCATGGAACTCGTCGACGCGCTCAAACGCGACCTTCAGGAGCGCGAGGAATTCGAGGGCGCAACCGTCGAGGACAAACTCGGGGCGGCACTCCCGACTCGCCGGCCCTACGACTCGGCGGTCGCGCCCGGCTTCATGGCCGTGGGCGACGCCGCTGGCCACGTCAACCCCACCACTGGCGGGGGTATCGCGGGTGCTGCCTACGCTGGCCAATACGCCGCCGAACAGGCCGTCGAGGCGATCGCGGACGGCGACGTCAGCGAAGCTGCGCTGTGGGAGTACAACGAGCGCGTGATGGATCACTTCGGGGCACGGTACGCTGCTCTGGACGTCTACAACATCTTCACGACCGCCTACGACATCGACGATCTCACGGGCATGCTTGCCGGGCTCCCGGTCAGTGCGCTCTCCGAGGCCCTGTACTCCGGCTCTGCGGATCTCACACTGTCGCTCAAGCTCAAGACGGCCCTGAAGAGCTTCGGTCACTGGGGCACGATCATCGACCTCTATCGAACGAAAGCACACGCCGACGACCTGCTCGACCACTACGAAACGTATCCGGACTCGCCCGACGCGTTCGCTGCGTGGACAGAGCAGCGCGACGCTATTCTCGACCGGGTGTACGCGACGACAGGCGCGGATCCGAAGTACTGAGCGCCGGACCCTTGCAGCCGGCGACGCAACGGACTTTTCTCACGATACCGGCACCGACGTGCCAGTCGAGCATCCTGTCGTCTCCAGTACGTAGACTGACTCCAAGCGAGGGCCAGGGACCGAAGAGGACCCTTGGGATCCGTCTTACGGTCGCTGCTCGGCGATCTGCTCGATCGCCTGCCCCAGGACGTCGATACCGATGCCGATCGACGCCTCGTCGATGTCGAACGTCGCCGTGTGATGCCCGCTGGGGTGGTCGGTCCCGATCCCGACGAACGTCGCTTTCCCACCCTGGTCTTGGACGCGTCGCATGAGGTAAGTCGCGTCTTCGCTCCCACCGAGATCGTCGGATTGAAGCCTGTGTTCGACTCCCGGCACCTCGCCGGCGGCCCCAAACACGAGGTCGCGGATCGCCGCGTCAGGGTCGGCACTCGGTGCGTCGCCAGTCCATTCGAGGTCCACGTCACAGTCGTGCATCGCCGCGGCCGATTCGAGAACGTCCGCCGCGTGTTCACGCATGTAGGCTTTCCCGTCGGTCGTCTCACCGCGGACTTCGCCACGGATGTAGGCGTTCTCGGGGATGACGTTCGAGGCCGATCCCCCGCCGACGTCGCCGGCATTGACTCGCGTCGCGCTATCGCCGTGTCGTGGGATCGCATAGAGGTTCTGGACGGCGGTGGCCATCGCTTGTACCGCGTTCCGACCCCGGTCTGGGTGGCCGCCGGCGTGGGCTGGTTCGCCCGTGAATGTGGCGTCGAAGTTTGCGACGGCGAGGATCCCCTCGACACCGGCGACGATCTCGCCCGTCGGGTGCCCCAGGCCAATGTGGATGGCAAGGAGGTAGTCAACGTCGTCTAGATGACCGCTCTGGGCAACTGCACGCCCACCGCCGATGACTTCTTCGGCGGGCTGGAAAATCACTTTCAGCGTTCCCTCGAAGTCGCTGTCGGCGATCGCTTCGAGGACGCCGACACCGATCGTTGCGTGGGCATCGTGGCCACAGGCGTGCATCGCGTCGTCGTGGTCCGGTCGGAAACCAGCCTCGACGGGATGGTGGCCCGGGTCGGTCGATTCAGTCCGGGGGAGGGCGTCGATATCGACCCGGAGGGCGACTGTCGGCCCCGCCCCGCGTTCGAGGACGGCGATTGCGCCGGTCGTTCCGCCTTGGCACTTCTGGAGTGTCGCGTCGTCGGCGCCGGCCTCGCGTGCACGCTCGCGCCACCGTGCCAGTTCGTCGGCTTCGGGCACGCCGGTACGAGCATCGACGTCGAGTGCTTGGGGGCCGACAAAGAGGTCATCGACGCCGATACGTTCGATCTCTTCACAGAGACGCGCGGTCGTGTAACATTCTCGCCAGGCCGGCTCGGGGTGGCGATGCAGGTCTCGACGGAGCGCACGGAGGTGTTCGCTGGTGTCAGTCATAGCTACGGAAACGAGTAGGGTCCCTAAACACCTCGCGGTTCACCCACCTGGCGGCCCCTCACCGACCGGTGCCACGGCGTTGCTCGATGCTGGCCTCGACGTGGACACGATCGGGAAACTCCCACCCGGAAACGTCCCGAGCGAACGTTTCGTAGCCGACAATCTCGATCGTCCGGGTAAAGACGGTGTGTCGCCAGGGATCGAAGCGCTCGCCTTCCGCGCTGAGGCGTTTTGACTGTGGCACCGAAATATCCTCGGGGGATTGTGGGTGTGGCCCCTTCAGCTCGACACCCTTGCGGGCGGCCGTCTCCTTGATTTCGGTCACCACGTCCTCGAGGACGTGCCGATCCCCGCTTTCGACCGTCAGCTTCGTCACGAACGGCATACCGTCACTGGATCGACGGCCGAGACTCAAAAAGCCACGCTTTCGTCGTTCGCCTGCCGAGCCCAGCCCGACGCTGTATCCCCGATCGGACGCGATCGTCGATTCGAGGCAGACCGTTCCGCGCTCCGATATCCTCTTAAGGTCCGCTGAATTATCGTTCGATAATGATCGAGGCCACGAGCGCGGGAGCCATCCTCTTTCGCGATACGCGTGGCCAGCGTGAGTACCTGCTGCTCAAGAGCCGACCGGGGGACTGGGAGTTCCCCAAAGGGGGCGTCGAGGGCGAGGAGGAACTCCAGCAGACGGCCATCCGCGAAGTGAAAGAGGAAGCCGGAATCGAAGATTTCCGGCTCATCGACGGCTTCCGTAAAGACTACGACTACGTCTTCGAGGCGAACGGTGAGACGATCCACAAAACCGTCCACCTGTTCGTCGCCCAATCGTTCGAAGCAAGTGCAGAGCTATCGACCGAGCATCACGACCACCAGTGGCGTGATTACGAACAGGCCAAAAACACCATCACCCAGGATGGACCGCGGG
This sequence comes from Halorhabdus sp. CUG00001, assembly GCF_009797925.1. NCBI lineage: Archaea > Methanobacteriati > Methanobacteriota > Halobacteria > Halobacteriales > Haloarculaceae > Halorhabdus > Halorhabdus sp. CUG00001. The sequence goes on from NZ_VOLB01000001.1 coordinate 132,646, forward strand.
AAATCTTCGAGGTGGCACACGACTTTCTGGACGAGAAAGGGTTCTGAGCCGATCGGCTGCCGGGAGGTAGCGGATCGAAACGCCTTCCAGACCGAGTGTCGTCTCTTCGAGCGTGACTCTGGGCTACGGGGCTGAGTTCGACTTCGAACTCCGGGTCTGTCAGTGGGCCGAGCGTGCCTGGCCGCCCGAGGCCGACCGAAAGCGACCGATACTCGTCGCCCGCCAACTCGGCACGAAGCGCCGTCGATGGGACACGATCGTGATCGAGTGCGACCCGGACGGCCTCCGCCAGCGCGCCCACTTTGGCGAGCGTGCCCTCGATTCGGATTTGCTTGACGTCGTTCCACACGCCCCTGCCGAGTGGACGTATTATCGCGAGGCACTCCCGGACCCAGGCTATCCCTGGCGGTACGTCCGGGAGGCGATCCACCGGGCAGCCGACCGCGACATTCTGGACACACGAAAGCGCGAGGGGCGCATCGAGATCCGTCGCCAGGCGGTCTACCCGGATTGGGTCGATCGCATCGTCGCTATCGAGAACAAACCGGATCTGGACGCCAGCGCGGCCCGCGATCTCGCTCCGCAACTCCAGCGAGACGTGGCTATGGGGCTGGCCGACGAAGTGTGGGTCGGGACAGCGGCGACTGGCCAACGAGTCGAGCCAGCACTCCTCGAAGATTTCCCGGTCGAGGCCGGAGTTTTGGTTGTCGATCCAGTGGCTGGTGATGCCGATGTCGCCTGGCACCCCCGTTCGCTGGACCCCCAGAGCCCGGGAACGCGCATTCTCGACCGACCAGATGGTGGCGAGCGGGACGCCTCGGCCGCTCGCTTCGAGTACGTCGACCCGGACTGGAACGGTCAAAAGCGCGTCGAGATTGCCGAGCGGGCCTACGAGCGCGGGTGGCGGGCTTACGTCGAGACGATGCGCCCGGACTGTCGGTACTTCGATCTCGACTGGATCCAGTCCGGTCCGATCCCAGTCTGTCAGGCAAAAGAGCGCCCCCAGACCAGCGCGGAGTGTCGCGGTGCCTGCTCGGCGTTCGAACCGGAACCGCCTGCTTGGCGCACGGCAGACTGGCCGCTTTCGGGCGGTCCCGGGACGGCGATCCAACGGGTGCTCGACCGTCGCCGCCGTCGACACCGGCCCGGGCTGGAGTAACGTTACGCTTCGAGAACGTCGACCACGAGTTCGTCCCGTTCGACGGCGAGTCGGAACGTCGGAACCGTGGTGCGCACGCGCTCGAGGATCCCTTTGTCCGTTAGATTCCGGAGAGCCTTCCGGACGTCCTCGACTGCTGGATCGCGACCGGCTGCCCGGAGGGATTGGAGGACGCTGACGACACTTTGGGTGTCCTCGTCGGGGCCGGCAATGACGTCGACGATCGCGGCTTGCAGTTCGGGGACGTGCAGCACCTGGTCGTCGTTCCCGCCTTCGATCAATCCTTCTTCGGCGACGAGATCGGCTGCCTCCGGCGTCGCACAGATGAGACTATCCTCGTCGCGGTAGTAGTAGTCACCGAGTTCGTCTTCGAGCACGCGGTGGACTTCGCTGCCGCTGTCGAGATCCCACCGATCCTGTAGTTCGGCATTTTTCGTCGGCTGGAGGGCCACAACGTCGGCCAGCCGCTGGATAGCGTCCTCGGAGAGGGTCATCGGCGAAGATTCGGGCAGGCGCTATTACTGCCTTCCGCATTTGTCTGGGCGCGCTACAGCTCCCGCAGGGTCGCTGCCACGTCGTCCCAGTGACTGCCTTTCCAGAACTGCTGGCCACAGGATCTACACTGCCAGACGCCTTCTATCGCCGGGTCCGGGACGTCAGCCGGTGTCTCTGTGTCAGAGTCGAGTGCCACAAGCGGGCCGTTACAGCGCCCGCAGTGGGTGGGCGATTCGGCGAGGGTCAGATCGAATCCGGCCTCGTCGAGCTCTCGGAGCTGGGCCGTAACCTCTCGCGATTCCAGGAGGTGACTCCGCTCGGTCTTTGCGGCCAGGGCACGGTCGCGTGTGAGGAGGAGACGATCCTCCTCGCGGGCGATCTTGCGGAGCCGCTCGTCGGCCTCTATGCCACGGTCCAGCGCGTACGCCGCGTCGTACCCACACATCCGCAAGTACGTCCCGAGCTTGCCGAGCATCGCATCCAGCAGGAGCTTATGCGAGGGCATCTGGGTATCCGTCAGTCCGTTTCGACCAAAAGCCTACGCACGGCCGCTGGCCCCGGACGGACTGGGGTGGAAGCACGACGGACGAGCGAGTCCGTATAGTATAAAATCCTACGAATATTTAGAAATATACGAATATTTATGTGATATCGTCGTATTCGAAAAGTACAAAGAAATCAACCATTTCTACGGACATAACGTCTCGCAAGACCCAAAGTACAAAAATCTCTCCCACTTTTGATTTCAGATCTGCGTATCTTGGGTAATTTGTGTTCTACGTTAGTGCTGTCTATTTCGTACTGTTTCGCGCGTTGTGAGTGCGCTGTATGCAAGCAAGCGCGTGTATAGTGTTGGAGTTACTGTCGTAATCATACTATTTACAGGTATTATTCTTTCTTTATGTTTCTATCGCAGCGAGTGGCTGTTTTCCTGGTCCGTGGTCCCACTCCACGACGCCGCCAGGCTTTTGCAACTGGCCCGAATCTCCGAGAGTGATAGCGTCATGACTAGCGAGCCAACCTACCGGGTTCGGTCACCCGGACGAGTGAATTTGATCGGCGAGCATACCGATTACACGGGCGGCTACGTGATGCCGTTCGCGACAGACTTACATACACAGCTCGAAGCGACACCGAGTTCGGCAGTCGAGGTCGCTTCTGATGCCGTCGAAACGACATACACGTTCGAGACAGATGCTCTCGAACTCGAAGACGACTGGATCGATTACGTCAAAGGCTGCTATGCGATTCTCCAGGCGGAGGGCTACGAACCGGGTGGGTTCACCGGCGAACTCAGCGCCACGTTGCCGCTTGGCTCGGGATTGAGTTCTTCTGCGAGTCTCGAACTGGCAGTCATGGGTTTTCTGAACGAGGCCTACGACCTTGGTCTCTCTCGGGAGCGGATGGCGGTGCTGAGCCAGCGTGTCGAAAACGAGCACGTCGGCATGTCGTGTGGCATCATGGATCAGTTCGCTGTGGCGCTGGGCCAGGACGATCACGCCCTCATGATCGACACCGAGACCCTCGAATACGAGCCAGTGCCTATGCCGGAGGGGATCCGAGTCGTCGTCTTCCATACCGGTGTCTCCCGGGAGTTGGTCGACTCGGCGTACAATCAGCGTCGCGAAACCGTCGAGCGCGCACTGGCGAAGCTGGGTGTCGAGTCCTCGAAGGCCGTCAGCGAGGACGACCTCGACGAACTGTCGGCCCTGGAACGCGACCGTCTGGGCTTTGTCGTCCGGGAGAACAACCGTGTCACACAGGCCAAGGCGGCACTGTCAGACGGCGATCTCGAACAGTTCGGCGAGCTACTGGTCGACGCTCATCGCGATATCGCCGAGCACTACGAAGCCAGCTGTGCGGAACTCGATTACGTCGTCGAACAGGCCCTCGAGGAAGGGGCTTACGGCGCGCGGCTGACTGGTGCCGGTTGGGGCGGGGCGGCCATCGCGCTCGTCGACGACGAGCAAGCGGACGCGTTCGCAGACTCCTTGGCGGCCGCCTATCGTGATCAGTTTCCCGACCTCGATCCGGCGACCTATCCCGTCACGCCCTCGGCCGGTGTCCAACTCGAGCAGGTCGAGTAGGGGAGAGACGCCGTGGGTCGTCGAGACCAGCGGTGGGATCGACGCCGTTCAACTCAAATGCGGCTCGTTCTCGGCCCCGTCGAGGATCTCTTGGACGCCGTTTCGGATAGCTTGATCACTGGCAGTCGAGGGTTCCCAGCCGAGTGCGGCGAGTTTCTCGATCGAGAGGCGCATCTTCGGAACGTCGCCATCCCAGCCGCGGTCGCCGCCGGTGTACTCGTAGTCGGGGTCGACGCCCATCTCGTCGGCCACGATGTCCGCGATGCGGTTGACCGACGTGGTCGTCCGCGTGCCCAGGTTGTAGGTGTTGACCGGCTGATCGGCGTGTTCGACGACGTAGCACATCGCGTCGATGCACTCTGTGAGGGTCATGTAAGACTTCTCTTGGCGGCCGTTGCCCCGGATCGTGAGCGTCTCGGGGTCCTCCGAGAGCTTGTAGATGAAATCGGGGACGACGCCAGCGCCGTATCGTGGGCCGACGATGTTGGCAAACCGGAAGTTCCAGACCGTGAAGTCGTGGCTGTGGGCGTACACCGACAGCAGTGATTCTTCGGACAACTTCGCCGCGCCGTACTCACTGATGGGTTCGAGTGGGGCGTAATCCTCTGGGGTCGGGCGGGGGGCTTCCCCGTAGACCGTCGACGAGGAGGTAAAGGCAATATGCTCGACACCGACTGCCGCCATGCGTTCGAGCAGGTTGTAGGTCATTTCGCCGTTCGTCTCGAACTGTTCGCGCGGTTGCGCGGCGTTGACGTATTTGTCGGCCGCGAGGTGGAAGACGATGTCTGTCTGTTCGTCGATCGCATCGGCGACGACCCCTTCATTGGTGAGATCGCCCTCGATGAACGTTGCGTCATCCGGGACTGATGCTTCGATCCCGTTCGAGAGGTCGTCGACGACGACGACGTCGTTGTCCGTGACGAGTCGCCTGGCCAGCGCCGACCCGATGAGCCCGGCACCACCAGTGACGAGGATCCGCTTATCGGTCAATTCCATAGCAGACAATGACACGGTAGCTCTCAAAACAGTTCCGGTGCGGTCTGCCAGTGTCGTGATCTAGCCCATCGACTTGCGTTGGCTGCCGAGGCACCGACCGCATCGCCGGTCTGGTGGCAGGACCGGTGGTGGTCTTCGTCGAACAGTCCGGTACTATTATGATGGTTCACACAGAGATTGGAGTCGTATTCCAATGGACAGTCACAAGACCACGAACCACAACGACCGGTACGTCGTGTTCTACGAGTTCGACGACGAGGGCACCACTCGGTCAGAGTCGGCCACGGCCGGGACCGAATCCGAGGAGGACGATTGACGTGACCGAACGCCGTTGGGATCCGACCTTACAGGAGTGGGTCATCACTGCAACTCACCGTCAGGAACGGACGTTCAAACCGCCGGAAAATTACTGTCCGTTCTGTCCGACCGCCGAGGACGCTGCGTATCCGACGGCCATCCCCGAGCCCGAGTACGACATGGCTGTCGTCGAAAATGGCTTCCCGTCCCTCCAGCCCGACCCGCCCGAGCCCGCCGTCGAGGGGACCGATCTCGCGCCGGTCGAGCCCGCAAACGGCCAGTGTGAGGTCGTCCTGTTTACCGCCGAGCACGACGGCCAGCTGTCCACCGAACCCACCGAGCGGTTCGTCAATCTGGTCCAGCTCTGGCGTGATCGCTACGAGACTCTCGGGGCTGTCGAGGACCACGAGTACGTCTACATCTTCGAGAACAAGGGCGAGGAAGTCGGCGTGACGCTCCATCATCCACACGGCCAGATCTACGCCTACCCGTTCGTCCCGCCGAAAGTCCGTCGGGAACTGGACAACTCGGCCGACCATCACGACGAGACCGGCCGGTGTCTGTTCTGTGACGTCATCGCCTCCGAACGCGAGGACGGGCGACGCATCGTCGCTCAGAACGACTCCTTTACCGCTGTCGTGCCGTTTCACGCCCGCTGGACCTACGAAGTCCACATCTACGCCAACGAGCACGTCCCGTCGATGGCTGACTTCACAGATCAGCACGAACAGGATCTCGGGGCTGTGCTGAAGGAACTGCAGGTCAGCTACGATGCGCTGTTCGGCTTCGAGATGCCGTACATCATGGCGACCCACCAGCAGCCGACGACGGGCGAAGGCGCGGCGTACGCCCACTTCCACATGGAGTTTTACCCTCCCTACCGGACCGAAGACAAACTCAAGTATCCCGCCGGCAGCGAACGCGGTGGTGGGGCGTACATCAACAACAAACTCGCCGAGGAAGCCGCGGCTGAACTCCGGGACGCGAACTGATCGAGCGAGCACCTGTCTGTCGATATCGCCCCGCATTCGTCCGGATAGATTGTATCTCGTTTCGGTCCTCGTCGGATCATCCGCCAGCCGTTCGCTGACCTCGAACGGATATCCAGGGACAGAGCGCTCTCGTCTTCGTCTTTCTCTTTTCGTTTGCTGACTGCAAACAGTGGTTCGCGGCGAACAGCCCACCCATCGACTCGGTGCCGTCTACGCCCCTGACGTATGCTTTGTGGAACCGATCTATCTCGTCTGATCTCACTGGGCCAAAAATGCATATGCAGCCTGGCGCGATCTCCGGGGCTGATTCAACTATTTACGTCCATATGGATGTAAAACATCTCGTGGCACGTCACCAGCGCCGGTTGTGACCGATCACCGCTTCGATCGGGCCGTCTGCCAAGACCACCGACCCACTGATTTCGGGGGGTCGAAATCCCGTCCCTGGAACTCGTCTCACCCTTTCGCGTCTTCGTCTCCGCGGTCGGATTGCTCGATCAGTGCCGCCACCTCCACGTGAGTTCGCCGAGCAGCGCGTCGATGTCGTGTCCGCCCTTGGTCAGACGGATCACTGCCAGCGATCAGTGGCTGCTCGCTGTGGTGTGCATCCAGGCCGGTCGAGTGTGTCGGCACTCAGTCGGTCATGGTGTTTTCGAGCGACTTCGAGGCGCTGACGATGAGGCTCGCGTCCGCTTCGAGAGTCCCGCCGAGGAGTTCTTCGGTGCCACTCGTGACGACGACCGACCCTCGGGGATAGCCCCCGGAGTCGACGATCGGTGCCGCGACACACTCGACGGCCGGATCGTATTCGCCATCGTCACGGGCGAGTCGCTGCTGGCGCACGTCCCCAAGCGCTGCACGGAGGGCCTGGGGATCGGTCAGCGTCGCCTCGGTGTAGGCTTCCAGATCGCCTTCAAGTACCGAGTCACACTCCGAGTCGGGTAAGTACGCGAGAATCGCCTTCCCGCCGGCAGTCGCGTGCAACGGGAGCGAGTCACCGTCCCCAAAAGGCTGTACTGAGGCCGTGGCGGGGGCCTTCGAATAGACGACTGCTGCAGTGCCGCTCTCGTAGATCACGAGCGTGACGACGTGCCCGATCGAGGCTGCGAGGTCGTCGATGATCGAGCGAACCTGTTCCGGCATCAGTCGATCCCGGACGTCGGTCCCGAGCGTCCAGAAGCCGAGACCGAGCCGATACGTGCCGTCGTCCTCGACCAGATAGCCGAGATCGGCGAGGGTGTGGACGTGCTTGTGAATGCCGCCTTTCGAGCGATCGAGGTGCCGTGCCAGTTCACTGATTCCAGCGCCATCGAGTTCGGCGATCGCCTCGACGATCGCGAAACTCGTCCGGGCAGTTTTGACGCCTGTGTCGTCCGCTCGTGTCATGCGTTGCCCAACGGCTCACGGGTACATATGCTGTTCGCCCGAAGTGAACGATCAACTCACTCTCGGGGACGTGATTCGTCGTCCCTACAGGCACAGCCTCCAGCGTCTAGTAGGTCCCGAACGGCGTAGGAGCGACCACAGTCTTCGCAGGTAATCCGCGCCCTAACGCTCGTTGTCGGCTCGCCAACCGCGATCAGTCCCGCGTTCTGGAGTCGCTCAATTGTCTCTGCAATCACGTTCTCCGAGCGTGTTCTGGTCCACTCGATCGTATCGATGGCGTCCGATTCAGTGATCGACGTCTCCCGGCTCGTATCGACGGACAGACACTCGTTGAGGTGGCTCTTGATCGTCGCGTGGGATACCCAGTCGTCGGTGACTGCTTCGACGTCGACGCCGGCCTGTTCCAGTCTCGTCTTGACCCTGACGCGTTCTGTGTCCGTAGCTTCCGTGCTGCCATCGAGGACGTCAAACAGCGTATCGACACCGCGGTCGCTGGAGACGAGCGTCGACGTGTCCCCGCCAGCCCGCTCGAGTGCCGTCCGGAGGATTCGCTTGTTGAGGACTGTCGCTAAGGCACGCAAACTCGTTCCTGCGTCGTGGCGACTCTGTAGGTCGGTATCCAGATCCGAGAGATCGTAGCGTTCGGCGACGCGACCGACCTTACACGAGCACGGAGACTCAGCCATCGATAGTCACCTCAGCGGTCAGCGAGAGCACATACATTGGCCGTACGTACCGGGTCCGCGGACATGATACTATCGGAGCCTCCGGTCGATCGACGTCAATCACTGACCAGTGTCGCCTGTGGAATCTACCCACACTACCGATGGGAATTTATAGGATGTCTCCTAACTTTCCGATCAATGGTCCACTCAGCTACCGATACGGATATGGCGGCCGATGCTATCACTGTCTCCATCGAGAACGTCGGTGGGATCGAGCAGACAGACGTGACGATCGATCCCGGCGTGACTGTTCTTCGCGGTCGCAATGCGACCAACCGGACGTCGTTCCTTTCGGCGGTCGACAGTGCTCTTGGCGGGACGGCTGGCTCGATCAAGACAGATGCCGACACTGGGTCGGTGGCCCTTCAGATCGGTGACCAACGGTACGAGCGGACCTTCCGGCGAGACGGTGAAGACGTCCACGTAGACGGGGAGCCGTACGTTGCCGACGGTTCACTGGTCGAGACGTTCGTCACGTTGCTCGAAAACAATCCGGCGCGACGAGCAGTCGAACGGGGTGGGGACCTCCGCGAGATCATCATGCGTCCGATCGACACGGACGAGATCGAACGCCGCATCGAGTCCTTACAGCGGGAAAAACGGCAACTCGACGACCGGATCGATCGGGTCGGTGAGCGGAAAGACGAACTGCCGGCCCTGGAGGATCGGCGACAATCCCTCCAGGCGGACGTCGAGTCGATCGACGACGAGATCGCCACGCTTCGGACGGAGATCGACGCCTACGAGGCCGATCACGAAACGGCGGCCGAGGCCGATTCACTCGTCGAAGAACTCGACGAGGCCCGACAAGAGCACAACCGCGTCGAAAACGAGATCGAGGTCGTCGAAGCCGAGATCGAGTCACTGGAAGGGGAACTGGCGGAACTCACCGGCACAGACGAGGGCGTCGAGTACACTGACGAGGATCTCGAGCAGGTCAAAGAGGATCTCGCCGTCGCGCGTGAACGGCGTCGACAGCTCGAAGAGACGATCAACGCACTGTTTACGATCGTCGAATTCAACCAGGACCTACTCGACGGGTCACTGGAACTGCCTGGCATCGAACCCACCGACAGTGATCCGACCAGCGAACTGGCACCGGACGACGAACGTGATTTGGTCTGTTGGACGTGTGGGAGTCCTGTCACTCGCAACGACGTCGATGTTCGGCTCGATTCGCTTCGAGCGGTCATCGAAGAAAAGCGCGCCGAGCGGACAGACGTGACGTCACGCGTCGAGACGCTCGAAGACGAACGGGAGACGATCGAAACGACGCTCGACGAACAAGACCGGATCGAACGTGAGCGATCGTCGCTGCGCAAGCGACTCAACCAGCGGCGAGAGCGTCGGTCCACACTCGAATCGCGACAGTCAGAACTCGCCGACACCATCGCAGATCTCGAACGCGAAGTTGCAGACACACAGCAACTCCGGGACGACGATCTACTGGAGATGTACGAACGGCTCAGCGACTTACAGTACGAACGGGGCCAACTCAATCAGCAACTCGAAGACGTTACCGACGACATCGAGTCGATCCAGGCGTTACCGGCTGTGGCAGATCTGAACGAACAACGGTCGGAGTTGCGCGACCAGATCGCCGAGCAGCGTGCCCGTATCGATCGCCTCGAACAGCGGGCCGTCGAGACGTTCAACCAGCACATGGACGAGCTACTCGACGTCCTGGGGTACGATAACATTACTCGTGTCTGGATCGAGAAGCGCTCGTCCCAGGCTAGCCCAGCTGCCGATAGCAGTTTCAACCTACACGTTATTCGGGAGTCGGCCGACGGCGTTGGATACGAGGAGACGATCGACAATCTGAGCGAAAGCGAGCGCGAACTGATCGGGCTCGTCTTCGCCCTCGCTGGGTATCTCACCCACGAAGTCTACGAGGACGTCCCGTTCATCCTTCTCGACTCCTTGGAAGCGATCGACGCCGAGCGAACGTCGAAACTCGTCGATCATTTCTCGGAGTACGTCGATGTCTTGCTCGTCGCCTTGCTTCCCGAGGATGCCCAGGCGGTGGCCGACCGTCACGACCGGATCCCGGCGGAGGCCCTCCAGTAGCCCACTACGGACCGGATTCTCGACGACTTCCCCAGCCTGAGAGCCCCTGATTCGTGTGTCGGGAATTTGGTATTACAAACGTACGCTTGTTACGTTGGTCGCTCGACCCGACCCGTTCACTGACTGGAAACGATACGCTCCGTATGACGGTTCGTCGTCTTCGGATACTCCTCGTTCGTTCACGATGTGGAAACGAATTCGGACCAGCTCGCTTTGGACGTCTGGCCCAGTCTTCGTGCCGACCGTCGTCGACGCGATGGGTACTCCAGTGCGTACCTCGCCCGATGGGCGACATCTCTGACCGGTCTGCAGAGTACGTCTTGGCGCTGGTGGTGAGGCCCACTCCGATCGGCTGTGCCACGGACTCCCCTACTGCATCGCAATCATTAGCGTTTGCAAACAATGAACGATTTGCACCCCTTCAGCTCGGTATTCCGACGGGTGGCGAGCGAGTTCGGGGTAGGCGGTCTGTGTGTTTGGATTCATCCGTCTCGTCCGATTCTAGTGGGCTCTTACTGTTCGCCCATCGCAAACGTTTGAACGACCATTATGATTTTTGTCTCACAATATGGGTCCCGGGACTGTGCAAAACTGCTTTGAGAAACATATACGGGGCCATACCACATGGGTACAATCACGAGGATAAACGATGACAGATGATCGGGAGGTCGATTCGACGGCTGGGTCCGATGGGGGGTCCGTATTCAGTCGAGTCGTGCCGAATTTCATCCGCCGGCGCTTCACGCTCAAGTTCGCACTCATCTTGGTGGTCATGGGCCTGGCGATCGGCGTTATCGGAGCGACGGCAACCGGGGCCGTCGCCGAGCAGGTCGAACAGAACGTCAAAGAGGAGTACCAGAATCTGGCGTCTCAACAGGCAAACGCGATCGAAACGTGGGTCGAGCGCAACTCTATCTCGGTGAAACTCGCATCGAAAGACACCGCGTTGAGTCGAACAGACCCGGGGTCTCGATTCGATATCCAACAGGAACTGGCAACGACAGCCGGGAACGTCTACGGCGTTCACGGCATCTATCTGCTGAATTATTCCGAGCATGCTCCCCGGGTCGTCGCCAGCCCGCAGATCTCTTTCGAGATGAATCTCTCAGAGACGACCCGCGCGTGGATTCAGTCTACCCCCTTCGATTCGCTGGACGTGATGGACGTCCACGTCACTGACGTCCATCGGGTTGGCGAGACGCCTGTCGTCGCGTTCGTCAGCCCAGCCGCTGACCATCCAGATCGGTACCTCGTCATGGAGTACTCCGTCGCTGACCTGGCGTCGTCGATCGACACGACCAGTGACGATCGTTTCACGCAGGTCGTCAACGACGACGGTATCGTACAGGTGGCTGGCGAGAGCGCGGAGGTCCTTGGCCAGTACGGCGACCAGCGGGCACTGCACCCGGTCACGCTCGCAGCGACGTTGCGTGGCACCGATCGGTCGGCTGGTGTGATCCCCGATATGGCGGCCAAAACGGCTGTTATCGACGAACAATACACTGTGGGATATGCTCCGATCAGTGTCACGAACGTCCCGCTGAACTGGACTGTCCTCGTCCACGAACCCCGGTCGAGCGTCTACGGGTTCGTCTGGGCCATCTCGCGATGGGGGCGGCTTGCTACCCTCGGCGGCGTCATCCTCGTCGGTGTCTTGGGGGCCGCGATCGGGTACAACACGACACGTGACCTCAATCGCTTACGCCAGTGGGCAGGCAAGCTTCGCGATGGCGATCTCGAAGCGACAGCGGGGACGTCCCGGATCGACGCTATCGGTGAACTGTACGACGGGTTCGAGAACATGCGCTCGTCGCTCAACCAGCAGATAACGGAGGCCGAACGGGCTCGCAAAGAGGCCGAAGTCTCCCGAGCAGAGGCGATGCGGATGAACGAGTACCTCCAGCAGAAGGCTGAGGAATACTCAGACACGATGCGACAGTGTGCAGACGGGGATCTGACCCAACGTCTCGACCCGGATGGGGAGAACGAAGCGATGGATCAGATCGCGACGTCGTTCAACGAAATGGTCGCGGAACTAGAGCGAACCACCGAGGAACTGAAACAGTTCGCCGTCCGGGTCGAGGAGACCGGCGAGGTCCTCCAGGCCAGTTCCGACAGCGTTCGCGTCGCGAGCGGTCACGTTGCCGATTCTGTCCAGCGGATCGCCGACGATGCCGACGATCAAAAAGAGCGCCTTCAGGACGTCTCAGCGGAGATCGACGACCTGGCCGACAGCTTCGAGCAGCTTGCTGCCGAGGAAACTGACCAAGACGTGGACGAACAGGTCGATCGTCTCAACGAGATCGCCGCCCGGGTCGGTGAGGTCGCGACCCTGAGTGAGGAGACGCTCGCGGAATCGGGCATCGTCGCCGGTGCGGCCGAAGAACAAGCCTCGGAACTCACTGCGGTGTCCGAACGTGCCCAAGACCTCACCCAATACGCGCGCCCGCTCCACGACGCCCTCGAAGAGTTCGACACCGACAGCGAGGGCGACCTCTACGTCGGCGACCTCTCGGCGGACTGAGTGGGTTGGCCCCGGACGACTCCCTCCTCGTGTCGGGGTTTCGGCTCCGTCTGCGATCGTGACCGTTAGACACAATAAATTATTTATACCAGAATACCGCACAATCGAACATGGCGAACGTAATACTCGACGGAGTGACCAAAAAATTCCAGGATCAGAGCGGCGAGATTATCGCGGTCGACGATCTCGATCTCAACATTCAGGACGGTGAGTTCCTCGTTTTGGTCGGTCCGTCAGGGTGTGGTAAGTCGACGACTCTTCGGATGGTCGCCGGGCTCGAAATGCCCACCGAGGGCACGATCAGTCTAGACGATAAGCCGATTACGAACCTCTCGCCCCAGGAACGTGACGTGGCGATGGTCTTCCAGTCGTACGCTCTCTACCCCCACATGACGGTCCGCGGGAACATGTCCTTCGGGCTCGAGGAAGCCACTGACCTCTCGAAAGATGAGATCCGTACACGAGTCGAGGACGCCGCCGAGATGCTGGGGATCGACGCGCTGCTCGACCGGAAACCCGGTGAACTTTCGGGGGGCCAACAGCAGCGGGTCGCGCTTGGCCGAGCGATCGTCCGCGAACCGGAGGCGTTCCTGCTGGACGAACCGCTGGCGAATCTGGACGCGAAACTCCGCTCGGAGATGCGGACGGAACTCCAACATCTCCAAGAGGATCTCGATACGACGACCATCTACGTCACTCACGACCAGACGGAGGCGATGACGATGTCCGATCGAATCGCCGTCCTCAACGACGGTGAACTCCAGCAGGTCGGGACGCCACTGGAGTGCTATCACCGGCCCAACAACCAGTTCGTCGCCGGCTTCATTGGCGATCCGTCGATGAACTTCCTCGAGGTCACGCTCGAAGATGGGCGTCTCGTCGGCGAGTACTTCGAGTACCCGCTCAGCGACGACGTGCTGGCAAACATCGAGGGTCACGACGAGCTCGTCTTTGGCATTCGGCCCGAGGACGTCGAGATTCTCGATGCAGCGGAACGGAGACACGAGTTCCCGGCTACCGTCGACGTCGTCGAACCGATGGGCGACGAGAACACGGTCCACCTCGCTTTCGAGAGTCAGGACCGGACTGAATCCGCGCTGACGTCGACGATCAGCGGGATGCGAAACGTCGACGAACTCGAATCGATCGGGATCGGGCTGCCCGAGAGTGCGATCCACCTCTTCGATGCCGAAACGGGCGAATCGTTGCACAATCGGAGTCTCGGGGAGATCGAAGGCGACCGGCCACTCAAAGGCGCAAAACCGGCTTGAATCGGTCGCGGCGAGCAGCTGGTCGTTTGTTTTGCCGTCTGTGAGTCTCAGGGCTCGCTATTCAACATAAAAATTCTACCACAATTATTAAATAGGAGTACGTTGAACACAGAAATGTATGACAGAAGATACCAGTACCGGTGGCGACACCGTTTCCCGTCGGAGTGTTCTCGGAGCGTCAGCAGGGCTTGCCATGGCTGGGTTGGCCGGTTGTGGCGGTGGCGATACGACGACCGAGGCCCCCGCGGACACAGATACGACGACCGAGAGCAGTGAGCCGACACCCAACGATACCGAGCTCGAAGTCCTCCACGCCTGGACTGGCGGGGACGGTGCGGCGGCCGTCGAGAAGTTGACCTCGATGTTCAAAGAGGAGTACCCGGATCTGGCGACCAACTTCCGGCCGATCGGCGGGACGGGGAACGTCAACCTCGACTCTGTGGTCGCGCGACGGCTCGCCAACCGGGACCCGCCGGCAGCCTGGCAGGCCTGGCCCGGCCAGAACATCACCCAGTACGGTGGGTTGCTGGCAAACATCACCGACGTCTGGGAGGAGAACAACTACACGGAGACGATGAATTCCAGGGCGGCAACGGAGTCCCAGCTCAACGGCGAGTACCGGTCGATGCCGCTGGTCTCTCACCGGATGAACAATCTGTTCTACAACGTGCACGTCTTCGATGATGCCGGTGTCGATCCGAGTGCGATCGACAATCCGAACGATCTCCTCGACGCGTTCGAAACGATCGGTCAAGAAACCGACGCCGACCCGATGGCTCACGCCATGTCGGGTGCGTGGACGACCCTCCAGCTGGTCTTCCAGAACTTCCTTGGCATGGATGGCGGCTACGACGCCTACATGAACTACATCGAGGGGGACGTCGACGAGGACCACCTCCGGAACGCTCTCGAAGTCACCAAGGAGATGCTGGAAAACCATATCAACAGTGACGCTGCGACGATCGCCTTCACCGAGGGCAACCAGCAGATGATGGATGGCAACGCCGGTTGCATCCAGCAGGGGAACTGGGCGTACGGCATGTACCGTGCCGAGGACAGTGGCGTCTCCTACCAGGAAGACTGGGACTGGATCGCGTATCCGGGCACGAGCGACATGTACATGCTCCACATCGACGCGTTCACCTTCGCCCGTGACACCAACACGCCGGTCAAGCAGAAGATGTGGGCGAAGTTCCTGGGGACGAAAGACGCCCAGGTCGAGTTCGGGAACCGCAAGGGTGCGATCCCGCTCCGGACCGATATCGATTCGAGTCGGCTGACGCCGTTCCTCGAGATGAACGCCGACCACCTGGCGAACAAAGAGAAGTTCCCGCCCACGATCGCACACGGCCTGGCCGTCTCGCCAGAGCAGCTGAGTGAGGCAAAGGACGTGATTGGAAGTAACTTCATGGGGCCGTACAACGTCGACCAGACAGTGTCGGGCCTTACCGACGTTGTCTCACAGTAACGCCCAGATCTTCACCTCATCGTTTCAATCATGGCAGGTTCACAAGACACGGTAGCTGGACCCGGTGCTAGCGGTGGCCACGCTACTGAGACCGATAGGCGCGAACGCTTACGGCGGTTCTGGAAGAGTGACTTCGTTCGATCCTCGCCGTTCTGGCTGATCCCATTACTGCTGATGGGGCTGGCTGTCTACGGCGGGATCATCTGGAACTTCTTGATCTCGTTGACGGATTACGAGGGGTTCCTCCAACCGCCGGACTACAGCCAACTGGACTTTGAGATGTACGCCCAGGCGTTGGCGGATCCGGCCGTGTTCTCGACCGGCAGGAACACGTTCGTCCTGCTGGTCGCGTTCACTACGATCTCGCTCATCCTGGGCTTGTTCCTGGCGATTCTCCTCGATCGAGACATCCGCCAGAAAGGCGCGATTCAGACGATCTACCTGTTGCCGATGGCGCTGTCGTTCGTCGTGACAGCCCAGTTCTGGCTGTGGATGTACAACTTCGATAACGGACTCGTCAACACCGTGATCGGGTTGTTCGGCCTCGGGCCGTACAACTGGATCGGGAATCCGGAACTGGTGTTGGGAGCGGTCATTTTCGCGTTGATATGGCAGTTCAGCGGCTACTGTATGGTCGTGTTCCTGGCTGGCTTGCAGTCGATCCCCAGCGACCAGTTCGAAGCCGCGAAGGTCGACGGTGCGAGTCTCATCAAGACCTACTGGCGCGTGATCATCCCGCAGTTGAAATCCGCATCCGTGAGTGCGGCCGTCGTGTTGATGATCTTCGCGCTGAAGATCTTCACCTTCCTCTATGCGATGTTCGGGACGTACCGCCCCCCCAAGGGGACTGACGTGCTCGCGACGCTGATGGTGCGCGAGGCGTTCAACCTCCAGCACTGGGCGTATGCCGCCGCGATCGCGACCATCCTGCTGGCGATGGGACTGCTCGTGGTCGCGCCGTACCTCTACTACCAGTACAAAGCGAGGGCGCTCTAACAATGAGTCAATCAACCACCTCGAAACGCGACGGTGTCGCACGCCTCCTGCCGGAGATCAGTTACCGCCGGCTCGGGCTGTACTTCGTGATCATCGCCTTCGTGGCGTTTTTCCTGTCGCCGATCTATACGGGACTGGTCACGTCACTGAAAGCGAGCGGAGCCGCGACGACGCCGTTCCTTCCACCAACCCCCGGTAACTTCACGCTCGAAAGCTGGGGCCAGGCGTTCGACCAGTTAGCTCGCGGGTTCGTCAACAGCTTCGCGATGGCGATTCCCTCGACGATACTCGACGTGATTCTCGGGAGTACGGCTGCCTACGGGCTCACCCTGGTCGACTGGCGTCGCCAGATGCCGGTCGTGTTGCTGTTCGTCTTCGGTATCTTCCTGCCCTACCAGGCGATCTTGGTCCCGTTGAGTGACTTCTGGACCAACATCTTCCCGATCTCGAACGGGATCATCATCGAGGGCATCACGATCATTCCGGCGAACGAACGCTGGGGGACGCTGGCCGAATTGACGATTACCCACGTCGCCTACGGGATCCCGATCTGTTTCCTCCTGTTCCGGTCGTACTACAAGACGATCTCGACTGAACTCGTCGAGGCCGCGAAAGTCGATGGGGCGAGCATCACGAAGATCTACACTCGCATCGTCCTGCCGCTGTCGAAACCGATGATCGGCGTCGTGTTGATCTACCAGTTCACCCAGATCTGGAACGAGTTCCTGTTCTCGCTGACGCTGATCGGGAGCTCTTCGGACCAGGCGGCGACGATCACGCTCATCCTCTCGGGGATCGGTGCTGACCTGAGCGGGGTCAACTTCCCGCTCCGGATGGCTGCCGCGTTCCTCGCGGCGCTGCCGACGATCGTCATCTACGTGCTGTTCGCCGAACAGTTCGCCGAAGGGATCGCGACGTAAGGTCTCCCGGCGAACTCCGCGGTCCGGTTGTCCACCACGCATCTTCTATTTTTCCCCCCGACAGCCACAGACTCGGGGCTGACGAGCGGCAACGTTTTGAGGTAGCTGATCCAACGATCGACCGATGAGCGAAGCTTTCAGTCGAGGGAAAGCAGTGATTTGGGCGATCAGCTTGGGCATTCTCACGGCCTTTACCGCCGGGTCCCTGGTCACCGTTCAGACTGCCCGCCAGGGCATGGTGATCACGGGCTTGTGGCTCGTCTTTTCCTCGGCCGTCCTCTATGTCCTCGTCGTTGAAAACTGGGACCAGTGGGCGCGCGAACAGCCCCTCGTTCGCATCGTCGTCTACTTCGCCCCGCTGTTTTTCGGGACGGTTGTCCTCGACGCCACTCTCTCTCTGATCGTGGGCTGGCAGGGCCTGCTCACGACGGTACTGGATACGCTCGTTGCAGGTCTCGTCTTTGCCGGTGCGATCTGGCTGTCGTTCTACCGGGGAGCCGATCTCGTCCGGGAGTACGTCGTCGACAAACTCGATGCCGAGTGGTGACTGGCATCGACATGGACAAAAGATTCTCAATATGGTATAAATAGAGTACGGTGTAATTTTTGACTGTTTTGCTCGGTCACCCGAGTGTGTAGCGACTCAGCAGTCATCCGTCCAACGTTGGTATAGATATGCGTTTCGAGCGCCTTTTTGACTGGCGGATCCGTCTATACAGAGCGGTCCCTGATCGAGAGGTGATCGAAGCCCCCGATCACTCGTCCTCGGGACGACAGATAGCGGCAAGTCGCCGAAATTAGCACTCTCTGGCGGTATCCTACGATATCGGTGTGTTTCGATCGTTGCCAGTCCGAGGAGTCATCGATCTCGGCCGTTCGAAATAGATACGAAATAGTATATGAATGGTAAAATGGTAGGTGGCGGCTACTGTCTCCCTTCTCAACCGTCGGCACCCCTCCGTTCAGGACAGGAACGGCCGGATGTCTTCGATTGGCCAGGTGTTGAGTACGTCTTTCGCCTCGGCCCAGCCACGCCGTGCCGTGTGGATGCCAAATCGCACGTACTCGTCGTTTGCGGGCCGGTGGGCGTCGGTGTTGACGGCGATGGTCGCCCCAGCTTCTACGGCCTGTTTGACGGCGTTCCCGCCCAGATCGAGCCGCTGGGGGTTGGCGTTGACCTCCAGGGCTGTATCGTGGGCGGCGGCGACACTTGCGAGTCGCTCGACGTCTACATCCAGTCCCGGCCGGCGGTTGAGATAGCGGCCGGTGGGATGGCCGATGATATCGACGTGTGGGTGCTTGGCAGCGGCGATCAACCGTTCGGTCCCGTCACCGTCCAGCCCAGCGTGGGGTGAGGCGACCACGAGATCCAAGTCGGCGAGCAACTCGTCGGCGACCGAAACGGTCCCGTCGGTGTCGATGTTCGCCTCGACGCCGGCAAAGACCGTGATGTCCGCGCGGTCGTCGTCGATCGCCCGTATCTCGGTGCGTTGCTCGCGGAGTTGCTCGTCCGCGACGCCGACGCCGCCGACCATCCCCGGCCCGGTCGCGTGATCGGTGATGGCGACGTACTCGTCGCCACGCTCGGCGGCCGCCTCGACCATCTCCTCGATCGAATTGTTGCCGTCCGACCAGTTCGTGTGGACGTGGAAGTCGCCACGGACGGCCTCAGTCTCGACGAGGTTCGGAAGCGCGTCCTGGGCTGCCGCTTCGACCTCTCCGCGGTTCGCCCGGAGTTCCGGCGGAATCCAAGGTAGATCGAGGGCCTCGTACATCGCCTGTTCGGTCTCGCCGGCGATCCGGTTGCCCGCCCGCTGGTCGTCGTCCTCGACGTCGGCGACGTCGAAGACGCCGTACTCGTTTACCTTCAGATCGCGTTCGATGGCCCGGTTGCGGACCGCGACGTTGTGATCTTTGCTCCCGGTGAAGTACTGCAGGGCAGCGCCGAATTCGGGGGGCGCGACGACCCGGAGGTCGATCCGGACGCCGCCGGCCCGGAGACTTGCCTTCTGGGAGCCGGCTTCGATCGTCCTGTCGGCCCCGTCCCAGTCGGTGAAGGCCTCGAGGACCGTTTCGGCGTCGTCGCTGCCGACGAGCACGTCGACGTCGCCGATCGTGGCTTTCCAGCGCCGCAGTGATCCGGCGAGTTCACACGCTTGGACGGCATCGACAGTTTCCAGATACTCTTTGACGGCTTCGCCCTGTGGCCGGGCCTCACCGAGCAACTGGCGTTCGTGGGCCTGGCGGGCGAAGTCGATCCCGTCGTGGATGTTCTGTTCAGTTTTCGCGCCGAATCCCGATACTGCCTGGATGTCGCCGGCCTCGGCTGCTGCTTCGAGATCGTCGAGCGTCTCGATGCCCACCGCCTCGTAGAGGGTCCCGACCGTCTTCGGACCGACTCCCTCGACGCTCGTCAGGGCGTCCATATCGACGGGCAACTCCTTGCGAAGGTCTTCGAGTTCCTCGATGGTCCCAGTCTCGACGTACTCGACGACCTTGGCGGCGATCGCATCGCCGACGCCCTCGACTTCTTTGACGGCGTCCGTCCCGTCTTCGGCGAGCGTCGCGACGTCGCCCGGGTAGGCAGCGATGTTTTCGGCGGCCCGACGGTAGGCCCGGGGTTTGTACGCGACGTCTTTGGCCTCGAGGCGGTCGGCGAACTCTTCGAGGCGGTCGGCGATCGCTGCGTTGGCACTCATGGCTCGACACCACCCTGTGCCCGTCGATCGTCGGTGTCGTCTTGGCCGAGTGCCTGCTTGAGGAATCGCACCCAACGCTTCTGGTCGGCCGTTTCGGCGGCCGCCCGTTCCTGTTCGAGATCGGCCGAGCCGAGATCGTTCAGGGCGTTCAGCGCCCGGTCGATGCCGACGATCGATTCGGCGAGTCCCTCGCCGGTCTCCCGGGATAGATCCGCAGATTCGAGGCGTTCCTTGCGGGCTCCTCGCTCGCGTCTGAGCGTCGTCTTGACATCCTCGACACGCTCCCGATGGGCAGGCGGGATCGATTCCTGCTGTCGCGTCTCGAAGACGAACGCGTGCAGGCTGAGGGGTTCCCCGTCGATATCGATGGTCTCGGGAATCTCGGTCCCGACCGTGGCCCCCTCGCGCTCGATCCGTTCGAGGAGTTGCTTGCGCTCGTAGTCGTGCACAGGGACTTCTCCGAGTGCAAGTGACAAAAACCTCTCCGTCGGGACGAGACCATCTGGGACGGCCGTCTAGCTTGCCCGAGTTGGTCGCGGCAAGCACAATCTCTTTGCCCGAGGGTCCGTTACGCACCAGCAATGACGACCTGTGACGTCTGTAGCACACAGACGAACATGCCGTATCACTGCAAACACTGCGGTGGGACTTTCTGCGCCGAACATCGCCTGCCCGAGAATCACGACTGTCCGGGCCTAGAGGATTGGGGTGACCCAGAAGGTGTCTTCGATAGCGGGTTCGACGAGAGTGTGACGACTGGCAGCGGGTCCACTACCAGTTCGTCGAGGAGTACGTTGGACCGCTTGAAGCCCGACACTGGACCAGGTGGTGTCCTCGGATACTTCCGTGGGAACATGACCTACGTGTTCCTGATCCTGATGGCAGTAACGTTCTTTGCCCAGGAGCTGTTCAAGGCGTTCTTCGTCGAATTCAAACAGGTTCCAGGGGGAATAATCACGACCACACCGGAGGCCTGGGACCTCTATCACACGATCTTTACCCTCCAGCCTGGCAATCCCGAGTACGTCTGGACGTGGTTCACGTCGATCTTCGCCCACGGTGGGGTCAGCCACATCGTCGTCAACGGGATCGTGATCTTCTTTTTCGGCCGTCTGGTCGAGCAGTACATCGGCTCCAGAGACTTCACACTGCTATTTTTGGGAAGTGGTGTCCTGGCCGGTCTCGGCCAGATCGCGATCATGTCGATACAGGGGAATCTGGCACCCGTCCTCGGCGCGTCGGGTGCCGCCCTGGCGATCATGGGCGTGCTGACGGTGTTGAACCCTGACCTGCGCGTGTACTTGTACTTCATCTTCCCGATCCCGATCTGGATGTTGACGATCGGCCTGGTCGCGATCAACGTCCTCGGTATCTTCGGCACGGGCGGACAAGGCGTCGCCAACGTGGCCCACCTGGTCGGACTGGCAATTGGACTTATCTATGGCCGACGCGTCCAGAGCCAGATCCGAGTCCCCAACCAGTTGCAGTTCGGCGGTGGCCCGGGCGGTCCCGGCGGCCCTGGCGGTCCCGGTCGCCGTCGCGGCCCGTTCTGAGTGATGGAGTCCGTTCGCCCCGAGTTCGTCCCCGATCCGTCGCTGTCTCACGAGGCGATGAAAGCCCTTCAGCGTGACATCGCCGACGCCGCAGTTTTCGACGATGATTTCGACTTCGATCCGGCGGCGGTCGCCGTCGATTCGCCCGTCGAACTGCTCGACGACACCCAGCAGCGACTCACGGACGACGGTCCGATCGTCGCCGGCGTCGATCAGGCGTTTCTCGACGACGGCGACCGCGCCCTGAGTGCCGTCGTCGCCCTGCAGGACGGGGCAATCGTCGACCGGACGCACGCAGTCGTCGACACCGAAATCCCGTACATTCCTGGCCTGCTGAGTTTCCGCGAGGGCGGAGCCATTCTGGCCGCGCTCTCGAATCTCACTGTCGAACCCGATCTTCTGGTCGTCGACGGGAGCGGTCGCATTCACTTCCGGGAGGCGGGGCTGGCGACCCACGTCGGTGTGACCGTCGACGTCCCGGCGATCGGTGTCGCGAAGAACCTGCTCTGTGGGACGCCGGTCGAGTCGATCCCCGACCGCATGCCGGCGGGCGAGCGCGTCCCGATCGCGGCCGACGCGGACGTGACCGCCGAGTCAGGGACGGTCATCGGCCACGCCGTCCAGACCCGTCAGTACGAGTCCGGGTCGACGTCGATCAATCCGCTGTCCGTCAGTCCCGGCCATCGCGTGTGCGCGGCGACGGCTGCTGACCTCGTGACCCAGTGTACTGGCGGGTACAAACTCCCGGAGCCGACACGACTCGCCGACCGGGCGGCCGACCGGCACAAACGTGAGTGCCTCGATGGGTAGCGATTCGGCAATCGACCGCCAGGGCTTACTTGCGGGCACCCGAGGCGACGGTATGGACGACCGTATCGCACTCATCACGGGCTGTTCCTCGGGCATCGGCCGGGCCAGCGCCGAACGGTTCCTCGAAGAAGACTGGACGGTCTATGCGACTGCCCGGGACACTGGCGACCTCGCCGACCTCGCCGAGGCCGGCGCGGAGACGGCAAATCTGGACGTGACGAACGCGCGCGCGGTCGAGCGCGTCGTCGATCGCATCGTCGACGAACAGGGCCGGATCGACTGCCTGGTCAACAACGCCGGGTACGGCCAGTTTGGCCCCGTCGAGGACGTGCCGACCGACGTCTTCCACGATCAGTTCGACGTGAACGTCTACGGTCCACACCGCCTGACGCGGGCAGTGTTGCCCCACATGCGCGACCGAGAGGCGGGGACGATCATCAACGTCTCGAGTCTGTACGGTCGGATCACCACGCCCGGGATGGGCGTCTACTCGGCCTCGAAGTTCGCTCTCGAAGCGATGAGCGACGCCCTCCGTGCCGAGGTCGACCCACACGGAATCGACGTCGTGCTGGTCGAGCCGGGTGTCGTCGAGACGGACTTTGCCGACACGGCAGAGGCCACCCGCGAGCGACTCGAAGAATCCGGCGCCTACGAGGCGGTCTACGAGGGCCAGGACGATCGCCGAGCCATCGAGTACGACGGCCTGTTCGGAATCCCTCCGGAAGACGTCGCGACTGCCATCTTCGACGCCGCGGCGATGACTGATCCGGACCCACGCTACGCGATCGGGCGCGGCGCGAAGCTGATCCTGGCGTTGCGATATCTCCCCGACCGGTGGCGAGACGCTGCCTTCCGCCTGGTACGGAAGGCGACGAGCCTCGGGCGATGATCGCCGATCGCGATCGGCTGGCGAAGACGCCGGCCCACGAGGTTGCACTCGCTTCCATCGAGGCGGGGATCGAAGCGGCGACGCCCCAGCACGTCTTGCGAGAGTCACTCATCGTCGAGGACGACATTCTCACTGTCGCCGACAGCGAGTACGACCTCGCGGCCTACGACTCGGTGGTCGTCCTCGGCGGTGGCAAAGCAGCCGATATGGTCGCACGCGAACTCGAACGAACACTTGAGGGGTACCTCGACCGGGGGCTTGTTGTCTCGACGACGCCAGTCGCGACAGAGACCGTCGAGACGGCAGCCGGCAGCCATCCCATCCCGGACGAAGCCAGCCTGGAAGGCGCTCGACGCGTCTTCCAACGGGCGAAGGGGTTGGGCGAGGGGACGCTGGTGCTGGCCCCGATCACGGGTGGTGGCAGCGCGCTGTTGGCGTTGCCGGCCGGCGATATTACGCTCGTGGATCTGCAGGATGCGACCGAGCAGTTGGTCGAAAGCGGGGCCTCGATTCGTGAGATCAACGCTGTCCGCAAGCACTGCTCGGCGATCAAGGGTGGCGGCCTGGCCAGGGTGGCCGCGCCAGCGACAGTGGTCGGACTCCTCTTTTCAGATGTCGTCGGTGACGATCCCGGCGTGATCGCCAGCGGACCGACCGCCGTCGACGAGACGACCTACGCGGACGCCCTCGATATCTTGGACCGCTACGACGTGGGCGTTCCCGCGCCGGTCCGTGCACATCTCGAAGCTGGTGCCGCCGGTGAGCGTGCGGAGACGCCGGCCGAGTCCGCGGCACTGGCTCACGTCGACAATCACGTCCTCGCCGATGCCTGGACCGCGCTGGAAGCGGCCCGCGATGCCGCCCGCGAGGCCGGCTACGAGCCCCTGGTCGTTTCCTCCCGGGTCCGGGGCGAGGCGACCGAGGCCGCCCTGTCACAACTGGCGATCGCAGCGGAGTCGGCGGCGACCGGCACACCGGTCGAACCGCCTGCCGTCCTCCTTTCGGGGGGCGAGACGACAGTTTCGGTCACGGGCAACGGCGATGGCGGACCGAACCTGGAGTTCGCGCTCCGGGTGGCCATCGAGCGACCGGAGCGGGTCGTCTGTGCCAGCGTCGACACCGACGGCGAGGACGGCGGGACCGAGATCGCGGGGGCGATCGTCGACGGGCAGACGCTCGAAAACCCCCAGCGTGGCCGGGCGGCACTGGTCGAAAACGATGCGTTGAGGCCTCTCGAAGCGAGCGACGCGGTGATCGAAACCGGGCCGACGGGAACCAACGTCAATGACTTGCGCGTGTTCGTGATCAACGAGTAGTATCGTCACGCACCGATCGCTTTCACTCTTCCAGACACGCGGCGACGACCCGGAGCAACTGCTCGCCCCGAACTTCGTCGGCAAACAGCGGTACCCGACGCACGTCGTGACCCCGGAAGACGTCCTGTGACCGTTCGAGCGCCTCTTGTTGGACGTTCCAGCGGCGCTGGCAGAACTCACACGTTTCGAGGTTCGGCGAGACGTACCAGTCGGCGTCGACGTCTGCCACGTCAGCCAGGTCTTCCATCACGCGATTGACGACGACAGTCTCGACTGGAATGTCGAAAGCGGCGAGGCGATCGAGCAATCGTTCGGACTCCATGACGCTCAACTCTTCAGGGACCATGACGACCCGGAAGTCCGTCTTCGTGGGGTCCTGGAGGATCGAACGGAGACGCTCGATGCGCTCTCGAAGTACGCGCAGGTCGTCTAAGCCCTCCTCGATGTCTTGTTCGTCGGCATCGCCGAACATCCCGGTGATGGATCCCATCATCCCGCTCAGGCGCTCCCGAAAGGAGAGGAACTTCCCGACCATCGAATCCATGACTTCCGGGAGTTCGAGCAAACGGAGTGTGTGACCGGTCGGCGCGGTGTCGACTACGACCCGATCGAAGCGCTCGTCGTCGAGATAGCGGATCAAGAGCCGAATCGCCGCCGCCTCGTCGGTCCCGGGCATGGCGTTCGTGAACGGATCGGTAACGTCTTCGCCCAGCAGTTTGTCGAGCCCACCCATTCCGTCCTGGATTCCGAGCGGATCGTCGCCCAGCGCGGCCTCGGGATCGATCTCGGCCGCATAGAGTGGGATGTCCTCACGGATCCGTCCGGGCTCGGCGGGGATGTCTGTCTCCAGGGTGTCTGACAACGAGTGGGCGGGATCGGTCGAGATGACCAGCGTCGCGGTATCGTCACGGGCGCTGGCGAGGGCGGTCGCCGCCGCCATCGTCGTCTTGCCGACGCCACCTTTCCCGCCATAGAGGACGTATTCTGGCCCTTCGATCCCGCTTGGCACGACAGATTCGTCGATTTCTTCGACGGCTTCGACGTCGATATCGTTCATGTGCGGTGTTTTCCGCCTGGCCTTGAGAACTTCTCGGTCGTTGCACGCGCGCGATCCCCTCAGCGATCGGTCCGGGTCTTGGGCGTTCTCCGAGGTGCTTTCGACGCCCGGATTCGAGTACCGACTCGGCTAGTGGGGGCTCGATCACGCCCAAATCCGTGAGAACCTCGATTCGATTCCGACGGCGATTTGCTCGGTGCACGTGGGGTAATCGATAGCGAGAACGCGATGGGTGGGTGGTACTGTAGAGACAGCGGCGTTCATTCAGTAGCGGATTCGACGCCAGTGATTTCGAACCGTGCCCCACCATCCGAACCGTCGGTGAGACGGATGTTCCACCCGTGGCCTTCCACGATCTGCTCGACGATAGCCAACCCGAACCCGGTCCCTTCTTCGGTCCCTGAGTAGCCATCCTCCCAGATATCTTCACGTTCGCCTTCGGGGATACCAGGGCCGTCGTCCTCGACGTAAAACCCCTCGGGCAGTGGGCCGATCCTGATAGTCACGTCTTCGTCTCCGTGTTCGACCGCATTGCGGAACAGGTTCTCTAGCAATTGTTGCAGTCGGTTCGGGTCGGCCTGGATCGTCTTGTCTATCTCGCTGGTGAGGGTCGCCTCTGTCGCCTCGACGGCTTGCCAACTGCTGTCGAGTACATCAGCGAGCGTGACAGCTGTGGGCGCATTGATCTGAGAGTCCGTCTGGGCGAGCGTCAGAAGGTTATCGATGAGTGTTTCTACCCGTTCGTGTGCTTGGGCTACGGCGTCAAGATGAGTGCTGTCACACTCTTCTCGGGCCAGGTCCAACCGCCCCTGCGCGACTTGTAGTGGGTTGCGCAGGTCGTGGCTGACGACACTGGCGAACTGATCTAACCGTTCGTTGTGGCGTTCGAGTTGCTGTTCGTGTTCGAGCCGATCGAGGGCACTCTCGGCGTGACTCACGAGAAGTTCCGCCAGTTCGAGGTCGGATTCGTCGAACGCACCCGGCTGCTCGGCGACGGCCTGGAACACGCCGTGGTCACCGATCGGGACACTGATCCCCGACCGGAACGGCCCCTGGGGTTCGGCCTCCGGGTGGGCCTGGATATCGTCGATCAACAGCGACTCACCCGTCCGATAGCTCTTCCCGGCGAGTCCCTTCTCGATCGACATTTCAGCCGTCGCGCGCTCTGGAGTGTCCGCCGAGAGAGCGACGGTCCGGAGAACGCCGTCCGCCGCGATGTCGATCACGCTGAGATCGAACTCGAGAATTTCCCGGCTGGCCTCGATCGTCCGTTCGTAGACGGACTCCGCCGACGTCCCCGCCTGTAGGGACGTCGCGATGTCGTGTACGGCCGCGAGCTTCCGCTTGTATCGTTCGCGGTCCGTGACGTCGATGGCCGTCAGGTACACCCGGGAGTAATCGTCGGTGTGTGCGTCCGGGACCCGAATGTCGAGGATCTCGTCGAGATGGTCGCCGTCGAACGTCTCGGCGACGGTCTGGATCCTGAAGTGAGTCTCGCCGTCCGCGAGCCGACGCCAGAGTTCGGCGTTCGCCTCGTATGCTTCCGGGGTGAAGAGGTCATCCACGTTTGCCAACAGGGCCTCTTTCGACGGCGCACCGTAGCGGTCCAGAGCCTGCTCGGAGACGTCCAGAATCTCGACCTGTTCGAGGACCGTCTGGGCCTCTTGTGGGTTCGCTTCGAGATACGCCTGCACGTCGTCGACGTCGGTTCGGAGCGTCTCGATATGCTCTCTCACTGCCGAGAAATCCTCGACCCAGACGACCGCCGGATTCGACTCGAACAAGGATCGATACCGGCGTTCACTCACTTCGAGGGCTCGCTCGCGTTGCTTGCGCTCGTCGATGTCCTGATGAATCCCGGCCGCACGGACCGGACTTCCCTGTTCGTCCCGATCGACGACCCTCCCGACGCCACGCACCCACATCCAGGAGCCGTCGGCAGTGCGCATCCGGTGTTCGTCGTCGAAATACGCCGTCTCGCCGGAGATGTGTGTCTGGATTTTTGCCTGGACTGCCGACAGATCGTCGGGATGGATGCGCTCCTCCCAGGCGTCGAAATGGGGCTCGATATCCGCTGGCGAGTGCCCGAATATCCTCGCCCACTGGTCGTTGAACTGTACCGTATCGGTCTGCATGTCCCAGTCCCAGATGCCGATCTCGGCCGCTTCGACAGCCAGGTCGAACCGTTCTTTGAGGGCTTGAATTTCCTGTTCTTTCTGTGTTCGCTCGGTGATGTCGATCCCGGAGGAGAGAACGCCAGTCACGTCTCCTTGCTCGTCCTGTATTACGGTGTTGTGCCACTCGACGACGACCTGTTCGCCGCTCTTTGTCTCGATGGCATTCACGTTCTTCTGGACGGGGTTCCCGCCCTCGCTCCAGAACGCAGAAAATAGCTCATCGAGTTCGCCTTCGATCTGCTCGGGCACGAACAGATCCATCCAGTCCGAACCGACGAGTTCCGAACGCTCGTAGCCAAGGAGATCGCACCCTCGCTCGTTGATATGATCGACGGTCATGTCAGTGTTCAGGACGACCATGATATTCCCGGCCGTCTCGAAGTACCGCTCGGCTCGTTGCCGGGCCGTCTGCAAGCCATCTTTGACTGCCATTGCATGGATTGCGTGCCCGATATCGCTGCCGAGTTCTGCGAGCAACGCGCGTTCATCCGCGTCGAAGGCGTCGACACGATCTGAATACACCAACAGCACGCCGTACAGCGAATCTTCGTGTTCAATCGGGGCACCGGCGGCCGACTGATACCCACGCTCGATTGCGTCTTGGCGCCACGGCTCGAAGTCGGGGTCTTCGTGGATATTTTGAAACGCAGCGACACGTCGCTCCCGAATCGCCGTACCGCCAGGCCCGCGACCAGTCGCCGTCTCGTCTGCGGTGACCGTGATATCTTTCAGATATCCATCCTCGACGCCGGCCCATGCGCGTGGTTCGATGCGATCGCTCTCTCTGTCTACCTCGCCGATCCAGGCGAACAGATACGGATCGGACTGACTGATAATCTCGCAGATGCGGGTTTCGATCTCGGACCGCGAGTTCGCCCGCACCAGTGCTTGATTGACGTCTGCGACGAGCGTCCGGACCCGTTCGAGTTCCGCAGCTCGCCGTTGTGAACGAGACTTTTCGACCGCGTTCTGAATGCGATTTGCCAGGAGTTCGTACTGGTCGGTTCCACTCCCTTTTTGCAGGTAGTCGGTCGCGCCGGCAGAGAGAGCGTCGCTGGCGACTTCTTCGTTTCCTCTCCCCGTGTACAAGATGAATGGGAGGTCAGCATCCTCCCCACGAACCGATTTGAGGAACTCGATGCCGTTCTGATCGGGCATCTGAAAGTCACTCACGATACAGTCAAAGTCGTTCCCAGCAAGTCGATCCAATCCTTCATCGGCGCTCGTGGCGGTCTCGACGGAGAACCGGTCGTCCTCACGTTCGAGCATCTCCGCTGCTAACTCCACGAAATCCGGTTCGTCATCGACGTGGAGGACTTGGATATCCGCCGGTTCAGTCATGTGGTACAAGTACACATACGTGTGTAATAAGCTCAGTGGCTCGATTTTCAACCACACTACCGGATGCTGCTTTCCTCACAGCCACCACGCGCTGGCAGCGATCTCAGTCTCCGATACGGTGACATCCCAGTCCGCATCAGTGTCGTCTCAGTTCGGTATCGATGTACGAGGCCAGCGAGACGCGTGCCGCTGCCGTGGCACCGCGGCGGTCTGTCGTCGCACGACCGTACTTTGCACCGTTTATGGTCGCTAATATATGCTCTGCGACCCGCGACGAGTCCACGTCACAGAACGTCCCATCCTCGATGCCACTCTCGACGATCTCTCGAATGGTCGTCGCTAGTCGCTCATCGATTTGCGTGAATTGCTCGCGGAACTCCTCGTTTGTCACGGCCTGTGACCGGAGTCCGGTCAGCACTGTTTGAAGTTGCTGTCGCTCCTCGTCGAGTTGCAGTGGGAGGAGCTTCTCGATGATGTGTTCGAGATCTTCTGCCGGTGCATCACCTGTTTCGGTTTCGATTGTCGTTTCGAATCTATCGATAGCGAACTGGAGGAACGCGACCAGAAGGTCGTCTTTCGTGTCGTAGTGATAGTACAGCGCAGCCTTCGATTTGTCGAGTTCCGCGGCGATCCGAGAGATCGACAGCTCGGCGTAGCCGTGTTCACCCAGCGCTCGATACGTCGCTTCCATGATCTCCTCTTCGGCGGAACTCCAGTGTGTGCCGGGTTGCTCGGGTGCCATCAATCGTTCGAGTAGTTTTCGTCGAGTTGCGTTCGTTCGGTGACGTCCTCGACGTCGAATTCGGTCGTACACCAGTGACAGAATTCGAGATCGGGGTCGACCGGCTTGCCACAGGTAGGACAGGCCGGCGATGCATCCGCCTTCGCTGGCCCAACAGAACCGTCTGTGTCGGCACTCTCGGTCTGTCTTCTCATCTTCGCGATGAGATACGCGTCGAAGACGCTAGCGGCACTGGTCAAGACGATTGGCAGAATGGCGATGGGATCGGGGAGTGTGCCCGAACGAATCGTCGACACCGCAGAGTCAGGGACGGCCAGAGTGGACGTAGCGACCGTCACCCCCAGCCATCCAAGTGCTCTCAACCACCGTCGGAGATAGATGTGGCCGAGTCCGGCCATCACTGTTCCCAACAACGCAGCGAGTACTGGATTGTTTCGGAGCGATTCTCGTGCCATGGTACTGACTAATCGATCGTTAGGTGTTAAACCCTTCGTCCAGATCCCAACGAACACGGCAAGAGGCGACGTCACTCCTCTCCCGCCAGAATCGACCGAAAGAGGGGGCTAAACCTACGTTCAGTCGTTACTGGTTCGTAACTGAGAGAGCGCTTGCAGGCAGGGTCCGGAGGGGAAAGATTGATACTTACTGAACGTTCAGTATGTGCTGCGGCGTGAACCAAACGCCAAAGTACACTATGACCGACCAATCCCGACCCACTGACGAATCAACCGCACCGTGGCATGGTCGCTACCTCACTCGTTGGGGGGCTGAGACACCTCTCTACGAGGCCGTCACCGACGCCGTTTCGGCCGTCACCGGCGATGCCCGTTCGGCAGTCGCCTCTCGATACGACCGGGCACACGCGGTGGCACTCAGTCAGTTGTTCGGCGAAGACGACGACCCATCAACGCCTTCGACGGGTGTTGTCAAGTTCCTGGTTTCGGAGTGTGTCGTTTCAGTTCACAGCGATGGGCGACTGGCAGTCAGTCCTGCTGATCGTGACCACGACGCAGTCGGCTAATACCCGCTATACTAACCCAGCGGTACTCTGTGTGGCTTCGCGTGCCGCCTGCGTGGCGACACTGCTGGAGGTCACGAAACCAGTCTACGTGCTTGAGCGTCTGCGATGGGGGGTCGCTTGGCGAACCCGTTGGGACAGTTTCCGCTGACCGACGAGTCACCGCTCGGTCCAGAACCGGTCGATCTGGTCGGCGAGAAACTCCGGGCTCATCTGGACGAATTCCTCGCGTTCGGCCGGCGACAGATAGCCATAGACCGAGTGGCGTGCGTCGGGCGTATATCGCGCGCCGACCAGCGCTCGCACCCCGACCTCGTCGGTCCCGCGGATCACCCGGCCGATCGCCTGCCGGGCGCGCCTGATGGCAGGGATAGTCAACGCGTACTCGAAGGCCTGCTCGTCGCCGAAAACGTCGCCATAGGCGCGCTGGACGGCCCGGACCCGCGGTGAGCCGATGTTGACTAACGGGACCCCGACGACTGCGGCCGCCTGCAGCTTCGCCCCGTCGTAGTCGACGCCTTCGGTGAGCGTGCCCCGCGTACTCGTCACCAAGACTTTCCCCTCCCCGGCGAAGAACTCAGCCTTCAGCGATTCGGTCGCTTCCTCACTCGAGGATTCATCGACGAGAATCGCCTTTTCGACGACCTCATCGAGGTACGCGCCGGCCCAGGTTGCTTCCCGATAGTTGGGCATCGCGATCAGGACGTTGCCAGGATTGCGTGCGATCGATCGGAGGACATGGGCGTACTCGTCTCGCGTCGCGTTCCACTCCCCGCCAAGCGGGTCCATCGCCGCGGGGTCGCCGCGGTTGCGCGCCGTAAAGGGCGTCGCGTCGACGATCCAGCTTGCGCGGTTCTCGGGCGGGAAGGTCAGCCCGTACGAACGGGTCAGGACGGGGCGGCCCTCGTCGTGTTCTTCCCGGCCGTCGTCACCGTCAGCCAGGGCGTCCAGTCCCGCGACGCGGGTGAACACGTCGAGTGGTTCCAGGGTCGCACTCATCAGGACGCCACCGCCCACGTCGTCGAACGTCCGGGCCAGCGGTTGGGCCGGCAGGCAGTCAAACAGCGTCAGTCCGGCGGTGTAGGTGTCACGCCAGCCATCGATTAGCTGGTCGTCCTGGGCCGCGTGTTCGAGTTCGATCTCTCGGAAGGTCGTGGCGTGATCGCGTTCCCACCAGCGCCGCATGATCACGCCCGCGGCGGCGACGACGGGTGCTCGCGAGATATCGAGCGCTTCCAGGGTCTCTGCGACGGCCAGCCCGACCGTATCCAGCTGTCGCCAGAGGTCCCCGTCGTAGCCCGCCTGCTCGGCCCACCGCGTCAGTTCGTCGGGCTCGGGTTCCTCTGGGTCCCGTAACGGAACTTCCAGGTTGCCCTCCGGGAACACACTCTCGTCAGTCCGCCAGTCTCGGCCCACTTCCGCGTCGAGGAATTCGGCGATGCGGTCGTCCAGCCAGCCAAGCAGATCGTCGAAGAAATCTCGCGCCCGATCGATCACTTCCAACGGGATGTCGTGATCCCCCAGCCGGGCCCGAACTTCGCGTTTGTGGTCGGCACTTTGTCGCGCCTGCGAGAGCAACTGGTAGCAGTCGTTGCGCGCCTGGACGATGGTCTGGCGGCCGAGGCGATCCGACAGCAAGTCCCTGACCCGTCCCTCCAGGCGGTGGGCTTCGTCGACGACGACGAAGGTTCGCTCGTCGAGGATCCCCTCGATCAGCGGGCGTGAGCCGGGATCGAAGAGGTGGTTGTAGTTGCCGATCACGACGTCGGCCGCTTCCACCAGGACACCCATCGCCCGGTGGGGACAGGTCCCGCGCTCGACCGCATTCGGGAGGTACTCCTCGGCCGTGAGGACGTTCTCATCGCCGGCCTCGAAACCGATCGGCGAGCCCTTGTTCCGGGCGAACCAGTCGGCCTCGAAGGGACAGTACAGCGGCGGATCGTCGCCACCGATCTCATCGGGGGCGGTCGGCTGGGTCCGGCGATACGGCGATTCCCCCCCGGCCGTCGAGAGCGCGCCCGCGACAGCCTGCTGGCCGATCCCGCCCGTCCGGGCCGCTTTCGTGAGATCGCTGGCAACCTGTGGATCCCACCAGATATCGTCGAGACGAGGGCTGACAGCTGCCTGGCCGACTGGTCTGTCGTCGCTTTGGCCGTCGCTTTCGACCAACCCGGCCGTGTTCTCCCGCAGGTCCTCACAGCGATCTTGGACGCTGGCGTCCGGCGGGAACACGTCCTCGCGGCCGTACGGACAGAGGTCGCGCTTGCCGACGAGTGCGAGGCCGTCGAGTGGGTCGGCCAGTCCCGCGTTCAGCCGACGGAGATCCTCGACGAACTGGCGACGCTGCTGTTTAACCGGTGTGACGACCAGCAGCCGCTCGTAATCACCCTCCCGGATCAGGGTCGCCCCCGCGGTCAGGGCGGCCATCGTCTTGCCAGTTCCGCACGGGCCTTCCATCGCCAGAAAGCCCCGCGACTGGCCGGCCTGTAGTGCCGACTCGATTGCCGCAGCCTGATCGTCGTAGGGGGCCTGAAAGCCGAAGTACTGCGCCCAGTCCGGCTGGCCGGAATCCCCAGACCGTGACATCGACGGTACTGTGGCCCAGCCGGATTTGAACCCACGGGTTTGGCTCTCCTTGATGCCAATAATCTTTCCTCAGGGATGCATTTCGACAGGGATATTACGTGATGCGCCGAGTGTACGGACAACCGTGTCTAGGTCTGCTGGTGCGATCGAGGCCGTCCTCGAAGAGTCCGGCCCGGATTACGAGACGTTCTCCTCTCAGCAACTCACCGGCGGGACGCGAGCGGCCGTCTACCGAGTGACGTTGCAGTACGAGGGCACCGAGTACGAAGTCGTCGTCAAGTTCGCCCCGGAGACGGGCTCTACGTTCGCCGTCGAGCCGTTCTTACACGAGTTCATCGCCGAGCGGACCGACGTGCCGCTGCCGGGGATTCTCGTTTTCGAGGAGGATCCGGACCAAGACGTCCCGCCGTACTTCGTGACCGAGCGGATGCATGGCACCAACCTCGACGAGCGCTTCGAAGGCCTCGCGCTCGATCAGCGCAGCGAGCTTCTCGAAGCAGTCGGCCGGATTCTGGGGGATCTCCACTCGACGATCGCCTTCGAAGGGTACGGCCGCCTCGCCCTTCGTGACGGGCGGCTGTCCGTCCGTGACTTCTCTAGTGACTGGCGGGCGTACTTCGCCGATCTGACGCGTGGGCACATCGATGGGCTGGCCGCCACTACCTTCGAGGACTTACAGGACACTGCCAGAGAGCGACTGCGAGCGCGTCTCTCGACGGTGCCTCGCCAGGGCATTCCTCGCGTGGTCCACGACGACTTTCGGCCGGGGAATCTCCTGTTCGAACCGGACGGCACGTCGCCGATCTCGGCCGTCCTCGACTGGGAGCAAACACTCGCGGGCGAACCGATGTACAACCTCGCGCAGGTGGAGTTCCTGTTTATCGATTCGGTCTTTCGCGACCCCGAGGAGTGTGAGCAATTACGCGCGCACCTCCACGACGGGTATCGGTCCGAGCGCGACTTCGATCCCGACCAGCGGTACGCGAAGAGCAAACCCCTCTATCAGTTTTCGACGCTCCTGTGGCGGATGGGCGGGTTCGACGATCTCTACGACGGTGAGGGGTCGCTTGCTCGCTCGCGCGCAGAGGCGTACTACCGCCGGCAGTTCGACGACCTGGCGGCCACACTCGGCGGCGAGTGACGGTTCCGGCGCGTTCGCTCAATCCTCGCTGGCGACGAAGGCCTCCAGGCGTCGACTCGCTTCCTCGATCCGTGGCGTCAACAGCGAAAAGCGGAGCCAGTCAGCCTTCGTCTCCCCGAAAGCCGACCCCGGCATCGCCGAGATACCCGCCGTATCGATGAGGTCGAAGGCAGCGTCGATCGAGCCATCGAGGCCGTCGATGCGGGCCATGACGTAGAAAGCACCCTCGGGATCGAGGTAGTCGGCACCGATCGTCTCCAGCGTGTCGGTGAAGCGCTCGATTCGGTCCCGGACGCGCTGGCGGTTGTTGGCGTACCACTCCGGGGTCGTGTTCTGGAGGGCGTGGGCCACGGCGTACTGTGCCGGCCGACTCACCGCGACGTTGGTCAGCATGTGCCGCGTTTGTGCCCGCTCCCGTAGCTGTTCGTCGGTAATCACGGTATAGCCGACTCGCAAGCCCGTCACCGAGAGCGTCTTCGAGAAGGAGTTCGTGACGATGCGGGCCGGCGAGCCCACGTCGAGTACGCTAGTGAACCGGCCCGAGTAGTCGAAGTGGTCGTACACCTCGTCGCTGATCAGGACGGCGCCGTTGTCCTCGGCGATCGCGACGAGTTCGGCCATCGTCTTCGCGCCGTAGACTGCCCCAGTCGGGTTGTTCGGCGTCGTGACGACGATCGCCGCGGTGTCTCCATTGGCTGTCCCTCGGACTACATCCGGGTCGAGATGGCCGTCTTCATCCGTCGGCACGAACCGCGGTTCGGCACCCAGCACGCTCGCCCGGCCAGCGTAGTACGGATAGACGGGGTCGGTCACCAGCACCTCGTCGCCGTCGCGTTCGTCCAGGGCCGTGGCCGTCGCGAGGTGGTTGGCCTCGCCAGCGCCGTTGGTGACGAGCACGGCTTCCGTCGGGACGTCGCGACGCTTGGCGATCTCCTCGCGGAGCGGTTCGATACCGGGGCTGGGCGGGTAGCCGTAGGCCTCGGCATCGAGATCGGCGTACGCCCGGAGGCCGTCGCGCAGTGCTGGCGGCGGTCCCCAGTCGGGGCTGCCCGAGACCATGTCGGCGACATCACGGTCAGCCTCGGCCGCGTACTGCATGACGCGGTAGAACTGCGGCGTCTCGTAGTCCATGTTCGCGTTCGTACGTACTGGTCCGTTTGTCTTGCTGTTTGGGATAGCAATTGTAAAGCCGGGTAGCTTCTGGTAGATCAGAAGCGAGACTGCGCTATCGGTTCGTCAAACCAACTTTCACCCGACCTGCTTTGCGAAGACGACGTTGTTATCGCTATCGTCAACGATGACATGGAGAGCATTGTCCGGCTTCGACCACTTGTAGGTCTCCGACGGGCCGTTGGAGACGTCGATAGTCACCTCGTAGTCGCGATTAGCTCGGACCTCGTTGTTGATCTGGTGTGACTCTCCAGGTGACAACGTTACTGTCGTCTCAACCACCGTTTCGTCGGCTGACGGCCGGGTGACCGTTACTATAGATTTCTTGTCATTCTCACCTTCGCAGTGCACGATGATGTCCCAGGCGGCTGTCCCGTTTCCTGAGAAAGACACACATCCTGAGACAAATGTCGTTCCTGCTGCTGCGATCAAGCCGAGGAACGTGCGCCGTCGGAAGTTATCGAATATTGATTTTTCTCCCATAGATCTAATAAAACCTCAAATATACTTTATGTTTCGGAATCACTCTCGGTTGCGTTGCTCTATTGACGGTTCTCATTCTATCGTCTGTTTGTATTGAGTCCACTTCCCGAGTTTGTCCGTCCGGTCGCGGTCGTCGCGCTGTCCGGGACCGGACGCTTTTGGTCCGGGCAGCCCCACCAGCGCGTATGACGGAATCCGAGGTGCCGATCGAGGAGCGCGTCGGCGACGCGCTCCGTGACACTGACGCCACAGTCGCCGTCGCCGAGTCCTGTACCGGCGGATTGATCGGCTCGTTGCTGACGGACGTTCCCGGTTCCTCCGACTATTTTGATCGCTCGCTGGTGACCTATTCCTACGACGCCAAGCGAGAAGCACTGGCGGTCAGTCGCGAGGCGCTCGATGCGGAAGGGGCGGTCAGCGAACCGGTCGCCCGGCAG
The DNA here is from genome assembly GCF_009797925.1 of Halorhabdus sp. CUG00001. Classification (NCBI taxonomy): domain Archaea; kingdom Methanobacteriati; phylum Methanobacteriota; class Halobacteria; order Halobacteriales; family Haloarculaceae; genus Halorhabdus; species Halorhabdus sp. CUG00001. Next base: position 169,451 of record NZ_VOLB01000001.1, read on the forward strand.
ATGGCCCAGGGCGTCCGAGATCGGGCGGGCACGACGTGGGGCGTCTCGACGACGGGCATCGCTGGACCGACCGGCGGGACGGACGAGAAGCCGGTGGGAACGGTCTTCGTCGGTATCGCCTACGCCGCGCCGTGGGGCAGTGGTAACTCGTCGACGCGCGTGCGTCGGTACGAGTTCGACGGCTCGCGGACCGAGATCAAGCGCCAGATCGCCGAGCGCGCCCTCGCGGATCTCGACGCGGCCCTCGAACGCGGCGTGCCCTAATCGTCGTCTCGGTCGCTACCTGGTACGACGATACGAGTGAGAAACGCTTTCGGTGCCGCCCGGCGTCTACCCGATCGATGAACAAGCGCGGCCACGTCCTCAACGCCCTGCTGTTGAGCCTCGGGATAGGGTACTTGTTGGAGCCGTCCGGCGACGTCGAGACGTTCGTGACGATCGCGGCGGTCTCGGTCCCGATGGTGCTTGGAGCGTTGTTTCCGGACGTCGACACTGCTTTTGGCACCCACCGCAAGACGCTTCACAACCTCTTCGTACTCGGGATCGTGGGGGCCTACCCGCATTATTTCGGCAATCTCCAGTACGTCTGGATCGGTGTCCTCTCTCACTACGCACTGGACATCCTCGGGACCCGTCGCGGCCTCGCATTGTTCTATCCCTTGCTCAGTCGGGAGTTCGACCTGCCGATCGGTGTCCGCGTCGACAGCAAGTACTCGACACCCATGATGCTTGCCGTGACCGGCTTCGAACTCGTCGTGGCCGCCGCGATCATCTACCAGGTTCCACAACGGGCCTTCGGGATGGGCCTGCAGGCGATCGGATTCGCCTGAGTGGCCTCTCACGATCCACCGGCGTCAGTAGACGCTCGCCTCTTCGAAGCGTCCGTCGTAGGCCGGATCCTCGGGGTGGGTCGCTTCGCGGCCTGAAAGTAGGATCCGATCGAGCTTCTTCCAGGAGTTCTCCCACCCGAGGTGGGCAAACTCCAGTGCACACCGGCCCTGGTGGACGAGTCCGGATCGGTGGCGAACCGCTCGCGTGGCCCCGTCTTTGAGGGCCTCGACGAGATCATCTTCGTCGTCGATCTGGCGGTCGAATTCGACCCACGCCTCACCAACTGTCTGCCGACGGTGGGCGTACGACGAGGTGAAGGTGGGAAGCTCTTGATCCGTGGCAATCCGTCGCGCCCGGCGGTTGTGGTGGGGCCAATGTTTCGGGTTGTACGTCTCGATCGCATCGATCGAGTCCCGGTAGCGGTCGATCAACGTGGGACCGAGACTCACAGACAAGAACGTCGGATGTGGCACCAGGACGGCGGCGTCCTGGCGGTCGAAGGCGTCCATCGCGGCTTCGAGCGTGATGAAATCGGGTACTGGGTCGGCCAGCCCGATCGCGAGGACGTGCCGGCGAGTGCGCCACGAGCCAGTAAACACCTCTCGTCCGGGGACGACCAGCAACTCCTCGTCGGAAAATTTCTTGGCGGTCGCTCGTGTCCGTGGCAGGCGCTGGAAGTGCGGGGCGTACACCAGGACGTCAAGTCCCCTGGCTTTGGCCCGTCGCACGACTGCTTCGTCGAGCACTTTCACGTGGAGATCGACCGCCGTCGTTGTCACGCCCGGTGGTATCCCGGCGGCGACAAAAGCCGTTCTGATTCGCGGACGGCGATGGGTGGGTTTTTACCCCCGGTGGGGCGTATGGCCGGGTATGCCACGCTGGGAATGTGCGCTCGAAGGCTGTGGTGAGTCCTTCGACCGGGTCGAGGACTTGATCGTCCATCAGTCGACCAGCCACGAGCGCATCGAGTGTGCGGTCTGCGGGACGGTCTTGCCCGACGGATACTTCGCCATCCGGCACGCCTTCGAGGAACACTCTCGGGCCGAGTACGTCCGGGCCTACAACGCCAGTGCCGCCGAAGTCCGCCGGCGTGAGAAGGTCAAAGAGTCAATCGAAGACTCTGCGGACATCCGCGAGGTTGTCGATCGACTGGAAGGGGGCGACGGCAGTGGCTTTTGAGCCAGCTGCTCGCCCGGCCGTCTGTCTGTCCGCTCGGTAGCGACGCCGACGAAATTGGCTCGCCCGCTGTCCCGCCAGCAAATACTTTTCCCGCGGGGGTGCTACCACGTAGTATGTACGTCCGGGACGCACGCAACCGCGACGAGGTCTGGCTATTGGATCATATCGAGGCGTTAGGCCTCGACGAGACGGCCTTCCGTTCGCGGGATTACGTCATCGCGGTCGACGAACGGAGCGACGAACGTGCCGGATTCGGGCGCATTCGCATCCACAAGGCGGCCGAAGACATCTGTGAATTGACGAGTATTGGCGTCCTCGAGGCCTGGCGCGGCCAGGGCGTCGGCGCACACGTCGTCGAGCGACTCGTCCAGGAAGCGAGCGACCAGGCCTTCGACACCGTCTACACGCTTTCGGGCGAACCCGAGTATCTCGCGCAGTTCGGCTTCGAGGCCATCGACGAGACGGATCTTCCAGGGGTGTTGCAGGATCGCTTGGAGTCGAAACGCGACTCCCTCGATCCCGATGCGGTCCCGATGCGTATCGAAGTGGCGGCGTTCTCGATGCCACAGCGGTTCCGGGATGCCTTCAAGGCTGCCGCGGCTGCAGACAGCGACGACGAACCCGAAGAAACGGCCGAGGACTTCGGTATCGACGCTGACGAGGCGACCTACAAGTACGACACCAGCGACTGACGTCTTGGTTTCCCTTCGATCTTGCTCCACGACTAGCCCCCGCTCGTCTCGTCGATTATCACTAGGTTATATAACAAAGTAGTACGACGGGCCAGTGATGACAGCGACACAACTTTCGCGTGCACGCGACGGCGAGATCACTCCGGCGATGGAACGGGTTGCCAAACGGGAGAACCGCGAGCCCGCATTCGTTCGCGAGAAAGTCGCCGCCGGCGAGGCGGTGATCCCGAACAACCACGAACACGAGTCTCTCGATCCGATGATCATCGGACAGGACTTTGCGACGAAGATCAACGCCAACATCGGCAACAGCGAACCCGAGAGCGACCGCGAAACCGAGCGGGAGAAACTGCACACCGCCATCCAGTACGGTGCGGACACGGTGATGGACCTCTCGACGGGGGGTGATATTCCGGCGCTCCGTGCTGGCCAGATCGAACACTCACCAGTCCCGCTCGGGACCGTCCCGATCTACGAAGCGCTGAAGCAAGTGGGATCTCCTTCAGATCTGACGGCTTCTCTCCTGTTGGACGTTATCGAATCTCAGGCCGCTCAGGGAACCGACTACCAGACGATCCACGCGGGCATCCTCCAGGAACACCTGTCGCTGACTGACGGCCGGATCACGGGGATCGTCTCGCGAGGTGGGTCGATCCTCGCCGAGTGGATGGAAGCCCACGGCGAGCAGAACCCGTTTTATACGCACTTCGAGGAGATCTGTGCGATCCTCGCCGAGTACGACGTCACGATCAGCCTCGGTGACGGCCTCCGGCCCGGATCGATCGCGGATGCCAACGACGAGGCACAACTGGCGGAGTTAGAGACGTTGGGCGAACTCACCGAACGCGCTCACGCCCACGGCGTCCAAGTCATGGTCGAGGGGCCGGGCCACGTCCCGCTCGACGAGATCGGCGAGCACGTCCGCCACCAACAGGCCGTCTGTGACGGCGCGCCCTTCTACCTCCTGGGTCCGCTGGTGACCGACGTTGCGCCGGGCTATGACCACATCACAAGCGCCATCGGGGCGACTGAGGCTGCCCGTCACGGCGCGGCGATGCTGTGTTACGTCACGCCCAAAGAACACCTCGGACTCCCGGATGCCCAAGACGTCCGCGACGGCCTCGCCGCGTATCGCATCGCCGCCCACGCGGGCGACGTCGCTGCCGGGAAACCCGGTGCTCGCGACTGGGACGATGCCATCTCACAGGCACGATACGACTTCGACTGGCGCGAACAGTTCTCCCTCGCACTCGACCCCGACCGCGCCCGCGAGTACCACGACCAGACACTCCCGGAAGACAACTACAAGGAGGCACGGTACTGCTCGATGTGTGGCGCTGAGTTCTGTTCGATGCGAATCGACCAGGATACGAGAGACGGCGAGGAGATGGATGGACTGGACGCCGATGTCGACCTCACAAACTCGCCGGCTGCCGAGGTGAACCTGCCGCCGACGGGGACTCACGACACCAGTGGCCTGCCGACGGTGCCCGAGGTGCTGTGTAATCACGCCGACAGCGTGCCGGGCGACGACTGAGAGATTACGGCAAAACCCGTCCCGAAACCAACTGTTACCCCCGCTTCGTGGTAACGGCCGGTATGTCACAGAGCGACCCCGACGCCCAGCAAAACGTCCTCGGCGAGCCGCTTGCACCCTGTAGCGATCCGCTCTCGACGGGCTATCAGCGCGATGGCCACTGCAGGGCTGTTCCCGGCGACCGCGGCCAGCACCATCTCTGTGCGAAGATGACCCAGGCGTTTCTGGAGTTTTCCCGCGCGCAGGGCAACGATCTGATCACGCCCCGGCCGGAACGTGACTTCCCTGGATTGAATCCGAAAGACCGCTGGTGTCTCTGTGTCGGCCGCTGGCTGGAAGCCCACGAGGCCGGGGTTGCCCCGCCGGTCGTCCTCGAAGCGACCAACGAGACCGTGCTCGAAGCGATCGATCTGGAGACGCTGAAAGCCAACGCTGTCGACCCTTGATTGGCTGGTAGACATTTACCCGCTCAGACCGGGAACGTCACTTCTCGCTCCCGAGTCACTGCCGCTGGCTCGACGCTTTCGCCGTCTACTTCGACAGCCTGCCCGTTGGCTAGCTGTCCGAATTTCGGCCCCTCCGGGACGCCAGCTTCCGCCGCGAGTGCGGGATCGAACGCTTCTTTCCTCGCGACGACGCGATCGTCTTCGACGACTACCGCGTCGTAGTCGACCTGGAGTACGTCCACGAGTCTGCGTATCAACGCTTCCCGGTCCGCACTGTCGGCGACGGCGGCTCGATCACCGACTCGCGTGGCACTTTGCTCGGTCGTGAACGCCAGCCCAACGCCCTCGACGGCCTCGCGGGTCGCCTCACGGTCGATTCCCTGGGCTTCGTCCAACAGCTCGCTGGGTAGTTCGACGATCTCGAAGTCGCCATCGTAATCGCGGGCCGGGGCGCCAAAGCGAAGCCCGTCCTCGACGGACGCCAGTCGCTGTTCGACACGATGGACGAACGGAAGCGGGACGCCTTCGACGGCCCGCAGCCACGTCTCGCCGACCACGGTGTGTCCCGCGTCCTCGATTGCCGCTTCGATCTGCGGGTACTCGCCGTCGATCAAGGCGTATTCGGCCCCGCTCTCGGCGAAGGCTGCCTCGAGTACATCCTCGTGCTCGGCAGGATCGCCCAGCTCTGCAAGCCCCCAGTCGGCGGCGATATGGCCGACCGCCCAGTCTGTCTCGCGGACGATGCGCTCGAACCGTGGGACGTAGTGGTTCCCACCCAACCCAACGAGATGCCGGCGGGCGCTTTCCTCGCCGTCCTCGCGGGCCACGTTGGGAGCCGTCCCGCGGAGGTCGAGGATCGCTCGCGCCGCGGCCGCCGCGGCGTCGGGATCGTCCCACTGGTCGGGGCCGCTCCCGACTTCGACGAACAGCGAGGGGACCCCCACGTCCGTCGGACCGTGGTGGGTACATTCCATCCCGACTTCGTAGGCTTCGGGGGCGTGGGTAGCCAGCGCCTCGACGACCTGGCTCTGTGCGTTCGGTGCGGCGCGGGCGAGAGCACGGTCCTCGCCGCCGTACTCGGCCGGTCCGAAGTTGCCCGTGTGGTGGGCCGTCAACAGCGCCCCGGTCTCGCCGGAGTGGCGGGAGGCGAAGACGACGAGATCCGGATCGTCGAAGACCGTTGCTACGCCGTCGAGTTCCAGGTGCCACTCCTCGAAGGTCCGCATCTCGAAGCCGCCGGTCCGGAAGACGTCCCCTCCCCCGTCGGCTGCGGGGTGGTCGGTGTCTTCGGTGATCGTCCAGTCTGCCAGATCGAGCAGGTGGTCGTGGATGTGTTCGGACGCGCGGTCGGCCGCCGAGACGACGATCCCGACTGTGTGGTCCGTGGCGTCGGTCATGGCTCGTCGAGGCGCTCGAAGTCACTCCGTCGGCCAAACGCCGTCTGGACCACTTCGGCCGTCATCGCGAGCATCTCCGTGACCGCCTGCCGGCGGTGGACGAACAGCCCTAGCCCGGCGATGAGGTAGACTGCAGTGTAGCCGAGCAGGATCTGGTGGCTGACTGCTTCGGGATGGGCCAGCGAGAGGACGTTCAACACCATGAACTCGGCGAACACTTGGCTGGCGAACAACACGAGCAACGAAACTGCCTCCCGGAGGCTGATGTTGAAGTTGACCAGGATCGCCAGCGCGAAGAACGACTGGGCAGCGGTAATCCAGATCTCCAGGCTCTGTTTGTAGTCGAATTCGAGGACCCCGAGATGCCCGGCTGCGATGGAGTAGACGATCGCGAGTGTCCCGATCAGTAGCGTCCACTGGTTGAGCTTCGAGGAGATCAGGGCGTTGAACCCGGCCGAGGATCGGGCCTTGTTGACCAGATAGACGACGACGATCAACTCGGGGGACTCACTGGCAAGCGGGGCGATCCATTGGATCATGAAGAACTTCGGTACGCCGTACTGGAGACCGAGCTTCTCGAGTCCGTGGGCGAAGGGCTCGACGGCGATCAGGATCATGATGCCCGAGTAGATGAACAGCCCGAGCACGGTTGCGATCCGCTTGGGCTTGCGGTAGGATTGCAGGTAGCCAGGGACGCCGATCTGTTCGTCCTCCGTTTCGATGCCCGACCGGATGATGACGAGGATGTAGCTCACGTACAGGCCAACGAGGACAACGGTGTCGATCAGGTCGATGCCGCCGCCCAGCGGGACCAAAAAGGCCCACAGTGTCGCCAGCCAGAGGAACGTAATCTCGGTCGTCAAGGCCTTATCGAGCGTGACGATGTCCGCGAGGAACCCCGATCGCTTCTCGACGTTGTCGTCTCGAACCTGATAGGCCCGATAGACGGTGAACATGGCGATCCCGGACCAGCCCAACCCGATCAAGATTCGGTTGGCCCCGGTCATGTTTGCGATGGCGAGGTTGCCGGCCTCGGCGCCCGCGGCCGTTCCGGCGCCCGCCCCTGCCTGCCAGGCGTACAGCGCGTCGACGGCGTATTCCGGGGCGACGGCAAGCACTGCAAGGACGGCCAGCGCGAACGCCCGCGGGACGTCTTTCTCGGCAGTCTCGGCTCCCCAGGCGAGCAGGAAGGACGCACCGACGACGGCAAGCCCCGTCACCAGCACCGTCAACCCGGTCGACAGTGAGAGCCCAGTCCCGATCGGTATCCATGCGGTCGCGGCTGCGAGGCGAGACCCCTCGACGACCACCCACGGCAGCGACAGTGCGACGGCCGCGGCGACAGCAGTCAGCGGATGGCGTAAACGAGACACGTCCAGACGTCTCACCCCTCAGAAATAATGTCTTGCGGAGTCGAGATCGGCGTGGCAGTTTCTCACACGTCGCGTGTGGGCCGTGGCCCTATCCGTTCTCTGGCCCAATCGCCGCGGTTTTGGTCGTCCCCGTCGTTGCTCGGTCCATGGATGTCTACGGACTCATCGGCAATCCGGTCGAGCACTCACTGTCGCCGCCGATGCACGAGGCTGGCTACGACGAACTCGGCCTCGATGCCCGATACGTCACGTTCGAACCGCCCGTAGACGAGGCCCCTGAGGCCGTCGCGGCGGCCCAGACGCTCGGCGTCTCGGGACTGAACGTGACGATCCCGTTCAAGCAGGCCGTCCTCGAGGCCGTCCAGCCGGACGACCTGGCTGCCCGCATCGGGGCCGTCAACACGATCGACTTGACTGGCCAAGCCCCGACCGGGCACAACACCGACGCGATCGGGGCGGTGCGTGCGCTACAGAACCACGATGTCACGCTGGCGGGGTCGGCTGTCGTCGTCGGCGCGGGCGGTGCCGGCCGGGCGGTTGCCTTCGGCCTCGCAGACGAAGGCCTGACCGTTTCGATCGCCAACCGGACCGTCGAGACAGCCCACGACCTGGCGGCGGATGTCCCCGGGGCAAGTGGCCACAGCCTCGACGAGTTGGGTGCGCTCCTCGCCGACGCCGACGTGCTGGTCAACGCCACCAGCGTCGGGATGGACGAGGACCGGTCGCCGGTTCCGGCCGACGCCCTCCACGACGGACTTGCCGTCTTGGATGCCGTCTACAGCCCGCTTGAAACACGATTGCTGCGCGATGCTGCCGCGGCAGGCGCGAAAACCGTCGACGGCGCGTGGATGCTCCTCTATCAGGGTGTCGAAGCGTTCGAGCGCTGGACCGGTCGGGACGCGCCAGTCGAGGCGATGAACGAAACACTCCGCCGTGCGTTGTAGCCGGACGGTCAACGTGGACGGCTTTAAGTCGTGGCGGTCGTATCACCGTACATGGGACTCATCGAACGGATCAAGGCTGCCCTGGGATTGGACACCTCTCGGCGTCAGGGTGGTCGGTCGACTTCGAGTGACGAATCGACGGCACAGGACGTCGGCGTCACGGTCGAACGTCAACCGGACACGACGACCGAGGACGCGGTGAAAGGGACCGACAACGAGGCCGACGAGACGACATCCGACGCCAGTGAGGAGACAGCGACGGCAGCCGACGACGAACTGACTACAACATCGGCTGCGGAATCAGAATCGACCGCAGACGAGCCCGATTCGGCCGCCGAAGCCAGCCAGACGGCGCCTGAACCCGATGGAACCGCGACCGAAGACGTCCAGTCGATCAAGGGTATCGGCCCGGCCTACGCCGAACGACTGGCCGATGCAGACGTCGAGACGGTCGGCGACCTGGCCGCGGCAGACGCCGGCACCCTTTCAGAGCAGACAGGCATCGCTCAATCACGCGTCACAACGTGGATCGACCGGGCCGGCCAATAGTACATCGACCGCAACACGGTAGTCGTTGCCCTCCTTGACTCTTCGTGATGACCGAGCCGCGGCTGGTAACTGACCGGGCGACGTTCCGAGACCTCGCGTCCGATGCTGCCCCAACGGCACGCGTCCCGATCGAGGTGCGGACGACGGTCGATGACCCGTTTACAGCCTACCGTCGGGCCCGTGACGGGCCGGGCGGCTGCGTTCTCGAAACCAGCGGCGGCGCCGAGGGCTGGAGTTACTTCGGCGTCGATCCCGTCGAGTGGCTGACTGTCGGGCCGGACGGCCAGGCGATCGAGACACTGGTCGAGCGACTGGCCGACGAGTCCCTCGTCCGGGGAGATTGTGACGTCCCGTATCCCTGCGGGGCAATCGGGTGGCTCTCCTACGATCTCGCCCGTGAAATCGAGGACCTTCCCACGGACGCCGAACGCGACCGCAACCTGCCGCGTGTGCAGGTCGGCATCTACGACGCGCTGGTCGCCTGGCGCGAACCGGCCGACTCGCCGGTGACTCTCCACGTGACGGTCTGTCCACGCGTCGGTGACGATCCAGACGCTGCCTTCGAGGGCGGCCGAGAGACGGCACTCACGTTGGCCCGACGCGCACACGACGGCGATCCGACGGTCGAGCAACCGGCCGTCGAGGGTCCGGTCCACTTCGAGAGTGACTGCGGTCGCGAGGCGTTTAGCGATCGCGTCGATCGCGTCAAACAGTACGTCCGTGACGGTGATACCTTCCAGGCGAACGTCTCCCATCGACTCCGGGCACCCGCCGCGGTCCACCCGGTGACGACGTTTGCGGCGCTCCGAGCGGTCAATCCAGCACCTTACTCGGGGCTGCTCGAGTTCCCGGACGCGGATCTCGTCAGCGCGAGTCCGGAACTCCTCTTGGATCGGGACGGTGACCGGTTGGTAACTGAACCGATCGCCGGTACCCGGCCCCGCGGCGAGACGCCGGACCGCGACCAGGACCTGGAAACCGACCTGCGTACAGACGAGAAAGAACGTGCCGAGCACGCGATGCTGGTCGATCTCGAACGCAACGACCTGGGCAAAGTCAGCGAGTTCGGAAGCGTCGACGTCACGGAGTATCGTCGCATCGACCGGTACTCGGAAGTCATGCATCTCGTCTCGCTGGTCGAGGGACGCCTCCGGGCCGGTCGGGATCTGGCCGACGCGATCCGGGCCGTCTTCCCTGGCGGGACGATCACCGGCGCACCCAAACCCCGGACGATGGCGATCATCGACGAGGTTGAGGCGACGTGGCGCGGTCCATACACAGGCAGTATGGGGATCTTCGGGTTCGACGACCGAGCGACGCTGAACATCATCATCCGAACGCTGGTCCGACACCAGGGGGAGTATCACTTGCGCGTCGGGGCCGGTATCGTCGCCGACTCCGTCCCCGATCGGGAGTACGACGAGACGCTCGATAAGGCCCGCGGGCTGGTCAAGGCAGTCGGAGACGCCCTGGACCGCGAGGTCGGCGTCACTGGCGACAGGGAGACGACCACAGGACGGGGGGCCGACACGTGACGGTCCTCGTCGTCGACAACTACGATTCGTTCGCGTACAACCTCGTCCAGTACGTCGGCGAGGTGGTGACGACCGACGCGTGGCTGCCAGACGTCGATGGCGAGGTTCTCGTCAGGCGCAACGACGCCGTTGACCTCGCGGACATCCGCGAGATCGACCCCGACGCGATCGTCGTTTCGCCCGGCCCAGGCACGCCCCAGGCGGCGGGCGTCTCGATGCCGATCTTCGAGTCGCTGGCGAGGCCGACGCTGGGGGTGTGTCTGGGCCACCAGGCGCTGTGTGCTGTCCACGGTGCCCCGGTTGGCCACGCGCCGTCAGTCGTCCACGGCAAGTCCTCGACCGTCTCTCACGATGGCGAGGGCGTCTTCACTGACTTGCCCCAGGGTTTCGACGTGGGGCGGTATCACTCGCTTGCGGTCGACCACGATGACTTGCCAGGCTGTCTCGTCGAGACCGCCCACACCGACGACGAACGATCAGTTGTCATGGGTGTCCGGCATCGATCGAAGCCACATGTCGGTGTCCAGTTCCATCCGGAGAGTATCTTGACCGACCACGGCAAAGCGATGATCGCCGCGTTCCTGAAGCGATACGTCCACTGACGGGACGCTGGATCGGCGTCGGTCGCTCAAATCGACGTTTGATCGTGAACCAGGTTTTTGACCGATCCGTTTGACCGCCACACATGACGAAGGTAGCGCTGATTGAATCACCGCTTGGGGATTTGTCTCAGCCAATCTCACCTCTCCGTGGGTCGCGACCGGGGGACCGGTATGCGTAGGCGTCGTTTCCTCACGACTGCGGGTGTCGCCGGTGTCACGGCGACTGCGGGTTGTGGCGCATTGGGTACCGAGCAAACGCTCTCGAATCCGACCCGTCACTCGGATGGCCAGGGTCGAGCTAGCATTCACTTCAGTGACGAGGGATCCGAGATCGGCCATTTCGGCGTCGACGGCGCGGTTGCGGACGGTGTGATCCCGCTCCGGACCGAGATCTGGCACCGCGAGGGGACGACCGTCGAGTCGGTCGAACTTCGGGTGTGGCTGCCCGAGGCAGAAACGCCTCCACAGGTCGCTGTCGTCTCCCCGGTCGAGGGCGACAGTTCGCCCCCACCCGAGATCCGGCTGTATACGCCCGACCGCGCGAGCGGCACGGCGATCGAGGTGACGGATCTGGATGACCTGGCCGACGAGACGATCAGCACACTCGAACTGCTCGTGCGGCCGCGCTCGGCGTCGGCCACGACCGTCGTCTTCGACGTCACGATGGGCCTTTCTGCCGGCGGCATCCTCAGCACCGAGTACACCCTCGACGGCGAGTTGCGCCTCGAATATCCGGCCTTGGGCCAGTAGCGGGAGCCCCCTGCTCGAACGCCAACACACAAGCCCCGACCGCCCCAACGACGGCGTGATGCAGTATCACGTCGACGGCGAGATCGTCCCTGCCGAGGAAGCAACTGTCTCCGTCCGGGATCGCGGCTTTCAGTACGGCGATGGGGCTTTCGAGACACTCCGGGCCTACGGCGGCGAGATCTTCGCCTGGGACGCTCACGCCGACCGCCTCGAAGCGACTGCCCAGACGCTCGGATTTGCCGAGGCGATCCCGTCCCGGGACGACCTCCGTGCGCGAATCGACGAGACGGTATCCGCCAACGATCTCGACGATGCCTACGTGAAGCTCTCGATCACGCGTGGCAGCCAGCCCGGCAAACTGACGCCCGATCCAGCCGTCGACCCGACGATCGTGGTGCTCGTCGACTCGCTGCCGCGGGGCGGCGTCGACGGGCAACCCGTCTGGGACGGTCCGGCCACCGTCGCAACCGTCGATACCGAGCGCGTCCCGTCGGCAGCGATCCCCGCCGGCGCCAAGACGCATAACTATCTCAACGGCATTCTCGCGCGTCTGGACCTCGCCGCCGACTGCGAGGAGGCACTCATGCTCGACACCCAGGGATATCTCGCGGAGGGCGCGACGAGCAACCTCTGTTTCGTCGCTGACGGCGTGCTCCACACCCCGACGAGCGAGCAATCGATCCTGCCCGGTGTGACCCGCTCGACCGTCCTCGATCTCGCCCGTGCGGAAGGATTACCGGTCGAGGAAGGGCGGTACGAGCCAGCACGGTTGCGTGCCGCCGAGGAGGCCTTCCTGACGAACACGACCTGGGAGATCCGGCCGGTCGATCGTGTCGATGGCCAGTCGATCGGCGGCGGCCCCGTCACCCAGTTGCTGGCTCGCCTCTACGACCGTCGGGTCGAACGCAGCTGTTACTGATCTTCGATCCGGAAGACCGGGGGGTCGATGCTCTCGCTGTGGCAATCCGGGCAGCGACTCGGGACGTTCACGCGGTCGTCGAAGTTCGTGAACCCGCAGTCGGAACATTCGGGTGGAGCGACCAGTAGCTGTTCGTCGCTGCCGGACAGCGACGCTGCGACGTGTTCGACGTGCTCGATCGCGGTCGCCGTCGAGAGGTCGAACGCCGCGGCGATCGCTGTCGCCGAGAGGGCTTTCTCGCGGAGTCGGTCGGCGATCCGCTCGCGGGTTGTCTGTTCCATGCTGTCCTGACAGTCACGTGCGGGCAAAGCCGTTTGGATCTAGGGGTGGGCTTTCAGATCTGTCCTGTCTCCTCTCTTTTCGACCGACTGCGCTGGTATGTCGGCGACGTGCGTCCGGAATCGTCCGGCGCGACATTCCGACGGGCTTTTTTAGCGTGCCCGGCTTGGATCGGGTATGGCCGACTTCACCGTCGCGGTGGCCGACCCGGACACCGGCGACACCTACCAGGTCGACGTAGACGGACAGAACGCAAATCGATTCATGGGCCGCGAAATCGGCGACGACGTGGCAGGCAGCGCCGTCGGTCTCGACGGCTTCACGCTCTCGTTGACCGGTGGCTCGGACGATGCGGGCCGCCCGCTTCGGGAAGATGTCCGTGGTCCCGACCTCAAATCGGTGCTTCTCGAGGGCGGAACTGGCTTCAACCCCGATCGGGAGGGCGAGCGCAAGCGCGTGACTGTTCGTGGCCGAGAAGTCAGCGACGCGGTCCGCCAACTCAACGTGCGGATCGTCGAGCACGGTGAGGGCGACGTCGCCGAGCTGCTGAGCGACGACGAGTAACGGCACCCGTCCACGAGTATCTTCTCGTGCCGTTTTTTCGATTGATATTCACACGAAACCCTCAATACTTGGCCCTTCGTATACCGGTACATACTCGCGGATACACATGTCGGAATCAGTCATCGCGGATTTCGTCGGCAAGTTCAACTCGGAGCATACCGCCCGGTCCGAACCGACGACTGGACGGGTGCTGTTGAGTCAGAAGCGACTCGTTCTCGCGGCCGACGAGACGAAGACGACGATTCCGCTGGGCGACGTCATCGATGTTGCGGTCGGTCACGTTCCCCCCGATCTGGGTGATTTTTTCGACTCGACAGTGACGGTCGCCTTCAAGAAGGACGATCGCCGCCTCGTCGCCGTCATCGAAACTGACGACGAAAAGATCGATAAATTCTCGACAGTCCTGTACAAGGCGTTGCTGAACGGGACTGAGGCGACAGTCAAACACCCCGCCGAGATCGGCGGCCGGGTCACCGACCAGACGTATGCGCCTGCGAAACTCGCGTTACGGCCCAAAGCAGTGACGTTCAATCGCGCAGACGACGCGATCACCGTGTCACTGTCTCAGGTGACGGAGTTTACGCGTGAAACACGCGACGTCGCCGGCGCCCAGCGAGCGACGCTGACTGTCAAGCACAATCCAAATGGGCAAGCTGTGACCACGATCGCTGCTCTTCCCTCCGCTCGAAAGCTCTCACTCTTGGGCCGCTACATCCGGCTGGAGTACAGCGATCTCATGGCAGATCTCAAGGACATCGAGCTCTCGGACGCGGAGATCGAACTACTGGTTGCGGTTTACTCCGCCGGCGATATCGAAAACGTCCCGCTGGCGAACGTTCTCGACCGGGAGGCAAGCCAAGTGACGATGCTCCTCAACGACCTACAGAGCAAGGACCTCCTCGCTTCGACGGACGCCGGTCCGACGCTTACGTCTAAAGGTCGGGTTATCGTCAACAAGCACTTAGACGACGTCAACGATTGAGGGGCCGGCCGACGGGGAGCTAGCGATCGCCGATCACGTCGCCGGCGATCGACCGCCCTCGTGGTTTGAGGCCGACCTCACGGCGGGTCCGTACCCTTTCGACGACATCGCGCTCGGCGAGGCCGTCGAAGATGGCCTCAACTTCATCGACGTCCATTCCGACGAAATCGGGGATTTCGAACGGTGAAACGCCCGAATATAGCGCCATCAGGACCTCACGCTCGTCGTCACTGAGATCGATATCGGATTCGACGTGTTGGTCTCCCGACCGTAACAGCGATGCCAGGACCGCACTGTCACCGGACGATCCAGACAGGTACGTCTTGATACTCGTGCCGTCGATCGCGTGCTCGGCTTCCAGGACGGTCCGTTCGTCGCCCATGACGGTCCGTTCGGTTTCGGCGACCGTCCCGACGTCGTCGAGTGCAATCTCGACGAACTGCCCACTCGAGATCGCCAATTCGACGGCGTCTTCGCCGACTTTGACACGTGCTTTCTCCCAATCAGTATCCTGGACGACGCCGCCTTTGACGGCCGGATGCTTCGCCAGGACAACCTGCTGGTCGAGCCGAGCGCGAAAGAGTTCCGTCGCGAATTGATCCTCGTCGGCCGGTGAGAGCAACAATACGTCTCGGCCGTGTTGGATCGAAATGTAGCCCGACACCTGTGCGATCGCCTCGTTGACGTTCTGGCGAGTCCGGATGCTCCGAATGTCTGCGACGCTTATGGTCCGCTTGCCTTCGTTGCTCGCCAGCACGAGTCGTTTGTTCGAGAGGACCAATCGCCCGGGAATCCACTCGACATCGTTGAGCTTCCGGCCGTCCTTGACCACCTGGACGAACCTGCCCTTGGCATCGGCGAGCGTGTGTTCGCCTTCGCTCATTTGTTTCGACTGTCGTCCCACGACGGTTGGTCAGCCACCGTAATAACATCTCGGCTCCCGCTGCTTTCTTCTAGATTGAATGATCCACGACGCCACGATGTGACACTGAATACTCCTCGGGATTTATATACGCAGATACTTATAAAGTAGCCGAATATCGGGACGAGACGCCGAAGGTCGTCAACGGCAGTCTCGTCTCGATCATCGGAGACGAGTTCAAATATCTCGCCGAACTTCACCTCGATGTCGAGGACGGCGAGGTCGTCTCCCACGAGTTCACCCGTCACTCGCTGGCCGAAGCGGTCGATCGCGGCCTCGAACCAAACACAGAAGTGGCAGACCTCGTGCGGTCCTATCAGGACCAACTCGAGGAAGAAGTCGGAGAGGAAATCGGCCGTACCGAGACGACCCTCGACGCGCGTGAAAAAGTCGTTCGCCGTGAGGAGTCAAACCTCGGGAACTACGTCGCCGAGAAGATGCGCAACCACCTCGATGCAGATGTCGACGTCGCGCTCATGAACGGCGGCGGAATCCGAACGAGCGAACAGTACGGACCCGGAACGCTCACCCAGCGTGACATCATCAACATCTTCCCGTTTGGCAACCGCCTGACTGTCTTGGAAGTCACTGGCGAAACGCTCCGCTCGGCCCTCGAGAACGGAGTCAGCGAGGTCGAGCGTCTCTCCGGCCGGTTCCCACAGGTCGCCGGCATGGAGTACACCTGGGACATGAGCAACGAGGTCGGCGAGCGTATCACTGAGGTGACTGTCGATGGGGACCCACTCGATCCCGACACGACCTATGCTCTGGCCACGAACAACTTCATCTCTGGTGGTGGCGACGGCTACGAGATGCTAGCCGACGCTCCACAGACCCTCAAGCCGGTCAACGGCCCGTTGCTTTCCAGTCTGCTCATCCGCCGTATCGAAGCCGAAACCCCGATCGCACCCGAGCGTGACGGCCGTATCACGGTCAAGAACGCGAACTGGGAGACTGTCGCTGCCGAGAAGATCCCACTCTTCGCCTGATCGCCCTCGGTGTAGTCGGTCACTCGCGACGATTCACGACCGACCGCCGAGCTTCGATATCGCAGAGAACGCTCGCTTTCGGATCTCTTCGGTGTCGGTCTCGTCGAGCAACGTATCGAGTGTTTGTCTGGCTTCCTCACCGCCGACTTTCCCGAGCGTGAAAATCGCTTGTGCGCGAGCGTCGGTCGGACGGTCCGTGTCGGTTACGACGTCGAGCAGCCGATCGGCCACGCGTTCGTCTGCATCTAGCTCGGCCAGACTGGTCGCGGCGAATTGGGCGGTCATCTGATCGTCGTCTTCGAGTGCGGTGATCAGTGCGCCGACTGCCCGCTCGTCCGGGTCCGTCACGACACGCCCGAGTAACCACGCGGTGTTGCGTCGCTGGGCCGCCTGGGTTCCTTCTTCGATGATTTCGACCAAAGGCACGACGACGCTCTCGTCGTCGGTCTCGCTCAACTTGTCGACGATCTCCTCGCGGATCTGGTGACTCTTCTGTGTCGGGACGTTCGCCAGCAATTGGATGAGCGCGTAGACTGCCGTTCGGCGGACGATCGCCGATTCGTCGCTCAGCGCCGTGACCAGCGGGTCGACTGGGGCAGCGTTGTCGAAGTTGCCAAACGAGCTGACGGCCACCCGGCGGACCTGATCGGACGGGTCGTCGTACATCTCGAGCAACGCCTGCAACGCCTGGCGATTACCGATCCGTCCCAGGGCATCGGCTGCCTCGCGACGAACGCTTGCGACCCTGTCGTCGAGTAGTGTTTCGAGCGGACTACAGGCTCGTGGATCACCGATCGACCCGCAGGCCCGGGCTGCGCGTGCCCGAACGCGTGGGTCGTCGTCCTCGAAGCACCCGACTAGCGGTTCGACCGCGTCACTCTCCCCGAACTGCCCGAGTCCGTTTGCCGCGGCCATCCGCAACTCCGGAATGCCGGCATCCAGTGCTTGGACGAATGCCTTCGCACGCACCCACTCTGCTTCCTCGCCCTCGAAATCGACGTTAGCCATCGTCTCGATCAGTTGTTCGATGGCTCCCTGGCCGAGTTCTTCGAGTGAGTCGACGGCCGCCGCGGTCACCGCGTCTGCGTCGTCTTCTTTGGCGGCTCTGACCAGCGCACTGATGATGTCTCGCCGATCTTCGTGCTCGCCGAATTCACCCAGCATTTCGGCGGCTCGTTGGCGGACTTCCTCGGTGTCACTCTCACGGAGCAGTCTGATGAGTTCCTGAACGTTGCCTTCCCGGTGTAGATCGAACAGAGACATGTCAGCGGCGTTCGTAGATCCGGTGTTGTTTGTCGACCGCGTCGAAATCCGAGCGCGCCCCGGCCGGGATCGTCTCCGTCATGCCGATCATCAGGTAGCCACCGCCCCGGAGTGACCCGCGGATCGTCTCGAAGATCGGGTCCTTGTAGGAGCCGTCGATGTAGATGAGGAAATTCCGACACAACAGGAGGTCGAGGTCCTGTTTCGGGTCACCTCTGATGAGGTCGTGTTGCTCGAAGGAGACCATGTTCTTCACACGGTCGGTCACCGAGAAGGTGTCTGCATCACGATCGACGTATTGCTGGTTGTTCGTCAGCGGCGCTAATTCCTCGGCGATATCCGACGTCTGTGAGGCCTCATAAACCCCCTCCCGAGCTACTTCGAGGATGTCCGGGTTGATGTCTGTCGCCAGAATATCCAGCCGACGGGCGTCGATTTCCGGATCGTCGAGAGCGAGCATCGCCAGGGAGTAGGGCTCGCGACCGTCCGCACAGGGCGCACTCCAGGCTTGCACTTGGCGGTTTTCAGCCGTCAGTGTCCGGAGAACCGACCGCACCCCCTCCCAGGCGTCCGGGTTCCGGAAGAAGCCGGTGACATTGATCGATAGTGAGTCTAACAGTGCTGCTTGCTCGTCCGAATCGCGCTGGAGGAGTCGTTCGTAGGCCTGGTAGTCGTCACTCCCGGTCCGCCGGATGCGAGCAGTGATCCGGCGATCCAGGTAGGAGTCGTTGTAAAAGTCCGACTCGAAGGCCAGTTCCGACCCGATGTAGGCGAGCAGCGATTCGAATCCCCGCTGTGATCCCGACCGGCGACTCATCGATGCATCACGTTATGTTTTCTCATGGCTCGTTGGTAATGAGGTCACCGGTCTACAGCGTCACGACGTCGAGGATGTGGACGATGTTCCCGTCGCCCAGGACCGCCGTGCCCGAAAGTCCGGGCGTCCCCGAGAGGATTCCCTCGAGGGGCTTGACGACGACTTCTTCCTGGCTGTTGACCTCGTCACAGCGTAAGGCCACTTTGCGTTCCGATTCCCGGACGCGAACCAGCATGCCGTCGCCGTTTTTCGTCTCCCCGGGGACATCGAAGGCATCTTCGAGATGGATGATCGGGTAGATCTCGTCGTTGTGTTTGATGACCTCGCTGCCGTTGATCGTCCGGGCTTCCGTGGCGGCGGTGATCTCGTCGACGTTCTTGATCGGGATGCCGTACTGCTCGTCACCGACTTGGACGAACAGTACCTTCACGATGGCCATCGTCACCGGCAGGCGTAGCGAGACGGACGTTCCGTCTCCGGGTGTCGATTCGACGTTGACCGACCCATCGAGTTGCGTTACTGTCTCGTGGACGACGTCCATACCGACCCCGCGGCCCGACGTGTCGGTGACCTCCTCAGCCGTCGAGAACCCGGGGTGAAAGACCAGATCGTAGATCGCTGAATCGTCCATCCGTTCGATCTCTTCGGCGGATCGAACCCCCTTTTCGAGGGCTTTCTCGCGGATCTCCTCGACGTCCAGCCCGGCCCCGTCGTCCTCGACGGTGATGACGACGTGGTCGCGCTCACGGCGAGCGCGCAGTTCGATGTGCCCTTCGCGAGGCTTGCCCGCGCGTTCGCGCTCGTCGGGCGACTCGATCCCGTGATCGACCGCGTTCCGAAGGATGTGCATCAGCGGATCGGAGATCTCGGTCAGGATCGTCCGGTCGAGTTCGATGTCTTCGCCCTCGATGGTGAACTCGACTTCCTTGCCCAGATCCCGTGAGAGGTCACGGACCAGCCGCGGGAACTTCCCGACGACCTTTCGCAACGGGATCAACCGCATGTCCATGACCGTGTTCTGGAGGTTGGCAGTGATCTTATCGAGTTCGTTGAGTGTCTCGGTCGCCGAATCCACGTTCTCCTGTTCGGTCGCCCGCCGGAGCTTGATCCGGCTGGTCACCAGCTGCTCGACCTGGCCGTGCAAATCATCGAGTTGACCGACGTCGACCCGGACGGATTTGATCTCGTCGACAGACGAGTCCCCGTTGCTGGCGGAGGCGGCTGCCCCAGCATCGTCGTCTTCGGACCCAGTGTCGGCGGCGGCGACCGCCGCTGTGACGTCGTCGACCGTCGCCCGCTCGATCGAACCTGCCTCGTCGATTGCGGCTCGGACGGTTGTTTCGTCCCCAGCAGCGGCGAACACCGAGAATCGATCCTCGAAGTCCCCGTTCTCGACGTCATCTCGATCGGGATCGGTCGCCAGCAGGTCAAGCGACTCGGCCAGTGATTCGACGGCCAACATGGCGTCGACACCCTGCATGTTCCCGTCACCGACGTCGACGTCGATGTGATAGACCTCGCCCTCGTCTGGTTCTGGGACGTCGGTCCGGTCGAGAATTGCCGTCACGTCGCTGTCCGTAGAGTCGGTGTCGTCGTCTGCCGTGTCCTCGGTAGCAGACTCCTGGCTGTTTTCGTCGCCGCTGGATCCAGCTGCTTGGGCTCCTTCCTCGATGACGGTCCGGATGTCATCGACGATGGCGGTCGTGTCGGCTGTCGGCTCACCGCTTTGCTCGATTTCGTTGACGATGGCCTCGATCTGGTCGACACCGGCGAACACGAGGTCCATTACTTCGGGGGTGACCTCCATCTCGCCCTGGCGCATCTGGTCGAGTAAGTCTTCGACCGCGTGGGCCAGGTCGCTGGCGTCGTCAAAGCCCATCGCGCCGAAGTTACCCTTCAGCGTGTGGGCCGTCCGGAAGATCGATTCCATCGCCTCCTGGTTTTCGGGGTCCGATTCGAGTTCGAGCAACGAGTTGTTCAACTGCGTGATCGCCTCCTCGCTCTCGCGGATGAAGGCGTCGAGGTATTGATCGTCCATTGTGATTAGTGCACCTCCGGTTTGACTGCCTCGATGATCCGGGTCGAGATCGAGTCGAGCGAACAGACGTCGTCTATCTTTCCGGTTTCGACGGCTCGCTTTGGCATGCCATAGACCGCCGAAGACGCCTCGTTCTGTGCGAGCGTCGTGCCACCGGCATCTTTGATCGCACGAATGCCGTTGGCACCGTCTTCGCCCATCCCAGTGAGGATGACGCCGACGAGCGGATCGTCAATCGCGGCTGCCGCACTCTCCATTGTCACGTCGACCGACGGCCGGACACTGTTGACCGGCGCGTCTTCGGTCAACGCGACGCGGAGTCGTCCATGCGTGTAGTTCGAGACCTCCATGTGATAGCCGCCCGCTGCGACGAGGGCATCACCGCCACCGATCCGATCGCCGTCGCTGGCCTCACGGACCGTGTACTCGCTGCGGCCATCGAGTCGGTTGGCGAATCGGCTGGTAAACTCGTCGGGCATGTGTTGGACGACGAGGATCCGTAAGTTGGCCGCGACGGGCAACTCCGAGAGGACCCGTTCGACGACGGTCGGCCCTCCCGTCGAGGAACCGATCACCAGCGTCGGATTGTCGACGTACTGCTCGGCACCAGCCGCCGGCGTCGCCGATTCCGTCGTGGCTCCTTGACTGTTCCGAGCGGCCCTCGCAACTGGGTCGACGTCCGCGACCGTCCGCACCATATCGACGAGCTGGTCTTTCAGGCGGGACATCTCCATGGACACCTCGCCGCCGGGTTTCGTGAAGAAGTCCACGGCCCCTTTTTCGAGGGCTTCGAAGGTCACGCTGGCGTTCTCGTCGGTATGGGCGCTGAGCATCAGGACCGGCGTCGGACACTCGGCCATGATCTGCTCGACTGCTTCGATGCCGTTCATCTCCGGCATCTCGACGTCCATCGTCACGACGTCCGGTTCCTGCTCGCACACGATTTCGGTTGCCTCGCGACCGTTCTTCGCAGTCGCGATGACCTCGACTCCGCCCTCCTCGAGGATATCCGAGATGACACTCCGCATGAAATGGCTGTCATCCGCGACGACGGCGCGAGGCGATGACCGTGCTGACATGTTCAGTATGATACCCTATGGGGCAGTTCGGTTAAAGGTGATCACCGCGGCTCGATCTCGTCCGGTCATTGGCGGGTCACTCCTTGGACAGTCTTGCCCAACGCAGCAAATAAAGACTCCGCCGTCGGAATCATCGCTGATAACCTGATGAACACACTTAAGGTGATTTTCGCGGAACTAATGGTCAGAAACGATTCAGCGGCGTCCCCCACCGCGGATCGGTCGCCACTGGGAGGCTATCACAGATGTCAAATTCGACCGGCCAAGTCCTAGAGTTCAAGCTCGGCGAGGAGCGGTATTGTGTCAGTATCGACTACGTGACCGAGATCGTCGACGTCGGCGAACTCACGGCCGTCCCGAATTCGCCGCGCCACGTCGAGGGTGTCATGGATCTCCGGGGTCGCACGACTTCGATCGTCGATCCGAAGGTCGTCTTCGACATCGAAGAGTCCGGAGAGCAGCGCCGGATCATCGTGTTCGATCCGGAAATCACGGCCGATCAGGAAGCTGCCGGGTGGCTCGTCGACGAAGTCTATCAGGTCCGGGCGGTCGACGAGGAGAACGTCGACCCCTCGCCCGCCGGCGCTGGCGCGGCCTCGATCAAGGGCGTCGTCAAACGCGACGACGGATTCGTGATCTGGGTCGATCCAGTCGCGGTACACTCGGCGTAACGCCTGTCGCCGTACGGTCAGTCCCCGCACGATGCAGAAGCCTTTTTGACTGTTCGCCTACCAATCCACTATGACCCAACCTGGGACTATCTACGATGGTTGAACTCACCACAACCGGTATCGACGGGCTCGACTCGATCCTCAACGGCGGGATCGTCACCAACTCGACGACGCTCGTTATCGGGACGCCCGGCGCTGGCAAGAGTATCCTGGGCTTGCAGTTCATCTACAACGGTGTCGAGCAGTTCGACGAGCGTGGGATCTTCTTGTCCTTCGAGGAAAATCGTGAGGACTTGGCCGCTGCGGCCGAGTCGATCGGCTTCGATCGGTGGGCCGAACACGTCGAGGCAGGCGATATCAAGGTCTACGATAAGCGTCGTCTCCTGCGGGAGAACGATTTCTCGGACACACTCGAAGTCCTCCTCGACGACATCGAGCAAGACGAGTACGATCGGCTCGTGTTAGACTCACTTGCGATGTTCGAGCTCTTTTTCGACGACGAGAGCGAACACCGGACGTATCTCCTGAAGTTCACCGACATCCTCAAACAAAACGGGTTGACGAGCCTGTTGACGAACGAGCAGTCGACGGTATTCCCGGATACTGATATCGGACTGGAGAACTTCCTCACCGACGGCAATATCTACCTCATCCAGACGCCGACAGAATCTGGCGTCAACCGCTACGTCTGGGTCGCGAAGATGCGCAAACAAGATATCGAGACAGATATCTATCCCATGGAAATAACCCAGGGTGGCATTGCGGTCCACGACAACGCCAGTGCGTTCTCGATGATGAACGACTCCGAGTCGCCGCTCTGAGCCGCTCTCCCGTAGTGAGAATCTCTTCTCATTTGTGAAAACGACCGTTTCACCACCGCAATCGCCGTCAAACGTCATTTCTCGCTTCCGTCTCGGGATATCGATTTTACCGCGCTTTCATGGTCGATACCTTTACTTTACTGTGCTTCATTATCTGATAACAATGGTATCGGTCGATTTGCTCCGGACCCTCGGAAACAAGTACAGCGCCGAGATTCTGGACGCGACCGAGGAACCGAAATCTGCCCAAGAGTTGAGCGATCAGCTGGATATCCCGATCGCGACGTGCTATCGGCGGATCGACGAACTCACCGACCACAATCTGCTCGAGCTCCACGACAACGTTCTCTCGGACGACCGTCGACGCATCAAGGTGTACCGGCGGAACGTCGACGCAATCGAGGTCTCCTTCGAGGAATCGATGCTGATCGACGTCGAAGAACGATCGGAAGTCACGAACAAACTCGACGAAGCCTGGCGTACGTTATCCGAGTCCTAGCGCGCCTGCGCGTGTGTCGCCCCTCTTCTATTCGTCGTCGCCCCTACCGCCATATTGTCGTCATTTGTTACTGCATACGTGCCTACTCTGGCCGGGACCGGCCGATTATCAAAGCAGATATTTTCGAGGAATGATTTAATAGGTGACCTCGGTAATCATCAGTCGGTGCCAGTGATAGAACTCCTCTATGCGGTGTTGACGCTCGTCTTCGTCGTCGCAGGCCTGACGATGGTCGGGATGGCAATGCGGGCGTACGTTCAGACGTCGCGTCGTGCTATGCTTCACCTGTCGTTGGGGTTTGCCCTGGCAGTCGCGGGCGCCGCGTCGACGATGATCAGTGCGTTCCTGACTGGATTCAGCGGAACGCGGGGGCTGTTGCTCGTCAATAGTGGACTGACCACGTTCGGCTACTTGTTCGTGATGTACAGTCTCGTCACGTACGAGGCGTGATCGAATCGGCTTGACGATATTCGGCCTGTCGCCTCTATTGGACGGTTTCTCTGCTGTTTTCGATTCTACTACCACCCATTTCTGTCCGTAATTGCTGTTTTCATGTGCGATAATCGAGGGGCTATTCTTAAGTGAATGCGTGAGAACCGTTCGGATAGAGTCTGGGAACTAGAGCCCAGGCGGACATACAATGTTCGAACGCAACGACAACAATCGGAACGAACGAGCCCAGGTCGGGATCGGCACACTGATCGTGTTCATCGCGATGGTGCTGGTCGCGGCGATCGCGGCGGGCGTGTTGATCAACACGGCTGGGTTCTTGCAGAGTAGTGCCGAAGAGAGTGGTGAACAAGCAGCTGAGCAAGTTACGAATCGGCTGGTCGAAGTGAATACAGTCGGGAACGTGAGTGACGCAGGAACGATCAACGAAGTCAATATGACCGTTCGACTCGCCCCAGGGTCGAACGACGTAAATCTCAACGATACGACGATCCAGTGGGTTACCACGAGTGAGAGTAGCCAATTCGTGTCTGATCGTCTAGATAATACTCAGTACGCCACGTTCAACTGGTCAACGCTACGGGACGATGCCAACTCTATCCAGTCAGATGATACGCTCAACGACCCTGTTGACCGGGCCATCCTAGATATTAGTCTTGGCAACGGTAATCAGCCCGGCGAGTTAGATGCTGGCGGCAGCGTGGAGGTCCAGATTGACACCCGCTCCGGTGGTCAGACGTCCGTGACGCTAGTCGTGCCGGATTCGTTGTCAGGGAAGTCTTCGGTGTCGCTGTAAGGGACTGTCGTCTTTCTCATCATTTCTACTTTGATTACACGATGGCGCCACCGACGGAATTAAATCAATTAGCGACGACATACCACACATGGTCGACGGGGACGACGACGAAGACGATGGGCGCGTACTCGCCCCTGAGGAGCTAGATATCTCCGACGACGAGCACGTCGCTGAGATCGAAGATGGTCGATATGTTGTCTCCCCCAACGATCCGATCGGCACCGTTGACGGGATCGAGACGAGCGAAACTTCTGGCCCTTCACTGAGTGAGCAGTCCGTGAGTGATGCTGATGTAGAACCCGAACAGCAGTCGTCATCTTCGTCGCCCGAAGCTACTGACCCTTCGTCGTCGACCGACGAGCCTTGGGAGGAGACCGACAATAACACGGATGAACTGACTGAAGCGAACGTCGAAGCGTGGCTTCGAAATTCCTTTGAGACGGCTAACTCTCGGTATGGCTTTCATGTGACGGCGACTTTTGACGGTCGCGTCAGTCAGCGACGGATGATGTCTAATGACGTGGTGACGATCTTCGAGAGCTTGATCCTCTGGTATGCTCAGCATATTGACAGTGAGACGCCCGTCGAGGAGATTTTGGGGATTTTGCTCACGGAGTCGAACGTTCCGATCAGCTATCCGACTGAACGCCTCTTGGCGCTGGTCAAGGCTAACGACCTTGGTCCGGATGATTCGATCGGCGAGTTGTTAGAGCGTGTAGACGACCGTGGGTTCGAACTCTGATCGCGTATGTTCTCTGACCTCCTTGGATTCGCCCAGCGACTCCTCCTCGCGACAGTGGTTGTGACCCTTGTGTTTGCTGGCCCTGTTGTGCCGAACTTTTCGTTTACTGGTGAGAGAAATCCTACGCTTGTCGGCGATGGGAATGCGACCGTGTCGGGGCTTACTGTCGAAGCTGATGATTTTCGGTTCGCTGATGGCCGTTTCGGGACGGCCGTGACCTACTTACGAGCGCCTGAGGCATCGCTGTACGTTGATCAAGTCACAGGACAGCCCCGAATCGTCTATCGCCTCCGAGTTCCCAAACTGGATGTCGACAGGGCTGGAACTCAGATGTTATCCAGGTCTGGTGGCGTGCGCATCCGGATGGACGACCGAGCCTTTCCTCCAGAGGTACTTACCCAGCCCCGATACGATGGCCTCGTCACCGTGCGTGTACAGTCACACACCGTCGACCGGACGGTGTTTAACGAGTCCATCGAACTGGAGGTTGATCGATGAAGCGGGGATTCGACGAGCTGCTCAACGGCAATCGCAACTTCTCGGTTACTGGGGATCGCTTGCTCGCAATGCTTTTCGGGGACCGAGTCGGCTTGGTTTTGTTTCTCGGGATACTGACGGTAGTACCACTTTGCTGGCGGATCGGATTCTTTATTACTGACAATTATGCAGTAGCAAACACGGTTGTTAACGTCGCAGCAGGGCACTTAGAGATAACCCGCATCGAGTACTCGCTCACGTTGGGCTCCCAACCTGGGCTGTATCAACGCGGCGCCAGCGTCTTCGGGCGGAATTACGGCCAAGCAGTACTAGCGGCCCCCGTTTATTGGATGCTGGAGATAGCCGCGATGCTGACAGAGCTTCGACTGTTACTCGCCGGTTTCTGGAGTTTCGCCGTTGCGGCGTTCGCAACCCAACTTGCTCGTGTGCTCGAGCGGCGCTCGCTGGCAGTCTGGGGGACGGTACTGGCTGTGGGGCTGTTCGTCTGGAACGTTGAGCTGGCTCACTCGCTCGATCCTCAGTGGACCGGGCTACTGGCCTTGCAAATAGTTTCGATGGGTGTTGCTGCCGCCGTGGCTGTCGTCTACTACCGGCTGGTCACGATGCTGTATGGTCGAAAAGCGGCTGTGGCAGTCGGCTTGTTGGTTGCTCTCGCAACGCCCGTGCTGTTCTGGGCGTCGATTCCGAAGCGCCACGTGCTTTCGGCGTTACTTATCGGTTTCACTGTTGTGGGGTTTGCTGCTAGTCGTCAGGAATCCGAACACGCAACACGGGCCAGAGCACTGGCATACGTGGGGGTTGGCCTGCTCGCTTGGGTTCAGGAGGCAGAGGCCCTTCCCATGCTGATCGTTCTCTTGCCGTTGGACCTCACGACGGCGCCGAACAACGGCCGGAGGCAGCTGGCAACGGTTGCTGCTGCGTTCGCCGCGTCGCTCGTGCCATTTTTACTAACGAACCTTCTCATCACGGGATCTCCCCTTCGCACGTCTCAGATGCTCCCGAGTGTCGGAGAGCACCTGCAAATAGCTGCCGACGGCACGGTCTCACTAACTGAACAGGCTGCTGATGTGGGCGGTGGCGCTCCCGGAGGGGACGGCGGTGAGACTGCCGGAGTCCCCACGCCCAATGGAATGACTGGAGGTACGTCTCCCGAAACCGACGTACTCGGGCAGCTCTTCTCGGTCGTTTGGGTGCTCTATTCGGGACTTAGTGCCCCGCTGATGCGGGCCTGGGATATCCTCATTGCCGGCATAACTATCGTGTGGGTAGAGCCTAGCCGCCTTGTCGACGTGTTTATACGCAGTGGCCGGATTTCCGGCATTCAACATGCACTCAACGAGCAGGAGGCAATCGAATTGACTCTCCTCGAAAGTGTTCCAGTGGCATCGGCCCTAGCCGCTGTTCCTGTCCTTGTGCTCTCTCAGCTCCGGATGAGGGACGGTCAGATACGGGACCGGATAATTCGGTTCTCTGGGACACCACGTTTCCAGACTGGTCTCCTGGCCGTAGGGATTGTCGTTGTCTTCTCGCTGTCGTATCTCAGGCGACTGCCGATCCATGCTCAAATCACTGTCCGATACCTCCTTCCGATTATGCCGCTGCTAGTCTATCTCGTTGTTTGTCTCCCACCAGTCAGACGTGGTTTGCAGGCCGATGTGGGGGGGTTCCTCGGTACGTACATCGGGACCATTGTGGTTGGCCTCCCTATTGTTGTCCTCATCTTGTACACGTTAGATCCAGCAATCGGAGAGGCCATGCAGCTCCACGCGCTTCTTCATCTCGCAGTCGGTGCGCTGACCGTCCTCGCTGTTGCATTCGGCGCTGTTGGCAGTCTCCCCGTGAGCGCAGCACGAGCTATTGCCACGACAGCTGCGACAACAACTGTGTTGTACCTTTTGGCAGGGATTGAGTACTTCACGTACGGTGAGCTTGCTTTGCCGGTCGTTCGTTGGTTTTCGCAGCTACTCGCTCTTTTCTGACAATTGGTTACAACGTGCTATACTATCAATCGCGATAATCGTACGGAAGCATTTATTTGCTGAATTCGCCAACCTGCGAGGTACAAGACATGCCAGAAGTATTGATCGCGGACGACTCGGAGTTCATGCGGAACCTGCTACGTGAGATCTTGGAGGAAGATCATCGGATCGTCGACGAGGTCGAGAACGGCGTCGAAGCCGTCGAGGCCTACAAAGAGAACAACCCAGATCTCGTCATGATGGACATCGTCATGCCGATCAGGGACGGGATCGAAGCAACAGACGAGATCAAGTCCACAGACCCCAGTGCCAACGTCATCATGTGTACGAGTGTCGGGCAGGAAGAGAAGATGAAAGAGGCCGTCAAGGCGGGTGCTGACGGGTATATCACCAAGCCCTTCCAGAAACCGAGCGTGATGGAAGCCATCGAAGACGTCGTTCCATCCTGACCGATGAAGGTCGATATTCAGTCGCTCGGGACGTTCAATCAGCTCGCTCACGAGGGTGCCCAGCAAGCGACTGCATCGATGGCCCAGATGACAGGCATCGATGCAGCGGTCGACGTGACCAAGATCACGCTGGTCGACCGAGACGATATCGGTGAGCAACTGGACGAGCGGGATTTCGTCGGCGTCCAGTTCGACTTCGAGGGCGAACTGTCCGGCCAGACCGCTCTCGTGATGGATCAGTCCTGCAGTGAGACGCTCACCGACGCCCTGCTTCCGGGAGACTCCGCAGCCGAGATGGCCGAAAGCGGCGTCAAAGAGATCGGCAACATCATGATGAGTGGGTTCATCGACGGCTGGGCCGATTACCT
Source organism: Halorhabdus sp. CUG00001 (assembly GCF_009797925.1). NCBI lineage: Archaea > Methanobacteriati > Methanobacteriota > Halobacteria > Halobacteriales > Haloarculaceae > Halorhabdus > Halorhabdus sp. CUG00001. The sequence continues at coordinate 198,411 of NZ_VOLB01000001.1, forward strand.
CGAGACGACGATCGATCACTCGCCACCGACGTACATCGAGGGAGTCGGCCGGGACGTCATTCCCGATTCGAAGCCGTCTGAGACTCCAGCCGACGGTGCCGACCAGTTGTTCGTCTTCAAGAGTCAAATCGAGTGGCTCGAAGAGTCAGTCGATTTTTACATCTACATGTTGCCCGACTACGACTCGCTGACCGATCTGATGATGACCCACGCCGACACCGCGGGCGACGCCATTCCGATCGACAAGCTGCAGGTGTTCAATCGGATGACCGAGCGTGGGACCGAGAAGGCAGCCGACAACGTCTCGATGATGACCGGCATCGAGACGGAGGCGGAAGTGAGCCAGATCAGCTTCGCCCGCATCGAGGACGTTCCAAAGCAGATCGGGAACGCTCAGTACGTCGGCACTGTCGTGGAGTTTACTGGCCTCCCGAGTGGCTTCCTTCTGGTGTTGTTCGACGAGCAGTCGGCCAAAAACGTCGCCGAGGCGCTGATGCCAACTGACGTCGATAGCGACGAATTGACGGACCAGCACACCGCTGCAATCGAGGAATTGGGTAACATCATGACCAGTGGGTTCGTCGACGGCTGGGCCAACGTCCTCGAGACGTCTGTCGATCATACGCCTCCGCGATTGGTCCACGATATGGGCCAGGCAATCCTCGACCCGCTGGCTGCACAGGTCGGCCAACACCAGGAACACGCGTTCAGTATCGACTCTCGGATGCGGACTGACGAGATCGAGTTCGAAGCCGAGATTCACGCACTCCCCAACGAACGCGAGTTACGCCAGGCCCTGGACGAACTCATGGTTGAGCGCGCAGACAAAACTGAGGCAGATCCCGACGAACTGTTCCAATGAAGGTCTACGACGGCTCGGAACAGGCAGATGCAAGTACGACCGAACGGATCAAGGTCGGTATCGCCGAGTACGAGGTCTCGACGAACGGGGCCGTGTTGACGACCAGCGGACTCGGGTCGTGTATCGGCGTTGCGATCCGGGATGAGGCCGTCGGGGCATCAGGACTGGTCCACGTCATGTTGCCCGCAGCCGACGAGGTCGATGGTGGCAATCCTGCCAAGTTCGCCGATACCGGGGTCGAAACGCTCGTCGACGAGATGGAAACTGCCGGCGCTGACCGATCCGATATGATCGCCAAGATCGCTGGTGGCAGCGACATGTTGGACTTCTCGAAAAAGGGGTCCGGGATCGGTGCTCGGAACGCGACCGTCGTCAAGGAGACGCTCCAATCGATGGACATCCCCGTCGTCAACGAGGATGTCGGCGGCGACCACGGGCGATCGCTCCGGTTCGAGGGCAGCAGTGGCGATCTCGTCGTCAAGAGCGCGAACATGGATTCCCGTCGTCTGTGAGATCGCCGTCTGTCCGATACCCCTCTGCATCTTTTCACGTTCTCGGCCACGACCAGTCAACGCAATGGTCGTTCCGAAAATCGATATTTCGAGGGTCCTGAGGCCGCCACGTACCGTCCAGTTGGGGGCGTCAGACGCTAATTTCTTGCCCGTCTCGCGGAATAGAACAATCAGTTATCAGATATGATACTCTAAACGGTACATTGAAGGGTGTGAGCGGCTACTTTTGTTGTGATGAGTGGTCTCTCGTCCCTGTGGCTCGGATCGGCCGTAACGACGGCGGCCGGTCGGCCCGTGTTGGATGCCGGCGGGTGGTTCCTGGGGCCGGCCGGAGCAGTGTCGCCGGAGCCGTTGCTCGTCGCACTGCTCTCAGTGGGCTTTGTCGGTATGAGTATCAGGTCAGTTTTCGACTCGATTCTTTCCGACGACGAGGAGGCACAACCGGACGATGCAGGCGGTGGCGAGGGACTGATGCCGGAGGAAGGCGGTGGCGACGATTTCGGTGAGCTGGGTGGACTTGACGATGGTGGTGACGAGTTTGGGGAATTCGAAGACGACGAGTTCGGCGACATGGACGGGGGGTCAGACACGGACGAGCTGGAACATCGACTGGACGAACTCGAAACGGAAGTCGGAAGTCTGTCTTCGACGGTCAACACCGTCCGCAACGAGAACGAACAGATTTCCGAGACGGTCGATGACGTCGAGGAGAACGTCCGGAAGCTGCTCGACATTTACGAGATGGTGACCCGCGGTGTCAATCCCTTCGCGGACGATATCGATGCCGGTGGACTCGGTGGCCCGGGCGACGAATCGTTTGGCTTGTTCGACGATGGCGACGACGACCAGGCCGACGACGATCTCGAAGAAGATATCGCCAACGCCGATGCAGAGGGGTTCTTCGACGAGGATCTCGTCGAGGACGACGACGAACTCGAGGCCGACACCGACGTCGGTGACGTTCTCGGGGGCGAGGAGCTTGAGGAGGGTGGTGAGGACGTTGCCTTCGACGACGAGTTCGAGGAGGATTTCGACGACGGCGACGATTTCGAGATGGACGATGACTTCGAGATGGATGCGGACGGCGACGAAAGCGATGGCGGCGAAGAAGGCGGCAAGTCCTTTGCGGAACTGAAAGACGAGTACGAGTCGGGCGACGCCGAGTGGGCCGAGGGCGACGAGGCCGAGCAGGCAGACGAGACGAGCTCGGACAACGAGGCGACCGAAGCTGACGACGAACTCGCAGACGAATCGGCTGACGCCTTCGACGAGATCGAGGACGAATCAGCTGATGCCTTCGACGAACTCGAAGACGAGTCAGCCGACGACGCGCTTGCGGACGACGACCTCTTCGATACGGTCATCGACGAGGACGAACAACAGGACGCAGTCGACACAGAGGCCGACCCCGACGCAGCCGCAGAGACTGACGACGCTGAGAAGCCCGCTGCCGACGGTGTTGCGGACAGTGCCGAAAGTGTGGACTCGGCGACTGTAGACGAGGCGGCTGTCGAGGAACCGACGGCGGATGCGGACTCTCAGTCGAACACTCAGGCGAGCGATCAGGCCGACACGGCCGAGGAATCGGCCAGCGGCGAGGACGGGAAGCCGTACCTCACGGAACTCCCCGATGGCTTTCTCGCCGACTTGATCGTCGTCGAGTGGCTCGAATTCCTCGTCGAGGAAGTCGGGATCCGAGCCACTGCCGAGGCGATCCACTACTACGAGCGCATCGACTGGATCGACGAGGATGTCGCCGACCAGCTTCAGGCGTATCTGCAGGGGTTCGACGCGGACAGCGAACCGGCGACGTTGACTATCGATCACCACACCAAGAGCCTCCGGTACGTGAGTCAGTTGAACGGCGGCGGTGCCGAGTCAGTCGCTCTCGAACAGATGCCAACTATGGCTGGAGGTGGAGCAGATGGGCTTCAGCGTTAGTGCCTCGGTGGCGATCATCTTCGCTGCGACGCTCATCGCCTTCGGGATGTTCCACACTGCCGCGTTCAACACCGTCGAGCGGGTAACAGACGCTCGTAACGCAGCCGAGGATGACTTGCTCACCCAGCAAAACACGGCCATCGCGGTCCACAACGCGACGTATTACGACGCCAACAACAGTCTCATCGTCACGGTCAACAACACGGGTGCGTCCGAACTGACCGTCGACGGGACGGACCTCATCGTCGACAACGACTACCAGACGAGTTTCGCCGAGCGGTCTGTCGACGGTGACACTGGGACGGGCCTGTGGCTGCCGGGCGAGCAGTTGCGATACAACGTTTCGGCCACTAGCCAGCCCGACCGGATCAAGATCGTCTCCGGTCCAGGGGTTGCCAGTACGGAGGTGGTCGTGCGTGGCTAGTGTCTCTGCGTCTCACCTGATCATCTTCATCGCGAGCATTCTCGTCGCAGCCAGCGTCGCTGGCGTGCTCACGAACACGGTCGGTGAACTCAGTCAAGCCGTCGACGAACTCGGCTTAGACGTCAGTGACGACGTTCGCACCGACATCGAATTCATCAGCGATAGCGGTGCGACCGTCTACGACCGCTCCGGGAACGGCAACATCACCCTGTACGTCAAGAACACTGGTTCTCAGAGCCTGCCCCCGGATCCCGTGGTGATGGACGTGTTGCTCGATGGCCGCTTCCAGACTGACTTCTCGGTGACGGTCGTCGACGGGGAGACCTGGGCCATCGGAAACGTCGTCCGGATGGATATTTCGGCCCCGGACCTTTCGAGTGGCGATCACCGTGTCCAGATTACGATCAACGGTGACGAGGAGGTGTTCGAATTTCGCACATGAGTATCGCAACAACTGACCTCTACTCGCTTGGCCTAGACGAGCGGGATCGACTCAACAAGGAACTGGGCGGCGGCATCCCTCCTGGTAGTATCGTCCTCGTAGAGGGCGACTACGGGGCCGGGAAGTCAGCGATGAGCCAGCGGTTCAGTTACGGGCTCTGTGAGACTGGCCAGTCCGTCACGATGCTCTCGACTGAATTGACGGTCGGGAGCTTTCTCGATCAGATGCACAGCCTCGACTACGGCATGGTCGAGCATATCCTCGACGAGAATCTGCTGTTCCTGCACGCAGACATTGGCGATTCGAACACGTTCCAGGGCGGCGACGAGGAGACCGATCGGATGGACCTGCTCAAACGCCTGATGGACGCCGAGGTGATGTGGGAGACGGACGTCATTATCATCGATACGTTCGACGCCATCCTCCGGAACGACCCCAAGTTCGAGGCCCTCGTCCGCCAAAACGAGGAACGCCAGGCTGCCCTGGAGATCATCTCCTTTTTCCGGGACGTCATCGCCGAGGGGAAAGTCATCATGCTCACGGTCGATCCCTCGACGCTGGATGAAGATGCGATCGGCCCGTTCCGGGCAATCGCCGACGTGTTCATCGAACTGGAGATGGTCGAGGTTGGCAACGATGTTCGCCGACAGATCTCGGTGAAACGCTTTGCCGGCATGGGCGAGCAGGTCGGGGACACGATCGGGTACTCAGTCCGTTCGGGGACAGGCATCGTCATCGAATCACGCAGCGTGGCCTAAAACAAACACACTATGACAGATCACGGCAGACCGAAACCGTCAGATGAACTCCGCCAACACGCCGCCAGACGGCCGCATCTCCGTGATCACCTCCAGAAGTTCAAGCAGATCACCGGCGAGTTCCCCATGTTCGTCGACGAGGCCGACGGGGAGTACGAGTCCCAGCGCCCGAACATCATCTACCCCGTCGGTGGCCCGATTTACACGCACATCTACGGTGACATCGGACAGGACATCAAGTACTACGCCATCGAGCCCGAACTGGAGGACGACGAGTGGACCGTCTTCGAGAAGGTGCGCAATCGCTTGCTCGAAAAGAGCGTGATGAAGCCGGCCCCAAGCGAAGAGGCCGAGTACGACGACCGCATCGAAGAACTCCTCCAGGAGACGACGGCCGTCAAGTCGAGTGGTGACGAGAACGGCGTCCTCAGTCGCTTCAACGACATCACCAACATCGGGAAAGTCGAGGTGACCGAGGAAACCTACGAGAACATCCGCTACCGACTCAACCGAGATATCGTCGGCCTCGGCCCGCTGGAGCCGGTGATGCGCGACCCGGCCAACGAGGACATCCACGTCATCGGTCCCCACGAGTGTTACGTCGATCACTCGGTCTACAGCCTCATCAAGACGACCGTCGACTTCGGTGAGCCCGACCAATACGAGCAGTGGCTGCGTAACATGGGCGAGCGGATCGGCGATCCCGTCTCCGACAGCGACCCGATCATCGACTCGACGCTGCCCGATGGCTCGCGTATCAACATCATCTACTCGGACGACATCTCCGTCAAAGGCCCGTCACTCACGATCCGACAGAACGAGGGCGAACCCCTCTCTATCTTCCAGATCACCAAGTGGGGGACCCTCAGCCCCGAGCTCTCGGCGTATCTGTGGCTCGCCTTGGAGAACGAGCAGACGGTCTTCGTCGTCGGGGAGACTGCCTCAGGGAAGACGACGACGCTGAACTCCATCATGTCGTTCATCCCCCGGGACAACAAGATCTACACTGCCGAAGACACCGCGGAGGTGCTCCCGCCACACGATACGTGGCAGCAACTGCTCACTCGCGAGGGTGACGACGAGGGCACGGACGTGGACATGTTCGATCTCGTCGCCGCCGCGCTCCGGTCTCGTCCTGACTACATCATCGTCGGCGAGGTCCGTGGCGAGGAGGGGCGAATGGCGTTCCAGGCCGCCCAGACTGGCCACCCAGTCATGCTGACCTTCCACGCTGCCGACATCGTTTCGATGATCCAGCGCTTTACCGGTGAACCGATCAACGTCCCCGAGACGTTCATGGACGTCGCCGACATCGCACTGTTCCAGAACCGTGTCAAGCAGGGTGACGAGGTGCTTCGTCGGGTGACCTCCGTTCAGGAAATCGAGGGGTACTCGAAGGAGATGGACGGTGTCGTCACTCGCCAGAGCTTCTACTGGGATCCGGTCGAAGACGAGATCGTCTTCCAGGGGATGAACAACTCTTTCGTCCTCGAAGAGCAGATCGCGACGCTGCTGGGATACGAGGACACGCGCGACATCTACGACGACCTGAAGTTCCGTGCTCGCCTCATCGAACGGGCGATCCAGGAGAACATCTTGGGCTATCACGAGGTCAACGAGATGATCGAGAACTTCCAACGGGACGGTGTCGAAGGGCTCTCCTTCGATATCCACCGCCAAGACTGATGGCCTCCGAAGAAGCCACCCTCGACCTGACGATCTCCGGTACGATAGCTTCGCTGATGGATTCCTACCGTCGGATGGGAATCCCGATCCAGCGATATCTGCTGGCTATCTTGCTGCCAGCGTTCGTGTTTTTCGTCATTACCATCGCGGTCGCGGTCGTAATCCCGCTCCCGCTGGCGATTGCCTTGCCGTTCCCGCTGCTTGGGTTACTGTTGTTCGGGGCGGCAGTCTTCTATCCGAAAGTCCAACTCTCCCAGCGCCGACAGGCGCTGAACAACCGATTTCACCTGCTGGTCACGCACATGACGGTGCTGGCGACGACCAAAATCGACCGGATGGAGGTCTTTCGGGCGCTGGCCGAAGAAGACGAGTACGGCGAACTCGCCACGGAGATGGGCCGGGTCGTCGAGTTGGTCGATACGTGGAATTTGAGTCTGGACGATGCCCTCAGGCGGCGGGCCAAAGAGGTCCCGAGCGAGCCGGTCTCCGATTTCTTCGACCGGCTCGGGTACACGCTCGGGGCGGGCCAGGGACTGGACGACTACCTGCTCTCCGAGCAGGACATGATCATCGACAACTACAAAACCGTCTACGAGGGCGCGCTCGGCAACCTGGAGGTCATGAAAGACCTCTACCTGTCGATGATTCTCTCGATGACGTTCGCGCTGGTGTTTGCGGTCGTCCTCCCGATCCTGACGGGGACGAACCCGATGATGACCGTCAGCGCCGTCATCGTCCTCTTTATCTTCGTTCAATCTGGCTTCTTCGTCGCGATTCGATCGCTTGCGCCGTACGATCCCGTCTGGTACCACCCGGAGGAGATCACGTCGCCGATGGAGCGCCGTCTCAACCTGAGTTTCGCTGCTGGCGTCTTCCTGACGGTCGTGCTCGCGCTTATCACGTTCGGCGGGGCAGCGGGCATCAGCCCGATTACGCTGAACATGTTGGTCCCGATTTGGGACCCTGTTCCGCTCCCGTTCTATGCCGCTGTCCCAATTTCTCCGTTGCTCATTCCCGGCCTCGTGATCCGTCGTGAGGAAAAGAAGATCAAGGCTCGCGACGAGGAGTATCCCAGCTTCATCCGCGCGCTCGGCTCGACGGAAGGCGCAAAACAGTCCACAACCGGGACGGTCCTCGAATCGCTACGCAGCAAAGACTTTGGCCCGCTCACCGAGAACGTCGACAACCTCTATAAGCGGCTCAATATGCGTATCGAGCCCGCCAAAGCGTGGGGGCACTTCACCGCGGAGTGTCGCTCCTATCTCATCCAAACCTTCAGCGAGATGTACCTCGTTGGCCGTGAGATGGGTGGCTCTCCGAAGCAACTGGGCGAACTCATCAGCGAGAACATGAACGAAGTCCAGCAACTCCGCCAGCAACGCGACCAGGAGACGACGACTCTCATCGGCGTCCTCTACGGGATCTCTGCGGCCTCGACGTTCGCTTTCTTCATCGGGCTGCAGGTCGTCAATATCCTCTCCGAAATGAGCTTGAATCTCGACACTGGGAGCCGCTTCGAGGTCAATGCCCTCGTTCACACCTCCGTTTACGACATCCCCGTCATCGAGTTCCTGCTCATCATCGTCATCGTGTTCAACGCCATGCTGTCGGCGCTGATGATCCGGACCACCGACGGGGGGCACAAGCTCAACAGCTACATGCACTTCGTCGTGTTAACCTGGGTTGGCGCGGTCATCGCGATCTTCACGAAGCTCGTCGTCTCTAGCGTCATCAACATCTGACCGCTTCAGATTTCAGTACCGATCACCGATCGCCTCCGAGTCGTTTTTCCCTCCCTGTGCCGTCGCCTGCGGTATGACCGATCGCGAGGCCTTTCTGGCCGGCGACCGACCCGATGACGTCGCCGTCTTCCTCCACGAGGCGGCCGTCTCGAATCCCGAAGCGCTCGAATCGTATGCTGAGTCCGTCGAGGGCGGTGTTGTTCTCGTGTTGCCCGGCGAGGACGGCCGCAGTGCCTTCCAGTCGGCGACGGACATCGACCCGATGGCGCTGGCCCAGGAGGCCATGGACACCGAGGGCCACATCGACGACGACCTGACTGGTGGCACCTGTCCTGTGGCCGAGGACGATCCCGACGGGGACCACACCGTCCGCTTCGTCTTTGCCTTCGCCGAAGCTCAAAACGAGGACGTTGGCGGCCTCTATGCCGACGGTGACGTGATCCACGCCTACGCGGCGTGTGCGTGTGGACAACGGTACAGCGAGAAGTGGGTTGCAGGCGACGAGTAACGCCCGGCAGTTACGTCTATTCCTCTCTTTCTAGCCGCCGGAACGCATCGACGATCGCTTGCTTGGCGACCGCGCCCCTGGTCGTCCAGTGGTGGGCGTAATCGAGCATGTCGTCGTAGACGTCCGGTTTGCAGCCGGCGGCTTTCGGGTGGCCGCCCCCGTTGACCTGAGCGGCGACCTCGTGGGCGCGCTCGAAGGTCTCGGTCCCTCGAATACTCGCAGAACCAGCCGGCTTGACGATCACAGCGGCGTCGGCACCCTGTTCGCGCAGGGCTTGGGCAACCTCGTTTTGCGAACAGCGGCCGTAGGTCACTCCCACGGTCCAGGGACCGATCTCGCGCAGTTGGGCGCGTTCGACGGCCTTCTCGATGAGGGCGTCTTTTTCGATGCGTCGCTCGGCGAGCAGTTCTTCGGCCTCGGGCGGAAGGTCGGCCCCATGCTCGCGGATGATGTCGACGTATTCGTCGGGCTCGACCCAGTGGGCGAGATCCGCGAGATCGTCACTTCGTGGATCCTCCCGGATCCAGAGGTCGTGGTCGCGTGTCACTGCGGCTAGCTCGACGAAGCGCTCTTCGAAGTCACCGTCGAGTTCTCCTAGGGCAACGTCAGCCGTACAGACTGCCTCGGAGTCGCCGACCGTCAACTCGACGCCGGCAGTCTCGACGGCCTCCGCCAAATCGGGTTCCCACTGGTGGTGGTCGAACCATCGGACAGCGCCAGCCTGATCGACCAGTGCCCCCAGGGCGTCGAGGTCTTCGGGAGCGTCCGGACAGAGATCACAGACGAACACATGCGTCCCCGGATCGACGTATTCGGCGGCCCACTCGATTGCCCGGCCGAGGTCGTGGGGGCTGGCCGGGAGCAGTGACGCCTCGCCGAACTGAGTTTCCAACAGGGCGACACAGGCAAGGCCGTCGGCGTCGGTGTCGGCGATGACGACCGTCTCGGCGTCGGTGAGTCGATCGGCGGCTTCGCGTTCGCGTTCGGTCTCTTCGAGCGTCTCCGGGTAGAAAAACCCCTCTCCAGGGAGCACTGATTTCCGTTCGATCGACAGTCGCTCGTCGTCGATGAGCCAGTCGTCCATGGTCAGGCCACCCCTTGTGGGCGTCGCTGGGCGTGTTCGTCGGCTTCCAACTGTCGGACGGTCAACACCGGGATGGGGGACTGGCGGACGACGGCCTCGGCGACGCTGCCAAGCAAGAACGCGTGTTCGCCGTGCCGGCCGCGTGTCCCTGTCACGATCACGTCGGCCTCGACCGACTCGGCGTACGCACAGATCTCCGTTGCCGGTTTCCCCTCTCGGATCGACGTGATCACGTCACTGTCTGCCTGCTCGGCGATCTTCGCGAGTGCGTCCTGACCTTGATCTCGAAGTGCGTCACGAAGGTCTTGACGGACTGCCTCGGGCGTGGCCGCGATGTCGCTCGCATTGAGGACGTACAGCCCGTGGACAGTGCCGTCGAACCGCTTGACGAGGTCGAGTCCGACCCGTACCGCTCGTTCAGTGCTCGCCGAACCGTCGGTCGCGAGCACGACCGTATCGTACATGCAGATGAGGTATCTCCCTGCCGGGATAAAGCTGGCGTGGCACCGTTGCCGACTGGCCGTGACAGCGCTCGGTGGGTTTTTTGATGGTTCCTGACACAGTAGTCACAATGAGTGTCGACATCGAGACGGTCTTCGTCCCCGTCGATGGGACGGATACGTCCGAGCGGGCCGCAGCACACGCCTTGGCGGTAGCTGATCAGTACGGGGCTGACGTCCACGTGCTTCACGTTATCGACGATCAGATCGCGCGTGGGATCGACTCCGGGACGATCGCTGCTGACAGTGTTGCCGACGAACACCGGGCATTTATGGGTGCCGTCCGGGAGATCGCGCGTGCGGATGGCTACGACGTCACGCTCTCACAGTCCGCGGCTGCCGGCTATTCTTCGACCTCGCTGAGTCGCCATCCGGTCAGTGTCGTGTTAGACGCAGCCGAGGAACTCGGAGCCGATTTCATCGTCGTGCCACGGGAGTCGGCGATGGACGAGCCGGGAGCGATGCTCGGTCGCGTCGCTGGCTACGTTCTCTCGTATGCCAGCCAGCCAGTTCTTTCGGTCTGACGGGCGGTAGAAAGCGGTGTTCAAAACAGCGCCCTACGAGTCGGCGATGCGAATCGCCATCTCTAGCTCGAAACTCTCGGTGTTGCGGATCTCGAAGCCAACCTTCTTATAGAGGCCGATCGCGGGATCGTTCCAGCGCTCGACCGTCAGCCAGACGCACTCGATTCCGTCCTGTTTGCCGTGGCCCAGCAGCGTTTGGAGCAATTCCGTGCCGATCCCGGCCGACTGGTGGGAGCCAAGCACGAAGATCGCCAGTTCGTAGGCGTCCTCGTCGTCCGGGACGAGCATCGAATGCCCGACGGCATCTCCATCGTGCCAGGCGATAACGTTCAGACACTCGTCTTCGAAGACGCGCTCGAGCCATCGCCGGATCGATCCCTCACCGACTGGCGGGATCCCCTGTGCGCGATCTTCGGGATCGAAGGCCTCGTACATCGAGACGAGTGCCTCGCGGTCGTCGGCGACTCGGACGACGATGTCCCGACCGTCTTCGTCGGTGAACGCGTGGGGTGGCGTCGGGAACGGCCCTGACACGTCTGTGGGGTAAGAACGGTCGCCGCTCATCGGATGAGTGTCACCGGGGTTTCTGCGTTGAGTACGACGAATTCGGCGACGCTGCCCAGCTGAATCTTCCCGAGCGGGCTCCGGGTCCCACCGCCGATGACTAACCGATCGTATCCCTCTTGATCGGCCAGTGTAACCAGTTCGCCACCAGGGTGACCTGAGACACGCGTTACCTCTGCGGTCACGTCGTGGGTTTCGAGCACTTCGTCGACGTCCGCTTCGATGTCTGTCAGCGGTGCTTCGACTGCTTCGGACCGAAAGATGGCTACGGTCAGCTCGTCGCCGGTTTCCCGGACGCGGTCTGCGGTTTCCTCGAGCGCCCGCCGGGAGTGATCGCTCCCGCCGACTCCCAGCAGAATCTTCATATGCCTCCCATTACTGTTGGAGATAAAAATTCTCCGTTCCGTGACCCGGTGCGGGCGCCGACATGTTTTTTCGAGCCCGGCCCACACCCCCTGGCATGGACGACAAGCAAGCCGACGAGCCCGCCAGAGAACCAGTCCCGTCCGGTGATGGGTCGGCGGATCGCGCCCAGCCCGAACCGGCTGACACCGAGCCATCGGGCGAGCCAGTCTCCGCTACGGGGGGTCACGAGGACACCGAAACGGCGTCCGTAAACGCCGATAGGACGGCCGGGGATGCAGACCGGGCAAGCGAGACAGCGACCGAGCAGGACCCGCCGGCGGATGTCCGTTCCTACGAGCGCTTTCAGAAGATCGACGGCGGGACCTACGAACGCGCAAACGACTTCCTCCGTGAACGAACCTACATCACTGCCCGGGAGTGGGCGATCGCTCGCCTGTGTGCTGATTTCCGGACCGAAACTGGCGTCGAGATGACCAAGATCGGCGAGAACCTGCCCGAACTGGTGCCGTTCATGACTGATACCTACACGCCACAGGCCGTCAACCAGGCCCGGGCCTCCTTCGAGGAGAAGGTCCGTATGGCCGGCGCGACCTTCCTCTATGGGGCGATGAGTGACTTTTTCACCGCCGACGAACTCGACGAGGTGATGTACGAGGCCACGGAGGTCGCGAAGTTCCTGCTGGAGGTCGAGGGCGTCGAGTTGAGCGTCGACGAGGAACTCGAAGCCGAAGATCAAATCTCTGATGTGATGCGGGAAGTCCGGGAACACAGTGCGGCGCTTCGCCACGACGAGGTCGAATGTCCCGACTGTGGACACTCCTTTCAGGTCGACGGCGAGGAGTGATCTGCAGTCCAGACCGCTCAGGGATAGACGCTAACTGGTGGTTCTCGAACGCAAAGCGTGCTCCGCCGACGCCAGTTGCTGTGTGCGGTTTCGATCGAGCTACGAGGGCGTCTTGGAACCGTTCACGAGGCATGTTTCCTGTCGGCCGACCGATTTCAAAACGGTGCGTGGGTATCGAGCATCGATGAGCTCCTCAACAGTCTGGAGTTTGCCGATACCTTTCTGCGATGCAGGGCGTGTCTGTGCCACGACCAGTGGGTGACTACGGGACGTAACTCGATCCACAGCTACCAGCATCCACAGCAAGCGGTCCTGCCCGATCACAGATTACACACAGAGTGCTCACTCCGCACAGACGGACCTGTCACTCTGCGTGAGGTCTTATGTACTTCGGACACCTACGAGCGGTATGGAGACGACTGTGACCGAACATAACGGACGGTTGCTCGCTCGAATTGACGGCGAGGACCGGGTGTTCGAGGTGAACTTCGACTCGATCGAGCCGACTGACGTGACGCTACGGTTTATCAGAGACGGCGTACGCGTCGGGAGCATCTACAACGACGACGGGACGAACCGAACGATGGCGCGACTGACAACGGGACGCGACGGGGCCGATTTTATCGGCGTCGAAGTCCCTCCAGAGTTCGTTACCGAAGTCCTCGACGCCGCGCTTGAGGCCGGCCGAGTCACCGACGAAACTGCCGCTGAAGGCTACAGGGTACGGGTGTTGTGAGTCCCGTCGAACGCCTTCTCGTTGTCTGTCCAAGCGATCGTTTCACTGTTCGTGAGTTCGGCGCTCGTTGCATGCACCCTCCATATCTCGCACGACGATTGCACCAAACAACACTGACCTCACCGCAATCAGCACTCCTTGTGTGCCCAGTACTGCCGCACTCGCCGATTGTACACCCTCACAGCTGACCGGCCTGCAGCACTCGGACGCTGGGAGTCTCTCAGTTGTCTGACTTCTCAGCAGTTACTGCTCTGTCGGCGTCCTCGCCCGCGTTGTCGCCCGGCTCGGTCGTCGATTCGCCGCCACCGTCGGCTTCGACTGGCTCGTCTGCAGGCTCGCCGTCTTCACCGGCGACCGACTCGTCTTCTTCGACAGGATCGGGGGCTTGGTCACTGGCCGATGGCTCAGCCTCCTCCGTGGGGGTTGCCTGGCTGTCCGCCGTGGGTCGGGCCAGCCTGACGTTCCGGCCCTGGTTGTCGTGGAATTGCTCGCCGTCTTCCGTCCGCTCGTAGACGATCGAACCCCGAACCATCGTCCACTCGGGGAAGACGGCTTGCCAGCCCTCGAAGGGCGTCCAGTCACAGTTGGTGTGGAGCGCCTCGCCCTGAATCTCCCGTGTGTCTTCAGGATCGACGAGGACGAGATCGGCGTCGAATCCGGGCGCGATCCGGCCCTTGTTTGCCAGCTCGAAGAGGGCGGCCGGGTTTGCGGCTGTGAGGTCCCGGATTCGTTCGTACGTGAGGTGGTCACGGCGGGCCTCTTCGAGCAAGAGTGGGAGTGCTGTTTCCACGCCTGGGACCCCGCTGGGGGCGTCCCAGATACCCGTGTCTTTCTCCTCGCGCGTGTGTGGGGCGTGGTCGGTGGCGATGATGTCGACTTGCCCGTTGCGGACGCGATCGTAGACGCGTTCACGGCGCTTCTGGCGGCGCAACGGGGGATTCATCCGCCCGAAGGTATCCAGATCGGTGAGATTCGATCGGGAGAGAAAGAGATGGTGCGGGGTTACTTCGCAACTGACGCCAGCTTGCCCGGCGGCGTCGATCGCTTCCGGCGTCGAGGCGTGGGCAATGTGGCAATCGACGTCGAACTCCTCGGCCAGTTCACAGACGCGCTCGACGGCTGCGATCTCCGCGCGGGCCGCCCGGTAGGCCGACCACGCGTCGGCGTCGGTCCGTTCCTGGGCCCCCCGGTTGAACCGGCTGGCATCCTCGGCGTGGACGGTGACGGGCACGTTCTGACGCTGGGCTTTGGCCAGTGCTTGACGGAACAGGCGTTCGTCGATCCCCATATCGCCGGTCGAATCCGCGAGGAACACTTCGCCGAGCGCGAACACCGGCCGCTCGAGGAGCGATTCGGGGTCCCACGACGGCAACACCCCGCCGTTGAGGCCGAAATCGACCAGCGAGGACTCGGCAATCGACGCTTTCTCGTCGAAGGCGTCGCCGTCGATCGTCGGCGGTGTCGTGTTCGGTTGGTCGACGACCGTGGTGACACCACCGGCGGCGGCACTTCGGGACCCGCTGGTCCAGGTCTCTTTGTGGCTGTCGCCCGGCTCCCGGAAGTGGACGTGGGTGTCGATCATTCCCGGGAGGAGGCGTTTCCCCGATGCATCGATCGTCCGGCCTTCGTGATCGGAGAGATCTTCGGCGACGGCCGCGATCCGCTCGCCCTCGATGTGGACGTCCCGCTGTCGTCCGTCGGGCAGCGTCGCGTTCCGGATGCGCATGCCCCGACTGAGCACCCCGCGACCCTAAGTGTCCCGGAGTCCGGTGGCGCGCCTCCCTCTCGATGGGTTCGATCTTCGAGGACAGACGCGACAAGCTACTGGATTGTTCCCCGGCCGCCGATCATCATAAACTCTTAGACAATACCCGTCGTCGGCTTTCGCCATGGACGAGTGGAACAAGCGACCGCGAATCTCGACGGCCTACCAGTATCAGGGGATCGACGCCTCGATCCTCGAAAATCGCCACCTCCGGGTGATGGTCCTGCAGGGCAAGGGCGGTGATATCGTCGAATTCCGGGACAAGCGGACCGACATCGACGTCCTCTGGCACGCCGATCACGAGTGGTCGGCCCCGCCAAACGCCCTGCCTTCGATCGAAGGTACCTGGGATGAATACTACCCTGGCGGCTGGCAACTCAACATTCCTGGAGCGGGCGGTCCCTTCGAATTCCCCGGCGGGCGCTACGACCACCACGGCGAAACGGCACTCCTGGAGTGGGACGCCGAGATCGTCCGGGACGACGAGGACGCGGTGACACTCGAACTCACGACCTCGCTTCGGCGCTATCCGTTTACCGTGCGGCGGGAACTCACCTTGCGGGCCGGCGAGGCCGCCCTCGAGATCGAGGAGTCGATCACCAACGAGGGCGACGTCACGGTCGAGTACGCCCACCAACAGCACCTCACGCTGGGGCGACCGTTGATCGGCCCCCAAGCCCGCCTGGACGTCTCCGCCGAGCGCGGCTACGTCGAAGCGTACGATCCCGGAACCGAGAACCACCGGCTAGAGAGTGAGGCGTCTTTCGAGTGGCCAGTGGCGCCCGGCGCCGACGGTGAGTCGGTCGATCTCTCGCAATTCCCGCCGACCGACGCCGAGATCAACGACATGGCGTACCTGCACGAGCTGGACGAAGGCTGGTACGCGGTGACGAATCCGGCGTTGGACCTTGGCTTTGGCTTGCGGTGGCCGGCCGAGCACTTCGAGTCACTGTGGTACTGGCAGCCTTACGGTGGTCTCGCGGCCGCACCGTTCTGGGGGCGCAACTATACGGCTGGGCTGGAACCGACGACGGCCCACCCCGCCCACTCGTATCCGGACGCCCAGCGGGAAAACGGCTCGATGCGGTCGCTGGGTCCGGGCGAGACTGTCGAGGTGTCGCTGGTGGCACAGACGTTCGACGGCAGCCAGCGAGTGAGTCGGATCGGTCCGGATGGGACCGTCCAACGGGACGACTGAGCGGTTACAGCGCCTTTTCGAAGTCGAGTAATTCGTAGCCGTTCGTTTCTCGCGTCGCGACTCGCTCGTAGCCACGATCCGGATAGAATTCGGTCGCGGCAATCTGTCTCCCCGCTGTCGTGAGGGTAATCCGGTCACACCCTCGGTCGGTGGCGATGTCTTCGAGGCGGTCGACGATTGCAGTCCCCAGCCCCTCGTTTTGCTGGGCCGGATCGACGGCGATCCGCATGAGTTCGGCGGCCGCTCCGTCGACGAGGAGGCCGCCACAGGCCACGATCTTTCCGTCCCGTTCCGCGATCAGGAACGCCCCGTCGGATCGCAGATACGTCTCCTCGACCCAGTTGAGATCCGCGTTACCCGGAACATCGGCCGGATCGGTGCCTGCATCCGCGAGTCCGCGGTGATACACGCGCCTGACACCTGGCCCGTCACCTGTTTGGAAGCGACGGATCATCAGGCGAAGGTGACCGAATCCCGGTCAGTCACTTCACCGAACAGCCAGTCAGCGTGATCCAGTGCGTACTCCCGGTGGTCGTCTTCGATGAATCCGATAGCGTCCTCGACCAAGACGGGGCGATAGTCCCGGAGGCCGGCACTACCTGCGGTGTGGAGGACACAGACGTTCGCCAGCGTGCCACAGAGCAGGAGATCGTCGATCCCGTGGGCTTCGAGCCAGCCGTCGAGTTGGGTCTCGTGGAAGGCGTCGTAGGTGTGTTTCTCGACGGTCAGGTCTGCCTCGCGGTCGGCCAGTGGATCGACGAGCGCGGCGTCCCAAGAGCCTTCGCGGACGTGTTCACCCCAGCGGTCGAACTCGTCGTAGTAGTGAGCGTCCTCGAACTGCTCGGGTGGATGTACGTCGCGCGTGTAGACGACGGACGCGCCGACAGCACGCGCCCGATCGACGAGTTCGACGCACGGTTCGATCGCATCCTCGCTCGGTGGTGCATAGAGGTTCCCGTCGGGGTGACAGAAGCCGTTCTGCATGTCGACCACGACGACGGCGGTCCGGTTCGGGCTGAACGTCATTGTCGTCTCCTCGTTCGGGAGTGTGGCCATTAGTGGTTCTGGCTCACAACCTTCCACGAGTCGTTGCACGCTGGGGCCACGAAACATGCGCGCCCGACGAAAGCAAGCAAACGCGACAGTAAGGAAAATACTTATTACTATTGGTAAAGCAAGCTTTACATCATGCGAGCCGAGCGCACAGAACTCCTGGCTGTCCTCGCTGTTGCAATGCTGGCTCTCCAACCAGTGACGGTCGGGGCGACACAGGCAGGTGTCTCGACGGCACAGTTCGACGATCAATCCGTGGCAGTGGGGGCTGACGGGGAAGCGGCCGTTGTGGCGAGCCCGCCCGATCCGGAGTCGGATCGGCTTGGGTGGGAGAACGGCGTGTGGTACAACGAATCCATCAACGTCGACGCTTCCGACGGGATCGACAGGGAAGAGGCGTCCCGGTTGTTAAACCGGACGATGGCCCGCGTCGAGGTGATCCGCGGCGTGGAGTTCGACGAACCAGTCGACCTCAACTTCATCAATCGAAGCTCCTACGCGGCGTACGCCGAATCGTTCGCGGTCGATCCGCTGTCGGCGAACGTTCAACTGGAGGCCCTCGGGTTCCGGGGCGAAGATCGGAACGCGACGGCTGCAATCAGAGAACGCCAGAGTGGGTTTGCGGCCGCGTTCGTGGTCCCACAGTCCGTGCCGCAACTCGACTTACAGGCCGGTGACGTCACGATCGTCGTCGACGAAGGACAGGCATCGTTCTCGGAGCTGACACTCGGTCACGAACTCGTCCACGCGCTGCAAGTCCAGGAACTGAACGTCACCTTCCGGGGAACCAATCAGACGACGGACGCGTTCAACGCCCGCCGAGGACTGATCGAGGGTGACGCCAGCCACGTGGGCTATCTGTACGAACGGCGCTGTGGGGCCGACTGGGAGTGTGTCACGCCGGCAACCGGCGGCGGCCAGAGGTTCTCGGATGCGGCTGTGGGTCTCTCCATCCTCAATTACGTCCAGTACAGCAACGGGGCCGAGTTTGTCGCTACACTGCGTGAACGCGGGGGCTGGGACGCTGTCAACGACGCCTACGATAGTTTCCCTACCAGCACTGAGCAAGTCATTCATCCCCAGACGTACCGCTCGGACCAGCCCCAGACGGTGGCCGTGCCCGATCGGAGCAGTGCCGGCTGGCAGCCGCTCACCGTCGATGGCCAGTCGGCAGCGGACACGATCGGCCAAGCGGGGCTGTACACGATGCTGTGGTTCCCGAGCTACGAGTCCGGTATGTCGGTCGTCATGCCCCGATCAGCGCCATTCAATCAGTCGCTTCGTGCTCAATCGCCGTTCTTCTACGATTACGATGCCGACGCGACCAACGGCTGGGACGGTGACAAACTGGTACCGTACGTGACCGACGAGTCAAGCGAGACCAACGAGACGGGCTACGTCTGGTCGACGGTCTGGGACAGCCAGGCTGACGCGACAGCCTTCGAAGACGCTTACGTCGAGATCCTCAAATACCGTGGCGCGGAGCCAGTTGCTGGCCACGAGAACACCTACCGGATCCCCGACGAGAAGACCTACGGTGACGCGTTTTACATCAATCAGACGGCCGATCGCCTGGTGATCGTCAACGCGCCCAGCGTGCCGGCGTTGTCCGACGTACGTTCGGGGGCTGCCCCGGAGGGTGCAGCGCCGACGCCGACGGAGACAGAAACGCCGACCGAAACAGCGACCACGACCCGGACGACGACAGCGACGCCGCCCTCGACGACCACCGCTGGTGATAGCACTGAGCAGCCCACCGACGCCACGACGACCAGCGGCCCCGGGCTCGGATTCGTGGCCGCGCTGCTTGCCCTTCTCGGATTTGTCGCCGCTGGTCGACGCTGATCGGGTCATATTTTCGGCTTCCGACTGCGACTACCGGGAGATTTGTAAGGCTCTCACTCCCAGAGACGGTATGGTTTCCCGAACTGGAGTGGTCGTGGTCATCGTCGCAGTCGCACTGGTCGGCGTGCCGGTGGCTGGGGCGATCGGCCCCGGTCCCGCTGGCCCAGGCCCTGTCTACGATACGGGTATCGACTCCCAGCAGGCTGCTGGCACGGATGCGAGCCCCATTGTGGACCAGCAGCCACCCGATCCCGACGAGGACGTGCTGGGCTGGGAGAACGGCTACTGGTACAACGAGACCCTCGACGTGACGCCCGAGGACGGGCTGAACGATTCGGAACTCGAGGCCGTTGTCGCCCGTGGAATGGCTCGGGTCGAAGAGATTCGTCGCCTCGAGTTCGAGACGACACCGCCGGTCGAGGTCATCGGTCGTGACGACTATCAACAGCGCGTCGAGAACCGGACGACGAATACGACCGAGGCCCAGGAACTTCACCAGAACGTCAAGTACGAGGCCCTGTTCATGATCAACGAGTCGACGGATGCCGTCGCGGTCCAGGCCAGCAACCGCGCGGGTGGCGTCGGCGGATTCTACGATCCCTCGACGGGCGAAATCAAGATCGTCTCCGAGAACACGGAGACGCCACAGATGAACGAGATCACACTCTCCCAGGAGCTGTTTCACGCCCTGCAGGACCAGCGATTCAACGTCTCTGCCTACAACCAGTCGACGCGGGAACTACACAACGCCAAAGACGGTATTATCGAAGGTGACGGCAACTACGTCGATCACCTCTATCAGGAACGCTGTGATGGAGCCTGGAACGGGACGTGTCTCGAACCGTCGGGACAGGACACGCCCTCTGACTTCCAGCCTCACCTTGGCCTCTATCAGATTCTCCTGCAGCCCTACAGCGACGGCCCGGCCTTCGTCGAGGGGATCCGCGAGGACGGGGGATGGGACGCGGTGAACGCGATCTACGAGAACCCACCGGCCTCGACCGAGCAGACGATTCACCCGGAGAAATACGGCGAGGACGAGCCGACTGACGTATCTATCCCAGACCGGAGTGACGAGCGGTGGCGGCCCGTAGATACCAACGGGAGTGTCGATTACGCCTCGTTTGGCGAGGCGGGATTGTACGTGACGCTGTGGTATCCTGCATTCCAGACCCAGGGGATGACTGCGATCGTTCCGTTACAGAACCACATCAACTACGCTCCCGACGGCGGGGTCGACCAGTTCGATCCGTACGATTACAACCACACCGTCACGGCGGGCTGGGACGGTGACAAACTGGTCCCGTACGTCACCGACCAATCCAGTGAGACCAACGAGACGGGCTACGTCTACAAGATGGCCTGGGACTCGCCCGAGGACGCCACCGAATTCCAGACCGCCTACGAGGAACTCCTCCAGTTCAACGGTGCCGAGCCCGTCGACGGCCGGATAGGGACCTACCGCATTCCAGACGGGCAGGAATTCGGTGACGCGTTCTACCTCAACCAGACTGACGACCAACTGGTGGTCGTCAACGCGCCAAGCGTCGAGGACCTCTCTGCGGTCAGGGACGGCGCCGCTCCCGACGGTGAGCCGACGCCGACTGAGGCTTCCGGGTCCACGACCACGACAACGTCCGGTGACGGATTCACGGTCCTCACAGTGTTGCTTGCCGTCGTTGGGCTAGTTGGGATCGCCACTCGCCACCGATAAGAGCAGACACATCACCCCCTGGCCCGTCGTTTATTTTCACGACTCCGAGAGATTTGTAAGGCCTTCGCGCCCATCGTTCGTATGGTCTCTCGTCATCTCGTCGCCGCCCTGATAGCCGCTCTGGTGGTGGGGACGGCCGTCGCACCGACAGCCGCCTCGGTCGCGGCCACACCGGGAATCGACAGCGAGGCAATCGACTCGCCCGCTGGGGGGAATGACTCTGCCCTTGGAGACGCTTCCCAGTCGGACCCCTCGTCGGATCGTCTCGGGTGGGAGAACGGCTACTGGTACAACGAGACCCTCGACGTGACGCCCGAGGACGGGCTGAACGACTCGGAACTCGAGGCCGTCGTCGCCCGGTCGATGGCCCGCGTCGAGCAGATTCGGCGCCTGGAGTTCGAGACGACGGTGAGTGTCGACGTCGTTTCCCGAGACACATACCGCGACCAGTGGGGAACGAACGCGAGCACGCCGAACACGTCGACGGCCAATCGCCTCCACCAGAACGTCAAGTGGGAGGCGATGCTTTCGATCGGCGAAGACGCGGATGCGGTGGCTGGTTACCAGTCGACACAGTCGGCGACCGTGGGTGGGTTTTACTCGCCCGCCAACGAGCAGATCGTCGTCGTCTCGGCAAACGAGTCTGTCCCGAAAATGGACGAGATCACCCTCTCACAGGAACTGTTTCACGCCCTGCAGGACCAGCGGTTCGACCTCTCGTTCGACCGGCCGACACAGGAGGGACACAACGCCGCCGATGGGATCGTCGAAGGTGATGCCAACCTCGTCGATCGACTGTACCAGCAGCGCTGTGTGGCCGAGTGGGACTGTCTCCAGTCCGGGACCGGCACGGACGGTGCCGACGGCGAGACGGATCGCGAGGGCGACAGTGAGCCAGCTATCAATTACGGCGTCTATCTGACTCAGTACCAGCCCTACAGCGACGGTCCCGCCTTCGTCACCGAGATCCGCGCCACGGGCGGGTGGGATGCGGTCAACGACGTCTACGAGCAGCTCCCGGTCTCGACCGAGCAGACGATTCACCCCGAGACGTACCCCGATGAACGGCCGCACAATCTCACGTTCACCGACACCAGCGCGGCCGCCTGGCACGTCCCTGATCTCGGGAATGGCAGCCCCGAGTACGCTCGATTCGGCCAGGCTGGCCTCAGTGCCATGTTCATGCGGCCGGTCTTCGCCAGTGGTGGCACGGCGACACCCGTCGTCGGGCCGCTTGCGATCTACAATTTCACGGCTCGCGGTGACGTCAGCAGTGTCGATCCACTCAACTACGGTCTCGACGTCACGAACGGCTGGGACAACGACCGGCTATACCCCTACGTGAGCAACGATTCCGCAACGACCAACGAGACGGGCTACGTCTGGAAGACGGCCTGGGATAGCCAGGTAGACGCCGCCGAGTTTGCCCAGGGGTATACGGACCTGCTTGCCTACTACGGTGCCCAGCCAGTCGATGGCCACCGAGACACCTACTGGATCCCCGAGGACAAGGCGTTCGGCGACGCGTTTTATCTCGATCAGACTGGCGACCAGCTCGTGATCGTCAACGCGCCCAACGTCACTGCGCTGTCGGCAGTCAGGGCCGGCGCTGCTCGGAGTGCCGAGGCGACGACCCCTCCCAGCAACGGGACCGCCGCCCAGCCACCCACGACCACCAGCGGTCCTGGATTCGTCGCTACCGGGGCTGTGTTCAGTCTGTGTGTGATAGCTGGGCTTGCTGTGTGGCGCGATCGGGACGGGTAAGTTTTTGCTGTGGGGCCCAAAGCGATCGACACCATGACCGAAGAGTCGCCGTTCGACATCGTGCCCTCGTCGGCGATCGCGTCGGGTCGAGGGACGGACGCTTACTTCGACCGGACCATGGAAGCTCTCGAACACGCTGGCAAGGATCCCACCGTCGTCGCGGAGGTCTCGGCCGACCAGTTCCCGACCGGCGAGTGGTCGGTGCTGGCTGGACTGAAAGATGCAGCCCACTTGCTCGAAGGCCATCCTGTCGACGTTGATGCCTTGCCCGAGGGCCAGCTGTTCGATCACGGGCCAGTCATGCGCATCGAGGGGCGGTATCGGGCATTTGCCCAGTTAGAGACCGCCCTGCTGGGCTTTCTCTCACATCCGACCGGTGTCGCAACCAACGCCTTACGTGCCCGGCTGGCTGCGCCCGACGCGACCGTCTTGAGCTTCGGCTCTCGACACGTCCATCCCTCGTTGGGGGCGATGATCGAGCGCAGCGCCCTGCTCGGTGGCCTCGATGGCATCTCGAACGTTGCCGCCGGTGACGTGATCGGACGCGAGGCCGGTGGGACGATGCCACACGCGCTGGTGATCTGTTTCGGGCCGGGCAACCAGGAAGCCGCCTGGCAAGCCTTCGACGAAGCAGTCGGCCCAGACGTGCCACGAGTGGCACTGTGTGACACCTACAGTGATGAAGTCGACGAAGCGCTGCGGGCCGTCGAAGCTATCGACGACCTCGATAGCATCCGGCTGGACACGACCAGTTCCCGACGGGGTGACTTCCGGCGAATCGTCCAGGAAGTGCGCTGGGAACTTGAGGCCCGCGGTCACGACGACGTCGACATCTTCCTCAGTGGTGGCCTAGACCCCGAGACGTTGTGGGACCTCCGTGACGTCGCCGATGGCTTCGGTGTCGGCGGCTACGTCAGCAATGCCGACCCGAAGGACTTCGCGCTGGATATCGTCGACATCGAGGGCGAGCCCGTCGCCAAACGCGGGAAACTCTCGGGGAAAAAGGCCGTCTACCGGACGCCCGATGGCGGCCACGAGGTCGGGCTCGCAGGCCGGGCCGGTCCGGCCGACGGCCAATCCCTGCTCGAACCACTCCTCCGGGACGGTGAGATCCTCAGAGACTTCGACCTCGAGGCGGCCAGCCGCCGCGCCCAGGCAGACGCCGAGACGGTCGATTTCGGCCTCGATGTCTGACTGGGAGACCGTCAGCGGGACCGTCGATCCGTCTCCGCCGCCGAATTCGCCGGCTCCGTCCCGGGAGTAGCTACTCAACACAACCCAAATCACAGCCACACGTCGTTCCTCGGTCGCGATTCGAAGCCCAACCCCCTTTCCCGCGTTCGTCGAACGCTGTCGCTCGCGTGTCGATCCCGTAGATTCACGTATGTCCACTGCGATCACCCGTCCATGACAGCGCCACCGCCGTTCGAGGGTGTCTATCCGGCGATGACGACACCGTTCACCGAGGACGAAAGTATCGACTTCGAGCAACTCCGGGCCAACGCAAAGCGTCTCGAAGCGGCGGGCGTGGATGGACTCGTCCCCGTCGGTTCTACCGGTGAGAGTGCGACCCTCTCCCACGACGAACACGTCCAGGTTATCGAGGCCGTTATCGACGCCGTTGCGGACATCCCCGTGATCGCCGGAACGGGCTCGAACAACACCCAGGAAGCGCTTTCGCTGTCACGGCGAGCAGCCGACGCTGGCGCTGACGCCCTCTTGCTCATCTCGCCGTATTACAACAAGCCCGAACAACAGGGGCTGTTGGACCACTACCGGACGATCGCTGCTGCAATCGATCTCCCACAGATCGTCTACAACGTCCCCTCTCGAACGGGCCGAAACATCGAGCCCGATACCGCGGTCGCACTCGCCGAACACGAGAACATTCAGGCGTTCAAGGCAGCCTCGGGAGACCTCGGGCAGATCTCTGAGATCATCGAACGGACCCGCGAGATGGATGTTGCGATTCTGTCGGGCGACGATCCGCTGACGGTCCCGATGCTGTCGATCGGTGCGACCGGTGCGATCAGCGTCGTCGCGAACGTCGAACCGGTCCGGACGTGTGCGATGGTCGGTGCGGCGCTGGCTGGGGATTTCGAACGCGCTCGGCAACTCCACCACGAACTCGGTCCGCTTGCCCGTGCGCTGTTCGTCGAAACCAACCCGATTCCGGTCAAAGAAGCGATGGCGATGCGGGGTCTGGGTTCGCCGGTGCTTCGATCGCCGCTGACGCGATTGTCCGAGCACCACCGCAAGCACCTCAAAGAGACGCTTGGCGCTCTCGAGCCCATCGATGTCGAGACACCAGTCGAGACGACGGACCGATAGTCATTCCGGGACCGAGCACGGAGCGACGGATATGATCCGCATTGGCGTCTCCGGCGCGGCCGGACGCATGGGACGGACGGTTATCGAGACAGCGGCCGATCGGGAGGACGTGGCAGTCGTCGTCGCGATCGACGACGCGGACGCCGAGATGGTTGCCGAGAAACCTGTCCACGACCCCGCGGACGTTCCAGCATTACTGGCGACCCACGAACCCGACGCGATGGTCGACTTTTCGGTCCCGGCCGCGACAGCTTCCCTGGCAGACGCCTGTGGTGAGGCTGGCGTCCCGTTGGTCACTGGCACGACGGGGCTGACCGACGACCAACGTGCCGCCCTCGAAGCGATCAGCGAAGACGTCCCGGTACTGAAAGCAGCGAACTTCGCGCGCGGCATTCAGGCGCTGCTGGAGACGGTACGGGCGGCCGCCAGCGCGCTCCCGGGCTATGACACCGAACTGACCGAGACCCACCATAACGGGAAACAGGACGCGCCAAGCGGCACCGCTGAGACTATCCTCGACGCCCTCGCCGAGGAGCGTGACTTCGAGGAGACCTATGGCCGTGAGGGGATACAACCGCGTGAAGATGGGGAGGTCGGTGTCCACGTCCGACGGGCCGGTGACGTCCGCGGCGAGCACGAGATCATGTTCGCCGGCAACGACGAGGTGCTAACGCTGACCCACCGCGCCGAGGATCGCGGCGTCTTCGCCGCTGGCGCACTCGATGCTGCCGTCTGGATCGATGGCCGCGATCAGGGATTCTATACCTTCGGGGACGTAATCGAGGGCTAACATGAGTCTGCAAGCCGACGTCGAGACGCTCTGGGAGCGATCGGACGACCTCGCCCCAGCGGACCTCACCGAAGACCAGCAGGCCACCCTCGACCGGTTTCTTGAAGCGTTGGAAGCCGGCCAGATTCGAGCCGCCGAGAAACGCGACGGGACCTGGGAAGCAAACGCCTGGGTGAAGCAGGGTATCCTGCTCAACTTCGCTTTGCGCGAGACACAGCCCCGCGAGTACGGCGACGTGACGTATCACGATGTCCTTCCCCTCCGTGAGACGGCCGATCTCGGCGACCGTGGAACGCGAAACACGCCCGACGGGACGGTCATCCGACGCGGTGCCTACGTGGGTAGGGACGCGATCTTGATGAGCCCCGCCTTCGTCAATATCGGCGCCAACGTCGGCGACGGGACCTTGGTCGACTCCAACGACGTGGTCGGCTCGTGTGCCCAGATCGGTTCGGACGTAAAACTCGGTGCCAACACCGTCATCGGCGGCGTCCTCGAACCGGTCGAGGACGCGCCGGTAATCGTCGAGGACGGCGTCGCACTCGGGGCGGGGAGTCGCGTCACCTCGGGGTTCGTCGTCGGTGAGAATTCGGTGGTCGGCGAGAACACGCTGTTGTCGCCCCGCATTCCCGTGTACGATCTCGTCGATGAAGTGATCATCTACGGCGAGCTGCCACCGGAACGGCGAGCGTTCCAGCGCTTCGTCGAGTCTTCGATCGGCGAGCACGATCTGTTCGACGGTGGGGCGTTCAAGCCGGCAGTCGTCGCGACGCACGTCGAGGAAGAGACCCTAGAGGGTGCCGAGCGCGAGGACGCGCTCCGGGAGTAACGATCGTGGGCTAGGTACCCTGAAGCGCAATCCTTGTTATTGCCCTTCCCGTGTCTTCCCCAATGAGTCACTCACCGCCAGTCCGTCGCCTTTCCGAGTGGGATCACGACCGACTCGAAGGGTTGGCTGCCGAGTACGGAACGCCCCTGTACGTCCTCGATCCCGACCGCGTCCAGGCAAACTACCGTCGTTTCGATGCGGCATTCCCCGATGCCGAGGTGATGTACGCCGCCAAGGCCCACACCGGGCGGGCCGTTCTCTCGGCGCTGCTTGACGTCGGTGCCGACGTCGAGTGTGCCGCTCGCGGCGAACTACAGCGGGCGATCGAAGCGGGCGCCGACCCCAACACCCTCCAGTACACGGCGGTCAATCCGCCCGCCGAAGACCTCGATTACGCCGTCGACCTGGCCGAAGACTATCCAGGGCTCACGATCACCGGCGGTGCCGAAGATACGTTCGACCGCCTCGAAGCGCGGGGATACGACGGACGCGTCGCCATCCGGATCAACCCGGGTATCGGGACCGGCCACCACGAGAAGGTCGCGACGGGCAAGGACGCCAAGTTCGGGATCCCCTACGACCGCGTGCCCCAACTCGCCGCTGATCTTCGGGACCGATTCGACCTCGTCGGAATTCATGCCCACGTAGGCAGTGGTGTGCTGACGGACGAGGTTGACGACCACGCACGCGCCCTGGGCACGGTTGCCGATCTGGCCCGCGACGTCGGCGATAGCGATCTGGAGTTCGTCGACTTTGGCGGTGGCTTCGGTGTGCCCTACCGGGAGGACGAACCACCGTTGGCTATCGAAGCGGTCGCCGAGACCGTTCGTGAAGCGATCGGCGATCTGGCGGCGAAAGTGAAGTTCGAGCCTGGTCGGTACGTTGTCGCCGACGCGGCGCTGATCCTCA
Source organism: Halorhabdus sp. CUG00001 (assembly GCF_009797925.1). Classification (NCBI taxonomy): domain Archaea; kingdom Methanobacteriati; phylum Methanobacteriota; class Halobacteria; order Halobacteriales; family Haloarculaceae; genus Halorhabdus; species Halorhabdus sp. CUG00001. The sequence goes on from NZ_VOLB01000001.1 coordinate 226,102, forward strand.
CCACGGTCAATACGATCAAGGAGACTGCGGAGGCGACCGTCGTCGGCGTCGATGCCTCGCTGTCGACGCTCATCCGGCCGGCGATGTTCGATGCCTACCATCCGATCCGGAACATCTCCGGCCCTGATCGTGAGCCAGCGCCCGCTTCGATCGGTGGCCCGTGCTGTACCAGTGCGGATGTCTTCGCGACTGATCGGCCGGTCGCACGGCCCGAACGTGGTGACGTGCTTGCGATCGGCAACGCCGGGGCCTACGGCTACGAACTCGCGAACAATTTCCACTCCCAGCCCCGCCCCGCTGAGGTCGCAATCGACGGTGAGAGCGCACGGGTTGTTCGTCGTCGCGAGACGATGGCCGACGTCACTCGCGTCGAAGACCAGGCCTCGGGCGCGCCAGAGTCGGAGCGTGAGTGATGTCGTTTGATGGTCTCGATTTCCACGAACGGGCGGTCCAGACACCGTCCCACGAGTCGGTGGCTGACATGCAGTCTTTCCTCGTCGAGACGCTCGAATCCGCCGGTGTCAGTGCCCACATCGACGAAGCCGGGAACGTCCTCGCCCACCGGGGCAGTGCTGACGGAACACACCTGCTGTTGAATACCCATCTCGACACGGTACCGCCACACGTGCCGTTCGAACGCGACGGCGAGTTCGTCAGGGGACGCGGTTCGTGTGACGCGAAGGGGCCGTTGGCCGCGATGGTCGGTGCTTTCCTCGACGCCGATCCTGGCGACGGGCGCGTCACGTTGGCAGTGACACCCGACGAAGAGACGACTCAAACTGGCGCAGCCCACCTGGCCGAGACACTCGCCGTCGATGGAGCGATCGTCGGTGAGCCGACTGCTCTGGACGTCTGCTATGCCGCTCGCGGGCAGTTCGAGGGGACGATCACGCTCCGCGGTGAGAGTGCTCATGCGAGCAATCCGGCAGACGGGACCAACGCCCTCCGTGCCGTCGGCCCGACGATCGAGGCGATGGACCGCTTCGACGACGAACACGAGACCGAACCACACGACACGCTTGGGGAACCCACGCTGACGCCGACGATGGTCGAGGGGGGCGAGGCACCGAATCAGGTGCCGGCCGAGTGCACGATTACGTTCGATCGTCGGAGTGTTCCGCCCGAACGGAGCGAGGCGTTTCCGGCGGCCCTGGAGGGACACCTCGTCGAATCCCTCCCTGTCGAGATCGGCGTTGACGTCGAACTGGTTCGTCCCGAGACGCCATTCCCGGAGGCCTTCGAGACGGACACGGGGGCACGGATCGTCGAGGTACTACAGGAAGCCAGCGAGGGCAAGGTTCGCCCGTTCGGTGCAGCGACCGAAGCCGCGCAGTTCGCCGACCTTGCACCGACTGTCGTCTTCGGTCCGGGTGAACTGAGCGACGACGAGGGGCCGGTCGCTCACTCGCCCCGAGAGTACGTCGACCGTCGGGACATCAGCCAGGCCAGGGATATTCTGACCAAGACCGTCAGACGGCTGCTCTAGCGCTCCAAATCGGCACCGGGTGACGGTACTCGTAGCTATCGCTTCGACGCATATCCGCTGTCGAAGCCGTCGCGTGAACGGCTGCTTCAAAGAGGCGGTAGTTTCGGACAAGAATTCGCGCGAGCGAAGACAACCGATGAGCAAAAAGATGGTCTTTAGTACGTCTTCGCGAAGTAGGCAGTCTCTTTGGCCTCCTCGCCACAGATCGCACAGTCGTCGTGGATCGGTTCTTCGTCTCGATCCTTCGGAACCATTACGATCTCGGCAGCAATGGCGTCTTTGATGGGTTCTTCACAGTCTTCGTCACCACACCAGCCACACTTGACGTACCCGCCGTGTTGGCCAATCGTGCCCAGGATCTCCTCGCGGGATTCGGCCTCACGGATCTCACCCTCCAGAGTTTCTTCGGCGCTGGCGTACAGCTTCGCGAAGACCGTCTCCAGGTTGTCCTCGACGGTCTCGGCGACGCCATCGCGGTCGGCCGTGAGCTCCTCGCCGTCGGGACGGTGGACGAGCGTGACTTCCTCGTCTTCGACCTCGTAGGAGCCGATTTCCAGACGGAGCGGGACGCCGTACAGCTCCCACTCGTTGTACTTGAAGCCGGGGTTGCGGTGCTCGCGGTCGTCGAGTTCGACCCGGACGCCAGCGTCATCGAGGTCTTCAGCGACGTCCTCGGCGTATTCGAGTACCTCGTCTTTGGTTTCGTCGTCCCAGATGGGCACGATCGCGACCTGGGGATCCGCGAGCGCGGGTGGGAGGACGAGTCCCTGATCGTCGCTGTGAGTCATGAACAGCGCGCCAAGTGCCCGCCAGGATAGCCCCCAGGAGGTCGTGTGGGCTGTTCGTTCGTCTTCGTCTTCGTCGATGTACGTGACGTCGTAGGCCTCGGCGAAGGAGGTGCCCAGATAGTGGGAGGTCCCGCCCTGAACGGACTTGCCGTCGGGCATCAGCGCCTCGACGGACATCGTGGTGTGTGCCCCCGGGAACTTGTCGTGTTCGGGCTTGCGGCCGGTCAGGACGGGCATCGCCAGCACGTCCTCGTAGAGGCGCTCGTACTGGTCGAGGCGTGTTTCCATCTCCTCCCACGCACCGTCCTGGTCGTGGTGGGCGGTGTGGCCTTCCTGCCAGAGGAATTCCTTGGTGCGAAAGAACGGTTTGGTCTCGGTGGCTTCCCACCGGACGACGCTACACCACTGGTTGATGCGGATCGGGAGATCGCGGTGAGAGCGCGTCCACTGGGAGAGAAATGGGGTAATGATACTCTCGCTGGTCGGTCGGACGGCCAGTTGCTCTTCGAGTTCGTCGTAGCCGCCCTCGGTGACCCACGCCACTTCGGGGTCGAATCCTTCGACGATGTCTTTCTCCTTTTCGAGGTATGACTCCGGGATGAACATCGGGAAGTAGGCGTTCTGTACGCCAGTCTCTTTGAACCAGCCGTCGAGGTGGTTCTGGAGGCGCTCCCAGATGGCGTACCCGCGCGGGCGGGTAACGATGAACCCGCCCATCGGGGCGTAATCGGCCAGTTTGGCCTTCTGGACCAGTTCTGCGTACCACTCGCCTGTTTCGTGTTCTTTGCTCGTCGTGATACCGAGTTCTTGTTCGGACATTTGTCGTAACTTGGTTCGAATCGGCCTGATTGTTTCGAGCGAGCGTTTATCCGTGATACGGCATCATTCCCCGATGCCGGTCGGTGCCCCAGTTACAGATGGACACCTCTGTGATCGAAGCCTGCTCGCCGCTCATACCTGTGTGTCCGCGAGCGACGGCATAAACCCGCCGTGTTCGGGACGCAAGGTGTACCGACCGGAAACCGCCCTTCAGTCGGCCGTCAGCGTCGCGGTCCCGTCCTCGGTGGTTCGGAGCGTCCCCGCGAATGCGCCGCGATATCCGAAGATGTGTTCGTACCCGTACGCCGAAAACAAGATCGGATCGAACCCGTCTTCGGCTGCGATCCCTTCGCCGTCGACCGCTGCGTAGGTCTCCCCGGCGTCGACGTGGACGAAGTTCTCGGCGAAGACCTCGTACTCGTCGGCTGGGGGCTTCTCGACTGGCTTCCCCTGCTCGTAGACTTCCAGATCGTGGGCGATCGTGTCGCCTGCCAGTGCGCCTGTCGTCGTGAGGAACTCCCGGGCGAGCCGATAGGCGTTCTCTGCGGCTTCTTCCGAGCCCTGGTAGCCGGCTTCGACTTCGATGATATCGGCCTCGGCGGCGAACAGCCGCCCTTCGGCGTTGACGCCGGTCTCGACCAGCGCCCGGACCGAGAGATGAGGGACGATTCGGCGGGCGATCTCGTCGAGCCCTGACGTGATCGCGAACGGCTTTGCGGCCGATCGCGTCGAGTGGATCGAGAGGACTGTACAGCCACGGACAGCGTCAGCCAGCTCGCTGGCCAGTTCACGTTCGTGGGCGTCACCCGGTGTTTCCTCGTCGAACGCTCGGTTGAGGTCGGTATCGACGTAGCGAACGTTTTCTTCGAGGGCGCTCTCGTTGGCGACGATTACTCGGACCGGGCGTTCGACGGTCGACTCGTCGGCCACGAGGCGGTCGACTGCGCGGACGCCACAGGGCTCGTCCCCGTGGACCGCTGCGACGATCGCCAGTTCCGGCTCCCCGTCCCCGAGTTGCTCGACACGCATAGGGGCCGGTAGGCCAGCCAGTGCCAAGAGCCATTGGAATCGCGGTCAGTTGTCGGCTGAGACGGCGCACAGACTCGCTGTGATTTGCCATTCCCAGCCAGGTCGTCGGCTCTGTCCTGTCTTTTCCGAAGGTTTTTATAATCCGAGGGGAATATTTTGAGGCGAGATCGGTTTTCCGGGCTCTCTTGGTTACTCAGATGGGTCCGGACTAGCACGATCGCGAGCGCAGCACTATCGCATCATGACACTATTAATCAGTCGCCGTCCCGCATACCGACGGCAGTTGCCTTCCGGGCCGTGGGCATCGTCCTGTCGGCGTATCGGCGGGCAAGGCAGTGCGGACTTTTTGCAGCTATGAGCAACGTAGATCAGCAACTCGAAGACGCCAAGGAGACGATCGAAAGCGAAGTACCGAACAACATCTCGATCACGGACGTCACCTACGAAGGGCCGAAACTGATCGTATACACGCGGGATCCGAAGACGTTCGCGGACAACGGTGATTTGATCCGCCGACTGGCTTCGAAACTCCGCAAACGGATTACTGTTCGGCCCGACCCTGACGTCTTGACCCCGCCACCGGAGGCCAGAGAGGAGATCATGTCGGTGATCCCCGAGGAGGCAACGGTCACCGACCTGGATTTCCACGAGGACACTGGCGAGGTCATCGTCGAAGCCGAGAAGCCAGGCATGGTGATCGGCCGCCACGGCGCGACTCTCCGGGAGATAACCAGAGAGGTCGGCTGGACGCCCGATGTCGTCCGCACGCCGCCCATCGAGTCGTCGACAGTTTCGAACGTCCGGAGCTTCCTCACCCAGGAGCGGGACGAACGACGGGATATCCTCGAACGCGTCGGCCGGCAGATCCACCGCGAAGAGATGTCCGACGACGAGTGGGTTCGGATCACCACGCTTGGCTGTTGTCGAGAGGTCGGTCGTGCTTCGTTTATCCTGTCGACCCCCGAAACGCGCGTGCTGATCGACTGTGGCGACAAACCCGGGGCCGAGGGTGAAGTGCCGTACCTTCAGGTGCCTGAGGCGCTCGGTTCGGGTGCCAGTTCGCTGGATGCGGTCGTCCTCACCCACGCCCACCTCGATCACTCTGCGCTCATCCCGCTCCTGTTCAAATACGGCTACGACGGGCCGATCTATACGACTGAACCGACTCGCGATCTGATGGGCTTGTTGACACTCGACTATCTCGATGTCGCGGCCAAAGAGGGACGCGCGCCGCCCTACGATTCGGAGATGGTTCGGGAGGCGATCAAACACACCATCCCGATCGAGTACGGCGACGTCACTGACATCTCGCCGGACATCAAACTCACCCTGCACAACGCCGGACACATTCTCGGTTCGTCGGTCGCACACTTCCACATCGGTGAGGGACTGTACAACGTCGCCTTCTCGGGGGACATCCACTACGAGGACACCCGGCTGTTCAACGGGGCTGTAAACGAGTTCCCGCGCGTCGAGACGCTGGTGCTGGAGTCGACCTACGGCGGTCGCAACGACTACCAGACTGACCAGGCTGATTCCGAGAAGAAACTCCAACAGGTCATCCAGAACACCTACGACCGAGGTGGGAAAATCCTGATTCCGGCATTCGCCGTCGGTCGCTCCCAGGAACTCATGCTCGTCTTAGAAGAGGCGATGCGTGAAGGCGACATTCCGGAGATGCCAGTCCACCTCGATGGCATGATCTGGGAGGCGACGGCCATTCACAGCACCTATCCGGAGTATCTCCGTGATGACCTTCGGGACCGGATCTTCCACGAGGACGAGAACCCCTTCCTGGCCGACCAGTTCAACCACATCGACGGCGGGGAAGACGAGCGCCAGGACGTCGTCGACGAAGGCCCGTCGATCATTCTCTCGACGTCGGGGATGATGGAAGGCGGTCCGATCATGTCCTGGATCGAGCACCTCGGTCCCGATCCGGACTCGACGCTTGCGTTCGTCGGGTACCAGGCCCAGGGTACCCTGGGGCAGCGTATCCAGAACGGTTGGGACGAGATTCCACTCGGCAACGGAAACGGCCGTGCCAACACTCTGAAACTGAAGATGAACGTCGAAACAGTCGATGGCTTCTCCGGGCACGCAGACCGGCAGGGCTTGGAGAACTTCGTGAAGACGATGAACCCCCGCCCGGAGAAGATTCTCTGTGTCCACGGTGACGAATCGTCCGTCCAGGACCTCTCTTCGGCACTCTACCACGAGTACAACATGCGGACGTTCGCGCCCAAGAATCTCGAAACCTTCCGGTTTGTCTGATTTGGTCCGCCCATGGCTTCGAAGCGGTTGATTTAGGTACGCACCGAAAATTTCGGCTACCATGCACGATGAGACGCCCCGTCTGGCGTCGGCGAGTCGAGCGTGGGTCAGTGAGCGTCCTCGGCCGCTGTTGCTGTTTGCCACGCTGGTTGCCCTCGTCGCAACGACTGGCAGTCTGTATCTCAGTCTCGGGCTCGGATTGGTCCCGTGTCGACTCTGCTGGTATCAACGGATCCTGATGTACCCGCTGGTGGTCGTCCTCGGGATGGCTGTCGTCGACGGGCGCCGTGCAGTCTACCGGACCGTCCTCCCACTGTCGGTGGCCGGTGGCGCGATCGCCGCCTACCACTCTCTGTTGCAACTGTCGGCCGCCACTGGTAGTCAGTGTACGCTGGGCGGCGGTGGCTGCGGGACCGTTCTGTACGAAATATACGGATTCTCGATCCCGAATCTCTCGCTGATCGCGTTCGTGCTCATCACGGTCGCGATGCTCGTTTTGGCCGTTCGACCGGCCCAGTAACGTCCCCTGGCGTTTCGGCATCGCGTTCGGAGCCGCGGTGCCCCGACCGATCGCAGTTGATACGAATTATCACATCAGGGTTAAAAGGGGCGGCGCACTAGCCAATAGATATGGAGTACGTCAGACTCGGCACAACTGGACTCGAGGTATCACCGATCGCCCTGGGGACGTGGCGGTTCGGGATGGAACACGAGGAGACGGGCGTCGTCGAGACGGGCCGGGAGGAAGCCCACGAACTGCTCGACGCTTACGCGGAGTTGGGTGGGAACTTCATCGACACCGCAAACGGCTACGGCGGGGGCGACAGCGAGCGCTGGATCGGCGAGTGGCTCGCAGAGCGCGACCGGGAGGACTTCGTGATCGCCTCGAAGTGCTACTGGTCGGACGTCTCTCGATTCCAGGAGAACCTCTCGGCGAAGAACGTCCGGGCCGAGGTCGAAGGCTCTCTCGAGAAACTCGATACGGACTACCTGGATATCCTGTATCTCCACCGCTTCGACGACGAGACACCAATCGAGAAGACGCTACGAACGATCGACGATCTGATCGGCGAGGGCAAAGTCAACTACGTCGGCCTCTCGACGGCCGACGCCTGGAAACTCACCAAGGGTCTCTGGAAAGCCGACGTCAACAACTACGAAGCCGTCACCGTCACGCAGCCACAGTACTCGGCGGTCCACCGCGAGCCAGTCGCGGAGTACCTGGACGTCTGTGCCGACCAGAACCTGGCAGTCTGCCCGTACTCGCCGCTGCACGGCGGCTTCCTGACTGGCAAGTACGAGCGTGTCGGCGATGGCGAGGTTCGTGCGCCGGACGGTTCGCGCGGGGACATCGACGATCACTTCGCAGACTGGTACCTCCGAGAGGAGGCTTGGGACGTCCTCGAAGAGATCCGGGCCGTCGCCGACGAGACCGATGCCTCGCCGGCACAGATCTCACTGGCCTGGCTGTTGGCTCACGAGGATCTGACGATCGTCCCGATCATCGGTGCTCGTACGCCCGACCAGCTTGAGGAGAATCTTGGCGCTGTCGAGGTCGCACTCACCGACGAGCAGTTCGAACGCATCGACACGGCGATGAACTAACGCCCGGGCCAGTTAGAACTGTTCGGCTTCTGTGCGGTTCATGTACGCCGCGATGAGCGGCCGGCGTCGCCAGTAGTTTGTGGAGACGGCCCCAGCCAGGTTGACGAACCCCACCATCAGACTGTCTTGCTCGGTCTGGAGGAAGGTCAGTCCCGGATCTTGGCCGCGGTAGGTGGTGAGCATCACGTACTCGCCGAGGACACAAATCAGGTCCGCGCAACTGCTGAGGCCAGTTCGGTTGGCGTAGTGTTTGAGGACGGCCGCTTTGAAGACGTCCGGGTCTGGACCGTCGTAGGCAACGACGGCGGTGAAGTGGTGGTCTCGCTGTTCGAGGTCTCTATCGATGGGCATCCGATCGGTGTCGAGTCGCTTGATCGAGTCGACCTTGCTCAGTGCGTGATCGATTTCGCCAAAGAGGTCTGCCTTGACGTCGATATGTGCGTGGACGCCGGCACTCAAATACCGATCGTGGCCGCTGACGGACAGAACCGGGAGGTGTTGATCGTAGAGGACAATCCCGGCCCGGTTGCTCTGCTTACCGCTCGCGTCGACGATTTCGCCGCCTTCGTTGATGTACGCTGTTGGATAGACCGCTTCGAGGAACGTCTCGAGGAACGCAGCTCTGGCATCCCGTTGGTGTTCGAAACCGTCGGCCGCCCCGTAGGCATCGACCAATTCTGTCGAGACGGCACGAAAATACTCGTCGAACGGCGCCATGCCGTAGTCTACGATTAATACTAATAAAAAATTAGGGTCGTTGGCTGGCCGGCAGTTACTGGTTGGCCTCGGCTGGGTCGACGACCTCGCTCGCAGCTGGATCGACTCCGACCCTATCACACAGGTCGTACAGCGGGCAGGCTTCGGGCCCGTCGAGACAGGCAGGCTTGCGCGCCGAGCAGTACTCGCGACCGAACTGGATGCTCGCCGTATGGCCGAACCCACAGTGCTGGTCGGGCACGTCACGTTCGAGGATTTCACGGACCCGTTCGTGGTCGGCCCCAGCTGGGGCGATCCCCAGGCGGCGATAGATCCGGTGGACGTGTGTATCGACGGGAAAGACCCCATCCCGGCCGCCCGCAAACAGCAACACGCAATCAGCGGTTTTCGGCCCGACGCCGGTCATATCGAGTAGCGTCTCTCTGACTGATTCGGCCGGCTCGCCTCTGAGGAACGCGTCGAACGCGGCCTCCCCACCATATTCCGATCGGATCCGCTGGGCGATATCGATGATCCGAGCCGATTTCTGATTGTGGAGTCCGGCCCCGGAGATCGTCTCTGCGAGAGACGCCTGGTCGGCGTCGGCGAGTGCCGCTACCAGATCGGTCCCGTCGTCTCGGGACCCACTCCGTTGGGCGTTCGATGCTTCTGTGAGGCGTGGCGCTTCGCTGTCACCGTATCGTTCCAGCAGGGCGTCGTGGGCGGGCTGGCTCGCCGCGTCACTGGTGTTCTGACTCAGGATCGTCCGAACGAGACACTCGAAGGCATCCCGCCCGCCGTAGGTCTTCTCCCAGTAGCGGTCCCCGAGCCGATCGACGACCGCTGCCCCACGGGTATCCGTACGTTCGCCGCTACACGATACTTCCGCGCCGCCGCCAGCGGCGCCCCCGCTGATGTTTCGATCCGGTTCCGGGTCCTTACTCATATGCCGGTTTTCGGATCGCACTTCCAAAAACGGCCGGAACGCTTCTCACTGCTATCGCCTTCAGGGCACGTCGTCCAACGGGCTCTACACCAGTCGAGTAATCAATTTATTCGACACTGAGTGTTAGCGTTACTGACGCGCCTTCCGACAGTGCGTCGATCAGGTCACGATCGACGTCGGTAGCAGCGCCGTCGGCCCCGACCATGACTGTCCGGTCGTCGACGTAGTCGCTGGTGCGGATCACCATGCTTCGCTCGTTCTCGAAGTGGAGGTCCGGGTGTCCGCTCCCCTCGATGACGTGCCGGTACTCGTCCGTTTCGATCGTTGCCGTGATCGTCGCTTCAGGGTCCCGGCAGGCGGCGACGAATTCCGGGTCGAAATCGGTTGGGACACGATCGGCCTCGATACCGAGAATACAGTCTCCTGCAGGCGTCAAGTAGTCGTCGCTGGTGAACTCTAGGGTACTCTGATGGGTCGCCGTGACGTGTTCGTGCCCGTGTGCGTGAACGATTTCGTCCATGCACGTCCGTTCGGGTCCGCTCACTTGAGAACCGTGTTTCAGGGCTGGCCCTCGTTGGCGAGTTCCTCTTCAACGCCTGCACCGCTGACGTAGGCTGCAAACCGGACGCCGACGAGGCTAACGAAGATCCCGGCCAGCAGGAACATCGCGAGGCGAGCGCTCGGTGAGAGGGTGAATCCCTCGACGACTATCGGCCCGAGGTCGAACGACGAGATCGTCACTGAGGCAAAGACGGCTGCTCGCTCGAGGAAGTACCCGGTCACGCCCCTGACGACGAGGCCGACAGCGACGACGCCAAAGGGGAGGTTCAGGTACGCACTCCGGACGCCTTCGTGGCGGATCAGTTCGTCGAGCAACCGACCAGTACTGGCTGCCAGCGCTGCGGCTGTCAGCCACGGGACACTGTCGAATCCGAACCGCATCGCCAAGATCACTTCGGCGTCGGAAGCGGTGGCCGACACGCCAAGCGCACCGACGAATATCCCGATCAGCCCCAGCCCCGCCGCGACGACGTAGGTCACTAACGATACCTGTCCCGAATACAGGGCGTTGTGTACCTGACGCGGGACGTTGGCGACGTACTCGTCGATGCCAAGCCCCTTATACAGCAACAGCAGGCCGACCGCCGCCGCGATCGCTCCGACAGTCATCGTGACGCTGTTGAGAACGACTAGCAAGATTGGCAACGCCAACAGTGCAGCACCGACCGGCACGAGAACCGTCTCGCGGAGCTCTTCGTCGGCCAGAAACTGCTTGAGCAGGTAATACGTCGATTCGATGTCCCGTGCCTGTCGGACGACAACCCGATCGACGGCATCGACGGTCACTCGGCTTTCGATGATCGGGACCAGTCGCTGATCTTCGGCACTGTCGGTCACGACGATCGCCGAGTCTGGATCGTACGTCTCCAGCAGTTCGTCCGTCTGTCGAGCGACCGTCCGATCCAGGCCCACGGCGTCGGGGCCGGCGGAGACGACCGCGACGGTCGCCTCCTCGCCGTCGTCTTCTAGTCGTTGGACAACCCGGAGCCCTTCGAGCAGACAGTTCACTCGACTGTCTTCCGGGTCCTCGACACCGAACTCAGTGACTAACGATTCGACAGCTTCGTACCCGACGACGGGCGGTTCGGTGGCTGTCGCGAGGTCCCCACCGCGGTCCAGACACACCACCAGGGTGCTCACAATCGAGTGGTGGCTGCGATTCCATAAAAATCCTCGTCACTCGCTCCCTCACAGACGCCGGCCGCAGAACTATCGTCTCTGACGCGATTACAGCAGGCCGGTCTTCTGGAGTTTCATCAGGTCTTCGGTCTCCAGGGTTTCGCCGTCCTTGAACTGCTGGTAGATCTCCTCGGCTTCTTCGCGGGCAGCTTCTTTCTCTTCTTCGCGGCGCGACCGTTCCTCTTCTTCCTCCTTCTCGTCGAGTTCGCGCAGGCGCTTTTGGACACGAACGAAGTCCTCGTGGTGCTGGTCGGCAGCTTCCTGGGCCTCGACGAACTTCTCGTGCATCTCGTCGGCCTCGTCGCGGACCTCGTCGGCCTCGCGATAGGCCTCGATCATCTGATTGTGGTGTTCCTGGGCCTCATCAGCCAGTTCGGTCACCTTCTGGTGGTGCTGGCTGGCCTCAGAGCGGATCTCCTGGGCCTCGGCTTTGATCTCATCGACGTCACCAGTCTGGTCGAGTTTTTCCTTCCGGTCGGCGAGCTGCTCCCGCTTTTCCTCGATCTTCTCGATCAGCTCGCGCTCGTCTTCGGTACTGAGTACTTCCGTCTGCTGTTTGAATTCGAGATCCTCGATTTCCTCTTCGAGTTGGTCGACGCTTTTGCCCTCGTCGAGCTCGAGGTCCTCTTTTTTCTGCTCGACTTCGTCGAACAGCTCGTTTGCCTTGGCGTTGAGCTCGTTGCGGCTTTCCTTGTGCTCTTGGACCTGCTCGTTGAGCTCGTCGCGCTTCTCGCGATGTTCCTGGGCCTCGTCGACTTTCTCGCGGGTCTTTGCGTTGAGGTCGTCACGCTCGGAGGCCCGCTCGGAGGCCATCTGGTTGAGATCGTTCCGCCGATCCCGTAGCTGTCCAGCGAGCTTGATGAGCTCGCCTTTCGACTTGTTCTGGAGTTCCTCGTCTGTTACTGATACGTTCTTGGATTGGTCTATCGAATCTGTCATAGTTAACTCTCTGTGCCGTTCCCGCTTCGGCGTTCGACAGTCTCGCGACTCCAGGCGTGCTGACTCCTGATAAGTAGGTTCCCTGTCATTCTGGGCGTCGCACGGTACTGCCGAACGCTTGAAGCGTTCAGGTAACTGCTACTACAAGAGGCCAGGGTTTAAAGATTCCGGTCACTTTGGGGCATGCCGGGGCATATCATAGCCTTGGCCCTCGTACTCACGGATGTGAAACAGTACCATAGTTTTTTATAAGTGGTACGTGTTCGACACGGATCGCTCAGGGGTAGCCAGAGAGGTTTCGATACGGGCTGCGTCCGCCGGAACCGTGATCGATTCGACGACCGTCATCTCGTTTCCTTCGACGGCAAATTCTTCCTCACCGCTAACGTCGCCTGTCTCCCAGGCTACCCGGCCCGAGACATCTTCGGGGAGGTCGTTACGAACGACTAGCTCTGTCTCGGTGCCTGCCGTCGGCGCGTCCACGATCGCTTGCACCGGCTCGAATGCCGTTTCGAGGGTATCGTATCCAGCTTTTGGTTCTCCCTCGTCAGTGATGACGCCCATCCCGGCACCAGCGAGATCCCGCAACCCGCTAGCGATCAACAAGTCTGCATCGTGGAGGCGGAGCGATTCGGTGACGGTCTTGAGCACGTCCCGTTGGTATGTGTGGGAAGCGTCTCGATCACCGTCCACCCGCTGATCGTGGCGCTCGTGGTCGAATCCAGGGACGTCTTTGGCAGACTCCGCGCTACCGAGCGAGCCGGCCCCGTAATCGGCAACGACGTCACCGATCGCCGGATACCGATCCAGCAACCGGTCGATGTCCGCCGCTGTGCCGTATTCCCAACCGGGGAACAGAGCCGTCGCGTCTGCGTCGATCCCCGGCTGGCCGATCACGGGTATCGTCACCAGCCAGTCAGGGACTGCGCTGGCGACGGCATCTGCCGCCTCGCGGTCGTATTCGGCACGCCACAGCCGCCAGCGAAGCCGCAGTCGATCGACGATCCCCGACCCGAGGCCATCCTCGGCCAGCGAGACGGGGTCGTCGTGGACGCCGAGGGCGGCCAGACTCGGATGGTGGTCGTTTGCAGCAACGAGTCCTCTCGCCAGATCTCGGCCTCGTTCGACGTCGAACGGCCCCGGCCCGGTCAAGGGCAGGTCCTGCCAGACCAACACGCCGGCGTCGTCGGCTGCTTCGTAGACTGCTGGGCTGGGGACGTGTGCCTGGGCGCGAACGACTGTGGCATTGAGGTCGACCGCTCGCTGTACGTCTGCGGGATCGGCAGCCAGCAGGTTGATTCCGCGGGCACTCACCGGCACGCCGTTGACTTTCAGGCCGGCCTCCTCGTCGTACTCCACCGAACAGAGTCCCGTCGTGACTGTGCGCTCGTCGTCGTCGAGTTTCGCCCGGAGAACGTACCGAGACTGGTCGCCCAATTCGTGGGGCCACCACAGGGCCGGATCGCGAATCTCGATCGTGTGTTCGACGGTCGTTCGCTCGCCGGGTGCAGCCGTGACTCCAGTCCGTTGCATCATCCCGCGCCCCCGGCGACTGCCTTCCGGCTTGACCGAGAACGTCACGCTGTCTTCGAGTGCCGTTTCGGCCAGGACCGTCGTCCGGACTTCGAAGCGAGCGCCCTCTTCGTCGACCCGCGGGCGTGCCGAGAGGTCCAGAATTCGGCTGTCGCCGTAGGTCTCGATGTCTGCGTTCCACCAGATGCCAGGGACGGACTCGGCATCCGGAACACGGTCGCTCTCGTAGCTCCCGCCAAACCGGTCGTCCGGTCGCCGACACTCGACGATCAGTTCGTTTTCAGCCTGGAGGTCCGCATCGAGCCGGAGCCGACAGGGTTCGAAGTAGGCGTCGTGTTCGCCCAGAAACGCGTCGTTGAGCCATACTCGGGCGTGTGCGTAGACGCCTTCGAGCACCAACAGTGCGTGCTCGCCCTCGTCTCCACGGGGATCTGGAAACGTCGTCTGGTAGGCTACTGCGTCAGCGCCGGCGAATTCGCTAGGCTTCCCCGGAACATCGACGGCGGGCCAGTCGTCCGCCTCGGGCTTCTCGCCGCCCGGCTCGACCGTCCCAGCACGCCACTCTCGCAACATATTATTGACCGCGAACGCCGCGGGCATAGCCTTTACGTCCCCGGCGTCTGCGAGAACTGCCCATCTCTCGGCGATCCACTGCAGGCCCGCACGTTCACTTTCGGTGCGAGGTTAGCTCGCCTTACTGGTGGCTGCCAATCGAGCAGTTGGGACGATCGAATCACGTGTACCGACCTGTGAGGCAAGCGGGTGCGCACAGTCTCTCGACGCTGCCCACCGGCGGCCGGTGTACGAATCGCTTGGCGGCACTCGGCACGTTTCGGCGTGTGGCGCGGTGACGATCACGGTCTACCGCTCGTCCCGACCGGCAAGTCTAAACCCGGTCGCGCGCGACGCTGGTGTATGACTGACGGCGCGTGGCTTAGCCTCTTTTCCGGCGGCAAAGACTCTTCGTGGGCACTCTATCAGGCCCTACAGCAGGATCTACCCGTCGAGCGACTCGTAACGGTCCACCCGCAGGGCGACTCTTACATGTATCACGTTCCAGCGACGGAGCTGGCTACGCTGGCTGCGGACAGCGTCGGCATTCCGCTCGTCGATGTCCACCCGGACGCTTTCGAAGCCGAGGATGCCACCGACGCCACAGCGCAAGGCGATGCCGAACTCGAACCACTGGAAGCGGCCGTCCGTGAACTCGACGCCGAACTCCCGGGTGGCGTGGGCGGAGTCGTCGCCGGGGCGGTCGAAAGCGAGTTCCAGACCTCCCGTATCGAAGGCCTGTGTGAGCGACTCGATGCCGATCTCTTTGCTCCTCTCTGGAAGCGCGAGCCCGAGACGCTCGCCAGGGAGATGCTCGACGCTGGCTTCGAAATCCGCATCATTCAGGTCGCCGCCGCCGGCCTGGACGACTCGTGGCTCGGTCGACAACTCGATGCGGCTGCACTCGATGAGTTGCTCGCACGCAACGACGAGTACGGCGTCCACGTCCTGGGCGAAGGCGGCGAGTTCGAAACGCTGGTGACCGATGGGCCACACATGGATCGGCCGATCGAACTCGACGCCGAGACTGTCTGGGACGGGACCCGGGGACACCTTCGGATCGACGACGCCTGGTTAGCCTAGCCAGTCGCCATCGACTCCTAAACCGCATCGATCCCACGCGGGAGACTCTCAGGCGCCGTTGGTGATCTGGGTGTGAGCACCGATGAGCGCGCCAGCCAGATCGAGGTGCTCGACGTGGGTCCCCCGATCGATGATCGTGTCGTGGATCTCACAGTCTTTGACAGTGGCATCAGAGAAGATGATCGACTCCGAGACCGTCGAATCTTCGACGGTCGCGCCGGGAAGGACGTGGACGTTGTCACCGATCGTCGAGTCGACGACTGTCGCGCTGTCGGCGATGACGCTGTCACCTTCCAGCGTCCAGCGGATCGCTTCGAGATAGCTTTCGGGCGTGCCGATGTCGAACCAGGCCCCATCGAACGCAAACGAGTAGACCTCACCACGGTCGACCAGCCACTCGATGAACCAGCCGGGCTCGTCCGGATTGTTGCCTCCTTCGAGGTACTCCTCGAACCTGACGTCTTCTGCGGGGAAGGCATAACACGCGATCGAGACGAGCGTACTGTCGGGGTCGTCCGGCTTTTCCTGGAAGTCGACGACGCGGTCGTCTTCGACGTTGATCAGTCCGTAGGATTTGGCTCGCTCCCGGGAGCCAACGTCGTAGGCTGCAAGCGTCGGCTGTTCGCGCTGCTCGAACGTATCGAGGAAGTCACTCAGATCGAAGCTGATCAGGTTGTCTCCGGCGACAACCAGGAGATCTTCGCCCTCTAGGCCTTCCCGCTCGACCAACTGGGCGAGCGCGCCGATCACACCGAATTTTTCGTCCTCTTCGACTGTTTGTTCGACCGACAACGTCGGTTTCTGGAGGTCTGTGTCCGCGATGTGGTCGAGGAAATCGTCCGCAAAGCGCTCGTTGGTACTGACGAACACGTCGTCGATCCGGTCGTCGGACTCCAGTTCGTCGAGAATCCGGTCGATGACGGTCGTCTCCCCGATCGGGAGCAACATTTTTGGTCGATTTCGGGTCACCGGCCACAATCGCGTCGCATACCCGCCGGCGAGTACGACGGCTTTCATACCCTGGGCATCGCAGTCCCCGTGCCAAGTTCTTTTCCATTTGGCTACCTGTCTCGACCGCCCGACACCGAGGGGCCGAAACAGAACAATCGGTCGATATTGCCCCTTTAGGGGTCCATGATACCGTTTTCAGTCGATGGGAATGGCCCGTTCGGTTATGCCCTGTCCGGCCAGAGTTGTACGTACTGATGCCGGGAATGCGCGCCGAAGTCGAAGTTCTCTCACCGGAGACCTGTCCGGTCGCCGAGTTTTCCGAGCGAGCGGAGGGTCCACTTACATCGGTCTCACGGGCGGGCCAGGACGGGGACGCGATTACCGAAGAATTCACTGCGAGCGGTGAGACGGCACTGGCTGACGATCGGCTCTCGCAACTGTTCGAGTATCGGTCGGCCAGTGTCTATCGGTTCCGCCACGAACCGCTCGATTGTGTCTGTGAATTCGTCGAAGAGAGCAGCCATCCGATTTCCGAGATCCGCGCCCAGGATGGCTCGCTCGTGCTCTCGTTGCATCTTACGGCGATCCAAGACCTGCGAGACCTCGTTACAGACCTTCGTGAGCGGTACGGCTCAGTACGAATCCGCTACCTCCTGCAAGTCGAGAGCGACGAGGAGGGGAGTGCTGATGTCGTTCCGATCAACCGCAACCGGCTGACCGACCGCCAGCAAGAGGTCCTCGAAACGGCCTATCGGATGGGCTATTTCTCGTACCCACGCGAGGCAAACGCGACGGACGTTGCCGACGAACTGGGCATCGACTCTTCGACGTTCACCGAACACCTCGCAGCTGCCCAGTCGAAGTTGATGGACGAATTAGTCGCCGAACTGTGACTGTCGGCGGTGAGTAGATCGGTCACGGCAGGTCTCTCGATACGCACATTCCCGACTAGTATTCCCGTTTGCTGGGAGTTTCGGACGGCCTTAAATATTGATCTGCAAAACTAACGACTACGATGGACGTCGTAGACGATATCACTGCACTGATCGGCGAGACGCCGTTACTGAGACTCGACGACGGGACGGGAACGACGGTCCTCGCAAAGGTCGAATCGTTCAATCCGTATTCGATCAAAGATCGGATCGGTCGAGCGATGATTGAAGCCGCCGAGGAAGCCGGTGAGGTTACCGACGATACCGTTATCATCGAGCCCACCAGCGGCAATACCGGGATCGGGCTTGCCAGCGTCTGTGCGGCCAAGGGGTACGATCTCGTCCTCGCCATGCCTGAATCGATGAGCGAGGAGCGTCGGCAACTGCTGGCTGGTCTCGGAGCGGATCTCGAACTGACCGACGCCGACGGTGGCATGAACGGTGCTATCGAACGGGCCGAGGAACTCGCTGCGGAATACGACGACACCTTCATTCCCCAGCAGTTCCAGAACCCGGCCAATCCGGGCGCTCACCGCGAGACGACGGGACCGGAACTGTGGGCGGATACCGATGGCGAACTCGACGCCTTCGTGGCCGGAATCGGCACTGGTGGGACGATTACGGGCGTCGCCGAGTACCTCACCGAAGATGTCGAGGCCGACGTAGACATCGTCGGGGTCGAGCCCGCTGATTCGGCCGTCCTCTCCGGTGGCGAGCCGGGGAGTCACGGGATCCAGGGCATCGGGGCCGGATTCGTCCCCGAAATTCTCCGGACCGACCTTCTCGATGAAGTCGTGACTGTCGAACGCGAGGATTCGCTCGCCGAGGCACGCCGCCTCGCCAGTGCGGAAGGGCTTGCCGTCGGTATCTCCGCCGGGGCCGCTGCCTACGCAGCGAAACACGTCGCCGAGGACTATCCCGACGACGCAGTCGTCGCGACGGTCCTCCCGGACACCGGCGAGCGGTATCTCTCGACTGACCTCTTCGAAGCCACCTGACGCCGTTCGTGGACCCTCAACTCGCTCAGTGCCCCACCTGCGTTGCGATCTGACTCGGCGCACCTCGTCCGTGCACTGGGCGTGTCTATCGAGAAGTTCCTCTTCGGCTGTGATCGTCGCCCCGAATCGGTATTAATAATGGTTCTGCACCAATCTATAAGTATTGTCTGTCTGTATGAGTGAACGAACATACTATGGCAACTGATTCATCGAGCAACGAGCTGCTCGTCACGTGGTATCGCGAGCGGATCGGTGACCCAGCCACCGAAGACGAAGTGATGGGCTATTGGATATTCGTTCTCGGGGCATTGCTCGGCGTTCTCGGCATCCTGCTGTTGATCCCGAGCGAACCAGCCAGCTCGATCCGGGGTTGGGCAATCGTCATCGCCGCACTGGGGCTGTCACTGTTGCTCGCCGGATCGATCGTCCGGCTGCCGCTGCGAGAGTACAGCTCCCTGCTGGTGCTTGCCGGTGTTTTGGTGACTGTTGGGGGAATTATTTGGTTTCTCGTCGCGTATCCGGACAACTGGCGACCACAGTCGAGTCCGATCATCGTCGTCTATGCACTGGGCTTGCTCTTGATGACGGTCGGTGGCGTCTTCGCGCCGTTGCTCACCACTCGCGCGGAGGAAGATGTCTCGAAACTCCAGGATCAACTCGACGACACGATTGCCGACGAGTCCGATCTGGCATCAGTCATCGACGACTTGCGTGGTCACATTGCGGATGCCGAAGCTGACGAGGAAGACCTCGCTCGCGAACTGGAGACACTCCGGGCCGAGCTTTCGGCCACCTCAGCCGACGAGGCGGACCTGGCTGCACAACTCCGAACGCTTCGTGAGAGTCAGGCCCGGTTCGAACTCTACGAGGACGCCGGCGGTGAGTGGCGCTGGCGGCTTCGCCACTGTAACGGCAACATTACCGCAACCTCGGGCGAGGGGTACACACAAAAGCATAACGCCCAGAATGGTCTCGCCAGTATCCGTCGGGACGCACTCGGAGCGACTGTCACGCTCATCGAAGAGGAAGCACAACTCCCGGCCGAAGACGACCCCTTCGAGCCGCCCGAAGACCGCGAAAGTCAGGCCACTTTCGAGGCATACGAGGACAACGCCTCCGAATATCGCTGGCGGCTTCGACACGACAACGGACACATCCTGGCCGACGGCGGTGAGGGGTATGACTCACGGGCAAACCTTGCCCGGGCAATCGACAGCGTTAGGGAGTACGTCGGGCCGGCCCAGTATCTCCGGTTCGATCCGACTGCCTTCGAGATCTACCAGGACAACGCCGGCGAATATCGCTGGCGACTGGTTCATCGCAACGGCAACATCCTCGCCGACGGTGGCGAGGGCTACTCGCGATACCACGACGCCCGCCGTGCGGTCGATCGCATCCAGGAAGATCTCGACAGCCTCGACTTCGAGATTTACGAGGACAACGCCGCCGAGTATCGCTGGCGACTCTCATCGACAAACGACCGGATCGTCGCCGACAGCGGCGAGGGCTACACCGAGCGCAGTGAGGCCGCGGATGCCGTCGAGCGCGTCGAGAACTACGCGCCGGATGCGGATGTCCTTGACGTGACGCCCGCCGCGTTCGAAGTCTACGAGGATGCGGGCGGTGAGTGGCGCTGGCGGCTTCGCCACCGTAACGGGAACATCATCGCCGACAGTGGCGAAGGATATGCCGACCGCTCGGGAGCCTGGAACGCTATCGACGGGGTCAAACGCAACGCACCGGCGGCCCCGACAGAAGACATCTGAGAGCGAGGGCCGCTCTTCGTGTGGCCCCGTCTGCTGTGATCGGTCGTCTCTTGTCTCCGTCTCGGTCACCACGGCGCGCCCAGTGCGCCGGCATCGAGCAAGAGGAGGATAGCGACGAGCGAGGCGGCGAGGAAGAACGGGCGTGCCTGTGTGGCCGGCGTCCGGACTTTCCGTTGTTGGGTTCCGTTGGTCAACTTTGCTGCACCGACCTCAGAGAGGCCAGCGAGTACCAGCCAGAGCACGACCATTGTCACGACCAGGTGCCCGCGAGGCGAGGACAGCAGACTGTCGACAGTGTAGCCCGTTGTGGCCTGGTGGGCACCAGTCAGCAACGTCACGAGCACGCTCGCTCGCGTAATCAGTTTGAACCGATCGGTGATCGCCGAGAGTGGTTGGCTATCGATTCGACCGTCCAGTGCGGTTGGCACGACGGCGAACGTGACGAACAGCACGCTCCCCGTCCACAGTCCAGCGAACGTGACGTGTAATCCGGCGACCAGCGCGTCTGTCAGTGCCATAGGCACGAATCGGGGGTGGCGACCTTTCAAAACACTGGATCGGCTTCCGTATCGTCGTCGTCGATCTCACCGACCGAGAGGTGATCGAGTAGATTGACGAATGCGCCGGGGTCGGGAATCAAGAAGAGGCGGATCTTGAACTCCTCGGCCTGGTCAGTGACGTCGACGATACTGTCGAGGACGATCGAGACCGAATCGACGCGAACGTGAGAGAGCATCTCATCGGCGAGTTCGTCACCACAGGCCTGCTTCAGTGTCGGCGTACTCATGTCGATGGTCGTCCCGAGGGTGTTTGCGATCCCGTCGACGAACCCGGAGGTGAGGATGTTACAGACTTCTTGGAGAGCACTCTGTTGTAACTGGTTGAACTCGCCGTCGACGGTTGTCCCAGTCAGCAACGTGGCCATTTCGGCAGCCGTCTCCTCGTAGAAGGTCATCAGGAAGATGCCGTAAGGTGGCTCTTTGAGCCGAATACTGGCGCTGTAGACGGTTTCAGTGCCGATTTGGGCGCCGATGTCCGGTGGCTCGACGAACGAGAGGCTCTTGATCTCGACGGTGGCGTCGACACCTGCCAGCGAACCGAGGGATGTCGCCGCATTTTCTGCCCCCGCTTTGATCAGTTGGTTGATCACTCGCAGCTTCCTGATATCGATGAGCAACGGCATCTCTTCGTCGTAAATCACTCGCAACTGCTACTTAGTGGTTTGGTCCGTGATGGGCGCAGATTCTCTCATCTCCGTTAGTCGATAATCTCGGCGATACGCTGTGGCTCACCCGAAAGTGCCGGTTCCGGATCGACGAGTTGCAACACTTCGTGGTCGGTCACGTCAGGGTAGGCTTTGCCGACGGCGTCTTCGATCAGGGCTTTCTCTAGACGAAAGTCGGTCCCCTCGTAGACGACGTCGACGCCGTGCTCGTCGAAAGACAGGGCGGTCATGGTCGACTCTACGTGTTCGTGGATAAAAGCATCGCGGAGTACCCCTCGACTCTCGTTGTCTCCGTCAGACGACCGTCAGACGCGGGCTTGGGGTTTAAGATGCCTGATTTCTCTTCTAGATGTGTGCTTCGATCGACGCCGCTCGAAGAACTCGCGATCCCCGACGGGACGACCGTCGAGGAGCACGATCTCGTCACCGACGGCGACGTGATCGTCGGCGGCCAGAGTACGGTCGAGTTCGGCGTTCGCGGCGAGACGGTCGTCGCTGGCGAGCGTGTCCGGTTTGGCGGCCACATCGAGGCCGCAAGTGACTGCCGACTCGACGTGTGGTCTGACGTCGAGGCAGATGTCCTGGTCGGTGGGGACGCCTATCTCGGCGAGCGGGTGCATATCGGTGGCGAGTTGAAAGTTGCCGGTGATCTGGATATCGGCGACGACGTCGAGATCGAAGACGGCTTCGAGGCAAACGGCTGGATCGTCATCCGGAACCCGATGCCGACGATCGTCTTCCTGTTTGTCTACCTCTCGCATTTGCTCCGGATGGGTGAACAGGAGGCTGCCCAAGAGACCCTCGAATCAGTCGTCGGTTCCGACTCCGAACACGACCCGCTGATCGTTCCGCGAAACGCCCACGTCAGCGACGACGCCTGGCGGGTTTCGGCACCCGCCTTGATCGGTGACGACTGTCGATTGCACGGCAATCTCCGCGCTGAGTCGCTCACGGTCGGCCGGGACACGACCGTCTTTGGCAGCCTCCGGGCGCGCGAGGACGTGACCGTTGGTCGGGCAACCGAAATCAAAGGTGACGTCACGACCCGCAGCGGGACGGTCCGGATCGGCCCTGGTGTCCACATCTGGGGAGACATTGCAGCCGAGAACGTCGAACTTCACGAGAATGCCACCGTCGAAGGGACGATCCGTGCTCGTGGCGAAATGGAACTGCACGCCACAGACGTGCTCGATGACGTCGACCAGACTGCCCAGGCGATGGCCAGCGCAGCCGAACGCTTAGCGGCCGAGGAGACTCTCCCGGCGGACGCACAGTCTCCCGATACCGCTGGCCCTACGCCGAGCGACGTCGAAGACACTGCCCCTGAATCGTCGCCGACCGAGTGACGATGGCGATAGGTATCCACGCCCCTGGCGTGTGAACACTCCGCACATATTACTGCAACTCTATTAGCAGCTAGCCGGTGATGAGTGATTCCGACCAAGACAAAGAAGCGATCCTCCCGGGAAGCCCGTCGTTACTCGGTGGTGTAGCGCTCGAACAGCGCCGAGAGCTGCTGGGCTCGCATGGTCAGCATCTTTGCGTTGACGTACATCTCGCCGAGGGCGAGGGTCTGCTCTTGGGCGATGGCAGCGACGTTCTCGGCTTCCTGCATGTTCTCGCGACTGACTTCGGCCGCACTGTCGGCGATACTGGCGACTTCTTCGGAGGAGGCTGCCTGATCGTCAGTGGCACTCGAAATCTCTTTGACCCCGCTGGAGGTGTCTTGGACGTAGTCGAGAATCGATTCTAGCGCTTGGAGGCCCTCGTCCATCGTCTCTTGGCCCTCCCCGACCGTCTCACGCATCGTCTGGATTTCCTCGACTGCCTGGGTGGTCTGGGCCTGGATGTCGTTGATGAGATCTTCGATCTCGTTGGTCGCGTCTTTGGTCTCTTCGGCGAGGCTCTTGACCTCGTCGGCAACGACCGTGAATCCGTTGTTATCGCCGCTCGATGCGTGGGCGGCCTCGATCGAGGCGTTCAGCGCAAGGATGTTCGTCTGTTCGGCGATATCGTCGATCAAGTCGACGATCTGTCCGACTTCACCCATCTGATCGTCGAGCGTCTCGACGGTCCCGACGACGGATTCGGTCTGCTCGTCGACCTCGTCCATCGCATCGCTGACGTCGCGGGCGGCCTCGATTCCTTCGACGGTTCGCTGTTCGGTCTGGTCTGCCTTCTCGGCGACTTCGTCTGATGAGGCCGCAATCTCTTCGATCGTCGCGGACATCTCGCTCATCTCGTCGGAGATCTGGTTGATCTGTCCGTGCTGCTCGTGGAAAGCGTCGGCGAGTTGCTGGACGCTGTCGGCCATGCTTTCGCTGGCCTCCCGGACGGCCTCTGTCGCCGTCGTCACCTGTTCGCTCGATCCCGAGACATCACCACTGAAGTCCCCCGCTGTTTCGATCGTTTGCTCGAAGGCGGCCGCCATCGCGTTGAACTCGGTTGCGAGTTCGTTGAGTGCCTCCGAAGGCGTCTCGGCGTCGAGCCGAACCGTGAGATCTCCATCGCTGGCCGCTTTGGCCGTTGTTGCACTCTGGGATAGGTACTCGTCGATATCCTCGATGGAGTCGACGCTCGTGGCGGCGACGCCACCATCCGGGGTCAGCGCCGTGACTCCAGACTGGGGTCCCCGCTCGCCTCTCGAACGAAGCGCTTCGAGTTCCGTCCGGGCATCGGCGAGTTGCTCTTCGAGGCTCGTCCGCTCGTCTTCGAGTTCTGTTACTCGCGAGCGTAACGTCTCGCGTGTCTTCGAGAGCGATTCGATCCGTCGCCGCTGGTCGAGAAACGCATAGCCGAGTACCATACTCGCGAGGACGAACCCACCACCGGCCAGGATTGGGTACAGTGACGGCGGGGCAACCACGGGAAGTACAGCCTGCCAAATCACGTGCAGGAGCTGGAATGAAACCACAGCACGAAGCTTCCGCGTGTGAGCATCAACCATACACGTATCTTAAAAGATGATGCATATATATTCTTCTACCACCGTTTCACATACTGATAGTGGCAGGCGCCCGTCCGTGCCGGTGGAGCCGTGGTGGCCAGCGCGATACACGAGTGGGTCGGGACGCTCTCCGGAGACGACAAAAAGGAAAATAGACGCGACTGATTGGGGGTCAGCTCAGGCGTCGAGACCGAGGTCTTCGGCCCGACCGTCGATCCACTCTTGCAGTGCTTCGATCGTTTCCTCTCCCTCTTCGCCTTCGAAGAGGTGCTTGAAGCGACCCTGGGTTTCGAGCCACTCCCGGACGGGCTTGCGGTCGCTGATCTTGTTGACGTTAGTGATCTCGCCGTTCTCCATCTCGAAGACCGGGAACAGCCCCGTTTCGACGGCTAGCTCGGCGAGTTCGACCGTCTTCGAGGACTCGTAGCTCCACCCGACCGGACACGGCGAGTAGACGTGCAGGAACTTCGGCCCGTCGATCTCGAGGGCCTTCTCGACTTTCTGCTTGAAGTCGTGGGGGTTCGAAATCGAGGCCGTCGCGACGTACTCGACGCCGTGGTCGGCCGCGATCGAAGCCATGTCCTTCTTGTTGGTGTCGTTCCCGATGCTCTCTGTCCCCGCCGGCGAGGTCGTCGTCGACGCGCCCAGTGGCGTCTGACTGGAGCGCTGGACGCCCGTGTTCATGTACGCCTCGTTGTCGTACATGATGTAGGTGACGTCGTGCCCACGTTCC
The DNA here is from genome assembly GCF_009797925.1 of Halorhabdus sp. CUG00001. Lineage (NCBI taxonomy): Archaea > Methanobacteriati > Methanobacteriota > Halobacteria > Halobacteriales > Haloarculaceae > Halorhabdus > Halorhabdus sp. CUG00001. The sequence goes on from NZ_VOLB01000001.1 coordinate 251,144, forward strand.
ATCATGCCAGACAGGGCACGGAAGCCAATGTCGGCCGTGGCACCGTCGCCACCGATCGCGATGATGTTGAGGTCGTCCTCGTCGCTGACATCGAGGTGATCGGGATCCCGGCGGTCGAACGACTGGTAGGCGGCCTCGACGCCGGCGGCCACCGAGGCAGCGTTTTCGAAGATGTTGTGGATGTAGCTCGTCCCCCAGGAACTCTCGGGGAACGGCGTCGAGACGACCTCCATACACCCCGTGGCGTTCGTGACGATCGTATTCGGTCCGGCCGCCTCGGTGATGTATTTCATCGCCAGGGCGGGACCACACCCGGCACAGGCGCGATGGCCCGGGTTCCACAGTTCTTCGCCGTGTTCCACCTCGTCGGTGAAGTCCTGATCTTGCAGGTCTGAACTCATTACTGATCGCCTCCGTTGAGGATTTCCTCACGCAGCTGGGGCCACGATTCCTGCTCTTCGAAGGTCATCGGGGCCGATGCTTCCATGGTCTCCTCGATCATCGTCCCGATCTCCGGGGCGTTGACGTCTCGGCCAGCCATGCCGATGACGAAGCTCTTGATCGGGGGCTGGTTCTCGGCGTGATACAGCGTGCCCTTGATCTCGCCGGCCAGCGCACTCTCGTAGCCGGGCGACATCTCCTTGGTCAGGACGCCGACGGCCTCGGCGTCGCCCAAGGCTTCTCGAAGCTCTTCGGTTGGGAACGGCCGGTGGACGCGTGGTCGGACGAGGCCGACGTCGACACCCTCGGCGCGGTACTCGTCGATGACACCGCGGATCGTCCCGCAGATCGAGCCCAGCGCCACGAGCAGGTAATCAGCATCGCCGTGGTAGGTGTCGAGCATCCCGTTGTACTCGGTGTAGTCCCGGCCAAAGACTTCCTTGAACTCCTGGACGGTCTGGGCCCAGACGTCTTTCGACTCCATCATCGCTTCCTGGATCGCGTACCGTGTTTCCGTCCAGTGTTCGGGCCGGGCGAAAGCACCCATCGTCTTCGGATCCGACGGGTCGAGGGTGAACTCGGGGTCACGCGGGGGCAGGAACTCGCTGACCTCCTCTTCGCTGGGGATGTCCGCGGGTTCCTGAACGTGGGTCAGGATGAACCCGTCGAAGTTCGAGAGGACGGGCAGGTTGACCTGCTCGGCGACCCGAAAGCCCATCAGCACGTGGTCGATGGCTTCCTGGACGTCCTCGGCGTGGAACTGCAGCATGCCGCCGTCCCGCTCGGCGAAGGCGTCGGTGTGGTCGGCCCAGATCGACAGCGGGGCCGACAGCGACCGGTTGGCGACCGCCATCACGATCGGCAGGCGCATGCCAGCCGCCGTAAACAGCGGTTCGCTCATCAGCTTCAGGCCCTGGCTGGACGTCGCCGAGAAGGCTCGTGCGCCAGCGGCCGACGCGCCAATACACGTCGAAGCGGCGTTGAATTCGCTGTCGACCTTGATGAACTCGCTGTCGAGTTGGCCGTCGGCAACCAGTTCCGAGAGCTTCTCGACGACCCCTGTCTGGGGCGTGATCGGGTACGCCGAGACGACGTCGGGGTCTGCGGCCATGACACCTTTCGCCACGGCCGAGGTACCCTTCATGACCTCCTGCTCGTCAGAGGGGTTCTGTTCTGCTTTGGCCATCTCACTTCACCTCCCGAACCATCTCGATGGCGTCAGTCGGGCAGACTTCCTCACAGATCCCACAGCCCTTGCAGTAATCGAGGTCGAATCCGTAGTAGTCCTCGCCTTCGACCGGCTTTGCCGCCTGGTCGGGACAGTACGTATCACACTGTCCGCAGGCGATACAGGCGTCGACATCGATGACGGGCTTGAACTGCCGCCACGAGCCCGTCTTGTTCACTCGGGAGGTGTTCGGTTCGACGACGGCACCGGTCGTGATCGTGAGGTTCTCGTATGGGTCGTCTGATTGGCTCATGCTGATACCTCCGTGAAGGCGTCGTTGGTCGCGGCGACGTTCTGCTCGCCGATCTCGCCGCCGAATTTCCGCGTAATGACTGCTTCGAGACTATCCTGGGACAGCAGGCCGGTCGCTCCGGCGAACGCGCCAAGCAGCGCGGTGTTCATGATCGGCTTGCCGAGGTGCTCTAAGGCGATCTCCGTCGCGTCGACCGTCACGACCTCGGCGTCAGTCTCGATGTCGACGTCCTCGGGGTCGTCGCTGGTGTTGATCAACACCAGACCGCCATCCGCGAGCCCCTCGGTGACGTCGACGTACTCCAGCAGACTCGTGTCCTGGACGATCACGTAGTCCGGCTCGTCGACCTGACTCCGGTCCGTGATCTTTTCTTCGTCGAAGCGAGTGAACGCCTCGACGGGTGCCCCTCGGCGTTCGACACCGAACGCCGGGAACGCCTGTGCCCACGTCCCCTCTTCGTGAGCTGCCTGTGCCAACAGTTGCGCCAGCGTTACCGAACCCTGGCCGCCACGTCCGTGAATCCGTATTTCATCCATCGTAATCACCTAAGTGCGCATTCAGTTCGCGGTGGGCTCCTGGCTGACCCCCTTTGTCGCGTCCAATTGCGTCATCGGTCATCAGAGAGTCCACCTACTTCTGTAGTATGTAACAAACAATAACTAAACCCTACCCCCATAATTCGGGGTGTTTAAGGGGGCGAGAATTGGTTTTTCACGATTTTATCGCAACGAATGTAACGAAGTCGGGGGTTTTCAAACGAACAATCATTACAGTAAATATCTGCATTCCTGCCGCCCTCTGTGGGTTTTGCGATATTTTCACGACAATCGCCGTACTGGCCTTTGCCAATCGTCGATCCCGCGATATAGGGGGTATGCCGTGTGGCTACGGCGTCGGTACCTCCCTGTCTCAGATCACTCCTTACCACCAGCGTGGCGGCATGAATATTCGGACGACAAATATATTTTTCTATATATGAACCTCATAGATCGTGGTAAATCTGGTAGTCAAATCGCAAGAAAGGGGCTTCACGAATCATTAATCAGGCCCTATCTTACATTCTTCCAATTCCGCTAGTGTTATACCGCTCGGACTATCACGGGGTGGTATGACTTTGCACGCCAGAGACCTCAACCAGGACGTCCGTGAACTGGGGGAACTTCTGGGAACTGTCATCGAAAGTCAAAGCTCGAGTGACGCATTCGATGTCGTCGAGACGATCCGGAACAACGCCATCGGGTACCGGCGTGGGGAGGCTGAGTCCCGTGAGCCAATCCACGACGAACTCGATCGGTTGTCTCCGGAGATGCAAGATGTCGTCGCCCGAGCGTTCACGACTTACTTCGAACTGGTCAACTTGGCCGAGGAGCGCGAACGCGTCCGCGAGGTCAGAGAGGGCGTCCAGAACGGCGAGCTCTCGGATACGGTCGGGAAAGCTGTCGAACAGTTGGCGGCCGAGGACGTCGATCCCGACACTGTCGAGGAAATTCTCGACGACGTCATCATCGAGCCGACGTTCACCGCCCATCCGACCGAAGCGCGTCGTAAGACGATCAAAGCCAAGCTCTGGTCGGTCGGGAAGATCATCCAGGACTTGGACGAGATCAGTTTCACGGAGCGGGAACAGCGACGGATCAAACGGGAACTCAGCGCCGAAGTGACGAGTCTCTGGCAGACGCCCCAGGTTCGTGATCGACGTCCCGACGTCACTGACGAGACGCTGAACATTCAGTGGTATCTCGAAAACAGCCTCTTCGACGTCATCAGTGAGGTCTACGACGAACTCGAACATGCTTTGGCAGAAACCTACGACGGCGAGGTCGACGTGCCAAAACTGTACGAGTTCCGGTCGTGGGCCGGCAGTGACCGTGACGGGAACCCATTCGTCACGCCCGAGGTCACGAAGGAGACGCTCGACCGCCAGCGCAGCGTCGTACTCGATCTGTATCGGGACGACCTCAAAAGCCTCTCCGGTGTGTTGAGCCAGGACGTCGAGAACCTGGAGATGAGCGAAGCCTTCGAGGAGAGTCTGGAGACCCACAAAGAACACCTCCCGGGCGTCGCCGACGAGATCGACGAGCGCTACCCGGACGAGCCCTACCGCCAGAAACTGAAGCTCATGCGCGAGAGTGTGCTTCGGGTCGATGACGTTCGGTCCGGCGAGTACGACGCCGATGGCCAACTCATCCGCGATCTAGAACTCATCGCCGAGAGCCTTCGGGCAAACAACGCCGAGGATATCGTCGAGGCGCACGTCGAGCCGCTGATCCGGAAGGTCGAGACCTTCGGGTTCACGCTTGCGAGTCTCGACCTGCGTGATCACCGCGGGAAACACACGAACGCGCTGAGTGAGACCCTCGATCGGGAGGGAATCGACTACGAGTCGATGGACGAAGACGAGCGTGTCGAGTTCCTAACTGAGGCAATTTTGCAGGACGATCAGGTTATCGACATCGAAGACACCGACGGCCTCTCCGAGGAGTCTGAAAAAGTCCTGACGCTGTTCTCCGAGGCGGCCGACTGGCAGCGGGAATACGGCGTCGACGCGATCGATACCTACGCGATCAGCTGGTTCGAAGAAGCCTCTCACGCCCTCGAAGTCCTCTTCCTGGGCGATCAGGCCGGCATCGTCGACCTGCCAGGGTACTGTGGGTTCGATATCGTGCCGCTGTTCGAAAGCGAGTACGCGCTGACGCGAGTCCGGGAGATGCTGAGCACGCTCTTCGAGAACGAGGCCTACAGCCAGGCCCTCGACGCTCGGGACAACATTCAGGAGATTCTGCTGGGGTACTCAGATTCCTCGAAGGAGAACGGCTACCTGGCTGCCAACTGGGAGCTGTACCGTAACCAAAAGCGGATGGCAGACATCTGTGACGATTTCGACGTCGACCTGCGGTTGTTCCACGGTCGTGGCGGTTCGATCTCTCGTGGCGGCGTGCCGATGCACGAAGCGATGCTCGCGTTGCCCAACGAGACAGTCAACGGCCAGATCAAGTTCACCGAGCAGGGCGAGGCCATCGCCGAGAAGTACGGGAATCCGGAGGTCGCCGAACGCAACCTCGAACAGATGCTCAACGCCCAGATCCTGGCCCGACACAACGCCATGGAGAACCCTGTCGAGGACATTCCGGACGAATGGATCGACGCCTTCCAGACGGCAGCTGACTACGCTAGCACGGAGTATCGCGATCTCTTAGAGACCGACGGCTTCGTCGAGTACTTCGAGCAGGCGACCCCGATCACGGTCATCGAAAACCTCAACATGGGATCGCGGCCGGCCTCCCGGAGCGAAGATCGTTCAGTCGAAGACCTCCGGGCCATCCCGTGGGTGTTCTCCTGGACGCAGGCTCGCTGTATCGTTCCCGGCTGGTACTCCGTTGCCACGGGCATCCAGGGATACCTCGACGACGGCGGCGACATGGAGACGCTCCAGCAAATGTACGAGGAGTGGCCGTACTTCGGGACGATCATCGACCACGCCGGGATGGCCTTGGCCAAGTCCGACATGGAGATTGCGACCGAGTACGCCAACCTGGCTGACGACGATATCCGTGAGCGCATCTTCCCCCGTATCCGCCAGGAATACGAGGAGTCAGTCTCACTCATTCAGGAGATCTCCGGCCAGCAAACGCTGCTCAACCGAAGTTGGCTCCAAGAGAACCTCGAGCGCCGTAATCCCTATGTCGACCCGCTGAATCTCCTTCAGATCCGTTTGCTCGCCCAGTCGCACTTAACTGAGACCGAGCGCCGTACGCTACGTTTGACCGTCCACGGTATCGCTGCCGGCATGAAGAACACCGGGTAGTCCTGTCTCGGTACTCGTTCTGGGTGGGTTGTCACGAGAACACGTAGTTTCTTATCATCCGGCTCGTATCTATAGCCATGACGCTCGAAACCGTTCTACTGGCCGTCGGGCCGAAAGATAGCGATCGTGCCGATGAACTCGCCGAAGCCGTCGTCGAAGTCGCCGGGCCGAGTGATGCGACCGTCGACCTCGTTCACGTGTTCACGCCGAGTGAGTTCGACGACGTGGTCGATCGGCTCGACTTCGATGAGCAAGCGACGGCCGACCCCTCCGAGGTCGCCCGTCGCCACGGAACGATAAAAGAACTGACAAACGTCCTCGACTCGGCGGGCATCGAGTACGATATCCGCGGCCGAAAGGGCGATCACGCGACCGAGATTGTCGACCACGCGGCCGAGATCGGGGCCGATCGGATCGTCGTCGGCGGAAGCAAACGCTCGCCCAGTGGGAAAGCAGTGTTTGGCAGCGTCGCTCAGGACATCATGCTCGATGCGTCCTGTCCGGTCACGTTCGTCAAAGGCGAGTAAGCGGCGGGTTTCCCGTCGATTCTACTGCGGTGTGGCCCGCTCGGCCAGACCGTCAGTGTTCGATTTGCTCACTGGAGGGCCGCATCGAGCACTTCGATCGGGTGTTTGATGTCGTAGCCGGTCCCGTGTTCCATCTGCATCGCACAGGTCGGACACTCGGTCATGCCGTGTTCGGCGTCGGCGTCCTCCATGTGTTCGAACATTTCCTCGCCGATCTCCATCGACGTCTCGTACTTTTCGCTCTTCCAGCCATAGGTGCCCGAGATCCCCGAACAGGAGTCGCCGACGTCGGTCACCTCGATGCCATCGACCGACTCGAACAACTCCAGTGCTTGTCGAGCCAGGCCCTGGTTACGTGAGTGACAGGGGGCGTGGTAGGCGACGTCCGGGAAGCCCTCGACGCTCGCGTCTTCGAGTTTCGAATCGAGATCTTCGTGGATGCGGAGGTACTCCAGGGCGTCGTAGGTGTGGGCAGCCACTTCGTGAATGCCGTCCAGATCGAACAGTTCTGGGTACTCCTGCCGGAGCGCTAGCGAACACGACGAACACGTACAGACGATGTCGTAGCCCTCCTCGATCGCGTTCCCGAGGTGCTCGACGTTGACTTTCGCGTGGCGTCGGGCGTCGTCCAGTCGGCCATTGGCGAACATCGGCGTCCCCGAACACTTCTGTTTCGGGACGGTGATCTCGTAGCCCAGAGACTCGTAGGTCCGGACCATTGCCTTTGCGACCTGGGTGGTGTTGTAATTCGAGTAACAGCCGTGGAAGTACGCCACCCGCTTGTCTTCGTTGTGAACCGTTGGGCCGCCTCGCTTGTCCCACCACTCTCTGAAGGTCTCGGTCGCAAAGGCGGGAAACTCCCGCTCGCTCGGAATCTTCAGGGCTTTCTCCATCACCCAGCGGACGGGGCCGAAGTTCATCATGAAGTTCGACGTTCTGGGTAGTTTCGAGGCCAGCCAGGCCGAGGTTCGGTAGTTGGCGAGGATGCGGTTGCGGATCTTCTTGATCGAGAGGGACTGGTCTTCCTGGACGTACTTGCCGCGGGCGGTGTTGTGCATCTGTCCCAGCGGGACGCCCGACGGACAGCCAGTGTCACACCGGAGGCAGTTGGAACACTTCGTCAGCGAGTCGTCGAGTTCGGTGTCGCCTTTCGTAGCGAGACGCCACTGTTCGGGCCCCTGGAACTGTGGTCCAGCGAAGTCGTCGTCGACTTCTGCGACGGGGCACTCGGCGTCGCAGGCGCCGACTTTCGTGCAGTTGTCTGCCCCGGAGCGTAGATCCATCTCCTCGCTACGCGGGAAGACCTCGGTCGGTTCGTACTCGCCGCGGTCGTCTGTCGATTCGATCGGCGCTGTCCCGTCGTCGGGTTGTTCTGCATCACTCATGGATTAGACCTCCGTTGCCGCACGTCGACCGGCCTCGTAGCCCGTTGCGATCGAGACGCCGCTGCCGGACTTCTCGGCCGCGTAATCGTACCCCTCGATCACCGCGCCAGCGGCCCGCAGATTCGGAAACTCCGCTGTCCCGTCGGCGTCGGTTGGGCGAAGCTGCTCGTCGACGGCGACGCCAAACCGGGCGAAGGGGTGATCGCCGAACGCTGCTTCGTCGAACCACTCGTAGCGATCTGTCGGGTGCGGGACGTGACAGCCAAACAGCGGCTCGGCGACCGCTTCACGGTCGGCTTCGATCCCCTGGCCGGCGACCCCTCCGGTCGCGAGGACGAACTGCTCGGCCGCGTAGGGGATCTTCTGTCCGGAGCGGTCCAGGAAGACCGAAGAGACTACGCCGTCGTCGGTCTCGGCGTCTACCACCGGACTGCCGATCTCGAAGTGGCCACCGGCTTCGTCCAGGGCGCCATACAGTCGCGATTCGAGGCGCTTTCCCAGGAGGCTCGGCGGCCCCATCGGGAGTTCGAACACGCGAGTATCCAGACGCTCGGTCAATTCTCGTCGTACTGCGTTAGGGTGGTCCTCACCCAGCACGGCCGGGAAGCCGACCCGCTCGACGCTCTCACAGTGTGGTTTGACCGCCTCGGCCACTGCCTCGCGAACTGTTACAGTTCGTCCTTCGTGGGTGAGTTCGGGGTTCTCGTCGAGAAGATGGGCGTAACGCGTCACTTTCGCGTCATCTCTGACGATTACGGGGAACTCGACCGTCGCCGCGCTCGTTTCGGCCGGAAGGCCCGTGTTATCGAGGTGGGCCGCGGCCGTGGCTGCGTCGAAGGCGGTCACCCGCTCGAACCCGACCAGCAGCATCGCCCGATCGTCGCTGGCCAGCCCCGGCGCGACGCTGTCCGGATACCGGGCCGTCGGTTTGATCGTGCCGCCGTAGGTCGGGACGAGGGCGTTGTCGTCAGTATGCTCGCCCCGGTACGTCTCACCCAGGATGTCGTCGACCATCGCCAGCCCGTCACGGACCGCTGACTCGCCGACGGTCGCGTACGGATGCCGGGCCGGCAATTCCCCTATCGCGTCGAACGGATCGACGAGCGGTCCGTCGCCGTCCGGTGTGTATCCCATGACGTCGAGGAGTCCGCTGGCGTGTCTGAGGGTGGTTTCGGACTCGCTGAGCAGGCGGACGTCGGCCCCCTCACGGGCCGCCCCGAGGGCCGTCGAGAGGCCGGCAATGCCGCCGCCGATGACGAGGACGTCTTGCTCAATCGCCACAGTGATCACCTCCGCCGTCGGTGGCGACCTCACCTGGCCCGGCGTCGTCGGCGTCACCCGGCACGCCGGGGCCAGTGTCGAACGCTCCGAAATCCAGGGCCTGGTCTTCACTCGCCGGGTCGTGGTCGCGGTTCATGGTGGTCGCGTGCATGGCGTAGGTGATCATCGCCTGGCCGAGTTGCTCACCCCAGAGGGCGTGGCGTTGACCCTTCCAGCGTTCCTGGTAGAGCTCGTCCAGGGCCGTCCGGGCCTGTCGTTCGTCGTATTCATCGTAGAGTTCGTTCGCCAGTCGGTGGGCACAGAACCCGCCCTGGCAGTTCCCCATCGAGGCCCGGGTTCGGATTCGGACCGCGTTGAGGTTACTTCCGGACTCGTCGATTGCGTCCCGTACCTCGGCGCGCGTCACGGCCTCACAGCCACAGACGATCGGGTTCGGGTCGTCGGTGTCCAGCACCTCCTCAGTCCGGGAGCCGAGGCGTTCGGCGCTGCGCTTGCCGACCGGCGACCGCAGGCCGAACTCGTTCATCGCGGCCTCGATGGCACCCGCGTCTTCGCTTCCGGGAAGTGGCTCTTGGGCTGTCCGGCAGGCCGTGTCCACCCCACATTTCTCGGCGAGGTGGTCGACCAGTTGCTCGGCCATGAGGCGGTAGGTCGTCAGCTTTCCACCGACGATGGTCGTCAGCCCCGGTCGACCGTCGCGCTCGTCGTGATCGAGCAGGAAGAACTGGCGAGTGATGTCCGTCGGGTCGTCGGTACCGGTGTCGGGCGGTTCGTACAACGGTCGCACCCCCCAGAACGACCGGATGGTTCGTGCCTCTTCGAGGATCGGGACGAGTTTCCCGAGTTCTTCGATCATCAGGTCGACTTCCCACTGCTCTTCGGGGTACTGGGCGGGATCGCTGACTTCCTCGTCGGTCGTCCCGAGGATCGCCGTCGTCTCGTGGGGGACGACAATATCGGCATCGCCCTTGGGCTTACACCGGTTGATCACGGTGTCGACCTGCCGGACGTTCATGATCGTCATGACGCCTTTCGAGGGCCGGACTTCCACGTCCAGATCCGCCATGGCCGCGAGATCGCCCGTCCAGGCCCCAGCCGCGTTGACGACGTGATCGGCTCGGATTTCCTCGACGGTCCCTTCGACCCCGTGGACGTGCTTGCCTGTGCCACTCTCGTGGGTGACTTCGACGCCGACGACTTCGCCGTCCTCGACTAGCAGGTCGGTTACTTCCGAGAATGTCTCGATGCGGGCGCCGTGGTTCTGAGCACTCTTGGCGTTGGCCACACAGAGTCGGAACGGATCGATCGCGGCGTCGGGTACCTCGATCGCCTTCTCGATGTCTTTCGCGAGATACGGTTCCTGTGCCCGTGCTTCGGCCGCCGTCAGTTCCGTCGCCGGGATCGAACACTCCCGTAAGCCCTCGAGTTTCTCTCGATAGTACTCCTCGGTGTCTTCGGGGCGTTTGACGAACAGGCCGCCGGTATCTTCGACGCAGTGGGTCGCGATGTCCCGGAGGATCATGTTCTCCTCGATACACTCGCGTGCGCTCTCCTGATCGGAGACAGCGTATCGGCCACCGCTGTGCAACAACCCGTGCATCCGGCCGGTCGTGCCGTGGGTGAGGTTGCCCTTCTCGAGGAGAGTTACGTCGAACCCACGCATCGCCGCGTCGCGGGCGATCCCGACACCTGTCGAACCGCCACCGACGACGACCACGTGTGGCGTAGATGTCATACGATATCCCAACCCACGGACCGAGATCACTTTACTGTTCTCACGTGACTGGGTGTCTGGTCGACAGTAGATATATTCGATAAACATTGGAAAGACTCCGTAAATACTGGATATCCGGCAACCTGCCACGTCACCCCAATGATTTATAATCATATAATGAGAACGCTACTGGTACGGTATCGTGTTGAAATAACCTCACATAAGTTGGCAACTCATGACAGAAACGTACATCGGCGCGATCGATCAGGGAACGACCGGGACCCGGTTCATGGTCTTCGACCACAGTGGTGCGGTTGTTTCCAACGCGTACCAGACGCACGAACAGCTATATCCCGAACCTGGCTGGGTCGAACACGATCCACTCGAGATTTGGGAGAATACCAAGGATGTCGTCTTGGACGGGCTTGCGGACGCAGACATCTCGCCCGAGCAACTCGAGGGCATCGGGATTACCAACCAGCGTGAAACGACTATCGTCTGGGACGAGGCATCGGGCCGGCCAATCCACAACGCGATCGTTTGGCAGGACCGACGGACAACCGATCGCATAGAGGAACTACAGGAGGCCGAGAAAGTCGAGTGGATCCGTTCGAAGACAGGTCTCGAAGCCGACGCGTACTTCTCGGCGACGAAGACCGAATGGCTTCTCGACAACGCCGAGCCGCTCAAACTACAGAGTACGCGCGCAGAGGACGTTCGAGACCGGGCAGCAGCCGGTGAACTACTGATGGGCACGCCCGATTCGTGGCTCATCTACAATCTCACTGGCAATCACATTACCGACGTGACCAACGCGTCCCGGACGATGCTTTTCAACATCCACGACCTCGAGTGGGATACGGAACTCCTCGAGGAGTTTGGCGTCCCCGAGCCGATGTTGCCCGAGGTACGCCCCTCTTCGGACGAGAACTACTACGGGCACACGGATCCGGACGGCTTCCTCGGTGAGGCAATCCCCGTGGCGGGCGCGCTGGGCGACCAGCAGGCGGCCCTGTTCGGCCAGACTTGCTTCGACGAAGGCGACGCCAAGAACACCTACGGAACGGGCTCGTTCTACCTGATGAACACGGGTTCCGAAGCCGTCGAGTCCGAACATGGGCTCCTCACCACGATCGGTTTCCAGATGTCCGGCGAACCCGTCCAGTACGCACTGGAGGGGTCGATCTTCGTCACCGGCGCGGCCATCGAGTGGCTGGAGGATGTCGATCTGATCAATAACGCCGCCCAGACCGCCGAGCTTGCCAGCTCGGTCGACTCGACCGATGGCGTGTACATGGTCCCGGCCTTCACCGGCCTGGGAGCCCCCCACTGGGACGGGCGGGCTCGCGGGACGATCGTGGGGATGACCCGCGGGACGCGCAAGGAACACATTGTCCGGGCGACGCTGGAATCTATCGGCTACCTCACGCGGGACGTCGCCGAGGCGATGGAGGCGGACTCCGGCGTCGAGACCACGACGCTCCGGGTCGATGGCGGCGCGGTCAAGAACAACTTCCTTTGTCAACTCCAGAGCGACATCATCCAGACGGAGATCGCACGCCCCGAGGTCGACGAGACGACTGCGCTGGGCTCAGCCTACGCCGCCGGACTCGCCGTCGGCTACTGGGAGACACAAGAGGAACTCCGTGACAACTGGCAGGTCGACCGTGAGTTCTCCCCAGAGGTCGATACCGACGAGTCCGACCAGATGTACGATCGATGGGATGACGCCATCGAGCGCTCGCTCGGATGGGCACGAGACGAGGAGGAATAGCCGTGTTTGACATTGCCCTCGCGGTCCCGGTGATCGGCGGCTCCTGGGAGGATTTCGCTCTCCTGTTTATCACGGCGCTTGCCGGCGGTGCGTTCGGTGCCGCACTCGGCGCACTTCCCGCGTTCATCTTTACCGGCTTCGTGGTCTTCCTCGGTGAAGGGATCCGCATCGTCACTCGCGTCTTTGGCCTCGACGCCGTCCCGGGAACCGCCTTCACGGGTGACGTGACTGGCGTGATCGGGTTCGGTGCGATCACCGGACCACACATCGCCTTCGCGGGTGGCGTCGCAGCGACCGCCTACGCAGCCAAGCAGTATCCCGAGATGGAACCGGACGGCTGGGACTATCACTTCGGGAAAAACATCCTGTACGCCTTCGGGACGAAACCCGACATCCTCGCGGTGGGCGCTATCTTCGGCGCGATCGGGATGCTGATCACTGAAGTCGGGTACGCGGTCGTCGTCGTCGATGGGACCGCAGTTACCGACTTCATCGCGGTTTCGGTCTTTGCGACGGCGTTTCTCGCCCGCCCGGTCTTTGGCTATCCGATAATCGGCACGTCGAGTGGGTCCGACCATCTCGACATGTCGCCGTTCGAGCGAGAAGACCCACATCCGAAGGCTGACGACGGCGCCGTCGAACACGATGGGCGAGTAGCGACCGAACCGTGGCTTCCCCACCAGTACAAGTGGACTGGGGTCACGGCAATCGGAATCGTTGGTGGGTTGCTCGGCGGCTTCATCTACATCAAGACCGGCAGTGTGTTCATGGGATACGCCATCTCGGCGATGAGTCTCCTCTTTTTGAACCTGGGTGTCGAGAAAATCCCGGTCACTCACCACATCACGCTCCTTGGCTCGGTCGGTGCAGCCGTAATCGTCCCCGAGTTTAGCCCTGTCGTTGCACTGCTCGCGGCCGGCGTCTTCGGTGCCGTTACTGGGCTGTTCGGTGAACTGACCCAACGGCTGTTTTACGCCCACTCAGGCACGCACGTCGATCCGCCAGCAATGGCCATTGCGATTGTCATGGCTATCGTCGCTGTCCTCTCGATCGCCGGGATCCTGCCCAACGCCGCATATCTCTAACTGAGACGTCATCGATTTTTGGGCGGTCGGATAATCGGCGTCCCACTCGACGTATCTGGGCTGATCGATGAACGGTGTAGACTCGACTGTTTTGTGCCAGAAGAACGTTCGCTGTCTCTTATCGCCGAGACAACCCTAGCGATTTACTCGGGGAGTTGATTTCGGTCGCCGGTGCCCTCGGTGAGTGCGCTGGCGAGTGCCCCCTCCAGGACGACGTCGTCGCCTAGGGTCGTGAGCTTGATCTCGGGGATGTTTCCGAATACCATCTCGGGTAACTGCTGGCGAATCTTGTCGACGACCAGCTCGGGGTTGTTCTCGGCGACGCCACCGCCGATGTAGATGACAAGCGGGGCGTAGGCCTGGACGATATTGGCGACACCCATCGCGTTGAACCGGGCCAGGCGATCGATAAATGCATCGGCGAACTCGTCTTCGCCCGCGTACGCAAAGAGATCCGGGGCGGTGAAATCAGCGTCCATGACAGGCATGTCCGTTTCCCAGTCGCCGGACTCGTAGTACTCTCGGGCGTACCGGGGGATGTTCTGTCCGGAGGCGTAGGCTTCCCAGTGGCCGTCCTGGCCACAGCCACAGCCCATCCGACCCTCGGTGTCCAGGGTCATGTGGCCGACTTCGCCAGCGTTGCCATCCCAGCCGCTGAGGATGTGTCCGTCACAGGCGATCCCGGCGCCGATCCCCGTCGAGATCGTCAGGTAGACCATGTCGTCGGGATTGCGCTCGCTGTGGAAGCGCTCGCCGATCACGCCGGCGATCGCGTCGTTGTGTAGGTAGACGGCCTCGGTTTCGGCGAGGTTACTGATCGGTCCGGTCAGCGGGATCCGATCGATCGTATCCGGCAGGTTCGCCGGATTCTCGATTTCCCCTTCTGCGAGATTCAGTGGACCGATCGTCCCCATGCCGACCGCTTCGAGGGCCGAAGGCTCGACGCCGGCGTCCCCGCAGGCGTCTTTGAGAGTCTCCAGGACCGCTTCCGTGACAGCGATGCCTGTCGGCCCCTGCGGTGTTTCCCGTTTGTGTTTTCCGAGTTCGTCGCCAGTTTCGTCGCCGACGACGGCACGGACGTAACTTGCACCGAGGTCGATCCCTGCATACGCGGCCATATGCGCACATAGATGGTACTCCGACACTTAATTGCACATATTTCCGGCCGACAGTACTCGCCGAACTTCCGATGACTGAGTAGCGCTAAAAACGCGGTATAGTCGTCGGTTCGTTCGGTGTCGCCTCAGTTTTCGTCTTTGAGCGTCCCCAGCGGACCCTTATACAGGACGCCGCGCTCGGCGTCGAGCGTGACCGTCGATCCGTCTTCCAGATCGTCCGGGACAGTCATGTGGCTGACCGTCGGGAGGTCGAGTTCGCGCCCGACGACAGCCGCGTGGCCGCGCCGGTCGTCGCTGCCGTCGATAATGCCGCTGAGTTTGCCAGGATCGCCTGCGAATTCGCCATCGAAGGACTCAGACAGTGCCAGAATCGCTCCCTCGGGGACCTCACTGAGATCGCCGTCGGTGGATTTGACCACTTCACCGGTGACGAGTCCGTCGACGATCGACTCACCGGAAGAGACGGTCTCGGCTGCGACGTGGACCTTCAGCATGTTCGACGTGTCGACACCGTCCAGTTCGGTCATCATCCCCGAGATGACGACGACAGTATCGCCGTTCTCTGCGATGCCAGTTTCGAGTGCTGACTGGACCGCGTTCTGGATGATCGCGTCGGCTCCTTCGGTGGTGTACGGTGCGGTTGTCGGGTACACGCCACGCGAGAGCGCGAGCTGTCTCCGGACCCGCTCGCTGGGCGTCGAGGCGATAATCGGGATCGGTGGCCTGAACTTCGCGACCCGAAGGGCCGTGTAGCCGGATTCGCTGGCTGCCACGATCGCCTCGGCGTCGATGTCCTCAGAGAGCGTTCGGGCGGCGTGTGCCAGCGCATCGGTCCGCGTCTCGTCGGATGTCGGGACGCGCTGTTGGCGGAGTTGGGCGAACTCCCCACTCTGCTCGACTTCTTCGACAATATTGCTCATCGTCCTGACGACGCGGGGCGGGTGGTCGCCGATCGCTGTCTCGCCCGAGAGCATGACTGCGTCGGTCCCGTCGAAAATCGCGTTGGCAACGTCGGAGGCTTCTGCTCGCGTCGGACGTCGGGAATCTTTCATCGAATCGAGCATCTCCGTCGCCGTGATGACCGGGACGCCCGCTTCGTTGCACTTTCGGATGATTCGCTTCTGGTACAGCGGGACTTCTTCGAGGGGGAGCTCGACACCCAGGTCCCCGCGGGCGACCATCACGCCGTAGGACGCCTCGATAATGCTATCCAGGTTTTCGACGGCGCCTTTCCGTTCGATCTTCGAGATGACTGGCACTTCCGTGCCCTGCTGTTCGAGGTACTCGCTGATCTTCCTGACGTCGTCGCCATCTCGGACGAAACTCGCTGCCACCAGATCGACTTCTTCCTCGGCGGCAACCTGCAGTTCGGTCCGGTCTTTCTCGGTCGGGAACGGCAAGCTGAGTTCGACACCGGGGACGTTGACGCCTTTGCGTGCACCGAGCTCGCCGCCGTTCTCGACGTGGGCGTAGACGTCGCCGTCCTCGACTTTCTCGACGGTCGTCTCGATGCGGCCGTCGTCCAGCAGCACGTTGTCTCCCGGTTCGACGACCGAAATATCGACCGACAGCCCGACTTCTTCGGGTGTGGCTTCCTCGCCTTTGTAGAATCGAACTGTCGTTCCGCCCTCCAGTTCGATCGGTTCCCGGATCGGGGCGGTCCTGACCTCCGGCCCTGGGATGTCGTGCATGACGGCGACGGACTTATCGAGCTCCGCGTCGACCTCGCGGATCCGTTCGACCATCGTCCGTCGGTGTTCGGGTGAGCCGTGGCTGGCATTGAGCCGGGCGACGGACATGCCGGCCTCGGCCAGGTCCTTGATGTCTTCTTTCGACTCCGATGCTGGTCCGAGCGTACAGACGATTTTGGCGTTTCGCATTTGTTAGTACCCCCTGGTGGAGGGTGACGGCCGCCGTCCGCTGACGGTGCTCGCCATACCTAGGGACCTCTGTCCCCTGGGGATATGAAACTTATCAGAGCGATCTGATACGGCAAAATATACCACGAACGGCCGTGGTATGTGTACTCGAACCGCAATCATCGACGGCTGAATGTCAGGATCGTTATCTGATTTAATTCCTTCGTGAATATGTGTGCTGTTCTCCCTTTTCGTGCGTATTTTTGATTTCTCCAACCGGCACAGATCGGCCCACTCTTCTCGGGGCATTGCATCGGGCTCTTCGGAGAGCCGGTTGTCGGAGACAAGGTGTTCGGGGAGCGATCGTCCGTGAGTTCAGTCACTGCGAAGCGTCGACACCGGCTCCGATCATCGTCGAGCGAAACGTCGCCAGACGTCTCGCCTCGTTTGTGTCGGATCTACTAGCTTAGTCATGCATCTGTCTGTCGCCACTATCCTCGATACGATGGACTCTCTGCCGCCGCAATTCAGTCAACACACTCTCGATATGGCTGTCGAGGGGCGCACGAAAAACGGGCACTTGCGGGATCTACGCGCCTTGACGCGCCGAGCGGGAGGCCGCGTGCGCAAGCTACAAACGCCGGCCTCCTGTACAAATTGGTATGTCTGAGAAAGCTGCACACCGCCGGTTGATCATCGCCGGCTCGGGTATCGCCGGTATGACGGCGGCCGTCTATGCCAGCCGCGCGAACAACGATCCATTGGTCTTGGAGGGTGACGAACCGGGTGGCCAGTTGACGCTGACGACCGACGTCGCCAACTACCCCGGCTTCCCCGACGGGATCAACGGTACCGAGCTAGTCAACCGCATGAAAGAACAGGCGACGAACTTCGGGGCCGACGTCGAGAACGGCATCGTCGAGTCGATCGACGACGATGCCCGCCCGTTCCGCGTCGAACTGACGGACGGCACTGTCTACACCTGTGACGCCTTTATCGCCGCCAGCGGTGCGAGCGCGCGCACGCTTGGCATCCCCGGCGAGGACGAACTCATGGGCTATGGCGTTTCGACGTGTGCGACCTGCGACGGCGCGTTCTTCCGCGACGAGGACATGCTCGTCGTCGGCGGCGGGGACGCCGCCATGGAAGAGGCTTCCTTCCTCACGAAGTTCGCCGACACGGTGTACTTGGCTCACCGTCGCGAGGAGTTCCGCGCCGAGGATTACTGGGTCGACCGCATCATGGAACACGTCGATGCTGGTGACGTCGAGATCATGCGCAACACGGAAGCCGTCGAGATCCACGGGTCCCGTGAGGACGGCATCGACGGCGTCTCGCTGGTCCGCCACCCCGACGGGCATCCAAAAGACAAACTCGATTCCGACCGCGCCGACGAGGTCGAACACTTCGAGCAAGATGTCGGTGCTGTCTTCCTTGCCATCGGGCACACGCCAAACACCGACTACCTAGCAGACACCGACGTCGAACTCGACGAGACGGGCTACATCCACACACAAGGTGGCCGCGACGGTGGCCAGACCGAGACGGCCGTCCCGGGCATCTTCGGCGCAGGCGATGTCGTCGATCATCACTATCAGCAGGCGATCACCGCCGGCGGGATGGGCTCGAAGGCTGCCCTCGATGCCGACGACTATCTCGATGACGAAGCCGAAGCCGCCGCTGCTGAGGCCAGCGTGGCCGAAACTGACGACTGATTCTCGGTTGCGGGCTGCAAACAGCTGACTCCAAATTCGCCGCCCTCGTCACCCTGATACGCCTCGCGGTCCTACAGCTGGCCATGGCAACAGCGACGTTCGGTGGCGGGTGTTTCTGGTGTACTGAAGCCGCGATGAAAGAACTGGACGGCATCGAGTCGGTCACGTCGGGCTATGCCGGCGGCCACGTCGAGAACCCGACCTACCGGGAAGTCTGTTCCGGTGACACCGGCCACGCCGAAGTTGTCCAGGTCGAATACGATTCTGCCGTGATCAGCTACGACGAGTTGCTGGAGGTGTTTTTCGCTACCCACGACCCCACGCAACTGAACCGGCAAGGGCCCGACGTGGGGACACAGTACCGCTCGATCGTCCTCTATCACGACGACGACCAACGGGAGCTGGCCGCCGCCTACATCGAGGCCTTAGACGCGGAATACGACGAGGAGGTCGTGACGGAACTTACCGAGTTGGACGAGTTCTATCGTGCAGAGGAGAAACACCAGGACTACTTCGAGAAGAACCCGACCGACGCCTACTGTCAGATGCACGCTGCACCGAAAGTCGAGAAGGTACGCGAACGATTCCAAGCGCTGGTCGCAGACGCCTGAGTGCGGTCGATCGAGGGGAGACGCCGATGCTGGAACGCAGACTGAAACTCACGGTCTGTCGCCGTCGACACGGCGTATAAAATAGCCGCACTATTCGCCCGATCATTTGTCACAATCACCGTCGAGAGCATCACTCGACGCCCCGCGTTTGCTTCGACCGAGACGGTGCCTTCCCTGTGAGTTACGGGTGCGCGAAGTACGCGACCAGTTCGTCGTCCTCGCTCACGTCCGTTGGTTCGGTCGCTTCGGGCACGGTATCGAGACGGGCGAAGCCGACCCGGACGAACTGGACCATCTCGTCTTCGCCGTAGCCGAGCAGTCCCGGCTCGACGTGACCGGTCACGTCCCCGTCAGGTGTCCGGAGTCGCGCGGGAACGCTCGTCGTCGCCGGTACCCAGTGGATTACGTCCACATCGCCCTCGCGAACGACGTCAATATCGTCGTCGGTGTACTCAAAGGCCCCCTCGTCGGTTCGGCGGACACAGCCATATCCTTTCAGCCAGACGCGTTCGCCTTCGCGTGGCAGGTCCTCATCTTCGATCAGGACCGCCGAACCGACCGGGATCGTCCGCTTGCCTCGCTCCTCGTGGTTTGGATGCATCGGCGGCTGACCGCGTTCCGGGCCGCCGGAAAGAGCCACTTCGACGCCGTCACGGACGAAAAAGGCCCGGTCGCTGTCGTCGTCGATCATCTCGCGATTGTTGGCGTAGACCGAGGACAGCGCCAGATCGACGTTGCTGGTCGAAGTCCCGAGTTCGGTCATCGCGTCGACGATGGCCTCGCCTCGGATGCCGCGTCGACGGAGACTGGCGATCGTCGGCGCACGCGGGTCGTCCCAGCCGTCTAACTCGCCGTCTGCGATCAGTTCCTTGATCGTCGAGGTGCTCATCGGCACGTCGAAGTCATCGACCTGCACGTGGCCCCAGTGGATCACCTCGGGGTACTCCCAGTTGAAGTACTCGTAGACGAACTGCTGGCGCTTTGCCGAATCCTGGAGGTCGATCCCCCGGATGATGTGTGTCACGCCCGTGAGGTGATCGTCGATCCCGCTCTGGAAATCGAGCATCGGCCAGCAGCGATACTCGGCGGCTTCCTCGCGAGGGTGGGGCGTATCGATAAGCCGGAAGGCAACCCAGTCTCGCAGGGCTGGATTCTTGTGCTCGATGTCGGTCTTGATCCGTAGCACCATCTCGCCAGGCTCGTAGAGCCCATCGATCATGCCCTGGAACTCGTCGCGCACTGTCGCCGGGTCTTTCTCGCGGTGGGGACAGGACTCACCGTTGTTTTTCAGCGCGGAGAAGTCCTCAGCCGGACACGAGCAAGTGTAGGCTCCGCCCAGATCGATGAGGTCGCGCGCATAAGCGTAGTACGTCTCCAGACGGTCGCTGGCCTTCAGCACGCGATTGGGGCTGAATCCCAGGTACTCGATGGCGTCGCGGATCTCGTCGTAGGCATCCAAGTCCGGGCGCTTGGTCTCTGGATCGGTATCGTCGAACCGACAGAGGAAGTACCCATCGTAGCGGTCCTTGTAGGTGCCCACGACCGCAGCCATCCGTGCGTGGCCGATGTGCCACGGGCCGTTCGGGTTGGGTGCGACGCGCATCCGGACTTCCTCGTACTCCTCGGTGTTGGGCAGGTCCGGAAGGGCGTGTTCTTGGCCTTCGTCTTCCGCATCGAGTTCTTCGAGGCGCTCGGGTGCCAGTTCCGCAAGGCGCTCGCGTTTTTCCTCTGTCGAAAGCCCGTTGACGCGTTCGACGACCGGTGCGAGGACGCCCGGGATCTGGTCGCCGTACTCTCGGAACTCCGGATTCTCGCCCATCAGCGGCCCCATGATGGCCCCGACCTGGGCGTCGCTATCGTGTTTCAACGCGTTGAACAGCGCGTCGGCCTCGGCGGCCGCCTCGACGCGCTCGCGAATATCGTCGTCCATGCCCGCTCCTAACCGGCCTGGGGGATAAAACTCGGCCGATTGCGGCTCAATTCCGCTTTGCCATCTCAGTATTCGCGTTCGATCAGGAAGTCCGCGATCCCTTCGAGTAAGTTCCGTGCCTCGTTGTCTGGCAGCACGTCGAGGTTGTCTTTGCCGTCTTGAATGAGCCCCTCGGCCGTCTCACGCGCGAAGTCGATGCTGCCGGCGGCCTCCAGTTCCGCGACGGCGGCTTCGATAGTCTCCTCCTCGACCGCTTCCACGTCGTCTTCGGGGACGAGCCCGTCCACGTCGACGCCCTGCTGGCGGGCGTGGACAGTGATGATCGTCCGTTTTCCCTCCACGAGGTCGCTGCCCCGCTGTTTGCCCAGTTTTTCGGATGGCGTCGTCAGATCGAGCAGGTCGTCCTGGATCTGAAAGCCCCGTCCGATGTTCAGCCCATACTGGTAGAGCGCGTCGATTTTGTCCTCTTGGCCCATCAGGATTGCGGGGATCGAGGCCGCGGCGGCATAGAGGACCGCCGTCTTGAGTTCGACCATCTCCAGGTACTCGTCGGTCGTCACCGCGTCGTAAGATTCGAACTCGATGTCCAGTGACTGGCCTTCGCAGATCTGCGTGCAGGTGGTGGCCAGTTCAGACAACGCGCGGACCGACCGATCCCCGGTCGCCCCGGTTTCGAGCATGTTCTCGAAGGCCTTCGCGTAGAGCGTATCGCCCGCGAGAATCGCCGTCGAGAGATCGTACGCTTCGTGGACGGCTGGGACGCCACGGCGCATGGCGTCGTCGTCCATGATGTCGTCGTGGATGAGCGTAAACGACTGGATGATCTCGATGCTCACTGCCGCGGACATCATGTCGAGGTTGTCGCCGGCCGTCGGAAAGTTGCGATAGGGCTGACTCCGTGGGGACACGTCGGCGAGTGATTCCGCTGCGAGCAGCAGGATCGTCGGCCGGAGGCGTTTGCCGCCGGCGTCGAGCAGATACCGTGAAGCCTCGTAGAGTTTCGTTGGCTCGACGACCGGGAGATTCTCCGGAATGGCCTCGTTGACCTGCCCGCGACGCCACTCGATGGCCTCCATCACCGCGGCCGAGTCGTCGGTATCCGTCATCGCCATCTGATTATTCGACCAGCGTGATCACGTTACCGTTTCGGGTCACGTGCAGGTCCTCGCCCATCTCGTAGCCCTCGCCCTCGGCGAGGTCGACGTACGGCGCGAACCCTTCCATGTCTTGGTGGGCCGGGATGAGATTCTCGGGCTGGAGGGCATCGAGCATCTCGTAGTGGCCTTCGCGGTTGAGGTGGCCCGAGACGTGGACCTCGTCGTAGATGCGGGCCCCCTGCATCCGGAGGAGCGTCTCGCTTTGGTAGCGCTGGCCCTCGTTGGTCGGCTCGGGGATGACGCGGGCCGAGAAGATGACCTTGTCGCCTTCTTCGAGCTCGTAGGGCGTGTCGCCACGACCCATCCGGGTCAGCATCGCGCGCGGTTCGCCCTGGTGGCCGGTGACGATCGGCAGGAAGTTCTCTTTGCCTTCGCTCATAATTCGCTTGAACGTCCGGTCGACGGATTTCCGGTGGCCGTACATCCCCAGATCGTCCGGGAATTCCACGAAGTCGAGCCGTTCGGCCGTTCCGGAGTATTTCTCCATCGATCGGCCCAGCAGAACTGGTTTGCGGCCGATGTCTTCGGCGAACTCGACGAGACTCTTTACGCGTGCGATGTGGCTGGAGAACGTCGTCGCGACGATCCCACCGTCGTAGTCCTCCATGCTGTAGATGACGTCTTTGAGGTGTCGGCGCGCGACGGATTCACTCGGCGTCCGCCCTTTCTTCTGGGCGTTGGTACAGTCCTCGATATAACAGAGGACGCCTTCCTCGCCGATCTCCCGGAACCGATCCATGTCGATCGGGTCGCCGACGACCGGATCGTGGTCCATGCGCTTGTCCAGCCCGTAGACGACTGCGCCCTCGGGCGTGTGGAGGACCGGGTTGATCGCGTCGATGATCGAGTGGGTGACGTTGACGAATTCGAGTTCGACACCGTCGTCGCCGATCGACGTGGTCGCGCCGGCGTCCATCTTCACGAGGTCGTTCTCGACACCGAACTTCTCTTCGCCCTGGATCTGCTGTTTGACGAGCTCGATCGTAAAGGGCGTCGCCATGATCGGGGCGTCGTAGCGGTGGGCCAGCTTGCTGATCGCGCCGATGTGGTCGAGGTGACCGTGGGTCGGCACGATGGCCTTGACGTCGCCTTCGATCTCGCTCATGACGCGATCGTCGGGGATCGCGCCCATATCGATCAGATCCAAGCTGTGCATCCGCTCGGTCTCGACGTTGTCGTGGATCAGGACCTTCGAGAGGTTCAGGCCCATGTCGAAAATCACGACGTCCTCGCCCGCTCGCACCGCAGTCATCTGTCGTCCCACTGCTTCGTAGCCGCCGATGGTGGCAATCTCGATTTCCATAGTTGCTCCTCCGAGTGGGGCCACCCGACGGAAGCCGCAACAGCCGACAGCACCGCACTGTCGATCGCGTCTGTAAGCGGTGTCGATCGCCGTCCGGTCGATCGGACCGATCGGACCGCGAGCCACCGTTCTTCGATGGCCCGCAGTCGAGGCGATGACGTGGGCAAGGAGTGCCCGACGCCGCCGCGACGATCGCGCTGACGTCCATCCGTCGGCCGCCGGTTCCGATCGGGCGGCCGAACGCTCGGTTGTATCGGTCTATGTGTCGGGGCGATAAAAACCGTGCGGGTTCGACCGGCGACCGCTATCGTGGTTCTTGGGTGTCTTCGTCGTCCTCGTTCTCCGTTTTATCCGTCTCGGGGAACGAGTCTGACGGCGTTGTTTGTTGGGGGTCGATCTCGTCTGGGGCGAGGGGGTCGTCTGACGATTCGTCGCCTGTGTCGGCTGCCTCCTCGTCGCTCGAAAAGAGGTCGCTCGCGTCTCTGGGCTTTTCTGGCGCGTCAGTCGCCGGCGTCTCTGTAGAGTGCCCATCGTCCGTTGCCTCCGCAACCGAGTCAGCCGATTGCTCGCTGTCTTCGGTGGATGGGTGCTCTCCCCGGACTGTCTCGGCACTGACCCACTCGTCGGTATCCTCCTCTCCAGCATCCGTACTATCGGCTGGTATGTCCGTCTCCGGGTCGTCTTCGGCGGACCGATCGCCACCTTCCGTTTCCGCCGGTAATTCGTCGGCCTCGTAGTCTGGTTCTGTCGGGGCGGTTCGGGTGACTGATTCGCCTGCATCCGCCCGTTCCTGCATGTCGGGCTGGCTCGTTGCTCGCGAGCTACTGTCGTCAGCTGTCGTCTGTTCCGGACGCGGGGCGCTTCGTTCGGCCGTCACTCCCTCGCTTTCGGTCTGGAGCTTGCGCTCGACTTCTCGCTTCCAGGCTTCGTCGTCTTCCGGACTGGATCGTGGCTGGGACGAGGGTGCTCGCGCTCGACCGTCGCGGGCGCGGGGGGCCGACGTGGACTCTCCCGGAGCAAACTCCACCGTTTTGGCGTCGTCTGTCGCTGGCTCGTTCCCTGTCTCGGCGTCGCTTGCAGCCGTCTCAGCTGGGTTACCTGCCGCTTCGACACCGGCCCGGACGCCGTCGGCGACGACGTTGAGCACAATCGTCAAGAAACCAGCCAGCACCAGGAGGGTGCCGAGGGTCGTGAGGACACCACCGGCTGCCAGTTCTGTGCCGATGTCGACGGCTGGACCGCCGGGGAATGCTTCAGCCTCGTCGAGCAGATAGATACCGCCGCCCGTGAGGCCGCCACCGGTCACCGCGAGGACTAGGAAGTACCCGAACAGCCGTGCCCAGTAGCGGGCACTCGCCTTCGGATCGATCGCTGTCATACCCTGGCAAACGGAAACCGCAGGGAAGTAAATTACGGGCGTCGCCCCGTCACTCGCCGCCGCCGATCAGCGTCCCCGGGCGTTCGCCACCCAGAAACGCCGACAGCGCATCGGGACCAAAGATCGAAGCCGGGGTGGATACGTCCAGCAACGCCTGGACTTTCCCGGCCATGCCGCCGGTGACGTCGGTCGCCTCGCTGTTGCCGACGGCCGCGGCGACGGCCCCAAATTCGTCGATACGGTCGATCACCGTCCCTGAGTCGTCGAGCACACCCGGCACGCTCGAACAAAGGCCGATCCGGTCGGCCGAAAGCGAGCGGGCGAGCATGACGGCGATCTCGTCGCCGCTCAGGATCGTTGCCCCCACGCCGGTTTGGACGACTACGTCACCGAACAACACCGGGACGAACCCCTCGCCACGAATGCGTTCGATGCCGTCCGTGGGGAGCGTCGTCTTCCCGTCCTCGTCCCGGGAGGCGACCGAGAACGGGTCGACCGGGACCGCCGGGACGCCGGCCGACTGCAGCGCCGCGACGACCGCGTCGTCGAGTCGTCGCATGGCGTCGTGGATCGCGTAGACGCCCGCCGCGTCGCTGGTCCCGCTTGTGGCACTTACACCGTAGCGGTTGGCGTGATGGTGACCGAAGCTCCCGCCGCCGTGGACGATCACGAGGTCTTCGACGCCGCTGTCGGCGATGGCATCGGTCGCCCCTGTCAGGGCCGCTTCGTCGACGGTCTCGGGGGTGTCCTTCTCCGTGATGACGCTCCCGCCGAGCTTGAGAATGGTCGTCACGCGTGGCTCCCCCGCACTCTTCGACTCATTGGTCTTCCACCCGGACACCGTCGGTGTCCAGTTCCGCCCGGAATGCCTCCTCACACCCAGGCGTGTAATCGAGTGCCCGTTTCGTCGCCTCCGTCTCGTCCAGTGCGACGATACAGCCACCGCCGCCAGCCCCGGTGAGTTTCGCCCCCAGCGCGCCCGCCTCGCGGGCTGCCCAGACCATCGAATCCAGCGAGCGGGCCGAGACACCGAGTGCCGAGAGGAGCCCGTGGTTGACGTCCATGAGGCGGCCGAGTTCCGCCAGATCCCCTGTGGCGATTGCAGCCTCTCCCTGACGAACGAGGTCCCCGATCGCGCCCACTGTGTCTGTGGCGAAGTCGTACTTTTGGCGCAGCGCGCGGACATCCGAAACGAGCGCGCCGGTGTCACCCGATCCACCGTCGTAGCCGATTACAAACGGTAGATTCGGGACGTCTGTGAGCTGTCGGCAGTCGTCACCTTCGACCCGGACGGCTCCGCCCATCGCCGAACAGAAGGTGTCCGCACGCGACGCCTCGCCGTCTTGGACCGCGAGCTCGACCTGATAGGCACGATCGGCGATGTCTTCGGCTGCAAGTTGGGTGCCAAGTTCCCGAGTAGCGGCGTCGATCGCCGCGACGACGACTGCCGCTGACGAACCCAACCCGGCACCGAGTGGGATTGCACTATCGATCGTGACGTCGAAGCCGGCTTCGGGGTGCCCGGCGGCGTCCCGTGCTTGCTCGATCGCTTCGTTGATGTAGCCCATTGCGGCGTCCAGCAAGGGTTGTTCGACGTCGATGTCTGGCCGCCCGGCCGCGTCGCCGCTGTACTCGACGGTGAATCCGTCCAGGGTTAGATCCCCTGCGTAGACCCGTAACGCGTCGTCGTCTCGTTCGGTCGCCGTCACCGAGGCTCGGCGCTCGATCGCACAGGGGACGGCAGGTTCGCCGTAGACGACGGCGTGCTCGCCGAATAGATACACCTTCCCCGGCGCGCTCGCTGTAACCATGTTCGAGGTTTTCCGGGGGACGGTAATGGGCGTTGTGAACCGGTGGCTTAGATCTCGACGTCAGTTTCGGTGGCGACGTATCGGCCGAGGAGACCACCGAGTGCGCTCATCCCCACCGAATAGGCGAGCAAGGCGAAGACAGCCAGAAGCGCGAAGATACCGAGCAGGGCTGATATCGACCCGGGAACGCCGAACGACGGGAGAAACGGGATGATCGAGCCCAGCACCACGAAGACGAACACGAGCGGAATCGCCGCGAACAACCCAGCTAGAGCTCCGACTGTTATCGCGCTGGACTGGTCGCCGCCTTGCAGATAGCCCGCGACGGCACCACCCAGCAACGGCGAGAACGGAACGAACGCCAAGATCGTCGTCGCGACTGCCCCGAGCAACGCATTGAGGAAGGTGTTTCCTTCGGCCATAGTGAGTTAACGCCGGCTCCCTGGAAGAAGATTGCCCTGGTCAGTTTTCGCGATATTCTCACCGAGCCGGCGGCCAAACTGGTAGCCCCATATCGTCACGTACAGCACCACGCTCGCGAGGCCGCGAGGACGGTAGCCCCGGATAGCGGGAGCTTCGCGATCGAAGCCTTCGCAGCGAAGCCCAGCAGGACCGACCCACCGCGAGCATCACTTTCTAGGCTTGTATCCTCGCCCGCTTGCCTACTCGTCGCCTATCGCTTGTCGCCTTCCTGTCGGGACGTGGCTCTTTACTGCTGGCACACGTAGCTCCCCTATGCAACCGACGCTCGTCTACGACGACGATTGTGGGTTCTGTACCCGCTCGGCCCGCTTTGTCGCTCGACACGGCACTGTCACGATCGTCGGCTTCTCCGCGCTATCGCCCGCACAGCGCGAGCGCCTCCCTGCGGACTACCGGGAGTGTGCACACCTGCTGACCGACGACGCCGTCTACTCTTGTGGGAAAGCTGTCGAACGCGCGTTCGCCGAGACCGACCTCGCCCCTGCTGCACTGTTCGACGCGCTGGGACGGGTGCCCGGCTACCCGGCGACGCGGGAACGCGTCTATCGATGGGTCGCTACGAACCGCGGGACCGTTGGCCGTCTGTTGCCCTGCGGCCGTAGTCGGACAGTCACGCTACCACGTCGGCCGGACGTTCATAACGATCGCCGCCCTACCGAATCTATGGAGTACGTCACTGTCTCAGACACGGAGGTCCCCGCGATCGGCGTCGGCACCTGGCAGATGGAGACCGGTACCGCCTACAACGCGGTCAGCAACGCCCTCGACAGCGGGTATCGACACGTCGATACCGCCCAGATCTACGAGAACGAGTCCGGCGTCGGTCGCGCCATCGCGGAGGCCGATGTCGATCGCGAAGACGTCTTCCTCACTACCAAGGTCAACCCGACCCATCGTTCCGTCGAGTCGATTGTCACCTCAGTCGAAGACAGTCTCGAAGAACTGGGGACCGACTACGTCGACTTGCTGTTGATTCACTGGCCACACCCGCTCGCCGACCTCGAAGACGTCATGACCGGACTGAACGAGGCTGTCGACCGTAGCATGACCCGGAACATCGGCGTCAGCAATTTCGGGAAAGACCGCTTGGACCGCGCCAGGGAACTTTCGGACGCGCCCATTCTGACCGACCAGGTGCTCTTTCACCCGTGGTGGCCCCAGCGGGAACTCCTCTCCTACTGCCAAGACAACGATGTCATGCTGACGGCCTACAGCCCGCTGGCGAACGGTGCGCTGATCGGTGACGAGCTGCTGGCGAACCTCGGTGATCGCTACGGGAAGACCGGGCCACAGGTCGCGATCCGCTGGGCGACCCAACACGAGAACGTTGCGACGATTCCGATGTCGACGTCCCGGAATCACCTCGCGGAGAACATCGACGTCTTCGACTTCAAGCTCACCCGCGAGGAACACGACCGCGTCACTCGCCCCTCCTACGCCCGGACCGGAATCGCGCTCGCTCGCGGTATGATCGGTGTCTGAACCGACAACTACAGCGAGAGCGTCACAGAATGCCAGCCGGTCGACCCGCCGGGGTGTGGGTTAGATCGTCCGCGGCGCTGTCGGTTTCCGTCGCCGTCCGTTGCTCTGACGCGGACATCCAGTGCTTCCGGATTTGGCTGTGTGAATTCGTAGCGCCACCGGTTCCAGGCAGAGGCCGATGGCGCCGACTCCAGGGTAGCCTCGGCCCACGTCTCACCGCCGTCGAGACTCACGTCGACGCCTTCGACTCCCCGAATCCCGGCGTAGGCGATCCCACCGACGGCGATCTGTGCACCTCGGCGCTGGATCGCGCGCACGTACGACAGCGTGTTGATCACCGCACGCTCGTCCCACCCGCGTTTTTCCCAGTAGGCCTCGTGATCGCTTGCCGAGACCTCAAGGCCCGTCACCCACTTGGTCGACTTCATCCCATATCGACCGGGGATGAGCAACCGGGCCGGGAACCCGTGGCGTTTGGGTAACGTTTTCCCGTCCATGCCAAACGCCAGGAGGATGTCCTCGCGTTCGGACACGACCGACCAGGGCAGAGCTTCCGAGTAGCCGTCGGCCGCGTGCGTGACAATGTCGATGGCGTCTTCGTCGACACCCGTCTCTTCGAGGAGTGTCTGCATTGGGATGCCGGTCCAGTCGGTCGTGCTGATCAGGTCACCACCGACCGTATTCGAGATACAGACCATCGTCAGCGTCAGTTCGCGGGCGGCCGGATGCTCGGTCAACTCCTCGTAACTGAGTGCCCGGGGTTCCTCGACGGCCCCGTCGATCGTCAACTCCCACTGGTCGGTGGTGACCGTCGGGGCCGAGATGTTCTTGTCCACGACGTAGTGGTCTTCGATCGTCCCGACGCGATCCGGCATCCCCTCGAAGTCGAACCCGAATGTGGCGTCGCTCGCTGCCTCGGACACGACGACGCCGTTGGTCTTACTCCGTGATTCGAGTGCCTCCCCACCAGGTGTGCCCGTCGGTGCTGGCGTCGTCCTTCCAGTCCCCGTCTTCTCGTCTACTGGATCGAGATCAGCGCCGGGCTGGACGCCACCCACGGATGGCGACTCGCCGAGGACGCGGGCGAGGGCACCGCCCGCGAGCACTGTCCCGGCGGCCCCACTCATCCGTCGCATGGCGCGCCGCCGTCCGACCGCCGCTCGCGGCCCGACCTGGGCCCACCAGACCGCGCCCGGCGGGACGATCGCGAGGATTGTCGCGAGTAGCCAGCGACTCGAAATCCCGCCATCAGCCACGTAGAAGCCGCTGGCCGTGACGGCGAACACGCCCAGCGCAATTGCATAGGATAGCTGCAGTCGCCGTCGGAAGCCGAGGCCACCCCGATCGAGCGCGACGCCGATCGTTGCCCCAGCGCCGACGATTCCGAACGATACCCCCACGACCAGCAGCCACTGGGCGTATTTGCCGAACGTTTCGATCGCCCACGTCGCGATCGACCCAGGTGCGGCCTCGATCAGCGTCTGGGCGACGACCAGCGTCGGATCGCCACCTACCAACGGCCGCGCGGCGACCATCCCGAGGACCCACGCCAGGGCTCCACCTCCCCAAAAGAGGGCCGTCGTCCGAGTGCGTGCCATACTGTCACACAGTCCGGTTCGGTGTAATGTCTTTGGTAACCGGAGAGATCGGCACTGAGGCAGTTGTTTGTGGGTTCGAACGTATCGAAGCGTCGGTCGTCAAGACTGAGTTCGAAATCTGGACGTGCCCCTGCGATACGGGGGAGTTATCGAAAATCCTCGCACTGAGGTCATGGCTCTCCTGGGATCGTTTCATGTTCGTCATTTTTGATGGCAGTGACGAGAGGGGGCCGGCATCAGACCGAAGAACGATAGCGGGGTCGTTCTTTATTACAATTGCTTCCAGTCAATCAAATCATAACAGCCTCATTTATTCTGGATGGACCCTCACTTTTGGTGCTGGTATAGACTCTTTGTAGGGTTAATTGGTAACCATGTTCCTCCGTGAAGCACGATTAGTTTGTACCTATAGAACCTCTTGCAATGTCTTAACAGTCAGAGGTGACTGATCGGAGATACCCCTACTATCCATAGTCAAGAATAGCACACTCCTCTACTATTCTTAGCACCCATTTCAAGGGTACTTTCTGGTTTTCAACCAAGGTATGAACTGTATGATGTATACATAGTAACAGAGTAAATGATTGACTAAAATCCGGTATATTTATTATTATTGGATAGTCAACTTGATTGTGATATCTGACAATCAAATTGGTGGCCGACTTCCGTTCAGTAGGCGTTCCGTTTTAAAACAGATGAGTGGTTCGGTGGGTGCTGGACTTGTTGGATTATCGGGTATTGGCACTGTAGCCGCTGATTCGAAGAGAAAGTTTGTCGGGGTAACGTATGACACACGCACCCATCAAGTACAGCGACCAGCACATGCCCAGATCCAACACCATGGAGAGGGCGAGATCTCTGGAAAGTTGCAGCTTGGAGGATTCAATATCAAATTGGGGGCTCTGGTGAATCGATGGACAGCGTCGGCTTCGACCGTTAGAACTAGGGAGTTGAAGCGGGAAATCGACGATGATCCATGTCGAAGATCTCCCGCTTCACGAAGAAAGCGGTCCAGTTAGCTAAAAATGCTGTCGGTGGCCGAGGCGAAGTCGCCGCCCCCGAAGGGGGTGGCGGCTTCGCCGACTACGCTGTTGTGTCGCTGCATTGTCTGCGGGTTTACCTGGAGAAATCCTACCGAGAAGCACTAGATTTGCTGAGCGAGATGCCACAAATTCTCGGGGAGATCGGCCTCGAAGCGGCCGATCTCCCTGATCATTCGACGTTAGTGAAGTGGTTTGACAGAATCAAGACGGCACTTTGGCGAGTGCTGCTGCGCCTATCGGCGCAGCTGCACGATCCGAGCGGTCACGCCGCCATCGACGCGACGTTCTTCGACCGCGAAAACGCGAGCAAACACTACTGCCGGCGGACGAATTACCGCGTTCAGACGCTCAAAGCGACTGCTCTCGTCGATACAGAAAGCCAAGCGATTCTGGACGTTCACTGTACGACCGAGAAACGTCACGATACACAGCTCGGCTGGCAGGTCGCCCGCCGCAACGCGGGCGACCTCACCAGCCTCGCTGCGGACAAAGGCTACGACTGGATGGAGTTACGTGAAAAGCTCCGGGAAGAGGGCGTCAGACCGCTGATCAAACATCGTGAGTTCCGGCCCATCGATCACGCGCATAACGCGCGGATCGATGGGCCTCGTTACCGTCAACGAGCGATGTCTGAAACCGTCTTCTCGACGATTAAGCGCACGCTCGGCGACAGAGAGGGAGCGAAGCTCCCTCAGGCAGTCGGACGTAGTCCGACGACGCCGTGCGTGCGCGATCCTGGTACGGCGAATTTCGAGAACTCGTTCTGATGTGTGCGGTTCACAACATCAACCAAGCAGTGAAACAGTGAAATCAAGCTACGTCTGGCGATTCACCACGGCCAAATTGGGTGATTCGGGAACATTGAGTCCCTACAAAAAAGCCGGACCGCTCTGGCAGTATTATATTGAACTTACCGAACCGCAATACACTCGCGATGGAGAGAAATTGATTTGCAAATTGGAGTTTGACGGTCACCATATTGTGGGAATCGTAACCCGTCCAAGTGACCGATTTGCAGACCTTAGCTACACAATGAACGCGAAAGAAAACGGCGCGTCTGTCGGCAAAATAAGAAAAATGCTCTCACCAGAAGAAGAGGCCAAAAAGTTCGATGAAGTCCCGGACATTTCTGAGAAAGGGGTTCCAACCAGCACGTCATTGAAAAATCTGAAACCAAAGGGTAAGAAGAAACGAAAAAAGAAGGGCAAAAAGGGGGGTGAGAAGTAATGTCTGAAGAATATGATGTGACATATGTCGATGAGGACAAAGCGACCCCAAGCTATTCCTTCGATACTAGAGACTATGATACAGATAACTGGGACGTATGCCTAAACGATACACAGGACAGCACCAGCGTTGACTTCAGATCGTCAATGACGTTGCGGGGGGACCATACTTCGCCGCCTGTGATTTCGGAAGGTTCGTTCGAGAAGATAACTCTTGAATGCTATTTTGAAGAACTTCCTGGTACTTTACTTGGAGAATGTGAGTCGGACTTCCAAGATATGTATGGGAAATATGTGGACCCAGTGGTGAAAAAATTTGAATTCATGGCTCATACAAATAACGAGTCGAAGACACCACTTGCTGATCCACGACCCAGAGCTGACGGGAGTACAAAATCTGAGTCGTTTGTGGATGAAGCGATCGCAATAGGCCTCACTATCGTGGGTGCATTCACTTCCCCTCCAAGTGGTCTTGCGCTTGGATTTGCTTCGTTTCTGATTGACCAATGGGATAACGGTAATCCAGAAGATCTCATAGAAGTCGATCACCAAACACCCAGCAGCGAGGATGGTGAAGAACGGTATATCTGGACGTATAATGTTGATCCTAATCTTGGAAAAGATAGTTTCCCCACTGCTTCGGACGATAGACTTGGTATCACGGTAAATGTCCTAAATGATAATCTGACTGGGAATGAGATGGACGTGGTAACAGGGACAGTCAGCACTACGTATCGTATCCCTGATCTGGGCGGATATTGTCCTTGTGAAGATTACGGGTACGTCAATCACATTGCGGAGACGGAAAATTATCTAGTCTATGCAGAAAGTAAATAAGGTTCACTGGCATTAAGTAGTATCAATCTACATTTTAGATATGGTTGATCCATCACACATATTTTTTGGATTTATCTTCCTTCTTTTTGGCTTCTTATGCACTGCTAAGCCCCGAAGCCTTGCACGATACCGGAACCGACATGCAGCCGACCCAGAGCCAGACCGATTTCAAGTTATCACCACACGATATGTACTGGCCCAATGTTCATCGGTTTGGGACTGATCGTAATCTGGTTTGGCTAGTTTTCACGATGACCTTATAGCGTCGCTCAGACTGTACTCACGGTAGTCCGGAGGCCAATCTTCATCCGTCGTTGCTGACTGCGATGACGAGACAAAGATACAGCTACGAGGTGGTACTGCTCTTGTAAAACGGAAATACCGCCGAATCCGAGACTGCGAAACGATCGACCTTACAGTTCGCTCTCGAAGTCGTCGAGGCTGTAGGCCGGTTTGGCACCGCGACGGTCCAGCGTCTCGTTGGCCAGCAGCCAGTAGACGACCGACAGCGCGCGCCGCCCCTTGTTGTTGGTCGGGACGACCAGATCGACGTTGCTGGTCGTGTTGTTGGAGTCACACATCGCGATCACGGGGATGCCGACCGTGATCGCCTCCTTGACGGCCTGGGCGTCACCGATCGGGTCCGTGACGACCACGACGTCGGGCTCGATGTAGCCCTCGTAGTCGGGGTTGGTCAGCGTCCCAGGGATGAACCGGCCGGTCCGGGCGCGAGCGCCGACGGCGTCGGCGAACTTCTCGGCCGGGAAGCGACCGTACTGCCGGGAGGAGGCCACCAGAATCTGCTCTGGCTCGTAGTTGGCCAGGAAGTCCGCGGCTTTGCGGATGCGCGTATCGGTCATGCTGACGTCCAGCACGTACAGACCGTCGGTCCGGACGCGGTGGATGAACCGGTCCATGTCCGTGGTCTTCTGCTGGGTCCCGATGTGAACCCCGGCAGAGAGGTAGTCATCGACCGGGATCAGCAGATCTGCCTCGGCCTGCTCGTCGGGCATGACGTTCTCGTCCTGGCTGGGTACCTCTTGGGCTTTGTCGTCTGCCGGCTGTTCGTCTGCCTGTTCCCCGACCTCGTCGTCGCCCGACGGCTCGCTCGCTTCCGCCTCGGGCGTGGTTTCCTCGGCGACCGCACCGGCCTCTCCGGCGGGTTCCGAGGCGGCCTCGGGTTCGTCTGCTTCGGTGTCTGTCTCGTCGTCGTCGCTCATGCGTTCTCTTCGATCCTGATGAGTTCGTTCAGCTTGGCCGTCCGCTCGCCGGCCACCGTCCCCGTCTTGATGTAGGGAGCGGCCGCGCCGACGGCCAGATGGGCAATCGTCGTGTCCTCGGTCTCGCCCGAGCGGTGGGAGACGACCGACTCGATGCCGTTCTTCGAACCGAGTTCGATCGCGTCAACGGCGTCGGTCAGCGTCCCGATCTGGTTGGGCTTGATGAGGATTGAGTTCGACGAGCCCAGGTCGATACCTTCCTGGAGGCGCTCGACGTTCGTCACGTACAGGTCGTCGCCACAGATGAGCGTCTGGTCACCCACACGCTCGGTCAACTCGGCGAAGGCCTCGAAGTCGTTCTCGTCGAGCGGGTCCTCGACGTAGGCCAGGTCGTACTCCTCGACCATCTCGACGACGTAGTCGATCTGCTCTTGCGTCGAGCGGTTGGGTTCGCCCTCGTAGACGTACTCTTCTGCCTCGGCGTCGTACATCTCTGCGGCGGCCATGTCCAGCCCGAAGCTGATCTCGAAGCCGCGCTCCTCGCTGACACGGTCGGTCGCTTCCGCGACAACCTCGAAGGCTTCGTCGTCGCCGATCGGCGGCGCCCACGCGCCCTCGTCGCCCTTGTTGACGGGCACGCCACGCGATTCGAGGATGTTGCTGATCTCGGCGTGGACCTCTGCGTTGGCGAAGACGGCCTCCGTCACGGAAGGCGCGCCGACAGGAGCCGAGAGGTACTCCTGAATGTTCGTCGCTTCCTCGGCGTGTTCGCCACCGCCGACGACGTTACCGAGCGGAGTCGGGAACTGATCGCCACGGAAGGTCCCACCGAGATGCTGGTACAGCGGTGCGCCCAGCACGTCGGCGCCGGCCTTCGCAGCGGCCATCGAGATGGAGACCGCGGAGTTGGCCCCAATCTCCGAGAAGTCGTCGGTCCCGTCGGCAGCGTGGAGTGCGGCGTCGACTTCCCGCTGGTTGCCGGCGTAGACTTCGCCTTCCAGTCGCGGAACGGCCAGATCGCGTGCGTTCGCGATTGCTTCACTCGGCGGGAGTTCGATCGCTTCGTGTTCGCCCGTGCTTGCGCCACTCGGTGCGGCCGCACGACCGAAGCCACCACTCTCGGTAGTGACGTCGGCTTCGACAGTCGGGTTGCCTCGCGAGTCCAGTACGCGTCGGAGTGTTACGTTGGTGATAAGCGTCATTGTTAGTTACCTCGATTGATTGTAAACGGCAATACCCCAGCGTCGTACTCCTCGGCCGCGATGAGGATCGGCTGGGTCTGTTCGGTGTCGATCAGTACCGGCGCCCCGTATGCTACCTGCAGCGCCCGTGCGCCCAGGACGCGAGCTTTCTCGTAGCGGTTGTAGTCTTGGTCGCCAGTCATTGGTAGGGTGCCACGACGTCAACCAGATCCTCGTGGGAGACGAGCATCCGGCGACAGCAGTGCCGTTCGACGCCGAGTTCGTCTAGCACGGCCTCGGGATCCTCGTCGCCCTCCCTGGCGCGCTCTTTGAATTCTTCCCAGTGTCCGGCGATTACGGTGCCACAGGTGAAACATCGGACCGGTATCATCATGACGTGCGCTCACCTCAGCGGTAAGATTTTTGGTATCGGGCGCGGGCACCCGGGCCGCCCCACTTTTTGGGTTCGCTCTGGCGAACGTCGTTGACCAGTAGCGACCGGTCAAATGCCATATAGGCATCCCGAAGTTCCGCATCGTTGGTGTGTTCAACCAGCCCGCGAGCGATCGCCGTCCGTGCGGCGTCGGCCTGTCCCATGACGCCGCCACCTTCGACGGTCACGTCGACATCGACAGCCGCTCGGAGCCCGTCTTCGGCGATTCGGAACGGCTCCAGCATCTTCAGTTGCGCCAGCTCCGGGTCGAATAGTTCGACGGGCTGGGAGTTGATTCGAACCTTGCCCTCGCCTTCCGAGACGGTTGCGCGGGCAACGGCAGTCTTCTTCTTGCCTGACGTGTTCGTTACCATGTTACCTTGGCTCCCAGTCGTGCCGAGAGATCGCCCAGTTGGACGAATCTGATGTTCGACAGTCGATTCAGTGACGTCCCTTCGAGGACCTGCGGGTCCTCGTCGTACGGGTTGCCCATGTAGACGCGGACGTTCTCGAAGGCCTCGCGACCACGCTGTTTCTTGTGGGGCACCATCCCGCGAATCGCCCGCTTGAGGATGCCATCCGGGCGCTTGGGGTACGCTCGGCCCTGCTCGTTGCCGACATCCGTCCGCTTCTTGTACGTCTCGAAGACGTCCTGGTCGTCGCCGGTGATCACGGCGTGTTCGGCGTTGACCACGGCGATGGTCTCGCCATCCATGGCACGCTCGGCGACCTGGCTGGCGACCCGACCCATGATACAGTCGCGGGCATCGACGACGATATCCGCGTCGATCGTTGCAATACTCATCGAATCACCCGGACGTTCGAGCCGTTGGGAAATTGTTCGAGTGCCTGTTCTAGCTGTAGCGTTTCGCCAACCTGGTCGATCTTCCGCTCGGCCGTCGACGAGAAGTCGACGGCGGCGACGGTAACGTCTTTCTGCAAGACGCCGCTGCCAAGCACTTTCCCGGGCACGATCACGGTTTCGTCTTCCTGGGCGTACCGCTCGATGCGGCCCAGGTTGACTTCCGCGTGGGTGCGCCGCGGTTTTTCTAAGCGCTCGGCGACGTCGCTCCAGACGTCTCCGTCGCCCTTGCGGGCGGCCGACTTCAGGTCGGCGATGAGACTACGCAGTCTCGGATTACTTTTACTCATAACGTTCCTCCTGAAAAGTGCAGGGAGCAGGATTTGAACCTGCGGACCCCTACGGGACAGCGCCCTGAACGCTGCGCCGTTGGCCAGACTTGGCTATCCCTGCACGCATAATTCGATTTTTCCTGCCCCTTCAAACCGCTTTCGATACGGACGGTCGCGCCGCTCGCACCACGAGGGGCAGCGGGCGCCGTCGATTTCGGTTTTTGGGGGCGAATCATCGTTACAGTGCAACCGCGTCGGTCAGTGCCTCAGCCCGTGACCGGAGCGTGTCTGTCGCCTCGGTCACGAGTGTGTCGACGTCGAACGAACCGTCCGTTTCGACGTGGAAGACGAACGCTTCCGGGACATCTTCGACCGCAACTTCGGTGTTGGGGTAGCGGTTCGTCAGATCGTTGTCGAAGTCCTCGGTGGGAATCAAGTCGCCGTCGTCTTCGATGACACCGCGAACGATGTGGGACTCGTCGTCGGCGAACTCGTCGCGTTCGCCGCCCTCTTCGATGCGCTGGAGGTGTCGATAGGAGACTGCCACGCCGCCCTGATGTTTGGCGTGGTCACGACCCGTTTCGAGAACGGCATCGGCTTCGAGTTCGAGTCGCTGATCCTCCTTGAGCTCGATGATCGGGATGTCTGTATCGGCGGCTTCGACCATCTCGTCGTTTGCCACCAGATCGCCGGAGTATGCCGTTCCGGGACCTTCGACGTCCAGTGCGAGGGTCACTTCGTCACCGATTTCGAAGTCACCGAGTGGCGTCGTCAACGGAACGAGCCCGAGTCGAAGGCCGATCTGCTCGTCGAACATCACGCTCGAGTTCTCGATAACGCGGACAGTGTCGACACTGAACGTCGGCACGTCTGCGATCATCGCCCGCCGGATGCCGTTGGCGAACGCGGGGGTGACACCCCGGATTAGGAACCGGGCTTCGCGTTCCTCGCGTTCGATGAACGTGACGTCGTACTCGGCCATGTTAGAATCCACTCGACTTTGGACTGCGGGTACCGTCGTGCGGGATCGGAGTCACGTCCTCGATCCGGCCGATTTCGAGACCCGCGCGAGCCAGCGCCCGGATGGTCGCCTGCGCGCCCGGTCCGGGGTTTTGCTGCTGGTTCCCACCGGGGCCGCGAACACGAACGTGCACGCCGTCGATGCCCCGTTGTTGTACTTGTTCGGCGACCGTTTCGGCCATCTGCATCGCGGCATACGGCGAGGCCTCGTCGCGGTTTTGTTTGACGACCGTCCCGCCCGAGCTCTTCGCCAGCGTCTCGGCGCCGGTCTGGTCGGTGATCGTGATGATCGTGTTGTTGAACGATGCGTGCACGTGGGCAATGCCCCACTTGCCGTCGTCTTCTGCCATATTATCGTTCCTCCGCGCGTTCTGGGTGGAGATCGTCGGCGAGCGGACTCGTCTCGTCGAACTCGATGCTCGGCTCCTCGGCGACGGCCACCATCTTCGAGGGGATCGAGACGCGCCGACCCTCGACCAGAATGTGGCCGTGCGTGATGAACTGCCGGGCCTGATCGACCGTGTTGGCCAACCCTTTCCGGTAAACGACCGTCTGGAGCCGCCGTTCGAGGACGTCCGTCACTTCCAGGGACAGCACGTCGTCGAGGCGGTCCTCGTCACCGAGAATGCCGAGTCGTTTGAGGCGACCGAGGAACTCTTCGGCCTCGCGTTCGTCGGCGTCCCGACCGAGCAACCGCCGAGCCTCCCGGCGGTACCCTCGCAGTTCCGATTGGGCACGCCAGAGCTCTTCTTTGTTTTTGAGGCCGTACTGCCCGATGAGGCCCATTTCGTCGGCGATA
This sequence comes from Halorhabdus sp. CUG00001, assembly GCF_009797925.1. Classification (NCBI taxonomy): domain Archaea; kingdom Methanobacteriati; phylum Methanobacteriota; class Halobacteria; order Halobacteriales; family Haloarculaceae; genus Halorhabdus; species Halorhabdus sp. CUG00001. The sequence goes on from NZ_VOLB01000001.1 coordinate 289,975, forward strand.
CGTTCGCCCTGGAAGGGATGGTTCGGCGTCTCGTAGAACTTGGTGTTGGATCCGAGCGCCATTATTCGTCATCCTCCGTGGCTTCTTCTTCACGCTCTTCTTTGATCGCCTCGACGTTGACGCCGATGGTGCCTTCGGTTCGACCAGTCGACTTCGTTCGCTGGCCGCGGACCTTCTGGCCACGCTTGTGGCGAACGCCTTTGTAGGCGTTGATCATCTTCATCCGGTTGATATCCTGTCGACGGGTGAGGTTGAGATCGTTTCCGATCTCGTGGGTCGTCTCGCCGTCGAAGAAGTCGTTGCGGTGGTTCGCCAGCCACTCGGGCACTTCTTCGGCGAACCCTTCGACGCGCTCGACGATCGCCTCGATCTGCTCGTCTTCGAGCCGGCCGAACGTCTCTCGGCGGTCGATGTCGACGTCGCTGGCGATGATGCGGGCCGCGCGCTGGCCGATACCGTTCAAGTCTGTCAGGGCTCGTTCGACGGACTTCGTGCCGTCGAGGTCTGCCTGGCCGATGCGGACGAAGTACCGAAGGTCTTCGTCGTCCTCCGGTGCGTCCGCGTCTGGGTCTTCTGCGCTCATATGTTGGGATCGTGAAACGTCGTGGCGGGGATTCGAACCCCGGAGGCTTTACGCCACATGGTTAGCAACCATGCGCCTTGGGCCGCTTGGCTACCACGACTCGCTGTCACGTACTTGCGCCCTTGCGGACTCGGGGCCAAAGCCCCTACACGATGCGTACCCTTCGATATCCGTCGTCGGTATATAAACGCAACGAAAGGGCTGTCTCCGGGCGCGAAAGTCACGGTACCGTGGCACATGGAAATCACCACTGGCAATCGTCATCGCTATCGCCGTGAGCCGCTCCCGTCAGCGCAACCCTTTCAGTACCAGCAGTCGACGATACGTTCCATGAAAACAGTGCTCGTGACGGGCGCTGCCTCCGGGATTGGCCGGGCGACAGCCCACCAGTTCGCGACTCGTGGTTGGAACGTTTACGCGAGTGACGTCGATCCCGACGGACTGGCGACGCTCACAGGCTGTCACACGGCGACGGTTGACGTGACCGACCAGGACGATCTGGACCGTATTTTCGAGCGGATTCACCAGGATGCTGGCGGACTCGATGCGGTGGTCGCCAACGCCGGCTACTGTCAGCCCGGCCCGCTCGAAGACCTCCCGCCCGATTGGATCGATCGGCAGTTTGCGGTCAACGTCCACGGGACCTTGCGGACGATTAGGACCGCGCTGCCGCTGTTGGGCCAGCAGGGTGGGACGGCCATCGCAGTCTCCAGTACGCACGGGCGCGCAACGACTCCCGGGATGGGCGCGTATGCAGCCTCCAAGCACGCAGTCGAGGGGCTGCTCGATACGCTTCGCGTGGAGCTTTCGAATCAGGACGTGGCCGTGGTCCTGGTCGAACCCGCCTGGGTCGACACTGACCTCGCCGCCACGTCAGACCGCCACCTCGACGGATTCGATCGCTCGGACAGATACGCGACGATCTACGAGGCCCTCGATGGTGATGCGCTGCTGGGTGGCGGGCCACTCGCCGTCTCACCCGAGCGGGTCGCGGCGACGATCTACGACGCCGCGACGACTGAGACGCCGGCCGCCCGCTATCCCGTTGGCTTGCCAGCGAAGCTGATCCTGGCGACCCGATGGTTGCCACAGCCGATCCAGGATTTCGGGCACCGGGTGACCATCGCCGCGCTTGCGGCTCTGAGCCGATTCCGGAGGTCGATTGTCGAATGAGCGAGACCGTCACTGTCTCGACGGGCCACACGTTCGAACTCCCGGTCAGTCTCTCTGCGACGATCGTGGGCGCCGTCTTTCCCGCAGATCGAGGCGACGTGCGGAACCTCCTCCCGGACGGACTGCAACCCGTGGGAACGCGTGCTGACCGCGCCACGCTAACCGTACTCGTCGTCCGGTACGACCGTGTCGGCGAGGGGACGATCCCGCCATACGACGAGGTAGGTGTGCTGATTCCCGCGGTCGAAGCGGGGGCACGAACGGTGCCGTATCTCTCGCTGCTGCGGCGCCCTGTCAGTGGCTACGTCTACACGCTCCCCGTGACGACGGAACCCGCCCGCGCGTTCGGTGTCGATATCTGGGGTTATCCCAAACTCGTCGCCGACATCGACGTGACCGACGAGGGCCGGACGCGGACGGCGACAGTCACTGCCGACGGGGCGGAATTGCTCACCGCGTCGATCCAGCGACCGCCGACCGTGCCACTCCGGCTGTCGGGGTACAATTTCACGGAGACGGACGGCGAGTTGCTTCGGGAGCCGACCGCGTTGCGGGGGCGGGCCGGCGTCTGGCCGGCGAGCCCCCGGGCGTCGATCTCGTTTGGAGACCATCCGATCGCGCGGCAACTCCGCGACGTCGATCTCGGTGATCGGGCCGTGCTCAGACTGGCAGCGGACTGTGCGTTCACGATCGGTCCGGGCGAGCCCGTGACTCGCTGACCGTCGAGGACGGCCCACGGTGCGGGGTCACAAGCCTTTTCGCTCGCTCGGGGCCTATCGGACCCCATGGACGAAGCCGAGCTGCTGGAACTGCTGGAATCGGTCGAGGATCCGGATCTGAGTGACGACATCGTTTCGCTTGGGCTGGTCAACGACGTCGAGATCGACAACGGGACTGCGCGGATCGACCTCGCGCTGGGTGCACCGTTCTCGCCGAACGAGACGGTTATCGCCGACCGCGTGCGCGAGGTAGTCGGTGATGCCGCGCCCGATCTGGCCGTGGAGCTTTCGGCGACGGTCGAACGCGAGGCCGACGGCGAGGTCCTGCCTGGGGTAAAGAACGTCATCGCCGTCGCCTCGGGGAAAGGCGGCGTCGGAAAGAGTACAGTCTCCGTCAATCTCGCTGCGGGACTCGCCGACCGAGGCGCCCGCGTCGGGCTGTTCGACGCCGACATCTATGGGCCGAACGTCCCGCGGATGCTCGACGCCCACGAACGTCCCGAGGCCACCGAGGACGAGCGCATCATCCCGCCGGAGAAACACGGGATGAAACTCATGAGTATGGACTTCCTGCTGGGTGAAGACGATCCCGTCATCTGGCGTGGCCCGATGGTCCACCAGACACTGACCCAACTGTTCGAAGACGTCGAGTGGGGCAACCTCGATTACCTCGTCGTCGACCTCCCGCCGGGGACTGGCGACACACAACTCACGATGCTCCAGACAGTCCCCGTCACCGGCGCGGTCATCGTCACGACACCCCAAGGTGTCGCCTTAGACGACGCCCGCAAGGGCCTGGAGATGTTCGGCCGTCACGAGACGCCTGTCCTGGGTATCGTCGAGAACATGAGTTCCTTCAAGTGCCCGGACTGTGGTAGCGATCATGCCATCTTCGGGGAAGGCGGCGGCGAGGAGTTCGCCGCCGACGTCGACATGCCGTTCCTCGGATCGATCCCGCTGGACCCGGAGATCCGCGAACGTGGCGACGAGGGTCGACCCGCCGTGCTAGCTGATCTGGATGTCGGCGATGCGTTCCGGAACTTCGTCGCTAACGCGGCGAACAACCAGGGGATCGTTCACCGGCGGCGGGTTGCCGATCGCGAGGAGTAACGACCGGATTGCCGGATCGTCCGGACCGGGAAACGAATTGTTTTAGGCACCGACTCCGGACCAACGGATATGGACACGGCCGAGCGAGTCGAACTGGCGACCCGCAACACGGCGGAGGTCGTCACCGAGGACGAACTCCGGGAGCTGTTCGAACAGCGCGAGGACCCGTCGGTGTACATCGGGTACGCGCCGACCGGCGAGATGCACATCGGACACTTCACGACGATCCGCAAGCTGGCGGACTTCCTGCAGGCCGGGATGGACGTGACGGTTCTGATCGCGGACTTGCACGCTCATCTCGACGACGCAAAGAGCCCCTTCGACCTGCTCGAAGCGCGCTCTGAGTATTACGAAGAGACGATCCGGGCGATGGTCGAGGCCGCCGGTGCCGATCCGGGACAAATCACGTTCGTGCGCGGGCGCGAGTTCGAACTCGACCGCGAGTACACCCTCGAACTGCTGCGGATGACTGCCGAGACGACGATCGCCCGCACCCAGCGTGCTGCAAGCGAGGTCGTCCGGGAATCGGATTCGCCCAATCTGGGCGGGCTCGTCTATCCCCTGATGCAGACGTTGGACGTCGACGCACTGGACGCTGACGTCGCATACGGCGGGATCGACCAGCGCGGGATCTACATGCTCTCTCGGGAAGTCCTGCCCGAACACGGCGGCCAAGCCCCGACGTGCGTCTTCGCACCGTTGCTCTCCGGGTTGACGGGCGGAAAGATGAGTGCCTCCGAGGAGTCCTCGAAGGTCGAACTGACAGACGACCCCGAGACGGTCGCCGAGAAGATCGGCGACGCCTACTGTCCGATGGGCGAGGTCGAGGGCAATGGCGTCCTGGAGTATGTCCGGTACCTCGTGTTCCCGATCCTCGAGGAGCGCGAGGCGGCCTTTGTAGTCGAACGGCCCGAGCAGTACGGCGGGAACCTCACCTACGACACCTACGAGGAGCTAGAGGCGGACTTCGTGAGCGAGGAACTCCACCCACAGGATCTCAAAAACGCCGCCGGAGAGTACATCGGCGAAATCGTCGATCCGATCCGGGAACGTCTCGAATCGCAGCCCGATCTGCTGGCCGAGGCCTACCCGGAAAAGTACGACTGATCGAGGCACCCAATGGACCGCTCCCGCGTGGACGTGCGTGACACGTACGATCGTATCGCCGAGCACTTCTCGAAGACGCGGGAATACGCCTGGCCGGAAGTCGAGACCTTCGTCGAGAACGCCGAGAGCGTCGAACGCGCGCTCGATATCGGCTGTGGCAACGGCCGCCACGTCGAAACCCTCCACCAGCGAGCCGACCGAGTACTCGGAGTGGATGTGAGCCGCTCGCTCTTGGACGCTGCCGGCGAGCGGGTTCCGGACGCGGGAGTGTTGCTCGGGGACGCCTCGCGGTTGCCAATCGTGAGCGAGCGCGTCGATCTGGCTGTCTACGTCGCGACGCTGCATCACCTTCCGTCCCGAGAGGCACGGATCGCTAGCCTGGACGAACTCGCGCGGGTGCTGCACTCCGACGGCAAGGCGCTGGTCAGCGCCTGGAGTACCGCCCACGACCGCTTCGACGTACCCGCCGACGCAGAGGAGGGATTCGATACGACCGTCGAGTGGACATTGCCCGGCGGCGAGGCCGTGGCGCGCTTCTATCATATCTATGCGCCCGCGGAGTTTCGAGCGGACGTTGAAGCGAGTGAGCTCGCGCTGGTCGAGTGCGAGATTTCCAGCGGGAACTGCTATGGGACAGTCCGGCCGGCGTCGCACTGAAAGGAAACACCCTTAACGTGGGCTGAGTTACGTTCGGATGCGAACGCGGGGCTGGTCATCCACAGTGGGCAGTTCCGTTGAACGAGCGCGCCGGTGTTGAGACGGACGGAGTCCGTCGATGCTCGGCGCGAACGAAGTGAGCGCCGGTGGTCTAGTGGTATGACAAGAGCCTTCCAAGCTCTCGACCCGGGTTCAATTCCCGGCCGGCGCATCTCTCGGCCCGAACAATTCGTGAGAGCCGTGTATGCGAAATCCAGGAATTGAACCCTGGGAGTCGCAGCCCCGGAATGGTCGAGCGGAGCGAGACCACATGCCCGGAACGTCTCCCTCCGGTTCAATTCCCGGCCGGCGCACTTCCTCTTTTTAGGCGTTCGGGTGTCCTCGCTCACTGCGTTCGCTGTGGGTACCACTCACGCCCAAAAACGCGGAGAAAAACACCCTCGGCGCTCACGTGGTTCGCGCCGAGTGAACCGCGCTCGCATTGCTCGCGCGGATAAAGAAACGCCGGTGCCGAGTCGCGTGAAGCGCGACGAGGGCTCGAAAGGCGAGCGAAGCGAGTCTTTCGGTGCACTCCCTGTGGTCGTGTGTCGCCCGTAGCTCGCAAACGCTGTGCGTTTGCTCACTCCCGGCCGATACTCTCGACTGTCCGACACTGGCGGAGTGGACAACTCTGGGTGGTAACTATCGAGGCGGACGGACAACTGGCAGTTCGAGACAGTGCGTCGACACTGTAAAGACAGTTTCTACAGAACAACCGGACATGGACGATGCTGGACCGATCGAGCGACTGTGCGAAAACGCGACGGGCGTCGTTTCGATCCTCGTGACGGGCATTTTCCTCGGCGCGTTGTTTACCGGCCAAGACTGGTGGCTGCCGTTCATGCTCGTTGGATACGTTATGATCGTCCCGATCGTCGCGTTACTGTTCGGTGACGAGGAAGATATCGAAGAGTGGTGGGACGACGAGACGATCACTGAACCCGAGCACACACAGAACCAGGAAACAGACGAACAAGCACTCGAAACACTCAGAGACCGGTATGCGCGCGGCGAACTCACCGACGACCAGTTCGAACGCAAAGTCCAACGCTTGCTTGAGACCGAGTCCCTCGAGGATCTGGAAGACCGACAGGACAGCGAACGAGAGCCAATTTTCGATCCCGAATGAGGCCGTTCGCCGAGGCTCGCTTTACTCGCTGCTGTGTAGTTCGTCCATGTGGTCGATCCGGGACTGAACCAGTTCAGCTTGGCCGATGTCCCAGCGGACGCGCAGGCCTTCGGTTCCAGCGCTGTTGAGTGCCCCCGTTGTAATTTCTTCGGCGTCCGTGATCCCATCGGCCACACCAACGACCGCAAAAGAGCGGGACGTCGTCGTATAGATCCCATCCTCACGTTCGTCGACGCTGGCGTAGTACAACAGCGCGTCGCCGGCATTTTCGGGCGAGATCTGGACCTTCGCGCCGGCGTCCGGGTCAGTCGGATAGCCGTCGGGCACTGCGTACTTACAGACCGTCGCCTGGGGCTGGAACTGGAGTTTGGGGAGCGATTCGCCCTCGCGGGCGGCAACGAGGACATCGAGCAGGTCTGTCTCCATGACGGGCAAAGTGTTCATCGCCTCGGGGTCGCCAAAGCGGGCGTTGAACTCGACGACTTTTGGCCCCTCGGCGGTGAGCATGAACTGGCCGTAGAGAACGCCCTTGTACCCCTCAAGGGCGTCGACGGTCGCTTCGAGAATGTCCACCGCTTCCAGGTAGTCGTCTCGATCCATGAACGGCAGTTCGAGGCCCGCGTCGCTGTAAGACCCCATTCCGCCGGTGTTGGGGCCGTCATCGCCCTCGTAGGCGCGTTTGTGGTCCTGGACGGCGGGCGTAACCCGGAGTTCGCCGTTTGCGACCAGCGCCTGGATAGTGAACTCTTCGCCGACTAGTCGCTCTTCGAGGACGATCCGGTCGTGGCTAGATTCGCGAATGTACGTCTTTGCTTGTTCGGCGGTCACCTGATCGCCGATGACACGAACGCCTTTCCCGCCGGTGAGACCGGCCGGTTTGACGACCAGATCGCCGTCGTATTCCTCGATGTGTTCACAGGCAGCTTCGTTGTCGGTGAACTCCTCGTAGTCGGGACAGCCGGGAATGTCGTGACGATCCATGAACCGACGCTGAAAGCCCTTGTTCGTCTCGATACGGGCCTGCTCGGCCTGGGGGCCAAAGGCGTAGATGCCGGCCTCGTCTAAGGCGTCGGCGACGCCTGCCTCCAGGGGCGCTTCCGGGCCGACGACCGCCAGCGAGGCGTCAACCTTGTTTGCGTAGGTCGTCACGGCCTGGGGGTTAGTCGTCTCCAGCGTCTCGAAGCCATCGGCCAGGCTGGCGATCCCCGGATTACGGTTGCCGCCGGCGGCATACAGCGTACAGTCCGACTCGGCGAGCGCGCGGGCGATCGCGTGCTCCCGGCCGCCGCCCCCGATCAACAGCACCGTTTCTGTCATGGCAGAAGGGCCACACCAGGGGAGTGTAAAGGTTGCTCTTGGCGGTGCGAGCCTCGCCGGCGACGCCACGGGTTTACCCGTTGGACTCTGACAGATAGCTATGCCCACGCCCACCGAGCGCAACCGCCTCGATGAAGAGGCGAGTCCGTATTTGACCCAACACGCCGACAACCCGGTCAACTGGCAGCCCTGGGACGACCAGGCGCTCTCGACCGCCACGGAGACGAACACGCCGATCTTCCTCTCGATTGGCTACTCGTCGTGTCACTGGTGTCACGTCATGGAAGAAGAGAGCTTCTCGGATCCTGTCGTTGCCGAGACGCTGAACGAACACTTCGTCCCCATCAAGGTCGATCGCGAAGAACGGCCGGACGTCGACCGTATTTACCAGACCCTCGCACAGCTTCTCGGTCAGCAGGGCGGGTGGCCCCTCTCGGTGTGGCTGACGCCCGATCGGCGGCCCTTCTACGTGGGAACGTACTTCCCACGCGAGCCCCAGGGCGGCCGGCCGGGATTCGAGCAACTCCTCGGTGATCTGGCCGAGACCTGGGAGAACGACCGGGAGAACGTCCAACAACGGGCCGACCAGTGGGCCGACGCGATCGCCGGACAACTGGAGGGCACGCCCGAGACGCCGACCGAAATGGACGCCGGCACAGGCGGAGTCCTCCTCGAAGACGCCGCCCAGTCAGCGCTCCGCCAGGCCGACCGTGAACACGGAGGGTTCGGACGTGGCGGACCGAAGTTCCCACAGCCGGCGCGACTCCAGCTCTTGTTGCGGGCCGACGCTCGACTCGACGGCGACAGTGGCTCCACCGCCGACGTTGATCTGGAGGGAATCGGCGGCAGTGACGTCGGAGACACCGAACGGACGGAGGCCAGTGGCGAGGACTATCGCGCCGTTCTGACGGAGACGCTCGACGCGATGGCGACGGGCGGCCTCTACGATCACGTCGGCGGTGGCTTCCACCGCTATGCGACCGATCGGTCCTGGACCGTTCCGCACTTCGAGAAGATGCTCTACGACAACGCGGAGATCCCGCGGGCGTTCATCGAGGGCTACCGTGCGACCGGAAAGCGGCGCTATGCCCGCGTGGCTCGGGAGACCTTCGCCTTCCTCGATCGGGAACTGTCTCACCCTGCTGGTGGCTTTTACAGCACGCTCGATGCCCGTAGCGAGGGCGAGGAGGGCCGGTTCTACGTCTGGACGCCCGAGCAGGTTCGGGCGGCGGTCGACGACGAGACGGACGCCTCGCTGGCGTTGGAGCGGTTCGGGATCACCGAAGACGGTAACTTCGAGGAGAGACAGACGGTGCTGACGATCAGTGCCGAGCACGAGGAACTGGCAGCGCAGTCAGGACTCGACGTTGCGGACGTTCGAGATCGCCTCGCACGGGCTCGTGAGCAGTTGTTCGACGCCCGGTCGGAGCGGACCCGCCCGGCCAGAGACGAAAAGATCCTGGCCGGCTGGAACGGGCTGGCGATCTCGGCCCTTTCGGAGGGTGCCCTCACACTCGATGCCGACCTGGCCGATCGGGCCAGCGAAGCACTCGCGTTCGTTCGTGAGCATCTCTGGGACGATGCAGAGGGGCTGTTGAAACGCCGCTATGCGGACGGCGACGTCCAGATCGACGGGTATCTGGCGGACTACGCCTTTCTCGCTCGCGGGGCGTTCGACTGCTATCAGGCGACCGGCGACCCCGACCACCTCGGGTTCGCGCTCGCACTCGCTCGCGGGATCGAGTCGCGCTTCTGGGACGACGAGGACGGAACGCTGTACTTCACCGAGGCCGGCGGAACGGCGTTACTCGCGCGTCCCCAGGAGGTCACAGACCGCTCGACGCCCTCGAGCGCCGGTGTCGCGGTCGACGTGCTCTGTTCGCTGTCGGCGTTCGTGCCACACGACCGCTTCGACGACGTGGCTCGATCGGTCTTGTCGACCCACCACGACGCGATCGCAGCCGACCCGCTCCAGCATGCCTCGCTGGTGCTTGCGGCCGACCACGCGACCAGTGGGGCCAGCGAACTGACGGTGGCCGCCGATTCCATTCCCGAGTCATGGCGTGAACGGATCGGGGAAACCCCCTTGCCGAACCGAATTCTCGCCCGGCGACCGCCGACCGAGAACGGGCTGGTGCGGTGGCTCGACCAGTTCGGTCTAGAGAAGGCCCCGCCGATATTTGCCGAGCGAGCGGCCCGCAACGACGAGTCGACCATCTACGCCTGCCGTGATTTCACCTGCTCGCGGCCACTCGATGACGTCGAGGCGGCGCTTGCGTGGTTCGACGGTGACCGAGCGCAATAATTTCGATTCAGGCCGACGTCTCGGCCGATTCGAGTTGGGTCGCCAGATGGGAGGCGATCGGTTGGCCCTCGTCCTCGACGAAGCGAGCGAGTTCTTCGCCGTCGCGTTCGACGACGACTGTCGGAATGTACTCGATGCCGTACTCTTCGACCCCCTCGCCGTCTTTCTGTTGGTCGACGGGATGGTGTACGACGTGCTCGTCGGGGATGTCGGCGGCCGCGAGTGCGGCACCGAACTCCGGAAGCAAGGATCGGCAGTCGCCACACCAGTCTCCACCCCAGATGTGGTAGGTCACGTCGTCGAGGGCTGCCAGCGTTTCGACAGTCTCTTCGTGGGCGTCAGCGTTCCAGACCGGGTTCGGTTCTAGCGTATCCAGTGGCATAGACCACGATACGATAGCGAGCCCTATAACCGTCGCGTCGTTGGCGACACTATCCGGTCTCGGCGTGTTCGATCGACCGATCGAACCTGCCACAGATCGAACTAGCCCCACAGCGATGGCATACCTTCCCGATCTCCCTGCGGGTAGCCCCACTCTGGGAAGGGGTTCGCTGTCGCTCTGTTGGGTATATGCCAAACTTGTCAGCTCGGCATACAGCGAGCCATTCCCAGTCCGAGATGGTAGCCTTCGAAGGAAATCCATCGCCGGCGGTGGGGCCGAGCTGTCGATGGTGACCTCCAGCGCCTACACAGTGCCCGGTTACGGACTGTGCGTTCACCCTACACTTATGCGAACGCCCACCCACACTAGTGACATGTCGGGGGACAACGCTGTCACTGTACTCTGTGTCGACGACGATCCGGACTTTCTCACGTTGAGTGAAACTGTCCTCCAGCGTAGCGCAGAGCGCTTCGAGATCATCACAGAAACGGACCCCACTGCGGTCCTCGGTCGACTGTCGAGCAACGCCGTCGACTGTGTGGTCAGCGATTACGACATGCCCGGCATGGACGGCCTCGAATTACTCGAAGCGATCCGAGCCGACCATCCCAAACTCCCGTTCATTCTCTTTACCGGCAAGGGGAGCGAGGAAGTCGCCAGTGAAGCGATCGCACGCGGCGTCACTGACTATCTACAGAAGGGGGGCGGCCGGGAGCGATACGCGTTGCTGGCCAATCGGATCGAACACGCTGTCGCCCAGCGACGGCGCGATCGGGAGCTAAAGCGCTACGAAACGCTGTTCGACGTCGCCCCGATCGGGATCTTTCGCACAGCCTCGGACGGCACGGTCTACGAGGTCAACGAAGCGATGGCTGCCCTCGTCGGCTACGACACACCGTCGGCTGCCATCGATGCGTACAACGATCTCGCCCAGGAACTGTACCGGTCTCCGGGGCGACGCGAGACGTTTATCGACCGACTGGCCACCGAGGGGACCGTCACGAACTTCCAGTACGAGGCTCGCACGAAGTCGGGCGAAACACGAACGTTTCGTATGAACGCAACGGTACTGGACGAGTCCGATACTCGGCCCTTCGAAATCGTCGGCTACACCTGGCGTGTCCCGGAGTCCGAACGGGAGTGACACTTCAGGTGGGCGTGTCGGCTCGTCGTCGCTGGTCAGTCGCCCCAATCGCCGAACCCCGTACAAAAACAGCCCATCCAGTGGATCGCGTCCTCGGCCACGGTAGATCCTGCCGGTGTCCGGGAGAGATTTACGTCCCACAGCGCTAGCCAGTCCAAATGGATACGTCGATTCTGGAGACGATCGGCTCGCCGCTGGTCGAGCTATCCTCGCCGCCAGGGGCGACCATTGCCGCGAAGGTAGAGTCGTTCAATCCGGGCGGGTCGGCGAAGGACCGCCCAGCCTTGCGTATGATCGAGGCCGCAGAGCAGGCGGGTAAACTCGAAGCCGGCGACAGTATCGTCGAGCCGACGAGCGGGAACACGGGCATCGGACTCGCGCTTGTGGGAGCGGCAAAGGGCTACGATGTGACTCTCGTCATGCCCGAAGACATGTCCGTCGAGCGCCGTCGTCTCATGCAGGCATACGGGGCCGACCTCGAACTCGTCGAGGGTGACATGACTACTGCCCGCAAGCGGGCGGACGAACTCGAAGCCGAGGCAGGCACGTTCCAGCCCCGCCAGTTCGAGAACCCGGCCAATCCGCAGGCCCATTACGAGACGACGGCCCGCGAAATCCTCGATCAGATCGGCGATCGGACGATCGACGCGTTCGTCGCCGGCGTCGGGACGGGCGGCACGATCAGTGGAAACGCACGACGACTCACGGAGGCGTTCCCCGGGGTCGACGTCATCGCCGTCGAGCCCGAGTCCAACGCCGTCCTCTCGACTGGCGAGTCCGGATCTGACAATTTCCAGGGGATGGGGCCGGGGTTCGTCAGTGACAACCTGGATCGCGAGTTGCTCGACGAGGTACGAACCGTCGCTCTGGACGATGCCAAAGCGGAGTGTCGTCGTCTGGCCCAGGAGGAAGGCATCCTCGTCGGCCAGTCGAGCGGCGCGATGGGGGTTATCGCTCGGGAAGTTGCCGAAGAGCGCGCCGACCCGGAGGCTTCGGACACACCGCTGGTGGTGACGGTGTTCTGGGACAGCGGCGAGCGGTATCTCTCGACAGGGCTGTTCGATTGAGGAACGCGTTCGAGCAGACTATTCGACTGACGGACACTTCTTGGCCCTGCCTCTGCGGGCGGGTTTCAGAACAATTTTCCACCATCATTATAATGGCAGAGTGTGTCGCCCCGCTCATGTCAGGGCAGGCCGTCACGGTGCTTTGTGTCGACGACGAGGAAGATCTGGTCGCGCTGACGGCCTCGTACCTCGAGCGGGCTGACGAGGCCATCGAGACGATCACTGTGACGGATCCTTCTCAGGTGCTGGATCGCCTCGATACATCAGCCGCCGACTGTGTAGTCAGCGACTACGACATGCCGGGGATGGACGGTATCGAATTGCTCGATACCGTCCGGGCATCGTATCCCGATCTCCCCTTTATTCTGTTTACTGGTAAGGGGAGCGAGGAGGTCGCAAGCGAGGCCATCGCAAGTGGTGTCACCGATTATCTCCAGAAAGACACCGGCAGCGAGCAGTACGAACTCCTCGCCAACCGGGCACGCAATGCTGTCGAGCAGTATCGGGCCAGCCAGCGGGCCAGCAGCCTCGATCGCATCCGGACTATCCTCGGGGACGTCAATCAGGCGCTGGTGCGGTCACACGATCGGGCGACGATCGAGCACCACGTCTGTGAGATCGTCGCCGGCGCCGAGCCGTATCGGATCGCCTGTATCGCCGAGCCCCAATCCGCTGGTGACTCACTGACCATCAGGGCGAATGCTGTTTGTGACGATGCCGATCTCGACGGCGAGAAACTGCTTGCAGACTCGGCTGAGGGGGCGGCCTGCCCCGTCTGGGACGCCCTGGAGGCGGGCACCATTACAACGGCACGGGTCGACGAGACAAACCAGTGGCCGGCGACGGCCACAGAGCGTGGCTACCGCGCGGCGGCAGCCCTCCCGATCGTCTACGAGGGGGACCGCTACGGCGTCCTCTGTCTGTACGCCGAGGCGGCCGATGCCTTCGACTGGCGCGAACGGGAACTTCTGGCCGAGATCGGCGACGACCTGGCCCACGCGATCTACCGGATCGAACTGCACGAACGCCAGCAGCGATACGAGCGTATTATCTCGAACATTCCCGAAGGCGTCTATCGGAACTCGCCGCTGCCCGACGGGACGCTGATCGAGGTCAATCCCGCGCTGGTCGACCTGTTTGGAGCCGCCGATGCATCGGATCTCGTCGGGCGCCCCTTCGAGGAACTGTACGCCGATCCCGCCGACCGCGAGCAGTTCATCAGGGCCCTCGAACGGGAAGGCATCGTCCGGGATATGGAGCTTCGACTGCAGCGACTTTCCGGAGCGGAATTCTGGGCGTCAGTGACCGGTATTATGACCGAAGAGAGCGGCGAGCGGTACTTCGACGGTGTCGTCCGAGACGTGACCGAACAGCGAACCCGCGACCGCGAGTTGAAACAATACGAGACGCTGTTCGACCTCGCACCGTTCGGTATGTTCCGGACTGACACCGACGGTGAGGTACACAAGGTCAACGAGTGGCTGGCGTCACTGCTGGGGTATGAATCACCGGCGGCTGCCATCGAGAGTGGCGACGATCTGGCGACGGACGTATACGCCAACCCGGAGCGACGGGAAACACTTCTCGATCGACTCGTGACGGCCGGATCGATCTCCGAGTTCGACATCGATGCGTACGACAGCGACGGGGAGCTGATCGAGCTCTCGGTCCACGCAACGGTTCTGGAGGATGGCCACCCCGCTGCTTTCGATATTATCGGGTTCGTCGAACCGATTCCGCCTTCACCCGAGCGATCACCTGCTTAGTCGTCGGCTGAGAGACACTGTTGTTGTCGGTAAGCGATTGTTCGCCATCGAGGGCCATTCAGCTACTGAATTCCGATTCGGTCACGCGAACGACGACAGTGTCGGTCACGTCGCGTAGGTCGTAGGTCGGGATCGAGCCGTCCGTTCGGGTCACGTACATCGGTTCGACGAGCCGCCGAGCCGTATTCGCCTCGTCGCTCGTCTCCTCGCTATCGCTGTCGTCCGGGTCGATGACGCCGTAGACTTTGAGATAGCGATCCGATTCGTCCGGATCGATGCGGCCGTCGCGGATGTCCGTCGCCAGCTCGCGGGATAGCCACTCGGTCTCGCTGACGCTCGGTTCTCTGAGGAGCGTGTCCGCGACGTAGCGGACGAGATACCAGTTGAGATCATTCAGCAGGGAGATCGCGGCCCCGAGACTCACGGTTTCTACCTCGACGGCGTTCCGGTATGGATCCGTCAGGTCGTAGGTCCACAATGCGTCGCGAGCGGTCTCGTGGGAGCGCAGCGTCTGCCGGAGGGCGACGTCGTCGGTCCCGAGCAGGCAGACGCGAGTCATCGGTTGGCCTTGTGTCCCCGCGTTCCAAAGGCGTTCCGTCTTGCTTTGTGTCGGCGGTGAGTGCGCTCGTTTCGACCGCTCGTTGTCGCTGGTCGCATCGTCACTCGACCTGGGCCGGCGGGTCAACGACCGCGGGATTCGAGCCCGCGCTGTCCGCCAGTTCCAGCAGGTCATCAGGCTCGGCACCTTCGACCGCTGCTGGATCGGCGTGTGTCTCGGGCTTGTCGGGTGCGACCCGGTTGCAGCCAGCGGGGACGGTCGCGTCGTCGTACGTGCCCAGGTCCCGGGCCTGGGCGATGATATCGGTCTTGTCGGCCGACACCAGCGGGCGATGAATCGGCAGGTCCGTCACGGCGTCTGTGACCGCGATGTTGGCCGTCGTCTGACTCGACTTCTGGCCGATGGACTCGCCCGTGACGATTCCGACCGCGCCGACGTCGCGGGCGATGCGTTCGGCGGCCCGATACATGAACCGTCGGAGCGAGAGCATCCGCGTGTCTTCGACGTCGGTCATCAACCGCTCGACGGCCTCGCCACCGTCGACGACGGACAGCTGCAGATCGAAGTTCGGCGCACGCCTTGCCAGCGCACCCGCGGCTGCCTCCGCTCGGGCGCGATGGTCGACGCCGCCGTAGGCTCCCAGGTCGACGTACACCGGAACGACCGGCGCGCCGCGAGTCATCGCTTGCCAGGCCGCGACGGGCGAGTCGATGCCACCGCTGAGGAGGGCAACGAGGGGTTTCTGGGTCCCCAGGGGGAGCCCACCCGGCCCCGATCGTTTTTCCAGGAAGACGAACGCTTCGTCGGGGCGTGCTTCGACGAAGACGGTAAATCCGGGATCGTCGAGGTCGACCTCGGGTGTCTTCCCCATCGATTCGATCGCGTCCCAGATGGCTTGGCCACCTTCGTTCTCGATGTCCCGACTCGAAAAGTCGTGGACGTCGTCACCGCCGGCACGCCGCGCTACCACAGCGAAGGGGCCACCGTCGTAGCAGGCGGTCGTCGTGTCGGCGAGGGCGTCCGTTATCGCGTCCATCGTCGGCGCGACGGTCAGTGCGGGACTGGCCGAGACAACGCCCGGCGCCTCGGTGGCTGCCGCAGTCGCGGCCTCGACAGCGTCCTCTGTGGTCCGGACGTAGAGGCGATTGCGTTCACAGCCCGTATCGCCCGGCAGGCCCCGATCGGAAAGCAGTGCGTTGAGGTTCTCCTGGAGCTGGAACTCCATTTTCATCCGCACCTGATCGCTCTTGACGCCGACCTCGCCGTGACGAACGACGACGGTGTCGGCCCCCGGTGGATGCATAGCCGAGCGTATTCGATGCGGGAGTAAACAGGCTTCGACAGCGATCGGCAAAGAAACCGTTTGGCGATCGCCCCCGATCGCTTGCCGGTCGGGTCCGGATTCGGTTACTCAGAACGTCGAGAGATCGCCTTCGATGACCCGTTCGGTGATGTCGGTGATGTCGGCGAGTTCTTCGTCGATGATGGCCGAGACGTCGTCCTTGACGTCGGCGACCGCAACACCGTCCTCGGTGATGATCGAAGCATCGGCGACGTGTGGATCGTCGATCGGCGAGCCGATCTGGCTGAGTAGCCGGACTTGCAACTGTCTGATCCCGTCGACTTCCGCGACGACCGACTGGGCGATCTCGGTGCTCAGCAGGTTGTAGATCTTCCCGATGTGGTTGACGGGATTTTTCCCGCTCGTGGCTTCCATACTCATCGGCCGGTTGGGCGTGATGAGCCCGTTGGCGCGGTTACCCCGGCCGACCGAGCCATCGTCGCCCTGCTCGGCGCTGGTGCCGGTCGTCGTCAGGTAGATCGCGCCTTCTTCGTAGTCGTCGGCCGTGTTCACGTCGACGTTGATCGACCGGTCGGTGTACTCGCCGGCGAGGTCGGTCACGTACTCCCGGACGCCCTCGACGGCGTCGCGGTACTCGTGGATGTTCTCGACGTGGGCATCGACCGTCGCGGCGGCGACGGTCACGTCGATGTGGTCACCTTCACGCTTGCCCATCACCTTGATGTCCTGGCCGATCGCCGGGTTCTCGACGGCGTACTCCCCGTTGAGGCGGCGCTCGGTGTTCAGGACGATCTGTTCGGTCTCGGTCAGCGGGGCGTGGCCGACACCGTAGGAGGTGTCGTTGGCCATCGGCACGGCCGCGCCGTCTTCGCCGAACACTTCCTGGAGGTCACCGCTTCCCTCGCCCAGCCGGACGTCGACGATCACGTCCGAGCCAACGTCGAGGTGCGGGAAGGCCTCGTCGAGATACTCGCGGGCAGCCTCCAGGGCGATCGTATCCGTCGGGATGCGCTGGCCCTGAAACTCCTTGGTCGCTCGGCCGACGAGCAACAGGTAGATCGGCTCGATCACTTCGCCGCCACCAAAGGCCGGGGCGGACGTGCCGGCGACGAGTTGTGTCTCGTCGGTGTTGTAGTGCAGCACCTTGCCGACACGATCCAAGTACGCTTGGGCCAGCGCCTGTGAGACGCGCTCGGCGACGCCGTCACAGATCGAGTCTGGATGACCCAGGCCCTTGCGCTCGACGACTTCGACCCGCTGGTCCTCGACGGCCAACCCGCTGGCTGGCGTGACGCGAATGTTTCGGTCAGTCATTACTACCAGCTTACCTGCCGCACTGTCTATAACTTACGGAAACTTTCGGACCGCGATCAATTACTTGGAGTTATCCAAGAGCAAGCCGAGGTAGGACCGCCGGATGCTTTCGGCGGGATCCAGTCCGAGGTCCGCCAGCTTCCCCTGGAGGGATTCTCGCGCCCCTTCGACTGCACTCTCGTCGTCGACTTCGGTTTCGATTTCGACGAACTCCCCGAGATCGCTTACGTCGTCGAGCGTGACGATGTACCCGCTGAGTGCGTATCGATGTCGTTCTTTCTCGACGGTTGCGGCGGGTTCGAATCCGAGTCCGCGGACGATAGCGTTGGCCGTCTCGCCGTCTCCGACCGTCGTCTCGGCTTCCTTGCGGCTCTTCGATTCGCTGTCGATCTTTGGCCCCTTGTAGGTGAGCTTCGCCGTCGTCTCGCCGTGACGGTGTTCCCGGCGGACCCGCAACGCTTCGTCAGTCGCCGCGAAGTCCCGGTGGGGGGCGTCGTAGTACGTATCGACCTGCCGGATCGTCCCGAGCGGGTCGGCCCCAGCGTCCAGCAGTGCCTGCCGGACCGTCTCGTGGTCTGCCCGCACTTTCATCTCTACCTCGTACATGAGCGAGCACAGCGGTCTACAGGCCAAAAACCGCACGCATCTCCGATCACGGTCGATAGCCCCGAAACGTTGTCCTTAAGAGTGCAACGGGACTCCTTTTCGGTATGACCGACGATTCCGCGGACGAGACGGCCGAGGAACAAACGCAAAGCGACGAGGCGACCGGTCTGGCGGAGGGTGACTTCGTTACGGTAGAATACACCGCACGGACCGTCGAGGATGGTAACCTCGTGGATACGACCAGTCAGGAAATCGCCGACGAGGAAGGCGTCGGTGAGGACGAAGAGTTCGAACCCCGGACGATCGTTCTGGGCGAAGGCCACCTCTTCGAACCCGTCGAGGAGGCCGTCATCGGCGAGGAAGTCGGCGAGGAAGGATCGGTCGTCGTCGCGGCCGACGACGCCTTTGGCGCCTACGACGAGGAAGAAGTCCGGACCGTCAGCGCCAACAAGATCCCCGAGGACGACCGCTATCCCGGCGCTCACGTCGACGTCGACGGCGAGCACGGCCACGTCGAGACGATCATCGGCGGGCGCGCTCGCGTCGACTTCAACCACCCACTCGCCGGTGAGGACATCGAGTACGAGTACGAGATCGTCGACACTGTCGAGGACCGCGAGGCCAAGGCCGAGAGTCTGCTCGAAACCATGCTCAGCATGGAACTCGACGTCTGGTTCGAGACCGACGTCGTGGAAGAAGAGGAAGTCGTCGACGACCCCGAAGAGCTCGAAGATGCCGACGACGACGAGGACGGCCCGGTCACCGAGACCGTCGAAGTCGAGAAGGACACGCTGTACATCGA
Organism: Halorhabdus sp. CUG00001; assembly: GCF_009797925.1. NCBI lineage: Archaea > Methanobacteriati > Methanobacteriota > Halobacteria > Halobacteriales > Haloarculaceae > Halorhabdus > Halorhabdus sp. CUG00001. Next base: position 309,057 of record NZ_VOLB01000001.1, read on the forward strand.
GGCTACGCCTCAGCTGTCGATGAACCAGCAGTGGATGTTCCAGAAACAGCAGATCGCCCAGCAGTTCGTCGAACTGCTCGGTGTCGATCGCGTCATCGTCCAGGAGACGCTGGGCGATGGTGGCGGCATGATGGGCGGCATGATGCCCGGCATGGGCGGGGCCGGCGGTGGCGACCTCGAAGAAGCGCTCGAAGACGCAGACGTCGACGCCGACGAACTCGCCGAGGAACTGGACGTCGACGAGGAGTAAGGCTCCAACCCTGGGCGAGCTATCGCCAGGGAATCAGCCGATCGATCAACGGTGCAGTTCGATTTTCCCGTCCCAATCGGCGCGGTATCGATTGTCCGCGAGCTTTTAGTAGCGGCGTGTCGGTGCCCGATCGCTCGTACTCGTCGACGGCGGCCACCAGATTACCCACGGCTTCGATCCGGACGTCACCGATCGCCAGACAGCCGCTTTGTTGATCTTCGGCCACCCAGACTGGGTGGTCGACCCGTGTCGTCTCGGGCTCTCTGTACTCGATCCACGCCCGCTGACGGATGGTCTCTGCGTCGACGGACGTCTGCTGGTCCATACCGGAGCTATGGGCGCCGTTGACTAAACGATACCTCGGACACCCTGTCTGGTCCGGCGAGCGAAGCGAGAATGCTGCACTATCTCTGGAAAGCGAGCCGGTTCGTCCTGCGCCCGGCAAACCAGCTTTCGATGGTTTCGCCAGCACGTTATCGACGATACTGACCGACGATAGCCACGACTTCGCTGCCACTGGTGTTGTGGCAGAAACTATTTATTTCGCACTCAAAACTGTAGCCGTGCAATTCAAGCCCCTCCTCATCTGTTGCTGTCTCGTCCTCGCTGGATGTAGCGGGGCTCCTGACACGGCAACGGACTCGCCGGAACAGCGCTTCGATGGCGACGCCAACGCCGAGGTCACGGTGTACAATCCGACGAATGGGACGTGGAACGTGTCCTATCGAGTTGAACGCGGTGGCGTGGCCGTGTTGAACGCGACGCGATCCGTTCAACCCGGAACCGAGTGGGACGTGACCACAATCGACCGACCCGGAAACTATACGTTCACCATTTCGACTGTCGAGTGGATGGATTCCGCTTCAGTCCGACTGCCGCGTGCGGTTGGCGACCGCGAGAGCTATATCGAAGTCGCTGAAACAAACGGTGAATTCGGGCTCCGACTCCGCTGGGAGCAGTGACAGATCTGTTCGTGTGCTGGCCACATTTCCAGACAGGTCTGGCTCCTGCTATGGTCGGTTAGTGGCCGCAGTCGGCACCGGGATTGTGGAAAGAGTATTAGTGAGATGCAGCCGAACGATCGGGAGTGTCAGAACAGCCCTCCTCACAGTCGAATGGTTTGGTTCGCACAGAAACCAAGATTACCGCATTTTTCGTCGTCGTCGCTCTCGTATCGGTGTATGGGACAACAGCCGTCACCGACCGCCAATGGGTTCACTTCGCCGTGCTGCTCGGCGTTGGCGTTATCGTCCCGACACTCATCAACGAATGGCGCAACTGATCGGCTACTGCACCCGATACACTGTTTGACCACCGAGCGAAGCGGTCTGTGAACCCCTCCGTTCCATGGTGGCTTCGCTTCATCAATGGGGGCTGTAGATCTCTCGAAGTGTCCGCGTCGAACGAAGTGAGACGCGGTTCTCTCCGAACGCGCCGGCCGGCGCGTTCGGAGGAGTTTTTGGTCCAGCTTTTTGCGAGGGGGGTTCACTCTGCGAACCCACCGCAGTAAAAAGGTGGTCAGGCGATATCGCGGCTGGTGTCGATGCTGACCTCTTCGACCAGATCGAGTTTGATGACGCTGGTCGGGGCACGGCCGCCGCGGAACTTGGGGATCGCCAGCCGGTTCTCGACCTCGTCGTTGGCGATCGTGGTGTGGAGGTCGAAGACGACGTCGGCGAAGTGTTCGGTCGTGTCCCGCAGCGGTGGGACACCTCGGCCGTCCAGGCAGTGCAGGACGGCGAGACTCCCCGTGTTGAAGATGTGATTCTGGAGGTCGTTCATGAAACTCCGGAACCGGGAGGGTGGCTCCTGTGCTTCGAGGACGTCTAAGGGGTCGATGATGAGGTTGGACGTCTCCGGGAGCGCACTGACGAGTTTGCCGGCGTTGTCGAGTGGGGCCTCACCGGAGACGTGTCTGACCGTCGGCTGGCCGGTAGCCGTCGGGGACTGTTCGAGACTGTCCTTGATCGCCTGTTCGGACCGATCCAGTGAGAGATACAGCGTGCCGCGTGTCGCCGTCAGCTCGTAGAGAAACAACTCTGCCTGGCTGGCTGGCGTCGCGTTCAGCACGACGATAGAACCGGCCGGGAGCCCACCATCGAGTTTCCGGTCGAGGACGTCGATCCCGGTCCGGAGCCGATCGGCCATGTGTCATCTATAACAATAGATAGCCACGCGATTAAAGATTCCGGATTGAGGGGTCGTGGTGACTGCTTGGGCCGTTTTCTCGCGCACTTCGGGGCGTGTCGGGGGATTCAAGAACCAGGCGAGCGGGGATGTGATCGATGCGTCACGACCACATCATCAGCGCCAAACAACTCTCGCGGGCCGATATCGAGGAGGTGTTGGATCGGGCGGCCGAGATGGACGACGATCCGGCGGCGTTCACCCAGCGCCACCCCGGCGCGCTGCTTGGCCTGCTCTTTTTCGAGCCGAGCACGCGCACGAAAATGAGTTTCACGGCGGCGATCAAGCGCCTGGGCGGAGACATCGTGGACATGGGGCCAGTGGAGTACTCCAGCGTCGAGAAGGGAGAGAGCCTCGCAGATACGGTCCGTGTCGTCGAAGGGTACGCCGACGCCCTCGTTATGCGCCATCCCAGCGAGGGTTCAGCCAAGATGGCCAGCGAGTTCGTCGACGTCCCGCTCATCAACGCGGGCGATGGAGCCGGCCAGCATCCGACCCAGACGCTGCTTGATCTCTATACGATCCGAGAAAACGCCGGTCTGGATGACCTCACGATCGGCATTATGGGCGACCTGAAGTACGGTCGCACCGTCCATTCGCTGGCCCACGCGCTGACGAACTTCGATGCGACCCAACACTTCATCAGCCCGGAGAGTCTCAAACTCCCGCGGTCGGTTCGCTACGACCTCCACGAGGAGGGGGCGACGATCAGAGAACACACCCAACTCGAACCCATTCTCGACAGTCTGGACGTCCTGTACGTGACCCGCATTCAGAAAGAGCGCTTCCCGGACGAGAGTGAGTATCGGGCTGTCGCCGGCGAGTACCAGATCGACGCTGAGACCGTAGCGGGGGCTGGCGACGAGCTGACCGTCCTGCATCCGCTCCCGCGAGTCGACGAAATTGACCACGACGTCGATCGTACAGACCACGCACAGTTCTTCGAGCAGGCCCACAACGGGGTGCCCGTTCGGATGGCACTCCTCGATCTGCTGTTGGAGGGTGAGTCGGCATGAGTACCGACGAGCAACTCCGCGTCAGCAAGATCCCGCGTGGGACGGTCATCGATCATATCACTGGTGGGGAAGCGATGCACGTCCTCTCGATTCTCGGTATCGAGGGCGGGGACGGCGACACCGTAAGTATCGTCATGAACGCCCCGAGCGACCGCCTCGGAGCCAAAGATATCGTCAAAGTCGAGGACCGGGAGCTAAGCCAGGCCGAACTCGACGTCCTCTCGCTGATTGCACCCGCGGCGACGATCAACATTATCCGGGACTTCGAGGTTATCGAGAAACACCGCGTCTCCCGGCCCGCAGAAGTCGTTGGGGTCCTCTCGTGCCCGAACCACAATTGCATCACGACCGGGAACGAGCCGGTCGACTCACGCTTCGATGTCCTCGATGAGGGCGTGCGCTGTGCGTACTGTGAGACGATCGTTCGTGACGATATCGCCGACCTGATCGACTGACAGGCGGCCTGTCCGTCGTCGATTGGGTCGTCTGTCGATCCAGTGTCGGGGCGTTTCACTGGAGATGGCAGGATTGGCTGGCCTTCCAGAAACGTTTTTAGGCCACTGGGTGGACAGTTTAGGTGATGTCGAAAAAGAAACTACTGGTCGCCCTGGTCGTTGTCGCCTTCGTAGTCGCTATGGTGAAGAAATCGAAGGGAGACTGAGGTATCGTCGGGGGTGATCCGCCATCGGTGTGGGAGTGACGTTCCGTGTCGGATCATCCTCCTCCGGATCGTTACGACTGGTAGTGGCAACTATCGCTGGGCGTGATACTGTTGGATTCGTCTTACCCGTCTCTCTTCCGTGTTTCGAGCCAGCGCGTGAGGACATCTCTATCACGCGCGTCCCTCGGTAGCGTCTCGAACCACTCGGCGTCAGTGATCTCGGCGTCGGGGTCTTCGACCGTTAGCGTCGTCGTTTCGGCTCGGGCTTCGTAGATCGGGAGGACCCCCCACGTTTCGTACTCGTCACAGTAGAATTCGACACGACCCAGTAGCTCGAGCCCGCAATAGGAGCCGTCGATACCTGCTTCTTCGCGCAGCTCGCGCCTGGCGGCCGCCCGAAACGATTCGTCGCCACTGATCTCACCGCCTGGCAGGACCCACTTGCCAACGGCCTCGTGTCGGACGAGCAATAGCGCGTCGTCGTTGGTCGCGACGGTGTGGGCCCCGTACGGGAGGCCATTGTCCTGGATCCGGGCCGTGATCGTCTCAAAGCGGGGCCGAGAGACGTGTCGCGTCCGGGTAAACTCCATGACGTCGGTAGCTCCCTCACGGAGCCCATGATACGTCTGTTCGGCCTGCTGGGCGGCTTCCTCGGCACGGTACCACAGGTTGTCGACGACCGTCATCCGCCCGAACGTCCGCGCTCGTCTGTCCTCAGCCCGCGATCCGATCGCTTGCTACCGAACGTCCGAACAGTCATAGCTCGAACTTGGACGGTCACTGGCTTAAGTGTTCGACACCGCGAACCGGCGTGTGAGCCGAATCAGTCCCTTTTTAGTCGCCACTCCAATACCGATGGGTATGGCATTCGAAGAAGACGATCACGTCACCTTGCATGACGAACACAGTGAGTTCGACGGCGAAACCGGGACCGTCACCCAGATCATGGAGACGATGTTCGGCGACGCGACCTACACGGTCGAGTTCGCGGAAGGCCGCGAGCAGGGTGTCCCGGAAGACGCCCTCGAAGCAGCCCCCGAGGCCGAAGACGAACCCGAGGACGAGGACGCGGAACCAACCGACGAGTCGGACGCCTGATCGCTCGATGTCGACGGTCCCGTTCCACTACGTCGATCTGCGGACGTTCTGCTATGCGACCGAAGACGACGCGCGCATCGAGGACGCGTTGGGGACGTTCCTGCCCGAGGACGCGCCCATCGAGCGCGCCGAGACCGAGGGCCACCACGGCGATCGCATCCTCATTCTCTCGACGCGGCTGGAACGGGCCGACGAGATCAGACACGTCCTCTCACAGGTCGACTCGTTGTCCGAGACTGAACGGGGGCAGTTTCTCGACCAACTCGAGGATCGGATCGACGAGAACTGTTCGTTTTTCCTGACGCTGGACAAGCAGGCGGCTTACAACGGGACCGTCAAGCGTGGGGATGGTATCACGCTCCGGGGTAAAGTCGAGGCCTATCCGGCCGAGAAAGACCGGGCCGTCGCGAACGTCCGTGAGGCCTTCGAGGGGTCGTGATGTACGAGGCGGTCCACGCCAGGCCGGACGGCGAAGCCACCGTTGCCCGGTTTGTCTCGACCGCTGCCGAATACGGGTTCGACGGGATCGTCGTTCGCAATCACGGCGACGCATTGCCCGCGTACGATCGGGCGTCGATCGCAGACACCTATGGTATCGATGTCGTCTCGGGCGTGGAGATCCACGCCGAGGATCGCTCCCGTGCAAGCGGATTCATCGGCAACCATCGCGAGTCACGGACGATCGTAGCAGTCCACGGTGGTGACCTCGACATGAATCGCTTCGCCGTCGAACAGCCGGCGGTCGACGTCCTCGCTCATCCGATGGCAGGGGACGGCGACGTCGATCACGTCGTCGTCAAAACGGCCGCCGAAAACGGTGTCCATCTGGAGTACTCTCTCAGGCACGTACTACGGGCCGAGGGCGGTCAACGCGTTGCTGCCCTCCGTGATCTGCAGAAATTGCAAGACCTCATCGAGGAGTACGATGCCCCCTACGTCGTCAGTGCCGACCCCCGGACTCATCTCCAGTTGCGCGCGCCACGAGACCTGGCGGCGGTCGGCGAGGCACTCGATTGTTCGGCTGCCTGGATCGAGGCAGGCCTGGCGGCTTGGGGTGCACTCGCGACGCGTAACCGCGAGCGCGCGAGCGACAATTTCGTCGAACCGGGTATCCGTCTGGCGGACACAGACGATCGCTGATCGGCAGCGTCGATCAGCGATTGTCGGGACGGCCCTGGCCAGGGCCACTGTAAAGACGGGTGAGCACCATGCTTGCGTGGGACGCCAGTAGTTCAAGCAGTTGCTCGTCTTCCGTCGATATCGGCTCGGCCGTGTCCCTGATCGCGACGAGCACCCCCGTCGTCGCGGCCGTGTTTTCCAGTCGGACTGTCAGTACCGAGGCGACATCTGCGGGCACGCTCTCGCCTTCGTGAACGGCCACGACGGCCTCGTCTTCGGCCGCGTGACGGGCGATCGACCGGAGCTGGGATTCGAAGCTGTTCGAGACCGTACTGGAGGTGATCGGCGTGTCTTCGGGGCCGACTTCGACGAAGGCGGTCTCTGAGAGGCTTAGCAGCGAGGAGAGTCCCTCGATACAGTAGGCGCTGACTTCTTCGACGGTCGTCGCCTGGGCGAGTGCGCGCCCGTAGTTGTTGAGGTCGGCCGCTTTGCGGGCGAACGCTTCGGTTCGGTCACGTTCTGCCTCCAGTTTCTGCCGGTGTTGCTGGCTCTGTGCGTCGTAGAGCCCGACGACGGTGCCCGCGACGGCACCGACTGTGATGCTATCTGCGGTAATGTATGTGGCTCGCTGGAGGGTTCCCGTCGCGACGCGCTGGCTGAACAACGTTAGCGCAGCCACCGACGCCAACAGGAGGGTTCCGCCGACGGCCCAGGCGGCGATCCGCGGCAGATATTCCTCGAATTGTTCGCTACTGGCCAGCCAGTAGCCCGCAAAGGACAGTGACAGTCCAAGCAGCGCGAACGGGGCACCGTCGACGACGATCGCGATCGGTACCGCAGTTTGTTCGGTTGCGTGTAGCAACTGGACGCCCGCGAGCAGGACGCCGACGATGCCGAACGTCGCCCCGTAGAGGTGGCGCCGATCCATGCCATCGACCACGTAGACCGGGCAATTTAGCCTTCCGGTGGTTCAAACCGTTGGCCCTGGCACAAGATTGCAGCCACGATGACGGCGGCTGTCCCGTGGCGTTGAAAGCCTTCGATCCGCAACTAACGGTATGAAACGCTCCATCGAGGACCACGCCGCCCGCTTCGACAAGGCCGCTGCTACGTACGACAGCGAGGGGAGCCCGGAGTATCGGGCGGCCGCCGATCTCGTGACCGACCACGCCGCACCCGAACCGAACGATGTCGTGCTCGATCTGGGAACTGGCACGGGAGCGATCGCCCTCGCGCTTTCCGAGACGGCCGGCGAGGTAATCGGCCGAGACATCAGCGAGGGGATGCTCGATCAGGCCAGCGAGAAAGCCACCGATGCCGGTCTCGACAACATCTCCTTTGGCACGGGCCGGTTCCGCGAGCCGAACGTGCCGGCCGACGCCGCCGTCGATATCGTGGTCTCGAACTTCGCGATGCACCATCTCGACGACGCAGCGAAAGGCGAGGCAATCGAGACGATCGCGGCGCTTGGCCCGCGGCGATTCGTCCTCGGTGACGTCATGCTGTTTGGCGAGGCCGATCCGTCCGAACCCTTTTACTCGCCCGAGGTCGACGACCCGGCGACAGTCGGAACGTTGGCGGATGCCCTGACCTCGGCCGGGTTCGCCCTGTCGGCCGTCGAACGCGTCCACGATCAGGTTGGCGTACTGGTCGCTGAACGGGCGGTGGGGGACGACTCGTGAATCCGCTGCCGAAACACGTCCGCCAGCGCTGGCGATATTTGGCCGTTGAGTTTGAGGGGTGGCCGGACCTCGCGATCGATCGGCGGACGCTCCAGCGGGAATTGTGGTTCGCCGCACAGAATTTGCTCGGTGACGTTGGCTCGGCCCGGGTCGATCTCACTGTCGAACAGTTCACCTTCGAAGACGGGACGGGCAACGCCATCGTCCGGACGCGCCGCGGGGCGGTCTCGGACGCTCGCGCTGTTTTGACTTGTCTCGATACCGTTGATGACGAGCCAGTCGGCGTCCGCGTCAGCGGCGTCAGCGGCACGGTGCGTGCGTGTGAAGAAAAGTATTTAGGAAGTCGCCCGGAAGCCACCGAGCACAGCGACGTCGCCTTCGCGGGTGCTGACCGCTCCGCCGTCGTCCGGAACGGCTGTGTCGACGTGCAGATCGGCGAGGAGTTCCTCGGGGCGACGCAACGCGATCTCGAGTAACTATGCAGGGACAATCCCAACAGCAGGCCTACGACCGCGGAATCACGATCTTCTCACCGGACGGTCGCCTCTACCAGGTCGAGTACGCCCGGGAAGCCGTCAAGCGCGGGACGGCGAGCATCGGCGTCAGGACGGCCGATGGCGTCGTTCTCGCCGTCGACAAGCGTATCCGATCACCGTTGATGGAGCGATCCTCCGTCGAGAAAATCCACAAGGCAGACGACCACATCGGCATCGCCTCGGCTGGCCACGTCGCCGACGCCCGCCAGCTCATCGACTTCGCTCGCCGGCAGACACAGGTCAATCAGCTTCGGTACGGCGAAGCGATCGGCGTCGAGACACTCACCAAGCAAGTCACCGATCACATCCAGCAGTACACCCAGATCGGCGGTGCGCGGCCCTTCGGCGTCGCCTTGATCATCGCCGGCGTCAGTGACGGCGAGCCCCGACTGTACGAGACTGATCCGTCCGGGACGCCCTACGAGTGGAAGGCACTCGCGATCGGGGCCGACCGTGGCGATATCCGGGAGTACCTCGAAGCGAACTACGACGAGGAGATGGATCTCGACGCGGGTGTCGGGCTCGCACTCGAAGCGATGGCTGCGGTCAACGACGGCGAACTCGCGCCCGAAGGAATCGGCGTCGCGACGATCAGTGTCGAGGACGCCCAGTTCAGCGAACTCACTGACGACCAGAAACAAGCCCATCTCGACGATCTCGGATTGCTTCCTGCAGCCGACGAGGCCCCAGGCGATGAGGCCGAGGACACAGACGAGGAAGCGACCGACGAGTCGGACGCTGACGAGACCGACGACGAGTAACGGGCCATCGCGTTCAGTGTCTCGGGCTGGATTTTCTCGTGGCCGTTTCGTCGCGGGGTCGTTCGGAAACACCTTTGTCGGGGGATTGTGTAGGTCTCGGTATGATATCGCTTGACGAGGCAGTGACGGCTCGACTCGAGTCACATGGCCAGCGCTTCGAGGTACTCGTCGACCCGGACGCGGCCCTGGCTATCAAGCGCGACGAGTTCGACGACGAACTCGAGGACGTCATCGCCGCCGAAGACGTCTTCGAGGATGCCTCGCGTGGCGACCGCCCGCCCGAGGAGTCGCTCGAAGAAGTCTTCGAGACGACCGATCCCCTGGCCATTATCCCACAGGTTATCACAGACGGTGAGATCCAGATTACTGCCGACCAGCGCCGCGAGATGCAACAGCGCAAACACCGGGAACTCGTCCAGCGCATCACCCGCAACGCCGTCAACCCGCAGATGGATGACGCGCCACACCCGCCAGACCGTATCGAGTCCGCCCTCGAAGAGGCAGGCTTCCAGGTCGATCCGATGGAACCAGTCGAAAACCAGGTTGAGGACGCCTTAGAGCAACTACGACCGATCATTCCGATCCGCTTCGACGAGGTTACCGTCGCGGTCCAGCTGCCGGCCGATTACGCGGGCAGCGGCCAAGCGAAGATTCGGGAATTTGGCGACCTCGAACGCGAGGAGTGGCAGGCCGATGGCTCTTGGGTCGGCGTGGTGACCTTCCCGGCGGGGCTGCAAAACGACTTCTACGAACTCGCAAACGAAGTGTCCAGTGGCGAAGCTGAGACACAGATTCTCAAAGACGAGGACGACATCAAGACGCGGTAGCGTCGCGTTGTCTCACTTGTGGCCCTTTGGTGGGATACCGACCGAATGGCTATTGTCGCTCCGTCATCAACCGTCGATCGATGGCCCGCCACTCAGTTTTCGATCGGTACCGACGGCCGGCGTACACCGGCGACAACCGGTGTCTCCCGTGTACCGTCACGAACACGCTCATCGCCGTCTTGGGTGGCCAACTGGTGGCCGGGGGACTGCTCGTAGCCGGTCAGTCGCTGCCGATCGCCGCCGCCGTCGGGGGACTGGCGATACTTTTCGGACTCGCTCAGATCTGGCTTCGGGGCTACCTCGTCCCGGGGACACCGACGTTGACGAAGCGGTACTTTCCACCGTGGCTGTTGCAGCTGTTTGGCAAAGAATCGGCCCCCAACGCACAGGCGATGCTCGACGCCGAGCAGCAACGTGACGTCGAAGACATCCTCGTAGACGCCAACGCCCTCCAGTTCGACGAGACGGGCGAGGATTTCGAACTGGTTGATACCTTCGCGACGGCGTGGCAGGCTGCTATCGACGACGTTGCCGAGGCAGACGATCTTCCGGGACACATCGAGACGGCCTTCGGTGTCGAGGGCGCGATCCAGGTCGAGGAGACCGAGCGGGCGACGATCGTCCGTCTCGACAACCGCATCATGGGCCGGTGGGAATCCCGGGCTGCCATGATTGCCGACGTCGCAAGCTGTGCGATCCTGGCCGACCGCTATGAGGGCTGGGCGGACCTCCCGCCCGCCCAGCGGGGGCACCTCGCCGGCGGCCTGCGGCTGTACATCGAGCAGTGTCCGGCTTGTGGCGGCCCGACGTCGTTCGACACTGAGACGACGACCTCCTGCTGTTCGGAGCACGAAGTCGCTACTGTTTCTTGTGTGTCCTGTGGCGTTCGGCTGTTCGAAATTCCTGTCGAGTCGGCGGCGATTGAACCAGCAGTGTGACGTGCCGTTGCTGGCACTTTCATATTGCCACAGCGTACATTCTCGAATAGAAACGTTAATCCCGTCTGCGCTGGGCAGGTTCCCATGCCAGCATGGCAACTAATTCAGACGCGACGGGTCGATCCCTGGCGACCTACGGGATCGTCGTCGTCGCGGCCGTCCTGATTGGCACCGCTCTTGCGCCGCAAGTGTGGGGCGTGGTCGCCGATGACGGAGAGAGCGATGCTGTCGCCGTGGTCGAGGTCAGCGGCTCGATCACCGGCGATAGTGTCGATTCGCTCCGCGAGACGCTCCGTAACGTGCGCGCAAACGAATCGATCAAAGCAGTCGTTTTGGAAGTCGATAGCCCCGGTGGCTCGGCAGCTGCAAGCGAGTCGCTGTATCTCGCTGTCAACGAGACGGCCAGTGAGATGCCCGTCGTCGCGTCCGTCCAGAGTACGGCGGCATCGGGGGCGTACTACGGGATGGCGCCCAGCGAGAAGATCTACGCCTTGCCGTCCTCGACGATCGGCAGTATCGGTGTCTACGCGACGAAACCCTCGACCGTTCCTGACCAGTACGTCCGGTCTGGGCCAGACAAAGGGACGCGTGGGACGACCGAGGACGTCCGCGAGACTGTCGAACAGCTACAGCGGGCCTTCCTCGAAACAGTCATGGTCCACCGTGAGGCCCAGCTCGATCTCACTCGCGGACAGATCGCTCACGGGAACGTCTACACTGGTGCCGAGAGCGTCTCCAACGGGCTGGCAGACGAAATCGGCACTCTCGACAGTGCGATCGGCGCTGCTGCCCAACGGGCGGATCTCGACACGTACGACATCGTTCACCGTGAACTCGACCAACGTCAGATTGTCTTGTTCTCGCAGGCCAACGAGACGACTGCCGTGTCTGTCAGTGACGACCAGTTCGGCTACGAGGGCGTCGACACGACCCAATATCTCATGCTCTGGGGCCACCTGGAGAACGTCGAGGGGGTGAGTGCCGATGAGTAGTCTCGGCCGATACGTGGCTGCGTTCGTCGTCGTTCTTGGGGCCGTCCTCGCGATCGCCGCTGTCGGGCCAGCGATCGTCCCGTCCTCGGCTGGGACGAACGTCACCGGCCAGTCACCGGCCCACTACCAGCCTTCGAATCTAGCCCTGGACACCATCGAGAAGACCGGGACTGTTGCCGTCGACGACGTCTCGGAGACAAAAACTGTCGTGATCGATCTGGCACACAGCAATTCGATCACTCGCGAGGATGTGACCCCACTCATCTCCGCGCTCGTCGAGTCCGGTCACGAGGTACAGTTTGCCGGGGGAAGCGAACGATCCTACGCCAGAGAGTCGAAGTTCAACGCGACACTTCAGGACGCCGACGCGTACGTCGTCGCTGCCCCAAGTAGGCAGTTTACTCCTGACCATGTGAGTGCTGTCGGGGCGTACGCCGAGGCAGGCGGACGGGTTCTGTTGCTCGAAGAGAGTCCAAGTGCCGGTAGCGTCAGTTCGATGGGCCTGTTCGTTTCGATCGATCGGGGGGGTATCGAGGGTCAACTCGGGCCGCTCGGGAGCCGGTTCGATCTCGCGTTCGGGACCAGTTACCTCTACAACGCGAGCCACGAGAGTGTGAACTTCAAAGCCGTCTTCGCCGAGCCCACGGGCGAGGATCCACTCCTCGATGGCGTCGAGGAAGTCGTCTTCCGTGACGCCGTACCGGTCGTGCGTGGTACCGACGCCACTGCATTGCTACGCACTGACGATGGGACGCGTCTCGAATCTACACGCGAATCGAGCGCATATACCGTTCTCGCGCGGAACGGCAATGTGACCGCTGTCGGGGACACCACCTTCCTCACGCCTCGGTCGGTTCAGGAGGGTGATAACGAGGTGCTCGTCGGCAATCTGGCTACCTTCCTCGTGGACGGACAGAAAGATCCGTGCGTCCCGACGACCGAAGCAGCGTCGAGCGAATACCCCTCGAGTCCGCCAGTGACAGTCGAAGCGCCGTCGGAGAATACGACTGGCGGTTCGGGATCCGGTGGCGTCGCCGGGTCGAGCCAGCAGTGTTGAGACTGTCGGGTTGAGTGGTCAAAAACGGAGTTTCGCCACCTACGCTTTTTTGAAGCCGAGCATGAAGCCACCGGCGAAACTCGCGCCGATCCCGGCCGTCGAGACGAACGTCTCGATGACGGTTTGGCCGGCTTGGGCAGCTTGTTCGGAGGCGTTTGCCGAGGCGTTCGTGAGGCGTTCCCAGTTCACTGAGAGTACGCCCCGCGATTCGAGGAATTTGAACAGCATCAACTCTAGCCCGATGATGATTGCGATGATTTTGGCGATCTTCTTTGCAGCAAAGCCGATTACGGCACCGACGATGGCGCTGCCCCCCATTTGCGCGCCTAATTGCGTCGGGTCGATATTCTCCAGTACCATGACCGAGAAGTCACTGTCGATCAATAAGTCTCTTGTGCCCGATGGCGGCCGTGGTAATCGCGATCGCGTCCGTCGAAACGTGACAGGGAAGCGCCACGCTGTCCGTGGTGGTGACGACTGTGGCCCAGCTTAGAGGCCGTCGAGCGATTCTTCGCTTTCGAGCAGTTCCTTGTAGCGGTTGCGGATCGTGACTTCGGAAATGTTTGCGACCTCGCTGATCTCACTCTGTGTGATCCGCTCGTTGCACAGCAAGGCCGCCGCATAGATCGATGCCGCGGCCAGTCCGACGGGGCTCTTTCCGCTGAGGACACCGGCTTCCCGCGCCGAGGAGAGCAGATCACGCGCTCGATTGGTCACTTCCTCGGGAAGGTCCAGATCCGAGATGAACCGGGGGACGTAACTCTCGGGGTCGGCTGGCTTGATCTCTAGATTCAGCTCTCGGACGACGTATCGGTAGGTCCGGGTCAATTCCATGCGTTCGACCCGAGAGACCCGCGTGAATTCGTCGAGACTCCGTGGAACGCCCGCCTGACGGGCAGCGGCGTACAGCGAGGCGGTAGCGACACCTTCGATGGAGCGACCGGGCAGGAGGTCTTCGTCCAAGGCCCGGCGATAGATGACAGAAGCGGTTTCGCGGACGTTCTCGGGGAGGCCGAGCGCGCTCGCCATCCGGTCGATCTCACCGAGAGCCTGCTTGAGGTTCCGTTCTTTGGAGTCCCTGGTGCGGAAGCGTTCGTTCCAGGTCCGGAGGCGCTGCATCTTCTCGCGTTGGCGACTGGACAGCGAGTTGCCGTAGGCGTCTTTGTCTTGCCAGCCGATGTTCGTCGAGAGGCCCTTATCGTGCATCATGTTCGTCGTCGGCGCGCCGACGCGGGACTTCTCGTCTTTCTCTTTGGCGTCGAAGGCACGCCATTCCGGGCCGGGATCGATCTCGTCTTCCTCGACGACCAGTCCACACTCGCTACACACCGTCTCACCGCGTTCGGCGTCGCTCGTCAACGAACCACCACACTCCGGACAGTGTTCCTGCTCGCTCTGGGTTTCTTCATCAGCTCGTTCGCGCTGCTCGGTCGGTCGCTCACTCGTTTCGTCTCGGGTGTACAGGGGTGTCGTCGTTTCACTCATGATGGGTGGACGCGGGCAACCGCAGAGGAAAATATTAGTACTCTCGGTTGCCGTTGGTAATCTATAGTAAGTCCGAAAAGTATATAAATCTTTCCCAAACCCTTATCGCCACACGGCAACTAGGTACTCGGTCACACCCGCATCGACCGACCGCTGCCAAACTCACACGGTAAAAAGGTGTCCCTCTTCGGGAACGTCGAACAGCCCGATCCGGGCCCCGGCATCGAGCCAGGCGTGGCCGTAGGAGAACGCCGCCAGCGCATTGACCAGGTCGTCTTCGGCCCGGAAGTGGCGGCCGTCTTCGAGGTACGACCGGGCCATCTCCAAGCAGTCGGTCGCTGCGTCGCCGAGTGGCGTCGTCTCGGGCGCCAGCACCGTCGCTTCTTCGAGGGCCCTCGCCAACAATCGCTCGTAGCGGTCGGTCTTTTCGGTGAGATCGGCAGGCATGGCCCGCTCTATTCGGGGTCGCCCCCTCAATCTGTCGACCGCTCGCCCGCGGCCGACTGGCCTGCCGAGCGCGTATACTCATCGACGGTGACAGGGCCGTTCGGTGACTCCTCGGCGAAGACCTGTGCCGAAAAGCGCTTGACGGTCGTCTCGGCTTCCCGCCAGGCAGCCTCTGGAAGGCCGGCTTTCCGGGCTGTCTGGGCGAGAAACTGTTGGGCCGACCACTCCTGCTCGACCGCGACCTGTGGCAACAGCAGGCCGGTCTGTCGCCCCTTCGAGACGATCAAGCCGTCTCGGCCGATCTCGATCGAGGAAGGCACCTCCCCCGAAACAGTCACCGGTGGCGTCAGGACGCTCACCGAGACGGTAACGGCGTCGAGTTCGTCGGCCGAAAGCGGCGGGAATCGCGGATCGTCGCTGGATGCGCCGACGGCTGCAGCCTGCAATCCGTCCGAAAGGGGCTGTGCCGGTCGCGGCCGACCGATACAGCCCCGCAACTGGCCGTCCAATTGCAGCGTCACGAAGACGCCACGCTCCTCGTCGAGGACGTCGAGATCCGGAGCTGCCGGCGCCGATCCGTCGGTCGCGGCCGCGGTCACGACTGCCCGGGCATGTTCGACCAGGCGCTGGCCGGTCCCGCTGTCGAGGCGCGCCGCGTCCCCAGGTGACATCGCTACCTCCCGATAGGGCTGCCAGCTCCGTACCGAGCGACCCCCAACACGTGGGGTCTTTAGGCGGACCACTCGGCGTCCGACAGCGTGCGCTGGACCGCTTGCTCGCCGACCGCCTCGGCGAGGGTCCGGAACCCGGAGCGTTCAGTCCGGTCCTCGGCGTCGGCGACGAGCCGCGAGACGATGAACTCCGGCGTCGAGCGGCCAACGGTCTCGAAGCGGGGCTGATAGTCGACTTCCAGTTCGAGGTCGGTCGTCAGTCCCTCGGCGAAGATCCCGTCGGTCCGGGCCGTCTGTGGTAACGGCTCCAGATCGTCGGCCAGGTGGGTGACGAACACGCCAAGGGCTGCCCGATCGACGGTCAACGTCACCAGACCGTGCAGGAGGTCGGCGGCGCTACCCGGTTCGGTGATCGCCTCGAACTCGTCGACGAGCATCAACGTCCGGCCTTCGTCGGTCAGTGGCGGGACGACCGACCGAAGCGTCGATTCGAGCACGCCCGCGTTGAAACTCGCGTGCCGGCGGTGGAAGACGATCACATCGACGATCCCCACTTCTGCGGTCTCGGCAGGGACGGGCAGGCCCATCTGGGCGAGCAACTGGACTTGACAGAGTGTCTCAAGCAGCGTCGTCTTCCCACCGCTGTTTGCTCCCGTCAGGACGGCAACGCGGTCCCCGTCCGGCGGCACCCGTGCCCGATCGACCGAGAGGGTGTGATCGCCGACGGCGTAGGTGATCGGCTGGACGTCCGCCTCAGCTCCCAGTAGCGACAGGTTGTCGGCGTTCTCGACGGCGATGACGTCCCGATCCTCGACGTAGGTCGGGGCCGTGAGGTCGAACGCGATCGCGAAGCGAGCCAGCGAGACGGCGAGTGCGATCTCGTCGACGGCCGCGACGGCCCGGTCGATCTCCTCGCGAGCAGCCGAAAGGGTCGTCTCCAGCTGGTCGCTGACTTCCTGTTCTCGCTCGGTCACGGCGTCCCGGCGGTCGGTGGCGAGGGTTCGCAACGCTTCGGCGACGAAATCGGTCGCGTTGGCGGCCTCGCGGGGCGTCGCGTCCCGGACCGCCTCGACGTCGACACCGGCTTCCTCGACGACGTGGCGGACGAACGTCTCGCGGAAGGCATCACCGCCCCCGACGCCGGCCTCGCGGACGGCCTCGATGACGCTTTCGGGGTTTGCGGCCATGTCCTCGACCGCCCCACGCTGGCTCCGGAGGTCGTCGAGGCGCTCGTCGGCGCCCTCGGCGACCCCGCCCGCCGACAGTGCGTCTAGGGCCTGGGCCCCGACCTCGAGGCGCTCTGTGTCGAGATCAGCGAGCGTCTCGAAGGGGCCGGTGGTCATTCCGGCCGCCTTCAGTGCCAGCGCGGCCCGGACGCCGGCCAGATCGCCGCCCTCGACGCTGTCGTAGGCTTCGAAAGCCTCGGTGACGCGTTCTCGATCGCTCTCAGAGAGCCCCGTCCAGGCGTCTCTGGCCTCGATGACGGTTTCGAGGTGGGCTTCCATCTCGGTCCGGCTGGCTTTCGGTGTCAGTAGTCGGATGCTATCGGCTGCGTGTTGGGTGACGGCGAACTCGGCGGCCAGATCCAGGACCGACTTGTAGACGTCCCGAGCGTCCCGGGTCGCCAGTACGTCCATCGCGGCCCCGTCAGTCCGCCGGAGGATCCGCGTCGCCCGCCCGCGGCTCAGTCCGGCTTCGGTCAGCGTTCGGAGGTCACCGCTCTCGATCGCTGCGATGGCGGCCTCGACGCCGAGGTTCTCGGCCAGCAACTCGCGGGTCTTTGGCCCGACGCCCCAGTAGTCCTCCAGGTCCATACGGCCACCCTCAGGGGCTGGCGACAAGTCGTTTCCCCTCTCTGGAACGGCCCGACCACGGTGATGGACACGCCCACCCTGATCAAACCGTCACCCACGATTCCGACGCGTCGCTCTTTTCGATGGCCGCCAGCACACGCTGGACCGCCAGGCCGTCCGAAAAGTCCGGGGCGTAGCCATCTCCCGACGCGACGGCGCTGAGGAACTCGTCGTTTTCGTGGACGAACGTGTGTTCCCAGCCCAGGACGTGACCGGCCGGCCACCAGCGGTCGCCGTACGGGTCGTCCTCTTCGGTCACCAGAACCGTCTCGAAGCCGCGGCCGTCCGGCCGTCTGACGTCCAGCTCGTTGAGCCGTTCGAGGTCGAACCGAAGGGACCCCTTCGAGCCGTTGACTTCGATCACGTTGCTGTTGTCGTGGCCCGTCGCCATCCGCGAGGCCTCGAAGGTCCCCATCGCGCCGCCCGCGAAAGTCGCCTGGGCGCTGAAAGCATCGTCGACGGTGACCGGGCGTGTCTCGGTCCCGCCCTCGTCACCGCTGATTCCGCCCGCTCCCTCTGGGACCGGCCGCTCGTCGACGAACGTTCGCAGATGGCCCGAGACGCGTTCGATGCGATCGCCGAGCAAGAACTGCGCGAGGTCGATCGAGTGGGCACCGAGGTCCCCGAGCGCGCCCGAGCCGGCGACCGACTCGTCGTTGCGCCAGCTCCAGGCCGCCTCGGGATCGGCCAGCCCGTCCTGTAGGTACCGAGTGCGAACGTGATAGATCTCGCCCAGTTCGCCCCGGTCGATCAACTCGCGAGCGAGCTGGATCGCCGGGACGAACCGGTAGTTGAACGCGATCCCCGTCGTCGCGTTGCTCGCTCGGGCGGCCGCCGCCATCTCCTCGGCCGCGTCGAGGGTGTGAGCGAGTGGTTTCTCACAGAAGACGTCGACGTCCTCTTCGAGGGCAGCGATCGAGGGCGCGGCGTGGAGGTTGTTCGGACCGAGGTTGTACAGCACGTCGATCTCGTCGATCGCCGCCGCCCAGTCGGTGACGTATCGGTCGAAGCCCAGCTGATCGACCGCCTCGGACAGTCCATCCTCGTCGCGGCCGATCAGGACGCTCCGTTCGACCGCGGGCGCTTCCGGGAAGAACAGCGGCAGCCGAGCGAGTGCATTCGCGTGTGCCCGGCCCATGAACCGGTAGCCGAGGAACCCGACGCGGACGGTCATGCCCGATCTGCCTCCTGGGGGACGCTGGCCCACCCGGGCGCTACCGTGTCGATCCGCAAGTTGGCAACCGACGAGCGTACATCTCCGAGCACGGGAGTGAGAACTCTCGTATCCATAGCTTGAGCCACGAGCGTTGGGTACAAATAACACACTGGCGGCTGTGATAGCGCGACGCGACGTTGCGGCCAAACGTCAAATACCCGGCCGACCAACTCCGGCCAATGAGCGACTCGGCAGCGAATCGTTGTCCGTCCTGTGGGGCTGGCCTGGATGGGAGCCGCATCTGTCCGGGTTGTGGCCTCGAAATCCGCACGGACGAGGGCGACCTCTCCTCGGCAGCGACCGATGCGATCGTCGATAGCGCGCTGTCTACCGCCGAGGAGAGTCACACAGCCCGCGGCCGGACGTTGCCGTATCCACTCCGACTCGCGACTGCTCTGGCGATCTCGGTCCCCTTCGCGCCGCTGTCGGGATTCATGTTGGCGAGTGTGCTCCCGGCGACCCCTCTCGGGCTGGTACTGGTCGGCATGAGTGCGTGGATGGCTCCCGCCGGGCTGCTGGCCAGAACGCACGTGCCCTCGTTGATCGTCGGCCGTGGTCTCACCGTTCTGGGCGGCCTGGTCGGGGTTACGCCGCTTTTGCTTGCCCTCGGGCGTAGCGTTCTCGGTGACGCTGCCGTAGCGAACCCGCCAATCAGTAGCTCCCGGGCGGTCGTCGGGTCGTTTCTGGCCTTTGGCCTGTTGATTCTCGTGTTCGGACTGGTCGTCTCACGGGTCGCCGTTCGCAAACGCGCCGCGTGGCACGAGGACGAGACCGGGACGCTTCGGAGTGACTGACCTGCGCGTTGCCCCGTCTCGTCGGTGCCGACTCGACGACACTCACTCCCAGAACGACCGCGTTCGGGCGTACTCGCGCTCGCGTTCGAGAATATCCCGGTAGAATTCGGCCTCGTTTTCCCGGAGTTTGTTGATGATGCGGGCGGCGTTGGTCGGCCCGACGCCGCGTCCGGCCAGGGCGATCACCGCCTGTTTGCCGTGGCTCTGGACCAGATCGGCCGCCTGATAGCCGCGTTTGGTCCGCTTTTCCTGTTCGTCGTCCTTGTCCGTTGCCCGCACCGCCGCGATGGTCTCCTCGTCCCAGGGATTGAGTGCGGCGATCCGTGTCGAGTCACACTCCGGACAGTGCGGTTGGTCGCGGACGCGTTTGACGGGTTTGGTCCGCCGATAGGACTCACAGTGGACACAAAAGAGGATCACGCGATCGTCCTGGATGCGGTCTTTCAGGGTCTCGATGACGCTGGCGTCGGCGTTCTCGGGGGCGAGCAGTTCGGTGCCACCCGAGCGACCGCCCAGCCCGATCGCCGTTCGGCCGCCGACGGTCTCGACGTCGATATCGCCTTTCTGGATCGCGGCGAGGACGTCACCCGTCCGCTCGATCGCGAGTTTCTCGTGGATCAACTCCCGGAGGGCCTCGTCGTACATCGGTGTGTCTTCGAGGGCATCGAGCAGGCGGTCGCGACCGAACCGCTGGCTGCCCCGTCCGCGCCAGCGTTTGAGCGAGCCGAACTTCGCCGCGACCTGTGCGAGCCGGAATTTCAGGGCGTCGGCGTTCTTCAGGCTGAGTTCGATCAACCCCTCGACGTGTTCGGGCGCAGTCGATTCCAGAATGTCGACCGCATCGCCGGCGGTGACGTTCCGGGGCACTTCCAGGCTGATCCGAGAGGGATCGACGTCGAGGCCGACGGACGATCCCGTCCGCTGGCCCAGGAGTGCCGACAGTAGCCGCCCCAGCGTCTCGTTGACCTTGTGGCCGAATGGTGCGTTGACCACGACGTCTCGGCCCTCGAACTCGACGACGATTCGGTTTGGTCCCGGCACCGGCCCTTCGTGATCGTCGACTTGCTTGAGGGCGGCTTCGAGGGTCTCGCTGTCGGCGTCGTATCGCCCGGCGAGGTGGCGCGCTACCGACGCCCGATCGCCGCCGGCCCGGAGTTGCTCGGCCGCGACCGTCCGGATTTCGGCGACTTCCTGGGCGACATCGTAGGGGACGGGGATCTCCTGGCCGGTCCATGCGGGGACCTCGCCGGTGGGATCCTCGATGGGCGTGACGTTGACGACGTCTTCCTCCTCGTCGATCTCGGTGATGCGCCACATCTCGCCGCGCTGGACGAACACTTCTCCCGGCGCGGCGAAGTTGACGACGAACCGTTCGTCAAGCGTCCCGACTTGCTTGCCGCTGGCTCCGTCTTCGACGTCGTAGGTCGCCTCGTCGGGGATCATCGAGAGGTTGTGATAGAAGTACTGCCAGGTGCCCCGTCGTTTCGAGAGTTCGTCGTCGTCCGCTTCGAGCCAGACGACCCGATTCTCCGCGAGTTCGCGGACGATCTCCCGGAACACTGGTTCGGAAATGTCGGCGAAGGGGTAGGCCCGCGTGACGATCTCGTAGGCGCGTCTGGCGTCGACCTCCCCGAGATCCATGACGATCCCGGCGATCTGGTTGGCCACCGCATCGCGGCTCCCGTGGTGGATCTGGGCGGGTTCGACCTCGCCGGCCTGGGCCTGGCGGGCGATCGCCAGCGCCTCGAAGGTCTCGTCCGGGCCAGTCGTGACGACCGTCCCCTTCGAGGTTCGATCCCGGCGGTGGCCCGCCCGTCCCACCCGCTGGAGCAGGCGGGAGACCTGTCGGGGGCTGTTGTACTGGACGACGTGATCGACCCGGCCCACGTCGATGCCCAGCTCCATCGAGGAGGTACAGAGCAGCCCGTCCAACTCGCCGGCCTTGAACTGGTCTTCGACCTCGACGCGGGCGTCAGTCGCGAGCGAGCCGTGGTGGATACCCAGGTCGGTGCCGTACTCCTTGAGTCGCGATCCCAGCGCCTCGGCAGTCTGTCGCGTGTTGACGAACACCAGCGTCGAGTCGTGGGTTGCGATCAGTTCGTCGATCGTCCGGACGTGACTCGCGACATCGGGGTCGGTGACGAGTTGGCCGGCGATCTCCTCGTCGCCGTCTTTGACGGTCGGCTGGACGACGTCGATTTCGAGGGTACTCCCGGCCGCTACCTCGACGATCTCACAGCCCCGATCGCCGGTGAGAAACCGGCCGACTTCCTCGGGATCGCCGACCGTCGCCGAGAGGCCGATCCGCTGGAACGGGCCAGCCAGTTCCCGGAGGCGTTCGAGGCCGATGGCCAACTGCGCCCCGCGTTTTGCGGCGGCGAGTTCGTGCACCTCGTCGATGACGACGTGGCCGACGGATTCGAGCGCGAGCCGGAGTTTCTCCCCCGTGAGGATTGCCTGCAGCGTCTCGGGGGTCGTCACGAGCACGTCCGGTGGATTCTCGGCTTGCTGTTGGCGGCGGTAGTCGGAGGTGTCGCCGTGACGGATGTCGACTTCTATCTCAAGGGTCTCGCCCCACCACTCTAAGCGATCGCGCATGTCGCGATTCAGTGCGCGCAGCGGTGTCACGTACAGTGCGCCGATCCCTTCGGGTGGATCCGCCGCGAGTGCGTCGAAGACCGGCAACATCGCGGTCTCGGTCTTGCCACTCCCGGTCGGGGCGATCACCAGCGCGTCCTCGCCGGCCGCCAGGGGCGGAATCGCGCGGCGCTGTGGCTCGGTCGGCGTCGTGAATCCCCGTGCAGAGAGCGCCTCCCGGACGGCCTCGCCGAGGTGGGTGAACGCGGCCTCGCCCTCGCTCATCGGCTACGTATAGCGGTTTCAGCCGATTAAACGCATCGGGGGAGGGGTGAAAACAGACACCATGGCCGTTCCGTGGTCGCCCCACAGCACGACGATCGGTCGCGGGGCCGACAGCACCGGCATCGAACGCACTACCTTCCCGGAGTTCTGCGAGCAGCCGCCTTCATTGCGCGATGACATCCTTGTCGGTCGGTCCCTGTCCGTCGTAGCGGTCGACCAGCTCGTCCAGTCGGTCGGCGTCGTCTGCGCCCGGCAGCTTGCGTGTCGCGGTCTCGCAGTCGGCATCGACGCCGAGGCTCTCACAGACGTGATCGGCGGTCGTCTCGGCCATCTGCCGGTAGGTCGTCAGCTTTCCGCCCACGATGCTGGTGACGTTCTCAACCCCGTCATCGGCGTGATCTAGCACGAAGTAGCCCCGCGAGATCCCGCGGCGGTCTCCCTCGGCTTCGTCGGGGGCATACAGTGGCCTGACGCCCCACCACTCGCGCACGGTCGGTGCGTCGGCGACCGGCGGCAACAGCTTCGCACACTCCTCGATCGACGTCTCGACTTCCCAGGCGGCTTTCTCGTAGTCGTCGGGGTCCGAGACCGGGACACTCGTCGTCCCGAGCACCGCCTCATCAGCGTGGGGGACGACGATGTCGCCGTCGGCGGGGTCCCGACAGCGGTTCAACACTGGGTCCAGTTCGTCGTAGGCCACAGACACCATCACGCCCCGAGACGGAGCCATGGTGACTTCGACGCCCGCGAGTGCAGCCACCTGTCCGGCCCACGCACCAGCCGCGTTGACGACGTGTTCCGGTTCGATCGTCCGCTCGACCGTGCCGCCGAGTGTCGCTTCGGTTATCCGGCCGTCGACGACACTCACCGCTTCCAGCGGCGCGTGCGGGTAGATCGTCCCACCGTGTTCTTCGGCATCAGCGGCGTTGGCTGCCCCGAGCCGCGAGGGATAGATCGCGCCGTCGGGGACCCACATTGCCCGCTCGACGTCCGGTGTGAGATCGGGCACGCGTTCCCGGGCCTCATCGGCATCGAGCAACGCCGTCTCGATCCCGATAGCCTCACAGGCCGCGCGTTTCTCCTCGAAGTACTCCGGATCGTCTTCCTCGAGTTGGACGAACAGCCCACCGGTGTCCCGGATGCACTCACCGGCGATCGAACGGAGCACGGTGTTCTCCTCGATACACTCCTCGGCACCGACCCGATCGGACTCGGCGTACCGTGCGCCGCTGTGGAGGAGTCCGTGTGAGCGTCCCGAAGTCCCACTGGAGAGGCCGTCCCGGTCGACGAGCGTCACGTCGACACCTCGAAGCGAGAGGTCCCGCGCGATGCCTGTGCCGGTCGCTCCACCCCCGACGACGAGTACCGTGGTCGATTCTATCATCATTTTCTGTTGGTTTGTGTGCTTATATGACTAGCGCCGCTCAAGAGACCCCGTCTTTGGTTTGGGCGCTCTGGGACTTACAGCTGCCAGACTGTCTCTCTGGCCCCGCTGCAATCGCCTTACGTACTCGTCGGCCGACCGTGGCTGCGGATACAGTCGCTTGGCCTCACTACGCCGCCTATCTGAACGACCCGCCGGTCACTCGACAGCGTGGGACACGTTCATGGGTACGCATCCCCGAGACTGGAGCATGTACCTGCCAGACGAGGCCTGGCCGGACCTCGAATCGTACTTCGAGTCGGAATCGCTGGCGCTGGTGCCGCTGGGCTCGACCGAGCAGCACGGTCCACATCTCCCTGAAGGAACGGATCATCTCATCGCCGAAGCGTTCGCCCGCGAGGCCGCCGATCGGACCGGCTTTCTCTGCACGCCGACGATCAAGATCGGCGTCTCCGATCATCACCTGCAGTTCCCCGGGACGGTCTCGGCCGACCCGTCGGCGTTCCGGGAGTACGTCGAGACCATTACCCGGAGTCTGACTCAGCACGGCATCGACCGCGTGATCTACGTCAACGCCCACGGCGGGAACGTCACGCACCTTCGCGAAGTGGGTCGTCGGCTTCGCAACGACGAGATCGCCTACGCCATCGAGTGGATGTGGGACGAGAGTATTCCGGAACGGATCGACGAGGCCTTCGAACACAACGGCCCCCACGGTGGCCCGAAAGAAACGGCACTCATCCAGCATCTCCACCCCGAACTCGTCCACGAGGATCGGCTGGAAGACGCACGCGACGGTGGGCTCGTCGAGGTCGGCGAGAGAATCGGTCGCGTCCACGGCTCACGAACGTTCTACGACTCGATCGACAACAGTGCAAACGGTGTCTTTGGCGACCAGACGGATGCCACCGCCGAGATCGGTGCAGAACTGTTCGATGCTGCCAGCGGTGAACTCGTCGCGCTGGCCGAGTGGCTTGCCGAGCAGGACTTCCCCGACCTCATGCCGAAAACACACCCCTGAGCCACGACGGCCCGATCAGCGCACGACGGTGACCGAGACCGGCGAGCGACGGACGATCTTTTCGGCGACACTGCCAAGCAGGATCCGCGAGACGCCGTCCCGGCCGTGACTGCCCATGACGATCCGATCGATATCGTGGTCCTCGGCGTAGCGGACGATCTCCCTGGCGGGTTTCCCGGCGGTCGTCTCGACAACGTAGTCGCCGTCCGTCGCTTCGAGGACCGACAGTACCTCGTCGGCAACGTCTGCCGCGAGTTCTTCCGGGTCGTCTTCGAGGCTGTCCCGGATGAGATTGAACCCGGCTTCGAAGGTATCGTCGGCGACTTCGATCACGCGAAGGAGAACGATCCGCTCGTCACCGTACTCGCTGACTGCTTCTTCGAGGGCGTCTCTGGCCGGCTCTGAACTATCGTACGGCACCAGTACTGCCATACGATAACTCGAAGGCGAGGGACTATAAATCTCGATTCGACGGGCGCTACCCGCTCTCGACAGTTCAGGCTCATCTTTGTCGCCCTTCCGGTACCCCGGCTTGCTCGAACGACGCTCTTTAGGGCCTCAGCCCGCAGCTCGTCTGGCTGCTGGGCGTCTTCGCCAGGGGCTTGGCTTCGTGGCCTCCGTCCTGAGCCGGATCCTCGGCCTGGAACGAGCCATTCCGTTCACGGGGTTCGTCGTCGCGCTCGTCTCCTCGACTGCGACGACCGGCTTGGCACCCTCCTCACGACTGGCCTGGATCTCGTCGTCGTGAGTGGCATCTTCGTGTTGGTCGTTTGATCGTCGCTGATCGACCCGCACTCACGATGCCCGATCGACCTGATTCCGATGCCGATTCAGATATCGATCGTCTGGTCAGTTCCCCGCCATGTTTGGGGTATCCCGGAACCTGTCGCTGTCCGAAATACATCAATGGATATTTACCTAGGTGGGCTGAGCATTCAGCTATGACCGAACGTGTCGATTCACAAATGGATGGGGAGAGCGTTTCGAGACGCGCCGTCCTCGGCGGGGTCGCTGTGGGTGGGAGTGCCCTTCTCGCTGGTTGTAGCGGTGTCAGTGGGATGTTTTCCGACAGCGATGGTGGGGACCAATCTGACCGTCCCGAGGCACAGCTTTTCCCAGTTGCGACCGACGCAGCAGACGACGCTTGCCAACCGGCCTCGGGCGAGTCCAAGTCGGCGACGGGGCCGGGCGCAGCCGAGTGGTTCGCATACGGTGGCTGTGGTAGCTACAAGACCTACTCGGTCGTCCCCGAGGAAACGTACTGGATACTGTCCCGGACTGACAGCGCTCTGTTGACCGATGGGTCCTACGAAATTCACGAGCAAGTCGGGACTTCCTGGGAATCACAACAAACCGTTTCCGGGCCACAGGGTGAGCAAAAAGAGCGCATGAGCAAGTACGTTCCGGCAACCGAGCAGTTCCGCATCGTCAACGTCGGCGCTGGATTCTACGTCGAAGTGTACGGCCCGAACCCGTCTTCGACGGTGTGATCGGCCCTCGAGGCCCGGATTGCATCGCACTCGGCTTACACGCTCTGGTAGGGGCCCAGCCGCGTTCCATCGAGGAGATACGCGTCACCGTCGGCGAGCCCCGCAGGCAGGAACGGCGAGAGAAACGACTGCCCGGCGACGTTACTCCAGGTGCCTCCCGAGAGATCGTTGAACGCTGGGCAGACGACGAGTTCGCCGTCGATCGTCGGACAGTCCTCGCCGTAGTGGGACTCGAAGGGGACTGAATCGAGCGTGCCCCGCAGCCACACGCGCTCTTTGCGCGTCCCGCCGACGTCGTCTTCCAGTCTCACGACCGGATGCTCGTGGCCGATACAGACCGTTTTAGCCCTGAGGACGTCCGGTGCCGGCCAGGTGTGTCCGTGCACGAAGCCGACCTCGCCCAGCCGAGTGCCGTCCCCGCCGGTGATCGTCACACCGTCCCGATCGGCCAGCACCGATTCGATCTCGCCGTCGTGATTGCCCTTCGTGAGCGTCAGTGGAACCCGATCGGTAATTGTCTCGACGATCCCCGTTATCTCCGCACGCTCCGGGCGGTCGGGGCTGCCGATAGTGTGACCGAGGTCTCCCAGAAGTACGACCCGATCCGGCACTGTCCGGTCCAGTAACGCCTCGATCGTCTCGCGGCGGGTATCGGCCTGTGACGGCACTTCGACGCCGTCCCGGCGGAGACCAGCCTCGATCCCGGCGTGGACGTCCGCGAGCAACAGGGCTCGTCCTTCGGGCACGTCGGCGACTGCGGCGGGCGCGTCGGGAACCGGCTCGACAACCATCAGATTGGCTTCAGCGTGCCCTCGCCGGGTTCGTAACACTGCCCGTTCATCAGTGCGTCCTGAATGGCATCTTCGACGGCCGACTCGGGGACGCCTTCACTGTCGACAACGTGATCGATCACGGCCTCCCGGTTGGCCCCATCGCCGTCGTCCAGTTCAGTCATCGCGTCCATGACAGCATCTTCGAGGTCGAGTTCTGCTGTGTCATCGTCGTCCTCGTCGGCGTCAGGCATTCCTTGCCCGGCTGAGTCTCCCCTAGCGGTATCGGTAGGTGCGCCTGACGTGGCGGCTTCGCTTGGCTCTGCTGTCGTCGTTGCCGTCGCTGCATGCTCGTCGGTCTCGGCGCCCTCCTGTTCGGCTAGGTCCTCTGGATCCGGCGTCTCGATGTCGGCCTCGCCGGGCTCCTCGACGTCTGTCCCCGCGGTAAACTCCGTGCCGAACTCGGTTTTGATCTCTTCGCGCTCCTCGTCGTCGAGTTCGAACTCGCCGTCGAAGTCGCCCAGTCCCGCCGATTCGTCGTCTGTCGCGACCGTCGAGCCCTCGTCCGTCGTGGTCTCTCCCGACTCGTCACCGGCCTCGGTCGCGGCCGTCTCCCCCTCAGCCGCGGTCGTCTCGGTCTCCCCGAGTGTCGTCGACTGCTCGGGGGTAGTTGTCTCCGCCGAATCGTCCGGCTTGGCGACCGTCTCGTTCGGTTCTGTGGCCGAGTCGACCATCTCGTCCGGTGTCGTAGTCGCCTCGGTGGTCTCGCTTGTCTCTGTGGTCACTTCGCTCGTCTTTGCAGCCGGCTCGCTCGTGGGTTCGTCGGCCGCCTCGGTCGTTGCTTCGCTCGCCTCGGGTGTCGCCTTGGCGTCCGTTGTCTCGGTTGTCTCCGTCGTGTCACCGACAGCTGTATCACTCGCTTTTGGATCTTCGAGGGCTGCCGTCTCGGCCAGCGCCGCGAGGTCGGCCTCGCCACCCTCGTCGGGCGCGATCGCCAGCTCTTTGACTTCCTCGCGCTCGCCCGCGACGAGTTCGGCGGCCGACAGCGCCAGCTCCCGTACGGCCCCGAGGTAGCCCGGCGTCGTCCCGTAATGGTCGATCGCGAGGGGGATGCCTGCGGCCAGTCCGCCCGGAACGCCTCGTTCGCCCAGGGTCGCGGCGAGTGTGTCTCCCTCGGCGTCCAGTTGCATCGCTGTCGCCATCGTTCCGACACGCTCTAGGGTTTGGCGGGCGGTCTGGACCGTCCAGCGATCACGCGTCCCCTCGTCGACCTCGTTGAGGCTCTCGGGTCGGATCGAGGTGTAGACGACCTCACTGTCGTCTGGCTGGAACGTCCGGGCCTTTCCGGTGACGGCGACGTAGGCCGGCGGCTCGGCGTGTTCCAGAAACGCCTGGGCATCGGGCTGGTACTGGCCAGCGTAGACGACGAACGTCCCCGTCGGGTCGGCGATCCGCGCCCGGAGCACGTCCTCGCCGGCGGGCTGAACCTCCGTCAACACACCGACGGCGAACAGCCGATTGACACGCCCACCGGTCGGCGTGATCACGTAGTTCGGGGCGCGTTCCTCGTCGCTCTCGGAGTAACCGAAGTCGGCGTCGTCGAACTCCCCGGCGAAAACGCGGTAAGCGACTTCCCGTCGTCCTGGACTCCCGTCGTCGCCGTCCTCGTCGGCGCTCATCGGCCCACCTCCGCGAGCAGCTCGCGGGCACGATTGGCGGCATCGTCAGCGCTCGATTCGAAGGTGCTCGCGTTCAGCGTTGCCCCGTAGTCGTCGACACTCAACGAACCGCGAACACGGAATTCCTGGCCGACGATCGCCTCACGGATCGCGTCTGTGACGACCTCTTTGTCCATGGCGTCTCGAGCGTGTTCGCGAGCATCGTCCAAGTCACCGCCGTAGATCTCGGCGGTTAGCTCCTCGTCCAGAACCGCCGTGACAGTCCCCGTGCCGTCGTCGATGATGGCTTTCGTCCGCAGGTCGTCCTCGCCCTCGACGGCACCGTGACTCCGGCACTGTCCGTTCTGGACGACGCGGCCACACTCCGGACAGCGCTCGATCAGCCCCGAGCCGTCACGGACCGCAATGGCAGTGCCGACGACTGCGACGTCGAACTGGCCGCCGCTATCGACGGCTTTCCGTATCGACAACTGCGGGGCGTCGTCGGTCACCTCGACCGGCCGGTCGAGGGGCGTGACCGTCGAGAACTCCGAGACGTTCACCGATGGCGCACCGCGGAACTCCCGGACGAAGGCGTCCTCGATCCGGACTGCAGCGCCGGTTTCGATCGAATCGTGGGGGTCCCAGTCGGTGAAGGGGAGCCGTCCCGACTCGTCGCCGAACACACCGCTGAGGATCTCCGTCTCCCCGTCGCGGCCGTCGATGTGCTTCTGTTCGACTTCAAGCACCTGGATATCGACGTTGACGCCACGATCGCCGGGGGCGAGGTCGGCGAGTGCGCGATCGCCACCGACCTGAGAGGGCACGTCGATCGATTCGTCGCTGAGGGCGATCGTCGTCCGCTCGCCGAGATTGAGTTCCGGCTTCCCCTCCCACTCGCGGATGCCCGCGTTCTCGATCGTCACCACGTCGCCGGGTTCGATTCCGAAGTCTTCCCAGGCTGTATAGGATATCTTGCCCGTCTCGTCGGCGAATTCACCTTCGTGGATGACGTGATCCGAACCCTGATACCGGATCGAGCGTGTGCCGGCCGTCAGCACCACACCAGTCACGCTCACGCTGTCGTCGTCGGTGGTGATTTCGACGATATCTTTTTGCGGGATTGACTCCGCTCCGTCGTTTCCCCCGTCGCCGTACTTGCGTCGCACACTCTGGACCGCTTCGTCCAGGGGAACGCTGTAGGAGACGAGGTTCTCCAGGTCGTCTTTGACCTCCTCTTTGGTGACACCGAGGTCGGAGGCGAGTTCCTCGGCTTTGTCTTCGACGTCCATGCCCATCGATTCGACCGGCGCGAATAAAAAGACAGTCCTCGGTCCGCTTGTTCGTCACCGCTTGGGGGAGCCGAAAGTCGTTTTCGGGGGGCGAGAGAAACACGGACGATGCACGTCGTCGTCAACGCGGCAACGAGTGTAGACGGCAAGCTCTCGACCCGCGAGCGCGAACAGGTCGCCATCAGCGGCCCGGCGGACTTCGATCGCGTCGATCAGGTCCGGGCCGACAGCGACGCCGTCATGGTCGGGGTCGGGACTGTCCTCGCCGACGATCCATCGCTGACAGTCGACGACGAGGAACAGATCCCCTCACGCCGTGGGCGTGGCGACACGCCCCACCCGGCCCGCGTCGTGGCCGACTCCCGCGGTCGAACGCCGCCTGACGCAGCGATTCTCGACGACGACGCCGAGACCGTCGTGCTCGTCAGCGAGGCCGCATCCGCGGACGCAATCGACCGTCTCGAAGCGACGGGCGCGACGGTGATCGTCGCCGGCGAGGGGCGGGTAGACCTCGAGGCGGCCCTGGCCGAGTTGGAAGCCCACGGGATCGAACGACTCATGGTCGAAGGCGGGGGTGAACTCATCTTTTCGCTGTTCGAGGCCAGTCTCGTCGACGAACTGTCCGTGTTCGTCGGCCCACAGATCATCGGCGGCCGGGGCGCACCCACGCTGGCTGATGGGGACGGGTTCCTCACGGACTTTCCCGACCTCGAACTCCAGGCAGTCGATCGGCTCGACGACGGCGTCCTGTTGGAGTGGGCTGTCGTGTGAACGCGGTCGACGGGTTTCCGGACCGGTCGCAGGCAGAACGGCTTTAGGTGCTTGCCGACAGCCACTCGATAATGACGCGCCTGGTCTCCGCTTCGGTCGCGCTTGGCGTGATTGCTGTCGTCCTCGTCGGTGCTGGCACGATCGTCGCCGGCCCCGCCGTGGCCCAGGACGGCCCGAACAACGACACCGCACCGGCCGATCCCGAGAGCGACGTGATCGGCTGGGAGCACGGCTACTGGTACAACGAGACGATCGACATCGACCAGACAGACGGGCTCACACCGGCCGAACGCGAGCACGTCCTCGCCCGCACGATGGCCCGCGTCGAACACCTCCGTGGCCTGGAGTTCACCGCGAACACGTCTATGGAATTCGTCTCGCGGGATGGTGTCGAACGGTACGTCGATCGCAACGTGACCCAGCTTCGAGGTGACAATCCAACCTGGGAAGCGCTGTTCGTCGTCGGCGAAGACACAGACGCCAGACGAGCCGTCCGCGGGACGATTCTGGCCAGCGTCGGCGGGATGGCGGCCGAGGAGGGCGTCGATCACGTCGTGCTCGTAACCTCCGATCCCGACCGCCCGAAGGTCTCGGAGTACGTCCTCGCTCACGAACTCGTCCACGTCCTCCAAGACCAGCACTTCGATCTCTCGGCCCCGCGCTACCAGCGGACGACGTTGGACGGGGAACTCGCCAAAGACGGACTCGTCGAGGGGGAGGCCTCACTCGTCGATGGTCGCTATCGGCGCCAGTGTGCCAGCGGCGAGTGGGACTGTCTGACCGGTGGTCTGGCACCGCCAGCAGGGGATATCACGCCCGCGATCGCCCGGCTGATGGGCGTGCCTTACCAGGCGGGCGCGACCTACGTCCAGGCCCTACGGGATCGTGGTGGCTGGGACGCCGTTTCGGAGACCCACCAGTCCCCGCCCCGGACGATGAAGTCTGTAATTCACCCCGAGCGCAACGTCGAGTCTACCGCGTCGATCGAGTCCGAGGATCGATCGGGCCCGGCCTGGCAGCCGACGGGGACGGATCAGCGGATCGGTGCGGTCGGCATCCGCCTCCTCTTCGAACAGCAAAACCGGACGCGAGACGTGGCGATGCCGGTCCCGAACGCCTCGTTTTCGGGCGGGTACGCGAGTGTGCCCGCCGACGGCTGGGAAAACGACACACTTCGTGCGTACACGAACGGTAGCCACGCCGGCTACGTCTGGGAGACGACCTGGGACACGGAAAGCGACGCTCGCGAGTTTGGGACTGCCTATCGACGCGTACTCGCAAGTTACGACGCCACGCGCGTCGGTGCCGATCGCTACGTTATCCCGAGTGGCCCGTACGCCGACGCCTTCGCCGTCGTCACCGATGGATCGAACGTAACAGTACTCAACGCCCCGGAGAAGGCAGCGCTACCAGAGATAGACCAGTCCTTCGAGCCGATCGTCTCCGAGGGAGGAACAACGACACCTTCGAAAACGGGGGTGACGACCACGAGCGGTCCCGGCTTCGGGTCGGCGCCAGGAATAGCGTCACTCCTCGTGATCGCGGTGATTACCCGAGTACGGCGCGTCGATCAGTGACTGTGGTCGAGCAGCTCTTCGAAACTCGAACCAAAGCGCTCCTCGAAGCGCTCGTCGGTCGCGGCCTCGATGTCCTCGATGTCCGCGTCGATGTCCGCGCTCGGGTCGCCCTGGCTGTGATGGACGGCCGTGTGCACGCGCTGGGCGAGGCCGAACATCGCGATGTCCGCGACGACGGTCGGGATGTCTTCCTCGCCCTCGGTCAATAGCTCGATCAGCGCGAGTGGGACTTCCATGTCGTCGCTTGCGTCGTCTGTCGATACCGTTACGGTCGTCGTTTCGAGGTCTTTGGCTGCCATGGTCGGCTTTCGCCGAGGGTCCTTATCCCTCTGTTGGACGACTGTCGAGTTATCGCCGTTCCCCGGAAACGAAACCGGGGATCACCGCCCGCTAACGTAGTTTTAAGCCCTCCCACGTCGGAGGCTGACCTACAGTGCCCATCGATCCCGATTTCGAGTCAACGCGTGAGGTTATCGACGACCACGACGGCCACGACGTCTGGGGGCCTGTCGAAAAACCCGAATCGCTGGGGATTCACGGGACCCACGTCGCCGTCGACTTCGACATCTGTCTGGCCGACGGCGCGTGTCTGGAAGACTGCCCCGTCGACGTCTTCGAGTGGGTTGAGACGCCCGGTCACTCCGTCAGCGACCGCAAAGCTGACCCGGCCCGTGAGTCCCAATGTATCGACTGCATGCTCTGTGTCGACGTCTGTCCGGTCGATGCGATCGACGTCGATCCGACTCGCCGCGACGGGTAATCCCGGGTCGCAGTGCCGATTCCGGAAATCCCGGCGGGTATTCATCATGGAATAATATGTAGGATTCGTGTATCCCGATAGATAGCTATGATGCCTGGAAACGTATGGCTGCCGACTGCGATCGCATCCGTCTGGGTGGCCCTGCGCCTGGCCGCGCTGGGACGACCGATCGTCACTGCCAGCAGCGACTCCGTGAAGCCCGCGTCCGGCCGGCGGCCACAGGCAGCAACGTGGTCCGGAGCCCGGTGAGTCGATGTCGTCCGCCTACCGCGTCCGCGTGCAGGCACTCGCCGAACGAGCGCGACGGGCGAGAGGGAGTTTTCTGCCCCCGACGGAGCCACCGGACCGCGACCGCGCTCGTGACTATCTCCGGGACGGCGTCGGACCGGCCGTGGCACTGTACCAGGAAGCTACGATGGGAGCGCACGAATCGCCGCTTTCGGCAGACGTCTCCCGTGCCTTAGAGCGGACGCTCGCCGAGTGGCTGGAGTTGTATGCAGCGTGTTACGGCGTCTACACGAATGTCGATATCTCTGTCGCCGAGGCTGTCGAGGTCCGTGCCGAGACGGAGTCTCTTCGGGAACTCGCCGTTCGATTGACGGGCGTCCCCGACCCAACGGTCGAAGCCATGCAGGACCACTCCGGTGTAGTAGTCGGTGACAATGGACGGTCGGATTGCCAGTGACCCAGTTGCCATGGTGGGTCGTGCCGTTACTCTTGCAGTGTGAGCGTCATTTCGAGGTCGCTCCCGCGTTCCTCAGCCCGCTCGAAGCCGACCGATTCATACAGCGAGACGGCAATCGTATTGCTCGGCCGGACACACAGCCACACCGTTTCGACACCTTGTGCGTACCCGTAGGCCAGAAGCGACCTGATGAGTCGTGAGCCGGTGCCCGACAGCCGGTAGTTCTGGTGAACGAAGATCATCAACTCGTGATCGTCCGCGCCGCCGAGCAACGCCGAGTGCCCCACAGCGCGATCGCCGTGCCAGGCGACGACGTTCAGTCCCTCGGAGACGGTGTCGAGCCACTCTTCGATCCGCGCCTGGCCCACTGGCGGCAGTCCCTGGGCGCGGTGGTGTGGCGCGTAGGATTCGTACATTCCAACGAGGGCCGCCCGGTCGTCGATCCCGCGTTCGATACGGATCGACCGGCCAGCCTCGTCGGCGAACGACCGCGGCGGCGGTGTCCAGGGCGAGCGGTCAGTCATCGAACGAGTTTGACGGTGACGTGGGAGTTAAACAGGACGAATTGGGCGATGCTGTCTAGCTGTATCTTGCCCATCGGCGTCCGGTTGCCGTCCCCCAACACGAGTTGGTCGAACTCGCCGTTCTCGGCGACCTGTACTAATTGTGATCCCGGATCGCCGTCGATGTCCTGCAGTTTTACATCCCGGTCGTACTCTTCGAGAATTGTCGAAATCCGATCCCGTACTTGCTCTCTTGTCAGTGTAGCCGATGGATCGTCGAAAACTGCCACTGCTACTTCGTCGCCGGCCTGCCTGGCACGCTCGAGGGCTCCCTCTAAGGCCCCAAACGAACGTTCTGTGCCGCCAACCCCCACCAAGACCTGCATGATCGATAATCCACATCCATGGCTCAAAATACTTAGCCTCGCGGAAGGATCATCGACTCCACGCCGGTGTGGTGTAGAGAATTCCCCAAAATCACGGCGTGACAGGCCCTTCACCCCTCGATTCCGTCTACCCACTCGTCGGCCCACTCCTCTAGGTCCGTAAAGATCGGACACAGCGCCTGTCCTTTCTCGGTCAGCGAGTAGTAGGTCGCGATCGGCCGATCCTCGACACGGCGATCGACCAGGTTCGCGTCTTCTAGGTCGTCGAGCACCCGCGAGAGGGTCCGGGAACTCGCCCCGGTCGAGCGCTTGAGCTCGTTGAACCGCTGTTCGCTGTCAACGAGGTCGTGCAAGACGATCAGTCGCCACTCCGAGCCGATCTGTTCGACTGCTTCGACGATCGGACAGGCCGCGGCGTTTCGCTCCTCGACGGACTGCTCCTGGCTCGTGGCGGTGGGTGACATCGGTGTTATCTGATCGCATTCTTGTCGCCGAGCGCATAAATAGGTTCGCAAACGAACCAACTAACGGAATGATATCAGTAACTGACGACGCCAATCGCGTATCGACCACCACGAGTGTGAGTAGCCCCGCGGAAGTGGAGGTGCGTGCCTGATGGCGATCGAAGGCACAGCGGGGGTCATCTTGCTGGCCGGTCGCCTGCTGTTCGGCGTCGTGCTGGCGTTTATGGGGCTCAATCACTTCCAGCAGCGCGAGGCGATGACCGGCTACGCCCAGCACAAGGGCCTCCCAGCGCCCGGGTTCTCGGTTGTCGCATCCGGCGTCGTCCTCGTGGCCGCTGGCCTCAGTATCGCGGTGGGACTCTATCCGGCTGTCGGGGCGGCAGCGCTCGCTGCATTCCTGTTCGTTTCGGCGCTGACGATGCACGACTTTTGGGCGGTCCCCGAGGACCAAAAACAGGACGAGTTGACACAGTTCCTGAAGAATGTCGGTATGGCCGGCGGGGCACTCGTCCTCGTTGCTGTGGCGAGCCAATCCTGGGCCTATAGCGTCGGTCTCGGCTTGTTCTAATCGCACTCGGCGGGACGGCTACTCGCTCGTCTCGACTGATAGCGACGGCAGTCCCTGTTCGATCTCCTCGCGGCGATCGTCGAGCCACTCCGGCAAGACGAGTCGTTCACCCAGCGTTTCGAGATCCTCGTCGACCGTATAGCCTGGTCCTTCGGTCGCGTACTCGAAGAGCACACCGCCGGGCGTTCGGGTGTACACCGACTCGAACCACTTGCGGTCGATGATTGCCGTCGGTCGGAGGCCGAGACTTTGAAGCTCCTCACGCCAGTCGGCCTGGTCGTCGCTCGTGACACGGAACGCCACGTGGTGGATCGTGCCCGCTCCCGGCCGACCCTGGGGTAGGTCTGGATCGGCCAGCAGTTCGACGACGTACCCCAGGTCGCCGTCACTCTCGTAACGGACCCGGGTGCCGTCACTGTCCGTTTCCTCGTAGCCCATCGTTTCGAGGACGCGTGCGGTGGCATCGATATCGGACAGTGCAAGGGTCACGCCGTAGAACCCGCAGATTGCGTGTTCGGCGGGGACCGGTCCGTCCGGTGGATCGCCCGCAGGGGCATCCGCGACGGCAACCAGTTCCAGCGGGAGCCCGTCGGGATCGGAAACAGGAATGACCGTCTCGCCAAAGCGCTCGTGGCGCTCGCCGATGTCGACCTCGGCCGCTTCGAGGCGCTCGACCCAGTAGTCGACGGCGGTGGCGGGAATCAGAAACTGCGTCGTGCTGACCTGGCCAGTGCCGACCTGGCCCGCCCGTGCGCCGGGGTAGGGGAAGAACGTCATGCTGGTGCCCGGCGATCCCGAGCGGTCGCCATAGAAGAGGTGATAAACCGAGGCGTCGTCCTGGTTGACGCTTCGTTTGACCAGCCGGAGGCCGAGGGTTTCGGTGTAAAATTGCCGATTCTCGCCAGGGTCGCTTCCGATCGCCGTTACGTGGTGGATACCGGGTATCTCCTGCATACCCCGAATTGGGTCGACGCCGGGAAAGCCGTTCTGGCAGGGGTGATTTCCTCACCCGGCCCGAACGAGGCGCTTGGGGTCAACAACGGCTGTTCGGGCTGTACTGGACGTAATCGGAGAACGGTTGCCGTCCGGAACTATTCGAGGGACTTTGCGCGGTTGTGGAACTCTCCACCACACTCACAGGCGCCGGGATGTGTCTCCGACTCAACGATCGTGCCACATTGGAGACACTCGTACGTGGAGGAACTTGCCGGATCGTTCTTGTGTTCGACATCTTGCCCGTGGGGCATAGCCCCTCGTTCGAGGCCGATTGTTAAGTATTAATCGTAAGGGGAATATAAGGACATACGATTGGTATTATACCACCCTGGCATTCGTATCTCGGCCGTCCAGCGATCGTTTCGACCGCCTGTACGGGAGGGGTTTACGGGGAATACACGCCGAAAAAGTCACAGGGGGACCCTCGATTTACTATCCTCCTATCGTAGGGCATTTCCGCCGTTCGGTCAGGGAATGTGGACGTCGTGTTCCAGCGTCCCGACCCCCTCGATCTCGACTTCGACGGTGTCGCCGTCTTCGAGTGGCCCCACCCCTTCGGGCGTTCCGGTCGCGATCACGTCGCCAGGCTCTAGGGTCATGTACGTCGTGATCTCTTCGATCAGTTCCGGGACGGAAAAGACCAGATTCTCGCGGGTGCTGGATTGTTTCGTCTCGCCGTTGACGCGACACTCGATGGTCGCATCTGCTGGCACTTCGTCGGGTGTCGCCAGCACCGGTCCCATCGGTGCGGCGTTGTCGAAGGCCTTCCCGCGGACCCAGTTGGTCTCGACGCGCTGGTCGTCCCGGTTGGAGATATCGTTGAAACAGGTATAGCCTGCGATCACGTCCTCGGCTTCCCCGGCGTCGACGTTGTGGCAGGTCTCGCCGATGATCACCGCGAGTTCGGCCTCGTAATCGAGTCGCT
Source organism: Halorhabdus sp. CUG00001 (assembly GCF_009797925.1). Lineage (NCBI taxonomy): Archaea > Methanobacteriati > Methanobacteriota > Halobacteria > Halobacteriales > Haloarculaceae > Halorhabdus > Halorhabdus sp. CUG00001. Next base: position 346,759 of record NZ_VOLB01000001.1, read on the forward strand.
CTTTATCGGGTAGTAGCGAGACCGTCGAGCCGTGACTGGCGACCGTGTTCGGGGGCTTCAAAAAGAGGAGCGGTCGGTCCGGGACTTCGGCGTTCTGTTCGTCGGCGTGGTCAGCGAAGTTGCGCCCGATCGCGATGATTTTCGTCGGCTCGGCTGGCGGGAGTACGTCGACGGCCTCGGCCGGGTACGTCTTGCCGGGGGCGTCATCGTCCGGCTCACCCAGTGCCGTCGTCACGGACGCCTGGCCCTCGTCGTCGAGCCAGCGACCGCCGCGAATCGTTCCCGTCGGGTCCCGAAAGCGGACGCGTTTCATGCCAGCCCGTACCCGTCCGCGACTGTTAGCGCTTTCGACATCCTGCGGGACACCGGAAAATCGACCCACAGAGCCTGCAAGGCGAACGCCTTTTGATCCGCAAAGCGGTATCCGAACCCATGCACGTACTCGTCGTCGGCGCCGGGGAGATGGGCCGGTGGTTCGCCCGGACGCTTGAGGAACACCTCGACGATTCGCCCACCATCGCGTTTACCGACGCCGATCCCGCGATCGCACGCGCCGCTGCCGAACGCATCGGTGATCGAGCTGTCCCTCTCGAAACCGACGAACGCTTCGACCTCGTCTGTCTCGCGGTCCCGATTCCGGCGACGGCCGAGGCGATCGCAACGCACGCGCCAAACGCCGAGCGCGCGATCTGTGACCTGGCGGGCATCATGGACGAGCCGATCGCGGCGATGGCCGAACACGCCCCCGACTGTGAGCGGGTGAGCCTCCACCCGCTCTTTGCTCCCGCGAACGCGCCCGGGAACGTGCCACTGGTGGTCGATGAGTCTGGCCCCGTGACCGAGCAGGTCCGGGCGGCGCTCGGGGCGGCCGGCAACGACCTCTTCGAGACGACACCCGAGGAACACGACACGGCGATGGAGACTGTCCAGGCCCGGACCCACGCCGCGATCCTGGCGTTTGGGCTTGCTGCCCAGCCAGTACCAGAGCGATTCCAGACGCCGATCTCGGCGGCCCTGTTCGAGTTACTCGAAGAAGTCACCGGCGGCCACGCCCGCGTCTACGCCGACATCCAGGCGGCCTTCGAGGGGAGCGAGGCCGTCGCCGAGACGGCCAGCGAACTCGCCGCCGCCGACGCGACAGCCTTCCAGCAACTCTACGACCAGGCACGACCCGAGGATAGCGATGAGTGACGAGCGTCGCGAGGCAATTCTGAACAACGCGAAGTATCTCAGGGAGGTCCGCCCGATCGATCCCGACGAAATCTGTGAATACGTTCCGGACCAGCCCCACCCGGGTGTCGTCAAGCAAACCCTTCGGGAGGCGGCCGTCGATCTCGGCCTTCGTGAACGTGAGGACGGCACGTTCGTTCCTGCCCCTGTGGGACCACTCGACGCGACTGTCGAGCGTGCCGAGCCGTTCCCCGAGCGGTACACGAGAGCACTCGAAGACCGTCTCATCGCCGAATTCGGCCCCGGCTGGCCTGAGGGCGAGTCGGGCGACCGACTCCGGGAGCGAATTCGCACCGTCAAGGAGGCGTATCTCAACGACGACGCCGTCACCTACGATCGACTGACTGCACTGGCGTACGCCATCTACCACCTCCCCGATTACTACGCCGTCGGCCAGTACGCCCTCGAACCGCTCCTCGCCGAGGACCGACTGCCGGCACAGCTACGCGTCCTCGATATCGGGGCCGGCGTCGGCGGTCCGGCACTTGGCCTGTGCGATCTCGTCGTCGAAGCCGGGGGAATCGTCGAGTATCACGCCGTCGAACCCGGCGATGGTGCAGCCGAAGTTCTCACGGAACTGCTCGGGGCGACGGGTCCGAACGTCCACACGACTGTCCACCGCGAGCGGGCCGAAGCCTTCGAGCCGGGAGCGGAATTCGACTTGATCGTCTTCGGGAACGTCTTGAGCGAACTGGCCGATCCAGCGGCGGTGCTGGGCCGGTACGCTGACGCGCTTGCACCCGATGGCTCGGTCCTCGCGATCGCGCCCGCCGACAAACAGACGGCCAAGGGGATTCGGACGACCGAGCGAGCCCTCGAGGACACGTACACGATCTACGCGCCGACAGTTCGACTCTGGCCAGGAGAGCGGCCCGCAGGCGACTGCTGGTCGTTCACGCGCAAGCCAGACGTGGACGTGCCGCCGTTTCAGGGTCGGCTGGACGACGCCGCGGGGGCCGAGACGGACGGCGAATTCGTCAACGTCGACGTCCAGTATGCCTATTCGATCCTCCGGCGTGACGATGCCCGAGCGATCGAGTACCGTCCCGACCAATCCCGGGTGGCGAAAATGGCCGATGCCGAGGGATACGTTACCGACCGAATCGATCTCGTGGGGATCAAACTGAGTCCGGACCTCCGGGACGAGGCCGATGGAAACCCCGTCTTCCTCGTCGCCGACGGCAGCGAACAGGTCGATCACTTCGCCGTCCTGACCAAAGAGTCGATTCTCAACGGCGACCTACGCGACAGCGAGTACGGTGATCTACTCGCCTTCGAGAACGTATTGGCGCTGTGGAACGACGACGAGAGAGCGTACAATCTCGTCGTCGACGGCGAGACGGTCGTCGAGCGCGTGCCCGTGTGAGTGGCCTGCGGTCCAACCGACGGAGACAGGTTTTTCCCCGCCACCCACCGATTGCGCCCATGGATGCCGGTGAGCCGCAGATTCTTTTGACGAACGACGACGGAATCGATAGCGTCGGCTTGGGCGCGCTGTACGACGAACTCTCGACGGTCGCCGACGTGACAGTCGTTGCCCCCGCCGAGGACCGGAGCGCAGTCGGGCGCTCGATCTCCCCACACGTCGGTGTCAGCGAGCACGAACTGGGCTACGTCATCGACGGGACGCCGGCCGATTGTGTCGTCGCCGGGCTAGAGGCACTCGTTCCCGAGACCGACATGGTTGTCGCCGGCTGCAACGACGGGGCGAACCTCGGGGCGTACGTCCTCGGGCGCTCGGGAACCGTCAGCGCGGCCGTCGAGGCCACCTTCTTCGAGGTGCCAGCTATCGCTGTCTCGATGTACGTCCCCGTCAGAGACGACGACAAGTGGGAGCCACTGACCGAGGAACCCGAGTCGTATGCCAACGCGACGGCAGCGGCGCGGTATCTCGCCGAGGAGGCACCCGATGCCGGCGTATTCGAGCAGGCCGATTACCTCAACGTCAACGCCCCGCTGGCCGAAGACGGCACGGCGAGTGCGTCAATCGAAATAACGTCGCCCTCACGCGTCTACGAGATGGGCGCGATCAAAGACGGCGACGAGATCGAACTCCACGACCGGATCTGGGAGTGGATGGCCGACGGCACGATTCCCGATCCGGACGGGACTGATCGACGGGCCGTCGTCGAGGGCCGAGTCAGCGTCTCGCCGTTGACTGCCCCACACACCACCGAGCATCACGCGGCGCTGGACGAGCTGGCTGCAACGTACGAATCACGAACCGGCGATCAACCGCAATAGAGAGAACGGCCCGCAGTCAGTCTTTCATGTCCTGGAGTTTGTCCAGGAGCTCGTCTTGGGAGGCGTCGGCTTCGAAGTTGACTTCGCCATCGTGGTTGGTCGCATCGACGTCGACGCTCTCGCTGTCGTCGATATCTGCCCCACTGGCCTGGTTCTCCTGTTCGGATTCATCGTAGCTACCAAAGCCCATAACAGTGAAATAGAGTAACTCGACCCTCTAAAACCGTCCGGTGTGGAATCCGGTATGGCTCCCGTTCACAATTCGATCCGCTCGACGATCCGATCGGCGTCCTGCCGGGAGTTGATGGCGACGATCCGGAGATGCTCTTCGAGCCCCGAGTCCCGGAGCTTGGCTTTCAGGAGATTGTCCACCTGGTAGACGCCTGCAGCGTTCGTCATCTCGATTTCGATTAGCACGGGCGTGCCCTCGCCCGGCCGGAGATTCACTGCCTCGATGGCCTGACTGGAGACCGTGTTGATCCCGCGCCCGCCCTGTTCGTACGGGAATCGCGAGCGACCACTCTCCATGTCGAGGGCGTCGGCAACCCTGACGACCCCTGCCTCCAGGGTCAGTGGCTGTTCGTCGGTGTCGTGACAAAGGATCGCGTGCAGGACCTCGCTTTTGACACGGACCGCCTCGGCGACGTCGTAAAACGGCAGGTCTTCGAGGATCCGGTCGAGGAGACTCCCAGCCAACGGGATCGAATAATACGGATGGTCGTCTCGGTGGACGACGTGGCCGATGTCGTGTAACGTCGCCGCCAGCGCGATGATGACTGGCTCGTCTGCCTCGCCGAGACCCTGTTCGCGCGCACCGTTGAACACGACGCCGCCACGCTTCAGTAGGTCATAGAGACAGAGCGCCCGGTGGCGGACGATCTCGATGTGTTTCTGGCCGTGGTCGTTGTACTGCTTTCGCGCCACCGGGTTGACGTTCTGGGCAGTGAGATACGCTTGAATCTCCTCGTCGTCGGCCACGTATGCCAGGACCTCGTTGAGTCGCGCGTCCGGAAACGCGTGTTCAGCCCCCGGTTCGTAGATCCGCCCATCGCCGTCACCTGTCTCTGTCGTCTCCGTCGACTCGCTCATACTCGATACAAGAGCTACCACGAGAAAAAGGCCGCGCGTGTATTTACTCTCGCTCTCGTTGGCCGTCCACAGTGTGGGGGCCGTCGCCTCAGGCGGCGTCGGTCACTGCGTCGATAACTTCGTCGTAGTCGGGTTCGACGCCTGGATCGTCACTGACCCACGCATAAGACACCTCGCCGTCGCTGTCGACGACGAATACCGAGCGCTTGGCGACGTCGTAGACGCCCAGTTCGTCGAAGTCCATGGTGAGATCGTAGGTGTCGACGACCTCCTTTTCGGCGTCACTGAGCAGGCCAAAGGGGAGTTCGAGTTTGTCGCGGAACTCGTTGAGTGCGAACGGTGAATCGACGCTGATCCCATACAGCGTCCCGCCCACATCTTCGATATCGTCGCTGCGGTCGCGGAACTCGGTCATCTCGTGGCTGCAGACGCTGGTGAACGCGCCGGGGAAAAACGCCAAGACGATCGGGGCCTCGTCGAGACGTTCAGAGAGGGTAAACGAGTCGATGTCGCCGTTTGCGAGCGGTGCAGTAAAGTCGGGGGCGCTGTCGCCTTCAGCAACCATTGCACCCCGAGTAGGAATGGTGGCCCAAAAGATGTGCCGTTCACGACAATTGCCGGTCCGCACCGCTGGGATGATGTACACCTGGCTAGCAAAAAGCCTATATTACACAGTTAGCAAGAATCACGTAGCGATGATCGATGGATTGATCCTACAACTCGGTGGCATCCCGGGCGGACCCGAACTACTGTTGATCGTGCTGTTGGCAGTGTTGCTGTTCGGCGCAAACAAGATCCCCAAGCTCGCTCGCTCGACCGGGCAGGCGATGGGTGAATTCCAGAAAGGCCGCCAGCAAGTCGAAGAGGAACTCGAAGAGATGAAAGACGGGGCCGAATCGCCGGAGTCGGCGAGTGCCGACTCGACGACTCAGTCTTCGAGCGACTCCGACACCGACACCGAAACCCAATCGAACTAAGGGTTCTCAGGCGGCGGTCGAACGCAATCGTTTTTTCTCTCGCCACGCCAACCACTGGTCGGGACGCGTGGCCTAGCGGATAGGGCGAGGGGTTCCTAACCCCTCGATCGCGGGTTCGAATCCCGCCGCGTCCGTAACGACGAACGCAGTGAGGAGTGGAAGACCAAGGGATTCGAACCCGGGGAGTCGTAGCGACCGAGCGGAGCGAGGTCGACCGTCTCCACTCGGTTCGAATCCCGCCGCGTCCGCTTCGTTCCTCACTGTGTTCCTCACTCAGCGGCCGCGGCGTAGATCGCGAACGCTTCGCGTTCGCTCACTTCCGATAGACTCACTCCGTTCGTCTATCGATGTTCGCCTCGTGATACTCGGCTCACTCCCGCCGCGTCCGTGCAGCGACCGGAGAGAGTAAACCGACCCGGACAATTGGATCCTGGTACTCATACTCACGAGAGAGACCAGTCAGTAAGTTGTCCTGATAAGAACGTCTCTGCCTGTCGTTCTAGATATGCCCGTTGGGTATCGACGATTGCCTGTCTCAGATCTGCCCCGTCGGAGACACGGGTAGACGCCATCTGCTGTTTCCACTGGGCTGGTGTCCGCCGAGTCCGAACACGATCTCGAAGCGGTGAGATGTACTGTCGAACCTGTTCATCTCCGAGCCCCTGGGCTTGCAATCCCCCTTCCGCCGCACTGAACAGTTCCTCGTAAATGGCTTCTAGATCCGTCGTGAGTCGTCCGTTGGCGGTCATCCAGGTGAGGTCCGCATCCAGGCCGTCACGCATTGCGGCATAGAAGTTGTCTCTGGCGGTCTCCCATTTCAACCGGCGGACCGGATGCTGTGCGGAGTGGAAGTGTTCGAGCGCGCCAGCGAACACCGCCTGAAACGCGATCGTGTCGCGTAGTGTCGGTTGGCCAGCTAACGGTCGAAACTCGATCCGGGCGTTCGCACTCGACCGCTTTGCACCACCGAACACTGGCCGAATCCACCGCCAGTAGGTGCCGTGTTTCCGTCTGAAGTGTGCGAACTCGTCGTCGAATCGATCGCCGCGCTCGACAGGCATCGGCACGATCGTCTCATCGGCGGCGATGTTGTCGATCGCCTCTTCGACCGTCTCGAACTCTTCGGGGAACCTGACCTTCCGGACCTGGTCGGTGTTGAGCGAGGTTTCGAACACCTTGATCCGGTTGCCCATCCACGCGTCCTCGATGACTGTCTCTGGGGCCACACCGTCGTCGTAGAGACTCGGTGGGAAAAACGGGGAGTTGACGCCAAGCGCGAGGAGTGGTCCTGCAAGCCGAATCGCGTAGCTGAAATACGACGGGAGCGCTTCGGCGTTGGGGACCTGATAATGGGGCTGGATCGACGTGATGAGGCTCTCGGGCATGATGGTCTCTGTCTCCATCGAGACGTGTGGGGCATCGAGACGCCCGCCCGTGGGTGTCTCGGTGTTTCCCATCGCGTGATAGCGGATCGAGTCGCTCATGTTGGTCGCAATCGTCAGCCCATCGTCGTCGATGAAGTCGGTGAGATACTCGTGTGCCGTTTCGCCACTCGGTGGAATCGTCCACAGGCCGTCGCTGGCCAGACGCATGTTATTGGCGTGAATCGGCTCCCGCGCCGCAGCCAACCGAGCCTTGATCTCGGCCTGTTGGGCCTCGATCCCGTGCTCGTTGAGTGGCTGTGGCGTCGTACTCATCTCCGCGTTATGCAATCCCAGTTCCTTCTCGAAGCCGGTAAACGAAAGCGTCCGGCGAGGAATTCGCCGGAGCGTTCTTAGTTCGGAATCGCTTTGCTCTCTGTTCCCGTTGGTTGTGGCCTCGTCGGTTGTCGCGTAGAACTCACACTCTAATCCAACCAGTCCCTGCGGATTATCGAACGTTCCCTTTTCGACTTCGGCTTTGATGACTGCTGCATCCTGTTCGACTCGGGCCTGAAACTCGCTTTGAGAGATCTCCAGGACATCTTCTATCTCTGCTCCGAGTTCCGTCTGAGTCATGGCCGGCCGTCGCTGCCACGGGCTGAAAAAGCGCATGGTATCGGACTCGTCAACGTGACTTCTGTGTGGCGCACACGTACGCAATTTGTACCCGTATTGTGGGGTCGTTCGGCGTCATATCCCTACATGAGGCGTCGTCGTACTGATACCACACTATCGAACCCACGGACGCAGCGCAAGCCCCTGGGGGCTACTCGAGCATGATCGCATCGCCACACGCAGGACAGGTCGGTCCGGACGGCCCCTTCTCGAGTTCAGACTGTTTTCCCGTCCATCCACACGTCGGGCACTGGCTTAGTTCAGGTCCAGACACTGGGTTGTGATATCGTGGCGCCAGGTCAAAAAGCGTGGTGTCAGCTGACATCGCAGGGGCAACGAAGGCGTCTCTCTTCTCTGGCCCCTGCAACTGGCCGTTCCGTTGTGGCTGTCGGCGAATAGATTTACACGACGGCTGTGGCGACCGTTGTGAACGTTCTGTACCCATTCAGCTTCGACAGACAGTTCCTGTCGATATTGGCGCCCCTTCGCTCACCCTCACGTGCGAACCAGCCCCCAATTGAATCGGGGCTGGTTTTACCGTCTCCTCTCGCGTAGAATGTCACATGCGAATGCAGAGGGCCGCCCAATGACCGTCTGGGTCCTGGGCGATCAACTCACGACAGACGATGGACCAGTCGCCGAGCGATCGGACGAGCCAATTTTGTTGATCGAATCCCGGTCGTTTGCCGAACGGTTGCCGTACCATCCCCACAAGCTCGCCGTGGTGTTCAGTGCGATGCGTCACTTCCGGGATCGCTGTCGACGGGCCGGCCGGCAAGTCTACTATCACCGGGTCGAGACCTTCCGTGAGGGCCTTGAGGCACATTTCGACGCCCACCCGGACGACGAATTGACGCTCATGCGGCCCGCCGGGGGTGTGGACCGACTTCGCTCGCTGGTGGACGACTGCGGAGGCCGTCTTGAAATCGTCGCGAACGATCTGTTTTGCTGTTCGCGCGAGCAGTTCGATGACTGGGCGGATGGACGGAGTAGTGACAGCTACCGCCACGAGGACTTCTATCGGTTCATGCGCCGCGAGACTGGCTATCTGCTGGACGAGGGAGATCCCGTCGGTGGTGAGTGGAACTACGACGAGGACAACCGCGAGACCCCGCCCGACGACTGGGAGGCGCCCGCACCGCCAGCGTTCGAACCCGACGAGACGACCCACGATGTCCTCGCGTGGGTCGACGCCCAGTTCGATGGCGGCTACGACGAGCCACCGTACGGCGGCGCGTGGGCCGACCCGGAACCGTTCCGGTGGCCAGTCACGCGCGAGCAGGCCTTGGGCGCTCTCGAAGACTTCTGTACGAACCGCCTCGAAACGTTCGGGACGTATCAAGACGCGATGGTCCGGGACTCCTGGGCGATGAGTCACTCGTTGCTATCGAGCAGTCTGAACCTGGGTCTGCTCCACCCAGCGGAAGTCATCGAGCGAGCGATCGAAGCCTATCGAGCCGGCGACGCACCGCTCAACAGCGTCGAGGGGTTCGTCCGGCAAGTGCTGGGCTGGCGGGAGTTTCTGCGTCACGTCTACCGTCGCGAGCGTGAGGCACTCGCCGAGGCGAACCAACTTGCGGCGACCGAGCCACTGCCCGAATTCTTCTGGACGGGTGAGACGGAGATGGCTTGTCTCGCCGACGTCATCGCGGGCGTCCGTCGTCGGGGATACGCCCACCACATCGAGCGCCTGATGGTGCTTTCGAACTTCGCGACGACGTTCGGCGTCGATCCACACGCGCTCAACCGCTGGTTTCACGCCACCTTCGTCGACGCCCACCACTGGGTGACGACGCCCAACGTCGTCGGGATGGGCACGTTCGCAACCGACGTACTCTCGACGAAACCCTACGTGGCATCCAGCAATTACGTCGACCGCATGAGCGACTACTGTGGCAGTTGTCCCTATTACAAGACCAAGACGGTCGGCGAGAACGCCTGCCCGTTCAACGCCCTCTACTGGGACTTCTTGGGCCGAAACGAAGATCGCCTTCGGTCGAATCACCGGATGGGACTGGTCTACAGTCACTGGGACGACAAAGACGAGGCCGAGCGCGAGGCCATCGGTCAGCGAGCGGCGACCATCCGGCAGGCAGCCCACCACGGCAACCTTTGAGCAGCGGGCTATCAATCCGCCGGAGAGACCTCAGTCGTTCTCGTGTCGTCTCGGATCGCTCGCACGGCACTGTAGATGACGGCGCTCCCGACAGCCAGGGCGGCGAGCATGATCAGCCCGAAACTGATCACCTGAAGGATCTCGACTTCGACGGCGTTGCCGAGCTGGCGGAGCGCGACGGCCACCGCACCGCCGAGCAACATGAGCCCGAAGTAGATCTTGATCTCGCTCTCCTCGACGAGGCTGGTCGCGGTCGAACCGATCCGGGCACCGAGTGCGCTCCCGGCCAAAAGCGGCGCGACGATCGAGAGATCGACGCCGCCTTCCAGCCCGTAGAGGAAGGATCCGAGGCCGCCCGAGAAGACGATCTCGAAGAGGTCGGTCCCGACGGCGATCGGGACGGGCACGCCGATCAGGTAGAACATCGCCGGCATCCGGATGAAACCACCGCCGACGCCGAGGAACCCAGAGAGCAAGCCCGTCGCGAAGGCGACGCCGAGGATCATCCACAGCGAGACCCTGATCCCGCCACTGATCGACAGCATCGGCGGGACGGTGTAGGATTGGATTTGCTTTGCAATATCCGGAATCGCGTCGGGGTCGATCTCCGCGTCTGGGTCGTGGTGATCGCCACCGCCATCGTCCCCGTCGTTTTTGAGCGCATTGCGCGTGACAAAGAGTCCCACGCCTCCCAGGAGGACGACGTACGTCACGCCGACGACAAGCTCGGCCAGTCCCTGGTCTTGCAGGAAGTACAGCCCGATCCGACCGACCTCGATGCCGGCAGTGGTACCGACGATCATCAACCCGCCGAGTTTGTAGTCCACCTGGCCGAGGTCCCGGTGTTTGAGCGTCGCGATGACGGCTGTCCCGAAGACGAAGGCCATCCCACTCCCGACGGCCGTGGTCGTCTCGAAGCCCATGATCATCAACGCGGGGGTCACGAGGAACGACCCGCCCATCCCGAAGAAGCCAAACAGGACGCCGACCATGAAGCCAAAGCCGACGAACAGGCCGATCATGCTCGCGGCGAGTCCGAACAGTTCCATTGGTCAGAGCGTGCGAATGCGTTCGACGAGTGGTTCTCCGAGGACGTTCGACAGGGCGCCGTATCCCAGATAGAGCACGATCGCTTCGAGCAACACCGCACCGACGAGCGTAGCCGCCTCTCCCATCTGGGCGCCCGATCCGAGCCCGATCATGTGTCTCCCCCCGTCGTCGATAGTCGTGTGCGGATCATGGTTTCCTCTTCAATACCCCTTATTCCACGGGTGGGTAAAACGTTTTTGAACGGCCTACACAATATTACAGACGTGTATCTGCCACGTAACTGACGTCGATATTTGCATAGGTTATCTATATATGCGTTCGAACCTTCCTCTCGTCAACAAAACTTAGACCCAAAAACCTGGATTATACCGCACTTACGGCGAATATAGGTGCGTTTTGACGTGGGGCGCGTCAGACCGGTACGCCGGTGGTTGCCTGACTCGTGACACGAGTTCGTTTCGTGATTGTTCGATCCGCTCACTATTGTATTGGACAATCGAAGCAATATTATAACGCCGGCTGCTACAGATCGGTATGAGGGCCGTCTACGCGACAGATCTCTCTGCGGCGAGCGAGGCTACGATCGCCAACGAGACGTGCCTGGAGTGTCTCGATCGGATCGGCATCGAGGAGTTTCACCTCGTGACGGTCGTCCCGTCGAACGTCCACTCCGGGATGCCGGGGATGGACTTCGAGGAGCGTCGCCGACAAGCGCTGAACCGCTACCGTGAGACTTTCGAAAACGCCGGATTCGGAGTCGAAACCCACGTCGTCCGCGGGACCCCCCATCGCCGCATCAACGGGATCGCCGAGTCGGTCGGCGCGAGCCTTTCGATCGTCGGTTCGCGCGGGTCGAGTCCACTGGAGAACCGATTCATCGGTTCGACGGCCCGGAACCTCGCACGAACGTCGGTGACACCACTGTTGGTCAACCGGATCCAGCGGGCAACCGACGACCCGGACGTGCTCGCCGAACATCTGTTTCAGCGCATTCTCTATGCGACTGATTTCTCCGAGAACGCCCAGGACGCTTTCGAGGCGTTCTCGTATCTCCGGCACGCGACCGAGGAGGCGACGCTGGTCCACGTCGAGACGCCAGCGGATCCGGACATCGACGAGGAACCCCGGGACCAACTCGCTGAACTCACAGCCCAACTCGAGGCCTGGGATATCGAGACCCACCTCGACGTCCGGCAGGGTGATCCCGTCGAGGAGATTCTCGCCGTCGAGGACGAGCACGACCCGGCGACGACGCTCGTCGGGTCCCGGGGGCACAGCCGGCTGCGGCGACTACTGCTGGGCAGCGTCTCCGAGGATATTGTCGCCAAAGCCGACGGTAACGTGCTGCTCGTCCCGCCAAAGCGCGTGGCTTGATTGGCCGACTGGCCACAGCTCCGTCTTCGAGACAGCGCCGAACCGATTAAGTGCGGCCGGTGGGAGAATCCGTCATGGAAGAGACGATCCGCGTCCTCTACGTCGGAAGCGAATCGGACGCGGCCGCGTCTGTCGCGACTACCCTGGAATGCGAGGACGACCGTCTCGCCGTCGAGAGCGTCGTCGGCGCGAGCGCGGCCCTCACGTCTCTCGACGATAGTGGGTTCGAGTGTGTCGTTTCGGCGTTCGATCTACCCGACGCGACCGGGATCGAGCTGCTCGAAACCGTCCGGGAGCGCCATCTGGAACTGCCGTTCGTGCTATTCACGGCAATGGAGTCGCCAGTCGTCGCCAGCGATGCCGTCTCGGCGGGCGTGACTGAGCTCCTCTTTCGCGAGGCACGGCCAGCTCCATTCAGCAGGCTTGCAAAGCGTATTGTCGATATCGTCTCGGGGGATCGAGACCGCCGCGATAGCAGGTCCGGCAAGCAGTCCTCGCCAGCCCCCGAAGCGATGTCCCAATCCTCGGCCCAACTGGCGACGCGCCTGCGGGAACTCGAGCGCGTCGAGGCGCGTTTCGAGGCGTTGACCCAGCAGACGACACTCGGTGTGCTGACGATCGACGAGGACAGCGTTATCCAGTACGCGAACGATGCGGTCACTGGTCTGTTCGGCTACGAACCGGCGGAACTGATCGGCGAGCCGTTGTATACGATCATGCCCGAGCGGTTCCACGACGACCACATGGCAGCCGTCGCTCGCTACCTCGAGGCTGGCCAGCGACAACTCGACTGGGACTGGATCGAACTGCCGGGTCGCCACCGTGACGGGACGGAGATTCCGCTGGGGATCTCTTTTGGCGAGACCACGATCGACGGTGAGCACCGATTCACTGGGATCATCCGGGATATCTCTACACGCAAACGACAGCAGCGAAAGCGACAGGACACACTCGATACCCTCCAGCGGCTGTACGCCGTGACGGCCGATCCCGACGACTCGTTCGAGGACAAAATCGAGCGCTTGCTCGAACTGGGCTGTGAGCACTTCGAGTTGCCCTACGGGTTTCTCTCTCGGATCGAAACGGGGCCAGACGGCGATCTTTCGACCGGCACTCAGCGAATCGTTCACGCACACGGCGATCACGAACTCCTCCAGCCGGGGGAGACGTGTCCACTCTCGGAAGCCTATTGCCGCAAGACGATCCAGGCCGACGATCTGCTGGTGATCGCTGATGCGGTCGCGGCCGGCTGGGATGACGACCCTGCCTACGAGGTGTTCGATCTGGGGAGTTACGTCGGCGGAAAAGTCGTCGCCAACGGCGAGCTGTACGGGACGCTCTGCTTTGCTTCGACCGAGCCACGCGACGAGGCTTTTTCGGACGCCGAGCAGACGATCGTCCGGTTGATGAGCAAGTGGGTGAGCTACGAACTCGAACAGGGACTTGTTACGACTGAACTCGAACGCCAGAACGAGCGTCTCGACGAGTTCGCGAGTGTCCTCGCCCACGATCTGCGAAATCCCTTGAACGTCGCCGTCGGGCGTGTCGACGTCCTCCAGTCCGAGACCGACAGTGACCATCTCGAGGACGTTGCGGATGCCCTCGATCGGATGGACGCCCTGATCGACGACGTGTTAACCCTCGCACAGGGTGGCCAGTCGGTCACCGACACGACGGCCGTGGATCTCTCGACCATCGCCGAGGCATCTTGGGAGACCGTCGCGACAGAACACGCGTCGTTGCACGTCGACAGTACCGTGACGATCCAGGCCGATCGAAGCCGTCTCCAACAGCTGTTCGAGAACCTGTTTCGGAACGCAGTCGAGCACACCGGACAGGCTGTCACGGTCACCGTCGGCGCCCTCGAGAACGGGTTTTTCGTTGCCGATGACGGGCCGGGAATTCCGGTCGACGAACGGCAGACGGTCTTCGAGAGTGGCTACACGACTGCCGAGGACGGGACGGGCTTTGGCCTCGCAATCGTCCGGGAGATCGTCCAGGCCCACGACTGGACGATCAGCGTCACCGAGAGCGACGATGGTGGCGCGCGGTTCGAGATCATGACCGGCGGGTGAGGGCGGGGTCACCCAACTGGTCCAATCGTTGCAACGCCATAGCCAAGCCCAAGGGCCAACCCGAGGGACCCGATCCACGCGAGCACCGTCACGAGGAGTTTCCGTCGACTGACGTCGGCCCCACCGACGGCCAGGCCACTGCCGACGATCCCGCTGACGATAATCTCGTTGAACGAGACTGGCACGCCGAGCAAGACTGCAATCTGAGCGATCAGGAACGAGGGGACGAGCGTGGCAATCGAGCGCCGTGGCCCCAGTGAGGCGTACTCCTGGGAGAGGGCTGTGATCATCCGCGGTGCGCCGGTCCAGGAGCCGACCAGCATCCCGAACCCGCCGCCAAGCAGCAATGTGACCGTCGGGACGGTCGATTGCTCCGCAAAGAGCGGCAGCAGGGGACCGACCGCGAGGCCGACCTGACTCGCGCCCGCCGAGAACGCCACGAGCGATCCGAGCGCGAGGAGAAAGCGCCGGAGGCCGCCGGTCAGGTCTCGGTTGATATCCCAGCGGACGAGGGCCGCACTGCCGACGCCCGCCAGCACGGTCACCAGCGGGACGGACAGCCCGTCACTCACCGGTAGCAAGCGCCCGCCGACCCCAGCGACCGTCCCGCCCATTCCTTCGAGAAGGGCAAACTCCAGGGTGACCACCACAGCCCCGACGAGGGCGGCGAGGATGGGGACGCTCACGTCTTCGGGCACGTCGGGACGTGGAAGCGTGCGTGCGATGGCAAACGCGACTGCACCGCCGCCGATCGGCGTGAGTAGCCACACGGCCCCGACCTCTCGGTACTTCCCCCAGGCTGGATCGCCACCCAGGGCCAATCCGACGCCGATCACTGCCCCCGTTACGGTGAACGCCGTCGCGATCGGGTAGCCCGTCTTGATGCCGACCGCCATCAGTCCCGCGCCGATCAAGAGGACGGCGATGACGCCCGTCGGCGGGAGCGAGACGCCCTCGATGAGCCCGCTCCCGACGGCTTCGGAGACGTTCCCGCCCTGGGTTACCGCGCCCAGAAAGCCCAGCACGCCGACGACCAGTGCCGCCCGGAGCGTCGAGATGGCGTTGGCACCGACCGCTGGGGCAAACGGCGTTGCGCCGCTGGAACCGGCCCCGATGACCCACGCCATGAACAGACTCGCCACGCTTGCGATTGCGAACAGGCCGATCGTCGCTAGATCCATACAATGAGAGAACGGGGGACTGCGGTCAGTTCGGCCACGATCGCCAGATGCCCTGCAGGTACGCGCCGAGGAACATTCCGCCGATTGCGAGCAAGATCGGCCAGTTGCCGATCCCCAGGCTCGCATACCCCGATCCGGGACAGACTCCGGAGATGCCCCAGCCGACGCCGAAGATGGCCCCGCCGATCAGCACGTTTCGATCGAAGGATTTCAGCCGGCGCTCGTAGATGTCACCGGTCAGCGGCGCACGCTGACGAAGCTGTGGGATGATCGCGAAGGCCAGCCCCGAGACGACTGCCGCACCGAACATCACGAATAGCAAGCCCAGATCGACCAGTTGGAGGAAGTCCAAGACGACTTCTGGACGGGCCATGTGACTGGCAGCGAGGCCGAACCCGAACAGCAACCCGCCAAGCAGGATCACCGGCATGAACAGCGGCTGACGGCCGCCGTCTGGCGCTGACGAGCCAGCCATTACGGGCTCACCCCCAGTGCCGTGACGATCTGTGCTGTCGCGATGGCGACGGCCAGGAAGCTCACGACGCCGACGAGAGACGTCTTCGAGCGCGACCCGATACCACAGACGCCGTGCCCGGACGTACAGCCCTTCCCGATCCGCGTTCCGATGCCGACGAGGATCCCGCCGGCCAGCAGTCGCCACCACTGGACGTCAGTGGTCCAGACTTCTCCTTGCCAGATCGCGGCGTAGACGGCTGCCCCGAGAACGATGCCCAGCGTGAAGACGATCCGCCAGTCACGGGAGGCGCGATACTGCTGGAAGCGCGATCGATCGGAGACGTAGGTGAGCGTCGATTCGAGGAACGAACTCGCGCCGGGAGCGATAGCCGTCGCGGCGTAGATGACGGCGGTACCGAGCCCGACGAACAGGCCCCCGATAGCATAGCGGGCAATGCCTTCCGGAAACAGCGTCTCGAATACCGACAGCACGATCGGGTCTGGGAGCATATCGATCGATCAGTCTCCGGCGAGTGAGTCCTGGCTGGCCGCACAGTTGTTCGGCCCCAGTTCGAGTGTGAACGCTTCCGCGTCGTCGATTGCGTTCTGGCCGAGGTTGGTTGCGATGATCGCCTCGTAGTTGGCCGGCCGGGGCGGCATATCAGCAAGCACCGCCTGGACGAACTCACTCTCGGACATCGAGAGGGCGTCCATTTCCTCGCGCAACTCGCCAAGCGGTGCCGTGTAGGTGCCGTCGGGGGCGGTGTCGGCGGCCTCGCTCGTGTGCCCACCGGCGATCAACACGTCGTCGGCAAGCGGCAAGATCCGCTCTTGAAGGGTCTCGTAGAGCTGCTTGGCGGCGTCTTCGGCCCCTTCATCACCGGCTTCCAGGTCAGGGCGGGCGACGCTCTCGACGAACAGGCCGTCGCCGGTCGCGAGCAGACGCTCGCCCACCAGGTAGGAGGTCATCCCGGTCGTGTGGCCGGGGGTGTGGATCGCTTCGATCTCGACGTCGCCGACGGTGAACACGTCGCCGTCCGATCCGGCGGTCAGTTTCTCGGCGTCTTCGACGCCGCGGTCGATCGCTGCGGCGGGCAGGACAGCCTCGACGCCTGCCTCGGCGAGGGCACGAATCCCAGAGACGTGATCGGCGTGGACGTGGGTGTCCAGTGCGTAGACGAGCTCGGCGTCGTGAGCCTGGGCATCGTCGAGATAACGGTCGGTGAACGCCCGCAACGGATCGATCACCGCCGCCTCGTCGCCGTCGACGACGAGATAGCCCAGACAGCCACTGGAGGGGCGCTGGTACTGGAAGACGGTCCCTGCTCCGTCGTAGCCCTCGAGTTCGACAGCCTCGTAAATCGACGCCCAGCCGTTCATGCCGTCGGCGACGTTGACGGCGTCGTAGCCTTCTTTCGCTAATACACCGGCGATATACTCGCTTGCTTTCCCCTTTGCACAGACCACAGTAATCTGCTCGTCTTCGGGGAGCGATTCGAAGACATCCTCGCCGATGTCCTCGTCCAGGAACTCGTAGTACGGCACATTGGTCGTCTCGACGGACTCGCCATCGATGTGCCACTCGTCGTATTCACCGCTCATTCGGACGTCGAGGATCGTGACGGCATCCCCGTCGTCGATCCGGGTCTTCAACGTCGCAGGCTCGATCGTCTCGGGCATCACGTCCGGTTCTGGGAAGTCAACGTCGGCCATGTGTATCGATTGTGGGTATCAGCCGCGCCCACAAAAGGGTTTTCAAAGTATTGCAAACTCTCCACAATACCTCCCGAAACTCTCACGTTGCTACAGTCGTCAACTCGTCTCTTTTGCCAGTATATAGGATCAACTAGTGTCCCTGTAATTTGGGGTCTTTACAAGTAAGCACAACAAAAGCCGTCCCGCAAACGATAGCGCAGACTTGTACGAAGTGAAAATACTGGTGGTGAACGAGGCCGGAAGCCCGGGATTCAGCGGCCAAACAGTCCCAGGAGCTTGTACTCGGCTTCGGGATCGTACCGGCGGAAGAGCAGACTGTTCGTCAGCACCGAGACGCTGGAGATCGCCATCGCCGCGGCCGCGAGCACCGGCTGGAGCAGTCCGATAGAGGCAAGCGGGATCATCGCCGTGTTGTACCCCAGTGCCCAGAAGAGGTTCTGCTTGATCTTCGAGAGCGTCCCCGCGGAAATTCTGATCGCTTTGAGAACGTCCAGCGGGTCCGAACGCATCAGCGTCACGTCGGCGGCCTCGATGGCCACGTCGGTGCCAGAGCCGATGGCCGTCCCGACGAACGACGCCGCCAGTGCCGGGGCGTCGTTGACACCGTCCCCGACCATCATCGCGCGCCGGCCGTCGGCCTGGATCTCCTCGATCGCGTCGGCCTTCTCGTCTGGCAGGACCGCTGCCTTGACGTTCTCCGGGTCGATCCCCACCTGATCCGCGACGGCGCGTGCGGTGCGTTCGTTGTCGCCGGTGATCATCCAGACGTCGGTGCCACGATCCGTAATCGCACTCACTGCCTCGGCCGCCGAGTCTTTGACTGTATCCGCGTCGGCGACGACCCCGACCAGCCGCCCGTCGACGGCGACCAGCATGGCCGTCTTGCCCGCCGATTCGAGCCGTTCCATGGCTTTGGCGGCCGGTTCGGGATCGATCCCGTTGTCGGCCATCAGCTTTCGGTTGCCGACCAGCACCTCGCCGTGGTCGGTCTCGGCACGCACCCCGTGGCCGGGCACGTTCTCGAACTCGTCGGGCTCGGCTGGTTCGAGCCCGCGCTCGCGAGCGCCAGCGACGATCGCGTGGGCGAGTGGGTGTTCACTCCCTCGCTCGGCGCTGGCAGCGGCTTCCAAGACGAACGATTCGGTCACGCTCTGCTCGGCTTCCAGCGTCCCGCCGTCCGCCGCGGTTCGGTCTGCCTCTGGGAGGGCGATCACGTCGGTGAGTTCCATCTCACCTTCGGTCAGCGTCCCGGTCTTGTCGAAGACCACCGTATCCACGTCACGGACGCGTTCGAGGACGTCCCCGCCCTTGAACAGGACGCCGTTTTGGGCACCGATGGTCGTGCCGACCATCGTCGCTGCGGGCGTCGCCAGCCCCAGCGCACAGGGACAGGCGATCAGCACGGCCGAGGCGAAGACGACGACGGCGAACTCGCCGATCCCGACTGCCGTCGGCCCGCCAGCGGCCAGGCCCCACAACGGCAGCGCGTCGACGAACCCGGCCAGCGCGTCGGGGAACAGGAACCACAGGAGTCCCCAGAGCACGGCGTTGCCGATGACGGCGGGGACGAAGACGGCGCTGATCCGGTCGGCGACGTTCTGGATCTCGGGCTGGCGGGACTGGGCTTCCTTGACGCGCGTGACGATCTGCTGGATCGCCGTCTCCTCGCCGACCCTGGTGGCCTCGATTTCGAGGACGCCGTTCTCGTTGACCGTCGAACCGATCACTTCCTCGCCCTCGCTTTTCTCGACGGGCACGGACTCGCCGGTGACCATCGACTCGTCGACCGCACTTGTTCCATCCACCACCACGCCGTCGGTCGGAATCTTCTCGCCGGGTCGAACCTTCAACCGGTCGCCGACGGCGACGTCTTCGAGCGGAATCTCTGCTTCCGTTCCGTCCTCGCGGATCACCGTCGCGGTGTCGGCCTCCAGTTGGAGCAACTCCCTGATCGCGTCACTCGCCTGGCCTTTCGAGCGCGCTTCGAGGTAGTTGCCCAGCGTGATGAACACGAGGATCAGCGCCGCGGTGTCGAAGTAGTAGCCGCTGCCGGGGAACCCGAGCAGACGGGCGACGCTATAGAGGTACGCCGTCGAAGAGCCAAGCGCGATCAAGACGTCCATGTTCGCCGTCCGGTTGTTGACCAGGGCGTTGTAGGAATTCTCGTAGAATTCCTTGCCCAACAGCACCTGGACGGGCGTCGCCAGCGCGAACGCGATCCAGGGCGTCCCGACCGGCCCGACCGATTCGGGAAGCACCCCGAGCCCGAAGACGTGATCGACGAGCATGACCAGCAGCGGGACCGACAGCGCCCCACCCAGCAGCGTCAGCCGGCGGAGTCGCCGTATTTCGGCGGTCCGGGCGAGGTCCTGCCGTTCCTGATCGGAGACGTCCTCGTCGTCATCTTCCTCGATAGGCGTGTACCCGGCAGCCTCGATGGCGTCGTAGAGGTCGGCCAGCGAGGCGTCGGCGGGGTTGTAGCGCACCTGGGCCTCGTCGGTCGCGTAGTTGACGTCGGCCCCGATCACACCGGGCGTGTCTTCGAGTGACGTCTCGTTTGCCTCGGCACAGTTCGCACACGACATGTCCGTGATACCAACTGTCACTGTCTCTGTGGCCGCCCCGTAGCCCGCCTCGTCGATGGTGTCGTAAATCTCGGCCAACGACGTCTCCTCGGCGTCGTAGGTCACTGTTCCCTCCTCGGTGGCGAAGTTCGCATCGACTGACTCGACGCCCCCGAGTTCGCCGACCCGCTCCTCGACGGTGCCGGCGCAATTGGCACAACTCAACCCCGAAAGTTCCAGTCTGGTCGTTCGTCGGGCTGTCATTGTCTCCATTTAGGGTCTCCTCGTTCATTCGGCTTTCCCCTCATATTCTCGCCACTATCTGGGGATGGAATTTCGAATGTAAAGTGGGGACACCGCCAAAGCTGTGAGAATCGGGCTATCCCGGGAGGCCGATATTGATCGCACCGACGACGAGGCCAACGAGTCCCGTCCGCAGGCCGGCGATTACCCAGTTTTGCTCCGAGAGATTGCCCATGTACGCCCCGAAGACGAACAGGAGCCCGACGCCGACGAGGACACCGATCACCGTCGCCCACAGCATCGAGAGGGCGACGCCGACGAAGAAGTACGGCACGATCGGCAACAACATCCCGATCGTCGGGCCGAGTCCGCTCATGGCCGCGTTGACCTTCCGGGCGTCGGCCTTGTGATCGTGCAGGCGTGTCTCTTCGAGGTCGGTGAGCATCTGTGCCTCGACGCGCTTGAGCTCGGCCAGTTTCTCGGCGCGTTCGATCTCCCAGACGCTCCAGACGCCCGAGGCCGCCAGGCCGACCGTCCCGCCGGCGACGATCCGGATGACTTCCATATTGGTGCTGCCGCCCAGGAACGAGCCGACGATGATGCCGATGCTGGTCAAGGTTCCGTCGAACCCGTTGGAGATGAAGTACCGCCGGGAGATCGACCGGACGTCCTCGTCTTCGAGCAGTTCCCGGAGCGTGGCGAGTCTGGAAGACACGGTTAGTCCTGATGGGTTTCGCTTTCCTCGACGAGGCGGCTCCCGCAGGCCACCTCGTCGGTAGAGTGGATCGTGCCACTCAACTGTTCGACCGTCTCCGCGACGGTGGTCTCGTCGATATCCTGGCCCTCGATCGTGATCTTGAGATTCTGGACTTCCTTGTCGGATTCCAGCAGCGAGACGTTTACGCCGTCGACACCCTCCAATCCGGCGAGTTTGCGGGCGAAGGTGACGTTTTCGACGTCGTTTGGCTTCAGCAAGTCCAGCACGAGTCGCTTGATCGAACTCATCGTAGGCGGGTTTCGAAGAGGGGCCCGTTAACGGTGCCGCTGTCCGGCCGCGTCACTCCGCCCCGGCGGCCAGTTCCTCGTAGCGATCGACGAACTTGCTCTGACAGGAGGGACAGCAAAAGTGATAGACGTCGCCGTCAAGTGTCGCAGTTTCTCCCTCGCTGGTGACCGTATTCCCACATTCGGCACAGGCCGGCGCGAGTTCGCCCGCACCAAGCTGGGGCGTCCACTGGCTGTCGGCGAGCATCCGGACGTCGATGGCGTCGATCGCCGTCAGATCGAGTTGCTCGCCCAGGAACCCCCGGACGTTGCGACGGTCGACGTGGGCGACGACCAACACTGTCCCGTCGGCCGTCCGGAAGACGTGTTCGACGGCCGCGGCCCCAGCTAGGTTCCCCGAGATGCCGGTCGCCTCGGGTTGGGGCGTCAATTCGATCAGTACCGGGGTGCCCTCTCGAAGCATCGATCGATCGACGTCGAGGGTAAACCGCTCGATGAGTCCCATCTCTCGGAGGCGATCGACCCGATCGGAGACGGCTGGGGCCGAGAGGTCGACTTGCTCGGCAATGTCGCTGTAGGGTCGCCGGGCGTCTTCGAGCAACAGGTGAAGGATCTCTCGATCAGTGTCGTCGAGTCCACGCATGGCCGTCACTGTGTGGCCCGCATCTATACGTGTTTGGCTCTCCTGACAGTCGGTTTCGGCACCGGTCTGGCCGGACCGAACGGTTAACTCCGCGTGGCCCGACAAAAATGGTATGTCTTTACGTCCCACTCGACGGACACTCCTCGCGTCGGGCGTGGCCGCGATCGTGGGCGGACTGGCCGGCTGTGTGGGGGAGCCGACCGACGATGGGACGCCCAACTCGCCGTCCGCAGCGACACAACCAGACGCCACGTCCCACACACCGTCCACAGAGACGGCCACTGGAGAACTGCCCTCGGCCGTGGGTGTCGAGCGCTTGGCCGACGGATTCACCGCCCCGATCGGCGTCGAGTTTTTGCCCGATGGGACGGCACTTGTCGCCGATCAAGCCGGGACAGTCCAGGCCATCGCGGACGCCCAAACCCGCCAACGACCAGTCCTCGATATCCGCGATCGGATGGTCTCGCTGTCGGGCTACGAAGAACGGGGGCTGCTCGGGATCGCCGTCCACCCGGACTATCCGGCCGATCCGCGGCTGTTCGTGCGATACAGTGCCCCACCACGCGAGGCAACGCCGGACAGCCACTCACACACGTTCGTGCTCGCGTCGTTCAGACTGGACGCAGAGACACCCGTCGCCGATCCCGACAGCGAGCGGGCGATCTTAGAGATTCCCGAACCCCAGGGCAACCACAACGCCGGAGCGATCGCCTTTGGCCCCGACGGGTATCTCTACGTCGGCGTCGGTGACGGCGGTGGCGGTAACGACGTCGGCACCGGCCACGTCGCCGACTGGTACGACGCCAATGCGGGCGGGAACGGACAGGACGTGACGGCGAACCTGCTGGGCAGCATCCTCCGGATCGACGTGACCGACACGGGCGAGGACCCGTACAGCGTTCCCGAGGCCAATCCACTTCTCGGCCGTGAGGGCCTAGACGAGCACTTCGCCTGGGGCTTGCGGAACCCGTGGGGGATGTCGTTTCACGACGGCGAACTCTACGCTGCCGACGTCGGGCAGAATCGATTCGAGGAGATCAACCACGTCCGGGCTGGCGGCAACTACGGGTGGAACGTCCGGGAAGGCCGCCACTGCTTCAGCACCGAGTCTCCGGGGTCGTCACCCGACTCCTGTCCCGCGGACACCCCCGACGGCGAGCCACTGATCGATCCGGTCGTCGAATACCCCCACAGCGGCCAGCCGGTCAGTGGCGTCGCGGTCGTCGGCGGATACGTCTACGCTGGCGAGGCGATGCCCGGCCTGTCCGGACGATACGTCTTCGCCGATTGGCAGGCTGACGGTCAGTTGTTCGTCGCGACACCGACCGAGGACGGTCCCTGGCAGACCGCTGCGGTTCCGATCGAATCCGAGGCCGTCGGGTCCCAGGTGCTTGGCTTTGGACGCGACGCTACCGGAGCGGTGTACGTCTGTACGAGCGAGCGGGGCCAGGTGACGGGTTCGACCGGTGCCGTCTACCGGCTCACCCCTGCCTGAGCTGGATCGATCTAGTCGTCGGCTGCCGCGACCGCACCGTGTTCGATGTCGGTCCCGAGCAGATCGAGAAACGCCGCGAGCCACTCGGGGTGGTCCGGCCAGGCCTGGCCCGTCACCAGGTTTCGGTCGCGGGCGACGCCCTCGACCCACGAGCAGCCAGCGGCCTCGACTTCCGCTTGGACGGCGGGATAGGCTGTCATCTCGTAGCCGTCGAGAACGTCCGCGGCCGCGAGGATCTGCGGACCGTGACAGATCGCCGCGACGGGCTTGTCGGCCTCGAAGAAATGCTGGACTGCCTCGATCACCTCGTCGTAGCCACGGAGGTACTCGGGTGCTCGCCCGCCCGGAACGACCAGGCCGTCGTACTCGGTCGGATCGATCTCGCTCATCGTCGCCGTCAGTTCGAAGTTGTGGCCACGCGTTTCGAGATACGTCTGGTCGCCACGGAAGTCGTGGATCGCCGTCTTGATCGTCTCTCCGGCCTCCCTTTCCGGACAGACAGCATCGACCTCGTGGCCGGCCATCTGTAAGGCCTGGAACGGTACCATGATCTCGTAGTCTTCGCCGAAGTCTCCGACAATCATCAACAGTCGTTTCCCATCCATGTGAATCACTGCGCGTGTTGCGCAGCTATCATACTGGTCGATAGTGATATAAGCTTTTGCCGGCGGTCGCGCTCGACGGTCGCTTGGGCGGGGTCCCTACAGATCCGCCAGAACCGTCTCGATGTCGCCCAGCGAGTCGATCACGTAATCCGGCGAGATATCGCCGTCGGGGTCCGGCCCGTCGTCGATCCCAGTCCGGACGAGGACGGTCGTCATTCCGGCTCGCTCACCGAGTGCGATATCAGTTCCGAGGCGATCACCGATCACGAGAGACGATTCGGTCGGTCCCGCCAATCGCTGCCCCACGGCGTCGACCATCAGTGCCGATGGCTTGCCGAAGATTCGGTCCGGATCGCGCCCGACCGTCCCAGCGATCGCGCGGACGATCGACCCCGATCCTGGCAGGGGCTTGCCGTCAGCGCCGGGGAACGTGCGGTCCGGATCAGTCCCGTAGAACGGGACCGGCCGTTCGAGGATGCGAAGAGCATCTACCATGTCGTCGTAGTCGAAGGCTGTCGTGTAGGAGGCCACGAGGACGTCGGCCTCGGCCGGGTCCTCACTGCAGGTGATGCCGGCCACGCGCAACTGCTCGCCGAGTCCGTCGTCACCGATCAGAAAGACGGTGTCGTCGGGGTGTTCGTCGACGAGAAACTCGGCCGTGACGACCCCGGAAGAGAGAACTTGCTCCGGGCTGGTCTCGACGCCGATGGTTGCGAGTCGATCGACGTAGGATTCGGGGCTGTGGACGGGACTGTTCGAGACGAAGAGGACATCTCTGCCCGCCGCGCGCAGGCGATCGATCCCGTCGCTTGCGCCGTCGATCGCCTCGCCATCCCGGTAGACTGTGCCGTCGAGGTCGACTACTGCACCGGCGAGTGTCATCGTGACGACTAGGGTAGTGGCAGGCAAAACCGCGACGGTTCGGCGAGATCACGCGCTGTCTGTCTCGCGGACATCGACGCCCGTGATCTCGAACCGTGCGCCGCCGCTGTCCGCTGCCGTGACGCCGATCGACCAGTCGTGACTGGCGGCGATCTGTTCGACGATCGACAGTCCCATCCCCGTCCCTTTCTGACTGGTCGAGAACCCGAGGTCGAACACGTGCTCACGATCGTCCGCCGGGATGCCCTCGCCGTCGTCGGCTACGTAGAACCCGTCCTCGAGTGCTCCCACTTCGACGGCGACAGTCGAACCACCGTGGTTGCTTGCGTTCTCGAACAGGTGTTCGAGTAACTCCTGGAGACGGCCGGGATCGGCCGCAAGCGTTAGTCCGGTGTCGACTGAGACGGTCGCCCCGTCGCTGGCGACGTTCTCCCAGGCGCGATCGGTAACCGTCGAGAGCGATACCGGTTCCGGGTCGTGATCGGCCCGGCCCTGTCGTGCAAGCGCCAGCACGTCGTCGATGATGTGCTCCATTTTCGTCAGCGATCGGTCCACCCGATCGGCGATCGCCGGGTCGACGTCACAGTCGCGTTCGATCAGTTCGAGGGAACTCAACGCGACGGTCAGGGGATTGCGAAGATCGTGGCTGACGACGCTGGCAAACGTTTCGAGTCGCTCGCTCTGGTGGCGGACCTCGCGCTCGTGTTCGACTCGCTCGGTGACATCTCGGGAGATCATCTGGAACGATCGGCGATCCTCACGCACGTCGACCGGGACGAACAGGTTGTGATAGCGACGCTCTCCGTAGACGTCTTCGCTCCCCTCTGTCGCGTCGTTTTCGAGGGCTTGGCGACCCGTTTCGAGCCTGGATCGGCCCACCTCGCCCAGTACCGACTGGAGGCGCTGTCCCGCAAGGCTAGCTGGGTCGGCATCGACGATGGCCGCCAGGGCGGGATTGACCGTCAGTAACTCCCCGTCGGCAGCGACCTGGGCGATGGCGTCGGGCGAGTTCTCGACGAGTAACTCGTGTTTCCGCTGGGCGCGCTGTTGGGAGACTACCTTGCTGATTCGATTTGCCAGTCGACCGTACTGCTGGTCCTCGACGACTTCGAGCTTGAGCAGGTAGTCCGCGACCCCTCTCGCGATGGCCTCGCTGGCGATCGTCTCGTCACCGCGGCCAGTCAGGAGAATAAACGGGATATCCCCGAACTGCTCGCGGACGGATTCTAGAAAATCCAGGCCGTCGCGATCAGGCATCTCGTAGTCACTGACGATGCAGTCGATCGGCTCGTCGTCGAGCAATGCTAACGCGTCCTCGACGGATGTCTCCGCGACCGTATCGATCTCGTGATCGGCCCGCAACGTTTCGGCGGTCATCTCCGCGAAGAACTCGCTATCGTCGACGACGAGTGTTCGAATCGGTATCGTGTTAGCCATCGTTGTCAGCTCCTGTTCGGTCTCGCCCCGGATTCCGGGTACCCACCGAGTCGTATGCGTATTTCGATGCCCAGCAGAAAATGGTTCTGTTTACTGTGTGATCGATTCGGGTCGGCCTAGCCTCGTGTCCGATCTCGCCAGCGTGGCCCGGCCCGATCCGCAACTGCGATCCCCACGACGCCTGCCAGCAGGGCGATCCCGACCGCCAGGGGCGGTGCAATCGTCGGATACCGTCCCGCGACGAGCGCCAGGACAACGAGTGGGACTGCAACCATCGCTATCCCCACGCCAAAGAGAGAAAACCGGGCCACGTCGAACAGCAGGGCCGTCGGTGACAGCCCGGCGAGCAGTGCCGAGACGCCAAAGACGTACACTGCAACCGCCGGGAAGACGAACACGCCCACCAGCAAGTCCTGGGGCCGAAACCACAGGCTGGCCGCCCCGAGCACGACCAGCCCACTCGGGACTGCCAGGGCGAGAAACGCGAGCAATTTGCCACCCAACAGTCGCCTCGCTGGGAGTGGGTAGCGACGGTATTCTCCGGGTGTGTCGAACTGCATCACCCAGGCATAGGTCGTGAACGTTCCCAGCCCCAGTAGCGTCCCGAAGGCGATACCGGGAGCAATTTCAAGCCCTGCGGCGTCGGCAACGACGACCAGCAACCAGCCCGTCACCGCCCCGAACACCGACAGTGAGAACAGGACTTTCCAGACAGACCCACCCGAGCGGGCGACCTCCCTGAGCGTTCGGCCGGCGACACCATAGCCCACCGGCAAGGCCGGGACCCAGCTTGCGGGTCGCTGTCCGGACTCGACCGGTTCGAACAACACAACTGCGACGAGGCCACTCACGACCAGTGGCGTCGCCCCGCGAAGGCCAGTCGCGAGCGTGGGGTCTCCGTAAAAGGCAGCCGGCGTAAACGCAAGGAACTCGATGTCAGTGCCGAAGATCGCCACAGCGAACAGGCCGATCACGGCCACCAGCGCGAGCCGACTCCGTGTGCCGATGGCGACCGCTGCGAGACTCACCGTGACCCCAAGCGCGAACGCTCCGGCCAGCGTCACCCACAACAAGAGGACCTCTCCCAGGGACGTCCCCGCGACGATCGCTCGAACGGCGTCAGCGATCGCCAGTGGCCCGACGACGAGTCCCGAGTAGTACAGCAGGTCTTTGAGGACGAACGTCGCCAGGAGTCGGCGCCAGGATATCGGGAGCGTCCGGTAACTGCTGACGAGCAACGTCAGTTCGCCAAACACGGCTTCCATCGCGTCCCGTCCGATCAGGCCGATCGTCCCAACTTGCAGCCCCAGAAACGCCACGAGGACGTGCAGGCCACCGACGACGGTCCCACGACCCACGCCGAGATCGGAGAGGAGTGAGAGCCCGACGGCAGCGAGAGCGAACACCGCAAGCGGGAACGCGCCGAACCGGCGACCACCAAACAGTTGTGTGTGCAGTCGCCACTCCTCGCGAATCATTTCGCCGAGGAGACTCACGTGTCTGTGGCCCCCGCTTGGCTGCTATCGTCGGCGCCGGTGGCCGATCCACGCGACCCACGTGCCGTCGATCCCGCACTCTTCTCGACAGTTTCGACGAAGTACTCACGAAGGTCGTCGGTGTCGAGGGCCGTCGTGTCCCTCGTCGATTGGAGGTGTCCGCCGTCGAGGATCCCGACGCGATCACAGAGGTCGGCGGCGACATCGACGAAGTGCGTCGACAGAAAGACCGTGTTCCCGGCCTCACGATAGGCGCGCAATTCTTCTTTGACCCGTTCTTGGAGGATCGGGTCGAGATTGACCAGCGGCTCGTCGATGAACACGAGGTCGGGGTCGTGGACGAACGCCTGGGCGAGCATCACGCGCTGGCGCTGGCCTTCCGAGAGGGCCGCCGCGGTGGTGTCGAGGGCCGCCGTGAACTCCAGGCGCTGTGCCCACTCTCCGATCCGATCGTCGATGTCGTCTCGGTCCCGAACATCACCGACAAACCGGAGGTACTCCCGCGGCGTCAGGAAACTCGGTGGGTCCTCCCGCTCGGGAAGAATGCCCACCGCTTCCCGGACGTCGAGCGGACTCGCGACGGGATCGATTCCCAGGACGCGTACGCTGCCCGCGTCCGGTTGGTGCTGGCCTGTCAACAGGCCGATCGTCGTGGTCTTGCCCGATCCGTTCGGGCCGAGCAGCCCGAACAACGACCCCTGCTCGACGGACAGCGAGAGCGAAGACAGCGCCCGCAGGTCACCGTAGCGTTTGGTGAGGCCGTCGGTTTCGATCGCCGGCACGATCAGCTCACCACCCAGGTCCATCCCAACTGTTTCGGGGCCGCCACGCTTCGCAACCGACTCAGCACCGAGTCTTGCATACTTCCGGTGGGTCGGGCGATTCCCTTAGCTGTTTGGCCGGCTGGTGACGTCTCGATCCGGGACGACTCGCCGACTCTCAGGTGTCCTCAAGCAGACGCTGGCTCGGACTGCTCGTTGGTTTCGGATCGACGCGTGGTCAGTGCTGTTTGCAGTCGATCGCCGACAGCCTCTCGAAGTTCTGTCGCGACGGCATCGTCGATGTCTGCGGCGACGGCATCGTCACCGCGCAGACTACTCGACCCTGCCGTGTCGATAACTACCGACGCCAGTCGACGACGCCGCTGGAAGATCGACCGGGAACTGACGACCGTCTGGACGCGATAGGCGGGAACGATCGTGATCCGCTGGCTCCAGAAACCATTGCGCGTGATGACGTACTCCTCGCCGAGGTAGTACCCACGATGGCGCCACTTGAGATGGGCGGCGATGGGGACTCCGACGGCGAGCAGGGCGGTCAGGTACCACGGACCGGCTACGTCGGGATGGAGCGTTATCGCGTAGGCCCCCGCGACCAGCACACCGACGACGAGCAGGTACCGGGCCGCATATCGCTGTCGCGCCCGTTTGGGCGGCCGTTCGAACGTGAACTCCTCGATCGGCTCGATCGAGCGAGCCAGTTCTAGCACCCGGTCGCGTTCGGCAATCGGGATCGCCGCCTGTGACCGTGCACCGCTGCCCTGTTCGGGCGAATACCCGGCCGTCTCGATCGTCAGGCTGGCGTACCCCAGCCACCGTGCGAGGACGTTCTCACGGATCGACAACGTTTGGACCTTCTCGACGGGGATCGACCCACTGAATCGCTGGAGGAGACCCCGCTCGTAGCGGTATTCCTCTCCGCGCCGATATAACTGGAAGTCGTAATAGCGCAACACCGAGATGATGCCGCTCAATACTGCCGTGGCGACGATCGCCCCGACCCCGACGATCGGGCCGACGAGGAACAGCTGCTCGGTGTCGGGGACGATCTCGGCGATCATCGTCGGCCCGAAAATCGAGAGTGCCCCGAGCAACAGCGGGACGAGCCGCAGGTCCATCGAGACGATGCCCAGGATCCCCAGTTCTCGGGGCGTGATCGCGAACAGTGTTCGCCCGGAAGCGGCCGCTGGCTGCTGTTGGCCGTCGACATCCTCGCTGTCGTCGCTGCCTCGACGGCGTGGGACTTCTTCTTGGAGTCGGCTCGCTTCTTCCCGGTTGACGTACTGCAACTGGGCCTCCGTCTGGCCGCCACCGGCTGTTTCCAGGCGGACTTCGGCGATCCCGAGCAGGCGCTGGATCACGTTTTGACGGAGGTCGACGTTCTGGATGCGGTGATAGGGGATCTCCCGGTCGCGTTTCGAGAGCACGCCAGAGTGAATGTCGAAGGTATCGCCCGTGAGTTCGTAGCGAAAGCGTCGGTGGTAGGCAACCTCCCAGCCCGCGACCAGCGCGACGCCGATGGCAGCGAGGCCGACAAAGATCACCGCACCTTGCAAGAAGCTCCCACCGGACCCACCGGACCCCGCCACGCCGGCGAGGACGATCGCGCCGCCAATTCGAACACTGTTCTCGGCGATTCGGTAGGGGATCGAGAGGGGATCGAGTCGCATAGTCAGACGGCATCCTCGTCTGCGGTGTCCTTTGCGAGCACTTTCAGCCGATCTTGTAGCTCCTCGGCCTCGGCCGGTGTCAGTCCCGGAATCGTCACGTCGGCTCCGCGTGACCCAGCTGTATAGACCACCAGCGAGGACAGCGAGAGGGCACGTTCGACCGGCCCGCGGCTCGTATCGATGTGTTGGATCCGCACGAACGGGATCACGCTCGTGACGTGCGTGACCACGCCGCGTTCGAGATACAGCGCGTCCTCCCGCACTTGATACTCCCAGGAGCGATACAAGACGACGACGTAGAGGCCACCGAGGACGGCAACGAGGACGAAGGCACCGACACCGGGCAGCGGTCCCCACTCGAAGCCAAAGACACTGAGCGCCCCGATCACGATGCCGACGACGGCGGCGGCCAAGACAGCACTCAACAGCCACTTCCAGCGCACCCGTGCTTCGACCGTCCGGGTATCGGTCTGGAGCGGTGCCCGATCGACCGTCGCGGCGGTGTCGCTCTTCTCGGTGGCGTCCGGCCGTGAGCGCTCTTGGTGTTTGGCCCCGCTCCGCCCAGACTCGGGACCCTCGGCCTCGTTGGCTGATCCAGTCGTCGGGTCGGTGTCTGTCATTACCCGCCCCTCCGTTCGGCCATCGCTTAACGGTGGTGGGACACTGCTGGCTCTGCAAGCCGCGATATGTGGCCCGCTCGCGTCGGGTACCCGGCGTTCAGCGTGCTTAAACGCGGACTCGCCCACGGTATCGGCCGACGCTGCCAGTCTCCCCGGAAGGTGACGTCGTTCGGTCCCGCTCTGGTCGTGCATCGAGCGGTTTGTATCGTCGTCGAACCAACGCTTATCTGGGCGGCGATACTGTCTTCTCGTATGGCAGATGTCATCGTCGTCGGCGGCGGTCCCGCCGGCCTGAGTGCGGCACTGTTCACTGCAAAAAACGGCCTGGAGACGACGGTTTTTGACACCGACGAGACCTGGATGCACAAAGCTCACCTGTTCAACTACCTCGGCATCGAGTCGATAGACGGCAGCGAGTTCATGGACGTCTCTCGGGAGCAAGTCGAGGCGTTCGGCGTCAACCGCTCCCAAGACGAACCAGTCACGGCTGTCACAGAGACAGACGAGGGATTCACTGTCGAAACCGAGGACAGCGAGTACACAGCCGAGTACGTCGTTCTGGCGACCGGTGCTGACCGCTCGCTGGCCGAGGAGTTGGGCTGTGCGACCACCGACGAGGGTGTCGTCGACGTCTCCGTCCAGATGGAGACCAGCGTCGCGGATGCCTACGCGACGGGCGCGATGGTCCGGGCCGAAGAGTGGCAGGCCATCATTTCGGCGGGCGACGGCGCGGCAGCCGCGCTACACATCCTGAGCAAGGAGAACGGCGAACACTTCCACGACTTCGACGTGCCTGCAGACGCCGAGTAGGGAACGCGGCTGGACTATTTTCGAACGATCGGTGTCCCGACTGCCCCGTCAGTTTGCCGTCTCGTTGTCGGTCGCGCGTTCGTCCCCTGGCGCGACGATCTGGGTATCCTGGCCCGCTTTGACGGGGATCCGATCGACGACTTCACCGTTGTCATTCGTGATCAGGACGTAGTAGAGTACGTCCTCGCCGTCCGGTGCCGGCTGGACATCCGTGCCGTTCTCGCCGGCGGTGAGTTCGTCTTCGTCGATGTCACCCCGGATGAACTCCCGGATTGCGGTGTCGTCGCTGAGTTCGATCGCGTTGTTCGCATCAGCGTTGACGAAGACGTTCCGCGTCACGTCGGTGTAGTCGGTCGGTGCGACCTTGATGTGCCACCAGAGGTCACCGTCGACTATCACCGGGACTGGCTCGGTGACGACGAAGTTGTCGCCCCAGCCAGTCTGGGAGTCTTCGTTTCGAGCGATCCCCATCGCCCGTTCGGGACCAGTCAGCGTCTCCTCGTCAGTCCCGAAGAAGGTGTATTCGCCCGTCTCTGCGTCGGCGAGCCACACTTCGTCCAGCCCACGCGTATCTTCGCCGTACGGTTCCATCGCCGTGACGTAGGACATCCGCTCGCCTTCGAGGTCGATTACGAACGGCTGTTCGTTGTTGGCTCCCTCCGGGAGGGCTGCGACTTCGATTTGCCCCTCGTGAGCGCCGACGACGGGCAACTGGTTGATGATCCCCTCACGGTACCCGAGCGACCCCATCTCGGATCGGGTCAACGTCATCGGATAGAGCCGCTGGCCGTCGAGAATTTCGTTTTCCTGTGCTTGCTCTGGCGTGAGGTGCTCGATCGTCCCGTCTGGGTGGACCAAGGCCCCACCGTTCCACTTCGGTGTCGTGTGTGGCAACGGGAGCAGGTGCCACTCGTGGCCAGTCTTCGGGTAATAGAGGTAGGGCTGTCCGTCGTGGCTGAACTCGACGGCTTCGTCGTTGTACTTCGAGAGATACCCGCCGAGCTTGACGTTCCACCGGGCCGAGCGGTGGAGCCACATGCCTTCACCGTGTGTGAAATCGGCCTCGTAGACGGTGATTTGTTGTTCGTCCATCGAGGTCATGTTGGCGACGAGGACGCCCCGCTGATTTTCAAGCAGCTTGTTTCTGGCCCCGTCGGGTTCGATCGGATACGACCACGCCAGCGAGCCGTCTTCCTGTCTGGCGATGTCGCTCGCCCCGAGACGGTGTGTCCGATAGGAGACCGACCCGCGGGTCGTCACGTCAGAGACTTCGCGTGGCACCACGCGCGGGTTGTTCGCGTTCGCCTGCGGGAACTCATCCAATTCAGTCGCATCGGCCATCGTCTGCTGGGCAAGTGTCCGCTGTTCGAGTGCCCCCGCTGGGATTCCGACGAGAACCGAGAGGACGAACAGCACAGTCACGATCCCGCCGAAGATGCGAAGTTTCCGCATCGCTGACCCGCTACTTGCGAGGACGTCTCCGGCTGGTGACTCGTCGTCTTCGAACAGCACTGACACCATACTGCGTCGCTTCTCGTCACGTTCGAGCCGCCAGGGCGGGAGGAACCACAGGACGAGTGCCGTGACGGCGGTACCACCGAACAGTACCAGTCCGGATGGCGTGTACAGTGTTGCATAGACGATCCCGTGGATCAGCGGCCGCACGAGATACAGCACACCGACCACGATTGCGAGGATCACTAACCGCGTCCCCAGGAAGGAGGGCAGCCGTGATCCCGATGCAGACACGTTTACGTCCGGGTCATCGTCGTCCCCGGAGATATCGATCTCTGCCATGGGTTGGCTGTCGGTCCGTCGGCCTATATACTACGGGTTTGGCTGTGACTCGCTGCTCGATCCCGTCACCGTTGTGGCGGCCCGTGATCGTCGGAGAGAAAGATACTGTCGGCTTCGGGGTCGAAGTACACCTCGAGTGCTCTGAGCGCCCCGGCGTCGGCCGAGATCATGATGAACGCGAACAGCAACACGGCCGGCAGGACGATCTGGAGGACCATATACCCGGCGTCGAACGCGACTGCAAGAAGCGTTTCGACCGGCGAACACGGCCGCCGTCTCACTCGTGACCGGACACTGGTACGGGTTCGTACGGCTCTTTAAGGTACCGCTGGTCGGACTCGCTGAGACCGATCTCCAGGGCCTCGACGGCATCTTCCAAGTGCTCGACGCTGGTGGTGCCGACGATCGGTGCGTCGACGGCGTCCTGGTGGAGGAGCCATGCCAGGGCAATCTGGGCCATCGTTACGCCCTTCTGGTCGGCCAGTTCCGCGACGCGGTCGTTGATTTCCCGGCCACCCCCCTCGAAGTAGAGGTGTTTGCGAGCGTGGCCGTCAGTCTCGCCACGGGTCGTCGCGTCGAATTCTTCGTGTGGTCGAGTCAGATAGCCACGAGCCAGCGGACTCCACGGGATGACGCCGATCCCCTCGCGTTCACAGAGTGGCAGCATCTCGCGTTCTTCCTCGCGATACAGCAGGTTGTAGTGGTTTTGCATCGTCTGGAACCGTTCCAGGTTCAGTCGCTCGCTGGTCGCGAGTGCGTCGGCGAACTGGTAGGCCCACATCGACGAGGTGCCGACGTATCGTGTCTGCCCACGCCGAACGGCATCGTCCAGTGCTCGGAGCGTCTCTTCGATCGGTGTGTCGTCATCCCAGCGATGGGTCTGATAGAGGTCGACCGTCTCCATGCCGAGGCGGTCGAGGCTGGCCTGGAGTTCTTGTTCGATCGCCTTCCGGGAGAGCCCGCCCGAGTTGGGATTGTCCTCGTCCATCTCGAAAAAGCCCTTCGTGGCGACGACTTGCTCCTCGCGGTCGTACTCGGTGAGGACGTTCCCGAGGACGCGTTCGGACTCCCCGAGGGAATACATGTTTGCGGTGTCGAAGAAGTTGATCCCGAGGTCGATCGCGCGTTCGATAATCTCCCGGGATTCGGGTTCTTCGAGTACCCACTCACGCCAGTCACTCGTCCCGAAGCTCATACAGCCCAGGCAGATCCGACTGACCTCCATGCCAGTCTCGCCAAGCGTCGTATACTCCATGGAGTCTCTGTGGATTGGCGAGTGTAAAAACGTATTTCGTCCCGAGATCACACTCGTGCCTCTCCCGTCTTTCGAGTGAGAGCTGCCCGTCGGTACTCCCAGAAGATCGGCGGGCGATCAGTACGTGTCTTCGAGGTGAGTCACCCCGAGTGTCGATGCGAGTTCGTCGCCGTCTGCCTCTCCAGTGAACGAAACCGTCCGGGTTTCGCCCGGCGTGAGATGGACGTAATTGTCCGAGAAGTGCCCGGCCAGTGCGGGGGCCGATAGCGCCACGAACAGCGCCGCGTCGTCGCTCTCGAGGGTAACGGTGTCGCCCTCGACGGTGACGTCGACGTCCGCCCCAGGTAGGTCCAAGTGCTTGAACGGCTCGAAGAATGCGGTATTCCGGCCGGTGTAGTCGTCGGCCGATAGCGTCGCTCGGAGCAGGTACGATTCCGTGGGGACATCTGCGAACGCCGGGCTCACGGTCGCGACCCGCTTGCTTTCGAGTTCGTCGAGAGTGACGTCGATACTCCGACTCGCCAGTACGCCGCCGTCGAACGCGATCGCGTCGAGTTCGACCGTCCCCTCGATCGAGTCGGTCACGTCGCTAGTCACCCACAGTTCGAGACTCTCCTCGTCCGGGTCGTCGTGGAACGACACCAGTACGTCCTCGAAGAACCGCTTGGCCATGTACTGGAGTGCCTTCCAGCCACCGCCGTATTCGATCGATGACCACGACGCGACCGGCCAGAGGTCGTTGAGTTGCCAGAAGATCGCGCCCATCGAGTACGGCTTCAGGCGCCGCCAGTGCTCGACGGCGGTCTTGATCGCAAACCCCTGTTGGAGCTGACTCAGATACACGAAGTCCGCGAAGTCGAACGGGATCCGGAAGTGATCAGCCATCCGGGCGAGGATGAGGCCGTTGCCATCCGGGTGGCGCTGGTGGTGCTCCATCAGCGGGTCGGTCGGGTTGAGCGATTCCTCGGGAACCACCGTCTCCAGCAACTCGATCGAGGGGAACGACTGGTAGCCGAACTCCGAGACGAATCGCGGTTCGACCGTCAGGTAGTCGGCGAACGGCTTCCCACCGTGCCAGACGTCCCAGTAGTGGATGTCGCCTTTCGCGGGATTCTGAGGATTGGTTGCCTCGATACCGCTGGACGGCGAGGACGGCCAGTAGCGTCGGGTGGGATCTTCCTCGGCGACAACATCCGCGAGTGCCGACTCGAAGAGGCGGTCGTACTCATCGAAAAGGACCTCACTGTCTGTCCTGTCGCCGTACCAGCCGTGTTCGAGCCCCCATTCGTTCTCGTTGTTGCCACACCACAGCGCGATCGAGGGGTGGCTGGCCAGCCGACGGACCTGATCGCGAACCTCCCCGGTCACGTTCTCGACGAAGGTGTCGTCGGCCGGGTACAACGAGCAGGCGAACATGAAGTCCTGCCAGACGAGCAAGCCCAGTTCGTCACACCGCTCGTAAAAGTAGTCGTTCTCGTAGTACCCGCCGCCCCAGATCCGGATCGTGTTCATGTTGGCCTCGGCGGCGCTTTCGAGCAACTGGTCGTAGCGATCCGTGCTGACGCCGCCGTACATCGCGTCTATCGGGATCCAGTTTGCGCCCTTGGCGAAGACGGCCACGCCATTGACCTCGAAGGAGAAGCTCTCAGCGTTCTCGCCATCGACCTCGCGGACGACCGAAATATCGCGGAAGCCGACCCGTGTCGTTGCGCTGTCTGCCCCGTCGATCGCGACGGTACAGTCGTACAGCGGCTGGTCGCCGTATCCTCGCGGCCACCACCGGTCCGGATCGTCGACGGTCACGCTGACGGCGAGTTCAGACTCGCCGGCCGCGATCTCTCGCCGCTCGGTCGTCTCACTCCCGGCGATCGAGACCGTTACAGCGTACTCACCGTTGGTCGGTGAGTCGACGCCGACGACGGCCGTGAGTTCGACGCCGTTGCCGTCGTGGTCCTGCTGTGGTTTGACGTAGGTAATTCGCGGCTCTGCGTGACCGATCAGTTCGATGTCGCGATAGATACCGACCGTCGGGAGGCACGGGCCCCAGTCCCAGCCGTAGTGACACTGGGCTTTCCGGATGAAGTTCCGTGCCGGCTGTTCGACGGGATACTGCGTCACTGGCACCTCGTGTGAGTAGGCGTCGCGCTGTTCGATGGCGTACTCGACGGGTGAATCGAACACCACACTGATCTCGTTCGTCCCGATCTCGAGGGCGTCAGTGACGTCGAACTCGTAAATCCGGTGCATGTTCGACGTCTCGCCGATGTCCGTCTCGTTGATGCGGATTGTCGCTACTGTGTCGACGCCCTCACAGCGAAGCGTCACTCGGTCCTGCTCTACCAGTGTTTCGTCGATCTCGAACTCGCGTCGGTACTCCCAGTCGGTCTTGCCGACCCACTGGAGGTCGAGTTCGTTGTCTTCGTCGTAGGGGTCCGGAATCTCACCCGCGGCAACCAAATCCGTGTAGACGCCACCTGGTACTGTGCCCTCGAACCAGTCGCCGTGAGGCCGTTGACGGCACTGCCAGGAACCGTTTAGGCTGTGCGTCTTCATGATCGGTACTCACAGCAGTCCTAAATAGTTGTTGTGATTTTTCGTCTTTCCTAATGCAGGTGTGCAATTCGCCGTTTGGTATCGCTCTCGGACGCAGCTGGGCGTGACTCCTGACGGTCGACAGCGACGACTGAGACCGGAGTCCTTAGAGTGTTGAGACAACCGTCTGTACTATGCCACTGGCCGTTAGTGCACTGCGGAGAAATCTACAATAGTAATATATCAGACTATTCTATAGACGTATCAAAAATCTATACTGGGGCGACACTGCCGTTACTATCTCTGTATACTACTATTTAAACCATTATCTTTAGAATATATTTGCTATTTCCTGCGAAAAATTTGAATAAATTTGTCTTTTCAGGATCTTATATTTTTTCTGTATTCTACGACGGGCTACTGGGCGACCGTTCCGTGCGCTTGCGAAGGTGCTTTGAGCGGGTCAAGTGCTTGTATGCAGTTCCATCCGCGAATTTTACCGTACTGCGGATCCGGATTCGGGCAGCGACGACCCGATTATCGATCTTTCGTCGTCAATTTGCGGATATAAATATACATTACATAACTACTTATATATAAAATAATATTTGTCATAACTTCCCATGAGCGGCCGCGGACCCCCGTCGATCCGTCCGGTCGCTCCGTCGTTGCACTCATCTGGTGACTCGAAACTCACCGGTAGGGTCGGCACGATGGCGGGACTATTGGCCCTTATTGGCACT
This sequence comes from Halorhabdus sp. CUG00001, assembly GCF_009797925.1. Lineage (NCBI taxonomy): Archaea > Methanobacteriati > Methanobacteriota > Halobacteria > Halobacteriales > Haloarculaceae > Halorhabdus > Halorhabdus sp. CUG00001. The sequence continues at coordinate 384,879 of NZ_VOLB01000001.1, forward strand.
GGTCAGCCGGGAGAGCAGACATTCAGGGGCTGGGGCCGATGGTGGCCTTGGCGACTGGGCACTCGCCGAGTCGCGCGACTGTGTTGCCATTGATGGGGTCTTAGCGTCCCGGCGAGCCCGTAGTTTTATTTGAGTGGAAAGCATTCGCGGCTTGTATGTCCGCCCAAAACGTCGGAGAACTGTCTCTTAGGGAGAAAGTCGGCCAACTGTTCATGGTCGGTTTCGACGGCACCGAACCAACCGATGACGTCTGCGCACTCATCGAGGAGTACAACCTCGGCGGCGTCATCTACTTTTCGCGAAACATCGAGTCGCCGTCACAAGTCGCGTCACTCTCCCGGACACTGCAGGAGCTGGCCCAATCGACCGGCGCGGGCTCACCCCTCCTGATCGCGACCGACCAAGAGGGCGGAGTCGTCTCCCGGCTCGACTGGGGCTCGCAGCTGCCGAGTCACATGCTGTTCGGTGCGTGTGGTGATCCACACGTCACACGCAAGGCGGGCCAGGCAGTCGGTCGCGAACTCCGTTCGCTCGGTATCACGATGAATCTCGCCCCTGTCCTCGACGTCAACAACAACCCCGACAACCCGGTCATCGGCGTCAGGTCGTTCGGGGAGTCCCCAGAACTGGTCGCGGACCTCGGCGTCGAGATGGCGACCGGGATGCAGTCGGCCGACGTCTTGGCGTGTGGCAAACACTTCCCGGGTCACGGTGATACGGCGACCGATTCCCACGTCGGCCTCCCCGTCGTCGATCACGACATCGATCGCCTCGACCGCGTGGAGTTCTTCCCGTTCAAACGAGCGATCGCGGCCGGAATCGACGCCATCATGACGACCCACGTGTCGTTCCCGTCGATCACCGACGACGAGGACCGCCCCGCGACGATCTCACCGGCCGTCCAGACTGGAATCCTCCGGGAGCGACTCGATTTCGATGGACTGGTCGTCACAGACTGCCTCGAGATGCACGCGATCGCCGACGGTGTCGGAACGACCGATGGGGCGGTCGAAGCCATCGAAGCCGGCTGTGATATCGCCATGGTCTCGCATACGCCAGACCGACAGCGAAACGCCATCGAGGCTGTCGTCGAGGCCGTCGAATCCGGTCGTCTGTCCGAAGCCAGCATCGACGAATCGGTGCGGCGAATCCAGCGGCTCAAACAGGAACGGAACGTCGCAGAGCCGCCGGCACAATCGTGGGAGGAGTCTGCGACAACATCCACGTCGATCGCCCGCTCGGTCGCCGAGTGTGGCCTCACCCTCGTTCGGGACGAGCGCGGCGTGATCCCGTTCGATGTCGACCGCCCCCTACACGCGATCGGCTTCACCGGCGACCGCGGCTCGAACGCGGAAGACGATCGATACGAGCCAGCTGTCGTCTTCGACGCCCTCGAGGAGCGTGGCGTCGACGTTCGCCGAGAAACGGTGTCCGATCCAGCATCGTTCGACTACCCCACTGACGGGACGGCACAGATCCTGGTTGTGACCTACGACGCGCGGTCGAACCCCGGACAGGCGACGGCACTTCGTCGGCTCTGTGCCCAGTCCGACGACGTCGCCGTACTGGCAGTGCGAACCCCGTACGATCTCACTGTGTGTCCGGACGACGTGCCGTTCCTGACATCCTACGGCTACTCACCGGGAGCCGTCGACGCTGCCGCCAGTGTCCTCGTCGGGGACAGCACTCCGAAGGGGACGCTCCCGGTCACGATGCCCGACGACTAATCGACGATCGTGTGACGGGACCGAGCAGCTGTGTCACGGGCCGCCTGCGATGGATGGGGCCTGTGTCGAACTGTCTGGAGACGGTCTCAGGCTTTCTCAGGCGGGTATCGCGGCGTCTTCTTCTTCGATGGTCGCCTTGCTGTTGCGCAGTGCCTCGCCGGTCTTGGCGTCAAAGAGGTTCAACCGATCTTCCGGGAACTGCAAGGACAGGTCGTCACCACGGCCGAACTGGCGGCTGCCGTCGATCGTCGCCGTGTACTGGTCACCGGCCAGTTCGACTGTGACGTGAGAGAGGTCCCCGAGTGGTTCGACCACGTCGACGGTGGCCGGGACGCCGTTATCCTCGCCACGTTTGACCGTGATGTCTTCGGGCCGAACGCCGAGGATGAGACGGTCCTTGGACGTGACTTTTCTCGCCGTCTCGGCGCTGAGCTCGTACTCGAAGGCATCGTGGACCAGGGTCCCGTCTTCGACGGCCACTTCGAGAAAGTTCATCGAGGGTTCGCCGATGAACCCTGCGACGAACTGGTTGTTGGGACGGTGATAACACTCGAGTGGCGTCCCGATCTGCTGGAGTTCCCCGTCGTTGAGGATGGCGATCCGATCGCCCATCGTCATCGCCTCGATCTGGTTGTGCGTCACGTAGATCGTCGTGACTCCGAGGTCCTCTTGGAGGGACTTCAACTCGGTTCGCATCTGGGAGCGAAGCTTTGCGTCGAGATTCGAGAGCGGCTCGTCCATCAGGAACGCCGCTGGATCCCGGACGATCGCCCGTCCGAGTGCCACCCGCTGTTGTTGCCCGCCGGACAACTCTGCAGGTTCGTCTTCGAGCAAGTCGGTAATCCCCATCATCTGGGCGGCGTCGTTGACGCGCTCGTCGATCTCGTCTTCGTCGAGGTCCGTACTCATCTTCAGCCCGAAGGACATGTTCTCTCGGGCCGTCATGTGGGGGTACAGCGCGTAATTCTGGAAGACCATCGCGATATCACGATCACGTGGCTCCTGATCGACGACTGACTGGCCCTCGATACGGACGTCACCGCTGGTCGGAATCTCCAGTCCGGAGACCATCCGGAGCGTGGTCGACTTGCCACACCCCGAGGGGCCGACGAGGACCAGAAATTCTTCATCGCGCAATGTGATGGACAGGTCGTCCACCGCGGTGATGTCGCCACTGTCGTCTGAGAACACTTTCGTGAGTGAATCTATCTCTAACTCGGCCATGCGTATAGCCGACTATACTCGTCGTAATACAAAGAATTTATGACTCAATTTTGTCTCGTTCCCCGCACAGGCATCGATCTGGCCCCAAACTGCCGGTAAAGTGTAGAAAATATAACTATTTTTGCCGGCGTTGCCGTGCGTCGTCCCGGGGAACCCGTCTCTCTTGGCACCACGCAGCCGGTTCGCTCACCCGCCGGGACCCCCCAAACTTATAGCCTAGAAGATACCACTCCAAACGTGATGGTTGGAGAGCACGCGCATCGAGAGATTAGAGACGGTTGTGACGTGATCGAAACGGTTGTATCGAACACAGACCCGATCGAACGGGTCGCGGAACCACTTCTCAGTGCCGACCGGGTGACGTTTCTCGGGTGTGGGTCCTCGTACTGGTCCGGCGTCGTTGGCCGCGCACTGCTCCGGAACGCAGGTGTCGACGCGCACGTGGAGTACGCTCCGGAATTCCTCTATGAGTCACCGCCGATCGGCGAGACTGACGTCGCCGTGGGACTGTCCCAATCCGGTGAGACGACCGAGACGATCCGAGCGCTCGAGACTGCCGCTGACAACGGTGCCACGACGGTCGCGATCACGAACACTGACGGGTCGACTCTGGCCGAGATGGCCCATCACACGATTGTGACTCCGGCCGGCGATGAACGGGCCGTCATGGCGACGAAATCCGTCGACGCGGTCGTCACGACGTTGTACCTGTTGGCCGACCGCATCGGTGGGTCCGGGTGGCAGACGGCACTGGCTGGCGCTACCGATCGGGTCGAGGCCGTCATCGAGTCGGACGTCTCCGAGGTCGTCTCCGTCTTGACGGACGCCGAGTGCGCCTACACCCTCGGAACTGGAGGCGCCTACGGCTTGGCTGGTGAAGCAGCGACCAAGCTTGGCGAAGCGATGCTGTTGCATACGACGGCACTGCCGACGCTGGAAATCAATCACGGGCCGATCGCGAACGTCGCTGGCGACGTGGTGATCTGGTACGCCCTCGACAACGCCGGGGCACCCGTCTCGGATCACGTTCTCGACGGGTTGCGCGACGCCGGTGCACGAACCGTCGTCGTTCATCCCCACGGGACGAGCTACGACGCGACGGCGACGATCGAATTGCCCGCATCGGCGGAGACGCTGCTCCCCGCGCTGAAACTCACCCAACGGGTCGCCTACGCGGGTGCGATGGAACTGGGATACGATCCGGACAGCCCGCCACAGCTGTCGAAACACGTCGAAATCGAGGGGATCTGACGGCATGGTCGCTGTGGTTCGACCGCGCAGTTACCCGAAGCGGAGACACGGACGAACGCTTCCGAGGAGAAACAGCATCGGCTGTACGCAGTCGTTTCCGTTCGGCACTGCCCGACGGTCTCGTGACCGCTGGATCGGCCCTTCCACTGGGCGGGTCACGCCAGACCGACTGATCGCTACCCGAAAAATACAAACCAAAATTCGACGAATACCATACCGATGATCATTGTAAGCGTCGACGCCGGTGGCTCGACTACCGATTGCATCGCCGTCGATTCGACACTGGACTTACTCGGTGTTGCGCAGGGTGGCCCCGGCAACTATCTCGCTGTGGGGGCAGAGACCGCCAGGGATAACGTCGCGGCAACGATCGAACGTGCACTTTCGCCGACCGACCCGATTGAGGAACCCGTCGTCGGTGGGTTCGGGTTCGCAGGGATGCAACTCGCTGAGCAAGAGGCTGTCGTCCGCGAGTTCCTCGCCGACATCGACGTCCTCGAATCGTTCGAGATTGTCTCTGACGTCGCGCTGTCTCATTACGCGCTGACGGCCGGTGATCCGGGTATTGCCGTCGTCGCAGGCACTGGCGCGACGGCGTACGGTCGTGACGAGAGTGGGGCCGACGTCCGAACGAGCGGGTGGGGCTGGCTTCTGGGAGACGAAGGAAGCGGCTTCTCTCTTGCCCGGCGCGGGCTGCAAACGGCCGCTCGTGGCTTCGACGGCCGTGGTCCCGAAACGGAACTCACCGATCGTGCAACCCAGCACTTTGATGTCGACTCGTTTCTCGAAATCATCAAACCCGTCTACGAACACGCCGAGCCGCCGGGTAACATCGCGTCGTTCGCCGAGGAAGTCACCGCAGCGGCACAGGCGGGCGATGCGGTTGCACTCGACCTGCTACGCGAAGCCGGCGAGGAACTCGCCCTTGCCGCCAAAGCGGTCGACGACGAACTCGACTTGGCCGACCCGGTGTCGGTCGGCGGCGTCGGTGGCCTCTTAGAGTCGACGCTCGTTCGCGAGCAGTTCGTCTCGGCCGTCACCGAACAGTTCCAGGCGCCCGACGTGCTGGAGCCGATCCAACACCCGGTCGTCGGCGGCGTGGCTCTTGCCGCCGACAATCACGCGTTCTCGATCGACGTCGACCAACTGCAAGCACTCGACACTCGGATCGAGCGCGCAGGCATCGACGCGACCGAGCCACAACTGCAGCCGTCACGAGACTGATTTTCCCCGATTGGATCTGCCCGCTTCGCTCTCGTCGTGACCGAGCTGGACTGTGGACCCGAAAATTGTCCTCGACGCCTTCGCGCCCGACTGTGCCGGGACGTGTTGCTCTGACTCGTGAGTCACTGACTTCTGGCCGGAAAAGGAGTGGCGAGAGCCGTTCCCTCGATCGCAAAATGCCGTCGCGAGCGCCTTACTGCTTGACGCTCCCGGCGGTGAGGCCGGAGACGATCTGCCGGTTGAACGCGACGAAGATGATCAGTAGTGGGAGCGAGGCCGTCGTCGATGCAGCCATCAGTGGGCCCAGTTGCGTCGAGTAGGCCTCCATGAAGTCGTAGATACCGATGGCAAATGGCGTGACTTTGTTGGGGGCCATCACCGAGGCGAACAGGACTTCGTTGAACGCAAGCAGGAAGACGAACATCCCGGTCGCAGCGAAGCCCGGCAGTGCCAGCGGGAGGACGATCCGGTAGAGGGCTTCGAGTCGGCTACACCCGTCGATCCGAGCGGCTTCTTCGAGTGCCGCCGGAATCGTATCGATGTACCCGCGCAACATCCAGATGGCGAAGGGGACGGTAAAGGTGGTGTAGAGGAAGATCATACCCCAGTACGTGTCTTTCATCGGGATGCCGCTTTGCCCGAGAAACGTGAACAACAGGAACATCGGAATCAGGATGAGGATGCCCGGAATCATCTGCGTCGCCAGCGCACTGACTTCGAACGTCGACTTGCCCGGGAACTCGTAGCGGGAGAACGCGTAGGCCGCCAGGCCGGCGATGGTGAGACTGAGCACGGTCGTCACACTCGCGATGAGCAGGCTGTTGAAGTAGTAGTTAACCAGCGGAATCACATCCCACATCTGCAGGTAGTGCTCGATCGTCCACGCCTGGGGGATCGGGTGAAAGCCCGCGAGTGCGATCTCTGATCGGGGTTTCAACGACGTCTGGAGCATCATCCAGAACGGAAACAGTGCGAAGATCAACAGCAACACCAACGTCACGCGCACCAACAGGCTGAACAACGTCTCTCTGGCCGACGACTCCAGACGAAGCTCGTCGGCGAACAATCCACTGTCTTGGTCGGTTCTGAATCGTTCGAACATCGGTTAGATGGCACCTCCTTGGTATTCGCCCTGCACAGTGCGCTTGTAGTACACGTACGCGAAGATCATCGCGATGATGAACAGTAGGAAGCTGATTGCCGCTCCAGCCCCGTACTGGGATTGGCTGAAGCCGGCATTGTAGGCGAGTACTATCAGCACGTTCGCGGACTCACTGGGCTGTGATCCGAGAAGGATGTACGGGATGGTGAAGTTGACGAGCGTCCAGAGGATCATCAACAGGAGGATGACCGTCGAGACGGGCATCAATTGTGGAAGCGTCACGTGCCGGAACTTACCCCACCGACTGGCTCCATCGATATCAGCCGCCTCGTAGAGCTGCTGGGGGATCGACTGGAGCCCGGCGTACAACATGATCGCCGCCCACGGGAACTGTCGCCAGATGTTCGTGATGATGATCGTCAAGAGTGAATTGGGCCCCAGGAGCCACTGTGGGAGTGACTGGACTGAATCGAAGAACGGCGTCATCAACAACAGGCCGTTGATCGAACCGTCGAAAGCCAGCATCATCCGCCAGGTCAACAGCATCGGCACGATGGGGACGACCCACGGAACCAGAATCGCGGTCCTGGCTGCGAGCTTCCCTCTGAAATCGTGATTGAGCGCGAGCGCCGCGATCATCCCGAGCGTGAACACGCCGGTCACACATCCCACGGTGTAGATGAGCGTCGCCTTCATCGAGCCGACGATCTGTGATCCGATGAACGTCTCCGGCTCGAAGATGTCGATGTAGTGTGTCAACGCGACGAACGTCTCCGGTCTGAACCATTCAGCGATGTCCAGGGACGGAAACTTATAGAAGCTCATCACGAAGCCCATGACGATCGGGAAGCCGTGGACGATCGCCATGAGCGTAAACGCCGGTAGGATGAGCTTCAATCCGAATTTTTGATCTTTCGTCAACGAGGCCCATCTGCCCTCGGACGAATGGCCGTCGGTACGTTCCTCTACGGTCTGGGACATAGATCGAAGTGTTCACCTCCACACTAATATTTGTTTGTGTTCTTTGCTCCCTCGACCAGTCAAAAAAATCAAAACAAGTTACACGATCGGCTACTGACCGACGCAATCGACGGCCAAGACGGGATGTCGAATCGTGGCGGCGGCGCGTCTGGTGGACGAACCCTTGGTTGGGGCGCGAGTCTTCAGAGGGCGTCGTTGGCCTGCGTGACCGCTGCGTCGAGACGCTTTTTCGTGTCTCCTTGCGACCAGTTGCCAGTCGATTCTTTGGTCAGGATATCGACGATAGCACCCTTCAGCGAGTTGGCAACCCCACCCCAGCCGACGACCTGTGGCGCGGTTTTGGCGTTGGTATCCTCGAGCAGCGTGTTGAACTCCTGGAACAACGAGTTGTTCTGGATTGCGGGTGCCTGGAAGCTCTCTTTGACCGACGGGAGAAAGCCCCGGCGCTTGGCGAGATCCGCGTTCACGTCCGCTCGCGTGAGGTACTCGACGAATTTCGCGGCGGCCCGCTGTTTGTCCGTCCACGGGTGAATGCCGATCAGGTTCACGCCGAAGAACGTCGACGGATCACCGTTTGGCCCGGCCGGTGGCGCCCCTGCGGTCAGATTCTTCTGGGGGTTGCTGATGTTGCTCTTCATCGTGATACCGGCCCAGGTACTGGCGATCTGTTTCGAGATGAAGGCGTTGTTCCGCGCGGTGCCGTTCCACTCGATGGACGACCGGGGCGAAATATTGTTCGCGCCAGCCAGGTCCTTATAGAAGTTCATCGCTTGGACGGCTTTGTCGCTGTTGAAGACGGCCTTGTTGTTGTCGTCGAGCATCTGGCCGCCGTTCTGCCAGAGGAGCATCATGTAGTACTGGGTGACCGCCCAGTTGTTCGCGCCGGGGATGCCAAAGAGGGACTTTTGCTGGAAGCCACTGCTTGCTTGCTTCTCGGCCCACCCGTTGAACGTTTTCGCGTCTTCGATCATCTCGTCCCAGGTGCTTGGCGCGCCGTCGATACCGGCACTTTCCATCATTCCATCGTAGTACAGGTGCGCGCGCGGACCCCAGAACCACGGGAAGCCAGCGGTCACACCATCGAACTTACCGATCTCCATCGGCGAGTCGTAGATCTTGTCTTCGGGCAGATCGACACCGGCTTCTCCCATATCCATCCACCCGTTCGAGTTGATCTGCTTGGGCATCCACGTCGAGGCAATCTCCTCGACGTCGGGACCGGACCCACTCGTAATGCTGTTGTTCTGGACTTTTTTCGCGTTGCTCCAGCCCATCGTCTCGTAGTCAACCTCGACACCGATCTCCTCCCGCATCTTGGGGTTGTGGTCGTTGATAAACTTCTCTTTGGCGCTGTTGGCGAACATCCGCAACGAGAGGGTCGTGACGTTCTGGGACGCCGTCCCGGTCGTCGTCCCTTCGTTGGTCTCCGTCGGCGTCGAACCGCTTCCCTCTCCTTCCGTCGTCGTGTCGCCGCCACCACAGCCAGCGAGCGCTGTCACCATCGCAGCTCCCGCTCCCTTGATGAACTTACGTCTCCGTCCACTCCTCACAGGTTTGTCTGACATGGACAATCGGAATGATTGATCCCTACGTATATATTAGTACCGGTAGCCCACATCATAGCTTATATATCTTGGCATGGGGTCCGGGGTGTTTCGTCGTTTCTCCACCGCGATCTGGGCTTCCCGGTGCAGTTGCGGCGTATGTCTCACTGAAGGGATTGTCAGCGTGTACTGTCTCTGTAGATCTTCGATACGGACGATCTCCGCCGTCACTGGCTACAGCGCGTCGATTCTTGCCCAGATTGACGCAGCTGTTCTCGACCGATTACCCGCCGTGGTCTGTTTCTCGACTCGTATCGATACGTTCCACCGGCAACGGACTAGACTCTCTCGCGATCTTGTGCGTCCGACGTTGCAATTTATATCATGGTCTTCAATGCTGAATCGGATTTGTAAAATCCAATTACATCGTGCCGGTTGTGCGGTAACGACTCTCACAACCCCGATCTCACAGCACTGTTGGCGAGTATTTTGAATATATCCATCTATAGAGATATTATCCAAATATATTCTCGGTAATAATCGTAAAACTGTCTTATCGTCTGTGAAATTAGATGTAACAGATTTTCTCGATCTGTGGATCGACAGCCGCTGTGGGATCTATCCTGTCACTCGTCACTCGATGGGCTGTCAGAGAGTGTCACACGGACTGTGCCGAATGAGAATAACAATAGTACACCCGTTATTTTTCGCCTGACGACTGGAACGGACTCTCTCATCACCACTTGACAATTGGTGGCCCATCGACGAACAGACTGTCCGCGCCCCACCCTTCACCTGCGGGGGCGTGTCCGTCTGGATCGGCCCGTAAGCTGGTGAGACGCTCGTCGATCCGTACACCGCCTGTCTGTCGTGTCATCCCTTGGACTTCGCTCATCGGCGTCTCAATCTGACGGCACCAGTAACGAAGACTGACCGCGCCGTTGTGTATCCGTCTTTACTCGGTGCTTGCTCTGAACGCTTGGGCCTGGGCCAGCGCACCCGGAGTCACTTTGAACTGTTTTACCAAATCTGGAGCATAATACAAAATATGGTTGTTCGTCTTCGTATACAATTCGACAGCCGATAGTTCTGTGCCGGCCACTCACGCCGTGATCTTGCCAGAGAACCTTCTTTTTCGTCCCCTGCGTGAGGAGTGACACTGACAGCGGCTACAGAACGATATGGCGTCTTCCTCTCGCCCGCTGTCCCTGGTATTTGGCCCAATGGAGTCGCGTCCATTTTGGACCGACTGTCGGCTTTTTCGGCTCGCTGTTCACTCTTTTCTCCCATCACTGCTGGTTTCCATCGATCGCCAGTGAGCCCCACTCACCTCACTCACGCTACGCCACGGAGAGGGACCCAGCCGAACGAAAGATTACCCTCGGGAATTCGGGCGTGCTGGCCGGGTCATCGAGTCGCCTATCTTGTCTCCCGTCCACGATTTCGGCGGACGCCGATATAATTCGTTGTTTTGTCAGTTTTTAAGTTATGAATTTCATCTAGTACTATTTCGAGACATGGAGCCCATCGTCTACTGACACTAGCGGCCAGTATCCACTGATCGTCCCCCAACGAAGACGCGCGAATGGTGGCCGTCTGTGAACACCATCGTTTGGGCACGCGACTGCGTTTCCGCATGGCTTCCCATACTATTTATCGCACCGCGCGTCCTTCGTGTATACGATGGCCGAGCAACTCTCGGAGTTGATCCGGTCGTTTGGATTTACTGCCAAGGAGACCGAGGCGTTCATCACGATATTACACGACGGGCCGATGACCGTCCAAGAGGTCGTCGACGCGTCCAATATCTCACGTCGACACGCCTACAACGCGATCGACAAGCTAGAAGCGTTCAACTTCGTTGTCGTCAACGACTATATCACCCCGACCACGGTCGAACCGGCCCCTCCCGACGAAGTTCGCGAGCAGCTTCAAACGATGGTCGACCAGCTGTACAACCGACTGGAGGAACGATACCACCGAGACCACTACAGTACGGAGACCGTCAAGATCCTGAAGTCCAGGTCGACGGTCATCGCGACGATGAAGGAGATGATCTCCTCGGCCCAACGCCGTGTTGGGATTTCGATCCCAGCACAGTTGTTTTCGACAGTGCAGGAGACACTCGTCGATGCTATCGACAACGACGTCGCGACCATGCTGTTGCTTACGGATTACGACGAAGAGACCGAGTTGGAATCCGACCCACCGATGGAAGAAACGGCCGACGTCATCCGGTATTCTGCGGATCCGGGGCTTATTCTGCTTGCAGTGGACCGTGACTTCGGGTTGGTCGCTCCGACAAAGATCACGTCTGACTCATCGAGCCATCGAAATGCGCTGTACTCTTCGCAACCGCACCTCGTCAGTGTCGTCTTCACGACGCTTATGGAATACCAGTGGCAAATCGGACAAGAATACTACGTCACAGCGCCACAGAGTCTTCCGACCACCTATTCGAACATCCGGAAAGCCGTTATCGATGCGACCCTGCAGCTGAAAGACGGTGTCGACATCGCTGCAGAGATAGATGCTCGGCCAGTCGACGAGCCGGAAGCAGCGGTCACGATCAGCGGCGAGGTCGTAGAGGTCGGCCAGCGGTTGATCGAACCGATCACGGCGACGATCCCCCACCAGTCGTGTCTGTATATCGACAACGGCGGGGAAACTGTCACCGTGGGTGGGACCAATGCTTACCTCGAAGATTACCGGGCTCGCTCGATTCGGATCACTCGCCTCTAGGGCCGTGTTGCGGGTCTGCACTTTCCACCCCCAGTAGATCGAGCCTGGACACGGCAATCCATCGACCCGTGAATTATTCTCCCTGTGCCGAGAAGTCGGGTGTACCGGCTTTCGATCCGCTCTCTCCTCGGCTGTGAAGAAATTGACGAGCATATTAGAACTCACCCGTCACCTAACTAGTCTGTTGCTTATCTTTCCGGGACTCCTGCACTCAACTGCCCATTTCCGATTTGCTTGGTGGCGTCGCGGGTGGGTGTGGCGGAGGAAAGACCGATCCGGCTGCTCGAGTGATCGCCTTCGTGTTGCTGTCGTGTCTACGGCGATGCATGCATCGCCGCTTGTGTTGCGTACAGGATCTCGCCTTCTGTGCTTTCTATAGACAATTTAGGCAGTCGTTGGTACCCAACAGTATCGATCCGTCGTTCGAGCCGGTTTCCTCTTGTTCGTTTGATCATATGCGATAGTCACTGTCGGTGCGTGCGGACGCTGTAGGTCGTCCTCATCCGATAGCCCTCTATGCTTCGCTATTGCTCTGTTTACATGTCGAATTTCAATATATGACAGAATACGATACCAGTCGGCAACTATCGGTAGTTCGCCTCGTTTTCGCGTCCCAGAAACGGTGGCAGTCTGTTCGATCGTGCGGTTCCGCCTGTCCGCACCCATCCATGCCCCAACAGTTGTGCTAGATGTCCAGCTTGTCCAACTCGGAGCGCAGCATCTCGCCCGATTCGACGAACTGCTCGCGTTCGTGATCGTCCAGATCGAGGTCGACTACATGACGGACACCACCACGGTTGAGCACTGCGGGCATGCTCAGATAGACGTCTTCGAGACCCTGGTGGCCGTCCATCAGTGTCGAAACGGTGTGGATCGAGTTTTCGTCCCGGACGATACTTTCGATGATGTCGGTCGCAGCCAACGCGATAGCGTAGTACGTCGCGCCCTTCCGGTCGATGATCTCGTAGGCCGCTCCACGGACCTCTTCGGCGACTTGTTCGCGCTGCTGTAACCCACAGTCCATCTCACAGACCGGACAGTAGTCGTCGAAGGGGACGCCGGCCATGTGAGTCGCACTCCAGACGAGGACTTCGCTGTCGCCGTGTTCGCCGATGACGTAGGCGTGAATGTTCCGTGCGTCGACGTTACAGTTCTTACTGAGGACGTTTCGGAACCGCGAGGTATCGAGAACAGTCCCAGTCCCGATGACACGTTCCCAGGGCAGATCCGAGATCTGCCAGGTGACATACGAGAGAATGTCGACAGGGTTTGCAACCACGAGGACCACCGAATCGTCGTTCAGCCCCTCCGTAATTCGGGGGACCATATCCTCGAAGATCTCGACGTTCCGTTCTAACAATTCCAGGCGCGTCTCGCCCGGTTTCTGGCTCGCCCCGGCGGTGATGACGACGACGTCGGCATCCCAGGCGTCTTCGTAGTCGCCGGCGTAGATGTTTACTGGTTTGACGAACGCTGCGCCGTGGCGCAGATCCATCGCCTCACCTTCGGCCTTCTCGTGATCGATGTCTATCAGGGCCATCTCCGAGACCGAGCCGCTTTGCATCAGCGCGTATGCAGTTGTCGCGCCAACGTCTCCAGCTCCGATGATCGCTACTTTCCCTTTGACTGGTCGCTCTGGCATGGTTCTGTACCATCGCTTAACTAACAGACAGGGATAAACATTCGGAGGTCGGTCGGCATCGTCTCGGCTGGATAGTCGCGTTGAGGTCCCTTCTGTCCCACTGTTCGTGTAGTGTGTCGACACAACGACGGGACTCTGTATGTACTGGCTACGGGCTGGGAGGTCCGCACCGCCACAGACGCTCACGGTGAGTGCCCAACTGAGCCGATTTGAACGATTCTCCCTCCTCGGACGACTATGCTATCGAGCGGGACGAACACATCAGCACTATCCCCGGAGTGACGCCCGGTGTTTTTCCCAACGCGGCCCGGAGTACCAGTATGAAGGTTCTGGTCACTGGGGCGACTGGATTCGTCGGTAGTTCGCTCGTCCCTGCCCTACAAGCGGCGGGCCACGACGTCGTCGCGATGACGCGGGACGCAAGTGCCTACGATCCGCCCAGCGGGGTCGCAGTCACCGAGGGCGACTTGCTCGATCCGGCCACGCTTTCCCTCTCCGAAGACTTCGATGCGGCGTACTACCTCGTCCATTCGCTGGGGACCGGCGAGACCTTCGCCGAACGCGACCGGATCGCTGCCGAAAACTTCCGGGCTGTCGCTGACAGTGCCGGCATCGATCGCGTGGTCTATCTCGGCGGGCTGGGTGAGGCCGGCGACGACCTCTCTGAGCATCTCCGCTCGCGTCAGGAAGTCGAATCGATCCTCGCTGAGGGGGACTCCGATCTGACGACGCTCAGAGCGGCGATCATCGTCGGCGAGGGCAGTGCCAGTTTCCGGATGGTTCGTCAACTCGTCGAGCGGCTGCCGGTCATGATCGCGCCACGGTGGCTCTACACCGAGTGCCAGCCGATCGCCATTTCTGACGTGATCACGTATCTGGTCGGCGTCCTCGATCATCCAGCGACTGCCGGCGAGACATACCAGATCGGTGGCCCCGAAATTTTGACCTACCACGAGATGTTGACCCGAACCGCCGACATTCTGGGCAAGCGGCGCTATATCGTCCCGGTCCCAGTGCTCACCCCTCGCCTGTCCGCCTACTGGGTCGAGTTCGTGACCGACGTGCCGGCGGCCGTCTCGCGGCCGCTGATCCTCGGGCTGAAAAATCCTGTCGTCGTCACGGACGATAGCGTCGAAGACGTCATCACCGTCGAGAAGACGCCCTTCGACGAGGCCGTCGCACGTGCGTTTGGAGGCGACGCCGAACCATGACCGGTATCGCTCCTGACGAAGAGTCGCCGGATCGAAACCCCGAGCGCTGGGTCTACGAGAGCATCGCCGGGTCGATCCCGGGTGTCGAGTTGACGCGGACGGTCGCGTTGCTCGTCCAGTTGCTTCTCTTCGAGACGGGTGTGATCGTTCTCGCGGTCGGCTACAACCGCTGGGAGGGGCTGCTCGCTGGAACCACGGCGGTCGTGATCGCCTCTGCGGGCAGCGTCTTCCTGTTGACGATCGGGCGGCGCATTCGCCGCCTCGACGTCTCGACTCGGTACACCGAGGTCTTGTTCGGCTCCGGTATCGAGATCGTCCTGGGCCTGGGGTCGTTCATCGCGTTGCTCACGTACCTGTTCGTGATCGATCCGCGGGCAGGCGGGACGACGCTACTCGCCGACTTGCTTGGCGACCCACTGCCCGTCCCGGCCGTGTTCTTTACGTTGCTCGTCCTGTGGGACGTCTGTTACCGGATCGGAACCGGGTGGTGGGCGAGTCTCGTCGGCCTCTGGCGGAGCGTGGCTCTGGGGGAAACCATCGACGCCACGACTGCTGAAGCGTTCGTTCGCATCGACGCAATCACGATCGCTTTCGCCTGGACGCAACTGGCACTAGTTCCGTTTGTCACCGATCACATCCTCCTCGCTGTGGCGCTTCTCGGCCACGTCGTTGCTGTGACACTCGTCTCGGGCAGTTCGATTCTCGTCCTCCGACGATCCTGAGTGGAGTGTGAGTCTTTCCTTTCTAGTGAATCGGCCGACGGCTGGCCCGATAGAGACGGGATCGTGACTGCACGCACGAGCCAGGGTACGGTCAGTGAGGTGGAGGGCTATGTCGAGGAAGCCGTCGCAACGGCACGCCGCGCCCGTCGACGACTTCTCAATAGAAGGGCTGGCGCTCGCTGTTGCCGACGGCCAGGGACTGACCGACCGGATGGCTACCGTCTTGTAGTCAGGCTTCGGTTTCAATCAGTTCCAGTACCTCTTCGGCTGGCTGGAAGCCGTCGGCGACGCGTTCGACGGGTTCACCGTCTCGGAACACGACCAGTAGCGGGACGCTTTGGACGTCGAAGCGATCGACCAGCGGCGGATCGTCTCGCGGGTTGATCGTCCCGATCACGGCGTCGCTCTCCTGGGCGACGATCCCCAGAACGGGTTCCATCGACGCACAGACCCCACAGCCGTCCGTGTAGAACTCGACGAGAACGGTCTCGTCGGTCTCGACGAGCGCGTCGAGATCGGCTTCGTCTTCGAGGGCGACCGGCCGCTCGGGTGACGCCGCTTGATCGTCGCGTGAGGGTGCCGTCATTACTTTCACTCGGTGCCCAAAATTTAAATACTAGTCGATATTGTCCGAGTGGAACAATTCTAATAGACGCACGGCAATAGCGCGTTGGGACCAACGGGTATTTGTCCGCCGGGGCGTACTCACTCGGGCATGGATGGGGCACTGGGACCGCCGGCCAAGATGGCCGAGCGGCGCGAGGAACTGACGCCGATGTTGAGTCAGTACGTCGAGTTGACCGATCGGTACGACGACGCGCTGGTCCTGTTCCAGTCGGGGGACTTTTATAAGGCGTTCTGTGACGCTGCCGACGTACTCGCGCGAGTCTGTGAGGTCACGCTGACCGAGCGGGAGGATTCGACTGGCACCTACGCCATGACCGGCGTCCCGATCGACAACGCCGAATCCTACGTCGAAAAGCTACTGGATGCAGGTTATCGCGTCGCGATCGCCGAGCAAGTCGAGGACCCGGACGCAGTCAGTGGCGTCGTCGACCGTGCTGTCACGCGGATCATCACGCCGGGGACGCTCACCGAGGACGAACTGCTGGGCGGGGCCCAGAACAACTACGTCGCCGCGCTCGCGGCGGCCGATGGGCGCGTCGGTGTGGCCGTCCTCGACGTCTCGACCGGGGACTTCTACGCGACGAGTACTGACGACCGCGAGACCGCCCGTGACGAACTCACCCGCTTCGGTCCGGCAGAGGGCATTGTCGGCCCTGACGCACCGGACCTCTTCGACGGCGCGTGTGCCGTCACCCCCGTCGTGGCGGAGTACTTCGCCGACGAGCACGCCCGCGAACACGTCACCGACTACTTTGGCCCGCCGGATCGACTGCTGGCGACCGACGCCGAGATCCGTGCCTGTGGCGCGCTGCTTGCCTACGCCGAGTACGCCCGCGGCGGCCAGGACGGCCGTCTGGACTATCTCAACCACCTTACGCGATACGACCCGCGGGAGTACATGGTACTCGACGCGGTGGCCCTGGACAGTCTGGAGATCTTCGAACGCCGGACAGTCACGGGTCGCACCGATCTGACGCTCGTCGACGTGATGGACGAGACAGCCTGTGCGCTGGGCCGTCGCCGACTGACCGAGTGGCTCCGCCGGCCGTTGCTCGACCGTGACCGGATCGAGGCCCGCCATGGGGCTGTCGAGGAACTCGTCTCGGCCCTGCAAACCCGGGAACGACTGCAAGCACTGCTCGCCGACGTCTACGACATCGAGCGACTCATCTCCCGGGTTTCCCGATCACGGGCCGACGCTCGCGATCTCCGCTCGCTGAAAGACACGCTCGACGTGATTCCGGAGCTCCGGGCGACTTTAGCCGATGCTGAGGCTCCCCTGCTCGCGGACCTTCAGGATCGACTCGACGAGTTAGACGACCTCCGTGGGCTGATCGACGACGCGATCGCTGTCGACCCGCCGACCGAGATCACCGAGGGCGGGATCATCAGTGACGGGTATCACGACCGACTCGACGAATTGCGCGCGACCGAGCGGGCGGGCAAAGACTGGATTACCGACCTAGAGGCAAGCGAGCGCGAACGGACCGGCATCGACTCGCTGAAAGTCGGCCACAACGCTGTCCACGGCTACTACATCGAAGTGACCGACGCGAATCTCGATCGTGTTCCCGAGGACTACCAGCGACGCCAAACGCTGAAAAACGCCGAGCGGTACTACACGCCCGAACTCAAGGAACGCGAAGACGAGATTCTGCGGGCAGCGAGCCAGGCTGAGGACCTCGAATACGACCTGTTCGTCGCGGTTCGCGAGCAGGTCGCCGCCCACTCAGAGCGCGTCCAGGCGGTGGCCGACGCCGTGGCGACTCTGGACGTGCTCGTCTCGTTTGGGACCGTCGCGGCCGAACGCGATTACTGTCGGCCAACCTTCGACGGCGACGCTATCCACGTCGAGGGCGGTCGCCACCCGGTCGTCGAACGCGCCGAGGAGCAGTTCGTGCCCAACGACGTCCACCTCGACGACGATTCGTTCCTCGCGGTAATTACCGGGCCGAACATGAGCGGGAAGTCGACGTACATGCGCCAGGTTGGGCTGCTCACCGTCCTCGCCCAGGCCGGGAGTTTCGTGCCGGCAGCGTCCGCCAGCTTGCGGATCGTCGATCGGGTCTTCACCCGGGTCGGGGCCAGCGACGATATCGCTGGCGGCCGCTCGACGTTCATGGTCGAGATGAGTGAACTCGCGACGATCCTGGCTCAGGCTAGCCCGGACTCGCTGGTCTTGCTCGACGAGGTTGGCCGCGGAACCAGCACCTCGGACGGCCTGGCGATCGCTCGGGCCGTGACCGAACACATCCACGACGAGATCGGTGCGACCACGCTGTTTGCTACCCATCATCACGAGCTGACCGACGTCGCTACGAGCCTCCCGCAGGCGACGAATCTGCACTTCCGGACCGACCGCGACAGCGACGATGTCGCGTTCCCGTACGAGATCGCTCCCGGCCCCGCAGAGGCGTCCTACGGCGTGGAGGTCGCCGCGGTCGCGGGCGTGCCTGGGCCAGTCGTCGACCGGTCTCGGGAGCTGCTCGCTACGACGGACCGTCTCGACGAACCAGTGCCCCGTGAGGCGACCACTAGCGACCCCCCGGAACGAGAGACTGCAGCCGAGACGTTGTCCGCCGAGTTGCAATCGCTCACCGTCGCCGAATTGACGCCGCTCGAAGCACTCAACACGCTCGCGGACTTGCAGCGGCTGGCTGGCGAGGGCGCGGACGGAGATTTATAATAGCACCGTCCGTAGCCACAGTCGATGGATATCCATGGCTGCATCGAGGCGATCAACAACCACGAGAAAGAGCTGGTCCTGTTCAACGTGGGCAACGAGGACCGTCTAGGCGAGCACCTGGCTGATTTCTTCGAGACCCAGAACGTCCGGATTTCGACAGCCCGGACGGCCTCCGGACGCCCGGCCGAGGTTGCGGTCCTCAGTGCTGTCGATGGTGTGTTGGCGGTTCTCGATGGATCACTCCTCCGGCAACTGGTGACGGAAACGAACGTGGGTGCCAACGGCGTCGGCTTCGCAGATACAGAATACGAGGCCATCCTCAAACACCTCAAAGAGACCACGTTCACGTCCACCGACCGATCCCAGTTGCATCACGCGTCCAGAGAGATCGAAGACCGGGCCCGGCGTGTCGGCTCTGGCACTTTGTATGCCGGCTTCCAGCGCTTTTCGCTCATGGCAGATCAATCGTCTATCTACGCCGATATCGCCCGCCGCGGGGTAACCGTCCACGCCTTCGGCGTGCCCGACGATCCGGCCCCTGATCTGGGTGGTGCCCAGGTTCATGCAGTCGAGACCGACGAGATTGCCACCACGTGGTTCGTCATCTTCGATGGCGGGGACGAGACGGCCCAAGAGACCGCCCTGCTGGCCGAACAGCGCGGTCCAGAGCAGTTCTACGGTGCCTGGACCTACGATGCGATGCTCGTCGATCGCGTCCGGGCCCATCTCGAAACCGAGTACGTGTGCGATAGTGATATCTCCACGTCAGGCCCACAGTCGAACGAGCCTGGTACCTGATGCATTCGTGGCGACTGTGTCGTTCTGTCTCGCCACGGGGCAGTGCCGAACCGAAAGACTCCCGGCGGTTGGGCTGTGAGGCAGTTACATGGGGAAGACGGGAGACGAGAGCCAACTCGACGATCGACGACGCGAGGAGTTACTCGAGCGTGTGACGCGCAAGTCGGCGACTGTTGGCCAACAGATCCCGACGGCGGTCCAAATCCAGGGCACGGAGATGAACCTCAAGGAATTCGTCTGGGAGACCAAACGCCAGGGCACGGTTCCTCCGGAGTTGCGCGACCGCGTCCGCGAGGTTCGGCGTAAACTCACCGCCGAGCGCGCGGCACGAAAGGAGCGGCTCGAATCGGCCACATTGACCGAATCCGAAGCCGAGGCACTGGCCGATTCGATCGTCGGGATCGATCGCGCCCTCGCAGCCCTACAGAATCTCCACGAACCGGATCTCGCCGAGCGTGCCCGCAAACAAGACGTCGAGAGCAACCGGCGGTGGGTGTCGTTCCTCGACACTATTTTGGAGTGAGGACGGCTCTCCCGTCACGTTCTAGCCGAACACGCGCGCCCAGCCACGGAGCGTCAGCGGCAACACCGTCACCGCCGTCAGATACGAGAGGAACGTACTGACACCGGTTAGCAGGCCGAACTGCCCCAAAATCGGGTTGACGGCGACGGTCATACAGACGACACTTCCCGAGGTCGTCAGCATGCTCGCGGTGATCCCGCCCCCAGTCCCGCTGAGCGTCACGAGCAGCGATTCGTGGACGTCCCCGTTGTCGTCGTATTCGTCGATGAACCGGTGGCTGACGTGGACGGCGTAGGCCACTCCGAGACCGATCGTGATCGCGAGGATCGTCGCCGTCAGCGCGTTGAACGTGATGCCGAGGATGGGCATCGACCCGACTAGCAACACGATCGCGACCGTGACCGGCGCCATCGTCGCCAGCCCAAGCGACCACCGCCCTTCGAGCAGGCCGAAGATCACGACCAGGAACGCCGCTGTCAGCAAGAACGCGACGGCGAAACTGATGATCGCAGAGCTCATCAGCGCCTCAGTCAGTGCCCGGAAGACGATGATGTCGCCCGTCACAACGGCGTCGAACCGGGCGTCGGCGGCGAGCGTGCGCGCGTCCTCGGTGACTTCCTTCTGGCTGGCGCTGGCTTGGACCTGGTAGACGACTTTCGTCGCCCGGCGATCCGCGGTCAGGTACTGGCGGGCCTGGTCCCCGTACTCAGAGGACAGCAACGCCTGATAGATCGCATCGAGGTTCCGATCGGGGACGCCGTTCTCCGAGAGGTCGTTGCGGTCGAGTAGGTCCGCAAACTCCCTGTCCTGTCGGGCAGCCCTCTCCATGACGTCCACGATGCTCTGTGAAACGGCGTGGCCGTCTTTGCGGACGAACGAGTCCGGTGGGTCCGAGCCGACGCGGGAGACGGCTTCGAGGGCGTGATCCCGCCGCAGCGGTCCCTCGACGTACAACGTCACCTGTTCGGTGTTGGTCGTCTCGAACGTGTCGGTGATGTAATTCGACGTGGCCGTGATTTCGAACTCGGAGGGGGCAATCTGGTCGGGAATCGCATCGAGCTGTGGCGGGTGATCGGCGTACGGCAGGAAGTCCTCGGTCTCGAACTTCGATTCGACGTTCGTCGCGGACTGGGCGGCGGCTCCAGTTACCAGGAGGATGATCGCAAGCAGAATCAGCGGGTGACGTTTGGCGACGATTGCACTCGATCGGAGGATGTCGCCAAGCCGCGATTCCTCGCCACCGAGTGGCGTGATCGAAAACTGTCTGATGCCCCTCGAGTGCCGCCAGCGATCGACGACGACCTTCAGCGCGGGCAGAAAGACACCGAAGACGGCAAGCGTAAACACCATCCCGACCGCGACGACGAGCCCGAATTCCCGGACAGGTTCGAGGGCACTCGTCACGTTCGCCGAGAACCCGATGACGTTCGTCACCGAGACGATGAAAAAAGCCACCAGCAACTGCCGGTTGGCGATCGACATACTGTCCTCGACTGACTTCCCGGCGACTCGCTCCTCGCGATATCGGTTGACGGCGTGGATCCCGAAGTCGATCCCGACGCCCAGCAACAGGACCGGGACCGCGACCATCATGAGGTTGAAACTGATCCCGGCATAGCCCATGAAGCCGAACGTCCAGACGATAGCCAACAATAGACTCACGAGCGCCAGCACCAGATCGATCGGGTCCCGATAGGCGACGATCAGGAACACGAGAATCAGGACGGTCACCATCGGGACGATCAACGACAGTGACTCGAAGATCGCCCGATCGAAGCCAGCATCCTGGATCGCCGTCCCGAAGACACGAACGTCGCCGTGGCCCGTCTCGGCGACCTGCTTGACCCGCTCTTGGACGGTCTCTAAGGTCGAATCGTCCCCCTCCGGAATCGCGTGTGACACGAGCACGATCGTCGCTGAGGCGTGGGGCTCGGCCAGATTCTGGTCTTCACTCAGTAGCTGGGCGACCTGGGGCCGCCGATCGAGCAGCGTGTGGCTGGCCGCTCGAATCTCCGTTGGCGTTGCCGTCTCGATCGCCTGCCGCTGTGCTGTTGTCGTCGTCGCCAACGGGTCTAGGACTCTGGCGACCCCAGAGGCGAGTCCGGTTACGTCGCCCACCCGGAGCGACGGATCGGCTTCGAGGTCTTCTTGCAGTTCGAGCATCCGGAGCAAGGCTCGCTTCGAGAAGACGTTCTCGTCGCTGACGACGACTTGTGTCGAGTCCTCGCCCGCGTCGAACGTCGCGCCGAACTGGTCGTCGATGAACTGTTGGGTGTGATGCTCGGGGACACTCTCGAAGAACCGCTGGGTGCCGGCGTCGATACTCACGCCCGCCATGCCTCCGGCGAAGATACCACTCAACAGCAGGAAGACGATGATGACTCGGACGGAGTGGTCGACGATCTCTCTGTCGACCGCTCGGACGATATCTTCGTGGTCGATCGAAGGGAGCGGAGTCATTTCTAGAGGTCTGGCAGGGTCTCTCAGTGTGCTGTTACTCTTGGACGTCGGCGGGCCCGGCGCTGTCTGTCCGCCACTCGCCGATCCGATCTCGGAGGCGGTCGACAGCTCCGAACCGCCAGCCGGCGATGCCAACCACGATCACAACGCCGAGGCCACCGATGAGGACGGGCAGTCCCATGCCTGACTCGGGCTGTGCGACGACGACGGGTACGCGGTAGGTATCCGAGAGCGTACTCTCGCCGCGTGCGTTGTCGTAGCGGAAATCCATCGACGCCGAGTAGGTTTTCGCACTGGCCCCGCCGCCGACCGAGAGGTCGAGAGTGACCGTCGTCGATTCGCCCGGCGCGAGTTCCGGAACGAACGCCGAGTCGTCTTCACTGTCGAGCGGGTCGTCGGTGAATAGCTTCGCTTGTACGTTCGAGAGCGTTTCGTTCCGGCGGTTCGTTACGGTCACGTCCAACGTTCCACTGGCACCTGGCTCGAAGGTCGCGTCGGTGTCGAGTCCGAACGCGTCCCGGTCCCGACCGAACGCGACGGTGAGGTCACGCGAGTCCGTCGTCTGGATGTCGCCCTGAGAGTCCCGATAGCGGGCCGAGACTTCGAACAACCGCGGTCCGTGCTCGGCTTCGTTCGTGATGCCGACCCGGTGTCGGAAACGCTCGGATTCGCCGGGTTCGAGCTCCCCAACGGCGTAGCGAGCGTTGTAGAAGTTGACGGTCTCGCGCTGTGTCTCGGCGGTGACGACCACGCCCTCGACTGACCGGTTCCCGACGTTCTCGATCTCGCCGACCAGATTACCCTCTTCGCCGACGTGGAGGTCACTTTCTACAGCTGCAAAGTCGAACAGCTGCTCGGCCAGCGGCTCGATCCCGACCATCTTCGTGCGGTCGGGCATGTCGTCGCCGTTTTCGTTCTCGTAACTGACCGAAAGCTCGGCGGCGTAGCGCCGGGTGATCGCGTTCTCGTCGAAGCCGACCCGGAAGGAGACGGTTTTGGTCTCGCCGACCGACCAGTTGCCGACGTAGCTCTGGGCCGTCGGCGTTCCAGTTCGGGGTGGTTCGAGGACGACCCCCTGGGCCTCGATCGGCTCGGGAGTCCCACCCGCGCCGAAGTACACCGCGTCCGTGTTGGAACCGATCGTCAGCGTCGTCCCACTGGCATTGACCGGTCCCTCGTTTCGTACGGTTAGCGTGACCTGGCCCGTGCTCCCGATCGGCACCTCGTGATCGATCGACTGGACGGTAAACTGCGGTTCGGACCGGGGCCGAAACTCGATGTCGTCGGTGTACTGGTTGTTGTTATCGGCCGCGTCGCTGTATTCGAACTCCAGATCGAGCGGGTAGGACCGATTCACTGCGTTGGCGCTGGTCCCGACCTGGAAGGTGATCGAACGAGCCTGGCCGGCCGCCCACTCACTCACCGTTGCGGTGCCCGACCGTGAGGATTCAGAGCCGATGTACACCTCTGAGTCCGGCGTCGACGCTGTCACCGAGAGATCCGAGAAATTCCGGTCTGCGGTGTTGTTCGCCAGGATCGTGACCTGGCCGACGCCGTCGATGGGGACGTTGTGTTCGACAGCGTGGATCGAGAGATGCTCTTTCGCTTGCGGGCGGATCTCGACTTGCTTGTTCCGGGAGTTTTGGTTGTCCGTCTCGTCGGTGTACTCGAAGGACAACGCAATCGGGTAGGTCCGATTGAGGGCGTCCTCGGTCGTCCCGACACGGAAGCGAAGTTGCCGTTGCTCGGTATTGTTCCACCGCTCGATGATGGCCGTCGACGAGCGGGAGGATTCGGCCCCGAAATAGACGGCCGAATCCGACGTCGAGGCCGTCACGGCGACGTCGCTGATCTGTTTGTTTGCGACTTGGGTGACGTTGACTGCCAGTACCCCTTCGCCGTCACGAGGCACGTTGTGGTCGACTGACCCGATCTGGAACTGATTGCGGATGCCGGGCCTGATCTCGACGGTCTCGGTCCGGGCATTGTCGTTGTCAGCATCGTCTGTATACTCGAATTGCACGTCGATCGGATAGGACCGATTCACTGCATTTTCGGTCGTCCCAACACGGAACGTGAACGTTCGCTCCTTTTCGGCCTCCCACTCGCTGACCACTGCCGTCGCCGAGCGTGAGGATTCGGAGCCGAAATACAGCTCTGACTCCCCCGTCGAAGCCGTCACTGATACGTCAGCGATGTCTTTATCGGCTGTGTGCTCGATCGTGAACGTCACTGTCCCTTCACCGTTTAATGGGACATCGTGGTTCGTTTCCGCGACCGTGAATTCCGTCCGGTCAGTTGGCGTAATGCCGAGTTGTTCAGTGGCCGACGTCTGCGCCCCGTCACTGTCCGTGTAACTGACCGACAGATCGATCGGATACTCACGCTTGACGGCACTCTCGACGGTCCCAGCACGGAACTCGAACTGTTTGGTCTCGCCGGCATCCCAATCGCCGACGTTTGCCTCGGACGTTGCCGTCCCCGAGCCAAAGTAGAAGTTCGAATCGCTCGAGGTCACTGAGACTGCCGTCTCGGTCACGTCTTCGTCACCGGTGTTGGAAATCTCCATGGTGACCGTCCCCTCACCGCCCAGAGGGACGTCGTGGTCGACACTGTCCACCTCGAAGCGGGCTTCTGGCTCGATCACCACTGTGATCGTATCTGTTTCCGTTCGGGTCACGACCGTCTCGTTGTACGCGTACTCGCCGTCCGCAACTTCTTCGTAGGTGACTTGTTCGGCGTGGCGATATTCGGTCGTCACCTCCATCTCGTAGGTCCCGGCCGCGGCGTCCTCGTCGACGACGACGTTGAACGAATGGGGGCCACTGGACTCGCCGTCCTGGACGGTGCCGATCGACTGTGAGCCAGTCTCGACCGACAACGGTGCCCCTCTCGTATCGGAGATGTCCAGGCTCACCGACCGCGCTTCACCCGCGCGTGAGCGCGCTTCCGACGGGTGGGTCGCGTTGTTGTCGTCGTAGGTCGCATCGTTCGTGATCGTGATCCCGACGGCCCCGTTCTGGCCGGGATTGAGCCGCGCGTCGGGTGCTGAGGCGTTCAACTGCGGTGTCCCTTCGATCGTCGACGAATTGGCCGCACTGACGACGCCGATTCCGCCTGGGAGGACGCCAGTGAGGCTACTGAGGACGACTAGCGTGGCGATACTGACTGCCCCTAGTTTCCGTCTCGGTCCGGCCCGGTCAGAACGGTCCATATTCTTACGTAGGCCCGCTTGCCCGGATAACGGTTGGCAAACTTAGAACAACTACTTATTTGTTTCTTTATATTATTGTGTCTGCATATACGGAAAAATACGGCGCATGGGGGGAGAAATATCGACTGGCGATCGGGATAAACAAACTCACCGAAGTGTATTTCTATTCTCATCCCCAACGACGATCATGACAGATTTGCGTGATCTCGGTCTGTCCAGTTACGAAGACCGCGCCTATCGGAGTATGCTTGGGCTCGGCCCGGTTTCGGCGATGGAACTGGCCGAGGCCAGCGGCGTCCCGGAGGGGCGGATTTACGATGTCCTCGATAGTCTGGAAACGCGTGGCCTCGTGCGTGCTCAGACTCACAGCCGACCGAAACAGTATCTCGCTGTCGAACCGGCGGTCGCCATCGACCGACTGGTCGAGACTCGCAGCCGCGAATTGCGTGCGGAAATCGATCGGTACGAAGTTCTTGGCGACCAGCTCGTCGAGGAATTGTCGGCTGAAACGACCGTCGACGAGCGGTTCCTGACGACGGCGATCGGGACCGCAGACGCGACCGAGTTACTGCTCGAACGGATCGAGATGGCCGACGAAGAAGTAGTGATGGTCGCGGACGTGTTCACCTCGGAGTTCGACGTGGCAGAGATGGGACCGAACGTCCTCGATCACGTCGAGCTGTGTTTCGAGGTGACCAACCCGATGGAGCCAGACGCTGTCGTCGGACTGCTCAACGTCAAAGATCCCTCGTTTGCTCTGGAGCTCGAATCACAGTTCCGGAAACACTGGGAGCAAGCCGAACGGTACGATCCAGGCGACGACCCCTCCGGCAGCCACTGACGCGTTCGAGGGGCCGTGTCCCCTTACAGACTGGTCCAATCGCTGGGGTCGGCTGTGAGCCCCCGAACCTGTGCCTCCCGGGTCCCGTCGCGTTCCCGGATGTCGATCAGTCCATCGAAAGCCTGTTTGATGACCTGCAGGGTTTGCTCGTCGTGGGCACTGGCATCGATCGTGAACAGACCGAGGTACTCGGCAGCATCGAGCCGCGACGAGAGGACGTGACAGAACTTGAAGACTGTCTTCCGGTCAGTGTAGGTCAGCATCGTCGACAGCGAGGACAGAGCGAGCCGTCCACTATCGACCCCCTGATCGTGGAGTGCCTCCAAGGCTTCGGTGAAGCCGATCCCGATCCCGGTCAGATCGCCCGGTGAGGCGACGTGGTGGACGAAGATACCGTCTTGGGGTCGTGACTCGGCACTACTTTGATCGCCAGCACAGTCGACGATTCCCAGGTTGTATGCTTCGCCACTGACACGCTCGTCGAACGTCTCGATGACTGTTTCGGCTCGGTCTCCCGTCGAGACGATCACCGCGCCCTGGCCGGCAGCGGCACCGTCCGCGAGAATATCGTAGGCCAACGCCTCCTTTCCGGTCATCGCCGGCCCCGAGACGAGGATACTGGTCCCTGGACGGACAGCTTCGAGTGCCTCCACGTCCAGTACTGATGAGAGGTCGTACATGGTCTCTGGGCTGTCAGTGTTCGTCGCCATTGCTCAACTCCCGCAATGTCGCGATGAAGTCTTCGTCGTTCTCGACGCCACCGAGCGTCTGTGAGAGGTCTCCCCGCAGATCTTCGACGCGCTCGGTCAGCGTCGCGTATTGTTCACTTTCGGCGAGTTCGGCGCTGCTCTTGGTCGCTTCTAGGGTTGCCTGCTTCTCGACGAGAGAGTAGTATTCCTGGAGGAGATCGTCGTATTCGGAGCGTTCGAGCAGGTTCGAGACCGTCTCGTGGAGTTCGTCACTCCGGATCGGCTTGGTCAGATACGAGTCGAATCCCATCTCCAGAATATCGAAATCGGGTTCGACCGCCGTCACCATCGCGACGCGACAGTCACTGTCACTGTCTCTGATGCGCTCTAAGACCTCGTCACCGGAGAGTCCCGGCATCATCCGGTCGAGCAAGACGACCGCAACGTCGTCGTCTAACAGTTCCAGTGCTTCGCTCCCGTCGCCGGCCATACGCACCTCGTATTGGTCCTGTAACCAGAGATTATACGTTTCGGCCACGTCCGGTTCATCTTCGACGATGAGGACGGCTGGCGGTTCGGAATCAGACATCGGCCATCTACCGTGAGACAACTACCTCCTGCTACATATCACTGTGGGTCTGGTCGACTTCGACGCCCGCGGGGAGCCGGCCAAACCAGGGGCCGCCTTGCTGTTCAGGTCGGCACGGGACCGCGAGCGAACCCGACACTACAAAAGGTGGTCGCCACCTACTGTCCGACCATGATCGACAATCTCGCAACTGGTGTCGAGGGATTCACGAGTAACACGTTCCTGGTTCAGGGCGACCGTACCGTCTTGATCGACGCCGGCAACGGCTTCGACGTTGTCGATGCCATCAGCGCACACACTGACGATTTGGACGCCGTAGTGTTGACTCACACCCACCCCGATCACGTGGGCAACCTCGCGGCGGTCACGGACGCCTTCGACGTCGACGTCTGGGGATTCGATCCGACTGTCGAGGGCGTCGATCGGGAACTGGCCGACGAAGCGACGGTCACACTCGGTGACCACGAGTATACCGCCTTCCACACGCCGGGCCACAAGAACGACCACATCTGTTTGTACGGGGCTGACCCTGGCATCTTGTTCGCTGGTGACCTCGTCTTCGAGAACGGTGGCTTCGGGCGGACGGATCTCGAAGAGGGGGATCGCGACCTGCTGATCGAGAGTATCGATCGGGTCCTGGATGTCGTCTCTGCCGATCTCGGGCAACTCCACGTCGGGCACGGCCCGAGCGTGACAACTGATCCCTACGAGAGTATCAAACTCGCTTACCGAGCCGCCCGGATGTGAGGCGCTGTTTTCTCGGCTGTCACTCCAGTGCCGCGGCCACCAGCGCGTCGTAGGCTGGCTCGTAGGCGTCGGCGACGGCCGCCGGATCAGCGCGCTGGTCGCTGGTCAGGGCCGGCAGCGTCACCGAAGCGAGCGGGTCGACGAGATCGACAACTGAGGGTACACGTTCTTCGAGACGCCCATGTGCGGCCGAACCCGAGGCAACCGTACAGGCCTTCGTATATCGTCGTCCCGGATAGATCCGTGCCCGCCGGGGCTCGACGACGGCGACGGCGTCGGGCTCGAAGTCAGTGAGTGGGCGTGCAACGTCCCCGTAGGACTCGACGACCGCGCGGTCGGCAGCCGCGATCGTCTCGGTAATTTCCGTCAGTGCTTGGAGGTGTCGTCGCTCGGTTGCCCCATCGAGTTCGTCGACTGACTTGACGACGGTTGCATCCTCGAGAGGGAGGTGCTCGCGGGCCGATTCGGGCACGTCGACGGTCCCATTCCGGAGGTACTGCCCACCGACTCGATCGAGCAGGAACTGTCGGTCCGGCCGCCCAACCAGCCCGGAACCACCCCCTGGGTCGGGTCGCCACAGCCGGTGGATCGGATTGATCGACTCGGGGCGACGATCGCCAGGGCTAGCTGTGGCTAGTCGCTTCGCGTCTTTCCCATAGAGGCGTCCGGCCTCGATCGCTCGTCGATAGTCGTCCTGATCGAACCAGTAGTCGTTGCCCGCCCGCGGTTTGAACCCGGCCGCACCCGTTCGTTCGATCAATCCGACCGAGAACGTCGTCTTGCCGGCGTCGACGCGATCGCCACCGGCCACCAGGAGCTTCATTCTTCAGCGGCCAGCCCGTAGTGACCCGGCTCCGCGTCGCTGTCTGGCTCCGCGAAGACGAACTCGTCGGCGTACTTCAGCATCCAGGGGATTGCCCAGTCGAGCAGGACGTTTTCGGTATCGACGTCGAGTTCGGCATCCGGGTCGACACCCTGGAGGAGACGCGCGACCTCGTAGATGGTGTACATCCGGTCTGAGTCCAGTACGTCCGCCGGTTCGCGAAAGGCAAGCGGCCGCAGATCGTCGAAGTCCGCTTTCGGTCGTGGCATAGCCATGCGTACCCACTCTCACGGGGTAAGTCCCTCGAAACGCTCGCCTGCATCGAGCCAAGCGAGTCGACGGATCCAGCGAACGACTCGCTAAAACTTTCCTGTCTGTGAGAGTGACGCGATCTACGTCGAGATTGCCCCGACCGTCAGAAAACTGCTCGCGCGTCGCTACTCGAAGTGCTCGACGGACTTCTGGTACTCTTCGGCGACTTTCTCCCAGTTGACGACCTCGAAGAAGGCATCGATAAAGCTCCCGCGATCGGGGCCGTAGTCGTAGTAGTAAGAGTGCTCCCAGACGTCAAGGGCCATGATCGGATGGGAGCCCCACAGCGCACCGTTGTCGTGTTTGTCGACCGCGACGTTGCGGAGTTGCTTGGCGACAGGATCGTATACGAGTAGTGCCCAGCCACCGGCAGCGCCCGCAGCGGCCTCGAATTCGGCTTTCCAGGCGTCGTAGGAGCCAAAGTCCTCCTCGATACGTGCCCGGAGGTCGCCGTCGGGCTCGCCGCCGCCGTTCGGGGACATGTTCTCCCAGAACAGCGTGTGTAGGTAGTGGCCCGAGCCGTTGTGCGTGACGTTACTCAGCGCACCACCAGTCGTCGAATGATCGCCTGCGGCGCGGTTCTCTTCGAGGGTCGCCTCGGCACTGTCGAGGCCGTTGACGTAGCCTTGATGGTGGGTATCGTGGTGCCACTCGAGGACCTGCTCTGAAATGTGGGGCTCGAGGGCATCGTACTCGTAGGGCAGGGGCGGCAATTCGGGATTGGAACGTTCTGGCATGTGATATTCCTCCAAATTTGATGACGGTCGGATGTCTGTTAAAGCTTGAGGAACCATTCGGTAACGTACCACATAGAGGCAAAGACGGCGATACGATTGTCGCTCAGGTGGGTGTCGAGAAGTCCAACGCTTCGGCAGTCACGTCAAAAGCATCGAGCACCCATTCGCTCTCGGCAGGCGGATCGACCGTGGTCCCGGCGTCTTGGGCGAGTGCGACCGCCCTGAGGAACGATTCCAGCTGGTCGATCCGCGTCTCGACGGCTTCGACATCAAGCAACCGGGGGACCAGCGTGAGATACGTGGTTCCATCTACCGTCCGCGCATCGTCTTCGGTCAGGATTGGCACAGCCTCGTTGTCGTCGACGAACTGGTCTTTCCGCCGGATGGATCGGACCTCTATCGGTGACTCCACCGAGAACGACCCGTCGACAATCGCTTGCGGGAGCAGCACGTTGACATCTTCGAACGTGCTGTCGATGTAGGACTTGAACGTATAGCAGGTCGTCGATTCCATCCGGAGGCGCTGTTCGCCGACGACCGTCCCGATTACCGTACAGTTTTCGAGGATGGCTTCGCTCGCGACGACGTTCCCGACGACCGTTGTATCCACCAACCGCAGCCGAGATCCCATCACCGTCCCGCTGACGACCCCTGACTCGATCGAGACACTTCCGGGCGTTCCCACGTCGCCGTTGACGGACCCATCGTCGACTTCGACGCCTTCCTTTGCCATGACCGGACCGTCAATAGTCGCGCCGGGTTCGATGGTCACCGCCTGGCCATAGACACCATCTGTGACGGTCGCGTCTTCGTGGATCGTGACCGGCCGCTCAATCTCGGCCTGGCCAGTCGGAATCACCGCCCCTTCATATGTCTCTGCCTCGTCGACGATGGCTCGGGTTTCTTCGATTTTGCTCACGTCTGATCACCACCTTCGACAGCAATCGGGATGCTTTCACCGAGTGTGTCCTCAAGCGTATCAGCGAAGTCGATCTGCCCTGCGACGTCGCCCGTCGCGTACTGGCGAACAGTTGCCCCGATCGCGTCGCTCCGGATTGTCTTCGATGTCGTCTCAGCGTCCGAGGCGTCCGCGACTGTCCGAACCAGTGGGGCAAGGCCCTCTCGCTCACGCAGGCCGACTGGATACCACGCGTCGCTTTGACGGGTCAGATCTGCCGGCGCGTAGACATGCTGGTAGCGTTCCCCGTCTTGTTCGACGGTAACTGTCCAGAATGGTACTTGCACTCGATACGGCGACTCGACATGCTCGCCTGCCGGGACACGACTCTGCCGGATCTCCGTGAGGAACCGGTCGCGTCGCTCTAGCAGGTCGTCGATCGACTCATGGGTCGCGTCCAGTTCACTCTCTAAGGCCTCGATGTGCTCTTTTCCGATCTCGGCGTTGTCTCGTCGCATTTGGCGCCAGGTCTCGGTCACGTGCTCGTGGAACGGCTGTTCGATCTGGTCTTCGTACTCGTCTTCCTGAATCTCGAAGATATGGTCGCCGAGTTCTCGGATGCGGTCGTCGGCTTTCTCGTTGAGTTCTTGATGGCGCTGTGCGTACCGATCGTCGATGCGGTCGAGTTTCTCTTCGAGTTCTTTCTTTTCGGCCTCGACTTGCTCGCGCTCTGCCTCGATATGGGCCGGGATTGACCTGATGCTCGCGACTTTGTCCATCAGTTTCAGTTCCGCCTGGGCCTGAATGTTGTCGTTGATCGCCTCTAGAACCTTGTCGACGCCGTCCTGGATCGTTTCCTGCACCCCTTCGATCTTACCGATGATCGTCTTGAGGTCCTCACGGACACTGACGATCTTTCGCTGGATGTCCCGCAAGAGCGGGTGTAGGTCGTCGTTTGCCATTGTCAGTCCTCCTTCGAATAGCCGAACAGCTTCCCTTTCGCGAGGTGATACTTGTTGACTAGCCCGGATGCGCTCGTTCCCCCACGGGTCTCGAGAAGGACCTCGCGCTGGTGAACTTCCTCCTCGTGGTCGAGCCGTTCCTGGCTTACTTCTTCGATGCTTTCGAGTTTGGCCATCTTCTCTTGGTGCCGTTTGCGCTCCTCGGCTCTGATCACTTCGGCGCGCTCTTGGGCCTCCTCCTGGGCCTCTTCGATTTTCTCTTCCTCGTAATTGCGCATCTCGTCGATCGCCTCCTCCGTGGCGGTCTCGATCTCCGTCAGAGCCGCTTCTACGTCCGCCTCGAACGCTTCCCGTCGCTCGGCGGCGAGCCGATCGTATTTGGTCATGACGGCGCCGATCTCCGTGATCGCTCCTCGTTCGGCCTTGGCTTCCGTTTCGAGATCGCGAATCTTCGATCGGACTTCCTTGATCCGATCCCAGGCTGTCCGGATGGCCTCCTGTCGTTGTTCGAATTCACGTTCGGTGAGATCGGACTTCTGGTCCTCGATGTTCTCGTAGATCCGCCGTCGTTCGTCGTCCTTTTCGATCCACAGGCGGTCCCAAATCTCCTCGACGAGTTCGTCTTTCATGCGGTGTTTGGGCACCGGCTCGTCGTCGGCATCGAACCGTCCACGGCACGTCTCACAGAACCAGGTTGGTTCGCCCCCGTCGAATTCTACATCTAGCTCGGCGTACACGTCATCCTCGATGCAGTCCGGACAATAGAAGTTATAACTCGTCATCGAGGTGATGTCACTGGCGACATCGACGTGGTCATTCAGTCGCCTGATTGCGTCCGCTTTGGCCGTCGTGAGCGACTCGACGACGGTTTCACTTTCGTCTTTGACCGCTTGCAACGTTTCGTCAGGGTCAGTCTCGAAGGCCATCGTTTCCATTGTCTGCATTTGCTCGGCCTGCTCGGTCGCCGTTTCGAGCTCGAACTCCACAGCAGTAGATGGCACATCCGTCCCGATCCCTTCGTCCGGAATCGCCGTGACATTCTCGAGGACCGAACCAGATGTATCGGCGAGTGGGGCCTCGAAACTGACGGTCTCGGCGGCTTCGACTCGTGACCGCATCGTCTCGAGTCGCTGCTGGACCGTATTTTCGACGTCGTGGTTCGTATCCTGGACGATCGGGAACTCGGTATTTGCCCCGAAGGACGCGGTACTCGATTCGAGTCCGGCGAGGTCCTCGAACTGTTCGACTTCAAGTTCAGTTGGCACGACTGATCCGGTCGCGTCGTAGACCAGCGCACCGTCAGGCTGTGGGACCACGTGCCCGGTCCAGTAACGTTTCTCGGCCTGAACGACCGAGACGTTGGGCTCGGATTCGATAGAGAGATACGCGTATCCTGCCCCAACACCGACGCCGACGATACCCACAGCGATACCTGCGAGCAGTTCGATCGCGTAGGCGACGCCGAGTGCGAGAACGACACTCATCCCCGCGCCGAGGGCCGCGTACCGTACCCGGGTCCGTACGTCGTCCAGGTGCTCACGTATCGGATCGGCGACGGCGTCCGCGACGACGAGCGCTCCCTCCCGCTGTTCGTTGATCGGTGATCCGTCTGCGAAGATACCAGTTCGGATTCTCACACGTCTGTGCACCGTGTCCAGCAGTATAAAACCGCTTTCCACGGTATCAATTACCAAAAGTCGGTGAGGCTCTCCCTTATCAATCGCCAAGCAGACACTGGATACGGATCGACACTCCCTAGAAGCTTGGTGAGGTGGCCGGCTAACGTGTTTCCCTGACGACTCGGCTATTCTTCTCCCCGTGCCCGCTCGAACATCGCGAGTGCTTGCTCGCGGCGCTCGCTGTGATCGACGATCGGAGCGGGATACTCGGGCGCGTGCATCTCCCTGGCTCCTTGATCGAGTTCGTGCCAGCTGTGAATGACATCCGCCGGGACCCCCTCCAGTTCCGGCACGTACTCGCGGATGTACTCGCCGTCTGGATCGTAGCGTTCGCCCTGGGTCATCGGGTTGAAGATCCGGAAGTACGGTTGGGCGTCGGTCCCGGTCGAGGCCGCCCACTGCCAGCCGCCGTTGTCGTTTGCCGTGTCGTGATCGACCAGGCGCTGCCGGAACCACTCATAACCCTCTCGCCAGTCGATCAGCAGATCTTTTGTCAGGAACGCAGCGACGATCATCCGCACGCGATTGTGCATGTACGCCTCCGCTTGGAGCTGGCGCATTCCAGCGTCGACGATCGGATAGCCGGTCTCGCCTGCTTTCCAGGCAGCAAGTGCCGCCGGGTCCGCCCGCCATTCGATCGGCTGCTCGTAGGATTTGTAGTTCTCTTCGACGACCTCAGGGTTGAACCACAGTACTTGGGCGTAAAATTCACGCCAGGCGAGTTGCGATTGGAACTCTTCGACAGACTCGCGTTCGGCGTCTGTGGTGGCCGCCTCCAGTGCCCGTTCGGTCGCTTCGTAGACCGTCCGGATGCCGATCGTTCCCCACTTCAGGTGCGCTGAGAGCCGTGATGTACAGTCATCGGCAGGGTAGTCCCGACGCTCCTCGTACCGGTAGATGTCCGCCTCGCAGAACGCTTCGAGCCGGTCGTGGGCGGCCGTGGTACTCGCTTCCGGGATCGTCGCGGTCGGCTGTTCGATGTCGAGGTCGGCCAGTGTCGGGATCGACGAGTCGGTCTCGATACTGACGAGATCGTCACTCGTGGGCGGGTCGACCGGCTCGTCTTTCGGGCGGTCGTGCCACTTGCGCCCGAAGTACGTAAACACCGAGTAGGGGTCGCCGTCGTTGGTGCGGATCGAGCCCGGCTCCTGAAGGACTGCCCCGTGGTCGGCGTCTCGGTCGATTCCGGCGTCTTCCAGTGCCTGCCTGACGGCGGTGTCCCGTTCGCGAGCCAACCCGGAGTAATCACGGTTCCAGGTGACCGTGGTCGCGTCCCGCTTTGTCGCGATTTCGGGGAGCGTCTCGACTGGATTGCCCTGGACGACGAGCAGATCACTGTCGAGCGAGCGGTAGGCCGACCGGAGGGCCTCGAGTGCCTCCAGCATGAACGCCACGCGGGGCGGTCCAGCGTGCTCGAGGACGGCCGAATCGAGCACGAACACCGGTAGTACTGGCTCTGTTGTGTCGGCGCCGCCCGAAGCCAGGGCCGGGTTGTCCTCGATCCGGAGGTCGCGTCGATGCCAGTGGATGCGCATAAGCCCACTCTCGTCTGGGAGCTACGTCAATGCACGGGCTCGGCCGCGCCGCGGTGTCATGGTGACCCGACTGGCCGTCCGGCTCCTCAATCCTTTTGGGGTCGACGGACCCACCTATCTTCAATGGCCACACCGGTACGCTCGGAGTTTGCCGACGACATTGCGACGGTGACGATCGACGCGGAAGCGACCCGCAACGTCTTGAACCCCGCTGTCGTCGCCGGCCTCGAAGACGCCCTGGATGACATCTCCGGAGCGCGCTGTCTCGTCGTCCAAGGAGCCGGTGAGACGTTCTGTGCGGGTGGGGACGTGACTGGCGTCATCAGGGAGGCGACCGGAGATCTTTCGGCAGATGCACTTCTGGACCGACTGGCGGCGATCGACGACATCATTCGTCGGATCGCCCACTTCCCAGCGCCAACGATCGCGGCGGTCGACGGGCCTGCCTTCGGGACAGGGGCGTCGCTCGCGCTGGCCTGTGATCTGATCGTCGCCAGCACGGCCGGCAAGATCGGATTCGGCTTCCGGCGACTCGGCCTCGCTCCGGCCGGCGGCGCGACGTATCTCCTTCCCGAGGCCGTCGGACTGGCGACCGCAAAGGAGTTGCTCTTTACCGGGGCGTTACTCGACGCCACGCAGGCCGACCAGTACGGCCTGTTCGATCGCGTGTTCGGGGTCGAGGAGTTCCACCGCGGCCTCGCCCAACTCGTGGGTCGACTCGTCGATGCTCCCCGACCCGTTCAGGCAGCGACCAAGCGCGCACTCGGAGCTGATCGAGAACAGCTCGTGGCAGCCATGGCTGCGGAACGAGCGACACAGCGACACCTCCTCGAGACAGCTGCCCACCGTGAGTGTGTCCAGACCTTTCTCGACGGTGCCTAGCGTGTCGATACCGACTGACAGCTATAGCTTCGATTCGGCGTCTTCGGCGAGTTCTTTCATCCGCTTGCTCACGCGACCGGCATCGGAGAACTCGTCTTCGCTCATCGCGTTGGCCAGTGCGTTGCCCAGGACGAACACCGCATGTTTGTGTTCACTTTTTGACATGTGGACGTCCGCCGGGGTCACGTCGAGTTCTTCGTAGGGCTCGAAGAGGCTGTCATCGACAGCCTCCTGCTTGCGGAAGTAGTCTTTGATCGTCAACATCTGCTCGTGTAATTCGAGCAACTCGTCTTTGTGCATCCTTGTCTGAACTTACGGAGAATCCGGCTTAAGGATTGCCCGAGAAGCCCTACCAGACGATCGATCAGAAGACGTACTCGTCTTCGTGACCCATCATGCCGTCGTCCTCTAAGCCTGGTTCCTCCTCGTCGTCGATCGGCCCGCTTGTCTTGTAGGCCTTCAGGCCGGTCGAAAGGAGATCCTCGATCGCTTCCTCGCGGTTGAGAAACTCTCCTTCTTCGACCATCTGAGCGATCTGCATCTCGAGATGTTCCGGTACTGTGATCTCTACTTTCGCCATCGAGTCGTTGGGGGTTGCACGGAGGGGCATTTAAGCCTGACGGGCAGCATGCCACTCGTGGCACGATTCGTTCGTCGACTGAGAAATTTCTTTCCGGAAACTGGTCGGAAACGTTCACGTTCGGCCATCTCACGGCATATTTTGCGGTGTCCGCTTCCTCGCTCGTAATCGCCGATTTTGACGCGTCTGGCCCCTCTGTGCGTCCTGATTTCGAAATCTTCGCCGAGACAGGCTACCGTCAGCCCTTAATGGATTGTGCCCTAAGGCGTGGTGAATGGAGTCAGCGCGTGCCAACGCGGTCGAATACGCTGGTGGAGACGGTTCGCTGGTCGTCGCTGGTCGGCCGATCGAGGCGTCGTCACTATCGCTGCTGGCTGATGGACGTGACGACGATCGGCCGTGGGTCGTCTGGCACGGTCCGGGTGAGCGAGTGACCGGTCTCGGCAGTGCGGCGACGATCACGGCGACTGGACCGGACCGCTTCGAGACAGTTCGCCACCGCGCACGCGAGTTGTTCGCCAATCGGACTGTCTCGGAGGCACTCCCGGCGTTCGCCACACCTCGGCTGTTCGGTGGCTTTGCCTTCCACGACGGCGGAGACGAGTCCCACGGTGAGCCAGACTGGGGCGGGTATCCCGATGCCAGGTTCGTGCTTCCATCGGTCGCAGTGATCGAACGTGACGGCGAGCAGTGGCTGACCGCCGCTGCCGTCGGTCCCGAGGCCGATGCCGACGTTGAACGGACACTCGACCGCTGGCAGACGACACTCGAGGCTGCCGAACCGCCGACAGCGACCGGGTCACCCGGTATCCTGGCCCGGACCCAACTCCCGGACCGGGGTGCCTGGACGAAACAAGTCAGGTCGGCGGTCGAGCGCGTTGCCCGCGGCGATCTCAGGAAAGTCGTCCTCGCGGGCGCACAGTCGGTCCAATTGGCCGATACCCTGTCGGTGCCGGACGCGATTGATCGACTCGGATCGACGTATCCGGACTGTTATCGCTTTGCGCTCAGACCCGACGATTCCGATGCCGGGACGTTCTTCGGCGCGACACCGGAACGGCTGGTCGCTCGCCGCGGGCGGACCGTCGAGACGGCGGCATTGGCCGGGTCGACGGGCCGCGGCGAGACCAACGCCGAAGACGAGTGGCTGGCCGAGCAACTCCACGACAGCGAGAAAGACAGCCACGAGCACGCACTGGTCGTCGAAGCGATCCGCGAGCAACTCGACGGTGTCGCCGAGACCGTCGCGACGGGCGAGCGGTCGATCCGCCAGCTCGCAACCGTCCAGCACCTCCGGACCCCGATCCAGGCCACCCTCGCCGAGGACATCCACGTCCTCTCACTGGTCGCCCAACTCCACCCGACGCCGGCTGTCGGAGGGCTGCCGCCGAACGCGGCCCTCTCTGCGATCCGAGACGCCGAAGCCTTCGATCGTGGCTGGTATGCAGCCCCGATCGGGTGGTTCGACGCCGCGGGCGATGGGACCTTCGCCGTGGGCATCCGATCCGCCCTGGCGCGGGACCAGCAGGCGACGCTGTTTGCGGGCGCGGGGATCGTCGCCGATAGCGATCCAGACGAGGAGTGGGACGAGATACAACTGAAATACCAGCCGATCATCGACGCCTTACGATGACTGCGCCCAATCGGAGTGTCCTTTGGGCACAGACACTCGTCGCCGAACTAGCGGCCGCCGGGGTCAATCGAGCTGTCCTCGCACCAGGAAGCCGTTCGACGCCGCTGACGGTCGCATTCGCTGCCCACGAGGACGTCGAGGCCGTGTCGTTGCTCGACGAACGGTCGGCTGGGTTCTACGCGCTGGGCCAGGCGGCACAGACCGGCGAGCCGACCGCAATCGTCACTACGTCAGGGACAGCGACGGCGAACCTGCACCCGGCCGTCATCGAAGCCGACGCTGCCCGCGTCCCGCTCGTGGTTCTGACGGCGGATCGGCCCCCAGAACTCCACGACAGCGGTGCGAACCAGACGATCGATCAACAGCGGCTGTACGGCTCGGCCGTCCGACAGTCCCGGACACTGCCCGAACCAGCCCCTCGATCGCGGGCACTCCGCTCGCTCCGTGTGACGGCCGCCCGTGCGGTCCAATCGGCGACGGGCACGCCACCTGGACCCGTACATCTCAACGTGCCCTTCCGTAAACCGCTGGAGCCGACGCCGGTCGAAGGTGATGTGCCCGCCGATCTCGCCGATCGAGCACCGCTTGCCGTCGAGGGGCGCGAGGGGCCGTTCGTCGACGTCAGCACTGGCCGACCAACCCTCTCGGACGCGGCCCGCGACGACGTTGTCGACGCTATCGAGGACGCCGACCGCGGCTTGATCGTCGCTGGGCCGGCCAACCAGCCCTCACCGACGAGACCGGCACTCGCTGCCCTGGCCGAGGCGACCGGCTTTCCGGTGCTGGCTGATCCGCTCTCGGGACATCGGTTCGGCCACGACGGGGATGGCCCAGTCGTCTGTGGTGGCTACGATTCCTACCTTGGGGCCGCCGAGGCGTGGGACTGGCCCGACCCAGAGGTCGTCGTTCGGTTCGGTCGCTCGCCTACGTCGAAAGTCTGCCGACACTACTTACGGGACGCCCAGGCCCGCCAGTTCGTCGTCGACCCGGCCGGCCGATGGCCCGAAGCCGAATTCACGGCCACCGATCTGTTGGTCGCCGAGCCGACGGACCTCGCCGATGACCTGGCCACGCAGGTTTCGACACCCGGGAGCGAGGCGTGGCGAGCACGGTTCGCCGAGACCGAGCGCGCCTACTGGGCACTGATCGAACAGCGCCGAGAGACAGCCGACTTCGAAGGGGCGATTCTGTCTCACATCGCGGCCGATGCCCCGGCTGGGGCGACGCTGGTCGTCTCGAATAGCATGCCGGTCCGTGATCTCGACCGGTTCGGCAAGCCCCGGGAGGCGTCCATCCGGGTCCTGGGCAATCGCGGGGCCAGTGGCATCGACGGTGTGACGAGTACGGCACTGGGGGCCGGGAGCGTCACCGACGGCCCGCTGGTCCTTGCGATCGGCGACCTGGCGTTCTATCACGACCTCACTGGCCTGTTGGCACTGGATCGTGGCGACGTCGAGGCGACGATCGTGCTGGTGAACAACGACGGCGGCGGCATTTTCCACATGCTGCCGATCGAAGCGTTCGACCCGCCCTTTAGGGACTTTTTCGAAACCCCTCACGGTCTCGATTTCTCGCCGGTCGCCGATCTCTTCGGCGCGACGTTCCTCAGCGTGGAGACGCCTGGTGCGTTTGCGGATCTCTATCGGGAGTCGTTGGCGTCCTCGGGGACCCAGATCATCGAGGTTCAGACGAATGCGACAGACAGCCACCGGACTCGCGAGGCGCTCGCCGACGACCTCGCTACGAGACTCTCATCACGGTCGGACGAGCGCGAACACGGCCAGTGAGAGGCCAAACGGGACCCACGTGACTGTCAACGTGAGGACCCCGGCCAACGTGAACGGATCGAGGCTTCCAAGCCCAACGGCTCCGGCCGTGACAAGACTCCAGAAACCGAACGCGAGTGCCCCGACCTCGGGGATGGAGACGAAATAGATCACGATGACGAGCGTACAGGCGCCGACGACGAGATTGACGATCAACGAGAACGGCGGGTAGACACTCGATACGACGAGCATCGGATAGCAGATGAACGCTGCGAGCAAGAGCACGGCCGACTGACTGCCCGGAAACAGCCGGCTCCAGTTGAGCTCGTTCGAAGCGGTCGGTTGGCGGACGGCGTAGCCGGACCCGTTTGTCCAGCCGACGCCCTCGCCGTCGGCCTCGGCGACGTGTTCCCCGACAGTCCGGTCACTCGTTGTTTTCTGGCTCTCTGGCGGTTTGTCGGCGGGCTCTTCCCACCAGTCAGCTTCGGCTCTTCGGGTGTCTCTCGTCCACTCGCCGCGATTACGGCCTGTCGAAACAGTCTCTTCGCGGTTGTCGGGCGCTTGGTCGGCGGTGTTGTTGGCGTCTGTGGGCTCGTGTGCCGTCTGTTGGACGTAGGCTTCGTGGCCAAGCCGATCGTATTTGGCCCGTTCAGCCTCGTCCGCGAGGACGTCTCGCGCTTCGATGACGCGCTGGACGGTTTCGTGGGCGTCTTCCTCGTCGGTGACGTCCGGATGGGTCTCCTTGACACGCTCTCGGTACGCTGACTCGATTTCGTCGACGGTGGCGGATTCGGGGACGCCCAAGACGTCGTAGAACGTGCGGGCCATGTTCGCGGGGACTTTGGTGGACCCAGACAGTCACTGATAAAACATATACCGGTCTGTCCCTGGCCCCCCATCCCGGGTGGAAATATTGCGGCTGTCAGTCGTATTTCTCGCGGAATTCCCCGATCAACTGCCCCATCTTCGCGTACCAATCGTTGAGTGTCCGCTGCATCTCGTCGGCGATCTCGTCTGGGTCTGTTGGATGGTAGACGTGATAGTACCCACCCTGTTCGTAGTTGACTTGCTCTTTCTGGATGAACCCGGATTGCAATAGCCGCTGGACCGACCGGTAGGCCGTCGAGCGCTCACGATCGACCGCGGCTGCGATCTCGTCGATCGTCTTTGGCTCCTCGGCGTCGGTCAAGGTGACGAACACTTCCCTGTCGAGGTCCTTGAGTCCGTGTACACACTCCAACAGTCCCTCACACTGCATGTCTTGATTGAGATATTCGACCATCGACGCTGACATTCTGTCTCAGTATTAGGCAGTTCCGTTCAAAAGTGTTGTGAGAGTTGTGCATCACTACCTTCGTGATTGGCGCTTTCGGCGTGGGCGGCACTTTCCGGTTGCTGACGTGGCTGTCATCGACGTGCGAATTCTGCCGGTTTCGATGACAGAGATCGTGACAGCCCCTCCGGAACAGTATTGTTTTGTTCGTTCAAAATACTTAACTTCGTACGGGGCGTACTCGTCGTCGAATGAGCGACGCAGAAGACATCGAACAGATCAAAGCCCAGAAAAAAGAAGAGTTGCTGACGGACGAATCAACTGACGACACGACTGTCTCGCCCGACGAACCGGTTCACGTCGGCGGCGTCGGGGAGTTCGAGTCCGCAGTCGAGGAGTACGATACCGTCCTGGTCGACTTTTATGCGGACTGGTGTGGACCGTGCAAGATGCTCGAACCCGTTGTCGAGGAACTGGCGGCAGAGACCGACGCGGCAGTCCTGAAAGTCGATGTCGACGCCCATCAGGAACTCGCGAGCCAGCATCAGGTACGTGGTGTGCCGACAGTCGTCCTCTTTGCAGGCGGCGAGGTTGCCGAGCAGGTCGTCGGTGTTCGTGACAAGAGTCACTACGCCTCGTTGATCGAGCGCCACGGGGCCTGATTGTCGGCGCTGGTCACTGCTGAGACCATTCTCATCGTTGGCTGGCTAGCAGAGAGTTCCCGGATCAAGCCGCTTTTCGGCGGCCGATTTTCGGCCACGACGTGCCTTGTAGGTCCCGATAGGTGGAGCCCGGCCACCGAACGGCGGAAAGATGGTGACAAGGCTTATCATGGCTCGCCTGTCATGATAGCGCATAGATGGAAGAAGCGTACGTCCGTCTGTTGTGTCCCGACTGTGGCAAAGACTGGGAATCGACGCCTCGTGACCTTCCCGCGCCCGACGAGACGTTCGCCTGTCCGGCGTGTGACGAACAGCGACGCCTCTCTGAGTTCATGCGCACCGAGCACGACCTCGAAACCGTACGCGAGTTACAGTAAGGGACTACCCGCTGGTCGCTGACCGCGCGCCGCAGGCTTCACAGCGGAGCAACATGGCTCCTTGCTCGTTGACCAATCGTGTGTCCGGGAGGCCACACTCCGAGCAGAAGACGAACTCTTCGGTATAGGCGTCGATCGCGTTTGCAATCCGGCGCTCGCGGAACTCGCCAGTGAGGCGAGCGCGCCCGCTTTCGTCGATGTGACCACTGGTCCCCAACTCGTTTTGCAGGAACTTCATCACGTGATCGTCGTCCCGAGAGAGACGCCGCGTCGTCGCTTGGAAGTTCTCGTAGACTGTGACGTTGCCCTCCTGGCGGACGTCTGGATCGGGGACGTCGAACCGCTCGGAACTGGCGTCGATCTCGGGCGTCTCTTCGATGGCCCGATCGAGCATGTCGTCGTAGTCCATACTCCTTGGTTGCTAACCGGCGAGTAAAAACCTTTCAACCCACGTCGGTACTTCCTGGATGGTGCAGCCAATCCTCTCAGTTTAATGAATGGATTGGGCCGATTCGCAGAGATAAATATGGCAAATCAACCGTTAGGGACGCCGTGCTTTCCGGAGACGTTTGGTAACAGTACTCAGAGTAGTACTATAACCCTCGAATCATTACAGGCAAGTGACCATGAAAAAGCAGGAGCTCATTCATCTCCATGGGCTGCTCGCGCAGGTACGTGACCACTACGAAGAGAACAAAGGCGAGGAGGTCACCCACGAGCGATACACTGACCTCGGCGTCAAGCCGACATCGATCCACAAGTCCAAAACAGACCACAAGGCGGCTGTGTTTGCACTTGCCGACGGCATCACTGACGAACTCGAGGCGACAGACGCCGAGCGCGTCTCCGCTGCTGCGGACTGAACACGACTTTTCGGCTGCGGTAGACTGGCCACCAGCGGTAGGGCTGTGGCCTGATCGGATCCGTCTCCCGCCGTCGCTGGCCACTACAGTCTGTCGTGGCGATAGCACGCTCGCAGACCTAGCAGTCGAGACCCACGGCGGGCTCTACACAATCCCCGAACGCAGACCCGCTACTGCAAGCGGTTCGTCTAGGTAATCCCGCTACGAAAACGTACTGGCGGCAAGTCCACCAGCTGACCTTCCGTCGATGCCCGTCTCACTGGACCGACAGCGGTGGCCGGCTATTCGTCGATGAGTTCCTCGAACTCCGGGAGTACGTCGTCCTCACGTGAGTCGTCCGTTTGGTCGTCGGTCGTCGCCGTGGTTGTCTCCGCGTCGACATCATCGCTGGTGTCGTCTGAGGTCTCACTTTCGGCTTGGTCTTCATCGTCGTCTTCAT
This sequence comes from Halorhabdus sp. CUG00001, assembly GCF_009797925.1. Taxonomy (NCBI): domain Archaea; kingdom Methanobacteriati; phylum Methanobacteriota; class Halobacteria; order Halobacteriales; family Haloarculaceae; genus Halorhabdus; species Halorhabdus sp. CUG00001. Next base: position 428,844 of record NZ_VOLB01000001.1, read on the forward strand.
CCTCGATTTCTTCGATTTCGAGGACATCCAGTGGGATGTTCTCTAAGCGCTGGCCGATCTCTTTGCGGGCGATGCGGGCGGCGTGTTCGTCGCGCTCGACGTTGAAGACCGTCATCTCCAGTTCCAGGGCGACCAGACTCTCGTCGGCAGCGAGAAACGCCGGTTCGAGGTCGTCGCCACAATGCGGACACCGGCGTTCGCCCATGTTGATCTCGACGTAATTGAGATCGGGATTCAGCATCTCGCCCGTTTTCGAGATCGCGATGCGGACCGCCTCGTCCGGTGTTTCGACGTCGTAGACGGGCACAGCCGCTTCGACGACAACTCGACAGTTCATACGAATTTGTTCTATCGCCTCCGATAAGAAGGTTAGCCCCTCGCGAGACACGAAACCGACAAAGGGGTCCGATTCCGAGAGTAATCGAATGCACGAGGGGACGCTGTCGGAGGCTGCTGTCGGCCCGTTCGACCTACAAGCGACCGTCGAGAGTGGCCAGTCGTATCTCTGGGATCGGGACGACGACCGGATGTACGAGGGCGAGGATCCCGACGGCGGTGAGGCCTGGTACGTCACCGTCGTCCGGCCCGAAACGGAACCGACACTCGATGACGCTCACTCCGGTCCCGAAGTCGTTCGCGTCCGCCAAACAGGGGGCGCTCTACAGTGGCAAGGGACCTTCGACGCAGACGCGACGCTTCGACATCGCCTGCGACTGGACGACGATCTTGCGGCGATCCGGGCGGCGACGCCGAACGAATCGCCCCTTACGGCTGCTTTCGATCGCTACTGGGGGATGCGGCTGGTCCGTGATCCTCCCTTCGAGACGCTGATCTCGTTTATCTGTTCGGCCCAGATGCGTGTGGGTCGGATCTTCGAGATGCAACGCGCGCTGGCCGACGCGTTCGGCGAGTCGGTCACCTTCGACGGCGACACGTATCACGCATATCCGACTCCAGAAGCGTTAGCGGGCGCCAGCGAAGCGGAACTACGGGACCTAGGTCTTGGGTATCGTGCCCCGTACGTCAAGCGAAGCGCGGAGATGGTCGCCGGCGGCGAAGCTCACCCGGCCGACGCGAGCGAGCGCCCCTACGAAGACGCCCGTGACTCACTCACACAGTTCGTCGGTGTCGGGGAGAAGGTCGCAGACTGTGTGGCGCTGTTCTCGCTTGGCTTCCTCGAAGCGGTACCCCTGGATACCTGGATCCAGACGACCATCGAGGAGTACTTCCCGGACTGTGACCGGGGCTCGTACGCCGAGACGTCCCGGGCGATTCGGCAACGGCTCGGGGGTGAGTACGCCGGGTACGCCCAGACGTACCTGTTTCATCATCTCCGGAACGGCGGCGGAACCTAGTGCTGTTTGGCGACTTCGAATCGACAGGAGCGTTTTTCCGATCGTCGCCCCAACAGCCGTCCATGAGCCAACGAGCGCGCGCACACGTTCTGGTTTCCGGCCGCGTTCAGGGCGTGTTCTTCCGGGCGACGACCCAGCAAACTGCCCGAGAACGGGGCGTCGACGGGTGGGTGACGAACCTCGCTGACGGGCGCGTCGAGGCTGTCTTCGAAGGCCCCCAAGCCGATGTCGAGGCGATGGTCGACTTCTGTCACGATGGGAGTCCCCAGGCCGCTGTCGAGGACGTGACTGTCGAATACGAGTCGCCAGTGGGACTGGACGGCTTCGAGATCAAACGCTGAGAACAGGGCGATCAGATCTCGGCAACCGAATCGTATTCCGCCCAACACTCACACTCCAGATCGTCCATCGAGGTCACTTCGTCCGGGAGATCAGACACGGGCATCCACCCGCTGTCCTGTTTCTCGCAGTCGTCGTCGTGAATAGAGAAGTCGTCGTCCGCCATCAGCGGCATGGTAACGGACGTTGGGTATCGATGCCCAAAAGCGGACGGTCCTGGTTTCAATATTTGAAAGCTGAACAGTTAACCCGACTGCGAGTCAACGACGGCCCATGAGTTTCGGGACTGTCATCACCGGCGCGGAAATGGGTGTTATCGACGCCAACGCCACCGCCTTGGGGGTGTCACGAAAGCAGTTGATGGAATCGAGCGGCAACGCCGTCGCTGCGGCCGTGACGGACGTCGCAACACCGGACGATCGCGTCGAGATCGTCGCCGGACGTGGAAACAACGGTGGTGACGCGTTCGTCGCCGCTCGCTTTCTCGAGGCCTTTCCCGTTCGCGTCACGTTGCTGGGTCGTCCTGAATCGATCACGACTGACATCGCTCGCGAGAACTGGACGGCACTCGAACGGACCGACATCGAGACGCGCACTGTCACCGACTCGACGGCGTTCGATCTCGACGACCCCGACGTGATCGTCGATGCGATGCTCGGCACCGGTATCGCCGGCCCGGTACGTGAACCCGTCGCGACTGCGAGCGCGGCGATCAACGATGCCGAGGCAACCGTCGTCAGCGTCGATGTCCCGTCTGGACTCGACGCTGCCTCGGGGACGCTTGCCGAAAATGCCGTCGACCCGGATCACATCGTCACGTTTCACAAGCCCAAGCCCGGGCTTGCAGACGTAGACGCACCAGTTGAGGTCGCGGACATCGGTATCCCCGACGCTGCCGAGCGCGTCGTCGAACGTGGTGATCTCCGCCGCCTCTCCCGGCCGGCCAATAGCCACAAGGGTGCGTTCGGCGAGGTACTGATCGTCGGTGGCGGTCCCTACACCGGTGGGCCGGCTCTCGCGGCACAGTCGGCCCTCCGTGCGGGCGCTGATCTCGTCCGGGTGGCCTGTCCCGAGACGATCGCCCCGGAGATCCAGGGCTACAGCGAGAACCTGATCGTCCGCTCGTTCGACGGCGACCGACTCTCCCCCGAGAACGTCACGCGCGTTCTCGACCTGGCAGCCGACCACGATAGCGTCGTCGTTGGCCCCGGTCTCGGGCGAGCCGACGAAACGTTGCAAGCGGCCCGCGCGTTCCTCGAAGAGTACGAGGGACGGGCGATCGTCGACGCCGACCCGCTCGCGATCGTCTCGGCTGTCGAGACGGACGCCACACTGATCTGTACCCCACACGCCAGTGAGTTCGAGCGTATGGGCGGGCGCTCGATGGACGACCTGGCGGCACGGACGACAGCCGTCGCGGACCTGGCTGGCGATCTCGATGGAACAATCCTCCTGAAAGGACCCGACGATATCATCTCGGACGGCACGCAGACGCGCATCAACCGCACTGGGAACCCCGGCATGACCGTCGGCGGCACCGGCGACGTGCTGGCGGGGGTTACGGGAGCACTCGCGGCCACACTCGATCCTCACCCCGCCGCATCGCTCGGTGCGTTCGTCACCGGGCGGGCCGGTGATCTAGTCGTCGACGAGCAGGGCTACGGGCTCGTCGCGACGGATCTCCCGGATGCGGTGTCGCGTGTACTGTGGCGTGATCGGATCGAGTGAGCTCGACCGGGTGCAGTGCGTTCACGACGCGGCCGGTACAATCACAAGTACACGGGGCAATACCCGAACGATGCCGACGATCAGTGAGACGTATTTGGAGAACCGCTGGCGGGTCCAGCCCAACCACGCCAACAACTACGGCACCGTCCACGGTGGCAACGTCATGAAGTGGATGGACGAACTCGGCGCGATGTCGGCGATGCGGGCCTCGGGCGAGCCCTGCGTCACGGCTTCGATCGACGAGATGAACTTTCACCGTCCGGTGCCGACTGGCGATATCGTCGTCATCGAGTCTTATGCCTACGCGACCGGTCGCACGAGCGTCAAAGTCGCTCTGGAGGCTGCCCGCGAGGACCCAGCCACGGGTGATCGAGAAGTGACCACCGGATCCAGATTCGTCTTCGTGGCTATCGACGAGGACGGCTCGCCGATCAGCGTCCCTGACCTGACCGCTGAGGGCGATCGCTGTAAACAGTTACGTGAACGGGCGCTCGAACGGGAACGGGACGACGACTGATCGGCGCTGGCTCGCCGGCGGCTGGCACGCACTCCTCAGGCTGTGGCTTCGCCGAGGTTGCCTGCTTTCGACCGTGATTGCTCGATGATCGCCGGTCGGCCTTCGAACTCGACGACGATCTGCTCGCCGTACTCGACGCTTTCGACGTGCGCGTGGTCGTGAATCCAGGAGACGACGCTCATCGCATCGTTCGACATCGGCAAGACGAGTCGTTCGCGTTCGAGTGCTGGCAGTTCCGCGTCGATACGGTCCCGGAGCCCATCGACGTTCTCGCCCGTTCGCGCGCTGACGGCGACTGGGTTCGGGGCCAACGCGGAGAGTTGCTCGCGTTTGTGCTGTAGTTCGTCTGCCTCGACCGTATCGATCTTGTTGAGGACCGTGAGGATCGGGGCCTCGTTGCGTTCATACAGCGTGTCGTGAGACGTGACGAGTTTCTCACGGATCTGTTCGATCGGTTCGCTGACGTCGACGACCAGCAAGACGAGATCGGCCCGGTAGACCGAATCCAGCGTCGACTTGAACGATTCGACCAGCCAGTGGGGCAGATCCGAGATGAACCCGACGGTGTCGGTCACGAGCACGTCCCGTCGGTCGATATCTGCTCGCCGGGTCGTCGTGCCCAGTGTCGTAAACAGTCGATCCTCGGACTCGGCTGTCGGGTCCAAGTCCGGGTGGACGTCTTCGTTTTCCCCGACGTCGAGATCGGCAGCGAGTCGGCGCAACAGCGTCGACTTTCCGGCGTTCGTGTACCCTGCCAGCGCGACGAGATCGAAGCCCGATTCCCGGCGTTGTTCGCGACGATGCTGGTCGGTCTGTTCGATCTGTTCGAGTTCGTCTCGGATCCGCGAAATCTGGGCTTTGATGTCCTCTTCGCGGCTCTCGTCGTACTCGCCAAGACCCATAAACCCCGGTCGCTCGTCGCGTTTGGCCAAGCTGGCTTTTGCCTCGGCCCGCGGGAGTTCGTAGCGTAACTCCGCGAGTTCGACCTGGAGTTGGGCTTTGCGTGTCTGGGCACGCTGGCCGAAGATTTCCAGAATGAGTCGGAACCGATCGAGCAGCCGGACGCTCTCGGGGAGTTCGGTCCCGAGATTGAACGTCTGATACGGCCCGAGCTGGTTGTCGAAGATCACGAGACTCGCGTCGGCTTCTCGGACGCGCTCGGCGACCTCGCTGGCTTTGCCTTTCCCGATGTGGTAGGCCGGATCTTCGGTTCTGGTCTGTGTCACGACTCCGGCGACGCGATAGCCGGCAGCAGCAGTCAACCGCTCGATTTCGTCGGTGTTGGCACTCCCGTCTTCGACACGCTTGACGATGATCGCTGCGTCGGTATCTTCGGTTGTCCCAGTCACTCAACGGGGCCTACGTCGTGGGTGTTATTCAAGCCTCGGTCGGTGCGCTCGACGGACCGATTGCAAAGGGGAACGAAGGGGGCAGTGCCCCCTGCGTGTGACAATACGGAGCCGGTTGGCTCCACGCTGGTGTACGTTCTAGAACAGCATAAGTCCTGAGACCGTTATCAGACACTGAAAGGACAGGCCGACCCGTGGTTTCAGTCCTCGCCTGCCGGGTCGTCGAGGAGTGGGCTGACGTCGGCGTGGTCGTCGAGGAGTTCCTGCATCCGCTCGACGGTCCCCGGACTGCGCGTCGGCCCGGTCTTGAGGAAGTCCTCGGTGCGATCGATCACCATTCGGGTATCCGATTGCAAGAGGAGAACCGGTACCCCTTCCTCTTCGGCCCGCCCGACGATGGCACTCGACGGTCGGAACCCGCCACCGAGGACGATACACTTGATACCGGACGCTTCCAGGGCCGCCGTGATGATTTCCGGCCGATCGCCGCTGGTGATCATCACCGCGTTTTGCATCCGGCGGAACTGCGTCAGTGCTGACTCACCGGACATCGCGCCGACGGTAAACCGTTCGACGAACAGATCCGTACCGGCGTTTTCAGTCAGTACTTCGGCACCGAGCCGTTCAGCCAAGTCGTCGACCGTCAGCCCGGCCAGTTCCTGGACGCGTGGGACGACGCCCAGCACCGGGATGTCACGATTTTCGAGGAACGGTACGACATCGGTCGTCAACTGATCGAACACCGAGTCGGGGACGGCGTTGAACAGGACGCCGGCCAGTGAATCACCGAGCGTCTCGGCGGCGGCCAGGATGTCGTCGACGTCTTCTGGTTCGTCGTATCGTGAGAGCAGCACAACCTTGGCATCGAGCATCTCGGCGATGTCGTTGTCCGTCAGATCGACGATACCGCCAGTGACGAGCCGGTCGGTGCCTTCGATGACCATCATGTCACGGTCGCTGGCCATCTTCTCGTAGTTCTCTAAGACTCGATCGCGCAGTTCCGCAGGCTTTTCCCGACCCTGGATGGCTTCCTGGACGAAGGTGGGCGTGTAGACGATCGGTTCCAGTTCGTGCATCTCGGCGTCCAGCCCCAGCAGTTGCCGCGCGAGCATCGGGTCCTCGTCTCTGGTTTTCCCGGTTGCACTCTGGAGGCGGGTGCCTTTCGGCTTCATGTAGCCGACGCTATGGCCGGCTGCGTCGCCGAGCTTTGCAATCGCCAGAGAAACAGCGGTTTTCCCGGTCGCTTCTTCGGTTGAGGTAACCAGTATCGGGTCCATGTGAACCCTTACGATGCCGACTGATTTAAAGCTCCTCCCGATCGCCGTCCAGTCCGGGGGGACTTACAGCTCTTCCTGGTCGACTGTCAGGCGGATGTCGACTGCCGAGACACCGTCCGGTGTCGCGACGAGTGGGTTGATGTCGAGCTCGAGGATCGACGGGAAGTCGGTAACGAGCTGTGAGATGCGCTGGATGGTCTCGACGACAGCGGCTTCGTCCACTGGCTCCCGGCCACGCGCGCCACGAAGTAGTGGCGCGGACTCGATTTCGTCGATCATCTCTTCGGCTTCGGGTTCACTGACTGGTGCGACCCGGAACGTGGCGTCTTCGAGCACTTCCACGAAGATCCCGCCCAGTCCGAACATCACGAGTGGACCGAACTGCGGGTCGCGGTTGATGCCGACGATGGTTTCGGTACCGTCGTCGAGATCGGCCATCTCCTGAAGCTGGACGCCCAGAATCGTCGCGTCGGGCTGGTAGTTTCGTGCCCGGGCAATGAGATCGTCGTAGGTGTCGGCGACCTCGTCGTCGGGGACGCCGACTTCGACGCCGCCGATGTCTGATTTGTGGAGGATATCCGGGCTGACGATCTTCATCACGACGTTGCCGTCGATCTCGCCGGCCGCCTGGACAGCTTCGGTCTTGTTCGTCGCGATGGCACTGTCGGGCATCGGGATACCGTAGGCCTCGAGCAGTTCCATGGCTTCGACGCCGAGTTTGTTGGTGTCTCGCTCTTTGGTCCGTTCGAGGATCTCACGGGCACGCTCGCGGTCGACGTCGAAGTCGGTCGAGGCGACGTACTCGTGGGTCTGGATTTCGGCGTACTCCCAGAGGGCGTCCAGACTGTTGACACCACGTGCTGGATCGAAATACGAGGGGATCCCGGCCTTACCGAGCATCTCGGCTGGTTTTTCGGCAGTTTCGCCGCCCATCAGGCTGGCTGCCATCGGGACGCCGTATTCCTCGTGTTTGTCGATCATGACGTCTGCGAGTGCCTCGAAGTCGATCGACTGGGGCGAGGAGACGACGATGACCGAGCCGACGTTCGGATCGTCGAGGACGATATCGAGTGCCTGTTCGTAGGTTTCCGCGGAGGCGTCCCCGAGCACGTCGACCGGATTGAAGATGTTTGCTTCCTCGGGCATCGCTTCCTCGAGGCCTTCCAGGGTCTCGTCGGTGAACGATGCCATTTCGAGGCTCGAATCACCGATCGCGTCAGTGGCCATCACGCCGGGTCCGCCGGCGTTGGTGACGATCGCGATGTTGTTGCTCTCGGGCAGGGGCTGGTCGCCCAGAATCGTCGCGAAGTCGAACAGTTCTTGGACGCTGTTGGCCCGGATCACACCCGCCTGTTCGAGGCCGGCCTCGTAGGCACGCTCGCTGCCGGCGATCGCCCCGGTGTGAGAGGCCGCAGCGGAGGCACCGGCTTCCGTGCGACCGGACTTGACTGCGACGATCGGCGTCTCTTTGGTGACCTCTCTGGCGGTCTCGATGAACTCTCGACCGTTTTCGATGTCTTCGAGGTAGCCGAGGATCACGTCGGTATCGGGATCGTCGCCCCAGTAGTCGATGAACGACCCTTCGTCGAGGACAGCTTTGTTGCCAAGTGAGACGATGTCGTTGAACCCGACGTTGTGGTCGCCGGCCCAGTCGAGGACAGCCGAGATGAACGCCCCGGACTGGCTCATAAAGGAGATGTTGCCCTCTATGGCCGACTTCTCGGTGAACGTGGCGTTCATGCCGAGTGACGTCGAGATGACCCCCAGGCAGTTGGGGCCGACGAGGTTGATATCGTACTCGGTGGCGATCTCTCGCATCTCTTGTTCGCGCTTGACGCCCTCACTGCCGGACTCGCCGAACCCGGCTGTAATGACCGCGACGTCCTGGATCCCGGCTTCTCCGGCATCCTGCAGCACGCTGTTGACGATCTGTGGTGGGACGACCACGACGGCGAGATCGATACCGTCGACGTCGGTGAGAGTGTCGTAACACTCCAGTCCGAATACGTCCTCGGAACTGGGATTGATCGGCACGACGTCTCCGACGTAGCCGTCCAGAAGGTTCTCCATGATAGCCCGCCCGACGGAGCCGTCGCTTTCGGTGGCTCCGACCACTGCAACTCGCTCGGGCGCGAATAAGGTATCTAATTGGCCCATCGTATCCCTTGGAAGTCGGGCATCGCGGGGGAAATATTTACCTGAATCGTTGCCGTCTGGTACAGATTGACGTGCACATTCTTCGACCGGAGGGGCGTGAAAACGCCGGATTTCGAAAGCGGGGTGTGATACCGACTGTCGATTATTGTACTGATATTTCTACCTGTGGCCGGGGTTCGTGGCCCACCGCATCGACTGGCCTCGAAGCTCGCCTCGTCACTCGGATCTTTAAGGCTCGCTTTCGAAATACGGCTGATGAGTGACCAATCAGTGGATCCCGCGCCCCGGGAACTGGTGGCCGAACTCCTCGGCACGCTCCAGGAGCTACAGCGGACGGTCGGGGCCGGGTCACAGCACCGTCGTGGCCTCGACCGCCTGCGACGATTTACGACCGAGGTGACGATCCCGGCGACGATTCTGGTCCTCCAGACGAACATCAAGCTACTCCAATTGCTACAGCGAGCGCTCGAACTGGCCGACGATACTGACCGACCGGTCGAGGAGTCGACGGCCCCGGCAGTTGGCCGGTCCGTCGTCGATCGAATCGACGAGGCTCTTTCGGAGGTCCAGTCCAGAATCGATACCGAATCAGCCGACGAACGGACGACCGAACTGCTCTCGGACGCCCAGCGGCTCAACCGACGGCTCGAAGAGCAACTGCCCGAAAAGGCCCAAGACGACGCGGTGGCCGTCGACGTCGACGCGGAACTGGCCTCCCTCAAAGCGCAGTACGACGCCGGTCCCACAGACGGGCCAGACACCGACGAGCGAAACGGCGACGGCGAGTGATGGCCGCTGAGAGCGGGGTGGGCGAAATCAATCGTTTTCCGTTTCAGGCTCGATAGTTCCTGTCGATGAAGTCACTGGACGATCTCATCGACGGTGCCAAGGAACTCACTGGACTGGGCCTCTCGAAAGGCGAAATCGCGGACGAGTTGAACGTTTCCCGGGAGACTGCAAGCTGGCTGGTCGAGCAGACCGACGGTGGCGACGCCGCCGACAGCACTACCGAGAAACCCCACGACATCCACGTCGACTGGAGTGCAGTGGGCCGAGACAGCCAACGACTGTCCTACGTCGGTCGCGCGATGGCGGATCTCCTCTCGAAAGAAGGCGAAGCGGTCGACTTGACGATCGGGATCGGCAAATCTGGCGGACCGCTGGCGACGACCGTCGCGCGCGATCTCGAAACGGACCTGAGCGTCTATACGCCGAGCAAGCACCGCTGGGACGACGACGAACAGGAGGATGTTGGGTCGTTCTCGCGGAACTTCGCGTCGATCCGTGATCGGGACTGCTATATCGTCGACGACAACATCGACACGGGCAAGACGATGACAGAGACCATCCAGGTTGTCCGTGAACGCGGTGGTAATCCAGTCGCCGGTGTCGTTCTCACGGATAAACACGGCGACGATACGGTCGAAGGCGTGCCGATCTACTCGCTCATTCAGATCGTCCAGATGACCGACGCTTGAACGGTCGGCGACGCCATTCGTCGTTCATTGCCAACAGCTACGGCCGGGCATTCGGTGTCTCGTCTGAAGCGCTCATCAGAGCTAACCGAAAGTGGGAAACTGTTCGCTTCGGTATGGCGGAGCATGCTCTCACTCGCGCTTGCCGGCAAGCCAAACGCCGGCAAGTCCACCTTCTATCGCGCGGCGACGATGGCTGACGTCGACGTCGCTAACTACCCGTTTACGACGATCGACGCGAATCGCGGAGTGAGCCACGTCCGCACCGACTGTCCGTGTCTCGACCGCGAGCAGCGCTGTGACAGCGATCATTGTCACGACGGGAAACGGTACGTTCCCGTCGAGTTGCTCGATGTCGCCGGGTTAGTCCCAGGTGCCCACGAGGGGCGAGGACTGGGTAACCAGTTCCTCGACGAGTTGACCGACGCCGACGCGATCTTGCACGTCGTCGACGCGGCCGGGGCGACCGACGAAGAAGGCGAACCGGTCGGGGTCGGCGAACACGATCCCGTCGAGGATCTGGATTTCATCGAAGAAGAGATGGACCTCTGGCTGGCGAGCGTCGTCGAACGCAACTGGGAGACCGTCGAGCGCCAGTCCCGCTCGCCGGATTTCGATCTCGACGAGGCACTGACGGAGTTTCTGACGGGCGTGGGCGCGACGGAACTCGACGTCGCCCGGACGCTCCGGAGTGTGGAGTATCCCGCGGACCCGATCGCCTGGACCGACGATCACCGCGAGGCTCTGGCCCGGGAGATTCGCGAGCGGACCAAACCCATCGTCGTCGTCGCGAACAAGGCCGACGCCGCCAGCTCCGAGAACGTCCAGCGGCTCAAAGAGCGCAACGAGGCGACGATCCCGTCGACGGCCGATGGCGAACTCGCCCTCCGTCGGGCGAGCGAGGCAGACGCCCTCGCGTACGACCCGGGCGACGAGGATTTCGAGATCCACGGGGAGGTCAGCGACGACCAACGGCAGGGACTCGAACAGATCCGCGAGGTAATGGCCGATCACGGTGGGACGGGCGTCCAGACCGCACTGGACGAGGCGGCATACGACGTCCTCGATCACATCACTGTCTACCCGGTCCAAGACGAAACCCACTGGACCGACGGCCAGGGGAACATGCTACCCGACGCGTTCCTCCTCCCAGACGGATCGACGCCGCTGGATCTGGCCTACGCCGTCCACTCGGACATCGGTGACGGGTACCTCCACGCCGTCGACGCCCGCGAGAACAGACGGATCGCCGAGGACACGGAACTCGAAGAGGGAGACGTCATCAAGATCGTCTCGACAGCGAACTGACCGGCGAACACAATGACAGCAGATACCGTTCCAGTCGAGGCCCTCCGACCGACCCAGTGTTACCTCAACGCCTCAAAAGTAGCAGCTGTCACCGATCGAATCGAGGGGGCCGTCTTCGAACCAGGTCCGCTCCCCGTCTACGAGTTCGACGGGGACTGGTACTTGACGGACGGACACACCCGGGCGTTCGTCGCGTTTCTCACCGGTTGCGATCGGATATCGGTCGTCGCGGACGAGGATCTCGAATCAGAGTACGATCTTTCGGTCTACCGGGCGTGCATCGAATGGTGTGCACAGGAGGGCATCGAGCGCGTCCCGGATCTGGCCGGCCGCGTCGTCGGACCGGAGACGTTCCAGACCGAGTGGATCGACCGCTGTCAGGCCATCGCGGACGGCTAGGTGGGCGCCAGCGATCTGCTCGGCGACGAGTAGTCACGCCACGGCGTTGCTCGCCTCGTGCATGACCTCGATCGCTTCTTTCAACTGCTCGAGGTCGGTCGCATAGGAGATCCGGGCGTACCCGTCACCCCCGTCGCCGAAGGCGTCGCCGGGGACGACCACGACGCCGCGGTCGATCACTTCCTCGACCCAGCCCTCGGGAACCGACGGCATCGCGTAGAACGCGCCACGTGGCTTTGGGGTTTCCAGGCCCATATCTTCGAGGCCGTCAAGCAACACGTCCCGGCGCTGCTGGAAGGCCGCGACCATCTCGGTGACGCGGTCCTGTGGCCCTGTGAGGGCGGCTTCGGCGGCGAACTGGGCGGGTGCGCTGGCGCAGGCCTGGCTGTACTGGTGGACGCGCAACATGCGCTCGATGCGCTCCTCGCTGCCGGTGACCCAGCCCAGTCGCCACCCGGTCATCGAGTAGGTTTTCGAGCAGGCGTTGACCACGACAACGTTGTCGCCGTCGGTGAACTCGGCCGGCGAGCGGTGTTCGCCCTCGAAGACGATGTGTTCGTACACCTCGTCGGAAATACAGAGCACATCGTGTTCGTCGGCGATGCGGGCGAACTCGCGCATGTCTTCTGGTGACTGAACTGCACCTGTCGGGTTGGCGGGACTGTTGACGACGAACGCCGCGGTGTCGTCGGTGAGTGCGGCCTCGACGGCGGCGGGATCGAGTGTCAGATCGTCCCGAAGGCCGATCGGTTTGGGCGTCCCGCCGGCGAGATGGGTCAACGCTTCGTAGGAGACAAAGCCCGGGTCAGGGTAGAGGACTTCCTCGCCTGCGTCGACGTGTGCCTCCAGGGCGAGATGCAGCGCTTCGCTGCCGCCAGACGTGGCGACTATGTGCTCGGGGTCGACCGCGAGGTCGTTGTCGCGGGCGTGCTTGTGGGCGATCGCTTCCCGCAACTCGCGCGTTCCCTTGTTCGAGGTGTAGGCATCAGCGTCGCCCGCTCGGATGGCCTCGACGGCTGCCTCGCGGGCGTGTTCCGGGGCCGGAAAGTCCGGCTGGCCGAGGCCTAAATTGATCGCGTCCTCGCCGGCCGCTTCGAAGACCTCGCGGATACCCGAGATCGACACTTGCTCGACGCGCTGTGAAAACCCAGTCATACTCGCTTGGCGGTTCGCGGGGGCGATAATCCTTGCTATGGCCCGCGGCTGGGCCGCACCGAGACGAGACTGCGATCACGCGAGCCGGCCTACGACGATGACTCGTTGTGGGCGGTCGGTTGGGTCTCGCCAGGACAGGCCATCAGTGTCGAGACCGTCGTCTTTTCGAGATGTCCGTCTGCATCGACCTCCACTTGCGTTGTGGAGACGTTACAGTCAAAGTCTGCGGCGGTAAGGCGGATCGTCTCCGTGGTGCCGGTTTCGAGCACGCGCACGCCGATATCGTAGGTCCCACTCTCGGTGAGGGTCAGTCGACTCTCCCCGTCAGGCTCGATCGTGTAGATACCATCGAGCTGGGGGGCCGTCTCGGAGGCGAGTATCACTCGGACCGTCCAGGCCTCGCCGGTCGGATTCCCTACCACGACGTTGTGGGCCGCGTCTCCACCCGCTGCTGGCGGGTCTTCATCGCCGAACGTCTTCGAGACGGTGCTCTCGGCTGGGACGGCTTCCGTGATCACTCCCGGACAGGCCATGCGTGTCGACAGACTCGTCGACTCGAAGGTCCCCTCGGCCGTGAACGCGATCGAGGTGCGGGTGACGTTGCAGGTGAACTGGGATGGTTCGATCGACAGCGACTCGGTTGCGTCTGCCTCCAGTCCCGTCGCCTGGACAGTGTACGTATCCAGATCGGTCAGCGCTATCGAGACCGTGGCCGACGGTTCGAGTACGTACTGGCCGTCGAAGGATGCCGTCTCGGTTCCCTGAACGGACAGCGAGACTGGTTGTGCTTCGTCGGTCTGGTTCGTCAGTGCGACCCGATGGGGCCTGCGAAGTCCTTCCTCTGTGAGCGAGCCGTCTCCGAGCACCTGGTCGCTCGAGCCACCGCGCTCGATACGAGTCCGTTCGTCTCCGGGCGTGCTCGTGTCCGTGGGGGTTGATTCGCCGGCACCGCTCGTGGTCCGTTGGCTGTCTTCATCGCCCTTAGAGCCGCTGGTCGCCGTCGAGGGCTTGCCTGACTGTGCCTTTGAGTTACAGCCCGCGACCGCCGTTGTGATGCCGACGCCAACCGTCGTGAGGAACGTTCTACGCCTCATACACTCACACACGGGGTAGATAAGTAAGGCACTGTGCCAGATTCAAAGACGCCTTTGAGTCCCGGGAAATCACGCGTGAGTGGCGACGAACACGCCTCCAGACGCTCCCGCTATCAGGACGGTCAAGCGTGCTCTCTGGCCGGCCGGTATCGGTGCCAGTACCACCGAACGGCGACCACCGCGATCAACACCAGCCCAGCCCCAAGAAGCACGCCGCCCGGCCCAGTGAGAAATTGCACAATCGATTCCTGGAGGGTCGGGTCCGCTGGTTGGGCGCCGATCGGCGCGACTCGCCGAGCCGGAGCGAACGGTCCGGATCGTGCCCATTGCAGATGGACGATCACGCTTACAGCCCCCAGGATACCGATTCCGCCGACAGTCCGCCCCAACGCGCGTTTCAGTGAGGGCGTGGTCGTCTCGGCACCGGCATAGAGGACGAGACCGCCGTTGGTCGGTCCGTAGACGTCCATCTCGCGACCCTGGGCCGAGTACCACGTATCGACGACTTCCACGAGGTCGGCGTCTTCGAGTCGTTCGAGATGATAGCTGACGTTCTGGACCGACGAGTCGAGTGCGGTCGCGATCTCGGATGTGGGACGGGGCTCGTCGTACAGGACATCGAGGATCCGCCGTGCGGTCATCGACGAGATCGCCGCGAGGATCTCGTCGGCTTGCTCCTCTGTGAGACCGAGAAGTTCCGGATCGAGATCCCGGTCTGCAGACGGGTCCGTCCCGGACTTCAACGGCAGCAGCGACGTCATACGTTCCCATTCTCGTCGCACAGTAAAACACATCGGGACACTCAAACGGGCCTTTTAGTCCCTAGTTTGTGCCTGGACGCGTCGTGAGGCGACACGAATCGCCAGTCGCTTTTCCGTCCCGAGTCGCCCACTGTTTTACCCGCTGAGCCAGTAGCCACGTTCGATGACTGACGACGAGGTCCACGAGGGGTTGGCGGACGTGACCGTCGCCCAGACGCGGTTGAGCGACATCGACGGCGAGGCCGGCCAGCTGTGGATCGCGGGCTATCCCGTCGCCGAGTTGGCAGCCAAGGCCACCTACCCCGAGACGGTGTTCCTGTTGTTGCACGATCGGCTACCCGATGCTGAGGAGCTCGAAGCGTTCGAGGATCGGCTCTGCTCGTATCGGACGCTTCCCGAACCGTGTCACGACGCCGTCGTGGCGGCCGCCCAGCGCGGCGCTGGGCCGATGGCCGCCCTCCGGATGGGGGCGGCGACTGCGACCGCTGTCGAACCGAACGATCCCGAGGCCGATGCGCTCCGGTTGATCGCCCGGCTCCCGACGATCACAGCCACCTACTGGCGTGTCCTCTCGGGCAAGGAACCGATCGAACCGCGCCTCGACCTCTCTCACGCGGCGAACTACCTCTATATGCTGACGGGCGAGGAGCCGACCGACGCTGCCGTTTCCGGGCTAGAGACGTACCTGACGACAGTTGTCGACCACGGTTTCAACGCCTCGACGTTTACCGCCCGGACGATCGTCTCGACTGAATCGGAACTCGTTTCGGCGATCACGGGTGCGATCGGTGCGCTTCGGGGTGATCTCCACGGCGGTGCGCCCGATCTTGTCTTGGAGATGCTCGAAGACCTCGAAGCGACCGACGACGTGCGGGCCGAACTCCAACGCCGTCTGGAACGTGGTGACCGCCTGATGGGCTTTGGCCACCGGGTCTACGAGGCGCGCGATCCGCGTGCCGCCGTGCTTGAAGACGCTGCGGCGGCGTTCTACGCGGGTGAGGATGACTTCTTCGCGGCGGCAAAGGAGATCGAGGGCGTCGCGACCGAGCTCCTGACCGAGTATCGGCCCGCGCTCGATCTCGAAACGAACGTCGAATTTTACACTGCTGTCCTCCTCCATGGGGTCGGCATCCCGCCGGAGTTGTTCACGCCGACGTTCGCGATCTCGCGGGTCGCCGGCTGGACGGCCCACTGTCTCGAACAGCGCGAGAACAATCGATTGATCCGCCCCCGAAGCACGTTCGTCGGCGACCGCGGGCGTGCGTGGACGCCGATCGACGAGCGGTGACCTGCACGGCCCCGATCTGACGCCCCGGACAACCGGCTGAACCTGCTTCATTCGGACTGGTTTTACTCGTCGTGGCCAAATCGGTCGGTATGAGTGTCGACACTGACAGTGGCGAGACAGCGATCGAGACGGTCGACCGACTCGCAAGCGAGTTGGGTGAGGCGATCGCCGATCTCCCGGAACACGAGGAGTTCCGGCAGGCAAAGGCTGCCGTCGAAGCCGACGAGGACGTCCAAGAACAGATTGCTACTTTCGAACGCAAACGCGAGGACTTCCAGCGCGCCAAACAACGTGGCGAGGCCACCGAACTCGATCGCCGCGAACTCGAAGCCGCCCATCAGGAACTGCAATCACTCCCGGTAATGGAAACGTACCTCCAGGCCCAAAGCGCCCTGGAACGACGCCTCGGGCGTGTCGACACGGCGATCTCGGCGGAGCTTGCGGTCGACTTCGGCGAGAAGGCCGGTGGCTGCTGTCAGCACTAACCTGACGCCGTCTCCGGAGGCCGATCTCGGCGACGGGCTGCTCTCGGTCGGACTCTCCGGCGATATCGACGTCGTGGCTCGCATAGCAACTGGGGAAGGCAGGCGTGAGATACTGCCTCCGGGCTGTCAGGACACGCGCGAGACCACACAGCCGATCCGACAGTGCTGGCCCGTCACTTTCGGTCGTTCCCGCACCCACAGCGGCTCGCCGTCGTCGAAATCGGTGTCCACATCGACTTGCACTGAACCCGGGGGCCGCCGGAAGTAACTTTAATACCGTTCGTTCACCGACGTATGTCCATGAGCAACACGCAGACATACGAGCCGGTGAACGTCTCCGCGGACGGCATCACCGTCGTCAAGCGCTTCGAGGCCGACGAGTTCCCGGTGCCTGCGATCGCGTTCAACATCACGTCCCAGCGGACCGAACCGGTGACGGTCACGCTCACTGACGAGGTGCCGGGCGACGTTACCGTCGAAGATCTCGGCTTTCACCCGGAATACGGCAGCGAACACTGGACGATCGACGAGGACACGATCAGCTTCGAGCGGGAGATCGATGCGGATTCGGAGTACACGACCGTCTATGGAATTCGCGCGACGGGGACCGACGACGTCGAGAAATTCTTGACCGAGCCGACGATCGAATCCGTCGATCCGCCCATGGAAGCCGAAGAGGATCTGGTCGAGGACGCGAGTAGTGACGTGGTTCGGGATGTCATCGCTGGCGAGAGCGACAGTGTTCCCGGGTTGGATGACGCTGACGACGAGGAGATCGAAACACTCGACCTGGCCGACCCCAACACCGATCGAGCGGGCAGTGAGGGTGCTGAAAGCGATGGAGACGGCACGATCGATGGCGTCCAGCCGGGCTCGGTCGCCAAGACTCTCGCCGCGGAAATCCGCCAAGACGCCGTCGACGACGCTACCTTGGCGGTACTCGAAGACGAACTCGACCTTGGTGGAGCGGGTGGCTCTGCGGGTAATACCAGCGGGGCCGTCGACGCGCGGATCCAGCAGCTCCAGAACGACGTCAGTGATCTCACCGCCTACACGTCTGCACTCGAGGAGTTCCTCGACGAGAACGGGCAAGGCGAAGAACTGATCGCGGATTTCCGTGACCGTCTCGAATCGTTCGAGGGCAATCTTTCCAGCGTCCAGAACGAACTCGAAGCCATCGAGGGCGAAGTCGGCTCGGTCCAGGAGACTGTCTCCTCTCACAGTGAGACTGTCGACGATCTCGAATCGACGGTCGCTGACCTCGAGAGCGAGATCGAAGCTGTCTCCGAGCAGGTCGGCGATACCGGCGAGATCGACGACCGGCTCGAAGATATCGAAGCGACGATCCAGGATCTCGAAGCCTGGCGCGAACAGCTCTCGTCGGTTATCGGCGGCGCGGAGTGACTGGAGCGGCCGTGGTGGCTGTTTTGTAATCGAGTTCGTTTTACGCACGAGCCGCGAGTACCACGCAATGACAGTCGTGCGGATCGCCGTGCCCCGGAAAGGTCGGCCACTCGAAGCCGTCTTAGAGCGGATCGCGGCGAGGGCCAACCGGACGGCCCTCGCTGATGACATCGTCTCGACGCTTCGCTACGAAAAAGCCATCGCGAAAGGCGAGCAAGAAGCCGACCGCTCCGTCTACGAACGCCTGGCTCGCTACAGTGAGACGGCTGACCCGACCCACCCCGAATACACGCTCTTGCGTGACGATCGGGAGTCGATGCCCCGCCGGATCGTCTTCGATAGCGTGACGATCCCGACCGAGACCGTCGATCTGCACCTCGTGGGTCGGGAAGAACCGTTCCGAGCGTTGCGGAAACACGAGTTTGCCCTGGGGTTCGACAGTGCGGATCTCGTCTTAGAGGAGGTCGTGGGACTGAACCCGGATCCGCTGGCCGAGCTCTCGACAGTCAACGAACGTATCGATCCACGCGACACTGACGTGCGTCTCCAGGCTGGACTGGGCGATACAGTGTATCACACACTGCTCGCGACACCGGACACTGCGAACACGATCGACCGACCGCTCGATCGATCGTTCGTCGACGCCTACGAAGGCGACCTCTGTGTCTCCCCCCGGTACGAACGCTTAGTCGAGGCCGTGTTGGGGACGACTGCAACTGAAAACGTTACGTTTCGACATCCCGACTGCGGCCAGACCGAGGAAGCGGCGATCGCGGCGACCGGACTGGGTGTCTACCTCACTGTCTCGGGGTCGACGGCCCGCGAGAACGGGCTCGTCGTGGGCCAACAGCTGTTCCCGAGTGAAACTGTCTTCCTCGAGAACGTCGCCGAACGGACGGCTGTGACTGACCGAGCCGCTACCGTCTTAGACGAGGTCGGTGTCGAGACGTCACTTCCCACGCAGTGAGCTAGACTCCCTCGCCTTCACAGTCGACGGCGACGCCGTTGTCCCCGAGATCGACGTGGATCTCTTCGATCCCGGCCGTATATTGCTGTGGGTGCTTGCCATCGTCTCTGACCCGCGTGCGTGGTTCCAAGAGTCCGGCATCGGTCAGCGTATCGACCTTCCGGTAGACGGTCGAAATCGGGATCTCACAGGCGTCTGCGATCTCCTGTGCTGTCAGTGGTTCCGTGCCGACGACCCGTAGGATGGCTCGACAGTCGCTGTCTTCGAGCGCACCGAACAAGGCCTCGACGGGTGGCCGATCCTCGCCCCGGGCGTTCGCGGCCGGCGGCCGGCTCGATTGGGCTGTCATTGCCCGTAGGTGTGGCTCCCGAATAACAGACAGTGACCCACAATATTGAGGGTCTTTTATTACAAATTCCGGTACTCTTTAGGAGTCGCCGTTGGCACGTCCTGTCACTGATGGGAGCCGGTGTCCGGGCTGCACTCCGCGTCGAGGCGAGCGAGCACTGCCCGGTGGCACGTGCCTCGGCGACGACCGGCGCAGTGATCGAAACCGTCGATCGTATCCGCTCGCCGGACGGTCGCTTGGTCGCGGAGTTTACGTCGAGCGAACCGCCGGCGACACTGCCCGATGCGTTTCAGATAGTCTTCGAGTCCGGGTCCCGTCGTGTCTATCGTGCTGGACACGATCCAGCGTCAGCCTGTCCGTCTACCGTTCTGGACCGACACGACTGCCCGCCCCACGACCTCGTTGCACGCGATGGGTGGTTACAACTGGTTTTTCACGCCCGCTCGACGGATCGCGTCCAGTCGATCGTGACGGCGCTTCGAGACACCTTCGAGCGCGTCGAGATCCTTCGCCTGGTCCGTTCTCATCTCGACGTTACCGAGGAGGATTTCGTCGTCGTCGACCGGGCGGCGCTGACTGACCGCCAGCGGGAGTGTCTCCGGACAGCGTGCCGGATGGGCTACTTCGAGTACCCGCGGAACGCAAACGCGAGTGAAGTGGCCGCAGAGCTGGATATTTCGGCGGCGACGTTCGTGGAACACCTCGCTGGGGCCCAAGGACGGCTGTTTCAATCGATTCTCGACCCCTAACGTGGGTCGCGGTGGGGGTGTGGCGCTATCGCTGGACGGGAAAGCCACCGATTTGGACGGTTCCATCGGCGGTGGTCGTCTCGTTTCCGTATCGGGTTCTGGTCACGGTAAGCGACTGCGGTGTCTCCCCAGTCGGGAGCGACCACTGTACGAACACCGTCGTCGATCCGGCCGGCGCGATCTCGCCGCTCTCGGCGACGGTCGCCCCTACTGTCCCGTCGCCGGTCGTGAGTGGCCCGACACTGACGGCGACCGACTGGTTGCCACTGTTTCGGACTGCGACCTCTAGGGTGAACAACCAGGCGTCGCCGGTCGCCTGAATCGAGCCGTTTTCGATCGTCGCCGTCACGTTTTCTCCTCCGAAGTCCGTCAGGAGATCGTCGCCAACCGAGAGCGTCTCGGGGGCCGGCGTCTCCGTCCCGGCCGTGTCTTCACTCCCGAGGTGTTGATTGAAGAGACTGAGGAAGGTTGCACCCTCGATTACGAGCGGAATCCCGATCGCGACGACGAGCAGCACTTTCACGAGCGTCGCACGTTCCATCGGGTCGAGATTCACTTGCCGGCTACTTGGATGTGGCCCCGTCAGACGGGGAAGCCGGGACTGCCCGGATTCAAGATACCGTCACCGATCATGCTCGCGAGCGGTGGCCCGTAGGCGATCAGGATGAGGACGATCGCGATGGCCGTCCACAGGCGGAGATTATCCAGTACGCGCGGGGAGTGTTCGGGACCGGAGAGGGGGGCCGGAAGGTGGCTGTTGACCGATAGCGTCCCGCGGCCGCGCTCGGCGAGCCAGGTTCCCGTCATGACGACGAGGAACAGCCCGAGCCCGAGTAACAGCAACACACTCCCGAGCGCGATCTGGAGTTGCATCTCGCCCATGCCACCGAGTACTTCGGGGAACGTCGCGTCGACGACGTTGTACTCCGGCTCGGCCGTCCGTCGCGGCACACCGGCCAGTCCGGCACGGTGCATCGCGTTCGACATCAGCGTCATGCCGACGAACCAGACGTACGGCTGGACGATCGCAAGATTGCGATGTTGGAGTCGCTTGCCCGTGATCTGGGGCACCAGCCAGTAGGAGACGGCCATGAACGTCAACGCTGCTGCGGTCCCGACGGTGAGGTGGAAGTGGCCCGGCACCCACAGCGTGTTGTGGATGAGGTAGTTGATGTTCATGCCGGCGTTGATCATCCCGGAGAACCCACCGGCGGCGAACATGATGCCTGCGAGGGCGCTGCCGGCGAAAGCAGGGTTATCCCAGGGCAGATCCCACAGCCAGGAGAGATACCCCGTCCCGCCGCGTTGGCGAGCGCCGTGTTCCATGCTCGCGACGACCGTGAAGGCGGTTAGCAGACTCGGCAACAGCAAGAACATCGTGTTCGTCATCGCGATGAACTTGAAGCCCTCGGGGATGCCGGGATCGAGATACTGGTGGTGGAACCCGACGGGCGTCGAGAGGATGACGAACAGGACGAAGACGATCCGGGCCAGGGCGTCGCTGACGAGGCGACCGCCGGCCAACTTGGGCAAGATCGTATACCAGATGAAGTACGCTGGCATGAGCCAGAAGTAGACGACTGGGTGGCCGAAGTACCAGAACAGCGTCCGCGTCAGCAGCGGATCGACCTCGCTGATCAGGCCAAGCGACCACGGGATCAGGAAGACGACGACCTCGACGGCGACGCCGACCGTCGAGACGTACCACATGATCATCGTCGTCAGGACCATGAACGTCTGTAGGGGGATGCGCTCGTCGGGATTGTCTTTCCGCCAGGCCCAGAAGGTCCGGAACCAGTCGAACCCGGCGATCCAGGAGCCGACGATCAACAACGCCGCGCCGATATAGAAGACCGGACTGGCCTGCAGCGGCGGGTAGAACGTAAAGAGAACGTCCGCACTGAGCGGCAGTTCCGGGAAGAACCCGCCGACGATCGCGACCGCCGCCAGAACCGTCCCGACGAGCATCGTCCCGAACCACGCCCACGTGAGTCGTGGGTTCGGTAGTGACCGTTCTAAGCTGCTGGTGACGCCCCAGGTGAACAGCCCGGCGATGAAGAACGTCGTAAAGACCAGTGCCAACAGGACGCCGTGGCCAGTCAGGACCGTATAGTAGTCCGTCGAGTTGATCAGGCCACGGAAGACGCCGGTCCGGTGGAGGGCCTGGATCAGGCCGAACAGGCCACCGATCGCCAGCGCGGTAAAGGCCACGCCGAAGTTTGCGCGCACTACTTGCGCTGCGTCAGGATAGTCGTCGACGAATGCCATTCAGGCTCCCTCCGTGCTGTTGTATGCCGACTGGGGGAGGACTTCGAGCCGGCCTTCCATCGTGTGATGGCCGCCACCGCAGTACTCGTTACAGACGATGCCATACGAACCAGGTTCCTCGAAGTTGACGGTCAACTCGGCGACTTGGCCGGGAATGACCATCGTATTGACGTTCGTCCCGGCGATGTTGAACCCGTGGGTCACGTCGGTCGCCGTCACGTAGAAGGTGACCGTCGAGCCGGCCGGTAGTTCGATCGGTTGGCTGGTGCCGGGCACGAACTGGAACTGCTGGGCCTTCACGTAGACCTCGTACTCGTTCGGTCCCGTCTTGGTGACGCCCGGATCGTCGAAGCCAGTCCCCGACGTGCCAGCCTGGACCTCCCCGGCGTCGATGGTCCCGCCGGAGTTGTCGATCATCTTCACGCCCGGTCCCAGAGACCCGTAGGCGACCGTCGAAATGAACCCGATGATCAACAACAGTGCAATCCCGATCCACAGTTTTTCGAAGCGATGGATGTCCATACCTGTGTCCTCCTACCCGATCACCGTCGGGCCACGACCCAGGAACTCCACGAAGTACATGAACACCCACAGCGTGACCACCAGCACCAGGTAGCCGATGACCAGCGAGAGCGTTCCCCAAGGGTCGTACTCCTCGTGTTCGATCTTCCGCTTTGGTTCCTCGACGGGCGCCTCTTCGGCCACGGGCGGCCCATCGTGTTCCGCGACGCGCTGGAGTTGCTTTCGGGTCTCCTCCGATGGCCCGACTGCCTCCTCACTGCCGCGGAATCGGAGGAACGCCGCAAACAGGATCGGCGACGCGACGGCCAGCCCGAAGCTCCCGGCCAGCAACCACCCTTCCTGGCTGAGTTCGAGGCCACCGTCACTACCGCCGCCGTCGCCGCCTGCGCTGGCACCCATGTCGCCGACGACGATCGCCCCCTTCATACCGACGGCGAGGTGGGGGTCACAGTAGTACTTCGAGATGCCCGTCTCCTCGAAGGTCTGTTCGAACGTCGTGCCGGCTTGATCGACTGCCTCTCCGGAGGAGTAGCCGTCGTCGTTCTCGGCGACGACGTTGTGAGCTCCGCCTTTGCCGTTCCACTCCCAGACGACAGTCGTCCCGGGATCGACCCTGACTGCCGCAGGGCCAAAGCCCCAGTTGCTGCCGTTGGCTTGGACGCCGACGGTCACGGTCACCTCGTCTTGCCCGCGCCGGTCGACGATCCCGTCGTAGTTCGAGACATCCGAAAACCAGCCGTCGAAGTCCACGCCCGCCTGCGCCGTGGCGCTGCCAGTTGTCGCCAGGCCGGCGGCGGCCGTGCCGGCGGCCGCTCCAGCGCGGAGTAGGTCCCGTCGAGTTCGCCCGTCCGTCGACGGTCCGCTCACGCTCGATCACCGCCCGTTCGAACGGTCCTGCCCGGTGCTGTCACGGCGGCGGATCGCGTGGCCCACGTCGCCCCAGACGCGACTCGGGAGCGTCCGCGCCGTGAGTGGCGCTGTACCATGCCCACAAGCTTTCCCTTCAGGCCTAAAAAACCAGCCATCTCTTGTAATCCCATGCAATGAGGGGTTGGTTTTTAAGCACTCGAACCCGAAGCGCCGCGCATGGAACTCGACGTTCGGGCGTACCCGTTGCTCGCGTTGCTCGCACTCCTCCCAGGCGTCGCGTTCGCCAGCGGTCGCTCGCTGCTGGCTATCCTCTCGCTGGTCAGCGTCCTGCTGATCGCCGGCTCGCTGTATCTCATGTTCGGCATCCACGAATCCAGGGAGGGCGACTCGACAGCGTGACGCCGCTTGCACGCCCCGCCCCCGTCGCGATAGCGTCTGTCGCGCCACGCTTACCGGCCCCGGGGCGACGATGAGCGCGGTACTTACCGACCCGAGTCTCGCCGTGCTGTTTGCCGTTGGGCTGTTCGGTGGCGCCCACTGTCTGGGGATGTGTGGCCCGCTGGTGACGCTGTACGGCGATCGGATGGCCGGCAAAGAGGCCCGTGGCCCGAGTTTCCACGCCCTCCGCCAGCACGGCCTGTTCAATCTCGGGCGGACGATCAGTTACACCGCGATCGGCGGCCTGCTGGGTGCGCTGGGCGCACTCGCGACCGGTGCCGTTGGCGGACTGCCGGTAGCAACGACGTTGCGTGGTGGGACTGGTGTCTTGGTCGGCGGAGCCATCGTCGTGCTCGGCCTGGGCTACGTCTTTACCGGCACGAGTCCGACCGGCAGGTCGCTGCCGCTGGTCGGCGGCGTCTTTCAGCGCGTGACCGGCGCGCTGACGGCCCGGGTCGATCGCTACGTCGACGGCCCGGGAATCCTCGCTCTCGGTGCTGTCCACGGACTGCTTCCCTGTCCGCTACTGTACCCGGCCTATCTGTACGCGCTGTCGTCCGGGTCGGCCCTGACTGGCGCACTTGCACTCGGCGTGCTCGGGATCGGGACGATTCCGGCGCTGTTCGCCTACGGGACGGCCTTCCAGTCGCTTTCGGTCGCCGCCCGTCGGCGGATCCACCGTGCCCTCGGCGTGGCCTTTGTCGTCCTCGGGACGATTCCACTCGCGAAGGGACTGTCACTGTTTGGCGTTGCCGTTCCCCATCTACCGCTGCCGATGCCGCCTGCCCTCTGAGTATGTCCGGCGCCTGTACACTCTGTGACCTGCCGACGCCCGATCCGCCCGTGACCGACGAGGATGTCCCGGGGACGTTCTGCTGTCAAGGGTGTCTCGAAGTCGCTCGCCAGGTCGAAGACGTCGATGCTACCGATGCGGAAGCCGCCCGCGAGTCAGTCCAGACTGGCGACGTCGAGGCGGCCGACGGCGAGACGGCCTATCTCTCGGTCGAGGGGATGCACTGTGCGACCTGCGAGGCGTTCGTCGAGTCCCAGGCGGTCGGTGACGGCGGCGTCCAGGCGGCCCAGGCCAGCTATCCCGCGAGCACGGTGAAAGTCGTCTACGATCCCGACCGGACCGAACCCGATGCCATCGCCGAAACGATCTCCGGCCTGGGATACGACGCGAGCGAACGCGAGCAGGGCGATCGTGACACAGCGACGATCCAGCAGGGCCGCCTGCTGATCGGCGGCTTCTTCGGCATGATGACGATGGTCTGGTACGTCCTCTTTCTGTACCCGACGTATCTGGGATTCGAGGGCGCAGCCCTGCTGAACGTCGACGGACCGGCCGGGGCCTATCTGTTGGCGAACGTCTGGGTCATGGCTACGATCGTCCTCGGATACACGGGCTTTCCGATCCTCCGGGGGGCGTACGTCAGCCTCCGGGCCGGCTACCCGAACATGGATCTGTTGGTGGCACTGGCGGCCTCGACGGCCTATCTCTACAGTGCGATCGCCTTCTTGCTGGGCCACACCGAGCTGTACTTCGACATCACTGTCGTGGTCGTTGTGGTCGTCTCACTCGGCAACTACTACGAACAGCGGATCAAACGCCGTGCGGCCGCGGGGTTGAGCGAGCTCACCGCCAGGCAAGTCGATCGCGCCCGTCGCCGCGGCCCCGACGGTATCGAAGACGTCAGCGTCGAGGCACTCGCCCCCGACGACGAGGTGATCGTCGAGAGCGGCGAGCGCGTCCCCGTCGACGGCACTGTCGTCGAAGGCAGCGCGGCCGTCGACGAGTCCCTGGTGACCGGCGAGTCTTTGCCCGAGCGGAAAGCGCCCGGCGATTCGGTCATCGGTGGCTCGATGGTGACCGACGGCGGCCTGGTCGTTTCGGTCGCGGCCGAGGCCACGAGCACGTTGGATCGACTCGTCGATCACCTCTGGGCTATTCAGAGTTCCCGGCCTGGCGTCCAGCGACTGGCCGACCGGATCGCCGCCGTGTTCGTCCCAGGCGTCGTCGCACTCGCGATCGCTGCGTTCGTCGTTCACCTCGCACTCGGGGCCGCGCCGACGGCTGCGCTTCTGACGGGACTGGCGGTGTTGATCGTCTCCTGTCCGTGTGCGCTCGGCCTGGCAACGCCGCTTGCGGTCGCCTCGGGAATCCGCGCGGCGCTCGATCGGGGGATCGTCGTCACGGACGGCGCAGCCTTCGAACGCGCGGAGGCGGCTGACGTCGTCGTCTTCGACAAGACGGGGACGCTGACGACGGGTGAGCTTTCGCTGCTGGAGACACCCGATGAGGCCGCCTTGCGGCGAGCCGCGGCGCTCGAACAGTTCGCCGACCACCCCATCGCTTCCGCGATCGTCGACGCGGCGGCCGACCCGCTGCCCGAAGTCAGCGACGTCCAGACTCATCCAGGGCGAGGCGTCTCGGGGACAGTCGACGGCGAGGCCGTTCTCGTCGGTTCTGTCGCACTGTTCGAGGCCCGGGAGGCGTCGATCCCAATGGCGTTGCGCGATCGGGTTGAAGCGGCCCGCGAACGGGGAACGATCCCGGCACTGATCGGCTGGGACGGCCAGGCTCGCGGGTTCGTCGTCGCCGGCGATCAGCCCCGGCCCGGGTGGGAAGCGACCGTCGAGCAACTCGCGACCGATCACGAAATCGTCGTCCTCACCGGCGACAGCGAGCGAGCGGCCGCCCGGTTCCGCGACCACTCCGCGGTCGATTCTGTGTTTGCGGGCGTCCCGCCGGAAGGCAAGGCCGCAACCATTCGGCAGCTTGGGGTCGACCGGACCGTGGCCATGGTGGGCGACGGGAGTAACGACGCGCCCGCACTGGCCGAAGCGGATCTGGGTATCGCGATGGCGACGGGGACCGAACTCGCCGCCGATGCCGCCGACGCCGTGGTGACGTACGACGATCTCTCCCTGGTCCCGGACGTCTTCAGGCTGCTGACTGCTGCGCGTCGCCGTATCAGACAGAATCTCGGGTGGGCGTTTCTCTACAACGCCGTTGCGCTCCCGGTCGCGGTCGCCGGCTTGTTGAATCCCCTCGTGGCTGCGGTGGCGATGGCGACCAGCAGTCTGCTGGTCGTCGCCAACTCCGCGCGGTCGCTGTCTTGATCAGCGAACGACCGTCACCGGGACACTCGACCGCCGCAGGACGCGCTCGGTGACGCTGCCCAAAATGTATCGAGACAGTCCTTGCCGGCCGTGGGTCCCCATCACGATGAGGTGTATGTCGTGTTCCTCGCCGTATTCGACGATACGCGTGGCTGGACGCCCCACCAGGAGCTCGCGTTCGGCGAC
Source organism: Halorhabdus sp. CUG00001 (assembly GCF_009797925.1). Taxonomy (NCBI): domain Archaea; kingdom Methanobacteriati; phylum Methanobacteriota; class Halobacteria; order Halobacteriales; family Haloarculaceae; genus Halorhabdus; species Halorhabdus sp. CUG00001. The sequence goes on from NZ_VOLB01000001.1 coordinate 456,407, forward strand.
AGTCAGGCCAGCCCGCTGGGCGGCTTCCTCTGCGTCGTCGAGAATGGCCCGGCCACGGTCGGTCGCTTCCTGTGACCCGTTGTCCCAGTATCCAGGCAGTGACGTCCAATCGAACTCGTAGCTCGCTTCGACGTGATCGAGCACGTAGAGGAGATGGACTGCCGTCTCGGGGTGTTCCCGACCGACGTACTCGAGGGCTCGTTCGGACATCTGGGAGCCGTCGAACGGGATGAGGACCGTCTCGACCATACTACATGTGATAGTGACTCACACATGAACGTTCGGGCATTCCGGTGGCTGGTGGCGACCGGAATAATCATTATCCGTCCAACCGGTCACTATCCCATATGGAACCCGACGAGTTACAGGCGGCCTTGGAGAACGCTGGCCTCACCGCCTATCAGGCCGAGGCGTATCTCACTGTCTTGGATCTCGGTATGACCCCTGCCGTCAAGGTCGCCCAGAACTCATCGATTCCAACGTCACAGATTTACAAGATTCTCCGCGACCTCGAACGCCAAGGGTACGTCGAGACGATCGACCGCGATCAGCTACACGTCCGGCCAACTGAACCCGAAGTCGTGCTCGACCAGCTACGGTCCCAGGGCCGGCGGCTTCAGGATGCAGCGGATGATATCGAGGATCGCTGGGAACGGCCCCACCTCACCGAGCACGGGATGAGCGTCGTCAAACATCAGGAGACGATCATCGAACGGGCCAGAGAAACGTTCGCAGACAGTGAGAGCTTGATCGAAGCCGTGCTGACCGGCAAACAGTTCGAGTCGCTGCTACCGGCCCTTCGAGAAGCCAAGTCTTCGGGTGTCGTCGTCCGCGCCAGTGTCTATGCCGATCCCGAAAGCAAGGCAGCCGTCGAAGAGCTACCTTACGAGGATGCGGTGACGGAACTACGTTGGTCGTACATCCCGGGGCCGTCTCTGGCTGTCGTCGACCGTCGCCACTGCTATTTTGCACCGAACACGCGTGCACCGGAGCAGTACGGCATCATGATCGACGACGACATTCTTTCGTTTATCTTCCACTGGTACTTCTATACGTGCAACTGGTCACTGAACGAACGGGCGTACGTCGACACGGACGAGGGCTGGTCGTTTGTCACCTTAGAGGAGTTCATCCAGGATTTCAGTCTACTGTTCGACGAACCCGTCGATGTCTCGATTGTCGCCACTGGATACGACAACCAGACGCACCAAGTCGAAACCGTCTCTGGCCAGGTCATCGACACCTTCTATCAGGACGATTTCCGGATCGAGGATCCGCCTTCGATCGATCAGCTTGCTTCGGGGCTTACCGTGACCATCGACAACGATGGGACGCCGTACACGATCGGGAGTTGGGGCTCAGTCTTCGAAGATATGGAGGCCTACCGGATTCATATCGACGAGATTTCGCTCGCTCCGCCATCCCAGACCCGACCGTCCAGGCTCAGTGACTTCCTCATCGACGATCCATCCCCCGAGTGACTGTCGGTCGCCACGACTGCCGTCCGTAGCGCGGAGATGGTGCGTCCAAGAGTGGGCTCTCCCAGGCCTGCTTCGTTATCGGACGACAGTCACCGGCACGGGCGAACGGCGAAAGACCTTCTCTGCGACGTTTCCAACGAGTAACCGATCGACGAGCGACCCGCTGTGGGTACCGATCACGACGTGATCGAAGTCCGTGGCGCGATCGACGATCGCTCTTGCTGGGCTCCCCATCCCGATGTCGGTTCGGATCTCGCGACCGTTTTCGGCCCCGATCGCTTTGGCTGTCTCGAGAACGGACTCGGCATGGTCTCTCTTTGCGGTCTCGAGATCGTCGTCGATCGCGAGGCTCATGGCCGCGCCCATCCACGGCGAGGGTTCGCCGACGACGTGGAACGCCGTCACCTCGGCGTCCGGAAAGGCATCGAGGGCGTACCGAAGTGTCTGTGCGGCCATCTCCGAGTCGTCCATGGCAACGAGCAGGCGATCGACCATGTGTCTCGGTACGCGACCAGCCATGATAAGTGATGACACGACTGGCTAGGCGGCCACAGTCTTCACTGACATCATCACATATACGTTGCTGCTGGGCGACGCTGATGTATGATCAGTCTCTTGCTGGCACTTGGGGTTCTCGTTGCGACGTTCGTCGGCTTCAATATCGGTGGTTCTTCGACGGGTGTCGCCTGGGGGCCGGCCGTCGGTGCCGAAGTTGTCAACAAGACGGCTGCGGCCGGGTTGATGACGGTGTTCGTCTTCGTGGGTGGGTGGACGCTGGGCCGGAACGTCATCGATACGCTCGGTGGCGACCTCGTCCCGGGATTCTCCTTGACGGCTGCGACGGTCATCCTCTCGTTCATCGGGCTGGGCATGCTGGTCGCCAACATCTACGGTGTCCCCGTCTCCACGTCGATGACTGCCGTGGGTGCGATCTCCGGGTACGGCTTCGCGACGAATACGCTCGATCGGGCTGCTCTCGGTGGGATCGTCGTCTGGTGGCTTATCGCACCGATCGTCGGGTTCTGGCTGGGCAGTCTCATCGGCCGGTACATCTACCCGTATCTCGAGCAGCGCGTCTCGATTCCCGAGTCCGAGGGACCGCTTCTCACGTATCGCTGGGTGGCGATCGTTCCAATGCCACAACTCGGCCCCGGAACCACGAGCCGTGAACTGTACAGTGCCATTCTCGTGTTGCTCATCGCCTGCTACATGTCTTTCAGTGCCGGCGCGAGCAACGTGGCAAACGCCGTTGCACCGCTGGTCGGCGGCGGAAGTCTCGATATCGGAGTCGCTGTCCTCCTCGGGACCATAGCGATCGGCATTGGGGCCTTTACGATCGCCCGGCGGACGATGGAGTCGGTCGGCAACGACATTACCGACCTGCCGATGCTGGCCGCGATGGTTGTCATGGTCGTTGCCTCGACGATCACGACGTTCCTGTCCTGGATCGGAATCCCGATGAGCCTGGCCATGGCGACGATCATGACGATCGTCGGCCTCGGATGGGGCCGGGCGACGCGGACCGCGACTGTCCCGGAGCTCGTCACGGGCGAGGCAGAGACCAACATCTCCGTCGATACGCTCGCGGCTGAGACCGACGACGGTCCCGCCCCCATCGGCGAGGAAGACCCCGAAGATATCACGACGGCCACCCAGCTGTTCAATCCGGGGACGGTCGTCAGATTCGTCTCGTTTTGGATCCTCGGCCCCAGCATGGCGACGCTCCTGTCGTTTTCGTTTTTCACTGTCTTCTGAGCAATCCGTCCACAGTGGACGGGGCCTGACTCGACGGTCGATCGAGTCCGACCACTGAAGCGACTGGAAGCCATACGGGATCATCCCGAGGCATCGACGTGGGACGAACTGACAATTTGACGGCCGACGCATCGCTCGCAATTGCTCGTGAGGCCACCGAAGCCGGCGCTAAAATCGCCTGTCGATATTTCCGTGCGGGGATCGACAACGAGTTCAAGCGCGACCGGATGGATCCGGTTTCCAAAGCTGATCAGGAGGCTCAAGCGCGGATTATCGACGTGCTCGACGAGCGCGACCCGGCAGCTGCGATCGTCGGCGAAGAGAACGACGCCCGCAAGACCGTTCCCGAGTCGGGGGCGGCCTGGATCATCGATCCGATCGACGGGACGAACAACTTCGTCCGGGGCAATCGACTCTGGAGTGTCTCCCTCGCCCGGACAGTCGATGGCGAACCCGTCGCCGCCGCGACGACGTTGCCAGCCACTGACGATACCTACGCGGCCGGTGGGGGCGTCGTCGAGCGCAACGGCGTCGACCACTCGGTCAGCGACCGGACCGATCCCGCCTCGCTGATCGTCGCGCCTATCTTCGGGCTGAAGCAGCGTGATCGAGACGAGTACGACCACGTGACGAGTTACATCCACCACGAATTGGGTGACTTGCGCCGACTGGGCAGCGGCCAGACCTCGCTTGCCATGGTCGCCTGCGGTGAGATCGACGCCGCGATCTCGACGGTCCACATGACGGCCTGGGATACCGTCGCCGGGGCGCACATGGTTCGGGCTGGCGGTGGCCGAGTCACTGACCTGTCCGGGGATCGCTGGCGACACGACAGCGACTCGTTGATCGCGACCAACGGGGCGGTTCACGAGGACGTAGTGGCTTCCCTTCGGGAACGTCTCGATCGCGAGTGATCGATCGGACCCGCAGATTTCGTTCGTTCCGATCCAGCCGACGACTCAGATTGTTCGCCGCGCGCTCGCGGTCGGTTCGTCCTCGAAGAACTGCTTGACGATCTTCTCTTCGGCGCGGTGGAGCGTCTCGCTGCAGGTCGATTTCGCCATGTCCATGTTCTCGGCGAGTTCGGTCAGCGTACACTCCCGCGGGGTGTCGTAGTAGCCGCGATCGATCGCTTCCCGGACGATCGTCGTCTGGCGATCGGTCAGTACTTGTTCGGGCTCGACGTGCTGGCGGAGTTGTTCGACCGTAAAGGAGATCCCAAGTGTCTCCAGTTGCTCGCCGAGTTCCGAGAGGCGATCTTGAGAGGCGGTCAACTCCCAGCGGGCTTGCCCATCGCGGATGTCGAATGGCAGCTCTAAGGGGATGCCCGAGCCGACGATCGGAAACAGCAACAGTGGGTCGGTCGTCTCGAATTGGACTAAGGCCTGGTCGTCGTGACGGCCCAACACTGCCAGATCCGTGACGGTCTCCTCGTCGTCGATCGCTCGCACGACTGCGGGGACATCCGGGCCGTCGACTTCCACGAGCCCGACGCCCGACTCGTCGCCTTTCGGAAACGCAGAGAGGACGCGAATTCGAGACTCCGGGTGATCCATCGAGAGCGCACCGATCCAGATTCGACGCGGGATCGACAACGTCAACGTCGCGTGTACCATGTCCTGCCCATGTTCGGCCCCATCCACGGTAGTTGTTTCGAACATGTTCGAACCGTCGGCCGATTCACCGACGAACGTGTTCGTCGGCAGGTTGTTCAGGCAGGGGGTCTACCTCCGGAGTATGCAAACAGTCACTGTCTCGCGGGACGTTCCCGCAGCTCCCGACGCGGTCAGCAACGGGTTCGACGACGTGGGGGCGTTCATGCGTGCAGCCGGCTTCGATTCGGTCACGGTCGAGGGCGATACCGTGACTGTCGGGCGGACGATCGGTCTGGCGGAGCTCGAACTGACACTCGAACTCGTCGAACGTGACGTGGATCTGGCGTACGAACAGGTCGAGGGGATGTTCGACGAAATGACGACGAGCTACCGGGTCGACGGCGACGGAGACGGAACGAGCGTCACAGCGACCACGGAGTTCGAACTCGGTGGGATGATCGGCTCGGCACTGGACGCGACGCTGATCAAACGCCAGCGGACACAGGAACTGCAAGACCAACTCGCCTATCTCGAAGAAGTCGCCACCACGGAGTAACCTTCTCACTCGGTCAGGAACCGGGCAAGATATCTCCGAGCGCGCCGCCAACGGCCATCGGCAGGATCGCGGTGGCGAGTTCCCCGGCTACGACTAACGGTTCGGACCACGTTAGGCGACCCCACAGCGTCATCAACACCAGTGCTGTCACGGATGCGATCACCAGGACGCCGGCGAACCGCTGGGGGATGAATCCGAAGTACGGGTCGACCACGCGAACGTCCTGAATCTCGGCGACGTAGAGGATCCCGGCCACGAGTGCGAACGTACATCCGACTGTTCCAACCAGAAAGTACGGGTGGGCCGCGAGATAGTTACCGACTTCGCTCGTCCCGCCTTCGACGAACATCGGGATGCCAAAGAGGACGCTGCCAAGTAGTGCTTCCGAGGCGTCCGCGCGGTCGAACCCGGAGATCACCCGGCCGAAGGGGCCACTGCTGCTGACCGAGAGTGCAGTTTCCCGCACGGACTCGACGCGCTCGCGTTCCTCCGGAGAGTCGACCGTTGCCTCGAGCTCGTCCAGTTCGTCGAGCAGATCGGCGACGTTGGGCTGGTCGGGTGGCCCGTCCGATGCCGGTCCGTCGAAGCTTCCCATACCTCACGTACCGAGCGCCCGGCACATGAACGTGACCCGCCTGGCCCACTCACTCCTGGCGGACGCGCCCGCCCATCGAGTCCAGAACGTCGAAGAAATTCGGGAACGACACGTCGACGTGTTCGCCACCCCGGACGGTCGTCTCGCCGTTGGCAACCAGCCCGGCGATCGCCAGGGACATCACGATCCGGTGGTCGGCCCGTCCGTCTACGTTCGCACCCGAGAGTTCGGTGTCGCCGCCGTGGATCGTCAGCACGTCCTGCTGTTCGGTGACGTTCGCCCCCATCGCACCGAGTTCCTCGGCCATCGCGCGAACGCGGTCGGTCTCCTTGAAGCGGACGTGTTCGCAGTCGACGATCCGTGTGTCGCCCTCGGCAACTGCACCGAGGACCGCGATCGTCGGCAGGAGGTCGGGCGTGTCCGCGACGCTGACTTCGATGCCCGTCAGATCGGACTGCTCGACGGTAATCTCGCCTGCCTCACGGTCCCACTCGATGTCGGCCCCCATGCGTTCGAGCACGTCCACGATCGCTGAGTCACCCTGTGCGCTCGGGTGGGCGCTCGTGACCGTCAGCCCGTCCGGTGCGGCGAGGGCGCCCGCTGCCAAGAGATAAGACATCGAGGAGAAGTCCCCCGGGACGGCGTACTCCCCGCCCGCAGGATCGTACGTCTGACCGCCCTCGACTTCGAATCCCTCAGCCGTCGATACTGTCTCGACGCCGAACGCCGCCAGAACCTCGATCGTGATGTCGACGTACGGTGCGGATTTCAATTCGGTCTCCAGGTCGATCTCGATGCCGTCGTCGGTGACGGCACCGGCCATCAGCAGCGCAGTGATGTACTGCGAGGAGACGTCCCCGGGGATCGACACTTCCCCGCCGTCGACAGGCCCCTTCACGACGAGTGGGGCCTGGCCGTTCCCACGCGTGCTCTCTGCGCGCCCATCGAGCTGTTCGATCCCGTCCAGTAGCGGCCCCTGCGGGCGCGATCTGAGCGAGTCATCCCCCGTCAGGACCGTGATCCCGTCGGCGAGGGCGGCCGTGGCTGTCACCAGGCGCATCGTCGTGCCGCTGTTTGCACACGTGACGATATCATCGGGTACCGACGGTTTCCCATCGAAACCGGTGATTTCGAGGGTGCCGTCACCGCGATCGACGCTGCCGCCGTAGGCCTCGACAGCCCCCATCGTCGCCTCCGTGTCGGCGCTGACGAGCGGATCTCGAACGGTTGCACCGTCGGCGTACCCCGCGGCGAGGATTGCACGGTGCGTGTAACTCTTCGACGGCGGTGCCTGTACTGTCCCGTCGACCGTCGACTGGGAAACGTGGACATCCATGCGCGAGTGATCGGGAGGGGGCGACATGAGGGTACCGGTGCACCCCAGCCAGATCGTGGCCATCTGTCCGGAGATGTGCTTGACGACCCCGTGCCGTTTGACGTGTGACATTTCACCATACATTTTTCCGCTGAACCGTTCGATATCAGCACATGCGTGAGTCGATTCGGGTGCTTCACGTCGACGACGACCCGGACTTTCTCGAGCTGACCGCGACCATGCTCGATGCCGAGAGCGATCGACTCATCGTCGAGACCGCATCACGTGGGTCGAACGCGCTTGCGATGCTTCGGGACCAACAATTCGAATGTGTCGTGAGTGATTACGAAATGCCCGGACGAGACGGGCTCGAACTCCTCGATGCGGTCCGCAGCGAGTATCCGGACCTCCCATTTATCCTCTATACTGCTCGAGGATCGGAAGACGTTGCCAGCGAGGCCATCTCGGCGGGTGTGACTGATTATCTGGAGAAATCCGGGGGCCTGGCACAGTATACCGTTCTTCGCAACCGGATCGAGAACGCCGTCGAGCAGTATCGGGCCAGCAAGCGCGCGGCCACGCTCGATCGCATCCGCAAGACTGTCCGTGACGTCAATCAGGAGTTGGTCCGCTCGCGAACCCGTTCGGATCTCGAACAGCGAGTGTGTGCGGTCGTCGCCAGCGGGGCACCCTACGAGTTCGCCTGGATCGGCCAGCGGGATACAGACGAGGGCATCGTTCGGCCACGAGCGAGCGCGGGAGACGGCCAGAACTACACATCGGAGATCACGATTACGCTCGAAGACGGGGCGAGTGCAGGTGGGCCGACCGTCCAGGCGCTCCGGGAAAACGACCTCGTTGTGACCCAATCGATCGCCGACGACGAGGCGTTTGCCCCTTGGCGGGAGGCAGCCCTCGACCGTGGGTTTCGATCGAGTGCGGCCGTGCCACTGTCCTTCGAGGACGAGCAGTACGGCGTGTTGAACGTCTACAGCACCGACCCGACCCCCTTCGACGAGACGGAGATGGACTTATTGGGCGAACTCGGCGGGGATATCGGACACGCGCTCCATCGTATCGAACGAGAGCGTCGCTATCGGCAGCTCTTCGAGGAGTCCATCAACGCGATCGCCGTCCACGAACTCCGGACCGACGAGAACGGCCAGCCGGTCGATTACGTCTTTCTGGACGTCAACGAGGCCTTCGAGCACACGACCGGGCTCGAACGAGCGGCGATCGTCGGCGAGCGTGCCACAGACGTCTTACCGGGCCTCGATCCGACGTTCATCGACCGCTACGCGCAGGTCGTCCGCGAGGGCGAACCGGTCCGATTCGATCACTACGCGGAATCGCTTGAGGCACACTACGCAATTTCGGCGTTCCCACTCGATGGAGACCGTTTTGTCACGACATTCAACGATATTACGACGGTCGTCGAGCGCGACCAGGAGTTACTCGAGACCAACAGGCTCCTCTCGACGTTACTCGAGAACCTCCCGTTTGGCATCCTCGTCGAGGACCCTGACCGGGAGATCATGGCCGCGAACCCGAAACTCTGTGAGATCTTCGATTTCTCTGCCGACTGTGAGGAACTCGTCGGTACCGACTGTATGGCGCTCGCGGCCGACGTCAGTGACGATATCGCGGACGCGGACGGATTCCGCGACCGTCTCGAGGAGATTTTGGCTAGAAGACAACCGGTACTGAACGAACACGTCGAAATGGCAGACGGTCGAACCCTCTCTCGGAGCTACGTCCCGTTCTCGTTGCCAGACGGCGTGGGGAATCTCTGGCTCTATCGGGACGTCACCGACACGATCGAACGCGAACGCGAGCTACAGCGAACCAACGACCGACTCCAGTCAGTACGCGAGCAACTCGAACTCGCCTTGGAGACGACAAACGCCTATACGTTCGACTGGCACCCCGAAGACGAGGCGATCCGGCGCTACCCGACCTTCGAGGACGTCTTTGGGATCGACTCGACGACGGTCAAGCCGGTGTTCGATACTTTCTTCGAGATCATTCCGCCGGGCCACCGCGAGCGGGTCAAAGACACCATCCAGCGTGCGATCGACGAGGAAGCTAGCTACGATCTCACGTACCCGGTCGAACCGGACGACGAACGGATCTGGGTCCGCGAGCAGGCCGAAGTGTTGGACGACGGAGATGCACCGCGTGTCGTCGGGACGGTCACCGACGTCACCGTCTTACGAGAGTACGAACAGGAACTGGAACGTCACAACGAACGCTTAGACGAGTTTGCGGAAGTCGTCGCCCACGATCTTCGGAACCCGCTGAACGTCGCGACCGGACGGGCAACGCTGCTCGATGAGGCGTGTGAGAGCGAACACACCCGTCCGTTGATCGACGCTCTCGAACGCATGGGTGATATCGTCGACAACACGCTGACTCTCGCCCGGCAAGGCGACACTGTCGGGGAAACTGAAGCCGTGGCCGTGCCGGCTGTCGCCCAGCAGTGTGCGGAGATGATCGATACCGAGGCGGTGTCGATCGATATTGCCGAGGAGTTTCGGATCCGGGGCGACCCCGATCGCGTTCGCCACGTTTTCGAGAATCTCTTTGGCAACGCGGTCGAGCACGCAACCGGAGAGCGGACGGTTTCGACCGCCGACGAATCGGCGCCACCAGCGGATGTGACGATCGCTATCGGACGAATCGGTGATCGCGGGTTTTACGTCGCCGACGATGGCCCTGGTATCCCCGAAGACGAACGGACAGCTGTCTTCGAGCCAGGGTACACCACGACAGCGGAGGGGACCGGATTCGGGCTGACGATCGTCGAACGGATCGCCGACGCCCACGACTGGGCTGTCACCGTGACCGAAAGCGAAGACGGCGGCGCGCGCTTCGAGTTTACCGACGTCGATCTCGTCTAGGCCGCCTCGAGATCACTGGACGCTCGCACTGGAGGCCCGATTGATCATGTAGACGGCGATTGCGCCCAGAATCACGTCGAGGACGACCAGCACCGCCAGTGCGGGGACGATCGTGTTCCAGATTCCACCGAAGGCAGTGATATCGAGCACTTCCATGACGTCGGCGTCGAGCATGAGTGCCCGTGCGGCGTCGACGCCGTAGGTGATCGGGTTGTACGTCGCGACCGTCTGGACCCACCCCGGCATCGAACTCACCGGGAGGAAGGCACTGGAGACGAACAACAGCGGCAACTGAACCATGTTGGCGGCGATGATCGTCGACTCCTGGTCGCGCGTGATGAGCGCGACGACGTTCGAAAACGCCAGGAACCACAGTGCAAAGAGGATCGCAATCCCGATGATCGCCAGCGCCCCGGGCAGGCCGGTGGCGACCTCCGCGCCCAGAATGACGCCCAACACCAGGATGATGACGACCTGGATGACGATCCGGATCAGTTCAGAGAGGGTCTTCCCGAGGAAGATGGCGACCCGGTTCATCGGCGTGACCAGCGTCTTCTGGAAGACGCCGCTCTCGATGTCGTCGACGAGCCCGATTCCCGACGAGGAGGCCACGATGAGTGCGATCTGGACGGCGATGGCCGGAACGAGATAGGACTCGTAACTGATTCCGCCAGGTAGCGTTCCCGTGACGACGTTCCCGAAGATCTGGGTAAAGAGGACGAGGAAGATGATCGGCTGGACGAGCGAGGAGACTACCACGAAGGGGTTGCGGATCGCGTTGATATTCCAGCGCATGAAGTTCGTCCAGATGTCCCGCAGAAACGTATTCGACGTCCGGACGACTTCTTCGTCGCCGACCGTATCAGTACTCATTGGCCACCCCCGTCGGTGGCAGTCGACTGGTCGGCCGCCGACGTGACGCGCTCGTCGTCCGTCGCGGCCTCGGCTTCGACGTGCTCGCCGGTAATCGCGAGGAAAACGTCGTCAAGCGTCGGCGAGCGGACGTTGAATCCCGTCACGGTGATCGCTGCGTCCCGGAGTGCAACCAGCAGATCCGGGCCGCGCTTTCGAGCCTCCCGCGAAGTCACCGAGATCCCGTCGTCGGTGACGTCGACGTTGGGATCGTCGCCAAAGAGATCGTCCGACTGGACGATTTCGGCGGCCCGCTCGCGCTCCTCGGCCCCGTCGTCGAGTTCGACGTCTAATATCTCCCCGCCAACCTCTCGCTTGAGTGTCTCGGGCGAGCCGTCCGCGACGATTTCGCCGTCGAGAATGACCGAGAGCCGGTCACAGAGGTAGTCGGCCTCCTCCAGATACTGGGTCGTCAGAAAGATGGTCGTCCCGCGGTCGTTGATCTCCTCGAAGTAGTCCCACAGGCGGTTGCGTGCTTTCGGATCCAGGCCGGTGGTCGGTTCGTCCAGAAAGACCAGCGGTGGGCGATGGACGAGTGCCATCGCGGCATCGAGTCGCTTTTTCATCCCACCCGAGAAATCTTGGGCCTGCTTATCGGCGACGTCGGCCAGGTCGACGAGATCGAGTAGTTCGTCGATACGGCCACCTCGATCGCCGCGTGGTACGCCGTATGCGTCACAGGCAAATCGGAGGTTCTCCCGGGCGGTCATCTCGTTGATGACGCTGGTCTCTTGGGCCATGTAGCCGATCGACTCACGAACCTTCTGGGCCTCACGCTCGACATCGAAGCCGTTGACACGCACCGAGCCGCCAGTGGGGGCCAGCAACGTGGCCAGGACTTTGATCGTCGTCGTCTTCCCCGCACCGTTGGGGCCGAGAAAGCCGAAAAACTCCCCCTCAGGGACCGCAAGGGACACACCCGAGACTGCCTCTGTCCCGTCGGCGTAGGTGAGCTCTAGCCCGTCGGCTTCGATCGCCTGCCCAGCATCGGATCCGCCGGCGTCGTTGCTACTTGTACTCATCGCTCTGATCGTCGCAGCGACGCAGACTAAAATTTGTTGATTGAACATTCACTCAATACCGTTTTGGTCCTTCGGCTCTTTCGCGGTCGTATGCATAGCGACGGCAACCAGAGGGTCCCACGTAGGGCCACGGTGACAGCCGATTCAGGCGTCGACAAAACACCGCTCGACCGGGTGGTCACGGTCCAGTGGGACACACGTAGCCAAGATGGCGAGGCGGTCTCGGCTGCCGAGAGAACAGTCGGAATTTTCGCCCGCTTGCCCGCGGCTGTGCCCACACCGAACCGTGACGTCTTCGAGGGTGGAGTGTCAGGGTGGAACTAACGGAATGGCACCCGATCATCTCTTTCCGGACGCGCCCGAGGAGACTCGTATCGAGATCTTGCAAGCGACCTACGGGGCGCTGCGCGAACACGGATACGCGGACGTGACGATCGAACGCATCGGTGAACACTTCCCCAAGAGTACGTCGCTGGTCTACCATCACTACGACGGCAAGGACGAACTCCTGTTGGACTTTCTGTCCTACCTCCTCGAACACGCCGAGGCTGACCTCGGGATCGACAGTGATCTCGGTCCCGAGGCCCGCTTGCAGGTACTCTTCGACCGCGTATTCTCGCCCGACGACGACCCGGAGGCCGCCGCGTTCCGGCGGACGATGCTGGGATTGCGCGCTCAGGCGACGACCGACCCTGCCTATCAGGAACAGTTCAGCGAACACGACGCGTTCTTCCGGGATCGGCTCGCTGCGATCGTTCGCGAGGGGGTCGAGGATGGGACCTTTCGGGACGTCGATCCAGAGGCCGTGGCGACGATGTTGCACGCGACGATCACCGGCGCGATGACCCACCGGTCGACGGCCGCTGTCGATCTCTCGACACTGCGAGCAGAAGCCGAGGCCTACGTCGAATCTCGACTGCTTGCCGAAGGGTAGCCTGCCGGCTGCCGTCGCACGCCGTTGGCCACCGCAGTCGGTACGCCTTTGGCCACCGCAGTCGGACGCGGTGGCATGGAGAAAGACTTCTCCCAACTGGAGGCCCGACTCGCCGAGTTGGAGGCCGACGGGTATCTGCTAGACGCCGATGGCACCGACCCGAACCAGCAGTACCTCTCGGGATTCGGTGCTCCCGACCCGTTTGTGACGCTGTATGCCGGTGACGTCCATCTGTTTTTCCCCCGGAGTCTCGAATACGGACGAGCCAAACGGGAATCCGACGCCGCAACCGTCGAGCGATACGTCGACTACGACTACGATCGATTGCGCGAGGAGTACGACCGGCGCGAGGCTGTCGATCGCGTCCGTGCGGCCTTCCTCGCCGAGCACGGCGTCGAATCCCTCGCTGTCCCACCGCGGTTCCCGACCGGGGCGGCCGATGGCCTCCGCGAGCAGGGCGTTACCGTCACCGTCGACTACGACAACGTGATCGAATCTGTCCGGGCGAGGAAGGCCGAGACGGAGATCGAACACGTCAGGACCGCCCAGCGGGCCAACGAGCAGGCGATGGCTGCCGCCGAGGAACTCATTCGCGGGGCGTCAGTCGACGACGAGGGACGCCTCCTGGTCGACGGCGACGTGCTGACGAGCGAACGCGTCAGCGAGGAAATCGAAGTCACGTTGCTCCGGAACGGCTGTGCGCTCGACGAGACGATCGTCGCCTGTGGCGAGGATGCCGCCGACCCACACGATCGTGGGAGTGGACCACTCCGGGCCGACGAGCCGATCATCGTCGATATCTTCCCCCAGGACAAGGCGACCCAGTACCACGCCGACATGACGCGGACGTTCCTCGTCGGTGAGCCAAGTGAGACGATCCGGGAGTGGTTCGACCTGACTGACGAGGCCAGACAGGCGGCTATCGATGCAGTCGAACCGGGTGTCACCGGCGAGGACGTCCACGACGTCGTGTGTGATATCTACGAGGACGCGGGCCTGCCGACGCTCCGCAGCGACGGGAGCACCGAGACCGGCTTCATTCACACGACCGGTCACGGCGTCGGCCTCGCCGTCCACGAACAGCCGACTATCGGTCCGGGCGGCGGCGAACTCGAACCCGGCCACGTCATCACGATCGAACCGGGGCTGTACGACCCCGATGTGGGCGGTGTCCGTATCGAAGACTTTCTCGTCGTGACCGAGGACGGGGCCGAAAACCTGACCGAGTATCCAGTTTCACTCGCCGAGTAGAATCTATCATTTACAATCGTTATATTTATTAGCCCGGCTCACATCGGGTGCGATACGATGATCGAACTTCGTGTACGTGGCGCACCGTTCCGTTGAGTCCGGCCAGTACCGCTCGCCGACTACCTGCGATCCACGTCCCGATGAGTTCCAATCCGAACCACCGCCCGACCGAGACCGCGTATCGACCACCGACAACCCAACAGCCGGCGATCCCCGAGCGTGACCGCCTGTCCGACCCGGATTCGCCCGATGGCAATCCCTCGTCGGCACCGAGTATCTTCGCTCCGACCGAACGAGCGAGTCTGCCCGACATGTTCGAGACGGAGGCGGAGTATCACGAGCGGTAGTCCCAACTGACCACGCGACTCCCACGCGGACGCAACGCCTTTTTCGTCCGGTCACGACCATAGCGTATGACCGAGTACACAACCGTTTCAATTCCGAAGGACCTCGCCGATCGGGTCGAGGACACGATCGAAGGGACGAGTTTCTCATCGACCAGCGACCTCGTTCGCTTCTTGCTCCGGAGTATCGTGATCCAGCACCAGCAATCGGAGGCACTCACCGAAGCGGAGTTCGACGAGATTACGTCCCAACTTCAGGATCTGGGCTACTTGGAGTAACTGTCACGGGCCACTGCCGGCTATCGGTCGTGCCACGTGGTCACTCGTCGTCACTCTTCGAACACTTCTTCGGGCGGTTCGACGTCCAGCAGCCGTAGCTCCCGGCGCGTGTTGTCTCGATCGAACGCCACGATCGATTGCCGGTCCCACGGCGGGACGGCGACGAACAGCACCTCGTGAAAGTCGTCGGCCTGGGTTGGTTCGAGCGGCCCCTCGGGGTGGGAGACGAATCGGCCCTGGGTCTGGCCGACTGGCGTCCCGAGATCGACGCCGAAGACGAAGTTGACCGCGTTCCCGGCGTTGGGTAGATAAAAGTGTGTGAACACCGGCGTGTCCCCGTCTATGTCTAATTCCTTGCACTCGGCCGCTCGTGTGACCGACACCGAGATCGTCGTTGGATCGGGTGCTTGCTCTCCAGCGCGTGCTAAGAGTACGTCGATGAGTCCTGTCGTCGCGTAGACTGGCTCTGTGGCCATCTGCTACCCGAACACGAAGTCCCGAAGGGACTCGGCGTACAGTCGCGGCGCCCGACGACGAGCCCCAGCCAGAGCGTCCTCGATCGTGGCTGCCACGTCTGTCGTTACCGGTGCCCCGTGACCGACGAGCAGCCGCTCGGGGTCGAACTGGCCGAGTCGGCGGGGTGGGCGGTGTCGGCGCATCGGGTGGACGCCGAGGTGTCGATCGCCCGTTGTGAAATACGACACTGTCCCGAGGGACTCCGCGACGACCAGCGTGCCGCTATCCTCGTCGTACAGTGCGGCTTCTTGCCAAAAGCGTGAGTCGACGATCGGGTAGACCCGATACGTGTCTGCCAGCGTCGTCCCGAAGCGCTCGATATCGGCGCCGATCTCGCTGGCGACCCCATCCATCCACTCCGGTACGTACACCGGAACATCGTGGCGCGTGGCGATCGCCCCGGCGTCGCGTTTGTGGCGGTCCAGCAGTATGACGACGCCGGCAACCTCTCCCAGGTCGGCCAGATGCTCGTCTAGCCCGTCGACGTCGACTGGATCGACGAGCCAGACCTCGCCGTCGATCCCGAGGGCGTGACTCGCCCGCTGCATCGTCTCGTCTGGCTGTGCGATCCACGTCGAGCCGTTCTCGCGGCCGTCGACCGGCTCGAACGTACCGGTGCCGGTTCCCTTCATTGGCATACCTCAGCCTACGATCCGGACTGGCATAAACCATCAGTCGACGGCTGATCTTGAGGGGGCGACGCCGATCACGTCCGGCCGTGTGCTCGACTGTCGCTCATTCGAGGCGATCGGTATCGATCTCTACGCGTGGGGGTGTCACGATCAGAAACCCACGAAAGTGAACGAGGCTCCCGCCGTTGTCCCGCACGTCGCGAGCGAACCCACCGGCCTGCTCGTTGACGTCTCCCTGGACGTCTAATACCAACACAGCCCCGTCTGTGGCGAGTTGCACCCACTCCTCGTCGGGGGTCGTCCCGTCGAGGATACCCAGAACGACGCGGTGGTCCCCCTCGTCGCCTTCTAGCTGGGACTCGACGGCCTGCAGATCCAGATCGAACTCGGACATACCCGCAATTGCGTTCGGTGAGATAAAAATCTACGCGACGCGTCCCGAATCAGTCCGGCTGTTGCCCGTCCCGCGGTCGGACCGGCACCCGGTACAGCCCCGCGACGGCAGGGACACAGTGGGGTTACCGTTCGTCGTGATCGGATTTCGACGCCGAGAGGTTCGCCGTTGATTTTCGCTGGTCGTCGACAGTGAACGCATCGAGCGTAGCGGCCAGCTCCGTCGCCCGGTCTTTGAGTTCGGTTGCGTTGTTTGCAATTTCCGTGACGGAGGCCGTTTGTTCCTCGGCGGCAGCCGACACCTGCTCGGCGTCTTCGGTGACGTTCTGGCTGATGTCGGAGACTTCATCGACACGGCTGACGACACGCTGTGTCGATTCGGCTTGCTCGTCGGTCGTCGTATTGATGTCTTGAATGCCCTGATTGGTGTCTTCGACAGAGTCGACGATTTCGTCGAGTGCGTTCGAGACTTCTCTGACTGTTTCGACACCGGTGGTGATCTGCTCGCTCGTCGTGCGGATGTCCGAAACTGTCTCGTCGGTCGCTGCCTGGAGTTGTTCGATCTGGGTTTCGATCTGTTCGGCCGACGTTCTGGTCTCCTCGGCGAGGTTCTTGACCTCGTTTGCGACGACGTCGAACCCATCGCCGCTGTCGTCGGCGTGGGCCGCTTCGATGTTCGCGTTGAGGGCGAGTAGGTTCGTCTGTTCGGCGATGTCGGTAATGAAGTCGACGACCTCCCCGATTTCGTCCATCTGGGATTGCAGTTCGAGGATCTGTTCGACGGCCGTCTCCGAGCGCGTTTCGATTTCGGCCATGTCGTCGATGGCAGATTGGGCCGCCTGCCGTCCTTCCCGGCCACGTTCGGCTGTTTCGTTTGCCGTCTCGGCGACTGATGCGGACGCAGACGCGATCTCTTCGATGCTCGCCGAGAGATCGTTCATCTCGCCTGCGGTTTCTTGCAGTGTCTCGTTTTGCTGGAGTGCACCGTCGGAGATCTGCTGGACGCGGGTCGCAACCGTCTGGCTCGTCGTCTCGATCTCGCCAGCACCGGATGCGACTTCTTCACTTGCCGTGGCGACCGATTCGGCGAAGGCCATCACGCCGCCGACAGTCTCTTCGAGTTGGTCGATCATCGCATTGAACTCGCGTGCGATCTCGGCCATCGCTTCCTGGTCGGCGTCGGGATCCATCCGTCGGGTGAGGTCGCCTTCGGCAACGGCACGCATGACGTCGCTGTAAGCCCCAGCACGCTGTTTGAGCTGTCTGCTGACCGCTTCAGCCTCTTGTTTTGCCGCTTCAGCTTCGCTTCGGGCGTTCTCTGCGTCTTCGAGGGCCTCTTCGGCCTCGGTGATGCGTTCCCGCAAGGAATTGCGCATCGCGTCGAAACTGTCGTACAGGCGCCCGATCTCGTCTTCGCGTTTGGTTTCTAAGTCCACGTCGAGTTCCCCCGCCTCCATCTGCTCGGCCCGTGACCGGAGCCGTGTCAAGGGCCTGATCGTCCGTTGGCCCAGGACGAGCCCGACGATGACGAGCGAGACCAGTCCGAGCACCACCAACAACAGCACTGACTGGGCGACGTCGTCACGGACAGCAAAGGCCGTCGACTTCTCGATATCGGTCATGGCCACCCAGTCGGTCCCCGGCACCGACGCGTAGGCAAAGACCTGATCGGCCCCGATCCGGGAGGTCGTTCCGTTTGCTGAGCCGTTACGGATGGTGTCGAACTGTGTGGCGTGGGTCGTCGCCGAGACCGTTCGATCGATATCGAGGACTGTCTCGCCGGCGTCGTTGACGATGGTCGTCCGCTGGTCAGTGTTTTCCCCTTGGACGCGCTCGAGTTGTGGCTGGATCCGACTCACGACCACGAGATAGGAGTTTGCCCGCTGTGGGACAGAACTGGCAAAGGCCATGACCGGCCGGTCGTTCAAAACCGGCGAGCGATAGGATCGCGAGGACTGCCAGACGCGGCTGTTCTCTCCGGGACCTTCCGGCACCTCGGCGTCCGTCCAGGGGGCTGAGAGTTCATCGAGCGATCGCCCCTCGATCGGGAGTTCGGTACTCGCGATGACCTCGTTTTGGCTCGTGTTGACATAGTGCATGCTCACGATGTCTTCAGAGAGCAGCTGATCCTGGAGGAGAATATGTGCGGCGGCTGTGCGATCGGTCTGGAGTCCGTCACCGCTAGAGACCGATCTGGTACTCGTCCGCATCTCTTTGACCCACGAGCCAATCGACTGGCCCTGCAGGTTGCTGGTTTCCTCTAACTGCTGGGTCGTACTCGACTCGACGGTTTGCCCTGCCTGTACGTAGGTGAGGGCTCCGACACCCGCGATCACGAGGACGACGGCGAGAAACGCGATTGCGAACTGTGCGGCGTACCGCTGGCGGACGAAATCGGGGACGATGCGACGCCCGAACCGTGCGAGTCGCGTCCTGAGACTATCGGCCATCCGTGGTCACCCCTCGACCTCCGTCGGGACCGTAATATCTCCCGCGATGATGGCCTCTCTGGACGTCTGGATTGCTGTCTTGACGTCGTTCGGTATCGCTGGTTCGAGTGACGTCCCGTAGACCACATCGACGCCGTCCGCTTCAAGGCCGAGTGGGACGACGCTCCCACCCTGGAACCCTCCCTCGACGACGTTGCTGGTAGCGCTGTAGATAGCGTTGTCGACACGCTTGACCATACTTGCGAGGATGACGTCCGCGTATCGTGGATTACTTCGAGACTGGTCCGCGTCGACGCCGATCGCGTACCGATTTGCCGCCTGGGCCGCTTGAAAGACGCCCAGCCCGGCCCCGCCGGCTGCGTGATAGACGATATCCGCCCCGTCGTCGTACATTTCCTGTGCCATATCGAACGCCGTCTGCACGTCCGCGAAGTTTCCGACGTACGACGAACGGACGGTCACCTCGGAATCGGCGTACTTCACTCCTGCCCGATACCCCGCCTCGAACCGTTTGATCAGGTCGTTTTCGACGCCACCAACGAACCCGACGATTCGTTCATCGGGGTTGGTTGTCCCGGTTCCAAGCGTAATCTCTCTACTGGTCAACTCACCCGCGAGATGGCCCGCCTGGAACGAGCCTTCGTGCTCCTTGAAGACGTAACTGGCGACGTTCTCGGCATCGACAGTCGCATCGACGATCATGAACTGCTGCTCCGGGTATTCGGACGCGATCTGTCCAAGTGAGTCCTGCTGGACGAAGCCGATACAACAGAGCAGATCGTACGTCGGTGTCTCACTGCGTGCAAGCTCTCGTTGTAGCCTCTCGATGTCTTTGGCCGCGTCCGGCTCGTGGTTCGAGAACGAAATGCCGTAGTCGAGTCGTGCTCGCTGGATCCCCCTGTTGGCCGCATCGTTGAACGACCGATCGTCGAGGCCGGCGAGGGCGTAGATCATGCCGACCTGCGTCGCGTCTTCGCCTGTCTGCTCGCCCGTCGAGGGGTCTGTTTCGGTTTCGGTGTCTGTACTGTCATCGCCGAGACAACCGGCGAGTCCAGCAATGCTGATGCCAGCAGTGGCACCGAGCAACTCCCGTCTACTGTATCGTTGTGGGCGCATTGATGGGTAGCTATCCGATACAGGTAGACTCGAAAGTATAAGCCTGTACCTCCTGATATCAGTAGTGATAATATTCACATCCAACACAATAAAAGAGGTCACTCTCGGTGAGTGGGCCGCCTGGGTTCGCCCGTCGAGAGGAGACAGAGTCCCGTTTGGCACCGCTCACGCCCAATTAGGCAACAATCGCGGGACTTTGGACGCCAGACTGGGCGATGACTTGACGTTTGCCCGATCTGGGCTGTGGCTTCGAGAAGATTTAAATACGCCGACGCCGTGCCTCCGAACGCAAATGTCTAACACATCCGAGGTTGCGTCGGAATCCCCGGCGGATCGAGTTCTTCCAGGGCACACTCGATAGTACGTCCGAAATCACGGACGCACGGATTTTCGATACGACGCTTCGCGACGGGGAACAGACGCCGCGCACCTCGTTTTCTTACGAAGACAAACGAGAGATAGCGGCGCTACTCGACGAAATGGGCACCCACGTCATCGAGGCTGGGTTCCCCGTCAACTCCGACGCGGAGTTCGAGGCGGTTCGGGATATCGCCGAAAGTACCACGACGACCACCTGTGGACTCGCTCGCGTCGTCGACGCAGATATCGAAGCCGCCCTCGAGTCGGGCGTCGAACTCGTCCACGTGTTCGTCTCGACCAGTGACGTCCAACTGTCTGACTCGATGCATGCGACCCGTGAGGACGCCAAACGACGGGCTGTCGAGTCAGTCCAGCGCGTCACAGAGGCCGGTGTCGAGTGCATGTTCTCGCCCATGGACGCCACCCGGACCGACGAGGCGTTCCTGTTGGACGTCGTCGAGGCCGTTACCGGGGCCGGAGCCGACTGGATCAACATTCCCGACACGACGGGCGTTGCGACGCCCGGCCGCTTCCGGGAGATGGTTGCGAAAGTCGACGCTCACACGGACGCTCGCGTCGACGTGCACACGCACGACGACTTCGGGCTGGCGACGGCCAACGCCTTAGCGGGCTACGAGGCCGGCGGTGCTCAGGCCCAGGTATCGGTCAACGGCATCGGGGAGCGGGCCGGCAACGCCGCCTACGAGGAAGTTGTCATGGCCGCCGAGAGTCTGTACGACGTCGATACGGGTATCGATACGACTCGTATCACCGAGCTGTCCCGGCTAATCGAGGACAAAAGTGGTGTCGATACCCCGGGTAACAAGCCCGTCGTCGGCGAGAACGCCTTCTCCCACGAATCGGGCATCCACGCCGCCGGCGTCATCGAGAACAGCGAGACGTTCGAGCCTGGCGTCATGACTCCCGAGATGGTCGGTGCCGAGCGCGAACTGGTGCTTGGCAAACACACTGGCCAGCACTCGGTCCGCGAGCGACTCCGCGATGCCGGCTTCGCGCCGTCAGATTCGGAGGTACGGGAGGTCACCCGCCGGGTCAAGGCGTTCGGTGCCGAGGACAACCGCGTCACGATGGACGTCCTCGAACGGTTTGCCCGCGACGTGGGCGTCGAGGCACGTGAGGAGGTCAGTGCTTGAGATGACGTCCACGTCGCCCGCTCAGCCCGGCCAGCGACCGCTGTCTGCTGTCTTGGCAGCCGTTCGTGGATCCATCTCACGGAACGTTTATAATGAACGACGACGACGTTCCGGTACCGATGTGCCCGCTGGTCTCGTCTGGAGTGCGATCCGGTGCCAGCGGCGCGTCCGACCTGCTTCTGAGCGGTATTGTAGGGGCACTATAGCCCCGATAGTACCACACTTCTCACGACGATCGTACGGCGCGTTGACTACCAGCGAGCAGACGCCAGCCATGACACATCAGCATTCACCGACGCCGCATCCGCGGGCAGCCAGTCCGCGAGCGGCACCCACAGCACGGAGGTATCGCCCATGAGCGAACGCGCGTTCCATCAAGATCCAGAGCCCGAACCGCCAGCTGACGACGAAGCGCAAGCCACCGACGATGCCCGTGAAGTGACGACGGGCGCGGAAGCCGCGATTATCGCCTTAGAGGAGGCCGGCGTCGACATGGCCTTTGGCGTCCAGGGCGGGGCGATCATGCCCGTCTACGACGCCCTCTACGACTCGGACATCGAGCACATCACGATGGCCCACGAGCAGGGTGCCGCCCACGCTGCCGACGCCTACGGCATCGTCTCGGGTGATCCCGGTGTCGCGATGGCGACCTCCGGGCCGGGCGCGACGAATCTCGTGACGGGCATCGCCGACGCCTCGATGGACTCGGATCCGATGATCGCGCTGACGGGCCAGGTCGCGACGGATTTCGTCGGCAACGACGCCTTTCAGGAGGTCGATACCGTCGGCATTACCCAACCGATCACCAAACAGAACTACTTCGCCGGCGACCCGGATACCCTCGGCGAGGACGTCAGCGAGGCGTTCGCACTGGCTGACGCCGGCCGGCAAGGGCCGACCTTGGTCGACCTGCCCAAAGACGCCAGCAAAGCCGAGACCGACGTCCAGCCGGTCTCCCCCGAAACGCCAGAGACTTACCATCCGCCCGAGACCGCAGACGAGGTAGTCATCGAGGCGGCCGCCGAAGCCTTGGAAGCGGCCGACCGGCCGGCCATTCTCTCGGGTGGCGGCGTCATCAAGGGCGAAGCGAACGACGAACTGCGGGCGTTCGCCCGCGAGTACGAGATCCCGGTGATCACGACGATGCCTGGACTGGGCACGTTCCCCGAGACTGACGCCCTCTCGCTTGGCATGGCCGGGATGCACGGCACCGGCGCGGCCAATATGGCGATCACCAACTGCGACGTGTTGTTGGGTGTCGGGACGCGTTTCGACGACCGCCTGACTGGCGGCGTCGACACCTTCGCGCCCGACGCCGAGGTCATCCACGTCGAGATCGACCCCGCCGAGATCAACAAGAACATCTACGCCGATTACCCGTTGTTGGGCGACGCAGAGCGCGTCCTCGAACAGCTCGACGACGAACTGACGGACGCACCAGAGGCCGAGACGTGGCGCCAACAGTGCCAGACCTGGAAATCGGAATATCCGCTGGACTACGAGACGCCCGAGGACGAGCCGCTGAAACCGCAGTACGTCGTCGAACGCTTCGCCGAACTGGCAGACGACGATGCGATCGTCACCACCGGCGTCGGCCAACACCAGATGTGGGCCTGCCAGTTCTGGACGTACACCGAGCCCCGCACGTGGGTTTCCAGCAACGGGCTGGGAACGATGGGCTACGGCGTCCCGTCGGCCATCGGCGCGAAGCTGGGTGCGCCAGATCGGGAGGTCGTCACCTTCGACGGCGACGGGTCGTTCCTGATGACGATGCAGGAACTCTCGGTCGCGGTCAGGGAAGATCTGGACATCACGTACGTCATCCTCAACAACGAGGCGATCGGGATGGTCCGCCAGTGGCAGGACGGGTTCTACGAGGGTCGGCGGATGGCAAGCGAGTACCCGTGGATCCCCGAGTTCGACCTGCTGGCGGAATCCTTTGGCGCGCGTGGCTTCCGGCTCGAAGAGTACGACGAGGTCGACGACGTGATTCAGGAGGCTCGCGAGTACGACGGGCCGGCCGTCATCGACGCGATCATCGACCCCGGCGAGAACGTCTACCCGATGGTTCCCAGTGGCGGCGACAACGGACAGTTCGCCCTCTCGGAAGACCAACTGGACTCCCTCTAACAATGAGCAGTGGAGAACTCCCTGGGCCAGCCCCCGAGGAACGGATTCGACCCGAGGGCCGGCGCAACGAGCAAGGCATTCGTATCGACCCGAAAGCGGAAGCGACCCACCAGCCCCGCCACGCGGTGCTGTCGGCGCTGGTCAAACACGAGCCCGGCGTCCTCGCTGAAGTGTCCGGGCTCTTTAGCCGCCGGCAGTTCAACATCGAGAGCCTCACTGTCGGGCCGACGACCGACGACGGCGTTGCCCGGATGACGATCGTCATCGAGGAACCCGAGCCTGGCGTCGAGCAGGCCAAAAAACAGCTCCGGAAACTCATTCCGACGATCGCCGTCGAGGAACTCGAACCCGAGGCGATGCGCCGGGAACTCGCCCTCGTGAAGGTTCGGGGCCAAAAGCCCGACGACGTCCAGTCGGTCGCGGAGATGTACAACGGCCAGGCGGTCGACGCCTCGCCCAACGCCGTGACCGTCGAGATCACGGGCAGCAAGCAGAAGATCGACGCCGCCGTCGAGGCCTTCGAACAGTTCGAGGTCGAGGAAGTCGTCCGCACTGGTGCAGCAGCCCTCGAACGCGGCGCGGAGACGATGGACGCAAACGGGTTCGACACTGGCGAGTAGTACCCCTTCTCGCCTGCCTGACGACACGATAGATTGACACCCACGCAACCCAGACACGGAGACGACACCAATGACCGAGGAATTCAACGCGACAGTATACTACGACGACGACGCAGACGAATCGTATCTCGCAGACACGACGGTAGCGGTCCTTGGCTTTGGCAGCCAGGGCCACGCTCACGCCCAGAACCTCGACGACAGCGGCGTCGACGTGGTCGTTGGCCTGCCGGAGGGCAACGAGGATCGCCCGGTCGCCGAAGACGCCGGTCTGACGGTCAAGACGCCGGCTGACGCCGCAGCAGACGGCGACATCGTCGTGATGCTCGTCCCCGATACGGTCCAGCCGGCCGTCTACGACGACATCGAGGACAGCCTGGAGCCGGGGGACACCCTCCAGTTCGCTCACGGCTTTAACATCCACTACGGCCAGATCGAACCGCCGGAGGGCGTCGACGTGACGATGGTCGCCCCCAAGTCACCCGGCCACCTGGTTCGGCGGACCTACCAGCGCGGGGAAGGCACACCGGGCCTGGTCGCGGTCTACCAGGACGAGAGCGGCCAGGCCAAGGAGGCGGCCCTCGCGTACGCGAAGGCGATCGGCTGTACGCGAGCTGGCGTCATCGAGACGACCTTCCGCGAGGAAACCGAGACCGACCTCTTTGGCGAGCAGGCCGTCCTCTGTGGCGGCGTCACCGAGATGATGAAGGTCGGCTACGAAACGCTGGTCGACGCCGGATACAGCCCGGAGATGGCCTACTTCGAGGTCATGAACGAGATGAAGCTGATCGTCGATCTGATCTACGAGGGCGGGCTGATGGAGATGTGGAACTCCGTCTCCGATACCGCCGAGTACGGTGGCCTCACCCGCGGGGAGTACGTCATCGACGATTCGGCCCGCGAGGGGATGGAGCAGATCCTCGAAGAGGTCCAGAACGGCGAGTTCGCCAAGGAGTGGATCGCCGAGAACCAGACCAACCGGCCGAGCTACAAGCAGTTGCGAGACGCAGAACAGAATCACGACATCGAAAACGTCGGCGAGTCCCTGCGGGACCTGTTCTCCTGGGACGAGCAGGCGGAGTGATCGACGCGACACAATGAACGCACGCTATCGAACGCAGACAACGGACGGACGAGTATGAGTCAGGGAACGCTGTACGACAAGGTGTGGGATCGCCACAAGGTAACGACCCTACCCAACGGGCAGGATCAGCTATTCGTCGGACTCCACCTCATCCACGAGGTTACCAGCCCACAGGCCTTCGGCATGCTTCGCGAGCGCGATATCGAGGTTGCCCGACCGGATCTGACTCACGCGACCGTCGATCACATCGTCCCGACGAGCGATCAGTCCCGGCCCTACAGCGACGACGCGGCCGAGGAAATGATGGGTGAGTTGGAGGCAAACGTCCGCGATGCGGGTATCGACTTTTCGGACCCGACGACGGGCGATCAGGGTATCGTCCACGTCATCGGCCCGGAGCAGGGCATCACCCAGCCCGGGAAGACGATCGTCTGTGGCGACAGCCACACCTCGACCCACGGCGCCTTCGGCGCACTGGCCTTCGGCATCGGCACCTCCCAGATTCGGGACGTGCTGGCGACCCAGTGCATCGCCATGGAGAAACAGAAGGTCCGCAAAATCGAAGTCGACGGTGAACTGGGTCCGGGCGTCGAGGCCAAGGACATCATCTTAGAGATCATCCGCCGACTGGGCACCGACGGCGGCGTCGGCTACGTCTACGAGTACGCCGGCGAGGCCATCGAGAACCTGGACATGGAAGGCCGGATGAGCATCTGTAACATGTCCATCGAGGGTGGCGCTCGCGCGGGCTACGTCAACCCCGATGAGACCACCTACGAATGGCTGAAAGAGACGGACTACTTCCAGGAGAATCCCGAGGCCTTCGACGAACTGAAACCCTACTGGGAGTCCATCCGGAGCGACGAGACGGCCGAGTACGACGACGTGGTTCACATCGACGCGAGCGAACTCGAACCGGTCGTCACCTGGGGCACGACCCCCGGTCAGGGCATCGGCATCACCGATCCGATTCCTGCGCCCGAGGACCTGAAAGAAGACAAGCAGGAGACCGCCCGGCGCGCCCAGGAACACATGCGCGTCGAGCCCGGCGAGACGATGGCGGGCTACGACATCGATGTCGTCTTCCTGGGCTCGTGTACGAACGCGCGCCTGCCCGACCTGCGTCGAGCCGCAGACATCGTCGAGGGCCGGGAAGTCGACGACAGCGTCCGGGCGATGGTCGTCCCCGGGAGCCAGCGGGTCCAGCAGGCCGCCGAGGAGGAAGGCCTGGCCGAGACCTTCCGGGAGGCCGGCTTCGAGTGGCGCAACGCCGGCTGTTCGATGTGTCTGGGCATGAACGAGGATCAGCTGGAGGGTGACGAGGCCTCCGCATCCTCCTCGAACCGGAACTTCGTCGGCCGGCAGGGCAGCAAAGACGGGCGGACGGTGCTGATGAATCCCCAGATGGTCGCCGCCGCGGCGATCACCGGGGAAGTGACTGACGTGCGCGAACTGCCGGAGGTGACCCCCGCATGAGCGACTTCGACGCCGACATCCCCGAAGTCCGGGCAGTGAACGGCACCGGCGTGCCGATCCGGGGCAACGACATCGACACCGACCAGATCATCCCCGCGCGGTTCATGAAGGTCGTCACCTTCGATGGCCTGGGGCAGTTCGCCTTTTTCGACGTTCGGTACGACAGCGCGACTCCAGCTGAGTCGCGAGACGGAGACGGCGGAGCCGTCGAAGTGGACAACCAGAAAGAGCACCCGATGAACGAGGACCAGTTCCGGGACGCCTCAGTCATGGTCGTCAACGACAACTTCGGGTGTGGCTCCTCGCGTGAACACGCTCCCCAGGCGTTGATGCGCTGGGGGATCGACGCGTTCATCGGCGAGTCCTTCGCCGAAATCTTCGCGGGCAACTGCCTCGCGCTGGGCATGCCCACCGTGACGGCCGACCACGAGACGATCGCCGACTTACAGGAGTGGGTCGAGGAGAACCCCGACGGCGATATCGACATCGACGTTGCAAGCGAGACCGTTACCTACGGCGATCAGACCGTCGAGGTCAGCGTCGATGACGCCCAGCGACAGGCGTTAGTCGAGGGTATCTGGGACACCACCGCGTTGATGAGTGCAAACGAAAACGAGATTGCGGCGACGGCCGACACGTTGCCATACCTGGAATAAGGGGCCCCGTCGTCGCAGTCGGATTCGGGCCGTTTGACTTCTCAACGACTGGTTACTCGTCGAGTGCCACGTCGAACGCCTCGACGTCGTTTAACTCCGCTGTGAGTTCGTCCAGGTCGCGCTGTACCGATTCGAGTTCACGATCGCACGCCGCGATATCTTCCGCCGACGCCGACTCATCCGCTTTCGCTTCGCTTCGCGCACGGGACAATTCGTAACACGTCGTGAGCAGTCGATCGTACCGCGCGCGTCGATGGAGTCGAGCGACGGTCTGTCGAAGCGCATCCGCTGAAACATCGTCAGCAAGCACGTTGCCGCCGCTGGCTGGGACCTCGGCCTCGCTGCTGGCGAGCCACAGTAATTGTATGTGATCGCACTCGCTGGGGCTGTTCGTGCGGGGGTCTTCGATACTGGTGCCGTCGGTCCCGACGACCACGGCGATCGTCTCGTCGAGACTGCTGGCGGCTGCCTCTGGCGTTGTGGCAGTTCGGACCGACCAGCGGTCTCGAAGGGCCGTCGTGATCGATCGACGCTTCGTCTCGTCGGGTGCGTATACCAACACGACGTCGGGCGGCGCGGCCATCGTACCGAAGCATACCCTGGCGAGGACAAAAATGATCGGGCACTTCGATCTGCGTGCGTGTGACAGAAACGTCCTCTCTTGACTGTGACTTACAGCGATTCGTTTCCCTGGATTGTGGTGTCGAACAGCGGCGTCAGCGTCTCGATCGTCGCGGTGGGGTGGCCTTCTGAATCGATATGGTAGTGGGCGATCGCGTCGGCCTCTCCAACCCGCGTCGTGATGACGTTGAGGAAGCGATGGATCGTCTGCTCGGATCCGAACTGTAACAGATCCGTCAGCGAGTCCAGACAGAGCACCACCGGCTCGGTTGTTGCTTCATCGAGCTGCGTTGTGATCTGGGTCCCGAGCTGCTGGAGGTCAACGCTGTCGATTTCGACCATGTTGACCATCGCGCCGTGCTGGCCGCCAAATCCGTCAGCCGACATGGCGGCCGACCGGCCGCCATCGGAGACGTTGATAAACGAGAGGTCGGTTTGCACGGGATCGATCACGCCACTCCACTCACTCATGCGCTCCCCGGGTGAGGAGGCGATCGTCACGCCAAGAATTGTCCCTGGCTGTCCGGACCGCGTCAGCAAGTCCCGGCAGTGATCGGATTTCGCGTTCCCGATGGCTGGGCACGCACAGAGCACATTTGCTGCCGTCCCGTCGCCACCCTTCGGCGCGTGATCGTCGCTCACGTGTGCCCCTCTCGTCTTCGAATTGCGCGTTTTTCGGTCATCCCTGGTCCTTGCGATCGATTACATTACTAACAATTAAGAACCTTTCGGCACCCCCCATTTCGCTCTTATATAATTGAAAATAGTAGGGATACTGTCACATTGGGTGGATTAGCTGGATATCCTATACGAATCTTGCATTTATATTAATTATATTAGTATTAAATACCTTTAGAAATACACTATGGCTTTTGGAAAAAACCCGTAGGCGGCCATGAGCCAATCAGAATCGGCGGAAACGGCCTTCCTGGCAAAGCACCCGCGACTAATCGGCGTCCTGTTCATGCTGCTCGTGTTGTTGACACAGATGGGCGCGGCCTCGGCCGACTTCGCAGATGTTACTTTAGGCCCTTAAATTCGACCGTTTAGGAACTCGGTACTCCACACCAATTCACTGTCAAAAATTAGTGGAGAATCATTTTTTTCGCAGATACGTCTAAATTTCTCTTTTGTAATCTCAATATCCGTAATATACATCGGGCTGATACAATTTCCAACGGGGAGATCAACATTCCAGGTTCTTAATCCACCCACCGAGTGGTTGGGAGATGGAAACCCCCTGATATCGTAATTGATCGTTTCATCCGATGTTGCAGTAATCTGCATAAGAACAGGACTTCCAATCTTACTCTTCACGATATTCGCATTTCCGTCACCTATTACTAAATATCGTTTTGCTAACTTTTCATCTTCTCCCAGTACTGAACGCGCATTCGCGATCGAGAACCCAGTATTCAACAACCGCGCCAGGTTCTTTCCGATCTCGGTGGCCGTGGGGTTGGGCACGTTCGCCAGCGTGACGATGCCGCCGAGCGCGCCGGCGTCGACGAGCGCCCGTCCCTGGTCGTAGGACCTGCAGGCGTTGAGCAGGAACGCCCCGACGTCTATGTCGGACAGCGTTTCCGCATCCAAGTGGCCGTCCGCACAGCGAAAGCCCTCGTCCTTGACGTGACCGATGTAGTGGAAGAAGTCCGTCTCGGTTTCGAGGACCTTGGTGAGTTCCGCTTTCGTCAGTTCCGTGTGGACAGAAATGTCGAAGTCGATCCACTCGCGGGTCCCGTAAACGTCAGAGACGGCCGACTCCTCGCTCATCGCTGTCTCGTTGTTCACGACGTCGATCTGGATCCGCCCAGGTTCGGCTGGTTCGTACGCCAGCCGTCGGCGAAACGCCGTGGGGGTCATCTTCGTCGCGCCCACCGGGATCCCCTCACCGACGAACGTCTGCATCAGGCTGTCGGTGGGCTCCGGGTGGAACACCCGATCCGAGATTGACGCGCTATCTGTCGTACTGGCCGTACGGTCGACGCTTGCTTGTTCGCGGACGAGGACTGGATCGTCCCGGAAGAACGTCTCGACGTCCGGTGACGTGTCTTCGATGGTGCGAGATTCGATGTCGTCGCTTTCTGGCACTCGGATAACGGCGAGATCAGAGGCCAGGAACGGCAATACCGGGATATTGTCTGGATCGGGCTCGACATCGGCTGTCAGTTTCCACTCGGGGACTGCCGGTGCAACGACGTCGAAGGGAACGTCCATGTACGCCGAGATTCGGTCGGCGATCGGGGCGTCGTACAGTTCGGCAAAGTCGAGGGTAACCCGGTCTTCGATGAGTGAGCGTTCGTGCAACTCGACGTCGTACAGACCTTCGGTGCGCGTGATACAATCGAGCGCGAAGACGTGTTTGAGAATGGCTTCGACGCGTTGTTCGAATCCCGCCGGACCACTGAGGGGAAACGTCTCGCCATCGACAACCAGTCGCGGCTCCCGGCCGGGAACTACTGCCCCATCCAAATAATACGCCAGCGACGTGACGGGCAATATGCGATCCCATCTGACTGGTACTTCGATAAAGGCCGATGGCTCCGAGAGGGCCGAACCGGCCGGGATGGATAGTTCTTCGCCGAGTTCGAGCAACGGTGGGTGCCCACGTAAGGTCGGGAACGAACGTTCGGGACTCGTGGTCAGCAACGACGCACGAAATTGCGAGATCGCGTGCATCAGGTCACACGGATCCGTTGTCGTCGTGATCGTACGGGCTGGCTGCTCGTGATACGAGCGAACGCCCAGAACCACCTCAGACGCCTGCTCGAACGAAAACGTCACTGCCTCGCCGGTCGCATCGATCTCGAAGGGACCCTCGACCCCGAGATACACCTTCAACTGGACGGCCGAGAACTCGACGATATACTCCCCGTGCTCCAGGGAAACGGTCTCACCACCCGTACACTGATCGACGAGCGTAAACTCACTGTCCCGAACCCAGACGCCGACGAGATACGGCGTCTGAAGCGTCGGTGTACCGATCTCGATGGCTGTGTCGATCGGTATCGGGAGGGCGTCCGTCGATCGCTCGACTGGCTCACACGGCGCTTGGGTAAACAGTGAGAACTGGCCGCCATCGATCGGATCGACGAATCGGATACCCGGGGGTCCGTCGAGCAATTCGTATCGCGGCTGTGGCAACGATGCGTCGGCGTCCATGCTTTCTGGAGGGCACAACTGGCTTCGAGGGCCGTAATTTGGAACACTGTTCGACAAGAGCAATCAAAAGCGTTCCCTTACTCTTCGCACGGCTGAACGCAGCGACGGTGAGTCTCGTCGATCGGCACGGTCTCAGAACGAAGGGAAGGGGAGCGTGTGACGTTTCGGGTGCCCCCGTCACATCGTCGCTGTGGACTGCATATAAATCACCGTCAGACTTGGGTCGGACAATCGGCAGACTGGAGACGAATGTCCGGCGGTGAGTCGTCTCCCTCGTGGCCACGGGCGGGTCGTCGCTGCCGGCATGGTGATTTTACGTTTCGGGTGGCTACTGGTGGGACAGACGAATGGATGTCACCGTACGAGCGGCCGAGCGTGGGGACGTGCCCGGACTTCGGATCCTTCGCAGTCAGGCAATCGAGGCCAGCTGTAGCGACGTCTACGATCGTGACGTCTACGCTGATTTAGTCGTTGGGACCGACGACCCCCTCGAGGCCTGGATCGACGAAGACGCGACGACAGTGCTCGTCGCTGAGACGCCCATCACGCCAGTGAGCTACGCCGTCTTCTCCGCCGATGTGGGGGTCGTTCGGGGGATCTTCACGAGCCCCGAGTACGAGCGCGAAGGCTTCGGGACCGTCCTCCTGCAGCGGGTCGAAGCGCAGATGGGGCAGGCAGGCGCCCAGTCCGTTCGGGCTGCAGTACCGACGATTGCCTTCGAGTTCTTCGAAGCGAACGGCTACGAACACTCATCGGCCACGGAGTGGCGCGGCCTGCCTGCCGAGACGATGACGAAATCACTGGACCGTTGAGTGGCCGAGTGTTGGGGATTTTCCCGGTTGATAATGCTGTTTTCTCCGCAGCGAGAATGTTTCTGGACAATCCAGCGAGAGCCACGATCGAAACGGGACGATCGGTGAACTCCCGACGAGAAACTAGGGCACACGTCCGAGTACGTGAGATGGGCGCGCAATTCCTGCACGCAACCCGATTGTTTATGCGTATATCCACGAACTAGGTCCACAATGAGCGATCCAAACGCATCTGTCTCCGAGCGGGGGCTTGCCGACGCCACCACCCAGAAGGCAAACTGTGGCGTCGGCGTCCTCCTCAACCTCTCAGGTGAGAAAGAACACGAAATCATCTCGGATGGCCTCTCGCTACTGGAGAACCTCGACCACCGGGGCGCACGGGGGGCAGAGGAAAACACCGGTGACGGGGCCGGGATCATGATTCAAAAGCCACATGGCTTCTTCGCTGAGGAGATCGATGGGCTCGGCGACTTCGACGACTACGGTGTCGGGCAGGTGTTCTTTCCCAAGGACCGTTCGACCGACGAGCTCCGAGCGACCATCGAGGCGGCCATCGTCGACGAGGGGTTCGAGGTCGTCGCCTGGCGCTCGGTGCCGACCGACAACGAAGGACTCGGGGAAACAGCGCTGGACAGTGAACCAGACGTCCAGCAGTTTTTCGTTCGACCGCAAGCGAATCTCTCCTCTGAGGAACTCGATACGGCGCTGTACGTGCTCCGGAACGTCATCGAGAACCGGGTCGAATCGACCGAACCTGCCGGCCACGACCGGTTCTATATCTGCTCGCTCGATCGCCAGAAGCTCGTCTACAAGGGGCTGTTGACCAACGCGCAGGTTCGGACCTACTACGAAGATCTCTCCGATGAGCGCGTCGAGACCAGTCTCGTCTTCGTCCACTCGCGGTTCTCGACGAACACCCTGGGTGCCTGGGAACTCGCCCATCCCTATCGGAACATCATCCACAACGGCGAGATCAACACCCTTCGCGGGAACCTCAACTGGATGCAGGCCCGGGAAGCCGATCTGGAAAGCCCGGTGTTTGGCGACGACATCGAGAAGCTCAAACCGATTACTGAAGAGGGCCAGAGTGACACGGCCGTCCTCGACAACGTTCTCGAATTGCTCGTCGAAGGTGGCCGGTCGCTGCCCCACGCCTTGCGGATGCTCGTACCCGAGGCCTGGGAGGAGTCGCCGACACTCGCGGCCGACCGCGAAGACTTCTATCAGTATCACTCGACCATCAACGAGCCCTGGGACGGCCCCGCGCTCGTGGCCGTTACCGACGGGCAAAACGTCGGTGCGATTCTCGATCGGAACGGCCTGCGTCCCTGTCGGTACCTCGTCACCGAGGACGATCGGCTGGTTATGTCCAGCGAGACCGGTGCGATCGAGGTCGACCCCTCGCGGGTCGAGCGCAAAGATCGCCTCGAACCGGGTCAGATGTTCTACGCCGACACCGAAGAAGGGCGGATCGTCCCCGACGACGAGATCTTCGATCGCTTGACCGACGACCGATACGGCGACTGGCTCGAAGCGAACCGCGTCACGCTCGCGGACGTCGACCCCGGCGACGTCGAGCCGCCAAGCTACGTCGAAGAAGACATTACCACCTACCAGCGTGCCTTCGGGTACACGCTCGATCACGTCGAGCGCTTGATCGAGCCGATGGCTGCCGAAGGCAAAGACCCGATCGGCGCGATGGGTAACGACACCCCGCTGTCGGTCCTTTCGAGTCGGAACAAGACCCTCTTTACGTACTTCAAGCAACTGTTCGCCCAGGTGTCGAACCCGCCGATCGACTACATCCGCGAGGAGACGGTCACCTCGCTCCAACAACACATTGGCCGCCAGAACAACCTGCTCGCCGAGACACCCGAGCACTGCCGGCAGCTGGCGTTGGATTCGCCGATTCTCTCACGGGACGAACACGCCAAAATCGCCGACATCGAGGCAAACGGTATCCGGTCCGAATCGGTCGACATCACCTACGATCCCGACGAGACTGACTTGCAAGCGGCCGTCGAAGATGTCCGCACCGCCGCTCGCGAGGCGATCGAAGACGGGGCCGAAATCGTCATCCTCTCGGACGCAGCGACCGGCCCGGATCGGGTCCCGATCCCGAGCCTGCTCGCGGTCGGCGGCGTCCACCACCACCTGGTCCGTGAGGGGCTCCGAACGCACGCTGGCATCGTCCTCGAAAGCGGCCAACCAAACGTTGTCCACCACTTTGCGACGCTGGTGGGATACGGTGCCGACGCCGTGACGCCGTACCTGGCCTACGAATCGATCGCGGAACTCGTCTACGACGGCACGCTCGAGGTCGACCGAGAGACGGCCTTAGCGCAGTACCGCCACGCCATCGAAGACGGTATCCAGAAGGTCATGGCCAAGATGGGCATTTCGACCCTGGAGAGTTACAAGGGTGCCCAAATCTTCGAAGCTGTCGGCCTGGACAGCGATTTCGTCGCCGAATACTTCGAGGGAACGGAAAATCGGACCGACGGTATCGGCCTCGAACAACTGGAAGCAGACGTCCTCGAACGCCACCAGAACGGCTTCGAGGCGTCGGTGGCTGGCAATCTCGAACTCGAGCAGGGTGGGGAACTGTACTGGCGACGGGACGGGGAGTTCCACCAGTGGAACCCCAACACGATCGGCAAACTCCAGTACGCCACCAATCACGGCGACTACGAGGCCTACCAGGAGTTTGCGGGGATGATCAACGAGCAAAACGAGCGCCTCCAGACCCTGCGGGGCTTGCTCGACTTCGATACCGACCACCGGGAGTCGATCCCGATCGAAGACGTCGAACCCGTCGAGGAGATCACCCAACGGTTTTTCAGTTCCTCGATGTCCTTCGGGTCGATCAGCCCGGAGGCCCACGAGACCCTCGCCGCGGGCATGAACCGCGTCGGCGGGTTTGCCTCCACGGGCGAGGGCGGGGAACCGACCGACCGGTTCGGGACCGAACGCGAGTGTGCGGACAAGCAAGTCGCTTCCGGCCGCTTTGGTGTCGACTCGAACTACCTCGTCAACGCCGAGCACTTAGAGATCAAGATGGCCCAGGGCTCAAAGCCCGGCGAGGGCGGCCACCTACCCGGCGAGAAGGTCAGCGAGTTGATCGCCGAGACACGCTCGACGACGCCCGGCGTCCCGCTCATCTCGCCGCCGCCCCATCACGATATCTACTCGATCGAAGATCTCGCCCAGCTCATCCACGACCTGAAGTGCGCGAATCGCGACGCGGACGTCCACGTCAAGCTCGTCAGTGAGGCCGGTGTGGGGATCATCGCCGCGGGCGTCGCCAAAGGCAAGGCTGACGCCGTTCTGATTTCGGGCCAGTCGGGCGGGACCGGGGCTTCGCCAAAGACCTCGATCAAGAACGCCGGCCTCCCCTGGGAACTTGGCATCGCCGAGGCCAACCAGATCCTGCTGGACAACGACCTTCGGTCGCGTATCCGCGTCCGGGTCGACGGCGGGCTCAAGACCGGCCGCGATGTCGCGATTGCGGCACTGCTCGGGGCCGAGGAGTACGGCTTCGGGACGGCACCGCTGATCACCTGTGGCTGTGTGATGCTCCGGAAGTGCCACTGCAACACCTGCTCGGTCGGCGTCGCGACCCAGGACGAGGAGCTGCGAGACAACTTCCCGGGTGACCCCGAATTCGTCGCCAACTACATGCGCTTTATCGCCCGCGAAGTGCGGGAGATCATGGCCGAACTCGGCGTCGAGACGATGGACGAACTGATCGGCCACACCGAGTTCCTCGAACAGAAGGACGTCGATCACCCGCGGGCAAAGCACGTCGACCTCTCGGAACTGCTCTGGCGACCCGACAGCGAGGACGACCGCCGGAAGACGCGGGGGCAAAATCACAAGCTCGCCGACAAGATCGACAATGACTTCATCGCCCAGGCACAGCCGGCCGTCAAGCGTGGCGACGACGTCGACATCGAGGCGCGTGTCACCAACGAGGATCGCACCGTCGGTACGATGTTGAGTGCCGAACTCTCGAAGGCCCACGGCGAAGACGGACTGGAAGACGATACCGTCAGGCTCGATCTCGACGGCACCGGCGGCCAATCGTTCGGCGCGTTCTTGGCCCCCGGCGTGACGATCGATATGACGGGAGACGTCAACGACTACGCCGGGAAGGGGCTCTCTGGCGGGAAACTGATCGTCGAGACGCCGGCCGAAGCCGGCTACGCGGCCAGTGAGAACATTCTCGCCGGCAACGTTGCGCTGTACGGCGCAACCGACGGCGAGGCTTACTTCAACGGCCAGGCCGGCGAGCGCTTTGCCGTCCGCAACTCCGGCGTCAAGACCGTCGTCGAGGGTGTCGGCGATCACGGTTGTGAGTACATGACCGGCGGCGTCGCCGTGATTCTCGGCGAGACGGGCAAGAACTTCGGGGCCGGGATGTCCGGCGGCGAGGCTTACGTCTTAGACGAGGCTGGTGACTTCGACCAACGCGTCAATCACGATATGGTCCACCTTGCGGAACTAGACGAGCGCGACCGCCAGATGGTTCGGCGGCTGGTCGAAAATCACGCCCGCTACACCGACAGCGAGCGCGCCGAGGAGATCTTGGCCGACTGGGACACCTACGTCTCCCAGTTCGTGAAGGTAATGCCCGACGCCTTCGCCGCCGTCGTCGAGGAACAGCTCGAAGACGGCGAGGACGTGCGGGCGTCGCCGCCGCCGAAACCATCGACCCCTTCGTTCCCAACGGAGGGTGATGACTGATGGCCGAACGCCATCCCGGCGGGTACCGTCGCCACCGTCGCCAACCGATCGGCAAGCGCGACCCCGAGGAACGCAAGCAGGACTACGAGGAAGTGTGGGAATCGGAGTGGGACGAAGAGCACCTCAAAGAGCAGGGCGAACGCTGCATGGACTGCGGGACGCCGACCTGTATGAGTGGCTGTCCGATCGGGAACATCATTCCCGACTGGAACGACCTCGTCCACCGCTCGGATTGGAAGGAAGCACTCGAACGCCTGCACGCGACCAACAACTTCCCGGAGTTTACGGGCTACAACTGTCCGGCACCGTGTGAGAACTCCTGCGTGCTCGCGTACAACGACGACCCGGTGACGATCAAGTCCATCGAGCGGGCGATCGTCGATCGAGGCTGGGAGGAAGGCTGGATCGAACCCGAACCGCCCCAGACTCGGAGCGACTACGCGGTCGCGGTCGTGGGGAGCGGTCCGGCCGGTCTCTCGGCCGCCCAGCAACTCAACCGTGCGGGCCATCACGTGACGGTCTTCGAGCGTGCCGACGAAGTCGGTGGGTTGATGCGCTACGGTATCCCCGACCAGAAGTTCGAAAAACACCGCGTACAGCGCCGTGTCGACCAACTTCGTGCGGAAGGGATCACCTTCGAGACGAACGCCGAGGTCGGCGGGAACGTGCCGGTCGAGCGTTTGGAAGACGACTTCGACGCTTCGGTCGTCGCCGTCGGCTCTCAGAAACCGATCGATCTCGACTTGCCGGGCCGGGATCTGGACGGGATCCACTTCGCGATGGACTACTTGACCCAGCAGAACCGCCGCAACGCCCGGAAAGACGTGCCGGGTCCGGACATCGATGCCGAGGGGAAAAACGTCGTCGTGCTCGGCGGTGGCGACACTGGTGCCGACTGTGTTGCGACCGCCCACCGACAGGGTGCCAAGCAGGTTGTCCAGATCGAACTGCTGCCCAAACCGCCAGTCGAGCGGCCGCCTGACAACCCCTGGCCGGACCAGCCCCAGACCTACAAGAAGACCTACGCCCAACAAGAGGGTGCCGTCGAAGAGTACTGCGTCGATACCAACGAGTTCGTCGATCAGGACGGCGATGGAAGCGTCGATGCGATCCTCGCCGACCGCATCATGTGGGAAGAAGGCGGGGCCGGCCCGCCACAGAAGACCGTCACGCAGTCAAACGTCCAGATCGACGCCGATCTCGTCGTGCTGGCAGTCGGGTTCGAAGCCCCCGAATCTAGCCCGTTCGAACCGCTCGGCGTGGCTATCAACGACGACGGCACGCTCGCAACTGACGAGACGATGATGACCAACGTCGATGGTGTCTTCGCGGCCGGTGACGCCGAGATGGGCCCATCCCTGATCGTCTGGGCGATCGGCAGCGGGCGAGACGTCGCCCGCCACGTCGACCTGCATCTGACCGGTGAGACCGACTTGCCTCCGAGTCTGGAGACATCGAACGAACCCATCGTCTCGATGTGAGGGCAGTGGTCAAATCGCGGTCCCGCTGGTGAGGGGAACGACACGGGTTTGTCTGGCCCGGCCCAGCAGTGAGCCATGGACGACGTACTCGTCATCGGTGGCACGCGATTTATCGGCCGCCATACCGTCACGGAATTTCTCGATCACGATTACGACGTGACGCTGTTCAACCGGGGGAGCCACGCGAACCCCTTCGAGGGGGACGATCGCGTCAGGCACGTCCAGGGCGATCGGACCGACGCCGCCGCCCTCGAAGCCGCCCGAGAACAGGTCGATCCCGACGTCGTCATCGACTGCGTGGCCTACCACCCGCGAGACGTCCGCGTCGCGACCGACGTCTTCGCCGACGCCAAAGCCTACGTCTACGTCTCCAGTGGGTCGGCCTACGGCCAAGAGAGGGTCCCGAAACGGGAAGCCGAGACGCCCCTTTCGCCGTGTACCGACGAGCAGGCGACCGACGACTCCGCACGCACCTACGGCAACCGCAAAGCCGAGGGCGACCGTGCGGTTTTCGCTGCCGCCGAGGATGGCGTCAGGGCACTGAGCGTCCGCCCGACGGTCGTCTACGGGCCGTACGATTATACCGAGCGATTCGACTACTGGTTGCATCGCGTCGATTCCTACGATCGGGTCGCCGTGCCGGGCGATGGCCTCAGTCTCTGGCAGTTCGCCTACGTCGAGGACGTCGCAAGCGCACTCCGGATCGTCGCCGAACGCGGCGAGGCGGGCGAGGCTTACAACGTCGGTGATCGCCACGCTCCGACGCTGGGTCAGTGGGTCGAGTTGATCGCCGATGCGATGGACCGCAACGCCCGCCCGGTCGGCGTGAGCGGGAACGAACTCGCCGCGGGAATGGTCGCCCCCGAGGACTTCCCACTGTATCGCGACCAGCCACATCTGCTCTCGACGGCAAAACTTCAGGCTCTGGGGTGGGAGTCGACGCCACACGAGCAGGCGCTTGCGGCGACCGTCGCCGAGCACCGCGAGAGCGATCGAACGGGACAGGCCGAGGGTCCGGATCGCGAATCCGTCGAGATGGTCATCGGCTCTCGATGAGTGATCGCGAGCGACCGAAAACCCGTCCACGCGACGGACGCCCCGTGATAGCATAAGGTACGTCGGCTGGCTTTCGTCCTCCAGTCTCCCGGAGACGTGCATGGCCGATCGTGGGTTCGCCTGGGATGACTGGGCGCAGAGAGCGCTCGACACGATGACCGAGCGGGCCGACGTGGCCAAGTGAC
Organism: Halorhabdus sp. CUG00001; assembly: GCF_009797925.1. Classification (NCBI taxonomy): domain Archaea; kingdom Methanobacteriati; phylum Methanobacteriota; class Halobacteria; order Halobacteriales; family Haloarculaceae; genus Halorhabdus; species Halorhabdus sp. CUG00001. The sequence continues at coordinate 495,993 of NZ_VOLB01000001.1, forward strand.
AGTCCGGGCCGGATCGTCTCGTGACGGCAAAGGATTATGAGCACCGGCGGCGACGGTCGGGACATGTTCGAGAAGTCGATCTGGATTCGCCTGCCCCGGAACGTCCTCGTGGGTCACGACGTCCTCGGACGGACCGCAGAAGCTGTCGAGGAGCTTCACCTCTCCGGTCGGCCGCTGATCGTGACCGGCGAGATTCCCAACGAAGTCGCCGGTCAGACGGTCCGCAAACAGTTCGAACAGCGAGGTCACGACCCCGCAGTGACGATCATCGAGGAGGCGAGTTTCGAGGCCGTCCAGCGAGTCATCGACGCTGCCGAAGACGCCGAGGCCGATTACCTGATCGGCGTCGGCGGGGGCAAGCCGATCGACATCACGAAGATGGCTGCCGACGAACTCGGAACGGGCTTCGTTTCAGTGCCCACTGCAGCCAGCCACGATGGCATCGTCAGCGGCCGCGCCTCGGTTCCGGAAGATGGGACGCGCCACAGTGTCGCAGCGAATCCCCCAGTCGCTGTCGTGGCTGATACCGGTATTCTCGCGGATGCCCCCTGGCGTCTCACGACGGCCGGCTGTGCCGACATCATCTCTAATTACACGGCCGTCAAGGACTGGCAACTCGCCCAACGCCTCCAGAACGTAACCTATTCGGAGTACTCCGGTGCTCTCTCCCGGATGACTGCCGAGCTACTGGTCGATCAAGCCGGTTCGATCAAACAGGGTCTCGAAGAATCCGCCTGGGTGGTCCTCAAGGCCTTAGTCTCCTCAGGGGTTGCGATGTCCATCGCGGGTAGCTCCCGGCCGGCATCGGGGGCCGAACACCTGTTCTCTCACCAGCTTGACCGACTCGTTCCAGACGCGGCCCTGCACGGCCATCAGGTCGGCGTCGGCTCGATCATGGTCGAATACCTCCACAGCGGCGAGCATGGAGAATGGCGGGACATTCGGGATGCACTGGTCCACATCGGTGCGCCGACGACTGCCGCAGAATTGGGTATCGACGACGCGACGGTCATCGAGGCGTTGACCACCGCCCACGAGATCCGTGACCGCTATACGATCCTCGGGAACGGGATGAGCGAGCCCGCTGCACGGGAAGCCGCCGAAGTGACCGGCGTTATCTGAACGGAGCGCCAGTCTGTCCGGGCTCCGATCTCGGCCCCGAAACTACCCGAGCTGAGCCCTCGAAAACCGCCAGTTGGCCAGTACGAGGGGGACGACGATCCAGGCGGCCAGAATGACGACCATGAACCAGCCCTGGATGTAAAACGGCGGGTCACTGAGTACGACGTTGCCGACCCCTTCGAGGAACCGGTTTGGCATGTAGAGCTTGGTCGCGTTCAGGTAGGCCCCGGTCGGGCTGAGGCTGAAGACCAGTTCGAGCACTTCCTCGGGTGCCGTCATCCCGAACTGATCGAGGACGAACTCGATCATCTGCATCGGGTTGACCGGGAGGAAGTTCCAGCCGATGTTGAACACGAAGAAGAACCCGATCCCGGCGGCCATCGCCCGCGATCGACTGGCTGTGACCGCCGAGATTCCGACGGCCACCGAGACGTACGCCAGCGCGTACGCGAGTGTCATGGCTGCAAAGACCAGATAATCGCCGTATTCGATCGTCATCTCGGGAACGAAGACCATCGCGATCGGCACGACCAGCGCCAGCGAGACAGCGAGCCCGAGCAAGACGACGGCCCCACGGGCCAGCAGCTTCCCCCCGATGACCGCCGTCCGACTGACGGGCACGCCGAGCGTGAACTTGATCCGCCCGGACTCCCGTTCCCCAGCGATCGAGAGGTACGCGGCGACCAGCGCGATCAATGGCACGAGCAGGACGCCACCGAGACCGACGAGGCCCCAGATAATCGGATAAAAGTCCGGGTCAGCGGAGGTACTCTGGCCCCAGAAGAACAGCAGCATGAACGCGGTGTACAGCGCGACCGGGGCCCAGACGAGTTTGGCCCGTCGGACGTCAAGGAAGTCCCGTCGCGCGACGGCGAGGAGACTCATTGGCTTGCCCCCGTGGCCTCGGCCGGCGTCTCCGGCGTCTTTGCTGGCTGCTCGTTCGTGGGATCCTCCCCGGTATACCGGTGGAAGAGTTCTTCCAGAGACGTGTCCTCGGAGATGATGTCCGTCACCGTTGTCCGTTCGTCCAGCCAGCGCACGACGTCGACTTTGGCTGTCGTGTCCGCACAGACTGCGATCACGGTGTCCCCATCGGTGTTGACGCGCTGTACGCCGTCGAACTCGTCTATCCCTTCCGTCTCCGGGACCGTTTCGACCGTCACTTCGATCGTTTCGACGCCGCTGTCACGCTCTTGGAGGGCTTCGATCGTATCCAGAGCGACGAGTTCGCCCTGATTGAGGATGCCGACGCGATCACAGACTGCCTCGACTTCGGCGAGGATGTGACTCGAGAAGAAGACGGTCGTCCCCTGCTCTGCGAGGTCGAGGATGATATTCCGAACGTCTTGCATCCCCGTCGGATCCAGCCCCGAGGACGGTTCGTCCAGAATTAGCAAATCTGGATCGCCGACCAGTGCCATCCCGAGGGCCAGCCGCTGGCCCATGCCCTTCGAGAAGCCACCGGCCTGCCGATCGACAGCATCGCTGAGCCCGACCGTTTCGAGAATTGCGTCGGCGTCGTCCTCGACACCCTTGGCGTCCATCACCCACTCCAGATGTTCCCGAGCCGTGAGCCGGTCGAACACCTCGAATCCCTCCGGCAGGACGCCGGTCTTCGATCGAACGGCCATGGACTCCTCGCCGACGTCGTGGCCGAAGACGGTCGCCGTTCCGTCCGTCGCATCGATGAAGTGCAGCAGAATGTTGATGGTCGTGGACTTTCCAGCCCCGTTCGGGCCGAGAAAGCCAAACACTTCGCCTTCCCGGACGGTGAGGTCCAGTCCGTCCAGTGCTTGGACGGCATCGGGTTCCGATCCATACCGTTTCGTGAGATTTTCAATTTCGATGGCGGTCATACCGGAAACTCTCCGTCGAGATGAAAAATACTTCCCCTCGATGTTCACAGTGTGAAACTGACCAGTGTGTCCTCTCCAGTGGCCTGACAGCGCCTCGCCCGTGGGGAAGACGGGGGGTTTTTGAGAGCCGGCGTTCTCACGGCGAGTATGCGGGTCGCTTTCGTGTCGATGACGACGACCCGTCATCGGGACACCGAGGGAACACGTCGCCTCGAGCGCGTCGCTCACCAGCTGGCCGATCGCGGCCACGACGTCACCGTCTATTGTGCCGCCTGGTGGGACGAGTACGACGACCAGCGGACGATCGACGGCGTGACCTATCACGGGGTGACGGTCTCGCCGGCCCGGACGTCGTTTGCGGCCCGGCTCCCAGTATTGCTGGCTCGGCATCGCCCGGACGTGATCCACGTCGCCCCGCGCCCGCCAGCAGCGGTCTTCGGGGCCTCGACCGGTGGGACGCTCGCCCGTGCGCCGCTGATCGTCGAGTGGTACGGCGACGAGGGGCTGGCCGACTCACGGACCGTCACTCAGTCACTCCGGGAAGCGGCAGCGGTGATCACGCCATCGGAACTCGTCCGGACCCAGGTCCGTGAGCGCGGGATCGACGACGGCCGGACCGAACAGATCCCCAACGGGATCGACCTCTCGCTGGTGCAATCGGTCGACCCAGCCGAGCCAGTCGAAGTCGCCTTCGCCCATCGGCTCGACGAGAGTGCCAACGTCGACAGTCTCTTGTTGGCCTTAGCGGAGTTGCGCGACCGGGACTGGTCGGCAACGATCGTCGGCGACGGGCCGCTCCGGGACGACTACGAGCGCCAGGCCGCAGACCTGCGGATCGACGACCGGATCACCTTCGTCGGGGAGGTCTCTCGGGAGGAACGCGTCGCGATCTATCGAGGAGCCCACACCTTCGTCCACACTGCTTACCGGGAGTACTTCGCCACCGAGTTGCTCTGGGCGCTTGGGGCCGGGTCCGTTGGCATCGTCGAGTACCAGGCCAACTCCAGCGCCCACGAACTCATCGAGAACCACCACCGCAGCTTCCGGGTGACCGACCCACAGGAACTGGCCGACGCGATCGTCGAGTCGGGGAGTCTCGAACGCTGGTCGTTCGACGACTCGTTTGCATCCTACGACCACGCGGCTGTCGTCGACGCGTATCTCGACGTCTACCGCGACGTCATCGCCGCACACGGCTTGTTTTGAGCGCCGACGGAGAGGGCGCTTTTCACTCCGAAAACGCGTCGGGATCGGCCGCAGCCTCGACGACGTCGACGGCAGCAACCCCGGCTGCTGGGTCGTGGACACGGATCACGTCCGCGCCACGCTCGGTTGCGACGGCCGTCCCAGCGACTGTCGGATCGTACCGCTCGTCGGCGTCCCGGCCGACGAGGCCGAACATCGACTTATGAGAGTGCCCGACTAGGATCGGACAGCCCAGGGCCTCGAGTTCTCCCAGCCGATCGAGGATTTCGAAGTCCTCGGCGGGCGTCTTGCCGAACCCGAGCCCGGGATCGACGAGGATCTGGGATCGATCCAGACCCGCCCTCTCGGCTTGGAGGATGCGTTCGGTCACTTCGTCGATCACATCCTCGACTACGTCGTCGTAATGGACCTCGTGGTCCGGATCGACCGGCGTATCGATACTGTGCATCACGACCACCGGCGCGTCGTGTTCGGCAGCCAGCTCGGCCATGCCAGGATCGTCCAGCCCGGAGACGTCGTTGAGGATGTCGGCCCCCGCTTCGAGGGCAGCCGCTGCGACGTCGACTTTCCGGGTATCGACCGAGACGGTCACGTCCCGTTCGGCGAGCGCCTCGATCACGGGGACGACGCGATCGCGCTCGGTCTCGACGGCGACCGGCTCGGCCCCTGGACGCGTACTCTCACCGCCCACGTCGACGATATCGACGCCTGCCTCGATCATCTCCTCGGCGCGGGCCAGTGCGTCCTCGACGGCGTTGTACTCCCCGCCGTCGTGGAAGCTGTCCGGCGTGACGTTGAGAATCCCCATGACTGCCGTCCCGTCACTCCATGGATACTCGGCGGTGTCGTCCGCGGGGCCGAACCCGAGCGTGTCCCGGAGCTGGTCGGCAAGCGGCCCGAGCCCGTCGGGCTGGTCGGCCAGCCTCGCCGTCAGTCGCTGGAACTGTTCGAGTGTGCCCATCATCACAACGTCTGCACGCTCTTGCTCCTGCTCGGCCAGGCCGGAAATCGCACACTCCCCGCCCACGGCCAGTAGCGCTTCCTTGAGAGACTGGGCCTGTCGGGGCTGGACCCGCGTCTTGAGCACTCGATGGGCTGCCTTCCCGCGCATGTGACGGACGCCTGCCTCGGTGACATGGGCGTCTTCGAGGGTCTTTGCCCCTGCCGAAAGCGATTCGACCCGCTTTGGGATCGTCGAGCGCGTCCAGCGAGTCCGTGCCTCCCTGACGGCGTACAGCGAGCCGACGACGAGGACGGCGTCGTCGGGGTCGGCCCCCTCGATGGCGTCGTCGAGCGCTCCAGCCACGTCAGACCGGGTCCGGACGGTCGCGTCTGTCTGCTCACTGAAGGCCCGCGCAAGGACAGCCTCGTCTTCCGCACGATCGATCGCGGGTTCACAGGCCGTCACCTGATCGGCGGCTGGGAGCGCGGTGGCCATTCCACGGTGGTCTTTCTCACACATCGCGCCGACGACGAGGTGCAGATCGTCGTACTCGAAGTCCTCGAGGGTTTCAGCGACGCGTTCACACCCGCCGGGATTGTGTGCGCCGTCGAGGACGACCAGCGGTTCCTGGCCGAGTACTTCGAAGCGACCGGGCCAGGTGGCACGGCCGAGCCCAGCGGCCAACGCTGTCTCTGTCACGTCGGCAACCTGGCGGGCGAGCGTTGCGGCGACACCGGCGTTTTGGGCCTGATGGGTACCCAGCAGTGGGAGACGCGTCTCGACCGACCAGTCCGGTCCCGACAGGGAGACGACGCTTCGGAGTCCCTCACGACCATCGTACTCGACTGTGATCGCTGCGTCGTCGTCCCTGCCGACGCGACACACGTCGTCGACCTTGGTTTCGATCGTCGCCAGTGCCTCGCCGGTGGCGGCCGTCACGAGGGCCGCATCGTCCGGGGCGACGGCGGCCTTGTCCCGGGCGATCTCGGGAATGGTCTCGCCCAAGAAGTCAGTGTGTTCGAGCGTGACGCTGGTGAGGGCACTCCCGACGGGATCGACGACGCTGGTGGCGTCGTGACGCCCGCCGATACCGACCTCTAAGATGGCAACGTCGACGTCCCGGCGGCTAAACTCCCACACCGCCAGGGCTGTCATCGTCTCGAAGAACGTCGGTGCGTCGCCGGACGCCGCGTGTTCGGTCACGTACGGCTCGACGGCTTCGACGAACGTACTGATCGCTGCCGTCGAGATCTTTCGTCCGTTGACCGTGATCCGCTCACGAACGTCTTCGAGGTGTGGCGACGTGTAGAGCCCCACGTCGAGGCCAGCTTCGCGCAGGATCGATTCGAGCATCCGGGCAGTAGAGCCTTTCCCGTTCGAGCCAGCAATCTGGACGGCAGTCAGCGACTCCTGGGGGTCACCCAGGTGGGCGAGCAACTCCCGAGTCGCTTCGGTCCCCGGCCGCGGCGAGAACCGGCGAAGGTCGAAAAGAAAGTTCGCCGCTTCGTGATAGGGCATGCTTGTTGGCATCGGCCGGGCGCGCTTTAGCCTATCGGAGTCGTCTCTCGGCCGTCGCGTGGGTCCGTCGGATTGTCCGCTCACTGACTGGCTTCCCCATCAACGCTCGGTTTCTCCGGGAGGCCGATGTGCACCTGGCCCTGTCCTGTCGCGGTACTCTCCGTTTCGGATACGAGAGACCGGTTCCCGAACAGGAGGACCGTCGTCCGATCGGTCGGTTCTCGGACGGATGCGAAGGTGTTGGCGAGCTTCCAGCCCGTTTCGTGCCTGTCGGCGCGTTCCTCGAAATACACCTCGACCGTGCGCTCGAACGCACTGGCATTGGCCGCGTCGTCCCACCGGAAGGTCCAAGCGTAGGACGTATTGCCGCCGCTCGCGGGCCTGAGATAGTACAACCGATCGACGCCCCACCCGGCCGCGGCATCGGCCGCCCGTTGGCTGTCCACGCCGTTCTCTAAGGCGTACCGGACGAAGGCTTCGCCAAGGCGATCGGTCCCACTGACGCCCCATGTCTCAGTCGCTTCGACTGTCACGTTCAATTCTGCGGGCGGTTCCTCGCCGGGAGCATACCCGTGTAGCAGTTGTTCGCTGGTCGTGGGCGGCTGTTCGAAGACGTTATCGAGTCCACTCGGGTCCTCGACCCGACTCGACACGTATCGATAGCCGTGGACGTACTTGCTGAGACCGAATCGGGCATACTCTCCGGCCGGAAGGGTCCCGATAAGTCGTTCGTACATTGGCGCTGTCGGCTCGGTACGGTTGCCGTACCGCTGTAGGTACGTGTCCGTCGTGAAGACGGTCGCCCCTTCTCTGATTGCCCCGGCGACGTAAGCTTCGTCCGTCGAGGACCCCAGTTTGCCACCGAGATCGGTGACGCGACCGAGTTGTAGATTGACGTAATGGCCGAACTCGTGGGCCAGGACCCACTCGGTGCTCGCGGGATCGCCATCCGGTGCTGGGAGGATGTAGATCAGTCCCGTATTATAGGTTGCGCCGTTTTCCATGCGATCGAGGGTCGAGCCATCGGGGACCGTTGAGTTGTGAAAGCCAACTAGCTCGTAGAACGGAGGGAGACTTCCGGCACCGAACCCCGGCAGTGATCGAAACGCCGACGCGTTCGGGAGGACATCGATGCGTTCCGGCGGGGAGACGTCGGCGTCCGCGACCGTGCGAACCCCGGCATAGACCGATTCGGGTGACACTGAGATGTTCTCACCTTCGACGGCGATCGATCCATCCAGTTGTGGCTCGGCCATCGGCGCCTGGCAACCGGCCACTGCGAGGACCGCGAGGAGGGCGACAACGAGTCGAATGCGTGTCATCGGTGGGTGTCCGCTGGAACCGTCCCCGCGCTCATAAAATCAGGCGCTTTGCTGGGCTGTGGTGGGCAGTAATGCACGAACGCCGTAGGTGGGCACGATTCAGCCCTCACATACTGCGAACTGCCGGTCACTGGTCACCGACTGACTGGGCATCCTCGGCGGCATCAGGAAGCGACACGGACACGTTACCGTACGTGACCTTTGTCGTCACGTCCCGCGTGACCTGCACTGTCGTTCCGTCGTTCGTTCGCGTTTCTTCGAGCGTTCGCTCGACCTGGACTGGGCGATAAGTTTCCGAATCGATCCAGAACCTCGCCGTGAGACTCACGTTGCCCTCCGAGGCCAGCGAGATCCCTGGTGGGAGATCGAGCGACTCCCTGAGGGCGGTGTTCAGCTCTTCCGTGTCGACGTCGGCTGTGACGACGTACGTCTCGACACCATCGACGGTCGCCGTGGTGACGTTCGAGAGCGTGGCGTTGCCCAGTGTGAACTGGTATCGCCAGAGCTGATCCGAAAGCTGCCAGTACCGCGTGGGGTTTTCCGAGAGGTCGCGACTGATCCAGGTCGTGCCGTACTCCTCGGTGAACGTCTCGCTGTGCTGGTAGAGTGTTTCCTCAACCAGATAGCGAGTGACGTTCACCGTTCCGTCGGGGCCAGTCGTCGACCGATTTGAAATCAGCGCTCGCTCGCTCCGGTTGACGGCGTAGCTGACCGATACGGTCGTCGTCCGATTACGGTCGTCCGTTTGCCGGACGATCGTCGTGGTCTGGTTGGCTGTGTACCCATCGACGCCGCTCATCGCCGAGAGGGTCGCCGCCTGTAGATCTGCCGCCGCGGGGACTGTTCCGTTCTCGGCGATGTCCGGTGGTCCCTCGGTCGTCGTCGCGGAGTTTCCAGTACACCCCGAGAGGACGAGCAGCAGTGCCAGGGCGATGCCCACCCATCGTGACTTCGTCATCGTGGTGATTGTCACAGCCACGCCAATAAAAACGCGGCTGTTCGCAGGTAACTCTGAGTTACCCTCGCTGTGGACGTACTCCGTTCGAAAAACACCCGCTCGATTCCAGTCGCTGATCGCGGTCAGCTACTGATTGGCGATGTCGACTGCGTCCTCGGCCTCGTCCGGGAGCGAAATCGAGACGGCGTCGTACTGTATCATCGTCTCGACCTCACGTTCGAACTCGATCGTCTGGCCCTGTACAGTCTGCGTACCAGACACCGCCCGCTCGACTTTGACTGGCCGGTGGGTTTCGGTATCGATCCAGAACGTGGCTGAAATGGTTGTGTTTCCGCTCGTCGTTTGGGAGGCATTCTCGGGCAGATTCAGCTGTTCGTTCAGGGCCGCGTTGAACTCCTCCATGTTCACGTCAGCGGTGACGACGTACGTCTCGCTGCCGTCGACAGTGTCTGTCGTGACGTTCGAGAGTGACGCGTTCCCGAGCATGAACTTGTATCGCCAGAGCTGATCGCTCAAATGCCACTGTCGGGTGAAGTTATCGGAGAGATCGTTTTTCACCCACTCGGACCCATACACCGACGCGAATTGTTCACTGCGCTGGTAGAGTGTCTTCTCGACGATATATCGATCGACGACGACTTCCCGGCCACTCTGGACAGCGGTCCGATGCGACTCGAGTGAGCGAGCCGTTCGATCGACCTGGTAGTCGATGTCCAGCGTCGACGACCGATTGAGATTGTTCGCCTGCTGGCGGATCGTGGCGTTTTGCTGGGCGTGATACGCCGCAACGTCGCTGATCGCCGTGATCGCCTGCTGCTGGAGTTGCGATGCTGTCGGTTCGTCCGTCGGTTGGTCTGGACTCGTTGCGGTCGTGGTCCCCCCACCGCTGCACCCGGCGAGGACCAGTATCCCGGCGAGAGCAACCAGGGCGAGTGTACTTCGTCGCATGCGTTCGTGTTGCCGTTACGGTGACTGATATTAAAGGGTCCTCATTCGGATGGTGGGAGCGTCAAGCACCAAACTGCTGAAAACCGTGTATAGCCGCGGCGATTGAGGTCCGGGACTCAATCGTGACGGAACGCGCGCGACCCGGTGAACACCATCGCGATGTCGAGTTCGTCGGCCCGTTCGATCACGTCGTCATCGTTGACGCTCCCGCCTGGCTGGATGACTGCCTCGATGCCCGCCTCGTCGGCCGCGTCGATCCCGTCGGGGAATGGGAAGAACGCGTCACTCGCCATCACGGCACCCTCGGCGTCCTTGCCCTCGGCGTCGCTGTCTGCTTTCATCTTCGCGATCTCGACGGCATCGACCCGCGAGACCTGGCCCGCGCCGACGCCGACCGTTTCCGTCCCTTTCGCGAAGAGGATCGCGTTCGATTTGACGTGCTTGATCGTCTGCCAGGCAAAGCGGAGCGACTCGATCTGCTCGTCGGTCGGCTCGCGCTCGGTCACGACTTCCAGATCGTCCGCGGTGACCGTCTGCAGGTCCCGATCCTGGACGAGTCGCCCACCGACGATCGGCTTCTCGGTCAGCGTCTCGGTCGGATCGAACTGCTCTGTGACGTCCAGGACTCGGAGGTTGTCCTTCTCGAAGAGTACGTCCAGCGCATCGTCGGTGTAGCCCGGTGCAACGACGACTTCCTTGAACGAGTCGATGATCTGTTCGGCCGTCGCGGCGTCACACTCGCGGTTGAGGGCGACGATACCGCCGAAGGCGCTCTTGGGGTCGGTCGAAAGGGCGTCGGCGTAGGCGTCGCTGATCGAGTCGGCGACCGCACAACCCGCCGGGTTGGTGTGTTTGATGACCGCACAGGCCGGCTCGTCGAACTCCTTGACGATGTTCAGCGCGGCGTCGGCGTCGTTGTAGTTGTTATAGCCCATGCCCTTGGCGCCCTCGTTGCGCTGGGGGGCGTGGACGACACTGGCCTCGTCGCAGGTCCGATCGGCATAGAGCGCGGCGTCCTGGTGTGGGTTCTCGCCGTACCGGAGCTGACGGACGCGGTCGTCGCTATCGAGCCGCCGTGTGGGATAGGCCCCGCCGTCGTCGCCCTCGACGGCGACCGTGCCTGCATCCCAGTCGATCTCGACGCGATCCTCGGCGAACCACTCGATCACGCGCGGATAGGCTTTGAACTCGGCCTCATAGAGGACTCGGTTCTTGAGATCGTCGACGGAGTCGCCCTCGTGGACGGGCACGGGTTCCTGGGTGACGATTGGGCCATCGTCGACAGAATCGTCCACAACGTGGACGGTACAGCCGGTCGTCTTGACGCCCGCATCGAGGACGTCCTCGTGCGGACTCATGCCCTTGAATGCCGGCAAGAGTGCGGGGTGGACGTTCAACGTCGTCGGCGCGCCCTCAAGGAATGTCTCGCTGAGGATGCGCATGTAGCCGTCCAGGGCCACAAGATCGAACTCGTAGTCGGCCAGCGCATCCAGAACGCGCTGTTCGTGGTCCGCCCGACTTTCGTCCTCGCCCTGTTCGACGACTTCGGTCGGGATACCACGGTCGGCGGCTTCCTCCAGGACCGGCGCGTCGGCATCGTTGGTCAGGATGACGGCGAACTCCGCCCCACCCGGCGCGCAGTCGGCGATATTCAGCAGGTTGCGCCCCCTGTTCGAGGCCATTCCGGCGAGCTTCATGTGCGATGGGGCGCGGGCCGCCAGCAAAGTAGTTGCGAATCGCCAAGGCCACTCCCGAGACGTTTTGTGGCTGGGCGCGCACGCTCAGACGATGGCCGACGCCGAACCGGTCTACTATGCGATCAGCGACCTCCATATCGGTGGCGACGAACAGTTAGAACACGTCGAGTTTCTCGACGAGCTGCTCGCCTTCCTCGAACGCTTAGAAGAGACCGACGAGAACGCCGAATTACTCATCAACGGGGACGCCTTCGGGCTCTGGGAGTTCACCACGATCGAGGGTATCGAGAAGTTCGACGCCCTGGTCGAGCGGTATCCGGAGCTGTTCGAACAACTGCGCGCGACGGGCGAAAACATTCAAATCACGCTCCTGCCGGGCAACCACGATCACGAACTCGCCGCTTACGACGCCTACGTCGAGCGATTTGCCGCCTACAACGTCGATCTCGCCCAGGACCAGTCCCTCACGCGCTCGATCGATGACCGCCTGCTATACTTCGAACACGGGAATCAACGCGACCCGAACAATCGCTTCGAGGACTTTGGCAACCCCCACGAGAAGCCCCTTGGTTATTATTACAATACGCTGGTGACAAGTCGTGCCGGGCAGGTGTCCGACCGCGGACGAGGCAACTGGCTGAAAGATATCCAGGCGGTGACCCCGACCGAGCGCGTCCCGGTCTGGTTCCTCTCGAAGTACTTCTACAACGAGATGCATCCCCTCCTCCGGTACGCTGCTGTCCCCTTTCTCTTGTTGTTCAACTTGAGCGCGCTGGTCGCGATCGCCGCCGGCCTCGATCTGGTCGGCGTCTGGTCGCTACCGACCCAGACGATCGAGGGTACCTTCGGCCGCTTGGGGTCGGCCGGAACGCTCGCACTCGCCGTGCTGGCCATCAACGTGGCTATCGTGGGCGTGTTGGTTCTCGTTTGGATTCCCTCGCGGTTCATCCTTCAGGACTTCAAGCGGACGATCGACCGGTTTGGCCTCGTCGAGACGGAGTTCACCGTCGACCCGAGCGAGCCCTACGTCGACGCGGCGACTGACCTTTTCGAGGCAAACCCGGAGATCGCGGTCTTCTGCTACGGGCACACCCATCGACCCTCGGTCGAGACGGTCGACGGCCGGGCGATCGTCAACACTGGTTCGTGGCTCAAACGCTTCCATCGCCGTCCCGTCATTGCGGGGCTGCTCCCGCCGGTGTTTCACCCGTCGTTCCGGTTGAGTATCGCTCGCTTCGCTTCGACCGAGGAGGGGATAGCTGTCGAGTACGAGACGATGGAGAAACCAGACCCCGCAAAGGCAGATCTGACCCTCACCGAGCGATTGCTGACCGTCGGCCGCGAGCCCGATCCCGACATCCCTGATCGAGTCGTTGTCGGTGAGTCCTCGACGGACAACGGGCCAGCGAACGACACTTGATCAGGCTAGATACCAGACGGCCGTTCCGACAAGAAGCGTGGCGACCACGCCGGCAGCCACGCCGAAGACCGCAGCGACTCCAAAACCGGCGGCGACGGGACCGAACAGTACCGGCGAGAGGAACTGTCCCACGTAGCCGAACATGGCGATGTAGGAGCTGAACTGCCCCTTCCGGTCGGGTGGGACCAGTTCTTCAACCCAGAGCATCGCCGTCGGAAAGACCAGTCCCTGGCCGAGTCCGAACAGGACGACCGGGAGAATAGCGACGAGTGGTGATTCCGCGATCGGCACGATCGCAAAGCCGATCGTCCAGAGGACCAGCGCGATTCGCGCCAATTGCCCGTATGAGAACCGTTGCCGGACCCGATCGTACAGCGCGGCACTGACGCCGCCAGCGATGCCCATCGCCGAGAGATACAGGCTGATCTGGAACGACGACTCGATGCCGAAGGTTTCCAGGACGCCCGGATAGAACACGATGATCGAATATAGCAGGACGTTCGCCAGAAAGTACAGCAAGTACACGAAAACGAGCAGCGGTGTCCCCGTGATCACGTCCACGAGCGCTCCGAGACTACTGCTTGACTCGTCCGTTTCCGAACTGGTCGACGCCATCGCCGGCTCGGGGACGAAGAGGAACGCTAACACGCCGAGTGGCAGGCCGATGAGATAGACGCCGAAGGGTACTTGCCAGGAGAGCGTCCCGAGGATCCCGCCGACGAGCGGCCAGACCGACGCGCCGACGCTGTTGGCACTCGCGCGAAGCCCCATCGCGCGGTCTTTCCGTCTCCCCTCGTAGAGATTGTAGATGAGAACGGTCACGCCCGTGTAGACGAAGGCGACGGCGACGCCCAAGGCTGCCCGCGTGACGAGCAAGACAGGGAACGATGTGACGACGAGTCCGGCACCGCCGGCGACGGCGTAGACGATCAGCCCGAGGATGTACGGTTTTCGCGGACCGTATCGATCGATGAGGACGCCGGCGATCGGACTCGTGAGGACGATAAACAGCCCGTGGGTCGTGATGATGAGCCCGGCCAGGGACTGACTGACGCCAAGCCCGGACTGGATTTGGTTGACCACCGGGCCGAGGATCGCCCCCGCCATCACCGTCAGCGTCCCCGAGGCGACGATCACCCAGAGCGCAGCGCCTGCCGAGGGCGACAGCGGGATGCGGTCCCGGAGACGACGCCGTATGGATTTCGTGGTCACGATTCATCCTCCGGCAACGCTACGTCCAGATTCCGACACACCGTCCGCAGGTACTCGACGAGCCTGGTTTCTTCAGTCGGCGACAGCCCGTCGGTTAGCTGCGAGTCGACGCGATCCTTCACCGCCGTGACCTCCTCGCGAAGATCACGGCCGGCTTCTGTCAGGTAGAGTCGCTTTCGGCGACGATCCTCGGGGTCCGGCCGTGTCTCGACGTAGCCCTTCGACTCGAGTTGGGCGACGACCCGGGCGATCGAACTCTTCTCCAGATGGTGTTTCTCGACGAGATCTGTCTGCGTAACTCCCTCGCGCTCGGTGAGCGCGAACAGGACGCGGTACTCGCCGCGGCCCAGATCGTATGCCGACAGTTCGTCTTCGATCGTCCGGCTGAGGGCTCGCCCCGCCAGGGACACGTGCCAGGCGATGAACTCACGATCGGACATGGCCAAAATAGTTGTATACACAACTTAATTGTCACGGAAGCGTCCACTGATCGGTTGCCGTCTCAACATCCCACCACGAGGCTGTCGCTCGCTACGTAGTCTTTCTGAAGTAATGGATCGCAATCACAGTGCTGCCATCAGGCAGCGGCGTGATGAGTTATGCGCGGACGACGTTCGTCGCGCGGGGCCCTTTGGGGGCCTGTTCGATATCGAACTCAATCGATTGTCCTTCTTCGAGGTCCGGGCCGCCAACGTCCTCCATGTGGAAGAAAACGTCATCCTCGGCGTCCTCAGTCGTAATGAAACCGTAACCGCCAGTGTCGTGGAAGAAATCCACCTTTCCGTCTGCCATTGCAAACAATTGTAGGGCTGATAGGCGGATAACCCTTCCGAGAGCCGTGATACCACGACCACTGGGTGTACAATCAAGAAATTCAGGCTACCAGGGGCGCGACATCTTCCTCGTAACAGGACTGACAGACGTAGTAATCGATCGCTCCCCCCTCGTCGTGAGTATGGACGAGCAGATGTACCGTGCTGTCGAACGGGACTGTCCCGCCACAGACGGCACAGGTTTCGGGAGACATCCCTAACTCATGGTGTTTGTTCACGCACTACAAAGTTCTTGCTATCGTTGACTCGGTTGCTGTCTGTGGCACTCCGGGTCAGCTCACGTCAAAAACGGCATCTTGCCGAGCATAGCGAGGCAATCGTCGAGCGACGAGAGTAACAAGTCGATCAAGACTTGAACCCGATGGCAAACGTGCTCACTTCGTTAGGCGCGTCTGCCGTACTTCAAATCCCAGTTGACGGATTTGACGCTCGCGGATTGCTCGCGTCAAAATACGGTGTCCTGGCGAGCCTTGCGAGGCAGGACTCGTCAGACGACGAGAGCAGTCTGACGGTGGGGCTGGGATTTGAACCGGAGCCAGACGTTCCGGGCATGCGGCCTCGCGTTGCTCGGCCGTTCCGGGACTGCGACTGGCAGGGCGCAACCCCAGTTGCACCGCTGTTCAGTCACGTTCGTTGCCTCACAAGCGGTGGGGCTGGGATTTGAACCCAGGAATCCGTGAGGATACCTGCTTTCAAGGCAGGCGCAATAGGCCGCTCTGCCACCCCACCGGGCATCAGGTCGTTTTCAGTGGGTGCAGTAAATCCTGTCGATCGAAACTCCGGACCGGCAACCTTAATCGCCCACTGGCCACACCCTGAGCTATGACCGACCGCGACCCCCTCTCGGCCGTCTCGCCACTCGATGGCCGGTATGCACGCTACACGGAACCGTTGGTTCCCTACGCCAGCGAGTCCGCGCTCATCCGCGCTCGCGTCCGCGTCGAAGTCGAGTACCTGATCGCCCTCGCGGACCTGGACGCAACGCCACTCGAAATCGACGCCGACCAGCGCGAGGCGCTCCGGGCCATCTACGAGGATTTCAACGATGAGGATGCAGCGTTCGTCAAACAGATCGAGACGGCGGGCACCGAAACCTACGACGCCACCAATCACGACGTCAAGGCCGTCGAGTACTTCCTTCGAGAACGCCAGCCGGCGGGCCTCGAGGCCGATCAGTGGCTGCATTTCGGTCTCACCAGCGAGGACGTGAACAATCTCGCCCACCGATTGCTCCTCAAACCGGCCGTCGAGGCGGTCCTCTTGCCCGCATTGCGGGACGTCCGGGACGCACTGGTCGAGCTCGCACAGGAGTACCGCGAGACGCCAATGCTGGCTCGCACGCACGGCCAACCGGCCACGCCGACCACCTTTGGCAAGGAGATGGCCGTCTACG
This sequence comes from Halorhabdus sp. CUG00001, assembly GCF_009797925.1. NCBI lineage: Archaea > Methanobacteriati > Methanobacteriota > Halobacteria > Halobacteriales > Haloarculaceae > Halorhabdus > Halorhabdus sp. CUG00001. The sequence continues at coordinate 512,421 of NZ_VOLB01000001.1, forward strand.
CGTCTCGATTGGGGCGTGCGATCGGCCGGATCGAAGCCAGTGACGACCTCGCGGGCAAACTCGCCGGCGCGTCCGGCACGTACGCAGCCCACCACGTTGCCTACCCCGATGTCGATTGGCCGAGCTTCGCCGAGTCGTTCGTCAAGTCGCTGGGCCTCGAACACGAACCCCTCACGACGCAGGTTAACCCGTGTGACGACCTCGCGGCGCTGTTCGACGCCCTACAGGGAGCCAATCGTGTCCTGCTCGACCTCGACCTGGACGCCTGGCTGTACGTCTCCGATCGCTACCTTGGCCAGCAATCGGCCGATGGCGAGACGGGCTCTTCGACGATGCCCCACAAAGTCAACCCGATCGACTTCGAAAACAGCGAGGGCAACCTCTCGAAGGCCAACAGCGACCTCGACTTCCTGGCCGGCTACGTCACCAACTCCCGGCTCCAGCGGGACCTCTCGGACTCGACGGTCAAGCGGAACATGGGCGTCGCCCTGGCCCACTGCCTGATCGGCTATCGCAAACTCGAAAGCGGCCTGGGCAAGGTCGTTCCCAACGAGCAGGTGATGCGAGACGAACTCGAGGCAACGCCGGCAGTCATCGGCGAGGCCGTCCAGACGATCCTCCGTCGGGAGGGCCACGGTGACGCCTACGAACAGGTCAAGGCGCTCACTCGCGGCGAGGACGTCACGCTCGCGGACTTCCGGGCGTTGTTCGCGGAGTTGGATATCGATCCCGCTGTTGCAGAAGAACTGGCCGCGCTGACGCCGGCCGCCTACACGGGGCTGGGTGCGGAGTTGGCCGACGAAACCTGATTGCCCAACCACGCAACGACGGAACGCTCGATGAGCGTCCTGTGCTCGGGTCCTGATTTTGCGGCTCGTGTAGTTCTCCCGGGCGGATCGTGCGACGGATCGACACCCTCTTTTCGTCCCCACTGAGAGGTATCGCCATGACGAAAGAGATCGCTGCCATCCCTGGCGACGGCATCGGACAGGAAGTGCTGCCGGCCGCATTGGACGTTCTGAAGGCGCTCGATCGAGACTTCGAGTTCGTGGAAGGTCGGGCCGGCAACGCAGTCTACGAACGAGAGGGGACGCCCCTGCCCGAGGAGACACGCGAACTGGCCCGCGAGGCCGACGCGACACTGTTCGGCGCGGCGGGCGAACTCGCTGCCGACATCATCCTCCCCTTGCGCGAGGATGTCGGCTCGTTCGCGAACGTTCGTCCCGCCCGGGCCTACCCTGGCGTCGACGCCGTCAAGCCCGAAACCGACCTCGTGTTCATCCGGGAAAACACTCAGGGTGTCTACGCCGGTATCGAATCGGATCTCACCGACGACGTGGCGACGCTGACCCGCCTCATCACGGAAGACGCCTCGGAAAAGATCGCCGAGTATGGCTTCGAGTATGCCGACGAACACGATGCCGATCACGTGACGCTCGCCCACAAAGCAAACGTCATGCGCAAGACCGACGGGCTGTTCGTCGACACTGCCACAGAGGTTGCCGAGGAGATGGACGCCGAGTACGACGAGGCACTCATCGACGCCCTGGCGATGCACTTGGTGATGCACCCCGAGGACTACGACGTGATCATCACGCCGAACCTCGCCGGCGACGTGCTCTCGGATCTCGCTGCCGGCCTCGTCGGTGGGCTTGGCATGCTCCCAAGCGCCAACATTGGCGAGGACAACGCGCTGTTCGAACCGGTCCACGGCTCGGCACCGGACATCGCTGGCGAGGGCGTCGCCAACCCCAGCGCGATGATCCTCTCTGCGGCAATGATGCTGGAGTACTTCGAGTACGACGCCGACGCGGCTCGGGTCCGACAGGCAGTGCTGGAGACACTCGAAGGCGGGCCACGAACCGCTGATCTCGGCGGGGAGGCCTCGACGACGGAATTCACCGAGGCTGTACTCGATCGGCTGTAAGCTGTCTCGATCAGTTTCTCTCCCGCGTTCGTCGGACGGTTCTGGGGCGCTCGGAAAGACCGACTGCCTTAAGGGACAGTAGCGTAATTTTTCGAGGGACAGGAAACGTCGGGCCGAGACCGACGTTTCGGAGACGAACGAACCATGATACTGACAGTTACACCGAATCCGGCGGTCGACCAGACGATCGTTATCGACGAAGCACTCGAAGCGAACACGGTACAACGCTCGAGTGATGCCCAGTTCGACTCGGGGGGCAACGGCATCAACGTTTCACAGTTCCTCCGGGCACTGGACTCCGAGACGGTCGCGACGGGTATCGTCGGTGGATTCACCGGTTATTTCATCGAACAGGACCTCGAGACCTACGACGTCCCGACGGACTTCGTCGACGTCGAGGATCCGACCCGGATGAACACGACGGTTCTCCCGCCCGAGAACGAGTACAAGCTCAACCAGTCCGGGCCGGAAGTCCCAGAAGCGAAAGTCGACGAGTTGATCGAAACACTCAAAGAACACGATCCGTCGCTGATCAACGTCGGTGGGAGTCTGCCGCCAGGCATGGATGCCGAAGACGTCGATCGACTCGCCGAAGCCGGCGACTGGGAGACAGCCTTAGACATCCACGGCGAGTTGATGCCCGAGCTGGAACACACCTACGAATACTGTAAGCCAAACCGGGAGGAGCTGGCAAACGCGACCGGCATCGAGATCGAGACGATCGACGACTGTGCGGAAGCCGCCCAGGAACTCCAGTCGTGGGGCTACGAGCGCGTGCTCGCATCGATGGGGGCCGAAGGGGCCGTCCTCGTCACGCCCGAGGAGACGCTGTATGCGCCCTCCTTAGACGTCGATGTCGTCGATACGGTCGGAGCTGGGGACTCGATGTTCGCCGGTGCGCTGTGGGCCTACGAACAGGGCTGGGACGACGAAGATGCCCTGCGTTCGGGCGTCGCAACCTCTGCCCACCTCGTGCAAGTCAAGGGGCCGAGTATCCGGGAACTCGATCCGGAAGCACTGATGGACGACGTTCGCGTGTGGTCGATGCGCGGGTAACTCCTGTCTCACGCACCCCGATTTGAACCCACGGTCGCGGCGATTTTCGCATATGTTTTAACGCCGGCAGCGAAAGGTCTCGATGGTGACCTACTGATGGCGTTTTACGGCGGAGACGAACTCGCGGACGTGTACGACGAGGCCCTAGACGGAGGGTTCGGACTCGTAGCAAGTAACGTCGCGGAACCGAACACGATGATGGGGCTCATGGAGGGGGCCGAACAGGCCGACTCCGATCTCCTCATCCAGATGAGCGCCGGCGCGTGCCGGTTTGCCGGCAACGGCGACGCCGAGGCGGGGCTACGCGCGATGGGGAACTACATCGACGTCATCGCCGAACAGTACGACGTCGGCGTGTTCCTCAACATGGACCACCAGACGGACATGGACTTCATCGACATGCAAGTCGAGACGGCCATTCCGTCCTCGATCATGATCGACGCCTCCCACGAGGACTTCGAGGAGAACATCGCCCGCTCGAAAGCAGTCGTCGAAAAGACCGAGCAGGCCGACGAAGAGATCCTCGTCGAGGCCGAACTCGGCCAGATCAAAGGCGTCGAAGACGAGATCGTCGCCGAGGAAGCCTTCTATACCGATCCCGAGCAGGCCGTCGAGTTCGTCGACCGGACCGGCACGGACCTGCTGGCGATCTCCGTGGGCACCCAGCACGGCGTCGCCAAGGGCAAAGACCTCGATCTCAAGCCCGACCTCGCGACCGAGATCCACGAGACACTCGCCGATCACGGTCTTGAGACGCCGCTGGTCCTGCACGGTTCCTCGGGTCTCCAGCCCGACCAGCTGTCGGACTTCATGAACCGTGGCATCTGTAAGGTGAACAAGGACACACGCTACCAGTACGAGTACACGCGAACGCTGTTCGACCTCTACCGGGAGGAAGCGAACGATATTGTCCCGCCGGAAGGCGTCGAAGACCAGCGCGATTCGTTCTTCAACGACGTCGAGTGGTCGCCGAACAAGGACCGCTTCGACCCGCGCGTCGGCGGTCGTGACGTCCGCGAGCGCATCGCCGAGGTCTACGCCGGCCTGGCTGACGTCGCCGGCAGTGCCGGACAGAGCCTTTATAAGTAACGACCGTCGCCTTTTCGTCGGTCGGTTACGTTTCCCGTTCGTTGCCTGCGGATAGTTCGGCAATCATGTCGGCGACGAACGCCCGTTCGTCTTCGTTGATTCCGTGGCCCATGCCCTCGTAGAGCCGCTTGGTCACGTCACCATCCAGTCGTTCAAAGACCGTCGCCGTCTCGTGGACGCGCTCGGCGGGGATGTGTGGATCGACGTCACTACAGCCCAGAAAGACCGGCGTCCCATCTAGATCGCCCTCGTAGCTTTCGGGCTCGATGGTTTCGCCGATGAGCCCGCCGCTGAGTGCCGCGAGGCCCCCGTACCGTCGTGGTTCGCGTGCGACGAATTCACTGGCGAGACACGCCCCCTGTGAGAAGCCCACGAGAGCGATCGCGCTCCGTGAGATCTCCGCGTTTCCAGCCCTGTCGATCGCTGCTCGGATCGCTTGCAGGCCCGAGGTCCGTCCCGGCTCGTTAGTATCGACCGGCGCGGTGAACGGGTTGGGATACCAGGTGCTTCGGGCCGCTTGTGGGGCGAGATACGCCACACCGTCGGTCGGCAACTCGGTGGTCATTTGCAAGATGCTCCCCGCTGTCGCGCCCCGGCCGTGGACGAGGACGACCGCGGCAGCCGCCGCATCGATAGACGTCCCGGCGGTTTCGAGTGGCTGTCCCTGGTGTGGACCGGTCACCAGCGGTCACCCCGGCTCGTTCTCTGCTGTCGTACGCGTCCCTCGCTACTTGTTGCCATTCAGCACGTTCGTACTGCTCCCTCGCTTAAGACGATTGCCGTCAAAAATACGACCTGTGTGCCAACCGTCGAACTCGACGAGGAGCCCATCGCGCGTCTCGACGGGCTCCGGGTAGACGGGGAGTCTTCCGACGGACTGGTCACCGAGTTGCTTACTATTTACGAGGCCGAGGAGCTACCCTTGTTTCACGCTGGAGACGAGGGTTAAGATTCTTGGGCCTGCTCACAGACCTCTGCCCATCGCCCGCGCTCATCGAGACGTGACTGTAACCGGTCGGTGTACTTTCCGACCAACTCCTCGGCTGCCGCCTGAAGTGCGTCGGATTGGCCGCCTCCGAGCCCGAGAGCACCTTTGATACCGTCGAGCAGCCCGCCGCTACTGGCCGCTGTGCCAGCGTTGTCGGCCGAAATCCCGCCGCCCCCACGATCTTCCATTCGCCGGAGTTCCGGCATTACGCTCGAGAGTTTCCCCGTGTCGGCAACGAGTTGGGCTGTCTCTGGTTGTGCCGCCCCATCGATCTGAAACTCGACAGCAGTCATGACGAGGCCCCACTGCTGGCTGGACAGTGGCGATGTTGCCACTTCTTCCGTGAATTCCTGGTCGGTTTGCATCCGTTCGGCGGCAATCTGGTCGACCCAAGCGTTCTCGCTCATGTGGCCCCGTTCTCACCCGACCACTATCAGCGTTGTCGCTCGACACCTCCTTCGTTACGTTTCTATCGCTGGGACAGCAACCGTCATCAGCATGACCCAAACAGTCGGAGTCATCGGTCTCGGTGCGATGGGCGCGCCGATGGCCCAGAACGTTAGCGACGCTGGCTATCCGCTGTGCGTGTACAATCGGACGCGCGAGCGGACCGAACCGTTCGCCGATGCCGGCCACGACGTGGCTGATTCCCCCGCCGAAGTCGCCCAACGAGCCGACGTCGTGATCGTGATGGTTACTGACGACGAGGCCTTAGAGGCCGTTCTGGAGGGAGAAGACGGCGTTCTCGACGGCTTAACAGATGGAACGATCGTCCTCCAGATGAGTACCGTTACCCCGGCAGCGACTGCAGCCGCGGCCGAAGCTGTCCACAACGTCGGCGGCCGCTACGTCGACGCACCGGTTTCGGGGACGGTCGGCCCGGCCAAAGAAGGGACGCTTACCGTCCTCGCTGCCGGTCCTGATACCCTCATCGCGGAGGTCGAGGGTATTCTCTCAGCTATCGGCGAGCCTGTCGTCGACTGTGGCGCGGTCGGAGACGGAACCCGTATGAAACTGTTCGTCAATCTCCTGCTCGGGGACATGATGAGTGCGTTCGCGGAAGCCCTGGCCTTTGGGACTGCCCAGGGACTCGCGTACGACGACATGCTGACCGTCGTCGAAGCAGGTGCCGTCGATTCGCCGCTGTTCTCGATCAAGGGTGAAAACATCGCTGCGGACGATTTCGAGCCCCGGTTCCCGATCGACCTCCAGTTCAAAGATCTCCGATACGCCGTCGAGGAAGCCAACGAGAGTGGTGTTCCCCTGCCACAGACCGCTGCCGCCCGCGAAACGTTCAGCGCCGCGAGCGGGATGGGCCACGGCGGCCAAGACATGGCTGCGGTCGTGAAGTTCTTCGAGCAGGTGGCCGGGGTGTCGATCGGCGATCGCGACCAATAACGAGTGGTCGGTCACCGAGCTGTCCCGCGGTCGGTCAAACCAGCGCGTAGGTCATCAACAACAGGAAGTAGAGGACGATCAGCGCGAGCAAGGCCTTGAGACGGAAGACCGCAAGCTGGTCGTTCTCGGATTCGTAGGCTTCCTCGAAGGCCGCTGTTGCTGTTTCTTCCAGAGCGTCTGGATGCTCGTAGCCGCGATGGAGGGCCAACAACTCCTCGCGGACGAACGGGCGGCCACACTCTGGACACCGGTGGGCCTCAGCGTCTTCGGGCACGTCGAACGCTATCTCGTCGATATTGGTGGTGGACATGATCAGAGGAACGGCGGCTGGATGGACGGTTGGGTGACGATCCAGAGGCTGGTCATCGTATACAGCACCATCACCGCGATGAAGGGGTACTGGCTTCGGATCGCCTGCAAGCGGCCCGGGAATAACTCGAAGGCGGTCGCGTGGGCGATCCAGATCGCAAGCAGGTGGCCCGCAAGGACGCTCGCGACCGGGACCGCGCCGAACCACCCCGGCAGCGAGAGGACGGGCACGGTCGCGGGGGCCGATAGCGGCGAACCGAGGACCGTCACCAGCACGGGCACCAGTGAGAGGAAGTAGCCCAGGTAGTGGGCGAGATGGTACCCGGCCGCGATCGCGACCAGCGGCGGAGCAAATCGCCTGGCAAGAGTTCGCGCGGACGTGTACGTCTCGCCGGTCTGCCGGGCGTATTGGGCGGCGAGGCGGTAGATTGCAAGGAAGAACACGAACCCTGCGACGAGGACGAGCGGATACAAGAGGTGAGCCGGGATACCCACCTCGACCAGTGGACGCGCCATCGCCCGCCAGGCGGGCGTCGTCACGAACCCGTCGTAGGTCGTCGACCACAGTAGCGCGACGACGAAGGCGACCTCACTGGTGTCCCCGACCAGGTTGGCTCGCGTCAGCCCGATGCCTGGCCCCCGGACCGAGAGCCGGCCCCCCTCAAGGGTCGCTCGATCAGTGGCCGTTGCCGTCTGCCCGGTCGCGATCGGCGCGACGTGGCCGTAGTAGTGGAACACGCGGGTCACCGGGTCGACACGCTCGAACCACGTTTCAGAGCTAAAGACGACAGCCCCGCCAAGTGTCACGGCGGAGTATCCCAAGACCACGGTCGAGAGCAACGCGGGCGCGTCCGCAAGCGGACTCACTACTTCGATCCAGATGAGCGTGAGGAGGCCGACGACGCTCGGCCAGGCCCCCACGTTCGGCAGCGATCGATCGAGGGACGGCAGCCAGGTCGCGATCGTCCGCCAGGGGTTGAGAACGTGCCAGGTGCCACCCAGCAGGTATGTCGTGGCCGTATAGCCCGCCCACCAGCCGACCCAGACGGCGAGGACGGCGAGATTACCCAGTCCCTGGGTCGGTCCCAGGTAGCCGATCGCCACGATGCAAACGAGGCCCAGGACGCCCACGATGCGGACCAGGGCAATGGGCAAGCCTGAGCGGGGAACCGGGATCGCCACTTGCCAGTCGTGCAGCGCATCGATCAGGCGTCGGTCGGTGACGAACGAGGCCAACAAGAACGACGCCCCGACGGCCGCCCCGCCGGTGAGCAAAAACAGCCACGTCGGGACGGTGACTGACTCCCGTGCGGCCGCCCCCAGGCTGCCGCCGTGAGCGCGCCCCGATCCAGTGACGACGAGGAACGCGACGACCCACCCACCTGCCGAAGCTGATCGGGCCAGCACACGTCCAGGGCGCCAGTCCATTGCCAGCGCCTACGGCGGTCGGGGACCTGTAAGTTCCGAACGGTGGCGTCCGGGAGCGCCCTCACAGGCCGGACGCCGGCAAAAGGGTCCCCCGAAGGTGGCTTTTTAGCCGTCGGTTGGGTAGCAGTTCCCATGAGCATCGTAGAGGATTCAGACGGACACGACGGCCATCACCTCCCCGCCGAGGAGGACTGGCCCCGCGGGTTCGGCGAGGCCAGCTGGTGGCCCTTCATCACCGCTGTCGGCGGGGCGGGCTTCTACGTCGGGGTCGCGTTGTGGGTACTCGGCATGGGCGAAGACGCGCTGGTTGGCTCGATCGTCGGGCCGGCGACGATCGCAGGCAGCGTCCTGCTGTTGTTGGTCGGGATGTACGGCTGGTTGTATCACGCCTTCGTCGCCGACTTCTGGGAGCGAGGGACCGCGACGCGTTCATCCAGTGCGCTCCGGTTTGGGATGTTGCTGTTCCTGGGTTCGGAGATCGCCACCTTCGGCGCCGGGTTCGTCTATTACTTTTTCATTCGGGCTGGCGCGTGGCCGCCCCAGGAACTGCCCCACCTGCTTGGCAGTCTCGTCTTGATCAACACTACAATCCTGATCGCCAGCAGTGTGACGCTACACTTCGCCCACGTCTATCTCCGCCGAGGGAATCGCAAACGCTTCATGCAGTTGCTCGGCGTGACGTTGGCCCTGGGAGTCGTATTCATCGCCGGCCAAGCCTACGAGTACTACGAGTTCATCATCGGCGAGGGCTTTTCGATCACTGAAGGGACGTTCGGGAGCGCCTTCTACGGGTTGACAGGCCTCCACGGTGCCCACGTGACGCTCGGGGCCATTCTGTTGGGAATTATCTACGCTCGCGGCCTCGCTGGCCAGTACACCGAGCACCGTCACACGTCCGTGAGCACAGTCTCGATGTACTGGCACTTCGTCGATGCCGTCTGGATCTTCTTGGTCGTCGCGCTGTACGTCGGCGCGGCAGCCTGAGGACGACTGGATTGAAGGCGCTCGTTTTCCTACAGCACGTATGGAACAGCTGGACGTGAACGGCGGCTTCGACGTCCACGAGTATCGACACGGACTGAAACTGCTGAGCGAGGACCGAGAAACCATGTATCTGGCCAACCGCGAAGGGTTTGCTTGCCCGGCCTGTTCGAAGCCCTTCGAGAAACTCCTCATCTCTGAGAAACAGACACACACGTTCAACTCGCCGCCAGGTCCGTTTTGCCTCGTCAGGGCTGACGACAAACTACTCGTATTGACTCACTGAAACACACTCGACGGCCATTCTGATCACGTTGGTTGCCCGGGCAGTCGGCCGCCAAACCCTCAAAAATCGAGTGACTGCCACTCTTCGACGTGCGTGTTTGTCTCTCCACCACGGTCGACGGTGACTTCGATAACGTCGTCGTCGAGTTGGACTTCGATCGCTTCGAAATCCGGCTCGTAGACGCTGTGATGGTGTCCGTCTTGGTCGATCCGGATCTCCTTTTCGAGCAAGTCATATTCGGACAGAATATCGAGACGGCGATAGATCGAGGAGAGACTTCCATCGCAGATATCGGAGATATCTTGGGCCGATCGTTGGGCGTCGTTGGTCGCGACGAGGATCTGACGCGCACGATCATCTGACAACACCTCGTATATATTAGCCGGTTGCCATTCATTCGACATCTATCAACATCCCATTACCACATATCAGATTCTGTATCCTCGCCAAAACCCATCGCATTAACACACTTTTGGTGTATATCCGTCGAAAATTTAGTAGATGATATCTTTCCAGCATATACTGGAATTCTCGCCACCATTATGATGGGAGTCTCTACATTTCCCGGGCTTGCCGTTCCAGGGCCACTGTTGATGTCCCGGGCGCGATTGGAGGCGACTTCCAGTCCGCTAGATGGCAGTCTACTCGTTTGAGCTTATTCCGTCGGGAATTGGCACGATAGGATCCTTCAAGCTACTGGTTTCCGGATTCGAGGCGCTTCGGTATTGCCGTCCGGAACGCAAACTGTTAGGAGGCCAGCCGTCGAGTGTACGCGTATGGCTGACGCGACTGACCTCCTCGAGCGTCTCCGGAGCGGTGAACTTCGTCTGCACGAACTCGACGAGTACGCGCCTGCCGACGAGGCAGCGAGTGCACGTAGAGCCTACATCGAATCCGAGACGGAGGCGGATTTGGAGACGGTCGGCTCGTATTCGATCGATGCTGCCGACGCCGAGCCCAATATCGAGAACATGATCGGCGCGATCCAGGTACCACTCGGCGTTGCGGGACCGCTCCCGGTCGATGGCGACGTAGCCGACGACGACTATCGGGTCCCGTTGGCGACGACCGAAGGTGCGCTCGTGGCGAGTGTCAACCGTGGTATGACTGCGATCCGAGAGGCGGGTGGTGCGACGACGTCGATCGCGAAGTCGGGAATTACCCGCGCGCCGGTATTTACCGTCGACAACGTTGCCGAGGCTACCGCGGTCGCTGACTGGGTCCGCGACCACGAGGCCGAGATCGAATCCGTCGCCGAGGAGACCGACCCCCACATTGCCTTCGAGGACGTGACGCCGTACGTCGTCGGTGACTCGGTGTTTCTCCGATTCCGCTACGATACGGGTGACGCGATGGGGATGAACATGGTCACGATCGCGAGCCGCGCAGCGAGTGAACTCGTCGAAGACGAGACACCGGCAGAGCTAGTGGCGCTGTCGGGCAACCTCTGTTCGGACAAGAAACCCGCGGCTATCAATGCTGTCGAGGGCCGGGGATACACGGTCGGTGCGGACGTCTTCATTCCGGACGCGGTCGTCGCGGACCGCTTCCACGCGACCAGCGAAGATATCGCGGCGGTCAACACCCGGAAAAACCTCGTTGGGAGTGCCAAAGCCGGCAGTCTGGGCTTTAACGCCCACGTGGCGAACATCGTCGGGGCCGCGTTCCTCGCGCTGGGCCAAGACGAAGCGCAAGTAGTCGAGGGATCGAACGCGATCACGAGTCTGGAAGCCCGTGAGGACGGGTTGTACGCCAGCGTGACGCTGGCGTCGCTCGAAGTGGGGACCGTCGGTGGTGGGACCGCACTGCCAACCCAGTCCGAAGCGTTGTCGATCCTCGGCGTCGCGGGTGGTGGCGATCCGGTCGGTTCGAACGCCGACGAACTTGCCGAGGTCATTGCCGCCGCGTCGCTTGCGGGTGAACTGTCTCTGCTGGGTGCACTCGCCTCCCGACACCTTTCGAGCGCCCACGAAGAACTCGGCCGCTAATCAGGCGTCCATCTCTGACTCTTGGGCTGTACTCGCTTCACCATCTTCGTCATCGTCGACCGCGACGAGTTCGTATCCAAGCCCTTCCGCGATCATAAACAGTCCACTGAGAACCAGTATCATGGCGCCAGTCCCGACGAACAGGGGGCCAGAGCGGGCCTGTGGAGCCAGAAAGACCATCGCCATGCCCGCCGACCCCGACAGTGCGCCCACACCCCGTCTGTAGGCTCCCCGAGTCGCAGCGAGTAAGCCCCAGACACCGAGACCGACTGCCAGTGTGCCTGCTGTGAGGGCGATCACGTCGTAGCCGCTGATTCGAACGGTCACGCCGGCAGCCGTCCGGCCGGCAAAGACGACGCTGGTCGCCACGAGACCGAGGCCAGCGACGATCGGCACCGAGACGGTCGAATCGTCGAGGTCTCCTTGGGTCACGCTTCCAGAGTTTGCTCTCGTCCCCCTTCAAACTGTGCGATACACGGGACGGCTATGCCGGGATCGCTCACGGCACTTTCACTCAGCCCGCGCTGTGGCCGGAGTGTTCGTGTGGTGACAGCCGTGCGATTGTGGGCAGCCGGACTCGCCTGTCCGCCGTCACAGTAGCCGGTACGTCCCGCGTTCTTCGGTCACCTGGCCCGACCTGACCAGCGACTGGAGTGCCTGTCGCACGTACGATTCTGACACGCCGTGCTCGCTCGCGTACCGACACACCCTATCTTCGTCCGGTTCGTCGAGACGTTCGAGCGCTTCCACGACGACCTCCCGGCGGCTTGGGCCCGTCGTCGCTCCCGCACTCGCCCGGTCGGCAGCCGCGTTCACCTGCTCGCTATCGACCCCTTTCGATTCGAGATACGTCTCGTCGTCGATCACGTCCTCGTGGACGCGGTCGTCCATCTCCGCGTACGAATCCAGTCCATCGAAGGCATCACCCAGGTCCTGGCGCTCGGCGAGCATCGCCGCCCTGACCTCTCTGGCTGCATCGGCCTCTGCTGTCTCGACGAACTTCTTGAGCCTGTCGAATTGCCGTCGTTTCCCACAGCGCGGACACTGTGTCGTCTCGGGGCGTCCTTCGACCACCCACAGTGCACTGCAAGCCGAACACCCGACGACCGCGTACATACACGCCCCTGTCTTGGGAGCGACTTGAACGCTCTGGCTACGCCTCGAGTGACTTCGTCATCTCGACGTGGGGAATCCCGGCCTCCATGAACTCCTCACTGGCGCGCTCGTAGCCCAGATACTCGTAGAATTCGGCGACACGCAATTGGCCATGGAGGGTCAGCGTCGTGAGGGCACGATCACGGGCCTCGCGCTCGACGGCGTTCATGAGGGCTTTGCCCAGTCCGTTCCCCCGATGGGATTGCAGGACGGCAAGGCGTTCGACCTTCCCGACGCCGGCCTCGGGTTCACGCAGTCGGGCGGCCCCGACAGGCTCGTCGTCCGCGTAGGCCACGAAGTGGATCGCCTCGTCTTCGTGCTCGTCGACCTCGATATCGGGGTCGACGCCCTGCTCCTCGACGAAGACCGCAAAGCGAACCTCGTAGGCGTCCTCGCGGTCGCCGCTACCTTCGATGCGATAGTCGGAATCGTCCATCGTCGTGACTGGCGAGAATTCTCGATCGACAGCAAAGGGCGTTGCGTTTACACGAGTGCGAAAAAATCGAATAAACTGTCCGTCTTACGCGAGTTCCTCGATATTCGCGACGATTTCCTCGGCGTACTCCTCGGTGCCGAGCTTCTCGGCGTCCTCCAGTTGGCGTTCGAGGTCGTAGGTGACCTTGCCCGCGGAGATCGTTTCCTCGACGGCGTCACGCACGAGGTCAGCGGCCTCGTCCCAGCCCATGTAATCGAACATGAGGCGACCGGAGAGAATCATCGCGGTCGGATTGGCCATGTTCTGGCCAGCGCGTTTGGGCGCGGACCCGTGGACCGGCTCTGCCAGGACGCGAGCATCGCCGAAGTTCGCACCCGGCGCGATGCCGAGCCCGCCGATCTGAGCCCCGGCGGCATCTGAGAGGTAGTCGCCGTTGAGGTTCGGCATCGCAAGGACGTCGAACTCGTCGGTGCGCAGTTGCATCCACTGCAACATTGCGTCGGCCAGCCGTTCTTCGACCATGACGGCATCCTCGGGGATGTCGACCTCGTCCTGGGTCTCCCACAGCGAGTCCGGCGCGGCGAAGACTTCCTCGTCGGGGTACTCCTCCTCGGCGACCTCCATGCCCCACTCGCCGAACTGCCCTTCGGTGAACTTCATGATGTTGCCCTTGTGGACGAGCGTGACCTTCTCGCGGTCGTGTTCGAGGGCGTAGTCGATGGCCTTCCGGACGAGTCGCTTCGAGCCGTGCTCGGTGATGGGCTTGATGCCAATGCCGATCGGGCCGTCGTGCATCGTCTCGTCGTAGCCCATCTCGCTCTCGACGAACTCCCGGACTTGCTCGACTTCCTCGGTGCCTTCCTCCCACTCGATGCCGGCGTAGACGTCCTCGGTGTTCTCCCGGAAGGTCACCATGTCCATCTCCTCGGGGGCTTTCATCGGCGAGGGAACGCCGTCGAGATAGTAGGTCGGCCGAACGTTCGCATAGAAGTCGAGCGTCTGTCGGAGCGCGACGTTCAGCGACCGGAAGCCCGCGCCAACGGGCGTCGTCAGCGGCCCCTTGATCGCGACGCGGAATTCGTCGATCGCGTTGACGGTGTCGTCGGGCAGGTTCTCGTCGTAGCGTTCGCGGCCGGACTCGCCGGCGTAGACGCGCATCCAGGCGATCTCGCGGCCGGTGGCCTCGGCGGCAGCGTCCAGGACTTTCTGGGCGGCCGGGCCGACGTCTTTCCCGATCCCGTCACCGTGAATGATCGGCACGATCGGATTTTCCGGAATGTCGAGTTCGTCTGCTTCTTCGTCGAGGACTTCGATGGGCTGTCCCTCCTCGGGGACTGAAACCGTGTCGTAACTGTCAGCCATGTTCCGATCCTCGCCCGTGGCCCACAAAGGCCTGCCGCTTTCCGCGAAAGGTGCCTGCTGACTGCCTCGTTGGGCCTTTGAGACCTCGACGTCTGGGTTTCTTTTCCGAACGAACCCTTCCGCCACTCAGGTGTCGCCTCGCCGATCGACCACACGGCAGTCTTCCCATCCACGCCGTAGTGGACACACCCGGCGGCAAAGAGAGCCAACGCAGATTTTCCTGACTTCGAGGAGCACTCTCTACCGCGTGTCTTTTTCGAATGGGCTGACACTCGATGACGGTGTTGGGCTGGGCGTTTACTCCAGTGACTCGGCAAATCGGTAATCGGCCTCGCTCGCAGTTGGTTGCCCGCCATCGAGAGAGATCGCCCATCCGTCCAGCGATGCTGGCGCATCCAGCGCCTGCGTGAGTACGGTCCGAACTGCAAGGACGTCCACGCCGTAGTAGTCTCGTGGGACATCGCTGAGATACTGCAGGGCCGTTTCGAAGAGGCTCGCCATCCCCGCGTCGTTGTCGAAGTCGTGATACTTGTACGCCCCGGCAGCGACTTGCACCATCCCGTGGAGGAACGCACTCTCGGTCGAGCCACGTCCGTAATTGTACCACTCGTCTTCGAAGGTTTCGTGCGTGAGTGTAAACAATGCGTATTCTATAAGTGGGTGGAGTTTGACGTACAATATAGAGTCACAGATGGCTAAATCGATGCGAGAGCGGTACGAAACGGCCCGCGAGCGGATCCGGAATGACGACGAGATTAGTGACGATGAACGAACCCGTATCCTCGAATTTCTGGATGCAAACGATCCACAACGGAACACTTACCAAATGCCGGACGGGGCCACCAAGAGCGACGGAACCCTTGCCCGGTATGCCCGTGAAATCCGACGAGTCGCGGCTGATGCCGAGTTTGACCTAACCGAAGCCACGGAATACAATATTAACCGCTTGATGGATGCATACCTGAATGGTCGGGTTGACCGTGTGAAAGACGAAGGACTCTCCAATGGGACGGTTCGGAACAAGCAGGGTCCGATCCGCCGGTTCTATCTATACCATGACGACCTAGGGGTTGACCGCGAAGAGATCCACTTTGCCGACCAAGAGGATTCTCCGGTTGATGAACGCGATATGTTCACGGCCGACGAGGTGCAAGCGATTCGTGACGAGGCAAAACGGCGTGGCACCCGTGACGCCTGTCTAGTTGACTTACTCCTCTATACGGGCCAGCGACGTAGTGCTATCCTTAATCTTCGCCTCAAAGACGTGAATGTCGAAGAGGGTACATTCTACCTCAATGAGGATGACGGTGATTTGAAAGGTGCGTCAGGGAAACGCCCGCTGTTAGGCGCACAGAAAGCCGTTCGGGAGTGGAAACGTCAGCATCCTACTGGGGAACCCGAAGACTACCTAATCACCCACAAGCACAAGCAAACGAACCGCGATAATGTCCGGGCCGGTGACAAGCTCAATCCCAGTACTGTCTATCGCCAGCTACAACGTATCGGTGACGCTGTTGGAGTGGACAAACCAGTCAATGCCCACAACTTCCGCCACTATTTCGTTACTGTCTGTAAGCGGGACTACGGCATGGATAATGACACGATCAAACACCTCATCGGCCATGAACCCGACAGTAAGGTGATGGAGCGGACCTATGCTCACTTGACTGACGAGGATTATATCAAAGACGCTGAGATCGCTCGCGGGCACAGAGAACCCGACGAGGAGAGTCCGCTAACCCCGCCTGTCTGTGATAACTGTGGCGAACCGCTTGACGGGGACTGGAAATCATGCCCGTACTGTGGGATGACTTATTCGCCTGACGCCCGCGAAGTTGAAGAGCAAGTCGATGACGACATGAAGCAGGATTACGCCGAAACCGAACCCGGAAGTGACGACCAAGACCTAGTCAAGCAATTCGAGGAGAAAATGGACGAAAACCCCGAATTGAAAGTGTTACTCCAAGATATTGTCGGAGAGGATTGAACCGATCTATCGTGAGCGGATTCACACGTTTGGCGTCTGACTATTTTTCTTACCCGTCCTTGAATCCGTCACTGATAGCCGCCCTACACTCCGGCGGGAAATAGTATATTTGCCCCGTCTCTTTCCGGCGGACTAACTGCTCACCCTCTTCCACAGTCTCCCAGTCATAGCCCAACAGTTCGGCCAGCGTATCTAAGACGGGATATTCATCCACCGGATCCGGGTCCAACTCGTCTAACCTCTGCTCAATCTCGCGCTTACTCTTTCGCGTCATTCTTGCGGTTCGAGGGCTTCGGCCCACGCTTCGCCTAGTTCATCGTTTGGCGGGTCCGCATATTCGTCTGAGAAATACTGTTCAATTGGTCCCACGTCGTCGGGAGTTTCTGTCTGTTCAATCTCCTCTAACGTGTTCTCAATCTCGCGCCGTGATTTGCGGGTCATGGTTGTTCTTGCTCTTCGAGGGCTTCGAGGCGTTCGGATAACTCCTCAAGGTCCCTGTCGTTCTGCATTTGCCGATGAACGTTCGCGGCGTAGGCCAACGCGCGGATCCACTTGATGCGGACTTTCTCATTCTCCGCGTCGTACACTCTGCCTTCTTTGACTTTCCTGTGGGCTTCCCTGATGCCGTCCTCCAGCAGGTCAAGAATCTCGTCTCTGTTTGGCAACTCTCCCGCGCCCGCGCTCGCGTTATCGGCTTCAGACATGGCAACCACCGGGGGGTAGACCGCTAATATTGGTGTTCGTCGGTGTTTCAAAGCGATACATGACGTTCGGCAAGCGAATTGGTGTGTGCTTAGTCACGAATTGCCTCCTGTTGTTTCCCGGTCAAACCGCTACCGGGGTACGAAAAAATTGAAACTGTGGCCGGAAACCGAAGGAAACTATGTCTGACATAGGTGCCTCGCCTTTAGGGTCATCGGCAGATTGAGTTACGCGATCCCCAGGTCCTCCTCTAAGGCTTCAATCTCTGCCTGCGACCGTTCCGGGAACGTATAGGATTGAAGCCGGTCCTTGTCGTCTTTGAGGGCTTCGAGGCGGGCCGCCTTCTCGTCGGCCGAGAGGGCTTCCCACTCGTCGCTAAAGTCGTACTCGTCGCTCATAGGTCGAACTCCTCCCGGACGTAGTCGGCAAACTCCTCCTGGTAGTTGAGGTTTCCGAGGAGCCGGAGGTAACGGGCCTCGTCGGTGTAGCCCTCGCTCTGGAGCCGGTCGTACATCTTGACGGCCTTCATACGCGGGCCGTTGTAGGCGTCGTCAGTTTCAGGGTCGAACCCCTTGCTCACGTCGAGGACCTGCTCCCCGAGGGGCGTAGGCTGGCCCTTGGCAAAGGCGAGGATATGATCCGGGACGGTTTCCATCTCGAGCGCGTCTTTCTGTGCCTTCTTGACCGCCTTTGCACTAGGGGCCTTGGACGCGAAGCTGAACTGACCGCTACTGTCCACAATATACTTCGCGCTATCGGGACGTTCAACCTCAATAGTCCCGCCACGTTCATCCTCGTAACTGTTGATTTCGTGCCGCTCGCCAGTCACGGGGTCCTCAATACTTCCCGCGCCAACTTTGGTTTCAATTTGATACGACTTGTCGCTGTTGAGAATTGTACTCATGGTTAGATCTAACCGTGATTGACCGCTAATCCACAGTCCTCGCCGGACTTAGCCGGGTCATCGGCCGCAACTACTTTCGCTAGTTCACCACAGAAATGTCAGTGTATCTGTGGGACACTCTCCTGAATCTATCGTGAGCGCGGGCGCACGCACACGTACGGACGCGATTAATGCAACCACACTGTCCCATAAACTCAGTTACATGGGGCCGTTAGCCTGTGAGACTGGCGAGAATACCGTAGTGTCAAGTATATTGTGGGACACATTGTAACCGTTCACATGGTGTACTGGGATTATTCACCGTAGTTTCCAAGGCCAGTGTCCCGGCTTTCGTCTGAGTCGTCGGTGAGATAACTTTCACCCCGGTCCGTGAGCGTCACCCCGACAAAGACGCGCTGGCGTTCCCCGTCGATATAGGTTCGCCCGTCCGCGATACCTTCGCTCTTCAATCGACGGGTCATTTTGTGTTGTGTCTCTGCCGGCAGATTCTCACTCTCACAGTAAGCATGGTACGCCTGATATGCCGTCTGCTTGGGTAGATCTTCGCTTTCGTCTTTGGTGAGGCAGGTTTCCCGGAAGCGGTCAACCGTGTTCCCCCATTTCTCCCAGGTCCGTTGTGTCTCTCCAGGCGTCCGGTCCGCTGTAAACTGTCCCTGTTGCATCAACCGTTGGAGTCCTTCGAGCATCCAATTCAACACACCCGATAGTTCCGACTGAAGTTTCTCGTCTAGGTGTGGATCGCGGTCATCCTTGGGGACTGTCGACGGGAACGGAACCAAAAGAACCCGGCGATAAAACGCTTCGTCCTCCGTCTCGGCGTCCGGAAGTTGATTTGCCGAGAAGAGGTGTTTCGCGTTCGGCTCGAACCGGAACGGGTCTTTGAATTTCTGTTCTGCCTTGATGCTATCGCCAGCGGTGATTTCCTTGAACGCGCCTGTATCCTCAATCAGCGAACTTGGAATATCGTTCCGAAAGTTCGCCCATGACTGGAATAGTTCCGCGCCGGCGAACCGCTCGCCAGTAAGTTCCTGTGGCGTGAGTGAAACCACAGTATCGGACCCAAGGACCGCCCGAATTGTATCAAGGAATGTTGATTTCCCCGACGCGGTCGGCCCAACCAAGAAGAGGGCTTTGTGATACGGCAGGCTCCAATGCATCAAGGTGTATCCAGCGTACTCTTGGAGTTTCTTTCGTTGGGCTTCGGCTTGGACCACGTCGTTTAGGAACTCCCGGGACTGGGGACACTCGGCGTCCGGATCGTACGCTGTTGCCACGGACCCTAGGAACCGGTATTCTGGAGCATGGTCTTTCAACTCTATACCCTTGGTTTGAACCTCCAGAACACCATTCCGGACGGGTACATGATTCGACGGCCCGCCCATGTCCTCTTGACTGACGGTATGCCGTCCGCGAAGTTGATCTAGAATCTCATTTTTCTCATTCTTGGCGTATTGCTCTTGGAGATGTTCGACCAACAGCTGACGGACCTTTTTTTCGCCAGTTGGGTTGTAGATCCCACGATCCGAATCATAGGCATACAATACGTCGTTCTCTTCGAGGTTCGCCCAGTGGTGGGACTCAGATAGTAATTCCGTAGCCTTGAACCGTGCTGGCTTCCGTTCATCGGCTTCGGATGCGCCAGCATAGTTGCGATACACTGCATCCCATGAGAGGCTATCTGTGTCCGTCTGAGGGGCGTCAGTCGCCTGTGTGTCGGCTACTGTCCCCCCGTCAGTCGTGGGGAGTGATTCACTGTCGGCGTCGTTACCGACTTTTCGTTTAGCCTTGTCCCAGGTCCGTTGCCAGTAATCACTTGAGGCGTCGGTACTGTCGACCTTGGTTCGGGGGTTGTTCGCCAGTAGCCGGTAGGCTTCGGACTCACCCACCCCATGCTCAATCATGCGACAACAGACATGGAAATCCATCTCACTCCGGTCGTCACTCCCATATAGAAGGTAGTCCTTGATGTTCTGGTAGTGTTCTGCGACCGCACGCGCTTGTGAGTCGTCGCCGTCAGTAGTTGGGGTATCTCTGTCCGTATCCACAGGGTCCGCGTTCTGTGGGGTATTCTCGTCGCTCTCGTCGGCCCTAATCACCTTGAACAACTCCGGAAGCGTAAGTTCGGCTATCGGGGCGTCGTTGGCGATCTCGTAGTGGCCGCCGTTCGGCTTCTTACACTCGTCGCACCACTCCTTATCGCACTCGTCAAGTTGGGAACCGGGGCCGACGACATACTGATTGTGAACGCGGATCTCTCCCCAACTTGGGCCGGGATTCTTAGCACCTGCGACGGTTTCAATGCTCTTGTGAACGTCCTTGCCGTCAATATAGTAGTACCTGTGGCCGCCCGTATCGCCGTCAGTGTGCGGACTGGCAACTGTGAACGTCTCCGGTAGACTTGTAACGGCTTCGAGCGCGTCACTATCGGCGTCGTCCGCATAGTCGTCAATATCCACGTCAATCAGCCAGCGGTCGCTTGCCGGGTTCGCTCCAGCATACACACCGTAGTTACCGGAGAGACTGGCGAAACTACTCTCGCGGGTACTGGCGTCGTTGTGACGCACCTCTGATGCCTTGGACCCGTCCGCGACGGGGATTAATCGATCCTCAATCAATCCCACATCAGTAAGTCGCCGGGCAAGAGTTTCGCGGTCACTCATTCAATCACCCCGTGGGCGCGAGCATGGCTTTCACAGACTGGGGTTCCGTCAACACGGGTGAACGCAGGATTCCAGCACCCGTCACAATATTGGATTCCGTAACGTCTTTGTGATAGTGGTGCGTAACCCGACCTGACGCCTCCAAGCGTCCCGGTTTCTTCCTCTCTCTTCATTCCTCGGCCACCTCCAGCAATTGCTCGGCGTATTTTGAACACCGAAGTTCAGTGTTTGCTAACTCCTCGAAAAAGTCTCTGTCCTGTTTGACCGTATCAATGCCTCTTTCGATAGGTTGCGATTGACTCATAGGTTAGAAGGCCAACTCAGCAAAATGCGGGGGTCACTCCCGCTAGTTGAATCCGCGCCGTCAATCGGGTGACTGCTCCCAAGGCAATTGCACCCGGACGGCGTTTCTCGATACGTCACTCGTCAAGAATCCGGTCTACCACGTCGTTGAACGCTTCTCCGGGCTCCTCTTTTCGTGCATTTAGCCGCTTCCAATTCTCTTGACTGATCTTAATCGTAGTATCTTGTTTCGCACTCATGGTTACGGAATGTCGTTATTCAATTGCCGATACAACAGCCAACTTCCGTTCTCCTCGATGGATTCACGGCTATCTTCAACTAGGGTCTTAGAGCGGCCTACGGTCGCCACGCCGTGCTTACTAAGCTCAGTTTGTGTTGAGCTTGCAGGGGTAGCATCAAGCGGACCCAGTTTGGTCAGGTTTCTCGGTTTGCTCTTGCACCGACACCCCCAACCAATCCGAACGACGCCTAACCGCACGTAGGGAGGCAAGAGTGCTGCCACGGAGCCGGGTTCCCGGATACTTGCGCATTGCCGGTCGGCCCAATTTGCCGGGGGCGTGCTCTCGCCCGGACTTTCGCCCCGGACCTTCCGGGACTCCTCGTAACTGGGAATACGTACGACAGCATTATATGGCCAGCGTCAGAATATACGGACACATGGTTACCCCTCCCCACGGCGACGAGCGGAGTGGTGGATTTTTGCAGAACCAAGAGCGACAGTATCTCGCGCAAACGGTTGCTTCCAAAGCCTACGCGGCTGATTGGGAGTCTGTTGAACCGTTAAGTCCGGAGCAACAGCGGAAAGCGCGTCACAGAATCAAGCGGGAAGTTGCTACGGTCGAAGGAATGCGCAAGGTGCTCCACGACTATACCACGGATCTGAATGCTCTTGTGCTGTTCATGATCCGATCTGAGCATACGGACTGGGTGAAGTTTGCAAACGGGAGTGTGGAAAGTGTGGAACCTGAACTTTGCCACCTCAAGTCTGCTATTGAAAACCTAATCGAGGTTGCGAATGACCATGAGGTATCGCCGGGGAAGGAGGAACTTGATAAGGCGACCAACACGCTGTATCCGAATGCCGACCGTGCAACTGATGGATTCGCACATGAAGGCGAGGACCTCTCATTTATGGACCGTTTCGAGGAGCGAAATCGCAGGCAGGACGCCCTTTTGACACTCGTGGAGAAGCAGGGGTTCGCCAAGGTTTTAGACTGGGTTGAAGATTCGGACGGGTCCGATATTCCCAACCACCGCATTCAGTCGGGTCAGACGTGGGGATCTGTCGCGTATGAGCTTTCGCAGAAGGGTGTATTAGAAGAGAATGAGAACGGCGGCTATGAGCTTACTTCTCGGGGGGAGGACGTTCATACTACCTACGAACGGCTGCTTGAAACCGGTCGGGTCAAGACGGAACTGAATGTTGGCACAGATGTTACCCCGCGTGAGGCGGTCGAAAGTGCCATGAAGGCAGAGTTTGACTTAGAGGGAGATCTCCCTCACCGATTTTAATATCCTATTCGCTTAGTTTCTCTAGAAGCGCGGCTTTCACGTCCGGATCGTCTAACAGTTCATCCAGTTTGTCCACTTTCTCTTGGGTGTCACTCCAATTGTTCCGCATATCGAAGGTCCGCTTCTGTGGCTTCAGGGTAACGGCTATCTAATTCAATCCGCCAGCCATGCAACACTGTAGGGTCCTCTAGCGCGTCTCTGAGTGTCGCCCGTACATCATCCACAGCAACGCCGTAGTAATCACATGGAACGTCTTGGAGGTACTGTAACGCCGTTCTAAACAGGCTTCTCATGCCGTCATCGTTCTCGAAGTCAAAGTGCTTGTAAGCGCCAGCCGCGACTTGAACCATTCCATGCAGGAACGCGCTTTCTGTGGTTCCGCTCCCATAGTTATACCACTCTGCTTCAAAACAATCGTGCGATTCGTGATACTCCCCAGAATTATAGAGTCGTACTCCATGAACCACAGCCGCGCGAAGGCTTCCGTGTTCCCACCCGTTCGATTCACCGCGATCCTCGCTCCAGCCGGTTGGGTCCCCTGAAATCGGTGGGCCTACATTGCGGTCCCGCGTATGGTCAGTCATTGATTGTTCACCGGGCCGGTTGACCGATACGCATTGTTTACACTGGAGCAAACGTTTTCGAAGCAGTCGTGAGACTCGTGATACGCTCCCGAATTGTACAGGGCGACGCCGTGACAGACCGATCGCCGAAGGGTCGCGTGCGTCCACTGGTCCCCATTGGGATCCCAGCCCGCGGGTGTGCCGTGTTGGGGCGGCTCGACCGAGTTATCGCGGGTGTGCTCGTCCATCACGCCCAGAAAGGAGACCAGGCCGGGTAAGTCCACGGTGGCGGGTGACTATTGCCGCCGCCGGTCGCTACCTTGCGGATTGTTGGGGTGCTGTGACTGGTGCGGTTGCTGTCTCTGGTGGTGGGATCGCTGGTTTGGGTGGGCTTGCCGCCGCTGGTTCCCACCTCCCGTTCCCCCAGCAGGGGTCGCTGTAGGCCCCGCCACCGGCCTGGGTCTTGATGCCACATCCGACGACCATGATGGTCCCGCCGACCACCAACACGCCGAGGATAGAGCCCATCAATCGGAATCCGTACGTGATGCCGTCGAAGATAGTGACTGCGGTCCGGGGTTTTTGCTCCCAGGGGCCACAAAAGTAGCTGGCGGTCGGTGCGACGTTTGCCTCTCGCCGCCGATCGAAACCGCGTGATTTAACCCCACGAACGAAGTTCTCTCCTATGCGTGCGAGGGTAGCCAAGCCTGGAAACGGCGGCGGACTCAAGATCCGCTCCCGTAGGGGTCCATGCGTTCAAATCGCATCCCTCGCACTGCTGGGCCCACGCGGCCCGCCCAAACAGTGCAGGAAGATTCTCCCTTTGGGGGCATCTTCCCTCGCAATATCTTACCCAAACTTCCATTAGAGCCATCGCTGATATTCTGTAATCATTCGACACAGGAGACCAGATTAGATCGATGTCTTGCCCGCTCGATGCATTGATTTTAGAACGGGTCATACTTGAGGCTCTTTCCTAATCTGGCGAAACAACTGTTCGGTATGTGGGATAAGATGATACTGGCTGCTGAATATAGAGGAGACAGTCAACAGTTGGCTATCGTTGATTTCGCACCGTTACGCATGAATCAGCTAATCAGCAGCGATGTGGACCGACCACTGAATAGTCATCAGACAAAAGTACTTTTGTCTATACCGTGCAAAATAGAGGGAGCGAATCCGTGAGACCCATTTCTTGAGTCACCCGTGGATACAACTGGTCTGTTACTCCGCGAACTCAACGTCCGTGATTTCGAATCGTGCGCCTCCCTGATGTCCGTCGGTCACGCGGAGAGTCCATCCATGTGCATCAACCACTTGGTTGACGATACTCAACCCAAACCCGGTTCCATCCGTAGCCGTGGAATACCCCATCGAGAAAATTTCATCGTGATTCTGCTCGGGAATACCGGGGCCGTCATCTTCGATATAGAACCCATCATCCAGGTCACCGACAGTAACACTGACGTCATCACCGCCGTGCTCAACGGCGTTCCGAAACAGGTTCTCCAGCAGTTGTTGCACCCGACTTGGATCGGCGCGGAGTGTGTGACTCATCCTCACCTGGAGCGTCGCGTCGGACGTTGCAACATTCGCCCAACACGAATCACTGAGGCTTGCGATATCAGTCGCCGTGAACTCGCTTACTTGGTCACCTTGCCGGGCGAGAGTGAGTAGATCTTCGATCAGTTCTTCCATCCGGATGAGAGATCTATCGATTGGATCAATATGTTCGCTGTCAGACTCTTCTCGGAAGAGTTCCACCCGCGCTTGTGCAACATTTAATGGATTACGGAGATCATGGGAGACAACACTCGCAAATTGCTCTAGTTGTTCGTTTTGTCGCTGGAGTCTCTGCTCGCGCTCTTCGAGTTGGTCAGTGTACTCTTCGAGTTTTTTCGTTTGTGTAACGAGTTGCTCTGTCTGCATTGTCGCTCTGGTTTCTTGAATTCCAATTAAGAGTCCGCCAATTGATCCAATCGTCAGAGCGAGCGCTTGGGTCCCAATTGACCACTCAACGGTGACACCGGGATGGAGGTCACGCAGAAAAATGAACCCGAACATGACGATGACACCACCGAGTAACCACGCGATGAGTCGAGGATAATACTGAGAATCCATTGCAGAATCAGCCACCCAAAACCCGGCATACAACAGCACAACTCCAGGGGTGCTAAGTAATATGAAATCGATGAACAGTTCCAAGAGATTGCTACCGATACGGAGGGAATGAATCATTTGGACACTCGCAAGGAGAATCATTACTCCACCAGCAAGAGTAATAAGCTGTGGTAAAAGACGAATCTCAGCGAAGCGTGTTTGAATTGCCGACACCCGTGATGTAGGCATAACTGCCATACTAACGTGGCACAGACACTAGCCCCTTTGCATTGACTTGGCGTAGAACAGCCCAATCGAAGTAACGGCTAGCGATTGCAAAACAGATTTTCTCTATTCAGTTCACCAATCCGGATTTATGTCTGTACGACAGGCACCTCATCAGTCACTGTATCCCGCCTACTGACCATGTAAAATAACTCTGAACGGACTGAGCTGTGGTACAAGATACGCGGTGTATCTCGCGCAGTTCTCATTGATTTAATCAAATCTTGTTAGTAACGTCGTGACGATACAGAGCGTGCAGTCAGCACAAGGGCTTCGTTATTTTCTCCAAAGGAAGCTTGAATTAGCCGATGGAATGTGTCTGTGTACCAACCGCCGAGAGTTATATTCGGCTGGGTCTGCTATTGTTATCTATGCCGGATGATAGACAAGGCCGAGAGAACCAAGCGGATCGTGAAGAGAATCGCCAGCGTGAGCGAGAACTAGAGGAGGCTGAAGCCCGCGGCGATGAAAAGGAACCGCTGTTCGATGACGAAAGCGTGCGGCTTGGCGATCTTGATGAAGCGCTCAAATCGCACGACTATCCAACCACGACAACTGAATTGGTTGCGGCCTATGGCGATTATGAACTGGAAATACAGGGCAACAAGAAACCCCTCGCGGACGTACTCTCTTCAACCGATGACCAAACGTATGACGCAGCCGAAGACGTTCGCCGACGGATACTGGGACTCATCGGCCGATAGCACACTCCCCCCAGACACTCATCTCACAAATCAGACCGCCTGTGTTGACCGATCCAATCTGGTCGAATCAGGAAATGAGTCTGTGCGAGATACGCGCCCCCAACTTAGTACGAAGCGTTCTATCCCTTCTCAAATAGGAGAGCTTCACTGAGTTCTGCAAGAGCCTTACGTTCAGAGTAGTCCACCGTCAAATATTCCGCCACTGTTACCCAGATCGTCGGGATCGTTACCGTAGTTGTCTTTCTCTTTGTGGACGAAGGCCACTGTACTACCCTGATCTAGCCCAACCATACCCTGATTGCCTTCGTACTTGTTCTTCAATTTCCGCCATTGGGATGAACCTTAATCCCACAGGCACAGACAATTCCGAAGGGATAGTTCTCTAAATTGTCTTCAATCTGCCCCCTGAGCTTTTTGGCCTGACTGTTCGAGAGATCGCGCTTCATCTCGATTCCAACAGTGTCGTCGACAGCAACGTCAGCCCTTGACTGGCTGTGCTCCCGGTCAACGACATCATCCCGATTCGGGTCTAGTTCTCCTCCCATTGGCCCTCGCTGTCGTTTCATTCCCCATCTACGCACTGCTGGGCCCACGCGGCCCGCCCAAACAGTGTAAGAGGATTCTCCCTTTGGGGGCATCTGCCCTCGCAAAACTTCTGAGAGAACGTAGCCGAGCATCACAGCCGTACACAGCTCGCACCTTCGTTCATCTATCTGGCGATGAAATCAATATTGCCTTGAGTCACTCATCTACGCTGTCACACGCAGCTACCACCGCGGCATAGCTGTCCTGTAGCTCCTCGTGAAGGCGTTCCTCGCCAATATAAGGCTCGGACCGATCGATGAAAGACGCCAGCTTCTCGACGAGATTCGCTCTCAATTCCTTCGAGTCGGCGAGGTGGTAGTAGGAACTATTATCGAGGGTATCCGCCGCTTTCACGAGTACTGGTGGGCGCCCCATCTCGACGCACCTGTCGAACGTGTCTCGGTATCTCTCTGTGTAGTCCTCGATCGCTCTGTCGAAGCTCGTTGCGGCTACGATCGCTGCGACTTCCGCCCCGAAATGGGCCGCAATATCGTCTCTCGTCACGTCGGTGTCTTCGATCAGATCGTGGAGGAAGCCAGCGATCACGATCTGTTTTTCGTACCCCCGGTTGTAGAGATCCATGCCAACGCGAACGCTGTGCAGGACAACGGGCTTTGGATTCGCTCCAGACGCTTCGAAAGACGTGACCAGATAGACGATTGCCCGCTCAATATCCGTGTCTTCTTGCCGGTCTCTCATTTACGAGTTCGATGGCTGGTGCGGTCTTAAATGTATTAATTCGACAGCTTCAGTGCGGTGGACACCGCAGTACAGCAGTACCGTGATCGAGGCAATTTGTGACCGTGCATCTGCGTACCCGTGTTGTGCTAAATACTAGAAGAACGATTTCACTAATTACTAAGGTCCCGGAGAGTGAAGCAGACACACGAAGGGGCGTCAGCCTGATCGCCAGTGGTCGTTGCGATTCCAGCACGGTCACGCTATTTCGGTGGGCCGGCCCGACGTCCGACCAGAGCTCATCCATGACTGAAACGGATTCACCCGACGGCCGGATCGCTTCGCTGATCGAGAAGCTCACTCTACAGGAGAAAATCGACCTCGTGCACGGCGACCGCGACCCGGCCGAGTTGGCGACGGGCTACCTGCCAGCCAACGATCGCGTCGGGATTCCGTCGCTCTCGTTGGTCGACGGCCCGATGGGCGTCCGGGCGGTCACCGCGACGGCGTTCCCCGCCTCGATCGCACTGGCAGCTGCCTGGGATACCGATCTGGCTCGCGAGCAGGGCGAGACCCTCGGCACGGAAGTCCGCGGGGCCGATCAGGACGTCCTGTTGGCTCCCGGGTGCAACATCATCCGGGTTCCCGAGTGCGGTCGTGCCTTCGAGTACTACAGTGAGGACCCACACCTTTCGAGTCGACTCGCTGTCGCGACCATCGAGAGCGTCCAGTCGGCCGGCGCGATGGCGACGGCGAAACACTACGTGGCCAACAATCAGGAACGTCAGCGACACGCTGTCAGCGCCGAGATCGACGAGCGGACGCTGCGAGAGATCTATCTCCCGGCTTTCGAAGCCGCAGTCAAAGAAGCCGACGTCGCCTCGGTGATGGCGTCGTACAACCGGATCAACGGTACCTACGCCACCGAACACGAACGATTACTCACGGATATCCTCAAAGACGAGTGGGGCTTCGACGGTTTCGTCGTCTCGGACTGGTGGGCGACGACCGACGCCGTGGCGGCTGCTCACGGCGGACTGGATCTGGACATGCCCGGCGTGCCGGTCCACGAGTGGCAGGAAAGCGAGAGTCGGATCCACGAGGCGATCGGTGCGTTGCCGGATGCCGCACCGAAAGGGACACTCGCCGAACTCGCTGCGAAACCGTGGCTGCCCGACGGGGCAAACCCGAATCTCTTCGAGGGCAGCGTCTTCGAGGACCCGCTCCGAGAAGCCATCGAGGGCGGCAAAGTCCCCGAAACCGCCATAGACGAGAAGATCGCCCGCACGCTCTCCCAGATGGACCGCTTTGGTATGTTCGACGACGAGCAACCAGCGGGCTCGGTCAACGACCCTGCCCACGAGACGGTCGCTCGTCGCGTCGCCCAGCGTGGGACAGTCCTCCTCCAGAACGACGGCGTCCTGCCTCTGGACGAGGACCTCGATTCGATCGCTGTCCTCGGACCGAACGCCGAGGCGGCCAAGATCGGTGGCGGCGGGAGCTCCGAGGTCGATCCCACTGCTGCCATCAGCCCGCTCGATGGGATCCGTGAGCGCACCGACAGCGGGACGACCGTCACCTTCGAACGTGGCGTCGAACGGATCGAGGAGCCCCACGACGAAGACGACGGGGCCCTCGGGTTTTCGGTTCCGGACGCGATCGACGATGCACTGTCGGGCGACGACGAGGAGCCGTCGATCGACGCGGCGGCTCGCGCTGCTGGGTCTGCCGACGTCGCCGTGGTCGTCGTCCAGGACAACGCTTCCGAAAGCGAGGACCGCTCGCTGTGGCTCCCAAACGAGCAAGATCGACTAGTGGCCGCTGTGGCCGACGTGGCCGAGAAGACGGTCGTCGTCTGCAACACGGCTGGCCCGGTCCGGATGCCCTGGGCCGGTGCGGTCGACGCGATCGTCGAGACCTGGTACCCCGGCCAGGAGGACGGCCACGTCACGGCCTCGGTCTTGTTCGGCGACGTCGATCCCAGCGGCCGCCTGCCGGTCACCTTCGCCCGCCGGACCGACCACTACCCAGCGAGCACGGAGGCTCAGTACCCTGGCATCGATCTGGAAGCGGAGTACTCCGAAGGCGTGTTCGTCGGTTACCGACACTTCGACAACGCGGATATCGAGCCGCTGTTTCCGTTCGGCCACGGTTTGAGTTACACCGACTTCGAATACACGGACGTGTCCGTCGAGTCGGGCGATGGCCCCGCAGCGACCGTCGAGGTGACCGTCGAGAACGTCGGCGGTCGGGACGGCTACGAGGTCGTCCAGGCGTATCTCGGCCAGGACGATCCCTCCGTCGAGCGGCCGCCCGAGGAACTCGCGGCCTTCGAGTCGGTCGAACTCGCCGCTGGCGAAGAAACGACTGTCACGCTGTCCATCGAGGAACGGGACTTCGCTTACTACGACGAAGACGGCGCGGCCTGGACGGTCGACGATGGCGAGTACACGGTATCTGTCGGTCGCTCCTCACGAAATATCGTCGCCACCGAGACGATCACTGTCGCGGACTCGACGATCGTCGAATAATCGCTCCTGGGACGAGCGGCTTTTGCCCCCATTCCGAACTCCTGGCCAAGAAACGGACGAAATGGAACGCTGTCTGTGCCTGAGAACCGGCGAAGCGTTACCTGGGGACAACAACTATCATGGTCCGGTCCGTCGCTTGTGCGTATGGCACAAACGTACGACCGTGGGGCCGTCGAGGACGTCGGTCGCTGGCGGGAGTTTTCCGCCGGGATGTGGGCGTGGGTCCTCCACAAGTTCACCGGCTGGGTGCTCGTCGGCTACCTGTTTACACACATCGCCGTGTTGAGTACTGCTATCGGCGCTGACCCGGCTGCCGCGCCCCAGGATCTGTACACCACGACGCTCTCGGGGCTCGAAGACCTCTTGATCGTGCGACTGCTCGAAGTCGGGTTGCTCGCTGTTGCGGTCTTTCACATGCTCAACGGCATTCGACTCTTGTTCATCGACTTGGGGCTCGGACTCGAGCGCCAGGATCTGAGCTTCTACGTCTCGTTGATCGTCACGGGTGCAATCGCCGTCGCCAGTGTCCCAACGTTCCTCGCGGGGGTGTGATCGATGGCGGAATACTACTCTTCGTTCGAATCCGGTGGGTGGAGTTGGTTCCTCCAACGGATCACGGCTGTCGTCTTGATCGGCACGCTTGCCTTTCACTTCTTCCTGTTGCACTTCGTCAACCACGCTGCCGAGATCACGCTTGCAGGTACCCAAGCCCGGATGAGTCAGTTCGGGTACTTCCTGACGATGATCGTGTTTCTCATCACTGCGACGTTCCACGGCGTCAACGGCGTGTACAACGCGCTGGTCAACCAGGGCATCTCGGGAACACAAAAGCGCGTCGCCCGCTTTGGCCTCTCGCTTGCTGGTCTGCTGTTGATCGTCCAGGGATTCCGCGTGGCAATCGCAATGGCGGGGATTAGCCTATGAGTACCGACAGTGACGCCGAACCGGACCCACAAGCAGCGGCCGACGTAGAGACAGAGACGCCACCGGCCACCGATACCAACCCGGAACCGTCGGTGCCAGACACGGGAGAAGAATCTCACCAGGAGCGACGGCTCCGAGAGAAGGGCCAACGGGCGACCGCCCGCGAGGAGCAAGCGGCGGACGCGGCGGCCGAAGATGTCGAGACGGTCGAGATCCTGGTCTACCGGTACGATCCAGAGGTCGAAGGCAAGACGACGCCACGCTTTGATGCTTTCCACGTGCCTCTCGAAGAAGGCATGACGGTGCTCGATGCGTTGATCTACGCCCGCGACGAGTTCGATTCGAGTCTCACCTTCCGTCACTCCTGTCGGCAGGGTGTCTGTGGATCGGACGCGCTGTTCGTCAACGGCTCCCAACGGCTCGGGTGTCAGACCCAGATTTCCGACCTCGATGTGCCGGTCCAGATCGAACCGCTGCCCCATCAGGAAGTCGTCAAGGACCTCGTGGTTGACATGCAGCACTTCTACGAGCAGATGGACGCTGTCGAGCCGTATTTCGACCCCGACGAGGAACCCGAAGACGCCCTCGACGAACAGCGACAGACCAGAGAGAACCGCGAGAAGATCAAACTCTCGACACGGTGTATCCAGTGTGGTGCGTGTACCTCGTCGTGTAACGTCGCTGCGGGCGACAACCAGTATCTCGGCCCGGCGGCGATCAACAAGGCCTACCGGTTCGTCATGGACAACCGCGAGGGCGAGGACCGACGCAAAGAGCGACTCGAGATCGTCGAACAGGAACACGGCGTCTGGCGGTGTCAGACCCAGTTCTCCTGTACGGAGGTCTGTCCGAAGGACATCCCCCTGACCGAGCACATTCAGGAACTGAAACGCGAAGCGATCAAAGAAGATATCAAATTCTGGTGATTACAATGCATGAACACGACGTCATCGTCGTCGGTGCGGGCGGCGCGGGGTTACGAGCAGCGATCGCGGCCAGAGAGGAAGGGGCTGACGTAGCCATCGTGACGAAACTCCACCCAGTCCGCAGCCACACAGGCGCGGCCGAGGGTGGGATCAACGCCGCCCTTCAGGAAGGAGATTCCTGGCAGGACCACGCTTACGACACCATGAAAGGGTCTGACTTCCTGGGGGACGCCCCGGCGATCGAGACCCTGACGAAAGACGCCCGGGAGGACGTGATCCAACTCGAACACTGGGGGATGCCCTTTTCCCGCGAGGAGGATGGGACGGTCTCACAGCGTCCGTTCGGTGGCCTCTCGTATCCACGGACGACCTACGCCGGTGCGGAGACGGGCCATCACCTGCTGCACACGATGTACGAGCAGGTGGTAAAGCGCGGGATCGAGGTCTACGAGGAGTGGTACGTCACCGATCTCGCGGTGACTGACGAAGACGATCCCGAGGACCGGACCTGTCACGGTGTCGCCGCCTACGATATCAAGACCGGCGCAGTCGAGGGATTCCGTGCTCGCGATGGCGTCATCCTGGCGACCGGTGGACTCGGGCAAGTGTTCGATCACACGACCAACGCGGTCGCCAACACCGGCGACGGCCAGGCGATGGCCTACCGTGCCGGCGTGCCCTTAGAAGACATGGAATTCGTGCAGTTCCATCCCACATCTCTCCCGTCGACGGGCGTCCTCATCTCCGAGGCCGTCCGCGGGGAGGGTGGGATCCTCTACAATTCGGAGGGTGAACGATTCATGTTCGAGCGCGGTTACGCCAACAACGAGGGTGAACTCGCCTCGCGTGACGTGGTTTCGCGGGCAGAACTCACCGAGATCAACGAGGGTCGCGGTGTCGAGGACGAATACGTCCACCTCGACATGCGCCATCTGGGTGAAGAGCGGATCATGGATCGCTTAGAGAACATCCTCCACCTCGCGGCGGACTTCGAGGGCGTCGATGGTTTAGAAGAGCCCATGCCGGTCAAACCCGGCCAGCACTACCAGATGGGCGGCATCGAGACCGACGAGAACGGCGAGACGTGCATCGACGGGCTGTACGCCGCCGGTGAGTGTGCCTGCGTCTCGGTTCACGGTGCGAATCGGTTAGGTGGCAACGCCCTGCCCGAACTGTTCGTCTTCGGGAAGCGCGCGGGCTATCACGCCGCCGGCCGAGACATGAAGACGGCAGAGATCCCGACCGGCCACTCGGCCCGGAGCGAGGCCGGTGACGTGAGTCCAGCGGTCGAGCCTGGTGCAGTCGACACGCCGATCGACGGGGCCGACGAGGACGCGGTTGCCGATGGCGGTTCGCTCGCCGATCCGACGGCTGTCGTCGAGCACGAAGTCAAGACCCAACGCGAGCGGATCGAGGCCCTGCTCGAAGACGATGGGACAAACCACGCCGATATCCGGGCAGCGGTCCAAGAGACGATGACAGCAAACGTCAACGTCTTCCGGACCGAAGAGGGCCTCGAAACGGCCCTCGAAGACTTACAGGATGCCCGGCGGGACTACCAAGACGTGGCTGTCGAGGATCCGTCCCGGACGTTCAACACCGACCTCATTCACACCTTAGAGACGCGCAATATCATCGACCTCGCCGAGACGATCGCGCTGGGAGCACTCGCTCGAACTGAGTTCCGCGGGGCTCATTGGCGGGCCGAACACCAGACCCGCAAAGACGACGAGTGGCTCAAACACACGATGATCGCCTGGAACGACGGCGACCTGGATCTGTATTACGTGCCGGTTATCCTCGACGGTGAGAGCAAATCCTACGAACCGGTCGATCGAAGTTACTGACCCGAGGTACTGCTGACCGGCGCTGTTTGGTTCGTTCTCCGCTGAGCCGGACACTGAGCGACTGGTCTGGCTCTGACAGACTACCAGCCCAGTCAGTACAGAGCGAGCGGAAAGTAAAGTGGGGTGGGGGGTGGGGGTGGGGGGAAAGTGGGCACCTTGCGGTGCCACATATCCATCGTGGGTGATTTCGGTAAAAAGGTTGTCGGCCAGATTATCACGAGTGATTTTGCGCGCGTGATCGACAGACAGTACCGGGATCGCACAGCCCCAGATTCGATAGGGCACCGCGTCGATATCTCGACATGGCGGTCGATTTGGAAGGCCCACTGACACGCATAGTCAGCCACTCCACTTGTCTGGCGGACGCACAGTCATCACTGGAACCGTCGCTGTGCGGACCAGTGCCTCTGTGGTACTCCCGAAGAGATATCGGTCCAATCCGGTCCGACCGTGGGTGCCAAGCACGACCAGATCACTGTGTTGGTCTGAGACGTACGACCGGATCGTCTCGGGGATCGACCGGCCCGTTACGACGGCTGTCGAGATGTCCGAAACGCCTGCGGATCGTGCCGTCTCCGTCGCTTCTTTGACGGCTGTTCGCGAGCGATCTTCCATGTGCTCGCGACTCGTCGTCGAACGAACGGTGGCTCCGAGCTGTGTCTGTTCGACGACCGACAGCACTGCCAACGGGACAGCCGCGACGCGAGCGAGTGTCGCCCCCACTTCGACCGCTGCTTGGGCGGCCTGGCTTCCGTCGGTCGGGACGAGAATCCGTCGGTACGGGTAGCGCAGTTCCGCATCCGGCGTCGCCGTCAGCACCGGGATGTCCGCGAGACGCATGATCCGGGCCGTGACGCTGCCGAGCAACAGTCGTTCGAGTCCCGATCGGCCGTGGGTCGGCATCACGATCGCGTCGACGGCTGCCTCTTGTGCATACGCGAGAATTTCTTGATAGACTTCTCCCTCTCGACGAACTGTTTCGGGATCGAGTCCACGTTCCCGCGCGCGGTCGCCGGCGAGGGCAAGTAGTTCCGCAGAGTCGAATCCCGACTCGTCGACGGTCAACAGGTGGACGCTCGCCTCGTGGTCGGTTGCGAGGTCGAGGGCGTGTTCGAGCACTGCCATCGCCCCCGCGCTGCCATCCGTCGGAAACAAGATCCGGTCGACCATGCCGGCGATGATGACCGCCGTTGGCAAAAGACTATCTCAGAACGCCCGGTCGTACTGCGGTGGCACCCTGACGCGATCGAGGGCATCGAGTTCGTCGGCGGCCCGAATGGTGAAATACGGATCGCGGAGGTGCTCACGCCCGACGATCGCCAGGTCGGCCCGTCCGTTCTCGATCAACTGGGTGGCTTGTTGTGGCGTCGTAATTGCGCCGACGGCACCGACTACCAGGGACTCGGGTGTCCCCTCGTCGATGCGCTCGGCAAAGCTGACTTGATAGCCGGGGCCGGCGTCGTCGGGGTGAGACGCCGGCGCGATGCCGCCGGAACTCACGTCGATAAGATCGACGCCGCGA
The DNA here is from genome assembly GCF_009797925.1 of Halorhabdus sp. CUG00001. Classification (NCBI taxonomy): domain Archaea; kingdom Methanobacteriati; phylum Methanobacteriota; class Halobacteria; order Halobacteriales; family Haloarculaceae; genus Halorhabdus; species Halorhabdus sp. CUG00001. Next base: position 547,557 of record NZ_VOLB01000001.1, read on the forward strand.
TCGGCGAGGTCGCCCGCCAGTCGAACGGACTGATCGACTGTCCAAGAGTCCCGATCCGAGAGCCAGTCGGTCGCCGAAATGCGCACGAAGATAGGGTTTTCCTCCGGCCAGACGTCACGGACAGCCGTGACGACCTCTCTGAGCAGTCGCGTCCGGGACTCGAAGTCACCGCCGTACGCGTCGTCGCGGTCGTTGGTGACTGGTGAGAGAAATTCGTGGAGTAGATAGCCGTGGGCGGCGTGCACCTCGGCGATCTCGAAGCCGGCTTCGAGAGCGTTTTCGGCACCCGTCCGGAACCCATCGATCACGTCCTCGATGGCTGCTTGGTCCAGCCGCTGATGTGGCGGGGCTTTCTGGTCGTACGGCCAAGCTTGTCCGCTCGGCCCGATCGTCTCCCAGCCGCCGTCCGCGGGCTGGACTGGTTCGCTGCCGTCCCACGGACGGCTCTTCGAGGCCTTCCGACCGGCGTGGGCGAGTTGGATCGCCGGGACGGACCCCTGTTCGGTGATGAAGTCGGTGATCGGTCGCCACGCCTCGATCTGTTCGGCCGACCAGATGCCGGTGTCTTCAGGTGAGATCCGCCCGCGGGGCTCGACACCCGTCGCTTCGGACATGACGATGCCGGCACCGCCGACAGCTCGACTCCCGAGGTGAGTTTGGTGCCAGTCGGTTGGGACCCCATCGCGGTCCTCACACGAGTACTGGCACATCGGCGAGACCATCACGCGGTTAGAAGCCGTCACGTCACGCAGTTCGAGCGGTGAGAAGAGATCTGCTGTCATCCCGATTGCTTTCGGTCGGCGGACTCAAGAACGTCTCGACTACTGTTGAGCACTTTGTTTGTCAACAGTTAGCATCCAAGGAAGATTTACAAGGGCTCGACCGTGACCGATAGACATGGCCGCATATGGCCGGCCGACACTCCGTGACCTGTTCGACGATTCTCCGACGCCACATATCGCCCACCCGCCACGGACCCATCACCGGGACTTCTACCTCGCGACCGATGGGTCGTTTCGCGAGTCCGAAGGTGGCCTCGGTGTCGTGATCGAAACGCGAGACGGCGAGTGTGTCGCTCGCCTCTCGGTGCCGGACGTGGTGCCGGACAACAACGTCGCGGAGTATCGAGCCCTCCATTTGGGCCTCGATGTCCTCGCAGCCAGGGCACCGAACCGAGCACAGATCGGTGTTCTCATCGATCACGACGACCTCGCCGGCAACGTCAACGCCGCGATGCTCGCCTTCGAGGATCCGGTCGCCGAGTCCCCACACACGCTGTCGATCCCGCCGGCCTCTCGACACCACTGGCGCGGTATCCGGGCACGAATGCGCGAGTTCGATTCCCTCCGGGCCGCCCGTATCGCCTCGGACGTCAATCCGGCCCACCCGCTTGCCAACGCGCCCGAGGAGTACGCCCACGTCAACGACGAGCGTGAGCGCTGTCTGCGTCCGGAACCGCCCACGGCAACCGACCAGCGTGTCCCTCCCCCCTCACGATCTGACCGGGCGGCTGACGATTGATTCGGGTTCCGGTGGCCGTCACTTCTGTCGGTGCTTGGCTGCCTGTGCGTCGACGACGGCGACGCCAGCCAGGTTCACGATATCCTCGACGTCGTCACCACGCTGGACGACGTGGACTGGCCGATTCATGCCTGCAAGCATCGGCCCCACGGTGCCCGCACCGCCGAGCGTCTGCAGGAGTTTGTAGGCGATATTGCCAGCCTCCAAATTCGGGAAGAGCAACACGTTGGCCGGATCGTCGAGAGCGGAGAATTCGTACGTTCCTGTGAGGATTTCCCTGAGGATGGCCGTATCCGCCTGCATCTCGCCGTCGACGGGGAACTGGACTTCCGGGTCAGCCCTGAGCCGGCGGGCGGCCTCCCGCGGGGCGTGTGTGCGTTCGTCATCGACACTCCCGAAGTCGCTGTAGGAGAGTAGTGCGGCGCGCGGATCGACGTTGAACCGCCGGGCGAGTGTGGCAGTGTGGCGCGTAATCTCTGTCAGCACCTTGGCGTCTGGGTCCGGATTAACAGTTGTATCGGCCAGGAACAGCACCTGATTGCGGAACGTGAGCATGTAGACGCCTGCGGCGTACTCGGCGTCGGGTGCCGTGCCGATGACTTCCAGTGGCGGCCGAAGGGCCGACGGATAGTGGTTGGTCGCGCCAGTCAGCATCGCGTCGGCGTCGCCCACTTCGACCATGACGCTGGCGAGGTAGTCGCCATTGGCGAGCAAATCACGGGCTTCCCGGCGTGTCACCCCCTTTCGCTTGCGGAGCTCGTAGAGCCGATCGGCGTATCGCTCGACGTCTTCGTCGTCGAGATCGACCACCTCCGGGGTAAACGAGAGCCCGAGCCGTTCGGCGCTCGATCGGATCCACTCTCGGTCTCCGACCAGCACTGGGTCGGCGATCGAGCGGTCCGCCAGTTGGTAGGCCGCCCGGAGCATCGCGTCGTCGTTGCCCTCCGCGAGGACGACCCGCTTTGGATCGCTCTTGGCTTTGTTGAGGACGACCCGCATCATCTCGCGGGATTTCCCGAGACGAGCTTCCAGCCCCTCGACGTAAGTGTCCAGATCTGGCTGTTGTCGCGCCGTGCCGGACTCGATGGCTGCTCGTGCCACGGCGGGGGCGACCTCGAAGAGCACGCGTGGATCCAGCGGCTTCGGAATGACGTACTCCGGGCCGAACTGGATCGCCTCGCCGCCGTAGGCTTTCACGACCGCATCCGGGACGTCTTCGCGGGCGAGGGCGGCAAGGGCCTGGGCGGCGGCGACTTTCATCTCCTCGTTGATCGTCCTGGCCCGTGCATCGAGTGCCCCACGGAAGATGAAGGGAAAGCCCAGGACGTTGTTGACCTGGTTGGGATAGTCAGACCGGCCCGTTGCGACGATCGTAGTCCCCTCGCCGGCCGCCTTGGCCGCGGGATAGTCGATCTCGGGGTCGGGGTTGGCCATCGGGAAGACGATCGGGTCTTCGGCCATCGCGGCCACCATCTCCGGATCGACGATGCCGCCGACCGACAGGCCAACGAAGACGTCCGCCCCGACCATCGCCTCGGCCAGGTCCCCGGCCGGTCGATCGCTCGCGAATTCGGCCTTGTACTCGTTGACGTCCCCGGCTGCCGCTCGATCCGCGGTGACGATCCCGCCCGAGTCGACCATCGTGATTCCGGACGCGGGAACACCGAGTGACTCGAAAAATCGAGCTGTGGCGATCGCACTCGCCCCGGCACCCGAAAACACGACTTCGAGGTCGTCGATGGCTTTGCCGAGGATATCTGTGGCGTTCAGCAGTGCCGCCCCGCTGATGATCGCGGTCCCGTGCTGGTCGTCGTGGAAGACGGGGATCGACAGCGACTCCTTGAGGTGTTCTTCGACCCGGAAACACGCCGGGGCAGCGATGTCTTCGAGGTTCACGCCGCCGAAGGTCGGTTCCAGTGCCTCGACGACGCCGATCATCTCCTCGGCGGAGCCGACGTCGACTTCCAGATCGAAGACGTCGATATCGGCGAATCGCTTGAACAACACGCCCTTGCCTTCCATGACCGGCTTCGAGGCGAGTGGCCCGATGTCCCCCAGTCCGAGCGTGGCGCTGCCATCGGAGACGACAGCGACGAGGTTCCCTTTCGAGGTGTACTCGAAGGCATCGGTCGGATCGGCGTCGATCTCCCGGCAGGGACCGGCAACGCCCGGCGAGTACGCCAGGCTGAGATCCCGCTGGGTGTTGGTCGGCTTGGTCGTGGCGATCTCGAGTTTCCCGGGCGGGTCGCGCCGGTGATATTCCAGGGCGTCGTCTTCGAGTCCCATGCGAGATGCCTGTTACCCAGTACCAAAAAGGATTGCCTGCCGGCCAGTGTCGAACCGACCGATCGGCCGGAATGCGGGAGGCTAAGTGGGACCCGACCGAACGGTCGCGCATGGACCGGCGGTTTCGCTCTCTCGTTGCTGTCACGACAGCGTTCGTCTTCGCGACGATCCTTCTCGGAGTCGCAACGAAGTCCTACGGCGCTGGGCTGGCCTGTCAGGCGCGCTGGCCGGTCTGTGACGGCGGCATCCTGAACCTCTTTCCCGAATCGTTCCCGAGTTTCTTCGAGTGGATCCACCGGGTCGTCGCTGGCGTCGGTGGCCTGTTCATCGTCGGGACGGCACTCGAAGCCTGGCGACGAGACGTGGCACCGAAGATCCGGAACGCGTTGATCGTCGGGGCGCTGTTGACGCCGCTGCAAGTCCTGCTCGGCCAGCAGACAGTCGTCAACTTCACGTTTCCAATCTTGACGGCGCACTTCTGGACGGCCTTTACGATCTTTGGGGCCTTTGCCTTCGCGCTGGTCGCGTCCTGGGCTGATGCAATCCACACTCCGCAGCTGAAAGGTGCTGCCGTCCTCGCTCTCCTGCTTTTTCCCGTGCAAGTCCTGTTGACGCCGCCGTTCATCAGCAGTTACACGCCAGTCCTCCAGACGCTGCAGTACGCTGTCCTGCTCGTGTTGGTACTCTCGGTGATCGCCCTGGTGGTCGTCGATCGCCGGGCGTTTCCGGCGGCCTACCGGACTGCGCCCGTCGTCGCGATCGTCGCGCTGGTGCCGACGGTTTATCTGGGCCGGCACCTGCTTGCCGGGTCGACCATCCATCGGATCGTCTATCTGCTCGCTGGACTCGTCGTCTTCGGCGCACTCGTCGGGAGTGCGATCGGGACCTGGCGGAGTGCGGATCCGGCACACTAGGCTCCGCTCTTAGCACGTTCAGAAGGGTAGCGACAATGAAATCGTCCAGCCATCAGCTACTCGAACCACCGGAGCTGTTCCGGATCGGCCGGGCAACGTTCAGCCTCAGACGAAATCGCCGAGGCCGGTCTGCTGGTCGTCTTCGCTCTCCTGGGCTTCTCCCTGGCTAGGATCGCTCGCCTCGTCACGCTCGATGCTCGCCGATGTATCGCCGTCGTCCGCGGCTGTCACTCTGGCGTCTCCCTCGGCGGCACTCTCGGCCTCGTCGCTTGGATCGCCTTCATCTGAACCAGGCTCGAACGCCCCTTCAGAGCCCTCGACGGCAGCTTCCTCGCGCAATTGGTGGGCGTCTTCGACGATCGACTGGACCTTGTTCGTGTCTTCGCCGCTCCCGGTGACGAAAGCCACGTGTTCGGCCGACAGATCGTAGGCGGCGGCCATCGCGACCGTCGCCTCGCGGTTCTTGCAGTGATGCGTGATGACTTCCAGATGTGGAAGGATCTTCCGGCGGGCCGTACTCATGCTGACGCCGCTGGTTTGGGCGATTGCCCGCGCCACGTCGTCGCGGGTCCCGCGTGCCCCCTTTGTCCGGCCGAGTTTCGACCAGTAACTCGGTGGCCCATAGCGTGTCCACCCGCTCTTTTTCCCGTCACGGGCGGCCGCCACGCCGGCTGTCATGTTGTCGGCGGCATATCGCCAAAAGGAGTAGTTCTGGGTGGCCCGAACCCGGCCGAGCCAGCGGTCCGCGCTCGACAGCGATCGATAGGCAGCCGCCAGTTCCGTCCCCTCGTACTCTTTTGGCATGTTGTCCTCGATCCAGGAGATGAGGTCGTCTGGCGTCTCGTCGACGTCGTAGGATCCCTCCAGGGCTTGCTGGGCATCGGCTTCCTTGAGAACGGCGTCCAGATAGTCGAAGATACCCGTCGTCCGGTCACGATCGCCAGTGACGACGCCCTCGGCAGTTATCGTCTCCCGACCGTCCGCGGCCGCCTGTAAGTCCTTGATCGCTCCCCGGAGGTCGCCGTCGTTGGCCTCGGCGATCTTCTGCAGGGCGTCGTCCTCGAAGCCGACATCTTCCTGGCGACAGATATCCCGCAACACAGGGACGATCGAGCGTGTCGAAACGTCCCGAAATTCGATGTCGCGGCAGGCGTTCCGGAGGCCATTTGACATCTCGTAGAACTCGTTTGCGATCAGCACCATCGGCTGGCTGGCTTCGTTGACCACGCCGGTGATCGCCCGCGCCCCTCCGCGATCGGCGTTCCCATGGAGGTTGTCCGCCTCGTCGAGGATGAGGAGGCGTCGACCAGCCCCGCCTTCGGTCAGCGTCCCGCTTTTGGCCGCTTCGCCGGCGACGCGCTCGATGACGGCTTTCGTCCGGGCGTCGCTTGCGTTCAACTCGATGGTCGGCCAGTCTAAATCGGCCGCAAGGGCGTGGGCTGCAGAGGTCTTTCCGACGCCCGGCGAGCCATGGAGAATGACGGCTTCGCGGTGGTCGGGCCAGGTTTCGGCCCACTCGGCGAGTGCGTCGCGGGCCTTGTCGTTGCCCCGCACCTCCGCGAGCGTCGATGGGCGGTGTTTCTCCGTCCAGTCAGTCATTGCCGAACCCTGGAGCGAACGGCGGTTAGATGTTGCGGAGCGGATCTCCTCGGAACCGGTCTGCATCTGTTTTAAGGTTTACCGGCAATAGTGACAGACGATTACGGATGTCAGCGTGCCAAGAGCGTGCGATCCAATGACTGTACCAGAGAGTCCAACCGCTGGGGCGGTCATCACCGTCACAGACTTACAGAAAACATACGGAGAGACAACGGCCGTCGACGGTGTTAGCTTCGAGGTCCGCGAGGAGGAGATTTTCGCCCTCGTCGGACCCAACGGCGCGGGCAAGACGACGACCGTCGAGATGCTCGAATGTCTCCGGACGCCAAGCGGTGGATCGGCCACGGTCTTGGGGAACGACGTTGGAACTGCTGGCCGTGCGATCAAAGCCGAGATCGGCGTCGTCCCCCAGTCGTTTCACACCTTCGAGCGACTGACGGTCCGGGAGAACGTCGCACTCATCGCGCAACTGTACACCGACAGTCTCGCTGTCGAGACAGTCCTCTCCGAACTCGATTTGGCGGAGTGGGCCGACCGTCGATTCGAGGCCCTCTCTGGCGGGCTACAGCGTCGGACGGGAATCGCGATGGCGCTCGTCGGGGACCCGTCCGTGCTGTTCCTCGACGAACCGACGACCGGCCTGGATCCGGACGCGCGCCGCCAGACCTGGGACCGGATCGAGGCGCTGGCCGACCGCGGGACGACGGTCGTTCTGACGACTCACTACATGGAGGAAGTCGAACAACTCGCCGACCGGGCTGCCCTGTTGCTCGAAGGCACGATCGAGGCTGTCGACACCGTTCCGCACCTGATCGAACGCTACGGCGGTGCGATCAAAGTCGTCGTCAGGGCCGACAGTCGCCGAGACGAACCGACTGACGACGACACGATCGAGGAGATCCTCGCGGCGGATGCAACCGACACGTACCGGACTGACGAGGGCGACGTGGTTGGCCTCTTCGAGGACCGCGAGCGAGCACAGGAGACGTTCAGTCGCCTCCATCGTGAAGGCGACGACCGGGCGATCGATCTGGTGAGTGCGGGCATGGAGGACGTGTTCTTGCGATTGGCCGGTTCGACGCCGGAGCCAGGCGGTGAGCTGTCGTGACACGCATTTTCGCCCTCTTGATCGCACTCCTGAAAGACTGGTCGCGTTCCCGGGAGACTGTCTTCTTCGTCGTCCTCTTTCCCATTATCCTGTTGGTGATATTCAGCAGCGTCTTCGCTGCCAGCGCGCCCGCGTTCGGCATCGCCGTGCACAATCAGGATCTCGGTCCCGACGGCGAACCGACGAACCTTTCGGCGCGGTTCGCCGAGAGCATAGGGAGCGTCGATCCGTTGTCAGTCACGCATGTCAACGCGTCCCAAAATGTTACTGAGAGTGACGACACTCGTCGCGTGCTGGTGATTCCTGATGGCTTTGGCGAGGATGTCCGCGAGCAGGCCGGGCGTGCCCGGATGGTGATTGTCAGAGACACCGTTGCAGCCGTCCAGGGACAGTTGAACGCGAGTCAGCGACAGTCGATTCAACGCGGCCTCGCGACGGCCGGAGAACAGATGAATGGGACCAACGCGACCGGTGCCACGGTGCAATTGTACGCGCCGCCTGACGATGAATCGGCACCTGTCGTCCGAGGAATCCTCGCACAGGTCGTCGCGGAGTTCAATCAGGCGGCGATCGGAGTCGAGGAGCCGCCCGTCACGATGGCCTCGGCCACGAGGGGACCGGGTGGGCTGGATGCCGTCGAGTACTACCTGCCGGCGTTTATCGCCACGCTAGTGTTGATCAACGGCGTGATGACTGTCCCGAGTATGATCGCGGGCTTCACCGACGACGGTACGCTCAAACGACTCGCCGCGACGCCGTTACGGAAGCGCGACTGGATCCTCGCGAACGTTATCCAGCAGTCGCTTTTGGCCCTCGTCCTGACGGGGGTGATGCTGGTCGTCGCGGCGGTCGTCTTCGGCGTCACGGTCGTGCCAGGGCCGCTTTCGATCGCGCTCTTGCTGGTCGGGGCCGTTGGCTTCTCGGCGCTCGGGATGGCCCTGGGGAGTCTCCTGCCGGATCCCGATGCCGCGACGAGCCTGGGCGGGATCGTCGCGTTCCCGATGATGTTCCTCTCGGGGGTCTTCTGGGAGCTGGACATCATGCCCGAGACGCTGCAAACGATCGGCCGATTGTTGCCACTCTATCAGTTCCACCGCGGGTTGCGCCGGCTCATGATCGACGGGACGACTGAGGACGTCTGGCCGGCATTTCTCTCCCTTGGCGCCCTGGCCGTGGTCTTTCTCGCCGTGGCGATTGGGCTGACTCGCTGGCGGGACTTCGCCGAGTAGCCGTCCCGTCCGCTCGGTCACCGTCGTTCACCGCTCGCCGGCGACGCGTTGCTCGATCAGCCGGCCACCGACGACTACCGCGCTCGTCACAACGAGCAGGAGTTGCTGGCCCGACCGGACGACGGGGACAGTCCGTTCGACGTTCGCCGGCTCCTCCCCTTCCCAGGGATCGACGCCCGAACTGTAGAACGTCTCGTCCGTCGAGCCGACGGCGACCTCGCCGCCGCTCCCGCCGCCACTGCTGGCACCGTCGGCCGTCGATTGTGAAAGGTCGACGAACGTCTGGACGATCCCGTCGTGGGTCGAGAGCAGTATTTCGCCGTCGAGCTGGTAGAACTGGTCGTGGACCGGGTAGAAGACGTTGACCCCGTTGGTAAACATGTCTAGCCCGATGCCTGCGATCGCAAGCGAGAGGAGACTCACCCAGGCGACACGAACGCCTGTGTGGTCCCAGCGGGCCCGGACGAACGACGTCTCCCGGTAGCGAGTATCGTACCAGAGGACGAGCCCGATTGCCATCGGTAACAGGAACGTGTGCAGGACGGCACGGTGTGCACTCTCGACCACGAGGCTTGCGAACGCGTCGAGGTCGGGAATCGCCGCCGCCACGAATACGACGGCAAGCGCCCGGAGATCGAACGCTGCCCCGAGCAGTCCTGCCGCGAGCAAGCCTGCAAGTGCGAGATGGACCACCGTCGAGGGCATGGTGTTTGGTACTGAGTGACGGATAGGCAAGTTTTTTCGGGGCGATCGTCGGACATCTGCCCAGACGAGTGGTTCCGTCCAGAGGGGTGGTTCGACGGGAGTCGAGTAACGATTCGACAGGAGTTATATCCGCAGGTCACCGACGACAACCCATGAGTCAGGGCGAACGTGCACAGCTGGCCGAACGCATCGCCGGCGAAATTGCCTGTAGCGAGCGCTCAGGGGAGACGATCCGGAAATGGCGGACCGACTTCGAAGTCTCCCAGACCGAACTCGCAGACCGACTGGACGTCTCGCCGTCCGTCGTCTCCGATTACGAGAGCGGCCGGCGGGACAATCCGGGGATCGCGGTCGTCAGACGCACGGTCGAGGCACTGCTCGATATCGACGAAGGGCGCGGCGGGAGACACATCCGCCAGCACGCACGGGTCATCTCTGCAGGCTACGACAGAGACAGTGTGCTCGACCTCCGGGAGTTCTCGGCTGCGGTCCCTATCGAGCGCTATTTCGATGCGATCGATGCAACCCAACTGGCGGCTGGGACTCAGGAGACCGTCGTCGGCCAGACGGTTATCGACTCTATTGCGGCGATCAGACGCCTCTCTAGTGAGGAATTCTATCGCCTGTACGGCCAGAGTTCCAACCGGGTGCTCGTGTTCACGAACGTCTCTCGGGGCGAGTCACCGCTCGTGGCGATGCGCGTGGTCAATCCCACCCCGAACGCGGTTGTCCTCCACGGGATCGAGAACGCGGACGTCTGGGAGCACGCAGCCGATCTGGCACGCGTCGATGGCTTCGCGCTTGCGACGACGACGACCGAGCTTTCGGCCGTACTCGACGCTGGTGACGAACAGTTTTGAGAAAGACGGCGAGGGGATGCGGCCGCGATACGATGGGCCAGGGCGACCACATCCCGGTCCCGCCGTCCGGGCGGTAGACCCCAACCGGCGGCGTCCCGGCGTGAAAATCGACGACGTTACTCGACGTAGGTGTACTTGCGCTCGCCCATTCGACCCCAACCGTCGAAGACGAACTCTTCTTCGGGCGTGGTGAAGGCGTCGATATCGGTGCTTTCGTCGTAATTGTGGACGTCGTGGATCTGCTCGTACTCGGTGAAGCTCAGATCGTAGCGCTCGCGCAGTTGCTCCTCGACGTTGAGCTGGGCGATCTCTTCTTCCCAACCAGGCTGGACGGTCTCGATGTGGACCTCGGCCTGTGCACCACTGCCATACGAACAGACGAGCATCTGCTGTTCGTCCAGGTCGCGGCCGTTCTCGCGGGCGTCCCGGAGCGCGGCGGCCCGTGCGAGATGGACCGAGCCGGTGTACCAGTTGCCAACGTATCGGGAGATCCCAAGCGTCGGTTCCACCGTCAGATCGTACCACTCCTGGTAGCGATCGGTCTCGGTCAAGTCGTCGGTGTATTCTGAGAGTGCATCCCGGAACGCCTCGTCGTCCTCGAAGTCGTCGGGTCGGGGCTGTGGTCCGATTTCCTCTGCCAGCGCATCCTCGACGTCCGTCCCGCGCGAAATGTGGCGATAGCCGAGTGCGGCGCCTTTCCGGACCATCCCGGGGAAGGGGATGTGGAAGGGTACGACGGCGAAGTCATCAGGATGCAGATCCTGTTGTTCCTCGAGATCGCGAAGCGCCTCGCGCATCCGGGCAAGATAGACCTGCATCGATCGTTTGCCGTCGACGCTGGGGAACTGCTGGTTGGGTTTGAGGAAGTCCGTCTCGTCGGCACTGCCAAAGCCCTGGAGGGGTTCGACCACTGTGAGATCGGGATCCTCGTCGATCAGCATGGCGACCGCACCAGCGCCCTGGGTGGCCTCACCGGAGTCGCCGCGCTCGTACAGTGCCGTGTCCGTCGCGATGACGAGTGCGGCCCGACCACGGTTCTTCCCGGATGTGACCCAGTTGACGGCGTCGTCGATCGCCTGGGTCCCGGCCAGACAGGCGAACTTCCGCTCGCCCTTGTTCGCGTGGTGGAAGTCGTCCTCGAAGACGTCCTCCAGGCAGCCGGCGATGTACGTCGACACCGGTTTGGAGTGGTCGAACGCGCTCTCGGTGGCGACATCGATCCGGCCGATGTCCTCGGGAGTGAGTCCCTTTCGATCCATCAGCCGCTTGGCTGCGTTTGCCCCCATCGTGACGATATCCTCGTAGGCGTCGGGGAACGAACTGGCGTGCAACCCCAGCCCCTTCGTGTACTTTGCGGGGTCCTCGTCTTTGACGGGCGCAAACGTCTCAGCGAGGTCGAGTTTCAGATTGCCGGTACGGATTTCCACGGCGTCGATGCCGGCGGTAGTCATGGTTCAGTTTCACTGACGGCGAAGTGACTTATGTTTCTGTCGATCAATACTTCGTCGATTGTCGAAAAATCTGACGACCGTCAGTCGCCTTCGAGAGTGCCACCACCGAATCGGGGTCCGGTCGTCAGCGAATCTGTTGCCAGAGTGACGACGAGTCGATAGTGACGACTCGGGGTTGACAGGCCCGTCACGTCGTAGGAATCACTCCCGTCGAGACTGATCACGTCACTCTGGGTGAACGACCCGTTGTCGCCGGGGTCGGATTCGACGGTCACGGTGACAGTGGTTCCCGTTGGAATCGTCGCCTCGACGTCTGTCAGCGATAGGTTCGATGGATCGACGTTCCGCTCGAACCGTTTGACGCCGCTGGTCAGGTTCCCCTGCCAGACCTCTGACGCTGCCGGCGAGGTGCCGTTGTAGAGCCGGGCCACCTCCGTCGCGGTGAGCTGCTGGTCGTAGACCCGGAGCTCCTCGATGGAGCCGTCCCAGCGGTCGTCCTTCGTGCCCTGGCCGACCAGGAGCTGGGTGACAGCGCTGGTGGTGCCCGTCGGGAAGCCGCTGTCGTAGGCGTTCTCGTTGCCATCGCCGTCGCCGAGGTAGCTGAGTCCGTCCTCGCTGCCGTTCAGGTAGAGGCGCGGGCGCTCCCCGCTCTCCCACGTCAGCACGACGTGCTGCCAGTCCGTGGTCTGGACGTTGCTCGAACTCTCGAACTGGACCACTCGGCCATCGACCGAAACGGCCCCCTTTATTAGGTCGTCTCCACCCCCAGCCCACCCATCTTCGTCGTACCGCAGTCCAAGGTAGTCGTCGGTGTCATCGGGTGCGGCCGTGGTCAGGATACCGTGGTCAGTACCCGTGACGTTCGATCGCACCCAGACAGAGATCGTGACCGCGGACCGCCCGTTGAGGTATTCGTCGGCGTTTTGATCTTCGAGCTGGTCCGTGGTGCCGTCGAACTGCACGGCAGAGGTGTTCAACAGCCCCGGCCGGTCGAGCGCCGGGTCGCCGGTGACGGTGAGGTCCCGATCGTTCCCCGCGGCGTTGGCGATTGGGTCGGTCGGATCGTCCAGCGGCCAGTACGCGATCAGGGCATCATCAGTCGCCGGCGTGCCGAGGTCAATGCGGTCGGCGCTGTGATCGCCGAAGTCCGCATGGACCACCCCGCCCTCGCTGACAGCCCTATCCCAGTCGCCGGCACTTGCCCAGACGAGCGGGCCACCTGAGTCGGGCAGATCGAAGGCCTCGTCGTAGAGAACGGTGTTCGACGGGTCGTGGACGACGAGCACGCGAACGCTGTCGGTGAGTCCGTGCGTGTAGAAGAGTTGTTCGCCAGGGCTAAACGAATCGCCTCCGTCGCCGCCCGTGAACGATGTTAAGGTGAGTCGCTGTGTGCTCCCGTCTCGGAGGACGATCGAGATGTCCCCACGCGCGAACGAGGTCCCCCCGAGGTGACTGATCGTCAGTTCGGTTCCATTGACGTCGACTCCCAGATTCGCTGCCGGATTGTCTGTCGTATCGACAGTACCCAAGGTTACGACGCCGACGAGGACCGAGAGAATGACGATGACGGCTGTGAGGAGGATGACGCCGATGACATCGGATTGTGCGCGGTGGGCCATCACTAGGCCGTGAGTGTGAATTCCTCGGTAGCTTGCATGCCATTAACGGTGTACGTAATTGTAATATTCAGTTCCTCACCATTCATATCGTGGTTCTTGCGGTTTCCGGAGCTACCGGTGGTAGAGTAAAACTCGTAAAAGGAGATCGTCGCGGAATTACCTGCGTTAATCACTGGCTTGTTTCCACTGTTGTACAGTCCATCTTCCCCAACTGTCGTTGTCAATCCACTGGCCGGAATCGTTGCGCCGCCTCCGTAGTCCGTAAATGCGCTGATATCAGCATCAACGTATATTTCCACGTTATCCGGATCCGGTTGATTGAAGAGCTCATCACTGAGTTCCACTATATCATCGTTCACCGGATCAACCGTTATGGAATCAATCGTTACGTCTGAGCTGTACTCGTTTGTCACGCTGAATTCTACACCCCCTGCCGTGTCTTTGCCCTGTGGATCATCTTGCCCGTCCTGTGCCAGTGCATCGTTATTGTAAATGAGGCTGACTGCATTGATCACCTCCAAGACCAACGTATCGCCGCTCGAGCCACTCGACGTGTACACGTTGACAAATCCATCGTCCAGTGCGACGACTTCCGTGGAGTTTTCGCCATTCGCGTCTGTCGTTCCGGTCGTGCGAGACAACGAAACGATCGACGTGTCGTTGAGTGCGTACTCGACGGTTGCCTCTTGGGCGATTGAAGAGGTCCCCATCGTTAGTGTCTCCCTCAAAGATTGACTCGCATCGAACGTACAGACCTCCTCGGGGCCGCTCGGGCAGTCGATTGCTGCCTGGCCGCTCGGATCGAGCCACTCGACCGTGTACGCGCCGGTTCCGTTTCCACCTCCCGTGTCTAGTCCACTCCGGTCCGTGTTCTGGACCGTCACGGCCATCGAGACGTTCTCAGACCCCTGTGGATCGAACGCGCTGGTTGGTTGCCCATCGAGGCTGACGTTGATCCGGACCGTTCGGCTGGCTTGGCCCGTAATATCGTCGGCCAGATACTCAAACTCGGCGCGGCCGTCGGCGCCAGTAACCACCGTCGAATTGACGAGACTCCCGTTTTCGGGGCCTGCCTCGACGCTTGCAGACAGTTCGACGCCCGAGACCGGATTGTTGAACTGATCGCGGGTCTCGACGATCAGCGACCGTCCACTCTCTTCTTCGATCGAAGCTCCGTCACCGGCAACGTCTGTGATATATCGGGCCGATTCCGACTCGGTGTTCGTTCCGACACCCACCTTCGCCATCCGAAGCGTGTACGTCTCCGATTGCTCGAATGCGATCGAGACCAGATCGAACGATTCCTCAGGAAGCGAAGTTCCATCGACGCTGACGACATATCCGCTCTGGTCGGTAAATTGCCCGGAGTCACGCAACAGTGACCGCCAGTCGCTCGCGTTGCGCATCGACGCAAACTCGATCGTGACGTTCTCACCTGTTTCGTTCGTGACCGCGACGTCAGTCTGGGAGGCACTGAGGGCTTCGAGATCGAGCGAAATCGATTGACTCGACCGCCGGTCGTAGGACCCCTCGATCGCCACGAGCGTTATCTCACGGCCATCGACGAGCGTCTGTCCCGACGACCACAAGCTTGCGTCGTCGAACTGCCTGAACAGTGCTGTGGTATCGTAGCCGATCGTGGGTGGATCGATAAATTCGCTGTAGTCCGGCGTATAGGCGATCGCTCCCGAATTCCGGGTCTGGTTCGTCCCGGTCCAGAAATCGTCCGTTTCCTCGTCGGTTGCGCGTGCATTCGCGACTGTCACGTTGATCGTGTCGTCGTTCGTCCCGACTGTATGCAGGCGACCGCCCGGCGGCGGCGGATTCAACGCGACTAGTCGTGCCGGATAACTCGTACCCAGGGCGATCCCGACCGATCGTCCCTCCCCCGTCCTCGGGATAGAGATGATCCCATTCCGCAGGTCCTGCATGTCGCCTGCGACTGTCTGTAAGTGATTTGCTTCGACCTGCTGGTTTTGATTTGGGACGACAAACGCCTGAAACAGCGAGAAGGCAATCACCAGTACGGCAAACAGTAAGACGGCTCCGATCTGGATCGCTTGGGCGCGGTCATCGTCCCGGAACGGCATTAAGTGACCTTTCGTCGTCGTCGATAAAAATGTGTGTGCCGCTTGCCGGACGGCGTCCGACGATCAGTCTTCGTCTTCTTCGACGACTTCCGGATCGCTCAGTGCCGTCTGGAGGCTGTCGAGGCCGTTGACCCACTCGGCGACGAGTCCGAATTCGAGTTCGTCGACGACATCCATCGACAATTCGTCTTCGTCAGCGAAGATTCGCGTCCCGGCCTGGACACAGTAGCCGAGCGCGGCGTCCATATCTTCGCTCGCTTCGGCGTCGCCCGCTGCCTCGATGAGATCGTCGATCGATGCTTCGGCGACATCACCGGCGACATACTCCTCGGCTGCATAGAAGACACAGACCAGCGACGTCTGGACGCCGTCGACGACCATCAGTTTCTCCTCGTCGTCCATCTCGACTTCTTTGAGCACGATGTCGCGGACGGACCCGATTTCTTCCAGGGCCGTCTCGGTGTCGAGTTCGCCGTCCTCGTAATCGGTGACGATCTTGGCGACGGCGATCGCGGCATCGTCCTGGAGGTTCAACAACAGACGGGCCGAATCTTCTTCTTCGGGATCGATACTTTCGGCTTCGATTCGTTCGATCCAGTTTTTCCAGCGTTCCTCTGTGTAGTATTCTCCCGGTGGTGCGCTCATACCACTCCGTTCGTGCCTCCGGGGTTATGGCTTTCGCTCGGCTACGATACCGCCAGGTGCTCGGCCCTGCTGGATTGTCTGTACGCTGGGACAGCTCACGACCGAATTCCGAGACAGCTGACTCTACTCCGGGAAGCGAAACGTTGAGGATCGGTGACGAACTACCTCCCGGTGATGTCGACCGTCCTGGCTCCTGTTCGCTATCCTCTCTCCGATCACTCCCGGGCGACACTTTCACGGGCAATCGAAGTCGCCCACGAGGAAGATGCTGACCTGGCCGTATTACACGTCAACCTCCACCAGACCAACGGTCACATAGCGCGACCGGAACTCAAGTCTGCGGTGGAAGAGACCTTCGGGAAGCTGCCAAAGACGCGGTACGTCGTCCGGTCGGGCTTGCTCGTCGAGGAGACGATCCTCGAAGAAGTGGCGGCTATGGATGCTGACGTCGTCGTTATCGGTCGGAAACAAGTCAGCCGCTGGCGGGAGATGGTTCGCCGACTCGCCGACGATCCGGATATCGCTACCTATCTCGACGGGGAACTAGATTGTCGTGTCGTCACGGCCTCGGTCGATTAGTCTGACGACGAGTCAGCCGGTGACTCTCGGTTCGTATCGGGTCGCATCGATTCTGTGTCGGCTCGACGTTCGCTGTGTCTCTCTTGCCGGACCGGTAACTCGCCGCTAGTTTCGTCGAAGACGAGATGGGAGTGTGGGTAGGCGATCTCGACGTCGATGTCTTCGAGTGCCTCCCAGATCGCCGTCTGGACGCGTGATCGCGTCGCCAGGAGTTTGTACGGTTCCTTGATCCAGAATCGCAGGGTCAATGTAATCCCGTGATCGCCGAACTCGTTGATATAACAGGTCGGCCCGGCCGGGTATCGGGCGGCGCCGACGCGAATATCTGGTCCGCCACCGATAACGCCGTCGACGGAGCGGGCCGCTCGTTCGAAGCGATCCCGGGCGGTGTCGAGATCTCCTTCGTAGGTGACGACGATATCGATTGACTGTCGGGTTCGTGGGTCCTCGGCCGAATAGTTCACGACGTCGCGGTCGCGGATGGCTCCGTTCGGGATGACCAAAAACGTATTATCGAGCGTGAAAATCTTCGTGTACCGGAGCGTAATATCTTCGACGAACCCTCGGCGATTCGTATCGGCGAGTTCCACCATATCGCCGATTTCGTAGGGCTGGTCGGCCAGCAAGAAGATCCCGCTGATGACGCTGCCGACGATCGGTGCGAGGACGACACCGACCACGGCCGAGAAGACGGTCACTGAGAGCGCAATATCACCCAGTTTCAAGCCAAAGATTCGCAGGATCACCAGCAACGCGAGGACAGACACACCGGCCCGAATCCCGCTGAGAAACGTCCGGGTGAGGCTCGGTCGGCGAAAGTGTCTGGCAATGCGTCGGCCAAAAAGGGTCACCAGCCCCCGAGAAAGGAGCCAGGCACCAACCAACACGACTACCACGGCGACGAGATCGATCGCCCAGCTCGGGACCCAGGTCGGTACCACTTCAGCGGCGCGTGTCACGCCCGACCCCTCGGTGGGTGGCGTCGCAAAAACCGACGAGGGGGCAACGACGGGCGACTGCATGCAAGCAGGGACACTCCCGGTAGAAAAAAGGGTTGTGACCGCCCACCGCAACTCCAGTCGGTCCCGTCTCGTCTGTGATTCGATTGTCCCATCTCGGGAGCGTGAAAGGGCGTGTAATCTTTTAGTGACGCAGCCAAATCCACTCGTATGGGCGCGCCCGAATCCGATGACCGTGCGATATCCGAGATGCTGGCCGTCGTCACGCTCGTCGGGATGGCATTGTTACTCGTTGTCGGGATCGGTCTGAACGTCCTTTTGCTCGCGCCCAGCGATTCCAGTGGTCCCAGTGCTAACTTCACGTTCCGGTACGTCGAGCAGAACAGCGCGTTGATCGTGACACACGAAGAGGGCGACGCCCTTCCGGCCGGAGACGTCTACGTCGACGGTCAAGAGGGGAACGTAACGTGGGCGGCCCTCGCCGGATGGGAGGACTCGAGACTGATCGAAGAAGGCGACATCGTCCAGGTCGCCGAGGGCGGGGCCTACGGCGAGCCGGTCCGGCAAAGCGATCAGCTCAGTATCGTCTGGTGGAACGCCTCGGCGAACGGAACCGCGGAACTGGACCGTTGGACGGGCACAGACGGTGTGTGACGACATCTCAGCCCTTAATGTTACAGACCGGGAACGTTCGGGCGACCCGATCTCCGATGCCGAGTTCGTCCGAGATCCGAACCACCTCGTCGACATCCTTGTAGACGCCTGGGGCCTCTTCGGCAACGGTCGCACCGCTCTGGGCTCTGACGTAGATCTGCTGGTGGTCCTGTAGCTCGTCTTGGACGTCTTCGCCCCAGTAGGTGTCTTTCGCTTCCGTCCGGGACATCAGCCGGCCCGCTCCGTGAGCTGTCGAGCCGAACGTCTCCTCCATGGAATTCTGGCCACCACGGAGGACGTAACTTCCCGATCCCATGCTTCCCGGAATGATGATCGGCTGACCGACGTCGCGATACGCGGCCGGCACTTCGGGATGGCCGGCCGGGAACGCCCGTGTCGCCCCCTTGCGGTGGACGAACAGCTCACGCTCTGTGCTTTCGACGGCGCCACCGCTGTTTTCTGGGTCGCCCCTGTCGACGCTGTGGGTCTCCTTTTTGGCGATGTTGTGGGCGACGTCGTACAGTAATTCCATCTCCATGTCTCGCCAGTCCCGATCGAAGACATCCGCAAAGACCTCCCGCGTCCGATGCATGATGAGCTGGCGGTTGACCCACGCGAAGTTGATCGCCGCGTTCATCGCGGCGTAGTACTCCTCGGCGAGGTGACTCCCGGCGGGGGCGGCCGCGAGTTCCTTGTTCGGCAGTTGCTCTAGCAAGCCCTGGTGGGTCTGTTCGATCTCTCGCAGGTAGTCGGTACAGATCTGGTGGCCCAGTCCCCGCGAGCCACAGTGGATCAGCACTACGATCTGGTCGTCTTCGAGTCCGAAGCTCTCGGCGACATCTGCACGGTAGACGTCCGTGACGCGCTGGACTTCGAGGAAGTGGTTCCCGCTGCCCAGACTCCCGAGTTGTTGTCGCCCCCTGTCTTTGGCCTTCTTCGAAACCGCCTCGGCGTCTGCCTCCGGCCGGACGCCCTCGTCTTCACAGTGGGCCAGATCGCCTTCGACGGCGTAACCCTCTTGCAGTGCCCAGTCGACGCCGCGTTCGAGCACTGCTTCGAGCGTGTCGACGTCAGTCTGGACGACGCCGCCGCCGCCGAGACCGGTCGGAATCGCCTCGAACAGCGCGTCGACGAGTGCCTCCTCGCGACCCTGAACGTCGCTGTAGGTGAGATTCGTTTTCAACATTCTCACCCCGCAGTTGATGTCGTAGCCGACCGCTCCGGGCGAAATCACCCCGTTTTCGGCATCGATGCCAGCGACACCGCCGACGGGGAAGCCATAGCCCTGGTGTGCGTCCGGCATCGCCAAGGCATACTCCTGAATTCCTGGGAGGTGGGCCGTCTGCTGCAGCTGTTTGAGCGAACGGTCATCGCTGATTTCATCGAGGAGGTCCTCGCTGGCGAGCACACGCGCCGGGACACGCATGTCGCCTTCCTGGGGAATCTCCCAGACGTACTCCCGGACTTTCTCTAAGGTGAACTCGCCGGCGTCGTAGGTAGTCATACCCGACACTTCGCACCCGGAGACAAAGTAAGGTTCGAACTGCGAGACGACGTCCGCACGCGGTTCGACGATTAGTTCGAGTGGGTCAGGTCGAAGCGGTCGAGTCGCATGACTTTGCTCCAGGCCTCGACGAAGTCGGAGACGAACTTCTCCTCGCCATCGTCGGCCCCGTAGACCTGGGAGACAGCGCGAAGGCGAGCGTTCGAACCGAAGATGAGATCGACGCGCGAGCCAGTCCACTCGACGGCACCCGTCTCGCGGTCCCGGATCTCGTAGCCGTTCCCGTCGTCGGCTTTCGCCCACTCGTAGTCCATATCCAGCAGGTTCTCGAAGAAGTCATTCGAGAGCGTTCCGGGCTCGTCGGTGAACACTCCCCGCTCGGTCTCGCCATAGGTCGCCCCGAGCTGGCGCATTCCGCCGACGAGCACCGTCAGCTCTGGGACGGTCAGATTCAGTAACTCGGCCTGATCGAGGAGAATCTCCTCGGGTTTGCGTTCGGCCTCCTCGCCGACGTAGTTGCGAAAGCCATCGGCCGCGGGCTTCAGCGCCTGGAAGGACTCGACGTCGGTCTGTTCGGCTGTGGCATCCGTCCGGCCAGGCTCGAAGGGGACTGTCACGTCGTAGCCGGCGTCAGCCGCCGCCTGTTCGACTGCCGCGTTGCCGCCAAGGACGATCAAATCAGCCAGCGAGACGCGCACATCGTCGGACCGGGCGTCGTTGAACGCGGCCTGAATATCCTCGTAGGTGTCCAGTACCGCCTCCAGTTCCGCGGGTTCGTTGACTTCCCAGCTCCGCTGGGGCTCTAGCCGGATCCGAGCGCCGTTGGCGCCGCCCCGTTTGTCGCTGTCGCGGTAGGTCGAGGCCGACGCCCAGGCAGTCTTGACCAGCTGTGAGCGGGACAGCTCGGCGTCGAGGATCTGCTCTTTGAGGGCCGCGACGTCGGTATCGTCGATCAGGTCATAATCGGCAGCTGGCAGCGGATCCTGCCAGATCATGTCTTCTTCTGGTACTTCCGGGCCGAGGAACCGCTCTGGCGGTCCCATATCGCGGTGGATCAGCTTGTACCAGGCTTTCGCGAAGTTGATCCCGAACGCCATCATGTTGTCCTGATAGCGTTCGAGGATCTCTCGGTAGTCCGGATCCCGTTTGAGGGCGATGTCCGTCGTGAGCATCATCACGTCCTCTTTCTCCTCGGGATCCTCGACACCGGGCGCGGATTCGTCGAGTTCACCGTTCTGGGTCGTCCACTGCCACGCGCCGCCGGGACCCTTCTCGGGCCACCACTGGTACTCCAGCAGGTTGTCGATGTAACCCATGTCCCACTCGGTCGGCGTCGTGTTCCATGGACCCTCGATCCCGCTGGTGATCGTGTCTTTGCCTTTGCCCGAGCCGTGCTCGTTGTCCCAGCCAAGGCCCTGCTGTTCGAGCGGGGCCTCGGCAGGCTCGGGACCCAGGTTGTCGTCGGTGTCGGCACCGTGAACTTTTCCAAACGTGTGACCGCCGGCGATGAGGGCGACCGTTTCCTCGTCGTTCATCGCCATCCGGCTGAACGACTCGCGGATGTTCTCCGCCGATTCTTCGGGAGCCGGCTCGCCGTCCGGGCCTTCCGGATTCACGTAGATCAGGCCCATGACAGTGGCACCGAGCGGGTTTTCGAGGTCTCCATCCTCACCGAAGCGTTCGGAAGACTCCATCTCCATTTCCGGCCCCCAGTCGACAGCTTCGTCGGGGGCAAAGTCGTCTTCCCGTCCACCGGCAAAGCCGAAGGTTTCGAAGCCCATCGACTCCATGGCGACGTTACCGGCCAAGACGATCAGATCGGCCCAGGAGAGCTTGCGGCCGTACTTCTGTTTGATCGGCCAAAGGAGGCGTCGTGCCTTATCGAGGTTCGCGTTGTCCGGCCAACTGTCAAGCGGCGGCAAGCGCTGGGTACCGCCTGCGGCCCCGCCCCGGCCGTCCGTGGTTCGATACGTCCCGGCGCTGTGCCAGGCCATCCGGATAAACAGCGGTCCGTAGTGCCCGTAGTCCGCCGGCCACCAGTCTTTCGAATCGGTCATCAGCTCTTCGAGATCGGCCTTCACGGCGTCGAGATCGAGCTTTCGGAACTCCGCAGCATAATCGAAATCGTCTCCGTAGGGATTGTCGTCCCGGGCATTCTGGTCGAGAATCCCGAGATCCAACTGGTTTGGCCACCAGTTTTGGTTGCGTTCTCGCATCACCAGAGGAAGGGCCCATTCACACATTAATTTTGCCTTCGGGGAAATCGTCTTCGCCGAGTGCCAAAGTAGACATACGGATCAGACAACTACAGACAGTAGCCGGGTCGCCACTCTCCGGAAACGCTGCTCCGCTGAGGGCCGGTGTTTCGACGTCTTGGGTTCGATTCGGCGTCGCTCAGACATCGACGACGACGTACGTGTACCAGCCCTCCGGGACTTCTTCGACGACCATCTCTGAATACGTCACCGCCTTGACCTCACGGGCCGTGATCGAGGCAAGGGGGACACCGCGTGTACTGCCATCGAGCTGCCATTCGCCTGCAGACTGGCTGACAGTCGCGCGATTATCGACTGGTAAGACACCCCGCACGTCTCGCTGGTAGATGAGCTCGTCGAGATAATCGAACAGGAGTGCATCTCGACTTTCGGCAGTGACGGTACAACGAAACCGGTCGCCAGTTGTCGGGACCGTCTCACACATCGCTGCAGCCATGCCGTCGGCTGTCGCTGCAAATGCGTCTCCGAGTGTCTCTCCCGTCGCCTCGACAGCCACGTCTGCCGTGTGCTCTCGCAGTTCGAAGCTCACTGGCTGTCACCCGTCGTCGAGTCGTCATCTTCGTCGGTCATCGGCAAGTCGACGGGGAAATCCTCGGCGTCGGGGAGCACGGTTTCGACCTCCTCGGCTGTCGTTCCCTCACCGATCGAGACGCCGCTGGTCATAATCGACTTGATCCCTGCTTCGACGCTCATATCGACGTCCACACAGCGGTCTTTCGGGACATAGATGACGTAGCCACCCATGACGGGGTTCGGCGACATCGGCACGTACAGGGTCAGCATCTCGCCGTCGTCGATCCGTTCTTCGAAGCGAGTTGGCGTCTCCGCAGTGACGAATCCCAACGCATAGGAGTTCGGCGTCGGGAACTCGACGAGTTTCACTTCCTTGAAACTGGCCGTATCGGCATCCATGACCATCTCGCTCATCTCGTCGAACGTCCGATAGACGGTTCCGACGCCGGGAATGTTCCCCATTGCTCGGTCGAACCGGGCTTCGAGATGGCCGTCTCCTTGCCGGCTCTCGGCGGCAAATCCGATCAGAAAGATCACGAATAAGATGAGGACGATCGCCAGTAGCTCCAGGAGGATCCGGGGCGTTCCGTTCTCTTCGCCCGCGATGTCTTCGAGCACCCCGACCAGTGGATCCAGTTGGCCGAAGACGAACCCGGCGACGAGACTGAGCACGACCAGCGTGATCAACAGCGGCACAGTGATAGCAAGTCCGGTAAACAGCGACTGTTTGATGCGCTCGCGCAGCTCGGTGGCGCGATCCCGGGATCGATCGGACAACGACATACAGACACTGTTTGGCGGCACTCCCGAAAGCATTGTGGGACGATCCACTGCCCGGCAAATCCTCCGTCGGGCGGTGGAATTATAGGCTGGAACGTACTATGGTCGATAGTGAGCGTCACCGTCGAGTCAACGTGCGTCGAACGTGGCGACGACGATTTCGTCGAGGCCGCGTGGCAGCTCAAAGAACGCATCCGTGAGGCAGATGGCGTTCTCCGCCAGCGACGTCGATTCTTCGAAAACGCCTATCGCCGATCGACCGTTTACGTCTACTATGATGGCGGGCGGCGCTCGACGCTGCTCGGATTCGCGGCGGTCCGTCGAGACGGCTACATGCTCTTTTTGGCAGTCGATCCGGACTACCGTGGCCAGGGCCTCGGGCAGCGCCTCGTCGCCCGGGTCGTCGAAGACTACCGGAACGTCTCCTGTCACGCCCGGACGACCAACCGCGAAGCGATGCAGTTCTACCAGCACATCGGTTTCGAAATCGTCCGTCGCATCGACGGCTATTACGAGGACGGTGGCGACGCTTACTACCTCAAACTCGGCGACGACGAGAGTATCTTCGATCGACTCCAGTCGCTGCTTCGCCGATAACATCTACCAGATCGGAGCCGCTCAATCTGAGGCTCCCGTCGCGACGTCCAAGCACTCACAGACGTCGTTTTCGGCGTCGAAGCAGTCCGGACACTCCGATTTGCGTTCGACGATCGTATCGAGGCGTTCGGCGACCGTCTCGTCGATGACGCTCTCTAGTTGCCGGGCTTCGGTCCGGAATTCTTCGACTTCGAGAACCTGAAAGAGGAACCGTTCGATGATACAATACGTCTCGAGCGCGTCTCTGGCCTGGATGATGCCCTCGTCAGTCAACGTTACGCCGTTGTACTTCTCGTGATCGGCCAGCCCGCGGTCCTCGAGTTTGCCGACCATTTCGTTGGCGCTGGCTGGACTCACACCCAGTCGATCCGCGATCCGGCCGGTCGAGGCCGGTTCGTCTGTCTGTTGTTGGACGAGGTAGATGGCCTTGAGATATTGGTCTGCAGTGTTCACGTCGCTCCCCTCCGTCTCGTGTTTCCGATCGTGGCTGCCCCAGTGTTCATGCTCGTTCCTCCATGACGTCCGTTACTGCCTCGACGCCCCGGGCTTCGGCCTCGCGTAGGTCCTCGAGCGTCCGTCCTAGGTCGTCGCTATCGATCCCAACGGTCGCCTCGCTTTCGGCGAGTGCATCGAGGAGGTCGTCGAAGAACTTGTAGGCCGTTTCGGCGTTACAGAGCTGGTCGTACACGATATCGTCGAAGTCTTGGTCGGCCTGATACTGGGCTTCGACCAGTGGTTCGATGTCCTCGTAAGCCACACTGTCTGCGTCGAGATCGCCGATCAGTGTCTCCAAGCGTTGCCGATGGGCATTCGCCTGCTCGATCGCGTCTTCGAGGAGCCCGTGCAGTTCTCCATCGAGGTCGTCGTTCGACTCGATATGCTTGCTCGACCTGGCTTCGATGACTTCCTGTAAGACGACGCCGATCTGTAAGAGGCGAGCGAGCTGGTGGTCCGAGGCGATGGGCTCTCTGAGGCTCACTGGCTCACCTCCGGTATGCGATTGGGGCCACGAGTCATGCGTGGGGATCCGTGTGGCACGCCCTTAAACTCGTTCCCGGATCCCACTCTCCGAAGTTACGCGTCCAGGCGTTCGAGGACCAGCGCATCCAGGTCCTCACGAAGTTCGTCGACTTCGACTTCTTCTAATACCGGCACGAAGAAGCCCTCGACGAGCATGTTCGTCGCTCGCTCTTCGTCGACGCCACGGGAGGTCATGTAGAACAGGTCTTCCTGATCGACCTGTCCGACCGTCGCGGAGTGGCTGGCTTCGGTGTCGTGATTGTTGATGATCAGCTTCGGCGAGGCGTCGGCCTCACTGTCGTCGCTCAACAGTAGTGTGTTTTCCCGCTGGTAGGAGTTGGTATCCCACGCATCCTCGCCGACGTCTTGGACACCCTCGTAGACCGACCGAGCGGTGTCATCGAGGACGCCTCGCGTGACGAGATCGGCCGTCGTGTGTTCGGCCTCGTGCCAGACGCGGGAGGCAAGATCGAAGTGCTGGTCGCCGTGACCGAAGAAGGCCCCGACGATCTTCGACTCCGAGCCGTCGCCGAGCAAGCGAGTCTCGACGCTGGTCTTCGTGAGTCGCGAACCGAGATTCCCTTCGATCCAGTTGATCGTGCCGTAGGTATCGGCGTGGCCACGCTTGACCGAGAAGTTGTACGTGTCCTCGGCGAGGTTCTGTAACGCCCCGTACTGGACGGTGGCGTTCTCGCCGGCAGTGACTTCGACGACGCCCGAATAGTACTGATCGCCTTCGACGTGTTCGCCCGTGCGCTGGCGTTCCAGGATCGTCACCGACGACGACTCCTCGGCGACGACCAGGGTGTAGTTGAACAGCGACCGAGAGTGCATGGTCGTTCGGATCTTGACGTCCTCGGCGTCGACGCCCTCGGGAACGTAGACGACTGTCCCGGCACTGAACAGTGCCGTCGACAGCGCCGTCAGATAGTCCCGCTGGGGATCGACGACGTTCCCGAAGTGCTCCTCGATGAGGTCGCCGTGGTCTTCTAAGGCTTCTGCCCAAGAGAGCACTTCGACGCCTTCGGCTTCGACGCGGTCTTTCTCTTCGGCCCACTCCAGGGGGTCGACGAGTGCCTCGTAGTCCAGTGCATCGAGGTTCGTCCAGTCGCGGCCGGGCGTACGGATGACTGACGGCATCGGCAGGTCTTCGAGTGCCTCGAAGGCTTCGAGGCGTGTCTCTGTCAGCCAGTCCGGTTCGCCCAGCTCCGCGGAGATCTGCTCGACGTCCGCTTCGGTGACGGTTGCGTGTACCTGCGTGCTCATCCGAGACTCCCCTCCATCTCCAGTTCGATGAGACGGTTGAGTTCGACTGCGTACTCGATGGGCAGTTCTTCCGTGATCGGCTCGATGAAGCCGGCGACGATCATCTGCTTTGCGTCGTCGTCGTCCAGGCCGCGCGATTGGAGGTAGAAGATGTCCTCGTCGCCGATCTTGCCGACCGTCGCCTCGTGGGCGACGTCGACTTCGTTCTCCTGGATCTCCATGTACGGCATGGTGTCGCTCGTCGACTCGTTGTCGAACATCAGCGCGTCACACTCGACGTTCGTCTGGGACCCCTTCGCGCCGTTGGCGATGTGGACCAGGCCGCGATAGTTCGTCCGCCCACCGTCTTTGGCGATGGACTTCGATTCGATGGTTGACTTCGTGTTCGGCGCGTTGTGGTAGACCTTCGCGCCGGTGTCGATGTCTTGGCCCTCGCCCGCGAAGGCGATGGTGATGTGATTGTCGCTTGCGCCGGGGCCTTTGAGGATGGAACTCGGGTACAGCATGGTGGCCTTCGAGCCCATCGATCCGGAGATCCACTCCATGCGGCCGTCGGCTTCGACGATGGCGCGCTTGGTGTTGAGGTTGTAGGTGTTCTTCGACCAGTTTTGGACGGTCGAGTACTGGACGTGAGCGCCTTCCTTGACGAAGACCTCGACGCCACCACTGTGGAGGTTGTGGCGGGCGTATTGGGGGGCCGAACACCCTTCGATGTAGTGGACTTCCGAGTTCTCCTCGGCGATGATGAGGGTGTGTTCGAACTGGCCCATGCCTTCCGAATTCATCCGGAAATAGGCCTGGATGGGCATCTGGACGGTGACGCCCTCGGGGATGTAGACGAAGCTCCCGCCCGACCAGACTGCGCCGTGCAGCGCGGCGAACTTGTTGTCGCTCGGGGGGACGGCTTTCGTCATGAAGTACTCTCGGACGAGGTCGGGGTGTTCCTGGACGGCCTTGTCCATGTCCATGAACACGACGCCCTTCTCCTCCCACTGCTCTTGCATGTTCTGGTAGACGATCTCCGATTCGTACTGGGCACCGACACCCGAAAGCGCCTGCTGTTCGGCCTCGGGGATACCCAGCTTGTCGAAGGTGTCTTGAATCTCGTCGGGGAGGTCGTCCCAGTCGTCCTCGCCGCCGCGGGTCTCGATGTCCGGGCGGATGTAGGGTACGATCTCGTCGATGTTGACCTCCGAAAGGTCCGGTTGGCCGGGCCAGTCGGTCGGCATCGGCATCTCCTTGTACTGCTCTAAGGCGCGGAGACGCCGTTCGAGCATCCACTCGGGCTCGTCTTTGTCCTCGCTGATCTTCCGGACAGTCTCCTCTGTGAGGCCTACCTCAGCTTCGTAGGCCGACTTCTGTTCTTTCTTGAATTCGAATCGAGCCTCCGTGTCGGTCGATTCGAGGTCGTTGTCTGAACTCATGTGATGGTCACCTCAGGCCGCCTCGTAGACCTGCTCGCGAACCCAATCGTAGCCTTCGTCTTCGAGCTTCTCGGCGAGTTCCGGCCCGCCGCTCTTGGCGATTTTCCCGTCGAGCATCACGTGGACGTGATCGGGCTCGACGTAATCGAGGATACGCTGGTAGTGGGTAATCTGGAGGACACCCGTCCCCTGGTCGTCTCGTAGGGAGTTGATCCCCTTCGAAACGTCCTGGAGGCGGTCGATGTCCAGCCCGGAGTCGATCTCGTCGAGGACGGCGATCTCGGGCTCGAGGATCGCTGCTTGCAGAACCTCGTTCTGTTTTTTCTCTCCCCCGGAGAACCCGACGTTGAGATACCGCTCGGCGAAAGACTCGGCCATGTCCAGTTGCTCCATTTTCTCTTTGAGGAGCTGCTGGAACTCGGCGACGCTGACCTCGCCCTCGTCTGCGGGGCCTTCCATCGGCGAGGTTTCGTAGCCGGCCTCTTCGTTGTCTTCCTCAGCATCTGCTTTCTCCTCGTCTTCGAAGAGTTCCTCGCGCTCTTCGAGCTTGGCGTTCAATGCCGTCCGGAGGAAGTTCACCATCGTGACGCCCTCGATTTCTGCAGGATACTGGAAGCCGAGGAAGATCCCGAGGGCTGCTCGCTCGTTCGGTTCCAAATCGAGTAGATCCCACGTCTGTAAGTCCTCGGGAATCTCCTCGTCGTATTCGTCTCCGTCGAGATGCAACAGTACGTCACCGTCGGTTACCTCGTAGGCAGGGTGCCCGGCGATGATCTTCGCCGTCGTCGACTTCCCACTGCCGTTGGGTCCCATCAGTGCGTGAATCTCGCCGGACTCGACCGTCAACTCGACCCCTTCGAGAATCCGCTCGCCACCCTCTTCAGCTACCTTCGCGTGGAGATTGTTGATTTCGAGTGTTGCCATGTTCTAGGTCAACCGAAAACAGGAGTGTGTCGTTCATGAAGCTTTCGCACTCGGCAGAATCGGATTTAGAATATGCAAAAATTAGTTTGTATTTTGCGGACTTCCCCGGCCGACGGGCGCTACATGAAACTCTCGAGGCCCGTCTGCTCTTGGCCGCTTTTGACCTCTTGCCAGGTGACGTCGAGTGCCTCGATGACCCGGGCGATCGGGCCTTTGAGCGTCTTTGCCAGCATCTTCTCCCAATCGACCTCGAACTCTGCGGGGATTTGTTCGGCGACGTCGAAGCAGATGACGTCCGGATCGCGTTTGAACTCACCATAGATGAGGTCTCGGGAAGGATCGAGACCGCGTTCGTCTTCGATCCGTCGGAAGTAGTCCGGATGCACCTTCTTCAAATACAGGCGCTTGGGCTTGCTCCCGCGATCGAAGTTCGTCCCGAGCAACTCGTTTGCGTACTTCGCCCCGCGGACGTGAGCGGTGTCGGTGTCGTAGTTATCCAATCGCTTGCCGATGCCACCAGGGATGCCCACGTCTTCTATATTGACGTTGCCAGCCTGGAAGTCTTCGATCACGTCGTGGAGGTACTCCGTCACGGCGTCGACGTCGCCCTCGGTGACGATCAGATCGAGGACCTCTTTCTGGACGCGCTTGGTGATCGGTGCGATGTCCGAGCGCTGGTACTCGAAGCCCGTGATGTCGATGTCGTCGACGTCTTTGCCCTCCTTCCAGACGATGTGGCCCGCGTAGCGCTTCTTCTTGCCCGCCTGGAAAAAACGCCGGTAGAGTTTCTCGAACTCGATCTGGAAACGGTGTTCGTCGGCCTGCAGCGTCTCCCGGGCGAACTCGTCGTAGGAGGCGTTGATCGCCTCCTCGATCTCGAAGGAACGGTCGATGGCGTCCTCGATCGACATATCCGTTCCCATGCTGATCATCACGCTGTCAGTATTGTGGAGGACGATCCCGCCGACTGCGTCGACGAAGTTGTCGTTTTCGGCGACGCTCAGGTCGTAGACGTACCCATCGTGGGATTGCTCTTCGAGAACGGGATCTCGACCGGATCGGTAGTACTGACACGTCCGGATCGTGTAGGAGCCCTTCTCGTCGCGGTACTTGAGTGAATGTTTCTGCTCGCGCTGGGTGAGCAGTAACGAGAGTCCGGCCGCGAGTTCGCGGCTGGTCGTCTCGTAATCGAAGTTCTCGCGTGCGTACTCCTCACTGTACCGCGGGAACTCTTGGGAGCCATCTCCTTCGACAAGCACATCGACGAAGAGCTGTTGCTCCGCATCAGGCAGGCGATAGACGAACGAGGGAATCCGCTTTCCATGGGATGTCTGGCCGGCGAACTCGCGGAAGAACACTGCCGCGAGTTCGTTCATCATCTGGAGTTTCTTCGTCGTGTCGTCGTAGGTGGCCACTCCATCACTCGACTGGGTTTCGTACGCGACGGTTCGCTGATCGGATCGATCCGAATCGATGATCGAGGCCTTCGCTCCGTTGAACAGTCGATGATAGTCGTCCTGGAGCCGTTCGAGCCATTCACGACGTGATTCAGAAATGCTCGTACCGAAGCGGCTGTTCGTCGTTTCGACCGTCGATGCACTTCCCTCAGCGATGTAGGCCGCAAGCAATCGAATCAACGCCCGTCCATCCTCGCTTTCGATATCGACGTGCCGTTTGACCGTGACCGTCTTCTCGAGGTCGTCGTGGTGTTCGTGACCGAACCAGACCCGGTCGTCGTCAGCGTGTACCCGCTTTGTCTTCGTTCGAGCGTATTCCTCACCCACACTTCGACCGTCTTCGTACGTCCGTGTGTAACCGTTCAAAACCTCGTAAATATCAATTTCTTCGATTC
Organism: Halorhabdus sp. CUG00001; assembly: GCF_009797925.1. Classification (NCBI taxonomy): domain Archaea; kingdom Methanobacteriati; phylum Methanobacteriota; class Halobacteria; order Halobacteriales; family Haloarculaceae; genus Halorhabdus; species Halorhabdus sp. CUG00001. The sequence continues at coordinate 577,932 of NZ_VOLB01000001.1, forward strand.
GCTGTTCGACCGGCATCCCGGAAATCCGGAGCGGTTCAGTGACGTCAGCCGGAGCCCTCTCGACGTACTCGCTGTCTTCCTCGACGACGTAGGAGTGATCACGAGTCGTCCGCGACTCGCCGAACTTGTGCTGGAGTCGGACGACATCTTCATCCGTTTCGTGTCGGATCACGGCCTCGATCGGTTGCCACTCGGCTTGGCCGTCTTCACTGAGCGAAAGCGCATCCCAACCGTCGAGCTCTCGGCGGTCTTTTTCGGGTTCGATCGAGACACGGTCCCCGCCGTCCGCGGTGACGTGAACGCTTCCGTTCGACCGTGCTGTCGCTTTCTCGAAAATGTCCTCGATCGGGCGAATCCGAATCGTGTCCGAGGAATCGCGAACGACGACCGGACGGTCGCCAGTGACGCTGTCCCCATATGTCACGTCGTAGCCGAGATCGTTGACGGCCGATTCGGTGTACTCGATCACCGACCGCCCCGTCGCGGTCACGGCCGCCGCATTGTCCTTGTCGTAGAGCCGGAATCGATCCCATCCCGAAACGCCGTATAGGGACTGACCGACCCACTGGAACTTGCCGTTTCGACCCGCAAGGACAGTGTGATTGTCCGCGACAGTGACCGAATAGACGCCGTTTTCGGCAGTACTGGACGAGCCACTTCGATGCATCCGAACGGTGTTTTTCGCGTTTTCGGTCACGTAGATCCGGTAGGTATCGCTATCCTCGTTGTAACTTGCGGTCAGCCCGAGGTGCGCACAGAGCCGCAGAACGTCATCTCTGAGTCGCTCGCTGGCGGTGCTGTATCGCCAGGAGTTGGGCTGGCGGTCCCCGTCACCGTCGATGAGTGTCTCCAGGAACTGCCGTTTCTGGGCCCTGCTCGCATCGAAAACGAACTCCGGAATCCGCTTTTCGAAACTGTTCTCGCCGGCGATCTCCTCCAGTAGCGAGCCGAGTAACCGCGAGGTGAACTGGAATCCCTGCCCATCAACGTAGTAGTCAAGTCCCATCCGGTCAAGCAGAGAACCGATAGCGGCGTGGTCGCTCTCCCCGCCATCAGCGAGTGGGGCGTCCTGGGCGATCTGGATCGTCGTTGCCGACCCGCGGAAGTTGTCCCCGAACTGTTTGTCCTCCGATGTGTAGACCGATCCCTCCGTGACGTACCAGGCCAGCAATTCGAGGAAATCGTCACCGTCGTACCGGCGCGGGATCCACTTCCGGTTCGGTTCGGTGTGGATGTAGAAAGCCGAACAGACCTCCTCCAGGTATTCCCTGTGTTCTTCGAACGTCTCAGGATCAAAGACGTATCCAGTCGTGTTTTCGTCGGCTTTCTGTACCTTGTCGGGATAGAACCCGACTTCGGCAGCGAGCGTATGCCCATGAACCTCGTTGTCCGCCCAGACCTCGTATTCGCCGCTGCTGTAGAGATCCGTGAGATCCACCTCGTCGATCCGCTCGCCGTCCGGACCGTCCCAGTCGTGCGGGAGTTGGTAGTTCGTCGCGTCGTCGAGATCGCCAGCCTCGATGAATCTATAGTCGTCTTCGTCCCACGAGATCCCGTTCGTCTCGTCCTTTCGGACGAGCATCCGGTGGTTCGGCGTCACGCTGAAGTCGATCTTGCTCGTTTCGATGTCGACGAGTTCCCCATCGTAGTCCGGATACTCCCACGTATCGGTGACCGGCTTGACTTCCATCTCCAGCGTGTCCGGATCGATCGAGTACACGTCGTCGCCAACTTCCACGTCCCGGATGTTTCGAACGCCACCGGGCGTCAGCACGTCCGTATCCGGCGTGAAACAGTTCATAATAACCTTTACAGCTCCTTGCTGGCGGTCATAGAGCTCGTACGGCTCCGTTCCGGGTTCGTGATCGTTCCGGAGGGCTTTCTTCTCTTCTCGTTCCGACAGCAATTCTTCGACCATCTCCCGGACAATCCCGTCGGGTTCCTTCCGGAAGTGCTGGCCGCTGGGGTCCGGTGCACGGAACGTCTCCCCGTCGAAGGTATCGGGGTCGACCTTCGTCTCCGGGGATGCGTTAATTGTTACCATGCACATAGGGTAGAGAGATTTCAAATCTTGGACGCTTACCATCTCCTTGATGCCGCTGATCGGCTCGAAGACGGCCCCGCCCTCGAACTCCTCGCCGGACTCGACGGTGCCTTTCGACGGCAGGACGAAGTTCCCGAAGGCCTTGTGGAGGACGTACATGTCGACGGCGTCGCCGGGCGTCGGGGCGTCTTCGAGCTTGCAGCCGACGAAAGAGGCTACCTCCTCGAAGAACGCGATGATGTCTTGTTTACGATCGAGTTCGACGCACAACTCGACGTCACGAAGGTTGTACTCGAGTAAGCGCTCGGGATCTTCCTCCCAGAGTGTCCCGATGTCACCGGTATAGGTCTCCTTGCCAGCCCCGAGTTCGGCCTGGCCGACGTCTTCCAGCCGGTAGGAATCGAGTTCGGTGAACTGTGTCCGCTTGTAGGCCCGCAGGAGGTCGAAAACGACCCGGCCCTTGATGTCCGGCCCCTGCCAGTCCGATCGCCAGACTTCGTTGACGCGGGACAGTCGGTTCATGTCTAGGTTCTCTTCGGCGTGGCCGTCCAACACGTCCAGGCGGTCGATGAAGTAGGGCGCATCGAAGTCCCCGAAGTTCCAGCCCGTCAGAACGTCCGGATCTGTCTCCTCGATATACTCCAGAAAGGCCCCGAGCATCGCTTCTTCTTCCTCGAAAACCCGCACGTCTGCCTCGAAGTCGTCTTCGAGTGGCTCGTACTGATCGAGGGCCTCGGGCGGGTCGATCCCGACCGGTGAATCGTACAGCCAGACGACGTACTCGTCGCGATAGGAGTCGTGGCTGGTGAGACAGATGATCGGCTCTTCGCCCTCTTCGGGAAACCCGGAGCGGTCGTCGACTTCGATGTCAAAGGTGTTGACTCGGGCCTCGGCGTCGTAATCGATTGCCTCGATCTCGTCGTGTGGGATGCGAATCGAGCCATCGTCAGTCCGCCGCGCGGGGACGCGGACGCCGCTGGTGATGTCCTTGTCGATGAGCAATCGATTCGGAAAGAGAATGTCGGCCTCGTAGTGATCGAACTCGTCACGGATCTGCCCGACGTCACGCGGTGTCCGGCCGAAGATTTTCAGCAACGCTTGGCCACGAATCGACTCGTAGGGCTCGTCGCTGTCGTCGGTGCTCTCCCAGCCAGTGATCGCGTCGTAACTTGCGAGTCGCTCCTCGTCGACGGCCGCTGCTGGCGCATAGAAGTACGGTTTGAACTCGTAGACGCGGATATGTTCTAGCTCGTGGTCGCTGGTGCGGCCAAAGACGTGCAAGACCGGATACTCGTCGTCACCACTGCCCTCGATCGTATAGTCGACCTGCGTAACGAAGATCTCGACAGTCCCGTCGGCCTCGGGATACCGCCACTCGCTGGTCTCGACGACGCCAGCGTGGTGGCCGCCGTTGCCGGCGACGGCATGGGCCTCTTCGTCCGGTCTGTCGACCCCGCCGTCGAAATCGTCTAGGCCGATCTGTTCCCCGGAATCTACCATTGGCGTAGCGTTCGCCTGGCCGTCCTAAAACTCCCCGGTCGGCTGCCGAGGAACAATGCTTATGTCATGCCATGCCATACCAGGTATCGTTGCCATGTCGAATCCTGCCGATGGAAGCCGGAGCGATGGCGTGCCAAGCGGGGAGCACCAGCTCCCTGAACCGTCCGAGACGGCACCGATCGTCGAGTTCTACGAGACTGACGACGAAACTGTACTCTACGATGCGGACAATCCCTTAGCGTGGGTGTGCAGCGACGACGCCATCGAGCTCTCTGCGTACCGATAGCCTCATCGCGTGCACGCCTATCCCGAAGCCGATATGACGGCGCGGCCCCGAATCCAGAGCGTGTCTGATCGCGACCCGGTCGACGATCTCGTCGGCGAAAACGACGACCAGGCTGCCGATCTCGTGCCAACAGTCGACGTACCCGAACCGGAACCTGGCGAAGACGATCTTGACTCGGCGGTCGCCGCGCTGTTTTGGCGCCTCGTCCTGTTGTTCAACGTGGCGCTGTTGGGCGTCACTGTCGGGCCGATGGTGCTCTATTTCGAGGGCAATATCCGGGCGGGGGCTGCGTTGCTGGTAATCGGACTCCTGGCTGGCGGGGTCGGACTTGCTCGATACGTGGCGTTCAAACGCCAGCGGCGTGCGGACTAGCGGCCTCCGGTAGCCGTCACAAGTGCTATGGCGATGGGAGCGAAAGGGCGCCCATGCGGACGGTTCGTGACGAGCATGGACGGACGTATCTCCTCGAGAAGCGCTCGGGATCGGAGTGGCTCGTCCGCGATCCCGAGACCGGCCAGGAAACGTATCGACCCGAATCGGCTCTCGAACCGGTCGAGGCGTCCCCACTGGAAGCGGTCGCAACAGCTGTTTCCGATCCCGTCCGGACGGTTCTGACCGCGGTCCGGACCGAGCAGGCACTCGGCTTACTCCTCGAGATCGACCGCGACGGGCCGGTTGCTGTCACGACGTTGCTCGATCGCTACGAATATTGTGAGAGCGACTTGCACGGCCAACTGGCCGAGTTCCGGGCCGCCGAGTTGATCGCGGAAGCGTCGGTTGCCGGACAACGGGGCTACGAAACGACAGCCGTAGCGACGGACGCGCTTGCGACGATTCTCGACGCGGATTGAACCAATCTTCCGTCCGTCTGTGACGCTGCCGAAGGAACAATCAATCCATCGGCAGGGCAGTCGCCTCGCGGCGGCTCACAGTCGAGCGGTTGGTCGTGGCGTCCTTGCTGACGTGGACGAGGTCGTCGGCCGCATCCACGAGTTCCTCGTCGTGGCTGACGACGACGATCTGTTCGACACCGATTTCCTCGCGCATGTACGCGACGAGTTCGAGCAGTTGTGAGACGTGCCCCGAGTCCAGGAAGACGGTCGGCTCGTCAAGAATTAGTGGCGGGGTCGGTGCCGTCCCCTCGATCCCTTCGGCTAAGAGCCGATAGATCGCGGCCCGGAGACTCAGGTTGAACAGTGCTCGCTCCCCGCCCGAGAGCTGTTCGGGATCGAGGGCCTGTCCGTCTTTCTGGTAGATCGTCAGGTGGTAGTCTTCGTCGAGCTCGATCCGAGCGTAGGAGTCGTTCCGGTAAACGAGATCGAACGTGTCGTTGAGCATCCGCTCTAACGTTTCGACGTTTCGCTGCCGGAGGTCCGCCCGGAGTTGGCCGTACATCTCCTGTAGCTGCTCGGCCTCCTCGTAGAGGGTGTCGAGCCGGTCGACCGTCGCGGCGAGGTCCTCGCGACGGTCCCTGAGTGACTGTAACTCCTCGATCTCGTTTTCGATGGCACCCTTCTTTGCCTGCAGGTCGTCGCGGCGGCTTTCGAGGCGCTCGATTTCCTCGCTGACTTCTTCGAGATACGTCTCCGCTCGGTCCTTGTCTTCCCGGGCTTCTTCGAGGCGCTCCTCGTCGATCGCTGCTTCGAGTTCGGCGCGTCGCTCCCGGAGCGCCGTCAGTCGCTCGCGTCGCTCGTCGTTCATCTCGGCCAGTTGCTCGCGTCGCTCCCGTCGTTGCTCGATCGCGTCCTCGACGTCGTCGCGTTCGTCCAGCCACTCCAAAATCTCCTCGATGGTGTCGATCCGATCCGACAGCGCCGCGCGGCGCTCGTTGCACTCCGCGATCGCTTGCCGGGCTTGCTCGGCGGCAGCTGTTGCCTCCTCGGCCTGTTCACGCTGTTTTTCGGCCTGTTCGTCCAGTTGGGCGGCTTCGTCCCGAAGCGTCTCGATTCGCTCGTTCGTTTCCTCGATCGTCGTCTCCCGATCGCCGATCAATTCGGCGAGTGTCTCCCGTTTCTCGTTGAGGCGGTCGTACTCGCTCTCCCGATCGTGGAGCTCGTTGGCGCGTTCGAGCTCGTCTTCGAGCGTCGCCCGCTCGTCTTCGAGGGCTTCGCGTTCGGATTGCAGCTCTTGGCGTCGCTCGCGATCGTCTTCGAGGGTGTCGACACGCGGCGCGCCCTCGATTGACTGGCCACATTCCGGGCACTTGCCAGCCTCAAGCAGTTCTTCTGCCTCCTCAATCGTCGCTTCCAGGCGCTCGATTTCTGCACGAACCGACATGAGGTCGTCGTCGATGTCGTCTAGGTTCGCCTGGACCTCTTTGCGGAACGTATCTGCCTCGCCGCGGGCGACCGGCGCGTCCTCGAACGTCACCTCGATCGCAGCGATCTGGTCGTCGATGTCCGAAAGTGTCTCGCGTCGGTCGGCCAGATCCTCCCGTGTGTCTTCGAGGTCGGATTCGAGTTCGTCGGCGCGTTCGCGTTGCTCGGCGGCCCGCGTCTCGCACTCGTCGGCTTCTTCGCGGTGTGATTCGGCCTCGTCGCGGTGGCGTTGGGCAGCGAGTCTGTGACTCTCGATGTCGTCGCGGAGGTCCTCGTCCTGTGATCGCAGTGCTTCGCGATGATTTTCCAGCGTCTCGCGGTCGGCATCCCCAGCCAGTTCCGTCGCCTCGACCGCGGCTTCGATGGTTTCCTGTAACTCATCGCGGCGCTCGCGGTGCTCGCGGATCTCCGTCTGTAGCTGCTCGCGTTTCGATGCTGTCGTTTCGACTGTCTCGGTCAGGTCGTCGATCTCGGCTGTGACGTCCTGGAGGTCCTCGCGTCGCTGTTCGCCTTCCTCTAAGACCGATTCGGCGTCAGCGAGTGTCTCCCTTGCAGTTTCGCGTTGCTGTTCGTAGTTTTCGAGTTCCTCGCTGACGAACGTAAGGTCCGTCTCGGTGGCGTTGAGCTGCTCGTGGAGGTCTTTGGCTTCCTTTTCGTCGATTTGTTCTGCAAGCTGTGAGAGCGAGCCGTCCTTGTCCTGCAGGACGCGGCCGACCCCGACGCGCGCGTCACTGGCCCGTTGGCGGTACTCTTCCAGACGACCCAACTGGAGGAGGTCGTCGATCATGTCCTGGCGTTCCCTCGGCGTCGCGTTGATGAGCTTGTTGACCTCGCCCTGACGGACGTACGCACAGTTGACGAACGCGGCGTGATCCATCCGCAACAGCGTCGCGACCCGCTCGCGGACGTCGCGTGCACCTTCGACCGTCCCGTCAGGTTCGTCGAGGACACATTCGACTGTCGTCGCCCGATCGTCCCGAACCCGGAGGCGTCGCTTGATGTGGTAGGACTCGCCGCCGTGGGCGAACCACAGCTCGATCGTCGCTTCTTCGGCCCCGATCGTCACCAGGTCTTCGAGCGTCCGGTCGAGCGCTCGCGCCCCGTACAGGGCGAAAAAGGCGGCTTCGAGCAACGATGACTTTCCGCTGCCGTTGACGCCGTGAATGACCGTCACGCCGCGATCCAGTCGCAGATCGGCGTCGGCGTAGCACTTGAAGTTCTCCAGATGGATCCGCTCGAACCTCATAGGTACTCCCCCATCGTGGCCTGATCCTCGCCGTCTGCCTCCGGCTGGGGCTGTTCCCCATCGGTGTCGTCCTCGTCAGTGCCGGACGACTCGTCGCTTACTTCAGCGTCGTCGGCTTCCTCGTGAGGGTGCGTCTCGGAATCTTCCGTAGCCACGCCAGCTGCGTCGACGGCGCTCTCGTCGGCCACGTCTGATGCGTCGGCCTCACTCTCGTCGTTGTCGTCCGGGGAGTCGTCTGTCTGTTGCTCGTCCGAATCAGTCTCGGGCGGGGCTGGTTCGAAGGCGTCCTCGTCGGCCTCGGCGACCAGTTCGCGAACGCGATCCTCGACGGAATCGTCGACGTTCGAGTCGGCAACCTTGCTCGCCCGGACAACTTCGTCGAGTTCCTGGGCGGCGGGGCTGAGGCCGAGTTGCTGGATACGCTCGTGAACCGCGTCGTCGGGATCGGCGAAACTCACCTCGTAGGCGGATTCCTCGTCGATCTCGCGGCGATCGTTGACGCGGGCGATCAGGGCCCCGCGATCGCGGGCGAACTCCTCGATCCTTGCTGGGGGCACTGGCTCGCCCGCCCCTTCGATCGTGACGATGACGACCGCCTCGGTAAGATCGTGCTGGCCGACTCGTTCGCGCACTCGTGTTGGGCCTTCTCCTTCGGCGAGTTCGACGTCGACGAAGACGAACTCGCGAGTCTCGATCGAGCGTCGCCGGATGTCCACCTCGTCTTCGAAGGTGACGATGTTGTATCCCCGTGCCTCGCGTTCGTCCGCACTCGCCCGCTCGGTCGAGCCACAGTAGGTGAGCCAGGTGCCCTCGACCTCGCGCTTTGCCGGGGTGTGATCGTCACCGAGTAGCATGGCGTCGAAGGTCACATCAGACTCACTGAGAATTTCGCGGGCGTCCCAGTCGCCGTGCTCGAACGGTTCGAACAGACCGTGTGAGACGAGCCCAGCGTGAGCAGCGTCGTGAGGTTCGAAGTCGTATTCGTAGGCGTCTCGCTGGGCACGCCCAACGAAGTCCAGGCCGTAGAAGGCGGTATCGCCGATCACGGTCGGTGTCTCGTCCAGTCGTGTCGCCAGATCGAGTGACTCGAACAGATCGAGCCACTGGGCGTCGCGTTTGCCTTCGTGGTTGCCGACGACGGCCAAGAACGGAATTGCAGCCTCTGCAAGCTCACGAAGGATCGACATCGCCCCCATGATGTCTTGCAGCCTGGGGCGACGGTCGTGAAACAGATCGCCGGCGTGCACGACTGCGTCGACGTCCGCCTCGATGGCGTCGGTCACGACGTTGTCAAACCCATCCAAGAAGTCAGACTGGCGCTGGGCGGAATGATATTGCCGATAGCCCAGGTGGGTGTCGCCGGTGTGTATCACCTGCGTCATTGCCGGCGGCTACGCGACCGGATCCTAAAGTCGTTCCGCGAGCGCGGTGAACGTGATCGGGTAGCTCGCGATCACTCGATCGACAACGTGTAGACGCGCTTGCGGGCGTCGGCAAACGAGAACCGCGAGTCGACGACGCCGACGTCTTCGAGCCGGTTCAGCGCGTACCGGACCGTCCGTGCCGGCAGCAGCGTCTCGTCGGCGAGTTGGCTCTGTGTGAGACTGTCGTTGTATTCCAGCGACTTGGCAACGAGTTTCGCACTCGGTGGCAACTCTTCGACGGCTTCCCAGCCGGGCTCCTGTGCTGGCTCGACCTGTGGTGAGTCCGTGACGCTCATCGTATCCCGTCGTAACGCATACGGGGTAATAATATTTTCTATTCCTATTAATAACTCAAAGTTATCTCTCGGTCCACCGTCTCGCCTCGTCGGCCTGGCTGGAGAGCGGTCAGGATTTGCCTCAACTGCCGGATTGGGCGAGTTTTCGTCGTGACCCGAAGCCTCTTACTGGCAGATCCCTTAGGCGGGTTCAATGACGGATACGGTGGACGACGTCGAGCAACCGTACGACGAAGACGCGTCCCAGCAAGAGAAACTGGAAGCGCTCGAAGAACAGCTCGAAATCCTCGAAGACCAAAACGAGGAGATGCGAGACAAATTGCTGGACGCCAACGCCGAGAACAACAAGTACCAGCAGAAACTCGAACGGCTCACCCACGAGAACAAGAAACTCAAGCAGTCGCCGCTGTTCGTGGCGACGGTCCAAGAGCTGACCGAGGAGGGCGTCATCATCAAACAGCACGGTAACAATCAGGAAGCCCTCACCGAGGTCACCGACGAGATGCGCGAGGAGATCGAACCCGACGAACGCGTCGCGGTCAACAACTCCTTGTCGATCGTCAAAACCTTAGACGACGAGACGGACGTCCGTGCTCGCGTGATGCAGGTCGATCAGAGCCCGCAGGTGACCTACCAGGATATCGGTGGCCTCGACGACCAGGTGTCGGAGGTCCGCGAGACCGTCGAGATGCCCCTGAAGAATCCGGGAATGTTCGACGAGGTCGGGATCGATCCGCCCAGTGGCGTTCTCTTGCACGGCCCGCCGGGAACCGGGAAGACGATGCTGGCCAAAGCAGTCGCCAACGAGACCGACGCTACCTTCATCAAGATGGCCGGCTCGGAACTGGTCCACAAATTCATCGGCGAGGGCGCGAAGCTCGTCCGTGATCTGTTCGAACTCGCCCGCCAGCACGAACCCGCGGTCATCTTCATCGACGAGATCGACGCCATCGCCTCGAAGCGAACGGACTCGAAGACCTCCGGAGACGCCGAAGTCCAGCGGACGATGATGCAACTCCTCAGCGAGATGGATGGCTTTGACGACCGCGGGGAGATCCGCATCATCGCCGCCACCAATCGCTTCGACATGCTCGATCGCGCCATCCTCCGGCCCGGTCGCTTCGACCGTCTCATCGAAGTGCCAAAACCGGAAATCCAGGGTCGCGAGCAGATCTTCGAGATCCACACCCGCGAGATGAACCTCGCCGAAGACGTCGACTTCGCTCGCCTGGCCGAAGAAGCGACCGAAGCCAGCGGGGCCGACGTCAAGGCGATCTGTACCGAGGCAGGGATGTTGGCCATCCGCGACGACCGTACCGAGGTCACCGAAGCCGACTTCGTCGACGCCTGGGAGAAGATCCAGGCCGAAGAGGAAGACGACGAAGTCTCGAAGACGTTCGCCTGAGTGGGGTCTGTTTTCTCGATTCGAAGCCCCGTAGCGACAGGTATGCACGCTTAAGAGTACCCGCCTCCCACCCTTCGGGTATGAACCCACGGGACCTCTCGGCCCACACTGTCTATCGTGCCGGGCGCGGGATCGAAGAGACTGCCCGCGAACTCGGCGTCGATCCCGACGATCTGATCAAACTCTCCTCGAACGAGAACGCCATCGGCCCGAGTCCGGATGCCGTCGCGGCGATCCGCGAGCACGCCGAACGGATTCACGCCTATCCGAAAGCCTCTCGGGCCGATCTCGTCGACCGGCTCGCCGAGCGCTGGGGCGTCGAACCGGCCCAGATCTGGCCGGCAAACGGCGGCGACGGCGCGATGGATGCGCTGGCTCGCGCACTGCTCGAGCCCGGCCAGGCCGCGCTGGTCCCCGACCCGGACTTTACCTATCACTCGATGAGCGTCCGGTACCACCACGGTGAGATCCACACCTATCCCTTGGAGGAGGCCGACGGCTTCAGCCAATCTCCCGATCGCGTCCTCGATGGCTACGATGGCGAGCGAATGGTCTACTTGACGAGTCCACACAACCCCACCGGATCGCAGGTCTCCCTCGACGAGATCGAGGCGATTGCCGAACGGACCGACGAGGAGACGCTCGTGGTCGTCGACGAGGCCTACAACGAGTTCGCCGACCGACCGAGTGCCGTTCGGTTGCTCGATGATCGTGACGACGTGGCTATCATCCGAACCTTCTCGAAAGCATACGGTCTCGCGGGGCTCCGACTCGGCTACGCGATCACACCCGTGGAGTGGGCCGACGCCTACGATCGAATCAACACGCCCTTTTCGGCGAGTGAGATCGCGTGCCGGGCCGGACTGGCCGCACTGGACGACGAGGGGCACGTCCAGCAGATCCGCGAGCTCGTCGAGTGGAGTCGAGAGTACTATCACGACAATCTCGCGGCCAAAACCTACGAAAGCGGCGGGAACTTCGTCCTCGCGGCGGTCGGTGACGCGACACGCCTCGCCCAGGCGAGCAAAGAGAACGGCGTGATCATCCGGGACTGTTCGAGCTTCGGCTTGCCCGAACACGTCCGGATCACCTGCGGGACCCGCGAGGAAACGAAGACGGCTGTCGAGACCATCAACGAGGTGCTCGAATCGTGAGAGTCGCGGTGACCGGAACGCCCGGCACTGGCAAAACGAGCGCCACCGAACACCTGGAGTCAGACTTCGACGTCGTTCACCTCAACGAGGTCATCACACAGGAGGGACTTTCACAGGGTACCGACGACGAACGTGACTCCACGATCGCCGATCTCGATGCCATCAGAGAGTGGTTCGATGGCCGCGACGACGATCTCGTCGAGTCTCACCTCGCCCACCACCTCTCAGTCGATCGTGTCGTCGTGCTTCGCTGTCACCCAGAGACAATCGAACAGCGCCTGGACGACCGTGGCGAAAGCGAAGCCAGCGCACAGGAAAACGCCGAGAGCGAGGCCCTGGACGTCATCCTCGTCGAGGCCATCGAGGAACACGGCGAGGAGTCCGTCTACGAGATCGAGACCACGGACCGCTCGCCCGAGGCAGTCGCCACGGAGATCGAAGCCGTCCTCGAAGGCGAACGCGAACCTGGGGCCGGAGCAGTCTCGTATATCGACTACCTATGACACTCGATCGACTGCGGCCACTGACGGATCGACTCCTGGAGCCGTTCGTGACGGCAAGTGTCCGACTCGGGCTGACGCCAAACAGCGTTAGCGTGCTGGCGTTGCTCGTCGCCGGTGGGGCGGCCGGCGCGTTCTCGATCGGTCCATCGACGCCGGTCTGGTATCTTGCGGGTGCGTTCCTCGTGTTTCTCAACGGCCTCCTCGACCTGCTCGACGGCGCGATCGCGCGGGAACTGGGGACCGAATCGGCGGCGGGTGATCTCCTCGATCACGTCTTCGATCGCTATGCCGACCTACTGTTGCTCGTCGGACTCGCCGGCGGTATCGACCGCTGGGACCTCGGCGTTGCGGCGATCACGGGCGTGTTGATGACTTCCTATCTGGGCACTCAGGCCCAGGCAGTCGGGCTGGATCGGGTCTATGGCGGACTCCTCGGCCGGGCCGACCGACTCGCCTTGACCGGTGTCGCCGGTGTTGCCGTGTTCGTCTACACCGAGCCGATCCGGGGCCTCACCGTGATCGGCTGGTTGCTGGTCTTCTTTGCCGTCGTCGGCCATTTCACGGCGATCCAGCGACTCGTCAGCTCGCTTCGGAATCTGGATTGAGTCCTCTCAGACAGTTCGAAGGCCTTGGCGACGTGCCACGAAACAATGGGCCGTGACCGTTAGTTCTCGGGTGCGACCAACTCGACCGGGTGAGTTGCCGGTCGGTCGAGTAGATCGGTCAGTTGATCGTGACAGGAGGTTCCGCTTGCCACGACCCGACGATCCGCGGTCTCGGGGGTCGTAAACTGCTCGGCCAGGTCGTCGCCGACGGCCATGCTGACGTCGTAATACTGCTGTTTGAAGCCAAAGGAGCCGGCCATCCCACAGCACTCGACCTCCGAGGTCACCATGTCGTAGCCCACTTCGTCGAGGATCGCTTCAGTGTGGGCCGCCAACCCGAGGGTTCGTTGCTGGCAGTGGCTGTGGTACGCGATTTCTTCGCCCTCGCCGTCGGCCAGGGCATCGATGTCGGCCCCGTTTTCGAGGAGGCCATAGACGTACTCCAAGATCTCGTAACTGTTCGTCGAGAGACGATCGAACGTTTCCTCGGGGAGCAGCCGGCGGTAATCGTCCCGGAGCATCGCGAGGTCGGACGGCTCAACCATGACGACGTCTCGCCCAGCGTCGAGGTGGGGCTCCAGGGCGTCGGCCACATCTTCGGCGTGGTCACGAGCCGTCTCGACCATCCCCTGAGAGAGGGCTGCCCGGCCGCTTTCGGTCACGTCTGCGACGTGGACGTCCACGTCGAGGGCTTCGAGCGTCCGGATCGCGGCCTTACCCCGCTCGACGTGCATGTAGTTGGTGTAGGTGTCTGCAAGCAAGACGACTTCCCGTTCGGGATCTGCCGGTGACTCTCGGCCCTTGGCCCACTTGCGGAGGGTCCCGCGCGTGAATGTCGGCATCTCACGGCGGCGATCGACCCCGAGCAGTTTCTCAGCGATCCACCGGGATGGCGGGGCCGCGGCGGCCCAGTTCGACACCGGTGTGAACGCGCTGCCGAGTTTTGCGACGGTCGCGAAGTTCCCGAAGAAACGCTTCTGGAGGTCCAGGCCCGCCGGCTCCTCGTCTGGCGTCAATCCGGTGACGAGGTGATCGAACGCGCCCGGATCATCCCCACGGTTGAGTCGATCTCGGACGACGGTGTTGATCCACGGGATATCGATTTTGACGGGACACGCCTCGGTACAGCGACTGCAGCCGGTACAGAGGTCGTTGAACTCGTCGGCAGCCTCCTCGCCGCCGATGCCGGCCTCCCAACCGGTGGCGATCCCGCCAGTGTAGGTCTCCCCGCCGAAAGCGTGGCCGCCGACCTGTTGGAAGTTCGCACACGAGTTCGCACACGCCGAACACCGGATGCAGTACAGCGTCTCCCGGAGGTCGTCGTCCTCGCGCATCGCCATGCGGCCGTTGTCGACGAGGACGAGGTGGAACTCCCGGTCGTCTGGATCGCCCAAGTGGTCGCCGTCGAAGGTGGGTGCGTCGATGGGCGGTGTCAACAGCGAAATGTAGGACGTGATGTCCTGGCCGGTTCCAGAGCGTCCGATCAACTCGACGAACGGCTGGAGGTCCTCGACGCTGGGGAGTATCTTCTCGACACCTGCGACCGCGATGTGGGTATCCGCGCTGGCGACGGTCTTGCGAGCGTTGCCTTCGCTGGTCACGAGCGCCATCGTCCCCGAGTCGGCCGTCAGGAAGTTCGCACCCGTCATGCCGACGTCGGCGGCGGCGATCTGATCGGCCAGTTGCTCGCGGGCGAAGTTCGTGAGGTCCTCGGCCGTCTCCAAGGGGACGTCGGGGTCGAAGTGGTCCTCGAACAGTTCAGCGATTTCCGCCCGTGACTTGTGGATCGCGGGGGCGACGAGGTGGGACGGGGCCTCCTCGGCCACCTGCAACACCCACTCGCCCAGGTCGGTTTCGACGACGTCGACACCAGCGCGTTCGAGGTGTTCGTTGACGCCGAGTTCCTCGGTCGTCATCGACTTGCTCTTTGCCACGTTGTCGGCGTCTGCGTCGTCGAGGAGCGATTCGATGTGCGCGTTTGCGTCTGCGGCGTCGTCGGCCAGATAGACTGTGCCGCCGTTTTCCTCGATTGTGGCCGTGAGTTCGTCGATCAACTCGGGTAGTCGCTCGATGGCGTCTTCCTTGATCGTGCGTGCCTCGTCTTTCAGGGCCTCGTAATTCTCTAAGTCGGCGACGGACTCGTAGCGACCGTCGTTGAACCCCTGGGTGTTTGACTCGATGGCGGCACCCTCAGTGTCGAGGACGTCGCGGATTTTGGCCGCTTTGGCACGTTTCGAGGTTTTCCCGCTCATGATTCGACGATGACGACGTGGACATCTTTCGGCCCGTGGACGCCACGGACGAGTGCACCCATATCAGACGTTGCGCTGGCTCCCGTCGCCACGATGGCGTCGCCGCGATCCTCACGCAACCGCGGGCCGAGCTCCCCGAAGGCGTCGGCCATCGATCCAACGATATCCGACTGCTCGAGGACGACGATGTGCGTTCCCGAAAAGAGACTCAGCAGCTCGGAGCCGTCGGGATCGGATTCGAGGACGACGCTGCCGTACTCGGCAATAGCGAGGCTCGCCGGAGTGATCCCGGTCGCGGCCGTTCGGATCGTCTCCGGATCCGGCTCAGTTTCGACAACCTCCGGGAGTGTCGCGCCGTCGATCGACATGTCGACGCCGACTGCTGGCGACTCGATACGTCCCGTAAGTGTCGATTCGAGGCTG
Organism: Halorhabdus sp. CUG00001; assembly: GCF_009797925.1. NCBI lineage: Archaea > Methanobacteriati > Methanobacteriota > Halobacteria > Halobacteriales > Haloarculaceae > Halorhabdus > Halorhabdus sp. CUG00001. The sequence continues at coordinate 593,388 of NZ_VOLB01000001.1, forward strand.
TCTGGGCCGGTCGTCGTCCAGTCGGCCTCGATCTCTCCCAGCGAGGTGGTAAACTGGTCGAGTGGCGACTTATTCATCGACTGTGACATTGCTCAGCTTCAGTCCTAAATTGCCATGAGGATACGGAAACCGGCAGGATCCGCGGGCACTCGATGGGTCGAGTGTGTCACTTTCGCTGGAATCCCCTCGCCACCCAGGTAGGCGTACGATTTATGCCCCGGCGAAGGCAAGGGGACCACATGGTACAGTGTGAGATGTGCGGGGCGGAGACCCAGTCGCCTAACACGATCAAAGTGGAGGGTGCGGAACTGGACGTCTGTGATGAGTGTACTGACTTCGGGACTGAAGTCACGACTGCGGACTCGGGGTCGGCGTCGACGAAGTACTCGACGGGAAGTTCTTCGAGTTCGAGCGCCTCGGACTCTGGCGGCTCGGCAACGTCGAGTTCGTCGAGTCAATCCAGCGGCGGCCGTCGACAGGATATGTTCGACGAGATGGACGAGCTCGTCCAAGACTTCGACGATCGTATCCGGTCTGCCCGCGAATCAGCTGGACTCAGCCAGAGCGACCTTGCCGACCAGCTCAACGAGAAAGCGAGTCTCATCCGGAAGCTCGAACACGGTGATCACCTGCCCAGCGACGACGTTCAGGGAAAACTCGAACACGCGCTCGATATCACGCTGACTGAGAGCGGTGATGAGAGTGACACTGACTGGGATAGCGGCTCAGATGTCGGCGAATACACGCTTGGCGACGTTGTCGAGCGCAAGGATTCCTGAAACGGCGGGGCGATCAACTGCCCCGCGTAACCTGGCGGTCTTCGAGTGACTCGGCGAGTTCTTCGACGTCAGCTTCAATCCGTTCGATTTCGTCTTCGAGCTCAGAAAACCGTTCGCTGTCTGCCAGTTCGGGGCGTGTCTTCTCCACTTCGAGGACGTTCCGTTTGAGCGTCTTGGCTGTGAGCTTGCGGCGCTGCTCGTTGTATTGTGAAATCGTCTCCAGGCGGTCGACGATGTCACGAAGAGTGCCCTTACTGACTGGCTTGACGACGTAATCGTCGACACCCAAGTCGATGATGTCGAAGTCGGGATCGACAGCCGTCACCATCGCCACCTGGACGTCCAGTCCGCGCTGTTCGATAGTTGCCAGTACTTCGTTCCCCGAGACGACGGGCATCCGACGATCGAGGAGGACCACATCGACTGTCGCATCGAGTGTGTCGATCGCTTGCTGGCCACCGTAGGCTGTCCGAACGTCGTATTGATCGGTGAGATACTCCGCGTATAGGTCTGCCAGGTGCTGTTCGTCTTCGACGATGAGGACAGTTGTCGCCTCGCTCCGGTCGGTCACGGCGTACGATTGCGCCGAGTGTGCCTTAACCGTCACTGTTTGGCTGTGCCCCGGTGCTGTCACGGACGCGGCGGTTCGAAACCTATTTTCGCCCGGTCGACACAATTGGAAACGCAATGTTCGTTCTCGTCAACCTCAAGACCTACCCCTGTGACCCGGTCGCAGTCGCCGAGGCCGCACGGGACGTAAGCGACGAATCGGGCGTCCGTATCGGCGTCGCCGCACAGGCAGCCGACCTCAAAGCAGTCGCCGACACTGGCGTCGAAACCTGGGCCCAACACGTCGACCCGATCGAGTATGGTTCGAACACTGGCCACACGCTCGCAGAAAGTGTCGCTGATGCCGGTGCCGTGGGAACGCTCATCAACCACTCCGAGCACCGACTCAAGCTCTCGGACATCGATGGATCGGTTGGGGCTGCCAAACGAGCCGGACTGGAAACCTGCGTCTGTGCAAACAATCCTGCACAGATCGGTGCCGTAACCGCCCTACAACCGGACTCCGTCGCTGTCGAACCGCCGGAACTCATCGGTGGCGACGTCTCCGTGGCGAGTGCCGACCCCGACATCGTCACTGATGCTGTCGAGGCCGCTGGGGCTGTCGACGCCGACGTCGACGTCTACTGTGGGGCCGGGATCTCGACCGGCGAAGACGTCGAGTCTGCCGGTGACCTCGGTGCGACCGGTGTCCTCCTGGCAAGTGGTGTTGCGAAAGCCGACGATCCGCGCGCTGCCCTCGAAGACCTCGTCGAACCGCTTTCCTGATCACGTCGCCAGCGATCGATCCGGCGGCTGCTCCCATTTTGCGCCCCGACTGTCTCAGTCGTGTCTCCGCCCTCCCGCCAGAGTGGTCCGTCGGTGTCTCAGTGTCGGACAGGCGGGGAAACCGTTAAGTGTGTCACTGTGTAACATCAACATGGAACCTCGCTGTGGGTTCCCGACGGGAACCACCGTCGTGAACGTCCGGGAGACGAACCGTGCGCAAGCGACGCCTCGACCGCCGGCACGCGACCCCGGCGGGTTTTTGCGTATTTCACTGGCCAGCCATGCGGTGGCCTGGCATCCGTGCCGGAGCAGCAACTTCCTTATCGGCGCGGGCGAACCAGTGTGTATGGCGCGGCCGAGCACGCTCCCTATCGATGCGCCCACTGACGAGCAGATCGTCTGCCACGTCGATGCGGACTGCTTTTATGTCGCCTGCGAGCGGTTGCGCGAACCGACACTGCGGGGTGAGCCAGTCATCGTTGGCATGGGCTACGAAGCAGGGGAGTCACACGGGGCCGTCGCGACGGCGAGTTACGAGGCCCGCGAGCACGGTGTCCAGAGCGCCCAGTCGATCGAGGCAGCACTGGAAACGCTGCCTCGCCGAGGTGACGCTGACACCGACGAGCCTACGGCCTACTATCGGCCAGTCGATATGGACTTCTATGAGTCAGTGAGCGACGACATCCGAACTGTCCTCGAGGCGTCCGCTGACGTGGTGCGTCCGGTGAGCATCGACGAGGCGTATCTGGACGTCACTGACCGAACGGACTGGGAGACTGTGGCGTCGTTCGGCGCCGAGCTCAAGGCCACGATTCGAGAGCGTGCGGGGATCGTCGTCAGCGTGGGTATCGCCCCGACGATGAGTGCCGCCAAGATCGCCAGTGATGCCCAAAAGCCGGACGGACTGACGCTCGTCGAGCCCGGTGAGGTCCGATCGTTCCTCGCCCCGCTGGATGTCGAAGCGATTCACAACGTCGGCCCGGCGACTGCACGGAAACTCCGGGGACTGGGTATCGAAACGGCGGCGGATCTCGCGAGTGCAGATCCCGACCGACTCACAGCGCAGTTCGGCGAGCGCGGCCGGGCGATCTATCGGTATGCTCGCGGTGAGGACGGACGCGACGTGACGCCCAGAGACGACCCCAAGAGCTTCTCGCGGGAATCTGCCTTTTCCCAACCAGTCGCTGATCACGACCAACTCAAAGAGCGTGTCCAGACACTCGCGTCGGCTGTCGCTGACCGGGCCGCTCGAAACGGAGCGCTCTATCAGACCATCGGCATCAAAGTCGTCGAACCGCCCTACGATGTCCACACCCGCGCCCGCTCGCTGTCAGGTCCGGTCGCCGATCCAGCGCTCCTCGAAGACGTTGCCCGTGACTTGCTCACCGAGTTCGAAGGGACACGCGTCCGGAAAGTTGGCGTCCGCGTCTCGAAGCTGTCGTTCACCGACCGCGAGCAGGTTGCCCTCAGCGGGTTCGACACGGGGGCGGGGAGCGACGATACGGAAACGACGGCAACCGAGAGAACCCCACCCGGCGAGCACAGCGACGGCGTCGCCGCGACCGAGGCCACGCCTGCCGACGCCGACGAGGGCGCGACCTCGCCGGAGCCCACGGACAGCCCGCATTTGAGCGGACAGACGACGTTGTCCGATTTCGGCTAGAGTGGCTGTGGTCTCGGGCTTGCCGAAACTACCCGTTCTCAATCGAGACCACTGTCGAGGTTCTCCAGTAGTTTCCCGGCAAACAGACCCAGACGAGGCGCGATCGCGTCGGGATCGCCACCAGGTGGATCGGCCGGCTGGGCGGCGAGTGCGGTGACGAATTGCTCGCCGTGGGTCATCGCTTGCATCATGTCGACGACGTCGACAGTGAGGCCCTCGTCGGCGGTATCCAGTTCCGGATGGCGGGTTTTCTCTTCGTCAGTGTACCGAATCATCCAGGACGGCCCGCCGACTACTGCAAGCACGTCTTGGACAGTCCCGATTTCGAGTCGATCTGCATCGCTGGCCACGTAGACCGTTCCGTCTTCGACGATCGTCTCGTATCGTGGCATTGTCTCGGCGACTGCTATAAGTGTCTTCACACGGCCGTGCGATATATACCCACGGGCACCTGCCGCGTCGGACCACTGTCTGACGGAGAGTTATGGGCGTTGGGCTCTATGTGTCCACAAGAGACGCATGGGCGAAGACGACACGCGGACGATCACGGTCGCCGAAACCTCCGACGGCCACGGAGGGACGACCGAACCGGGCCAGTCGGTTTCGCTACCAGTCGTCGAACTGCTGACCGGACGCGGATTTATCACTGGCAAGAGCGGGAGTGGGAAGAGTAACTCCGCGTCCGTGATCGCCGAAAAATTGCTGGACGAAGGATTTGGTCTCCTCATCGTCGACATCGACGGCGAATACTACGGTCTCAAAGAAGAATACGAGATACTCCACGCCGGCGGCGACGAGGAGTGTGACATCCAGGTCACGACCGATCACGCCGAGAAACTCGCATCGCTTGCCTTAGAGCAGAACGTCCCGATCATTCTGGACGTTTCGAGCTTTCTCGACGAGACGACGGCCCAGGAGTTGCTGACGGCCGTTTCCCGCCAACTGTTCGCAAAAGCCAAAAAGTGCAAACAGCCGTTCCTCATGCTCGTCGAGGAAATCCACGAGTACATCCCCGAGAAAGGGGGCGTCGACGAGTGTGGGCAAATGCTCATCAAGATCGGCAAACGGGGGCGCAAACACGGTCTCGGGATCGCGGGAATCAGCCAGCGGCCCGCCGACGTCAAAAAGGACTTTATCACGCAGTGTGACTGGCTCGTCTGGCACCGCCTCACCTGGAACAACGACACGAAAGTCGTCCGCCGGATTCTCGATGCCGGCTACGCCGACGCCGTCGAATCGCTCGATGACGGCGAAGCGTTCATGATGAACGACTGGAACGAACGCGTCCAGCGCGTTCAGTTTCACCGCAAGCAGACGTTCGACGCCGGGGCGACGCCCGGTCTCGACGACTTCGAGCGGCCCGATCTCAAGTCAGTCAGCGACGATCTGGTCTCGGAACTCCAGTCGATCAGCGACCACCAGCAAGAGACCGAAGACCGCATCGCGGAGCTGAAAGAACAACTCGACCGCAAAAACTCTCGGATCGCCGAACTCGAACGCGAGCTACAGGACGCCCGGGACATGAGTCGGATGGCAGACCAGTTCGTCGATGCACTCGTCGATCACGTCGACGGGGCAAATCCCGGACGGACTGAACAACAGAAGCTACGCGCCAGCCACTCACGGACAACCGAAAGTGACGCCGGCGAGGACCCGGTTCAACGGGAACTGGTGGCCGACGGCGACGCGACAACCGCGGATTCGAACGGTGCCGATTCAGCGGACGTGGTGGCCGATGCAATCGAATCCTTCGAGGAATTCGACCCTGCAAGCGCTGGTGGCGCTGAAACAGACTCCGACGGGTCAGAGACCGTTACTGCGTCCCAAGCCCCCAGCGATCACACGACACCGTCGATCGAGGAACTGCCGGAGTTTGTCGGCCGCGTCCGGGCCGAGATTCGCACACTCGAACCGAAGACACAGAAGATGCTCGATTACTACCGCGAACAGGGACCGGCCTCGCCGCTGGACGCCCACTTTGTTGCCGGGGGCTCGGGCGACCGGACCCACGCCTACGCCCGGAATCGAACGCTCCGGACGAAAGACCTCATCGAGCACGTCGGCCAGGGCGCTTACGATTACCGGTTAGAAACGCTGTTGGAAAAACGGGGTCCCGAAGACCTCGATCCCGACGACCTCGAAACGTACGTCCGCGCCGTCGAGGACTCCTTCGTCGAGGCGAGTGAGTGAGTGCTCGACGCGGGCTCGAACCGTCGACGTAGTGCCAGTAGTCAGTACCTGCCTTCAGCGGTTGGCGTTCACCACAATCGGGTCTGGTCCAACTCGATTTGCTTCTCTTGTTGGGTGGTCTGTGAGAGCGCCCAGTCATTCGACACGGGACAGTCAAACACCCGGTCTACATGTCACGCTGCGATTGAAACGGATTCATTCGAGCAAATCGCCCCCAAGCGAAGCTTTTTCTGACTGTGAAAAGACCATTCAGGCCTGAACTGTCCGCAATCATTAAAGTGTACTCTCACAATGAATCGATTGCAGCATGGATCTGAAACGACTATTCGACGCGGACGATCGAGGCGTTTCGCCGGTCATCGGGGTTATCCTGATGGTCGCGATTACAGTAATTCTGGCTGCCGTCATTGCAACCTTCGTGATGAACATGGGGCCGCCCGAGGATCAGGCACCTCAGGCCAGCTGGTCGATCGACTACGAGAACGACAACGTGACCATTTCGCACGATAACGGGGAGGCGGTTCAGGCAAAAGAACTGAGTGTCAAACTCGCAGTGAATGGTTCTGTTGTGGACACATACGAGTACTCAAATAGCTCTGATCTCCCCTTCGCTGAAGATGCTGAAATTTCAGCATCGTCGACGGACTTCTCGATCGGTAATGGCGATGCTGTGACTTCCAAGAACAAAACCGTCTCCGAAGATATGGGCAACGTCACCTCGGTCGAACTCATCTGGGAGTCCAGCAGCGCGGACAAGTCCAGTACGCTGAAGAAGTGGGAAAACTAACGTAGCGACGAGACGACGACTCGCGTTTTTCGTTTCTCGATCGGTACCCGACAGCGCCAGTTGAACGAACGGGTGAGATTAGCCCACGATTTCTCTGCAGTCAGGCCACACTCGTCGAAGAGATGGTGATGCTCACGCGAATCGGCAGCGTTCAAGTACAACTCCACACGAGAGTTCCGTAGTCACGTCACGGTGGCAGATCCGCGCGTCGTCTGTGGGGCTTCGATCGACGTGGACGGATTAGTCAAGGTCTCGCCATCCCTCACGCGGACGGTGATGAACGGCGGTTGTCTCCAAGAAAACATCGTACGGGGCAGGGCCACGAGCGATCGCACACAACTGGTGGCCGCAAACGGTCTCGTCGTCGCCGTCGAACCGTGAACGTGTGTCTGCCGACCCGTGACCAGTGAAGCCCACCGAGGGAACGTCTCGGTGGCACGTGCGGGTGATCATATCGACCTTCCCCCAGAAAAATAAGATTTCTTCGACATTCCTGAAAGCACCGAAAACCGGTCGCTCAATACTCGAACGTAAAGAAAATTGGAGGTTAGTATGGGGTCGGAGGGATTTGAACCCCCGATCGACTGATATCTCCGGTTGCGCCTCGGAACTCCAGAGGGTCATCAAAGCGCCGGTGATCAGCCGGTCGCTCAGTATATCAGTCTGGAGTGTCGTCCCGGGCGCGATAGCCTCTGGAGTCAGTCGCCATGCCGGACTTGGCCACGACCCCGCGCTCCGGCGTAGGACGATTCGCCGTAAATGGATTTCGATTCAGTCTCTGTCGGTCGCTTGCCAGGCACACTCCTGGCACTTATACCCAGTGACGAATTCGGTGACTGAGGGCATGTATCCGACTTCCAGAACGTCACCGCCACAATCGGGGCAGTCTCGGTCGGCATCGGCTATCGATTCGGCGTCCATGACGTCCTCGCCTTCGACAATTTCGGCCAGACTGACAGCGGTAACCATCCGGCCCTCGACGACGCGGTTTTCAGCCATACGAACGCCTGGAGGTCGATGATCCTAAACCTTCTCGTCAGCGCCGACCAGCAGTGGTCTCGTTTGTGCGTTCGATCACAGCCACGGGGCCTGTCGAGAACGCGATTCATCGTCATCAGAGACGTCCGGGACTCCCGGCGACGAATCGGCCGCGGGCGGTTTCGAGTCGCCTTCATCGTCTCTGTGGACCGTCGGCTGACCGCCGTCAGTGGCTGGCTCGGACCGGCGTGGTTCCGGATCCGAACCGGGGTCCAGGGACAGGAGGACAGCGATCACCAGTACTGCAAGCGGGAGGGGGGCGTCCGTCGGGATCAGCCCGTAGATCGACAGTACCAGCACGCCCAGTGCGACGGCGCTACCGAATCGGAAGCGGTCGATGTCGATGGTCGTTCGCAGCCACGGGCCGAATATCGCGACCAACAGGGCGAACCCGACGCCAACACCCGCCGCGGCCGTCCCGCGCGCGATCAGCCCTATGTCGGTCGTGACGGCCAGTTGTGCCCCGGAGAGATCGAGGCTCGCTACCAATCCAAGGGCAACGACGACTCCCGGCCGGGGGAGCCAGTCACCGATGCGGGCACTCGCGGTTTTGGCGGCAATCGCGAGGATGACCAGTCCGGCAAATCGCTCGAAGATCGCCAGATCGAGCATACTCTTGATCGCTGGGGCGAGGGCGGCTTCGATCGCCGCGACGGGAAGTACGATCGCCCCGACACCTAGAACGGTCAAGACTTGTTCACGGGGCGTTCCATCGAAATCCGCGAGGATGACGGCCACGGTCGCACTGCCGCCAAAGACGAGCAAGCCGACTTCGAGAATGCCGGCCGCGTTGCTCACAGCACCGGCAAGTATCAGTGCCGGGAAGACGCCGTCAACCAGAGGGAGACACATGACAGTCGCGAGTAATCGACCGGCGCCACCGACCCGTCGCTCGATGGCCAGCGCGATCGGATGTCTGGAGCTACTCATCACCTAGGGGCGGCCGTCTCCCGTGGCCCGTGGGTGATAGCGCCTGCCCCGATAGCGTCGCCGGTCGGGGTGGGCATGCTCCGCCTCGCGTCCGGATCGGGGGACGTGCCAGTGTCCTGTATTTGTTTTGTCCCCGCGTGTGAACGCATTCCCCATCGATTTCGAAAATGTATTCTGTCGGGAAGAGTCGCCGCGCAGCTTGCAGGCGGTCCGCGTTCGGATGGGGATGGCGGAAGCCATGTGCGAAACAATGAAGGATGGGGGTAAAAACGTTGCGTGAGAAGCGCCCGCAAAGATATCGATTCCCAAGACAATTCCGGGACAGCTCGCCCGGACTGTTCGTCTCACTCCGCAAATCCCACTCATTCGTCTACTTTCTTCGAGGCTCTGTGACGAAGTAGCAAGGCGCGATTCCATCGTGACTCGCAACGTTTTTGGTGTGAGTGTTCCGACGGTTTACATGGCGAACAACGAGCGACAGTTTTCGGCGAAACTGGACGAACCGGAAGCGTTGACTTTCGACGACGTACTTTTGCGACCCAAAGAGAGTCGCGTCGAGCCCGACGACGCGGCGACGGAGACGCGGGTCTCGAAAACCGTCTCACTGAACGTCCCGGTCCTCTCGGCGGCGATGGATACCGTCACCACGGGCGATATGGCGATTGCGATGGCACGCCATGGGGGCCTGGGCGTTATCCACCGGAATATGGATGTCGACCGGATGGCCGCCGAAATCGAGCGTGTCAAGCAGGCTGACGAGCTGATCATCCGGGATGTCGTGACGGCTAGCCCGGACCAGACAGTTCGGGAGGTCGACGCGCTGATGGATCAGAGGGGTGTCAGTGGCGCACCTGTTATCGACGACGACGACGAAGTGCTGGGCATCATTTCGGCGACTGACATCCGACCGTACCTGGAAGTCGGCGAATCGGATGCGGTCCGTGAGGCGATGACCGGCGAGGTTATCACTGCGAGCGAGGACATCACGCCCCGAGATGCCCTCGAACTGATGTACGATCACAAGATCGAGCGCGTGCCGATCGTCGACGACGAGGAGCGCCTCATCGGCCTCGTGACGATGCAGGGGATCCTCCAGCGCCGCGAGTACGATCAGGCTGCCCGGGACGAAAACGGCCGCCTTCTCTGTGGGGTCGCGGTCGGACCCTTCGAACAGGACCGTGCTGTCGCCGCCGACGAGGCCGGCGCGGACGTTCTCTTCATCGACTGTGCCCACGCGCACAACTTGGATGTCGTCGAGAGCGCTCGGGAGATCAAATCCCAGGTCGAAGCCGACGTCGTGGTCGGCAACATCGGGACGCGGGAGGCCGCCGAGGATCTCGTCGACTTCGCCGACGGGCTCAAGGTCGGTATTGGCCCGGGCAGCATCTGTACGACCCGAATCGTCTCGGGTGCAGGGATGCCACAGCTGACGGCGACCGCCGAGGTCGCAGATGTGGCTGCCGATCACGATGTGCCGGTGATCGCCGACGGTGGGATTCGATACTCCGGTGACGCGATCAAGGCCATCGCCGCCGGTGCCGACGCGGTGATGCTCGGGTCCTATTTCGCGGGGACCGACGAGGCACCCGGCCGCGTCATCACGATGAACGGCAAGAAGTACAAACAGTACCGCGGGATGGGCTCTGTCGGTGCGATGAAATCCGGCGGCGGCGACCGCTACCTGAAAGACGTCGAGGAGGGACAAGACGACGAGGAGTACGTCCCGGAAGGCGTCGAGGCCGCGACGCCCTACAAAGGACCCGTCGAGGAGGAACTCCACCAGCTCGTCGGCGGCATGAAGTCCGGCATGGGTTATGTCGGTGCCGATTCGATTCCGGACTTCAAGGAGCGGGCGGAGTTCGTCCGGGTCTCCGGGGCGGGTCAACAGGAGAATCACCCCCACGACGTCGTCATTACCGACGAAGCGCCCAATTACCGGCCCGACGAGTAATCGATACTGCGCCCCTTGTTCTGTCGGTCACGGTTCAGCTATCGCGTGTTTGGCACGCGGGACTGCAATAGCCCTCTTGGGCAGCCTTCGAATCAGCGTGTGCCTCGAACGATTCGCCACAGCCGTTGCAGGTGTGGGTCTCGAAGTTCGCCATACCATTCGATGGGTGACGGCCCAGACACCAAGATTGTTATGGACGGATCAGTTCCTCACTGGAGCGCGCGACCGGCTTCGAGGCCGCTCCGGAGTGCGGCTCGCGTCCGTCCGATCCCTTCCACCCAGTCCCCAGCGAGTGCGAGGTCTGCTTCGAGGGCGTCCTCGATCACCGATTCGTCCGGCCCGCGCGTCGGGACCGCGGCCCCCCAGCGTTGATACTCCCACCAGGTCGGCTCTTCGAGTCGGTCGTCATCGAGCAGTTCCACGGCCCGCTGGGTCGCCGCCTCGGCAGCGGCCGCCGGTGACGTCTGGGGATGGGTTACTGCCCACCCCGGGCCGAACTGGACGATGACTATTCCTTCGCCGTCCGGCACGTGACCCGGTTTGTGCCCTTCGTTCGAGATCCACGCGACGTCGTAGACGCCCTCCTCGCTGACGAGCCCGAAGAACTCGGTCTCGATTTCGAAGGGATAGTGCAGCGCGACGGTGTCCATCGTCCGGTACGGAATCTCGTCTGCGGTCGTGGCCAATCGCTCCCGGAGCGGATCGTCCCAGTCAGCCGTCTCGAACAGCACTGACGCCGATGCGCCGGGGACTGCCAACACGACCGAATCGAAGTCTTCCTGTCCCTCGTCGGTCGTCACTCGCCAGCCATCGGCGAGTCGTTCGAGACGGGTGACACCAACGCCGACTTCGAGAGTGGCGTCACTCGCTTCGATCATGCCACGGACGATCCCATCGAGGCCCTCACGGGTCGTCCACCGGGGATTTTGCGGCGTCTGTCCGGGTGCCACCTCGCCGTCGGCGTCGAAGCGCCAGACTGGGGTCTCGATCTCGACGAGGACGTCGCTTGCTGCGGTCTCGATGACGGCCTGTAAGTCCTCGTCACCGACTTCGAGGTAGTTGGCACCGAAGTCGAAGATACAGCCGCTCCGGCGCCGACTCGCCATGCGACCTCCAACAGTGTCCATCTCGTAGACTGTCGTGTCGGCGTCATCGAGTGCGTGGGCCGCTCCAGCCCCGGCGATGCCGCCGCCGACGATACAGATGCGTTCGGTCATGCCAGCCCTTCGGCGGGCGGCACCTAAAGAGCCGCCTTGGAGGCAGGTTCTGTAACAACTTCCCAAGCGGTCTCGCATGGGCAGGTGAGCGCCGTGGTCCCAGTTGGAATTACCCCGCCTGTCTGCCGGTCCCGGTCATCTCAGTCCTCGCATCTTCTGTGGGTCCCGATACAGGCTTGGTGGTGCCGCCGGGAGTTCCCAGTCAGTTCCGTAATTATATCTAATTACTTTTTTCCGTCTCCGGTGTCGAGGTGGCCAGTACATGCCGCCGCTCGAACGACTGTGGTCGAGACTCCGGGCGGGCACGCGAACGGATGCCGTGCTCGTCGGGTTGCCCCTCGCGTTTATCGGGATATTTGCCGTTTCAAACGGCGTGTGGGTGTCGAACGATCGTGCGCTCATACTGGCGTCGATCGCTTGCGCGGTACTCATCGCCGACCGCCTGTTCGTCCATCCGCCGACCGAATCGGAGTGAGCCTGCCGTGTCGGTCCTTGTGGCTTGCGTGGATAGATCGACCGGACAACTGCGGTTCGCATTGACGAATCATCGTCAGTAATGGGCGATTGTGCCGACGAATGATTCGGTACCGTGGTGTTGTGACGTGGAGTGTCCAGCGATGACTAAAACTAACTCAACGTTCAAGGGAGAGAAGGCCTAATCTCTACGTATTCAAATGACGGAGACGATCACAGTCATGTTGGTCGACGAGGATCAGGATATCCTCGATATTACCTCGACGTTTCTCGAACGGGAAGACGACGCGTTGGACGTACTGACGGTGACCGAGACGGCAACGGCCCTCGAAACCATCCAAGCGGAGCCGGCGGCTGTCGATTGTGTAATCAGTGATTACAGCATGCCGGAGATGACCGGCGTCGAGTTTTTCCACGCTGTCCGTGACGTTGCTCCTACCGTTCCGTTTTTCTTTTTCACCGGTCGTGACCGCCAACAGATCGACGCCGAACTCGGCGAGCAGTCAGTCACCGGCTACGTCCAGAAGGGGACCGGTACCGACCGGTATGCCGACCTGGCGACGGAGATCCGTGACGCGGTCGAAGCCTGAGCAGACAGACAGACGTGGAGTCCGTTCGCACTCTTGATGCCCGTCGGTGTGGGTGAGCCAGCGAAAAATAAACACCGGCTGTTCTAAAACCCGGTCGGTGCGCTCTCTACAGTTTAGGTGCCGTCGAACGTGGGCGTGCGATCGTCCTGGAACGCGTCGATTCCTTCCATGAGGTCGTCTGTGTCTCGGAGCAACCCGAACGCGCGCGATTCGATTTCCAGCCCCGCTTCGATGTCGTCTTGGCCCTTGTGCATCGCTCGCTTGGTCAGGCCCTGAGCGATCGGTGGTCCGGCAGCGAGGTCGGTCGCGAGTTCCTCGACGCGCTCGTCGAATTCCTCGGGATCGAGGACCTCGTTGACGAATCCGTACTCGGCCATCGATTCGGCATCGAAGTGATCGGCCGTGAAGATGATCTCTTTGGCCCGCCCTTCGCCGACGATTCGCTGGAGACGTTGGGTTCCGCCCCAGCCAGGCATGAGGCCCAGATTGTGCTCGGTCTGTCCGAACACGGCGTCACTCGTCGCAATTCGGAGGTCAGCGTGGGTCGCCAGTTCCATGCCGCCCCCGAGACAGAAGCCGTCGATGGCCGCGACGACCGGCATCGAACACGCTTTGACCGCGCCGAAGGTTTCCTGTCCCGTCTGGGAGAGTTCCGCGACGTCGACCGCATTCCCGTCGGTGATCGACGAGAGGTCCGCGCCTGCCGAGAACGCTCGATCGCCCGCTCCCCTGAGGACGACCACGCGAACTGCGTCGGCAGCGTCGAGCGTTTCGAACACGTCGGCCAGTTCTTCGAGGAACGTCGGGCTAATCGCGTTCATCCGCTCTGGCCGGTCGATCGTGACGTGAGCGATGCCGTCCTCGCGATCGACGAGTAGCGTCTCGTAATCACTCATACGTCGCCGAACCCCCCGGCGTCGGCTGCAGTCCGCAGATAGTCAGCCACGTTGTACCGCTCTGTATCAGACGCCTCGTCGGCTGTATCGAGTGTCTCGACGAGTGTTTCCAGGCCGGCCGCATCCGCCAGGGCGACGGCCCCCTCGGGGAACCCGGCTCCGAGTTGCATCGCCTGGTCGATCGCCTCGACCGTGGCGACGTCCTCGGCACGTAGCTTCGCCGTTTCGTTCGCTATCACACCCAGCAGACGGTGTTCGACTTCGGTGCTGACGTCGGCCCCCTCGTAGTCCGTGCCGCCGTCGTCGTAGTCGTAGAAGCCCTCGCCGGTCTTGCGGCCGAGGCGGTCCTCGTCGACGACTGTCTCGAGGAGGGGTGCCGGTTCGTACGCATCGCCCAGCACCTCGTGGAGGTACTCCATGATGTGTAGCGTGACGTCGTTGCCGATCTGGTCGCTCAACTCGAAGGCCCCCATTGGCAGGCCGATCGATTCCGTCGTGGTTGCGTCGACTTCTTCGACGGTTGCAACCTCCTCGTCGACCAGCCAGGCGGCCTCGTTGAGCATCGGGATAAGGATCCGGTTGACGATGAAGCCCGGACTATCCTTCTGTACTCGGACGGGCGTTTTCCCGAGATCTTCGGCGAGTGCTTCGACCGTCTCGAGGGTCTCCTCGTCAGTGTGAGCCCCGCGAATGACCTCGACGAGGTCCATCCGGGTCGGCGGGTTGAAAAAGTGCATCCCACAGAACTGGCCGGGACGCTCGGTCAACTCTGAGAGATCGGTAATCGAGAGGCTGGAGGTGTTCGTCCCGTATATCGCCTGTTCGGGGGCGTGTTGGTCGACTTCAGTGTAGACGTCTTCTTTGATGGCCATGTCCTCCGGGACGGCCTCGATAACGACATCGGCACCAGTCACGGCGTCCTCGACCGGGACGACCGGATCGATCCGGTCGCGGGCGGCGTCGGCCTCGTCCTCGGTGATGTACCCTCGCTCGGCGGTCTTCCCCAGGCTCGCGTCGATCTGGTCGTAGCCCTCAGCGACGAGTTCCTCGTTGATGTCGCGTAATCGAACCTCGTAGCCCGACAGGGCCGCGACTTGGGCGATGCCGTGGCCCATCGTTCCCGCTCCCAGTACTGCGATCGTATCGATAGCGTCAACGGTCATGTGTTCGTCCGGGGAGACGACTGGAAGGCAGTTTAAACTTCGCTTCCGACAACAATTCGTCAACTCACTCGGCTGTCTCTCGGTAGCGGTGTTCGCACGGGTTTAAAGACGAAACTCGCTTAGTCGACGTATTCACGGTCAACCGTCCGTCCGGTGGCTATGGCTGCCCGACCAGTAGGACGGTGGCCCGCTTTGGCCGATCCATGATTGTCCACATTCGCGAGGACGTTCACACAGCGAAAGCAAAAGATCCGGCAGCCCAATCCACACTGGCGGTAGTTCTCACTGACCCAGGGCTGCACGCAATCTGGCTGTATCGCCTGGCGCATGTCCGCTGGGTGGGTGGGTATCGACTCACGGCCCGTCTTCTCTCTTAGGTGAGTCGGTTACTGACCGCCATCGAAATACGTCCGGTTGCTGACATCGGCGACCGGCTGTGTATCCACCACGGCATGGGTGTCGTCATCGGTGAGACGGCCGATATCGGTGACGACGTGATGATGTATCACGGCGAGACGCTCGGCGGCAACTCCATGCGGCGGAGCAAGCGCCATCCGACAGTCGAAGACGGCACGACAGTGGGCGTCAATGCGACACTGATCGGCACTGTTACGATCGGCGAAAACGCTACCGTGGGTGCAGGCGCGCCGATCATCGACGACGTGCCCGCAGGTGAGACGGTCGCTGGCGTCCCTGCCGAACCGATCAACGGAACGACACCGATGGCAGCCCCAGTCGCCGGGAACGACGGCGACTAACGAGTCTCGACGACCCCCGACACACGATGACTGACGCATACAACCACCTCCGGACCGATCCCCGATTGGCATCGCTGATAGACGAACACGGCGAATTGACCGTCGAACCCGCCGAAAACTGCTTTGCACGACTGGTCGTCTCGATCGTTCGCCAACAGCTCTCGATCGAATCAGCTTCGGTGATTCGTCAGCGGCTGTTCGACCACTTCGAAGTCACCCCGACGAACTTACAGCACGTCCCCGCCGCAGACCTCGCCGATGTGGGGCTGTCCCGCCAGAAAGCCGAGACCATCACTCGTGTCGCCACTGTGTTCGACGAACGCGACTATTCGGTCTCCTCTTTCGACGCCATGGACGACGAGCAGGTGCTCGAAGAACTGACCAAGATATCCGGCATCGGCCCGTGGACCGCCAAAATGTTCTTGCTGTACGCCCTCGGTCGTGAGGACGTGTTTCCGGTCGAAGACCTCGGCATCCGCCGCGGGATGCAGGCCCTCTACGACACTGATATGACCCGCACAGAGATGGTCGACCACGCCGAGTCGTGGCGTCCCTATCGGTCGATCGCGTCGCTGTACCTCTGGCGGGTCGTCGACTGAGCCAGCCTGCTTGCGGGCGAGGCTCTCCACTTCGTTGAAATATATGATGCATCTTTTCAGCAACGGTTATTACGGTAGCGGGTGACGGTCGGATCGAGGCTGGCCTGCACGTGAAGATTGGCTGCCCGTCACAGGTTGTATCGTCCGGCCGGCGCGGCCGTTCGGTACCCGCCGGGGATCGGTTCGACGGGTACCCGTGACGTGGGGTCCAGCAACGATTGAGGGATCTATCATGACATCCGAACAGATGACGACTGACTCGGGCACTGACGTGGCCAGTGATCGAGTCGACGGTCTGGTGAATCGGCTGACGCTCGAAGAGAAGATCGATCTCGTCCACGGAGACGTGGATCCGGACGGGATCGCGACGGGGTACGTCCCGCCGAACGAACGACTCGACATTCCGTCACTGTCGCTGATCGACGGCCCGCTTGGCGTCCGTGCCGGCGACGGGACGCCGGCGACGGGGTTCCCCGCATCGATCGCCCTGGCAGCGGCCTGGGATCCGGAGCTCGCCCGGGACATGGGCGAGACGATGGCAGCCGAGGCGCGTGCATTGGATCAGGATGTCCTGTTGGCCCCCGGGTTCAACATCGTGCGGGTGCCCCAGTGTGGTCGACTCTTCGAATACTACTCCGAAGACCCGCACCTGAACAGTCGGATCGCGGTCGGCTCCGTCGAGGGGATCCAGGCGGGCGATGTCGCTGCCTGTGCGAAACACTACGTGGCGAACAACCAGGAGACGGCCCGGATGGAGATGAACGCCAACGTCGGCGACCGGGCGCTCCGGGAGCTGTATCTGCGCGCCTTCGAGGCCGTCGTCGAAGAGGCCGACGTCGCCTCGATCATGGCTGCCTACAATCACGTCAACGGAACACACGCAACCGAGAACCGGCGACTCCTCACTGACATTCTCAAAGACGAGTTCGGGTTCGATGGCTTTGTCGTCTCGGACTGGTGGGCGACCACGGACGGTCCCGCAGCTGCCAGGGCAGGACTCGATCTCGATATGCCGGGCGCGACGCTCCCTGAGATGGCTCCCGAGACGAACGTCCTCTATCGAACGATCGACACCCTCTCGACGTTCGAGTGGTTATCACCGGACGACGCGACGGAACTGGTCACTTCGATCGTCGGCCTGGAATCGAGCGAGTGCCGCGTCCATCGCTCCGAGAAGTTCGACGACGATCTTTTGCAAGCGGTCGAAGACGGTCGAGTCGACGAGTCGGTCCTCGACGAGAAGGTTCGCCGCATCCTCGGGCAGATGGACCGGTTCGGGCTGCTCGAGGGCGAACAGCCCGACGGCGAGATCGACGTCCCGGCCCACCACGAACGATCCCGCCATATCGCCCAGCGCGGGACTGTCCTCCTGCAAAACGAGGACGACGTCTTACCGCTCTCGACCGAGGACCTCGATTCGATGGCGCTGGTCGGTCCCCACGCCGACGAACCGAAAGTCGGTGGCGGCGGGAGTTCGGAGGTCGATCCCTCTTCGAAGATCGGTCCGCTCGACGGCATCAAGTACCGCGTCGATGGGGACGTCGACGTGTCCTTCGAGCGCGGTGGCCCGCCCGTCCAGGGTGGCGACGACCGGGATGTCACCGTCTGGAATCTCTCCGCGGAGACCGTCGCCGATTCGGTGTTCGGTGACGACGACGACCCAGCAGACGTCTCCGTCGCCCCGGCCGTCGAGGCCGCCGAGGACGCAGATGTCGCCGTCGTTGTGGTTCAAGACGCCGCAACCGAGGACTTCGACCGGCCGCTTTCGCTGCCCAACAATCAGGACGAACTCGTCTCGGCGGTCGCCGAGGTCGCCGAGGAAACCGTCGTCGTCCTGCGGACGGCTGGCCCCGTCGAAATGCCCTGGGCCGACGAGGTCGAGGCCATCGTCGAGGCCTGGTATCCCGGCCAAGAGGACGGACGCGTCGTCGCGTCGATCCTATTCGGCGACGCCGAGCCCTCGGGTCGACTGCCGGTCACGTTCGGCGAGCGCCCCGGCGATTACTCCGTGAACACCCGCCGACAACACCCCGGCATCGACTTCGAGGCGGAGTACTCCGAAGGCGTGTTCGTCGGTTACCGACACTTCGACAACGCGGATATCGAGCCGCTGTTCCCGTTCGGCCACGGCCTGAGTTACACCGACTTCGAATACACGGACGTGTCCGTCGAGTCGGGCGATGGCCCCACAGCGACCGTCCAGGTGACCGTCGAGAACGTCGGCGATCGGGACGGCTACGAGGTCGTCCAGGCGTATCTCGGCCAGGACGATCCCTCCGTCGAACGGCCGCCCAAGGAACTCGCGGCCTTCGAGTCGGTCGAACTCGCCGCTGGCGAAGAAACGACTATCACGCTGTCCATCGAGGAACGGGACTTCGCTTACTACGACGAAGACGGCGCGGCCTGGACGGTCGACGATGGCGAGTACACGGTATCTGTCGGTCGCTCCTCACGAAATATCGTCGCCACCGAGACGATCACTGTCGAGTAAGTCTCGCTGGTTTGTGCTCGGAGATTGGATTTTGTCGCCGTCGTGGCACCGACGTCGCCGTTACAGCGAACTTTTCAGCCGATCGAAAAAGCCCTGCTCGACGTCGATTTCTTCGCCGCTGGCTTCGGCGAACTGTTCGAGTGCGTCGCGCTGTTCGTCAGAGAGTGATTCGGGCGTATAGACCTGCACTGTCACGAGCAAGTCGCCGTGGCCGCGACGGCGGAGTCGTGGCATGCCTTTGCCCTGCAGGCGGAACGTCTCGCCGCTTTGGGTGCCTGCTGGGACATCGAGTTCGACCGGCCCGTCCAGGGTCGGGACTTCGATCGTATCCCCGAGTGCAGCCTGTGGGAACGTGATCGGAGCCGTGTGGTGCAGGTCCGCGCCATCGCGTTCGAACTCGTCGTGGTCGTCGATCTCGATTTCGATCAGCAGATCGCCGTTCGGGCCACCGTTCTCGCCGGGCGCGCCTTCCCGTTCCATGCGGAGGGTCTGGCCAGTCTGGATTCCGGCCGGCACCTCGACGGACAGTGTTGCTTCGTTGCGAACCTGGCCGTCGCCGTTACAGGTCGAGCACGTTTCGGTGTGAAGTGAGCCTTCGCCGTCACAGCGCGGACAGGTCGTCGTCTGCTGGACCCGGCCCATCGGCGTCCGCTGGACGCGGGTCACCTGGCCACGTCCCTCACATTCGGGACATTGCCGGCTGTCCGCACTCGGCGGGTGCCCGTTGCCGCCACAGTCCGAACACGTCTCCGGTCGCGTGACGCTGAACTGTTTTTCGACCCCTTCGTGGGCTTCCTCGAGGTCGATCGCCAATCGGGTCTTGAGATCCTGGCCCTGCTGTGGGCGGTCAGCCCGCTGGCGGCCACCGCCACCGAAGAACTGGTCGAAAATATCGCCCATGTCGCCGAAGGGACCGCCACCGCCGAAGGGATTACCGCCGGCGCGTCCGCCCCGCCCGGCCCGGCCCCCGCCACGGCCGCTGTCGTCGAAGCCACCTCGCTTTTCGGCCTGCTCGAAGCGGTCGTGGCCCAGGCGATCGTAGGCCTGCCGTTTCTCGTCGTCGGTCAGGACCTCTTTTGCCTTTTTGACCTGCTTGAACTTCTCTTCGGCGTCCGGATCGTCGCTGACGTCGGGATGGTACTCGCGTGCCTTCTCGCGATAGGCTTCCTGGATCTCCTCCTCGCCCGCGTCCCGAGAGACCCCCAGTACGTCGTAGAAATCCTCGCTCATTCGTTATCGGGAGGTAGGCGATTGAGACACTTCAAAAGCCCGGGTCGACGACGGCCGCCAGTAACTGCCTTCTCCCACCATCCACACTGTGGTGGCCCCACTCCGTTCTGCGGGACGATGATTTAAGCCCGATGGCACCGATCAAAGACGTATGCTCATTCCACTGGCAGCCGGCGTCAACACGGCAGTGATCAACGCGGCCGGTGCCGTCGTGACTATCGGCAGTATCGTCCTCGCGGTGGCCTGGTGGCTGCACCTCGCACGCTGAGTCTCGGTGTCGGTCACTCTTTGGCTTCCGGGCGGTCGACGCGCTCGCGAAGCCACGCTGCGGCCGCCTCGACTTCCCCAGCATTCGAACCGGAGAGTTTGAGTCGGACAGTCTCGCCGGGATAACTCCCGATCGTCACGTCGAATTGTGTGCCCACCGCTTCGATACGATCGAGGAGTGCACTCTCGGGCTCGGCCGCGTGAATCGTCTCGACGTGGATGGTCTCGCCGGTGAACGCCGCCTTGACTTCCCCAAACATTGCTTTCATCTCTGCGGGCACCCCCGGCAGGACGTAGACGTTCGCCAGCACGCACCCCGGGGCGACCCCCTCGTGGTTCGGGATCATCCGCGCCCCCTCGGGGATCTTTGCGGTTCCTTCCGTGAGATCGTCACGGGCGTACCCGTGGTGAGTCTCGATCCATTCGAGGGCGTCCTGGCTCTCTTCGAGTTCGACATCGAAGGCTTCAGCCACGGCGTCCATCGTCATGTCGTCGTGGGTCGGACCGACGCCCCCGGTCGTGATCACGGCATCGTAGCGTCTGCGGTAGTCGTCGACAACAGTGGCGATTTCATCGATCCGGTCGTGAATGACCGTCACCCGTTCGAGCCGAACGCCACGGTCGGCCAACTGGCGGCCGAGCCAGGCGGCGTTCGTGTTGACCGTCTCCCCGGCCAGCAACTCGTCGCCGATCGTGACCAGCGCGACGCGCATACGCGTCCTCGGGTCTTGATAGACATAGCAGTGACGCACTCGGCGGGACGTGCCCTCGGGCTAACCCATCCCTGGGGGCGGGCCACGATCACGAGGATCGTCGTCCTCGGTATCGACGTCGAGGCCCAGTTGCTCCCGCTGGGCTTCGAGCCTCGAAATCTGCCGGCGATAGTACGCCAGACCGACCAGCCCGATCGCCACCACGACCCCGGCCAAGCCACCGAACAGCAACACGTCTCGATTCCGGTAGAACGACAGGAGGATCGTCTCCCGTTCGACCGATCCCCACCTGACGACGACGCGGTCGTCTACCGTTTGCGTGGTATAATTTCCGGGGACGGCACGCGAGATGAACGGGAGGGAGATCGCTCGTCCGGGTGGCAGGTGCACCTCGTGGGACCCGGACACGACGACGGGCGTCCGGAAATCAGGGCCCGAGCGCGCGACCGTAAACGCCGCAGTGCCGTTTCGTGCCGGCGGTTCGAGCGTCACCTTCGATCGACCTGTCTCGACCGAGAAGGCCGTATTGTTGACGACGGTTCCGTTCGGATAGCGAAACTGCAACGCGGAGATGGGCAACGCCTGGTTCGAGCCGAAGGCGTCTTCGAGGAACAACTCGATCGACGAGCGGTTGTTCACGTCCAGTACCGCCGTGTAGTTGTTCGTATACAGGGTGTAGCTCGCTGAGGCGTTTGATTCCCAGTTGTAGGTTGCATTCTCCTTCAGGTCGGCGTCGCTGACTGGCGAAAGACACCCCGAAATCGCCAGCAGCGCGAACAGACCGGCAACCGCGAGTGCGAGACGTCGCCGCCCGGTCATGGCACGACGGCTAGTAGCTCTGATGGGAGATACTGCCCGATACTGGCGAGTAACCCCGGCGGATCTGTCGCTTCCCGGCAGACGATACTCTGTTCGAGCAGCCCCAGTCGCTCGACGGTCACGATATCTTCGGCGTGACCGGCGCGGTTGACCGTCGCGCGCACTTCCGCCCGCGTCGCGCTGTTGACGTTCACACGCCCCTCGCCTCGCGTCCACTCGTAGAGGCGGTCGCGCTCTCCGTCCGCCAGCCGGCCTGTTGCGGTGCCGTCCTCAGCGTCGCCTTCGTAGACGAACGCGATGGGTAAGTGCTGGACGAGGCCGAACCGCGTCCGGAGCTGTCCTGGAGTTCCCTGTCCGAGCCCAATAGAGTCGGCCGGAATCCGAACTTGCCGGCCGGCATCGAGGACGAACCCCTCGCCGTCCCAGGCTTCGAGCGTCCCCACGTACTCATCACCGGCTTCGAGGTGTGGGGTGATTGTCCCCCAGCGATCGGCCAGCACGTTCCGGGCGACCGTGGCGTCATCGCCGCTGATCGTCACCGAGGGAAAGTCGTCGTCGCGGACGCCGACATCGTACGTGACGTCGAGTTCACCGAGGGCGTCCGCCAGCAGCGATGCGAGGGAATCGAGCGTTCGCTCGCGGGCCTCACCGTCGACGTAGCACTTGGTAGCGAGAACGACCATTAGGCGTCGACGTCGATGTTGAGTTCGTCTTCGAGCGCGTCGATGCGGTCGTCCATCGCATCGACCAGCGCCGTGTTCTCCATGGACTCGAGTTGTGACCCACAGTCGGGACACTCGAAGCCAAAGTCCATCGCCTCCTCGAACTCGAAGCGGATACCACAGGTCTCACACAGGTAGAACTGGTGATCGAGTTCGTACTCGCGGCGATCGACCAGTCCCTCGTAGAGTTCGTACATTTCGCCTTCGAGTTGTTCGGGGATGTTGTCGTACTCGAACGTCCAGAGGTAGGTCAGCCAGCCCGAATCCTCGTCACGGAGCCGGCGATAACTCGCCAGGTCGTTCTCGTAGAGAATGAACAGCGCCCGGCGGACGTCGTTGAGTTCCAACCCGAGTTCCTCGGCGAGTTCCTCGTCGGTCACCTCGCCATCCGGCGGCGCAGCGGCGACGGGCATGCCTTTCGGTCCCACCAGTTCGTGGAGGTATTTCTGGATGACGGGGTCCTCGAGGTATTCCTCAAAAGCCATTATCTACCTTTGGGGCGGTGAGTCGTTTAAATTCACCGAACGATGCTCGGGGGACCGCCGGGCAGCACTCGGCGGCCGCCGTCAGTCTTCGGCGGCATCGGCATCGTCACCGTCGACGACGCGCTTGCCCGTCTCCTGTGGGACGACACGTTGTGTTGCGTTCTCGAAGTCGCGATCGAGTTCGGCCCCGTCGAAGAGCCGATCGAGAAATACTGCGAGCGCGGCGATCTCGGAGTGGGGCTGGTTGGTCACGCCCACGTTCCAGTCGGCGTGTTCGTAGACCTCGAAGGGGACCTTCTCGGCCCCGACGACGACCAGCAGTGGCTCCTGACGATGCCGGGCCTGGATCTCTTCGCCGACGGCTTGGACTGGCTCGCCGTACATCGTAAGGTGGGCAATCGCCCCATCCCAGGCGCGGATCTGGCCGAGTGGCCCGTCCGTTACCGTCACCTCGAAGGGGCCACCAAAACGGTCGGTGATATCCTCGACTGTCCCTCGGCGGCCTTCTGCGACGTCTTCGAGGATGAGTCGGTCCGCACCCAGGGCACGGGCCGTCAACCCGACGTGCGTGGTCGTCCGTTCGTCCCGGCCCGGTCGATGTCCGAGGCGTAACACGGCGACTTCAGCGTACTCGTGCATCGCTACTCACCTGGTCAGGCGTTGGCCTCGGGTTTGGCGTCCTCGATTGCCGCCGAAACCGTCTCGAAGTCGTATCCGTCCGTCACTGTGTCCACAACGAAGGCCGTCGGCGTCGCGTCCACGCCGAGTTCCTCGGCGAAGGCGACGTCCGCGCTCACTGCCGCTTCGTAGCGGCGGTTGGCCGCGGCACTTCGGGCGTCGTCCGGGTCGGCACCGACCTGTTTGGCCAACCGTGCGTACGTCTCTGGTCCCAGTGTGTCCTGGTTGGCGAACAACTTCTGAGAGTACTCCCAGAAGGCAGTGTGGCCTGCGTCCTCCCAGACGGCCCGGGCGGCGTGTGGAGCGCGTCTGGACGCTTCCCACCCGTCTCTGGAAAACGGCAGGTCGTGCATGGCATATCGTATCGTTCCAGTTTCGATATATTCCTCGCGAATGGCCGGAAAGTGGTTCAGCGAGTATCTGGCACAGTGCCCACATTGGTAGTTCTCGAACACCCGGACCGTTATGTCGGCGTCTAGATCGCCAATGATCGGCGTCCGACGGTCGCCGTCGAGTTCGACGGCTGTCTCCGGGAACCCGTTCTGGCTCGCTGTCTCGGTCAACGTGCCGATGGCCGAGGGTGAGACGCTACTCGTCGTTGTCTCTCCCGAGCTACACCCCGCAACCCCGGAGACGGCCGCGACCGATCCGGCAGCCAGCAATCGGCGCCGCGTCAGCGCCGTCGTCTGTCTATTATCATCCATGAAGGGTGTTGGCGGGTCGACGTTCATAAACCGTCGGTTCCGACGCTGACAGCGCCCCGACCCGGGGTCCCGGACGATGCTAACGGTAAAGATCCTCTCGATCGAAGACCCGCCCGTGCAGATTGTCGGCTACAGTACCCGCGCTGGCGAATCCGACCCAGCGCTGTTGCTCGCCCGAGACGGCCAGATCGATCGCGAAGGGCTCACTCCCGGAACGGAGGTGACCTACACGCTTGAGGCCCGCCACTGTGCTGGGACGATCGACGACGGTCGTCACCTGGCTTGCAACGCGCCAGAAGCGCCATCCTGTCCACAACACACCGATCGCTGGCCCTGTGCCCGCTGTCGGGGTGACTGTGACCTCCCACGCGAGAGTTGCCGCGAGGAACACGCGATCTATCTGGCGGCCTTTGCCCCCGACATCTTCAAAGTCGGTGTGACGCGATCCTGGCGGCTGGACACCCGGCTTCGCGAGCAGGGGGCCGATCGGGCGGCACACGTTCGGACCGTCGAGAACGGCCGGATCGCCCGCCAGATCGAAGCAGAGATCGCCGAGACAGTCGGCGATCGCGTTCGCGTCGATCGCAAGCGAGCTGGGCTCCATCGCAGCGTCGATCGGGATGCCTGGGAGCGGCTTCTGGCTGATTTCGACGTCCGCGAGCAATTCGCCTTCGATTACGGCCTGGAACTGACAGGCCAACCCATCGCGGAGACGCTGTTGACGGGCTCCGTTCGTGGGACGAAGGGGCGAGTGCTTGTCCTTCAACGCCACGGCACCGTCTACGCCGTCGACATGCGCGATCTCGTGGGCTATGAGGTCACTTCGACGGAACCGGACCGGGAGGTCCAGGCGAGTCTCGGGTCGTTCGACTGAGAGTTGTCGAGTGAATTCATCACATAATACAATTATGTAAATCCATACCAAAAAACACTTAGCAGTCACCGACGCGCCAGACAGTATGCGACGCGAAGGGTATCTCGCTGCCGCGACCGCGCTCCTGTGTGTCCTCGCTGTGGCCACGTTCCTCCTCGTCCCGGGTGCCGTTGCCACACACGACACTGACGCGCCCAGTCATCTCGATATCGACGAGGTGACTGTCGCTCCGGGGTCAGTGACCGGCAACGCCGTGACCGTTCAGTTTGGGGTGGCCCTCGATCATCGGGGTGGGCCAGCCGACAACGTCTCGCTCACGATTCGGGCCGTCGATGCCGAGTCCGGGCTGGTCGCCGCCGAAACGTCGACCCAAGTCGCCGAGATCGCCGGCGATCGCGAACACCGGTCGAGGACGAATCTGACGGTTGCTCGCGAGGGTGGCTACGATCTCGTGGCGATTCTCTACAGCGATGGGGAACGAATCGATGTCGAACGCGGCTCGATCCACGGCGTCGCCGGACTCTCCCCGACGACGATCGAATTCAAGCGTTTCGAGACGGCGATCCCGACTATCGACTATACGATCGAAGCGGCTGGAGACGAGCAGGCCACCCTGGCCGTCCGGACACACCTCTGGAATGCGGGTGTCGACCCTGCCGAGGGCGCGACGCTGGAGTTGGTCGCTCGGCAGTCTGACTCGAATGTCGTCGCGGACCGGACGACGATCGACGTCGATCGACTCGACTCCGGACAGGCTGTCGCGCCGGACGCACAGTTGACAGTCCCCAGCGGCTACGGGTATCATCTGGATGCAATCTTGAAACACGACGGCGTGATCGTCAGTTCCGCGTCTTCGATCGCGGATCTGGACCCGGATAGAGAGATCGAGGCCGATACCACCTTCGAGAGCGTGCCTTTCGAGGCCGAGGACTTCACGGAGGCCGAGGACGTGGGCGAGACGGACGGCCCGACGCGTCCCACGGCGACATCCGGCCCTGGACTGGGAGTTATTTCTGCCCTGCTTGCCCTCGCTGGGATCGGTCTCGTCTCGCGGTTAGGAGGTCGACAATGACAACGGACTCAACAGGCGAATCCAACGGCACCGACGGCGAAGCTGAGCGAGCGACTGACAGCGACGCGGCCGACGATCCTGGCCGGGCGGTCACTGATGATCGCGCTGGCAAGATCGTCGAGTATCTCGAACTCGGCGCGGTCGCGGTCCTTGCACTGCTCAGTATCATCGCCGTCTTTGGGGCGTACACGAGCGCGATGGGCGCGATCGATACCTGGGTGGCCAGAGAATACGAGTCGATCTTCAGGGCGGTCTTTAACCTCGTCGTGCTCGGGCTGGTCGCGATCGGGCTCTCTGTACTCGTCCGTCGTCGATTCGAATCCTGAATTGTTCGGAACGCTTTTCCACCGCGCGACGTTTCTCGGCCACATGGCAGACGACAACGAAAGCGAGCACGGCGAGCCATCGACAGACGCTGAGAACGGCGACGACGAGGAACAATCGTTCCGCGAGCGCGTCGAGGAGATCCGACAGGAACGCGCCGAAGAGGGCGAGGATCGGGATATGGAGGATCGCCGCGAGCGTATGGAAGAAGCCATGGGTGGCGGCCCAGGAATGGGTGGCGGTGGCAACCCCTTCGCCCAGATGATGAGTGGGATGATGGGCGGCGGCCCGGGCGGACCGGGTGGTCGCGGTCCCGGACAGATGGGTCCCGAAGGCGAGGAAAGCGACAGCGGCAACGAGGAACTCACCCGCGAGATGCGAAAGCTTCGTGACGAAGTTCACGACGTGCGACGCGAACTCGAACGGATCGCCGACGCTCTCGAACAGTAAGTTCGGATCGAATCCCGGCGTGTTGTGGGGCGACCGAAACACCTATCATCGTCTCAATGGTTTTCCCGCACAGTTGGATGGATCGACTGCGTTCGAGGCCCACGGTGCAGATCGTTGCGGTGGTCAGCGTGGTCTTTCTCGCGAGTCTCGCGGTCGGCGTCTGGGTCGCTGCCGAGCCACCCGACGCCGTCCCAGCGTTCGACGACGTCGACGAACAGCGGGCTAGCCTCGATGGGCTCGTCGGTCTCAGAAAGACGGTCTACGAGCGGGGCAACACGACGAGTGAGTCGGTCGAACGCGTCTGGGTACGCCCAGGTACCGGTCAGTATCGCATCGAGGATCTCCACGACGACCCGCAGTGGCCTGAACGGAAAGTGGCAAACGGGACCGAGCTTTGGCTGTACGACGACGATGCCCAAACGGCAATCCAGATCGATATTTCCCAGACGGACCACTCGTCGAGCGGCGATCGGATTAGCCGGCTCCTTGCCGTCGTGAGAGCGGCAGATGGCCCAGCGACCGCAGGGAGTGTCGATCCACTTCCCGTCGTCCCTGTCGCCAGCGAGCGTGATGGGACCACTAGCGGAATCGCCGGGCAAATCACTGTCGCGTACAATGGTACGGCGACTGTCGCTGGCCGGGAGACGTACGTCCTCTCCCTTCGGTCGACGACGAACGCGACCGGGGTCGTCTCGGACTTCTCACAGCGTGTCTGGCTCGACCAAGAGTGGTACGTGCCGCTGAAACGAACGACTACGTACAACCGTGATGGGACACCTGTCACGATAACGGTCAACTACGAGAACGTTACGTTTAATCCCGGACTGTCGTCCGAGCGGTTCCAATTCGATCCGCCGGCGGAGGCGACTATCAAAACGGATGAGTCGCCGACACAGAGCCACTTCGTCGATATCGCACAGCTACAGGCTGTCGCAAACTACTCCGTTCCGGAGCCGACGCTCCCGGATTCGTTCGACCTTCGCGAGGCGACTCGAACAGTCGGGAACGTCCGGAGTATCGGCCTGCGCTACGCAAACGAGACGGCGACCGTGGCCGTCTCGAAGAGCAACCTCACCTGGTACCAGCCCCGTACGGAGGGCCGGAACGTAACTCTCGGATCGGAAACCGCAACCCTTCGGAATATCGGTACCGAACTCCGCATCTCTTGGACGTGTGCGGACGCTCGCTACTCCGTCGCTGCAACTGGCCTCTCTGCGGCTCCGTTGATCGAGATCGCCCGGTCAGTCGCGTGCCGCTGATCGGCGATTCGAAGAGATGCCGCTCCCGATAGCTGATTGCTTGTTTACTCCCAGTTGCGGGTCGACGGTTACTCTTCGTAGGCGAGGTTCATCAACCACTGCGTGAACTGGTCGCTGTGCACGTTGACTTCCTCGTCGCCGACGAACGGCGAGAGCATGTCGCCGGCCATCAGCAACGAGAAATCGAGATCTTTCGCAGTCGGTGTCAGCAGGTACGTGTTGTGCCCCTCGTAGACGGCCTCATCACGATTGATGAGGTCTTGTTCGGCCAGGGAGTCGACGATGCGCGATCCCTTGCGTGAACTCACGTCCAGTTCTTTCCAGAAGTCACTCTGATGGATGCCGCCCGACTCTCGGACGAGTTCGAGGCCCCGGCGTTCGTCCTCCGAGAGATCCGGCTCCGACTCGGCGCTCATACAATCACTTCGGGCAGGTTGCCGCTTAAACTTGACCTTCGACGCGTTCGTACTCGGTCTCGCAGGGTGGGCCATCGGCATACCAGTACGCCCGGTCGTCGTCACCGAACCGAACCAGTGACGACGACTGGGTACCAAAGCCGTCTCCGTGCACGCAGGCGCCGTACTCGTGATCGGCGATGGTCCTTGCTGCCCGATCGAGCCAATCGTCACCGGACTCGCCGGGGCCTGGTTGCAGTGTGGTTCGTAGCTGCGTCGCCGTTTCGGCCTGTTCAGGCCCAACGGTCGACCGAGACGTCGGTATTCGATAGCGACCGTCGGCCCCGACGTTGACGACGACGTGGACGCCGGGTTCAAGAGACCTGACCGAGAGCGTCCCGTCCCATTCGAGCAGTAGCGCCGCCTGCTCGTCGGCGACGACGAGGTTGAACCCAGCGTGGCTGGTTCGATCGACGGCGGTCTCGACTGTTCTGGCCGCTTTCTGCGCGGTCTCGGCGTCGAGCGCTGCCCTGACAACCAGCCCACGCGAACGGTCGGCTGCCGGCGGATCGTCGAGCCACCGGTTCGTAATCGCTACGAGAACGCCACACTCGTTGTATCCAATCCACGTCCCGCCTGCAGACTCGTCTCGCGGTGCGAGGATCGCTGGGTCGCTGTTCCAGACGGTGGGTGCCCGAGAGGGCCGATCAGTGGCTTCGTCGCGGTTCGCGGCGACTGCAACTGGCACGTCGGCAAAGACTTGCCAGGCCAGGATCAGAGTACACACGGATTCGAATTCGGACGCGATCGGCCTAAACTCTCGGCCATTCAGCTGTTCTGTATGGTTTCGATGACGGCTGCCCGGTCGACGGTTCCCGAGACCGTTCGCGGGATAGACTCACCAATCTCGATCGACTTGGGAACTTTGTAGGGCGCCAACTCGTCACGACAGGCCGCTTCGATCCGCTCGGCAGACAGCTCTGTGGTCCCGTTTGGCACGACCAGCGCGGCCACGCGCTCGCCCCAGTCGTCGTCCGGGACTCCGACGACCACGGCCTCTGCGACGTCAGGGCACGACTCGATCGCGTCGACGACCTCTCCTGGCTCGACGTTTTCACCGCCGGTGACGATGCGATCGTCTTGCCGTCCGACAACGTACAAGCGGCCGTCGGCGTCGCGATAGCCCAGGTCGCCGGTATGTAGGCCCCGCTGATCGAACACCGCCTCGGTTTCCTCCTCGTCGAGGTACCCCGGTGTGACTGTCGGCCCCTCGATGACGATCTCGCCGGTCTCTCCGGGTGGGACTGACTCCCCGTCGTCGATGACGGCCACCTGCGTAAAGAGGAGTGGCTGACCGACCGTCCCCGGGTTGTCGAAGGCCTGGCTTGGGGTCGCGGTGGCGACCTGTGAGGCCGTTTCGGTCATGCCGTAGGTCGGGTAGACGGGAACGTTCTCTCGCTGACAGCGGTCGATGAGATCCCGGGATGCAGATGCGCCGCCCAGCAACACGAACCGAAGCGCGTCCGGCCGGTCCCAGCCAGCATCGAGGAGGCGTGATAACATCGTCGGGACAAACGAAACCCCGGTCACGTCGTAGTCAGCCATCGCCGCGGCGGCCCGGGCCGGTTCGAAATCCTGTTGGAGGATCACTGTCGTGCCGTAGAGCGTCGACCTGACGAGGGGCGCAAAGCCGCCCATGTGTGCCATCGGAATCGAGACCAGCCAGCGGTCGGAACGGGTGACCCCGAGTCGGAATGCAGATGCAATCGCACTCGCAAACAGATTCGTCAACGTCAGTTGCACGCCCGCCGGCTCACCTGTCGATCCGGAGGTAAACATCACGAGATGTGTCTCTGATGGGTACCGGGCTCTGGGTGTGATGCCGCCGGTCGCCGAGGGTAGCGTCGGCACTGTCTCGGTGGGGGACGTGTCGACGCTGAACAGCGCCCGGTCGCCGAGATCGCTGACTGGCCCTGCCGTCTGTTCGGTACAGAGGATGACATCGACCTCGGCTTTGGTGGCGAGCGTTTCTAGTTGGTCGGTCGGCTCGCGGACGTCGAGTGGGACGACCGCTGCTCCCAGTCGCCAGGCAGCGTGGGTCGCCCGGACGAAGTCGATGCTCGTCTCCATAGCGATTCCGACTCGCTGGGGGCGTCCATCACAGGCCGCCTGGAGACGCCCGGCGAGTCGATCGGCCTCGTCGAATAGCGCTTCGTACGTCCAGCTAGCCCCCGTTTCCGCCTCGACGACCGCCGTGCTGTCGGGCGTCGAACTCGCTCTGGCGGTCAGCGGATCGATCTGGGGCCAGGCGTCGAGTGTTCGCATTGGGGAAAATTCGGTCCGGCCCCTACTTGAGTGGCCCCCCGATTCTCACCAACTTGCAGGCCCCCAATCACGGCCTTTCGAGGGCTACACCGATCCCTGAAGCGTCCGGGACCGTCATGTACCCGTCTCGGACCGGCGCGGGATCGCCAGCTAGATCCTCGGCCAGTCGGTCAGCGGTCGCCAACCCGCAGGCCCGATCGATCCCGAGGCTCGCGGCGAGGTGCAGCGCGGCCGTTCGGGCAACGACGCCATCGATCGTCGTCGTCACGATCGGCTCCATCCCGTGTTGACGTGCTGTTCGGGCCAGGGCCGCTGCTCGGTCGAGGCCGCCGAGTACCATCGGCTTGAGCACGACCACATCCGCCGTGTCGGCGCTTTTGATGGCGTCGATTCCGTGCTCCCTGAGTGACTCGTCGAGGGCGATGTCGACGCCACGACCTTGCAGTTGTTCGTGCCCGTCTAGATCGTCCGGAGGTAACGGTTGTTCGATGAGGGTGACGTTCAGGTCGGAAATTTCCTTCAGGGCGTCTTCAGCGACTGTGCGAGTCCAACTGCCGTTGGCATCGAGGCGGATCGTCACGTCACGTTCCTCGCGCCGGATCGCTCGCAGTCGGTCGAGGTCGGCCCCGAGCGGCCTGGCACCGACTTTGACTTTGAGACACCGGAATCCTGCTTCGACAGCCGCTGTTGCCGCTCGCGCAGTCGCATCCGGATCGGCGTCACCGATCGTCGCGTTCACCGGAACCGAACCGGCGGTGTCCGCGGTGTCGGCCGCGAGCCACTGCGCAAGGGGAACGCCGGCTGCTCGGGCAGTCGCGTCGGCTTCAGCCAGCGTGAGTCCGTGTCTGGCTGCCGGCCTCTCGGCTGGGTCGACCGACGCGGGCGGTCGCTCGCCAGCGGCGACGGCACGGAGCACCGCCCGACACGCATCGAGTGATTCCGTCCAGCCCGGCAGCGGGGTCGCCTCGCCGACGCCACGGACGCCATCGCGTTCGACGACGATCAGAGCGCCCTCGCGGGACTCGATCCGGTCGGTGGCCGTCCCGAGTGGCGAGGCGAGTGGCAAACTGAACGGTTCGATCTCCATCAGAGCACCGCCGGGAGCGCCAGCCCGATTGTAAACAGCAGTCCGTGAGCACCCATCAGTTTGCCAGTGCGTTCCAGTGCCGGGTTCAACGCCGCGCCGCTCTGTTCGGTGAGAACCGTCCGCGTCACCGAGATAGCAAGCGGGATCGTCACCAGCGGCAACAGGACGAACAGGCCGAACTCGTCCATCCGCCACAGCACGACTGGGACGAGATACGCGAGCGCAACGAGGGCTACGTACTCGGCGCGACTCCACCGGTAGCCCAGCATGACAGCCAGCGTTCGCTTACCGGCTTCGCGGTCGCTCTCGATGTCCCGAATATTGTTCACG
Source organism: Halorhabdus sp. CUG00001 (assembly GCF_009797925.1). Lineage (NCBI taxonomy): Archaea > Methanobacteriati > Methanobacteriota > Halobacteria > Halobacteriales > Haloarculaceae > Halorhabdus > Halorhabdus sp. CUG00001. The sequence continues at coordinate 625,983 of NZ_VOLB01000001.1, forward strand.
ACGAGGATGGCTGTCGAGAGCCCTGCCGCGGCCAGACTGGCGATAACGACCGCGCTCGGAACGGTTCCCGCTGGCACCCACGTCGGAAACAGGCCACCGTCGAGGGTAGCAACGGCCTGGACGTAGTAGGTCCCGGTCACTGCGATCACGCCGAAGTAGACGAACACGAACAGGTCACCCAGGCCGTAGTAGCCATAGGGGTACGGCCCGCCCGTGTAGAGCAATCCGGCGACGATACTCGAGAGGCCGATGACGAGGATCGGGACGCCGCCGATCGCCACGAGATAGAGGCCCACGACGAGCGCGAGCGTGTAGGTTCCTGCCATCGCTGCCTTGACCTGCCTCGGTGGGATCAATCCGCCGGCAGTGACGCGCGTGAATCCTTCGCGATCGGCGTCGTCGGTCCCTTTCATCGCGTCGAAATAATCGTTAGCGAAGTTCGTCCCGATCTGAATGAGGAGTGCGCCAACGAAGGCTGCAAGCGCTGGGAGTACCGCGAGAACGCCGTCGTGGACTGCCAGGCCGACGCCGACGATCACTGGGGCCGAGCCAGCCGGAAGCGTCTGTGGCCGTGCGGCCATCACCCAGGCTTTCGTCTTTGAAACGTCCGCTGCTGCCGAACTCATTAGGATCTGTTCGGGGCCGGATCCGTGTTAAGCTACCGGAGCAAGGCAGCCGGGACAGCGATCGATCGTATAGCCGACACTCGTGTCCACCGCCAGGGACACGATACCTGGCCGGTAGCTTCCGATCTACGAGGCGGGGTGACCACTCATGCTTTTGAAGCTACCTCACCAACGTTGACGAACAGTGACTGTCGTCAGACCGCCTCCCATCGCGAAAGTGAGTCCCTGCTTTCGTGAGCGCAGTTGTTCTCTCTCCGCGAGGGAATCTCGCCCTGCTGTGGGGAAAAGCGGCACACAGTTTGCCACTGGGAGATGATCTAGCATGGGACGAGACGAGGCGATACAGATTCTCGCCGTGACGCCACAACCAGACAGTGACGACCTTCTGGCTCCGCTCCTGGGCCGGGACGAGCTACGAGTAGTAACGGCACAGACTGTCCAAGCGGCGGCCCAACACGTCCGGACGGCGACTGTCGACTGTCTCGTCTGTGATGCCGAGATGCCGGATTTCGACGGGATTGCGTTTCTCGAAGCGCTCCGTGCCCGAGACCCTTTTCTCCCGGTGATCGTGCGCGCTGTTGATCGAAACGCCGAGACGATCGACCGGGCAAGTGCGGCCCGGGTAACGGACATCCTCACGCCCGGAGAGACGGACGAAAGCGTCGCAGCGCTCATCGAAACTGTCGCTCGACGCTATCGGTCTCGGTCCGGTCCACGACCGGACCCGAAAGCGGTTCTGGACGGTACTCTGGACCCGATTTTCGTCTTACGGGACGGGGAGCTTGCGTGGGCCAACGGCGCTGCTGTGAGTCAGTTTGACCCAGAAGGGACCGACGGGCTGACCGAAGCCGCGTTCCTCACCAGGGTTGGGTTGGACGCTGGTGACCTTGCAGCGTGGACGGAACGATTTGCGACCGGTGAGTGTACCTTCGATTTCGGTACTGCGTCGATCACGATGGGAAACGCTCGGGAGTGGACCGGCCAGTACATCGCCACCAGCAGCAACTGGCAAGACGACGTTGCGGTGGCACTCGTCCTAACGGAGGGTCACCTTGAGCAATCGGGGACACCACACACAGCTACCGGAGAGAGCCAGCGCGACGGCGGAGTACTTGACGATTCGGCGTATCGACGGCTATTCCGGGATGCGATCAACGGCATCGCGATCCAACGGATCGTCACCGACGAGCACGGACGAGCCGTAGACTACGTGTTCGAGGACGTGAACGAGGCCTTCGAGCGAATTACCGGGCTTGAGGCCGAGGAAATCCAGGGCAAGCGAGGCAGTACAGTCTTCGACCTGCCGGACGATCCGACTGACGATCCGTTCATCTCTCGGTACGGCGATGTCGCGCTGAAGGGAAACCGAATCGAGTTCGAAGCCTATTCCGAGCCGCTAGATCAGCACCACCGCGTGACCGCCTATCCCCTGGATGGCGATCGGATCGCTGCGGTGTTCATCGATATCACCGATCGTGTCGAAGCGACCGACGAACTTGCAACCTACGAGCAGATCGTTCAGCGAGTCGACGATCCCATCATGTTTCAGGATCGTGACGGGGCGTTTCAGGTCGTCAACGATGCACTCGTCGAGTACGCCGGAGTTCCCCGTTCGGAGCTGCTCGGCACAGACGAGTTTGCGTTCATGGACGAGCCAACGGCCACACGCGTCCAGGAGAAGAAAGCGTTGGTTCTCGAGCACGCAGAGCCGATCAGCTACACGATCTCGCCGTCATTGCGGGGACGCGGCGACCGCTCTTTCGCAACGACACGGTACCCGCACTACGACGAGACGGGAACGATCGTGGGATCGATCGCTATCTGTCGGGATATCACTGATCTCAAAGATAGAGAACGGCAGCTACAGGTTCTCAGCCGGGTCCTGCGCCACAACCTCCGAAACGATCTCAACGTCATTACCGGCAGCGCCGAGGTGCTTCGAGAACAGACCCAAGAGCCACTGGCGAGTGCTGCCGATCGGATTCTCTCGACCGGGACCGACATGATCGAACTCGTCGACACCGAACGTCAAATCGTCGAGCTACTCACTGGGAACGCACGCACGACGAGCGTCTCGATCGCGCCGCTGCTCTCGGCGGCTGTCGAAACCGCCCGAGCGTCCTTTCCCGATGGGGAAATCACACTCCACTGTCCGATCGACGCCCGGATCGAGGCAGTCCCGGTTCTGGAGAATGCCTTCGCCGAACTCATCGAAAACGGCATCGAACACAACGACAACGACCCGCCACGCGTGAGTGTCGAAGCGACTCGCGATGGCGACGTGCTACGGATCGACATTCAGGATAACGGGCCAGGGATTCCAGCCGAAGAGCAGGCCGTGTTGCGCCCCCAGGCTGACCGCTCTCCACTCTTGCACGGAACCGGGCTCGGGCTCTGGCTCGCACGGTACAGTATTACCCACGTCGGCGGCAGCCTGCGGTTTGTTGACGCCGACCGAGGGACTCACATCGTCGTCACAGTTCCACTGACCACCGACTGACTGGAGCGCCCGGAGCGATCCTCCGTCGCACGCGCTCGCTCAGTAGTGCCAGGGGTAGTCGTCGAAATCCGGCTCCCGTCCCTCGGTAAAGGCATCTCGGCCTTCGTGAGCTTCGTCGGTCATGTAGGCCAGACGAGTCGCTTCCCCGGAGAAGACCTGCTGGCCGACCATGCCGTCTTCGGGGAGATTGAACGCGTATTTGAGCATTCGCATCGCAGTCGGGGATTTGTCGTTGATGCGTTCGGCCCACTCTAAGGCCGTCTGTTCAAGTTGCTCGTGAGGGACAGCTTCGTTGACCATCCCCATGTCTGTGGCTTCCTCGGCATCGTAGGTTTTCCCGAGGAAGAACACTTCGCGGGCCTTCTTCTGGCCGATCTGGCGGGCGAGATACGCCGAGCCAAAGCCACCGTCGAAACTCCCGACATCGGGGTCGGTCTGGAGGAACTTCGCATGCTCTTGGCTGGCGAGGGTCAGATCACAGATCACGTGCAGTGAGTGGCCGCCGCCGACGGCCCATCCGGGGACGACCGCGATGACGGGCTTTGGCATGTGGCGGATCTGGCGCTGGACTTCCAGGATGTGGAGTCGCGGGCCTTCTCCTTGGTCGTCCTCGTCTTCGCTTTCGTACTCGTAGCCGGCATCGCCGCGGATCGACTGGTCGCCCCCGGCCGAAAAGGCCCAGCCGCCGTCTTTCGAGGACGGGCCGTTCCCAGTCAAGAGGACACAGCCGACGTCCGTCTGGCGCTTGGCGTGATCGAGTGCGGCCGAAAGCTCGTCGACCGTTTCCGGTCGGAAGGCGTTGCGAACGTCGGGCCGGTCGATAGCGATCCGGACGGCCCCGACGTCCGTTGCTCGGTGATACGTGACATCCGCGAAGTCGACTGATTCGATCGGTTCCCAGCGCTCAGCATCGAAAACCTCTGAAACCATACTGGTGGTCCGGCCGCCCGGTAGAAAAATATCTCGCAGTCGGTGGGCCACAGCGAACGTCTGACGCTCTGCCAAGAATTAAGGCGACCCCTCTCCAGGGATCCAGTATGGCAATTGATCGTGACGCGAGCCCCCAGGAAATCACGTCACTGGTGGGTCGGGAAGTGTACTCGAACAACGGTGTCTACGTTGGTGAAGTCGAAGATCTGCGGCTCAATCTCGATGCTGAGGGCGTGACCGGCCTGGCGCTTCACCAACTCAACACGGAACTGTTCGACGCCGAGACGGCCAGTGCACGCGGTGTTATCGTCCCGTATCGATGGGTCCAGGCCGTCGGTGATATCGTGCTCATCAACGATATCGTCGAGCGTCTACACGAGGACAACGGCGAGGTCACAGAAGACGACGTTGTGGCTTAACTGCCGTTGCTGTCGGAATTCTCGACGCCCATCGCTGTGAACAACTTCGAGCGAACGGCTTCTTCGGTCAATTCGAGCAGCGTATCGCGGTTGTCATCGCTCGTCTCGATGCCGGTGAAGATGCCGAGTGGAATCTCGACGCTGGCGTCCGTCGAGTGGCCGGCCGTCTCGCCGATCCCTCCGAAGGCTTCTTCGAGGACGTTGCCGATGTTCATCCGGATGTCTTTCGACCGGGCTGCCAGATAGATCGTATCGTCGGCGATCGCAAACACAGCCGTCGTGGTGATACCTTCGAGATTGAGCAATTGTTGGGCTGCCTGGGCCAGGGCGTCCCGGTCGCGGATGAACCCTGCATTCGAGACGAGGTGGCTGCCCCGGACCTGGCGGTTACGGATCGCCTCGGCGAGGACATCCAGCGTCTCGGGGCTCATACTCGGCGACTCGACCTGTTCGAGCGTGTCGTGATCCGCGAACGGATAGAGATAGGCTGCAGCCGTGAGATCGGCGGGTGTCGTATCCCGCTTGAAGTCGAGCGTTTCCGCCCGGATTCCATAGAGGAGTGCAGTCGCAACCTCGTGATCGAGGCTGAGATCCAGTTCCTGGATGTACTTCGTCAGGATCGTCGAAGTCGCCGAGACGTTCGGTCTGACGTCGGTGAACTCCGCCTCCGAGCCCATCTCGACCTCGTAGTGATCGATGACGATATCGATGCGGTCTTCGACGTCTTCGGCCGGTGGCCCGCCGCTCTTGGCGAAGTCGACCAGCGCGAACGTATCGTAGTCGTCCAGGTCGACTGCAGACCGGGACGTCAATTCGAGGCCGAGAAGGTTGACGAACGCGCGATTCTCGTGGTGACCGATGTCCCCCTCGTAGATGATGTCCGCGTCGATATCGCGACTGTCGGCGATCGCCCGGAGTGCCGCGGCACTGGCGATCGAGTCGGGGTCGGGTCCACGGTGAATGAGAATCGCCAGTCGCTCGTCGGTCCCGTCGACGACGGCGGCAAGCTGATTGGCCTTGTGCTCGAGTTCGCCAGTTTCGAGCGCCCGAAGCGCCGAATCGGCGATGACGGCGGAGGGGTTGATCACGACGTTCGCCCCGAGTTCGGAGAGCTCGTCCGCTGAAACGGGATCGGATGCGCGCGCGACGATGAACTGATCTTCGTCGCGATCCCGAAGGTGTTCGACGGCGGCGGCATTGGCCTCGACATCCGGCGAGAGGATCAAGACGACGTCCCGGTCGTCGAGTTCAGCGGCGACGGATTCTTCGCGGATATCCGCCGTTCGCGCATTGAGGTCTTGATCCCGTAAGGCCTCGACGCGTCCTTCGTCCTTGTCGAGGATGAGCACGTCTTTGTCTTCCTCGACGAGTGCCTCTGCGACGGCATGGCCCACGCTTCCACACCCCAAAATAGCGTACGTAGACATCGAGGCCATCGTGATGTCGCTGCTCATAGTGTCGACAACGTTGGCGCGCCAACCCTTATAACATCGCGGTTGTTGCCAGGGACTGAACAGACGGCTCGCGATCGAAAGGAAACGTATTTGAATCGCCCGACGTAACTACAGATCGCGTGGGCCGGTAGCTCAGTCCGGCAGAGCGTCTGACTCTTAATCAGACGGTCAGGGGTTCAAATCCCTTCCGGCCCGTGCAGTGAACCGGTGAGCGACGCGAACCGGTGAACGAACCGGACGGAAGGTTTGAATCAGGAAAGTCGCAGGACCGAGCGAAGCGAGGTCATCGTCTTTCCGTGGTTCAAATCCCTTCCGGCCCGTGGCATTTTGCTGCGAGCAAGCCGCGAGCGCCTGCTGTGTGCCGGACTGTCGTCGAACTAGCCGTTCCCGGCAGACTTTTTCCGGGGGACAGCCGAAATCGACCCAGTGGCTCCGGTCACGCTGACCTACGCGGACGGGACCGTTCGCATCGAGGGCGACCTCCCCGAGCGAGTCGCGGGTCTCTCGTACGTCGAGCGTGACGAGCGGACGAAGACGTGGCGGATGCCGGCATATCAGTACGATGCGTTCCGGCGAGCACTGGCCGAATCGACAGTCACTTTCGACGATCGTGTGCTTGACGCCCCGACGACCGACGTGACCTCGACGTATCGGCTTCGAGACTACCAGCGAGAGGCACTCGACGCCTGGCAGGACGCAGGCGAGCGCGGTGTCCTCGAACTCCCGACCGGCAGCGGCAAAACCGTACTCGGGATCGCCGCTATCGAGACTCTGGAGACGGCGACGCTGGTCGTCGTCCCGACGATCGACCTCCTCGAACAGTGGCGAGGCGAACTCCAGACGGAGTTCGGCGTGCCGATCGGGCAACTCGGCGGGGGCACACAGCGCATCGAGGCGATCACCGTCTCGACGTACGACTCGGCCTACTTGCGGGCCGAGGAGATCGGGAACCGCTTTGGCCTCGTGATATTCGACGAGTGTCACCACCTCGGCGGAGAGGGGTATCGGGACATCGCTCGCTTGCTCGCCGCGCCGGCCCGCTTGGGCTTGACAGCGACGTTCGAACGCCCGGACGACGCTCACGAGGCCGTCTCGGAACTGGTGGGCGATCCAGTGTATCGACTCGGCCCCGACGACCTGGCTGGCGAGTATCTCGCGGCCTACGATATCAAGCGCCTCGACGTCGATCTCACGGCCGAAGAGCGGGCCGAATACGAGCACAACCAAGAGACGTTCACGGAGTATCTGGCGACCTCGGATCTCCGTCTCACTAGCGGAGCCGACTACCAGAAGTTGGTCATCCGCTCGGGGTCTGATCCGCGAGCCCGCGACGCCTTACTCGCGAAAGAGCGTGCCCGCGAGATCGTCCGCACGGCTGACCGAAAGGTCGAGACTCTCGCCACGTTGCTCGAGCGCCACGCGGCCGACCGCGTCATCGTCTTCGCCGCGACGACGGAGTTCGTCTATCGCCTCTCCGAGCGGTTCCTTTGCCCGGCGATCACCCACGAGACAGGGGCTGCCCAACGGCGAGAGATCCTGCGTGGCTTCCGGTCGGGCACCTACTCGACTGTCATGACGGCGAACGTCCTCGATGAGGGCATCGACGTTCCCGACGCCAACGTGGCGGTCGTCCTCGCCGGCAGCGGGAGCGAGCGCGAGTTCACCCAGCGATTGGGTCGCATCTTGCGACCAAGCAACGATGGGGGCCGAGCGTTACTCTACGAGGTCGTCTGCACCGATACGGCCGAACAAGGCGTCGCTCGACGGCGACGATAACGAGGCTGGCACGGGGGGCTGTGATCAAGTCGCCGTCTCGAAGTCGATCCCCTGCAGATTCCGGTCCGCATAGGCAATCGGGAGCTTCACGCGGACCGTCGTCTCGTCTTTTCCCTGTAGGTCGATCGATTCGGTGACGGATTTCGTCGTGCCGTCATCGGCATAGCGGACGACCATCTCGCCCTGCTGGGGGTCGTCCCGGGTGTTCTCGACGGTTGCGACGAGCACTGCATCGCCATCCGTCCCTTCCTCGAACGCGAATTCCGGGACCACAAAGACGTCTTCGGGCGTTGTCGTCGTCTCGGTTTGGGCCTGGTCGGTCGTGTCTCCGGGTGGTGTCTGGGGGCCAGACTCGTACTCTCCACAACCTGCGATTGCGACGAGTCCAACGGCCCCGAGTCGACGTAGTAGCGCCCGACGGTGCATGGTAGAGGCCTTCGGCCCCCGCGTCAAGAATCTTCCCGTCGCTACCCGTTTGTCTCTCAACTTCGCCCCGCAGTTTTTCGGTTCTCCGGTGTTGAGAGACGACTGTGCTGAAGAAGGACCTGCTGCGCGTCTCGCGGGCTGGCGGTGGCTACCAGCCACAGTTCACTGACGACCGGGACCGCGAAACGGCAGCCAGGGTGATCGGTGTCTACCAGGGCCACGTCGGTGAATCTCGCGAGTCACTACAGGGGGCACTGTCCGATCTCGAACGGGCAGCCTCGGATTTCAAGCTCGTGCGCGGGTTCGCAAAGCTGCTCGACCGCGACGCGACGTTCGAGACACACGCCCCGCTGCCACCAGCCCGTACTCGTCGAGTTGCCTTCGAGGCGGCTGAGGCTGTCGGCGTGGTCACGACGGCCGATCGACAGCAGGCGATCGAGCAGGCGGCCGATCGACTTGGTGCCGACCCGGAGGCAGTCGAGACGTCGCTGTACGCAGACCTGGATGACCGGCAGGTGCTGGCGAGTCTCGACCGGCGATGGACGCCTTCGGAACTGCTCGTACAGTACGATCTGTCGCTGGCCCAGACTGCACTGTTCGACGCGACGGAAGTCCGCGTTCGATCGAGCGATCCGCGGCGACTGATCGATGCGGTCAAGCGACTCCGGTTGCTCTATGAAGTCGTTCACACAGACCCAGGGCGAGAACTCGTCGTCACCGGACCGGACGCGCTCTTCGAGAACACGCGCCGCTACGGCACGCGATTTGCCCGCCTGCTCCGAGCCGTTGCCGGAACGGAATCTTGGCAGGTGACGGCCACGATCGACGACGACGGCACGGAGCGAACGATGACGCTCTCGGACGTGGACCTCTCGGTACCTGACGCCGAGCCTGTCGTCGAGATGTCCTTCGACAGCGGCGTCGAAGCCGACTTTGCGACGCGCTTGCAGTCGCTCGATCTCCCGTGGGCGTTAGTGCGTGAACCGGAACCGCTCGAAGCCGGGACAAGCGTCGCGATCCCGGATTTTGCCTTCGACTATCGCTACGCGGAGTTTCGGGTGTTCTTCGAGATAATGGGCTTTTGGACGCCGGAATACGTCCAGAAGAAACTCGACCAGTTCGAAGCCATCGACGATGCCGAATTGCTCGTCGCCTACGACGAAAGTCTGGGCGTGGGGGACGCCATCGAAGCGCGCAACCAGCGAGCGATCCCCTACTCAAAGACAGTGAGCCTCAAAGCCGTCCGGGACGCACTCAGACGGTACGAAGCCGATCTGGTCAACGAGGCGGCTACCGCTCTCCCCGACGAACTCACACCACAATCTGACGTCATTACACTGACAGCACTGGCCGACGACCACGCTGTCAGCGAAGCCGCTATCGAGCGGGCAACGTTCCCCGACCACGAGCGCGTTGGACGCACACTCATCAGGCCAGCCGTTCTCGAGGCCCTGGAGCAGGAAATCGCGGACGGCATAGCACTCGACGACGCGGAAGCGGCCTTCGCAGCGTACGGGATCGACGACGCGAGTGCTGTCCTCTCGCGACTGGGCTATCGCGTCGAGTGGGACGGACTCAGCGGCGGCACAGTTCGCAAGACGGCATAACCCCTGTCCGCGGCCCCCTGATCAACGCCGGCAAACGGGTCCCTAGCCCATCGTCAGCAAATGAGTACGCACCACACGACAACACGGAGATGTGGGGACGCAACGCTCAAGTGGTGTCAGAAGAAATTAATTAGCTACATGGCAGAGAAAACGCGGTTCGATAAGGCGTTCGACGACCATCTCCTCCTCCGGGATGTGGTACTCGTCGTGTTCTTGGTCCTTGGGTTCGGAGTTCCGATGGGGTATTTCCTGGAGTTTGGCGTCTTCCAGGCCATCGCCTCGGGTATTGCCTTCGCTGGGCCCTATCTCGCTGTCATGGAACTCATCGCTCGCCGAAACGGCGACTCGATGTTTCGGTATCTTTTGGGCGGAGATTCGCTGGCAGTAGAGTAGATCACCGGTCTCTCTCATGGTGGACGCTGATTCAAGGCGACAGAGCCGGGACGACTCTCTGTTCACCAGGTCAGCGTGGCACAGAATCCGTCATAGCCGATTCACTGCAGCGCAACCGGCGAGAAAGTCTTGAGTGAACCATCGTTACAGACGGTAGTACAAGATACAGCGGGTCTGTGCCACAGAGGAGGGCAGTTTATGGCTCTTGTCTACCCGTAAGTCAGCCGATAGGATGTACCTGCACAGCCAATTCTATCAATAATATCGCTCTGGCTGACGTTTATATGACAGCAAAATGCTGAAGGCCAGCAATTAACAGAATTGCACCAACCAGTACGAGTTTCATGACCCAAGATGGAACATCTTTCCGGATCCGAAATCCCCAGTCCATACGTCCCACTTACTTGTCGTCGTACTACAATCACCTAGCAGGACTTCTGGGTTCGAAACAGGCGTGAATCATCTGCTCCGTGATTATTTCTGAATGGTGGGTGGGCCTCTTTCGTTGTCCGAGAATCCTGCATCGATCAATTATATTTCTCCGATCGATGAATTCTTCTTCGTGAGATACGCGCCATACATCATTTACGGAGTGTTTTCTCGATCCTTCGGCCGGTACTATGTCACTGCGTTCGGTAAGAGGAAATTTCAATATCAATCCCCACGCAGCGGCCTCAAAGCCCACAGACGGAGACTCACGGCAGTTGCGATCACCCACCGCTCGGCTGTGGGAGGTTGTTCAGGTCACTCTCGCTGTCGGTATGCCGCCGACAGCCGTGACCCGAAGTCACCGTTCCGGAGAGCAACGTATCCGACAGTGAGCACAGCGACACAGAGCACCGCCGCGCCGTTGACTAGCCCGTACACCCCTACGAACTGTGCCGGACCGGTGAACGTCGGTCGGATCAGCATCGCTGTTTCCGTAGCCTCAAGAAAGTTCGACAGGCCGTAGATGTTGTTCATCGCGAAGTTGACCAGAAAGTGAAGGCCGATCGGCAGCGCCAGTGAGTCGGTCCACACGTACGCGGCACCGAGGAGGAGCCCTAAAGCTAGCCGGAATCCAAACGTTCCTAGCGTACCCGGGAAGTGCCCGAGAGTGAATATCAGCGAGGACGCCACCACTCCTGTCACGATCGCGCCACGGTCGGACAGCCACCGGCTCCGGAGTCCTTCGACGGCGTTCGTCAGAATGAGGCCCCGAAAGACCAGTTCTTCCCAGACGGCTGTAAACGCCCACTGGATGGTGTACACTCCAAACGCGGCGGCGAACGGTAACACGTTCGTGCCAACGCCACCCGAGAACACCTCGGAGACGGTCGCCCACCCAGCGAGCAGACTCGCGGGGAGTGCCACACCCATCCCCGCCAGGGCCGCGACGCTGCCAGCACCAAAGTCCCTCAGGAACGACGGGCCGAACGCGAGTCCGTAGTCGGCTATCGGGCGACGGTCGACGTACTTCGCGACGGCAATCGCCAGGACGAACCCAACGAGCGCACCGATCAGGCTGGTCGCGGCTCCGTTGACAGACGGTGGGAGTTCGGTCCCCGCGAGTGCCAGCGCCGGGAGTACGAAAATCCCCACGAGCGCGGCGACGTACACGCCAAGGATCCGCCAGAGAGCGCGCGGGCGATCTTCGGCTCGATTCCACAGCACGGAGACGACGCGTCCCGTGATTCCACCGCGATTGGCTCCCCGGTCGTCATCGGCCAACTGGGATGGGGTTCGTTCGAAGTTGGTGTCGGCATCTGCTTCGGTCATCTCATGTGTACCAATAGGCCGGTGTCAAAAGGCCGATTTTCCTGGCTTCACTCGCTGAAGCTAACGTCGTAGTGAGCCTGTCGGACGTATTCCCCAAGCATTTCGACACCCACCAGATGGGGAAATCTACACGAATCCGGTATGAACTCAAGGCCAGCGTTGATGTCGCTGCCGTCTCCTGGTCTGCTCGCGCCTCGACCGGGCTACACACGAGGATGTATCCGAGAGAATCGCGATCAGTGTTCGTTCGGCTGGCATGGACACCGATGTGAGCCGCCGAGTCAGTCCCGACGCGGCACCCACAGCCCGTAGAGGATCAGTCCCAGACCGACGAACTCGGGGATCTGAACAATGGTGTTGAGAACCGGCGTTGGAAAATCCAACAGATAGAGCAGTATCAGGCTCAGCGGAAGCTGAACAAACAGTACCAAGACGAATCCAACGGCAATGTACAGCATCGGACGGCTCTGGTTTTGCCGGTATGCAGTATAGGCGAAGTAACTGATTGCCAATCCGAGGAGCATGGGGATCACCTCGCTCACCTGCCGAACGATTCGTAACGTGTCGAGATCGATCAATTGGAGCGGTGTATCGAGCATGTTAGGTACCCTCTACGAACTGTGTGAAGCGGTCGGCTATCCGTTCCCGACGTGAGACCGTGATCTCGAAGCCGTCTTCGCCGAGATCGAGTTCGATACCGTCGAGTTCTGTCCGATAGAGCTTGTAATTCTTTCCGTCGGTGACTGGCTGGATGTCTTCGGTAACCAAATCGTACTCACGGAGGCGTTCGAGTCGACGGTAGACCGTCGGCTCCGAGACCCCGGCGCAGTCGCTGAGTTCTGCCGCCGAGCGGGGCTCTTTTTTCGCCTCGACGAGAATCGTACGCGCACACTCGTCACCGAGTAGGTCTGCGAGTGCTTCAGGATCTCGCACGTCGGACACTGTAAACGGACCGTCTCCTGGTTCGTCAATATAGGTTGTGCCGTTGTGGGCGTTCTGTCTGACTTCAGTCAGAGAAGTCACGAGAAACTATCATCCATATCTACGCTCATCTCTCGCGTACGGATGTCGAACAGACAGACACACACGCCAACGAGCGTCCTCCTCCCGACGGTGTCTTGGACGGCCGCCTGCGACGACGTCGCTACACAGTTGGGGCCTGAAGACGAACTGCTCATCATCCACGACAGCGAGGACGACCCGGTTGCGGACCGAAAACCGCTCCCCGAGAACGTCCGGTTGCTCCCCGCCGGCGACCCTCTCGGGTGTTCCGGGAAAGCAAACGCAATCGCAGCTGGGATGGAAGCCGCCAGTCACGACCGTCTCGTCTGGACCGACGATGACTTTCATCATCCCTCGGGTTGGCTCGACCGCCTCCACGAGGACTACGCCGAATACGGTCCGACAACGGAGCTACCGGCGTTCGTCGGCCAAGATCCGCTTGCAGTCCTGCTAGAGCCTGTTTATGCCCTTGGGGGCACGCTCGGGACATACGTGGGCGACCACGCCTGGGGCGGGGCTGTCATATTCGACAGAAGTGATCTCGACGAGGCACGGTTCCGTTCGGAGCTCCGCCAGACTATCAGCGACGATGGTCTCCTCGGAGAACACGTCGATGTGACGTCAGTTCGACGCGTACGCCGGGTACCGATGGGTGGAAGTCTCCGGCAGACGCTTGAACGACATATCCGGTTTAACAAGATTTTCACAACACACGATCCGACGGTAGCGAAACTCTCGTTTGGTGTGTTGGTCGCCGTTCTCATTGGCTGTGTCCGTTTTCCGCCCCTCGCGGTGGCACTAACAGTACTGACAGCCGGCGTCAGCGCCAGCTTCGGGGTCCGACGAATCTCGCTACTGCTCACGGTACCAGCACTTACGGCCGCTGTCCCCCTGGGGCTGTATGCTTTTGCCCGGGACACATTTGTTTGGGGGGGACGACGGTACCGTTGGCACTCGAAGTTTGACGTTACGGTACTGCATGAGTAGCGTTCGTTGAGCCACTGTCTGCGTACTGTGGGACCAAATCAGCCCGACCGCGTGAGAGCCCAATTCCACCCTTTGATTTACCATCGCACAGCCATATTCGCTTCGTATGCCCGGAGCAGGTCGTTCAGATTCATCAGCGATGAGAACAGTCGGGGCTATTGTCGCGTTGATTGCTGTCGTCGGTTACCTGACTTTCGGCTGGTCGTTCAACGGCTCTGCGAACACCATCCCGACAGTTATTGGCATTATCGTCGCGGTTTCGGCTATTGGATGGACGTTATACCGCCGCGTCTATTCAGAGAGGGGACCGTGATAATGACTGCGTTGCGTAGTGATGAGATCGTAAGCATCGTAGTCATCGGCATTACCGTCGCCGTGTTCGCTTGGTATCGAACCGACTTGACCGGAATACCGCGATGGACGAATACGAGTCTTGTAGTAGTCGTAAGTATCTGTGTGGCAACGGCTACGACGATTGTGCTGAAAAAGTGGAATCCTATCTGGTATCGTTCGTCGTAGAAAGAGCGCTTCTGTCGGATCCCTCAGAACTTGAAAGCAATCCTGTGCTGCATACGGGGGTTCCATACAGTACGAAGGCTTACACATTCGTGTAGGTACACCCGACACATACAATTTCAGCGTCGGTAGGGCACATATACTCTCCACCGATTCGTAACCCGGACGAGGGAGTCCAAAATGCGGTGTAACCATCATCAGTGTCCTCGCTACTAGCACTCTCGTGGCTCATACCGCGGTCACGTAATCTGGTCCAATAGTCGATAAAATTCTACCCTGTTCGGACACAAGTTGTGGTTACGGACGATAAAATGAATCATCTCCACACGACCAGTACCAGCCGTCTAACTTGGCTCTACCCTACGTATCGGTCTTCATTTTGTGGGTGAGATAGCCTCCACCACCAGCGATACCAGCAAGAGCAGAGCGGATACCGAAGCCAGGACCGTCAGCACTGGTTCTACTGCCACTACCGACACTGTTGGCTTTTCCGTCTGTAGTTTGCGTTGTCGCTGGCGATTGTGACGGGGACCGGGCAGACTGTGACTCACCATGATGGCCCAGCGTCCTGAGAATCACCCGTGAGCCCTCGCTTGACCCTGAAACGCCCGCAGCCAGCGCGTACAGGTTTCCGTCGCCACTTCCGATAAAGACCGTCCCATTCACCACCGTCGGCGACGAGGTGACGCCAGCCATCATGGCAGACTGCCAATCGATAGCTTCGAATCGCCACTGTTCGGTCCCATCACCCGCATCCAGCGCAAACACGTTGTTGTCCCAACTCCCGACGAAAACCGTGCTGTCCACCACCGTCGGCGACGAGCTGACATGGCCGCTTGTTGCGAAGTGCCAGATCTCGCCGCCACCGGCGGCCTGTGCGACCCCAACACCAGCCACGGAGACAACCCCCACACCGGCCGCCTGAATATACTGCCGGCGAGAGAGCCGTGGGCCACGCTTGTCAGTCATCGATTCCCCTCGGAGCCGGCACTCGCGCTGACTGAACACTCCCGCCCGTCAACGTTCCCTGGGTGATATAATTCATACCTTCAAATGTGAATATAATATATGAATAAAACTTTCATTTGACACGGCCGTTCAGGACTCTCTTGAGGGTATGCAGACACTGATTGTCAGTATTCATTATTTTCTGTCAAGAATACTGTGATCGGCTCAGAGGGGTAATGCAGCACGAGACTGGTGTGTATCTTGGGTTTCGTTGCGTACTTCCTTCTTCCGCCCTTGTGTAGGGCATTGTGGATAGAAAACTGTCTTGCGATTTTGTCCTCGGTAGCTTTCGGACGTTTCCGTCCCAGAGTGGGAAAGTGAGCGGCTGCAAGGAGATGCTGATGGCACGTTTCCCAGTTTCGGCGTTTTAGCAACAATCTGTTTCACAAGAGCGACGGAGAAAGCGCCGGGTGAACGTGCCACCGTTCCCGACTGGATGCTTGGGTTTGCAGTCCCCAAAGAAGGCGAAATCGTTGGGGTGACAGAAAACGAAGTGGACAACGAGTTCTTAGTCGAGGTTGCGACCTGTTCCTCAGACTGTTAAACGGGGCGGCTACAAACGATCCATCGGATCGAAATAAGTCCTCACCTATTTCCGATCAACCGGTTCCGTCTAAATGTTATGTCGTTTAAATTTACGAGCAAAACGCTCTCGTGATTCGCTCCCCCTGCTTGTCCGGGTTGAGCGATATCCGCCTTTTGACCTCCGATAAAGATATCGACAACGGGGCACTGTATCGCCATCTGTGCGGCCAGCGCTGTTGTTTTTCGCCTCTATCAACACTATGGCGCGTGGTATACAATTGATTCCAACTAGCATACTCCGTAGCTTCTTGCTTAATCAGCCGTCGAAATTCGAGGTTTGCTTGCTTGAGACATAAAATGCAGCAGTCAAAGTTACTGCGCAGAGAGTTTGAGACGCATTCTATGACACGTTGCGTTGGGTTAGCTCCCACTGTTCCTGTTATCGTCGCTTACGCGCTTGCTCGTCGGTGGTCATAACCGATACGCGCCCTGTCTCTTGCACTTGGTCTGCTACGCTCGCCAGGCAGTAACACGATCAGCGCAGTATCGATCCATTCAGAGCCGACGTGGGGCAGTGCAACCCGAGAACGAGCGGGGTCCCATGGATCGGGCGTCTGCTGTCTGTGGTGCTGTCAGCCCAAAGTGGACAAGATGTAGGGTCAGGATTCGCGCCACTTGTGGCCACACTCGACGCAGGTGAACAGCCGCACTTCGTAGGAGCCACCCGGTTTTGGCAGCATTTCGTAGTAGGCCTGGTCGCTGTCACAGTCCTCGGCCGGACAGGACTCTTCCATTGTCTCGGCTGAGTCCTGGGTCGCGTCGGCCACGTCGGGTGTACCATCGTCTCGCTGTCCGTCCTGGGTCGTCATCGCCGCTTCTGCCTTTGAGTCCCGCGGCGCCTCGTTTTCACAGGAGCGACACACCCACGTTTCTCCGTCCGTGTGCATCATCGAACCGCACTCGTCACAAAATTGCATATTGCGTAGGACTACACGGGTGTGGGTATATGTGTTAACTTCTGCTCGATGCGTGGTTACAGGTACCTGCGTACGCTGATTGTCTTGTGGTATCGAAGCGCCAACGGACAGCGTTTGATCTCGCTCGACAGTCATCGTATCTGACGAAACGTTTTCCGGGGCGCACCTCTTTACGGTCGATATGGCCACGACTGTATCGACGCCGACAACGGATGAAGTCTGTGCGTACTGTGAATCGCGGATCTTCGAACACGACCCAATCTGTGTTCGTGACTGTGACGACGACTGTGGATCTCCCGAGTACTTCTGTAACTACGCGTGTCTCTCGGCACATATCGACGAACACAACCTGACGACGGGGAATGCGTGTGCGTGGAATCCCGAGGGAAACGACTGCTGTTAATCGACCTTCTCGAGACGAGAGACTATTCCCGAGGTCCACTACATCGTGTAGCTTACTAGATCGCGACCTATCTCCCTATCCGCTCCCCCAGTTGCATTGCAGTAAATCGGCTGTCCAAGCTTCTATCAGCCACTCACACGATATTATCGTCCGACCAAGAGAGTGAAAACGCCAGTCCCGAACCGTCACTCCCGGAGGTCCCGCCGCCGGCCCTTTGGGACCTGTGAACGGAGTTCACCGTAGACGTACAGGCCGACGCCGAGCGGTTCGCGTCTCCCGGCCAGTTCGTGCGTGACGATCAGATACCCCCAGTCGCCGTCCCACGCCAGTTCCTGATCTTCGCCGGCGAGAAACGTCTGGGCTTGCTCGCGGGTGAGATCGAGCACGTTCTCACTCGCCCGGTCACCGAACCGCTGGACGGCCGACAGCGTTGGCTTCCAGTGTTCCTGGCGCGTCCGTAGGAACGTCAGCCCCAGCGCTTCGATCTCGACCGGCGAAGGCAACTCGCCGCGGAACGCCCAGATCTTTCCCGACCCTCGCTCCCAGAACGTGTAGTCCGCGAACGTTTCCGGCGGGACGCCAAAGCGGTCCGTCCAGAACTCGAGGACGGCTTCCCGGCTCGGTCGATCAGCCACCTCGCGATCGGCCGCTGTCGCCGGGAGGCGGCCGAACCGCTGGCCGTCGTTGTCCCGGTGGGTCTCATCACTGTTGGTAGGCTGGTCCGTCATGCCGTCACCTCCAGTTTCGCGACGAAAAAGCCGCCAGTGTCGTTGACGTGTGGATAGATCCGCCTGGCCTTCCGGACACTGGGATCGAATGAGTCGCCCTCCCACTCCGTGATACCGGGCCGACTGTCGAGGGGCAAGTCGACCTCAACCAGCCGGGCAGTTGTCTCTTCGATCGCGTAATCGAGGATCGCCTCGTTCTCTTCCGGGGCGAACGTACACGTCGAGTAGACGACAGTGCCACCCTCACGGGTCGCCTCGATCGCGCGCCGAAGGATGCTCTTCTGGACGCCGGCGACCCCCTGGACGTGTTCGAAAGTCCACTCTGCCAGGGCATCCGGGTTCTTCCGGATCGTCCCCTCACACGAGCAGGGGACGTCGACCAGTGCCCGATCGTATTCCGCCCCGTCGAAGGGTTTCAGTGAGTGGTTGCGTGCGTCCTCGTTGGTCACTGCAAGATTCGTCACGCCGAGCCGTTCGGCGTTCGACCGGAGTGCGGACAGTCGCCCCAGATTGTTGTCCGTCGCCACGAGCAGTCCCTCGTCGTCCATGAGTGCCGCCAGTTGTGTCGTCTTGCTGCCCGGTGCAGCAGCCGCGTCCCAGACACGCTCGCCGGGCTGGGGGTCGAGGACGAGCGGCGGCAGTGCCGAGACTTCTTCCTGGCCGTGCAGCCAGCCCTGGACGTACGGCCAGTTCGATCCGGGATCGCCATCGGGCAGCGCCAGCAACCCGTCGTGCCAGCCGACCGGCTCGTATGCAATCCCTGCCTCGTCGAGGGCCTGCGTTGCCCGACTGACCGACGTTTTGAGCGTATTCACGCGAACGACCGACGGTAGTGGGCGCTCACATGCCGCAACGAACGCCTCGAAGTCGTCGACGATCGATTCGTACCGGTCTAGAACCTCCATTGGCCCCGGATTCGCGAGACAGGGCTTTGTCGGTTTCGAACGGCTGCGCCGGGGGCGGCCCGCACGCTTATTGTGGTAGCATGTCACGGTCACGTATGGCACATATTGCAGTTCACGATGCGGAGCTGACGCTCGAGGACCCGATGCTCGTCGAGGGATTCCCGGGTGCCGGCCTCGTCGGGAAAATCGCTGCCGATCACCTGGTCGATAGCTACGAGATGACTCACTACGCGACCTGCCATTGTGAGGGCCTGCCCGAAGTTGCGGTCTACCACGAGAACGAGACCTCGATCGCCGGGCCGGTCAGGATCTACGCCGACGAGGCACGTGAGTTGCTCGTCCTCCAGAGCGACGTGCCCGTCTCTCCAGAAGCTGCCGAGGAGTTCGCCGGCTGTGTGACGGCCTGGCTCGACGAGCAAGACGCCTTGCCGATCTACCTCAGTGGCATCCCTGTCGATCCGGACGGCAATCGTGAGCTGTATGGTGTTGCAACCGGGCGAGCTGAGGCCCAACTGCGCGATCACGACATTGCCACGCCCGACGAACGCGGCGCGATCAGCGGGCCAACGGGGGCGCTCCTGTACGAAGCCACTCGCGAGGACCTCGACAGCATCGGGCTGCTCGTCGAGGCGTCTTCGCAGTTTCCAGATCCAGCCGCCGCCAAGATCTTACTTGAGAAGGGAATCGCCACACTTGCCCAGATCGACGTCACGACCGAGACGCTCGTCGAACAGGCCGAGGAAATCCGCATCGCGCGCAAGAAACTGGCAAAGCAGATGCAACAGGCAAGCGACGAGAGCTCGAAGGCCGAGCCAGTCGGGATGTACCAGTAGCAGCGTCTCGACACGTTTTTCGCAGGCTGACGGCTAATCGTATTCGATGGCCATTGTCGACGTTCTCGTCACCGGACTGGCCGGTGGGCTGTTTGGGCTCGCGCTTGCAGCGCCGCCAGGACCGATGAACGCCGTCATTGCCGAAGAGAGTGTCGTCGGCGGGTTTCGGGCGGGCGCCATCGCCGGCTGTGGCGCGATGGTGGCCGATGTGACCTTTTTGCTCCTTGCGGCCCTCGGCGCGGTGTCTGTCGTCAAACAAATGGCGTACGTACAGGGGGCGATGGTCGCCATCGGCGGTCTCCTCATGCTGTATTTCGCTGTCGACGCCGTTCGGGAGTTAGATCAGGGATTCACCGAGTTCGAGTCCGGTAGGACGCGGACGGACGCCCGGGGATTCCGTCGAGCCTTTCTCCTGGCGCTGACCAACCCCTACCAGATCATCTTCTGGTTGACGGTCGGCGTCGGGTTGTTGAGCCCGGGGACTGTCGATGTTCTCTCACACACGCCGTATTTTGGGGAGAACCTGGCTGGACTGATCGTCGTCCATACGGGAGGTCCGTCGCTGATCGTCGGCCTGTTCGGTGGAATCGTCGTCTGGGTCGTCGGCTTTCCGGCGCTGCTCGTCGGGGCCGGTCGGCGAATCGACCGGTTTGCTCCCGCCGTCGCGGTCACGAGTGCGCTCTTTTTGGCCGGATTCGGCGTCCTCTTTCTCACGGACGCCCTCACGACGTTCGGGGTGCTCTAGTCCGTTGTCGCGCGAAGGAATCGGTCGGTTACTCCGTCGGCTCGGGATCGATGGCCGCGATTTCTTCCTGTAGCCACTCTTTGAACCAGCGGACACGTTTGAGTCGCCGGTGAAGGTGGCTCTCAGCCGTCTCAGAGGCGATCCGCTCCCGTGCGTCTTCGCCCCGCTCGATCACGCGCTCGACCATTTCACCGGCATCCGTATGATCGCGTGATTCATAGCCCATTCGTAACAACAGCAGCGCCGTGCCGTTGGCCCCAACCTTGTCGAGGACGTCCGCTTCGATGAGACATTGTGTCTCCAGCGGGAGGTCCGTCACGTCACCTTGATAGGAGTGGTCGCGGATCGACCCGATGACAGCATCGACGAACGATTGGGGGAAGTCCCCATGCGTCGTCAGGTACTCTTTGGCGATTCGAGCCCCGGCCTCGGCGTGTTCGTCCTGTTCGGCTTCGAGTTTGGCGACGTCGTGAAACACTGCTGCGACACGAGTGACTTCGACGTCAGCACCCTCCTTGCGGGCTATCTCGGAGGCGAGTTCGACTACGTTCAGGATGTGGTTGTACCGGTACTCAGCCGAGTGCCAAGGGTACCACCGCATTCGGCCGCCTGCTTCCTCGTTTTCGACGCTGGCACTCAGGTAGTCGTGCACGAACCGCTTCATCTCCGCGAATTCCGCGTCGGAAACCGGCGACTCCTGGATCTCAACACCCACAGAACCACCTCCGAAACTGATGCGTAACGTTCATCTTGTCCGGAAAGACGTGGTTTCGACTCTTTAGCGTTACGACACCGACAGGAGCGTGCGAACACTCCTGTCGTCACTTCGGTCCCAACGCCACTCTGGTCTGATAGTTGATGGTTCGCTGTGAGCCGATCTATCTCGTGTCTTGTCGCGCCGGTTGGCTTAAGAGGGAACGTCCCACAAGGACTACCATGGAGATACGTACCGCGAGAGAAGCTGACAAACCAGCGATCCGAGACGTCGCACGCCGATCGTTGCAAGCGTCGTATTCGTTGAGTCCCCAGACGATCACGAGTGGCATCGAGGAGTGGTACGACGAAGCCCAATTAACCACGAGCATCACGTCTGACGAGCGACTGTTGTTGGTCGCCGACCGAGATGGTCAGATCGTCGGGTTTTCCGAGAGCACGTTGACTGCTGACCGGCCCTGGGTCACGAACAAGGAAGATCACGGCCGTGACGCGCTGTTGCTCTGGCTACACGTCGATCCGGAGTACCGGGGAGAAGGCATCGGCTCTGGGCTGTTCGAAACGACGCTCGATCGCCTCGATGCAGCCGACGCCGCCAGTGTTCAGGGGCGCGTGCTGGCGAACAACCAGGACGGGACGCAGTTTTTCGAATCACACGGGTTCGAACGAGTCGGCCGAACCGAAATCGAGATCGGGGGCCGCAGTCACGTCGAATACCGGTACGTCGCCGAGGCAACTGGCCTGGAACCGCTCGAATCCGGCGAGCAGACGGTCTACGTCGATCACGACGAATCGGAAGGCGGTTCGGAAGCACCGTTCCACATCGTCTACTCCGATCCAGATCGGTCGGCCCGATACGGCTACTACTGCGACAACTGTGGTCGCCTCGCCAACGCGATGGACGCGATGGGGCGCATCGAGTGTGAGGCCTGTGGGAATACACGAAAACCGACCCGGTGGGACGCAGCCTACCTTTGAGTGCCCTCAGTAGTGTTGGGACGGAGTTGAACCGCCTGAACGTCACTCGCGACGCTCGCTCCGTAGTTCAAATCCGTATCACCGCAGTTACCACTCACAGATATGTTCGCCAGAAAAGTGGGTTGGGGCGGTATTCGACCCCTCTTCGTGAGTTCCCTTCGGTGGCGAATTCGAGCGGTATGAGGCTTCTCACAGGACTCTGTGAGAACACATGACCGCCAAAGAAAGTGAACTCGAACCGATAGATCCGCAGAGCGCGCGCGAGCTCTTTCTCGACCACAAGGAGCTCGACTGTAGTGAAGCAACAATCCGCAACTACCGATACCGCCTGAAGCCCTTCCTCAAATGGTGCGAGGAGAACGACATCGACAACCTGAACGACATTTCCGGGCGCGACCTCCAGACTTACCGGCTCTGGCGGCGCGAGACCGGTGACCTCAAGCCCGTGACGATGCGGATGCAGATGGCGTCGTTCCGGGTGTTCATCAAGTGGGCCGGCGATCGAGGCCGTTCCCCAGAATCTCTATGACAAGGTAGTCGTGCCCGACATTTCCCAAGAACAACGGACGAGAGACGAGACACTCTCCGCTGAACGCGCCCAGCGAATCCTTGCCCACCTCTCCAAATTCCAGTACGCGTCCAACGAGCACGTCTTGCTGGCGCTGCTGTGGGAGACAGGCATTCGAATTGGCTCGGCGAACTCGATCGACCTTACCGATGTCGACTTCGAGAATGGCCACATCGAGCTCGTCCATCGTCCGGACCGAGGAACGACGCTAAAGAACCAACAAGGCGGCGAGCGTCTCATCGCCCTCACGTCCGATCTGGCGATGGTGCTAGGCGATTATATCGACGCGACGCGCAACCCCATCGAAGACGAATACGGCCGCAACCCCTTGTTGACGACGCGAAAAGCGCGAATGTCACGCGCGACGATGCGACGGCTCATCTATCGCATCACTGCGCCGTGCTTTTTCGACGAACCCTGTCAGGACTGCTCGGAAGGCGAGGATCGTCGCTGTGGTGATTCCGTGAGCCCGCACTCGGTTCGTCGTGGGAGCATTACCAACTATCTAACGAAGGACGTGCCTGTCGATGTCGTTAGCGATCGGATGAACGTCAGCCGGAAGACGCTGAAAAAGCACTACGACAAGCGGACTGAGGAAGTGAAAGTCGAGCAGCGACGTGAGCACATTGAGGATGTGAAGTGACCATGGAGACGCATACCCTCACTCGACAAGAGCGGGGAAAACTAGCGGAATCCATAGCTAGGGGACTCCATCGAGCCCCTCTCGACGAGGTCACAGACGCTGTGAGAGCGCACGCAAAAGAACGTTATCCTGATCTCATTGGTGACGGTGGCGTTAGCGTCAGGCCAGCCGAAGTCAATAGCTATCGGTGGACTGATCTTGTTCCGATGTCCGTTCCGGGGGATATCGGATGGAGACCGGATTTCTTCCTCAAAGTCCTCGTCGTACGTCGTTTCGTCGAGCGATCACCCAGAAAGGCCGATTTCTGGGAGCAAGATATGCCTCCGGTCAAATATAGAGTCCGTCGAATCAGAAAGGGATTCGACTTCGAGAAGAGATTGGTCTGCACCTTCACAGTGTACTATCCGATCGAAGTCAAATCGGGGAGAAAGAAAACACTGACCGAACAGCAGGCCAAAGCGATTCCTCAGGTTGTTGATCACGTCGATCATGTCCACCCATTTATTGCATCTGTTGACATCGACGATTTGCCCCGTAGCTATGATATTGAAGTCGAGGAGTTCGCCACATCAGACTGGAGTGACTCCGGAAAATCGAGTCGATACCGTTCCTAAAGTCCAGTCATTGGGTCGGTAATTTCTCATTTTCGCTTTTCTGTAAGGGCTAATGCTTGAATCTCTGGGCACTCGGATCTGTTGATGGCTTCTTCCCTTGCCCAGAGAGGTTGAAAGAAAACGCGTGATGAATACATCGCGTAAAGTCAGCAAGTAACTTCTTCAATTCTTGTGCTCTCCTCAATACATCCTTTAATAGATTCGTGAACAATCAGCTTCAAAGGGAAAGATGACCGGCAATTCTGATGGGTCCAGTTCATGGCTTACCTCGAAATTGTTAAGCATATCGTCGCAGATTTTAGGCTCTGCGAGCTGCTTCCGTAGCCGGGTCATCGGAACGATTTCTCTTACCTTCCTTCTTGTCGTGATCTTCCAAGTTGAAGTCCTTGTAGCCCACTTTTTGGGATACCCCTCATCGCAAGCACTACTTGACTCCTTTTCCAGAGAAATCAAAATGTTGATCGCAGCCACGATCGGCCCATTCATTCACCAAGGACCTCAACACATTACAGACAACCTCGGGGTTCTGATTGTAGCTGGTTCCTACCTTGAACACCAATACGACCGCAGATCTCTCTACATCTTCTACGTTGCGACCGGATACATCGCCGCCTGGGTTCCGTTGGCAATGGGATCGGTTGGATCTGTCGGCGCAAGCGGCGTAACTTTTGGACTCACAACATGGCTACTCGTCCATTCCATCAGTCGAGTATTTGAGATGGCATACAAGGGTACTATTGACCTAAGAATAGTCCATTTCGCTGTCGTCATCGTCGGACTCTGGAAGGCTTTGGAAGTAATTTCTATTCTTAGCAGTATAGACGGGGCCGACGATGTCACCCATCTCTGTGGAGCACTGATCGGTCTGTTCCTTGGATTAACATTTGCGCTGGACTACCACGATATCAGCTTACCAACCCGTCTGTCGATCTTGGAGTAAACAGCGAATTTGAAGCTTTCAATTGATCAGCGTTCTGCGAAGCGTGCCCGACAATCCGTTGTATCGGTAACTATGCCATATGCCGAGGACATCCCATATAACTGCGTGAATCAGTTATTCATCTCCATCTTCGATATGCTGACCGCCATCCGCCATTGCGTATTCAGTTAGGTTTGCTTCGAGGACTTCCCGACGGCGTCTGGACTTCTTTGCTTTGGTCCGCTGGTCGTAATGCTTGTCCAACACAGGCGTCGACACGTCCACACGATCGCTCAGGAGTTCTTTGGGTACGCCTTCATTAAGTTGCCGCATGATCGCCCATTTCCGGAGCGGATGGGTACTGAAACGTGAGGGGCAGTCAGCCGCGTTAGCGTTCTGTGCGGCATCGCAGTCGGTAATATCTCGATCGTGGGGACAGCTGTTTGCGTAGGTGCACGGGCGAGAAAGCTTGTAGAAGTCTCGGCGAATCGTTGCCGTTGAAGGGCGGCCGCTGGACGTCGTGAACAAGGGTTTACGGTCGAATTTATCGCGCACGTCAGTCCTCTTTTGGTCGATATAGGCGACGATGTAATCCCGCAATCGGTCAGAGAGGTTGACGATCCGCTCACCGTCAGGTCCGTTCTTCAGCGGTGTACCGTACTCATCAGTGCTCTCCGGCCGGTGACGAAGGTGGATGACCTTCTCGTCAGGGTCGAAGTCGTCCATATCAATCGCCCGGACAGCACCGAGTCGCACGCCGATTTCGGCGATAAGTTCGAATTCGACGTGCCGGCGAGACGTGTACTCGAAGCGTCGACAGTACGTTTGAATCTCTCGAACCTCCTCGTCACTCGGGACTTCGTAGTTGACTTCTTCCTCCGGTGGAACGTTCGGCAGCGGGACGCGATCCGCGACGCCATCGGCGATCGCGTCGATGTTCTCGCAAAAGCGGAGAAACCGCTGCAGAATAGCGAGATTGCCGTTCAAACTGACCGTCACTAGGTCGGTTTCGGTCTTTCGCCAGGTTTTGAACTCCATCAGCTGGCGACCACCGATGTCGTTCATGTTCTCGATACCGGCTTCGTCCGTCCAGTCGACGAACGTCCCCAGGGCCGAACGATGCTTTCGCCGGGTCGACGTCCGAAGGTCGTCTCGGCGATGCTCAAGATACCAGTCGAGGATGTCTTGCGGCGCGATCGGTTCCAGATCGTCCTCCGTCATTACGTGCCCCGATAATCTCCAGACATATATACTGGCCAATTAATTGGGGTTGGTAGAAATTGGTGAATTGGCAACTCTCTTCGGAGAATTGGTGAACTCGAAAGTGAGTCACGTAGGTTTTCGCTCAAATAACTCCATTCTGGGTGTCTCCTCGTCTCGCGCGCACTGTGGAGTTGGGCGATATTCGTGATATCTTTTGTAGGAGCGTATCACAGAAGCCCCGCCCACTCTATCTGTCAGATGGGTATTCGGACTCGCGTGCAAGATACAGGGCGCGAATGTGGTTTACCGCTAATAGCTAACAGATAGTAAATTCTATTAACAGGGCTATGATTATCAAGAAAAAGTACTGACTGGAACACAACAAAAATGTATGGTGAATCGTAATATATGAAAGGAAAAACGATTTTCACCACAACCGATCTCAAACAAGCACTTCGAACTCTCTTACCACCTTTAGTGATCTCGGTAACCCTTCCAGCTGCAGGACTGATTTATATAATGCTTATATTCTCAATACCTCTCTTACGATCACCTTTCTGGATTCCAGATTTTATCATACCGATATGCATTGGCTTGTACACAGGTTCAATTCCTGCCATTTTCTACTATTTAGTGAAACAAAAGAGACTCCCAAAACTATGGTATGATTACATTTCCGAACTGATATCCTCAATACTTCTACTCACGGTATCGGTATTCCTCATACTAACTCAGACTGGTACAGAACCTTTTGAACAAACAGGCGGCTCCTCCGTACAGATCACCAGCAGCATGGTTGGAACACTGCTTCTCATCATGTTCAGTACTCTCGGTATTTTCTTTGCCAACATCCATTTTCTCTATCCGAAAATCCAGTCAACTCTCAAAAACACTGTCTCTCACCTGAAGTCTACTTTTCTCCCCCCTTTCGACGCTCCAAAAACCACTACCCAATCTTTCAATCAACCTGAAATCAGTCAGAACAAGAGCCTACACGCTTTCTTCGTCGGAGGAATCTGCATATTCTCAATCTGGGTGCTGCCCGTGTTGGCGCAACGGAGGGGGGAATTAAAGGATTTAATTGAGGGGCACGCCACTCTGATTTGGTATCTTCGAGATATTCTCTCCGGAGATCCTGAGAAAGCAATTGATGGATGGGTTGGACCAGTTGAAGAGATTGTAGCCATTCTTGACCCTGTTGTAATCGGGATTTACCTTGTCATACTTGGTTTGACACTATCCTTTGCAATATCTTGGATCTACTTTGTGAGGTTCCTGCAAGAGAGGATCAGAAGAAGCTCTGGATTATCTCGAATGGGTATTACCGCAATATCAACCAGTATTTCTATACCATTATTGGGTATCAGTTGGGCAATTGCTGATTCATTAGTAAGGAACGCTTGGGCGATTATCACTCTCGTGTTCGCATAGACTTCAATCAACACAGGAAATCGGATCAAGTTTACTTATCGACGGTTCACCAAGTCAGTTTGAAACAAACGGAGTCTCCTGCTGATTATAACTTCTTCATCTTGCACTGCTACCCATAATGATTCCTATATAGATAGTTCGCCTCAAGGGACAACTCAGCAAATCGACTGTGAATGTTTCTACGACACGCTGTTTGTAGGATAGCTTAGGATACACACTATATCGAGATTTATCTCATTTTGATATTGCCCACTCGCCAACGAAGGGGACCACGGATAGTCCGAAATTGGCGATCGCCGTTACCTCCAATTGGCGATCCGGGATTGACGGAATTGGTAATCACTGAATGCGGGAACCAGGAATCACCGAATGGGGGAAATTAGTAATCCCGGGATTGCCGTGAACTCGAATCCCGGGAACACTGGTATTGGTGATCCGTAGATATATGGGATATCGAATCACACTCTGAATCGTGAATCGGGACTTAGAGTTGCGTATCAAGGGGCATCTCTACGAAATCGGTGAAGTAAACGACGAGGTTATCGATTCAGACCAAGGATTCCCGAACGCAGAGACGGGATATCGGCGAACACTTGAAAGCGTCGCCGAGTGTGCCGATACCAATTTGGTTGACTTGGTGGCTGAAGATATTAAGGAGCAGATCCGAGCGAAGGGGGAACGACCAAGTAATAATTCCGTACGCCGCAATGCTCGGATACTCGTCTCTGAGGAAGGATTCGTTCCGGATAACTATCTCAACAGAGCGTAGTTCTACAAATCATTCCCTTGTCTGATCCGCTCCTGTCGGGCATCATACTGCCCGGTATAGTCTATTCCATCAACTCCAAATCTGACGGGGAATATGAATATTGCTTCAACTGCTGTTCTTCGCAATATGAGGCCAGTTCCTGCGGTGGCTGCTGTACATCTCCGAGTTGGCCGGCATAGACAACGGACACCGATTCGCCCCGGTCGACGACGATTGCCTCGTCCGGGTCATCGTGGTTCGTATTCAAGACACGGTCACCCGGCACAAACGGGTTCTCAGCGAAGTCCAGATTCGTGTGTTTGTAGGTATATAGTTTGATGTCCTGGTCATCACAATACGAGGAGAGTAGAGCAGCGTCGATGTCTCGCCAATCGCCGGGGCCATTATCGAGCGTCGTTGGGAATGCAACGCGAACAGCCTCCCCATCCATCGACTGTCCGTAGATCCCGACGTCCTTCTCGGGTGGAAGAACCTCAACGACGACCGCCACCGAAGCGTCTGAGTCATTTGGTTTGATAACTCGATCTCCCGGTGAGAACGGGTTTTGCGGCTTTTGGTTCATGTGCGCCGTGTTTGGGCCGAGATCCATCAGCTCATTCATCGGTCGAGCAGAAAGGTGATCCAACTTCTCCGGCTCTGCTCCTGAGTACGCTTCTTGGGTGGTCACTTTCGATTTGAGAGTTTCAACACGTTCCCAGCCGAGAAGAATGAGCCCGTCTTCGTTGTCCCGGTGCCAGACCATTACGATAATCTCATCGTCTGGGTCTTGTTCGAGCAGTTTGTTGGGACGAAATGCCGACACGTCCCGGGATGTCTTGACGTCGATTTCGTATCCAAATACCTCGAAATCATAGGAGGAGTAGCTTTCAGGGTTACACTTCCGCAGAGATTCTTCGTTTTCCCATCCCCACATCTCGACGGGTAGATATTCACGACAGAATTGCTCGAATGCAAGTTCACCGAGGTTACCGCGACGTTTGGTTGGGACGTCGTCAGCGTCTTGTTTCACTGCTTGGTGATGAGCACGTTTCCGGTCGACCTTGTCGGGGGTATACAGATACACTCGTTTGACATCTAAGAGAAACGGGATGAATCTTGCTACACGAACAGCGTATCATTGAATGAATCACGTTCTTCTGAATCGATTGCATCCGTGAATGGGGTGAGATGGAGAGCCGAATTTAACAAGAGTCCCCTAGAACGGTTGAGTAATGAGTGCCGGAAATGACCAGCTTCGGACAGAACTCAGCAGAAAATTTCAGCCTCCAATCGACGTACTACTTGACCCATCACTGCTAGTAGCCAAACGTTCTTTTGAACGATTGGCGGACTCGACAGTTTTCGAATCACAGAGACAAGCCACTCTTGGTCGGACGATTACTGAACCACGGCTTGGTGACCTGTACGTACCAGGTGGCTTTCAGAGGTCCATCTCAAATACCGGGCAATCTCCTGAAGAAAACACTAACGTATGGGATTTCTATCGGGGGAAGGCGGATGCAATCTCACGAGACGATATTGTCGATCTAATTGACCAAAACAACGTTGACCAGTTCTCGAACGGGGGAGTATCGATCGATCCAAACTGGAAGCACGCTATCGACGACCCGGATCGACACGAACGGTTACGAACTATCCTTGAAGAGGAACTCTCATTTCTCCAGTCTGGCGGGATCATACTTGCGAGAACCTCCTCGGTCTTCGAAGTATTGCGTGACGCCGGGGTGTTAACTATCGATATTGGAGACGCAGATTTGGATCCGGACTTACAGGAGACCCTGTTTGACATCGGCTATACTGACCCGGCACAGGTCTGTGCGTTCGGTATTTCGACTGCCGGTTCAACAGCAGATGCACTCTCAGACTATGTTCTAAAATCTAACACCGACCTGATCATCTATCGCATAGGGAATTAGGGTTGGCCGCCACAGCACTTTGTTCCAATCGCCTGATTCCCGTCCACTGTAAGAACGTTTTCCGCTGTAAGTCGCTGCCCACATCGTTCGCAAGTCACGTCTTCCATAATACCCGCGCCAACACCGTACCCATATGATCTCGTTATCGGCTTCTCGCCCTTTCGAAGAGTGAGTTCAAGATCGCCCCGTTCGTATGCAACTACTGTCGCGGCTACTGGCCGCAGTCGAACGGTAAGTCCGTGTCTCTCTCGGATCTCCCGGCGCTTTTCCGGGAAGTCAGTCTCGATTTGAGTCGTCAAGTCGTCTAACTCGTCACGGAGACCGTCCAACTCTGCTTGGAATTCCTTCCGCTTCCTGAGTGCCTCGACCCGCTCTTCCTGCTTGGATGCGGTATCGATCGTTTCCGTCACATCTTCAATCCGCGTCGTCAGACTATCGATCTCGTCGGCCAGTTCTTCACGCCGTTGGCGCACATATTGTCGATACTCGTCGAGTTCAACTTCGGCCGCACGTGTTGCCCGCTCGCGAGTGTCTCGTACTGTCGACGATAGCTCGTTTTCGAGAGTGGTGTGTGCAATATTGAGCGCGTCCATCAACTCCTGCTCATCAATACCCTTCCCCTCGTCGAGTTCCGGTTGTTCATCGTCGGTTAACTCAAGATACGTGTCTGCAAGCCCGGGGCGCTCCTCGTGATCGTTGAGATCGATCGCCACGGCGTGAAGGTCTTCCCGCTGATATTCGCTGACGGTCTCAATTCCAACGTGGAAGAGAGCGCAAATTGCCTGCCGGTCGTAGTACGGCGTGAACGTCTGATCTAAAACGTCGACCGAGCCATCAACCAGCCACGGCGGGAGCTGGATGTCTACTCGCTCACCAGTTAACGCCAGTGAACCAGTGGGAGTGTGATCGGCTGCCTCGTCGAGCATCCGCTCTACGAAGGGGCTCTCTGGGGTGATAGCGAGGGTATCCTCGCCCACACCATTCGGATCATCGGTAATCTCCAGCACCGCCCCATCCAGTTCCAGATCTGTGGGAGCATCCTCGGGGAGGCTGACCGTCCACCGGCGTCCCTCCTTCGCAATCTCGGCTCCGAGAGACTTGAGGTAGGCCTCGGTGAATCGCTCGACAGCCCGCTCTGTGACCGCAAGAGCGGCGTCAGTCATCGCTGGCCCCCAAGTCGAACCCCTCGAAGACGCCGCTATTGAAGTCCTCGACCTTGTCGGCGAGGTCGCGCTGTTCCTGCAGATCGACAGCCATCGCGTCGAAGTCGTTCTCGAGCTCGACCTCTGAGCCCGCTTCGACCAGCCGTTCGAACACCTCGTCTTCGAAGTTACGGCCGGTCTCCTCCAGCCGGGTCAGAATCTCGCTCAGCTCGCCGACGGACTGCTGGAAGAGATCGATCTTGTGGTAGAGCCGTTCCAGCACGTACTCCTCGATAGTGTCCTCTAGGGCGATATTGAACACGTAAACCTCGCGATCCTGCCCGATGCGGTGGATGCGCCCGATTCGTTGCTCGACCTTCATTGGGTTCCACGGCAAGTCAAAATTGACCATCACATTGCAGAACTGGAGGTTTCTCCCCTCATTCATCGCATCTGTCGAGACGAGTACCCCTCCCTCTTCCTCGAATCGCTCGACTATTTCTTCCTTTTTGTCGCTGGAGTGCCCACCATGGAACGGATGTGTCGTGTACCCTTTCTCGTCAAGCGTCTCCAGCAGTTGCTGCTGTGTGGCTCGGAACTGGGTGAAGACGATCACGCGGCCCTTGTCAACGCGTTCTCGAGCCTCACGGGTAATTCGCTGGACGTGTTCGATCTTGGTCGGGGTTTCAACGGCTTCTACCCGTTCCAGAATCTGCTGGAGTGGACCGACATGCTCGGGTTGTACATCGCCACCTTCCAGCTGACGCTCAACGGTCTGTCCGAGTGCCGCGGGGCTACTGACGACTTCCTTCTGGAGAGTCATCAGGACCAGTTTCTGTCCTTGACTTTCGCGGTACGCCGACCGGACATAGTCAGTGACTGCCTCGTAGAGGTCGCGCTCTTCTGGCGAGGGCGCGAAGGTACGCGTGGTGACGTTGCGCGGGGTGAAGTCGATGTCCGTTTCCTCGCGTCGATTTCGAATCATCACCTCCCGCAATCGGTTCTGGAGTTCGTCCCGGTTGACCAGCGTCTCTTGAGAAGTGTTGACGAAGTAGTTGTGGAATGCCTCGCGTGTCCCGAAGAGGCCGGGGCGAAGTAGGGAAATGACGTTGTACAGATCGGTGACGTCATTCTGGATTGGGGTTGCGGTGAGGAAGAACGCGTAGTCGTAGGAGAGCTTCTCGAGGAGGGCATAGCGGTCGGTGTCCTCGTTCTTGACGTAGTGGGCCTCGTCCAGCACGAGGACGTCCCAGTCGCGGGCGAGGACGGTCGACCGATGCCGGTCGCTTTTGGCGGTATCGATGCTGGCGATGATATGGTCGTGAGCGTCGAAGCCCCTGAAATCGCCGTCGTAGTTGCAGGTAAAGTCAAGGCCGAACTTCTCCAGCATCTCGGCCTGCCACTGTTGGGCGAGTTGCGCTGGCGTGAGGATGAGCACCGCGTCGTCGGTGCCGCGGTAGTGCATCTCCTTGAGGACCATCCCAACCTCGATGGTCTTGCCGAGGCCGACCTCGTCGGCGAGGAGTGCCTTCCCATCCATCTCGAAGAGGGCGCGGTGAGCGGCGTCGACTTGGTGTTCAAGAAGCTTGACGTTCTCTTCGTCAAGGTGGGAGAGCGAGCGGAGTTCCGAGTCCGGCTGGCCGGCTTGGAGGCGGTTGGCCTGCACAGTAAGAAGATGCTCAGCTAATGACCCACTGCTGGACAGGTTTCTTTTGAAACGGGGCTCTTCGTGCCTTATTTCGACTTCTACTAGAGAATCATTGGACATTGTGTAATTGGTAGTGTGCTTTTCAGACTATTGTCTTTATCTCAGTAGGTTGGTCCAAGTGAAGGATGCAAGCTTCGTAGAGATACATCAGATGGCACATATCATCTACTCACCTGCCGACCAAGGGTAAACACGAACAATGCGATAAACAAGGCTCCCAAAAAGGCTTGAATCATCGCCATGAGTTGCGCTAGTATTCCGACCGGGCCGTTCCCTCCAAAAGAAAGTGACGCAAACGTGATTCCACTGAAAAAGAGACTCTCTCCGAATATGCTCAGCAACTCGATCAATCCGAGGCAGTCGGAAGTACAACTACCGACAATAATTGATCCACTTTGAGTTGTGCCCCCCACGAATGGATATAATAATCCAAATATTACGACGATCGAGACTGACCAATATATTGGATAACTTGCTTTTTCTCCGTACCCACAACTATATTTCAGTCCTTTGTACTTTAGTTTCTTAACCCATATCGAAAAATTCGTGCAGATATCACTATACAGTTGACCTCGGTATCTAACGAGCTTATTGAAGCGTTCGGGGACAAATTCTCGGTCAATCTCGAATTCCTGTAGAGTCTCTTCAGAGAGTGTCAGATCGTCTTTCATGCGAAGTAGTTCTGCCTCCTTTTGATTAAAAAAGAATTCAGAAGCAAAGCGGCTCGCACCCATGTTTTGTGCTTGGATTTTCGCCCGGGCGTAGGTTTCTTCTTGATCTTTTAGTTTCCCTTTGTCCGATCCGTCAACCTCTCTTTGACTACTGATTTGAGGATAGTCATTAATTTCGTGATTGTCGGTTTCGTTGTAAGGGAAATCAAATATGTGTAGCTGGAAATCCTCGGCTTCAAGCTGTGTACGATATGGGAAAAAGTCAAAACCATCGAATCGCGTGTCTTCGAAGTAATAGTTCGCGAGGTCATCCACACCTGTCGATAGATGAATGTTTCCTATAGTTGTCAATGAAAGGTCGTAATATACTGATTCGGATTCGAGGACTAGAAGACGCCCAGAATGTAATGTCGTTCCCTTTCGAAAGTCCACCAGCGAGGGATAGCCATCTTCTGGATTGCACTTTATTGAATTAATATTGCAATCCGATATTATATTAACAGCGGGTAGATCTACATCAGTTAGCTTGAAATCCTCTTTGAGATCCACATCATCAATTAACAGATCATCATCGACTGATCCATCTTCAAATCGGAATTCACCATTAAATTTGGCATTCCAGATGGCGGCACCTTTCTCAAGTGAACAACAATGGAATGAGACAGATCCACCATAATTTCCGCTCATAAGTAGCGGTGTGGTGAAGTGCGAGTTATTAAATAGTATATCAGCACTCGTCTCTGCAGGGTTTATCACAAATTCGTCCTGAAACCAACAGCTATCGAACTCTAGGTACGAAGTGCTGATAGTCTCTCTTTCCTTGTACCGGTAAATATCACAGCAGTTGAATGTGAGCTGTATATTAAGCGTTGCAGCTTCTATTCTCAATGAGTTGTGTATCACTACGTTTTTCAACTCTACCCACTCTCGATCAACACCTTCCAAATCGCCTGCCCGAATCTTCACATCTTGGAATTTCGCTCCAAATATATCTTCTTCCTCAGATAATAGATCAAGAAAAACCTCATCATCCGATTTACCGTTTTGTCTACGGTCGGCTGTTTCAGCATGGTACTTACAGAATTTTGACCCGGGGATTGTGGGACGGCTACAGGGTCTATCATCTGTCGGTACAGCAGCCGCGTCATAACGTTCCTCCCATACATCGGGGTGGAAGGTATAATCGCACATCAGTAATCGCTCAGTCGCGACTCTAGAATGTTCCGGTAGGTGTCGTCACCGGTCGCATCGGCGAGCCCCTCACACAGTTCGCGCAGGTCGTCAGTAATCTCCCACTTGCCGAGGTACTCGGAGACGGACTTGCCGAGTTCCCACCGATAGCGGAGGAACTGTGCTTTGTCAAGGTCGGTGAGTTCTTCGTCGCTGCCGACGCGTGACTGGATGTAGGCGATGCGTTTCTCGTCTTCCCACGTCCCGAGTTTGAAGCCGTCGTCCATCCGGTAGAGGCGCATATCCTCCATACGCTCGGGTGTGGCGTTCGTCCCACGGGAGAGTTTGTTGAGGTCATCGTAGGACGCGTCTGGCGTCTCTAGCAGGTCGAGGAAGACGTCAATCTCGCCGATGTCGCTGCCGTGCTGGATTACGCCGTAAATTTCGTCAACGACCTCCTTAGCGGTCATCGTCTCACCAGCCCGTTCGACCTTGCCATGGTGTTTTGAGTACTCGTGGAAACACCGACCCATCTCAACGACACCGATGTCCCCACGGGAGAGTTCGCGGTTTTCTTCGAGACGCTGGCGAGTGGTTTGAGCAGTCCGATAGATATTCCGACGAAGACTGTTCCATGAGATGGGTTCCCTCTCTGTCGCGGGACGTGCAACGATGACAATATCGAACGTTACTGCTTCTCCACCGATGAATTTGTTCTCATCAGCGTTGATTGGATACGTCGCTGTTACTTCGAAGTCCTGTTGACAGAGTGCCTGTAGAAGTTCACCCCATGATTCGACCCCAGCATGGTGATAGGTGAAAACGACAGCACCATCCTGTTTAAGCATCCGATGAATGTTACCGAACGCTTCACCTAACTCGGACTCGAATTCTTCAGCACCTTTATCCTGTGCTGGATTTGCCACGATGCTTTCAGCACGCGGTGTCTGAGTTGGTTCGAACTGCTCGTATTCGTCAGCCAAGAGAATCCGTTGCCAGACGTAGAAGAAGTCCGAGATCTCGGAATAAATGATATTGTCGTAGTAGGGAGGGTCAGTAAGTACAACGTCGAACTCATCCCCCATCTCCAGCGTTCGTGCGTCTGAACAATGAAGCTCAAAGTCCCCACCAATCGGTTGGGCAAACTCTGGAGTCTCTACTGTTTCGCCGTCCTCCACATAACGTTCTGTCGGGGCTTCCGCATACTCAACCCCTCTCTTAACCATATCCCACATTGAACGGAATGTGCCCCTGCCAAATTCTGCACCCCAAGGGTTCCCTTCAGCTGGTTCATGAGGGACATCAAAAGAATTGGATTTGAATACGTGTTGGATTTTGTTATATGAATAATCGTACCCCGTCATAAGCGTGTTAGTACATAATGCGTTCGAGAAAGTCATCAAGAGATACTCACGCGCTTCCTTGTCTTCGAGTTGGTCAATCCCCCTGAGAATTTTACTCAGTGCGAGCAGCTGGCGGTCGTTGAATAGATCCGACCATTGATCGAATCCGTGGTCAAGAAGATTGTGGCCTCCGCCAATCCCCCCTTCGAATGCGGAACTATCGGTCATTATCCCCAGAGGGATGTCTACATTAGGAACGTACTCGTGTAGCTCTGGAGAATTTTCCCACTCTTTAGAGGCCTCCTCGAATCTCTCAAGATCATCTTCCGAGGGCGCCTTGTAGTCCTTTACTTCGCCTTTTGAGTGTCCGCTCTCGTCACAGTGTTCACAGTAGTACTCAATGGCATAGGGACGAAGATCAAATCCATCCTGTTCTTGGACAGCATCCGCGATCCCGTATTGTTGGCCACATTCCGGGCAGGAATAATCCCCGCTCGTTACATTACCTTCCGAGGGGTCGAACGTCTCGCCAGTAGCCGGAGAAACTTGCTCTGACTGCCAATCGTCCACACGGAGGACTGACCCATCTGTCGGGTCACGAATCGTATATTTGTCATCGTGATCGTACCGACCTTTCCCAACCCGATAATCTCGGAAAAGAGGGACAGAATGGCCACAGGAAACACAGTCGACCTCTTTTACCCAGAGGACGTACATAATGTCGGCATCGTGATCACCGTTTGGACACTTCGTTCGATAGTACTGAAGGACATCCTCGGCGACGTTTTCTCTTAGTGTTTCGTACGCATCTTCCAGATCCTCAACATCGATCTCGCTCGCCTCCATCTGCTTCTTCGTGACGAACCAAGCTACGGGATTCAGGTCATTACCGACAGTCTTGGCTCCAAATCGTGAGGCTTCTCCGATAGATGTCCCTCCACCCATGAAAGGGTCAAGCACTTTTTTATTCTTCACGCGGACATCCTTAGAATACAGTTTCCAGAGGGAATCTGGATCCGTCAAATCGACCTCGTCTATCAAATTCTGGATGCCGATGTCATCTGCCGTATAGTCTGAAAGTGAGCCGTTCTCACCCGGCTCATAAACATCGACTTGGTCAGGATCATCAACTAATGTATAGAGAGAGATAGCACGGAAAACACAACCGAGCCGCCTAGCCCACCATTTATGCATCGTGTAGATTGGACGATACCACTGCTTTGCACGGCCCTCCTTCGCTGCGATCTCATTCACCTTCTCGATTGGGAACCCCTTCTCAATCGGCAGCGTCTTTCGCTTCCTCTCCTCAGACTGCCCGATCTCCTGAGACATTGATTGTCTCTTACCTTCCCCGGAAGGGTTGTATTGTTTCTGGTCTGCTGGCTGGTGGATTACGAGACGGAGAACCCGCTATCGTCCTGCCGCCATTCTGGAACGATATTCTCCAACTCTTCGGATTGAATCTCGCCCGGCCGGTTCCCGAACACCCACTCCATGTCGTCGAGGTTCAGGTACGGTTCTTCCAGCCGCATTCGGAGCAGTTCTTGGAGGACTTTTGCCTTGAGCAGGACGATGTTGTCAATGTCGGTGTTCGTCCGCAGATCACGCAACGTCGACTCTTCGGTATCTCGGAACGAACTTGAGACGATGGCAAAGTAGATGTGCTGCTTTCCCTGATCGCGGAGACGACGCGTGTGTGCCTCGATGTACTCTCGGATAGTCCGGTCATCCCGACCGATTCGATACCCGTCCTGTCGCTTCTTGGCGTCGTAGATGACCGCATAGTCATTCCGAGCTGCGACGGCGATTCCATCTGGATTGCGGCCAGATCCTTGACCCAAAAGCTCGGTATCGAACCCGAGCATCTCGAACAGAGTACCACACTTCTGCTCGAAGACAACGGCGAGATCCGTGTCGACCGGTGCATACCGGTTCACAGCCCCTTCCGTACCGGCTGCGACTTCATCCAAATCAGCGACGACAGGCGGGAGGTACGGTTTATCCACATCGACAAATGTGTCTCTCGCCTCCGTTCCACCGCTTGTCTCTTCTCCCTTAGTCGCGGATTCGTCCCACTCCTCGTGCCAGTAAACCGCATTCGCGATGTCCCGATATTCGACAGTGCTCTCTAGCTGCGTTTCGGCTTCCGCCTGTAATTCGTCGAGCGTTTCCACGAAGTTCGCATAGCGAGTTCCATACGGTGCGTCGGTGTCAAGCAGTCCTTCATCGCCGAGATATTGCTCCGAGGTCGGATAGAAAATCGGCCACTCTGTGGGCTCCTGGATGTGCCAAAAGTAACTGAGGAGGAAGATAGTCGACTTCGGAAACGGATCGGAATCGATGTCGTTGTCCTTGAGTCGCTGCGTGTATTCTGCGAAGGAATCGATCTTTTCCCCGGCTTCCGCTATCGATCCGGGTGTCTGGATCGCCTTCCGAAGACGGTCGCCGAACTTCGACTCATCCGGGGCCGCGTTCAGCAACTTGTTGAAATGCATTTGGCCAATAAATCCGTCGAACCCCCAGAGTTGGTTACGCTTGTTGAGCCCGTCGATCCGACTCTTGAATTCGACGACGTCTACGTCATCGTTCTGGAACTCGTTAATAAGAGGTTGGAGTTCCTCCTCGGCGACCTCATCCCGCTTGGCGTTGTGCTCTCTATAGTGCTTTTGTGCCCCTTCACTATCCGCGAACTCTTGGAATACGTCCTCTGGAGAGACCATCTTAGCTGAAAGAACTCTCCGATGTCCGTTAAAACTTGACGTGCCAAGTTTCGGGTAGACTCGCAGTCAGGAACAAGCACGAAATCGCGATATTAGGTTTGAGCCGAGTTACGATCGATTCGCTAGTGACACCACGTCTTCAAGAGATGTCCTCTCCAAGATTAGCTGCCGATATCCGTTATCGACCAGATCAGTCGGATTCGTGGTCGCTAACTCTGTACGGTGGTCCGTTACCACGGCGACATCGTGGGCATCGAGACAGATCCGTCGATCATCCCACGGAATCTCCGAAAGTCCGTCGTTGATATCTGTGTAGTCTTCAGTTCGTTGCCAAACATCAGCTTGCTCCATGAGGGACTCCCTATTCTCAATGGCAGTCTGTTCGATGTCCCGGGCGAGATTGCGAAGGCGACCAATCATGTCGTCTAACTGGATGAAGTTCGGCACTTCCTCCTGATAGAACGAATGGAGTGTCGTCCCGGCAGCGTTGTTCCCTGCGATCAGTTGCTGTCGTATTTGAGATGTATCCATCGAATCCAGTTGTCCCTCGAAGTCCGAGTCTCGGAGACGGTTGATATGATCGAAAATTCCGTCCGCGATTTCCTCTGCGAGATCCGGTTCCCGATGCAGATACTCCGACACGACATGGTCGGAAACGAATACTGCGAAGTCATGGTTGTCAAGATACTGTCGACAGCGATAGTGATGAGAGTCGTCCCGAAAACAAAACCCGAGGATTACACCAGTATCGAGGAACGACGCGTCCGTCATCTATTCCTGAGCGAGAAGCTGTTCGATCTGCTCTTCGACATTCTGAGAGTATGCATCCGAAACCCGATCCAGTTCTGTACTTCGTGATCGGGTACGAAGGTTCTTCGACCGTATGTCTTTGAGTTGGGTCGCAAATTGGGCTTTCTCTTCGGCGGCATCTTCTTCCCAGTCTGCGAGCCGTTCATCGGAGATATGTTGGTTATACGTAAACCGGAGGACGACTTTACTAAGTGTCTGTATGAAGTCATCCAAGAATTCGGCGATCCGACTGTATTCGACAGCCTGATCGACCATCAGACGAACCGTATCGTCCCAGCGGAAGTAGAGCCGTTTCATATCCTCGTAACGTCCGTTATCCTCAGGATATGCGTCCATCATCTCGTCGAGTTGGCGCTTGAGATATTCCTCGTTCGACTCTCCGCCGCTACCGTAATTCTGCAGTCGCTCTTGTTTTCCTAGATCAATCGTACTCAACAGCCATCGGAGTTCGCTGTATTTCCGAATGAACTCGTTTTCGGCGTGTTCCTCGTACTGATGTTGCTTGATCTCATCGACGTTCTTGCGGCCGAACTCACGCACGGTCCACCGCACCGCTTGTGGGATCAGTTCGAGACCCTCTTCAGAGACATCGAACGCCTCGACGTGCAGATCTTTGGGAATGTACTGTTGACCGTCCCAGCCGATAGCACGTGGAGCATTATAGAACCGGCCTGAGAACTCGTGTTCGTTTGCGAGTTCCCCATACATGTACCAATAACGAGGAAGACCAACACTGTACTCGTGTGTCTCGTGAAGGCGACGATCGGCGATACAACAGAGCTTCAGGAATTTCGATCGAGATATCTGATCGTCACTCTGTTCTTTCAGTAGCGTCAACAGCACCCACCCCAAAAATTCCGGCTCACCAAACTCCGGATCCTCTTGGGGCATTGTCTCTTTTATGGATCGGGCCGAGAACGTCTTAACTTTTCCCTCTTAATCAGAAACTGGTGACGTCAGAACTGAAGCGTATGGCGAGATGAGTTCACGGACACGTTCAATGGATTATTTGAGCATAAAGATTATCCAGGAGATGAGATCAAAGCACCGATTAAGTTCTTTCGCTCTTGGGTAAGCGATTGTTGGTGGCGTCATAGTGCGGTTTCGAGGATGATTTTGAGTGCTTCGTCGCCGGGTTTGCGGCGGACACGTTTTCGAAGCTGCAACGCTCTGAGGTAGGGTGTGAGTTTGTCTTTGGAGATTCCTCGATGCGGCGAGAGCCACCGTCGCGCCAGCGACGCGTGGCTCTCGCACGTGTTGACGTGCACGTCTCCATCAGCGTATTCACCCTCACCGTGGACGACGTATTCGCGGTCGAATGCGTCGTCCTCGTCGAGTGGCTCGTACGCTCGAAAGCCGTCAGTATAGACGATTAGCGACTCCTGCTGGCGGCTACCGAGCAGGAGTCGAATCGTCGATTCCTCGGCGGCTTTCGCCGGGTGAACGTACGTCTCGCCACTACCGCGGTCGGCGAGGATAAACACGGGTGGCTTGTCCTCGTGATACGTTCCACGACCGCGCGTGGATAAGCCACGCGAGCGCGACGGCCGGTCGCGCTCGCGGCCTTTCTTCCCAGCGTTAACGTACAGTTCATCGATCTCGACTGGGCCTTCGAGCTGTGGCCGAGGCGCGTCCAGCGCCCGCAGGAAGCGCTGGACGCGCCGGTAGACAGTCTTGTACGAAACAGCGAGCTCAGCGTCCAGTTGCCGAATACTCGTATTCAGCCGGATGTAGGTGTAGACGGCGAGATACCACTTTTTGAGCGGTATCGCAGAGTGTTCGAAGACTGTTCCAGTCTTGTCGTTGAACGTCCGGCCGCAATCCTTACACAGATACCGTTGAAACTCTCGATAGCTGCCGTGCCGAATCCGTGATTCGGTACGGCAGCGCGGGCAATAGACGCCGTCACGCCAGCGAATCTGTGCCAGCAGATTCGCGGCCCGACGCTCCGAGACGAACACACTGATTGGCATCATCGTTCGTCGGGTGGCGCGGTCGCGCCACCCTTGCCTGCTGTGAACTCCAGCTACTGCTGAGAACTGACCAACAATCCTCTACACAAGAGCGAGTTCTTTTATGATCAGTTCGGGATGCTGTGGAAATGCGTGGCTCGATGTTCACCACAGTACTTAAGCGATTCACATACGGTGTCTATGATATCAAATGGCCAGTACGGAATCTCTCTCACAAACGATCGCGGACACAATCACGATAAGCCGAGAACTTCGCGAGGAAGGCGAGATCGATGGGCAAGTCAAACTCTACAACGTCGACGATACTAATGAGTTCGAGGCAGATGCGTCCACGTTTTTCGAGCGAACCCTGATGACACAGGGGCTTCAGGAGGGATTTGTCGACCTCCGGAACACTCTTCGTGGTGATGATAACCGCGGGACGCATATCCTGTACGGGTCGTACGGGAGTGGGAAATCTCACCAGATGGTCGCAATGTACCACTGTTTCACTTCGCCGAAACAAGCCGGCCAGTTCGGTGACCGACATATCGAGGGGTTTTCTGAATCACTTCCCGACGCCGATCAGACAGAGGCGATCACGGTCTCACTCCAAGATCGCCAGCCGGATTACTTGTGGGAGCCGTTCTTTGAGGCCCTTGATTACGATCCCGGCTCGTTCGACAGTGGGGGGTACCCTGACCGACAAACGATCCTCGATGCGGTCGGAGACCAAGCAGTCGCATTCCTCCTTGATGAGCTTGAGGACTGGTGGATAACACTCTCGGAAGAACGTGAAGCCGCAAATAGAGGTTTCCTCCAGTCATATCTTGAGGCAAGCGAAGATCCAGATTCCGACGTGTTCGCGTTTGTGTCCGTCCTTCGCGAAGGATCGACGGTACACAAAATCCTCGAGCGTGAGACCGAGAACACCTCGGAGCACAATATGAATAGTAAAGTGAGCAAGAAGGATGTGATCCGTCACCGATTAATCGACGACATTGACGAGGGGGCAGTGGAGGATATCGTTGATGGATACGTCCAGGCGTACGTCGAGAACGATCATGTCCCTGATTCGGAGATACCAAGCGATCTTAAGCGGGATCTCCTCGATGCATATCCGTTTCATCCCGTATTGCTCAAGGCACTTGAAACACGATATTACGCAGACGAGGGGAACCAGAACACGCGGGGGATGATTTATCTTTTCTCAAAGATACTCACGACACCTGCCACCTCAGGGACGGACTCCGATAACGCTCCTAAACTAATCGAGCAAACCGATCTCATTTCGCACGGAGACATCGACGCTGTGCTCTTCGAGGACGAACTCTCGCGGATTAACGTTGCCCGCCCTAATGTCTGCATCGACGATATTCGCAACCGTGTTGATCTTGATGCAGTCCCCCACGGACGACGTATCCTCAATACGATCCTCCTGTACAGCCTAAAACCAGACGAGGGCGAAGGCGCAAGCAAGGCTGAAATCGTGATGGGGACATATCGGACCGGTGATCTTGTCTCTGATATCGTTCTCAATCTCGAACAGCTATATGGTGTCGCATGGTATCTCCACAAGCTCAATGGGAAGTACGCCGTCCGGGATCGACAGAATCCGAACGCGCTCATCCAGAATGAAGCCAGTGACGTCGATGAGGGGGTTGCTCTTGAGCAGATTGCTGATACGGTTAACGAAGTTTTCGGGAATAATACCTATCCAGTCGGATTTCTCGATGGTGATCTCAAGGATGTTCCGGACACTCGTGAACTCAAGATCGTCGTCAAAGCAAATGATTGGACACCCGAAGGGATCAAGACGGTAATCAAAAACGCAGATGGTAGTCCGGGACGGGAATGGCGAAACACGCTCGCGTTCGTCCAGCCCAGCGGCGACAGATCGATCCAATCTGGATCGGGATTTATCGAGAAAGCCCGCTATATCGAGGGTGCGAGGCAAGTCCTGCGCGACGAGTCGCTTGACGATGAGATTCGGCGATCTGTCAAGAGTCAGCGCGAAGACGAACAACGGGAGCTCAGAGACAGAGTCGAACTTGCATATGGGGAAATT
Source organism: Halorhabdus sp. CUG00001 (assembly GCF_009797925.1). Lineage (NCBI taxonomy): Archaea > Methanobacteriati > Methanobacteriota > Halobacteria > Halobacteriales > Haloarculaceae > Halorhabdus > Halorhabdus sp. CUG00001. The sequence goes on from NZ_VOLB01000001.1 coordinate 669,840, forward strand.
ATCGACGGTAACGACCTTCTAAACGACTTCGAGTTCGCCGCGCAAATGGATTTGGACGTGTTTGTTGAGGATGGCGATCCATTGAGTGCCCCAGACATCGCTGATTCTGTCGCAGCTGAGGGGATCGATCTTCAGAACCATGTTTGGGATGCAACCTCCGACCTCCTCGATCGACGTGGATCAGCAACCGTCGAAGAGGTGTATGAGCAATTTCTCCGGCAGCCAACGTATCCGATCCCGGGAGATTCAAGTGCAGTCGTCGAGGCCGTAATGGAAGCGCTTGAAGGAAAGCCTGTTGTCACCCATGGGCCCAACGGGTTCTCGTCAGAGCTGACTGGGCTCTCCATGGACACTACCATCCTCTCAGAGGAGACCGTCGAGCGATGGGGTGTCGACGGTGTCGTGCAAGAACTCCGAACTCGGTTCGGAAATGAAAAATCTTCAATCGACATCGGAAACTTCGAGCTAGATTTACTTGAGGACACGGAGATATGGCTTGAAGGAGACGGTCACGACACGGTGATGACTGCCGTCGGGCGACTTGCCCGTGACGACAAGTACGTACTCTACAGCGGCACGGGAGTTGTCGATAAGGCTCAGTCGGATGCGACGATACGGGACATCTCGAACGCTGAAGTGATAGATAAGGCGGATGTAGAGGGCCGGATCCAAGAGGCACTTGACTCCAACGGTCGCGCAAACACGAACCGGATCTTAGAGGAAATACGCCGCGACGAGACCGTCTACCTTCCTGAGGACAGGACCGAACAGGCGTTCCGCGAACCCGTGATCGCTCTTTTGGGCGGGGACTACGTAATCGATCAGGATCGTGAGTATTATGACTCACTCGACCAACGTGACCCGACCGACGTGACTATCGTCCCGACGGTGAGCGATGAGATCGAAGATGACATACTTGCGTACATCGACGGGCTCGAGGGAGATGAGGAATTCACCGTTGGCAGTATCGCCGGGCAGTTTGATGACAGCGTGACCGAGGAAGCTGTCCAGACGTTCTTACTGCAGAACCTCGGTAGAGCAACGGAACCGGAATACGTAATTGCAATCGACGACTCGGGCGACCCCACGCGGTGGTCACCTGGGTACCAGTTCCGTGTCCCGAGCGGCGGATGGCACTTCAAGTTTAACGGAGACGATACTGCCGAATTACGTCGTGAATGGCGGGATCAAGAGCAATCTGGAGAAGTGACGTATGGAGAGGTCGCGTTTACCCTGGCCGACCGGACAGCGGTTCCCGGTCCACTCATGGGGACTGCAAATGTCGAAAAAACCCGGACTAAACTCACGCTAGCAAGTGGCGGCAATTTCACCGATGTCCGGGATATGTTTGAGCGGATGCCCGACGAGGCGTCGAACATCTCCGTGGAGATCAACTTCGAGTAAACAAATCAGATTATTTCTCTAAGGTACTCCTCTAGTGAGTACTCACGGTGGCCGAACCCGAGATGAGAGGCCAATAAATCCGCTATCTCTTCCTCAGATTTCGAGCTGCCTGTGACGACTCGTTCCACGATATCTGAGATAGATATTTCATCTGAAACATGTGATACTTGGTATATGAAACGGTCTAATTGCACTGCCACCCCATCTTCGATTTCTGGATCTCGAGGAGCTGGGGAATTCTCAAAGGCCACCTCCAAACAATCAATTGCACCTTCTAATCGTAATGCACGTTCCTCTAGGCCAGCACAATCGATAAGATATTCTCGATAGAAATCGTGGCATTTGTAAGCTGGATTAATCGGATATTCACCGCTCAACCGCATGAGTTTCCCTTGCTCCGTAAGCTCATCAAGTTCTTGCCTGGTCACCAATTGTGCTAACCCAGTTCGTTCATAACAAAGATCCACAGTGATGACTGGGAATACACTAGTATTTCCCAGAATTTCCTGTTGATTCTCTGTCAATCCACGAACAAATTCTTGTTGAATATCGTTTTTAAAATCTATATAATTAGAGGGGGTGTTCTCTAACTCCTCCCGTAATGAGAAGGCTCTGGGCTCTTCACAAATTGCAGCGATAAGAAGTGGAACACCATTCGTTCGATCATGGAGTGCTATTAAATCTGACTCTTCGTAATCAAATCCGGCTTCTTCTACAAGAGCTCTTGTGGCTTCGTATCCCTGTTCTGGGGACGTTTCTACGGGCTCAAACGGCTGGCTATCTTCAGGATACGAAGCCCCGGGATTCGGCACTAAGTCTTGGTCAAATGGTTCTAATTGGATACAGTCTAACCGCTCTCCACCTTGAACTTCTGTCCTCGCTGTGACGAACCAAACGACCGAGTCGTCAAGATGGTACGCAATATCACGAAAAGTAGATTCAAGTGTTCGCTCGCTTTCCTGAATTCTGGCGTCATATTGATCAATAATGACCACAGCTGGACTCTCAGCACTCCCTCTTCGTTTCATCACATCAGCAACTAGCTGTACTGGATCAGGGAAATCCACCCCTGCTTCTGTCGCGCCTGATATCGCCCGTTGCAACCCATCAATAGCTAAGCCACTTGCTGGGTCAGGGACAACACTACTAACAATACTCAAAAGGTCTTCTACTGAATCTGAAGACGAGATATACTCTCTAAGTTGCGTAACCGTTGATTCAGGATACTTGTCAAACCATGCAGCAAGGAGACGTTGCAAGAATATCTGTTCATTTCGTGGATCTTTGACTGGGTAAAATAGCGTTGGATATCCATCTTCTTCACAAGTTTCTTCAAATTCTCTCGCAAGATCTGATTTTCCGATTCCTGACTGACCACAAATAAAGTGGACCCGAGTCTCAGATTGATCTCTCTTATTTTTTAGATATGTGAGTTCTTCGTGCCGGTTCACGAACGGCACATCCGGGTACATCTATTTGGGTGTGTTTACTCAACAGGTATATAAGAACTCTGTGTGACGATATGGTTGAGAACGGTTCGACGGTGTCTACAAATTCATGTCTGGTCAAGATCACAAACAGGAGCGCACGCAACTCCCAATCGAACGCAGCTTCCCCATCGAACGGGTAAACGAGATCGCCGCCAAGGAGGGTCGGGCGAAGATGCACTATCGCCCCATCTACACCATGCACAAGTGGTGGGCACGCCGTCTGGGCTGTGTCTTTCGAACGATCTGTCTCTATAGTCTCCTTGATAATCCTGAGTCTGTCGAGGTGTTCGAACCCGGCGAAGAGAAAACGACACTGGGTGACTTCGGGGAAGGGATCGACGTCGCTACACTCCTCGAAAAGGTTGACTTGGAGGATCCGGAATCGCTCTGGGAGCTCTACCCGAAAGACGTGCGTGTCGATGATAAGAAGATCCTTGACCCGTTCATGGGCGGTGGGACTTCACTTGTCGAGGCTTCACGTTTCGGCGTCGAGTCGGTCGGCTATGACCTCAACCCCGTCGCTTGGTTCGTCACGAAGAAGCAATTAGAGGCGGGCCAAACGGATGTCGAGGAACTCGAAGCAGCCTTCGAGCAGGTCGAGAATGATGTCGCCGATGAGATCACGCGTTACTACCGGACACCGTGTCCGAATGCGGAAACCCACGAGGACGAATCGCTCGACGATGAGGATCCCCTCGAGCTTGACGCCGACTTCGATTATGAGGTTCCGGAGGATCTACGCGGCGACCTCTCCGCGCACGATCACTATGCGGATGTGATGTACAACTTCTGGGTGAAGGAACTCGACTGCGTGGATTGTGGGGCGACGGTTCCGCTATTCGGTGATTACCGTGTTGCGAAAGGTCGCTACGAAAATGACGATAAGTACAATGTCCTTTGTCCCGAGTGCGAGTCGGTCGTGCTCGTCGATGATTGGCAGTCAGAATCGACCTGCTCGGAGTGTAGCCACGAGTGGACGCCAAAGGAAGGGACGGTTTCAGGATCGCAATACGCCTGCCCTGATTGTGGCGCACAGTACGGGATCACTGACGCGATACAAGAACAAGGTGGATTCGACCTACGGCTCTATGCGGTCGAGTATTACTGTCCAACGTGTGACGAGCGCGGCGAAGAACGTAGCGCAGTGAAGGGGTATAAAACAGCTGAAGCGTTCGATCAGGCACTCTACGAAGCGGCTGAACAAGAATGGGATCAGCGAGAGGATTTGGACGAGTATGTGCCCGATGAAAAGATTCCAGAGGGGCACATGACGTCGGAACGGAATCCGATTTTTGACCATGGGTATGGAAAGTGGGTAGATATGTTTAATACTCGCCAATTATTTTCAATATCTATGTTATTATCGCGCTTCGATGAATTTAATGACCAAAATATACGAGAGATGTTTTTATTGGCTTTGTCGAATAGTTTACCAACGCAGAATATGATGACTGGTTACGATTATTCCTATAACAAGATACAGCATCTTTTCAAATCAAATTCATTTGATCCACCTCAATCACCTTGCGAAGGCAATGTCTGGGGTGCAGAATATGGCAGAGGAACCTTCCGCTCAATTTGGGATATGATAACTGATGGAATTGAATATGCTTCTAACCCCACAGAGCGCTATGTTTCTGATGGAGAAACAATTGAGACGGAACCTTTCGCCCAACCGATTGGCGAGGACGCTACCGTCCACCAAGGCGATATGAGAAACATAGACGCAAAAGACGAGTATGACGCAGTGATCACTGACCCGCCTTACTACGACAATATTATCTATTCGGAGGTTTCGGACTACTTCTACGTCTGGCAAAAGATCCTGCTCGAAGACGAGTACGAGTGCTTCCAGTACGAGAAGACACCTCGGGCAGAGTCCATCGTCACCAACCCCTTCTACGACAAAACAGAGGAGGACTTCCAATCTGAACTCCACGAGGCCTTCACTGTCGTCCACCGGGCGCTCAAAGAGAACGGCGTCCTGACGTTCACCTACCACCATAGTGACTCCGACTCATGGGGTGAGCTTCTCAAAGCTCTCTGTGACGTGGGATTCGAGGTGACGGCAACCTATCCCATCTCGGCCGACGAGAACAAGTTCATCGGTGGGGACGCTGTCTCCTTCGACATCATTATCGTCGCTCGACCGGCGGGCAACCGTGAGCCGATTTCGTGGCGGCAACTCAGACAGCAAATCTACAAGACAGCTCGACGGACCCGCCAGCGACTGGAAGAAAGTCGCGACCTTGCACGTGGCGACATCGGCGTTGTTGAGATGGGCCGGTGTTTCCACGAATATTCGAAACATCACGGGAAAGTGCGACGCGACGGCGAAACGATGACTGCCAAGGAGGTTGTTGACGAGATCTATGGCATCATTCAGGACGCCAGCCAGGTGGGAATCGTGGATGTGTTTGTTGACCTCCTCGAAACCGATGATCCCGACGCCAGTGAGGTGAACAAGCTCTGCCGGAGCGCGAGTACGACCCCTGAAGAGCTGGAGGAAGCCCAGCTCTATGGGCTTGATAGCGGAGAATTCTGGATCGGAACGTGGGACGACGAACGCCGCCTAGCACACATCAAAGAGCGTGTGGAGGCCGGCGGGAAACTGTCGCCGCTCGACAAGGTGCAGTTCCTGCGGCACCGCTACGAACACGGACAAACGGTAAGCGAGTATGTCGACCAATGGGACGAAATTGACGACGTGCGCGAGCTTGCAGAACGCCTCGCGGACGCGACCGGCGACGATGTCTATCGCCGGGTCTTAGGCGACCGCGACCTGACGAGTTACTAACCATGGCTGAACCTGGACAACTGGCAGGGGTGTACAACCTCGTCGTTGCCGACGCGTACGATCTCTTCGACCACCGCGTCCCAGTATCGGAGTTCGAATCAATGCTCCAGGAGCGGGATGTCCCCAACGAAATCTGCGTGGTCGGACTTGCGGAGATCTTCGAGGACAACGAGGCAGTTCAGAGCCTCAGCCGCAAAATGAACGATGCCGCGGACGGATTGGAGAATCAAAGCCCCTTGCCGACAATTCAGTTTGCGGTCGAGGGCTCTTTCCAGCGCCGGTCACGGGATTTCGAACTACAAGCCGGGGAGGATCTGTACCGACTGAGTCGCGTGTTCGGTCCACAGATTGAGCGTCGAAACAGTGACTGGCTAACCGTACCGTTTTGAGGTTTCTCAGCCCTAAATAAGTTTGAGGCCCGATTTGACAGTTACCTCCGTTGGAAGGCCATCCGATCCTCGGACCACGAAGTAGAGATCAATCCACTCTTCATTTCGTTCACGACGAAACACCGGTACGCATGTCGTCGTGTCGGATTGATACTCACCGCAGCGCGTTCGGATCTGTTCGCGTGTCCACTCGCCATTCTGCTCCAAATCGGACTTCGTTTGGTAGGTCACTGACAACGTATCTGCGGCGGCATTGATCACGCGGAGCGAGAACTCGTTGACGTTGCTGAAGTCGAACGGGCCATCTGGATCGGTCAAGCGATTTAGCGCGGACGCATCGTGCTGATCGAGACAAAGAGCGTGTTCGGTGACCGCCCGATATACATCGAGGGCCGGATACATGTCAGCAAGTGCCTCATGTAAATAGTGCCGGACGCAGGCGTGGTATCCTTCGAGTGAGAAACGGTTGCTATCGGGCGAGACAACCTGTAGCTCTGCTCCAGTCTGTGCGACTGTACGTATCCGCGGTTCACCCAGCGGCGTCAGGAAACCCATTCTGGGCGTTTCCAGTAGGTATGCGTAGCTGAATAGCCGCGAGCGCGAGCTACCACTCTTTACCGGATCTTTGCCCTCTGCATAGTACTTCGAGTCGAGGACAGCTAGAGTCTCATCTCCCTTCTCGACGGCGTGATCCGGCTGGTGGAACACCTGTCCCTCGTTCTCGAAAGGCTGGAGAGTTGGCGATCGGACTGCCGAGACGTTTTCGGTTTGACCAAGGTAGTCATAGCCTTTGATTGCGTCCAACTCTTCCTCGAGGGCGACCTGCGAGTACTGCTCGAACAACGATTCCATATTCAGCACGTAGTCGACTACCAGCTCACGATTGCCCTCCATCGCTGGCGTTCCAAGCGAGGAAGCCACCACCGCCTTCGCGACCTCGATCGCCTGCTGGTAGTAGTGGCGTTGCTTCGGTAAGTCGTGAAGCGAGAAACGCCGGTACTCGGGTATACGTCGACGTCCGCTCGTCACGTCTAACCCCTCCAAGTGGCGCACCTCTTGATGCACCTGGGAAAAAACGTGGTAGTACGCCTGATGATCGTACTTGTCCTCGTACTGCCGGAAGAGCCGTAGCAGGTGCGTACCCGCGTAGTGTAGCAGCGAGTTGGCCGCGTTATCGTAGTTGACCTCTTTCAGTAGACAGTGCTGCTGGGCACGCCCCTCGGCCTGATTAACCAGCGACTGCTCGATATCGATTACTCCCCGGGGCTGTTCGAGGTCGGCCCGTCGCGTCTCCAGTTGCCGCACGTAGCCGTTACGGTGGATATCCTCCAGCCCGTTGAGATAGTTGATCGCCAATATCAGGAAGACATCCTCCAGATCAACGTCCTCGGTGCGGAACTCGTCGAGGGGAATCCCGTGATACTCGACCGACCGCTTTCGGCCATGGACCGCCAGCAGCATATCGAAGATGTAATCCCAGTCGATCTTCGGCTCGATTCGAAGCTTCGACCGAGGTGTGAGACTGACGATTCCCACATTGTCCCGCGCAGTCACGTGCATTACCGGACCGTCAACCCGCACTTTGACGACCCTGTACTCCTTGTCGCGGTCGTCGAGCGACTCCTGCGTCTTCACGAAGACGTTGTCGCTCTCCTGTTCGAAGGAGGCTCGACGCAGCTGGTCATCGATCGAGGGCGGACACCCCTCGATGCGGATTTCACCGCGCTCGGGTACACTGAATGTCCCGGGCTGGTAGGTGTACGATGCGTCTGGATCGGAGACGCTCATTGCTCGTATGAGCCCATCCGACGACGTTCGGCTTCGAGTTCCCGGCTGGCGAGGTCGGCCGCCGGCGCGAGGTCAAACATTTCGAAATCGTTGTCGAGTGCACGGTAGTGCTCCTCAATCTGCTCGATTTGCGGGAAAGCAGCCGAGTTCAGCAGCCGTGGGACGATGAACGTACGGAACGCTTGCCCGACCGCCTCCTCCGGGGCGTCCATGTACAGGTCCTCGTCCTGGAGAGCCTCGCGTAGGAAGATCGTCACGTCGCGGTAGTGCATCGGACCGAAACGCATGATTGGTCCACGAGACGCCTGCTCCGAACCATTGTTGATGCCATCGTAATCGGCCTCGAAGAGGGCGAGCAGATTGTCATTTTCAACGAGGGGGATGTCTCCAAGATTGTCTTCAAGCCATCCCTGGAACAGTGCTCGCCGGTCGTCGTCCTCGTATTCGTCGAGTTCTATCATCGCGAACCGACGGGTGATGGCGTTGTCCAACTCGTTGACCGTCCGGTCGGACATGTTCATCGTGCAGATGATACTCACGTCTTCATCCAGCTCGATTGTCTCGCCGTCATCAGTCTCGATAAGCGTCTGGTTGCGGTTTTCAATGGCAGTGTACAATGGACCGAAGATCTGCGAGATATCGGCCCGGGTGATTTCATCAAGAATGACTGCATACGGGATATTGAAATCCCGAGCGCGTTTGACGCCCTCCGAGACTGCGCCGAGTTCAGTTTCGTAATCGAGTGATTGGTATCCAGAAGAGCCGGTGAGATTCGGTCCAATGCCGCCGATTATGTCTTTCGCAGTCCACGACGGAGTGGCCGTATGTAGTGAGTATCCGACGGAGTGTTGCAGTGCGAGCTGTTTGGCAAATGTAGTCTTTCCAGTGCCAGTTGGACCGTATAGGACAACTGGCTTCCCGGTCTTTAGTGCAGTCTTCGCGTTACGTTCGACATCATCCGGGACGAGAACCGTCTCGGGCGTGTCGTCCCCTCGCGTGATGACAGTCCGCTTCAGATCCTGCGAAGCTTTTGATGACTCGAGAACCGCTCGCCGAATACGGCCAACGCCTTGATCTCCTTCGTGGAGAAGATCGAACTGTTGTTCTCGAATGAGGTACTCGATGACGTCTCCGCTTTGAGCTCTTTCAATCGCTTCGACAACACGGTCCTCGACTGCACGCAGAATATCGAGCTCGTCCTTCACGTCCTCTAAGGAATATCGATTCCCGGATTCCGAACTCATTGATAGTTGTTGTCTTCATTTGGAGGGTTGAAAAACGTGCCTGTCAATGGATGATTGTTTCATGAGTATCAGGCTCGTCACTTGAACGCCATTCAATTGGTTCAGTATTCTATCCGACCTCTATTATCTGAATCTTACATCTCTGTGTTATCTTGCCTAAATATCAGTCTGTCTCTCAGGAATACATGCCTACGCGTGCAATCCATGTAGCCACGTCACTCCCCGGTACCTTTATTATGGATCACGCAGGTCACTATGCAGAGTCCCAGACGGAAGCCGGGGCCGTTCGAAGGCTGTATGGGTTGCGATGTCAGAATGACGGACTAAACCGAGCCGAAAACGCCAAATCGAGCCCTACAGACTCTCTAACCGAAGAACGCGGACGGGAAGATCCCGTACGAACTACGAATGGGTTGGGGCGGATTCGAACCGCCGACTTCCTCCGTGTGAAGGAGGTATCATAACCGGACTAGATCACCAACCCGCACCCCGGTCTTTTCGAGGCGCGGACTTAAGAATTGCTTTCGGCGCTCAGTCCGTCCGCTCGTCTCGATACGCCGCGATGGTTTCTCGGGCCTCCGTGATCGCTTCTTTGGCTTCCCCTTCGGCAGTCGCCTGAAGCGTCTCGAGATCGTTCCGAACCGCCTGTACGCGACTTGGCTCCGGCTCCGATTCGCCTCCAATCATCTCGTCGAACCGCTCTCGAACCTCGTCGAGTTCCTCCTCGACGCCTTTCTTTGCCGTCTCACCGGCACGCTTGAGATAATACTGTGCATCTTCGAAGTGCTTGTTCATATCTGTCCTTACGAGAACAACGAATATAACCGTTGTGCCGGCACCGATCAGTAGGTCGGTGCAGATTCGGCCACGCCATCCCGGTGGTTGACCAGGCGACCGAGCGTAAACAGCAGGTCTGAGAGGCGATTGAGGTACGTTACCGCCTCGCTACGGACGGGTTGGGGATCCCCAGTCAGTGCCACGGTGCGTCGCTCGGCTCGCCGGCAGATGGTGCGGGCATGATGTAAGGCGCTCCCGGCCGATGACCCGCCGGGCAGGACGAACGACTCGAGCGGTGGCAGTTCGTCGTCGGCTGCATCGATTTCGGTTTCGAGTGCCGTTACGTGCTCGGCTTGGATCGTCGGATCATCGGCCGCAGCCTCGGGGTTTGCGAGTTCAGCCTGGAGGACGTGGAGGTGATTTTGCACGTCAGCGAGCGTCTCGTCGACGTCATCGTAGCCGGTCGGGCGGATGGTGCCAAGGGTCGCGTTGAGCTCGTCGACGGTTCCGTAGGCTTCGATGCGTGGATCGGCCTTCGAGACGCGCTCGCCGGTTTGCAAGTCGGTATCGCCGTCGTCGCCGCGGCCCGTATATAGTGACATGAGAGGAGCCACGAGTCCCGTCGTCATTAACGTCAGGGCGAAGATGGCCGCTGTCAAATCGTCGTGCAGATTAGGGGCCAAAGAGAGGGTCTGCCAGAGGCGGCCGAGCAATGGTGTCCGCGCTGTCGTAGATTCGCTCGTTCCGGCGGGGTCCCATACGGTCGTCGATTTCGGGACCAAGACGAAATGGCGTTGTCAGGACGGTAGCTTCAGCGTCGTGCACATCACGACAGACGACGAATCAGCACGATCGTCTTCGCCCAACCAGTCCCACCAAGGACGAAAATCTGTCCGGTTCAGCGCCCGCCACGGTACTGTCGAGACGACCCCCGAGCGGATCGCTGGGAGGCCGGAATTCTCAACCCTTTTATCCGACGACGGGCACGTCTTTGACATGACTGACAGCGAGCAGGACCAAGACGCAGAGACGACCGAAGGTGCCGAATCCGTCGGTGAGGCAAGCGAGGAGAGCAGCCAGACGGCGGCTGAACAGTCGGTCGCTGCGCTTCGAGAGGAACTGCTCGAGGACGTACAGGACGCGACTGCAGAACAATTGGCAGACGAGCTTGCGGCGTCTCGGCTTACGATCGAAACGCTCCGTGAAGAGAACGACGCGTTGACGGAAACGGTCGAAGAACAGGAGGCAGAGATCGAGGATCTCACCGCACGCCTCAAGCGCAAGCAGGCGGACTTCCAGAACTTCAAGAAGCGCATGGAGCGCAAACGCGAGGAGGAAACACAGCGGGCGACCGAGGATCTCGTCGATCGATTGCTCGACGTTCGTGATAACCTGCAGCGCGCACTCGGCCAAGACGACGCCGAAGCCCTTCGAGACGGCGTCAATTCGACGCTCAAGCAGTTCGAGACCGAACTCGATCGGGAAAACGTCGAACCGATCGAACCCGAACCCGGCGACGAAGTCGACCCCGAACACCACGAAGTGCTGGCCCGGATCGACACAGACTATCCCGAAGGGACGATCGCAGACGTCCATCGGCCCGGGTATCTGATGGCCGAGAAAGTCCTGCGGCCGGCCCAGGTGGCCGTCAGCGATGGGACGGATGACAGCGAGTCTACTGACGGCGGGGAGTAGATCGGCACTTCTGTATAAATTCCTCGACTGTGATTTTGCCGTCGTGATCAAAATCGCCAGACGAGAGTGGATCGAGTGGTGGTGGCGTCTCGGCGCGTCTAGTAATGTTTAACCGGCGCTAACCGGTAACTGTGGATAACATGGCGAGCAACAAGATCCTCGGTATCGACCTGGGGACGACGAACAGTGCGTTCGCAGTGATGGAGGGTGGCGACCCGGAGATCATCGTCAACAGCGAGGGCGATCGGACGACAGCCTCGGTCGTCGCGTTCGACGACGGTGAGCAACTGGTCGGTAAGCCGGCGAAAAACCAGGCCGTCAAGAATCCCGACGAGACCATCCAGTCCATCAAGCGCCACATGGGCGAGGAAGACTATACGGTCACGCTGGAGGGCGAAGAGTACACGCCCGAGCAGGTGTCGGCGATGATCCTCCAGAAGATCAAACGCGACGCCGAAGAGTACCTCGGTGAGGACGTCGAGAAGGCGGTCATCACGGTGCCGGCGTACTTCAACGATCGCCAACGCCAGGCGACGAAAGACGCCGGCGAGATCGCCGGCTTCGAGGTCGAGCGGATCATCAACGAGCCGACGGCGGCCTCGATGGCTTACGGCCTGGACGACGAATCCGACCAGACCGTCCTCGTCTACGACCTCGGTGGCGGGACCTTCGACGTCTCGATCCTCGATCTGGGCGGTGGCGTCTACGAGGTCGTCGCGACCAACGGTGACAACAACCTGGGTGGCGACGACTGGGACCAGGCGGTCATCGACTGGCTGGCCGAAGACTTCGAAGACGAACACGGGATCGATCTTCGTGAGGACCGCCAGGCCCTCCAGCGTCTCAAGGACGCCGCCGAAGAAGCCAAGATCGAGCTCTCCTCCCGGAAGGAGACCGAGATCAACCTGCCGTTTATCACGGCGACTGACGACGGGCCGGTCCACCTGGAGACGGACATCACCCGGGCGAAATTCGAGAGCCTCACGGCCGACCTCATCGAACGGACCGTCGAACCGACCGAGCAGGCGCTGGCCGACGCCGGCTACTCGAAATCGGACATCGACGAAGTGCTGCTCGTGGGCGGGTCGACCCGGATGCCCCAGGTCCAAGAGCAAGTCGAGGAACTCACTGGCAAGGAACCGAAGAAGAACGTCAACCCGGACGAGGCCGTCGCGCTGGGCGCGGCGATCCAGGGTGGCGTCCTCTCGGGTGACGTCGACGACATCGTGTTGCTCGACGTCACGCCGCTCTCGCTGGGTGTCGAGGTCAAGGGTGGCCTCTTCGAGCGACTCATCGAGAAGAACACGACGATCCCGACCGAGGAGTCGAAGATTTTCACCACGGCAGCGGCCAACCAGACGTCGGTCCAGATCCGCGTCTTCCAGGGCGAGCGTGAAATTGCCGAAGAGAACGAACTCCTGGGTGAGTTCATGCTCTCGGGCATCCCCCCGGCACCGGCTGGGACGCCCCAGATCGAAGTCACGTTCTCCATCGACGAGAACGGCATCGTCAACGTGAGTGCCGAAGACCAGGGCTCGGGCAACTCCGAGGAGATCACGATCGAAGGTGGCGTCGGTCTCTCAGACGAGGAGATCGAAGCGATGCAGGAAGAGGCCGAGGAACACGCCGAGGAAGACGAAAAGCGGCGTGAGCGAATCGAGGCCCGCAACGAAGCCGAGGCCGCGATCCGCCGGGCCGAGACGCTGCTGGAAGAAAACGAGGACGATATCGACGAGGACCTCCGTGAGGACATCGAGACCGAGATCGAGGCCGTCCAACAGACCCTCGAAGACGAGGACGCGACGAAAGACGACTACGAGAGCGCCACCGAACAATTGACCGAAGCGCTCCAGGAAATCGGCAAACAGATGTACCAGGAGCAGGCCGCTGAAGGCGCTGCTGGTGGCCCGGGCGGCGCGGCCGGCCCCGGTGGTATGGGCGGCATGGGTGGTGCCGCTGGCGGCCCCGCTGGTGCGGGCGGTCCCGCCGGCGCAGGTGCCGGTGACGACGAGGAGTACGTCGACGCCGACTTCGAAGAGGTCCAAGACGAAGACGACGAAGACGAGTAAACCGAGTGCGAGTCGTCTTCGTCTCGGGCTCGCGAATCTCCGACTTGCGGTGTCTCGGCGTCCGAGCATAGCGAGGACTTCGATAGGCGAAGACGCCTAACCCGAATCTGGCGACCTTTTGGCGGCTCGGAAGACGGCCGAACTGATACCGACTGCAGCGAGACTTCGATGGGAACGGGAAACAAAGTGATCCGTGAGCGAAGCGAGCGAGTCTTCCGGTGTCTCGATGTCCGAGCACAGCATGGACTTCGAGTTTGACCAAGCCCACGAAGACGAGTAACGCGTTCGCTTCGCCGAATGTGGCACAGCCGGCAATTTGTGACGTAATTTCTCGCCGTAGATAGAAACACCCAAACCGTTCCCCGACCATGCGTGAGACATGACGGAACTACCAGACATCGGACTCGGGACCTGGCAGAACGAGGATCCCGCCCAGTGTGCAGAGAGTGTCCGGACGGCCCTGGAAACGGGGTATCGGCACATCGACACGGCGGAGATCTACGGCAACGAGGAAGCCGTCGGTGAGGGGATCGCACAAGCTGCCGTCGACCGGGAAGAGATCTTCCTGGCGACGAAAGTCCACGCTTCCTCGACGAGTCTGAGCTACGACGGCGTCATCGAGACGGCACACAATAGCCTCGACCGGCTCGGCGTCGAGTACGTCGACCTGCTGTACGTCCACTGGCCGACCGGCGACTACGATCCCGCGGACACGCTGCCCGCCTACGACGAGCTGTACGACGAGGGTCTCATCCGGAACGTCGGCGTCTCCAACTTCGAGCCATTCAACGTCGAGACGGCCCTGGAAGTCCTCGATGTGCCACTGTTCGCGAACCAAGTCGAGATGCACCCACTGCTCCAGCAGGATGCGCTCCGCGCCCACGCCGACGAACACGATTACACGCTCGTCGCCTACTCCCCGCTGGCTCGGGGCGACGTCTTCGACGTGCCGGAAGTCGTCGAGGTGGCCGAGAAACACGACGTCAGTCCGGCCCAGGTCAGTCTCGCGTGGCTGCGCGAGAAGGGTGTGTCCACGATCCCGAAAGCCACCAGTGAGGGCCACATCCGCGACAATTTCGAGAGTCTCGCTCTCGAACTCGACGACGAAGACGTCGCGACGATCGACGGAATCGAGCGCGAGGATCGCCACCTCGACTTCGACGTGGCCCCCTGGAACGAGTAACCGCCGGTAACCCCCGTGCTTTTCTGACTGATTGCCGTACGTCTACTCGATGCGACGCGTCGGCTTCCTGATCAACCCGATCGCCGGCTTGGGTGGCCGTGTCGGGTTGAAAGGGACCGACGGGAAGGTCGCCGACGCCCGCGAACGCGGCGCCACACCTCGGGCACCGGATCGTGCCCGGCGAGCACTCGACGGACTGGCTGCTCACGAGGTGGACGTGATCACTGTCGGAGGGGTGATGGGGGCCGACGTGGCACGCAAAGCCGGCTTCGAGCCAGTCGTCGCCTCCCGCCCAGCAGCAGGCCCGTCGGCAGACATCAGCGCGACGTCAGTGGCGGATACACGCCGAGCCGTGGCAGCGTTTGTGGCTGCCGGGGTCGACGTGATCCTCTTTGTCGGTGGTGACGGCACGGCCGTCGACGTGGCCCAGACCCTCGCGGGGCTCGAAGCCGACGTGCCGATGCTCGGCGTTCCGGCTGGAGTGAAAGTCTACTCGGGAGTCTTCGCCGTCGATCCCGAGGCCGCCGGCGAGATTGCAGCGACCTTCCAGCGGGTCGAGCGAGCCGACCTGCAAGATCTCGACGAGGACGCTTTCCGAGACGGGGCTGTCGTCCCCGAACTGCAGACCACCGCGTTGACGCCGGTCGCGGAGTTGCGCCAGTCACCGAAAGAACGAGCCGGCGGGAGCGTCGAAACGCTTGCAGCGGGCGTCGCCCAGGAAGTCGACTCGGGGACCACGTACGTCTTCGGGCCTGGCAGCACCGTCGGGGAAATCGAACGACAGCTTGGAATCGACCCGTCACCACTCGGCGTCGATGTCTGGCGGGACGGCGAGGTACTCGTTGCCGATGGCGGCCAGTCGGCAATCCTCGATGCACTCGGGGATCGCAACGTCGTGATCGTCTCACCGATCGGCGGCCAGGGATTCGTCTTCGGACGAGGAAACCAACAGCTCTCGCCGGCTGTCCTTCGAGAGTGTGACGTCGAGATCGTTGCCTCGCGCCGGAAGCTGGACGGGCTGGGCGTGCTACGCGTCGACACGGGCGATCCGGACCTCGACGAGACGCTTCGTGGCTGGCAGCGCGTCCGCGTCGGGCGACGCGAACGTCGGTTTCTGCAGCTCGTCTGAGCGTGGCTCAGGCCTCCGTTCTCGGCCGGACCGAGCACGGTCGGAAACTGGGTTGACTCTTCGAGTCAGCAGGGGCGGTCCCTAATAGATCTTAGATCGTACTTTAGGACATCCGGATGCTACTCACAAACTTAAGGCCATAGGGATGCCTACACCGAGTATGGATACACGGAAAGTCCAGCAACTCGGTCCATCGACGCTGGCGATGACACTTCCGGCGGCCTGGACGAGCGACACCGACGTCCAGAAAGGTGACGAGCTGTCGCTTCGTGTCGGTGATAACGGAACCCTGACCGTGCTTCCGGATTCCGTTTCCTCGGGAGACTCAGAGGCCACGATTGCTGCCTCGTCGCTGGACGCTGATGCGGTCGAGCGGGCGATCGTCGCCCAGTACGTCCTCGGTCGCCGGGTCATCAACGTCGAGGCCGACGAGGGCGAGACGTTGGCCAGTTCCCACATCAACGCCGTCTACACCGCCGAGACACAGCTGATGGGCCTTGGCGTGATCGAGGAGACGCCCGAGCGCATCTCGATTCGCTGCTCGGTCGACCCGAGTGACTTCACGCTGGATACCCTGCTCGAACGCCTAGAGAGTACGGGCTCGACGATGCGAAACGAGGCCGTCAAAGCCCTCGCCCACGGGAATCCGGATCTTGCCCAGCGGGCGCTCAACCGGGAACGACAGGCCAACAAGATTTTCGTCCTCGTGTTGCGACTGATCTTTACCGCCTACCAGAATCCGAACTTTGCTCAGGCGATCGGCCTGGACGATAGCTTCCCGCTGATCGGGTACCGGTCGATCGCGAAGAATCTGGAACTGATCGCGGACAACGCTGAAGACATCGCAGATATCGCAATGGAAGCAGAAGGGCACAGTCTCAGCGTCGATGCCGACACCATGGAGCGGATTCGGGATCTCACCGAGCAGGTCGACGACCTGACTGAACTGGCCGTGCAGGCGGCGATCGATCGCGACCACACGACGGCTATCGACGTCCGCGAACAGTTTCGTGAGATCGATGCCCTCGAAGACGACTTGCTCGATGGCCTGGCCGAGATGAGCAACGAGGATCTACTCGCCGTTCGAGAAGTGCTCGTTGCCCTCCAAGAGACGGCCCAGTATGCCGTCCGGAACGCCGAAATTGCCACGAACCTCGCGTTGAAAGACCAGTCCGAGCACGTGACCGTCGAGTGAACGGCCTCCTCGCCGGCAGGCAAACTTACAAGCCAGTTCCGGACGATCGAACGGATATGGCCGCGTCCAACGCGTCTGAGAAAGGCATCGGGTTGACGGTTCTGTTCGTCGTTTTCGCATTGGCGGGCGCACTGACGATGGGACTCGGTGCCGAAGATCATCTCCTCGCCGGCCTGGGCTTTGCCGTAGCCGTCGGGGCCGGCTCGCTGGCGGTCGCCGCTGGGCACGTCTACGCCTGAACGGACGAGCTTTTATCGCTGGACGGCCTATTCCCTCCTATGGCGGAGTTTAGTGACGAAGAACGCGCTATCCTCGAGTACCTCCGGGACCGTGTCGGCGGTGGTGAAGGGTACTTCCGGGCGAAAGGAATCGCCGAGAGTATCGGCCTCTCGGCTAAACAGGTCGGCGTCCGGCTCCCGACACTCGCCGAAAAGGCCGACGAGGTCGATATCGAGAAGTGGGGGCGTACCCGTTCGACAACCTGGCGCGTCACTCGCAGCTAGCGGCGGGTTTTTGCCGTCCGCGCCCGGACTAGGCCTATGGCGATTCGCCTGGAGCGGGTGCTCGATGTGCCAGCCAAGCCGGCGGACGTGTGGACATTCATCGCCGATCCGAAATACCGCGCACGTCACGTGAGTGTCGTCGATGACTTCGAAGTCGATGGTGATGGGAGTGCTACGTGGCATCTCTCGTTGCCGATCCCGGTGATCGATCAGACCATCGCTATCGAGACTGAAGATGTCGAACGACGACCTCCGGAGTTTGTCAAGTTCATCGGCCGCTCACGAGCGATGCGCGTGGTGGGCGAACACGAACTCGAAGCGACCGAGACCGGGACCCGACTCACCAACCACTTCACGGTCGAAGGCCGGATCCCCGGCATCGAACGGTTCTTCCGGGACAACCTCGAGGCGGAGTTCGACAATCTCGAAGCCGGGCTCCGTGCGTATCTCGACGGCGAGTCATAATCCGGCCACCCATTCGACTCGGCAGCGAGCCGGGAGTCGTCGAGAGTCACAATCTACGCGATATCGGTCGGGTCAGCGCGCCTTTCCCACGTTTGCAGACTGCGGGCCGTGGTACACACCTGAGTCAAGACTGTCCGTCATACGGGGATTTATATTCGACAGTGACAAATGTCTCACTGCCGGTACGACGCTTTTCTCGTCATCCCGGCACAAAGATCCGACCACGCAACCGGCCTGAAGCTCCCGTCCGGACGACTGATCCCACGTCCTGGACATCCAGTCCCGTCCTCTCTTCGTCGCCGCACTGGCCGACGTACCCCAACGTCGTCTTTCCGCGCCGCTATGTGACGTCTCACAGCTGTCTGTGCCGTAGTCACCGGCCAGACGGATCGACGCGATCACACGCTGTCTGAAGGTGGGCTTGGGTAATCGTCACGTCGTCAGCCAAGTCGTTGCCAGCGTCTGGGTCGTGGTCGCCGGCTATTTCCCGGATCGCTGTGAGTGAGGCCTCGCGGAGAACGGCTGCCAGATCGGCACCCGAGTACCCGTCTGTCCCGGTGGCGATCTCCTCGAGGTCGACCGATTCGCCGAGTGGCTTCCCCTCGGCGTGGACGGTGAGAATTGCGTGCCTGGCCTCGGTATCCGGTGGTGGTACTTCGACGTGAGACTCCAGTCGCCCGGGACGCAACAGTGCGGAATCGAGCGCGTCGCGCCGATTCGTTGCCGCGAGGACGACGAGATTCGGGTCTTCGGCGGCGGTGTCAAGTTCCGTCAGCAACTGAGAGACGACACGCTCGGTCACCTCGTGGCCGCCACCACGTTGGGACGCGATCGCGTCGATTTCGTCGAGGAAGACGATCGCGGGTGCGGTCTGGCGCGCTCGCTCGAAGACTTCACGGACGGCTTGCTCACTCTCGCCGACGTATCGATCCAGTAGTTCGGGGCCAGCAACCCGAATAAAGTTGACACCAGTTTCGCCGGCGAGTGCCCGCGAAAGTAGCGTCTTGCCCGTCCCTGGCGGCCCATACAGGAGGATCCCCGACGGCGGGTCGGTGTTGGTCGCCTCGAACAGCGGGCCGTACTTTAGGGGCCACTCGGCGGCCTCTTCGAGCGTCGCCTTCGCGTCTTCGAGGCCGCCCACGTCACTGAAGTCGACTGTCGGTGACTCGGCGACGTATTCGCGCATCGCAGAGGGGTCGACGCTGGCCAGCGCACGGTCGAAGTCCGCGCGCCTGACTTCGGGCTCGTCTCGTTGTCGCCGGAGCGCAGCCATCGCGGCCTCAGTTGCGACCGCCGCGACGTCGGCTCCGACGAACCCGTGCATCGTCCCTGCAAGTGTGTCCAGATCTACGTCTTCACCCAGGGGCATGCCGCGGGTGTGAACCTCCAGAATCTCGCGGCGACCGGGTTGGTCTGGGACGCCGATCTCGATTTCCCGGTCGAAGCGCCCGCCACGCCGGAGGGCTGGATCGACGGTATCGACGCGATTTGTCGCACCGACGACTGCGACCCGGCCGCGCTCTTCGAGGCCGTCAAGTAACGTGAGCAACTGTGCGACGACACGATTCTCCATATCGCTGTCTTCGTCGCGCGTGCCGGCGATCGAGTCGATTTCGTCGACAAACAGGATCGAAGGGGCGTTGGCCTCGGCCCGCTCGAAGGCTTCTCTCAGTTGCTGTTCGCTCTCGCCTTTGTACTTCGAGACGATTTCCGGCCCGGAGATGGATTCGAAGTACGCATCGACCTCGTTGGCGACTGCTTTCGCGATCAGCGTTTTGCCGGTCCCGGGCGGCCCATACAGGAGGACGCCCTTCGGCGGCGTGATGCCGAGACGATCGAAGACGTCCGGGTCGGACAGCGGCAGTTCGATCATCTCTCTGATCCGGTCGAGTTCGTCGTCGAGGCCACCGATGTCCTCGTAGGTGACGCCCTGGGATCCAGTCGACTCTGCCGCCGTCGATTGCTCGTCGTTACTTGATTCGGTTGGATCGGATTCGACCGGTTGGCCGATGCGGACGGTGGTGTCGGCTTCGATTCTGACCGTTCCGGCCGGATCGACGTCGGCCACACTGAAAGAGCCGAGTTCGGGCACGGTGACCCGATCACCGTCACTAACCGGCTTGTTTCTGAGTCGCTCACCGATCGATCCGCCAGCGTTCCCCTCGACGCTCGCATCGATCGGCCGAAGCTTCACCCGGTTTGCCGCGTCGAGATCGGCTGCCCGGAGTGTGACCGTCGAGCCGATCGTGACTTTGGCGTTCTGTCTGGTGTCGGCGTCGATCCGCACGTATTCGCCGTCACTATCCGCCGGCCAGACTTTCGCGACCGTCGTCCGTTCGCCCTCGATGAGGACTGAATCCCCGCTCAACACACTCAGTCGATCCCGAACGGACTCGGGGAGTCGGGCGATTCCACGGCCGGCATCGCGCTTGTGTGCCCCCTCGACACTGACGTCGATGCCCTGCTCAACAGCGACCATAGCGCCAGTAGCACCGTCCTGCCCTTGAGAATTCTCCCCGTCCCGGCTGCTCAGCACCGTCTTGTGGCACGGTAGGCCATGGCACGAAAACGCATTTATTCGCGGCCCTCGGACGATCATACATGGTCCAGACAACCCAACGCGATGATATGACGTGGTATCAATGCGAGCAGTGTGGGATGTTGTTCGACGAGCAGGCAGACGCTCGCCAGCACGAGGACACGTGCGACGCCGAGGAGCCGTCGTATATCCAGTAACTTACTCGCCAGGGGTGACTTCGAAGGCACGTTCGCCCATTTCGTCCTCCTCGAAGACGAACACGCGCCCATCGACGGTCTCGAAGTCTACATCGACGTGGACGCGATGGGCCTCACTCGTCGCTTTGACGCCTGGGAAGACCGTCGTCGTTTCGCCCGGATCGAGCAGGACGCGACCGACACCGCTCGATTCGAGGATGTCTTCGTGCGTGACGCGATCGTTGACGTAGACGAGGACGCCCTGACTTTCGGACTCGTCGGTCACGAGGACGTGGGCCTGCTTGCCTGGAGCAGTCGTGACTGACGCCTCTTTGCGAGTGGGAACGCCGTGATAGAACGCCTCCCGGCCGTCGAGATACTCGACGACGACCCCCTCCTCGGTCAGTTCGACGCCGATGGTATCCGGTGGGACGTCCTCGCGAATGCTCATACCGCGTTGTTCGGCCGAACAGGGGAAAAACACCGCGCTTGCACGGCGGCGTAACCACCACATCTATATGCGCCCTCGGCCACCCTCGCGCCATGAACGGAACGGCTGTAGCCCCCGCCGCAGGGACCGTCTTGAACGCCCTCGCGACGGGGACTGGCTCGGCGTTCGCCATCGACACCGAGCTTCGCGCGGAGGTACAGCTCACCGCTGAGGACGGCATCACGGGGACAATTGCCGACGATCCCGACGCCGAGACGGCCCTCATCGAGCGGTGTGTCGAACTCGTCACCGAGCGCTTTGGCGACGGCGAGGGCGGGACCGTCCGCACCGAGAGTGACATTCCACTCGCCTCCGGGCTGAAGAGTTCGAGCGCTGCCGCGAACGCGACCGTGCTGGCGACGCTTTCCGCACTCAATGTGGCCGAAGAGGTGTCGAAGGCTGACGCCGCACGTATCGGCGTCCAGGCAGCCAGAGACGTCGGTGTGACGGTTACCGGCGCGTTCGACGACGCCAGCGCCAGCATGCTCGGCGGCGTCACGGTGACGGACAATACGGCGGACGAACTGTTGGCCCACGAGGCCGTCGAGTGGGACGTCCTCGTCTGGACGCCGCCCGAACGGGCCTACAGCGCCGCGGCCGACGTCGAGCGCTGCCAGCAGATCGCCCCGATGGCCGAACTGGTGGCCGAGATGGCTATGGAGGGCGAGTACGGTCGCGCGATGACCGTCAACGGGCTGGCCTTTGCCGCCGCGCTCGGCTTCTCGCCGGATCCACTTCTCGAGGCGATGGCCCACGTCGAGGGTGTTTCTCTCTCCGGGACTGGACCGAGCGTCACGGCAATC
The DNA here is from genome assembly GCF_009797925.1 of Halorhabdus sp. CUG00001. Taxonomy (NCBI): domain Archaea; kingdom Methanobacteriati; phylum Methanobacteriota; class Halobacteria; order Halobacteriales; family Haloarculaceae; genus Halorhabdus; species Halorhabdus sp. CUG00001. The sequence continues at coordinate 691,976 of NZ_VOLB01000001.1, forward strand.
GGGAACCGGGAGGATTTAGAGCGCGTGCGTGAAAGCTGGGCCCAACGAGAGGGTCGCACATGGTTCACAACGACACAAAACACGGGGGCGACGACATGACTCGCGAGAACGTGACCGAACAGACGCCCGAGGAAATGGATCTCGACGAGCTCCGGGAGGAAATCCGCTCGATCGACGAGCAACTCGTGGAACTGATCGCCCGACGAACCTACGTCGCCGACACGATCGCGGCCGTCAAAGACGAGCAAGGACTGCCAACGACCGACCAACAGCAGGAACAGCGCGTGATGGATCGGGCCGGCGAGAACGCCGAGCAGTTCGACGTCGACGCCAACCTCGTGAAGGCAATCTTCCGACTCCTGATCGAGTTGAACAAGGTCGAACAGCGAGAACAACGCTAATTCGGATCGTCGCCGTCAGTACGTCCACAATCGCCGAATTCGTGACTCGATGGCCGGCTGCGCGTCCCGGAGTGTCTCGGGGTCGGTCTCGCCGTCGACGTTGATAACCTGTAGCTCCCCACGGCGATCGGTGTAGACATCTTGGAAGTCGTAGACGACACCGATCAGGTCCGTTTCAGCGGGCACGTGCTCGCTCGATTCGAGATACTCGATTTGCCGGTCGACGTTGTACTCGACGAGACGGTTGATCGCTTCTTCGCGATCGATATCGTCGGGCAACGCGTCGACGCCAGCTTCGAGGTGGTCGGCTAAGAGATCGACGCAGTGGTCGATCCCCGGCGGTTCGGAGAGGCCGTCCGTGAGGTGGTCGTACGTCGCGGTGACCGCGCCACAGCCGGTGTGCCCGACGACCACCGCGACGTCGGTGCCCGTGTGTGCCAGCGGATAGAGGACGTCCCCGGAGACGACTGTTTCACCGGCAGTTCGCTGGACGACGCGGTTCCCGATGTTCCCACACGTAAAGAGGTGACCAGGGTCGTCGTTGGAAAAGAGGTGATCTTGCAGCACCCGCGAGTCCGAACAGCACACCGTGACGGCTTCGGGGGCCTGTCCGTCCTGAAGCTCCTCAAACGACGCATCGATCGTCGCTACGTGCTGTTCGTTCCCATCGAGTAACGCCTGGACGACATCGTGCATGGCTGTGGTCAGCGCCCTCGTCGGTTTAGCTTTTGACGTTCGGGCGGATTTCGCCACCACGACGACGGATGGGTCCCCTCTTGACGAAGGCACCCGCGACTTTCTTGGTCGGTCGCGCCGAACGACAGCGCGTGAAGCACGGGCCATCTCGAGGTCCCGACTCGGAGACCTCGCGACACGACCGGCTGGAGCGCCACACAGTGTCCGGACCGCGTAACTCGCTTCGCTACTGGATCCGCACGCGAAACCCGATCTGGATGCTGGTCGTGCCGGCGATCATCTGGGCGCTCGGACTCGTCCCGAGTGTGCGCCTGAAAAACGTCGTTTTGCGCGCCCTCGGTGCTGACGTGGGCGAGGGTGTCGCGCTGGCGTTCGGGGCCACGCCAGACATGCTCTGGCCGGACCGGCTCGTCATCGAGGACGACGCCATCGTCGGCTACGACGCGACGCTGCTCTGTCACGAATATCTACAAGACGAGTACCGCACGGGTGAAGTCGTAGTCGGCGAGCGCGCGATGGTCGGCGCGGGGGCGGTCGTTTTACCTGGTGTCCGCATCGGGGCCGATGCGCAAGTTTCGGCGAACTCGCTGGTGACCGAAGACGTCCCACCCGGTGCGACAGTAGCCGGGGTACCTGCTGAAGTCGTCTCGGCGCCAGAGTGAGTGTCTCCTCAGCGGAAGCGAGTGATCCCGGACCGTACGACGCGCTGGTTCGGAATGATGAACTCCGCTTCGTCGCTCTCGACGTGCGTCACGAACACGTCGATCTCCTGGACGACGCCGCGTCGATCGTCGATCTCGACCTCGTCGCCGATACTGTACGGTTCAGTCAACAACAGGTAGGTCCCGGCCGCCGCCGCCGTCAGCAAGTCTTTGAACGCAAGCGCACTCAGGAACAACAGACCGAACGCGTAGGCGGCCAGCAACACGACGAGCGCGGTCGTCGCGACGCCTAGTTGACCCAGGGCGATCAACGCAGCCACGTAAAAGATACTGTACTTGGCGAGCTTGGGCAACAGCGTTACTTCTGGCAGTTTGACACTCTTGAGGCGCTCACTGATCGCCAGGGAGACCTTATCGCCGATCACTAACCCGACGATGACCACAACGGCGGCGATGAACAACTGGGGCAGATACTGGGGGAAGCGCTGCCAGAACAGATCCGCGTCGAGGATTTCTGCAACCTGTAACGCGACGAATACCGCAAGCACGTAGACGAACAGCGCCGCCATCTGTGACAGCACACCCACTGTCGAGAGACCGAAGTTCTGGATGGTCCGTTCGAAAGCTGTCCCTTCGACTGCCTCCGGAACGTTGAGGTGAGTGAGCACGTTCCGCGTCGTTCGCCACACCAGATAGCCGGCGACCGCCCCGATGAACAGCACACCGATCGCCACGGTCACGGCTGTCTCTTCGGAGAACAGCGTCCGGACAATATCTGCCAGCTCGACCATCAATACTCCTCCGGATCGAGTTCGAAGATCAGTTCACCGCCCTTGAATGCCCTGACGAGCCCGTCGCTCTCGCTGAGAACGATCGCGATGGCGTTGGTATCCCGCGTGATCGCCCCGGCTGCCATGTGCCGGGCTCCCAGGCCCTTTGGAATGTCGACGCCCTCCGCGGAGGGTTCGAGATACCGGTAGGCCGAGACGATTTTCCCCCCGTCGGAGATAACGAACGCCCCGTCAAGCCGCGAGAATTCCTTGAGCATCACGTTGACGATCGGATCGCCCACGTGGACGTGGCTCTTCTCGAAGGGGTTGTAGCTGAGTGGGCGGGACTTGTTCATGACCTTCCCCGCGTCGCCGACGACGAACAGTGCCCCGACCGGCTTGCCCTTCTGACCTTTCTTGCCCAACTCGACGGCCACATCGACGACGTTCCGGATAACTCCCGGTTCGGCCCTGGAGTTGACGAACAGATCGTAGACCCCCGTCTCGGTGAACTCCCCGGCCCGGACGCGCACCGCCGTATCCAGGCTGTCGCCGTACGTCGTCGCCAGACAGAGTACCTGATCGTTTTCGCCGAGGTACTCCTGGGCGAGTGCGCCTTCGATCCCAAAGCGCACTCGATCGCTCAATTCCGAAAACTCGACCGGCAACTCCACGAACCGGTCGGCCTCCCGCTCGTTTTCCGCGCCGATTACGATGACCTCGTAATCCGCGGTGAGCCCCTCGTACAACTCGGCATCCGGACTGAAAAGCACAACTCCATCCAGGTCGGCCGCCAGAGAATCCAGCACGTCTTCGATATGGCTCATTGTCCTATCAGATCATCGGACAGGAAAAAAGCTTTGCGGCCCACCTTTTTACTGCGTCGGGTGCGCTCGCTCGCCCCACACGGCTCGCTCGCTAACCCTCCTCGCAAAAAGCTGGACCAAAAACACCCGCTCGCTCGGGCGCGCCCTGCCGGGTCGCGCCCTCGTTCGCGGTGAACCGCGTCGCGCCTTCGGCGCTCCGCGGATGCTACTCTCCCACTGCTTCCTCGACAATCTCGATTTCCTCGTCAGTCAGCCCATACAACTCGTACACAATTTCGTCGATCAGATCGTCGGTGCGCTCGATCTTCGCTTCCAGTTCCGCGGCGCGTTCCTTGGTCTCGACGTAGCTTTCCAGCCCCGCTTGCACGTCCTCGACGGCGGGCAGCGTCAGCTTTCGCAGGCGATCCACAAGCGAGTTCGTCTTCGTGGCGGTCTCGCGGAAGTCCGCGAACCCACCCGCTTCGTCGACGACGACGGGCACGAAGTGCTCGATCAGGTCTGCCTCCGCCTCGGTGAGGTCCGAGATGCGCAATGGCGAGTGTCAATTGACCGTGTTTGAGAGGTTCTTGTCTTGAGCGTCGAGCAATCGGGTGACGATTTTCGGAAGTTGGGACTCAAGTTCCGACGCCTGGAGTATCTTGATGAGGCGTTGTTTCTCGATCGGAGCGGTCGGTTCGGAATCGATATCCCTGGTTACCAGTACGCCGTTCCACCCGTCTCCAAACATCTGTGTTTCATCGTGTACTAATTCGCCATCGTCCCGAAGAAACGCGAGATATTCGAGTGTCTCCTTGATGCCTTGCTCGACGGTCTCCTGGCGGTTAGAGTACTTGACTTCGGTTATGAGATATTCGACTGTGTCTCCCGACTCGATTTCAAGCACGATGACGTCCGGTCGCCCCGTGTGATGACGTGATTCACTATCGAGAAAGTACTCGTCACTTACTCGTTCTGTCTCGTACTGGATCCGCTCAGTACGGGACAGCGAGATTGGCTCTTTCTCCCGGATATCGGAGACGAACTCGAGATCCTGTGCGCGGGCAGCACTGTCGTGATAGACGGCAATCGCCTGATTGTCTGCTTCGAGGCGAGCAACCTGTTGTGAGCCAGTCTCGATTGTCTGCAACTCGAAACGATCGTCAGTTAATCCCTCGATGACGCTGATATAGCGAAACAGAACGAACAGTTCGAACAATGTCTCGTCGTCGTCCGGCGCGATGGCTGTCGAATCGAGTAATTCCGTGATCGCAGTAGCTTCTCCAGCCAGGGTTTGTCGATAACGTGAGAGTAACCTCGCGGCTTCTCTATACACTTCTTGTCGCGATTCTTGTGCTCGCTGCAGCATCCGATCGGTCGGTTCGTAGGCTTCCGGGCGTCGAATACGAGTGAGGTGGACGTTTCGCTGCACGGCCTCTCGTAGGGTCTCAACCAGGTCGGCTTCTCCCTTCCATCGTTCATTGATCCATGCGTAATCCCTTTCGAGATACTGTTCACATTCCTCAAGCGTTTCGTGAATGATCGCCAATAGCCGCTTCAGGACGAGATTTTCGTCGATATCGTAGTTTTCAGTTCGATTCTCGCAGACGAAGATCGACGTATCGCCGGGATTTCGGCTGTGGCGTTCGCGGTACGTTGCTGACCAGTTTATCTTGCCATCGATTGACCCCTGATTGACCCTCGCGACGTTTTCTGTCTGGGTTTTCACACGACGAAGACGTGCTGGTAGCTCTGCGACGAAATCCACGACATCCGGTCGGAGAATGAAGTGGAGACGAACCAGCATCTCGTAGTCGTGAAACCGCTCCTCGAGTTCGGACGGTGCGATTTCTTGGGCGATGTGTTGCTCGGGAAACGTCCCGTGCATCACGTACGCCAGGATGTCCTGACTCAACTGATCGAGGAGTTCGTCCCTATTCATCGAAACGAATCTGGAGGAGATCGCCCCCGACCGAACGCAATCTGTCTTCGTGCAATTGGTCGAGAGTCGCCAGGCCGTCGACGATCTGTTCTCGGCGACGAACGCCTTCGAGTTGCGGGAAGACGTAACTCATGACCGCTTCCGTCAGTACGTCCTTCCGGTCTTGTTTCGAGTTGGATGCGTGGGCGAGGATGTCCCGGACCAACGCTGGACCGATCCGTCGTTCGTCGACCCCTGCGTTGAGGACGTGCCAGATCTCGCCGACATCCTGTAGAAGTCGCTCCTCAGCGTCGATATCCCAAACGTTCGCGTATTCTTCGACAAGCCGCCCTTGTTCTATCCTATCGTCGGGAACCGCCGGAGCATCGATGTAAATGAACGCAAATCGGCGCATGAATGCGTAGGACATCTCATACAGCGAGGCCTTGTCGTAGCTGTTCATCGTCGCGAAGATTCGCCACGAAGACGGTACGACATACTCGTGTGGCTCGAGGGATCCGTCCGTTTCATTCGCCGGTTGGATAGTAATCTCCTCGTTGTCTCGAGTGAACGGGAGCTCGATACCCTGCCCGGACAGGAGCGTGAACAACTGACCAAATGATTTGTCGATATCCGACCGATTGATCTCGTCGATGATCAGCAGGTCGTTGCGCTGTTGGTTGCGTTCCTTGAGACAGCGAAGTACCTGTCCTGCCTGAAATTCAAGGTCATCGCCGCCCTCTTCACCCGGCATGTACCCACCGACTGTCTCGAATGTGGACCAGTCTGCAGTCGCCGTCGTCATCTCGAAACCGGTGAAAACGTCGTCGTGGGACGAAACAATGTGATCACTCACTCGTCGTGCGATCTCAGTTTTTCCAGTTCCTGGCGGTCCAGTGAAAATGATATGTTTGCCTGCGTTGAATGCATCGTTTATCTTCTCTACGAGGGCTTCCTTCCCCGTGCCGTGGTTCTCTGGGAAGTGGAGTCCATCAAGCGCCTCTACAGGGACTGTTACCTCCGGCTCACTGGTGACATCTACTGTTGTCGGTTCGGAGTCGCCGTATACAAATGATTCTACGGAACCGAACCGCCCTCTGATTCCACCGACCCCCATGTCGTTGAGCGGGGCGAATCCCATGGGATAGTCAATATCGTATCCTGCGAGATCGTGTATCAGCGAGGAATCGACTCCGAGTTCGACAGGCTCGCGAAGATAGATGATACAGAGCCATGGGCTCCCGTCCTCAAAGTTCGGCCAGATGTTTCTCCCGAGTGGTTCGTTCTGCTCCGTTCCGATGACTTCGGCCGCGTATTCGTACGTCCCATCGCGGTAGAAGATGAGAAAGTCACCCGGGGTGATGTTCGACCACGTTCCTTCGACTGATTCTTTCGTCCCCCAGACGCGAACTGGATCAGTATCTGGAACGTCTTCTGCGTAGCCCGCTATCCTCGTCCGGTCAACACCGTCGAGAACCGTGTTGCGGAAGTTCTCCTGTGCAGCAGAATTTCCAATCGGGGCGCGGAAAATAGCTGGCCCGTCGTAAGTCATGTTGTCGGGCTATCTCGGCGCGATATAAAATAAGTGCGGGTCCCGTCCTTTATCTTTGAGAACGGAACCACGTGCACTCGATGCGGTTCCGCAAACATGACGAAGCACTTTGTCGGCACTGTCGAAGGGAGTCTGTCTGGTATGGACTGAAAGAAGAAGCAACCGGCTGGAAGGTTCTCTGTTTTTGCGAACGAGACGAACAGTGTGGACACGAGTGGAAAGCTGGATGGATTCCCGCGAGTCAAGTTGCCTCAAGAGACGAGGCGTATCGGCGAGGGGAAAGACTCTGTGGATGACTAACACTGAACTGTAGCAGTCGACTCACGACTCGCTTCGATCGCTTCTGATTATAATTGAGACACTTTCGACAGTCGTGTCTCGCGCGGGACCGGATTTGAGCCGGACCGAGACATACTCGCTCGCGGTTTCACCGCTCGCAATCCGAGATGCTCCCACAGGTCGGGTCTCGCACTCGCTGTGCCTTCCTCGCAGGGTTCAAATCCCAATCTCGATTGCAGTCGATCGCGAACAAATTCGCGATCGACTCACGGTTCGCTCCGCTCACCGTTCGTCGTTTTCGAGGCGCTCACTCCGTTCGCGCCTCGCTATGCGCGGGACCGGATTTGAACCGAAGGAAGACATTCCGGCTCGCCTCGCTTTGCTCGGCTTCGCGGGCTGTGACTTCCAGGGTTCAAATCCTCATTCGGCATTTGCGGCTCACGTATTGTTCGCCGCAAAATGCGCGGGACCGGATTTGAACCGGCGGACCCCTACGGGACAGCGTCCTAAGCGCTGCGCCGTTTCCTGGCTTGGCTACCCGCGCTCAGCGTACAATTCCCGCCCCGGAAAATGAACCTGACGCTTTGCCCCACAGGGATTTAAGCCGGCGACCACCCTACGCCCGTCCATGTACCGCGCTCGCGATCAGGTCGAAAACGAGGAGTGGATCGACGCCATCGAGGACGCGGCCGAGACACTCGACCTGACCGAGACCGCCACGTCGCGAGCGACCGACGTCTTTCTCACTAACGTCCCGGACGAAGACCGCTCGAAACAGGCGATCCTCGCGGCCAGTATCTACGTCGGCGCACTGGTCGCCGGCGATCAACGATCCCAGGGCCAGGTCGCCGAGGCGACCGACGTCTCACGACTCACTGTCCAGCAACACTGGAAAGAACTGCTCGAAACGGCGGGCTTTGACGCCCCCGACTGGTAGTTACTCTTCGACAGCGGGCTCGCGGCCGTCCCGATCGGGCGTCAGATTCCCGTGTTCGTCGATCTCGCCGCGGACGATCCGCGTCGACGAGATCGGCTTGCCGTCTTCGGCCGTGACGTGATCGACGACATCGATTTCTAAGACTTCGCGGCCGTTCTCCTGGCGGATCTCGTTGATGCGCTTGCCACCGGTCTCGGTCTCGGGCGAGACGACGAGCACGTCGAATTGGGCCTCGGTCGCGATGCCGGTCGGGGCCTCCAGTTTCCGGATCTCGCAGTCTCGGTCGTAGTCCTCGGCAAAAGCCGACAACTCCGCCCGGAGGTCGGCAAGTCGGTCGGTGTAGTCCCGGATCGGCCGTCCTTCCTGACGGGTGTCGGGGGCGAGCTTGTCGCTCGTCAGTCCGACAGTGACGTCGCCGCGTTCGAATGCGCGTTCGAAGAGTGCGCGATGGCCGTCGTGGATCGGATCGAACGTGCCCCCCAGCGCGATCTGCATGTCTCAGTCCACGGCGGCGGGCGATTTAGTGCCTTCGGAACGGCCACTCCCAGTTACGTTTCCGCGTCGGTTTCCCCGGCTTCCTCGACGGTAATCGTGATCGGCTCCTCGGTGTCTGTCTCTTCAGCGTGCAGGTGTGAATCGAGGTTGACCACCGTATTCAACTGCTCTTGGACGTCGCCGACCACGTCACCGACGAGCTCGCTTGGCGCGATCGCACTGTACTCGTAGGGATTGTTTCCGGCCCCATCGTGTTCGCGCTTTGCGCGAGTGACGACTTCTTCCTCGTGTAACTCCGCCAGCGCCTCCCGAACGGTACTCGGGTACAACCCGGTCCCGTCAGCGATCTCCTCGCTGGTGCTCTCTGCCGTCGATCGCAGATAGATGTAGATCCGCGCTCGGGTCTCCGTATCCAGCAGCCACGACAGCAGATCGATCAGTCGCTCGTCGAACTCTTCGACCGCGCGATCGGCCCCCTCCTGAAGCCGCTCGCGGACGTCCTCGCCCTCGGTCGGCTCGTCCGTTGGTGACTCGTCAGTCATGTCCTTTCTACGGGGACAGAAGCCGTGCCGAGCTAAAAATGCTTGGCTACTGCGGATCGGCCACCACTACCGACTCACAGAGGGCGTCGACTCCCGCTTCGGCACGGAGCCGGCGCTGGCGCTCGGCCCCGCTCTCGGTGTCGACCAGCGCCTCGATCCGCGAGACGTCTAGTCGGTCACGATCCCGCTGGATCACGGTCTCCAGAGCCACAGTGCCCTCCCCATCGCGCGCAATAAACGAGGCCTCGCGGCCGTACCGGATCGCTCGCCACTTGTTCTCATCGAGCAGTTCCCGCCGGATGGTCGTCCCAGTCTCTCCGTCTTCGTACCGGGCGGCCAGGTCTACGACCAGTTCCCGGATATACTCGACCAGCGCCAGGACGCGATCGATCGCCGCCTGGCTGTCGGGTGTCCGTATTTCGACAGTCCCATAGCCCGTGTGCGGGCGAACGTCGAACCACAGCTCTCCGCGATCGTCGACCGAATCCGTCTCGATCATCCGGCGTTCGTACTGCTGAAAGGACTCGAAGGAGTCGAAGGCAGAGGGCATCCCGGTGTTCGGTAGCCCCTCGAAGATCTTTGCGCGGGCAGATTGCAGTCCTGTATCGAAGCCATTCCAGTACGGAGAGTTCGCCGACAGCGCCAGCAAGACGGGGAGATGCCAGCGGATCTCGTTTGCGATCCAGACGGCCTTGTCGGGATCGTCGACGCCGACGTGGACGTGCAGTCCGGCCGTCGTATTGCGGTGCTGGGGATACTGGATGCGATCGAGTTGAGCCTGATACCGCGGCTTTTCGGCGTGTTCCAACTCGCGCCACTTGGCTGCCGGATGCAAGCCTGCGGCGGCGATCCTGTAGCCGTGATTCCGGGCGTGTTCTACTAACGCGCTGCGAACGGCAGCCAGTTCGTCCTGCGCAGTCGCCGGATCGGCGATCACTGGCGTCTGGGTCTCGATGACCGTTTTGAACAGCTCGTGATCCAGCCGCTCTTCGAGAATCTCGGGGGGATCAGTTTCGTAGACGAGCGTGTCGGTCCCGGACACCGGTCGACCGTGATCGTCGACGACGTAGAATTCCTCTTCGATGCCCAGCGTCCCCTGACGGTCGAACACATCTTCCGGAGCCGTCGCCATCGCCTCGTTCGTTGGATTCGGTCGGGCTAAAGGGTTCTGTTCGTCACACTCACCGCGGCCGGGCGACCACCGCGAGGTGGTCGTCGTGGTACGGTTCCAGTCGGGTGCGATCGAGTATCTCGTAGCCCGTCGAGAGGGAATCGAGCACGTCCTCGAAAACGGTCTCTGGTGATTGCGTGACGTCCTCGCTGCGGGCCTTGATCGCCATGTACAACCGGCCATCGTCCCGCAAGAACCGGCGGTTGGCCAGTGCCACCGCGGCCTGTCCGCGAGTCGCGACGTCCTGGACGATCACGTCGACTGGTTCGACGACGTGTGCGTAGGTTTCGGGCGCTCGTGCGTCTTTCAACAGCGGAAACAGCCGCTCACGGTCGCGAGCTACCGCGACCAAATCCCGCATCGGTCGGGCCGCAAATTCGACGGCGTAAGTCGGGCCGGCGAAGTCAGCGACGTGGCTCACTGTCGTCCCACTGGCCGCACCGAGGTACAGCACCGTCTCGCCGCCGTCGAAGTCGGTGTGGATGTCCGTCTGTAACATCGCACCGAGCTTCGATCGGTTCGGATCCCAGCGACGCCACCCCTCGACCACCGGCTCGCCGTAGACCGGCGGCCCCTGCGTTGCCAGTCCCGATTGCCCGTCGAACTCACGCCGTTCGACGCCCGCGGGGAGGCTCATTCGCTCTCACCCCGCGACTGGATCGCCTCGATGCGCTCGTCGAGTTCTGCCGCCAGTTCCGGGCGGCGATCCCCACTGTAGTGATCGATCCGTGCGGCGATCGAGAGCTTTCCCGCGAGCGCCCGGGCAGCCGATCCCCGATGCTCGGGGTCTGTCCCTCGGACGTACTCGTGCGTGTAGATAACTCCGTGCTTCGGCGACGGGGCCGATCCCTGCAAGTGGGCAAAGAGGGCGTCCTCCGCACCTAGGACCTGCACCGTCCCGCTGGGCTTTTTCGCCAGCGTCTCTAGCCCCCCGGCCAAGGATAGCAGCCTGGCTGCAAGGACAGGCCCCGCAAGCGCTGCGAGGTTGGGCGCGACATCCGGCGTCGTCGTCTCGACGTACTGTCGCAACGTGGCTGCCTCCTCGGCGAGCCCCGCGACGCGACTGGCCAGTTCGACGAGTCGCGCTTGGGCTGGATCGTCCGGCTCGCGTTCGGCCAGCTCCCGCGCGTACTCGACTCCCGTGCCGGCGTCGTCGAACCGAGTGCCCGCCCACTCGGCGATGCGTTCTGCTAGTTCGTTTGCGGTCCGTTCACAATCATCGAGCGAGCGGATCGCGTGGACCAACTGTTGATCGTCGGCCTGTTCACGTTCGGTCACTCCGGTCTTTGCCGCTTCGATCGTGGCTGTCCGGAGTCGCTCGTAGTAGGTCGCTTCCGCCGGTGCGAACCCCGATTCGACCGCGGTAGCCGGCCACGCAGCCGGCTCCTCCGCCCGTCCGTCCGCGATGGCTGTCGCGGCCGCCCTCTCATCGTCAGGATCGACCCCCCGAAACCAGCCGTCGTCGCTGTCCATGTAGGGAGGTCGGTACCCACGTCGATAAAAGTCCCCAAAGTGAGACCACCGGTCGGATCAACTCGTCTGGACGCGCAGTGTCCGGGTACGCGGCCCGTCACATTCGACGAACAGGATCGACTGCCAGGTTCCCAACTCGAGTTGTCCGTCCGCGACCGGGACGGTCACGCTCGGGCCGATCAACATCGATCGCACGTGTGCGTCTGCATTGTCGTCGATCCGGTCGTGGTCCCAGCCATCATCCGGGACCAGATCTGCCAGCGCCGTCTCGAAATCAGCCAGCAACCGCTGTTCGCCTTCGTTGATCGTAACACCAGCCGTCGTGTGTGGCACGAAAATGGTGCACGTCCCGGTTGCCTCGGGTGGCACAATATCTTGGACACGACTCGTTACGTCGATGACCGACAGCCGCCCGTCAGTGTTGACAGATAGCGTCTCGGACATAGTTCTACTTCCATCGGGTGTCTGTATAAGCGCTCGGTCGAATGTGGGACTCGAAACGTGACTGATTGTCGGCGTTGGGGTCGTCGCTCCCTGCCCGTCCAAAGGGGGGACTCACGATCAGCGATAGGCGACGCTCCCGGATGAACGTCGCCGGACTTCGCGTAGGTGTCCAGTGTGCCTATCGCACGGACCGGCACCGACCGAGAAGTTCTTTGGACCGTGGTTCGTGGTCCGACCGTGCCAATCGATTCGGTGCCCGATGGGTGGTCCGTCTGGAGCGAGGAGCCGACCACACTGGTCTTCGTCTATCGACCGGATGTCTTCGATTCCGAGGCGTTTCCGGCTCCGTGTCTTCCGACGCTGTACGTCACCCGCGGTCGGCGACAGCGACGCCCGGGCCGGCCTGAACCCGATCCCGACGACCCGTGGCGTGTGACGCTGTTTCTGGAGCCGGAGATCGAGAGCGAGACTCGTGAGTACGACGACCGGGACGCGGCGCTGGACGGCGCACTCGAACTGGCTCGTGCGTTCACGGCCGGCGAGATCGACTATCGGACACTGTACCAGCAGCCACGGGCGGCGTACCTCGACCGACTCGATACGCTGACCGGTCGGGAGACTTAATCGGCGCGGCCGCTTATGCCGGTCTAATGACAGAGATCACCTTACTCGGGACGCGGTTGGCCGATCCCGGCAGCGAGTTCGTCTACCAGGGGGAATCGGCCGCCTGTGAGGGTTGTCCCTATCGTGACCAGTGTCTGAACCTCACGGAGGGCCGGCGCTATCGCGTCACCGAGGTCCGGGACAACGCAAACACGTTGGAGTGTGCGGTTCACGACGTCGGCGTCACAGCCGTCGAAGTCGAACCTGCCCCGATCCAGGCGAACGTCGCTGCCCAGAGTGCCTACGCCGGGAGCAAGGTCGATCTCGAAGGCCCCTGTCCACACGAGGAGTGCCCGAGTCACGCCCTCTGTGAACCGGCTGGCGCTGACTTCGAGACGACCTACCGGATCGATAGTGTCGTCGGCGAACCGCCCCACGACTACTGTATGCTGGAGCGAGACCTCACGCAGGTCGAACTCGCCCCGCCCGAGGAGTGACCACGGCCGTGCGCATCATCGCTCACGGCGGCGCTGGGTCGCCACCCGAGCAGCCACCAGAAAGACAGCAGCGAATCGAGAACGCAATCGATGCAGGCCTCGCCCAGGAGACGCCCCTCGAAGCGGTCTGTGAGACGATCACCGCCCTCGAAGCTGATCCGTGGTTCAACGCCGGGGTTGGCAGCGCCGTCCAGACTGACGGGGCGGTTCGGACCGACGCCGGGCTGATGACCGACGACCGGGAGTGTGGGGCCGTCGCCGGGCTCGAAGGCGTCGCCAATGCGATCGACGTCGCCCGGGCGGTTCTCGAAGAGACGCCCCACGTCATGCTCGCTGGCGAACCGGCGATCGACTTCGCTGGGGCCAACGGCGTCGAAACCGACGTCGATTGCTGGGCAGATCGGACCCGGGAGCGCTGGAACGAAACCACGCCGCCTGGGGATGCTGTGGCCGAGCAACTCGACTGGCTAGCTGAGAACTTCGGGGGCAACGATACAGTCGGTGCGGTCGCGACTGACGGCGACCGGATCGTCACCGGCACGTCGACCGGCGGACGGTGGGCGGCACTTGCCGGGCGGGTCGGCGACGTCCCACAGGTCGGTGCTGGCTTCTATGCCACCAAGGCTGGCGGCGCAAGCGCGACCGGTGCGGGCGAGGACATCGCGAAAGAGGCTCTGGCCCGCCGGGCCGTCAGGTGCCTCGAAGACGGCGATTCACCCGAGCGAGCGGCGACGCGGGCGATCGATCGGTTCGACGATCGAGTCGAGGGGACGGCCGGGGTTATCGTCCTCGATCGAGACGGCAGCGCCGGCAGCGCGTACAACAGCGCGGCGATGCAGACGGCCCGTGGCGAGCGATAAGCCCGCTCTGTGCGGCGTACCGCGGGGCGATCACTCGGCCAGTTCCAAAACGTCGTCGAAGAACGACAGCGAGTCGTGCGGGCCGGGATTGGCTTCCGGGTGGTACTGGCGCGTGATGATTTCTAGCTCGTCGTTCTCTAAGCCCTCTGGCGTGTCGTCGTTGACGTTGATCTGAGTCACATCGAGGTTCTCGCCCGGCTCGGCGACCGTGTAGCCGTGATTCTGGGTCGTCATGACGACCTGATCGGTCCGGAGGTCACGAACGGGCTGGTTGACGCCGCGGTGGCCAAACTCCATCTTCTCGGTTTCCCCGCCCAGAGCGTTGGCGACGACTTGCTGACCGAGACAGATACCTGCCAGGGGAATCTCACCGACGTATTCGTCGACCAGATCGGCGGTGGCCTCGAAGTTCTCCGGATCGCCCGGGCCATTGGAGACAAACAAGAGGTCCGGATCGAGGGCCGCGATCTTGGCCGGTGTCGTGTCGTACGGGAGGACGTGGACGACAGCGTCACGCTCGACCAGTGACTCCTGGATCGAACCCTTCGCGCCACAATCGATGAGTGCGACGTCGGGGCCATCGCCGTCTTCGTTGTAGACGACTGGCTCGCTCACACTGACCTGACTGCCGATATCGGTGTGTTCGCTCATGTGCTTGCACTGCCGGAGTTCGGCCAGTGCGTCCTCTTCGGTGACGTCCTCGCCGGCGGCGATCCCACACTTCATCGCACCTTCGTCACGGATCTCGGTGACGAGTTCGCGCGTGTCGATGTGATCGACGGCCGGCCGGCCTTCCGCTTGCAGCCACTCGGCGACGTCGTCGGTCAGCTCGCGAGCGACGACCCCGCGCGGGTGGACGCGATCGGACTCGAATCGTTCCTCGCGGACGCCGTAGTTCCCGATCAACGGGTACGAGAACGTCAGGATCTGCTCCTCGTAGGAGGGGTCGGTGAGGCTCTCCTCGTAGCCGGTGTATGCTGTCGTAAAGACCAGTTCCCCGCGGGTCGTGCCCGGCGAGCGAGCGCGTGCTTCGACGATGCGCTCACCCTCCAGGGCTACATAGGCGTCCGTCATTACGAGATCCGTACGGAAGGTCGGGTGATAAGCGTTGCTTTCGAAACAGAGTTACGAAATTCGTAATCCTCAAGTGTGGACCTGCGGTAACCACACACCTCGATGGATGATCTGGACCGCGAGATACTGAGTATTCTCCGGCGGGACGCCCGCACTCCCTACACGGAGATCGCCGACCGTGTCGAGACGTCGGAAGGGACTGTCCGTAACCGCGTCGAGCAACTCGTCGAAGCGGGGATTATCGAGCGGTTTACGGTCGCAACCCGGACGGGAAACGTCAAGGCCATGATCGAGATCGGTATCGACGTCAACGTCGACCACAGTGCCCTCGCGGACGCGTTCGCCGAGTGGCCCGAGGTCGATTTCGTTTGGGAGGTCAGCGGCGAGGAAGACGTCGTGTTGATCGTCGATTGTGCCGACACGAGCGAAGTCAACGAACTGATCACACGGGCCCGCGAACGTGACGAAGTTGTCGGGACGAAGACGAGGCTGATTCTCGAAGAACGGGTTGGGTGATGGAGTCGTGTCGGTACTGGCGAGAGGAGTTCGTGGGCTAAGAGCAACTGGGAAGTCGCCCCTTCCCGGGGCGGTATCTTCCGCGAGTCGAAGACTGTTTGAACCCGCTCACCGAGAATTCGAGTATGAGCACGAGCGAGGAGTCGGAGAGTGCGTCCGACCCTGCAGAAGCCGAACTGCGGCACGAAAACGAACGACAAGACGTTATCGCTGTCGATGCTGAGGACACCAAACTGGAACTGGTCAATCGACTGGACGCCCACACCGGCGAGGGGATCCGACACCGGGCGTTTACAGCACTGCTGTTCGACGAAGACGACAACATCTTACTCGCCCAGCGGTCGCCGGACAAGCGCCTCTGGGCAACGCACTGGGACGGCACGGTCGCGTCCCACCCCGTCGAGGGCCAATCCCAGGAAGAAGCCACACGCCAGCGGCTCGAAGAGGAACTTGGCATCACGGCCGATCAGTACGACGACCTGCAGGTCACGGACAAGTTCGAGTACAAACGGTACTTCGAAAACGCTGGCGTCGAACACGAGGTCTGTTCGGTCCTACAGGCGACGCTGACCGACCGGACACTCGATCCCGACCCCGAAGAGGTAGCGGGATTCATGTGGGTTCCCTACGAGCGGTTGCACGAACATCCCGAGTGGTATCGCCAGCTCAGACTCTGTCCCTGGTTCGAGATTGCGATGCGGCGCGACGTCGAGTGAGCGACAGTCCCGTTGACAATCCGGACTTCGGTGGCGCTGTGACTTTCGATTCTGAGGCGAAATCCCGAAAAACACTGCTCCCCTACAGTCGTCCATGTCACGCACGATCACGGTCACTGGGATGAGTTGTGAACACTGTGAACAAAGCGTCGTCGAGGCCCTCGAAGCACTGGACGGCGTCGCGGCCGCGAGTGCCGATCACGACGCCGACGAAGCGACCATCGAGGGTGAGGCCGACCCTGGCACACTGGTCGCTGCCGTCGAAGACGCAGGATACGAGGCCAGTCCCTGAGGGTCGTAGACCCTGGACGGCAAGCGGTTCGTTATGGCTCGCTTTTGGGCAGTTGCACGACCACAGTCGTCCCGACGTCGGCCTCAGCAAAGGACAGGGTGCCTCCGTAGGTCCGGACGATCCAGGCGACCAGCCAGAGCCCGATCCCGCTGCCGTGTTCGAGCGCCGTTTCTCGGCCACGCTCGATGACGGCGCGCTCCTGGCGGTTGATTCCCGGTCCATTGTCGCTGATCCGGACCGTCACGTCGGCTCCTGATGGGGGAGCCGCGGTGACTGTTACTGTCACCTGTGGGTGGTCGCTGTCGTTGTGTTCGACTGCGTTGTGCAGCAACTCCTCGAACGCGACGCCGAGTGACGCCGCACCCTCGACGCAGTGGTCCGGATCGCCGTCGAGAGCGATCGTTGCTGCCGGATACTTGGCCGTGACCGCGCCGATCGCGTCTCGCAAGACTGCTTCGAGGTCGATCGAGGCCGGCTCGTCCTCGAAGGCCCGCGTGAGGGTCCCGACTTTGTTACTCCGCTCGGTTACGGTATCGACCGTCTCGACGATTCGATCGACGCGTGAGTGCTGGGATTCTGTCTCGAGCGACTCGCGGAGTAGTTCTGCCTGCCCGCGAACGACGTTCATCTCGTTGCGGATATTGTGCCTGAGTAACCGATTGAGGACGTCGAGTTGTTGTTCCCGTCTGGTCTGTTCGGTCACGTCACGCACGCTCACGATGGTGCCGGAACGCTCACCGAAGGGGCTGTCGAGTGGCGATAGCCGACAGTCGTAGGTTCGAACGGAGCCATTCCGTTCGATTGTGACGATCTGGTTGTCTGGGATGTCTTCGATGGGGAACACAGACGAAAGCGCCGGGAGGAGATCGACGAGCGATTGGCCTACCACCCTGTCGGTCGTCTCATCGACGAGAGTGGCACCAGCGGGGTTGCAGTCGTTGACGACACCGTTGCTGTCGAGGATGAACACTGCGTCGTCGAGCTGATCGACGATCTCGTCGCGGCCGATCTCGCGCGTCCCAGCTGCGACGCTCAGCAACTGTCGGCGAAGGATTGCGGCCGTGATGACAGTCCCCGAGGCGACGAAGGCAATACTCGTCATGTCGATTCCATCCGGGGAGAGTCCAAAGAGTGCCGCCGTATTGGCGACGAGCGGAATTACGATCGCCACGAGCAATGCGGTACTCTGTGTGCGATAGAGCTCGTTCGCACGGAGGATGACACGGACCAAGAGGAGGGCGCCGAGTGCAATCAGCCCGTAGGAGTAGACGACGTGCCCCCAGTAAGCGAGTCCGCGTGTCGCGACGACCGTCGTGTAGGGTCCGATTGCGGAGGGTTGCAGATTCGACCAGACGAGGCCGTGACTCCCGGTTGTCCAGACGAGCCCGGTAAAGACCAGCGGTTCGACGAGCAACCCGAGTAAGTGCCTCGAGGTAAGGACGCGATCGTAGCCGGTGTATTCGACGGCCGTCAGCAGCCAGGCCAGGGGCACGACAGCGGTAATAGCGAGCCCGAGCTTGGCCCAGAACAGCGTCTCCGAAGCGCCGAAGGTAGCCAGACTCAGGCCGTCAGTCGTCGCCCACATCGCGGCCCCCAGCAACAGCAGTGCCAGCGGACCGGCACCAGGTGTCTCCTGGTGCAAGAGCGTGTACAGCGAGAGTGCAGTGCCAAAGACCGCGGCGAAAAACACCACAGCGAGATACAGGCGCCACATTGGCAATCACTTTCGGCGACTGGGTGAAAAAGGGTCGGCCAGGCTACGGGCCTCCTGAGCGAAGGGCTGTCCAGACTGCGAGTGCGCCCAGGCCGAGTGCGGGGACGAGTGGCACGACGAGATACGCGTCTCGGAAGGAGAGCCCGATCCCGCCCACAACGCCCCGGACACTTGGCAAGAGTATCAACGCCCACGGAATGGCGATCAGCGCAACGAACAACCCCCCGAGCAACACCCAGTGTGCCGGATCGGCTCTCTCGCTGTCGTCGTCTACAGCACTCGCCATACATCGCGGATCGGGGCCGGCGAACTAAACCGTGCCGCTCCACCCCAGGTGCTTTCCCACCCTCCTGGCGGTCGGCCGAACTGACGGTCTATTTGAGGGTAGAAGCGCAACGGAGAGTCATGGTCGACTTTCAATCCCGGGACACACGTCGAGGGCGGTCGGACGACGAAGCCGAGACACGGACCGGAGACGAGCGCGACGAGCAGTCAAACGGGTCTTCGAGTGACCCAGCGACTGCGAAGCCGGACGAGCAGCCACGCAGTGTCGAGACCGGAGTGTTCGTGCTCCGTATCGGCGATGGCGCAGACGAGATGGCTGCCGATCCAGTGGCCGTCGTCATCGACGCGCTCGACGGTGACGGCCGAACCGTCGCCGGGCAGGATACCGTCGAATCCGGATTCGACGCCGTCCAGACGGCAATCGACCGGGTTGTCTCCCGTCGGGACGTCGACGTCGTCCTCACTGTCGGTGGCACGGGCGTCGGTCCATCGGACGCAACTGTCGAAGCCATCGAACCGCTCTGGGAGAAAGCGATGCCGGGGTTCGGTGAGCTCTTTAGGGTGAGCTATCACGAACAGGTCGGCCCTGAGGTTATCAGCATGCGGCCAACGGCAGGTATTATCGACGACGTCCCCGTATTCTGTGTCCCCGGCGAGGCCGACGCCGCTCGCTTTACCGTCTCCGAGATCGTCCTCGAAACGCTCGATGGACTCCTCGAAGACGTGGCTGACCCATCGTAGCGACGCCGACACTTTTGGCTACCCCGGTCCTCCCGTCTCCCATGGCCACCGAACTCGACGACGGAATCTGGTGGTTCGACCTTCGCGGCGTCAACGCCTACCTGCTGGTCGCGGACGGTTCCTCGGCCGACGAGACACACCGAAGCGACGACGTGACGGTGATCGACGCGGGCGCTCCCTGGACACGCCGGGCGCTGTGTCGACAGCTCACCGAGGCCGGGTTCGATCCGCGTGACGTCGATCGGATCGCACTCACCCACTACGACCTCGATCACGTCGGCGGTCTCGGCGCGCTGGGATTCGACTGTCCAATCTATGCCGGCCAGCCGGACGCTGCGATCGTTCGGGGCGATCGCTCACCCGGCTGGAGCGACCGGAAAGCGGCCTTTCAGTCGCTTGCCCATCCGCTCACGACGGCGCCAGACCACCCTGTCGAAACGATAACAGAGGGGGACACGGTGGGCGCACTCGATGTGTACACGACGCCTGGACACACCCGTGGACACGTCACGTACGTCGATGCGTCCCGATCGGTCGCCTTCATCGGCGACCTCGTCAGGGAATCGGGCGGCCGACTCGAAGCGTCACCGTGGGCACTGAGTTACGACACGTCGGCACTCGCGGACAGCATTCGTCGGCTGGCCGAACTGGACCTCGACGTTGACGTTCTGGCGATGGGACACGGCACACCGTTCGTCGAAGGGGCCAGTGAGCGGCTGGCAGACCTTGCCGCGCGGCTGTAACTGCGCGGCATGGCCGGCCACGAACTCCACACACGCGTTGGCTCTCGAAAACGAGCGGTGGGATCCGTCCACCGTACCAGCCAAAACGAGTCTGTCCGCCAGGAGACGTTACTCCAATTCCTCGGCGACGGCCTCGGGATCGAGCAGCCGCGGATCGACGACCAGATCAGCCTGTCGAGTGGCAAACTCAGGCAACGACCCCTCCGCGTAGACGACGACTCGGACGTCCGGATTGTGGTCTTTCGCGACCGCAATCGAAGTAGCCTGGCTCATCTCGGTCAGGACGTACGTCTCAGCCTCGACGATCCCTGCGTCCGCAAGAGACTCGCCAGTCCCGACGTCGACAGTCGTCACGTCGTGGCCTTCTTCCTCGATAGCACTGGCGATCTCGGTGTCGTCCACACCGGCGACGATTACCTTCATCTTACTCGTACTCGATTGTCGCGGGCGGTTTGTGTGTTACGTCGTAGACGACACGCGCGACCGACTCGTTTTCGCCAGTGATACGACTCTGGATGCGCTGGAGGGTCTCCCAGTCGATCTCCTGGGCGCGGGCGGTCATGCCGTCGCGGGACTCGACCGAGCGGACGGCCACAACCCAGCCGTGGACGCGGTTGTCGCCTTTGACGCCAGTGGCCTTGCCGATCACTGCGGCCAGCGCCTGCCAGGGGTCGTATTCTTCGAGTTCTTCCTCGACGACGTGGTTGGCCTCCCGCGCAACTTCGAGTTTCTCCTCGGTCACTTCGCCGATGATCCGGACGGCCAGTCCCGGCCCGGGGAACGGCATTCGCTCGCTGATGATCGCCTCTAAATCGAGTTCCCGAGCGACTTCCCGAACCTCGTCTTTGTAGAGGTCAGCCATTGGTTCGACGATGCCGTCGAAATCGATGCGTTCAGGCAGGCCGCCGACGTTGTGATGGGACTTGATCGTCCCTTCACTCTCGATGCGGTCGGGGTAGATCGTCCCCTGGACGAGGTGGTCGGCGTCGACCTCCTCGGCGACTTCCTCGAACTCGCGGATGAACTGCTCGCCGATCGCGTGGCGTTTCTCTTCGGGGTCGGTGACGCCCGCGAGTTCATCGAGAAAGCGGTCTTTGGCGTCGACGATCCGAAGACTGTCCATGTAGTCGAAGGTCTCGCGGATCTGGTCGGTCTCGCCTTTCCGCATGAGGCCGGTGTCGACGTAGACTGGCGTGAGTTGATCGCCGACGGCCTCGTAGGCCAGGGCGGCAGCAGTCGAGGAGTCGACGCCACCGGAAAGGGCAATGACGGCCTCGTCGGCACCGATTGCTTCGGCGATCTCGGCTTTTGCCTCGGGGATGAACGACTCGACGTCGACCATCAGTGTTCGACCTCCGCTGGCGCGTGTTCACGCTGGTCGAGTACTGCTTCGACGAGTCCGACGAACGGTGGCGACGCGCGGGTCGGCCGCGACCGGAACTCGGGGTGGAACTGGGTCCCGAGGAAGTACGGGTGCTCGTCGGTCGCGAGTTCGAGAATCTCCATGCGTCGGCCCGAGACGCCCGAGAAGGTCATGCCGGCCGCTTCGAGGTCCTCGATGTACTCAGGGTTGACCTCGTAGCGATGGCGGTGGCGTTCCCGACAGGTGGTGTCGTCGTACAGGTCAGCAGCGAGTGTGTCCGGGTCGATTTCGGTCTCTTGGGTCCCCAAGCGCATCGTCCCGCCCATATCTTCGACACCCTCCTGTTCGGGCAGGATGTCGATGACGGGGTGGGGTGTCTGTTCGTCCATCTCCGCCGAGTGGGCACCGTCCAGATCGAGGACGTTGCGTGCGAACTCGACGACAGCCATCTGGAAGCCAAGACAGAGCCCGAGGAAGGGGATATCGTTCTCGCGGGCGTAGCGGATCGCCTCGACCTTGCCTTCGGTCCCGCGAGCGCCGAACCCGCCAGGAACGACGACGGCATCCACGTCCGCAAGTTGGCCGTCGTGGCCGTCCGCCAGATCCTCCGAATGGATCCACGTCGTCTCGACGTCGACGTTGGTCTCTAAGCCAGCGTGCTTCAGCGATTCGTGGATCGAGAGATACGCGTCTTCCAGCCCGTACTTACCGACGAGAGCAACGTCGATCGAGCCGCTTTTCTCCTGGGTGACCAGTTCGCGCCAGCCGTTCTTCCGTTCGTCTTTCGGGAGGGCCTCCTCGGCCAGGTTGAGTTGCTCCATGACGTACTCGTCGAGTCCCTCGTCCTCGACGACCAGCGGGACGCGATAGATGTCCTCGACGTCGGGATTCGAGAAGACGGCATCCGTCGGCACGTCACAGAACAGGGCGATCTTCTCTTTGACGTCCGGGTCGAGTTTGTCCTCACACCGGCCAACGAGAATGTCCGGCTGGAGGCCGATCGATCGGAGTTCCTTGACGCTGTGTTGGGTTGGTTTCGTTTTCTGTTCGCCGTTTTTCGAGTAGGGCACCAGCGTGACGTGGGTAAAGAGAATATCGTCGTCGTCTTCCTCGTGGGCGAACTGCCGCAGGGCTTCGAGATAGGGCATGCCCTCGATGTCGCCGACGGTGCCCCCGACTTCGATGAGACAGACGTCGCTTCCCTCCGCGACCTCCCGGATGCGACGCTTGATGTCGTCGGTGATGTGCGGGATGATCTGGACGGTGCGACCGAGATAGTCGCCGGCGCGTTCTTTCTCGATGACCTCTCGGTAGACCTTCCCCGTGGTGACGTTGTGATCGGAGGTCATGTCGATGTCGAGGAACCGTTCGTAGTTCCCCAGGTCCAGATCGACTTCGCCCCCGTCTTTCAGGACGTACACCTCGCCGTGCTGGTAGGGGTTCATCGTCCCGGCGTCGACGTTGAGATACGGGTCGATCTTGACCGCAGTGACGTCGAAGCCGGCGTTGGCGAGCAAGCGGCCAGTACTCGCGGCGGTAATGCCTTTCCCCAGGCCTGACATTACCCCGCCGGTGACGAAAATGAACTTCCGTCCCAGCTCCTGATCGTAGTCGGTTTCGGGCTCGTTCGGCATACCGACGGTGGGCGTGCCCGGACCTAAACCGTTTCGGGAACGGCCGGGTTCGGTGGTCACTGGCACGGATAAGCGATGGACCAACGAGTGCGACTTTTAAGACGGCCCATCCCTAACAGACGCCCATGGGAATCCTCTCGCGCGCCTCCTACGTCATCCGGTCGAAGGTCAACACCCTTCTGAATCGGGCCGAAGACCCCTCCGAAACGCTCGATTACTCCTACGAGCAATTACGGGACGAACTCCAAGACGTCAAACAGGGGATTGCGGATCTGACGACCCAGAAAAAGCGCTTAGAGATCCAGAAACGCCGGCTCGAAGAGAACGTCGAGAAACACAACGACCAGGCTCGGGAAGCGGTCAAGCAGGATCGTGAGGATCTGGCCAGGCGAGCCTTAGAGAAGAAAAAGCAGAAGATGAACGAGATCGAGGAGTTGGAGAGTCAGATCGCCGACTTACAGGCCCAACAGGACCAGCTCGTCGAGCAGAAAAGCGAGCTCCAGGCCCAAGTCGAGCAGTTCCGGACCAAAAAGGAGACGATGAAAGCTCGCTACGAGGCTGCAGAGGCCTCCGCCCGTGTCTCCGAGGCGATGTCGGGTGCCGGCGACGAATTCGAGGACGTCGGCCGGGCAATCGATCGGGCACAGGAACGAACCGAAGAGATGGAAGCCCGTGCGTCCGCGATGGACGAACTACGCGACAGCGGTGCCTTCGACGACGCGATTACCGACCAGGACCAACTCGACCGCGAACTGGCTGATTTACAGTCCGACAGTGAAGTCGAATCCGAACTAGAGACCCTCCAGGCAGAGATGGGCGCAGAGACTGGAGCAACTGAGGCGACGACGGCCGACGAATCAACGACGACACAAGCAGCTGGCGACGTCGACGGTGAGGGAGAAGCAGTCGATACGGATGCCATCGACGAGGAGCTAGAGACACTCAAAGACGAAGAAGCGTAGCGGAATAGTTCGGCATCGTGCCACACGGAATCTGGGTTCGTCGTGGCTCGCTGGCACGAGCGTCGACGGTTGTGTGATCGCATTCGGCACGCTTTTTACCGGCCGTCGGGAGTCTATGCCTATGCGACTACTGTTCATCCACTCGGACCATCTGGAGTTCGAGACGACCGACAAGGCAGGCGGCGGTGACCTCGCCGAAACCGAGGGCGTCCCGATGGAGGGACGCATGGAAGACTGCGTGACGGTGTTCATCAGCGTCGAGAGCGACGACGAGGGCGACATCGAGGGCGTCGTCGAGAACGCACTGACGGAACTACAAGACGTCACCGACCAGCTCAACACGACTGACGTCGTGCTGTATCCCTACGCCCACCTCAGTGACGACCTGGCCGCGCCGGACGCTGCAAAGGACGTCATGCAACGGCTCGAAACGGAGATGGAAGCCGCTGGCTACACCATCCTCCGTGCGCCGTTTGGCTGGTACAAATCCTTCGAGGTCTCCTGTAAGGGCCACCCGCTCTCGGAACTGTCCCGCCACGTCGCTTCCCATCGCGACGAGGACGAGGGAGGCAAAGCCGATGGCGAACCCGACCGTGAGCCAAGTGACTGGAAGGTAATGACGCCCGAGGGAGACGTTCAAGACGCCGTTGCGGCGAAGGATTCGGTTGGCGAGGACCTCACGGCGTTCATCGAAGACGAAGTAGAGGGCATCCTCAGCAACGAGGGCGAGGAACCACCACACGTCGACCTGATGCAGGAGAAGGGCCTGGTCGGCTACGACGAACTCTCAGACGTCGGTAACCTGCGATGGTATCCCCGTGGGAAACTCATCCGGGACGCTCTCATGGAGTACGTCAACGATCTGGTCGTCGAGTACGGCGGGATGCCCGTCGAGACGCCGATCATGTACGACCTGGGCGCCCGTTCGATCGACGAACACGCCGGGAAGTTCGGCGAGCGCCAGTACCGCTTTGAGTCGGGCGATCGCCGGATGATGCTGCGCTTTGCGGCCTGTTTCGGCCAGTTCTCGATCATGCGAGACATGCACATCTCGGTCAACGATCTGCCGATGCGGATCTACGAGATGTCGACCTACTCGTTCCGTCGTGAACAGAAAGGCGAGGTGACCGGCCTCAAGCGTCTGCGCGCGTTCACGATGCCGGATATGCACACGGCCACGGAGGACATGGACCAGGCACGGGAAGAACTGCGCAAGCAAGCCGAACTCGCCCTCCAGACCTCCGAGGACCTCGGCATCAACTACGAACCCGCCCTCCGGATGACTCGCGAGTTCTACGAGGAAAACGAGGCGTGGGTCGAAGATGTCGTCGCCGAGCTCGGGAAGCCATCGCTCGTCGAGATCATTCCCGAACGCCACCACTACTGGTCGGCGAAGATCGACTTCGCCGCCATCGACGGCCTGGGCCGGCCCATCGAGAATCCGACGGTCCAGATCGACGTCGAGAGCGCAGACCGGTTCGACATCGAGTACACCGACGGCACCAATACGCACAATCCACCGATCCTCCACTACTCGCCGTCGGGCGGGATCGAGCGCGTGCTGGCTGCTCTCTTAGAGGACACCGCATCGATGGAGACACCCCAGTTGCCGACGTGGCTCTCGCCGACGCAAGTACGATTTATCCCGGTCAATCCCGATTCGCACTTGGAATATTGTGAGGGCCTCGTCGACGACCTCGAAGCTGCAGACGTGCGGGCCGACGTCGACGACCGCGACGAGTCGGTCGGCAAACGGATCGCTCGGGCCGAGACCGACTGGGTACCCTACTACGTCGTCGTCGGTGATCGAGAGATCGAAAGCGACGAACTCGGCGTCAACGTCCGACTCGACGACGACGAGATCGATATGACGCCCGCGGAACTGCGCGAGCGCGTCCTCAACGATGTCGAAGGGCTCCCACAGCAACACCGCTACCTGCCCCGCCACGTCAGCGATCACCCGAACTTCACCGGTCGATAACCCGCTCGCTCTCGCGATTTTCGCCGTTCGACTCCGCGAGGGCTCCCTCTCGAAAGCGTAACTTTCGTCGCGTGGTACCGTGGCACGTACAACTATTTACTAGGCCCGTGAAGATCTAGGTGGTCATGTACGATACGATCCTGGCGCCGACCGACGGCAGCAGCGGGACCGCGGCAACGCTCGAACACGCCATCTCGATTGGGGCGGACAACGATGCGACGATTCACGGACTGTACGTGCTCGACCGGCGGATGTACCTCGCCGCCGAGAAGGAAGCCCAGGACGAAGTGATCGACTCACTCCGGGAAGACGGCGAGGCCGCGCTCGATCGTCTCCGGACGCAAGTGGCAGACGCCGACGTTCCGATCGAGACGGCGCTTCGGAAAGGGATCCCACATCGAGATATTCTCCGATACGGCGAGGAGATCGGCGCGGATCTGATCGTCATGGGTACGCACGGTCGCACCGGTCGAGACAGACTTACCAATCTCGGCAGTGTGACCGAACGCGTCGTCGAGAACGCGACCACGCCAGTGCTGGTCGTCGACATCGCCGAGGAGTGAACGCGGTGGAGCCGGGCGGGTCAGTGCCGCTGTACGTACGTATTTGTGGGGGGCCGGCGAACGGACCCACAATGACTGGGCCGATCGACCTCGTTGCCCGCTCGCTGCGGACCGAAACGACAGCCCCCTTTCGTGAACGACTCCACGAGCAAGCGGCGTTCCTGCGAGAACAACTCGATGCCGGCAGACTGGAGACGGCGGACTTTGCGATCGGTCTCGAAATGGAAGTCTATGCGGTTGGGGCTGGTGACGATGGCCACGCTCTGGCCACGATCCCGGCCGATTTCTTCGGCGTCGACGACCGCATCAGCAAGGAATTGGGTCTTCACAACGCCGAGATCAACACCGACCCCGTGGCTCTCCGGCCCGGCGGGTTCGAGCGCCAGTCGACGGCCGCAGCAACTGGCCTCGAACGGGGACGTGAGGCAATCGGAGACGACAGGACGCTCGTGACGGACGCCATGTGGACGATCCCGCCTGCACGCGGGAGCGATGCGTACCTTTCGGCCCACGAAACGCGTGACGGACTCACGATCGCGACGCACATGCGGTCGAATCCACGCTACTACGCGATCGACAACGAGGTCCTTGACCTGACCGACGGCGCGGTGCCGTTGGACGTACCCGGTGTCTCCCGCTCGTTTCCCAGTATCCTCTTTGAATCTCTCGCCACGTCGATCCAGCCACACCTCCAGATCCCCGACGTTGGGGCGTTTCCAGCGTATTTCAACGCCGCAATCCGGACGCTCGGGCCAGTCCTTGCGCTGTCGACGAACGCGCCGTTCATGCCACCGGATCTGTACGACGACGGTATCGATCCGTGGGACTTACTCGAAGAGACACCACACGAACTGCGCATCGCCGTCTTCGAGCAGTCGGTCAACCACAGCGAGCACCCGAAAGTCCGCGTTCCCGACGACATTGCCACGACAGCGGACGGTATCGACCGCGTCGTGGCCGACGATCTCTATGCCCCGTTCCTCGCTGACTGGGCCAACGGCCACGACGACGAAACCTTCAGCGCCCAGTTTCCCGAATTCGAACACAAGCGGGGGACCTACTGGCGCTGGGTCCGAGCCGTTATCGGTGGCGATCCAGTCCCCGAGGCCGGCGACGAGCGCTCGATCCGTCTCGAATACCGTCCGCTCCCGACACAGCCGACGGTTGCCGACAATATCAGCCTGCAGGCCCTGACGGCTGGCTTACTGCTCGGCCTCGTGGATGCTGAACATCCCGTAACAGAACTTCCCTGGACGGACGCTCGGGACAGTTTCTATGCCGCCGCCGAAGATGGCCTGGGAGCCGACCTGCAGTGGGTGGACGCTGACGGGGAACGAACGACAGACAGCGAGACGATCTTTGCAGAAGTATTCGAGTACGCGCGCCGTGGCTTGGCCGTCCAGGGCTTTGCCGACAGCCGGATCGACGAGGTGCTCGGCCCGATCGAAGCGCGGTGGACCCAGCAATCGACGCCGAGCCAGTGGAAGCGTGAGACGGTTCGACGCCGGCTTGCCGACGGGGCGACATTGGAGAGCGCGATTCGGGAGATGCAACGGGAGTACGTGCGCCACAGTCAGCGGACGGACTCTTTCGCCGAGTGGCTGGACTAAATCGCGTACAGCGTCGTCGTCCAGAAGTCCCAGAAGGCATCTTCGAGGGCGTCCTCGGGATCGCCGGTCGCGTCGACAGCTGCTGTGGCGTTTGCCTCGGCGGCGACGTCACCCAGCACCGAGCGTTCACCGACGACATAGAGGCGGTCTGTCGTCCGCTCGTCGAGTGCGGCCCGGCAACGATCGAGGTGATTGTCGATCTGTTCGTCACGCAGGCGCTCGAAACGGGCCTGTGAGAAGCCCCCCTTCGAGTGGTTGCGCCCGAGGTCGCTGTCGAACCCGTGAAACGCGACTCGTTCTCGACCACGATATTCCCCCATCGCGAACAGATCGGACCGGACCAGCGCCAGGGTAAACTCGCCAGTCGGCTCGAACAGTGAGCGATCGATGTCGAATCCAGGTCCCCACTCGACGAACGGCATCGGTGTGATCGGCGGATCGAGTGCGACACTGCAAACGCCTGCATCGTCAGTGAGTGCAAAACAGGGGCTTTTCTCGGCGATGAGTGGAGCTCGGTCACCGAAGGCCTCACGAACGTGGGCCGGAACGGCTCCGTTGCCGATGAACGCTGTGAGCGCTCTGTCTGGGCCGGCGTCGATGGATTCGAGTCGATCCAAGACGGCGGTAAGGCGCTCTCCCTGAAGGCGCTCGCGGTGCCGAACGGAGAGGTCACGATCCGTGTTCTGTAAGCGCTCGATCCGGTCTTGCAGTTGGGCAACTTTGTCTTCGAGCTCGTTGACGCGGCGCTGGGCCGCTTGGCGCTCCGTCACCGCGTCTGCCCGTCGGTCCGATTCGGCCGCTAGTTGCTGCTGTAGATCTTCTTTCTCGGATTCGAGTGCCTCGATCCGTGTTTTGAGGCTCTCTCTCCCGAGTAGCTTATCGAGCATTACTTCGATCCGACAGCCCGAGCGGCTTAAATCCCAGCAGGCTCGTTGGCGACGCCGACCAGCGCAAGGAGTTGCTCTGCCCGGTCTTCGGTCGCCAGGAGCACCTCCCGTAGCGCCGGTGGGTGCTCGACGGGTGTATCTGTCAGCACGTCTGGCGGTACGGCAAGCGTGTCACTGGGGACCGATCGCGCACCGGTCACGGGAAAGTGTCGCGATCCGAGTTTCATCACGAGCGGGTGTCCGTCCGAAGCGGGTGGGGACTGGCCGTACAATTGCGTGTGGACGTGCTGGTATTGCTGGTCGCACATGACTGCAGTCTCTCGTTTGCCGGACTGGACGTACAACCGGCCGAGATAGTACGACCGTGAGAACTGTTCAAACATGCGGTACACTAACATGTACCATACCAAGTCGAAAAAGCGTTTTGACTGCGGCGGTCATTGCCGCCCGCGGGCACGACGCTACGTCAGCCCCATCAAGGGCGCTTTCGACACATTCCCGCAGTCACGAGATCCATCGAGACAGCGCTATAAACGCTACTGGACAATTAGCACGTGTTACGTTGATGAATGAACAGCACGAACGAAGCTCTGGGTTTTAGTAGATACCGGTGGGACGATTGGGTATGACCGTCCGAGCCAGCGTGTTCGTCACACTCGTCGTCGCGTCACTTGTCGTTGCCCCGGCGCTGGCGTTTACGGGTGGGGGATCGCTTACCGCGGTGTCACAGTCAGCCGATGCGCCATCGGACGCAACACCATCGACAGAGGCGAACACGACGGCGACCAACGAAAGTTCGCCATCACTTGGCAGCCAGCTAAGTGCCTTCATGCAATCGAACGCCGTCGAGGCGAACGCATCCGTCGAAACCGGGATGTGGGCTGCCAGTGTTCGGGCTAATGCATCCGCGGCGAATCGCTCCGTGTCGAACCGCATTCGCACGCTCGAAGGCCGTCTAAACCGACTCCAGACTCGTTTGGATCGCTTCGAGAACGGCAGTTCCGATGTCGCTGGGCCGGCCAAGGCCGCCCAGGTGTCGAGACTCGCAGCTCAAATCCGGACATTACAGTCCGCAATCAACGAGACTGATCGGGTCGCAACGCAGACAGGTGTCAACACCACACGACTCGAGTCGCTACGAACGCAGGCCGCAAACATGACTGGCCGAGAGGTCGCCTCCATGGCCCGGAATCTCTCCGCTGGGCCGCCTGATGCCGTTCCCGGTGGCCCGCCCGCCGGTGCCGAACGCGGCCCACCGAACGGGACCGCTGGGCCACCAGCCACTGACGAGCAAGGCCCGCCGAACGGGACCGCTGGGCCACCAGCCACTGACGAGCAAGGTCCACCGAACGGGACCGCTGGGCCACCAGCCACTGACGAGCAAGGTCCACCGAACGGGACCGCTGGGCCACCAGCCACTGACGAGCAAGGCCCGCCGAACGGGACCGCTGGGCCACCAACCACTGACGAGCAAGGTCCACCGAACGGGACCGCTGGGCCGTCATCCGGGCCGGGAGACGGGACGACTGAAACCGATCATCCGACAAACGGGGCCGACGATGCTGCGGAAACTGGGGATACTGGACAGTCGAGCGACGATACTGGGTCGTCGAAAGACTCCGGCGGGAAAGACAGCAAAGATACCGATACTCCAGGCGGGAGTAGCCAGGGTTCGAGCGGTGGACCGGATTCGAACGGGGCGGCGACAGGATCTGACGACCACGGTCGCGACCGACCGAACTGAGCGGTTCTACGCGCCGGGGCGTTCTCATGGAGACATCCCTCACATCGTCTGTTGTCGCGTCAATACGGTTTCGACCACGTAGGAAAGAGTTATCAAGGGTAAGAGGTAACGTCACGTAAATGGACTCCGCGGAGTTGCTCGATTTATTGGGGAATGCAAATCGGCGACGGATCCTCCGTCTGCTGGCGCGCAAACCCTGCTTCGTCACCGAAATCAGCGACTACCTCGGTGTCAGTCCAAAAGCCGTCATCGACCATCTTAGACAGCTCGAAGAGGCGGGGTTAGTCGAGAGCCGAACCGACGATCGGCGCCGCAAGTACTTTTATATCTCTCGGGGGTTCCGGCTCGAAGTCTCGGCATCTCCCTACAGTTTCGGGACGAAAACGGCCTATCCCGCGAGTTCGGGCTTGGATATGGCCTCTTGCAGACATCTCTCGATCGATGTCGATCCCGATGGGGCCGGAAATCTCTCTGAGCTAGCGATCGAACTCCGACGACTACGGCGACTCCAGAACGAACTTTCGTTGGCACAGCGATGGGTCCAGGGCCGACTAACCGATGTCATGGAAGGGATCGGCGATCATATCGACGACGACAGTCGGATCGTCGTCGAAGTGATGGCAGCATTGGCTGACCAGCCAACTGACATCGAAGATATCAGTCGCGAAGTCGAAGTACCACCCTCGGTCGTCGAAGACGTGTTACACACCCTAGAGTCACGTGGTGTCGTCGAGCAGGATGGCCAGCAGTGGCAACTCGACGGGTGAGGCCGTCACTGGCCCTCGATATCTGTCGTCATGCCGGTTCGGAGGTCACGCCCGAAGTAGTGGCCAAGCAGTGCCGCGATCGCACCGCTTCCGGCGCCGAAGATCGCGAGTAATTCGCCTTGTCCCACGACGGCGACGACCATGAACTTCGAGATCGTGCCCAGCGCTGCCGTCGCCGCACCGGCGAGTGTAAATTCGAGATACGATCGACGTGAACCAAACACGCCCGCGACGAATGCGGCGGTAAAGATCCCGCCAAGCGCCGCGAGCGAATCGAAAAACGGGATCGCAATGCCAAACCCAATTGCCCCCAAGACGCTCCCCGCGAGCGCGAGCAGAAACGAGCGAATCGAGAAGATGCGACCGAGCTGGGGGCGAACCGAGACCAGCCCGCCCAGCCGTGCGCGAATGCGGGCGAGACGACCGCCCGATGGCGCAGTCGCGTCTTTGGCCGCGTCCTCGGGCGTGTCCAGTAACTCTTCGAGGTCAGTGTCTCCCATGGATTCCTCGCCACGCGAGAGCTGATCGGACCGCTCTGCCATACTGTCTCTCAGTTCCTGGGAGACTTGGACTTTGCCCCCGGGCGAGAAAGATGGTTTCAAGTCGCCTGCCCCGGTAGCCGGCCTACATGAACCCAGGAGATCGCGTGCAGGTCGATCGCGACGACCAGACCTTCGAGGGGGTCTTGTTGCCGTCCTCGAACGACCAACGACTCGTCGTGAAACTGGAGAGTGGCTACAACGTTGGCCTCGATCGCGAGGCGGCCGAGGCGACGGTCCTCGAAGCCGACGTCTACGATATCGAATCCGGTGACGCCAGCGACCAGTCGACCGTCGAGTTCGACGACGACCTCCCGACGATTTCGCTCATCTCGACGGGCGGGACGATCGCCTCGACCGTCGACTACCGGACCGGTGCTGTCACTGCTCAGTTCGACGCCGAAGACGTCCTCCGGGCCGTCCCTGAACTGGCTGGTCTGGCGAACTACCGCGGCCGTGTCGTCGCGAATATCCTCTCTGAGAACATGACGCCGGACGTCTGGCAGGATCTCGCCGAGGCGATCCACGACGAAATCGAAGCGGGCGCCGACGGCGTCGTCGTCATGCACGGAACGGACACGATGCAGTTTACGGCCAGCGCGATTTCGTTCATGCTCGAGACACCGGTCCCGATCGTCTTCACCGGCAGCCAGCGCTCGGCTGACCGGCCATCGTCGGACAACGTGATGAACGCTGTCGCTGCCGTCGCAGCCGCCAAAAGCGACGCCGCAGAGGTGATGATCTGCATGCACGCTGCCGAGAGCGACGACGTCTGTGCTCTCCACCGAGGGACGCGAGCCCGCAAGAACCACACGTCCCGTCGGGACGCGTTCGAGACGATCGGTCGTGAGCCCCTGGGCACAGTCGAGTACGAGACCCGCGACGTCACGTTCAGACGGGACTACGCCGAACGTGGTGAGACAGAACTCGCCTTCCAGGCCGATCTCGAAACGGACGTCGATCTCGTGAAGTTCGCCCCGGGAGCCGGACCGTCGATGCTCGATCCGGTTGCGGGATCGGCCGGACTCGTGATCGAAGGGACCGGATTGGGTCACGTCAACACCGACTGGATCGACCGCATCGAAGCCCTGGTCGAGGACGGGACGACGGTCGTGATGACCAGCCAGTGTCTCGACGGCCGGATCTGTGATCGCGTCTACGACACCGGGCGTGACTTGCTCGATGCGGGCGTCATCGAAGGTGAAGACATGCTCCCGGGCACGGCGATGGTCAAACTCATGTGGGTACTGGCAAACCGTGACGACCCTGCGGAGGCGATGCAGGAACCACTGGCCGGTGAAATCACCGACCGGTCGACACCCTGGGAGTGACGACACCAATCAGCCTGTTCGTGTCATAACTGATTTCTGGTCTCGACTTGCGTTGCCAGCAGTTGGAACAACCACGCCGACCCAGAACGCCTTTGCTCGATCGCTGCGGGCGTCGATGCTGACGTCTGCTACCCAGCGCTCGCTCACCCGCCACTGACCGGCGGAAACAGCGCGAGCTCGTCTCCGCGTGTAACCTCGCGCTCGGATTGTAGCGGCTCTTCGACGTCTTCGCCGTCGTGGAGCGTTCGAACGTGTTCGTAGACACCCTGCTCGTCGTCACGAGCTTCCTCGGCGACGACGGGATACGCTTCAAAGAGAGCCTCGATCGCGGTAGCAACAGTCGGGTCTCCCGAAACGTCGACGGACACCTCGTTGTCACCGGCCGCTTCGCCCAGCGTGGCAAAGAGTCGCCAGGTTACGTGCATAGGTAATCTGGGGACCGCCGACGGAATGAACGTTCCGGGCTGCACTCACTCCGGTCTCGGTCTGCTTGTATCAGTCGTTTCGGTCACTGTGCCCCAATTCGAGCGTGGTCGAGACGAGAGCTCCCAGGGGAGGCCAGTCTCAGGTCAGTGTCGGCGATCGCAGGCGACGGATTTTATTCGCTCCCAGTCGGAACTCTGGGTATGGACGAGCTACGGGACTGGCTCGGTCCCAGGCCGGCGATCTACCTGACGGCTGCTGTCGCCGTCCTCTCGGTAGCCACTGGTCTGATCAACGTCGGCGCACAGTCCATCTCCGGGCCGCTTTCCGCTATCGTGCCGCCGACGATTCAGCGGACGGCCGGCTTTACCGGCGCACTCACGGGCTTTCTGATGCTCGGTTCGGCATATGGCCTGCGCCATCGGCTTCGCTCGGCGTGGTTCTCGACGATGATCCTCTTGCCGGTGACGGCTCTGCAGGGGCTCGTCCAGACGAACGTCGCGTCGCTCCCGTTGATCGGGCTATCAATACTTTCGATGCCGACGGTGCTGGTGAGCTACCGACGATTCGATCGGACGATCGACCTCTCGACGGCTCAACTCGCTGCCCTGGCTGCCCTCGTCGGGACTCTATCCTACGGGACGATCGGGACCTACACCCTCCGAGACAGCTTCGAGGGTGTCCAGACGCTGACGGACGCCCTCTACTATACGATCGTGACGGCCTCGACAGTTGGGTACGGTGACGCGATCCCGTCGGGGAGCGACGGTGTGCGACTGTTTGCACTGTCGGTGGTCCTGCTCGGGACGGCATCGTTTGCCCTCGCACTGGGCTCGCTTATCGGCCCACTCATCCAGGCACGACTCGCAGCAGCACTCGGTACGATGACCCGCTCACAACTCGACCAACTCGAGGATCACGTCCTCGTGCTTGGCTACGGCGATCTCACGGAACCGATTCTCGAAGAACTGCAGGCAACGGTCAACTTCATCGTCGTCACACCCGACGAGGAGACCGCGACGATGCTCGGAAATCGCGACATCAACGCCATCGTCGGCGATCCAAGCGACGAAGAGCCGCTCCAACGCGCTGGGATCGAACGCGCACGCGCCGTCTTGGTGGCAACGAACGACGACGCTCAAGACGCACTCGGCATCTTGACAGCGAGCCAACTCAACCCGGACGCACGGATCGTCGCTGCCGCCACTGATCGAGAGAACATCGAGAAACTCCGTCGGGCCGGCGCAGAGTCGGTCATCAGCCCCGCTGTTATCGGTGGCCACCTCCTCGTGCAGTCGGCTATGGGCGGGATGGGGATGGAAGCGATTGCCGATCGATTACTCGAAGTCGAAGACGAATCCGAGATCTAACCGAACCGACGTGCATACTGCTGTAGCCCTTCAAGCCCACGGCCGCAGCGGAAACCGTCAGAATCTGAGTTCGTCCAATCGCTCGAAATTTGACTCGCCATTGTGTGTGATTGCTTCGGCCACTGTACACTGGCTGATCTGGGCGACGCACCCGCGACCATCCGGAACCAATGCAGTCTGAGGGCGGTCGCCGGGTTCGACCAGTGTGGCTGTTTTGTCATCGCCGAACTTCCACACCCGAGAGTAACAGGAACGAACAGTCTGGCTCGACGGTTGCTGTGGGTCAGGTCACCCGAGCGTGAAGATGACGAAGTTGTTCGCGGCCGGCCCCAGACCGACCGCTGTGACGAACACCAACAGGAGACTCCCCTGTATGGGGTGTTCATCGAGCGTGTCCGCGATTGCGACCACGATGAGACCGGCCACCACCAGTTTCACGAGGACGAACAACCAGCCAGAGCCGAGATACTCCGCCGTCGGTAACGACGCCGCAAAGTCCATGATCGCTTCGGGAAGGGGGCTTCGCTCGGTCACATCCAAAATGTCTGTGCCGATCGCTGTCGTGATGCCGTCGAAGGCGTGTGCGAAGACGACACTGCCACCGGCCAATCCGGCACGGGCGGCCTGTGTCGTCCACCGAATACTAACCAGTGCGTACGTGATGCCAGACAGTGGCACGGCGATGATGAAGCCGACGATCGGCCACAGGGGCGAAAAGTCGAGAGCGTCACCGAGTCCTTGCCAGACGATCGCCCCGAGGAAGACGAGCAACACGCCAGTCCCGACAGCACCCAGGTACGTCCCCACACGATCGAGACGGCCGCTCAAGGCCCCAACCATGGTCAGTGCGAGCCAAACGCCACCGACGACAACGTAGATCGTCACGTACACTGCCGGTGCTGAGAACAATGGCGCGACCCACTCCGGATACAGCCCCGGTGGACTGGTTACCGTCGGCGGCACCGATAGTTGATACAACGCGTGGCTGATACCCCCCACTGCGATCCAGGGGACGAACGCGACCACGTGGCCTTTCCTCACGGGCGGTTCGATCCCCACGAGAAAGACTGTTGTCAGCAACCCGCCCAACCCGAGCGCGAGGAGGTACGGCAGATCCGGCACAACGAGTCCGCTTGGCAATAGCGGCATATGTCATATCCCTTTTGCCTCTGTGGAAAACGTTCCGGTCTCATCGACAAGAGACTGTCAAGGCCACACACTGGCCACGGCCCACTGTTTGCTATCGGATCGTCCCGCGGCTATCGGCGCTCAGAGGGCTTTGGGCCAATTACTGTGGACATGGCGAACAAAAAATATTTTCCGTCGATAGCGCCGACTCGCCGGGTCAGCCACTCACCGCCGCCAGACGTAGACGACCGCGCCTGCGGCCAGCACCGCGACACCGGCGCCGCCGCCCAGCAAGGGCAGCGGGAGGTCGCCCGACTCAGAAGCTGCGGCGTTGGGGACGTACGAACGCACTGACTGGGCGTCCATCGTCGGGAACGACGCCGACTCCTGGTCCCATTCGTCCGATGAGTGAACCGTCGTTTCTTCTGAGACCATTTCCAACTGGCGAACAGCAGACTCGTTGGACTCACTATCGACGGCGTTGGCCATCCGGAGATAGGCCGTCGTCCCGTTGTCGGCCTGTTCGACGTACGCTCGCTCGATGGTCCCGTTGCCTGTTCGGTCCGCGACCTGACTCGTGATCGCCGAAAGATTCTCGAAGGCCATACCTCCTTCGAGGACAGCACCAGATCGATTCACCGACGCATCGAGGCGTGCACCCTTGAATCCAGCCGCTTCGAGGTCACCGAGCCACTCGACGGGTGCCGTCGTCGACTGTGCTACGGACTGTTGATAGCTCTCTATCGTCCGATTGTAGAGGTTCGCCTGCTGGACCCAAAACGAGCCGTTCCCGTCGATCCGATCGTCAGTGGCTGCCATCTGGAGCGAAAACCGCTGGGTACCGATCGGCGGCAGATCGCGGTCTTGTCGCTCAGTGACCAACGTCTCCCAGTTTGTCGTTCGCGTCTTGGCGTCGAGGTCGAGTTCGATCGTTCCCTCGTCTGTCGACTCGACCGTACTGTTCCAAGAGAGGGTCCGCGAGAATTCTGCGGCCGCCATGGCGTCGAGTTGGGAACGGAAGTTGTCGATGCGGTCTGAGACGTTCCCCTCGACGGACGCTTCCATGGCCGTGAAATACGCCCGTGCGAGACCGTCGTAGTTGTCGACCGTCAGGTTCCAACTCACATTGCCACCGCTCGATCCCAGGTCGGCAGTGACGACGGCTCGATCGATCGAAACGTTCGCCAGGCTGTCGCTGATCGCGTCAGTCGTCGGCCCGAAAGACTGGTCAGCACCTCCTGTCTGAGTGGCCAACCCGTCCGTGACGGCCTGTTGCAGCATCTCGTTGAGGCCTTCGATTTCGACCGTGTACGCAAGTTCTAGAGTCGCTCCATCGTTCGTTCGCTCGAAGGCATAGGTATCGAGGGAGACCGCACTCGATGTCCCGTCCATCGAGGAAATGCTTTCGAACTGTCGGCGGAGCCGGTCGGCAGCCCGCTCGCGGGTCGCCCACCGATCGGCGTTCCGTCCGGTGACGTGACTCTCGCGGGCGACCTCGAGGACGTGGCCGTCCTCGGTGGCACGCAATCGATAGTCGACGCTGGTCGAGGACGTACCGGGTAGCATCATCGAGAGGTTCGCTGTCCCCGCAGTCGAGAGTCGCGTGCCGCTCGTGTAGATCTCACCACTCGTTTGGGCCTGACTGAAAATGGCGGCGAGCATCTTGCTGTCGTCCGGGAGCGCGATGGTTGCGTCCACCGTCGCGTCACTCTTGGCGACATCTTCGGTCTGGCGACTCTGGACGTCGACGTCGAGCTCTTCGAGGGCGTCCGGCCGCGGGGCGGAGATCGTTCCCGACCCGTTGAGCCGCGAGCGATTGGCGGCCATCGTCATCGACCCGGTGACGTTCGATTCGACCGCCGCCCACTCGTAGATTCCATAGGCGAGGCCTTTCTCGACGTTCATGCCGAGGTGGCCACTCCCCGGAGTCGAATCATTCTCTTCGAAGACCAGCACGACGTCCCCGTCGCCGGCGACGTACGCGTCTTGGGCACCACTCGTTTCGTTTGCTGTCGGTTCTCCGCGTTCTGCAATCCCGATCGCCCCAACTGTCGAACTCCCCACCAATCCAAGGAGGACTACAATCAGGACGGCTCGCTGCAGTCGTGACATGCAAGTGGATGATTTGGTGAGCGACAGTTAACTGTTGTGAGAAGCGATTGCGGCCTCGATTGCCGCTATTCTGGCTTCTGACGGGCTGCACTGGCGATTGAGTCGCCTTCGATGCGTCGCCCTTTTGTTCGCGTACCCGTAGACATGGATAGCGGATGGCCCGATATCACATCGAGACGTACGGCTGTACGTCAAATCGTGGCGAGAGCCAGGCGATCGAGCGGTCGCTCCGCGATGGGGGCCACCACCCGGTCGACGATCCATCTCAGGCGGACGTCGCGATTCTCAACACCTGTACCGTCGTCGAGAAGACGGAGCGCAATATGCTCCGGCGGGCCGCGGAACTCGACGAGCAGACGCCCGCGGATCTCGTCATCACGGGCTGTATGGCCCTGGCCCAGGACGAGGCCTTTCGGGACGCTGGCATCGATGCCGAGATCCTCCACTGGGATGACGTCCCCGAGTACGTTCGCAACGGCGAGTGTCCGACAGTGACGCCCGATACTGACGTCCTCCTGGATGGTGTGACCGGGATCCTCCCGATCGCTCGTGGCTGTCTCTCGGATTGTTCCTATTGCATCACGAAACACGCGACCGGGACGATCGATTCCCCGCCCGTCGCCCACAACGTCGAGAAAGCCCGCCAACTGCTCGACGCCGGCGCACGGGAGCTTCGGATCACGGGCCAAGACACCGGCGTCTATGGATTGGAAGACGGTGAACGGAAACTCCCAGAGCTGCTTGGGCGGATCTGTGAACTGCCCGGGGAGTTCCGTGTCCGGGTCGGCATGGCGAACCCGAAAGGCGTCTATGGGATGGCCGACGAACTCGCTGCCGTCTTCGCCGAGTACGACGAACTGTACAACTTCCTGCACGCGCCCGTCCAGTCGGGCAGTGACGACGTGCTCTCGGATATGCGACGCCGACATCGCCGCCCGCAATTCGAAGAGATCGTCGCCGCGTTCGACGAACACCTGGACTACTGGACGCTCGCGACCGACTTCATCGTCGGCTTCCCGACCGAGAGCGACGCCGATTTCCAAGCGAGTTTGGATCTCCTCCGGGCGGTCGAACCCGAGAAGCTCAACGTCACCCGGTTCTCGAAGCGACCGGGCACCGATGCCGCCCAGTTGGACGGTCTGGGCGGCACGGTGAAAAAAGAGCGCTCGAAAGCTATGACCGAGGTGAAAATGGATGTCGTCGGCGCGGCCCACGAGGCGATGGTCGGTGAGAACCAGCGACTCCTCCTCGTCGAAGACGGGACCGAGGAGTCACTGGTGGGCTACGACGAAGCTCACCGACAGGTCGCCGTCCCGAAAGCGGAAACGATGGGGCTGTCGCTCGGTGATTTTGTCACCGTCGAAATCACCGGCCACAACACAGTGTACGCGCTCGGCGAGCCAGTGTAGACAGCGCCGGGCTGCTCAGGACTCGATTGCGACGGCGCCGTATCCGACGACTTCTGCCATCGAACCGGCCGTCTCTCCGCTACTCGCGTGGGCGAGAACGTCGACGCTTCCCTCGAGGGCATACAGCAGTGTCGCGATCGCCCCGTACCCACAGACAGAGAGGGCTTCGCGCTCGACTGTCTCGATCAGTGCGTCCGGGTCGTGCTCGCGGATCGGGTCTAACGCCAGTTCGTCACGTGCCATCGCGACGTCGTGGGGTTCGTAGTGCGTGAAATCCGACGACGCGATCAGGACTGTTCGTTCGGTGAGTGTCTCGGCGATTGCACTCCCCAGCTCTCGGGCCGTGGCTTCGTCCTGTTGCCGGAGGCTGATCGGGAGGACCGAGACGGAATCGTACAGCTCTTGGAGGAAGGGGAGTTGGACTTCGGTCGCGTGCTCTCGGGCGTGTGCTCGATTATCGACCGTTGCGTCAGTCGTCTCGACGAGCTGCTCGCGAACTGTCCCGTCGATTGGGACCGTGCCCAGCGGCGTTTGCCACGCGTCGTGCCCTGGGATCGCGATGTTCGCACCGATCCCGGTGTGATTCGGGCCGATGACGACGACCGTCTCCGGTGTCCCTCCGGTACCAAGGGCGGCGTAGGCATGGGCGGCGACAGGCCCCGAAAACGGCAGCCCAGCGTGGGGTGTGAGAAGGCCCGCGACAGCCGGTGTCCCCGCTGGTGGGGATGGACGAGTCCCTGGACCGATTTGGTGATCGTAGCAGGCGCGCAATTGCTCCTGTAGCGCCTCTGCCTGGCTGGCGTAGAACCGGCCGGCGACTGCCGGCTCTCGCACGCCAGCCATTATGCACCCTCCCGAACCCGAGCTGCATCCGCCTGCACTTTCGGCTGTGTGTCCATATCTGAGTGGTGGAACGCCTGCTGTTCAATAGTTGTGGCTGTGTTTGTCCATCGCATGGGCTTGCGGACAATCGTACTCACTCTCTGGGTGCCCGGGCCTTCGATCGGTTCCGATCGGGCCCGCGCACGATATTCCTGATATGCTACACGTGGGGGAGGATTAACGTGGCCCGACGCGGAACGGTTGGGCACTGTGGAGTTCGCGTATCACTATTTGAACCAAGAGCCCACTGTTTTGCTCGTCGGTGCGAGCGACGAAGCGGCGCCGCTCACTCGGGCGCTGTCGCCGGACGACAATTTCTATCGAGTCGAACACGTCGAGACGGGACGCCAGGCACGTCGCGCCGTCGACGAGT
Organism: Halorhabdus sp. CUG00001; assembly: GCF_009797925.1. Classification (NCBI taxonomy): domain Archaea; kingdom Methanobacteriati; phylum Methanobacteriota; class Halobacteria; order Halobacteriales; family Haloarculaceae; genus Halorhabdus; species Halorhabdus sp. CUG00001. The sequence goes on from NZ_VOLB01000001.1 coordinate 733,241, forward strand.
CCGTCTGTTGTGTCGTGGCGGACCAAGAGTTGCCCGCATCACGGGGCGTTGATCTTGCTCGGAAACTCGCCGAGACTGCGATCGAGCCACCAGTCGTTATCAACGCCGAGACTCTCGACCCCGAGCTCGTTGCAGCGACCGGCGGGCCCGTCACCGCGGTCGTCCCGCCGTCCCATCGAGAGACGCTTCCCGAGACGGTCCGCACGCAGGTCGAGGCGCACTTACAATCTTTCGAAGAGACCCTCAAGACAGATGCCATCGAAACGCTGTTCGAGAACCTCGAGTACACGGTCATGGTCAAAGACGACCAAGCTCGCTTCCTGCAGTTGTTTTCGGGGTTGACTGGGCCAAGCGACCAGGAGGCACGCGGTCGGACGGACCGTGAACTGTACGCTGGGCGGTTCAACCTCGGCGAGCAGTGGTATGCCGACGATATGCAGGTTCTCGGAGGCGACCCGATCCACCAGGAGGTCAAACAATACGGCGAGGAGAGCCCGTTCTGGATCGAATACACGAAGCTCCCCTGGCGGGACGAAACCGGTGATATACGCGGACTCGTCGGGTTCTCCCAGCAAGTCACCGACCGGGTGAGACTCAAACAGCAGCTAGCCAGACAATCCAAGCGACTCGAAGCGTTTTCGGACTACATCGCACACGACCTCAAAAGCCCGCTGCAGGTCGCCAGTGGTCACCTTGACCTTGCGCGGGACGGCCAGGAAGCGAGTTTCGCGGAGGTGCAAGGCGCCCTCGATCGCATGGACCGCATGATCGACGATATCAAGATTCTGGCTCGGCGGGAGCGAGAAGACCAGCTACGGCTTCACGAAGTCCCGATCGTCGAACCCATCCGGACGATCTGGGAGAACCTCGAGACAGGCGAGGCCACACTCGAACTCGAACTCCCTCAAGATATGTACATCAATGCGGCCAAAGGCGAGTTTCGCCCTCTCTTGGAGAACCTGCTTCGAAACGCTATCGATCACGGGGGCTCTGACGTGACCGTGACGGTCGGGCCGCTCAATGCAGGCTTCTTTCTCGAAGATGACGGGCCTGGGATCCCGCCCGACGATCGGGACGCTATCTTCGAACACGGCCACACCACGGCCGACGATGGAAGCGGTATCGGTCTGGCGATGGTCCAAGACGTCGTCGATTCACACGATTGGACCATCGAAGTCTGCGACAGTTCCGAGGGCGGCGCACGATTCGAAATTACGAACGTCCTCTCGGTAACCGAGCCGGATCGGAACGTCCAGACTGGCGAATCCGTCTCGCTCACCACTGCGACTGATGTCGGCAACCCGGTCAGCGCAGGTGACGCGATATACGATCCGAATGCCCAAACGTGGTCGATCACGGGCGCTGGAGCGGACATCTCGGGCCCGGAAAACGAGTTTCACTACGTCTTCACGCGAGTTGCCGGTGACGCGCGAATCCAAGCCCACGTTGCCGATCTCGAGGCCGTCGGTCCGTACAGTAAGGGCGGGGTCATGGTCCGTAACTCGCTCGATGAAGACTCGCTGCATGGGTTCGTTGGGCGGACAGCCGAACACGGGACTGAACTGCTCTGGTGTGATCGACCAGGAACCAAAACGACATCCCAGCACCTCGAGGAGGCCAACGACGACTACGAATGGCTCCGAATCGACCGAGAGGGCGACGTGCTCACCTGCTCGGTATCACGGGACGGGGCCACTTGGAATCTGATCGACCAGCGACACGTCCCGCTGGCCAAAGAAGTCTTGGTCGGATTGGCAACTTGCAGTGCTGTCGCCCGACGAGCCACGACAGCTACATTTGAAGACGTTACTGTCCGACGAATCGACACTGACGCCCCTTCGTAGATCTGTGTTCTATGGATCTCACGTCTCACGAGTTGACTCGCGTGTATCCGTAACTCGTCAGTCGGTCGCTCGGACTCGGATGGAGCTGTGCTATATTCGATCACCCTGATCGATCACGTTCCGACGTCGAATTCGATCTGTGGTGGCCGATTGTACACGCCTGTCCGCGAATACTGAGCGAGGAACTGCTCTCTCCGTGCCTGATCAGCGTTGACGCCAGCACCGATCGATTCGCGGCCACAGGCTACACGTTCGGCGATTCGTGCTGTGTACGGTCCCAAACGAAAGGCCCGTGTCACACTCTTCATTCGATATATCGTTATTTGGTTTACGTCTCGACCACGAAACGAGAGCACTGGCACCACTTTGCAGTTGTATAAACGGCCCTCCTTGGGATAGTGTACAGGCGGCCAGAAACGAGGTCACGGTTAGACAGCCAGCGAGGGAAGACACGTCGATTACACCTGGGTAGCAGTGCAGCCGAGCCGGTTGGGGGCCAACGACATTGCCTCTCCTCCCAGTTGGATTGTCGACGAGACCGAGAACGAATCGCAATCGTGAATCGGCTCGCTCGGGCGAGCGGTGGATTCACCGGTCGTGGGATTGCGCCGAGAGCGGTCGCTCACCTAGTATACGCACTACGATTTCGAGAAGCTCGAAGTACGCACGATATACGCTCAGGGACAGCATGTGGGGCTCGGACGGCGACACTGTTACCGTAGGGCAAGGGGTGGAAACGCAGTGACAGCCACTCGAAACACACGTACGGGAGGATCTGCCCAAGTCAAAACCACGGCCAGAGGAAAAGTTCTGTCTCCACGAACGATTGTAGACTCCAACGCTCCCAGAGCCTCAGTAATGGTCGTGGTAGACGTAGTACCGATTGCGGGCAGCTAGCCCAGCCAGACACAGGGAAACATGTGACTACCGGGGTAGGGCTATCTTCCGTGGACCAGCCCAATTCGAGGAGAGGCCCAGACTACAGAGAGACGAACACGGCAATCGTACCAGTGGTGCCCAGCAGCGGGACGTGATACTGGGTGTCGGCTCAGCGTTACGGATTCGACACTGCGCGTCGTGGCGATACTCCAAACGTCGCCAGACTGTCTCTGTCCAGGAACTCCCCCCTGGTCGGACCGGCCGATAGCTATCCTCCTCCGCTCGTAATTCGAGAACTGGGACAGGCTCTCGAACGTCGCTGGGCATCGCTTCGTGGGACACTGGATCGCGTTTCACGCATACCAACTACTCGTGCTGGCGGTCCGTGTCGAAATCGTTTTGTGGCCAGTTGTGAGCTATCGGCCCTCGGTGATCGCGATATTGGGATATGGCCGAGAAATGGCATTCGTGGGGTGTGGCCCCTGGGGTCGAAGCACCGAGATGCCCTCTCCTCGAACGGGTGGCCCGACTGATACTCCGAGAGAGGGGAACCGTGCTGTGCACTTGGCGTTTGACTTTTATTTGGTTACATAGGCACAATAGGCAGATTATGGGTCCAGATATGCACCTAATATTTGCATATCGGCCGAATAGAGAGTTACACAATTACAGATAACTCCCCTTATCTGGGTTTGTAGGGATAGATTGAAGGACATCACAATCCAAGCACCGACAATGGCCGACGAGACGCCTACATCTCGAAAATCAGTAAAAACGTACATCCCGGCGTATCAAAAAGAGGCCTGGCAGGACCACGCGGACGATCTCGACATGAGTCAGAGTGAGTTTGTCCGGACCATGGTCCAGGCCGGTCGTCGACACTTTTCGGACGAAGACCTCTCTGAACAACCGGCGTCAGAGTCACAGTCAGCATCGTCCGCCAGCGAGCAGATCGAACTGACCGAACAAATTCGTCAATTACTGGAGGCCCACCAGGTACTGACGTGGGAGGAGTTGGTCGAAGAAGTGATCGGCGACCTCGAACGGGATCTCGAAGAAAGTCTCGACGAGCTCCAGGAAGCAAACGTCGTCAAATACAGCGGTCGTGACGGTGGCTACCGCCTGGTCGATACATGAGTAGTGCAAACGTCGATCCGGAGACAGTAGAAGATCCCATCGAATACTTCCTGACAGATATTTCCTACCAGGGTAAAAGTGAGCGGACGCGAGACGCCTACGAGCGTGTCCTCCGTGACTTCGAGCAGTTTTTGACAGCCAACATGGGGAGTATCAAAGAGGCTTCACATCGAGATTGCATGGCGTGGATTCACGAGCAACGTGCCGGCAGCGCCGAGAGTACCGTCGCGACCTACGCGTCGTACTTACACCGATTTTACTCTTATATGACCCAGGTCGGCGTCTTCGATTCGAACCCGATGGCGATCGTCATGGAAGAACTCGATGAGAGTATCGAGACTGACCCGGCACGACGAGATCTCTCGATCGCCGATATGCGGGGTCTCGTCGATACCGTGACTCATCCGCTCGAACACGCACTCGTCCTCACACTCCTCAAAACAGGGATGCGTGTCGGGGAGCTCTGTAATCTCGATCAACGGGATTTGCACCTCGCGGACGATCCTCGCGACGACGTGGCGCTTCGGCCAAGCCTCGAACAACGGCCGGATTCGCTGTACGTCTCGAGTGAACCACAACGCGGTAGCGTCGTCAACGGTGACCGCCGGTCAGCTTCGAACAAACGCCGACGTGATACCGTCATTCCCGTCGATGCGGAACTGGCAGCGGCGCTGCGTGCCTGGCTCGATATTCGCCCGGATCCGGTCTCGGACGCACGGCCACTGTTTACCCGGACAGCAGATAACTGGGGTGAGCGCGTGACAACTGACGCAGTCCATCATATCGTGACCACCCGTGCGAGAGACCGAGGGTGGTACGATAGCGGGAGCAACGCTGCCGAAAACGTCACCCCCCACTACTTCCGGCACTTTTTCACCACCCATCTCCGGGATCGAACCGGCGATCGTGGCATCGTGAAGTACCTGCGGGGCGACGTCGCCGAAGATATCATCGACACGTACACCCACGATTGGGGCGACCGCGTCCGGACCGTCTACGAGGCGAACATCTACCAACTGCGCTGAATAGTTATCGGGTGACTGGCTTGTTGCTCGCGTATGGCCACAGGACTCTGTTCGACCAGCGACTCGTAAATCATATATCGCTATATGAATGGTGTGGCTCGTCTCGCATCTCTTTCGATTGGCGTGGCGCGATAAGACTGTTGTGTGGGTAGGGATCTACCCGAGGAGCTGTTCGACGTCTGCACGTGTCGGGAGGGGAGCCATGGCGCCCACCTCAGTCGTGGTGAGTGCGCCGACTGCGTTGGCAAACTCGACTGCCGCTTCGAGTGACTCACCGTCGATCAGACTCCTGATCGCGCCAGCAGTGAACGCGTCTCCGGCACCAGTCGTGTCAACGGCCTCGACGTCGGCAGCCGGCTCATCAGCCACAGCCGGACCCCACGGGGCGCTCTCTGTCGCCAGCGCGTAGGTACCTGCCTCACCCTGCGTGAGCAAAACCGTGTGCGGGCCAAACGTCGTCAGTTCTTCGGCAACCGCACTGATCGCTCCGTCGGGGTCGGACAACAACGACGCCAGATCCTCGCGATCGGTCTTGATCACGTCGGCGAGCGCGAGTGCGTCACGCATCGTTGGCCCTATTTTTTCGGGATCCGGCCAGAGGTCCTCGCGTGTGTTTGGATCGAACGAGACCGTACAGCCGGCGGCCTTCGCGCGTTTGGCGAGGTCGAGCATCGCCGTCCGGGCCGGCTCTTCACACAGCATGACACCGCCAAAGTGGACCCACGACAGGTCGGCGAGCACCTCATCTGGCACTGTCTCGGGTTCCATCGCCATCGTCGCCGTTTCCTCCTTGTAGAAGACGAACGACTGGTCGGCGTCGGGATCGTCACCGACCAAGGTGTGTGCCGTCTTTCGGGACGGATCGATTTCCAAAAAGCGGTCCGGAACCCCCTGTTCGGTCAGGACGTCTTCGAGGTGGGTACCAAACGGATCGTCGCCCAGCTTCGTCCAGAGATACGGTGCCGTTCCGAGGCGTGCCATCGCGACGGCGAGATTCGCTGGAGCACCACCGGCCCGTCGTTCGAAAGTGTCGACAGCAGCCAATCGCCCACTGGTCGTCGGAAACATGTCGATCAACGCTTCACCGGCCACGAGCGCGTCTGGTGTTGTCATGGCTGTGGCCTTGCAGGCCGTGGCTTATTGTTCTATCTACACCGATCCCGGCGAGGCAGTCACAGCGAACGAAGTCCCTCGAAGCACGCGCCGATCGGGTGGTATCCAGGTTCGACTGCTGGGCCGTCGTCTGTCGAGGATGGCTCGTTGTCGCGAGTGAGTTTGACGTAGAAATTCCCCTCCGGGGCAGTCAGATTCGCCTGGGCGTATGCCCACAACCGGTCGTACCAGTCCAGATACTGCGCGGTTCCCGTCCGTTCGTACAGGGCGGCAGCTGCCCCGATACCTTCCGCGACCGGCCAGCCGTACTTGTCGTCGACGATGGGTTCGCCGTCGGGATCGAAATTGTAGTAGAAGCCGCCGTAGTCGTCGTCCCAGCCGTCCTCGATCGCGATTTCGAACAGCTCCTCGGCCCGTTCGATCGCCCAGTCGACGTCGGCGTAGCGATCGAGCACTGCCAGCAATTTGGCCCACTCGATGTGATGGCCGGGTTGGTAGCCCCACGGACGGAAGAGATCGTCTGGTTTCTGGCGGTTGTAGTCCATGTCGTGGTCCCACTCGTCGGTGTAGTGTTCCCAGAGGTAGCCGTCGTGGTCGGCTGCGAGATCGACTGTCAGCGCGTGGGCGATCTCTCGGGCGCGGTCGAGATACCGCTGCTGACCAGTCGCCTCGTAGGCGGCGAGCATCGCCTCACAGGTGTGCATGTTAGCGTTTTGGCCGCGATACGCCGACGCGTCCTCGAAGTCGCCGTCGAATTCACTCTGACAGAGGTTGTATTCGGGTTCCCAGAAGCGATCCAGCAGGAGGTCGTAGGTAGCTTCGAGATCGGCTTTGGTGCCGTCGATTCCCGCTTCGACGGCACGAGCGTAGGCCAGCAGGACGAACGCGTGGCCGTAACAGACGCGCTTGCGGTCTACTGTCTCTGTCCCCTCAAGAAGCCAGTCGTACCCACCAGTGTCGGGGTCGTGGTGGCCTTCTCGGAGAAACTCGATGCCGTGTTTGGCCGCTTCGAGCCACGGGTCCGGCCCGTCGAAACGCGCCCCGAGGCAGAAATTCACGACGTATCGAGAAGTGGCGACGAGGTGCTTCGAATCGCGGTCGTAGATCTCGCCCGATTCTCCGTCGAGTTGGGCAACGTAGCCGCCGCGGTCGTCGATACCGTCGGGATAGTAAAACTCGAGGATATCGCGGAGCCGAGCTGCGAGCCACTCGGTATCCTGGTACTCTGGGGCCATCGTCGGACGTTCCACTGGCGTCGACAAGAACGTTGGGTGCCGGCCGGTATCCTGTTGGACCATCGCGACGGCCCGGCAAGATGGGGAGGTGGATGCGGGCGTTTATCAGCGACGGGACCCCACTCACAGACATGAACGTCGTACCGGACACGAGCGTCATTATCGACGGTCGGGTGTCCGATCGCGTGGCCGAGGGGGAGTTCGCCGACGCCACCATATCGGTCCCCGAAGCCGTCGTCGGTGAACTCGAAGCCCAGGCCAACGAAGGTCGCCAGACCGGCTGGGACGGCCTCGAAGAGTTACAGCGACTGGCCGACCTGGCCGAGGAGGGAACGATCACTGTCGAGTACATCGGCCGACGCCCGGAACACGCCGAGAAACGAGCAGCCGCGGACGGAGACGTCGACGCACTCATTCGGGATCTCGCCGAAGAGCGCGGGTCGACGCTGGTCACCAGCGATGTCGTTCAAAGCGAGGTCGCCCGCGCGAAAGGACTGGACGTCGTCTTCATCGAACCCGTCGGTCGGGACGTCGAGGAACTGGACATCGAGTCGTTCTTCGACGAGACCACGATGAGTGTCCACCTCAAAGTCGGCGCGAAGCCAATGGCAAAGCGCGGCGAGATCGGCGACATGCACTACGAGTCGATCCGGCAAGATCTCTCGACAGAAGACCAACTCACGGCGTACGCCCACGACATCGAGGAGAGCGCCCGGGCGAGTCCCGAGGGGTTCATCGAGATCGACGAACCGGGCATGACGATCGTCCAGTTCCGGGAATACCGCATCGCGATCGCTCGGCCGCCCTTCGCGGACGGCTTAGAGATCACGGCTGTCCGCCCGATCGTCCAGACCGACCTAGACGATTACGAGTACGCTGAGGAACTGCGCGATCGGCTGCTCGAACGCCAGCGCGGCGTGTTGATCTCGGGTGCGCCAGGAGCCGGCAAGTCAACGTTCGCCCAGGCTGTCGGGGGTTTCCTCGCCGACTCGGACTTCTCGGTGAAGACGATGGAGAAACCGCGAGACCTCCAGGTCGGCCCGGAGATTACCCAGTACACGGAACTGGCCGGCTCGATGGAGCGGACCGCAGACTCTCTGTTGATGGTCCGGCCGGACTACACGATCTACGACGAAGTCCGCAAAACCGACGACTTCGAAGTCTTTGCAGACATGCGCCTGGCCGGCGTCGGCATGATCGGCGTCGTGCACGCGACACGAGCGATCGACGCCCTACAGCGCCTCGTCGGCCGCGTCGAGCTGGGCATGATCCCACAGGTCGTCGATACCGTCGTCTACATCGAGGCCGGCCAGATCGAGACAGTCTACGACGTAAATACTGAAGTGAAAGTCCCCGAAGGCCTCATGGAAGAGGATCTCGCCCGGCCGGTCATCGTCATCGAGGACTTCGAGACGGGGGTTCCGGAGTACGAGATCTACACGTTCAACCGCCAGGTCGTCACCGTGCCACTCGGCGACGACGAGGGTACCGAGAGCGGCGTCGACCGGATCGCTCGCCAGGAGGTCGAAGGTGAGATTCGGAAGATAGCCGACGGCCACGTCGAGGTCGAGGTCCGCGGGCGCGACCGGGCGGTCGTCTGGGTCGAACAGCACGATATCTCCCAGGTCATCGGGAAAGGCGGGGGCCGGATCACAGATGTCGAGAACCGCCTCGGTATCGACATCGACGTCCGGACGCTCGACGAGCGTGAGGGCAGCCAGTCGAGCGCGCCGAGTGGGACATCAGGCAGTTCCGGCGGACAGGCGGGACGGACGGTCACACCAGAGATCACGTCCAGACACGTGGTCGTTCCTGCCGAAGGCCTGGCCGGCGAGACGGTCGAGGTGCGGGCCGACGGCGAATATCTCTTTACGGCGACAGTCAGCCGCGGCGGCGAGGTCCAAGTCTCCCGTGGGAGTGCCATCGCCGAAGAACTGGAACGGGCGATCGATCACAGCCGGCAGATCACTGTCGTCCCGTCTTGAGGAACCTAGGGATCGGGATCACTCGAAAGCGACCGCCGCGTCGTCGATCGCCTCCTGAACCCGTTCGTGAAACTCCTTGAGGACGGCGGACTCGTCTTCGGCGAGGACGACGTCGCTGGCCATCAAGGTAGCGAGGCCAAAGGCCCGCGGCGTCGGAGAGTCGACGCGATGATGGACGACATCGATCTCGTCGTCACTGATTGCGCCGAGCACGCCCTCGATCGCTTCGACGTTGAGTTTGTCTTCGAGGATTTCCCGGTAGGTCTCTTCGACGACGGCAAACTCATCGAGATCCTGTGCGAACCCGAGGAGCATCTCGCTGTTTACCTGCTGTTCGCTGGCGGACTTCTCGTAGCCTTTGTAGCGTTTGAGGATCATCAGCGAGCGCGTCGCGTTGATCCGGAAGTACCGATCGAGGAGGTCCGTCCCGTCGAGGCTTTGACGCAAGTCTGTACGCACGTCGTCTGGGTCGATCGACCGGAGGATACCGGCGACGTCGACTTTCCGGTTGAGCGGCATCGAGAGCGTAAAGCCGTGGTCGGCGACGGCGACCTGCACGTTTGCGGTCGCTTCTTGAGCGACGTGAGAGGCCAACAGTCGTGAAAGGCCATCGTTGAATCGCCGTCCGTAGTTCGAGTGGACGTAGTAGCGTCGCTCGTACTCGTCGCGATCACGCTCTTCTTCGATCACGAGGCGCTCGTCCGTGCTGATGCTGTCAGTACCGGCGTACTGGCGTTGGTCATCGAACATCCGGACGATTGCCCGGACGCTGTTTTCGTCGAGTGGGAACTCCCGCAGCCAGACGCGGGCCTCGGCCCGCCCGCCGCGATCGAGGCGTGAAAGCAACTCGCGTTGGAACGACAGGATCTCCCGGCCGAGATCGTAACTGAGAGGGAGGCGTTCGGAGTACCACGAGGGGACCGTCGGTCGCGCGCTCGTGGGGTCGACGTAGACCTTCGAGCCGCGGCGGTACCGGTACTCATAGCGGTCGCCGCCGAGGACGAACACGTCGCCGGATTCTACGGTATCGAGATACGACTCGTCGAGTTGGCCGACCCACTCGCTGTCAGCGCGAGTGAGGACGTCACACGTGAACGAATCCGGGATCGTGCCGATGTTCGTCATGTAGATAACGCGGGCCAGGCGGCCGCGCTTGCCGATCAGTGGTTCGCCGACCGGGAACTCCTCGTAGTGGTACTCGCCGTCGGGCGGATCGTTCGTGTCTCGCCAGATCTTCGCGTAGACGTTCTCGTCTTCCATTCCCGGATAGTCTGCGGTGAGATATCGGACCAGTTGCTCCCACTCCTCGTCGCCGTACTCTCGGTACGGATAGGCCTGCCGGAGGATGCCTGTCACTTCAGCCTCGGGCCGAACTTCGTTGATCGCCATGCCATAGACCTGCTGGGCGGCGACGTCCTGGGCATTCTCGGGAACGAACACGCGATCGACGAACCCCTCCTCGGCCTTCTTGAGCATGACGGCACACTCGACTAGCTCGTCTCGATCGAGAGCGATGACCCGTCCTTCGACGGTCTGGCCGAGTTGATGACCCGCCCGGCCGACACGCTGGAGCAGCGCCGCGACGGACTTGGGCGAACCGACCTGGACTACCAAGTCGATGTGAGGCATGTCGATCCCGAGTTCGAGGCTCGTCGAAGTCGTCACTACATCGATGTCGCCCGATTTCAGGTCGGATTCGATGGCTTCGCGCTTGTCCTTCGAGAGGCTGCCGTGGTGACAGCCCGCATTGGCCTCGTCGTAGGCGTCGAACCGTTCTCTGAGGTTGTGCAAGACGCGTTCGGCCCCGGACCGCGTATTGGTAAAGATCAGCGTGTTCGTGTGATCCTGGATTAGCTCGTGCAACTGGTCGTAAAACCGATCGTTGACGGTCGATTGCGGGGTGTGGATCAGATCATCCGTCGGTGTCGTAAGCTCGATGTCGAACTCGCGGGCAAAGCGGGCGTCGACGAGTTCGTACTCGCGTGGATCCCCGCCCGGTTCCTGGCGGCCGACCAGAAACTCCGCCATGGTGTCGAGCGGTTCGACCGTCGCCGAGCAGCCGATTCGGGTGGGCGAGGTTTCGGCCATGGCTTCGAGCCGTTCGAGCGAGACCGACAGGTGCGTCCCACGCTTGTTTGCCGCCAAACTGTGAATCTCGTCGACGATGACGTACTCGACGGTCTGGAGTTTCTGCTTGAATTTTGGGGAGTTGAGCAGGATAGCGAGTGTTTCCGGGGTCGTGTTGAGGATGTGTGGCGTCTCTTCGAGCATCGCTTGCCGGTCGCTATCGGAGGTGTCTCCGTGCCGGATCGCGTGGCGAATGTCCACATTCTCGCCACGCTCGTCGAGTTTGGCGGTAATTTCCTCGAGCGGGACAGCCAGATTGCGGTGGATATCGTTGGCGAGACTCTTCAGCGGGGAGATATACAGGCAGTACACCGAGTTTTCCAGGCCATCGGTACGGCCGCGTTCGAACAGTTCGTTGATGATGGCGGCGAAGCTCGCCTGGGTCTTGCCCGAGCCCGTCGGCGCGGCGATCAACGCGTTTTGGCCGTCGTGAACGAGCGGAATGGCGTCTTTTTGCGGTGGGGTGAAAAAGCCGCCGTTGTCGGGGACGAACGGGCCGAACGTCTCGACCCACCACTCTCTGACGGCAGGCTCGAACAGCTCCAGCACCTCGCCGTCGTCGATCGACACCGCTCTCGGGTCGAATTCGACCGACTGTTCGACGGCTGCCAGCAGCTCTCGGCCTCCCATAGATTCACTCGAATCAACGAGGCCGATCGCCTTGTGCACTCGGGTTAGTTATACCGGACCCGTGACAGTCACGTACGCGAGCGTGAATCCGAGCCAGGCGAAAGTGATCGTCGCGAGGGCAGTGAGGGCAGCTGTCACGGTCGTGTCGCTACTCAGCGGCCGTCGAAAGCTAACGACACCGACCACGCCGACGAGGAGGATCGTCGCGACGAACGGCGTCGCATTGTCGACGCTGGGTTGGCGTAAGACGAGTGCCATCGGGGCGTAGGCAATCCCGACGGTGGCGGCAGCATGGACGTGTCGACGGCAGTCGATACCGGCGAGCCACAGCCCGACCAAGAGACCAAACCAGATGACAGCAAGTTCCGTGCCGAACGCCAGGAGGAGATTGAGCGTTGGATCTACGAAGGGCTCGATGCGACCGCCGATCACGTCGAACTCCCAGGGGGCGAAAAACAGCGGAGGCTCTCCCGTCAGCAGATCCGTAAACGGGTGGATCGAGAGCCCAACCACCGCCGCAGTAAAGATCGATCGTCCCGCGAGCCCGGTCTTGAGGGCAAGCGTCACGACGAGGAGGCCGACGAGTACGAAAACGGTCATGACCGCACCGCCCACGATGCCACCAGCCACTGCGCCGAGTGCGACGACACCGGCGAGGACGCCCAGCCCAAGCCAGCGGCCAACGGGCCAGAGCGCGAAGCCAACACTCGCTGCCACTGCGACGACCAGCGAGTGAGTCGTCGTCCGATGGCGTTCGCTGGTGGCTGCCCAGAAGTGATCGAACGCCGTCGACTCCTCCGGGAGCGTCACGACCTGGAAGGCCGCGTGAGCAACGTCAACGTCGGGGAGTGACGAAAAGAGGGCGGCTGCGAGCCCGACGGCGACGGCGGACCCGACGGTCACGCCGCCAGGGAGCCCAAGCGGGCGGGTCTCGGGCCCGTAGCGGCCTGCGATCAGCGCGACGATCCCAAAGGCGAGGAAGGCGTGACCGACGAACACGGATAGATTTGGCGACCGGTGTATAAAACGGTCACTCCCCGCCGTCGGCGTCGTCGTTTGCGATCCCAACGGCTGTCAGGAGCTGGGTCACGAAGTCGTTGAGATAGATGGTTCCCCACGACGCCACGACGATGGCCCCGATCGTGTTGAAAATTAGGTCTTTCATCGTATCTTCCAGCCCGTACTGGGTCAAGACCGGCGACCCACCGATCGCCGTTGCGGCGGCACTGGTCGTAAACTCGATGACTTCCCAGATCACCCCGAACGCGAGGACGAACATGAGGATGAACACGAACACGAACTGCTCGGGCAACTGCACGTCGTCCCAGTGAACATCCAGGGCTCGCGTCGTCGCGTAGCCGACGCCTGCCACGACCGATGCCGACAGCGCGTGCGTGAGATGATCCCACCCCGGAATCGTGCTGTAGAATCCTTCACCGCCGGGGATACCGACAGTCCCCAGCGAGTGCAGGAAGACGGCACTCGTGATCCACAGCGTCAGCCGCGGGTCCATCGAGACGCTGTAGTCCCGTTCGAGCAGCGGCGGAATCTGGAGGACCAAAAGCCCCATCACAGCATTGATCGAAATCCCGGCCGATCGGCGTTCCAGTCCGATGAACAACAGCCCGATCAACGCGACTTCCATCACCCAGGTAAGCTGGCGCTGTTGGGCCTCGGTGAGACGGAGGCGTGACGTGAGTCCCACGCTCAGTCACCCCCTGGGCGAACGTGGACGTACCGGCGGACGTACAACTCGAAAGTGAGACCGGCGAGGACACCGGCAACCGCCGAGGCGACGAACTCCCACATGAGCTGTTCTTCGATCACGGATTCGGCGATTGCCGGGTCGACGAGCAACGTCGTTCCGAGGTACAGATCTGAGAGCCACCGTGCGACCGCCCAGAGGCCGGCCAAGGCGAGTGTCGAGACGACGACAAACAGGAGCGCGAACTGGTAGTTCATCTCGACGTCAGTAAAGAGGTGGAGCTCTACAGCCACGATGAGTGCAAGCGCCGCCACCGAAAGGTAGGTCGGTATCCCCCTGAAGGCGAGGCTGACGCCGAACGTGTTCCCCAGCAAGGGCAACGCGGCCAGGACGAACACCTCCCAGGGGATCATCGCCATCGGATCGCCCTGTGCCAGCGGGGGAAGCACAGCCAACCCGCCGACGACGGCCGCGAAACCAGCCCACAGGACGTTCCCCAAGAGGACGTTTCCGCCAACGATCATGGCGATCACGCCGGTCAACAGCCAGCCGAGAGCGGCGTTGAGTCGCGTCGTTCGAAGCAGCGATGCAATCCCTTCCGCACGCGAGTCCATATCCGTACACGGGATGCCGACAGGCAAAAAACCAGCCGTTCACACGGGGGACTCGATCAACACCGTTGCCGGCAGTCAGTCCCAGATCTCGTTCAGTCGAGCAGCCAGATCGAGGTCGGCCTCGGTGATGCCCCCGGCGTCGTGGGTCGTCAGGCGTATCTCGACCTCTCGCCACCCGATCCGTATCTCCGGATGGTGAAAGGCCTCTTGAGCGAGGCCCCCGGCGGCCGACGCGAATCCGATCCCGTCGAGATAGGCGTCGAATTCGTAGGTGCGAACGATTTCGTCCCCGTCTCGCTGCCAGTCGCTTGGCAGTCGGTTCTCGATCTCTTGGTCGCTCAACAGATCTGCCATGTGTGGCCACACACCACCGTGGCAAAAGAACGTTCGGCCGGCGGCAAACGAGCGCGTCGACGCGGACTGTCGGCACTGCCTGTTCAGTCGTCGGCGTCGACGAGTGCCGAGAGACGGTCGTGGACCTCGTCTTCGGCCATCGCGACCGACGGGGGCTGTTCCCCGCTGCCGAAGTGTGGATCGAACAGCCGCAGGGCCGTATCGATGGTCGTCCAGTCGTCGTCTTCGGCGGCGTCCCTGAGCGATTCGGTGGGGGCAGCGAGCAATTGATTGACCAGTGAGTCAGCCATCGACTCGACGACTTCCTGTTGGTCGTCGTCCAGATCCAGTTTGCCAAACGCCTCTTGGAGTTCCCGGGCTTTGACACGCTCGGCACTCTCGTACATGCTCGAAATCACGTCGTCAGCCCGGTTGCGTTTGAACTGGGTGAGCAAGTTTCGGAACTCCGACTCGACGATCTCCTCGACGGCCTCGGCGGCCGCGTCCCGACTGGCTCGCGTCGCTGCAGTGATCGACTCCAGGTCGTCGAGATCGAAAACCGAGACGCCCGCGTACTCCCCAGCGCCGCGTGGCACGTCCCGCGGCTGACCGATGTCGACGACAACTGTGTCACCCACCGTCCCAAACGTCTCGACGTCGAACACTGGCTGGGGGCTGGCGGTCGCCGAAACGACGAGATCCGCCGTGTCTACCGCCGAAGGAAGCGCCCCGAGGCCGGTCGCCGAGGCTGAGACGTCGACGGTCGAGACAATGTGTTCGGCGTGTGGGACCGTTCGATTTGCGACGAGTAAGTGGTCCACCCCTGCTCGATCCGCGAGCGCCTCGGACGCGAGCGTCGCGATCTCGCCGGCTCCGACGACCAACGCAGTCGCCGACGCGAGATCACACTCACGCCCGGCAAGTTCGACGGCGGCACTGCCAAGCGAGACCACACCGTCGTTAATGGCGGTCTCGGTCCGGGCGCGTTCGCCAACGTGAATCGCTTTCGTCACTGCGTCGTCCAAGACCGGCCCGAGTCCGCCAGCGTGGCGTGCGTCCTCGCGGGCATCTCGCACCTGGCCGAGAATCTGGTCTTCGCCTGGGACGAGCGATTCGAGTCCCGCCGCAACTCGCAACAGGTGTCGCAGACTCTCCTCGTGGTCCATCTCTGCGACGGTTCCCGCCGGGAGATCACTGGTCGAGGACGCGAGGACGTCCCGGCCCCGCTGTGGGTCCTCGGTGACGACGTACCGCTCGGCACGGTTGCAGGTTTGTAAGACGAGGGCTTCAGCGACGCCGTCTCGTGCCAGTAGCTGTTCGACGGCCTCACGTTGACTCTCCGCAGAGGCCGCGTCGATGGCTTCGACGCTGGCGTGGTGGTGGGCAACGCTCACGCCCGAGACAATACCTGGCTCTCGCGTCACGATGTATCACCGATCACGTCCGAGATCACGTCTGCTGCTACTTCCAGAGTGTTAGAACCGCTGCTATCTAAAGCCTTCCAAACCCGGTCCCGCTTGACGACTTCGCGAATAGCTTGCTGGCGACGGTCTGGATCTACGCCTGTTTCCTGTAGCTGCTTGCGCAACTCGGAAGTGATTCGAGCCATCTCTCCAGCCTGTCGGACGTAAGTCTCGTTTTCGAGCCGTTCTCGAAGCACTCGACTCACGGCCGGACTCTGGCCACCCGTTGCGATCGCGAGGACGACCGGATCCTGCCGGATCGTCGCCGGCACGACGACGCTGCCGGCGTCTCGCGCACCACGCTGGTCTGCGCGATTGAGCAGTATGCCCCGCTTGCGGACTGCCGTTTCGATCGCCCCGTTGAGTGACTCGTCGTCGGTCGCGGCGACGACCAGCGCCGGAGCGGTGCGGTCGAGCCACGTGTCGACGGCGGACTCGTCGGGGGCAGCACGGATCCGCTCGGCCCCACCGAACGCTACGTCGGCGAAGGTCGGGCTAACGACGATCGTTTCGGCCTCCCGTGCGAACCGACGGGCTTTCCGAGCACCGACGCTCCCGCCGCCGAAGATCAACACGCGCTCGCCATCGAAGTCGTGGAAGAGTGGAATCATCCGTTCGCTGCTCGCTTTGTGGGGTCACGATGCCAGACGACCATTACCGTCGAGCCTGCCTGTTGTACTGTATTTGTTCCGTTCTCATCGGGTGTGGCTCTGTTCTCTCCGTTCAGGGAGATTCGACGTCGGTGACTTCGTGGTCGTTCTCACGAAGATCCTCGAGAATGGCATCCGTCTCAGCGCTGTCTCGATAGTAAAAGACCACGTCGAAGGTTCCATCCCGGAGGAGTTGCTGGCACTCCCAGACGAACTCGTCGCCGTCGATCGTCAGTCCCTGGTGCTGGTTGAGGCCAAATTCCGGATCCTCTGTACCCGAGTAGACGTACGTGTCCGCGTCGGTGGCGGCGTGTTCGGCGATCGTGTCTCCAACTTCGATGGTCAGTTGATTGAGTTCCGGCTCTTGATCGTTCGACAATTCGGTGTGGACGATCAACCCGCGAAGCTCGATCTCGCCGGGTTGCAGTAGCTTTCGGGTCTGTGCGTAGAGATCATCGACGTTCGCGTCCATATCCGTACGTCGGCGTCGCTGGTAATACGACTCACGGTCTCAGACAGCGCAGCTGCTCGACGGGATGAGAGCGGTAGAAGACGGGTGGGACCCGCCGTACCGTGTTTACAGCCGCGTCAGGTTCGTCGCGCGCGGGCCTTTCTCGGCTTCTTCGATCTCGAACTCGACTTCCTGACCCTCCTCTAGGTCAGGGCCGCCGACGTCTTCCATGTGGAAGAACACGTCGTCGTCGGCCGCGTCGGTCTCGATGAAGCCGTAACCACCCGTATCGTTGAAGAAGTCCACGGTGCCTTCCGCCATGCTTAGAGCCTCGTGAGATTCTTCGCGCGGGGGCCTTTCTCGGCCTGCTCGATGTCGAACTCAACCTCTTGGCCTTCTTCGAGGTCAGGACCGCCGACGTCCTCCATGTGGAAGAACACGTCTTCGTCTGCGTCCTCAGTCTCGATGAAACCGTAACCGCCAGTGTCGTTGAAGAAATCAACCGTACCGGTCGCCATTGCAACTGGTACGTCGTGGTCGACACATTAAAACCCTGCGGGTTCTCCGGCGAAGCGAACAGAAGACTCATCCCATCCGCGCGTATCGGTTCTGTTAAATGGTCTCTGTGGTGCGTCAGTGGGCCTCGAAGCTCTACGAGCAGTTGCTCGAACGGGAGGTGTCGGGCGCGCCGGACCACGTTGCTGTCATCCAAGACGGGAACCGACGGTATGCCCGCGCGCACGGCGAGGAAACCAGCAACGGGCATCGTGCAGGCGCACAGACGACGGAATCACTGCTCGAATGGTGTGACGATCTCGGGGTGGCAGAACTGACGCTGTATGCATTCTCGACAGAGAACTTCAACCGGCCGGCAGATCAGCGAGCCGTCCTCTTCGATCTCATCGAGGACAAACTCTACGAGTTTGCCGACCACGACCGGGTCCACGAAGCCCAAGTCCGGATCAGAGCGATCGGAGAGTTGGATCGGCTCCCCGAACGCGTCCGTGAGGCAGTCGCCTACGCCGATCGGCAAACGCGTGGCTACGACCAGTTCTACCTCAATATCGCGCTGGCCTACGGCGGGCGGGCTGAACTACTCGGTGCAACGCGCTCGATCGCCGAAGATATCGAAAACGGCTGTCTCGATCCGACAGACATCGACGCTGGGACGATAGAAGATCGATTGTACGACGGGCCGACCAGCGACGTCGACCTCATCGTTCGAACCGGCGGTGACGAGCGCACGTCGAACTTCCTCCCGTGGCACGCAAACGGCAACGAGGCTGCGGTATATTTCTGTGCCCCGTACTGGCCGGAGTTCCGAAAGATCGACTTCTTGCGTGCGATCCGAACCTACGAGCATCGCGCAGAGTCCTGGCGACAGACGCGTGCACGGCGGGCACTCGCCCTGCTTCGGGCCGTCGGGAGTGCGGAATTGAGCGAGGCAAAAGGGATCGTCCGGCGGTTCCGGGACACGTTACCCTCCCGAGAACTGGAAGACGTCGATCTTTCCAGCGAGAGCGACCCGGAGCCACAGGCCGACTGAGTTCGGGACCGGTTGGACTCTCTGGCACGGTCAAGCGCGCACAGCGTCCAGTCGGGCGTGAGTTTCTTCCAGCAAAGAGATGATCTCGAGGTTCTGTGGGCAGGCAGGTTCACACTCGCCACAGGCAACACAGGCGTCGGCTCGTGCGTGCTCGTCCAGCTGTTCATACTCGTCTAGCACGGCCGTCGGGTCGTCGCTCGTCTCCAGGCGGTTGTACAGATCGAAGTTGCCTGGAATATCGACGCCGGTCGGACACGGCATACAGTAATCACAGCCCGTACAGTCGACAGCCATCAGTTCCTCGAACCGCTCACGGGCTCGCTGTACGGTCTGGAGATCGCTCTCGGAAAACTGGCCGACCCCGGATTGGGCGGCGAGGTCGACGTTCTCACGCACTTGCTCGAGGGTGGACATCCCGCTCAAGACGGTCGACACTTCAGGCTGGTCCCACAGCCACTGCAACGCCCATTCGACGGGCGACCGCTCCGAATCGGCCTCCTCGAAGGCCTCGCAAACAGGATCGGGCAGATCCGTCGCGAGTGTCCCGCCACGGAGCGGTTCCATGACGACGACGCCCAATCCTCGCTCGGCGGCGTACTCGAGACCCGCCCGCCCAGCCTGAAATTGCTGGTCGAGGTAGTTATACTGGATCTGGCAGAAATCCCAGTCGTAGGCGTCGACGATTTCCTCGAAGAGATCGAGATCGTCGTGGAAGGAAAACCCGACGTGACCGATTTCCCCCGCAGCTTGTTTCCGTTCGAGCCACTCGAACGTATCGAGTTCTTGGTATGTATTCCAGAACTCCTCATCGAGTGCGTGCAGAAGATAACACTCGACGTGATCGGTAGCAAGTCGGTCGAGTTGGCGCTGAAAGTACTCCTCGAGGTCCTCGTTCGTCTCGAGTTTCCACGAAGGCATCTTGGTCGCGAGAGAGACGTCTTCGCGATAGTCGCCCGTGAGTGCCTCGCCGACGACCCGTTCGCTCTCGCCGTCGTGGTACGGCCAGGCGGTGTCGACGTAGTTGACGCCCTCGTCGATCGCTGCCCGAATCATGTCGATCGCGTGTTGACGGTCGATCGTCCCCTCTTCTCCCTCGGTCGGCAACCGCATCGCACCGAATCCCAGGGCCGACGGTTCGAAATCGATGGCCGTCCCGAAGTCTCTGTATTCCATCCCGTCTTGGACTGCTGTGAGGCCCCTATTTATTGTTTGGTTACGTATTTCTTCAGAGAGCGGTTACCGAAGCGATGTCTCTCGTAGGTCGATCCGCATTCACGGCACACGACACAGTTACCCAGGCAGAAAGACAGGTACTCGATCGCGTTGTGGTCAGATATCCCGGCCCGTGTTCTGTCGAACGCGATCGTACATGTCGTCAGGGGGATCCACGTCACTGGTTACGTCGGTACCATCGTAATCGGAAACCCGAAGCAACACCGGTCCATTGGCCCCGATCTGCCAGTAAAACGTATAGCGCTTGGTCTGTGTCTTCATCGCCACGTCTGCTGTTTGGTCGGTCGTCACTTCGTGGGCAGTGAACGACGTCCGGTTAGCGGGAGACGCGTTACTTTGACAACTCATAATCCTATCGTACACTATGTAACTCCAACCTTATAAGTACCTATATTCGAACAGTATTTTCATAGTGTGCAATGGTACCATGGTAACACGTGTTACGGGCATCTCAGCCGAGTATTCTCCATATTTTCTATCCCAGGTAAGATATCTCGCAGTCGTTTCCCAAATACCATAATATTACTTTCATACTTAGAAGACGATTATAGACAATATTCTTATCATACTCCGGTCGAATAGTATCGGACGGTCCATCGAGACAGGCCGCTCTCTACGAACTATCCACAGAGCGAAATGACGCCACGGGAGACAACTGGACGGGGCGAATCGACAGTCATTTTAATCCCCCTCCGGAACAATGAAACGCGAGTTAATCGCAGGAAGCGCGTGGGTAGCCAAGCCAGGCCAACGGCGCAGCGTTGAGGGCGCTGTCCTGTAGAGGTCCGCCGGTTCAAATCCGGTCCCACGCACTCCTCTTATCGGAGAACAAAAACTCGACAGTCGGATCGTTCGCCAGAGCCAGTATACGCGTAATACGATCATCGACAAGTGGCGATTGACTTCTGCCAGAGCCCGGAGCTTCAAGGCAGTGCCAAGCGAAGCCAGTCGTATGCGATTTGGGATCATTAGTACGGCCGGGATCGCACAGAAGGCACTCATCCCCGCAGTCGAGCGCAGCGAACACGAGGTCACGGCAATCGCGTCTCGGGGTGGTGATCGAGCCACAGCGGTTGCCCAAGAGAGGGGCATTCCCAACGCGTACGGGAGTTACGAGGCGCTGTTCGAGGAGGCCCCGATCGATGCGGTGTACAACCCGCTCCCGAATGGCCTCCACGCGAAGTGGACAAAGCGGGCCGCCGACGCTGGAGTGGACATCCTGTGTGAGAAGCCGATCGGAGTCGACGCCGACGAAGCGGCGGAGATGTTCGAATACTGCGCCCAACAGGACGTGACGCTAATGGAGGCGTTCATGTATCGGTTCCACCCACGAACCGAGCGCGCAGCCCAGATCGTTCGCGAGGAGTTGGGTGATCTCAGAGCTGGGTCCGCATCGTTCACGTTCTCGTTGCGCGGTCGCCCTGACGATATTCGGCTGAATCCGGATCTCGCCGGCGGCTCACTCATGGACGTCGGCTGTTATGCCGTCAGCGCGATGCGGTTGTTCTTCGGCGAACCGGAGCGCGTCTACGCAACGCAGGCCGACACGCGCGACAGCGGGGTCGATACGCAATTGACTGGCATTCTGGAGTTCGAGTCCGGGGCGACGGCCCGTGTCCATTCCGGATTCGATACACAGCTCACCGAATCGTACCGTGTCGACGCCGTCGACGGATGGCTCCGTGCGACGGACGTCTTCGGAGCCGATCCCGACCAGCGTGTCTCGATCGAATACGAAATCGACGGCCGGCGCGTCACCGAAGAGTTCGAACCAGTTGATCCGTACCAGCGTGAGGTCGAACACTTTGCTGATGCAGTCGAACGTGGCGAGACACCACGCATCGACGTCGAAGAATCCGTCCGAAATATGCGGGTCATCGACGCATTAGCTGAAAGTGCCGCCCGCGGCGAGCCAGTCGCGATTACCGAATCGTCGTAGCGCGCCAGGGGGATGATGGAATCGGCGTGCTGTGGGCAGACTCTCCAGGCGGCACGGGCCGAGGCGGTTCACAGTGCGGAATATGATGATCTATACTAACCTTTTTACTCAACAGTCGCGTACCCTTCAGGGATGGCGCCCTCGCAACCGTCACCGGGAAGTTGTGGGCCACGACGACGAAAGTCAGTGTTGTTCTGTGCGAACTGTGGGCACGATAGCCACGTCGACGGAGACTGGATTCTCCACGAGCGGAGTGGCTCTCGGTCGATCTGGTACCAGTGCCCGGAGTGTGGTCGCGCCGTGTCGGTCCGGCCCTCACAGTCACTCGAAGACTCGCGTCTCCCCTCACCCATATCGCCACGCCTCGCGCGGGGGAGGTATGGGATGCCACCCGATGGCACGCCAGACGAACGACTCTGGCGGGACTTCTGGACGACGTACCGTAACGTGACCGCAGCCTGGTTGCGGCCCTGAGGCCCGTCTCCGTTCACGCTGCGTAAGGCCGACATCGGGGACAAAACGAGCTACCAGCGTAGAATCAACGGTGTCGCTTCCGTAACTGGTCGCGAGAAGATAGTCCCGGGCGGATTCGAACCGCGGGAACTCCGCGTCGCATCGTTCCCAGTTTCGAATCCCAGACACATCTCTCGCTCACAGAATTGGTCGCGAGAAGATAGTCCCGGGCGGATTCGAACCGCCGTCAGAGGCTCTCTTCCGGCATCTGAACACTCAAATCCCGTCCAAAGGCCTCTATGATTGGCCACTACACCACGGGACTTCACCCCAGGCTATTGGACCTGACTTCTTATTCGTTCCGACATCCGGTCACGGCCCAGTGGGGCGAATCCCGCGGGCGTCTGGGTTTCGATCCTCGCGTGTCTGTGCCCGATGGGATACGACGGCGGACGCGAACGGAGGGCAGACGGCCGCCAAAGCGAACGAGCGTGTCCTAGCCGGCTACTTGCAGGTGTGAACGGCCTCGGGGTCAAGTCCCGAGGCACTCGGCCTGCTCCGCTTAGAGTAGAGACACGGCACTGGGAGCTCGCTTGCGGGCAACAGGATCAACACGCCTTTGCTGGTCTCGCCCGAAATCGGGGACGATGGAAGAGCGAACCCGTGCCTATCTCCGGGGTCGGTTCGGCGATCACTACCGGCGCGTCGACCTTTCGCCGCCACCCGATGCCCACGAGCGTGAGTGGGGCTACATCCCCTGGACCGAGGGGCCGGGCGAGACAATGGTTCGGCACAAGTCGTTGCTCGATCTCGGCGAGTTGGAGTCATTTCTCGCACGCGAGCGCCCCCGCCACGTGTACTTCTCGGCAGGCCGATACGCCGACCCGAGCGCCTCCTCGATGGCTGAAAAGGACTGGCACGGGTCGGATGTCGTTTTCGACCTCGACGCAGATCACCTCCCGAGTGTCGATCCGGCCGAGACGACCTACGCGGAGATGCTCGCTGCGTGTAAGGACGCGCTCATGCGATTGCTCGACTTTCTGGAGACGGACTTCGGATTCGAAGACTTGACGATTGTGTTCTCGGGCGGGCGCGGGTATCACGTCCACGTGCGCGAGGAGGGTATCCAGCAACTGGACCGGGAAGGGCGACGCGAGATCGTCGATTACGTTCGCGGGATCGGACTCGATCTCGACGGCCTCGTGACGACCGAGATGCGAGGCAACGTCACCGCGCGCCGTCTCCGAACGGACGGTGGCTGGGGCAAGCGCGTCCACGAAGCGCTGCTGGCGTTCGTCTCCGAGATCGAATCGCTCTCGGAAGCCGACGCCAAAGATCGTCTCCAGGAACTCGATGGGATCGGTGAGGGTCGTGCAACGACTGTCTACGGGGCGATCGATGCAAACCGGGATGCCATCGAGAACGGGAATCTCGAAGCCGGTGGCCCGGGCATCCGCAAACTCGTCGATGCACTTACCCACGAGGTCATCACAGCCCAGAACGCGCCGATCGACGAACCGGTCACGACGGACACGAACCGCCTCATCCGCCTCCCTGGAAGCCTTCACGGCGGCAGTGGGCTCGCAGTCCGGACACTCCAACGAGACGAGATCGACAGCTTCGATCCACTCGTCGATGCGATCCCAGACACGTTCCGGGGCCACGAGATCACTGTCGAAGTGACAGCGCCAGGGAAGGTAGAGCTCGACGGCGATACCTTTACACTCTCGGAGGGAGTCAGTACCGTTCCGGAGTACCTTGGCGTGTTCCTCATGTCGAGAGGGCGCGCACAGAAGGGACCTGAGTAACGCAGAGGAGATATGGACTTAGACGAGATCCAATCAGTACAGAGTCGCGAGCGCCAAACCGACAGCCTCCAGCAACTTCGCGATTCGTTCTACGAGGAGGCTGGCGAGTTCGTGCGTGCGCTCCGTAAAGAACGCGAGCGAGTGGCTGCAAACGCGGACGATCCCTTCGATGCGCCCGAAGTCAACCGGCTGAGCGACGACATCGCGACCGCCGAACAGACACTCGAAGCCATCTACGAACGACGGGTCGGGAAACTCGTCAAGATGGCCTCGATGGCGGCCGCGGACATGCCAACCGAAGACGGCGGACTGACAACCGAAGAGCAAGACCTCTTCGAGACGCTCGTCGAAGCGATCGAGAACAACCGGACGCGTGTCTTCGACGTCCTAGACGGCGAGACGGCTGATATCGGGCTCGACGAGACGGCCGGGATCGAAGCCTCCACAGACCCTGCCGGCAGCGACCCGGCCGAGGAGGATCCCGAGTCCGGCCAGCCGAGTAAGGCTCCCAGTCAACAGGAAACACAGCCCGACGTCTCTGCCGCCGATCTCATGGGGAGTCCCGATCCCGTCCAGCAGGACGACCCCGACGACATGAGTGACAAACCCGTCGACACGCCGCCGGCCACAAGTGCCACGTCCGGCGGGAAGACAGTCGACGAGGCGACGCGGGGCGACGGCGGCACACCCGGACACGGTGGGGCGAGTGGCAGCGATGGCCCAGGGGCTGTTCCTGCAGACGGCGTGGCTGACGGTATCGACCGAACCACGGTCAAGATCACTGACGACGTCGGCGAGATACTGGGTATCGACGATCGAGCGTACGATCTTGCAACTGACGACGTGGTAGCACTTCCCGAGACCAACGTGGCGCCACTACTCGAACAAGGCGTCGCCAAACGGCTAGAGTAACCTCACTTACTGGGGCCGCACACCGATGTCGACTTCGACAGACTGTTCCGATCCGTCCCGCCAGATACGCAACTCGGCTGGTTCGCCGGGCTGGGTGCCCAGTGCCAGCACACTCGCGAGCGCGTCCGACGTCGGGACTGGCTGGCCTGCAACGCGGAGAATGACGTCGCCACCGACAGGGACAGATTGGCCATAGACGTATTCACGGCCCGTCGAACCACGGAGGACGCCGTCGGCCGGCCCGTCTGTGACGACGCGAGTGACGTAGACCCCGGTCGCTTCGGGCATGTCGTTGGCCGCAGCCAGTTCCGGAGTAACGTTTTGCAGTCCGATCCCGAGGTACGGGTGCTCGTAAGAGCCGGTCGCGATCAAATCAGGGATGACCTGTCTGGCCAGCGGTGCGGAGATCGCGAGTCCGATATTGTCACCGCCAC
This sequence comes from Halorhabdus sp. CUG00001, assembly GCF_009797925.1. Classification (NCBI taxonomy): domain Archaea; kingdom Methanobacteriati; phylum Methanobacteriota; class Halobacteria; order Halobacteriales; family Haloarculaceae; genus Halorhabdus; species Halorhabdus sp. CUG00001. The sequence continues at coordinate 758,757 of NZ_VOLB01000001.1, forward strand.
CGGCACTGATGACGCCGACGACTTGTCCTCGTAAATCAACCAGTGGCCCCCCACTGTTGCCAGGGTTGACGGGAGCGTCGGTCTGTATCGCATCGGGGATGTTGAAATTATTCGGGGCCGACAGCGTTCGATCGACACCGCTGACGATCCCGCTTGAAACCGTTCCCGAGAGGCCGAACGGATTGCCGATCGCGATGACTTCGGTGCCGACGGCTGGGTCTGCCTCGACAAGCGGAAGGGGTTGGGCCGCATCCGGGTGATCGTCGACACGAAGGACAGCTAGATCGCTATAGACGTCGGTTCCCACGACTTCGGCGTCGCGCCAGCCGGTTGTTCGATATCGAACGAACAAGTCCTGGGCATCGGCGACAACGTGTTCGTTCGTCACCAGATGTGACTCGTCGTAGATAAACCCCGAGCCCGCACTTTCGCCGCTCGCTGTCAGCACCCTGATCTGTACAACCGAATCTCGAACCGCTTGATAGACTTCGCTAAATCGAGCGGTCCCGTCGTCATTTAGTTGATCGATCGGTTCTCCGTCGATGAGATCGCCATCCTGGAGTTCGATCGGCGTTTGCGTCGATCGATCCGAAGTGGCAGTCTGGGTCGGTGTCCCACTCGACGGTGAGTCGGCACACCCAGCCAGGCTGAGGGCTGTCGCGGCACCGACCGTCCGGAGGAAGCCACGCCGTGAGACGCCATCCTCAGACATACACGTACCTAGGTAGCGGTTCGCATAAACGCTTGGGCCAGGGCCGCCCTGCAGTGTTAAGTGACCGACACCCATACGACCGGATGACGTATGCACCTCACCTGGCACGGTCATTCGACCTGGAGTGTCGTCGTCGACGAGACGCGCCTGCTCGTCGACCCATTTTTCGACAATCCGAAAACAGCCCTGTCACCTGCCGAGGTCCAACAGCCGGACTTCGTGTTGCTCACGCACGGCCACGCCGACCACATCGGGGACGTAGGTGCCTTCGACGCGACTGTCGTGGCGACGCCGGAACTAGCTGCCTACGTCGCAGACACCCACGGCAACGAGACGATCGGTATGAACCTCGGCGGCACCGTCGAGGTCGGTGACGCCTACGCGACGATGCACCGGGCCGACCATACCAACGGCATCAACACCACCTACGAGGTCGGTTCGGCAGGCATGCCCGCCGGGTTCGTCATCTCGGATGCGGAACCGACGCGGACACGCGACGAGGAGACGACGGCCTTCTATCACGCCGGCGATACCAGCCTGATGACCGAGATGCGGGACGTGATTGCCCCGTTCCTCGAACCCGACGCTGCCGCCGTACCGATCGGTGATCACTTCACGATGGGGCCAGAGCAGGCCGCCGTCGCAGTCGACTGGCTGGCGGTCGATCACGTCTTCCCGATCCACTACGATACGTTCCCGCCGATCGAACAGGATCCCGAAGACTTCGCCCGCGAAGTGGAAGCCGTCGGTAGTGACGCCGACGTGCACGTCCTCGACGGTGACGAGACGTTCGAACTGTAAGCAGCGGTCGTCTTTCCACTTGGCGATTACAGCGTCGCTTCCGTGTCGATTCCGTAGACTGACGCCGGCGTCTCGACGTGTGCGGTCCGGACGGCATCTTCGTGTCCGTTTTCGAGCAGCCACTCGGTGCGACGCGGAACTGTTTTCGGCCCCAGGACTGCGCCTGGCCGGTCCGGATCGTCGATGAAGTCCGTCTCCAAAAAGAACGGCTCGGCTATCTCGGCGGCGATTTCGAGTTCATCTTTGTCCGCGAGAACGCTTTTGGTTGGGCCGTCGAGACGGCCCTCCGAATAGTGTTTGACGACTTGCGTTGCGGGGAGGCCCCGCTCCTCGGCCCATGCCCCAACCTGAGTAAAATCCTCGCCACCTTCCGTGTGCAACTGGACCGCACAGCCAGTTTCCGCGCCGAGTTCGAAGGCGTGTTGCATCACGGCGTTCGAGGCGCCCCAGACCGGATCACCGACCTCGTAGTGAGGCCGTCCGGATTTCAAGCCAAGCGCCGGGCCGTCGGCAACGTACTCGGCGGCGATGTCGAGCCCAGCCTGCATGATCTCTCGGGCTTGTTCGGGCGTGTAGCCACGACCAGTCAGCTTCGAGATCAGTGCCGGATGGACGCCCAAGATCGGCCAGGCACGTCCGTCCAGGACGTCACTGGCTTGTTGGACAGCTTCGATCGTCGTCTCGAAGACCGACTCGAAGATAGCCTCGTCTTCGGGAATCTCGGCGATCATCCAGGAGGGCTTGTTGACGACGAGCATGTGCGTACCACCGGCCCGGGCAAAGTCCTCGACGGCGTCGATCCCTCGTCCGTGCTCGGGATCGAGGTGCAGGTGGTTGTCGAGGATTGGCCCGTCGTACGTGTCGGTCATGTGCTGAAAGGCAGGCGCGGGAGTCAAAAAGACGTTCGTCTCCGAGTGATGCCCCACCCAGGGACAACACCCCGGAGGACCGTCGATCAGTCTCCCAGCGTGTGACTCTCGTGAGCGGTCGCTGCCAGCCCAGCAGAGCGACCGTACTCGCCGGGCGCAACTGCGACGGTCTGGCAGCCAGCTTCCGCCGCGACTTCGAGAACCGGTTTGAAGTCGATGTCCCGAGAGGCAACCACGACCGTCTCGAGGTGATTCTCGCTGACCGCCCGCGTCCCGTCGACTGCGAGTTTGACGTCCACATCCCCGCTGGTGGTCACGACCGCGAACCCGTGTGCCTCCCCGGCCTGGATGAGCCCCGGCGTCGCGTGTTCGTCGAGATAGAGCTTCGCGGTCCGAACGTCACCGTATGCGGAAGCGATCGAACGTAGATCGTCGAGATCGACGTCGAACTCCGAGCGAAAGACGTTCGGGCCATCGACGAACAGGCCAACGCCGGCACGTTCTCGGCCGAAAAGCTGTCCAACCAGTCCCATGCTACTGACGTGGGCCAGCGCCACCTTGGAGGTTCCGTCTCGGGCATCGACTCTGTGGCTCCATAACACGCCACAGAGCAGCGACGATTGACGGCATTTATTAGGCAGCAGTCCCTCGATTCGATTGCAGTTGATCGCTCGGTTGGTGTAGTCCGGCCAATCATTTCGGCCTTTCGAGCCGATGACCTGGGTTCAAATCCCGGACCGAGCATTTCTCAGCGAGCAAGTCCGCGAGCTATGGCTGTGAACGGAGGGATTTGAGTTAGGGGAGATCGAGCACAGTGCAGTCTGGTCTCGCGTCCACATTCCAGACTGGCTGTTCGTTTTCGTGCCGTCGCCTGCCTGAGCGTGGGGATGGGTCAGGACGCTGCTTGGCGAGTGGTGTGGGGAACATAGCGCCGTCGAGCGGTAAGTCTATCTGTCCGCATCGAGAGGCCACGGGCATGCAGACAGTTATCCTCGCCGCCGGGGAGGGGACGCGGATGCGTCCGCTGACGGCGAAAACACCAAAGCCCATGTTGCCGGTCGTCGATCGCCCGGTACTGGCACACGTCGCTGACGTGGCCGTCGACGGAGGTGCGTCGGAATTGATTTTCGTCGTTGGCTACCACGCCGAGAGTATCCAGTCTCACTTTGGGGAATCGTATCGTGGCGTGCCCGTCACGTACGTCGAGCAACCGAAACAAGACGGGACGGCCGACGCTGTACGTGCGGCCGAGTCCCACCTCGATGGTTCATTTGTCGTTCTCAATGGGGACAATCTCTACGACGCCACGAGCGTCCAGGCCCTCTTCGAGAACGGGCCTGCCCTCGGGACCTACGAGGTTTCGACGCCCTCGAACTACGGTGTCGTCTCTGTCACAGACGGCAGCGTCACGGATATCGTCGAGAAGCCGGCCGATCCGCCGACGGATCTCGCAAACGCCGGTGCCTACGCCTTTCCGGCAAAGGCCCGCGAGTGGCTCGACGTCCCCCGGAGCGAACGGGGCGAACACGAGATTACCGATGTCGTCACGAAAGTCATCGACGCCTACGACGTCAGTGCGGTCGAACTCGACCGGTGGCTCGACGTGGGTCGGCCCTGGGAGTTACTCGAGGCCAACGAGACCGTCCTTGCGAGCATCGAGCGGGATATCCGGGGTACCGTCAGCGACGACGCGGATCTCCGCGGCTCGGTCGTCATCGAAGCGGGGGCGACAGTCGAACCGGGAGTCGTCATCGACGGCCCAGTCTACGTCCGTTCCGGGGCAGAGATCGGGCCCAACGCCTACGTTCGGGGCGCGAGCATGATCGGTGCCGACGTCCACATCGGTAATGCCGTCGAGATCAAGAACAGTGTGGTCCGAGCGGACACGAACGTGGCTCACCTCTCGTACGTTGGCGATAGCGTGCTCGGGAAGTCTGTCAACTTCGGTGCGGGGACGAAAGTAGCGAACCTCCGTCACGACGGGGAGACGATCCGGGCGACAGTCAACGGGGACCGTGTCTCGACCGGCCGACGGAAGTTCGGCGTCGTCGCCGGCGACGACGTCAAGACTGGGATCAACACCAGCATCGATCCGGGCGTTATGCTCTCGACAGGGATAGTAACAGACCCAGCCGAGCGAGTCTCACGCGACCGATAGCCGACGAAAGTACTTCTCCAGTCGTCGTTAGCTACCGTTCGTCCTCGATCCAGAGCCGACAGAGCCGTTCGAATTCACTCTCCGAGAGGCGGCCGTCGGCAACGTGTCCAGTCGCCAGCCGTAACTCGCCCTGTGATATTTGCCCTTCCGATCGGACCAGATCGAACAGGTCGGACACGACGGTAACCGAGTCCTCTCCGTCGATGGCAACATCCGGGCCGGAGGTCAAGACGACGCCGTCGAATTGCAGTGTCGAGCCGTCGGAGGCGTCACCGGCAATCGTCGCGTCGTATTCGACTTCGATCGGCGCTTCGGGGTCTTCCCAAACGAGAAACGCCGTCGAGTCACTGACGGCGAACTCGGCGGGAGCGGGACTGGCCGTCCGGAGAGCGATCCCGGCTCCGTCGAACCCGTCTCGGACGGCGAGACGACCGCTCACGCCCTCGATACGGACGGTGACGGTCACGCCATCGCCAGGTGTGACACGCGTGGGTTTGACGGACCGTTCGGCACTGATCGGCGTCGCGTCCACCTGTTGATCGACGGCCCGGGTGTTGGCTGTCGACGCGTCCGTGTCAGCGGAGCTGCCATCGGTGTCATCGTCCGGTTCGTCCGCGCTGAACGTCCACTCCGGGCCGAACAACCGGGTCCAGACGACCAAGAGACTGGGGAGGACGAGGACCGCTGCCAGGAAGGCATAGATGATCGTCAGTCCGGTGATCAGGCCGAATTGCTGGAGCGGGGGCAGGATGGCGAACACGAGGACGCCGAACCCACCGACGGTGGTTGCCGCGCTGCCGAGCAATGCACCGCCTGTGCCAGTCACCGAGCGGTCGAGTGCCTCCCAGACGGAATCGGCGCGTTCGAGTTCTTGATTGTAGCGTTCACTGAGGTGGATGCTGTAGGCGACCCCGAGCCCGACAGTCAGGCTCGTGATCATCCCCGTCATCACGTTGAACGGGATATCCAGCAGGTACATCGTACCGAGAATCCAGGCGACGCTGAACACGACCGGCAACAGGGTGACGAATCCGAGTGTCGCGCTCCCGTCACTGATTCGGTAGACGACCATCAGGAACGCGAAGACGGCCACGAGTGTGATCAGCAGACTCTGAATGACCGTCTCTAGTAACTGATCTTGGATGATCTCGAAGAGGATCGTCTGGCCGGTCGCCGTCGCCTCGATACCGCTGCCGGACAGTGAATCGGCGACAGCCCGCATCTCCTCGGTCACGGCCGAACTCGAGGCACCGCCTTGAATCGAGACGACGATCCGGGCTGCTTCGTACTCGTCGCCGTTCTTCGAGAGGACGGCTCCGGCCTGGTCCGGTGCGACCTCGAACAGCGTCTCGTAGACGGCAGAGACGTTCGTCTCGGGCACCCCATCACCGTTTGCATCTGCGGCCTGGAATGTCGCGTTGAACGTCTCGTTTTGGGCAGCGACCGTCTCCATCACCGACAGCGGGGATTGGACGTCGGGCTCTCCACTCGAGAGCTTCTGGGTGACGTTTTTGCCGGCCATCTCACTGCGTGCCTGATCGAGTCGTTCGATCGCGTCGGGCGTGGCCAGATCACCCCGTATCAGCAGCTGTGCTTGGGAGTCCTCGCGGATGAAGCGGTCGTTGACGTAGTTGAGGTTCTGCTTTGCGGTGTAGTCACCAGGCTTGAACGGCTCGGGGAGTTGCTCCATCCAGCCGGGCGGATCCTCGGCGAGGAAGTCCTCCTGTGCGAACGTCGTATCGACCTGTGAGCCACCGTAGGCCCCAGCAGCCGACAACAACAGTGCGAAGACGATCACGGCATAGGGGGCTTTCCGAGCGCCGACCGAGCCGATCTTGAGTACCTGACTCAGGCGGCCCCCGCCAGTCCCGATCGCTCGCTTGTGCCGATCGAAGCCACGGCCTTCGAGGAACTCGTCGAGTTCGACTTTCAATGCCGGGACGAGCACACCGAAGATCAGCAGTGCAGCCACAATCCCGACTGAGCTGACGACGCCGAACTCCTGGATCGGCGGTACCGGACTGGTGACATTCGAGAGGAAGCCGATCACGGTCGTCGCCGTGACCAGCGTCAGTGCGACGCCGACACCGGCGAGGGCGGTCCGCATCGACTCTCGTGGCCCGAGTTCGTCACCGGCGGTCCGTTCCTCCCGGTGACGCATGAAGATATGAATTGCGTAGTCGATCGAGAGCCCGATCAACAAGACCGGGACGGCGATGAAAATCTGGTTGAATTCGATGCTCGCCCACCCCATGAACCCAAACGTCCAGACGAGGACGGCACCGATGCCGAACACGCCTAGGATGATGTCGAGGATGTCACGGTATCCAATCGCCAGGGCCAACAAGACGAAAAGGAGCGCGAGCGGGCCGACGATGAGCATACTGTCGGTCATCGAGCGGTTGATCTCGTCGGTGATGATACCGCTCCCGAACACGAGATACTCTTGTTGGAAGTCCGCGCCGAGATCCTGGAGTGCCAGTTGGGCGTCCGTAATTGCCTCGGGGGCGGTTCCGCCCGGTGGCAGCGCCGTCTCCGTCTGCTGGGTTACCAGCAGCATCGTCGCTTGGGCACTCCTCGACCCCTGATCGTAGTTGGTCGACATGAACGTCAACGCCCTCGATGGGCTGTTTCCGTCGGCACCGAGAACCAGCCCGACTGTCTCTTCGATCGCCGACGCGTTCATCGATTCGAGCTGGTCGATCTGCTGGGTCAGGGTTGCCGCGGTAGCGTTCTCGAAGGCTGCCCGTGTTTGCTGTAGTTCTGTCCCAAGGTCACGGAGTTGTTCGCCCCGTTCGCTGAGTTGAGCTGCCTGTTCCTGCAACGCAGCGCCACGCTGTTGGAGCTGGGCCCCCCACGTTTCGAGGCGCTCTTGTTGTTCGGCCAGTGCGGTGTACTCCGCGGCGAGGACACCGCGTGTGCCGAGTTGATAAGCCTCCTCGATCGCCGCTGGATCAGTTGTGTTCCGAAGTTGCTTGGCGGCCGTCTCGAATGTCGCGTAGTCAGTTTCGTTCAACTCGACCGACGCACTCGCCGCCACAGCGTCGAACTGATCACGAATGCTGGCGGTCGGCTCCTGCTGGATGGTCTGGAGTCCCGCCTTTAGTGCATCTGCGGTCGCGTTCACTTCGGTCGCTCGGGCCGTGACAGCAGCTTTCGTCTCGTTGAACTCGGTCCGGTTTTTGGCGAGTCGCGTCCGCTCTGCTTCGAGAGCAGCCCGTTGCTCTTGGACCGTTTCGTTTACGCGCTGAAACTCCTGGGCGGTCGCCTGGAGTGCCTGGCCGCGCTCTTGTTTGATCGCCGCTGTGGCGATAGCGTTGGCGATGCCGACAGTCGCACGCTCTTGGGCCAGCGTCTCCCCGATCGCTGGATCGGTACGGATCTGTTGCTGGTAGCGGAGCGTCTCGAGTAGTGCGGACTTACTCAGGACGTTATCCCCACGGACGATAACCTGTGCTGTCGTGGTGTTAGCCGAACCGGTCGAGAAGTGTGTCTCGATGTAATCGAGGTCGTCTGCCTCCGGCGTCTCCGACTGGAACTGGTCGAGCGACGAGGTCTGTGAGACCTGTGCCGCCCCAGCCCCGATGACCATCGTCAACACCAGCATGACCGCGATTGCGAGTTTGCTGTAATCTGTGATGGCGTCGACGATGGTGTCAGACACGCTCATTGAACCACGTCCCGTTTCGAGGCGAAGATAAGCATCTGTAGTCGTTGCGTTGGCACGAGCGGGTAATAGGCTTGTTGGAATTTACTGAATGTTCGGTCAATATTGCCGCTGGACGGGTGCGTAAGTGAGATCCCAAACTTTGATGCTGACTTACCGTTCAGTTACTACCATGCACCGGGAGACAGACACGGCCAGATTGACGGGACCGGCTCGGGGGACCGGGAACCGGCTGGCGGTCACGGGGGGACATGGATGACAGCTTCGAGTGAGTCCGCCGAGACGGACATTGCACGTGCGATCGACCGCCAGATTCAGACCTGGTTGAAAGCGGCGCCAGCACAGTTGGTGACGGACGCGACTCGTCCGATCGAAGAGGCGGCCGATCAGTTCAGTGGCCGATATCTAGTGCTTGCTGGACAGGCACTTCCGGGGACGGCCGATCGCGAGCAACTGCTGTCTGCAGCCGCGAGCGTGGCGTGTCTCTCGGCGCAGATGCGACTCAAGGCGAACGAAGCCATCGAGGCAGACAGCGACGACACGACACGGGCCGTACTCGCCAGTGATTTTCTCCACTCGCTTGCATACGCCGGTGTCCCAACGGATGACTCTCCGGCCCAAACGCGCCACGCTACGGAGTCGATCGGTCAGGCCTGCTACCGATCGCTCACAACGGCGAGTCAGCGATTCACGCGTTGCTGGTTTCGATCGGGAGCCAATGACTCAGCCCAGACGGCACCGATCGAGCCGATCGTCACCGCGGCAGCAGGCGAGCTGGCTGGTCTTCTGGAGGAAGCGAACGACAAACGCCTCGACGCACTACGGTCACTCGGGCTGACCCTCGGACTGCAACGGTGGCGACAGCGGACGAGCCGAACACAGTCACGTCACAGGACGGCTGAGAGCGACCCAGAACTCCCACAGGGACTACCGGAGACCCTCACCCAGACAGAGGTCCAAGAGGCACTGTCGATGCTGCCAGAATCGTCTGATCGGTCCGTTCTCGAGCGATTCGTCGACAGCGTTTTGACCATCGGTCACAGTAATCCATCAGAAACATGACTTGTATGCATCGATGGCCGAGGCGCGCCTGGGCCACCCAGCAATCAGTCGCGCCGTCGATCAGGGACCGCTGGATTGGTGATAACAGTGCCTGAACCATCGGATTCCGAGGACGAGCGGACCACTGAAGAAGCGATCATGACCGCGACCTACCGGGCGCTCTGTGCCCACGGGTATGCCGGGACCAGCATCTCCCGCATCGCAGAGGAGTTCCCAAAGAGCAAATCACTCCTGTACTATCACTACGAAGACAAAGACGAGCTGTTAGCCGATTTTCTCGGCTTCTTGCTCGACCAACTCGAGGCCGAACTAGAAGCAGATACGCCAGATGGCCCCGAAGAGCGCCTCGACGACTTCCTCGACAAACTCGTCCCGACAGGGATGGATGAAGAGCACCTCCAGTTCTTCCAGGCGCTGATCGAAATGCGCGCGCAGGCTCCCCACGACGAAACATTCCGCCGACAGTTCGACCGAACTGACGACGTGATCGTCGCAACGCTCACCGAGACGATCGAAGCAGGGATCGAGCAAGGCGTTTTCCGACGGGTCGAGGCGACCCAGACGGCAGAGTTCATCCACGCGATGGTGTATGGCATGCTAGTCAGGAGTGTACTCGTCGATGACGAAGCGGTCCTCGAGTCGACCAGAGAAGAACTCGACAACTACGTCGATCGTCACCTCCGAATCGAGGCATAAGCGAGTAGAAAGCGGTTGTTCAGTCGATATGGATAGCTGGCTTGCCAGGCGTGGCCCTGCCGGCTAGGTCCTCGTCATCGACCGTGTCTGCGGTGGTGATCCGAACCGTCGCGTCGAATTCCGTCTCGAACAGCCAACGCGCCTGATCGAGCAAGGCGCGTTCTCGATCGGGTTCGAGGACCGGTTCCAGCGAGCGCCGACGGGTTTCGAGATCGGCGAGATACGGTCCAGCACGGTCCCGATGGTCGGCGACGAGTTCGTCTTTTAGAGCCTGGCTGACGACCGCAGCCTCTGGATCTGCGGTCCTGACGGACTCGTAGGCCCGGTACTTCCATGCAGGGGCGACGACGAACGTGATCTGGTCTGGATCGTCGATGCCCGCTACGTCACAGATGTCACGGACGTCCTCGCGAGTGCTCTCGATGAGCGCGCGTTCGATTTGGTACGCTGTGACGTTGCTCGCTGGGTCGGGCCACTCGGCCTCGACGACCAGCCCCTCACACCGGAGGGTGTTCCAGAGCTCTTCGGCCAGATATGGGGCGATCGGGCCGATCAACAGGGCAAGCGTCTCCAGGCCGCGCCGATAGACCGCTTGCTGTGGGGTCCCAGCATCGAGGTACTGGCCAAGGAGTCCAGCCAGGCCACGGATCTCGGCGATCGCCTGGTGGAACCGGAAAGCATCGAACTCCGCGGTCGCAGCGGCGATGGTTCGGTCGATCGCCCGGTCGAGATACTCATCTCGTGGGGCAGGCTCGTCGCGGAACTGCTCGCGTTCGTCGAAAGCTCGCCCCATCTCGTGGAGTTGCTGTTGGAACTCGTAGGCCGAACTGACGTCCTTTGCGGTCCACTCGAAGTCCTGTCGCGGGTGGGCCGCGCTCAGGACGAACAGGCGCGTCGTCTCCGGGCCGTACTCGTGGGGCGTGATCACGTTGCCTTTCGTCGTGGACATCTTCTCCCCGCCGTGGAGGACCGTTCCCTGGTTGACCAGCCGCTGGACGGGTTCCCGGACCGAAAGCAAGTCAAGATCCGACAGCACCCGGGCGAAAAACCGGATGTACAGCAGGTGTAACACGGCGTGTTCCTCGCCGCCGACGTAGACGTCGACGGGGAGCCACTCCTCGGCGAGATCGGCCTCGAAGGGCGCGTTGTCGCTGTCGGGCGAGAGAAAGCGCAGGAAGTACCACGAGGAGTCGACAAAGGTGTCCATCGTGTCCGTCTCCCGGCGCGCGGCGGCCCCACATTCCGGACAGGTGGTCTCGACGAATTCTTCGTTCTCGGCGAGGGGATTGGCCCGCGAGTGCTCGTAGTCGGGGAGTTCGACCGGTAACTCGTCTTCGGGGACCAGTACCGGTCCGCAATCGTCACAGTGGACAATCGGGATCGGCGTCCCCCAGTAGCGCTGACGGGAGATGAGCCAGTCCCGGAGTCGGTACGTGACAGCCGAGTCCGCACAGTCAAGTTCCGAGCGCAGTTGCTCGCGGGCATCCCCGGTTTCCAGTCCGTCGTACTCCTCGCTGTTCCGGAGGATCCCCTCGCCCGTGTACGGGGCCGATTCGAGTTCCACGTCTGCGTCATCGTCCGCCGGGTCGATCACCGGTGCTATCGTGAGGTCCTGTGCCGTTGCGAACGCGTGATCGCGCTCGTTGTGGGCTGGCACGCCCATTACTGCGCCAGTGCCCACGTCGTCGAGGACGTACTCGGCGACGTAGATGGGCACGTCCTCACCAGTCAGTGGATGGATGGCGTGGACACCGGTGAAAACACCCGCGTCCACACTGTTCGAGCGGCCGCTGTCGCTTGCCCGAACCGCATCGAGGTACTCGGCGACGCGCTCGTCGTCTGCAGCCAGCGTCCGGGCAAGTTCGTGACCGGGCGCGATCGCGAGAAAGGTCGCCCCATAGATCGTATCGAGTCGCGTCGTAAATGCTGAGACGTCGCCATACTCGGGGACCTCGAACGTGACTTCAGTCCCGTCCTGTTTGCCGATCCAGTTGCGCTGGATCTCCCTGACGCTCTCGGGCCACCCCTCGAGATCATCGAGGCCATCGAGTAGTTCCTCGGCGTAGTCGGTGATCGTGAAGAACCACTGATCGAGCTCGCGGGTCTCGACGGGTGTTTCACATCGCCAGCAGAGACCACTCGTTCGGGCCGGCTCCTCAACGTCCGGACCGTTTCCGTCGCTTGTGGCCGGTCGCTCGACCTGGGCGTCTGCAAGGACCGTCTCACAGTCCGGACACCAGTTGACCGCGGCCGCGTCGTATTCCACCAGGTCGGCCTCGTAGAACTGTCTGAACAGCCACTGGTTCCAGCGGTAATACGACGGATCGCTGGTGGTGAACTCCCGTGACCAGTCGTACCCAAAGCCCATCGCGTCCATCTCCTCGCGCATGCTCTCGATGCACGATTCCGTCCAGGAGCGGGGATCGGTGAAGTGCTGTTCGGCGGCGTTTTCCGCAGGAAGGCCAAAGGCGTCCCACCCCATCGGCTGGAGCACGTCGTCGCCACACATCCGCCGGTAGCGGGCGTAGGCGTCGGTGATGGCATAGTTCCGGACGTGGCCCATGTGGAGATTGCCCGACGTGTAGGGAAACATCCCGAGGACGTACGTCGGGTCAGTCGCGTCGTCCGGACATTCGTAGACGTCGCGGCGGTCCCACTCGTATTGCCAGAAATCCCTCACGACTTCCGGAGAATACCTATCATGGTGTGACATATGATGTATGACGGTATCTCTCACGTCCCAAAGCAAAAATGTACGGTCGGGAATGGCGTGAGGTTTGATTAATCAGATCGAAACTCGCGCGTTACGTTCGTTCGGTTGGCGTTTTATCGAAAACAACGTTTCGTCAACGAAAACTCACTAGTATCTAATACTACTCCGCAGGAGGGAGAGTACCCGTCAAAGCGTACCGATTAAGTCACTCAAGGAGGCCGAGAGTATCCTTGTGCTTCGAAATTAGGTCACGCACTCGCTTTCGATAGGCAGCTTTCGGTCCACTGCCGGCCATCTTTTTACTTCTTTCGCTCTTGCGTAGTACATTGTTGATGGCACGCAGTCTTGGGATTTTGGATTACGTCGGCCGATCACTGATCGGGTCAGAGAGCCGTTTAGACCTCTGGTCATGACCCTCCATCAGAGTCCGACGACAGTATCAACAATCGCTCACCCAAGAGCGTTTAACAGCTATCTGGATTACAGAACAAGTGATGGGCAGTTCTCATCACAGGGTGGTTGGTATTCTCGTTACACTGGTCGTCACCGGTGGACTCTATTGGTTTGTGGGGCATTTTGCACTGGCGGCAGTCACAGGATTGCTGTGGGGAAGCGGTCTCCTTATGACGCTTCGAATCGCCCGCCAGCACTCCTCTCACACGACTGGTGATGACTGGGAGGATAAACGTTGGACCGGGGCCGGGACGGGGCTCTTCACGCTTGCCGCGCTAGTCGGTGTCAGTCTGACACTGCCGATCTCGGCCGAACTCCAACTCGGCCTCGAATTCCTCGTTATCGGCGCTGGATTTGTCGGATACATAGCCGGCACTATGGCCGAACTCGAACGGAATGCGGAGTAGTCGTCTTTCCCCATCTCGAACGCTCTGTATGTTCTCTGTACTGACCGGCTTTTCACCTTTCACACTGGATAAAGAAACCGCATTTTCAACTACTGCTATGCGGAACGCGGTCGGATGGTACCAATTGAGGCTTCCCCCGCTCTGGTATTCGGTCATCTGCGTCTCGAAGGGATCCCCTTCCTTGTTCAAGTTGACTTATTCGGACATCCACAGGAACGGATTGTCAGTCCCGTACTGTTCCGGTAAGTTGAGTTGTCCAAGGCGCGGGTCGGTGAGGTGTTCGACGTCCTCGGCGAACTGCTCGGCACTCATGCCAAGTATTTCGTCAGGACACGCCTCGTAGGTGTGATTCCTTCTAACTCGACCGCTTCGGTAATCAGGTCGACTACTTCGTCGCCGAACTCGTCGGTCCACACGCTGGGATTCTCCGACCAAATCTGTTTGACGAGATCCACGCCTAAGCTGTCAAGGACCGAGGCACGCATACGCCGAGGGATAGGGTGGCGTAGTTTACATGGACTACTCTATTATACCGGCCGATGGGGGATCAGCTCTCACAGGCCTTGCATTCGAGGATGTCTCGGCTGAACTTCTGTGCGGCGTTCACGCTGTGTTGGTAGTAGAGACTCTTCACCCCTTTTTTCCAAGCCTCGATGTAGAGCTGGTTGATCTCCTTGACGCTCACTTCGCTCGGATCGATCGAGACGTTCAGGCTCTGTGCCTGATCGATGTGTTTCTGCCGCTGCGCTGCCTGGTTGATGATCGCCATCTGTGGGATCTCGGCGAAGGTCTTGAACACCTCCTTCTCCTCGTCGGTCAGGCAGTCGAGGTGTTGCACACTCCCGTCGTTCTGTGCGATGCTGTCCCAGACCTCGCGTTCGTCTCTGCCTCGCTGTTGCAGTATCGCCTCGAGGAACCGGTTCTTCTGCGTCGATTTCAGCTTCGCACCGTCGCGGACGAAGTAATTCGATTTCAGCGGTTCGATGCTCGGACTGACCTGCCCCAGGATGACACTGCTGGATTTCGTCGGGGCCACGCTCATCGTCGTCGCGTTCCGGCGACCGTAGCCCTCGAGCACCTCCGGCTCGCCGAACTCGTCGGCGAGCCGACGACTCTCCTCGTAACTTCGCTCCTTGATGGTGCGGAAGATTGCCTCGTTTTTCTCCATCGCCTCCATGCTGTCGAACGGAATCATCTCGCTCTGGAGATAGCTGTGCCAGCCGAGGACGCCGATGCCGATCGCCCTGTGCCGTTTCGCAAACCGCACCGGGCGATCCATGAACTGCGTCCCCTCCGCCTCTTGAATAAACTCCTCCATGACGGCATCAAGGAACCGCGTCAGCGTTCCCACTGCGTCGGTATCCTTCCACTCGTCATAGTGGAGCGCATTCATCGATGAGAGACAACAGACGAAACTCTCATCTGGCGTGGCTGGCAGTGCAATCTCGGTACACAGGTTGGAGGCATTGATTTCGTAGCCCTTGTCCTTGTAGACCTGTGGCTTACCTTCGTTCATGTTGTCCCGGAAAATGATGTACGGGACACCGATGTTGATCCGCGCCTCAATGATTTCTGCCCACATCTCTCGCTTCTCCTCGTCGCCGTCGACCATCGCCCGAAACCAGTCGTCACCGATGATGACGCCGTAGTAGATGTCCTGTACGGGGTCGCCCTCGGTCTTGATGTTGAGCCACTCGTCCAGATCGTCGTGTTCAACGTCTATGTACCCCGCGAACTGGCCGCGCCGCGTCTCGCCCTGGCTGACGACGTTGATGATCGTGTCGAACAGCTCGGTGAAGCTGTAGCTTCCGTTGCTCTTGCCGTTGTTCGTGATCGGGCTGCCTCGGGGCCGGATCTCGCCGAAGTACCCGCTGGTCCCGCCGCCCAGCTTGGTCATCTCGCCCACTTCGGCCTGCGTGTAGAGGATGCTCTCCATGTTGTCCTCCATGTAGCTACCGAAGCAGCTGATGGGCAGGCCTCGATCCAGACCGAAGTTCGACCACACCGGACTCGCGAGGCTGTAGAAGCCCCGACTCATGTAGTCGTAGAACTTCTCCGCGAAGCCGTCGTCGTCCAGGATCTCCTCGGCCCGCTCCGCGATCTCCCTGACACGCTCCTCGGCCGTGACACCCTCGATCAGGTACCCCTCGTTGAGGAACGCCCGGCTGTCCTCGTTCAGCCAGTAGAACGGTTCCTCGTGCTGCTGGTTGACCTCGTCGAGTGCTGGTTCTGTTTGTGCCATCGTTAGAACATGTCCTCCGCGGTGATGCTCTGTGCGTGTTTGTTGTACGTGGTCGACCGCTTGCTGAAGAAGTCGTTGTCCTTCGTCATCATGATGTCCTCGTCGAACCACCGTGTCTCCTCGAGCAGGTCATCGTCCGGGTCGAATATCGGCTCGACACCGACGTTCTCGAGGCTCTGGTTGAACCGGTCCCGCAGGAACGCGTCGACGTGCGCCCGGGGAAGAAACTCCAGTTCGCCCTCACCGAAGATCCAGTCCAGTATCTTCATCTCTGCCTCAAACGCCTGCTGACAGGCCGCTTGGACCTCTTCTTCGAAGTCCTCGTCGAAGAGATCCGGATTCTCCTCGCGAATCGTCTCCACGAGTTCGACACCGAACAGTCCGTGAATCTGCTCCTCCTTGCTGGTCGCTTCGACGGCGTTCGCGATCCCCTTGAACTTCTTTTCGTGTTTGTCGAAGCTCGTCATGATGAGGAACTGCGAGAACAGCGAGACGTGCTCGACGAACGTGGAGAACAGCAGGAGACTCATCACGTACTCCTGTGTGTCGTCGCTCTCGCTCTTCTCGAGGTACTCGTCGAGGTAGTCGATCCGCTCCTCGATTGCGGGGACGTCGGTCACCTCCTCGAAGTCCTCTGTGATCCCCAGGATGTCGAGGAGGTGGCTGTACGCGTCCATGTGTCTGACCTCGCTCTCGGCGAAGGTCATGCCGACGTTCCCAACCTCCGCTTTGGGCATCTCGTCGTAGATCTCTGCCCAGAAGGTCTTGACCTGGACCTCGATCTGCGCGATGGCCAGCATCGTCCGTTTGATGACGGTCTTTTCGGCCGGAGTCGTGTTGACCTTGAAGTCCTGGACGTCTCCCGAGAAGTTGAACTCCGTGTGAACCCAGTAGCTGTTCCGTATCGCGTCTTTGTACTCGAGGACGTCGGGGTACTCGTACGGTTTGAGCTGCGTCCGTTCGGAGAAGATGTCGGTCTCCGGACCTCCGCCTGTGGTTTTGTTTTCAGTCATTGGCACGTACTCCGGAGGAATCGTCCTCTGTTGGTTGGTTTCTGTTTCCGTCGTTGTCTGTACGTTTGGACATGGATCATGCTTGCCCGGTCAAGGATGACCGAACATTCGTTTGATCTGCGTATGTTTGTGTCATAGTGAGCTGTTCGAGGCTTCGAAGTCATCAAGTTCTGCATCCAAGACTGCATCAAGTTCTTTCAGGAATTCCTGTGGCTCAGAGAATGCTTTGTAAACGGAGACAAATCGAATGTAGGCTACCTTATCGAGCGTGCGGAGGTTCTCAGAGACGAGTTCGCCGATGAGACTCGAAGCGACGATACGTGCCTCTCGACCTTGCAGTTCGCTCTCGATATCGTCGACGAGAGCAGTCACTGTTGTCTCGGTTATATCCCGCTTCTCAACGGCTCGCTCGATCCCTGCGCGGAGTTTCTGTCGGTCGAACGATTCAATGGTTCCGTCGCGTTTTTTCACTTGGAGGGACTCCCACTCCGGACGTTCGTAGGTGGTAAAGCGGAACGAACAGCGTTGACACTCGCGGCGCCGTCGGACGGAGGTTCCGTCGGCACTGGTCCCTGTATCGATGACGCGTGTTCGCTCGTTCCCGCAGTCCGGGCAGTTCATAGTTGTCACTGCTTAATCCTCTAGGCTCTTAACCCTATATGTGGCGTCTCTCGATTTTGACCGCAATATCTGGTGGTGAAGGCTGTCACATAAAACTTCCCCAATAGGATTGATGTAGTACAATTAAAATTGATTAGTGGGGTGGATGATTGGGATCATATACATTGAGAACACCAGTCTCAACTTCTGTGAGCCGTGGGTCCCACAGATTCGGCGTTTAGATTTCTACAAACAAATAACTCAACAACACTTATGGGCGATATCGAGCTAATCAGCACTTCAGGAGGGGCGCACAACCTCGGGGGATTGATTTAATTTGTAATTATTTATAATATTGAAGAGAGAATCAGCCGATCAGTAGGTGTAGCAGTAAACGATATCTACGGAGACGACGAACTTGTTGCCATTCTCGTAGACCGTGTCTGGTGGAAACTCCGACCAGACCTTGTCGATACACAGCAATTGTCCGAGATCGCTGATGCTGCAGCTAGCGATAGCTGTGTGGCTATCGGGATACTTCGTAAAGCGGTCCACCGATTTGCCCGCACTGTGGAGCCCCTCGCCGAAAATTTTGGTCGCCCTAAAATTCAAAACCGTTTTATACTTTAGGCGAGCCTAAATCGCGTGGAAGACGATTCCAGCGGCCACGAGGCACCGACACGGCGTGAGTACATGAAGTACGGCGGAGCAGTTGTGGGCGGGGGGTTGCTCGCCGGCTGCACCGGTGGGAGTAATTCGCAGTCTACGACAACAGAAGCGGGCTCCACACAGACCACCACGGAAACAACGACCGAGACAACGACGGAAAAACAGTTGGTACTCCGTGACAATAGAATCACTTTCTACTTAGCAGTATTCTATGCAAGTACTTTGGGTATAGTTACATACTCCTGTACTCGTGCGTGGTTGTAGTGACTTCGATCTATGGCGACTCCGTGGCTGAATGTGGCTCACTCCGGCGGCGGGCGGCGTAAACCTGACCGACGGATCGGGCGGCCGTTTCCCGCTTCGTGGGTCTGACACCAGAACTTTCCGCTCGGCCGACCAGGTGTGGCTATGCGCCTGAGGTTTCTGGGCACGGGTAGTGCGATGGCGACGGGCGAGCGCAACCAGACCGGACTCCTGTTCGAGACAGCCGACAGTCGCATGCTACTGGACTGTGGCAGTGGCGTCCTGGGTGGCCTGGCAGCGACCGACGGTGGCTACACCGATCTCGATGCCGTTCTCCTGACACACCACCACCTCGATCACGTCGCCGACCTGCTGCCGCTGTTGAAGGCCCGCTGGCTCGCGGACGCACCGCCGCTCACGATTGCCGGTCCACGGGGGACAAGAGAACTCGTCGACGACCTGCTGTCGGTCCACGCGTATCTCGACGATCACGTCGACCCGACTGTCACCGACCTCGATCCGGGAGCGGGCACGATCGGCGGGTTCGACATCCGCGCCCGGGGCGGAAAACACTCGATGCCGGGCTTTGGTTATCGAGTCACGCCCGCGAACAGCGACGGCCCCACAGCCGTCTTCAGCGGCGACACCGTGGCGTTTCCCGAGTTTCTCTCCGTGGCCGACGGGGCCGACGCGCTCGTTCACGACTGCTCGTTTCCCGACGACGTCGAGACCGACAACCATCCCACGCCAGCGTCACTCGGCGCGGCACTGGCGACGGCCGACATCGACGTTGGGGCGGTCTATCTCACCCACCTCTATCCCCACACCGACGGCCGCCACGGGGAGATGCTCGATTCCATCGCCGACTCCTACGACGGGGAGGTCCGAATCGCCGCGGACGGCCTCGAAGTGACGCTCTGACTGTCAGTCACTCGCTGGTGAGGACTTCCACGGGCCGGATCCGCAGGAGAACGCGTTCGGTCTCGATTGGATTCGGGTACTCGTCTTCGCCCATGTACCGCTGTGCCAACGCGTCGATGTGCTCGCGTGCCCCCTCGGTCGTCGTCTCGGCGACCTCACCCGTGACCGAGAGAAATCGATACGGGTCGTCCGGGTCGACCATGCTCACCGACACTGTCGGATCCCGAGCGACGTTCCGTTCCTTGCGTCGCCCGCGCTCGGTGTTGACCAACAGCCGGTTGTCTTCGGCATCGTAATCGACCCAGACCGGCGTAGTGTGTGGCTCGCCCGCTGGAGTCATGGTCGTGACGTGTGCGAACGTGGCCGTCTCGAAGAGGTCTTGGAACGTGGACGGGATCGTCGCCATAGCGGGCAATTCACCGGCCGAGGGATTAACAGTACTGGCCGGCGAGCCCACTCCAGCTGTGGGGTGTCGATGCGGCCGGCCCCCGACGAGCCCTCAGACCCGATCGAGCCTAACGCGGAAGTCCGCCCCGCCGGCTGCACTCTCCCGGACGTCGACAGTCCCACCGTAGGACTCGGTGAGTGCCCGGACGAACCCGAGTCCGAGTCCGGTGCCAGTACTCTCTGGACCTTTCCGCCCCATCTCGAAGATGTCGTCGCGAATCTCTTCGGGGACACCCGACCCATCGTCGGCAAATCCGACGATGACTGTTTCGGGGGTCGGTTCCTCGACGTAGATCGAGACAGTCACGGGGTCGTCGTTGTGAATGGCCGCGTTCGAGAGGATGTTGGTGAACACGGAATCGAGCAAATCGCCCCCGTATACCTGACACGCGAACGCGTCGGGATCGAACTCGACGGTCAACCCGTCGTACTGGGAGTCGACGTCTCGAACAGTCTCCTCGAGTTCGGCCCTGAGGGACTTGGGTTCGGGTTCGGTGGCCTCTTCGAGTGTCGAGACGAGGTCCCCGACCCGACCGATCAGATCCGACGCGCTCTCGGCGGAGCGTTCGATCCGCTCGACGTACTCTCGGGTCTCTCCGTCGACCTGATCGGCAACCACGTCAGCGAACCCGGTGATGACTTGCAAGTCGTTTCCCAGGTCGTGTCTGAGCAGCCGATCGTACATCTCGACCATCTCCTTGCGCGTTTCGAGATCGTTGCGCGCTCGTTCGAGTTCTTCCCGAGACCGAATATTGCTGATGGCCGTCGCCGCGTGGGAAGCCAAAATTTCGAGGGGCTCAGCGTGTCCGTTGTCGATCTCCTCGATCGCCGTCGCCCGCATGACGAGAACGGCGATCACGTCGTCGACGATGCTCGCTGGCACAGCAAGCTCTGCTTTGACCGAGGAATCCGCTGTCAACCCGGCGTCCGCTCCGGTCCGGCGAACTGTCTCGCCGGTCTCGATTGCTTCGAGCACGACCCCAGAGGGCTCGTCACCTGCCTCGAGGTGTGGGTTCATGCTCTCGCTGACTTCTGGGACTCCGTTGCGGACCTCGACGAACGTCGAGTAGGGATATTCGAACAACAACGACATCGCTTCCAGCGTCAGCGACACCACTTCGTCGACCGACTCACAACTGTTCAGCGCTTGTCCGTACCGGTTTAGATCGGCGACTTGCGCAGCGAAGTCACCCTGATCCTCGAAACCCATCGGCAATGTGATCTCCGTCGGTGTATCGTCGTGCCCCCATCAAAAAACCATTGCGACAAGTGGCTGAGACGTCACTGGAGTCGATACCGCAGCAACGCCGCAATGCCACCGAGATTGGCGAGTTGCTGGCCTGGATCGAACTCACCTGAGAAGACAGTGACATCCCCGCCCTGTTGTTCAGTCCGCTCGACGATCTGATCGATGTCGACATCCCAATCGCCCTCGCCAGCACGGGCGCTTCGCAGTCGATCGTCGAGAACGAGCAGGCGCTCGATCGCGCCGTACTCTGCGGCTGCTGCCACTTCGTCGGGGCCGTAGGCGACTTCGACACCCTCGGCGATCCGCTCCATCAGTTCGTCGATCAGCCCGGCTTCCTCGGCGATCCGGGTCTGCTCTTGGACGTCCTCGACGGCACCACGTTTGAGAACCTCGTGAACACCGCGATCCCCGACAGCGCTGGTGTCGACTGTCGTAATCGCCTCGGCGACCTCGGGTGCTTCGTCTTCGATATAATCGAGCGCGTCCTGTTTGGTAAACCCGGGGCCAGCGAGGATAATCGCGTCAGCGTCGGTACGGACCAACACGTCTGTCAGTTCGCTGAATAGCTCGGCACGCGGGCGGGCGTAATCGCCTTTCCCAGTCGGCCCGCTGATGCTCGCCCGCTCTTCGGTTCCGTATTGAGCGACTGTATGGACGTAGGCCTGGCCTTCCTCGACGGTCGCGACCGCCACGTCTGGTGCGTCGGTGGCCTCGACCGCATCCTCGATGCGATCGAGTTGGTCGGGTTTCCAGGCTTTTTCGACGTCGATCTCGTCGTGCTGTTCGACGTTGAGTGTGTGATGAGCACCGAGTTGGTCCTCACGGGAGCACTCGGCGATGACGCCACTGACTCGCAGACGATTGGCAAAGCGGGCAAATTCGACATCCTCGACGTCGAGACCAACCCAGATGTGTTCGCGTTCGCCACCGGTATCCCGGAGCTGGTCGTCGTTGCGCTGGATGCGGCGGGTCGTGTCGCCGGAGACACGATCGTCCGGCTCGATGACGTAGTTGAGATGCCAGAGGTCGTCGAGGCTCTCGGGGACGAGCGTAAGGCGCTCGCGGCCACCCTCGACGCGTTCTCGCTCGTCGATTCGCATACGATGATTCAGTTCGGAGCCGACAAGTGCCTACTGTTTCGATCGGGTCGTCTCTCAGCGCCGACACCGGACCTCGACACGCGGATCGACGACAGTGGCGTCGGGGCTGTCGTCACTTGCCTTCCTCACCCTACTCTTCGACCATGCGGCTGCCCCCCGGCGGCAAGAACTCCTGGATCAGGTCCGGGCTGGCGACTTTCCGAACGAACGTCTCGTCGGCGAACCGGCCCTTGAATTCCCGGTAGAGCTTCTTTCCGATATCGTTCTGGGCAAACCGGCCGGGTTCGACGGTAATACTCGTCTCCGCCTGATCGCGGATTGCACTCGGTGGTCCACCGACGACACGTGTCTCCGGCTCACAGGTAATCCCGACCGCCACGCCGACGGGCGTGTCGTCGTAGTACGTCCGATCGCCCCTGATCGCGAAGCTCCCTTTCTCCAGATACTCGCCACTCTCCGGGGTCTTCGTGACTTGATCGCTGTCGACAGAGTAGACGTCACCGGCGTACTTGCCGTCCTTCCAGAGTGTCGAATAGGAGACCGCAAACTGTGCGGCTTCCTCCCGGCTCCGTTCGGGTATCGTCAGATCGTCGGGGGCGGCCTCGCTCGGGCCAGTTGCTTTCAGAATCGTCGCCGGAGCGCCGTGGGCCTGCGTGTGGAAAAACAGGTCGCCGCGATCGAGGTACTTCTTGACCAGCTCCTCGTTGTGGTCGGCGTTGCGTCCACCGATAACCAGAAAGTCGTCGCTGGTTCGAAACCACCGAAAGCGGTCGTACCAAGTCTCGGACTGTCGAACTGGAATCGAGTCTCGGGACAGCCAGTCGACGTCTTCGTCGGCTTGCTCGTCGTCCCCGTCCTCGCTTTCCTCGGCTTCCCACGCCTCACGGCGCTGCTTGACGGCTTCTAGCTGTTCGCGAGTTTCCGCGATCGCGTCTTCGGCCCCGGCTTTCTTTGCCTCGATGCGCTTTGCCTCTTGGTAGAGCCGATCGGCGTTCTTCTCGACGCCCGTGTCGGCTTCGAGTTCGATGCGGTGGTCCTCAAGTTCGATGGTGACTGTCCCACGACTCCCATCGACGTCCCGGACGGCTGTTGCGGCTGGAATCCCCTGTTCTTTGCCCGCTTCGAGGGTCGACTCGATCTCGTCCCAGGGCGTCTCGGCCGCCCGGGCATCCTGGATCGTCGAGAGAACGTCGTCGACGAGATCGTAATTCGCATACAGAAGTTGTGCCCGCTCCCGTTCGCGCTCGGCGTCGGCCTCGAAGTCTTCGATTGCCTGCTCTTGTTGTTGGATGATACGCTGCTGTTTTTCGATCTCGGCTTGGAAATCGGGTCGATCACTCCCACCGGTTTGTTCGTCTTCGGCACGGTCGAGTTCGCGGAAATACGCCTCCAGTGCTGCGGTAAACGAGTCGTACCGCTCACTGTCGAGGTGGTCGTACTCACGCAGGGGTACCGGCGTGGCGTCGACCGGTTCCTCGTCCTCGTGGTAGAGTCGGGGATCGAGATCGCCGGCCTGTAACCGCTCAGAGAGGGCCGTAATCGACTCATAGAGGGCTTCGAACTCGGCCTCGGTCGTGTCCGCGATCGGCTGGTTGTACGGCACATCAGCCCGCGAGCAGAGTTCCTCCCCGTAGAGACCACCGAAGTTGAGCTGGGTAGCGAGCGTTCGTACCACGTCAGCGTCGGACTGGCTCATGCGGTCGAGGAAGTCCTCGTACTCGACTGTGAGAGGGTTGAAGCGGGCCTCGGGGAACTCGTATTGGCCGCCCGGCGCGACCGTCCGGGACTGCAACCGGACCGTCTCGAAGCTATCGATAACGGTGTCGGTTTCGTCGAGAATCACGACGTTCCCGTCGCCAAACAGTTCGGCGACGATCGTCGTGTGGTCGTCGGTCCGCTCGAACCGGAAGGTGAGGATGCGGTCGAACTCGAATTGCTCGACGGCAGCGAGTTTCGACCCATCCAGCCGGTTGCGCAACATCATCGCGAAGTTCGGCGGCCGTTCGGGTGCGTCGGGGACCCGCTCGGGGGCCATCGTGTGCACCCGCTTTGGGTCGTCGACTTGGACTAGCAATTCGATCCGGCCGAAGTTCGGGCCGCTCAGCTTCAGTCGTAAGAGATCGTCGTCGTAAAGATAGGATTTATCGTGGTGTGCACCGGTGTACTGGCTCAGCTCACCAGCGAGTGCAGCACAGTCCACACTCGTCAGTTCCCGCTTGCGATCCATGCCTGGACTGGTCGGGCGCGCGTGGTAAGCGTGTCGCTCGGACGTCGTTCCAGTGGTCCGTGCCACCATCGCTGCCAGCCTCTATGTCGGCTAACTCACCCGCCGAGGATTTTAGTCACGGTAGCTGTTACCATAGACCGTGATTAGCCCCGCCGGCCTCTCAGTGACGGACGCGGACGTCGAAGCATCCTTCCGGGACCATCCCGTCGCTCAGTGGCTCGTACTCGCTGTCACGACGGGGATCCTGTGGACTCTCATCCAACTTGCTGTCAGTGACTCGACGGCGGTGGCGTTGTTGAGTGGCGGTGCATTCGGGGCTGTGTTCGCGACTGTCTTCGTGCTCGTCCGGCGAGCAGACCACTGATCGGTTGCCTGCCGCTCAGAGACGTTTGCTCACGTACGGCCCGTCCTGCTGGTAGTCGAGTTGATCGCGATAGTACTCTCGTGCGCCGATCCCGCTCAAGACGGCGAGTTTTTCGTAGCCAGCCTCGACGGCCAATGTCTCTGCGCGTTCGATCAGTCGCCGCCCGTACCCCTGGTGTTGCCAGTCTTCGCCTCCAGAGTCACCGATGGCGACTTCACTCCCGTAGACGTGTAACTCCCTGACAACGGCGGCATCTTCGAGCTCTCGGCGGACGACCTCACTGGGGAAGCGGAGCCGACAAAAGCCCACGAGTAGGTCGTGTGCGCGATCTTCGAAGCTGATGAAGTGTTCGGTCCCGCCGGCGACGGTGTAGGTCTCGACCGAAAGCGTCACGTCCTCGGGTTCCTCGTCGCGGTGGCCGACTTCTCGACACCGGATGCACGAGCACGACTCGCCCCGAGATTCCATCCGCTGTCGGGCAAGCTGCCGGAGATTTGATTTTTTGACCCCAGACTCGATCAACGGTGCTGGAATGTCTCGTTGGACGCGCTGGAGCCGGGTGTAGCGTGGGATCGTTGGCTTGACGTCGGCAACGAGTTCCGCGGCTTCCTCGCTGGTCAGCGGGTCGAACTCTCCACGGCGGTGCATGTCGTAGGTAACGGTCCCGCCGACAACCAGCGTCGGGTAGATCTTGAGGTAGTCCGGTCGCCACTCGGGTCGCTCGAAAAGCCGCCGGAAGTCCTCCCGGACCATCTCCGCGGACATGCCGGGCTGGCCAGGCATCATGTGAAACCCGACCTTGAACCCGGCATCGCGGAGGCGTCGATTGGCCTCGATCGAGGCGTCGACGCCGTGTCCACGGTGCATCTCGCGGTTGATCGCTTCGAAGGTCGTCTGGACGCCGACCTCGACTTTCGTCCCGCCAAGGCGAAGCATGCGATCGACCTGTTCGGGGCCACACCAGTCGGGTTTGGTCTCGAAGGTGGTCGCAATGTTACGCACGTCGCCAGTCTCGTTCTCTGCGATGACGTCTTCCAGATACTGAAAGTCGTACTCCGAGGGGTCCTGGGCGAAGTTCTCGGTCTCGGATGGTTGTGGGTCACAATCGACGTCGTAGTCGTTCATCGCCGCCAGGGCACGCTTGACGAACCACTCCTGGTAGTCGTGGCTGCGGGCAGTCATCGTCCCGCCCATCAAGATGAGTTCGACTTTCTCGATCGGATGGCCGATTTTCCGCAGTTGGTGCAAGCGCAGCGTCACCTGCCCGTAGGGGTCGTACTCGTTTTGGACACCCCTGGCTGCGGCCGGTTCCTGGCCGGTATAGCTCTGTGAACTCTCGAATTCCGAATCCGGGCCGCCCGGACAGTACAGACACTTCCCGTGCGGGCAGTTCTCGGGCGAGGTCATCACGGCCACGGGCGATACCCCCGAGGCCGTCCGCATCGGCTTGCGACGAACGACGGCAGCCAGTTCCTCACGCCGCCCGTCGGGCGCCCGGTCGAGTAACGCGGAGTTCTTTGGCACTTTCTGTGCGCTGTACGTCGAACAGACCTCCCGCTTTGCAGCTTCGAGGCCGTCACGGTCGAGGTCGCCGTCGAGAATCCGTTCGATCAACTCCTCGCACGCAGCCTCGAACGGGTCGCGTTCGCTCACAGCGTCGGAACTCATTCAGTTGTCTGTGATCGCCGTTTCGTGCGAATAAGCGTGTCGTTCGGGGTGACGCCGGCCGGATCACTGGCCGGCAATCGCGACAACGGTGCCGAAATCGCGACGGCTCTCGTCTAGAAGAACTCGGCCAGGGCCTCGACGACGGCGTCCTCGACGGCCGACCGCTGGCCGGCAAGGAACTCGATGCGGTGGCTCCGTGTACTCAGGGGCTGGAGGTCCGCCCCTTCGACGGCAGCTTCGGCAGCGGCTGCCAGCTCGCCCACGTCGACTGCGCGGTCGCTCCGGACGTGGAGTTCGTCCTCGTCGATGCCGACGATCGCCGCGAAGTCGCTCCCAAGCCGACGATACAGCGCATCGAGCAGCAGCATCGTCGTCGGGAAGTCATAGCCGTGCGTGAACTGTTCGATGTCGAGAACGCCGACCGTCTCGCCCGCGACGTCACGGCGGGCCAGGTTGGCCTCGGCCGTCTCGACGGCCACGTCGAGTTTCTCACGGAACTGCTCGCTGACGTGACTCGCCAGGCCGCGGCCATCTTTGCCAGACTCTCTTTGGCCGTCGAACAACAGATCGGTGACCAGTTCGCGCTTGTCCTCGTAGGACTGATAGAACGCCTCGAGTGCAACCGCTTCCCGAATCTCCTGAACGGCAGTTTCGTCGTACCCGGCTTGCGCTGCCGCATCACCGTAGGTCTCGGGCACTTCGCCCCAGTAACTCACGGCCGGCAGATGGGTGAGGTCGTCACGGACGTCCGCTGTGACGTGGGCTGCAACCGTCGCGGCCAGCGTCGTCGCGGTCGGCCCGCGAGTCCGTCCGTCGGCGGTCGCGACAGTGGCCGCGTCGGTCCGGGGTGCAAGGGTGGTTTCGACGGCCTCGTCGATCGCGGGTTCGACCACCGTGTCGACGACGACTCGCTGTGCATCGTAGATGTCGAGCAATTCGAACCCATCCAAGGAGGCTTCGGTCCCGCCAGCGCCGACAAACACCAGCAACGGGAGGTTCTCGTCGTGACGATCGCGGTTCGAGAGCATCCGTGTCACGTCGGTGGTGGCATCGGATAGATCGTAGACGTCACCTTCCAGCGGGCGGCGGTCGATGTAATGATACGCTGCGTCTTGCCGGCTGTGACGGTCACGAACGCGGGGCAACACGGCACGTTCGATCGCGGCTGCGCCGACGTAGCCGTCGGTCGTCGCGCTGTGGCGGACGATCACCGGCCGATCTGCCATGATCGCTCGGCGGATCTCTTCGACGATATCCGCGATCGGTTCGCTCTCTGCGGCGATCGCATCGTCGTCGACGAGTGGGTCTATCTCGTCGGGACGGGCTCGCTCGCGCAACGCGGCCTCGATCTCGTCGAGGACGTCCTCGCGGTCTGGCCCGTCCAGTACGGTGAGATCTTCGGTCTCGACCTGTAAGTCCCCGCGACGTTCACGAACTTCACCGTCGATCCGGACGACGTCACCGTCTCCGACACTCGGGTAAGCGCGAACGCCCGCCTCGACGAAGGCCGCACAGTCGACCGTTCCGGTACCGTCTCGGAGCTCGAACACCGTCGGTCCGCTGGTCTGTCGGGCGTCGACGATCTCGCCAGTGACGCGGATCGTTTCGCCAACCCAGTCGTCGAGTTCACCGACGGTGACTGCCGGCGCTTCCGGAGGTTCCCGGTCGAGTGGTTCTGAGGGAGCGGCGTCACTGTCAGCCGCCTCCTCGGTGTCGGCCGGCGAGTCACTCGCCTGCTCGGCGTCACCAACCGATCCGACAGTCGCACTCTCTTGGTCACTCGCCCGGACGGCACCAGCCGCTGGCTGGGCTGGCTCTTCTTTGCCGTCGTCGGCCGCCGACTCGTCACTGTCGTCGCCGCGGTCGTCGGACTGGTCTGTCGTTTGCTCGTCTGTCTCTGCTTTCTGTTCGGAATCAACTTCCGCTGGGAGTAGCTCGTGGGCAGCGTCAGGATCGTCGATCAAGACGCCGCGGAACTCGTCGTCGGCCTGCCGGATCGACCAACTGAGATCGACGTTACCGTTGTCTCGAACGTTCGTGACGCGAACGTAGACGCGCTCTCCTGGTTGCCAGTCGAGTGTCTCTAAGCGTTGATCCAGCTCGCTTTCGTGAAGCAAGCCAGTTACCGATTCTCCGACGTCGACGAACACACCGAACTCCGCGAAGCCATCGACCGAGCCGCGGTAATAGCGCCCTGCCGTGAGTTGGTCGGGCGTACTCCCGCGAAACTCGAAGACAGCATCTTCTTCGTGGACGTCACAAATGTGGCCGTCGACAGACGTACCGCAAATGATACACGAACCCATTGCATCAAGCAAGCATGTCGCGCCTAAAACGGTTGTCGAATCGTTGCTGGCAACGTCCGGGTAGGGTGGCTCATCACACGAGCGTGGCGATCGCGTCAAATCCACCGAATACAACGCCATAAACCAGGACTATCGGAACTGCTCCGGCAATCACCCCCTGGGCGTAGTCGATATCGTGGACGGTGGAGAGACCAACGACGAGTAAGACGGCGCCGTAGCTGGCAGCGACAATCGTGACGGCCGGGATTGGAATACCCGCGAACACGCACGGCGCGGTCGCGTACGCGAGAACTTGGACCGTCTCACTGATGCCAGCCCGATCCGGAGTGATCGGCCACAACAAGACGGTCTGGAGTGCCGCTAGGACGTGCAGACCCAGGGGAGCAACGAGCAGAACAGTCACGAGCAAGACAAGCACGGCCGAGACCACCGGCTGACTGCCGACGACCGGTCGTGTCTCCGGATGGAATATGTAGCGACTCCCCGCTTCGATCCCGACGACGACGAGCAGGAAAACGAGGCCAGGGGCCTGATCCCCGGGCGCGACTGATCGACGGAAAAATCGCCGCGGCGTGGTCACCACGCCGATCCACGCCCACAAGAGCCCGAGAGGGCCTTTCTTTCGCCCGCGCGTGCCCGGATCAACCCACTGTGTCACAGCCGGCGGTACGACCGCTACCCGTTAGTCGATTTGGATTCCGGACAGCCAGACCGGCCGACCCGGGTTAATCGTCCGCACCGACGTTCTCGCCGCTCTGGAAGGATTCGGGATCGGGGTCGATATGTGCGTACTGGACTGCCTCGCGGCCGAGGACATCGAGTAGTTCCCGGAGTTCGTCGTCGAGGAGTCGTTCGCCATCGAACACTGAGGACGCTCGTGGGATCGCCACCTGATGGGGGATGACCCACGCGTCCAGTGCGCGACTGACGGTCCGTAACTGTTCGAGGGCACTGATCGGGAAACGACCGCCAGCAACCGCGAGGAGGCCGATCGTGGTGTGTTCGAACTCATCGAAACCACAGTAATCGAGCGCGTTCTTCAGAGGGGTCGCAAACGAGCCGTGATAGACCGGTGTGCCCAGAAGCACCGTATCGGCCGTGCGAACGCGTTCTCGAAATGCCGGCGCATCACCCGCGTCCCCATCGTCGGCGTCGAAGACGGGTAACGTCCACTCCCGCAGATCGAGCAACTCCGTACTCGCGCCGGCGTCCGCGGCAGCTTGCAGTGCGAGACGGAGTGCTTTCCGTGTGTGGCTGTCGTCTCGAAGACTCCCACAAATACCGACGACGTCGGTCTCTGTCATATCGTCGGTTTGGGAGGGGCGCCGTCAAAATCACACCGGTCGAGGACGCAGGTTGCTGATCTGCTCGCCCGTCTATCGTGGCGTGGCGTTTGGCCCTGTGCCAGCAACGGGGCCACCTACCGGTGGAGCCGAGCCGTCGTCTGCTCGCCGCGATGGTCGAGCTCGACCAGTCCGTCGTCAGCGAGATCACCGAGCAGTTCGACGAGCCATTGGCGACCGTACTCGCCTTCGGGGGCGTAATCGACCCGCACTTTCGGCCCCAACTCGTCGAGGGCCAGTCGGTCGTGCTCTTTCAACGCCCCAATTGCCCGTCCACGCATCTGCCGGCGACTCCCCTCGAAGCTGGGCTGGGTTGGGACGTCCGGGGCGGCAAAGTCCCCCGTCTCGTAGGCGTCACACCACTCCCGCCAGGGACAGTGGGCCTGGTCGCAGGCAGGCGTCTTTTCACAGGCCACGCCGCCAAGTTCCATGATAGCGTTGTTCCAGACTCGGGACTCGCCGTCGGGCATGAGCGCACTCGCGGCGTCCTCGAAAGCCGCGTCCTCGTCAGGAATGGAGAACGCCCGATACAGCACCCGCTTGACGTTGGTATCTACGACGGCATCGCCGGTGTTGAACGCGAAACTGGCGACGGCGTTGGCGGTGTACGGGCCGACACCCATGAGGTCGGTCAGTCCCGCCGGTGATTCTGGAAACTCCCCATCGTGGTCCTCGACGATCTGGGTGGCGGCCTCGTGGAGGTACTTCGCCCGGTTGTTGTACCCGAGGCTGTGATCCGACCAGAAAGCGACTACCGTCCCGCGGTCGGCCGCCGCCAGGTCCGCGACGGTCGGCCACCGATCCAGAAAGTCCGCCCAGGCGTCGACCACGCGATCGAGCTGGGTCTGTTGGCTCATGACTTCCGAGACCAGAATCGCGTACGGGTCGTCAGTCTCGCGCCACGGGAACGCGCGGTGGTCCGTCTCGTACCACTCGATCAACGCATCTTGGACGGCCTCGTAGCGCTCCGGAACGCGCTCCGGCAACTCCGTCATTGGTTCGGATTACGGGTGGCAGCGTTTGGACGTGACGGTCTGGCAAACTCGATCGCACAACTGTTTTGAGCGAGCCCATCCTCGTGGCGGGGGTGCGCGACTTTCACTCCCACTCCAACTATTCGGACGGCGAGGTACTCTGGAGTATGGTGCAGGCGGCACAAGAGGCGGGCCTGGACGGTGTCGGGATCGCCGACCACTGTCAGTTACCGGAGAGCGATTCGTTACGCGATTCCCGTGCCGCGCTCGGCCACACGCTCGACGTGACCTACGAGCGACGCCGACGCGGGATCGAGACGGTCCGCGAAGAGTCCTCGATCGCGGTCTACGACGCTGTGGAGATGGATTACGCCACTCACCAGGAGGATCGCATCGCCGAGTTCCTCGACGTGGCTGGCTTCGATTACGTCATCGGTAGCGTCCACGCTGTCGAGGACCGACCGATCCAGTATCCCCCGAACTTCGCGGACGACACCGAGGCAGAACTCGAGGCGGTCGTCGACGAGTACTTCGAGCAACTCACAGCGATGATCGACTCGGGTCTGTTCGACATCGTTGCCCACCCCGATCTCGTCGAACGCAATCCACACCTCCGTGGACGGGCGAGCACCGAACACTACGAACGGGTTGCCGATGCACTCGCGAACGCACGGGCCGTCCCGGAACTCAACGCTGGTCGTGCGCTCCGGGAGACCGGACAACTGCATCCAACAACCGAGTTTGTCGCTGTCCTCCGCGAGCACGGTGTGGCGTTCACGATCGGTACAGACTCCCATCATCCCGGGGAATACGCACCACGCATGGAGTTTCTCAGGTCCGTCCGCGACGACACTGGAGTGCCGACGGTCACGCCGCCGTCACTGTGACCAGCACTGCTCGTGGCATGCTAGACGACCGATGGAGGCCGAAAGACGTTTTCCCACGCTCACCGACCCACTGGTTATGACGCTCGATGACCTCTCCGACGACGTACAGTCCCAGTACAGTGCCCTGGGCGAGGACCTCTCGGTCACCCTCGATCGTGAGACACGAAACGAACTCGCGATGCTGGATGCAGCCCTCGACCCAGCAGAGACGGACGAACTGGTCCGGCGGGCTATCCACATGTTCTTCCAGAGTACTGTCGAAACTGGCTCGCTTGACTTCCAGCTCCGAAGCGAATACGACGTCACGTACGACGAATATCTCTCGGGAATGACCTTCGACGAGATGACGGGGGGCGGCTTCCAAACCGGGAGCGGTGATCCGGACGATCGACGCTACCAGTTCTGAGCGCGCTCGAACCTACAAGTCGACGTACTGCTGTTCCCAATCGTAGCGCGCCTCGATTTCCCGGCGGCCACGTCGTGTCAGGCTGTAGTAATTCGTTCGTCGGTCACGTTGTCCCTTCTCGACGAGACCTTTATCGACGAGAGTGTCGAGGTTCGGATACAACCGGCCGTGGTGGATCTCTTTCTCGTAGTAGTCTTCGAGTTCTTCCTTGATCGCCAAACCATGCGGTTCCTCCTCCCCAGCGATGACATATAGGAGGTCCCGCTGAAATCCTGTCAGGTCGTACATCGGTAAAGTACAGGTGAAGGTTATTATCCGACTACCTTAAACATGTTGCCTCCGGACGGAGAAACGACTGGACAATCGGGGTGCAAGAGGGTCTTCTGCGCACCGAGAAAGATAACACGGATGAGAAAAGTGGACTGACTGTCTGCCAAGTGGTACGTCAGTGTTGTGGTCCTCAATCGTGTCTGGTAGTTATACTTCCAGAGCATCTGTGCCGAGCCCAGATTGCCCGCACGCAGTTCCGTTGGGGCGCGAGCCAGACACGATGAACTGAATGTCTCTACCGAGTATCGTTCGAAAGAGTGGAAAGCGTTCGCGCGGGAACCCGCGCGAACGCTTGCCGCCCTGAATTGGTCCCCGCTGACGCTTCGGCCCTCCAAGCGAAGCGTCATTTGATTGTGGGCGACGGATTTACTTAAGTTTACCGACCTCCATTCGAATCCCTCACGCATTGATGAATCAGTACCAACGTGACCGGACTGGAGTGTACGATACCGAGGACGAACCCATCGATTAAGCCAACACGGTCCAACAGTGTAGACATGAAGATCCGCGGGGAACGGGAGTGTCAACGCTGTGGGAACCGATGGTCGTACTACGAGACCGGGAGTGTCGCGTGTCCCGACTGTGGCAGTCAACGAAGCGTCGGGCTCGAAGAGCGTCGGGAACACACCGCCGGCGCCGAGTCACTGGATCTACAGCCCGCCCGGGAAGCTCTGGAATCGGAACCACTGACGACAGTTGCCCGCTTGGGGGCCAAGGCGGCTGCCGAATTCGTTCGTCAGTACGGGTTCATCCACGCAGGCGACCTTCAGGCGCTGGATTCGGTATTTCTCGCCGCCACGGAACTCCGCCACGTCGGCACAGAGCTCGCACGATCGATCCGCATCGACGAGCAGGCAGAGGCGTATTTCCTCGCGCTACTCGACGGTGCCAAAGACGGTGATCGCCCATCGCCGGCGGCAGTCCCGGACTCGCTGTGTTCGGCACACGGTCTCGCCGCCACGTCGGCTGTCGACGACTATCGTCGGGACGTTATTCGGTACCTAGAGGAGCACCCAGACGAGCAGGCCCGGCGCGTGCTTGGCGTGATCGACGACCACCGGACCCGGATCGAAGCTCTCGATGGGAACGTATCGCCGGGTGAGGCCGAGGCACTTATCGACGCAACACGGGCCGTTGGTACAGCTCTCCGGGACGAAGCAACATCGATCGACAAGGCCAGGGAGTTGCTCGACGAACTCGATCCGAACGACTCTCGCTCAGGGGAGTGAGACGGACACGTCGTGGTGGCGGCCGGCCGCTTTGACCGTGTTGTACAACAACATCGCCCGGGTCATCGGTCCGACACCACCCGGGACAGGCGTGATGGCGCTTGCTTTCTGTTTTGCACTCTCGAAGTCGACGTCACCCACGAGTTCGTAGCCCTTCTCGGTATCAGCATCGACGCGATTGATACCGACGTCGACGACGGTGACGCCATCCGAGAGCATCGCGCCGTCGATCATCTCCGGGACGCCCGCTGCAGCGACGACGATATCTGCCGCCCGGGTCTTCTCCGCCAGATCGGCAGTCCGCGAGTGGCATACCGTGACTGTCGCGTTCCCGCCCTCTGCCTTCTGAACGAGGAGATTCGCCATCGGCTTGCCGACGATATCCGAGCGGCCGACGATGACGGCGTCTTTCCCCTCCGGATCGACGTCGACGGATTCGAGGAGTTTCTGGATCCCGTGTGGGGTACAGGGCTTGTAGCGGGCGTCGCCGGCGACCAACCGGCCGACGTTTGCGGGGTGGAACCCGTCGACGTCCTTTTCGGGATCGATCCGGCGCAGCACCGACTGTTTGTCGACGTGTTCGGGGACCGGCATCTGGACCAGAATCCCGTCGACGTTGGCGTCGGCGTTGAGTCGATCGATCTCGTCGAACAGCTCCTGGGCTGGCGCGTCCGGATCGATCTCGACGTCGATGGCCTCGATGCCGACCTCCGCACAATCGTCCTGTTTCATCGAGACGTACGTCTCACTTGCGGGGTCGTCACTCATGAGCACCGTCGCGAGCGTCGGGGTGGCGTCGGCGGCCGCCAGGGCGTCGATGGCGTCGCCAAGATCGTCCCGAATTTGTTGAGCGACCGCGTTCCCGTCGATGATCTCAGTCATCAGGTAGACGGGTGTGGGGACACCTCTTGAACGTCCCGGAACGATATGAAGCGAAATGCACTCGTCGAGAACAGATGATCCGGACTCAGTAGACGAGCGCCTGGCCAGTCAACTACTCGTAGACGGGATACTCGTCAGTCAGTTCGTCGACGCGCTCGCTGACCTCGTCGATGACGGCTTCGTCGTCGGGCGCGTCGACGACCTCGTAGATCAGGTCTGCGACTTCTCGACAAGCTGCTTCGTCGAATCCGCGCGTCGTCAGGCCGGGCGTACCAGCACGGATCCCCGAGGGGTTGAACGCCGAGCGCGTCTCGCCGGGGACGGTATTGGCGTTGAGCACGATGCCGGCGTCTTCGAGTGCTTCTTCGACGTCTTTCCCGGGCGTGTCGGGATGTGATGGCCGCAAGTCGATCAACACGAGGTGATTGTCCGTGCCGCCCGAGACGAGTTCGAGTCCGTGTTCCTGCAGGCGCTCGGCCAGGGCAGCTGCGTTCGCGACAGTCTGTTCGGCGTACGCGTCGAAATCGGGATCGAGGGCTTCCTTGAACCCGACGGCCTTGCCAGCGATGTTGTGCATCAGTGGACCGCCTTGCATGCCGGGGAACACCGCCGAATCGATGTCGTCGGCGTATTCTTCGTCGCACATGATGATGCCGCCACGACCGGCCCGGATCGTCTTGTGGGTCGAGCCCGTCACGAAGTCGGCGACACCGACCGGCGAGGCGTGGACACCCGCCGCGACCAGGCCGGTGATGTGTGCGATGTCGGCCAGGTGGTAGGCATCTACGTCGTCGGCGACGTCCTGAATTGTCTCCCACTCGACCTCGCGGGGATAGGCCGAATACCCCGAGACGATGATGTCCGGGTCGAACTCCGCGGCCGTCTCGGCGAGCCCCTCGTAGTCGATGTAGCCCGTTTCGGCGTCGACCTCGTACTGCTCGACGTCGTACACCTGGCCCGCGAAGTTCGCGGGGTGGCCATGGGAGAGGTGGCCGCCGTGGGTCAGATCGAGTGAGAGAATCTTGTCACCTGGTTCGAGGACGCCGAGGTAGACGCCCATGTTCGCCTGGCTGCCCGAGTGGGGCTGGACGTTGACGTGCTCGGCACCCCAGAGTTCCGTTGCACGCTCGATCGCGAGTTCCTCGACTTCGTCTGCGTACTCACAGCCGGCATAATAGCGCTTGCCGGGATAGCCTTCGGCGTAGATGTTCGTCAGTGCCGAGCCCTGCGCTTCGAGGACGGCCTCACTGACGTGGTTCTCACTGGCGATCATCGCCAGCGTGTCTTCTTGTCGCTCCCGCTCGCCACCGAGGGCGGCCGCCAGTTCTGGATCGACCTCGCGGACGGTCTCGTGGGTCATATCTATCCCTGACGGCCCCCTCCTAAAAGGTCTACCTGTCCGCGTTTGGGAGAGCCCAGTCGACTGATCGAGCACACGCCAGACCAGCGATACCCGAAGACACACGAATGGACTCAGATCTACCCAGAGCGCGCCTGACATAATGCAACCCAGCTGATACAGGATTGCCTAGAGAATAAGATTAAACACTCTCGGTTGTTATATATAAGTATCTCATGAGCACTCAAAATATGGTAGGGCGACCACTACGCACGATTATCGCGGATACGGTGGGGTCAGCCCAGAACGTCATCGTCGTCAACCCGGCACGGGAGACGATCAGGGAACTCGTCACGACACTCGACGAACTCGATGCGCCGCCTGCAGTCGACGTCCTCGCCAACGAACGCGCACTCAAAGACGAAATGGACGACTTTTTGATCGGGAGCCTCGCTGCCGATTTGATCGATGCAGATATCCTCACAATCCGGGTGCTCGACGATCCGCCGGTAAACTCCTTGCTCGTCACGAGCGAGGCTGTTGTCTCGGTCGTCGAAGCCGGTTCGACAGCGGCAGGCCTCGGGACTGCCGAGGAGTCGTTTGTCGAGGCGACGCGTGCATTCTACGACGAACGGTGGGACGAGGCCGATCCATTCACGCTCCGAACACCGCCACTCACGGCCGTCAGATCGACCCTCGAAGACGAGCTGGGTGCTGAGACAGTCGCGGATTTCGACGCCGTCCTCGATTCGCTCTCCGTGGCCCGTGGCGACGGCGACGGACTCGACGAAGTGACCATCAGTCTGCTCGTGGCAGCGCGCAACGAGCAACTGCTCTATGACATCAGCAAGTGGGGCGAAGACGTTGGGCTCGCCAGTAAGGCCACGTTCTCGCGAACGAAGACCCAACTCGAGGATCGAGGCCTCCTCGATACGGAGAAGGTACCGATCGACGTCGGGCGCCCGCGCTTGCGGTTGTTACTCGGCACGGACGCCCTCCGGGAAGCTGACGCCAGCGAACTGGCCGAGCAAGCGATGGCACAGCTTCGGTAACGCGGCCTTTTTGCCGTTCGCGCGAGCATCCAGAGGCATGGCTGTAGGTATCGTCGGATCGGGGCCGGCCGTCGCGGCCATCGAGGCCGCACTCGAAGACGTCGACGTAGAGACACAACGGCGCCAGGCCCTCGACCCTGGGGCCGACGAGCTGGGTATCGTGGTCGACGTCGCCGGTGCGACGACCTTCGAACGCGCCAACGACACTGCCCTGGAGGCAGAGACGCCCTGGATTGCAGTCGAGCTCGGTGGGGTCGGCGGTGTCCCGGTGGTCGACGCGGCAATCACTGGCTTTCGGAGCGATAGTGCCTGTTATGAGTGTCTGGGGACCCGAGTCCGTGCAAACGTCGATCCGAGCGAACAGCCCACCAGAGCCCAGCCTCCGGCGACTGCTCGGTACGCAGGCGCAATCGCTGGCCGGGCCGTCGCAAGCGTCCTGGATCCCGGGACAGACGGCCCAGATCCCTTCGGGACCGTCATCGAGGTACCACACGCTCGACGACGAGTTTTGGCCGTCCCTCACTGTGCGTGCGGGACGGAACCGGACCGGACGATCGGCCGGGAACGGGTCGATCGCGAGGTCGATGAGTCTCTGGGACGAGCCGAGCGCGGTCTCGACGAGCGGGTTGGCCTCGTCCGCGAAGTGGGCGAAGTCTCGTCCTATCCGCTGCCGTACTACCTGGCCCAGTCCGCCGATACCAGTGGGTTCAGCGACGCCAGTGCGGCCAATCAGGCAGCGGGCGTGGCCCTAGACTGGAACGCATCGCTGATGAAAGGGTTCGGTGAAGTATACGAGCGATACGCAGCCGGCGTCTATCGACAAGCGAACTTCCAGGAAGGCACGCCAGCGGATGTAGCGACGCCGGTCCCGCCGTCGTCGTTCGTCGGCCCGTCGAAACCGGCCAAAGAGGCCACGTGGTCGTGGATCGACGGGGAGAACCTCGCGACGAGCCAAACAGTCCAACTCCCGGCGTCGCTGGCTGTCTACCCGCCACCGAACGAACGGATTCGGCCGGCAACGACCACCGGCCTTGGCTTTGGAAACGACGCGATCGAAGCCATGCTTGCGGGCCTGTACGAGGTTATCGAACGCGATGCGGCAATGCTGTCGTGGTACTCGACGTTCGAACCCCTCGGGTTGTCCGTCGAGGACGACAGCTTCCAGACGCTGATTGGACGATTGGAGGCCGAGGGGTTGTCGGTCACGACGCTGCTGCTCACCCAGGACGTCGATGTCCCGGTCGTCGCCTGTGCCGTCCACCGGGCCGAGCAGTGGCCCCGGTTCGCACTCGGATCGAGTGCGCAGCTCGACCCGACCGAGGCCGCCCGATCGGCCCTTTCGGAAGCCACCCAGAATTGGCTCGAACTGTCCCGGATGGGGCCAGAGCAAGCCGCCAGTGCCGGCGGAGCAATCGGCGAGTACGCATCTTTCCCCGAGCGCGTCAAACAGTTCATCGACGCCCCGAGTACGGTGCCAGCGACGGATGTCGGGGTGCCCGATCCGCCAGTAGGGCAAGCTGAACTCGAAGCCGTCGTCGAGCGTATCACAAAAGCAGGTATGACGCCGTACGCGACACGGCTAACGCCACGCGATATCGACGAGCTTGGTTTCGAAGCAACCCGTGTCCTCGTCCCGAAAGCCCAACCGTTGTTCCTCGGGGAGCCGTACTTCGGCGACCGGCTCGAATCGGTGCCGCCGGAACTGGGCTTCGAACCGCGCCCGGACCACGCCTTCCACCCGTTCCCGTGAGTGGCCTTAGATCGCGAGGGCCGCACGCACCATGTCACGGGTGCCGGGGCCGAGGCCGACGGCGGTCACTGCCACGAGTAGGAGATACGAGAAGCGTGGACTCTCTTCGACGAATTCCTCGGTAAACAGCCAGACGAATCCGAGTGGGACGGCGAGTTTCACCAGGAGGAACGGCCACGACGTCCCGATGACGTCGATGACCCCTGGTGGCAACACGGTATTGGTCACGTCGATAATGATCGCGTTTGCAGGGTGTTTCGCCGAGTAGGTCAGCGCCTCGGGCAGTCCGATGGCGTGGATCCAGTCGGCCATCAGCACGTTCGCAACCCCGTCGATAGCCTGGCCCCACAGCACAACCAGGCCGGCGTAGCCAGTCCCGCGATTGATCTCGGGAGCGAAGCGATCTGCCAGGACATACAGTCCGTAGGCAAACAGCGACGCCAGTCCGACCGTCAGAACGATGACTTGTGGATAGAACCCGACGTACTCGGCAGTGAGCCCGAGCATCCCCAGATAGGCCGTCGTGACCGCCAAGACGCCGATTCCCATCGCAGCGAGCGGTTTGTGTGTCGTCTCGACGATGTCGCGATCGGCCAGTTCGACGCTCGCGAGGAGTGCTGTCAGGGCGATCGCAAAGACGGTGAAGTAGATGACGGGACTGATGAAAAGCGAATTCAGCGGATACGACAGGAACGAATCGACGCCCGCTGGCACTTCGTCGGTGGCGTCCTCGACGACACGCAGCGCCCCACCGAACAGCATGAACGGCACCAACGCATACAGCATGTTTCTGTCGAGTGAGAGGTCGAGCCGTCGCAACAGCAGGAAGACCCCGATCACGAAGAAAAAGGCAGTGATCATGTAGCCGACCTCGGAGACGATGGTGTACCCTGGCTCCGCGACGACGGCGTTCCCTTGGATGGCACACTGGGCCTGATTCGACCAACTGACGAGCGTCGTCTCGCCCTGGGCCTTGATCGCACAGGCGGCGTTGTGGGCATCAGCGTACACTGGTCCCCAGAAATACTGCCAGATGAACCGATCCCAGACTGTTTTGGTGAACGCGAGTGACCCACCGGCCACCGCGAGGACAGCGACTGCGAAGGTCGCGAGCCACGCCCGGCCGGGGTTGTCTTTGACGAACTCGTTCATGAGCGGGTAGCCGAGAGCCGGGGAGTTGAGCGTTCCGGTCCCGGACGCGGACTGACAGGCCAAAGAGCGATCGGAAACCCCGCCCGTTTTTGCCCGATGGCACCGACCGGACGGGTATGGATCCGGAGGTACTTGGCGATCTCGTCGCTCCCGAGCGCCGGAGCGAGGCACTGGCCTATCGTCGGGCCGACGACAGGGCGCGTTCCCACACCTACGAGAGTTTCTGTGCGACCGCCTGGAAGACGGCGAATCTACTGCGGTTGTACGGTGTTCACGCGGGTACAACGGTCGGCATCGTCGATGCCCCGAAACGGCCGGATGGACAGCCGCCAACGGATCCGACACGACAGGCGACAACTCCCATTCCGGAAGTACTGTTGTCGTTTGTCGGGGCCGGGACTCTCGGGGCGAACGTCCAGTTCGACCCAGCGCCGCCGTTCGATGGCGGAGCGCTGCTCTGTCCGGCGGCCTGGAGCGAGGCCTACGAGACGAGTGCGGGCTGTACGACACTCGCCTACGGTGGCCCGCCGACCGACCCCGAAGTCGTCCACTTCGAGAGTGAAGTCTGGAGCGAGACCCCGATCGCTCCGCCCGAGTCGGTGTCGCCTGACGCTTCCCTCGTCACGACGGCAAGGGAATATACGCACGAAGAACTACTCGGGGCCGCACAGACCTTCATCGAGGACGTCGAACTCGAAGCAGGCGACGCTATCAGTATCGACGCCAGGTTGGGCCACCCTGGCACGATCGCGGGGGGCGTCGTCGCACCACTGGTGGTCGGTGGAACGATTCACGTTGGGGGCAACGACGTTGCCGTCCGGATCGGTGACAACGGCGTCGATCCCGACCGGATTATTCAGGACGACTCGGACGAACGAGATTCGCCAACGTGACGACAAATCCGACGAGCCAGCCGACCGGGACCGAGATACCGACCCACATCCCAACGTGGGCAACCCCGCGGAGGTCGTAGGTCCGGCGCAACCGATCGTTGATGTCGAAGACGTCGAGAAGGTTGGTGTTGATCCACTTCGCGACGGCCTCACTCTGGGCAAAGACGACGTCGGCAATCGTCGGCGAGTACAGCGCAGCGACGACCGGTGGCAAGAACAGTGCTGTCACGCCGAGGGGATAGGCCACCAACACCGTGGTGAATCGCCCGCCGACGCGGCGAAACAGGTAGGCAAGCAAGCCAGCGACGACGGCAACGAGGCTCGCGGCCAGCACGGCGATGAATCCGGCTCTGGTGAACTGGTCCCAGGCGACGATCGACAGCCCGCCCCAGAGTACCGCGAGGGCACCGACGACACCGATCGCGCCGAGACGGGCCGCGACACCGTCCAGGCGATCGGCCTGGGCACGGACCACGTACCCCAGCAGCACGAATGGGTACAGCAGGCCGATGACCGGCACGCCAGCGATACCCCAGAGGCGGTAGGTAATTCGGCTCCGCCGAGAACTGGGTGTCCACTTCCCGAGGACGGTCTCGTCTGCGTCAACCTGGCGCGGATAGACGATCTCCATCCACGTCTCGTGGAGCCGTTTGAGGTCGATGCTGATACCGGCGACCAGTCCCGACGCGTTCCCGCCCGACATGTCCCGGAGCTTTGGTACGGGCGCGTATAATTGCTACGAGGGCGAAATCGATCGGGGCTCAGTACTTCGGGTCAGCGTCGAACTCGGCGAAAAAGCGCTCCATAAACGCGTCGCGGCGCTCCTGCCAGGCGTCGAAGTTCTCGGGGAGTGTCGGGTAATCGTCGTAGATGGCTTTGAGTTCACTCGCCCGCTTGTTGACCTTGTAGGCGTCGTACAACGTCTGCCAGTGGCCGAAGGTATCTTTCAACGTCTTGAGCTTCAGGCCGAGGCTCATCGAAGCCGTACCCGACCGGCCCAAGATGTCGATGAGCTGCTGGGCGGGCAACGCCGACAGGACCTCGGTGAGATCCTCGATCGAGTGCGTGCCGCCGAAGATATTGTACAGATCCATGGCGGCA
The DNA here is from genome assembly GCF_009797925.1 of Halorhabdus sp. CUG00001. Classification (NCBI taxonomy): domain Archaea; kingdom Methanobacteriati; phylum Methanobacteriota; class Halobacteria; order Halobacteriales; family Haloarculaceae; genus Halorhabdus; species Halorhabdus sp. CUG00001. Next base: position 800,682 of record NZ_VOLB01000001.1, read on the forward strand.
AAGCGCTTCCCAAAGTCGGTCTGGACACGGCGGTTGTACTCCCACAGCGCGGCTTCGCTGACGTCGCCCTCGGCAATAGCGTCAGCGGCAACGTCGGCTGCCCAGTGACCGGCTTTGGCCGCGCCGGGAATGCCGCCCCCGGTCGTCGGATTGACGTGTCCGGCGGCGTCGCCGACGGCGATCAGTCCCGGGGCCGTCGCGGAATCGTACGGTCGTCGGGTCGGCAACGCGGCTCCGAGCTTGTCTTTGACGGTCGCGTTCTCGAACTCGGGACGGTTTCGGAGGTCTTCCCGGAGTACCTCGACCAGTTCCATCGGCTCTCGATCCATCTGGAAGCCGAGACCCACGTTGATTTCCGTGGGCGTCCGCGGGAAGTACCAGAGATAGCCCAGTTCCTCGGTCGGTTTGAAGACGATCGCGTCGTCCCAATCGACGGGTTCCTCGACCTCGATGACCTCTCGATAGGCAGAGCAAAACTGCTGGTAGTTGACGTTCGTGTCGAACGTGGCTCCATCGAGGTCGGCTTTGTCCTGCAGGATCGACAGCACACCGGCAGCGTCGATAACGATGTCGGCTTCGTAGCGATAGTGATTGCCCTCTCGGGTTGCCTCGACGCCCTCGACCCGGCCGTTCTGGATGACGTCGCGGACGACCGTATTGTAGTGAATTTCCGCGCCGACGCGATCGGCCTCTTCGAGCAATACGTCACCGTAGCGTTTGCGGTCGACGATAGCCCCGGAGCCGGTATCGAACGGATAGTCGATCGTCTCGCCGTCCGGGATCTCGAACAGTGCGTGGTTGATGTTCTCGTTGGTGAACGATTCGTCACGGAGATACTCGAGATCGATAACATCGGGGAACGTACTCTTGCCTTTGATCGCGTCACCACAGGCGATGTGGCCGGCCTCGTCTTCGGGTTTCCGTTCGAGAAGAACAACGTCGAGCCCCTGCTGGGCAGCGGTCGCCGCGGCGAAGGTTCCGGCAGTCCCGCCCCCAACGACGACGATATCATAGACCTCTGTAGACATTGGCCGTGGGTTGTTTTGGGGGTCACAAAAACCTGCCGTGTACCGATAGTTCGGCCGTCGTCGTGACGAAAGTGTCATGGTCGGGCCGAACGCAGGCTGGAGCAGGCGATGGCCACGATCGGCCGTCGCGGTGATCCAATGGCTATGCGCAGACGACTCGCTGGCTGGCTGGCAAATCGAGAGATCGTTCCAACCGCCGGACAAGCTGTCTTCGGGTATTACGCCGACACGGGCGTATTCGACAGAGAAAGCATTCAGCTCAAGCGACTGGTCGATGAGCGGACTGAAGCGATGATTCGTGACGCGTTCGAGCCCGTCGAAGACGGACTCGCGGCGGCTTTCGATGTCGAGGACGTCACCTTCGAGTACGATACCAAACTCACGCTCCCGGCAGAGTTGACACTGGGGCAGCTATACCGGGCCGCTCGCGAGCGAGCCGGCGACGGTACCGATCCGGTCGCGTTGAGCGTCTGGGCGGACAACGCGACGACGAGCGAGGTCGACGGATCCGATGCCGTCGGTCCGATCCGCTTCCGACGGCCGATCACTGAGACGGCGTGGGAGGACGGCCCGACCGACGCCCAGGAAATCGTCGACCGTGGGGAGTACCTGACGCGGCTGGTGATCGCCGCGCTGATCGACGGCGACATGCGTGACGCGATCAACGACGAGGAGTTCGAAGACTTTGGCGTCTCGTTCAGGCTCGAACCCGGCGAGCGTGAACGCGTCGCCGAAATTGCCCAGTCGACGTTGCAATCGGAATTGGACGCGGCCTTCGACCGGTTGCCGGACGAAATCGAAGCGATATACGGCTGGGCGGTCGACATCTCCGAGCGACACCAAGAGCGGGACCCACAGTTCCGGGAGCTGCTCGCAGACGCCCAGGCCGGCGACCAGCAGGCTCGTGACCGGATTCGCGAGACGTATCGTGACGCTCCGATCACTGACCTCGATATCGCTGTCGACCGGTTTGCTGGGATCGAGGAGCTACCCTATTTGAAGACCCAATATGCCCGGGTCGGCGTCATCTACGACGGGATGATCGAGATGTACCGTCGGGCGGGACTCCCAGTCGACGACGCCTTCAAGCGCTCGATCGTTCTGGCGATAATCGGGGCACAGATCTGGCTGGACGACGTCGACGATTTCGTCGCGGATCGTGTCGATAACCAGTTGACACCTGCAACTGCCGAGTACGTCCTCGCCGCGGACGATCGGGATGCCTACGAGGCGATCGTCCAGATAAGCGAACGCTATCTGGACCTTGCCGCCGAGTACGCGACCGAAACTGACTCGCCATTGACGGGGATCGCCGCCGAGTACATCTATCGCTCGGGCGACCCGAGTGTGTTGCCGGGTCACGAATAGTGGCCCGACGGGCCGGGCCGGCTCGGTGCCCGATCTGGACTGGTGGCGTCACCGTTGTGACACGCTTTTATACCGGTGGCTTACACAGTTAGGGTAATGACGACGCTCGTCGACATCGCGAAACGGCTCGAATCGGCCGCCGCCGCGGCGACGATCGCGAGTCGGGACCTCTTCTCGGTAGACACCAACCCGGTCCCGGCAGACTGGACGCATATCACGAAGATCGACCCCGAAGACGAGAAAGAGCTTCCCTTGCTCTATCCGCTCTATCTCCAGCACACGAGTGCTCTGGAAGTCGGTGGCTCGAAGGACGTCACCGGGAATAACACACAAGAGACACTCTCACTGGTAGCCGATCGACCCGCTCCAGCCTTCCAGGAGCCGTCCGGGCCGGCCCAGGTGACCGACGAAACGCGAAAACAGGCTGAGTTTCTTGCCATTCCGGAAGTGCTCAACGGCGATGCGGAATCGCTGGTCGGACAACTCGGCCGCGGCGTCGAGCATATCGAGGAGGAAATCGCCCCGACGATGCTCGCAGAGAAATTGCCGATTCCGTTGGGTGAGACTATCGAGAATCGGCTGAGTCGCGCCGCCACGACGTGGATGCTCGAGGAGTCGATCTTCGAGGCGTACATCATCCAGAACCCCGACAGTGCAGCCGCACGAGAGGCCAACGTCGGGACAGCGGATCTACTCGAACCGACGGCGGCCAAACAGCGTGCGATGGCGGCCGAACGCTATCACGAGGCCGAGATCATCTACCTAGAGTACTCGGGAACGTTCGGTGGCGAGGAAGCCGCGGACATTCTCGACGCCGTCGACGACGGGATCGAGTGGTCGCGAATCTGGTATGGCGGTGGCCTCGACGACCGAGAGAACGCCCAGGCGATGCGTGACGCCGGTGCGGACGCCGTGGTCGTCGGGAATATCTTCCACGAGATTGCCACTGAGGAAGCCGACATCTGTGCCGACGCTGTGGCGGCACTGGATCCCGACGCGGGTCGCCCGGCCATCGAGGCCTGGGTCGATGAGGAAGTCGACCTGGCTGAAACGAGTGCCGCGGATTACCTCTCGACGATCACGTCCTTGTCGAATCCTGTCGCCCGCGCCCGCGAGTATCTGGTTGCGACTATCGAAGCGTACCTCGGGCTGTCGGCGTTGGCCGCGGACCTCGCCGACGAGGTTTCGGACGCAGCGTCACTCTCGTCGGCACTCACCGAACGTGAGCAGCTACCCGGTGAGATCGAACTTTCCAAAGTGCTGCCCGACGACGAGCAATCGCTCCCGCGGGAACTCGTCACTGGACTGCTCGCCGACCACTTCGATATCGAGGCCGACACACCGCCGGTCTCCCACATCTGCGTGACGCTATGACGGTCAGGGCGAGCAACCAGTCGATCGGTCCGTAGACTGACTCGACTAGTGCCACTGGCACCGGGCGACAGATGTGAGAGTCAATTCCGTGCGACAGGTCTCGCCAGGACGGGACTCACACCCATCAGTTCGACTGTATCGTGAGAGGATGTGTAATATAACTTCATATAAACACGCGTCAATGAATAATATTTTTCCTCTGTATGCGTGTCGACAAACGATGACTTAGCGGGAAAATCACCTCGCCTGCAGCCAGTCTCTTCCCAACGGTAGATTTCCACACAAAAAATTATATGTGGCTCGGGGCCTGGTGCTTATATTGTAATGGACTTAAAAAGAAGTAATCCAGAATCGGACGGAAGACCCACAGCCACCGTAGCGCTCTCCGGGACCGCGATCCTGGCAGCGCTGGTTGTTCTGACGGCACTGTCGGGAGCGGTCGTCGGTGCGGAACTGTCGGCGGACACGGCGCCAGCTGAGATTAACGAATCTGTCGCGCCCAGTAACGGGACGAATCTAACCATTCTCCAGTATAACGACGTCCAGACAGCGATGGCCAACCCCACAGCGATCGGCACGCTTCAAGGGGCGATCACCGATCGACAGGCCGCCCTCGACAATCCGACGCTCGTCGTGGGTGGCGGTGACGAGGTAAGCCCGAGTTCCCTCTCGGCGGTCTCCCAATGGCGTGTGCCAACGGACGCGTTGAACGTCATCGATCCGGCTGCCGAGGTCATCGGGAACCACGACCTCGACTACGGGTTCGGGCCAGTCGCTGACTTCAGTGACGAATCCGACTTCCCGTGGCTCGTCGCTAACATTCGGAGCGAAGACGGCCAGAACATCCCCGGGACAAAGAACTACACGACCGTCACACGCGATGGCGTGAAAATCGGCCTCCTCGGTCTGGTCGACGACGCCGTCAAATCGAAGACGGCAATCGACTTCGAAGAAAACGGCTACAAAGTAACTGACTTCTCGAAAGCCGGCACCCAGGTCGCCGAAACGCTACGCGAAGAAGAGAACGTCGACGTAGTCGTTGCGCTCACACACACTGGAATCCCCGAATCCAAAGAGCTCGCCAATAAGACGAACAACATCGACGTAATCGTCTCCGGTGACGACGAGGTGACGTACGGGCCGAAAGTCACGTCCGGGTCGGTCATCGTCGAGGCCGGTGGCAACGCCGAGTACCTCGGCGAAGTCAACGTCACCGTCAGTGACGATGGCGTCGGCTTCAACGATGGCCAGCTCTACAATCTCGGCGAGGGCAACTGGACGGTAAACGAATCGGCCAAAAACGTCGTCGAAGCCGGACTCAGTGCGGATCTTTCGCAGGTGGCCGGCAAAACCACGGAAGCACTCGATTCGACGGGCCGGAACTACGCAGACGACACCAACTGGGGACGCATCATCGGTGATGCGTTCATCGAGCAGACTGATTCTGACGTAGCCGTGACCAACGCGGGCGGTGTCCGCGGGAACTTCGTCATCGACGAGGGCAACGTCACGTACGACGACGTATACACGTCCCTGCCGTTCGGTAACACGCTCGTCACCAAGGAGATGACTGGCGAGCAACTCGAGAATCTCCTCGCGAGTCAAGTCACCGCGCCGACTGACAACTACGGGGCACAGGCACAGCTCCAGGTCGGTGGCGTGACGTACGAATTCATCGATCAGCCAAATGCCTCGACGGCGGTCGGCGACATCTTCGTCGACGGCGAACGGCTCGATCCGGACGCGACCTACAACGTGACGGTCAACTCCTACATGGCTGGCTGGGACGACCTCAGCACCTTGCCGACAGTCAGTGAAGACTACACGCTGTACGGTACCGCTGTCGTCAACTACATCGAAGAGCGCGGGACGATCACGCCACCAGCGGAGGACCGCATCCGCCGCGCGACCCGCATGCTCGAAGACCCGTCAGTGTCGACCGACGGCGACCTGACGACGCTGACCTACGACGTTCCGGCTGCCGTCAGCGAGATCAACGCCTCGACGTTCACCGTGATGAACGAAACTTCACAGACAGCCCCCGTCGAGGACGTGACCCTCGAGGACGGCACCCTCGCGGTCACCGTCGAGACGGAGCCGCTCGAAGAACTCTCGACGACGAGTGACGTTGTCGACGTCTACGGTCACTACGCGGACAGTGAGATCGACGAACTCCGCAACGGCCGCGAGAACTCGGTTCTCAACGCAGATGCGATGATCGAAGTCGACGACGAACCCGAACCGACAGAAACGGAAACCGAAACAGAAACGCAGACGGAAACGACGACCGCGACACCGACGGAGACGACCGAGCAGACGGACACGACTCCCGAAACGACGACAACCAGCGGCCCAGGGTTTACCGCAGTGCTGACGGTAACGGCACTGTTCGCACTATCGCTGGGTATCATCGGTCGCCAGCGTCGCGACTAATCGTCTCCTCGAATCGCTTCCCAATCACAGAGCGGTCCACTCGTTTCTCCCGCTGATTGAACGAACCGGTTCGAAAGCGGTCCTGTCCTACAACCCCCATCCATCGGCGTAGTAACGATGCTCCGAGAGCACGCGCTCAGGTGACCCAACAGCCTCAGCTGTCAGTATCGCGTTCCGTTGGTCGTTCGCTCGTCTCTGCTTGGTCGGAACGTGACCGATCGATCTGCAGTGTCTCTTTCTCGGTGGACTCGATACTGTCACCGCCGTCGAAGGCATCGAGGGCCGCCTGGCGACTGTCGGCCATCTCCTCGAGCGGGTCGAACAGAACGCTGCCCTGGCCGCTAGTGTACTCGTAGGCACTCCACTCCGGATACGTGAGGACACCGCTCACTTTCCAGACGCGGATTTGCTTGATGAGGGCGTCTTCGACGAGTTCCTCGTTGAGGCACATCTCGACGATGCCGTCGGTCATGTACGTCAGAACCATTTAATGGTCCGGGTTGGCAGAGTCCGAGCTGTCGCCGAATCCGAGAGCCCGGCTCACGCGGTCGGATCGAGTGCCGACACGATCCGATCGACGGCCGGCCGAACCCCTACTAACGCGAGAACGGTTGCATGTCGTGGTTCCCACCCATAGACGTGATTGAGCAGGACGTACGTGATGACGCCAAGCGCCAGACTCACCGACCAGGTGGCGACGGCGATCCGACCGACGCGAGCGTGGTGGGTGTCACGGAGTTCGGCAGGCGTATGTGACAGTCCGAGGACGACCGCATAGAGGACCACTGGCACGGCGACGACGGACAGGAAGATGTGAACGGCGAGCATCAGGAGATAGGCAATCTTGGGTAAGCCACTCGCGGTAATCGACTTCTCGAAGCCGCCACCGACTTTCCAGAGGTACAGGACGAGAAAGACCAATATCAGGGCAAAGGCCACGAGCATCGCCGCGCGGTGTTTTTCGACTTCGTCGCGTTTGATGTACCGCACCCCGAGCAGGATCGCACCGAGGGCCGCCGTGTTGACGGCCGCGATGAGGTGGCCAAACAGCAATACAGTGTCACGACCAAGCGCCGGAAACAGCGGGATCATACCGGTAAAGGCCCCAGCAACGAGTGCGTACCCGATCGCCGAAACGACAGCGGTGATGGCGACAGGGCGCTCACGACCCAACTGTCTGAGACGAGAACTCATACGCATAGTTGGCCCATCGAGTGCCGGAAGTATGTGCGTTGGCCCTCGGGCCGACGATTCGACAGTCCGTCCCTGTGTTTCGGGGCACCGTCCCACTCGGTAGCGGGCGATCAACTATACACGAACACCGCGAGGACAATCTGGGCACCCCCGGCGATCACGAGCACGACACCAGCGAGTTGGCTTGCCCGTTCAGCAACACCCGGCAGGCGAGCGCGCCCAGCATCGACGCCGACGGCGATAGCGACTGTCGCTGCAATCATCATGACGGCCATCCCGGTTGCATAGGCACCGAGTACGGCGATCGTCCCGGGCACGGAGAACGTTAGCGCCTGGGAGACGAGCCCCAGGAAAACCGGGGCGAGACAGCCGGTCGCGGCGATGGCGTACAGCCCACCGAAAGCAGCGAAGCCAGTGATCGTCGCCCGCCGTTGTGGGAGCCTGACTCGCCAGCCGGGCGACCACTCGGTGAGCGTGACGACGCCGAGGACGAGCAACGTGAGTCCGACACCCACCTCCAGCGTCGAGACGTACTGGGTCAACGTCTGGCCGATTGTCGCCGTCAATGCGCCAAGCACAGCGAACGTCGCAACGATTCCGACACTCGCAGCGACCCCACCCAAGAGCGCGCCGGTAACTGGTGATTTCGCCTCGGCCGGGCGCTCCCGCAAGTAATAGCCGACGTATCCCGGCAAGAGTGGGTACGCACACGGTGCAAAGAACGTCGTGATGCCGGCCCCGAACGCGAACGAGACCGTGGCCCCCAACGCGATCGTGCTCATCAGCGAACCCGCTCGATCGCCTCGCGAACGCGGTTCGCGTCCGGGACACCGGTATGTGACCATGCGGCGTTCCCTCCGGAGTCGATCACGACGGTGTGGGGCAGCGAGCCGACATCGAGCTGTTGCATGAGACGACCTTGTTCGTCGTACCCGACTGGCCAGGGTCCGCCGTGGTCGGCCCACCAGTCGATGACGTCTGCACGCATCCGGCCGCCGCCGAGATACTCACTGGTGACCGAGACGAACTGGACCTCACTGGCGTCACCCTGGGCATCGCTCAGCGCGTCGAGCGCTGGGACACAGGGTGGGCAGGTCGTCGCAAAGAGGTCCAGGACGGTCACCTCGCCGGGAGTCGGAACCTGCATCGTCCCGCCTGGGCTGGCGGCGGTCTCGAACAGATCGACGGCAACTGGATCGACGTCTCCACTGGCCCCCGAGAGAGCAACGTAGCCGCCGGTAGCGACGACCGCTGCCCCGCCAACTCCGGCAAGCAAGTCTCGGCGTCGCACGGTCACCCCTCCCGGTTGCGAAGGGTCTGGAGGTCCTCGTAGATCGGTTGCCACTGTGGGGCTTTCCCGGTATAGGCTCGCTCGACGTAATCGTCGGCGTTGACCAGCAGGATCAACGCGAAGTGCGTGAACATGTACTGGGCCATGTCTTCGGGATGGGTCCGCTCGAAGCCGACGCCGAAGGTGTCTTCGACGATGGATTTGGCGTCGTCCGGCGTGTCCGGGCGGAGGAACCGCCAGTTTTCGGACAACGACACGTCCATGCGCTTGGCGTATTGGCGGAGCCGTTCGGCGTCGTCACGATCCGGATCGAACGTGACTGCCCGGAAGCGTACGTTGTCGACCATTCCCGTTTCGATGGCTTTCGCTTGGACGCCCCGGAGTGCCGAAATGAGCCGCGGACAGACCGTCTGACAGTGGCTGTAAAAGAACGTTAGCAACTGATCGCCGTCACCGCCCGTCGTCTCGATCGCCTCGCCAGCAATCGGATCCGCAATGGTGGCCTCGGGCAGTTGCTGGCCGTACGCGGGATATTGAACGGCAGACGAGTCGTACTCACGATCCGGTTCGGCGAGATACGTCTCCGCAGTGCCGCTGGTACCGAGACACCCCGCCGTCAGCGCAGCGACCCCGCCGGAAAGCGAGCCCAGATACGCGCGTCGATGCACGATTTCGTCTCACAGCCCAGCGCATTAAACCGTTCGCTATTGGGCGTGTCTTGCATGATTCTCTGCTGTTTTCGACGCCCATTCGATCCGTGTCTCCACCATCGCGAAGGTCTCTCGGTTGGGCAATGTTCGATAGTCGAATCACTGCCTCTTTAGTGCTGGCTGTGAAGCTATCGACAATGAGAAAGGCCGAGTCTGTGATCGAATGGGGGCAGGATCTAGTCGCTGACGTCCACCAGGCGTCCGTTCGCTCACCTGCGAATGGGCCACAGACAGGCACGCAACACTCGTCGCTGACGCGGCGGCGCGTAGTCAAACTCGCAGGCGCGGGGACAGCAGTGGGACTTGCCGGCTGTTTGAGCGCGGAGACGCCCGCTCCGGTCGCGCTGACTGACGGGGACGCGTGTGACGTCTGTGGGATGGTGATTCCGCACCATCCAGGTCCAAGCGCCGAGGTATTCTACCGGAACAAAGATCCGTCCGGACACGAGAATCCGGCCCGCTTCGATAGTACCTGGGAGGCCTTCGAGTACGACTTCCAGCGACTCGATCGGGGCTGGACGCGGGCGGCCTTCTACGTCACCGATTACGCCGCCGTCGACTACGAGATATTCAGCGAGGGCGAGCGGACACTCATTTCGACACACCCGGAAGCGGCGGCATTCACACTGGCCGAGGACGTCACGTTCGTCGTCGATTCTCGCGTCGAGGGCGCGATGGGCCGTGATCTGATCGGATTCGGCACGGACGAGGCTGCCAGGGCCTTCCAAGACGAGTACGGCGGGTCATTGGCGACGTTCGACGACGTGACACGGTCGATGATCGCGGGACTGGCCCAACGTTGAGATGCGCGTCGTCGTCGTCCTTGCGGGCCTGGCGGTGGTTCTTGCCGGCGGGAGCTTGGCCTTTGCCGTCCACCCCGCATCGGGCGTCACGGTCGAGCCAGTCGCGTTCTCCGAGACCCTCACCACCGGCCTGACGGGGGTCGACGTCCGGCAAGCCGAAGACGCCGGCTACGAGGTCCCCCGCGTCGAAGTCTTCTTTTCGGAATATCAGTACGTCCGTGGCTACTATGGAGTACAATCGGCAGTCAGCGAAGTCACGGCCGATCGTACGACGCGACAGTTTGGCCGCCCCGTGGGCGTGTTCGTGACGGATTTCGCTGACGCCGGCCCGTCTGTGACCGAGGCGGGGTATCTGACTGTCGCCTCTGATCCGGCAGTAGACTGGACGAGGGCCTCGACAGCGTACTTTGTCGTCGATAGCGCGGCCCGGACGCCGGCCGGCCCGGCGATCGTTCCGTTTGGCAACCGCGTGGCTGCTCGATCGTTCGCTACCGAATACGGCGGCGAGATTCGCCAGTGGACGGACCTTCGGAGCCGAGACGATACCGAGCCAGCAGTCGCCGTCGAAAACCAGGTGACAGACCGACGAGAGTGGGCAAGTCGGACGGTCGATGATCGTGGTGACTTGCTCGATCGGCGGACGTCGATCGTCGTCGGCGAGGACGCTCCGACGCTGCCGGCCGCCATCGAGGCAGCGCCACCGAACACGACCGTTCGACTGCCGTCCGGGACGTATCGGGCGAACCTAACGATCGACAAGCCTCTGACGATTCGTGGTTCGGGGGCTGAGACACGCATCGTCGGGGACGGAAACGGGACTGTCCTACGCGTGCGGTCTCCGCGAACGGCCCTGCTGGACCTCTCGATCACGGGTGGTGGGAGCGACAACACCGGCTCACCGCCCGATGCAGGGGCAAACGGCTCCTGGGACGAGACGATCCGGAACACGTACGGCTACGGTGACGCTGCTGTCGGTCTCGATGCAGCCAACCGCTCGCTGGTTGCTGGAGTCGTCATCGAGACGCCTGCAAACGGCATCATCGCCCGTGACAGCGACGGGGTCGTCGTGGGAAACGTCTCAATCGAGGGGAGCCAGACGTGGCGCGAGGGATTTATGAGCGTGCTCGCGATCGAGTCCCGGATGGTCGTGCACAACAGCACGTTCCAGGGCGGGCGTGACGCTGTGTACACTCACCACGCAGACGGGATCGTCGTGCGAGACAACCGAATGACTGGGATGCGTTTCGGCGTCCACGAGATGTTCACATCACGGTCGCTCGTTGCCAACAATACCGTCAGCGAGACGAACATCGGTATCGTCGTGATGACCCGGCCCCGTTCGAATGCCGTCCTCGACAATCGCGTTACCGACAGCGGTGTCGGCGTCTCGATGTCGGGGAGTGCGTCGCTGACCACCGGGAACGTCCTTCTCGACAATCAGTACGGACTGGATCTGGGTACCCAGCGATCGTTGTACGCACGGAACGTCCTCCTCGGCAACGAGGCCGGATTACGGACCGGGACGATCGTGCCGACGAACCGCGTCACGGCAAACGATATCGTCGACAACGACCGCTACGTCTCGACGGGGCGCGGACCGGTGCGACTCTGGTCGGGGAACTACTGGGGGCCGATCCCGGGCCGGGATCGTGACGGTGACGGGACGATAGCACGCCCCTTCCGCCCGAGTGGGGTCGTCGATCGAACCGTCGGAACGAGCGACGGTAGCGGGACACTTGCACGCTCGCCGGCCGTGGCCGTCCTCCAGCAATTCCAGGCGTCGGTCCGCGGACTGCGAAGTGCCAACGTCGTCGACGACGCGCCACGCAGCCAGCCGGTTCGACACGAGGAACTGACGGCCGCCCGAAATGCAACGACCACACGAGCGGGACACCCATGAGCGAAGATCACACCCCAGCACTCGAATTACGCGACATCACACACGCCTACGGCGACGTATCGGTCCTCGAGGACGTTTCAGTCACGGTCGAACGTGGCTCGGTCGTCGCCTTGCTCGGGCCAAATGGGTCGGGGAAGACGACGCTGTTGTCGATCGCCACGGGACTCCGCGATCCAGATTCCGGGTCAGTTTCCCGTAGACAGGCCGCCGCCCGGACAGTCGGATACGTGCCCCAGCGACCGGCCTTTCGCCCACAGTTCAGTGTCGCCGAGACGATCGAATTCTACGGGACACTCGTCTCGGGGGCTGTCGATGTCCCGGCAGTTCTGGATCGCGTCGGATTGACGGCCGTCGCGGACCGCCACATCCCGGCCCTCTCGGGCGGGATGGTTCGCCTGCTCGGTCTCGCCCAGGCGACGATCGGGGAGCCCCCACTCCTGACGCTCGACGAACCCGCGAGCGGACTCGACCCACAACTCCGCCATCACATCGCGGATGTGATTGTCGACATCGCTGCGGATGGCACGGCAGTCCTCCTGGCGACACACGACCTGGCTGCGGCCGAGCGTATTGCCGACGAGATTCTCGTCCTCGACGGCGGCTCGATCGTCGCCCGGGGTAGTCCGGCACACTTACGCGAGCAAGCCGACACGGACTCTCTGGAAGGGGCCTTCGACGCGATCCTCGAGAGGGACGGACTGGTCGGCGTTCGCGCAAGCGCGGGCGGTGAGACAGATGACTGACCAGCGCCGGCGAACCCTGTCGGTCGCCCAGCGATCCTTCGAGTCAGTCTTGCGAAATCGAACGCTCGTTGTTGTCGCTGTAGGGTACGCCCTCTCGATAGTCGGGTTCGCCTGGGTGAGCAGTGGTGGCGGGTATCTCGCACTCTCGCTCAATCTGTTGACGCCACTGGAAGTGCTGGTCCCACTGGTTGCTTTCGCCGTCGGGTATCACTCGATTCTGGGCGATCGCACTCGCGGGGAACTCGCCGTCTTCCGGACCTACCCGCTCTCCGGTCGGTCCTACGTCCTCGGCGTGTATCTGGGTCGGCTGGCCGCGCTGCTGGTCGCCGTGTTGGTACCACTTGTCCTTGCCTCGGGCGTCGTTGTGTTCTTCCAGGAAGAGTCCGTCTCGGTTATCGCATCTCACGAGACCGTCGACACGCCCATCGTCTACGTCCGGTTGTTCGTACTGACAGCCGCTTTCGCCGCGACAGCCCTGGCGGTCGCGATCGGCGTCTCCGCGCTGGCTGGGTCCCGCGCTAGCGGAATCGCACTGTCGATGGGCGCTGTCCTCACACTCTTGGTGGGCCTTGACTTCGGCCTCGTCGCTGGACTCGCCACTGACCTGATCGGGGCTGGAACACTCGAGGCGCTCCTTGCGGTCAGTCCCCTCTCGGCGTTCCGGGGGCTCGTGCTGGAACTCGTCGTAGCCCCGATCGCTGCCGAGCCCATCGCCGGCGGTGTTCATCCAGTCTGGGCGATGCTCGGATTGGCCATGTGGACGATCGGCCCGTTGGCGGTCGCGAGTCGGTTCGTCTTCCGGTAGCCAAGTGGCATCACCTATAAGCCACTCACGCGCGTCGAATCGCATATGAAGCTTCGAACGGCCCTGGGGGCTGCCATCGGGACCGTCGGTGTGGCAACGGGGATCAACCGACTACTCAGTCGCGAAGCGGGCGAACTCGAAGCGCCGTTCCCGGGCGTCTCCGGGACGTACCACTGGCGCGGCTTCGAGGTCGCGTACACGGAAGCCGGTGACCCGGACGATCCGGACCTCCTGGCGGTACACGGTGTTTCGGCCGCTTCCTCTAGTCGCGAGTTCGTCGACGTGATCGAAGCCCTCTCGAAAGACTATCACGTCGTTGCGCCCGACCTCCCCGGATTCGGTCGCTCGGATCGCCCGCCACTACTGTACTCTGGGTCGCTCTACGAGACGTTCCTCGGTGACGTGATCGACGATCTCGTCGACGAACCGACAGTCGTCGCGTCGTCGCTTTCGGGTGCGTACGCGGCCGCCGGAGCGAACGACACAGCAGTCGAGTCGCTGGTGTTGATCAGCCCGACCGACGAGACGATGGGCGACGGACGGCGGCCCTTGGTGCGGGCGCTGTTGCGATCGCCGGTCGTCGGTACCGGCTTGTTCAATCTGCTGGCCAGCAAGCCGAGCTTGCGACACTTCCACGACGACCACGGCTATGCGGACATGGCCAATCTCACGGACGAGACGCTGGCTTACGAGTGGCGGAGTGCCCACCAGCCGGGCAGTCGCTATGCCCCTGCCTCTTTTCTCGGGGGGTATCTCGACCCCGACGAGGAACTCGGCGAGCACCTCGCGTCTCTCGACGTGCCGATCACCCTCGTGTGGGGACGAGACACCGACACGACCCCGGTCGAGGCTGGACGGGAACTCGCCGACCGGGCGGACGCACGCCTCGTCGTCTTCGAGGACGCGAAACTCCTCCCCCACGTCGAGCATCCCGAGAAATTCGTCGACGTGGTGACTGGCGACTTCGACGCCTGAGTCGACTCGTGAGGAAGCTGAGACGTTACATCCCCATGTCTTTGGCGGGCTCCGGGATCGGGAGCGCCGATGGCTCGACGCCCAACAGTTCTGCGGCGTGATCGACGGCCATATCGAACCCGTAGTACCGTTCGAGTTCGTCGCCGTCGGGGCCAGGCCGGACCTTCAACATCGCGTAGCCCTCGATGTTTTGTGCGATCGCTGCATCGCCTCTCTCGCCCTGGAAAGAAAGAATCCGTTCGCCGTCGGTCTCGAAGTACCGTGCGGTGATCCCACCAGCAGTGAGTGTCTGCTCGGACATGGCCCTCTCTCAGGGCGCGATCATATCGTAGTTGTCGGTCGCTTGGGCTCCCCGTGACACCCGAGATGGCTCAGCGACCCGCGATCCAGCCACCGAGGCCGCCAAAGACGAGTGGAAAGGCGAGCCCAGTCGTCCCGACGATCACGGCGGTGACGAGTGGGTCGGCGAGGAGAGATCCGTCGACGGAGATCGCGAACGCTGGCAGCGAGAGGATCACCATCCCGAGGTACCCGACAGCGACCTCAGCACCACGAACGAAGCCGTCACGGCCACCGTTGGCCCCAGCCCGAAGCGCTGCACGGAAGCCAGCCCAAAACAGTACCAGCATCGCGATCGGAGCGAAGACGGCGGCACTGGCACTCAGATCCGCAGGGACGAGGATGAGTGGCCACAGGTGAAAGGTGTAGTAGAAGACGACACTGGTGGCAAGCAGGTCGAGGAACCCACCGTCGACCGTCGAGAACAGCGCCAGGAAGACGAGTGCGATGGCGACACCCAGAATCCACGCGAGCGCCCCCGTAGCGGTTCCTCCCCGCAGATTGCTTGCATTGTCGATCGCATCCGCCATACCCCTGGGTCTGGGTCCCGTGGGCAAAGTCATTTGGATCCCACCCGATCAATCTCGAACGATCGATAGTCTGGTATGTTGTGTCTATCCCGATGGGCTTAATAAAGGGCAGGGTGAGATTGGACGTATGTCAGATTCAGTCAATCCGTTCGAGAGTCTGCAAGACCAGATCGACGACGCATCGTCGTCGATCGAGGCCAGTGACGACGTGATTGAAGCGCTGAAACGGCCACAGCGAGTGCTCGAAACGAACCTCACCGTCGAGATGGACGATGGCTCTTACGAGACGTTCAAAGCGTTCCGCTCGCAGTTCGACGACGCGCGCGGGCCATACAAGGGCGGGATCCGGTACCACCCCGGCGTCTCTCGGGACGAAGTGAAGGCACTCTCGGGATGGATGGTCTACAAATGTGCCACCGTCGGGATCCCGCTCGGTGGCGGCAAGGGCGGCATCGTCATCGACCCAGCCGAGTACTCCGAGGCGGAACTGGAACGGATCACCCGCGCGTTCGCGACCGAACTCCGTCCGTTGATCGGTGAGGACCGAGACGTCCCGGCCCCCGACGTGAACACGGGCCAGCGGGAGATGAACTGGATCAAAGACACCTACGAGACCGCAGAGAACACGACCGAGCCGGGCGTCGTCACGGGCAAATCCCTCGCCAGTGGCGGCAGCGAAGGGCGCGTCGAGGCAACGGGACGGTCGTCGATGCTGGTCGCCCGCGAAGCCTTCGAGTATCTCGATCGAGACATCGCCGAGGCGACTGTCGCAGTCCAGGGGTACGGGAACGCCGGCTGGATCACGGCCGACCTCCTCGACGACCTCGGCGCGTCCGTAGTTGCCGTTTCTGACTCCTCGGGCGCAATCGAAGCTGCGGACGGTTTCGACCCGCGTGCGGTCAAAGAGCACAAACGCGAGACGGGAAGCGTCGTCGGCTATGCCGGAGCGGACAGCGAACTCACCAACGAAGAGCTACTGACGCTCGATGTCGACATCCTTGTCCCGGCTGCTCTGGAGAACGCGATCGACGGCGATCTTGCAAAAGACGTGAGTGCGGACGTGATCGTCGAGGCCGCAAACGGCCCACTGACGCCCGAGGCCGACGACATCCTCGCGGACACTGACACGCTGGTCATCCCGGATATCCTCGCCAACGCCGGTGGCGTCACAGTCTCGTACTTCGAGTGGGTGCAAAACCGCACCCGGAACTACTGGAGCGAACAGCGCGTCAACGAGGAACTGGAAGACATCATCGTCGAGTCGTTCGACGATCTCGTCACGGCATACGAGCAAGAGAACCTTGCGACGCTCCGCGTCGCGGCATACGTCGTGGCACTCCGGCGAGTCATCGAGGCACGCCAGCAAGCCAGTAGCTGGCACTGAGAGCCCGCGTCGTTTTGTCGAGCGAGTTCGTATGTAACTCATGGCCACCTACAAGCGGTCGGTGCAAGTCGACGCCGCCTTCGACGCCGTCTGGGATTTTCACTCCGCGATCGACGGGCTAGAAGCACTGACACCGGAGTGGTTCAACTTGCGTGTTGAGACAGTTCGCGGTCCGGACGGTGAGACCGATCCCGACGTGATGGATGCAGGCGCGACAGCGGAGGCCTCAGTCCGGCCGTTTGGCGTCGGGCCGCGCCAGCAAATGACGACGACGATCATCGAGCGCGAGCGCGACGGAGACACTGGGTACTTCGTCGACGAAATGTCGGGTGGTCCGTTCGCCCACTGGCGACATACGCACAAGTTCGAGGCTGTCACGGGCGGAACGCGCATAACGGATCACGTCGAATATCGACTTGCCGGTGGCTCGCTCGGGCGCCTCGCCGGCCCGCTTGCCGTCGTCGGCTTCGCGCCGATGTTTCGGTATCGCCACCGACGGACGAAAGCTGCGCTCGAATAGCCGCCTGGAGGGCCCCGGAACTGGGGGCAGAATTTTTGGCACGTTCCCGATAAAACCAACTATGGCCAGCGAGCGACTCCGAGCGTGTGTCGAGAAGATGGACGACGAGGCGCTCGCTGCGGTCGTGTGTGCCGTGCGCCGGGCCGACGGTGACGATGCAGCTGTCCAGACGCGTGGGTCCCACGTTTTCGTATTGTTCAAAGGAACCGACGATTCGAAAGGAGTCGCCTGGATCTGTACAGAAGAAACGCCGACGACCGACCGTCTAGAGAAATTCCCCGCACTCGTCGACGATCTCGGTGCCGATCGCGGAATCGTCACGAACGCGACCGGTGAACCGGTCGACGACGTTCCCGATGGGGTCGAATATCTCGATTTCGACGGTATTGTCGACGCCATCGAGGCAGCGGGCGTGACCGAAACAGTGCTTGCGACGCATGGAGATATCTCCGAGGACAGTGCTGAGGCGGCGACTGCCGCCAAAGAGGTGACGGACACCGGCAGTGACACGCCGGCTCCAGACGATCGAGAACAAGCACAGCCGGAGACCCAGCAGCCACCAGCTGACGAACGGCTGCCCGGAAGCCAGAGTCACGAACCACCTCCACAGGAAGAACGGGCGGAGACGTCACAGCGACAGGACGGGCCACAGACGGACCAACACGTTCGGGACGACCACCCGTCACCTGCACAGTCTCAGCGTGGTGGACAGCCACGGTCACAACAGCCGCCCCAACAAGGATCCCATCAACCACAGGGAGGGCAGCCACAACAGGCTGGTCACCGACAACAGGGACAACCACAACAGGCTGGTCACCGACAACAGGAACAGCCACAACAGGGGATACCCGGAGACGGCGACCGCTCGCCACAGGCTCAACAGCCCCAACGTGGCGGGGAACCTGCCACTCAGCCTCCGGGGAGGAATCCTCCCCAGAGCGGACCTGCTTCTAGCCAGCCACCTCCTGGCCAGCCAAGAGAGGACCAGTCACAGCAGGGCCGGCCAGCCGGCGGTGGCCCGCCAAACGCTGGTCCGAACAGACAGCCGGGCCAACCCGGGCCGGCCAAGGAACGAACCGGACCCAGCCAGGCGTTCGATCGACTCCGCCGGTCGGCACTCCCGCTCGTCGTACTGGTGGTGGTCGTCGGTGGGGCGGCAGCCGCCGGTGCCTGGCAACTCGGATTGATCGGCGATTCCGTAGACGAGCCTGGTGGAACGAACCTGGCAGCACCGTCGGACGGGACGATTCCACAAACCGTCGATTACGTGCTCGCGATCGATCCCGCGGTGACCGACGACGAGGTGACACGAACGCTCGTCGAAACCGCAGTACAGCCCGGCGGGACGCCGTTCGATTCTGTGTCCAGTGGACTCGCACAGTTCCAGGCCACCACGGGCATCGAGCCGAACCGGATCGAACAGGCCGTCGTCTTCGGCCGCATGGAGCAATCGAGACCAGCCGTCGCGATGGAACTGCAGCTTGCTGACCAAGCGTCGCCGCGTTCGGTTGCAGAGACGGTCACGCCGGACAGTGTCGAACAGACAACGTACGCGGGAACGACCGTCTACCAGGCCGGCAAGGCCCGACCGGACGGCGTCGAGCAGTGGGTGACCTCGCCTGCGGAGGGGGTCGTCATCGTCGGGTACGCACCGGCAGTCAAAGATGCACTCGACGTTCGAAACGGCGACACCGCGGCCTGGGACGGCCGCTTGCGCGAACGCTTCGAGTCGATGGACGCGGAGCCGATCCGCCTGGCGACGCGTCTCCCGGCCGAGCAGTTCGGGGCCGACGGGCTCGGTCGAGCAGACGTCCTCACAGCGAGCTACGGGGCGGCTGGTTCGGCTGTCTCAGTCCAGTCGACGGTGTACACGCCGGATCCCGAGACGGCAAGCGCGATCGCAAACAACGTCGACGGAACGATCGGCCCGCTGACCGAGGATCTCCGGGACTCAAACCAGTTCAGTTCCGGCGCAGACGCCCTCGCACAGACGACCGTCCAGCGGGAGGGCTCGACGGTACGTATCGAGATGGCGGCCGATCCGGAATCGGTTGGGACCCTGACGAGTGTGTTGTTACAGACAGGTGGGTTTCTCCAGACCAACCCGACCGTCGTAACTGAAACGAACACGCCGGCCCCGACAGCTGATCGGATTGCGGTGGTCAACACTGTCGGATCGAACATCGAAAACGAATCCGTCGGGACTGTCTCGATGACGGTCAAACTCGCGCCTGGGTCCGGGCCGATCGACGTCACCGAGACGACCGTCCAGTGGGTCGGCTCCAGCGGTACGTACGTGCTGGTCGCCGACGGTGTCGGTGGTGGTGACGGCCAGTTCACTATCGAGGCCATCAAAGACGACGATAACTCGATTCAAAGTTCGGGGACGCTCAACAGTCCCGAAGACCGGGCACAACTCGTCTTTTCGCCCGGCGACGGCTTCGGTGCTCGACTCGACGCTGGAACGCAAGGTCAGCTCACGTTCACCACGGAGTCGGGAACGACCACGACGGCGACGATCGTCGTGCCGGATTCTCTGGCCGGGAAAGACGCGGTTGCATTGTGATTCCAGCTTCGCGACGACAAAACGCGTAAGCCTGCCCGCCACGAGTGCTCGCCCGTGGCCGAGTCGAATGCGGAACTATCTGGCCAGATATCGCCGCTCACAGGGCTGTCCGTGGCAATCGTCGCCGTGAGTACCAGTGCGATCCTCGTCCGCTGGAGTGAAGCCCCCTCGATCGTCGCGGCGTTCTATCGCGTGGTGTTGACGACATCGTTGCTCGCGCCACTCGCGTTCGCTCGCCATCGCAATCCGTTCGCTTCCTTCCAGCGGAGCCACTTGCTCGGGGCGACACTTGCCGGGCTGGCGCTGTCGGTCCACTTTGCCGCCTGGTTCGAGAGTCTCGCCTGGACGAGCGTGGCCGCGTCCGTGACGATCGTCCAGTCACAGCCGCTGTTGGTCGCTGTCGGCGCGGCGCTACTGTTAGACGAACGGGTCACCGGCGGCACCGTCGTCGGTATCCTCGTCGCGATCGTCGGCATCGCCATCATGTCGGTACCTGACCTGCTCGGTGGGGCTGCTGTCGGGGCGGACCCAACGTACGGAAACGGACTGGCGCTCTTGGGGGCAGTCGCGGCCGCGGCGTACGTCCTCGCGGGCCGGTCGATCCGCCAGCGCGTGGCCCTACTGCCGTACGTCCTCGTCGTCTACGCCGTCTGTTCGATCGGGTTACTCGCCGTGGTGGCGGTCCAGGGTGCAGCCCTGTCCGGGTATCCACCACGGGAGTGGCTCCTGTTTCTCGGGATGGCTGTCGGCCCAGGCGTGTTCGGTCATACAGTCCTCAACTGGGCGCTTGCCCACGTCGAATCGAGCGTCGTCAGCGTCTCCTTGCTGGCCGAACCGATCGGTGCATCCGTCCTCGCGCTGGTCTTGCTGGCCGAAGTGCCCGACACCGTGACCATCGTTGGCGGTGTCGTCGTTCTGACTGGGATCTCTCTCACGGCGCGAGCACGACCGAACGGAGACGACCTGTGATCGTCACCGGGTTGCGCGGTTCTCGATCTCGGCTTTGACCGCCCCGGCGTCGAAGTCGTGGTCCGGCCGGATCGTGACGAAATCCAGAAACTCCCTGGCCTGAAGCAGTATTTCGGTCTCGAAGTGCTCTGACGCCAGAGAAACGGCGTCGCGAGGCCCGATCAACGGCGCAAGGACACCGAGCGCACAGGCGAGATCGTAGGCTCTGGCTTCGCCGATACCGTCCCTGACGCTGGTCGCGTCGATGAAGTACAGTTCGCTATCGGCAACCAGAACGTTCTCAGCGCGGAGATCGCCGTGGGCGAGTTCAGCCCCGTGCATGCGATCGAGCGCGGCATAGAGGGTCGGGGCGATCGCTCTCACCGCCGGCTCGTCGAGTTCGCCCAGCGTTCGAAATTCGGGGAGGTATTCGAGGACGAGAACCCCCAGCCCCTCGACTTCGAAGGCCTCCAGCGGTTCTGGGACACTGAGGCCGACGGCCTGCATCTCTTTTGTGGCGTCTCGCTCGTGTTCGGCCATCTGCAGTGGTGTTCCGAAGTGCTCGAAGAAGCCTGCTGTCCCGCTGGTGAAAGCCCCGATGTTCCGGCCTGTCGTGAGCAACGCGTGGACCAGCGAGTGTTGCTCGGAGATGACCTTCACGAAGTACCGATCGTTGATGACCATCGGTGTCGACAGCCAGTTGTTCGCGTCCAGAAACTCCACGCGGCCCGCCGGCTCGTCGTAGCGCTCCAAGACAGCTTTCGCGGCTGCTTCCAGCCGGGGCCAGGCGATCTGTCCTCGTAACAACTGGCGAAGCGCCATATGTAGGCGGGGCGACGGGGCCGGTAAAGGTTTTCTGTCAGCCGACGAGACGCCAGCCACCCCGACGCCGTTCGATCGACGTACCTTCGACTCACTCGCCCGTCTCGAACTCGCTTGCAAGCAGGCCGTAGCGGAACACGTCGACGCGTTCACCGCGCATGTGTGCGTGCTCCCGAAAGGTCCCTTCCTGTTGGAAGCCGACGGATTCGAGCACCCGCCGAGAGGCCTCGTTGCCGGCCAGGACGTTGGCGTACACTTTCTGTAAGCGGCGGTCCTCGAAACTGTACCGGACGATCCGTGCAGTGGCGTCAGTCGCGTAGCCGTTGCCTTGGGCGTCGGGGTGGACGTAGTAGCCCAGTTCCGCGATCCCCCAGGCGTCGTTGAGTTGATTGAGCCCGACCGTTCCGACTGGATCGCCATCAGCACAGATCAACAGATGGACGTCCGCACTGTCCCCGATGGTTTCGATCCACGCCTGTTCCTCGTCCGTGTTCTTCGGGGCGTAGGCCGCCAGCATCGGCCAGACGTCTGGGTGGTTGATCGTCTCGGCGAGGAACTCGGCGTCTTCGGCTTCGATCGGTCGCAGCGTCACGCGGTCACCGCGAAGGAACGTCGGGCCTGGCATGCGTTATCGGTCACTGCTCTGTCGCAAAAACCTATCGACAGGTGTCCACTGCGGGCCGTCGCAACGTTTAGGGAACCTACACGCTAGTCGCCGACGATGGCAAGCTTGAACGGCTGGAGGCGCCTCTCGTGGACGATCGTGGCGCTAACTGCGGTGGGTGGTGTTGCCGCCTGGCCGCGACTCCCCGAGGAGATGGCGATCCACTTCACCGCGGGCGGATCGCCCGACAATTTCGTCCCACGGGCCGTCGGCATCTTGCTCATGCCAGCCGTGATGGTCCTCACTATGGGGATCCTTCGGGCAGGGATGCGTCTGGACCCGCCCGAGAATCACCGGGTCCCCCAGGTCGTCGCAGTTTCGACGCTAGCGTTCATGGGCGTGTTGCATGGTCTCGTGCTCGCGTGGAATCTCGGGTATCCCGTCCCCTTCGAGTACGTCCTCATCGGCACGCTCGGGTGGGCAATAGCCATGCTCGGCTATGCACTCAAGGCCGACCCTCCGTGGTGACGGATTCGCCAGCCGGGGGACCCGCGTGAACCCGACAGGGCAAAGGGAGTCCGGCCCGGCCTCGGGAACATGGGAACGCCACTGGCAGACCGCGAGGAGCAGGCGGCGGTGGTCATCGAACGGTTGCACGAGGAATACCCCGACGCGACGATCTCGCTGACCTTCTCGAACCGTCTCGAGTTGCTCGTCGCCGTTGTCCTCTCGGCTCAGTGTACCGACGAGCGCGTCAACGACGTCACCGAGGACCTCTTCGAGAAATACGAGACGCCAGCGGACTACGCCGAGGCCGAGGAGGCCCAACTGGCCGACGACATCTACGGTATCACGTTTCACAACAACAAGGCTGGATACCTGAAAGGAATCGGCCAACGCCTCCTCGAAGAGCACGACGGCGAGGTCCCGGACACGATGGACGCGCTGACGGCTCTGCCTGGTGTGGGGCGGAAAACAGCCAACGTCGTCCTCCAGCACGGCCACGATGTCGTCGAGGGCGTCGTCGTGGATACGCACGTTCAGCGCCTCTCCCGGCGACTTGGATTGACCGACAACGAACGCCCGGAAGCCATCGAACCAGACCTGCAGGAACTCGTCCCGCGAGGGGACTGGCAAGAGATTACACACCTGTTTATCAGCCACGGCCGCGAGGTGTGTACGGCACGGTCGCCCGATTGTGACGCGTGTCTGCTCGAAGATCACTGTCCCTCATCACAACTGGATCGCGACGTCGATATGGCCAGTGGCGAGCCGTGGGATGCCTGAGTTGGCTCGGAACGTAACGCGACGGTGATTGCTCCGAAGCAACCAGGATCGTCAGCCCAGGATATCAGTGTACTTGGACACGTATCGAGCGACACCAGTGGCGTAGGCCAGCAGCCAGAGCACCGTGTAGCCGACGACGCCGATCCGCAGTCGCGCACGCCAGTGGCCAAGGTCTTGAGTCGAGTCGTCGAGTGCATCGAGGTCGAAATCGTCCGCCTGGCGAAATTCAGTCGAGGCCCACTTCGCGCGCAAGATCCGGACGATCCCAGTCGCTGCCAACAGGAAGAAGGCGTAGGCTTGAACGCCGAGGAACGCGTGGACGACAGCCAGCCCAGTGTACTGGCTCCAGAATTTCGGGATCATCCAGCCCACGAGCGGGACTGTCGTTAACAGGAGACCCAGGCCGACGACGACGAGGTGTCGTTTGAGGATGCGCCAGGTGATCGGGTCACTGACGATCATCAACCAGGCACCGTACAGAAAGCAAGGCAGGCTAAGCGTCACCGAAACGACGACCAGCGCCGCGATCGTGCCAGATCCGACCATCGGGGGCCTTTCGGCGGGCAGTCGCTAAAACGTGCCGAAGCCGGGGCCGATCGCTGCCCGACCATCGACACCGGCACGGGCCACGAGACTGTCCCAAACTGGCCGACGACGACCAGAACCGGTAAGCCGACGGGAGTCTAACGTCCCCCAATGACCCCCGCCGAGTCCGCTGACGACGAGCACGGCGGTGACGAGCGGCCAGTGGGCGATGGGACTGCCGAGAACGGGGCTGGTAGCGATGCAGCCGAGGGAGACAAGACAGCGACAGGGGCCGGCGACGACGGGGACCCATCGCTGGCAGAACTCCGTGAGCAGGTCGAAGACGAGTACGACTTCGACTCTTTTGGCCCAGCCGAGATGGCCGACATGGAGCCCGAAGAGTGGGAAGCCGCGTTCGATCCGGACACCTGGATCACAGGCGAGAAGCTCCTCGAACGGCTCGAAGCCGACCTCCGCCAGCGGGTCGCCGATCGGGACGTCTTCGCCCGGATCGAGCGCGAAGAGAAGCGGCTAGTAGCTTACTCCGACGAGAGTTACGCGATCGTCCATCCCGACGGGACCGTCGAAGGCGAAGGGACCGTGCTGCGAGACGTCAAACCGTCAGTGGCACTCTGTTCGATGGACTCCTACGAAGTGCCTACTCCTCCGGACGGGGAGCTGTTGCCAGCGCCCGAAGACGTCCGGGAAGGAGACGGTGAACTCGGGAACATCGTGGTCCAGCTGCTGGCAATGGCGCAGTTACTCGCCGCACTCGCGTTGCTAGGGTTTGGCGTGACTGGTGGCAACGCTATTGCGTTCGTTGCCGGTCTCGGGTTCCTCGTGATTGGCCTGCTGTTGCTTGCTGTGGTCGCCAACGCCCGCCTCTCGGACGCTTTCCGGGCCGAACAGTACCGGGATCGCCTTCGGGCAATGGGAGAGGCTTCCGACGAGCGGCCAGCGTTCGTCCCCGATTCGGGCGAGACAGTCCCGGATCGGCCATCGGGTGCAGCAGGCGGCGAGCAGGCCGCTGATGACGCTTGAGAATGTCTCACGAACCCGCTCGCCAAGTCTGCAGTCAAATCCGGCCGGATAACCGGCAAAAGGCACCGAGATTGGGGCTTCCGGTGGGTTTATACAAATACGCCTCTCAGCATGTTGCATATGCACAGGCGGGAATTTCTGCGATCGGCGGGCACGGTCGCCGGCGGCACGGCGGCCGCCGGCGCAGCAGGTTCCGCCGCCGCTGCCGAGGACGGTGACGGTGGTGGCGGCGGTGGCGGCCAACCGGATTACGGCGGTTGGCTGTCCGACGTGGGCAACTTCTCGGCGACCGAAGACTTCCGTGGGCAAGACGAGGTGACGGTGGAAGTCGGCGTCGAGGGCAACGGCGATTACTGGGCGTTTGGCCCACCGGCGATCCACGTCGACACGGGAACGACCGTCATCTGGGAGTGGACAGGCCAGGGCGGCGGCCACAACGTCGTCGGCGAAAACGACGATTACTCCTCTGGCCCCTCGACGGGCGAGGCCGGCACTACGTTCGAACAGACCTTCGACGAACCAGGTATTTCCAAATACTACTGTGATCCCCACCTCTCGGTCGGGATGAAAGGTGCCGTCGTCGTCGGTGATGACTACCCAAGTGTGTCAGCCGGGGCTTCGACGCCAGTCAATCCCGAGCACATGGGAGTCCCCATTCAGGCACACTACGTCGGCATCGCGACGGTACTGGGGATTTCGGCGTCGCTGGCGTTTACGTTCTACCTGCTCAAGTACGGCGAAACGCCCCATTCGAAAGGAGGGTCAGACTGATGTCCTCCTCGGGAAGCACGTACGGCGACATTCATCGGTACGAACCACCACGGGAAAGTACGGCCGCAGCGCTCGCTATCGTGTTACTCACGGTCGTCGAAATCATCTTCGTGGGCGTCTTCACCTACGGCCTGATCAAGGGCTGGGGGATCGCCTCTCTGGACGGCGGCTTCGGGAACATGTTTCTGGGAACGGTCATGGCGGCCATGTTCGTCAACCTCGCGTTCATTCTGCTGTTGTACCGCAAGGAGTTCCTCCCGGACGTCATGATCGTCAAGAAGCGACGCCGGAAGTGGGAGGACCTCTACATCCGCGAAGATGACGTCGACGGCGAATCGATGACCGACGGGGCGACCGAGAGCCTCAAACGCGCACTCTATCCGTACATGAAACGATAACCATGCCAAACGAAGACAAATATCCGACCGAATCAGGTCGACGACGGTTCGTGAAAGGCGTCGTCGGGTCCGCCGCCCTCGGGAGCGTTGCGACAGGCGGTGCGACCGCCGTCGGACTGGTAACCTCACAGACCGGCGTCGGGGGCGGGATCACGGAATACTTCGGTATCGCGAACACCGACGGACCAGCCCCCCGAGCGATGCCGATCGTCCCGGTCGAAATTCAGGACGATGGGACGATCGCTGGTATCTGGCCGGACACGCGGACCGAGACCGTCCAGGGACAGGACGTGACGATCGCCGAGATGGATGTGGGTGGGACGAGCTACAGTTCGTCGTGGTTCCAGTACTGCGGCGTCCAGACGTACGCGGGCATCGATCCGGGGGCCGATGCGGACAACGCCTTCCGGGCCGTGCCGGGGACGTACGACTGGCAAGGTGATATGGAGGCCGGCGACGCACTGACGCTCTCGGAGTTCGACGATTACGAGACCTGGAGTAACGACATCGGTGAAGGCGGCTTTGGCAAACCAGCCAAGGCCAGTTGGCGCTCACAGAAAGCGGACGTCCAGACCATTCCCGTCCAGGTACTCCGGAGTCCGGAAGTGTCGAAGATGGTCAACGGAGAAGGCGATTACAGTGATCTCTCGGGTGACGTCCGACAATTCCTCGAGGCGGCCACAGAAGACGACGTGATGGCCTGGCTCAACAAGTGTACGCACTTCTGTTGTGTCCCTGGATTCAAGGCCTATCCCGGGAGTGAACGGTTCAACGCCGAAAACGAAGTCTACTGTCAGTGCCACCAGTCGGTGTACGACCCGTTCCAGCCCGTCAAAAAGCAATTCACGGCGCTCCCGCGCCCGGGTGACTGACCGATGAGTCTCGAACGCAAAGACGACCACGACCACGAAGCCTGGATCGAGGACCGGGAGTTTACGCGCTTAGAGACGGTGTATCTGACCGTCCTGGTGTGGCTCGATAAGCGCCTCCGGATCGTCGATTATCTCGAGATTCTGGAGAATCTCTACTACAAGGTCAACATGCAGATGCCAAAGAGCCACACCGAACAGTACGGGCTGGACAACAAGTTCTGGTACTGGTACCCGCTGTACGCGCTGGGCTCGTTCTCGACGATCGCCTACATCGTCGCGGCCATTTCGGGCGCATTACTGGGCTTCTACTATGCGCCTGCAGCCTCGGGCGCTTCGGGCAACCCCACGATCGCCTACGAGTCGATCACGATGATCATGACGGACCTGAACTTCGGGTTCATGCTCCGGAGTATCCACCGCTGGTCGGCCCAGGTGATGGTCGCTGCGGTGTTCTTGCACATGCTTCGCGTGTACTTCACCGGGGCCTACAAGGAGCCACGGGAACTCAACTGGCTCATCGGGATCGTCCTGATCAGTCTCACGCTCCTGTTTGGATACACGGGCTACCTCCTGCCGTGGGATCAGCTGGCCTTCTGGGCCGGCCAGATCGGCGTCGAGATGGCTCTCTCGATCCCGCTGATCGGCGAGTGGGCCGCCCAGTTGATCTTCGGCGGCTTCACGCCAAACCCCGCGACCCTCCAGCGGATGTACATCTTACACGTCTTCTTCCTGCCGTTCCTCGTGACGGCGTTGATCGCGATCCACATCGCGATCGTCTGGATGCAAGGCATCGCCGAACCACACTGACCCATGACAGGAAACACAGATACCTCCGAGGTACGCACCGACGGGGGCGAGACAGGTATCGTCCCACCGGACGACGAGACGCCGTCCTGGAGTGAGCGCAAGGCACGCAAGCAGGGTCTGGCACGGACGACCTACGAGTACTTCGAGCGAGCGCGCCGGGAAGACCAGGACCTGCGCCAGGAATCAGACTACGTTGAACGAGACGTGCTGGGCTTTCCGACCTGGCCCCACGAGATGATCCGCAACCTGGCGCTGACGAGTTTCTTCGTCGGGATGATCATCTTTCTGGCGGCGACGCTCCCGCCACACATCGGCGCGCCGGCCAACTCCGGGGTGACGCCGCCGATCATCCTGCCGGACTGGTATCTCTACTGGTCGTTTGGCCTGCTGAAACTCGGCCCGCTCAACCCCGATCTCGCGTTGCTCGGCGGCCAGAAGCTGATGGCAGACCGGACGTTCGGGGTGCTGGCAAACCTCGTCGTCGTCGGGGCGATCGCGATCGTCCCGTTCCTCAACAAGGGCAGTGCGCGCCGGCCGGTCGAACAGCCCTTCTGGGCGTCGGTCGGCGTCTTTGGCGTCATCCTCTCGGTGACACTGGCGGCGCTCTCGGTCAAGAACCTCCTGCCGATCGACTCCCACCTCACGTTCGATCTAACGTTCCTCCTGCCGTTCGTCGGCGCGTTCATCACCTACGCCGTGTTGAAGTCGATGCGCGAGGGATACATGTTCGAACTCAATCGCCGGTACTACCGGCTCCGACCACCGAAGTGACCATGAGCTACGCAACCCACTCCAACGCATCGGCGGAATCGACGAGCGAAGAGACCGCGACAGAAAACGAGACAGTCGGCCCCGAGGACACGACCGCCGGTCGCCGAGACGTCGTCGTGCCGCTTCGCGTCTACAAGGCCGTCTCGGTGTTCTCGACGCTGTTTGCCATCCTCGCGATCGTCGTCGGGTTCGTCACGCTCGATGCAGCGACCAACCGCGGGACGGCGGATCTGGCTGCCGTCGACCCACTGGTCGCACTCGTCGGACTCGGCGTAATGGTCCTTGGCGCGGTCGTCTACGCGTTCTCGACGCGGTTTCGCACAGCTGGCATGGGACCGGACGGAGGTGAGACCGATGGCTGACGAGTTCATGAAAGGGTTCGCGATCTTCGTGACTGCGAGCCTGGGTTGGTTGGTCATCGCGGGCTGGTACAAGACACCAGCCTTCGAAGGCCCCCAGCTACTCGGCACGTATCCCGAAAGTCCGGACGTCTTCAGCCAAATCGCCATCATTGCCGGTGAGGGGATGTTCTACTTCGCGATCTTCGGGACGCTTGCCTTCTGGGTGCTCGTGCCTGCGATCAACGAAGCTCGTGAAGCGTACAACGACCGGTCGTGACTTCCCTGCCCTGATCGAAGTCGGTCCGAAGATTTCGCACGGAGTTGAGTCGTCCCCGACTAACAGGCCTGGAGCACTGTATTTTGAGACGGTATCGGGGTTGACGAACAGCACCCCAACAGTCTGCGTGGTACCGATTCGTCGGTTCGGCACAGGCTAACGGCTCCCACGAGGAGAGCAAGCAAGGTCACCGCAGCGAAGCGATACGTCCAGGCCAGGGCAGGCATACTGACGAGTGTTGTGCTAGCAAACTGTTCGTTGTGATGTTACTAGCGTGGCGAACACACCGGCAGTATCGTCGCTTTAGACCAGTGCCGTCCAGATCGGTTCGACGACGAAAAAGAGACTCTGGTACCCGACGTACGTCAACGTAAGCAGCGAGGCGGCGATAGCCCCTTTCGGCCGTTCGAGCGGGATGTCACGACGCGCTTCGACCTTGCGAGCCTCGAACTCGAAGAAGTCCGTGATGAACAGCCCCAACACGAGTACCGAGGCGACGATGCCGCCGTGGTGGTGCAACGTCAGATAGTAAAACGACACCAGCACGAGGAGGACGTTCGAGACAGTATGTGGGAGAGAGCGCGTCATCGCGTCTGCGCCCCCTTGGGCGGCTTGCTGGACGTGTTGCCGGTGGGCGAGTATCCGTGTTACCAGATTCGCGAGGACGACAGCGAGTAAGACGTACTCGATGTGGTCGCCGACCAGCGCATCGAGGGGGCCAAAGAGCGAAACCGGTGGCATACCCGACCCCACGAACGGTATCCATTAGAGTGTTTCCAAACCGGCACTCCCGCGAGGCCAATCGGTCACTCGCGGGGAAACGACGCATCCGGAAGTCTCGCGGACTCCTCGCTGCTCTGGGTTTCGGGAGACGATGCGAAATCGGTACTGCCACGGTCGTCCACGGTGCGTGTCGTGTGAGGGCGATCCCCGAGCGGTCGATAGACCGACTCACTTTCGGGGACCGACATCAGCGAGATCACCCCACCGTGCGCGAGTGTCAACTGCTCGTCGGCCGCGACTCGACGAGTATCGTGGCCGTCAACTAGCAGCGACACGGGAGCTTCCTCCCGTTCGACCGATAGCTTGAGTGCCCACGTCTCCTCGGGAACAGAGACGACCCAGTGATCACGTTCGGTTTTGAACGCACCGATCGGGACGACAGAGAGCGCCGCGACATCCGGGCTAAGGATCGGCCCACCGACCTGTCGGGCATACCCAGCACTGCCGGCTGGCGTCGCAACGACGACGCCGTCTGCGCGGAACGTCGAAATCGATTCGGCCGGCCGCTCGACAGTGTATTCCGAAATATGTGCCGGCTCGGCAGTCACCAGCATCACGTCCGATACAGCAGTCCCAACGGGATCACCGTCGAGAGTGACCGACAGTAGCGGTTGGTTTTGGATCGTGTAGGTCCCGTCGGCTAAGTGCCCGAGGGCAGACTGGAGCGCCCCTGGAGGGACAGCTTGGTGGCCTGCCGAAACGTCGACCGGCAGGATCGGTGTCGTTGGCCACTCACGAGCGACCTCGAAAAGCGCCGGCTCGCCGATTGCGATAGCGACAGTGGCCTCCTCATGATCCGTTGGCTCGCCCGACACCGTTCGCAGCCCCATCGATTCGACGAGTTCTACCACGGCGCCACCATCGTCACCGACAACCGCAACAGGCCCGTTTCTGGGCTCCGGACTCATCACACGAGACCACGCTGTTCCCGGGCAAAAACCCTCCGCACTCCACTCTCGGGCTGGGGAAGGGAGTTTTTTAGGCCCGCATGCCGAGTGGGGAGTCATGCGGGACCTACTTGCAGAGTGGCGACCGGTCGTCGACGATGCGATAGCAGCGTTGCTCCCGCGTGCCGTCGACGACGACTATCTCCAAGAGTTCTTCGGAGAACCGACCTACGAGTACGATCCAGAAGCGATTCAGCGAGCGCTGGCCGACCCGGTGTGGGACTTGCTCGACCGGGGCGGCAAGCGCTGGCGGGCGATTCTCTTTCTCATTCTCGTCGAGGGGTTCGGCGAGGAACCCGAAGAATACCTTCCCTACGCCTGTATCCCGGAAGTGCTACACAACGGGACGATTATCGTCGACGACGTCGAGGACGGGGCGTCGATGCGCCGTGGCGAGACGGCCTTACATCGAGGCCACGGCGTCGACGTGGCGCTGAACGCTGGCAACGCAATGTACTTCCTGCCGTTGAAAATCATCAGGCGGAATCCAGCCGACCTCGACGCCCAGACCCGACTGGCCGCCTACGAGATGCTCATGGACGAACTCAACCGCACGCATCTCGGCCAGGGCATGGACATCCACTGGCACAACGAGTCGATGGTCCGGATCGACGAACAGCAGTACTACGAGATGTGTGCCTGTAAGACGGGTTGTCTCGCCCGGATTGTCGCCCGTCTAGCAGCGATCGTCACCAATCAACCCGAAGCCGTCGAACGCGCAGTTGCGACTTACGCCGAGCGGATGTCGATCGCTTTCCAGATCGGTGACGACATTCTCGACGTCGAAAACACCCTCGATCAGGCCGGCGATTTCGGCAAGGAGTTCGGCAACGACATTCGGGAAGGCAAGAAGACGTTGATGGTGATTCACGCCGCTGAAAACGCGCCGGCCGAGGATGTCGCCCGCCTCGAAGCGATCCTCCAGGCCGAGGACAACACCGACGAGGAGATCATGGACGCGATCGAGATCCTCCAGTCGACGGGGAGTGTCGAATACGCTCGTCAACGAGCGCTCACGCTGGCTGCAGAGGCTCGCGAACAGTTAGACCGTGTTGATCTCGAACCGGATCCCGCAGCGCACCTCAAAGAATTCACGACGTTCGTCGTCGAACGCGAGCAGTGATCGGCCCCAGATGACGAACGGGCAGACGATTCCAACCGGCCACCATTGTCCCGACCAACATATTCACTATCCGGGGCCACGAACCCGCAGATATGACCGACGACGCTCCCGAGCGATCTCGCCGGGCGTTCCTGCGATCGGCGGGCACGGTCGCCGGCGGCACGGCGGCCGCTGGCGCGGCCGGCACTGCCGCTGCCCAAGAAGAAGACGGTGGCGGCGGTGGCGGCAAACCGGATTACGGCGGTTGGCTGTCCGACGTGGGCAACTTCTCGACGACCGAAGACTTCCGTGGGCAAGACGAGGTGACGGTGGAAGTCGGCGTCGAGGGCAACGGCGATTACTGGGCGTTTGGCCCACCGGCCATGTATGTCGACCCCGGGACGACAATCATTTGGGAGTGGACCGGTCGCGGCGGCGGCCACAACGTCGTCGGCGAAAACGACGATTACTCCTCTGGCCCCTCGACGGGCGAGGCCGGCACCACGTTCGAACGGACCTTCGACGAGGCCGGGATTCACAAGTACTACTGCGATCCCCACCTCTCGGTCGGGATGAAGGGTGCCGTCGTCGTCGGTGAAGACTATCCGACCGTCTCGACCGGTGGCAACACGGGACCAGTCGTCCCTGAAAGTGCCAAACTGCTCGGCGTCTCTAGTGGCTTCGTCATGACGGCAGTGCTTGGATGTACGTACTTCTTCATGAAGTACGGCGGCGATTACGGCGACGAATCCTGACGTCTTCGCCGCTGGTTCGAGCAGATTCGAGATAGGAACGTCCCGCGGCGGATCGCCGGACAATCCCGAGACTAGACAGCGATTATCACACGCCTTCCGGTATTATCAGCCCCAATAACCCACCACGAACCTTTATACGTTGACGAGACCGATATACGGGTAGAAGCTGCCATGGCGATGGACACGTGGCTGTCCGTCAGTGGCGGCGATATAAACGGAACACAACCATGCAACTGAAAGAACTCTTCGACGACGACAATGCAGTAAGTCCGGTCATCGGGGTCATCCTGATGGTCGCGATTACGGTAATTCTCGCAGCCGTCATTGCGACATTCGTTCTCGGTCTCGGTGAACAAATCAGCAGTACGGCCCCACAGGCGAGTTTCTCGTTTGATTACAACGATACAAGCGACAACCTGACGGTAACGCACACGAGTGGGGAAACGCTCGATAATGCGACGGTGACGTTCAAGAATAGCAACACTACGAACTCGAATGTGGTTTACGGCGGCACAGGTGAAGAGATATCAGCGGGAGATTCAGTAAAAATCACAAACGTTACTCAATCAGCTGGTGATGAGGTCAAAGTCATCTGGAAAGAGCCGAGCGGTGACAAGAGTGCAACGCTGGCCACTTGGCCCTAGATCGGCTCACTAGGTCATTTTCTGTTCGTTCGTTTGGCAGTGCAGGTAGATCGTTCAGTATGCGCCACGTCGCTGGAAGCTGTGGGACTGATCCGCCACACCGTCAGTGAGCAGCGTCATCTGGACGTGGCAAGTCTGGGCGCGCAGGTACGTCAGCGAGCAGCAGATGACAGCAACGCTCGAAGTGTCTTGACGTTGCGTCCGCCCGACGGCATCGTTCCAGCCTCGGAGACGAACCACAGGCGACCGATAGCCAAACAACGCGCCGAGAAGAGTGACGACGAGACGAACCCATTCGCTTTCGGTGGCCAAGGCGAGAAGAAGATACCGTCGCTTGGGAGGCGCCCGCTTTCGGTGGTCCGTCAGCTATCGGGGCGCGGTGGAATGACTTTTGCGACCGGCTCTCGAATCGCCGAGCAATGCTCGAAGATACGAACGTCGTCCTCGGGGTGACAGGGTCTATCGCAGCGGTCAAGACCGTCGAATTGGCCCACGAACTCCGGCGCCGTGGGGCGACAGTCCGGGCGATCATGACCGAATCAGCGACGAATATCATCCATCCCTGGGCGGTCGAACTGGCGACTGACGGCGATGTCATCACGGAGATCGGCGGCAGTGTCGAGCACGTTACGTTCTTCGGCGAGGACCCGTGGGGAGACGTGCTGTTGATCGCACCCTCGACAGCCAACACGGTGGGAAAAATCGCCGCGGCGATCGACGATACGCCGGTAACGACCTGCGCGACGACAGCGCTCGGGGCAGGCATCCCCGTCGTGATCGCGCCTGCGATGCACGAACCGATGTACGATCATCCGGGTGTCTTAGACGCCATCGAACGCCTGGACTCGTGGGGTGTCGCCTTCGCCGATCCGCGCATCGAGGAGTCGAAGGCAAAAATCGCAAGCGAGGAAGCGATCGTTCTCGAAACGGCACGCGCCGCGGGCGAGCGGCCGCTTGCGGGTGAGTCGATCGTCGTCACCGGCGGCGCGACGACGGAGGCAGTCGATCCGATACGAACACTCTCGAACCGGGCGTCGGGAAAGACCGGCCGGGCGATCGCGAAAGCCTGCTACGTCCGGGGTGCAGACGTGACACTGTTGCACGACGGGCCGGACGTCCCCTACGCGACCGTCGAGAACGTCGAGACGGCAGCCGAGATGGTCGCTGCCGCCCAAGAGTGTGCCGCTGGTGCCGACGCGCTCGTCTCGGCAGCAGCGATCGGCGATTACACGGTCGAGCGCCGTGACGAGAAAATCCGCTCCGGACAGGACAGACTGACGCTCGAACTACAGCCGACACCGAAGCTTCTCGATCAGGTCAGACAGCGGGCCCCCGACTTGCCGATGATCGGTTTCAAGCTCGAACCCGGCGCTGACGACGACGAGATGATCGAGGCAGCGCGCGATCTCCTCGAGCGGGTAGCCCTCTCTCTTGTCGTCGCAAACGACACTGGGGCCGCCGGGGGCGAAAAGACGCGGGCGCTGTTGGTCGAGGACGACGCTGTTACCGAATTCAGCGGGTCGAAAGCGGCGCTTGGCGGGCGCATTGCCGACGAGCTAAGCCGAACGTTGTCGTGAGGGTCGAGCAGCCTATTCGATATCGGTCGTGGGCGCCCCAAGCAGACGTCCAAAACGAGTAAAAATGCCAAACTGCTCCGGGAGAGAAACCTGTCAATCCGATCGAGCGAGGAAGAACGCAGTAGTTTTCTTTGGGGACTGTAATGTGACGGATACGTAGCCAATGACCAACGCCCAGCGCGTCGTGGAGGCTGAGGAGCCGCCCGACGATCGACCACTCGACGTCCTGGTTCCGGTGGCACCGTCGGAGACGCTCCGGAACGCCGTCGCCTACGCGGTACGGGACGCCCGGGAACGAGCCGGCGAACGTGGCCGTCAGGCCACTGTTCACTTCGTCTACGCACAGGGTCGTCGAACGTTCCAGGAGGAGCGCTCGGACGGCGCTGACCTCCTCGAACGGGCGACTGTCTGGGCCCGAGAGGACGCCGACGTCGACGAAGACGATCGGCCGGAATCGATCGCGATCGAAACAGCAGTCCTCGGTGTGGATGAGTACCTGTTCCGGCCGGACGACTTCGCCCAGGTGATCACCGACTACGCCCGGCAACACGGACTCGAACGCGTCGTTGTCGACCCGGAATACGCCCCCGGCGGCCGGGTTCCACTCTTGCGTCCGTTAGAGCAAGGGCTCAGGGACGCTGGCCTCACTGTCGAGGAGGCACCGATCGATCGGGCGGCTCGCCGCACCCGTCTCGTCCGGAGTAGCGGGATCGGGCAGTTTCTGGCGGTGTTCGGCGTCTCGTATCTATTTTACCTTGTAATCGGTGGGTTCGCGGGGACGTTCGACCTCGCGACCGGGGCGATCAGCGCCGGCATCGTTGCCGGTCTCCTCTCGCGAGTTACGTTTTCCCGGCCACCAGTCTGGCGGCGGTGGCCGCGGATCTTCGTCCGGGGGCTGCTGTTCGTTCCCTACTTCCTCTGGGAGATCGCCAAGGCCAACGTCGCCCTCGCGAAAGTGATACTCGATCCGAAGCTTCCGATCGACCCGAAGACCGTCGGCTTCGACGCGATGGTCTGGGACGAGCTCTCGGTGACGGGACTGGCAAACAGTATCACGATGACGCCGGGGACGCTGACGGTCGACGTCGACGATCAGGAGTTCCACGTCCATTCGTTGACGGCCTCGGCCCGGTCTGACCTCTTCGATGGGGGACTCGAACGTGCCATCCGGTTCGTGTTTTACGGCCGGTCGGCGGCCCGGATCCCCTCACCTCGTGAACGGGGCGATATAGACGAATCCCCAGACGACGAAACCGATTCCGCGGAGGTGTCAGCCTAATGGCGTCGGGACTCGATCCGGTGGTGACGGGCGCACTACTCGGGACGGCGGCCGCATTCATCGCCTTTGCCGTGATTACCCTCTATCGGGTCTGGCAGGGGCCGACCATGCAAGACCGGGTCATCGCGGTCAATCTCATCGGCTCGAACACGGTCGTCGCGATTGCACTGATAGCCGCGGCACTTGGTGAACCCGGCTTCCTCGATATCGCCCTCGTCTACGCCCTGCTGAACTTCCTGATGAGTATTGCCATCTCGAAGTTCACCGTCGAACGCGGAGGGGTCATATGACGCCCGTCGAATACCTCATCGTCGCGCTTGTCGCGGGCGGGGCGTTCTTCGGGTTCGTCGCAGTGGTCGGCGTGTTGCGTCTGCCGGATCTCTACACGCGGGCCCACGCCACCTCCAAGAGCGACACGCTCGGAGCCGTGCTGACACTCGCTGCCGTGGCTCTCGCCTTCGGGCCACACACACCGACCGTCAAGACGCTGTTGTTGCTCGTGTTCATGTTCATCACGAACCCGACGGCTGCCCACGCCATCGTCCGGGCGGCCGACGACCAGGGGATCGAACCGTGGACGACCGACGACGAAGGGGGTGAATCCTGATGCTGTCGCCGCTGATGGCGACAGTGCTCGTCTTCGTGATCCTGACGGCACTGGTCACTGCGCTGCTGCGTGACGTCCTTGCCGCGATCATCGCCTTTGCGGCCTACAGCCTCGGCGTGTCGGTCATCTGGGTACTCCTGCAGGCACCCGACGTGGCCCTCACCGAGGCGGCGGTCGGCGCCGGCGCGATGACGATCCTCCTGTTGGTAACGATCGCGAAGACGGTCCGTGCGCCCGGGGACCGATTGGTCGAGCGCGTCAAACTCGGTCCACTGACGGTCGCCGGTGCGTTCGCGCTGGCGATCGGCGCGACTGTCCCGGCACTGCCCCGGATCGGCGACCCGAACGCTGCAGTACCGGCCGATGCCGTCACGACGACCTATCTCGCGGACGCATACAGTGCGACCGGCGTCGAGAACGTCGTCACAGCCGTGTTGGCAGCCTATCGTGGATTCGATACCTTCGGCGAGGTGGTCGTCGTCTTCGCCGCCGGGACAGCACTGCTGGTCGTCCTCAAACGGGAGGTGTTTGCATGAGTAGTGAGGAAACGCCCTCGACGTACGTCGAGAGTCCGATCATCATGACGACCGTCAGAGTCGTCGCCCCGTTCGTCCTCGCCTTTGGCCTGTTCGTGATGTTCCACGGTGCCGAATCCGCTGGCGGGGGGTTCCAGGGCGGCGTGATCGCCGGCGCAGTGATCCTCATGCTCGCCTTTGCCTACGGAATCGAACCGACCCGCGAGTGGCTCGGGTCCTCGCTGCTCGCGATCGCGGCCGTCACCGGCGTCGTCGTCTTCGCCGTCGTCGGACTCGGTGCGATCGTTCTCGGCGGTAGCTTTCTCGAGTATCCCGTCTACGGCATCCATCACGCCAGCAAGTACGGGATCGAACTCGTCGAACTCGGGATCGGTGCGACCGTCGCAGGCGTGATCACGTCGTTGTTCTTCCTGCTCGCTGCAGGCGTCTCCGAGGAGGTCGATGAGGCATGATCGACGCATTACTCGCCCGGTACGGGTACGTGGCGATGGTCGTGTTGCTCGCGATCGGGGTCTACGTGATGATCCGGTCGCCGAACCTCGTCAAGAAGGTCATCGGGATGAACATCTTTCAGACGGGCATCTTCCTGTTTTTCATCTCTTCGGCCTACGTCGAGGATGGCGTGCCGGCGATCGTCGGCCACGGCGGCGCGGAGGCGACCTACGTCAGTCCGCTTCCGCACGTCCTCATTCTGACGGCGATCGTCGTCGGTGTGAGCCTGACAGCCGTCGCACTCTCGTTGATCGTCCGGATCTATCGGGAGTACGGGACCTTGGAGGAAGACACCCTCCGGGAGGTACTGGCCAATGAGTGATCTCGCTGTGCTGCCGGTCGCGCTCCCGATCGTCGGGGCGGCGCTGGCTATCGCGGTCGGGATCCGCTTCGATCGGGTCGGCTGGCCGATCGCCGCCGTCGTCGCCATCGGACAGGTCGCCGTCACAGCGACCCTGGCCTGGCTTGTCGCGACCGGTGGACGCATCCGGTACGAACTCGCCGGGTTCGCCCCGCCCGCGGGCATCGAACTCGTCGTCGACGGCCTCTCGGCGATCGTGGCACTGCTGGTCGCCGTTGTCGCTGCTGGTGTGCTCGTCTACGCTCGCCGGGCCGGGCCGCGTTCTTCGGCCTTCTACGCCGAGTACCTGCTATTGCTGGCAGGACTCTCCGGAATGGCCCTGACCGGCGACGCGTTCAACCTCTACGTCTTCTTAGAGATCACCGGCCTGGCTACCTACGCACTGATCGCGAGCGGGGAGTCCGGTCGGGCGGCCGTCGCCGCGCTGAAGTACCTCATCATCGGGACAGTCGGTGCGTCGATCTACCTGCTCGGGGTCGGCTACGCGTTCATCGCGACGGGGACCCTGAACATGATCGACCTCGCCGACCAGCTGGCCGCTGTCGGCTACGACGCGACGCTCGTCCAGGCGGCGTTCGTGTTGATGGTCGGCGGCCTGGCGGTCAAGACCGCGATCTATCCGCTGCACGTCTGGCAACCTGACGCCTACAGGTTCGCCCCGGACAGCGTCTCCGCGTACGTCGCGGCGCTGGTCTCGACAGTGTCGGCCTACGCGCTCGCGCGGACGATCCTCACGGTCTTTACCGTCGAGTTCCTCGCAGCGAACCCGATCCTCCAGACTGCCGTCGTCTGGATCGCCGCACTCAGCGTGATCGCTGGCAGCGCCCTGGCGGTGATGCAAACGGAGGTCAAGCGCATGCTCGCGTACTCCTCGGTCTCGCAGTTCGGGCTGGTGATCGCCGCGTTCGCGATCGCCAACGAGACCGCGGTTCTGGGCGGGACGATCCACCTCGTCGGTCACGCGATCATGAAGGGGGGGCTGTTCCTCGCTGCCGGCGTGATCGCACTGTCGACCGGTGCACGGACCGTCGACGGGTACCGCGGACTGGCTCGGCGGGCGCCCGTCCCTGCGGTGGCCTTTGCCGTCCTGGCCATCGCGATGGTCGGCGTCCCACCGACGGTCGGGTTCCTCGGGAAGTGGAACATCGTCCTCGGCGCGGTCGAGGGCGGGGCCTGGGTCGTCGTCCCGGTCCTCGTCTCCAGCGCACTGTTGACGCTCGCGTACTTCGGCCGCCTGCTCGAACGGATGTTCGTCGCCGAGCCCCTCGAAGACACCGCGGAGGCAGCCGTTGCTGAGGGCACCGACGTCGCTGCCGACGGCGGCGTCGAATCGGCCGACGACCGCCCGGTCTCGCTCGG
The DNA here is from genome assembly GCF_009797925.1 of Halorhabdus sp. CUG00001. NCBI lineage: Archaea > Methanobacteriati > Methanobacteriota > Halobacteria > Halobacteriales > Haloarculaceae > Halorhabdus > Halorhabdus sp. CUG00001. The sequence continues at coordinate 840,551 of NZ_VOLB01000001.1, forward strand.
TATGATCGGCGTCGTCGTTCTGGCGGCCATTCTGGCCGTCGCGCTCGGGTTCGCCGGACCGATCTTCGAATCGCTGCTCGAACCGACGCTCGAGAGGGTGATCGTATGACGACAATGGAGGGACCTGCATGACCGAGATACTCTCGTTGCGACCGCTTGCGGCCGTCCTCGTATCGGCACTCGGAGCACTCGTAATCTTGGCGTCCGGGAAACGACCCAACGTCCGGGAATCCTGGACGATCCTCGTCGCCGTGCTCAAGTTCGGACTGATCGGGAGCATGGTCCCGGGCGTCCTCGCCGGCGACACGTACGTGACGAACCTCGGCGAAATCGTTCCCGGGATCGAGTTCGCCCTCCGGGCGGACGCGCTGGGTGTGCTCTTTGCGCTACTCGCGAGCATGCTCTGGATCGCGACGAGTTTCTACAGTATCGGCTACATGCGTGGCCTCGAGGAACACGCCCAGACGCGGTACTTCGCTTCCTTCGCGGGCAGCCTCTCGGCGGCCGTCGGGGTCGCCTTCGCCCCGAACCTGGTGGTCCTGTACGTCTTCTATGAGTTGCTGACGGTGATGACTTACCCCTTAGTCACCCACGACGAGACGAGCGAGGCACGGGCGGCTGGCCGGAAGTATCTCGCCTACACCTTCGGTGGGGGCGTCGCCGCCCTGGCTGGGACAGTGCTGGTCTACACGATGACCGGCACCGTCGCCTTCACCGCGGGCGGGATCGCCGATATCGCAGCGGACCCGGCGCTCGCGCGGGTGGCCTTTGCACTACTTGCGACCGGCTTCGGCGTCAAGGCGGCGCTGATGCCGATTCACTCCTGGCTGCCCGACGCCATGGTCGCGCCGACGCCCGTCTCCGGACTGCTGCACGCGGTCGCGGTCGTCAAGAGCGGCGTCTTTGGCATCGCCCGGGTCGTGCTGGATGTCTTTGGCCCCGAGGCCGTCGCGGATCTGGGCGTTGGCGTCGTGCTCGCGGCCGTCGCGGCGTTCACCTTACTTACGGCGAGCGTGATCGCGCTCCGCCAGGACAACCTCAAGCGCCGGCTGGCCTATTCGACGATCAGCCAGCTATCGTACATCGTCCTCGGGCTGGGCGTGCTCGGCCCCTACGCTCTGGTCGGCGGACTACTACACATCCCTGCTCACGCATTCATGAAGCTCACACTGTTCTTCTGTGCGGGCGCGATCCACGTCGAGACCCACACTGACGATATCAGCGAGATGGCCGGCATCGGCAAGCGCATGCCCGCGACGATGGCCGCCTTCGGCGTTGCCGCGCTGGGCATGGCCGGGATCCCCCTGCTGGCCGGGTTCGTCAGCAAGTGGTACCTCCTGATCGGCAGCCTCCAGGCCGATCAGGTCGTGTTCGCGCTGGCGTTGCTGGTCTCGGGCGTGCTCAACATCGCGTACTTCTGGCCGATCGTCTACCAGGCCTTCTTCGAGAGCGAGGACGCCGTTGGGACCAAGCCCCTGATCGAGAACCCGCTGGGCGGGCGGGCAGTGGCTGACGGCGGGCAGGTCGCAGACGGCGGGGGTGAGAAGATCGAAGGGGAGCACGTCGAGGACGTATCTGACGCCGACGAGCACCCCGAACACGTCGATCACGTCGCCGACGGCCACCACGGCGGCCCGCCGGAAGGCGGCTGGGAGCGCCGCACGCCGATGACCGAGACGACGTGGTTCATGCTCGGGCCGATTCTGGGGGTGGCCACCGGGGCCGTCATCCTCGGGATCGTCCCTTCACAGGCGGTCTTCCTCGAACTCGTCGTCGACATCGTTGAAGCTGCCACGGGGGTGCTGGTCTGATGCTGGATGCTGTCGTCCCGGGAGTTGTGGTGTTCGCCGTCGCGCTGATCGTCCCGTGGCTAGGTAGACGGACGGGTCACGCTCTCGGTGCGCTCGCGACCGCCGCCGTCACTGGCTGGGCCTGGCTCGTGCCCGCAGGGACCTACTACCAGGTCCCGTTCCTGGGCTTTGAGGCCGTCCTGTTGCACGTCGATTCGTTCTCCCGGCTGATGGGCCTGATCTTCGGATTTATCGGGACCGTCGCCGTGCTGTATTCCTGGGCCAGCGACGCCGAGACCCGCCAGACCGCCTTCGCGCTTTCCTACGTCGCGACGAGCCTCGGGGCGGTCTTCGCGGGCGACTGGCTCACGCTGCTGTTTTTCTGGGAGTTGATGGCCATCACGAGCACGCTGCTGGTCTGGGACTACGGCGGCCGGGCCGTCCGGGCAGGCTTCCGATACGCTCTCCTGCATGGCCTGGGCGGTAGCCTGTTCATGGCCGCCATCGTCTGGCACTTCGTCGAGACCGGAACCTTCCTGTTCGCCGCCGTCCCGGGCGGTCCCGAGACCGCGGGCATCACCGCCGGGCTCCCGGCCGCACTGGCAGCACTGGGCATCGGCGTCAACGTCGGGTTCGTCGGTCTGCACGCCTGGCTGCCCGATACCTACCCGCGCCCGCACGTCGCCGCCAGCGTCTTCCTGTGTGTCTACACGACCAAGACTGGCGTCTACGGCATGTACCGCGCGTTCCCCGAGGGCGAACTCGCGATCGCCTACATGGGCGGCGTGATGGCCGTCTTCGGGGCCGGGATGGCCCTACTGCAAAACGACATGCGCCGACTGCTGTCCTATCACATCCAATCGCAGGTCGGCTACATGGTTGCCGGCGTCGGCATCGGGACGGCCCTGGCCCAGGCTGGGGCGTTCGCCCACGTCTTCAACCACATCCTCTATAAGGGCCTGCTGTTCATGACTGCCGGCGTCGTAATCTACCGGACCGGCCGCGAGAACCTCAAGAAGCTGGGCGGACTGGGCAAGGAGATGCCCCTGACCGCCGTCGCCTTCACCGTCGCCGCGTTGTCGATCGCCGGGTTCCCCCTGTTCAACGGGTTCGTCAGCAAAGGGATGATTATCTCTGGCAGTCACTACGACTTCCCGGCGGGACCACTCGCATTCGGCGACTTCCACACCCTCGAGTGGCTCCTCCTGTTGGGCGGGATCGGTACGTTCCTATCCTTCATCAAGTTTGGCTACTACGCATTCTTGCACGGTGAGTACGACGGCCCCGTTGCCGATGCCAACCTCGGTCAGAGCGCCGCGATGGTCGTCGTCGCCGCGTTGTGTGTCTTCTTCGGTGTCTTCGACGGTGCACTGTTCGCCCTGCTGCCCTTCGACGTGACAGACGGTGACGTCGTCTCACACGTCTATCAGACCTACACAGTCGATCACGTCGTCGAAGGCGTCGCGCTCGCCGTCGCCGGCGTCGTGGGCTTCATCGTCCTGAAGAAGCCTCTGGAAAAAGTCGGCGGGGCCGTCCCGGATATCGACGCGCTGTACAACCCCGGCACATTCTACGGCATCCGTGCCCTTGTCGTGGGCGTCACTGAAACCTACGCCGCGGTCGATCGCCTCGTCGTCCGGACCGCCGAGACGGCGATGTGGACCGCTCGCAACCCCGACGTGTTTGTCCACCGCGCTGCGCGGACGCTGCCTGCGGGGGCAGTAAGCGACAACTGGCGTGGCCAGGAACCCCCGGCGCGGATCTACCTACGTGCAGGAATCGGAATCGGCATTCTCGTGTTGGCAGGACTCGTTACGCTCGGATTAGTAGTCGTGGCGTTGCTCTAATCGCGATCCGTCGGTTGGTCTGGCCGCGGTCAAAGGTCTCGTTCCCACGCTTCGGAAGTCTCGATTGATTACGTGGTACTTTTAATTGCGGGTACAGTATCGCCAGCATGGATCGGCTCAAGCAGTCGTTGCTCGACGCTCCGGTCATCGAGAAAGGAGAGTACCAGTACTTCATCCACCCGATCAGTGATGGCGTCCCGATGCTTCGGCCCGAACTCCTTCGGGAAATCGTCATCCGGATCATCCGGAAGGCCGAACTCGAAGACGTCGACAAGATCGTCACGCCCGCAGCGATGGGCATCCACATCTCGACGGCTGTCTCGCTGATGACTGACATCCCGCTCGTGGTCATCCGCAAGCGCCAATATGGCCTCGAGGGAGAGGTCTCCCTACAGCAGGTCACCGGCTACTCTGAGAGCGAGATGTACGTCAACGACGTCTACGAGGGCGACAAGGTGCTCGTTCTCGACGACGTGCTCTCGACTGGCGGCACGCTCGTCGGCATTACCGGCGCGCTCGAAGAGATCGGTGCCGATATCGTCGACATCGTTGCCGTCATCAAGAAAGTCGGTGGCGAAAACAAGGTTGCAGATTCGGACCTCGACGTCAAGACGCTCATCAACGTCGACGTCGAAGACATGGAAGTCGTCGTCATCGACGAGAACGGCGACGGATAAGACTCCCACCGTTTCGTTCGAAGGGGACCGATCGGTACCTGCACTACCTACCTGAACCGTTAGTCCCGGCCGACTCGCACAGCCTGGACGCAACCCCCCTCGTCGCTCACGATGTTGTGCGGGACAGAAAATAGCGGGCGGTCGATCTGAACTGCCCGAACGGCGGTCGCTTCGCTTTCTCGTCGTCTACTTCAAATCGACTCCATGAAATATTCGTCGCCCACGAGTTTGTGAGCGGCAAAAGTATAGCGGGAGGTAGATTTGAACTACCGATCTGCGGGTTATGAGCCCGCCGGAATCTCCTGGCTATCCCATCCCGCTACCTTTTGGTATTCTCGGTCGAGCATTAAGGGTTGTGATTCGGATGCCGTCCGTTACTTCTTCCCGTGCTCGGCAACCTCCCCGTCACGGTGGACTTGCCAGGTGAACAGGCTCTCGAAAACGTAATTGACGACCATCGCAACGGCGATGGCGATCGGACTCGCAGCGAGGAACCACAGGTCCGTCCCGAAGACGTACAACGTCACTGCGAGATGCTGTGTCAACACCCAGTAGATGCTCAACTGGACGGCGACGCCACCGGACCGAACCAGATGAGATCGCACGAGGCGCCCGAGAAGCGCTCGCGTTCCCGAGGTCCCTTCGGTGGCGAACGTCCAGCGCTCGTTGACCGCGAACATAACGAGGATGGCCGTTTCGATTCCTGCTGCCTTGGCCCACATCTCGGGGACTGCAAAGCCGAGCCCGAGGATGGCCAGGACAGTGTTGTCGCTGATCGCCCCGATCACGCCGACTGAAACGAATTTTCCGAACCGAGCTCCCGAAAGGAGCGATGCGACGTGCCGACCGAATCGCGAATCAGCGTCAGTCATTGACTCTCCCGGTCGATGAGTGCAGTTGCGTCACTTCGCTGTGAGGCGATCATCTGGTGCAGGCGACTGTCTCTGAGCCGCTTGGCGCGATGTCTAGCCGCGAAGACGGCCCCAGCTAGATCGAGCGATGTCCGAACAGGCGAGACTGTCGATCCGGGCTTGTCCTCCCAAGTGATCGGCACTTCCGCGATGCGGAGGTCTAATGCACCAGCGATCGCCACCAGTTCGACATCCCAGGCAAAGCCAGGCTCGAAGAGATGGCCCCGAACGTCTGCCCACGCCGAGGCTGAGAGTGCCTTGGCCCCACACTGGTAATCGTGGAGTTCGGCATCGAGCATTCGACGAGCGAACCACGCGAACCCATCGCCGAGAAAGCGCCGGGCGAACGTCTGATGTGACTGGATAGTGGCTTCAGGATGGCGGCGCGATCCAGCCGCAAGGTCGACCTGATCAGCCGCCACCGGTTCGATGACGGCTGCGAGCGACTCAGCAGGCGTCGACCCGTCGGCGTCGGCGAAGGCGAAGACATCTGTTTCGAGGGCTTCGAACCCCGTGGTGATTGCCGCACCCTTCCCGCGTCGGTACGGGACGGCGTTGACACTGACGTCGAGGGCGTCAAGCTGCTCGATCGTCTCCTCGCGCGGGTCGTCGATCTCGATACGCACAGTCGCGAGATCGACCTCAGAACGGATGGCGGCCACGTACGATTCGAGGGCAGGGACGTCAGGGCGATAGGCCGGCACGACGAGTCCGACGGACCGACTCATTGACTGTGCGTTCACGGGAACGAGTAAAAACAGTTCGAATTCCCGACCACACTCGGCGGGGACTTCACAAGACGTTTAGGGAACTTCCTCGTTGTCGCGTGTGATGGAATTCGGGTCCGTCGTCGTCTGGCTGGTCGCCTATCTGGGACTGCTCGCTATCGGTATGTCGATCACTGGTGCGGTGTTGTCGCGCCTCGACGATCGCGGTGCCGGCGTTGCGATCCCAGCGGCGATTGCGATCGTCTGGATCGTGACCTACGTACTCGGGCGTGTGTCGATCGACACTGGGCTGTTGGCTGGGATCGCCGTGTTGGGTGGGCTCGCTATCGTCGCCCGTCTGCGTGGCTCCGAGATCGACCGCTCGATATATCTCGAAACGGCGGCTGTGTTCACCGTCGCATTTCTGTTCATGGTGGCGGTCAGAGCAGTCGACCCAGCCGTTCATCCCGGCGGTGGCGAGAAGTTCCTGGATTTCGGGCTACTCCAGTCGCTGCTGCGGGCGAACACGCTCCCACCGGAAGACATGTGGTTCGCAGGCGAGTCGGTGCAGTACTACTACGGCGGGCATCTGGTGGCGTCGTTGCTGGCGCGGCTGACCAACACCTCGGCGCGATTTGCATACAATCTCGCACACGCGGGCTTCTACGCGATGGTGGTCACGGCAGCCTACGGACTGGCGAAGTCTATCGCTGCACATCGGGGCTACCCCGCACGTCTCGCCGGCGGCGCGTCGGCGTTTTTCGTCGGCTTTGCGAGTAACCTGCTCGTTCCCGCGAAGCTGATCCTCCTGGTATTGCCAGGAGCGATCTCGGAGGCGGTCGCTGGGATACTCGGGTTCGAACTGCGGGGCGTGGCGATCAGTCTCAGCGAGTTCAACTACTGGACGGCGAGTCGCATCATCCCAGGGACGATCAACGAGTTCCCGCTGTTCGGCTGGCTCAACGGCGACATGCACGCCCACATGATGAGTACGCCCTTCCTGTTGCTGGGCGCGACGATACTGTACGGCTACTACCGGACGCCCGCCGAGTACCGGGGTCGCCGGCTCGGACTACTCGGAGCGCTTGGGCCACTGGCAGCGATGCTCGCCGTCGTGAACACGTGGTCGTTCCCCTCGATCGGCGGCTTGACTGTGCTGACAGTTGCCCTCGCGCCGGCCAGCCCGACGTCGTTGCTCCCCACACGGGCGAAGAAGCTGACCGACGCCGGTGGCTGGGTCCGAGATGAACTCGCTCGACACACCCTCGCGGTCATCACCGGCGTCGGCGTGCTGGCGATCGGGGGCGTGGTATCCCTGCCCTTCTGGCTACAGGCAGCCAGTGGCCAGCGCGGGATCGGCTGGCTCCCGGAGCGCAGTGGGCTGGGCGTCCTCGTGATCGTCCACGGGGCGTTCCTGGCAGTTTTCGCGCTGTATTACGCTCGCTACGCGAGACCACAGCTCCGTCGACCGCTCCGGGCAGTAGGGCTGGTGGGCATGATTGTCATCCTCTCGTTGGTCGTCGATGCTGCAGCCGTCGCGCTGTTCGTGCCCCTGCTGATCGTCGGGTGGCTACTCAGACGACTCGGCGAGTACGACGAGTTGCCGACGCCCGGATTCGAGACGGTCCTGATTCTCGGTGGGATCGGGCTGGCGCTGCTCGTCGAATTCGTCTACGTCAAAGAACAGGCCGGGCCGGGCCGAATGAACACCGTCTTCAAGACCTACATGCAGATCTGGGTACTCCTGGCGACGGCCATGGGAGTTGCACTGGTCGGGCTGTTCGCCGATCGGCGCCCATCACTTGGCTTCGATGGACCGCGTTGGCGACGTGGTTTCAGCGTCCTGGCGGCCATCTTGTTGGTGTCGACATCGATATACGGTGGCCTGGCTATGGCGAACCACTTCCGGGCGGATGGTGGGTACGCCCAGACTGACGACCCGACACTCGACGCGCTCGCGTTCGCCGAAACGTACCATCCCGACGAGTACGACGCGATCCAGTGGATAGATGAGAACGTCGAGGGGCAGCCGAACATGGTTACGAAGCCCGGAACAAATATCTACCAGTGGGTCAACGCACCGTCGAGCCTGACCGGTGTGCCGACGCTCGCGGGCTGGGTCCACGAGGTCGGCTATCGCGGGACTGACGCCTACTGGGATCGGGTCGGCGACGTCGAAACGATATTCACTGGTCCGCCCGCCCGCCAGCGGTCACTCCTCGCGGCCTACGACGTCGAGCTGATCTACGTCGGTCCGCTCGAACGTGAAGCGTACCCCGACACGACGATCCAGGAGTTGGATGCAGTCACCGTCGAAGAGCGGTTCGGAGACGTGACGCTCTATCGGGTCGATCAGGCAGCGCTGGACGGATCGCCGTCGTAAAACGAGACTCAGGCCGCTTCGAGGACCGTGATCGCCTCGGCGTCGGTACTTTCGGTCGCTAAGTGCATCGGGATGAAATTCCGCAGTTCGAAGTCCTCTTGTTCGTCTTCCGTGCCGATCGTACACCACAGTTGTGGGCGATCCGGCCCGTGCCAGTCACCCTGGCGAGTGATCCCGAAACAGACGTACTGCTCGCCGTCGTATTCGATAGTTGCACCCTTTCGGATCCCGGGATCGCCACGGACGATAAGTCGCATCATACAGTTGGCCGGACTTCGCCCATGACAGCATTAAGCGCTTCGGAGGCCACAATGTGGCCAGAGCAATGGGACGGATCTGGTGTGTGAACGGCCCACGTCCCACGGCTGTGGCGCTTCGGAACCAAACGGGTTTTAAGCGGGGCTGACCAATCCACCCGCAAGGTCGATATCATGGAGATGCCACGCCGGTTTAACACCTATTGTCCCAACTGCAACGAACACCACGAACACGAGGTTGAGAAAGTCCGTCAGGGCCGGGCCACGGGAATGACGAAAGTCAACGGTCGACAGCGCGAGCGCCAATCGGGTATCGGGAACAGCGGCAAATTCTCGAAGGTCCCCGGTGGCGACAAGCCGACCAAAAAGACCAACCTGACCTACCGCTGCTCGGAGTGTGGCAACGCCCACCTTCGTGAGGGATGGCGCGCCGGTCGACTGGAGTTCCAGGAGTAACTATGGCCGGGAGCTTCTACAACGTCCGCTGTCCGGACTGTGAGAACGAACAGATCGTCTTCGGTAAGGCCGCAAGCGAGATCGCGTGTGCGGTTTGTGGACACACGCTGGTCCGCCCGACTGGTGGCAAGGCTGCAATCGAAGGCGACGTGATCGAAGCCGTCGAGCAACGATGAAGTTCAGTGGCTGGCCCGATCCAGGCGAACTCGTCGTCGGTCGCGTCGACGAGATCGAGGACTTCGGTGTCTTTGTCGACCTCCAGGAGTATGACGACAAGCGCGGGCTGGCCCACATCAGCGAGGTCGCCTCCGGATGGATCAAAAACGTTCGCGACCACGTCAACGAAGGCCAGACAGTCGTCGCGAAGGTCCTCGATGTCGATCGGGACGCCCAGCAGATCGATCTCTCGATCAAGGACGTCAACGATCACCAGCGCAAAGAGAAGATCCAGGAGTGGAAAAACGAACAGAAGGCAGACAACTGGATGACAATCGCCTTCGGCGAGGACATCGAAGACGACACGTACGGTGCCATCGCCGAGGAACTCCTCTCTGGGTTCGGCTCGATGTACGACGGCTTCGAGCAGGCCGCCATCCACGGCACGGAAGCGCTCGAAGACACCGACCTCGACGAGGGAGATATCGAAGCGATCGTCCAGACGGCTCGCGAGAACGTCTCGGTGCCGTACGTCAAAGTCACCGGCTACGTCGACCTGACCTGTCCTGACAAAGACGGCGTCGATGGAGTCAAAGAGGCCTTGCAGGCGGCCGAAGGGGACGGAGACGTGTCCGAGGAGATCGACCTCGACGTGACCTACGTCGGTGCGCCCGAGTACCGCATCGAGGTCCAGGCCCCGGACTACAAGACCGCCGAGACGGCCCTCGAAGACAGCGCACAGCGGGCCGCCGACACGATCGCCGACTACGGTGGCACCGGCCACTTCCACCGCGAGCGCAATACCGACGAGGAATGAAAGCCGACATCCGGGTGTGTGCGGCCTGGGGCGACCGCCACGAACGCCCGGTGTACACGCTGGCCGATTCCTGCCCCGAATGTGGAGCACCGACCGAAAACACTGCTCCTGCACCCTTCTCTCCGGAAGATCCGTACGGCGAGTATCGACGCGCACTTAAGCGCGCCAATCGGGAATAGACCGTATGGACGAGTACGAAATCGAGACACTCGAAGCGGTAGATCTGGAGTCGCCGGTGCTGATCGAAGGGCTACCCGGCGTCGGCCACGTCGGGAAACTCGCGGTCGAACACTTGCTCGAAGAACTCGATAGCACGCCGGTCCGGCGGGTTTACTCTCAGCACTTTCCCCCACAGGTGACCATCGACGACGGGATCGAACTCGCAAGTGCCGAATTTCACGCCATCTCGCCGGAAGATGGACAGGATATGCTCGTCCTCTCGGGGGACCACCAGGCGCAGGATAACGTGGGTCACTACGGCCTCGTCGAGGCGTTTCTGGACGTGGGGGCTGCGTTTGGCGTCGAGCGCATCTTCGCGTTGGGCGGCGTCCCAACCGGCGAACTCATCGAGGAGTACGACGTGATCGGTGCCGCGACGACAGACGGCCTGACGGACGAACTCGAAGACGTTGGGGTCGAGTTCCGCGAGAACGAACCAGCCGGCGGCATCGTCGGCGTGTCCGGGCTCTTGCTCGGGCTCGGACAGCGCCGTGACCTGCCTGCAGCCTGTCTCATGGGTGAGACATCCGGGTATCTCGTCGATCCGAAAAGCGCCCAGGCAGTTCTAGAAGTGCTGCAGGACGTACTCGGCTTCGAGGTCGACTACGGATCGCTCGAAGAACGTGCAGACGAGATGGAAGATGTCGTCCGGAAGATCCAAGAGATGGAAGGCAACGCCTCGGCTCCGGCCGAGGAAGATCTCCGATACATTGGGTAATTCGACGGGAAAGACGTGCTGTGCGGTCGTATCGATCACTCACACGCCGCGACTCATCAAATGGCTTCGCAGGAGATCGCTCTCCCCAGCAGCGGCAAGTGGGTCGATGACCACCACGGACTCGTCTTGTGTGACTGCACCGCGATCAATCAGTGCCTCGAGGCCAGCGAGTGCGACGCCGCCCGTGGCACTGCACTCGATGCCGGCCGAAGCGTTCGCATCGACAGCCGCCGCGAGGGCATCCTCGTCCGAGACAGTCGCCGCCCCGCCTCCAGATTCACTGATGGCAGTTACCGCGCTCGCTCCACGGACCGGATCGGGAATTTCGAGGGGCCCGATGACAGTGTCTGGGGCGTCGGTCGAGTCGATCGCTGTCGCTGCCTGGCAGGCGTCAGCGATGGGTGGACACCCCTCGGGCTGGATCGCGTACAGTCGTGGGAGAGAGCCGACGTATCCGGCCTCGCTGGCCGCTTTCAGGCCGGCTTGCATGCCAGCCACTCGCTGGCCGTGACTGACAGGGACGACGATCGCGTCGGGGGCCGTCCAGTCGAGACCAGCCAGCCCGTCCCAGGCGAGTGTCGCCGCCCCGAGCCGGCGGAACGGCGAGCCTGGACCGACGGGAAAGCCAGTCGCCTCGTCATCGACGAAGGCCGTCTCGGCGTCGCTGTACCGGCCTTCGACGACCGAGAGTTCGCCGCCGTGGACGTTCGTCATCGCCTTGTTGAGAAACGGCGTCCGGGAGGGGACGTAGGCCAGTGACTCGATATTTGCCCGGCCAGCGTATGCGGCTGCTGACTGTGCAGCGTGGCCCGTCGAAGGGAGGACGATGCGATCAGCACCGCGCGCCACAGCCGTCGCGACGGCAGTCGCCATCTCTCTGTCCACAGCGCTACCGGTCGGATTGCGCCCCTCGTCGACGACGGCGAGGGAATCGACACCGTACGTGGTTTCGAGCGTGGGACAGCCGATCGGATTGCCACCACCAACGCCCATCGCCAGTTCGGAGAGATCCACGTCGAGGCTGTTCGAGTAGCGGGCAATGCCTGACCCGGGGGCGCTTGACAACGCCGTGGGGTCGGCAGGTAGCGCGTCCGGATCGAACGTAACGCGGACGGTCCCGCCACAGTCCGGGCAAGGCCCCGTCACGTCCGCTGGCGGCACGATCGAATCGCACTCGACACAGCAAAACTGAACTGGGGTGGCCGCGGCGTCCATAGCCACAGTATCGGGCGTCGCCGACAAGTGTCGTCCGGTCGAGCGCGAGTGGTACCGGGCCAACCCGGCCGTGGAATTTTGCCGACTGAGATCGTACGGTATTGTATGATAGACGTGCTCGTCGCTGGTGGTGGTCTCGCGGGGCTGGTTGCAGCGAGTCGACTGGCAGAGACAGGACAGGACGTGACCGTCTTCGAAGCCAAAGAGACTATCGGCGGTCGTGTCCGGACCGAGCACGCCGACGGGTACACGTTCGATCGCGGGTTCCAGGTCGTCTTCGACAGCTATCCGGCCGTCAGGCGCGAGCTCGACCTCGGGGCGCTCGATCTACGGCGGTTCGGGCCTGGGGCGACGATCGGGAAACCTGGCGAACGATCGGTGCTCGCTGATCCGCTCCGGGACCCGAAGACACTGACCCAGACACTGTTCAACCGCGACGTGCGCCTCGGGGACAAATTACGAGTACTCCGTCTCCGGCGGGAGCTGGCACACAGAGACGTCGAGACGATCCTCGATCCGAACCGACCCGACCAGACGATCGAGTCGTTTCTGGCTGAGCGGGGCTTCTCCCGGCTGTTCATCGAGCGATTCGCTGGGCCGTTCTACGGCGGGATCACCCTGGACCGGTCGCTGTCGACTGACGCTCGCGTGTTCGAATACACGTTCAAGATGCTCACAGCAGGCGCGGCAGCAATTCCGGCCGATGGCATGCAAGCGATCCCCGAGCAACTCGCCGACCGGGCCCGGAATGCCGGCGCACGTATCGAAACCGGCAGATCCGTCGACGCGATCGACGACGGCGGCACCGTCACGGTCGACGGTGAGACGGTCGATAGCGACGGTGTTGTCGTCGCAACGGACCCACAGACGGCTACGGAACTGACTGGCGTCGAGACGCCTTCCGGGACCCGCGGCTGTGCGACGGTGTACGTGAGTCTTCCCACCGAAACGCCCCTGGATACGGGGACTCGACTGCTGTTGAACGCTGTTGAGGGCCAGCCAAACCAGCTAGCCCAACTGTCGGCCGTCGCCCCCGAGTACGCGCCCGACGGCGAGCAGTTGCTCGCGGCGACGTTCCTCGGGGAACCCGAAGAAGACGACGCAAAACTCGTCAGAGACGTCCGCGAAACGCTGGAATCGTGGTATCCAGAACGGTCGCTGTCGGGCTTGGAGCACCGTCGCACCGAGCGGGTTCCGTTCGCGCAGTTCGACCAGCCGCCCGGGTTTCTGGAGACGACCCCGGAGCCGACTGCGCCCGACGGGCCGGTGGTGCTTGCGGGCGATTACACCCGCTGGTGTTCGATTCAGGGCGCACTCGAAAGCGGGCGAATTGCGGCCGAGGTGCTCACCGAGTGAGCAATCGAGGACTAGTGGCCAGCAGTGCTTTCGGGCTCTTCAGCGAGTGTTTTCGGGACGAGCCACCGCGTTAGCGCGACCAAGATGCCGATGGCGAGCAGCGATCCCAGGAGGATGATGACAGCAGCTTCCATAGATGGACCTACCACGCCCCGGCCAAAAACCGTTGCCCTGTCAGAGGAGCCCACGCAGCGAGCCAAGCGGGGGAAACGAGAGCGTTTCTCCGGCGGTATCGTCCCGGACGATCGGTCGGAATGTGTCGACGTTTTCGATCAGCGGTGAGTGAAACCCATCGGCGCCGATGTGGTTGATCGTCACTCCAGCGACGAGTTCGTTGAACGCTGGCAAAACCAACACATCGGCATCGCGATACACATCGGTACCGTGGAGGTAACACGGTCGCTTCTGGCCCTCGATTTCGATCGCTGGATGATCGTGCCCGATCACGTACCGGTCGGCATCGGTCTCCGGCGGTTCGTGACCGTGGCAGACGACCGTTTGTCCGTCCGAAAGCGCGTATTCCTCGGGAGATGGCCCGTCACGGACAGCATCGAGCAGGACGTCGTGATTCCCCGGCGTCACGACCAACCGGCACCCGTGATCGGTCACGACATCACGGAGTTGCTTGTAGGAAGCCACAACGTCTGGCGGGAGTGAATCGAACGCATGTAAGAGATCGCCGGCGACGACCACCTCGGAGACGGAGTGGTCTTCGATGAGTCCAGAGAGACGCTCACGGAGCGATCGCTCCGAGCCGACCGATAGCTCGACCGTCGAGGAGCGCTCGCGGCCCAGGTGGAGATCAGCGACGACCAGCGCCTCTCCGAGGACTACACCGCGATCTCGAAGCGTCAGGTCCATTGTCCCTCCCTGCGGGAGTGACGGCTATCAACGTGTCGCCGCCGGCTGGCAATTTCGTCGCCGTGGGTCCCGGGGTTTATCACCCAGCGCACCGACCAATCGGGCATGATAGACGTCCTCGACAACAAGCGGGCGGCGACCCGCTTTCGGATCCTGGTGGAGATCGCCGAACGCCAGCCGGCGGTGAGTCAAGGTGAGATCGCCCAGGCGGTCGGCGTCACGAGCCAGGCCGTCAGCGAGTACATTCGTGAACTCGTCGAGGATGGGTTCGTCGAGAAAGAGGGACGCTCACGATATCGCGTCACGAACGAGGGCGTCGACTGGCTGTTCTCCGCAGCGACGGACGTCCGTCGGTTCGCCGATCACGTGACCGAAGACGTCCTTGGCAGTGTCCAGGAAGACGCAGCCCTCGCCGTCGAACCCATCGTGGAAGGCCAGTCCGTGGCCCTGTTCATGAAGACGGGCTTACTCCGGGCTCGCCCGGGCGAAGACGGTGCGACGGGGGTCGCGACGACCGATGCCGACGCGGGAGAAGTCGTCGGCGTCACCGGATTCGAAGGCGTCATCGAACTGCAACCCGGCGAGGTCGATATTCTCCAGGTGCCGCCCGTCAGGTCCGACGAGACGCCGGATCTCGATCGATTGCAGACAGCGGCCCACGACGCGGATCTCGTTACAGCGGCCGGGGTCGAAGCTGTCGGTGCACTCAAAGAAGCCGAGATCACCCCGACGACACACTTCGCGGCGGGTGAAGTCGCTGCCGACGCAGCGAGCAGAGGGTTGAGCGTGGTCGTCGTGGCAACGACCGACGTCGTCGGACGCGTCACTGACGCACTCCGGGATAGCGACGTCTCTTATACGGTTCGATAACGATTGAGTGTGGTGACTGGAGACTCACCGTCTTGTCGTTCCGGAACGCTCAGGGGCATGCCCATCGAAAGCCGAGATATGACCGATGTAGACACGGCGGTCGAAACGTTCCTCGAACAGTCCGAAACAGCCCTCGACCAGTACGAACAGGGCTATTCCGACGCGGATGCGACGATCCGCGTCCTCGAATCACATATCGAGACGTTGCGCGAGCACGTCGAGTAACTGTCACACAGGGTGGCCACGAGAGACGCTACCGTGGCGGAAACCGGCAGCTGTGCCGGGAGCGCCGTCGTTTTACGCACTGGTCCGTTAGGCGCGTTCAATGAGTCACGAAAGCGAGCAGTCTGCGGGCGATCTGACTGAAACGGGGATGGCACTCAAACACGATCGTGAGTGGGACTACGAACTCGATCGGATCAGCGAGGCTGTCGATGAACGAAACGCTAACACGGTTGGCCTGCAGTTCCCCGAGGGACTCAAACGCCGGGGGCCGGCTGTCGCAGACGACCTTCGACAGGCCCTGCCCGAGGACGTGTCAGTGATGCTCTCGGGCGAGCCGTGTTACGGGGCCTGTGACCTCGACACGGAGTTGATGCGTCACAGTGACGTGTTCGTTCACTTCGGCCACAGCCCGATGAACGAGTCAGAACAGATCATCTACGTCCCGCTGTTCTCGAATGTCGACGTATTCCCGATCATGGAGGAAGCACTCGCTGAGTTCGAGGACCCCGACGACGACCCTGACATCGGACTCGTCACGACCGCCCAACACATGAACAAGTTCGACGAGATGCGGGCGTTCCTCGAAGACGAAGGATACACTGTGCACGTCCGCCGGGGCGACGAGCGCCTGACCCACGAGGGGCAAGTCCTTGGGTGCAACTACGCCTCTGCGGACGTCGATGCCGACCAGATGCTCTACGTCGGCGGTGGGAAGTTCCACCCGATGGGCCTGGCGATGGACCAGCCCGAGAAACACGTCGTGATCGCCGATCCCGTCAACAACGTCGTCGACATCGCCGACGCCGACGCGTTCATCAAACAACGCTACGGAGCCGTCCATCGCGCGATGGACGCCGAAACGTGGGGCGTCATCTACTGTACGAAGATCGGCCAGGGCCGGTTCGAACGCGCCCGCGAGATCGTCGCCGAAAACGACGATGCCTATCTGCTCACGATGAACAACGTCACGCCCGACAAACTCACGAACTTCGGGTTAGACGCCTACGTCAACACGGGCTGTCCGCGGATTACGACCGACGACGGTCCCCAGTTCGACCAGCCGATGCTCACACCGGGCGAATACGAGATCGCGATCGGCGAGAAACCCCTCGACCAGTTGGAGTTCGACACCTTCCACGGCACCTGGTAAGACAGCGACATCTTCGACTGTCGCTGTGATCGGGGCTCTACTCAATTGTACCGGAAATATTATCCTGTATCACGTTTTATCATCAAAATGTAGTCGGCGTCGTTGCGAGCGGCGCCGCTCTCCCGGAGGCAAGAACAATGGCAACCTGGTACTGCATGGACTGCTCGGAGTACATCGACGAGCGCATGGCGTCGTGGCACGAATCGCAGGATCACAAGGTGATCGGCTATCGATCACCGAAGTCGATGGAAGACCGGCACCTCTGGAGTAGTTGAGCGGGGACGACACGGTTTGGCGGTGAGGCGAGAAGCGGCGGCTGGTCGGTCCGTATCGCCGTTCCGTCGAAGCTTTTTCCCAGTCTCGACTCCAGATGTCAGAAAGACGCATCCCCGCGTCGGCACATCGATGAGTACGAAACGCGAACTCGCGGCCAAACTCGGTGTCGTCGTCGGCTTCGACGACCCGACGGCCGACCTCGAACAGTATCGTACGCCGCCCGCAGTGGCGTCACATCTGGTCCATCTAGCGGATCTGAACGGCGATCTCGACGGCCAGTGGGTCGTCGATCTCGGCTGCGGGACGGGCATGCTCGCGCTCGGTACCGCTCTTTGCGGGCCAGAACGCGTCGTCGGTGTCGACCTCGATCCCGATGCACTCACGACGGCAGCCGGGAACCGCCAACGCGTCGGGACGACCACAGCTGTCTCCTGGATCCAGGCCGACGCCACCGGCCACGCGGTGTGTCCCGACGAGCCGGTGACGGTGCTCATGAATCCACCGTTTGGCGCCCAAAACGGGAACGAACACGCCGACCGGGCATTTTTGGAGACGGCTGCCGACATCGCCGCGGTGTCGTACTCGATTCACAACAGCGGCAGTGCCGAGTTCGTCGAATCGTTCGCGGCGGACCACGGCGGCAATGTGACGGCTGCCTACCGGTCGTCGTTTACCCTCCCTCGACAGTTCGAGTTCCACGAGGCCGACAGCCGCGAGATCGACGTCGAACTGTTCCGCATCGAGTGGGCCTGAACGGACGCATTCGAGCAGTCGCAGTTATCGCCGTCGTGTCGGTGGAATGCGTCGCTGGGCAATCCGCAGCGTGGTGCCATCGGCCGACGCATAGAGGTTCTGTTCTGTGCGCGCGAACGTGATACCGCCGACGGTCACGTTCGCCCCACTGTCGGGAAACCCGCCGACGCCAAGCGTCTGATTGCCCCGCCTGACGACTACCTCGAACCCGTCAGTCCCGGAACGGATCGCGACGGTACGGTTGTCGAGGATGACGTCGGCGACCGCGGGCGAAGCCGTGTGGACCAGCGTTGGTTCGTGCCCTTCCGGACGGAGAAACACCTGGTAGGTAGTGTCTCCGCCCAGAGCGTCCCACCCCGACCGGTAGGCATAGACTGGCCGTCGCCACCCGACGCCGCCGACTAGAACACGAGCGCTGCCCCGCGATTCGAGGTTGCTCTCGCTGATGACCTGGTGCCACAGCCGCCGCTGGTCACTGTAGACTACGACGCCACTCGTTTGAACGTCCGTCACTTGATCGAGCAACGGCAAGTCGACGACGGCGATTTGCTCGTTAGTGACGTTCTGTACGTAGGCGATCTCGTAGTCGCGGACTTCGATGCTATCGTCCGGGAAGTCCGCACCCGTAGGTGCCGAGAGGTTGATCACGACGCCGATCATCGACATCGAAACGAGGGCGAACAAGATCGTCCCGACCGCGATCTGGCGGGCCGATGGCACGGAGCGAGCAAAGCGCCCGAGGGAGGGGGCAACGAGTCGATCCGATGGCGAGCGGTCCCGGCCCGCGACGACGAGCACGATCAACCCGGCAAGGACAAACAGCAACACCGTCCCGAGCGTCCGAAAGCGGATATACTGGCTATTCCCGAGGTACCAAAAGATGCTCCAGAGCCCGTTAGCCACGGTGTAGATCATCGCTCCGAGCCAGATGCGGCCCGGACTCGCCGACCGGCGACGCCGATGGAGGATCGCGGCCCCGATCAACACGCCGATGAGAAAGCCAAACGCATGGCCCTGGATGGCGGTGCCCGCGAACCCGACGCCCGAATAGCCCACGTTCGGTTGGGCGATCTGGAGTGGATCGTTGAACGCGCTGAGGAGGTGCCACAGCCTTGGCCAGGCGACGATACCGACGAGTGTCGTGATGGGATAGAAGACCAGCGCGATCCCGGCTAACAGATAGACGACACCGGAAAAACCGATGAGCGGACCCCAGGACAGAGCCGCCGTCAGGAATCCCGCGACGATGATCCCACCGAAGACGACACCGATCCTGACGTAGGGATTGTCACGCCACGACGTGAACGATTGCTCGCCGCGGGCCGTCGGATAATGACTCCAGCCGTATTCGGCGATCGAACCGAAGACGAGTCCCGAAAAGAGATTCCCGAGCAAGTGCCCCCAATCGAGGTGGGCAAAGCCAGCCAGTGCCACGCCCAGCGGGTGGGCATAAGAGGTGGCACGGAACGGGAGGTTGACGGGATCGAACCGGTGGGCCAGCCCACCCTGGACGAAAAAGTAGACGCCCAAAACCACGCACAACCCCAGCACTGTCCCCCACGGGACGCCGAGGACGAACCGAGATCGAAGTCGCTGCCCCCAGCGACCACCCGGCTGGGCGACGCGATAGAGCACGCCCAGAGAGAACACCATACTTCCGAGCAACAACGCTTGCCACACCTGCAGCGGAATGCTCTCTGCCAGCGCTCGGACGTCGAGGGCACCGGGAGCGACGACGGCCGACAACGCAAACATGGGCGAGCCAACGGGCCAGGCCGATAAATCAGTGACGCCGGGTCGGGGACACACAGCGTGGCCCTCGCGACGACCCACGCCTGACGCTCACTGCGATGGGTCAGACGCACGTGGGAAGTTGTCGATCGTCGCCGCTCTGAAGGCCGCGTCGTCGAACTCGATGTCGAGCCACTCGGTCAGTTGCTCGGCGTCGCACATTGCATTCTGCAGACACGTCGAGGCACCGGGGGAGGGCGTGATATTGAACAGAATTCCATCGCCCGTGATTTTGGCCTCGCCCATGTCTAGAGACTTGGCGTCGGTGTCGACGATCTGTGGGCGGACGCCGCCGTAGCCTTTCGCGCGCTCGATGTCTTCTGGCTGGATCGTCGGGACGACTTTCCGGACGTGGGGCAGGAAGGCCCGTTTGCCGACCACTGGTAAGTCGTAGACGAGATTTTCGAGGACGTATGGCAACAGCACCCGGTCGGCGAGGATGTTCCCGTAGCTCAGGACCGACGCCGGTGAGAGTTTGAACACGTCGAAAAAGTCCCGGACCGTCGAGAGTCGTCCGCGCTCTAAGGCCGGGACGACCTTCGCAGTTGGGCCAAATCTCGTAAGCCCCTGATCGTGAACCTCGGCGTCCCCGTGGACCGCAGCGAAGGGGAGTTTGGCCATCTGGAGCGTGTACACTTTCCCGTTGAGCATGCCGTCTTCGGCGACGAAGAAACTCCCCGCGACCGGGAGCAGCGACATATCCTGGCCGTAGCCCATCGATTTGGCGATCTGGAGGCTATGAGAACCAGCGGCGACGACCGTTGCCTCGCTCTCGTACCACCCGCGTTCGGTCTCCAGAAGGAATTCCTCACCAGTCTCGTGGATTTGTTCGACTTCCGTCCCGGTGAAGACGTCGACGCCATCCTCGCCCTCGACACGACGAACGAAGTCCGTCGCGAGTTCGCCGTAGTCGACCGTGTAGCCGTCTGGCGTCTGCAGGGCGAGCATCTCGGTGTCGAGATCACGGCCCTCGACGACGTTCGGTTCGATCTCGGCGATCTCCTCGCGGTCGATCGCCTCGAGCTTCGGGAACAGCTCACCGAATCCGTTTTCGTGATACCGCCGCTGAAGACGGTCGACTTCTGCCTCACCGACAGCCAGCGCCATCTTCGAGCGCTTGGCGTGCATGTCGCCGTCGGGATCGTTGGCCGCCAGATAGCCGGCGACCATCTCCGCGCCCGCCTTGACTTCCGTGGCCTTCTCGAGGGAGTAGTTGGTCTCGATGTCTCCGAAGTGCAGCGTCTGGGAGTTGTTCGTGTGGTGGGAGTTGATCGCGGCTATCGTCGGCTCTTTCTCGAAGAGGGCGACTGACTCGACGTCGGTGAATGTCGCGACCGTATAGAGGAGTGCAGCCCCGCTGATGCCCCCTCCCACGATCACGAGATCGTACTCGCCGTCCATGCCCCGCTGGAGGTGAGTGACACACTTGAGTCGCCGGTCACCGGAACGGAATGCCTCAAGACGCCAGTGGGAGCGAACGCATCACGACAGACCCTTGAATACCACTCCCGTAGATCCCGTTTCGATGCCCGAATATCCGATCGTCGTCCGCGAGATCGGTGGCCAGAACCGTCTCGGTGTCGAGGAGGCCGAGGACCTCGCGGCCGACGTCCGTGAAGTCGTCACCGAGGGGTACAACCGGATCCACGTCGACGAATACGACGACGGCGACCAGATTGGGACCGTCATCGCGAGTGACGATCGAGAGACGATCGAGGACGTCCGCTGGGACACCTGACTGAACGACTGCTGTCTGCCGTGTCCACGCCAGGAGGGCGGAGCTTTATGCGCCACAATCCCGTTTGAGAAGTAATGCGTTCAGATTCCTGGGACCATACCGCGATGGGCGATCACTCCGGACGGACAGCCCTCGTCACGGGAGCCAACAGCGGGATCGGCTTCGAGGTGACGAAAGCTCTCGCCGCCAACGATGTCCACGTCATCATGGCCTGCCGGGATCTGGAACGGGCTCGGTCGGCCCGTGAACAGATACACAATTCGGTAGACGAAGCCACACTTTCGATCGAGGAACTGGACCTCGCCGACCTCGCCGGCGTCCGCGCGTTCGCCGAGACGGTCCGAGCAGACTACACGGAGCTTCACGCCCTCTGTAACAACGCTGGCGTGATGGCACTCCCGCGGAGGGAAACCATCGACGGCTTCGAGATGCAGTTCGGCGTCAATCACCTCGGCCACTTCGTACTCACTGGCCTGCTGCTGGACAAACTCGAGGAAACACCCGGTGAAAGTCGGATCGTCACCCAGAGTAGCGGCCTGCACGAACGCGGAGAGATCGATTTCGACGATCTCCACGGCGAGGAGTCTTACGACCGCTACGACGCCTACGCCCAGTCGAAACTCGCGAACGTGCTGTTTGCCTACGAACTCGACCGTCGGCTGCAGGCGACCGACGCCGATATCACGAGCGTAGCCTGTCACCCGGGATATGCGGCGACCAACCTCCAGCGACGCGGGCCTGAACAATCCGGGTCGCGAGTCCGCCTCTGGCTGATGAAAGTCGCCAACGCCGTGTTTGCCCAATCGGCAGCCACGGGTGCATTGCCGATGGTGCGGGCCGCAACCGATCCGGATGTGACTGGCGGGGAATACGTCGGCCCTGGCGGCTTGCTGAACATGCGCGGATCGCCCGAGATTCAGCGCTCCAGTGATCGCTCGTACGACCCACCACTCGCCAGGGAATTGTGGGACCGCTCGGTCGCGCTGACCGGCGTCTCTTATGACTTGCCGGATCCACGTGCCGAAACTGCATCGGCAGCTGAAACCGACGCATAATCGGTGCCTCCTGCGGGCGCTGTCGCGGTATTCAGGTGGCGTCTGCTGACTGTTCCACCCAGGGGCAGAGCGGATCACTCGCCAGCGGATTGTCCGTCACAGCGAACGCCCGCGATCGTGAGCCGCCACAGACGTCGAGGTACTCACAGGAGCTACAGGAGCCGACGAACTGCCCAGTGTCTCGAAGTCGCTGAAATAGATCGCTATTCTGGTAGATATCGACCAGGCCCCGCTCGGTGACGTTCCCGCCGCTCTTTGGCAGAAAGCCAGACGGGTAGACCTCGCCCTCGTAGCTGACGAACACGAAGCCCTTCCCGGCGCGGGTCGAGCCGACGCGGACTCCCTCCCCGGATTCCCGTCGTTCGAGTTCGTCGGCGACCCGGCGATAGTGCGGGGCCTCGACGGTAATGACGCGATACGGTGCTTCGCGCTGGCGGCGGTAGAGCCACTCCATGACCTCAACAGTCCGGTCGGCATCGAGTTGTTGCAGGTCTTCACCACGGCCGATCGGCACGAGGAAGAACACTTCCCACATGGACGCCTCGAAAGATGCGACCATGTCGGCGATTTCGGGGAGATCGTCGACAGTATCGGCGGTGACGGTCGTGTTGATCTGGATTTCCATACCGGCCGCGCGGGCCTGGCGGGCTGCTTGCTCGACGCGGGCGAACGACCCATCTTCGCCACGGAAGTCGTTGTGAGCGGCCGGCGTTGCGCCATCGAGGGAGAGCGCGATCCGCTTGACGCCCGCCTCGGCCAATCGTTCGATCACGTCCGCCGTGAGATTCGCGGTCGGCGCGGGCGTTACGGCCGTCGTGATTCCCTGTGCTTTGGCGTCTTCGAGGAGATCGAACAGATCCGGCCGTTCCAGTGGGTCGCCACCGGAAAAGACGAGAATCGGCCGGGGACGGCCAAAGTCCGCAATGGAGTCGATGAAGTCGCGGCCTTCGGCTGTCGACAATTCGGCGGGATCACGCTCGGGTTGGGCTTCCGCCCGGCAGTGATCACACTCCAGTTCGCAGGCCTGCGTGACCTCCCAGGTGACGATCAATGGCTGTTCGTCGTAGTTCCTGCGACCCGGATGTCCGCCGGGATGGGCACTGTCTTGCCCGCCGGGGTGGCCGCCAGCGCCTTGCTGGTCGCTCGTGCCGGGGTGGCCGTCTCCGATCGGATCAGTGTCAGCGTGTTCGGACGACCTGGTGGTACGGTGCGGTGAGTGTCCCTCGCTGTGTGGGTGGTCCGCGGGCATCTATGTCGGCGAACCTGGGGCCGTCAGGGGGATAAATTGCCGGACGATTCCCGCCTACCGACACTACCAGCCCAGGGCCCTCAGTACCGTTCGGGATCCAACGTCCCGACGTATCGCCGCATCCCCGCGTACAGCAAGATAGCACTGAGAGTGAGTGCGAGGACAGTCGCCGTCGTTGTCGCCGTCTCACTCCCGACGGCGAGTTTCGCGACGACCGTCGTGGGATGCTCGGGGAGCAGCGCCAGGCCGGCGAACCCGATCAAGACGAGAATCGAGTACAGCAGCTGGGCCTGCCGCCGTCGAGCCGTGACGAGCCCGAGCACGACCCCCACGACGACCACGAGGACGGCGGCTGCCCCGACGAGAGTGACGAGCCACGGGACGTTCCGGACGGTAATGCCGTTTGCCCCCAGCAGGACGATCCAGAGAATCGCCTGCAACGGGGCCAGTATGGCCATCCCGAGGGCCTTGCCGTCGACGATATCCGTCAGTGAGACGGGCGCGACGCGCAACAGCTCCAGGGTCCCGCGTTCGATCTCCTCGGTGATGGCGTCGACGGCGATCGAGCCGCTGATGAACGGCGGCAAAAAGAGGAGGAGCGGTACCAACACGGTGTAGGTGAACCCGAAGTACGGACTGGCCGAGGTTTCTTGGGGTAGTGGGAGGGGCGGCCGATCCAGCCACTCGGCGCGCTCGATGCGTTCGGTCCGTTCGAGCGTTTCGAGAATCGTCCGAATCTGGACGACAGCCAGCGTCGATTCAATGCTTCCTTCGGGGACCGTTGCAGTCACGGCGATCGTCCCATTTTCGAGGCGGCCATCGAGCACGGCGTCGACGCGGCGGTCCTGAAAGCCGACCATCGCAGTGGCTGGGCTGTCGAACCGAACCGTCTCGACCCCATCGATGTCACTGGCAGCCTGCTGTAGCTCCGTCGCTGCATCGCCCGAAACACCAACTTCGAGGCCGCCTGCTTCGACCGAGCCTGGATCGTACAGTGAGGTGAGCCCGACCACCAGGAACGACGAGAACGCCGCGATGAACAGTTGAATGAGCAGTGCCAACACGATCGTCTTCTCGCGGGACAGCGACACGACGTCACGCTTTGCGATCGCCAGCCGGATGCTCCCGGTGTCTGACTCGCTCGCTGTCTGGTCGGTGGCTGACGAACGCTGCGGTCGTGGCGGCTCACCCGACAACGAAACTCACCACCGTTAGATTGTACGCGAGATGGATACCGATTGCGACCGTCAGCCCGACGACGTAGCCACGCCGACTCCGGGCCGCACCGATCGCAGACGCTGTGGCCGTCACCGCGTGCAGCGCAAGTGGTGCCAACAAGAGCGCGATTGCCACGGCCGCCGAGACGGCCGGTCCCGCACCGCCAGTGAGGAACGCCGCCTGCTCGACGTCGGGAATGTCCCCACCGAGCAACTGCACGACCAGCGATACTTTCTCGGCCAGGAAAAAGCCGAGCCCGGACAGTGACCCGACGATCACGGCATTCCGGATCGTCCGGACGTACTTCCGGTGGACGAACCCGGCGTAAATGTGGATGCTTTTGGCGAGTTCCTCGACGACTGCGACCACGATCAAGATTGCCGGCAGGGCAAACGACTGGGGGACGGCAAACAGCATCGCGACCGCGACCAGTTCCGTGACGAACACGAACGGGAGGAGAAGCACACTCAACTTCGCCGCGCTCGACCGGCGCTTGATCCGGCCAGAGAGGGCATCGAGGGCTTTCAGTGGGATCGGCCGCTGGGTGAACATGTCTTCCTCGCGGTAGAGTCCGGCACCGAGGCCGAAGGTGACGATCGCCGTCAGCATCGCCGGCAGCGTCGAGAAGCCAAACTCGACGAGACTGATGGCCTGGCCCTGCAAGTCCCGGACGACGATCGTCAGCGGCGAGATGAGCGCGATCGGGGTCACGTCCGTGAAGATCGCCGGCACGAACGCGAAACTGGTCAACGCGACGGTAATCGTCACAGTCACGAACGTGAGTTCCTTGAACGAACGGGCGAACATCGCTCCGAGGAAGGTCGCCCCGAGGAACAACAGGACCAGCGGCGTCACTGCGAGCAGTGAGATCCAGCCGGTGGCTCCAGAAGCCCCGACGGTCAGCAGGCCGGCGGTAATCAGCCCCTCGAAGAACATTGCCCCCAGGAAGTACGGCAACGTCTTACCGACGATGATGTCGCCCCGAGTGACCGGCGAAACGAGCATGAGCTCCCCCCGGCGGTTGATCCGTTCGCTGAGGATCGTACTCCCGTAGGCCTGGATGACGAAGTTCAGCGGAAGGACGAACACGAATGCCAACACGAGCGAGCCAAACGGGAACGGCGGGGCGATATCGGAGGGCGCTCCAGAGGTCCCCCCGCCACCGAGTCCGCTCGTCAAGCCGCCGAGGCCGCCCAGCGAGCCGCCACCGCCACTGTCGCCCCCTCCACTCTCGGTGCCGCCCGTCGTGCCATCGGTCGTCTCTGAGCCACCACTGCCCCCGGCGCTCCCGTCAGTCCCGCCGCCACCGGTGGTGCCGTCACTGCCTCCAGTGCCGTCGGTCCCCTCGGTAGGGCTCTGGGTGGTCGTCAGCGAGCGTTCGACGTAGCGCAACGTCACCGACACTGGCGATGCTGCAGTCTGATTGGACTGATCGCCCATCAGTTGATCGTTGAACCGCTGGACGGAGCTGCGAAGTTCTGCCAGGGCGGCCCGGCCCTTCGCGGAGTCAGCCCAGTCGACGACTCGCGGCCCATCGATGAGGATGTCGACGCGGCCCTCTTCGACGGCATCGGGACTCGCTGGGTGGACGGCAAACGTCGCGTCGTCTGTGAGCACCTCGTGGTACGGGCTCGATTCGTCGACGCCGGCCCGGTAGATGCCGGCGTCGAGTGCGACTCCCTGGGTGGCGATCAACGGGGCAAGCACACCCAGTACGACCAGCGCACCGACGGTGATCGCCGCTGTCCGCCGATCGATCCCGCCGGCGTTTTTGGTCACCTCCCACCGGGCGATCCGGAGGAACTTCCGCACGTCCACGGTTAGGCCTCCGGTTCGGCGCTCTGGTCGTCTGGTGTCGCGGTTGCTGACTCGGCCCGGTCCGGGTTGGCGACGTTCAGGAACACCTCTTCGAGGCTGGACTCTTCGGTCCTGATATCGATGACGTCACCGTCACGGTCGGCAGCGGCCTCACGGGTTTGCTCGACGGCCTGCATCGAGGTGACGCTGCGTTTGTAGCTGCCGTTTTCCCGAACGCTTCCGGGCACTTCGACGGACGTGTAGACGTGATAGGTCGTCTCGCCGTGTTCCTCGCGAAGTTTCGAGAGCGGTCCGCGAGCGACAATCTCGCCTTCGTTCATGATCGCAACGCGGTCACAGATACTCTGGACGTGATAGAGATTGTGCGCGCTAAAGACGATGGTCTTGCCCTCTTCGGCGAGTTCGGTCGTGAAGTCGATGATGAAATTCGTCGTCAACGGATCCAGCCCACTCGCCGGTTCGTCGTAGACGAGCACGTCGGGGTCGTTGATGAGCGACCGGGCAATGGCGACCTTGCGTTTCATCCCCTTCGACATGTCACCGAGTTGTCTGTCACGGTGGTCCAAATCGAGCCGGTCGAGCGTCTCGTGCATTCGACGGGTCGCCACATTTTCGGGGACGTCGTAGAGATCGGCGAAAAAAGAGAGATACGAGACGGGGGTCATCTCCTCGTAAAGCGGGGATTCTTCGGGGAGAAAGCCCAGCTGGCGTTTCATGTCGGCGTCGTCGGTGTCTAGGCCCGCCACCTGAACAGTACCATCGGTCGGTTCGATGAGGCCCGCCAGCATCTTCAGCGTCGTCGTCTTGCCCGCGCCGTTTGGGCCGATGATGCCGAAGACCTCACCGCGCTCGACGGAGAACGTGCTTCCCTCCACGGCCGCAAAGTCACCGTATTCCTTGCGCAGGTCTCGGACCTCGATCATTCGCCTACAGGTAGCAGGTCCAAGCCCCTATACTTTGGCTCTCCGGCGGTCCGGACTGGTCGGCGTAGCTTTATCTTGTGTGCGTGTGATTATCATCCAATGGGAGTCGAATACGACTTTCGCGATCGAGTCGTTTTGGTCACGGGTGCGGGCGGCGCACTCGGGAGTGCCACCGCCGAGGCGTTCCTCGATGCCGGGGCGACGGTCGCCGCGGCAGACGTCATCGCCCCGGACGACGATGCCCACATGCTCGCCAGTGATTCGACGCGGCTCTCGACGCACGTGGTCGACTTCACCGACGAGCGGGCCGTCGAGTCGGCAATCGAGACGGTGGTCGAAACGCACGGTCGATTAGACGCCCTCGTCGCCGTCGCTGGTACCTGGCGCGGTGGCGATCCCGTCGAAGGGACCGACATCGGGACCTTCGAGTTGCTGTTCGACGTCAACGTCCGGACAGCCTTTCTCGCGACGAAACACGCCCTGCCACACCTCCAAGACAGCGAAGGCTCGATCGTCACTGTGGCCTCGCGCTCGTCGCTCGAAGGCGGGAAAGGCGATGCCCTCTATCGCGCTTCGAAAGCCGCCGTGCGGTTGCTAACCGAGTCGATCGCCGCCGAGAACGAGGGCGTCGTTCGGGCGAACGCGATCATGCCGGGCGTAATCGACACGCCAGCCAATCGAGAATCGATGCCTGATGCTGACTTCGAGGCGTGGACCGATCCCAGTGAGATCGCCGAGGTGATCCAATTCCTGGCTAGCGACGCCGCCACCCCGACCACCGGAGGGGCCATCCCGGTGTCCGGTGACTCCTGAGTGGCAGTCGTGGGAGAGGAGACAAGCACCAACGGCCGTCCGAGATTCAATTTTGAACGGTTGTGTATCTGTCCCCATACGTCCTCGAAAATCGTCACACTATTCCCCTGACAAATCCCGGCAAATATCGACGTTTTAATTTACGGGGCTGGGAAAGGCTCCCAGTGTATGAGTACGAGTGGTGCAGAACGTGAAACGTGGTCGACACGAATCGGATTCATCCTGGCGGCAGTGGGGAGTGCCGTCGGGCTTGGCAACATCTGGCGGTTCCCCTTCCAGGTCGGTCAGGAGGGTGGGGCGGCGTTCCTCGTCATGTACCTGGCGTTCGTCCTCTTGATCGGCTTCCCGGCGATGATGGTCGAGTTCGTCGTCGGCCGGAAGACGGGGCTGAACACGGTCGGTGCAATCCGCGAATTCGCCGGGGGTGCATGGAAGTATCTCGGCGGCCTGTTCGTCTTCATCGGATTCGTCATCATGTCCTATTACAGTGTCGTTGGTGGATGGGTCATGCGATACATCCTCGGGAGCGCGAGCGGGGGCTACACGGGTGACGTGGCAGAGGGCGCACCATCGATGGCAGCCCAATACTTCGGCGAAATCTCCGTTGGATGGGACGCGTTGTTGTTCCACGGGCTGTTCATGCTACTGGTCGTCGGGATCGTCGCGCTGGGCGTCCAGCGAGGGATCGAACTGGGTGTGAAGATCATGGTGCCGGCCATCATCGTGATCTTCGCGGCGCTTGCCGTCTACGCGTTCACGCTGTCGGGTGCGGCCGAAGCCTACAGCTACTACCTGTCGCCGGATCTGGGATACTTGCTGGCTAACTGGCAGAGTATCGTGCCTGCGGCTGCTGGCCAGGCATTCTTCACACTCTCGCTTGGGATGGGCGTGATGATCACGTATGCGTCGTATCTGTCCGAAGACGAGAACCTCGGTGTCGACGGGGCGAGCATCGTCGTGTTCAATACGGGCATTTCGATCCTGACCGGCCTCATCGTCTTCCCGATCCTGTTCTCGGCAGACGTCAGCCCAGCTGATCCGGGGGCGGGGGCCATCTTCGTCAGCGTCGCCAAAGCCCTCGGGAGCATTCCCCTGGGAACAGTCGTCGGCGTGCTGTTTTTCGGCACCGTCGCGATGGCGGCCCTATCCTCGGCGATCAGCCTCATCGAGGTTGTCGTCTCCTATGCGATCGACGAATTCGGCTTCGATCGATTCACTGCAACGGCGATCATCGGCGGGTTGATATTCCTGCTCGGTGCGCCAGTCACGATCGACACCGTCATGGTCGATCTCTATGACATCCTCGCGGCGAAGATCCTGCTGTTGACGGGCGGGATTTTACTCGTCACCCTCGTCGTCTGGGTGCATGCAGACGAAGCGCTCGGCGAGCTGAGCAAAGGCATCGGTCGGTTCGGCGCGATCGGGTCGGTCTGGCTGTGGACTGTCCGCGTGCCGGTCTTGATCGTGCTGATCGTCTCGTTGATCCTCGGCATCCAGGAGTACGCGACTTTCCTGACGGGAGACTTCGCCGAGTTCTTGGGAGAGTTCTAAGGGTACAAGCGATCGGCTACGGTCGGTTGGCGGTCTTTTCGGCGCGCATCCAGACATCGGCTACCGAACGAAATAAGGATCGTCACCGCCGACCAGCCGGCCCAGATCAGCCTCACGGCGATAATCGCGCTCCTGAAGCTCGATCAGTGCCTCACTGAGTTGCTGCCCGTCGTCGTCGGTCCACGTCGCCGGTTCGGCGACGGGATAGACGAGCCACCCACTACCGAGGACCTCGGTGGCGTGCAATGCCTGCATGTCGATCTCGTCGGTCGATCTGGTCGTCATGTTCTCGAACACCCACTGGGTCGCACGCTCGCCGACCGGGAGGAGGACGTGGGCGGTGATAGCCCTGATCTCAGCCTCGGCGAACGTGGCATATCGGTCGTACTCGGCCTCGGTTGGCGTCCGATCCGGGACACACAGGTGCAGATACGAGAAATACGTCCGGTCGACCGTCGGCGGCGTCCCAGTTTTGTCCAGCAACCCAGCTCGCACCAGCGCCCGCTGGAAGGCCTTGGCATCGTCAGTTTCGGTGAACGGCACGCCCGAGGTGACGCCGCCGTGGACGCCAGGATGATCACCGATGACGTGAAAGTCCGCTTCGACGTCACCGAAGCCGGGAACGAACCGATCACAATCGGGCTCGACGCCGAACGGATTCGATTGTTCGTCAGCGACGTAGGTCACGCCGGACCATCGGCCCGTCGAAAGCATCAACGTCTCGATTCCGGCTCAGTTCCGGGACGGCAAAGCTACGCTAGTTGTCCGACCTCGGACAGGACTCACCTCCAGATTAGGCGTCTGTGACGGACGACGGGAGATCGATCGGGACCGACCCGATCGGATAGGCGGCTGTCTCCTCGCCGGGACAGACACGGAAGACGACCGCCGGACGGTGGCCGACGTCAGGTCGGTCCGCACGGAGCGCCTGCCACTCTCCATCGTCGAAGGACGAACAATCGACGAACAGCGTGACACCACCACCGTGGCGCTGCAACTGGCCGGACGTCTTTGTCTGGACGGTCTCACGGATCGACTTCACAGCCGATCCCGCGCTGCGATCGCTGGGCGCGAGTGGACGCGTCACTTCGACCAGCTGCCCGGTTCCGTCACGGTCGGCCCGAAAGTCGATCGCGTGGCCCGTCGTCACGTCGATCTCGGGAGTGACGTCGTACCCCGCGTCGAGCAGCAGTTTCGCGACGGTGAACTCGCTCATCGCCGCGCTCATGCGCGTCAGATCGAGTTGTTTGGCCGTCCCGAGTTTCGCTGCCATCACGTACCGGTCGTCGAACGGATCGGTCGCGAGGAACTCTTCGTAATAAGAGAGGCCTGCCTCCCGCGAGGAATGGGGAAAGCCCGCGGCGTGTTCATAGAAGAACTCCCGGGTGGTATGTCGCCCATCTTTCGAGAGCAGGACCGGCAGGAAAAACGTCGAGATGTGCGGGTACGCTTCCAGCCACGGAGCTTCCTCGTGGAGATGAGCGAGGAGTTCCCGCTCGGCCCACTCGGCGATCGGGTCGGCCACTTCGGTGAAGGTGTACTTCTCGGTGTCCCAGAGGGCTCTGGGAGTCTCCGTGTTACCCATCCAGTACCCACGGTTGTCGTCCCAGACGAACAGCGCGACGTCGCCGTTGTCCATATCGAATCGGCGCGCGTCGTAGCCCTCCGGCTGGCGGTACCACGGCGTGTCCATCGTCGCGCCGATATTTGCATCGAGCGCGGCATAGAGGTCCGAACGTACACGGCCGCCAGTCCAGCGTTCGTCCGAACGCCGGAATCGAAGGGGCGTCGCCACATCGGGATGTCGACCGGTGGGGAGTTACGTGTTTCGCGTCGGCTGAGGGTTATCGCCCGCGACCAGTCGTGTGTTCGACCAATCCTTCGAGTGCCGACTGAATGTGGCCGTTGGAAGCAATCACCTGTGCGTCCATCGGTGTCGTCTCCCGTCGGTTGACGGTCCCGCCGGCTTCGTCGACGAGCAATTCCCCGGCGGCGAAGTCCCAGACGTTACTCGATCCCACGACGTAGCCATCGGCGTTGCCAGTCGCAACCTGACAGAGGTTCAACGCTGTACTCGCCGTGCGTCGAAGTTTCACTCCGCGTTCGAGCAGTGGGACGACGACCGCCAGATCCCGGGCTCGCCGGGCGGCACTCCGTTCGCTGAGCCGCGCCTGGACGAGTGCGCCATCGAGCGTGTCGTGATCGCTGACGTGGATCGGTTCCCCAGCAAGGTCCTGGGTGGTGCTACAGTACGCGCCCTCACCCACAACGGCGTAGAACGTTTCTCCGAGTGCCGTCTCAGGTGAGTGGACGACACCGACTGTGGGATCGCCATCGACGTGCAACGCGATCGAGACACAGTAGTAGGGAAAGCCAGTCGCGAAGTTGGCCGTCCCGTCGATCGGATCGACGATCCACTCGCGACCGTCGCCGGTCGCATTGGGCTGGTCGTCCTCCTCACCGACGATTCGGTCGTCCGGAAACCGATCGCGAATCGTCTCGACGATCGCGGCCTGGCAGTTCCGATCGACGTCGGTCACGAGGTCGTTTCCGCTTTCTTTGGCAACAGTCGCCTCGGCCGCCCGAAAATCAGTCCCGACCCGATCGTCGATGATCGAACCCGCTTTGAGCGCACTCTCGTGGGCGGTCGTTAGCTCCGATGGGGCGTCCATACTTGCCGATTGACAGCGAATCGGGTTATCACTGGCGCTCGATAGCCGCTGACGGACCACTGAACGCGAGTCCCAAACAGTCGAAGACGGTGTCGCGTTGGCGCGGGCGCTCACGCGATCCCGAGCCCACCACTCACGAGCCGGAGACCGATCACGGTCAGTAAACTGCGGACGATGAACCCTCGTCCGCGCTCGCCGACGACCGCGCGCAGTCGCTTTCCGACGGCGACGCCGACGACAGCCGGGCCAACCGCCACGAACGAGGCCACGGCGACTCCGAGGCTCGGATAGAGTCCAAGTAGGCCGGCTGCGCCGATCCGGACGCCGTTGAGTCCCAGAAAGACCATCGCCACGACCCCGACGAACAGCCCGTGAGAGAGGTTGCAACTCCGGAGATACGCCACTAGCTGGACGCCGACGTTCGTGCCGCCAAAGAGGAGTCCCGAGACGGCACCCACACCGAGCATGCCGGGTGTCGATTCGACGACACAGCCCTCCGTGGCGCCGTCGAGTCCGGGAACGGGGACCGTCTGCTGTGCGCTGGCGACGAAGGCAAGCGAAATCACGCCCAGACCGACTTTCAGCGGAGCCTGGGGGACGCGATCGAGGACGACCAATCCGACCAGTGTCCCGATCAGCGCGGCGCCAATCAGTGGCCAGAATCGACGCCCACAGGTTCGCACGTCCTCGACAGAGAGGTCCCCCAGCAACGAGAGGTTCACGCCCAGGATCGGCGCGATCATGAACACGACGGCTGTCGTCGGATCGATGGCCGTCGCCAGCGCCATCGTCCCGACGAGGGCGAAGCCGAAGCCAGCCAGGCCGTTCACTGCGCCAGCGACGACGATGACAACCGCCATGACCCCGATCAGTTCAGGCGTGAACGCCGAAAGCATGTGTCGTGTTACGATAGCCCGCCGCTAAACAGTATGGTCACTTGCAGGGTGACACGAAGATGACAAGGCTGGTCGCCTGGCGATCGAGTGTCACTACTCGCAGGTGTGACAGTGCCTCCCGTATGTTCGAAGGTGTCCCGCCCGACTTTATCATGAGCTAGCATTATCCGTCGTGGCCGCAAAGACACTCGAGATGAGTGATGACTTCGCAGTGAGCGAGCCGGAACTGACTCGTAATGAGTTGCTCGTCTTCGAAGACCCATGGTTCTCCGCGGAGAGTGTGGCGGAACTGGAATGCAGCGGGCAGCTCAACGAGTGGGTCACAGACGGAAACTCCCGGAAGCGGAGTCCTCCCAGACCAACGTCCACCGGATCGAGATGGGCAAGCGGTTCCACTCCTCGACGAAAATCGACCGCGATCCGGGTTTCATCGACGACCTGTTCGCGCTCGGGAACCAGCGGTGTGAAACGTTTCTCCAGAACCGTCAATCAGACTGTCGTCTATCGGCCGACAGCGCAACGAATTTTGTTCGGCTCTAATTAGACCTACCCAATGAAATACGAGTACACCGGTGACGTCCACAGAGAACTCGTCGACTCGTATCGAACGGACGAATCGCCGTTTCCAACGGATTCCTCACGGACGTATCCACCCCGTGAGTTTCTGCGTGAGGAACCCCCGCTTCTCAAACAGCTTTTGTTCCCCAGATGCTGGAACGCGACCGAGTTGCTGGACGATCCCGAGAAGACCCACACTCGCCTGACTGCACTCGGTCGCTGCATGCAGAAAGGTATCTCGGCCTATTCGGACCACGACGCGGATACCGTGGCCGCGATCGTCGACAGAACGCTCGAGGAGTTGCCGGCAATTCGACGCGCCCTCAAAAAAGACGTCGAAGCCGCCTACAAGGGCGATCCAGCAGCAAAGAGCTACTGCGAGATCATCCGATCGTACCCCGGGTTTCACGCTGTACTGACCCACCGCGTGGCTCATTTCCTCTACGAAGAAGATATTTTCGCCTACGCCCGGGAACTGGCTGAGTACGCGAGAACCGAGACAGGGATCGATATCCACCCTGGGGCCGAGATTGGCGAGTACATTTTCATCGATCACGGATCGGGCGTCGTCATCGGCGAGACCGCGACGGTCGGTAACTGGGTCCGAATCTACCAGAACGTCACGCTAGGCACGCTCCACTTCGAAGAAGAGGAAGAAGGCGAGGGCCACATGCTCGCGAAAGACTACGATCGCCACCCCAATATTGGCGACCACGTCGTTATCGGCGCCGGAAGCAACGTACTCGGAACGGTCGAGGTTGGCGATCACGTGAGCATCGGTGCGAACTCCTGGGTGACTGAGGACGTCCCCGACAACACGAGCGTGTTTATCGCCAACCATCCAAAGCAAAAGCGGAAATCGAATCGGTAGCCAGCGACACTTTGGGCTCCGTTGGGAACGACAGCGGGCGGGGTCTGTGCAAGCGAGGCCGGGAGTGATACCGATGTCGCGTCGCCCGAGAAGCGTCTCAATACGCGACGGGGAGTCGACTCTCCGTACGTGTGGCAGTCTCCAGCCCCTCCGAGAAGTCAGTCGGGGATTCCTGTGACTTCCTCGTCACGAACTGGCCCCTGCGCATCCAGCACGTCGGGGTCGGGCGGGGAGTACGAACTATTGAGTGGGGTGATCGACCACATAGAGACATGCCTTCACTCGATGGCAGGTGTCCGAGCCGAACCAGTTAATTACCCTGTTAACAGTAGCGTCTAGTGTGTCTTCTCCCACGATGTCTGTCGACGGGCTGAAGACGATCGAGTGTCGGCTTCCCGACGGACGGACACTAGCCTACACGGTCGCCGGCGAGGCGGCTGGCCCGACTGTCGTCGCCAATCACGGCATCCCGGGTTCGCGACTGTTCGCTCGGTTGCTCGACGGCCCTGCCAGCAATGCCGGGGTTCGGCTACTCGTTCCTGACAGACCGGGATACGGCCGCTCGGACGCACCCCCGGGAGACCGAGGACTGATGGACTGGCGAGGCGACTACGAGGCGCTGCTTGCTCACGAGTCAGTGGAAGCCGCGACAGTCTTGGGGTTTTCCGGCGGTGGGCCCTTCGCACTCGCCGCCGCGACTAGCGACCGGACGGACCGGATCGCACTCGTCAGCGCGACGATCCCTGGGGGCGGCGATGTGCTCACAACGCTGGCTCGCGTGCCGTTCGTGCTCCGTGCGTTCTTCCGACTCGGGGCCTGGCGAGCCCGCTGGTCTGGTCCCGAGGCCGTCGCCAACCAACTCACCGACCGTGACCTGTCGCCCGAAACTGTCGAGACAGTCGCAGCCGACTACCACGAAGCACTCCAACAGGGTGCCCATGCTCCGGTCCGGGAACTGCGATCGGCGGCGACGACACAGCCGTTCGACCTGCCCGACACCGCCCTCCGTGTCTGGCACGGAACGGCCGACGAGAACGCGCCACTCGACCCGGTTCGCAATCTCGTGACCGAAGTCGGCGGCGAGTGCACGTCAGTTGATGCCGACCACCTCGGAACGCTACTCGAATGCCGGCCCGACGCCATCGCGTGGCTCTCTCAGGAGTCGTAAGTGGGACTGGCAGACAGCATTGGCTCCATCAGGTGGGTCTGAGTCGGTCACGCAATCACTAACAGAAGATCAGTACACGATAGCACCTGCACGAGAGAGAACGCGCGTTTCTTGCAGTCTGGTCCGGTCAAAGTGACGTATTTGTTCTCATTTATACACTGTTTTGTGTCTGGGATTGATGTAGCCAGACAATGGAGCCGCTTGAGATCGGGTTGCGGATACTCGGTGGTATCATCCTCATCGGGGTGAACGCGTATTTCGTCGCAATCGAATTCGCGCTGACCCGAGTTAGACAGTATCCCGAATCGGAGTTCGATACGCCTGGGCTCGAACTCGCTTGGGAGATGACCAACGACCTGGAATTTTATTTGACGACGTGCCAGGTCTGGATCTCTGGGACCAGTATCGCACTGGGGATCATCGCTGAACCCGGACTAGCAGCCCTGTTCGAACCGCTGTTCGAGAACACGACCCTCGCATCGATCGGGGCCGGTTCACTCCTCGGGTTTCTCCTTATCAATCTGATCCATCTCACCCACGGCGAACAGACTCCGACGTATCTCGGCGTCGAACGCTCTAAACAGGTAGCCCAGTACGGCGCACGGCCACTGTACTGGTTCTCCAAGATACTCGCTCCGGCCATCTGGGTCGGTGATTCGGTTGCAAAAGCCACACTCGGTCTGTTCGGTGTCAAGATGACCCAGTCGTGGACCGAAACCGGCGAGGAAGTTATCGAAACCCGTGGGGACCTCCGAAACAAGCTTGGATCGGTGCTCAACGAGGGTGAGCTGGCCGAGGAGCGCAGTGAGGAGGTTATGAACGCTCTTGCCATCGGCGAGCAATCGGTGGGAGAGATCATGATTCCGCCCGCGGAGATCGTGGCGCTGTCTACTGAGGACGATCCTGAATCGAACTTCCGGAAACTCGAAACCCAGCCACACACGCGGTATCCACTGATCGGTGAGGATCTCACCGAGTTCCATGGCATCGTCTACAGCCCGGCTCTGTTCAACCGCCGTGAGGAACTGTCTGCTGACAACGGTGCGTTTACTGAATTGGCAGCACCGACGATGACACTCTCACCGGATACCGACGTCAGTGATGCGATTGATCAGTTCCAGACAGAACGACAAGAGATGGCGCTCGTTATCGAAGACGGTGAGGTGGTTGGACTGATAACTGTCACCGACCTACTGGAAACGATTATCGGCGATATCGAGGACCCACTTGACCAGGACAATCCCGATATACTCGATTAGAGAGAACATGCGCGGTCAGGTGCCGAATTTCGTTGCAGCGTCGGACCGATAGCTTCGAGTGACTTGCACGGGACTCTTGCTGCGATCTCTCACCCAGGTGGTGAACTGAACCCCTGTATACAGCATGGACCTTCTGACAGGCCGCGACTGGATCGAACCGCACCTCTCTGCGGACTGCAATCACACCCCATCAATCAGCGATTGATTTTCTGGAAGCCGACCAGTTTGGCTGTACGCGAATTGCCGTACCAGTCACTCGCCTGCTCGCCCATCGAACGAAAGCATCCGGCGCTCTGTTGGTTCGGAAATAACCCCGATGCTGTCGGGCGATTATGACCGCAAAAATCTGCGACGGGCGCAAAGGGATGCTGATGTACGGCGAGCGTTGCGAGCCGTTTCGCTCGACCGAGCGATAGCGAGGGCGAGGTGTTTTTGGCCCAGCTTTTTGCGAGGGGGGGTTCCCACAGCGAGCCGCAGGCTCGCGAGGAAACCCTCCGAAGTAAAAAGGTGGACGGGCGCGAAGGGCTCTCGTTCGGCTGTCGAACGGATCGTCCTTTAGCGCATGAGACGATTGAATTCGAGGGTTTGAAAATCACAATGGCCGAACTGATCTATCAGTCCAGCGCACCAAGGTGAGTAGCTGCTTCACGCGCAATCTGCTCAACGGTGTCCACTGCTAGTTGGCCTTCTATCTCGTGAATATCGGCGTGTTTGATCGTAACGAGGACCCATGGATTGACGTAACTCTCACGGGGAAGCCCGCCATTCGTGAAGTCCGTCTCGGCGAGTGGAACCGCTGCCGAGCGTCGTGTCGTCGTGACGACCGCATAGACGGCTTCTTCGTCCCGAAACGGCGGCGTTTCTGTACTCAGACAGACGTAGGGTCGATACTCGTGGGGACCCAGGAGGTCCGGTCCTTTCACGACCGTCCCACGAGCATACTGACGCTCCGTCATTCCTCGGCCTCACGATAATAGTCGTCTGTCGTTGAGGCGGAGCTTGCAGCCTGCTGTGCAGCGTACGAGGCCAAGCGTTCATCGTCTCCAATCGCCCAGTAGCGTCCCTGATGTCGGACGAGTCCGCGGTCTTCGAGACGGGACAGGACGACCCCGACGCTTCCCCGGGGGATGTCAGTCGCTTCGTGTATTTCGGTCTGTGTGAACGCTTGCTCGTCGTTGATTGCTAAGAAGGTGAGAACGGTGTGTGGCTGTGTTCCCTCCTGAATATCGAGAGTGTCTTCAGGATCGTTCTCGAATCGATCGATGTTGATCGGCATATGTAATAGATAGTTATAACACGTAATAAATAGTTCGGTGGGGCGGTCTTTTCAACCTCTGTATGCAGCACGGGCCTTCTGACAGGTAATGAATGGTCTGAACGGCGACCTCTCTTCGGACTGCAGTCAACGGCCATCAATCAGCGATTGATTTTCTGGATGGGGACCAGTTTGGCTGTACGCGAATGCCCGTGACAACCCCTCGGCCGTTCGCTCATCGAACGAAAGCATACCAAGGGTCACAGCCGAAGAACCCCTCGAAGTCGTGCGATTAGAACCGCAAAAATCCGCTACGGGCGCGAAGGGATTTGAACCCGATGGCGAGACTCACTCGCGGTTCCACCGCTCGCTTCCGAGGGCGTCGCTTCGCTCCGCCCTCGCTTCGTTCGTCTCGCGTGATTCAAATCCCTTCGATGGCACATTTGCTGCTCGCGGATTGCTCGCAGCAAAATGTTACGGGCGCGAAGGGATTTGAACCCCTGACCTCTTGGTCCGGAACCAAGTACTCTGTCCACTGAGCTACGCGCCCTCTCGTGGTTGTTTTCCAGGGACGAATAAAACGGTTGTGAACCGCACTGGGTCAGGGCGTCTCGCTCGTTTCGATCGTCAGATCGCTCGTCGGATAGGACGTACAGGTGAGGCAGTAGCCTTTCTCCAATTCGTCATCGCTGAGGGTGTCGTTGTTGGAGTGGCGAATGGACTCCGCGGCATTTCCGTCTTTGACTTGGCCGCCACACGAGAGACACTGGCCCTGCCGACAGGAATATGGTAAGTCCCAACCTTGTTCCTCGCCAGCTTCCAGAATGGTCTCGTTGTTGGCGACCTCGATCGTTTCGCCCTCTTTGGCGAACTCGACTTCGTAATACTCGACGTCGTCCTCGGCAATGGCGTCGGGATCGAACCCAGCTGCTTCGGCTTCGGCCTCGCCTTCAGCGAGTTCAGCGTCCCCTCCTTCCGCAGGGAGTGTGGCGCCACCGCCACCGATTGCGCGGTTCATCGGTTCCGGAAAGTCAGTCTCCGGGACCGTTGTAGCCCG
This sequence comes from Halorhabdus sp. CUG00001, assembly GCF_009797925.1. NCBI lineage: Archaea > Methanobacteriati > Methanobacteriota > Halobacteria > Halobacteriales > Haloarculaceae > Halorhabdus > Halorhabdus sp. CUG00001. The sequence continues at coordinate 880,087 of NZ_VOLB01000001.1, forward strand.
GCGTTGCAGTACCTCAGTGGAGATATCCTCAGTGGGCTCCCAGTCGGTCCCGCTGACGTAATGCAACAGGACGGCAACGGCCGCGAACCCGGCGCCCAGCGCGACGCCCAGTGTTTGAACCATGTTGTCGGCGGGTACGGAACAAAGGTTTAATTAGCTGTTGCTTGTGCCAATCAGCCCCGGAAGGTGTCGTATCCGAATCCATCAGTTGTACTATCGTCTACCGAGAGTTCGACGATAGACGAATTTCTATTGGCGGCTCGATAGGGCAGTCTCGGCGCCGTCAATCTACAAGCTGGCGATTCGGGGTCGACGAATCGAGGATCGAAACGGCCGTCGATCACGCTGTCGACGCCGGGATTTTCGACACGCGTCGGACTCAAAATATATCAACGAGTGGAACGACGGATCTGACGGAGGATTACGCACATATGTCAACACCGATAGCTGGGGTAGGGATGACGAAGTTTGGCGAAATGCCCGACCGAACGGGCCGGGATCTATTCGCCGAGGCAGGTGAGACCGCGATCGGAGACGCCGCGATCGATCGCGAGGAGATCGATGCCCTCTACGTGGGCAATTTCATGGGCGAACTCTCCGAGCGCCAGGGTCACATGGGACCACTCATGGCCAAGATGCTCGGATTGGACGTGCCTGCAACACGCGTCGAAAGCGCGTGTGCCTCGGGCGGAATGGCCGTCAGGCAGGGACTGCAGGCCATTCGGGCCGGGTCGGCCGATGTCGTCCTCGTCGGCGGCGTCGAACGCATGCACAACATGGGCACGACCGGCGCGACCGGTGGCCTCTCTGTCGCCGCCGACGACCTCTGGGAGATCAAACACGGGATCACCTTCCCAGGGGCCTATGCCCTGATGGCAAAACGATACTTCGCTGCCCACGGCGGCGACCGTGAGGACCTCGCCGAGGTCGCGGTCAAGAATCACGCCAACGCCGCGAACAACCCGCTGGCGCAGTACCAGTCCGAGATCAGCGTCGAGAAAGTCCTGGACGCGTTCCCGGTTGCCGACCCGCTGGGACTGTTCGACGCCAGTCCGATCACGGACGGCGCGGCCGCCGCAGTGCTCGTCAGCGAGGAGTACGCTGCCGAGCACGATCTGGATGCCGCCGTCGCGGTCGCCGGGACGGGCCAGGGCACCGACGATCTCGCCTTACAGCACCGTGACTCCCTGACCTGGACGCCCGCGACGGCCGACGCTGCCAAAGAGGCCTACACCGACGCCGGCATCGAGGCCGAGGATGTCGACTTCTTGGAGGTCCACGACTGCTTCACGATCGCCGAAGTCCTTGCTCTGGAGGGGCTGGGCCTCTACGAACCGGGCGAGGCGATCACCGCCGCCCGCGAAGGTGAAACAACTGCCGACGGCGAATTGCCCGTCAACCTCTCGGGTGGCCTGAAAGCGAAGGGACACCCAGTCGGTGCGACGGGTGTCGCCCAGATCACCGAAATGACGAAACTCTTCCGCGGCGATCACGTCAACAGCGATGCCGTCGAGGATGCCGAGATCGGTCTCACGCACAACGCCGGTGGGACAGTTGCCTCTGCTGTTGTTCACGTCCTGGAGGTGGCACAATGAGCGATGACGTTCGTGACGATGGCTACGACGAGTTCATGGACGCCCTCGAAGATGGCGAGCCGTACTACGTCGAGTGTGCTCAAGGACATGCCTCCCTCCCGCCGCGGCGTCTCTGTCCCGAATGTGCCAGCGACGAGTTGGGCGAGGCACCGCTACCGGAAACGGGCGAACTGCTGACCTACAACGTCACGCACGTCCCGACGCCTGCTTTCGAAGACGACGTACCCTTCGTGCTTGGAATCGCCGAGTTCGGCGACGTGCGCTTGACCGGGCAGGTCCGGGCCGACAGTGAAGACGTCGAAGTCGGTGACACTGTCTCGATCGGCACCGACATCAGTGAGACCAACGACGAGCGCTACATCGCCTTCGACCTCGCGTAACGGCTTCGCCGCCGTTTTCTTTTGGCCGTGTGGTTGGGGTGTATGGACGAGCGCATCAGGGAACACGCCGAAATTTTGGTCGAGTGGAGTGCACGGATCGAGGCTGGTGACAACGTTGTCCTCTCAGTCGACGAAGGAGCACACGAACTGGCCGTGGCGGTCGCCAAAGCCCTCGGCGACCGCGGGGCCAATCTCGTCAGCGCCTATCGATCCGCCGAGATCCAACGCGCGTATCTCCGGGCACATGACGGGGACTTCGAGACCGACCCAGCCTTCGAGAAATCACTGTACGAGGACGCAGACAGCGTCCTAATTTTGAAGGGATCACGAAACACAGCCGGAACGGCCGACGTGCCCGACGAGCGCCAGCAGGCACACTCCCGAGCGCGGGAGGGGATCCGCGAGGCGCGCCTGGCGACCGACTGGGTGTCGACACTCCATCCGACGCGAGCGCTCGCCCAGCAGGCCGGGATGGCCTTCGAGGAGTACCGCGAATTCGTCTACGACGCCACGCTGCGAGACTGGGAGTCCCTGGCCGAGGAGATGGACCGACTCAAGACGATTCTCGATGACGGGAGCGAGGTCCACATCGACGCTCCTGGCACCGACCTCACGCTCTCGATCGAGGGCCGCACGGCGGTCAACAGCACCGCGTCAGTGGCCGACGACTCGCACAACCTGCCCAGCGGCGAGGTCTTTACCGCACCGGCTGACGCCGAGGGCGAAGTCACCTTCGACGTGCCGATGACGGTCCGCGGGAAGACGCTGCGGGACGTTCATCTCGTCTTCAAGGACGGTGAAGTCGTCGACTATTCGGCAGCCGCTGGCGAAGAAACACTTGCGGCATTGCTGGAAACTGACGATGGTGCCCGTCGACTCGGAGAACTCGGCATCGGCATGAACCGCGGGATCGACCGCTACACCGACAACATCCTCTTCGACGAGAAGATGGCTGAGACCGTCCATCTGGCGTTGGGTCGAGCGTACGATGCCTGCCTGCCGGACGGAGAAGCCGGCAACGACAGTGCGATCCACGTCGATCTGATCGCCGAGACGAGCGAAGATGCGACGCTGAGCGTCGATGGCGAGGTCGTTCAAGGAGACGGCGTCTTTCGGTGGGAAGAGGGGTTTTAGTCGTCAGCGCTGGTCGCGCCAGTCGTTTCGTCCGGCACTTGGATCGAGGGTGTCGGCAGGTCCGGCACTTCCAGCACGCCACCGGTTGCTGCACTGGTCGCCAGCGCGGCAAAGCGCTCTAAATTCCCGGTTGCGTCGAGTTCCGGCGGTTCCCACTCAGAAGCCCGTTCGCGCAGTTCCTCGTTCGAGACGTCGAGCGACAGCACGCCCTCGTCGACATCGATCCGGATGGTGTCGCCCTCCTCGACGAGTGCGATCGGTCCGCCCGCGGCCGCCTCCGGGCTGGCGTGGCCGATCGCCGCCCCGCGGGTGCCGCCGGAGAAGCGGCCGTCGGTCAAGAGTGCAACCTCGCCAGAGAGACGGGGCGACCCGCTGATCTTCGAGGTCGGTTCGAGCATCTCGGGCATGCCCGGACCGCCCTTTGGCCCCTCGTAGCGGATGACAACGAAGTCGCCGGGCTCGATATTGCCCTCGTCGTAGGCCGCAAGCATCGCCTGCTGGGACTCGAAGACTCGCGCCCGACCTTCGAAGTTGTGCATGTCCTCGTCCATCGCACCGGATTTGACGACTGCACCCTCGGGCGCGAGATTCCCGCGCAGCACGGACAGTCCGCCTTCTTCGTGGACCGGATCGTCGCGGGACTGGATGACTTCGCCCGGTGCGTCGCCGCTTTCCATGCGTTCGCCGATCGTTTTCTCGTCGATCGTGGGCCGATCGAGATGGAGTAGATCGTCGATGCGCTGGTAGAGTGCGGGCAAGCCGCCGTCCTCCCGGAGGTGTTCCATCCGCCAGGGACCGGCCGGACTCATGTGCGCGAGGTGGGGCGTCCGTTCGGCGATCTCCTCGAAGTCGGTGAGCGTGATGTCCAGGCCGGCCTCCTGGGCGATGGCGGGGATGTGCAACATCGTGTTCGTCGACCCCCCCAAAGCCAGATCGACGGCAACGGCGTTCTCGAAGGCCTCCCGCGTCAGGAAGTCCGAGGGACGAACGTCCTGCTTGACGAGATCGAGGATCTGCCGGCCGCTTTCGCGGGCGATCTCGAACTTCCGGTCGTCGGTCGCGCCGTGGGTGGCACACTCTGTCCAGGAGAGACCGAGCGTCTCCGTGACACAGGCCATCGTGTTCGCGGTGAACATCCCCGCACACGACCCCTCGCCGGGGCAGGCCGAACATTCGAGTTCGTACAGTTCCTCGTCGGTCATCTCGCCTTCCTCGTGCTGGCTGACGCCCTCGAAGACCGTCACGAGGTCGGCGGGCTCGTCCTCGAATTCGCCGGCGGCCATGTGTCCGCCGGTGACGACGATCGCCGGGATGTCAAGCCGGGCGATCGCCATCAGCATGCCGGGGACGATCTTGTCGCAGGATGCCAGCGCGACGATCCCGTCGAACTGGTGGGCGTTGGCCATCAGTTCGACAGAATCGGCGATGACCTCCCGGGAAGGCAGCGAAGAGCGCATGCCCTCGTGGCCCATTGCGATGCCGTCGTCGACGGCGATCGTGTTGAATTCCAGCGGTGTCCCGCCGGCTTCCCGGACACCCTCCTTGACGTACTCGGCGAGTTCGTCGAGATGGACGTGGCCCGGGACGATCTCGTTCCAGGAGTTAGCGATCCCAATGTGAGGATTGTGGATCTCTTCGTCGCTCAATCCGGCAGCACGAAACAGCGAGCGGTGGGGTGCCCGATCGGCCCCCTCGGTGACCTCCGCGCTCCGGAGGTCTTCGTTCGGTGAATCGGCCATTGCTACCGATATTTCGGTCACTCCTGCGGGTGTAGGTTTCGGTTCCCGACCGAGTGACACACTCACTCGAAGCGATCGAATTCCCGACGGGCGTTGTCAGTGCCGTACGCTTCGATCAGTGTGCCGACCGCCGCACCCAGTGTACGCATGCACTCACGCCGGGAGTGATAGTTCAGTGCGTCAGTAACGGTTTCCCAGGGCCGATGTTGGAGAGTCTTCGTCACTAGTAATCGCTCCTGGCGGGCAGACAGGAGTGATTCACCCGCGGGTTCGACCAGGTGCCGGAGCGCCAGTCGTGCAAACGCTGCCGGCGCGGTGTCGTACAAGCCTGCACCGTGAGGAGAGCCGGCAAGTACGCGCCACTCGAACGCGGAGAGATCCAGTTCTGGCGGCCGATCGATCGATCGGAGAACAGCCCGCACGACATCGGGATCGAGAGCAGAGAGTGGGGCCGAGAGCGTGCCTTCGATACGATCGAGAAGCCAGCCAGTGTGTCGATCGAGCAGTTCCTCGCCATCTGGTGAGGTCGGCCTGAGCATGATCGCCGAGTGCTCGCCACTGCGTTCGTTGCGCGAGGTCGAGAGGTGAACGGTACTGTATCCGTTCTCCCGCCAGAAGTCGACCAGTTCCGGCGTCGCGCCATAGCCGGTACCGAGCCAGTCGACAGTCTCGGCGAACTCGTCGTGGATTGCACTCAGCAGCCGCGACCCGAGTCCGCGTCCACGAACGGCATCGTGGGTGGCGATCCGCATGACCCGCTGGCCGCTGGGGACGGCTGCCGCCTCGTCACGGAGTTGACTCGTCAGTACATCGGGGATCATGTTGCCAGCGACGCGGCCGCCCTCGTACATTTCGCCCCGGATATCGGCCGGCAGTGCACCCTCTCTTGCCAGTAACGCGACCGAGACAACGTGGCCGTCGAGAGTGAGTGCCCGCACGGAGACGTTTGGTGCGTCCAACAATCGGGCGAAGTCGGCCGGTTCCGTTCGGTAATGGGCGACGACGAGCAGACCGAAAACCTCCCCCAGGAGGGGCTCGTTTTCGAGTAAGGTTGTGGATTCGAGTTGCCGGTAGGCCACATTTTCTGGTGTCGCGTCGGTAACGAGCTGGGCGGGGGCTGGTGTCGCATCCAGCAATAGCGCCCGGAACAACCAGGTCTCGATCGGATCGCCCGCGGCGTATCGGATCGGGTCGTCCATGTGCTGTTCTGTTACATCGAAGTCCGACTCGGCAAGCCGATCACGAAAACGGACGTCGAAGCCCCGGCCGGTCCCTTCATAGCCCCGCACAGTGCTTGTGAAGCCGACGCTCCGGGCGTCCAGCAGTCCATCGAGGACGGCGACCGGGAGTGCCGCTGCCTCGTCGACGAACACTACGTCCGCGTCCGATGCCTGCTCGACCGCAACATCTGGGCGCTCGTACCGAATCGATCCGGCGTCAAACTCGATCGGCAGTCGGCTGTCCTCGCTGCCCCCATCGGAGGGCGCTTCAGACTGGTCCCCACCGTCGCCTCCGGCATCGAGATCCGCCCGGAGTTCCCGAGCGCGATCGAATAGTTCCGTGGCGTTGCGACGCTCGGGGGCCGTCACGAGGACGTCCCGCCCGGCTGCAGCGAGACTTCCGGCAGCGAACCCGGCAGCACTCGATTTCCCCCGGCCGCGATCGGCCTCCACAACGACCGCTCGCCCCGCCGCCAAGAGTGTCTCGAAGGCTGCTACTGCCTCGACCTGATCGGCCGTCCGACACCGTCGATAGACCGCTGCAGGGAACGCATGGTCGTCCGGCGTCGATGGCTCGGCCGTCCGGAGTCGCGGAGCAGGGTCTCTCAGCCCGTCGCTCTCGATGGTCTCCGTGTCGGTGTCGACGATCGCGATTCCCGGGTGGGACCGCAGTGTCGCGACGATTCGCCGCCGGAAGTGCCCTGTCACGTCCCCAACCCCGAACGGCGGAACCGCGAGCGTGCTGTCGAAGCGGTCACGTCGATCTGGCCACGTATCCAGGGGTGGCGTCAAGAGGATGCCCAATCCGCCACCCGCAATGGCACCGACGACGTGGGCGAGTACATCGGGATCGAATCGTTCGGTTGCGTCGTAGACGACACCGTCACGAGTCTGTCCGAGAAGCTTATCGCTGTGGGTCGGGTCGATCCGCTCACATCCAAGGAGCGACGCCTGACTGACCACTGAGAGCGTCTCACTGTCGAGGCGAGCGTCGGCCACGACGTCCCGCAAAGCGGGCTCACGGGTCCCGGACTCTCCCGCTAAGACGACGAGTCGGCGCTCGTCGGTCCGTTGGGCTTCGGCCCGGAGCCTGCGTCCAATCGAATGGCCCATCGCCAGTGCGTAGACTGGGTGGAACCTTGGGTGTGCCGGACGCTGAATCGAACACATGGCCACCACGAACCGACGCGCCCCTTCTTGTGTTGTCATGTTCTCAGAATTGATAATCAATAATCGCTATTTTATCTGATGGGTGTGAATCAGATTCTGGCAGGACCAGCATGACAGAGCAGACCCAACCACCCTCCACGAACCGCGTAGATGCTGAAACGGTACTGGACGTCATCAGCCTCCCGGCGCTCGTCCTCGACAACGACGGTACCGTTGTCAACTGGAACAGACATATCGAGTCGCTTCTCGGGGTTAGCTACCACGAGGTCCGTGACGTCGACAACATCGGCCACGTACTGTACGAAGACCCATCGAAATCACTCCTCGCGGAGAAAGTACTCGAATCACCACAGAGCGCAGACAGCGACTTTCCCGGGGTTAGCGTCGTCGACGACGACTACGTGATGCTCGAAGGCGATAAGACGCCAGTGTACGAAGACACGGCCAGTCTGCGTGGGGATATCTGGTTCATCGCGACCCCAATATACGAGGACGGCGAGCTGATCGGTGTCATCGAGATCGTTCAGGATCTAAAGCACTCGGCACGGTACCGTCAGGAACGCGCCGACTTGTTAGAGGCGATCGAGCAGACACTCAGTGCCTACGAGCGCGGACATCTCGAAGCGGCCGTCGATTTCGAGGCCACGGAGAGTATCCTCGACGAGGAACTCCTCACGCTTATCGACGTCGTCGACGAAATGGGAACGACGATACAGGAAGTCGTCGCAGAGATCGATAGCGACATCGAGCAGTTACAGGCGTCTGTCGACGGGATCGCCGAGTACTCCCAGGAGATCTCAGGCCTGGCGAGCGGGCAGGCCGACGACATGGGTGAGATTGCAACCGAAGTCTCCGACCTCTCGGCGACGATCGAAGAGATCGCATCGACGGCCGACGAAGTCCAAGATACCAGCAACGAAGCCCAGACCCTCGCCGAAGAAGGGCGTGACTCCGCCAGAGAGGCTGTAAACGTCATGGAAACGGCTGCCGATTCCGCTGACGAGGTGACCGAGGATGTCCACGCGCTCCAGCGACGCGTCGACGAGATCGACGAGATCGTCGAGGTGATCAACGATATTGCCGACCAGACGAACATGCTGGCGCTGAACGCTTCCATCGAGGCCGCCCGGGCAGGCGAAGCCGGAGAGGGCTTCGCCGTAGTTGCAGACGAAGTCAAGAGTCTCGCCGAGGAGTCCCAGACCCACGCCAGCGACATCGAAGCGATGGTCGGCGATATTCAAACCGAAACGCAGTCGACTGTCGAAAATCTGGAGCGGACGACGACGCAAGTAAACGAGAGCATCGAGCAGGTCGATGAAGCAATGTCCCGCTTCGAAGCGATCGTCGAGACAGTGGTTGCGACGGTCGAGGGGATCAGTCAAGTTTCCGATGCGACCGACGATCAGGCGGCGAGTGCGGAAGAAATCGCGGCAATGGTCGACGACGCGCTCGGGGAAGCCCAAACAGTCGCGGCCGAAGTACAGGAGATCGTTGCGAACACGGAACAGCAGGTAGCGATGATCGAAGCGGTCGAGTCGTCGATGGATCGGCTAACCAGCTCGACACAGTAGTTGGTGTCGTTGGCCTGTGTGCTGGGCTCCCACGGGCAAGTGGCTTCGAAAGCGCTTTTACGTCCGCCGGGCCACGTTGGAGTACAGCCTGCACGGGGTTGATGATGCTCCTAGCCATCTAGGACTTTCACAGCGTCCGGGGACGTCGGTTCGCCGGGCGACGTCGGGCCCGCCGGAACGGCCGGCACGGGTCCGAAACGGCGGGGGAGCGCGAGCCCACGTGCAGGAGGTGATCCAATCATGCCAGTATACGTCGATTTCGATGTTCCCGCGGATCTCGAAGACGACGCCCTCGAGGCGCTCGAGATCGCGCGAGACACAGGCCAAGTAAAGAAAGGAACCAACGAGACGACCAAGGCGATCGAACGCGGCAACGCGGATCTGATCTTCGTCGCCGAAGACGTCCAGCCGGAAGAGATCGTCATGCACCTGCCGGAACTGGCAGACGAAAAGTCAGTTCCGTTCATCTTCGTCGGCGCCCAGGACGATCTGGGCCACGCTGCCGGGCTCGAAGTCGGCAGCGCGGCGGCCGCGATCGTCGACGCGGGCGACGCAGATGATACCATCGACGATATCGCCGAGAAGGTCGAGGACCTTCGCTGAGGTGACCAATAATGAGCGCTGAAGAGACAGAAGACGACGGATCCACGCCCGCGGAGGTCATCGAGGTCGTGGGCCGGACGGGGATGCACGGCGAGGCCATGCAGGTCAAGTGCCGCATCCGCGAGGGCGAGAACAAAGGCCGCATTATCACGCGAAACGTCCTCGGGCCGGTCCGCGAAGGGGATATCCTCCAGCTTCGGGAGACCGCCCGTGAGGCCGACGCCATTGGAGGGCAATAATGCCACAGACACGCGAATGTGACTACTGCGGCGCCGAGATCGAGCCGGGCACCGGGACGATGTTCGTCCGAACGGACGGGACGACCATCCACTACTGCTCGGCCAAGTGTGAGAAAAACGCAGACCTCGGTCGGGAAGCCCGGGACCTCTCCTGGACGGAAGCCGGCAGCGAGACCGCCGGCGAGGCAGTCGAAGAGGAGCCGGCAACGGAGCCGGACCCAACCGACGATGGCTCCGCCGTCGCCGAGGATGACGCCGGTGACGAAGACGAGACCGACGAGCAAGCAGACGAGGACAGCGAACCCGAGGAGGTCGAACAATGAGCCATCACGACGAGCGCACCTTCGTTATGGCAAAACCCGACGCCGTCCAGCGCGGACTGGTCGGCGACATCATCACCCGCCTCGAAGATCGCGGGCTAAAGCTCGCTGGTGCGAAGTTCATGCAGATCGACGAGGACCTCGCCCACGAGCACTACGCCGAACACGAAGACAAGCCGTTTTTCGACGATCTGGTCGCGTTCATTACCTCCGGACCGGTCATGGCGATGGTCTGGGAGGGTGCCGATGCGACCCGACAGGTTCGCCAGATGATGGGGGCGACCGACCCCGCCGAGGCCGCGCCCGGAACGATCCGTGGTGATTACGGGCTCGACCTGAGCCAGAACATCATCCACGGCTCGGATCACGAGGATCCGGGTGCCAACGAGCGAGAGATCGAGCTGTTCTTCGACGACGAGGAACTCCTCGACTACGAGCGGGCGGACGAACCCTGGGTCTACGAAGACGTCGGCGATCACTGAATCGCCGTCGCCTCGATTCTCGTCCCAAATATAAGCGGATAGATAGTTCTCGGTAGTTGTTTGTCGGGTGCGGTCGAACCGCCAGCCATGGGTGAGACCACTGCGGAACTGATTTCGTATGCTGGCTGGGACGATTGCATCAAACTCGGCAACGATGACATCGAGTTGATCGCAACGACAGAGGTTGGGCCACGAATCGTCTCGTTCGGGTTCGTCGATGGCCCAAACGAGTTCCATCAAGTAGCGGAGGATCTCGGTGAGCGCGGGAGTGACGAGTACCGGATTTACGGCGGGCATCGGCTCTGGTACGCCCCGGAAGTCAGCGACCGAACGTTGACACCCGATAACGAGCCAGTCGAGTACGAGCTCGGTGACGGGGCCGTCACACTCCGCCAACCCACCGAGTCGGGAACCCACATCCGGAAGGAACTGACCGTCGAGATGGTCGACGACGAACCGGCAGTCACCGTCACCCATCGCGTCACGAACGAAGGGCTGTGGCCGATCGAACTCGCTCCCTGGGGCATTACCGTCATGGAGGGCGGCGGGACCGGATTTCTCCCGGCGGCACGGGCCGGAACCCAGGACCGGCTCCCCGACCGCTCGCTGACGTTCTGGCCGTACACGAGTCTGGGCGACGATCGGCTGTCACTGCGCGATGGCCACCTCCGGGTCGAACAGGATCCGGACGGCGACGGGGCGTGCAAAGTCGGGTCGACGGGCGTCGACGAGTGGATCGGGTACGTCAACAATGGCCACGCCTTCGTAAAATCCATCGAATACGACCCGGACGGGACGTATCCCGATCGTGGCTGTGCGCTCGAAGTGTACACCGACGCGGACATGGAGGAGATCGAGACGCTCGGCCCATTGCGGACTGTCGATCCAGGCGAGACACTCGAGCACGTCGAGTCCTGGCGGTTGTACGACGACGTCCCGAACCCTGACGGGGCGACGCTCGAGGACTATCCGTTCAGCTAACCCGGTTGAAGCAGTTGCACTGGGCGGTCGCTCTCAGGCCTCGCTTTCGCTCGAAGCTATGGCGACACGGATCGTCGTCACGGGAACGGGTGCAGTCCGGATGACTCGTTCGGCGACACTCCCGAGCAGGAGCCGATCGAGTCCGCCACGCCCGTGAGTACCCATGACGATCAGGTCGATATCGTGGCGCTCGGCGTACTCGACGATCTCCTGATTCGGGACACCTTCCGTCAGCGATCCCTCGACGGGGACGTCACCGGTACTGTCCCGTACCTGATCGAGTGCCCGTTGGCCCTCTTCGCGCAACATTCCCGAGACGGCTTCCCAGGACGTCTCCATAGGCATCCGGCTCATCGTGGCCGTGTCGACGACGTGGACAGCGTGGATCGTCGCCCCGTGATGGCGAGCCAACCTGGCAGTGTGCTCGATCACCCGTTCCATCCCTTCAGAGCCATCAGTCGGCAAGAGGATCTTATCGTACATGAACGTATGTTAACGTTTGGCGACAGGCCGTTTAATAGTTCGTGTCGGTGGGCCGTCAGGAGCCACCGAGAACGACGTCAGTGACGTCGGCGACACCGGCACGTCGAACGACGGCACGGACGATATCTTCTGCGCCAGCGAGATTGTCCGACTCGCCGTCGAGCACGAGCAGGCGACCGTCGCGACCGGGCTCGATCACGCCACCGTTCAGATTGGCGATGTCCGCCCCAGCGACGGTCGCCATGCGAAGGACCTCCCTTGCGGAGACATCGTAGAGTTTGGCCGCGAACGCCATCTCCCGGAACATCGAGGGGCTGTTGAGCATCACGTTGTCCGTTCCCAGCGCGACCGTCGTCCGGTCGAGTAACTCGCGTGCGGGAGCCGTCCCGACGCCGGTGACGAGGTTCGACCGCGGACAGAGCACGACCGGTGTCTCCTCGTCGTCGAGTCGCCTGTAGTGGAGGTCCTCTAGGTGAACCATGTGAACCAGAAAGTCCGGATCGAGATCGAGTGCGGGGTTGACATCGGCGCTGTCACGTTCGCCGGCGTGAATGCCGAAAAGTTTCCCCGCGTTTGCGGTCGCCGTCCGTTCGGCACCGAACTCGCCGTCCCGGGCACCGCTGGCCCCGAAGCCGTCGGCTTCCTCCATCGCCTCGACCGTCTCACGACCGAGGATGACGCTCTCGATATCCTGTCCGTCCAGGGCTGTTTCGATCGTCTCGACACCTTCGATACCACCCTCGCGAAATTCGATAAACGCCCCTGTCCCGGCTTGCTCCATGAACTGGAGTGAACGCGCCATCGCGCCGATCAGTTCCTCGCGTGTCGCTTCCCGGAGTAAGCGATGTTTCAGCCCATCGGGCGGCGCAACCAGTTCGTCCAGGCTGAGACCGCCACCGGCTTCCTTAGCGATCGAGTCGCCGATGTGCGTGTGGGCGTTGACGAACGCCGGGAGGACGATATTGTCGCTGTCAGTGCTGGTCTCCTCGACAGCGGCAATTTCGCCGTCCTCGAGGACAACCCGTCCATCGATCGGCTCGAAGTCACGCCCACGGAGTATCGTCCCTTCCAGTTCCATGCCCGTTCGTTCGGGCGAACATGGTTTGACGGTTTCGAGGAGTCAGACGCTTTCAGTCCGTTCGAGTCGGGAGTCGTTACTTGTGGACAGAGACACCCGCTGGGTGGTGGTCGGATCAGTTGCGAGCGTGCTGTCGTGAGACCGGACGAACGGGACCGATCCCGAGTGACATCAACCTAAGACGACAATTAGGAAAGTTTTATAGTCAAAGAGGAAAGCGTACTTTACATAATGATGCGAAACAACTGGAGTTCCTTCGGTCGGATCAGACTCATGTTCGTGGGTGCGGTCCTTGCAGGCCTCGTCCTCGGTTTCGGCAGTGCGATGGTCGAGGATTCGCTTCCCGAATTCTCGCCGTTCTGGATGGGTATCGGGTTGATGGTGGTCGGTAGTGTGGCCGGGTACGGGTACTACAAACGGTTAGAGCGGGCCGGAATCGCCGACGAGCGAAGCAAACAGATCACCTACAAAGCGACCGCAATCTCGTGGAGTGTGCTGCTGATCTGTCTGTCAGTGGTGCTGTTAGTGCTGACGATGACCGAGATCGACCTGCCGATGGTCCCGATACTCCTGGGATGTACCCTCGGGAGTGTCTTCCTCCAGCAGGTGGCAAACGAGTATTACCGACGGCAGATGTGACGATGGAGAACGATCTGAACGTCTGGCGGGCAAAGAAGGATATAACACAAGGTGAACTCGCCGATGACGTCGATGTTTCGCGACAGACCATCAACGCCATCGAGCGAGGACGGTACGATCCGAGCCTCGAATTAGCCTTCGAGCTCGCCCACTACTTCGAGTGTACGATCGAGGATATCTTCGAGTACGATCCCGCAGACGACGGCGAGGCCTGACCGTCGCCTCGCCGCCCACAGACGGCCAGTCACTGGAACTCGTCGAGGGTCGCGTGAATCCCTCGGTGGGTGTCGCTTATTCGGGCTCCGTCGATATTCAGGCCGAGGGTACGAACCGCCACGTCGCCAACGCGATCGCGGACATCGGCAGGCGCATACACGCCGAGTCGCCACTGGTCACGGCGGGCTGTCTGTAGGGCACTGACCAGCGTGGACTGTTCTCCGAGGCGGCGGACCTCACCGTTGACGAGCACACGAGAACTCGACTCGACCATCGATGGATCGTCGGGCACGTCGACGATAACCGACGCAGGATCGACGTCGACCTCGGCTGCGATCGTCCGTTCGAACTCACGGATCGTCTCCTGGGACGCCTCGAGAACGTCTGTGGGTACCGCGTCCCGTTCAGCCCAGACGGCCCGCTTGTAGAGGTCTCGATACGTGAGGCGGCGAGCAACCTCGGTCGTCGATGCAGTCGATCGGAGTGCCACGAGGAGGTCCTTATCGTCCATGCGGCGAAAGCGTCCCGCCGATGTCTCGGTCGTTTCGAGGAGGCGCGCGCTCGCTCGCCGGAGCATCGCCTTGGCGATGCGGGCGACGTGGTGACTGTAGACGGTCGGCGTCATCAGCGCGCGAGCGAGCAGGAGGCTCTCTGCGGTCTGGACGTTGCCTTCGGCGAGGACCAATTCGCCGTCGCGGAATCGTAACTCGCGGACGAGGCGGCCGTGATCGATCGTGCCATAGGGAACGCCAGTGTGGTGGGCGTCCCGCGCGAGATAGTCCATGCGGTCGACGTCGAGTTCACCCGAGACGAGCTGGCCGAGTTCGCCGTCGCCCGCGACCAGATCAGCGACGGCATCCGGATTGAGCCCGTGCTCGGCGAGGACACGCGCGACGGCCCCGTCGCCGAGCAGGTCGTGGACGTCGTCGTGGTACTTGCCTGTGTGGCGGTAGATGAGTGGTTCGACGTTGTGGCTGTAGGGGCCGTGGCCGACGTCGTGCAACAGTGCAGCCGCGCGAACGCGCTCGGCCTGCTGGCCCTCGATACCGAGGTGGTCGAGTGCCTGGTCGGCGAGATAATACACTCCCAGGGAATGCTCGAAGCGGGTGTGATTGGCAGACGGGTAGACCAATGAGACAGTGCCCAATTGGGTGACGTGCCGGAGTCGCTGGACGGGAGGCGTATCGAGCAGATCGCGCGCGACGCCCTCGATTTCGATGTGATCGTGGACGCTATCTTTGATCGTAGTCATAGTTCGATTTGGTCGGCCCAGAGCAAAAGGTGTCGGGAGGCAGGGAGCCGACTAGCCGTGATACGCGAAACACTCGTTGGAACTGCCACCGGCCATCACTCGAAGGTCGAAAGCAATTCGAACAGTTCACCGCGTCTGGCGTTCCCGGCGTCGACGGCCTGCGTTGGGACGCGCCCCATCTCACGGACGGTATCGACGGCCTCGACGGGCGTATACCCACGGCCAGAGACGAGCCACGCCGCGAGAACGTGGCCGACCCGTCCGATCCCGGCGAGACAGTGGACGACGACCCGCTGTTGACCCTCGACCGCGTCTTCGAGGAACGGGAGGACATCCTCGGCGAGTGTGTCACGATCGGCAAGGTGGTGGTCAGGGATTGGGACGTGCGCGACGGATTCGTCGCCGAACGCTTCGCGATACCTGGCCACGTTTGCGTCCGTCCGGTCGAGTTGGGAGCCAGTCAGGAGGCTCAAGACGCGTTCGACGTCGTGTTCGCGCATGAACGCGATCCACTCGTCGATGGCCTCGTGGTGATCTGCCGTCGAGTGCCAGCCCGGACAGCAGGCGCCATAGACGTAGGGTTCGTCGGGTGCCGCCGGCGCGAACCGGTGGGCACTGACGCGCTCGTCGTATATTTCGGCCATTGTCTCGTGAGTGTTCGTCCAGTGACTTGAAGCTACCACTCCAGTTCTCAGCGCTGACAATTGGACGAGACGGGCGTGCGATTTACGGCAGCGACTACCCTATCGGGCGCTATGGCTACGTTTCTCGCTGGGGGGACCGGAACCCCCAAACTCCTTGCCGGCGCTGAAGCAGTTTTTTCACCCGCCGAGACGACAGTCGTCGCGAACACGGGCGACGACATCGAGATCGGCGGGTTTCTGGTCTGTCCCGACGTCGACACGGTACTGTTCCTCGAAGGCGGAATACTCGATCGAACGACGTGGTGGGGTATCGACGACGACACCGCAGAAACCCACGAGTTCCTCCACTCGCTTGCAGCCGAGGCCGAGCTGGATCGCGGACCACGGTATCTCTCCGCCGATCGGCAGACGGCCGGTCGGTCGATCGCTCGCTGGCGTCGCTTCTCGGGGGTCGGGGAGTTCATGCACATCGGTGACCGCGACAGGGCACTCCACATCACGCGGACGAGCCTCCTCGACGAGGGGCACTCACTGACGGACGTCACCCGGATGCTCGGCGATGCCCTCGGGATCGAGCGTGAGGTCCTCCCGATGAGTAACGATCCCGTCGCGTCGCTGATCCACACGCCCGAGCGGACGATGCACTTCCAGGAGTTCTGGGTCGCCCGGGACGGCGAGCCAGCAGTCGAAGCCGTCGATTTTCGAGGGGCCGCGGCGGCGACAGCGACCGACGCGGTACTCGACGCACTCGATGAGCCTGTCGTGATCGGTCCCGCGAATCCGATCACGAGCATCGGCCCAATGGCAGCCATCGACGAAATCGCCGCGGCACTGGCCGAGACCCCGGTGGTCGCCGTCTCGCCGTTCGTCGAAGATCAGGTCTTCTCCGGCCCGGCAGCGAAGCTCATGGCCGCCGAGGGATTCGATCCGAGTACCGCCGGCGTCGCCGAGGCCTATCCCTTCGCCGACGCGTTCGTCCTCGACGACGCGGACGGGACGGAACTCGATCGGCCGACCGTGCGAACGGACACGACGCTCGACAGCGACTCCGATTCCGAGCGCGTCGCCCGTGCCCTAAAGGAAGCCTTGGGGGTGGTGGCCTGATGGGAGAGACCGGGGAAGTCGTGACCGATCCGTCACTGCCGTTTAGGCCGCGCGTTGCGGCAGCCAGTCTCAGTGGGGCCTCGGACGCCGCATGGGCGAAGTCGGCGGCCCCGTCCGTCGGCGCGGCTGTCCTCGGCGGGCTGGCAGTCGACGAGCCGACGCGAACGGCTGCCCGGACGATGGTCGAGGACCGGGATCGCGAGGAGTTCTTGCCCGACGACCCACTTGCTTTTGCCGAGCAACAACTCGCTGAGGTCACGGATATGTCGATCGTCCCCGGCCTTAATGTCCGGGGTCGTACCCTCGAACCACTCCGGAGGGTTGCCGACGTCTGTACTGTCCACGACGCGATCTGTGAGATCAACGCTCACTGCCGCCAAGCCGAAATGTGCGACGTCGGCGCGGGTCAGTCGCTCCTCAGAGAGCCAGACCGACTGGCCGCCCAGGTCGCGACCGCCGCGGAAGCAGGGGCGACCGTCAGTGTGAAAGTCCGGACAGAGGTCCCTGGCGTCGACGTACCAGGCATCGCCCGAAAGATCGAACAGGTGGGCGCCGACGCGATCCACGTCGACGCGATGGACAGCGAAGGTGTCGTCGCCGAAATCGTCGCCGCGACGGACCTGTTCGTGATCGCCAACAACGGCGTCCGGGATCGTGGGACGGTCCGGGAATATCTGGCCTACGGGGCCGACGCCGTCAGCGTGGGACGACCGAGCGATCGTCCCGTCGTCCTCGATCGCGTCCGGGACGCGACCGACGCGTGGTTCGGCGAGCCGATGGAGGGAGGCCGATGACGCGATCGATCGCCGAGCAGGCCCACCTCGCCCTGCTGCTGGAAGTCGCCACGACCCCAACGCCGGGCAACGTCGACCGGCACAGAGATCACGACGACCTCCGGTTCGAGCACTTCCTGGCGGGGGCCGTCGGTGCAATCGACGGCCTCGACGCGCTCGCAACCCCGGATGGCCCGTCGATCGGCGTCGCCTTCGAGCGGGCAGTTGCGGGCATGAGCGAGGGGGCCGGCACCAACACGCAGTTCGGTGGGCTGTTGTTGCTGGCGCCGCTGGTGCGGACGGCTGGGACGGGCGAGCTGACTCCGGCTCGTGCCACGGCCGTCGCCGAGTCGACAACCGTCGTGGACGCCGAAGGCTTCTATCGGGCATTCGAACACGTCGATGTCGCCGTCGCCGACCCGCCAGACGACATGGATACACTGGACGTTCGTCGCGGGGCTGACGCGATCCCGGCACTGCGTGCGCGCGACCTGTCGTTGTACGACGTGATGGACCGCTCGACCGACCGGGACGGCATCGCCCGGGAGTGGATCGGCGGGTTCGACCGAACCTTCGAAGCCGCAGACGCAATCGAACGACGAGAGGGACCGATTACCGACCGCGCGGCAGAGACCTTCCTCGACCTGCTCGCGACCGAACCGGACCCATTCGTCGCGATCAATCACGGCGAGGCGGTGGCGGCGACCGTCCGCGAGCGGGCGGCGGCCGTCCGAGACGAACAGGTCGACCCCGCGGAACTGGCTGAGGAACTCGTCGCCGACGGCATCAATCCGGGGACGACGGCCGATATCCTCGCTGGTGGCCTGTTCGTCGCGCTGTCCAGGGGGGCCGAGATATGAGCGAGGCGTGGCCCGTCGAGGTTCGGGGCGTCACCGAGTCGATCGTGACGACGCGCGGCCCGGGCGGACGGTACAACGTCGCCGCCCTCGGCTTGCATGCCGGGGAGATGGTAACGGCCCGGACCTGGGGTCAAACGCGGACGCGAGTGAATTTCGAGCGGGAGGGCGAGGGCTACATCCAGTTCACCCGAGACCCCCTCGATTTCGTCGAAGCGGCGTTGACGATTCGTGAACTCGACGACCCCATCCTCGACAATGCGGATGCCTGGGCACACGTCGAAGCCGAAGATTCCGAGACGGGAACGGAAGGTGGCACTGAGTGGGTCGACTGGCAACTCACGCCGGTCGAGACAGGCACAGAGAACCGCGTCGTCCCGACGATCAACCGCGGCCACGCGGCCGTGATCGAAGCGACAGTGGCAGCCTCACGACTGGACGTCCCCGCATACGACGACGAACCGTTAGCAGCGCGACTGGCGTATTTCGCCGACGTCATCGAGCGAACCGGTGGCGATCGCGAAGTGGCTGCTCTCGACCGGCTCCGGGAGGTCGTGGAGCTCCCGGAGACCGACGGGCGATTCGAATCCTTTTAGGGGCCGACTCGGTAACGACTCGGTATGGCAATCAAACCCGCCTACGTCAAGAAGACCGCGACGACGCTTCGAGAGCGCTATCCGGAAGTGTTCTCGACGGACTTCGAGCACAACAAGGAACTGGTCTCGGAACTGACGAACGTCGAATCGAAAGGCGTTCGCAACCGCATCGCAGGCTACGTCACCCGGAAAGAGGCCGGCGGCGTCGAAGCCTGATCACTCGGTCACTATCTCTCTGCTCCGCTCGCGAGAACTGCCGATCCAAACAGTTTTGACCGGTCCTCACCCAAAGATCCAGTCATGCCTGTAGATGTCGGTATCCTGGGTGCGACGGGTGCTGTCGGCCAGCGGCTGGTCCAGTTGCTCGATCCACACCCGGACTTCGAGATTGGTGCGCTGACCGCAAGCGAAGACAGCGCCGGAAAGTCGTACCGCGAGACAGCCAAGTGGCGGATCGACGCGCCGATCCCCGATCACGTCGCCGAGATGACCGTCGGGGCGACCGAACCCGACGCTGTCCCCGAGGGCGTTGACCTGCTCTTTTCGTCGTTGCCCTCAGCTGTCGGCGAGGACGTCGAGCCGGGCTTTGCCGAGGCGGGCTACGTCGTCTCCTCGAACTCTTCGAACTTCCGGACCGATCCGGACGTCCCGCTGACGATCCCCGAAGTGAACCCGGAACACGTCGACCTGATCGAGGTCCAACGCGAGCAGCGCGGCTGGGACGGGGCACTCTTGAAGAATCCCAACTGCTCGACGATCACGATGGTGCCCCCGCTTGCAGCACTCGAAGAAGCCTTCGGCGTCGAACGCGTCGACGTCTCGACGCTCCAGGCCGTCTCGGGAGCCGGCTACTCCGGGGTCACCTCGATGGAGATTATCGACAACGCGATTCCACACATCGGCGGCGAAGAAGACAAGATGGAAACCGAATCGCGCAAGCTCCTGGGTACCTTCGATGGCAGCGAAGTCGAGTGGCTCGAAGCCGACGTGGCTGCCTCCTGTAATCGGATCCCGACGCTCGACGGCCACTTAGAAAACGTCTGGGCGGACCTTTCGGCGGACGTGACTGTCGAGGAGGTAGCCGAAGCGATGGCCGAGTACCCCTCGGCGGAGCTCCACAGTTCGCCCGACCCCCTCATCAACGTCTTCGCGGAGCCCGATCGCCCGCAACCGCGCCTCGACCGCAACCGGGAAGATGGAATGCAGATCAGCGTCGGTGGCATCCAGGCGACCGAGGCGGGCGTCCAGTTCAACACGCTTGCCCACAACACCCTCCGCGGGGCGGCCGGCGCGAGCATCCTCAACGGCGAGTTGCTCGCCGAGAAGGGGTACGTCTAACCGGCGACAGCAACTGTTTTCACGACCACCAGCGACCAGGTAGTATGGTCTCCCGTGAAAATACCGTCTATGGAACCGCCGTCGTCGGGGCATTCGCACTACTCGTTGTGATCGCAGTAGCCTCACCGCCGGACTGGCTTGCGGGCGTGGGGCTTGTCGGGTATTACGCGGTCGGCGTGGGCGCCGGCCATCTCTACCTGGCTCGTCGCAGTGAGACAGGTGACCTCGCTGTTGGTTCTCACTGGCGATTTCTCGCCGCGTTAGGTTGCTGGCTCACACTCGGTGCGTTTGGGCTTTTCGGCCCGGAGTGGCAACTCCGAGGTCTCGAAACAGACACAGTGTTGACCGTGGCGGGTCTCGGTGTTCTCATCGTGTACTGGCTTCTAGAGGCCCATGACGGGTATCTGACGAGTCGACCGTCCTGAATTCCTGACCGCTTGGTCGGCGTTTCGAGCAGGTGCCGCGTCGAGTCACTCGACTGTTGAGTCCCCAGAGCCTAGTCTCGGGCAAGAATCGCGAATGGCCGGAAACCGTTCGCGACAAAAGGTCGCGGTTATTCCGAGACGGCGACGACCTGCTTGCCGATGTTGTCGCCCGAAAACAGCCCGAGGAACGCATCGGGCGCGTTTTCGAGTCCGTCGACGATACTCTCTCGATGCTCGATCTGCCCGGATGTGACCCACGTCCCGAGTTGCTGGCTGGCTTCCTCGAAGCGAGTCACGTAGTCACCGACGAGTAGCCCCTGCACCGTAGCCCGGGGCGCAATGAGCTGGGGCAGCTTCCGGGGGCCGGTCGGGACGCCTTCGTCGTTGTAGTGGGCGATCTGTCCACAGACAGCCACTCGTGCGTCGAGATTCAGTTTCGTGAAGACGGCATCGGTGATCGGCCCACCGACGTTGTCGAAGTAGACGTCGACGCCGTCGGGCGCGGCGTCGTCGAGTGCTCCTCGGTAGTCCTCGACGTCTTTGTAGTTGATCGCGGCGTCGAACCCGAGTTCCTCGGTAAGCCACTCGGTTTTCCGGTCGGAACCAGCAAAGCCGACGACCCGACAGCCGTTCAGTTTCGCGATCTGGCCGACGACGGACCCGACCGCACCGGCCGCACCCGACACGACGACCGTCTCGCCCGGCTTGGGATCGCCGACCTCGAGCAGGCCGTAGTAGGCCGTTCGGCCGGGCATACCGAGGACACCGAGATATGCGGGCAGATCGGCGATCGACGGATCGACCGGCGCGACGTCGGCGGCGTCCAGCACCGTGCAATCAGCCCACGTGCCATTACCCGTCACGAGGTCGCCTTCGTCGTAGCGTTCGCTCTCACTCTCGATGACTTCGCCGACAACGGTCCCTTCCATCGGCTCGCCGACGTCCCAGGGCTCGGCGTACGATTCGGTATCGCGCATCCGGCCGCGCATGTACGGATCGACCGAGAGATACCGCACCCGAACCAGCAGTTCACCGTGTCTGGGCTCGGGAACGGCACTCTCCTGCAGTTCGAAACTTTCCATGTCCGGCTCGCCGTCGGGACGCTGGGCGAAAATCCACTCGCGATTTGACTCACGCATACTATCGTTGCGAGTTCGACGACAAGGAACGTTGCGTTTCCAAGACGGCCGACGGACGATCGCTACTTCGATCGGGCAAAGCCCGCTCCTCTCGGGAGGAGAGCCCAACCGTCAAGCTTGGGCGGTCGAAAGCCACGATCGCGGACGCAACAATGGCTGTCTCGAGAAGATTCGTCGCTTCGATCGGCTCGTGAGAAGCTGCCGTGAGTACTCCAAGCGACCTCAAACGACGCGGTTTCGCAGCGACTCGGGAGAGTTCTCCTGTAGGACCGATTCGACGTTCGGTGCCACGATATCGGCCAGTCGTTCGTAATAGTCGGGTGTGTGTCCCGACGTATGGGGCGTGATAAACACGTTTTCGAAGTCCCACAGCGGGTGATCGTTCGGCAGGGGTTCTGGCTCGGTCACGTCGAGTGCCGCCCCGCGTAGATGGTTGGCCCGCAACGCATCGACCAGCGCGTCCGTCTCGACGATCGGGCCGCGGGCCACGTTGACGAGGACGGCCGACGGGGGCAGCGTCTGTAACTCCTCGGCCCCGATGAGGCCACGCGTCTGTTCGGTCAGCGGCGTGGCGATCGCGACGTATTCCGCGCCAGCGAGGGCCTGGTGGATCTCCGCGAAGCCATACACTTCGTCGGTCGGGCCACCCTTCTCGGGCGTGTAGCGGACGCCGACGGTCGTCACGTCGAATCCCTGCAGGCGTTCGGTGATCGCCTGTCCGATTGCTCCCATGCCAACGATGGCGACCCGACTGCCCGCGAGCTCGCGGGACTGAAACCCTCGCCACTCGTGGTTGCGTTGCTGGCGACGGGCCTGGAAGAACCGGCGGGCAAAGGCCAGAAACGAGCCCAGAACGTGTTCGGCGATGTTCGGCCCATGGACGCCTGCCGCGTTCGTAACGGCAATGTCGCGTTCCGCCATTCCCTCCAGCGGGAGGTGGTCGTATCCGGCATACATACAGGCAAAATAGTCGAGTGCGTCAGCGTCTGCAAGCAGCGATTCGTCGAAGTGTCCGCCCGAGACAATCGGGGCCGTCGCGATCGCCTCGCGTTCTTGAGCTGGCGTCTGTGCGGCCTGGACAGTCGCGACCTCCCCGAGGCGCTCTTGCAACGCCGCCGCATACTTTTGCCCCGGGAGGCCGTGGGGCTTCTCCCGTAACACGAGGACATCCGGACTAGTCACGGCTCGTTCCTCCGTCGTGAGCGATCAAACGCCGCATACAGACCAGAGGCAGTGGCACGGACAAAAGCGTGGCGAGGGATACAACCGACCCGTGCCGCGATCAGTCCTCGGCTACCGAAAAACAGCGCGTAAAGACGCCCAAACCGCCGAGTAAACGATCTTGAACGGTTCGAACGGAAACTGGTATTGACGGTGGTGCCGCCGAGAGTACGAGCCAGTATGGGGACGCAGGAAACTGTCTTGGTTGTCGAAGACGACAGCGACGTTCGGACACTCCATCGACTCTGGTTGGCCGAAGAGTATCACGTACGGACGGCAGCGGACGGCGAATCGGCAGTGGCCGCTGTCGATGACGACGTCGCTGTGGTCCTTCTGGATCGAAATCTCCCTGGACTGAGTGGTGATGCAGTTACGGCCCGGCTTCGTGGTGGGGAGTACGACGGCGTGATTGGGATGGTGACGGCGAACGCACCGGATCAGACACTGCCCGACCTCGGGATCGACGAGTATCTGCAAAAGCCAGTTTCGGGCGCCGAATTGCGGGCACTCGTCGAACGAAGCCTATCGCGTCTAGCAATGCCAAGATCGGTCCGTGCGTTGTTTCGACTCGTGTCTCTTCGAGCGAGTCTGACTGAAACCCCTGAGCGCACGGGCGCGGAGACGAACGAGGCCATTCGATCGCTCGACGACCGGATCGAAACGGCCTATCGAGAGGCGATTGATGCGGGGGTATCGCCAAAGCGCCTCTCCGAGTTGGCACACGATGGACTCGCCGAGGGCGTCACGCTGCCGGAGATCACGCGGAAACAGCGATCGCGCCCGGCGAGTGCCATCGGAAGTACAGGACACGAGTTTTAAGGCCCGCCAGGTCGCGGTTGCGGTATGGAGCGGACAGACGTCGTGATTGTCGGCGGCGGCCCGGCAGGTTCTTCGGCGGCCCGTGCCGCAGCGAACAGCGGTGCCGATGTCGTCCTCGTAGAGAAGGGGGTTCCCCGTACCGATAGGGACGAGCTCGGTCCGGACTCGACGGATGCCGCCGGTATTTTGGATTACTGGGTCGACATTATGGGCGAGCATCCTGAAGACATGCCCGCAGACGTCGTGTTACGTGAACTCGACGGTGCGACGTTTCACGGCCCCTCCGAGTCAGTGACGATCGAAAACACCCGGATTGGGTCGTCCTACGACGGGTTCGGGTTTACGGTCGATCGAGCCCGATTCGACGACTGGCTCCGGAGTCTGGCCGAAGATGCCGGTGCGGATTATCGGGTCGGGACGAGCGTTACCAACGTCGAATCGGCCACCAGTGGATCGACACCGACCCATCGGGTCCACCTCGCGGACGGTACCGAGATCGAGGGTGACGCGCTCGTTCTCGCAGATGGTCCACAGCGAACGGTGACGATGGACGTCCTCGATCAGTTCTTACCGGCTGAAAGGAGTGCCACGGACCATCTCGCTCCCGATCAGGCCAACCACATCGCCTACCAAGAGTATCGCCAGCTGCCAGCGGAACTGTTCGATCCCGACCACATCGAGTTCTGGTGGGGAGTCATGCCCGGTCACACCGCGTATCCGTGGATCTTCCCCAACGACGATGGCGTCGCTCGCATCGGACTCACGATGCCGATCGGGATGGACATCGAGGACGTGGCCGATCCTGCGGCGTATGCCCTCCTGGACGACGAGGACGACGCTATCCCCCCAGGTCGAGTCTACATCCGGCGGTTGCTCGAACAGCAGTTCCCCGAATACGAACTCGATGACTTCCCGATCGTCGAAGATCGCGGGAAGCAATCCGGGAGGGAGGCGTATCCAATCTCCTCGACGCAACCGATCGAGTCCCCGACAGCAGCCAACGTCGCCGTCGTCGGCGGTGCGATGGGTGCCACGTCGGCGTTTCACGAAGGTGGCGATCACGTCGCGATACGAACAGGCAAAATCGCCGGCGAACTCGCCGCAGAGGGGCGAATGACGGAGTACAACGACGCCTGGCAACGGGCCATCGGCGATGAAGTCCGCCGGAACGTCACCTTCGCCGCGCTGGTCCGTGGCATGGAGCCAAACGACTGGGACCGATACTTTGCCATCATCAACCGAATGTTACGGACCGACGGCTCACGCAAGCGCCAGGCCCTTTCGGCAGGCCTGGAAGGAATCGGTATCTATCTTCGCTACCGGCGCAAACGATGGTCGTACCGGGGTGATCGGTACGTCCAACTCCAGGAGTCGACGTATACGGTCTGACTACCACGAAGCGCTTTACTGTCCACGGCGAGAAGTTCTGCGTGCGTGCCTTAGTCCCCGCCCGAGTGTACCCAGAGTGGTGCGATGACAGCGCGGCGAACCCGGGCACGCGACATTTCGAGGCGGCTTCGCCGCCTCCGCAGTCGGTGGCCTACAGGCCACCCGCACTCGCGGCATCCGCCGCTCGTGCATTCGGTGACGCTAACGCGCCACCCGCCTTGGCGGTTACCACCGTCTCGGCACCTGGAGACGCCTTCGGCGTCTCCCGCCCGGCACGAGGGTTTCCCGGCCAACCCGGCACGCCGCCAGGAATGAGGTCGGTCGTTAGTGTTCCGGGCGTACATTTCGTGTGCCCTATTAGAATTATCTGCAAGCAATATGAAGAGCTTCGGGCACCATCTCTCGGTGAATGAGATTCACTTGTAGTGCCCGCTCTTTCTCGCTAGATCTCGGACACTGCCGATGATGACGAGCCTGGAATGAGGTCTGGCGGTGTGACTGACAACTGTCAGCTTTGGAGACGCATGTTAGATACAACGCGTACAATAGTGTCGTACCCAGAGTCAGTGTCCCACACGCTAGCTATCGGGGATATCGGCCCCAATATCACGGGAATACGGCAGATTCCTTCCTCTCCAGATCTACTAGTAGAGACTGTATTTGGAACGATGGTAGTTCCAATCGATACTACGGCCCAGAGTTACGCTGCGAAACGAGCGCTTTGATGAGTTTCATTTCAGCTTTCTGTAGATGTTCGCTGACCGTGTTCGGCGCACATCCAAGTTTATCGGCTAATTCTGCGTGTGTTGTCTCCCGAGGGTGCCGATAGTATCCGTGTTCAAACGCGAGGCGAACAGCTTCACGCTGGCGAGTGCTCAACTTCGACAATGGATCCGTCCGTAGCGACGGGCGTGACCCGATTTCTTCGATAGTCACGTCGATAGTACTTGGTGCGGTGTCAACTGCGGCCTGAAGTGCCTCGGCGTCTCCCACCACCTCACCGCTCGTTTCGAAGTCGCTGTACACGACTGGGGACCTGACAAGTAACCCCGCCCGTGCCGTCAACACGAGAAAGGTCCTGAAAAACGGGAGTGCCTCAGGGGTCGCAGTGACCAGCACGAATCCCGAGCCACCGGTAGAAGGAGGTACCGTTACGTCCTCGATCCCGTCGGTCCCACGAGCTGCATCGACGAACACGTCTGTGTCTCCGTCAACATCGTACAGCACAGTTGCCACGTCCTCTGCTGCGAGATTCCAGTCAACGAGCCGCAACTGCGAGATCGCCGGCGACTCCGTGACTGTGACGTAGAACGACGGGAGAACCGAGGGTGCCAACGACGCCGAAATCTGGAGTCGAGTCAACGACATCGTCAGACGTACCGCCTGTTTCAGCACCTCCGGTATAAAAACCCCATGACGATACCCGGCAGAACGCTCACCGGACATACTGTCCTACCTGCAACTATGACGGTAACTACCGGTGAGTTGGAATATAACACTGAGGGCACGGTTAACGACGCGGATCTCGTGGTACACGACGCAGTGGTTATGACTGTTGACGAAGACAACAGAATTTACGAGAACGGGACGGTCGTGGTCAAAGACGGTCTAATCACCGATGTGCGAACGACACGAGAACGTGATCGGGCCTGTGACGCCGATCGGCTCGTTGATGCCGAGGGCACCGTCGTGATGCCCGGTCTGGTCAACGCGCACACTCATCTCGAACTGACGCCGCTGCTCGGTGCGTTTAGCGACCTCAACCTCATGGAGATGGTGGGCGGGATGACCGCCATCTTTGGCCACATCGCTGCGGGAGAGTACGACTACCTCACCGAGGCAGGCTACGAACTTGCGGCACTGAACTTTCTCACGGGTGGTGTCACCACCGTCAACTCAATGGATGTCCGTCCCAGCGGAGGCGCAGAGACGTTCGGCGAGGCGGGTCTCCGCGGGTTCTTCGGGGTAGCGCTCTCGGACCTCTTCTGGGATATCCCGGTTGACGAGCAGTTCAACCGCGCCCGTGAGTTCATAGATGACTACCACGGCGCGTTCGACGGACGCATCCGGGCGACGATCGACCCCCACGACGACTGGTCGTGTACCCGCACGCTGTGGGAGCGCACTGCCGACCTCGCCGCCGACCACCCCGATTTACTCGTTCACACGCACCTGCTCGAACTGGAAGCGAGCAACACGATGGCGCGCTCGAACGGAGCCGAAGACTCGCTTGACCTTCTTGACGACGTCGGCCTCCTCGACGACCGGCTCGTGGCCGCGCACTTCCGGCTCGCCGATGATGAAGACATCCAGCGGACGGCCGAGGCGAACGCGTCGGTGGCACACTGCCCGTCAATCTTCAGCTACTGGAACACAGACGGTGATGTGCAGTGGACGCCGGTGCCGGAACTGCGCGCCGCGGGCGTCGATGTCGGTCTGGGCATCGACGACCACTACTGGCACGATTCCTACAGTTTGTTCGGCGAGGCGAGGCAGGCCCGGCTCGCAGCGAACCTCAAGCGCTCGACCGGCCAGTACGACTCGATGGGACTCGTGCGAATGCTCACTATCGAAGGGGCGAAGGCGCTTGGTGTCGACGACGAGATCGGGAGCCTCGAACCCGGAAAACGGGCCGATATCATTCTGCTCGACGTTGAGAAGCCGAAATTCACACCACTGACCAACATCCCAGCACAGGTGGCTAATAACGCAGCACCGGCTGACGTGGAGACGGTGATCGTGGATGGCGACGTACTGATGGAAGATGGCGACGTGAAGACGATGGATGCCGATGCGGTGCGCGACCGCGTTGAGACCGCGGTGGACCGTTTCGAATCGGAGACAGACTGGGAACTCGGCATCGGTAGGAGTGAGCCCCCGAGTACGATGGATGTCGTCCGCGACCTGCCAAAACGTGGCCCCAGTCAGTTGCTCGGAAGACTCGCGTTCCAATCAGTTAGAGATAAGTTTTTATTCTGATATGAGACATCGAACCTTGATATATCAAGTTATTGGATTTTAGCCTATAGAGTACTTCATTTCAGTTTCACCGAGCCTACTAGTAGAAACTCATCCGGTAGTGTCACGGGCGTACATTTCGAGTGTGCTATTAGAACTATCTGTAAATAGCATAGATCGTTTTATACAGCGTCTTCCGTTAAACGGGATACTTCGGTATTGACGCCACTTTCCCGCTGGATCTCTGAAAACAGTCGATGACGACGAGCCCGAGAAGCGGTCTACCGGGGGAACCCACATCCGTCGGGTTCGGCTGTCTCTGTTCTATACACCGTGGGAATGCACGACGGTCCGTTTTCTCATATTAAAACGATACGTCTTAGCATTCCTCCGTGGGGTATGTGGACTCCCCGTCTTGATTTGCTCGGACGAAGGCCCGCCGGAGGACTGTCAACAGAACGTACGTCTCGTATTTCTGGGTTCGGCAGTGCTCACAGGGTTGCATCTCTGCCGTGATCTCGTCGGTCACGTCGTCGTACTCGTCGGTCAGCGTGGCGAGTGCTGTCTCGATCTGTGGCTGGACTGCGTCGATCATCTCCTCGATAGCGGGATCAGCTGATTCCGGCAGCGAGTACGAGAGAACGGTCGTGTTTGCCCCGTAGTATTTGATTGTCCCACCCCGACCCTCCTCGAATCGAACCACATCGACGAGGCCCGCGTCCCGAAGTTCGTTGATGTGGTGGCGCACGGTGTTTTCTGTCCGGTCGATCCCGCGATCAGCGAGGCGCTCGTGTACGTCACTCGCCGTCAGCGTCTCCTCAGCAAGAATATCGAGAATTATCGCTCGCATCGGTTCATCGATAGCATCGGAGACCTTCGTATCTCGAACGGCGACATCCTCGAGTTCGTGCTCGACATCGGACGAGCTCATAAGCGAACTAACGGTCCGTGCACGCTAAGTAATAACGACCGTCATTCGAACGTGGCTCGACGCCCGCTCTCGAGGGAGTTCTGAAAGCTCTAGACGACTCGTTTGTCCGTTCAAACACCACGTATCCCCATTCAAACATATCATCTAAAAAATACTTATGGCATTGTGGATGCTACGTTGCATTGCAATGAGCAAGACAACGGAACTCCGCGTGATGGACTTCGACTGCCCGAGCTGTGCGAGCACGGTCGAACGCGCCCTCTCGAATCAGGACGGCGTCGAAGACGTCGAGGTACACTACTCGACCGGCCGCGTCGAGATCGACTATGATGACACCGTCGCCGACCCCGGCACGTTCGAACAGACTATCGAGAACCAGGGCTACACGCCCCAGCCCGCCTGAGGAGACTAATCATGGACACCCAATCAGCCACACAATACTATCGCAAACACCGGAAGGCCGTCGTCGTCGCGGTGAGCGGCCTGCTGTACGCCGGCGGGTGGAGTCTCGGCTACGTTTCGGCCTTCGACACGGCGAGCGCCGCGGTCTTGATCCTCGCGGCGATCGTCGGCGGCTACGACATCGCCAAGACTGCCTACTACGAGGTCAAGAGCCGGACGCTGGGCATCAAGACGCTCGTGACGTTGGCTGCCGTCGGCGCAATAGCCATCGGATCGTATTGGGAGGCCGCCGCGGTGGTCTTCCTGTTCGCACTGGGGTCGTACCTCGAAGGGCGGACGATGCGCAAGACGCGCAACGCCCTCGAAGCGTTGCTGGAGATGACGCCCGACACGGCAACAGTTCGCCGGAACGGCGAGCAACAAGAGGTGCCCGCCCGGGAAGTCGAAGAGGGCGAGGTCGTGATCGTCAAACCCGGCGAGAAGATTCCCGTGGACGGGGAAGTCGGTAAGGGTGAAAGCGCAGTCAATCAGGCGCCAGTCACTGGCGAGAGCGCGCCCGTCCACAAAGGTGATGGCGACGAAGTCTACGCCGGGACGATTAACCAGGAGGGCTCGCTGGAAGTCCGGACGACCGGCTCTGGGACGGATACCACGCTCCAGCGGATCATCCGCCGCGTCGAAGAGGCCCAGGAGGCCCAGTCACCGACCGAGAGCCTCATCGACCGCTTCGCGAAGTACTACACGCCCGGTGTGCTCGCGCTGTCTATCGGCGCCTACGCAGTCACACAGAACGCGACTTTGTCACTGACGCTGCTCGTCATCGGGTGTCCGGGCGCGCTGGTGATCGGGCCGCCGGTCAGTATCGTCTCGGCTATCGGTAACGCCGCACGTTCGGGCGTCCTCATGAAGGGCGGCGAGCATCTCGAACAGGCCGGCAAGATGGACCTCGTCGCCTTCGATAAGACCGGCACGCTCACCAAGGGCGAAACGACCGTGGCCGACGTTGCAGGGTTCGACGCCGAGGCCGGTGAGGTACTGAAACTCGCGGCTATCGCCGAGAAGAAGAGCGAACACCACCTCGGCGACGCCATCCTCGAGGCGGCGCAGAACCGTCCGACCGCGGTCGCCGATGGCGGGACGGCAGCTGTCCGGGCAGACACCGAATCAGCACCCACGGAAGCACGATCAGTCCCCGACCCCGAGAGCTTCGAGGTGATCGCTGGCAAGGGCGTCATCACCCACCATGGCGGCCGCGAGATCGTCGTCGGCAATCGAAAACTGCTCGACGAGCGCGACATCGAGATCCCCGAGAAAGTCGGCGACTACGTCCGCGAGCGCGAGGAGCGGGGCGAGACTGTCGTCCACGTGGTGCGTGACGGCGTCGCCGTCGGTGCCATTGCTATGCGCGACGCACTCCGCGAGGCCGCGCCCGGTGTCGTCCAGCAACTCCAAGACGCAGGCATAGAGACGGTGATGCTGACCGGCGACAACGAACGCGTCGCGGCCGCAGTGGCCGACGAGGTCGGCATCGACGACTATCGGGCGGAGCTACTCCCCGAAGACAAGCAGGCGGTCATCGAGGACTACCGCGAAGCGGGCCACGTCGTGGCAATGGTCGGCGACGGCATCAACGACGCACCGTCCCTGGCGACCGCCGACGTGGGCATCGCTATGGGCGCCGCCGGGACCGACACCGCCATCGAGACTGCCGATATGGCACTGATGGCCGACGACCTCGAGCGCATCCCGTACGCGGTAACGCTGAGCAAGGCGACGCGCTGGAACATCTACGAGAACGTCGGCCTCGCGGTGCTGACGGTGACGCTGCTGCTGGCTGGCGTGCTGACGAGCTACGTCACACTCGCGCTCGGGATGCTCGTCCACGAGGCCAGCGTCCTTGCCGTGATCGGCAACGGGATGCGGCTGCTGCGGTACTGAACGAAATCGAATCGCGAACGAGCGATTACACACAGCTCACAATGTCAGAGAACACGACTCCGACCGACACAGACCGTACTGAAGAGCACTGGGCCGTCGAATACGACGCTGAACCGATCCGCATCCGCGACCCCGTTGCGGAGGCGCTTGCGGTCCTCGAACCAGGCGAACCGTTCGTCGTCACGTACGAGGACGTAGTAAAGGCGGCAGGCCACTCCTGTCCGACCGCATCCGGCGCCTATCGCATCGCCCAGTTGGGCCTCGACGCGCTGTATCCGGACGGTCATCCGGTCCGAAGCGAGATCGGAGTGCTCGCCGCAGGGCCGCGCGACGACGCCACCTACGGCGTCATAGGGCGCCTCATCTCGTACGTGACCGGTGCAGCCCAGAAAGACGGCTTCGCTGGGCTCGCCGGTGGTCACGGCAATCGCCAGAATATGCTGGCGTTCGACGCGTTCGACTCTGATAGTGCTGCCCCAACGTTCCGTTTCCGCCGAACCGATACTGACGAAACCGTCGAGGTGACCTACCACGTCGGCGACGTTCCGGATGGCGGGACAGTACTCGGCAACCTCCAACAGATCATCGAGGGGACAGCGAGCAATGAAGACCGCGAACTGTTCGCCGACCTGTGGCACAGCCGCGTCCAGAGTGTCCTCTCCGACGACTCGCTATTCACTGTAACGATCATCAAACACTAACCAAAGAACGCTCGATTGTAGTTCCACAGAGCCTACTAGTAGATTTTCGCCCGGTAGTGTTCCGGGCGTACACTACGACCTTTTACTACGCGAGCGACTGCGTCGCTCGCTTGCAAAAGCTCGACCAAAAGCACTCCTCGCTCCCGTTGGTCGCTCGTCGGCCTCGCGCTCACAATCCGTTCGCGCGAGTGAACCGGGCGTCTTTGCGAGCGCAGCGAGCAAAGGCTCGGGAGACGACCGAAGGAAGGTCTCCCGGAGACCTACCGAGCTCTCTGAGCCACTCGGTCGCCGAACGCCCGATTACAAATTCCATGAACCTACTAGTAGAAGTTCGGCCGAGAGTGTTCCGGGCGTACATCCTTTCGATTGTCTCGGTCATAGATTGAGCCAACATGCAGCGTTCCTCCGTGAGTCACTCATCTGGAGAGAAAAGGATAGGTGAGTTGGACGTGAATCGCCGACGATGACGGACTCGCTCTGGTATCCGTCGGTCGAAGACGTCCTCGACATCCACGAGGACATTATCTCGGAGTACCCCAACACCAGCCCAGGCGTCCAGAGTCGCGGAGATATCGAATTCGCACTGGAGTACATCAGCGAAGGGAGCTTCGGATCAGTCCCAGAGACGATCCACGAGAAGGCCTTTCACCTACTTCGGCTTCTCGTCGCCAATCATCCGTTCGTGGACGGAAACAAACGAACCGCACTCAACACGACGACGGTGTTCTATCTGCTCAACGGTCACCGGTTCGAATACGACGACGAAATCAGAGAGACATTGGCGACGTTTGGCACCGACGAGACGGCCGTTGATGAGGACGACGTGATCGAATATCTCCGGATACACACGACAGAAGTCGATTTGAACGAAGTGATCGAACGATGGCGAGGTGACCTCGTCGAGTATGGACTCGATCAACTGTCCGACGAATTATCAGACCCGAACGATTAACTGGACTCGTAGTCAAGATGTTGATATGGCGACCGAAGAGCAGACAGGTGAACCAACGCCACTCGACGACGTGATGGAAGACATTCGTCGAGAGCTTGTGTTGCGAGTCGCCAAGGCAGACCGGGACGAACACCGCGATATTTACGACGCCCTCGAAAACGAATAGCGTGCTCACGTCCGTCTGTTCTCAATTCGCCGAAGCGTGAGTTTACTTCCACTGAGCCGACTAGTAAACTCGCCCGGTAGTGTTCCGGGCACACAATGGGCCGCTTCGAGCGCTTGCTTTGCCTGTCATCCGCTCGAGAGACGCTAGCCAAACCTCAAAATCGCGCACACATTCTCAGAGATGGCGACGATCGAAATCGACGACGTTTACGACGCGTTGCAGCTCTCAGAGAAGGAGCGGTCGTCCGCGATGAAGCGGGAGTTAGTAGTCTCGCTGTACGCCCGTGACGGTATGTCCGTCGGGAAGGCACGTGCGCTGGCGGCACTGTCGAGGTACACGTCGTGGGCGACGGACATGAGTACCCCGGAAGCTGGATCAACTGATTACGTTGGACCTTGCCAGCGGGCAACCACACCAGTGGCACCGTCGACAGTCGCGTACACGATGACTTCCTCGCCCGCTGGCTCTACGGCCGTTTCGAGGGTCGTACCGACATCGATGGGCGCGTGGCTGCCCAGTGAACCGACGCGATCAGCGAACAGTCCAGGTGCCTCCTGTGGCTGTGCGATGAGTGTCTCAGCGTCGGTGTCTGCGACAATCTCGATCGTGAGTGAGCCGAACTCACCACCGTCGGGTGAGTCGTAAGTGAACGACAGCGCATCTTCTGGAACCGCTTTGCTGGCTGTTTCCTCGGACAGTTCGGCCGTCGGGACGGACTGGGTTGTGAGTTTACCGACTGCACCCTCGTCGTTGAGTACGGAGACAGTCACAGCGTCTCCGTCCTGATCGACCGGCACAGATATACTATCACCGTTGCTGATAGAGCCCTCTTGGGGCCGGATTTCGGTAGAATTACCTGTATCAGTATCGAGTCGGATCGCCGCCGCGTCGGTCTCTTCGGTGATTGTAACCCAGAGTTCCCCGAACTGCTGGTCTGGTTGGGGCTCGTACTGGAAGGTGAGTGCGTCTGGAGCGACTAATTCTGCAGCTGCCGCCTCCGAAAGTTGCTCGTCTCCAGCACTGTCGGCGCTCGTCAGGCCCAGGCTCTCGACGCTGTAGGTACCACTCGCGATGAGACGGCCGTCACTCACGTCGATCGATGCCGAGTCGTCGACGGCCGCTGTCCCGAACGACGTCTCGATTGTCTCTTGTCTGCCCTCACCGAGATCGGCCGCGTCGAGGGCGAACTGCGCTTCGAACGTGTCGCTGCTCGCGTCGAAATCCACTGCCGCAACCACGTTCTCGCCAGAGCGGGGCCTGAACTGCGGGCCGGGATCGAGCTGTAGGTCCCCAAAGAGTTGCTCACTTGTCGCCGCCCCGAACTGACCGACCACGAGATCGCCAGTCCCGGCCTGTTCGAGCAGTGCTGTAGCGGCTTCGTCAGTCTCGAAGATTCGGGACCGATTCCCGACGTCGGTGGCAATCGTCTGGTCGAGTCGGCTGGCGTCTGGCCCAGCGATGACTGTCTCGTCTGTGACTGCTACTGCAGGCGGATCGTCTACCGAATCGGGAACGTCAACGGGCTCGTACCGGTCGTATCCCCGTTCTGTGCTAGTTTGTTCGTAGGCGATGCCAAACGTTTCGTCCGTGGACTCGATCAGTCGGTCGTGTAGCTGGTCGGTTGCGAAAGATCCCTCGGCGATTATAGTCTCGTTGGTGATGGTTAGCTCGTTCACCGTCGAGTCGGACGTAGCCCTGGGGTTGATGGCCTGGGCGAGTCCGACATACGAAAGCGACAGTCGGCCAATGCCGACAGCAGCCCCACCGAGCACGAGCGGATACAGAGCCAGCGGATCATCGACGGATCGATCCGAAGAGCCACCAGAGTCAGCGACGGTATCGTCGGGTAAATTGTCCAGATTAGCGTAGGCAAAGAACAACCCACGATTGTCTCTCGTCAACCACTGGCCGTAGGGCAAGTCGCCCGCCGGATCGAACGTCTCCGTTGGGGAGTCGTCGACCGGCGTCTCGTCCGTCGGACCGTCGTCGGTTGTGTTGTCGGTCGGAGCCTCGGTTGCTTGCTGACTGGTATCACCGCTGCAACCGGCCAAAGCTGCTGTCAGAGTGCCCATTCCGAGCAGGAATCGGCGTCGACTCTGGGTCGTCTGTATGGTACTGTCAGCGTCGTTGTTGAAGCGTGAAGGCATACGAGTGAACACCTCTATGAGGGCTAGGAGGATTGCTCTTTGATGAGTCTCCGAACAGCGTTTCACATCGAGAAACGGTCTGATTGTCGCTATGAGTAACTCCGAGTGTATTGATCCAGAAGTCACCACAGTGCTTGCTGTGGCCACGACTCGATCGATTTTCGTCGCCGATGGCGACCGCAAACAGGAAGACAGCGAGAGACGGAAGTTGCACGGGTGAGGTTTTCAGCGACGTCGTGCCCAGATTACACTCTCGTTGGACTGCTACCGACTCCAGTGAACTGAGTGAAAAAACAACGGACTATCGGGGGACGGCACTAGGTGTGATCAAAGAGTCAGGAGGTAGCCGATCCAGAGCAAGAGTGCGATCGTCCCCATGCCGACCAGCAAGTAGCTGTACAGCTCTTTGGTCTCACCATGCACCTTGTACCCGCTATAAATAGAGACAACGCCCGCAATTGGCATCAGGAGTAGTGAAATGACAGCACTGATTGCACCGACTGCAAGATACCGGTCTGTTTTGGTCTCGAGCATTTTCCTTCAACTATATCCTAAATACTTGGTTAGTATTTAAAGTTGTGGTGCCCAGGGGCCACAGACGTCATCACCGGGCTGTATGCGGAAGATACCTCGCTCGTTATCGGGGAGGTGACCCCAGTCGATGGTGGTGAGACCCAACGGTAATGCAATCCCTGGCTGCGTGATAGATAGCCAACCCAGCGCGCAGTGATTGTCCGTTCGCTGCTCGGGGCATCACTCACATTCGGCAGTGGTGATGCGATCGATTTGTGCTCCAATGGCAGTTTTCAAGGGCTCGATCGACTGTTCGGGCGCATAGACGGTCAGTCGACGCGTCCGCGTACCAATCAGCAACGAGACGAGCAACTCGGCTTCGACTTTCGTGTCGAGGTCCTCGAATTCACCGGCGTCGATGCCGCGTGTCAGAATATCTTCGATGAGATCCGTGATCGTCTCTTCGACGGCGAGGTATTGGTCCCGAACGGCCGTATCGTGTGGTGCGTTCATCCGAAGCTCGAACATCGCCAACATGACCCGATACGGCTCCTCGGAAACGGTCGTTGGCAGAAGGGTTTCGACGAGATTCTCAAGTTGTTCTCTCGGCGAATCGTCTTCATCGGGGAGTTCGTCGAGGAATCTGTCGAGGATGTAGCTGAGAAAGTCGACCAACAGCTCGTCTCGTCCGTCGTAATGATAATAAATCAGCGTCTTGCTGTGGTCGAATTCGTCAGCGATATTCTGGATCGTCAGATCGCTGTACCCGTACTGGCTGATCGCGTCGTACGTCGCTTCCATGATGTCCCGCTTTCCCGGATCCATATTCGATGGGAGTATCTTTGCGAGTCACCGTGGAAAGCGTTGTTTTTGACCGTCCCGCTCTTTTCGAGAGACAACACTCCATACGGAAGAGTTGTCAGGCCAGTATGGCAAAGTGCCACGCGTCAGGGCACGAGGGGGCCGCAATTTGTCGGTATTGCATACGTCGCTTCGACAGCTGTATTGTTTTAGATACGCAAATCTACATCCACAATTGAGTTCATCTGAGTTGTAGCGGACGTGTTCTGGGACCATTCCGTCTTGCAGTTCTTCCCGATCGTCCCAATACAAAAAGCTATACCCCTGGCCGTGTAAGTGAGTGTATGGAGCAAAACGTCGGTACGACGGACCGCCAAGTTAGGACGCTGCTCGGTGCGCTTGCGGGCGCTGTTTCGCTTGCGATCCTCGCAAAAGTCGTCTCGCTTCCGGCGATCCTCTCACCGATCCTCGGTGTGGTTGCACTCATGATGCTTGGCACTGCAGCGACGGGGAGTTGCGGGATGTATTCCTTGCTCGGGATGGACACCTGCTCGATGGATTCGACGACTCGATAGGCCAAGACTTCCTGTTATCGGTTGGATGCGACCGTCTCAGCGAGCGCCTGCTCTAGGTCAGCCTGCAGATCTTCGAACGACTCTAACCCGACACTCAGCCGGACGAGCCCGTCGGTAATCCCGGTTTCTCGGCGTTCAGCAGCCGGAACGGCCGCGTGGGTCATCGTCGCTGGATGTTCGAGCAGGCTCTCGACGCCGCCGAGACTTTCCGCAAGCGTGAACACATCGGTACTGGAAACGAACTCCCGGACAGCGTCGAGATCGGCCGCCAGATCGACGCTGAGCATCCCACCGAAGTCATCCATCTGTGCCGCTGCGATCTCGTGGCCAGGATGGGTGTCGAGCCCCGGATAATAGACCGTCTCGACGGCCGGGTGGTCGTCCAGCCACGCCGCCAGCTTCCGGGCGTTGTCGGTGTGTTGGTCCATCCGGACGGGGAGGGTCTTGGTCCCCCGAAGGACGAGGAAACACCCGAACGGGTCCGGCGTCGCGCCGACGCTGTTCTGATAGTAGCCGAGTTGTTCGTCGAGTTGCTCGTCGTCGGTGACCAGCGCCCCGCCGACGACATCCGAGTGTCCGCCGAGGTATTTCGTCAGCGAGTGGGCCACGATGTCCACACCGTGTTCGAGTGGACGTTGAAGATACGGCGTCGCGAACGTGTTGTCCACCGCGAGCAACGCGTCACCCTCGCTCGCGACCGCCGATATCGCTTCGATATCTATAATCTGCAGCAGGGGATTCGTCGGCGTCTCGATCCAGACGAGTGCGGTCTCGTCGGTGATCGCCTCGGCCACGACGTCCGGATCAGTCGCGTCGACGAACGAAAAAGCGAGGTCGTAGTCCTCGTAGACGCCGGTAAACAGTCGGTGGGTGCCGCCGTAGACGTCCCGTCCGACGACGACATGATCGCCCGCCTCGAGCAAGTTCAAAACCGTATTGATCGCCGCCATCCCGCTGGCGAACGCCCGGCCGTATTCGCCCCCTTCGAGGCTCGCCAGGTTGTCTTCTAGGGCCGTTCGCGTCGGATTACCCGTCCGTGAGTATTCGTAGCCGCGATCCTCGCCGGGCGCATCCTGAGCGAACGTCGAAGAGGCATAGATCGGTGGCATGATCGCGCCAGTCTCTTGATCCGGTTGCCAGCCGGCGTGAATCGCGCGCGTCTCGAAGTCCGCGGGATCGAATCCGTCGCCAGTCATTATTTCCCCTCCCACTCCTCGAAGGATCCGTAAATGTCCTTCGAGAGATATCGCTCGCCCCCATCGGGAAACACCGTCGCGACGGTCTCGAAGGGCGCATCTCGCTCACCGGCCGCGATCTCCTCGGCCACCTGTCGAGCCACGACGCTCGCCGCGCCGGCACTCGAGCCGACGAGATGACCCTCCGCGGCGGCGAGTCGCTTTACTTCAGCGTGGGCGTCTCGGTCGCTCACTGGCCGAAATTCGTCGATCTCGTCGGGGGCGAGCAAGTCGGTCACGTCGGGATCGTGCGTCCCGATGCCCTCGATTTTGTACGGCCCCTCCTCACGCTCGGAGCCGAGTAGCGAACCAAACATCGAGCCCTCGGGTTCGACGGCGACGACGTGGACATCGGGCACTACCTCGCGGACGGCGCGAGTGATCCCTGTCAACGTGCCCCCGGAGCCGACGCCGACGACGATCGCCCCGACCTCGCCGTCGAGCGCGTCGATGATTTCCGGGCCGGTCGTCCGGTAGTGTGCCTCGACGTTCAACGGGGTCCCAAATTGCTGGGGAACGACGGCGTTGTCGAACGTGTCGGCGATCTCGCGGGCGCGTTCGGTGGCCGCGGCCATGCCGCCATCGCCGGAAATATGTTCGATCTCCGCGCCGAGGGCGGCCATCAATCGCTCTTTCTCGACGCTAAAGCCATCCGGCACGACGAAGATCGCATCGAGATCTAACTGCGTCGCGGCGATCGCCATGCCGATACCAGTGTTACCAGCGGTCGGCTCGACGATCGTCCCGCCTGGCTCGATGTCGCCACGGTCGAGCAATCCTTCGAGGATGTACTTCCCGATGCGATCTTTCACGCTACCGCCGGGATTGAACGTCTCCAGCTTAGCGTAAACCGGGACCGTAGCCGGTGATACGTCGAGTTCGACCAGCGGCGTCTCGCCGATGGTGTCCAATACCGATGCCTTGGGAGTGTCGTGTGTTGTCATATCTGTCTGGGACTCGAAGTTAGTCGATGTCGATCCGATCGGAGATGAACGAACAATCAACAGCGACAACAGCGGGCCTGGGCAGAGACGAACGACGAAGAACGTGGGTCGGTTTCTGCGTGTCGGCGATTGCGCTGTCGCGGATCTGTCAGGCCGGAGCCGTCGACCGAGTACGATCGACTGCCCACAAACGTATCTCGGCTCGTCAGAGGCCGATCCATGAAAACCAGTAGGTGCTGCCGATTTATTGCAGTTGTCCTTTCGAAATCCGACGTAGAGTGGCCAAGCCAGCGTAGATCCCTCAACCGAGAAGCGAGGACCGCTTGTACAGCCACCAACGGAGACGGTCCCGTTTCGACTGTCCGTCGCGAGCGGACGAATCTCCGCCACGCGAAGGTTTAACACTCGATTTTGACTAGTGTACGGCGTGCCCTCTCCCTTCGAGGTACTGGGCGTCGACCCTGGCACACCCCAAGATGGAATCCACGACGCGTACCGAGAGCGTGTCAAAGAGGCCCACCCCGACCAAGGTGGGTCAGTCGCCCAGTTCCGTCGTGTTCAGGCAGCCTACGAGACACTCCTCGAAAGAGAGTACGAAGCCCAATCGGCCATCTCGGACCCACCAGCCGAGACAGGTGCGCGGAC
Organism: Halorhabdus sp. CUG00001; assembly: GCF_009797925.1. Lineage (NCBI taxonomy): Archaea > Methanobacteriati > Methanobacteriota > Halobacteria > Halobacteriales > Haloarculaceae > Halorhabdus > Halorhabdus sp. CUG00001. The sequence goes on from NZ_VOLB01000001.1 coordinate 920,402, forward strand.
GGCCGTCGAGTTCGTCGAGTACGAAGCGATCGTCGATCGGGGCTGGGGTCTCGATGACTCCGATCTGTTCGAAAAATCACGAGCGGCCGGGATCAACGGGAGCGAGTACGGGCGAATCGCCGTCGACCAGGACGCCCCTTTGCTGGAGTCGATCGAAGACCGTGGGTTCGCCTGGCCCTATTCCTGTCGCGGTGGTGCCTGTGCGAACTGCGCCGTCGCCGTCCTGGAAGGAGAGCTCTCACAACCAGTTAACCACATCCTGCCGGAGGAAGCCATCGAGCAGGGCATCCGGCTGTCCTGTGTCGGGAAACCACAGACGGACCACCTGCGCCTCGTCTACAACGTCAAACACCTCCCGTCGATCGAGGACCTCAGACTCCCACCGCGCCCGGTCGACCGACGGGGGATTGAGTGACCAGCGTACCGGTCAAAGCACCATTTGAACGGGCTTGGGGATGGCTCGGGATACCGAGGCTGCCGATCAAAGAGCCGTTTGAGTGATCGCCAATCCCTTTTTGATGGGCACTGTACCTCGTCGTCATGGGAACGCTATTGCCACGCCGGGGTGAGCGGACCGAAACCGCGGACGAGCCACGGGTCCTGGGGCTGTCCGACGAAGCCGCAGACGAAGCGTTCGCCGCACTGTCCTCCCAGACGGCTCGACAGGTGCTGGCGCTCGTCTACGAAGACCCCGCAACACCGGTCGAAATCCGGGACGAGATCGGGACCTCGTTGCAGAACGTCCACTACCACGTCGAAAAATTAGAAGGGGCTGAGTTGATCGAATCTGTCGGGACTGATTACTCCGCGAAGGGCAACGAGATGAGCGTCTACGCCCCGACCAGCGAGGCCCTAGTGCTCGTGGCCGGCGAACAGGAAGACCAGTCGCTGTTGAAACGTGCGGTCGCTCGGGTGCTCGCTGGCGTCGGCGTCCTCGCTGGTGGGGCGGTGGCGTTCGGCGTTGTGGCAAACCAGTGGCTCGATGGGGAGACGACCCAAGAGTCCGGCGGGCAGATCGGCATCCAGGCCACGGAAACAGGGTCCGAAGAAGGACTCGCGGCGTTGCTGACCGACCCGGCAGTGGCGTTCTTTCTCGGCGGCGCGTTCCTCCTGGTCCTCGTCGGTGCCTGGTGGACTGTCCGCACTCGTTGACCCGCTTTGGCGGATTCGCCACCGTCGATGATCGGAGTCTCAGACACGGATGGCAAGTGGTTTTGGGGAGGACTGTCAATTGCCACTCGGTATGGACGTACAGTCCGTTTCCGCCCTCGATGCGGAGCAGCGACGTGCGCTCTTCGAGCGAGACTCCGGTATTGGCGAAATCCGAGAGGACGTTGCCGAGATCGTCGACCGCGTCCATCGTGAGGGCGACGACGCGCTCTATGAGTTCTGTGAGCGCTTCGACGGCGTCGAGGTCGAGGCTTTCGAGATCAGCGACCGTGCCGCCCAGGCCTACGAGTCCATCGACGACGAGGTACGCGAGGCCATCGAGACGGCCGCCGAGAACATCCGCACCTTCCACGAGCGACAGGTCCCCGAGGACTGGACGGTCGAAACCGATGACGGTCGCGAACTCGGCCGGAAGTACTATCCTCTCCAGTCGGCGGGCGTCTACGCGCCCGGTGGAACCGCAGCCTATCCCTCCAGCGTGCTGATGGGTGTCGTTCCGGCGAAAGTCGCAGGTGTCGATCACGTCGCCGTCGCGACCCCGCCCGCCGAACAGATCAACCCCGTTACGCTCGCAGCGATGCACGCCGCCGGTGCCGACGCTGTCTACCAGATCGGCGGTGCCCAGGCGATCGCCGCACTGGCGTATGGCACCGAATCGGTCGAGTCCGTCGACGTGATCGTTGGCCCCGGCAATCGGTGGGTCACGGCGGCCAAAGCCGAAGTCCGGGGCGATGTCCGGATCGACATGTTGGCCGGCCCCAGTGAAGTACTGACGCTCACGGACGACACTGCCGACCCCGAGGTCGTCGCCGCGGAAGTCGTCGCCCAGGCCGAACACGATCCCAACGCGGGCGTCGTCGCAGTGACGCCGAACGAGGGCCACGCCGAGGCCGTCGCCACAGAGATCGAGCGCCAGGTCCCCGAACGCGAGCGCGCAGACATCGCCAGAGAGGCCCTGGACAACGACGCAAGTGGCGTCTTCGTCGCCGACTCGATGGACGGGGCTGTCGAATTCAGCGACGACTACGCCCCGGAGCACATTTTCGTCCACGCCGCAAACGAGCGGGAGTTGCTCGAAGAGATAACCCACTACGGCTCGGCGTTCGTCGGTGAGTTCACGCCCGTCGCTGCCGGTGACTACGCCAGCGGGACCAACCACGTCCTGCCGACCGGTGGGTCGGCAAACATCGCCAGCGGACTGTCGGTCGATGACTTCATTCGACCGGCGACCTACCAGCAACTCTCCGAGGACGGACTCGAAACGCTCCGCGAGACGATTACGACGCTGGCCGGGGCCGAAGGGCTCGAAGCCCACGCCCACAGCGTCGAAGCGCGCTTCGAGGACTGAACCACACCCACGATCGCCACTGGTGTCGACTGGCTACTCGTTTTCCCAGCCAAGCCCCTCGCCAGCCGTCTGGTCGAGTTGGCCACCATCGACGGACGATAGTGGAGCATCGAGGATTCGAACCGCCTGCTGAGTGTCACAAGAGGTGTCTGGCTGGTCGCGTCGATGGTCCTGTCCGATGCGAGACTCGGGCACGCAGCCCCCACCCGTGGTCGACCCGTCGATAGGAGCCACGACAGCCTCCCTTCGCTCTCAGGAGAGTCACTCACCAGGCGAGGCCCCTTCACAGCTACCGCAGCCAGCAAGGCGAGACACGTTCGTGTCGCTGTCGCCTCAGTCGTCCGCAAGCGACTGGCCGAGGCGGTCTACGCCAAACGACTGCAGACTCTGTAAGCCGTTCAGCGCGATGAGGCCGAAGCCGACCTTCGCGACGACGTCGATGTACGTGATGACGAGTGAACTCGTCTCGGCGTCCATGAAGCCATACCCAGTGGGTGCGAGCAGCCAGATCACCGGGTAGATCAGCCACAGCACGATCACGAAGTTCCGGAGTTTCCGGTACAACCCCGCGGTCGTGACGTCCTGTTGATCGGCGGTCTCTGCGGCCTCGACGACCAACAAGTAGACGACGATGACGAAGACCAGACTCCCGGCGAGGAAGAACAGTTCTTTCAGGGGACTGGTCACGAGTGCCCCGGCAAAGCCGAGGACGATCGTCGCAGCTTGCAAGCCGGCAGCCGTGAGCGTCAGCCGGCGATCCGCACCGGCGATGACGGCGATGAAGACCACGTGCAGCGGCGTGGTCAGCAGCCAGTCGGCGTACCGTGGGAGCGACACCGTCGCTCCGTTGGCGGCCCCGATATCACCGATGCCCAGCGCCATCAGACCGTAGGCGACTGTCGCGATGAGTGTCACGACGACGACGTCCGCGTAGCTGCGGCGCCACTCCGATGGGAGCACCAACAAGCCGTACCCGAGGCCGATACTTCCGAGTGCCATTCCCAGCGTCCCGAGCGTGAACCAGAGCGTAATATCGAATTCGACCATCGATTAGTCCTCCCTCACGTCTGCAGTGGTTGTGTTCGTCTCTGCGACCTCGAAGCGATCGAGCAGCGACTGTAGCTCGTCGGCCTGTCGGCGTAAGGCACCCGCCGATTCGGAGACTTCTGCGATCGAGTCCGTCTGCTCGTCGGCCGCCGAAGCGACGGTATCTGCCTCCTCGGTCGTCTGGCGGCTGATCGCCGTCAGATCCTCGACCATGGCCATGACTTGCTGGGCCGTATTGGCTTGGTCTTCGGTCGCATCGTCGATCTCCTGGATGCCACGATCGGCTTCCTCGGCGTGTTCGACGATCGTTTCGAGTGACTCGACGGCCTCGGTGACCGTCTCGACGCCCTCGCCCATGCGCTCGCTCGTCGTCTCCATCGTTTCGACGGTCTCGTCGGCCTGTTCCTGAATCGCCTCGATACGAGCTTCGATGTCACCAGCCGCGTCTTTTGTCTCCTCGGCCAGGCTCTTGATCTCGTCGGCGACCACCGCAAAGCCTTCACCACCACCCGAGTGGGCGGCCTCGATCGAGGCGTTGATCGCCAGCATGTTCGTCTGTTCGACGATCTCGGTGATCAGATCGACGATCTCGCCGATCTCTTCGAGGTCGGCCGCGAGATCGTTGATCGCCTGTCGGGTCCGTTCGGTCTCGTCTTCGATCGCGCCCATCTCCTCGATCGCATCCTCGGCAGCGTCTCGACCCGTTTCGCCGACTTCGGCCGCTTCTCTGGACGTTGCGGCCACTTCCTGGGCCGAGCTGGCGACTTCCTCGGCCGAGGCCGAAAGCGTCTCCATCTCGTCGGCGATGTCCCGCAAGCGCTCGCTTTGCTCGCTCGCGCCGTCGAAAATTTCGTCGATCGATTGGCTGACTTGCCGGCTGGCGTCGCTAACGCGGTCGGCGTTTTGCCTGACTGTGTTGCTAGAGCTTGCGACTTCCGAGGCAAAGGATTCGACGTCTGCGATCGTCGACTCCAGGGCATCTAAGGTCGCATTGAGCTCTGTACCGACGATTTCCATCGCCTCGTTCTCGCTTTCGGGGTCGACTCGCCGAGTCAAGTCGCCGTCGGCAACGTCGTCGAGAACGTCGCCGTAGGCGGCGGCTTTCGCTTCTAGATGTGAGGACAGAGCCTCCATCTCCGCCCGCTCGGATTCGGCATCTTCGCGGGCCTGTTGGGCCGCTTCAGTCGCGCTTTCGGCCTCGTCGATTTTGTCACGGAGAGAATCACGCATGTTTTGGAACGATACGTACAGGGTGCCGATCTCGTCTTCACGGTCGGTCGACAGATCGACTTCGAGGTTCCCCTCGCCCATCTCCTGGGCACGACCGGCCAGGCGACGCAGTGAGAGGGCCGTGTTCGAGCCGATCGTCACCCCGATCAACCCGAGGTTGATGATCGCGAGCAACACGAGCCCGAGGAGATCGGCGTTGATCTGGTTCGAGACGGCGTAGGCGTCTTCGACGGACGTATGAACCATGACTGTCCAGTCCTGGCTCGTCAGCTTGCTCGAACCCATGAGCATCCCGTCATTCCGCGAGAACTCCGACTCACCGGCCGAAAGCGTACTACTATGGCCCTCGTGTTGGGTCAGAATCTTGCTCGTATTCGGATGTGCAACGTACTCGCCGGCGTCGTTTACGACGACTGTCTCCGTACTGTCCCCGGCCGAGAGGGCATTCGCGCGGGCTTCGAGGTCAGTCATGTACACGAGTGCGCGGTCGTCGGCGCCTTCGATCGGCGAGATGATGGCGATGATCGGATGATCGACAACCGGGACCGAAAACGGCGCCGAGACGTAGACGTCGTCCGGGCTGTCGAAAGCGGGCGGGTTAGTCGCGAAGGCCGCGCCCTGATCGGCCGGATTGACACCGACCATCGCATCGCTGGAGCTCGTCAGAAACTCCATCGACTCGGTATCTAAGTAGTGGACCGCAACGACGTCGTCGGGAACGGCGTTACCCTCGACCATTCCCGTCAGGCGGTCGCGGATGCGATCAGTCTCGCCGGACCCAAAGACCGGCAGTTGCGTTGTCTTCCGTACGTCCTGCTTGATCGCCGACACCCACGTATCCAGTTGGGCCGCTTGGGCGTTGGCCTGCGTCGTGAGATCCTGGTCGACATCCGAACGAAGCTGCCCGGTCGCCTGTGCGCTGATGACCAATCCGAAAGCGAGCATCACCACGATCGCGAACGCGAGGGCGGCCCCTAGCCGCGCCGTATACCGTTCGCGGACAAACGCCGGAAGCAATCCAGAGTTGTCTGCTGGCATTACCGGACCTCACGAGGCACCACACTGTAAATGCCTGCACCCGATTTTCAGCGGTGATAACCTGCGTTCGCCACGCCGATAGACGCTCAGCCACCCCAACAGTCATTATCGGTGCGTGTGAACGTAGCCCACTCGGAGAGAAAAATGGCCGAACGCGGCGACGCAAACGCCACTGAAGCGAACGACGTGTTGGAGCGCATTCTCACATCGCCTCCCGGAAGCGTCAAAGACCTCCCTGTGCTGTTGGGCGCTCTCGACGATGAAGATCGACAGCTCAGGCTCGTTGGGACGTTCGGTCTCTGTCTGCTTGCCGCCTCAGATCCAGAGTCGATCCCATCGATCGTGCGACGGTTGGCCGATCGATTCGACGGTTCGAGTCGGGCCGAGGCGAAACTCGCGTACGATTACATCGCTTCACAGTTCCCGGAACGCGTCGACGAGACCCATCAGGAACGCCGTGACGAGACCACGGGTGGTGACCCGACCGGATCGGGAGACGGCAGCACGCGTCACGAGGATGTCGGCCGCGTCCGTCCACCGGGAGGGATGTTCGGCCCGCGATCGGTCGAACCGGACCGTGACGTCATCGATCCGACCGACCCCCAGCGCCATCCAGATGCGGACCAGCCCCTAGAGCCTGAACACAATCCAGAAGACGTCGACGAACCACGAGCGAGCACCGGTGTGCGATCGGAACAAGCACGGGAGCGACGACAGTGGAATCGGCTCTTTGGTCGTTTGACGACGATCGTCGAACAGAGCCGCTTCGACGATCTGATGGTCCTTTCGGGGCGCAAACACAGCCGCTACGCGGAGATCGCACGGGTCCTGGCCGAGGACAGCGGCGTCGAACGAGCGATGGCGATCCGGTTGTTTCACCGTCCGACCGGCGAGAGTGATTCGTTCGCCCCAGATCTCGGTGAGGCCCTCGATCAGTGGGCCGAGATTGGCGATCACTCCGGTATCGTTAGGCTGTTCCATTGGGGGAGCCAGCCCCGGCCGTGGGCTGGGACCGATCCTTCCGACGCGACCCTGGCGGATCGGAGTGGGCCGATCGAGCCCGCAGCCGCCCTCTCGCTGACGATCGAGCTGGCCGACGCACTGGAATACGCTCACCAGCATGGCGTCGTCCACGGCGGGATCGATCCCGAAAACGTCGCGTTCCCGACAGAGGCTGGCGCGACCCCGCAGACCGCTTCCCTCGACAACCCCGGCTTGCTCGGCGTCTATCGCTGGCACGTCACGCCGGCGACCCTGCTCGATCCTCGGTATGCCGCCCCCGAATACTACGATCGCCGATTCGGCCGGATTCACCACGGCACGGACATCTATCAACTCGGGGCTGTCCTCTATCGCTTCCTGACCGGACGGCCGCCCGTGTCGGGTGAGTTCGAACAGATCCGCCAGCAAGTGATAGACGGCGAGCCGCCGGCCCCATCGAGGTCAGTCGACGTGCCTGGAGCAATCGACGATATCGTCGGGAAAGCGATGGCCAAACGGTCCCTGGTCCGATACGAAACAATCAATGACTTCCGCAGAGACGTCGTGGCCGTGCACGAGGAGTTGACCCATGCAGAGTGACGTCGCGTTCGCCCTCCAAGAGATCGCCGGCAACCCCAACCTCACGTTCATCTACTTCATCGGCTTCGTCCTGATCGGGGTGTTAGGCGTCCGGTTCTGTGTCTACGCGCTGTGGAATCGCCGCGCGAGCGACCTTCCATCCCAAGCGTCGATCTGGACGTACCTCGGGTTCGTCGGCGGGGCAGCCGCGATCTATGGCATCGTCGGAATCGCCGAAATCGTACTCTCGGGGATCCCGTCGGTTCGTGATGGGGTATTTCTTGGCTTCGTCCTGTTGCTTGCACTCACGATGCAGTTGATCGCCCGGCAAGGCACAGTCGCCGACAGTGATCGTGGGACGGCTGGGAGCGTCGTTCCGAGCCCCCTGGTCGCGGTATTCAGCCTCACAGTCGTTGGGGCGATCGCCGCGGAAGCGATCGGAATCGCCGAGCAACCGGTGCTCGCACTGGAAGGGGTCGGGGCGATCGCGTTCGGGACCTACGGGTACTGGCACGGGCGTACCCAACTCTCCCGATCGATGGTCCAGGGGACGATGCTGGATACCCTATTGCGCCATTTGCTGCCGGTCCTTGCGTTCAGTGCGTTCGTACCGGCGATTGCCCTGGTCACGCTTTTGGGCATCGAGCAGATAATCGTCCTGCACGTCCAGGTCGTTTTCATCATCATGGCGGCGACGGCACTGATGACAGCGAACATCAAGCTTCGGCAGAACCTTGCTCGTCTGTGATCGTGCGCCCCTGCTCTCCTCCCGTCCACGATCGCCGCTCCACTGGCGGCCCCACAGTCCGTTCGTGTCCGCACTCACTCCTCGATACACGCGACTGGATCGTCCGCGATGATGCCGTCGATACCCATTTTCGCGAAGGTCTCTGCGCGCTCGACATCGGTAATCGTCCAGGGGTAGACGCCCAAATCGGCTCGATGAGCCCGCTCGATGAGCGCGAAATCGACGAGACGCCAGTGGGGGGCCAGACCCGCACAGTCCAGTCCGGCCGCCCGTTCGATACCGGCCTCCGAGGAGTCACCGACGAGTAACACGACCGGACAATCCGTCTGTTCACTGGCCGCCTCAACGATCGAGATATCGAACGAAGAAAGCCAGATGTCACGGTCGACGTCTGCGATGCGGTCCCGAACGTCGGTGAGGAGGCCTGATTCTTTGAGTTCGAGATCGAGGCCGACGTCGGCGGGGACCGCCTCGATCGCCTCGGCGAGGGACGGCACACCCTCACCGGAGCCCTCGATGTTCAACCGCGACAGTTCCGTCGCAGTCATGTCCGCGACCCGCCCGTTGGCAGTCGTCAACCGATCGACGGTTTCGTCGTGATGGACGACGAGTTCACCCGACCCACAGCGCCGAACGTCGAGTTCGATCATCGCAGCCCGTTGGCCGGCCTGTTCGATGGCGGCGAGCGTGTTCTCCGGATACAGTCCGGCAAAGCCTCGGTGGGCGATACAGCGCATACTCGAGTCACGCCTGGCGGCGAGTTAGGCTTTTTCACCAGGCCGGGCCGACGCCAACAGCCACTCGTCGCTCAGAGAATGGTTTCGACGTGATCGGCGACGTCACTGGGCGTGTCACCGACGGGAACGCTGGCTGACTCCAAGGCGTCGATCTTGCTTTCGGCGGTGCCAGTCCCGCTGCCCGAGACGATCGCACCGGCATGGCCCATGCGCTTGCCCGGCGGGGCCGTCCGGCCGGCGATGAACCCGACGACAGGCGTGTCCATGTACTCGGCAATGTACCGGGCGGCGTCTTCCTCGTCTTCGCCGCCGATCTCCCCGCACATGACGACCGCTTTCGTGTCGGGATCAGCCTCGAACAGTTCTAAGGCGTCGATGAAGTCCGTCCCGATGATCGGGTCACCACCGATGCCGATGGCTGTCGTCTGGCCGATCCCGCGCTGGGTGAGGCTATCGACGATCTGGTAGGTCAGCGTCCCCGACCGGGAGACCAGCCCGACGTCACCGTCCGTGAAGATGTTGCCCGGCAGAATCCCGAGTTTGGCTTCGCCGGGCGTGATGATACCCGGACAGTTGGGGCCGATCAAGTGGGTATCGGTTCGACGGAGTTGTTCGTAGACCTCGCTGACATCCTGGGTCGGGATGCCCTCGGTGATCGCCACGACGACATCCAGGGGCGCGTCCAGGGCCTCGAACAACGCGTCGGCGGCGAAGGCGGGCGGGACGAACACGACAGAGGCGTCGGCGTCTTCCGCGCGTGCGGCCCGGTCGACCGTATCGTAGACGGGCACGCCGTGGACTTCCTGGCCGCCCTTCCCCGGGACCGCGCCGGCGACGACGTTGGTCCCGTACTCGATCATCTGCTCTGCGTGGAACTCGCCCTCGCCGCCGGTGATGCCCTGGACGATAACGCGAGTGTCTGCATCGACGAGTACGCTCATTCGAACCACCCCGTGGTGAGAATGAGGTTATCAGTCGCAGTCGACCGAGCGAAGCGAGTGTCGAATCGTCTGATAGAACTCATTGTGCCACCTCCTCGGCGTCGGCAACCGCACGCTGGACGGCTGCCTCCAGGGTCTCCTCGACGGTCACCAGCTCTGTGTTGAGTATCTCCATGCCTTCGACGCTGTTGGTCCCTGCCAATCTGACAGTGACCGGATTCGGAATCTCGTCGAACGCTTCCAGGGCGTCGTTGATACCGCGTGCAACCTCGTCGCCGCGCGTGATCCCCCCGAAGATGTTGAACACCACGCTGTCGACGTTCTCGTCGGCGAAGACGACCTCTAAAGCGTTGCGGACCCGACCGGCCTTTGCCCCGCCGCCGATGTCGAGGAAGTTCGCCGGCGCCCCGCCGTAGTAATCGACCAGATCGAGCGTCGTCATCACGAGTCCAGCGCCGTTCCCGATGATGCCGACGTTGCCATCTAGGCGGACGTAATCGAACCCGTACTCGCTGGCCATCGATTCGAGGTCGTCGCCGCTCGTTTCGCCCTCCAACTGGGCGATTTCGGATTGACGGAACAGGGCGTCGTCGTCGACGTTGAAGACGGCGTCAGCGGCGACGACCGCTCCGTCGTCGGTGATCATCACGGGATTGATCTCGGCGTCACTGCCGTCAGTCTCGTCCCAGAGGTCATACAGCGTCGAGAGGATCGCAGCGACATCGCCCGCGAATTCGCGCTCGACGCCCGCATCGTAGACGGCTTTCCGGGCCTGGTACGGGTGCAATCCGTGGGCCGGGTCGACGTGTTCCCGAGCGATCGCGTCGGGATCGCTTTCGGCGACCTCCTCGATGTCGACCCCGCCTTTCGTCGAGACCATCGCGACGGGTTTGCCCGCGCCACGATCCATCGTCACGCCGACGTACAGCTCGGTGACGAAATCGACTGCCGCCTCGACGAGGACGCGATCGACGGTGTAGCCCTTGAGATCCATGCCGATGATCTCCCCCGCGGCCTCGCGGGCCTCCTGGGCAGTGTCGGCGAGTTTGATCCCACCGGCCTTGCCCCGGCCGCCGACGTGGACCTGCGCCTTGATCGCGACCGGATACCCGATCGATTCGGCCGCCTCGACCGCTTCCTCGACCGTCGAAGCCAGTCCAGACGCCGGCGTCTGGATACCGGCCTCGCTGAACAGCCGCTTGGCCTGGTACTCGTGCAATCGCATGTGTCCCCCATGGGAAGGGCGGACGCATTAAATCTCGCCTTTTGGTACCGTCTCACAAATATCCGGTGAATGCTGCCGGGTATGCCACCAGAAACCAGTCTGTTTCTCCAGGGTCTGGGACCTACAGCTCGACACTGCCGGGGATGAGGCTGTCTGTGCGGAGCAGTTGGCCATCGACCCCATAGACCAGTAGCGTCTCTTTGTCGTACGTCCAAGCGTCCCCGTCAGTCTCGATCACGATCCGGTAGCGCTCGTCGTCGGCCTCTGCGGCCTGAACGATCCGATCGATCGCATCGAGATCGGCCTCGAGCTCGAAGACGAACGCCCCAGTGTGTCGATCGGCGATACTCAACACACCCCGTGTGTCGTCCTGTAAGCGAAACGCGACGTCGATCTCGTCGTCCGTTAGGGCCTCGTCCTCTGGGTTGTGTAATTGCTCACGAAGCAACGCTGTCGGCCCGTCGTAGGCAATATGCAGCGTCGGGCGGTCGCTCTCTTCGGGTTCGGGGGCAACGGTGAGGCTGAAGTGTTCGCGCTTCATCCGGTACTCATTGGTATGTGTTCTATTAGCATGAAGGTGACGGCGGCGTCAGGATCGGCCGGGGACCGTCGGTCGAGGTCACGCGGATCGGAATTGGCCACGGGGGCGACCTGTTCTCGCCGCTGAGAATCCGCCGGCCGAATTTAAGTAGTTGGACTTGCAATCCGCAACAAGGCACCACTACGACACTGGGCCAGAACTGACGAATGTCTGACAGCGATCCAGCCATCGACGATGTGGATGTCGGTTCACGCGCCGGTCAGGAGAGCCCTGCCAGCAAGGAAACTGATCGGGTAGCGGACGCGAAGGCGTGGCTCTCACGAGTTGGGCGTGTCCTCGCGGGCTCGCAGGTTGTCACCGAAAACTACGATCCGACGCGCCACGACCGGCTGGTCACGTTCGACGGCGACCCGAAAATGGACGAGCTAGAGCGCTACTGGTTGAATGCGCCCTACGCGTTCGCGTCGATCAACCACGATCCCCAACAGGACGAACACTACTACCACGTGGCCGAGCCGAATCTCGACGAGTTCGAGCGGGACCTCCTCGAACGCCTGTTCGAAGACGTACGGGACCCGCTCCTGTACCGCGAGAACGTCGACGACGATCCAGAAGGAGCCCTGCTCGCCGAACTGCGCGATCGGCTCGAAGAGTACGGCGTCAAAGTCCATCCAGAGACCGTCCACCGACTGTTTTACTACCTCTACCGAGAGTTCCAGGGCTACGGGAAGATCGATCCGCTCATGCACGATCCAGCGATCGAAGACATCTCGTGTGACGGGGTCGATCTCCCGATCTTTGCCTATCACGATCGGTACACCGATATCGAGACGAACGTCTCCTACAGCGCGGACGAACTCGACGACGTGGTCGTCCAGTTGGCCCAGCGCTCCGGTCGCCACATCAGCGTCGCCGATCCCGTCGTTTCGACGACGCTCCCGGACGGGTCACGGATCGAACTCGCACTCGGAAAGGAAGTCACGCCACACGGGTCGGCGTTCACTATCCGGAAATACGCCGACGACCCCTTCACGCCGATCGATCTAGTGGAGTATGGCACGTTCAGTCTGGATATGCTGGCCTACCTCTGGCTGGCAATCGAGCACAACAAGTCCCTGCTGTTTGCGGGGGGGACTGCCGCGGGCAAGACGACCTCGATGAACGCCGTCTCGATGTTCATTCCGCCGCGGGCGAAGGTCCTCACGATCGAAGACACCCGTGAACTCTCTTTGTATCACGACAACTGGCTTTCGAGTGTCACCCGCGAGCGCTTCGACGAAGACGACATCACGATGTACGATCTGTTGCGCTCTGCGCTTCGCCACCGTCCCGAGTACATCGTGGTCGGGGAAGTCAGGGGCCAGGAAGCGATTACACTCTTCCAGGCGATGAACACCGGGCATACGACGTTCTCGACGATGCACGCCGACTCCGTTCAGACAGTCATCAATCGCTTGGAGAACGAGCCGATCAACGTCCCGCGACCGATGGTCCAGAGTCTGGACATCCTCTGTGTGCAGGTGCTTGCACGGTACGGCGACGAGCGAGTCCGGCGGGCGAAAGTACTCGCGGAGATCGAAGGGATCGACCAGCGAACGGGCGAACTCGACTACGCCAACGTCTACGAGTGGAGCCCGACCGAGGACACCTTCGGGGAGAGTAACTCCACGCTACTCGACGAGATTCGAGAGGAGCGTGGCTGGAGCCAGTCCGACTTGCTCGAAGAGCTACGGGACAGACAGCGGTTCCTGCGTGCGATGCGAGACCAGGACGTCACCGACTACCGCCGGTTTACGGCCCACGTCAACAGGTACTACGCGGACAAAGAAGCCGCCCTCGACGCGATCGAGGGAGACAGCGACACCTAACATGAGTGTCGTCGGGTACCTGCCGCTCGTGGTCGCCGTTACGATCGCGGCGGCAGTCGCCTCAACCCGTCTCAGCAAGCGCCTCGATCGGCTCATCACTCGGATCGCACGCCGGTACTTCAGCCGATACGTGCCCGCCTCCGCCGAGCGACGCCGGCTCCTCGAATCGGCCTACGTCGATACGACCTACCGGGTCTACGCCGCCAAGACCTACCTGTACACGGCGACCGCCTCGGTCGTCGGTGGCGTCATCGGCGTCTATGCCGTCGGCGCGGCACTGGTCGTGCTCCCGATCGTCGCCGGTATCCTCGCCGAACTCCCTTCTGTCATGGGGGAGGTGCTGGGGGAACGAAACATGGAGATTCTTCTGTCCCCGAATCAGGTCTTCTTCGTCCTGACTGCGGGAGGCGTCGTGTTCGGCGTGCTCTCGGCAATTCTGACCTACGTCTTGCGCTGGCAGTTGCCATCCGGCCACGCGGAAGTCCGCCGGCGGGGGATCAACGAGGCACTACCCAGGACAGTGGCGTTCGTCTACGCCCTCGCCCGCGGTGGCATGGCATTCCCGGAAGTGATGCGAACGCTGGGACGCAACCGGGCGATCTATGGGGACGCCGCAGACGAAATGAGTGTCGCCGTCCGGGAGATGGATCTGTTCGGCCGAGACATGATCTCGGCGGTTCGTCGGACTGCCCACCGCAGTCCCAGCGACCCGTTCCGGACGTTTGCCGAGAATTTAGCGAGTGTGCTTTCGAGTGGTCAGAAGCTCCCACAGTTCCTCGAAGACCAGTACGAGCGACTCCAAGAGGAAGCCGAACAACGACAGGCGGAGGTACTCGAATTACTTGCGACGATCGCTGAGGCGTACGTGACAACGTTGGTGGCCGGGGTGTTGTTCCTGTTTACCATCCTGCTCGTGTTCGGGCTGACGATCACCGACACCCTCCCGATCTTGCAGATGCTGGCGTACGTCATCGTCCCGCTGTCGAACGCGCTGTTCGTCGTCTATCTGGCCCAGAAGTTAGAGGAGCTTGGAGTCGCCCGCGAGAGCGGACTAGAGGCCATTCAAACGGGATCGGAATCGGCGACACGCATGCCAAACACCGCGAGCTCGAAAAGAAGTAACCTGGCCTACGCGGCTGCGGGGCGAGCCCAGCTCGCACTGTACGACCGCGTGGCACGCATCAAACGAGTCTTGCGCCAACCAGTACAGACCATCCTCTGGAACCCGTCACGAGTATTTTACATCACGGTGCCGATCGCGCTGCTGTGGGTCGCGATCTCGCTCCCAGCGGCGGTTACCGAGTACGGGTTCAACCTTCGGCTCGCCGACGACGTGTTCGTCCAGGTAACGATCTTCCTGATCGGGACCTACGCTATTGTCCGGGAGCTATACACCCGACGGATCGACCGTATCGAGGCCGCGACGCCGGAACTCCTCGAACGACTGGCGAGTCTCAACGAAGCGGGGATGTCCTTCGTCGAGAGCGTCGATCGGGTTCGCGATACGGACCTCGGGATGCTGACAGACGAAGTTAACCGTATCTGGACGGACATGTCGATGGGAGCAAACGCGTCCAACGCCCTCCGCCGATTCGGTCGGCGTGTGCGGACATCTTCGACCGCCAGAGTCGTCTCGCTGCTGACCAACGCGATGAAAGCAAGCGGCAAGCTCGGGCCGGTACTCCGGATCGCTGCCACACAGGCCCGGTCTGACCTCCGCATGCGCCGAGAGCGCCGCCAACAGATGTTCACCTACCTCGTGGTCATCTACGTCTCGTTTCTGGTCTTTCTGGTGATTATTTTCGCTGTCCAAGAAGTCCTGGTGCCGAGCCTGCCGAACAACGTTCCCGTTCCGGATCAGTCAAACCGGCTGGGCGTCGACGTCACCGCCTTCGCTCGCCTCGGGCAAGTGAACAAACCGGCGTACACGCTCGTCTTTCTGCATGCCGCACTCATCCAGGGTGTCCTGTCGGGGTTCATCGCGGGCCAACTCGGCGAGGGCACGCTCAAGGACGGGGCGAAACACGCAGCGATCCTGTTGACGATCGCGTACGTCTTGATCCTCGTAGCCTCCTCGCCGGTTGCCTCCCTGACGATGCAAAATCAGCAGGCGATCGGACAGACCGTGACGATCGATTCCGTCTCGACGTCGGAAGGTGGGTTCGTCGTGGTTCACGAGCGGACCAAAGACGGACAAGTCGTCGGCCAGACCGGGTATCTGCCCCCAGGAGAGCATACGAACGTCGTCGTCGAGATCGACGAGCCCATACGCACCCAAGCGACGCTCGTGGCCGTGCCACATCAAGACACGGACGACGACGAACGCCTCAGCTACGCTGGCGGCTCGCTCGATCATCCGTACCGATCCAGCGACGGGGCGATCGCCGTCGATGCGAGGATCGATCCCCCCGACGACGGCGAAAACGAGTGAGCCCGTCTCTCGACGTCAACGGCGACGGTGAACTCTCACTGGACGTCGACAGACCCTACCGCTCGGGCGGGGACGCCGTCGCGGTCGAAGCGACGATCTCCCCGGCGGAGTCGGCCGAGACGACTGCGCTCGAACGCGTTGAGGGCTCTCTCACCGGGAAAGCGCCCGAGACGAGTCCGATCTTCGAGGCGGGCCAACCGATCACCGACATCCCAATGCCCAGGAAGGTTTGAGGGGTCGACTGCAGTTCGAGCGACTCGTCGAACGTGTCTCGCTCCCCTGTCAATCCCTCGCCAACACACGGTGGATGAGAACGTTTTAGCCGACCGTTGACTGCTAGTCGCCAATGAGCTACAAGATCGGCCTCGTGGGCAAGCCCTCCGTCGGGAAGTCCACGTTTTTCAATGCAGCGACGATGAACGACGTGCCTGAAGGAGCCTACCCGTTCACGACGATCGATCCATCGGTCGGTGAAGCCTACGTCCGCGTCGAGTGTGCCGCCCCCGAGTTCGACCACACCTGTACCCCGAACCACGGCTACTGTGCGGATGGCATCCGCTTCGTCCCGACTAAACTGGTCGACGTTGCCGGGCTCGTGCCCGGTGCCCACGAGGGCAAGGGGCTCGGCAATCAGTTCCTCACGGACCTGAACGAGGCGGACGTGCTGGTCCACGTCGTCGACTTCACCGGCGAGACGGATCTGGAAGGCGAACCGACGACGGATCACGACCCGCGTGAGGACATCGACTTCCTCGAGAACGAACTCGACATGTGGTATCTCGATATCTTCGAGAAGGGCATCGAGCGCTACCGCTCGGGCTACAACGGGGACGACGGGAATGTCGAGGCTGATCTGGCCGAACAGCTCTCGGCCTTCGGTATCGGCGAAGACGAGATCAAGCAGGTCATCCTCGGCGAAGGGCTCGAACTCGATCCCGACACGTGGGAGGAAGCCGATCGGCAAGCCCTCGCCCGCGAGATCAGAATGCGAACCAAGCCGATCGTCATCGCCGCCAACAAGATGGACACCGAGGCCGCACAGGACAACTGGGAGACGGTGACAACCGATCCAGAGTACGAGCACCTGACGTTCGTGCCCGTCTCGGCCCACGCCGAGAAGGCGCTGAAGAACGGCGACGAACAGGGCGTCCTCGAGTACCGCCCCGGTGACGAAGACTTCGAGGTGACGGCTGACCTCCCCGCAGAGAAAGCCGCCGGACTCGAGGAGATCCGCGAGTTCGTAGGGGCCTACGGCGGGACAGGAGTTCAGGATGTCCTCGAAACGGCGCTGTTCGACGTGCTGGGTGCGATCGCCGTCTTCCCCGGTTCCGGCGCTCCGAAGGACGACGGGACCTTCCTGCAGGACTGTTTCGTGCTCCCCGACGGCTCGACAGCCGAGGACTTCGCGTACTTCCTGCATACGGACATCGGCGAGGGGTTCCTCCACGCCCACGACGTCCGGTCGGAACGCCAGGTCGGCTCGGAGACGGAACTCGATCACCGCGATGTCATCGAGATTACGACGACGAACTGACGCAGTGCGCAGAAGAGCGGTCGTCCTCCAAAACCGCTACAGGACCCCCATCTCGTCGAGCCGCTCGGGGAGGTACGTATCGGTGACGAAGTCCAGGCCGTAGGAGGCCAGGGCCTGCTGTTCGGACTTCTTCTCGATGTCCAGCTGGAGTTCGATCTGTTCCTCCCAGTAGTCCGTCTGGAAGCGGGGGTCCTCGAGTTCCGATTCGAGGGCGTTCACGTCCGAGTCCGCGAGTGGATCGGTTGGGAGGTCGTACTCGACGATGTCCTCGGGCTGGACGCCGATGAACTGCGCCTCGGGCGTCGCAAGGTACTTCGAGAGGTGAGCCGACTTGATCGACCCGTAGGCGACCGAGCCGTAGATCCGGTAGGACCAGGGGTCACCGTCAGTGAACACCGTCACCGGCAGGCCGAGTTCGTCGTGCAGGCGCTTGGTCAGCCGCCGGGTCGCACGGGCGGGCTGGCCGCCCAGGTGGACGACTATCGCATTGTACTCGTCGTCAAACCCGTTTTCGACGAGTCGGTCACGCATACCGCCGGTTTCCACACACAGGACGAACTCAGCGTCGTTGTCCAGGAATTCGATCGTGTCGGGGTCGTTGGGGATCTGGTAGCCACCCTGGCCCACATCCTCCTGGCAGTGGATCTCCCGATCGCCGCGGTTGGTCTGCTCCCGGAGACGGAGAGGGCCCATCACCTTCGCGCCCGATTCCTCGGGACGCATGTGGAACTCCTCGCGGCGCACGTCCGAGACGATCTCCAGATCCTCGATGAGTTGATTCGACTCGTCCTGGCTGTTGAACTGCGCTTCGTCCAGATCCCAGGACTCGCTGAGGTAGTACAGTTCACGCAGGGTCGAGGAGCGGTCCTCCTCGAGTTGGTTGGCGAGGAAGTCGATCGAGTAGATGACCTTCAGGAGCTTCTGGGCTCCACGGACGCTGTTGGCCGATCGCGTACTCTTCCGGTCGCCGTAGACCCAGACCTTCTGCTCGGGGTCGTACTCGATGTTGGTCTTGGTCCGGGTCGGGACGTCCATGTGCGGGACATCGCCGCGCTCGAACTGGTCGTAAAACTGTGCTGCCAGATCGAGCAACCGCTCGCGGGCGTCCCCCTCGGTCGCGTCTGTCGTCTCGCTTGATTCAGTGCTCATTGTTCACCGTCCACGGTCAGTTTCGCGCTCTCGATCCCATCCACCGAAATGTCGAAGTCGGCGTCGCCATCGATCTCGTAGGTCAGGGCCGCCTCTTCGCCGCTGGCGACCGTTGGCGACCACTTGAGGAACCATTCGCCGTCCATCTCGACGACACGAGCGTCGTCGCCGTCCGCGTGTACGTCGTCTGGTTCGACCGTGACGATATCCGTAATCTCCGGCTCGGCGTTCGCCGAGTCGTTGTTCTCGACGACCAGCCGGACCGTCCCGTTCTCGACCTCGCGCTCGACCAGGACGTTGTTCATGATCCGGGCCAGCGAATCGTCGATATTCAGTGCCTTGCGGCCGGTCACCTCCGACAGCTTCGTGGCCATCTCCGGGAGGATCGTCCCGAGTTTGTCCTGTTTCTCCCGGCGCTTTCGCATCGACCGGCGCTTGTTCAGGAAGGACTTGAGTTCACGGGCGGCCTCCCTGATGGCGAGTTCGATCTCGTCTTCGATCGCGGGCACGTTCGCGATAGCGTCCTTCGATTCGCTGGTGAAGGGCACGTTCGTCGAGGCGACGTGAACCATCACGACGGCCGGCCCGTTGGGCAGGCCTGATCCGCCGGGCTGATCGAGGCCGTAGTTGCGCCAGTTGATCGTCTTGACGACGTCCGTCGTCGCACAGGCCCCACGCTGATAGACCAGCGGCACGCGGTTGGCAAAGCGCATCACGTCGACGGCGCCGCCGTCTTCCAGATCGCCCCCGTAAGCGATCCCGGCCTCGACGATAAATGGGTCGCCACCCGATACCGCGGCATCGCGGGTCGCCGCGGCGTAGAAGTCGGCGTCGAACTCCTTGCGCAGTCCTTCCTCGACTAAGCGCTCGGTGATCGGGGCCAGACAGTCCGTCGGCGGGGAGATGATATCTGTCTCCCGCATCGCTTCGAGGAGTTCCGAAGCCGTATCGCGCCCGTCTGCAACAGTCGAGACGTTCGGCGGCTCGTCGGGAACGGTCACCATAACGTCCCAAATCGCTTCGCAAACGTTCTCACGCGCGGTCTCGCCGATCGTCGCATCGTCGTACTCCTCAGTGCTCTCTGCGGCTCGCTGGACGTACTCCTCGAGTTCGTCCCGCGTACAGCGGTGGCGATTGTCGTCGCTGTCGAGGAACTTCGTGGCGATGCGATCGGCCAGGCCGTGCAAGGTAGCGTCGTCCTTCCGAGAACTCGTCGCGGCCTCGACGAGCCCGTAGAGGTCCGAAGCGAGGGTTTCGCGGGGCTCACCGTCGTCGGTGTCCCCGAGAACCGCCGCCCAGGCAGCGGCTGTGGCTTTCTCTCGGACCGTACTTCCGAAGGTCGTTCCGAATCCCTCGGCCGCATCCTCGGCCGCCACGTCGACGACCGCCCGGAGTTCGTGGTGGGCGAGCCGCTCGCGGTCACCGATCGTGTCAGCAACCTCACGGGCAAAGGACTTCGTGGCGTCTTTGCCCTTGTTGGCGACTGCAGCCCGGACGGTAACCTCGAGATCGCCCTCGTGGGCCTCGGGCGGTCGCCAGGCCATTTCACGACCGAAATGCCGGTCCCGGAAGTTGTTCAGGACCTTCTCGGCGGTCGTTGCACCCACGCGGGTGAACTCACCCTGCATGAATCCGGAGATCGAGTAGGAGTCCGTCGCCTCCAGCATCTTCAGGAGAGTGCCGAGTTCGACACCGTGTGGGTGGGGCCTGATCTCCTCGGTCTCGGCGGGCAGTGTAGCTCCCTCGGCGCGTTCGAACTTCAGCGGGTCGTCGATGTTCGGTTCGACGAACTCGATGCGGGCGTGCGGGTTGACGACTGCCGTATGCTTGATGTAGTCGTGCAATTGCTGACGGGCTCGCAGATTGGCCTCCATTTCCACCTCGATGCGGGTCCCGTGTGGGCGATCCCACGTGGTCGTCTCGTCGACGCTGATCTCCGGCTCGTTGGTATCTGTGTCGATGATCAACTCGAAGTAGTGGGCCGTCTCGCTGCCGTTCGTTCGTGACGTGATCTTCGCCGGTTTGCCGCTGGTCAATTGTGAATAGAGGACGGCTGCGCTGATCCCGATTCCCTGCTGGCCGCGATTTTGCTCGCGTTTGTGAAAGCGGCTGCCATACAGGAGTTTCCCGAAGACTTTCGGGAGTTGCTCCTTGGTGATTCCGGGGCCGTTGTCCTCGATGACGAGACGATAGTAGTCACCGAGATCCGCTATCTCGACGTAGATATCCGGCATGATATCGGCTTCCTCACAGGCGTCTAAGCTGTTGTCGACGCCCTCTTTGACGGCCGTGACCAGCGCCCGGGCGCCGGAGTCGAACCCGAGCATGTGCTTGTTCTTCTCGAAGAACTCGGCGATAGAGATCGAGCGCTGGCTCTGGGCCAACTCTTGGGCGATCCCCTCCTCGCCGAGTGTCGACTGCCTCCCTGACATCCTGTAGAAAGTGCAACCGTCCCGTGGTTAAAGACTTCCCGATGGCCGGTCACCGCCGGCGGAGACGTTACTACTCAGCGGCTTCGAGCGTGACTGTCCGGGCCTCGTACTCTTCGAGGAACGCGCCAGTGCCACCGATCGTGATTTCGCCTTCGTCCGTCTCGATGAGCAACGAGTGCTCGATCGGGAACTCGTTGCTAATCGGATCGACGATCCCCTGTCGCGTGTCGGCTACCCGCCCAGTAACCGTCTCTGTCTCGCTGTCCTCGGAGCTATGCAAGGCTTCGACGCAGGCGTCGATCGCGTCGCCGTCACGCAACCGGAGGGTAGCTTCGAAGACCGCCTGTTCGAAACTCTGGTAGGTTTGGGGGAGTGGTGCCGGATCGATAACCTGGACTTGCTCGGCCGAGACCCAGAAATTCGCCAGGAACGAGCCATACAGCGTCGGGACGATTCGCTCTTGGACGAGCGAAATCGCCTGCTCGTCGCTGTTGGCCGTCGTCATCATCTCTGAGGAGGAGACCATCCCGAGATCCCGATCGGCACCGAGGATCACGGGAATCGATGCGTCCCAGCTCCGGACGACACTGGCGATCGGCCGGTCGTAGCCAGCCAGTTCTTCGAGATCCGGTTCAGCATTCGTCACCAACAACAACACGAGGACGCCCCGATCGACGGCATCCTGGAGTTCCTCCGCGACGCGGGAGACAGACGAATACGGGATCGATAGCCCGACACGGCGGTCGGCCTGGCTGATGTACTCGTTGATTCGCTTGAGGACAGTAACCCGGGACTTGATGACGTCGAAGCGCTGGGGCCTGGCCTCGGACTCGGAGTAGCGGCGTTTGAGAGCTGGCTGAATCTCTTCGAGGCGGTTCGAGAGTAGTTCGATTACTTCCTCGGGAGGTTTGGCGCGGATTTTCGTCGGAACGACGTGATCGTTGACCTCGACGAACCCCTGTTCTTCGAGTTCTTCACAGACGCTGTAGACGTAGCGTTTCGAAACGCCGGTCGCATCGGCGATCGTGCTGGCCTTGGCTTCGCCGTTTTCCAGCACGGCCAGATACGTCTGGATCTCCGTCTCGGAAAGCCCGAACCGCTCTAGCTGTGTCCCGAGCGTCGAGTCATCGATTTCAGTCATCGGACCGGATACCCCCAAAGAGCTCGCGATCAGTTGCACATCCCCCACCCGCTCGACCCCGACCGGGAACCGAGGGGTTCATTAGTGTCAACGCCCGTTTGACTTCACGGCCGTCGGCACCGTACACAATTCCCAACATGTGTCGACGTTCGCTCCCCATATAAATAAATTGTTTGTATTATTTCTTCACATGCACAGAGGTCCGTGCGCGCGCGCACGAGGGGTTTAAGACCCACGAGACGAAACAACGAGACAGTGTTTTATGAGCGACGATAACGAGTACGGTGCCGGTCAAATCCAGGTTCTGGAGGGGTTACAGGCCGTCCGGAAGCGACCGGCGATGTACATCGGCTCGACGGATACGAGAGGATTGCACCACCTCGTCTACGAGGTCGTCGACAACGCCATCGACGAGGCGTTGGCTGGCCATTGTGACAGTATCGACGTGACGATCCACGACGATGGATCGGTCTCGGTAACCGACGATGGGCGGGGGATTCCAGTCGACCAACACGACGACCACGACGCACCTGCGGTCGAAGTTATCATGACTGTCCTACACGCCGGTGGGAAATTCGACAACAAGTCCTACCAGGTGTCTGGCGGCCTCCACGGGGTCGGCGTCTCGGTTGTCAATGCCCTGTCCCAGGAGTTAGCGGTCGAAGTGAAGCGAGACGGCGGTGTCTGGCGACAGTCGTTCGATCACGGCGAACCGGTCGGGTCGCTCGAACGGGTTCGGGACCTCACACCCGAGGACGGGACCGGAACGACGATCCGCTTTTTCCCTGACGAAGACATTTTCGAGACGACGGACTTCCAGTTTTCGACGCTAGCAAACCGGTTGCGAGAGCTGGCGTTTCTCAATTCCGGCGTCGCCATCTCTCTCGTTGATGAACGCGACGACAACGAGGAACACTTCCAGTACGAGGGGGGCATCAGGGAGTTCGTCGAGTATCTAAACGAAACGAAAGACGCCCTCCACGAGGAGGTCGTCTACTTCACCGACGAGGCGGAGGGCATCAAACTCGAGGTCGCCATCCAGGCGACCACCGAGTTACAGGGTTCGATCCACGCTTTCGCAAACAACATCAACACCCGAGAGGGGGGCACCCACCTCACCGGATTCAAGACGGCACTGACCCGTGTCGTCAACGACTACGCCAGCACGAACGACCTGCTGGGCGAGATCGACGACACCCTCAAAGGCGATGATATCCGCGAGGGGCTGACTGCGGTCATCTCGGTGAAACATCCCGATCCACAATTCGAGGGCCAGACGAAGACCAAACTGGGCAACAGCGAGGTCCGTGGCGTCGTCGAGAGTGCGATGCACGAGAACCTCGGGACGTACTTCGAGGAGAACCCCGACGTCGCCCAGGCGATCGTCCGGAAAGCCGTCGAGGCCGCAAAGGCCCGCAAAGCCGCAAAAAAGGCCGAAGAACTCACGCGCCGCAAGAGTGCCCTGGAGTCGACGGCGCTGCCGGGCAAGCTCTCTGATTGCCAGACACGCGATCCCGACGAGGCCGAATTGTTCATCGCCGAGGGAGACAGTGCCGGAGGCAGTGCCAAACAGGCACGCAATCCCGAAAACCAGGCCGTTCTCCCGATCAAGGGCAAGATCCTCAACGTCGAGAAACACCGCCTCGATCGGATCCTCGAGAACGACGAGATCAGAGCGATGATCACCGCGATCGGGACGGGGATCGGTGACGAATTCGACATCGAGGAGTGTCGGTACAAGAAGATCGTCATGATGACCGACGCGGACGTCGACGGTGCGCACATTCGGACACTCCTGTTGACGTTCTTCTATCGACACATGCGGCCACTGTTAGAATCCGGGTACGTCTATGCCGCCCGTCCACCGCTGTACCGCATCCGGTACCGTGGCGAAACCTACGACGCGATGACAGACGAAGAACGGGACGAGATCGTCGAAGAGAAGTGCAACGGCAACCCGACGCAGGTCCAGCGCTTCAAGGGACTGGGTGAGATGAATCCACAGCAACTCTGGGAGACGACGATGAATCCCGAAAACCGGTTTCTCAAGCAGATCACCATCGACGATGCTGCTGCCGCGGACAAGATGTTCTCGGTGCTGATGGGTGATGCCGTCGAGCCGCGCAAGCAGTTCATCAAGGAACACTCCCCAGAAGCCGAGTGGGTCGATATATGAGCTCAGATCTACCCGACAACCCGGACACAGACGTCGAAGCCGCACGCGTCGATCACGTCCGGATCGAAGACGAGATGGAGCAAAGTTACATCGACTACGCGATGAGCGTCATCGCCGGTCGCGCCCTGCCTGACGTCCGGGATGGCCTCAAACCCGTCCATCGACGTATTCTCTATGCGATGCACGAGATGGGAGTCACAAGTGGCTCCTCACACCGCAAGTCCTCGTCGATCGTCGGGGACACCATGGGGGATTATCACCCCCACGGCGACAGCGCGATCTACGACACCCTGGTGCGGATGGCCCAGGACTTCTCGATGCGCTACCCGCTGGTCGACGGCCAGGGCAACTTCGGCTCGATGGACGGCGATCCGGCTGCTGCGATGCGCTACACGGAGGCCCGGATGGCCCCCGTCGCCGAGGAGTTACTGGCTGACCTACAGAAAGAGACCGTCGACTTCACCGCAAACTACGACGATCGTCTCCAAGAGCCCGAGGTCCTCCCGGCGGCCTTTCCGAATCTCCTCGTGAACGGCTCGTCGGGCATCGCCGTCGGGATGAGCACGAACATTCCGCCACACAACCTCGGCGAGGTGATCGACGCGACGATCCACCTGATCGACAACCCCGACGCCGAGGTGACCGACCTCATGGAGTACGTCACGGGACCGGATTTCCCGACCGGAGCAAATATCGTCGGCAAAAACGCGATCCATTCGGCGTATTCGACCGGGCGAGGCCGCCTGACGGTCCGCGCAGAGTACGAAATCGACGAACTGGACTCGGGCCGCCCCCGGATCGTCATTACGGAAATCCCTTTCCAGGAGAACAAGGCCCGAATGGTAGAGCGGATTGCCGAGGACGTCAACGAGGGGCTCATCGAAGGCGTCTCGGACCTCCGAGACGAGTCCGACCGGGACGGCGTACGGGTCGTCGTCGAATGTAAGCGTGGCGCGAACGTGGATGTCGTCGAGAATCAGCTTCTGGACAATCACCTCGAGTCGACGTTCGGCGTGATCAACCTCGCCTTAGTCGATGGCGAGCCGCGGGTCCTGACGCTCAAGGAGACACTCCAGCACTACATCGACCACCGCAAGGAAGTCGTCCGTCGGCGGTCGGAGTACGATCTCGGAGAGGCACAAGACCGTGCCCACATCCTCGAAGGGCGCTTGAAAGCGCTCGAAAACGTCGAGGCCGTCGTCGACCTCATCCGGGAATCCGACGACCGGGACGCTGCCAAGACCGGCCTGCAGGAAACCTTCGATTTCTCGGCCGAGCAAGCCCAGCACATCGTCCGGATGCAGTTGGGGAGCCTCACGTCGATGGAGGCCGCCGAGGTCCAAGCCGAGTACGAAGAAGTCCAGGCCGAAATCGAGCGCCTAGAGACGATCTTGAACGACAAACAGGAACTGTTTGCGGTCATCAAAGACGAACTCCGGGCCGTCAAAGACGAGTACGACGACGATCGCCGGACGAGTATCGTCGAAGACGACGGGACAGTCACGCGTGAAGACCTCATCCCGGAAGAAGACTGCCTGGTCGTCATCACCGAAGACGACTACATCAAGCGGATGCCCGAAGACCGCTTTGACCCGCAAGGACGAGGCGGGAAAGGGATAATCGGGGCCGATCCCAAAGAGGGAGACAGCGTCTCGAAGGTGTTCCGGGCGAACACCCACGACTATCTGTTGGCCTTCACGAATCAAGGGCAGGTCTACCGGTTGAAGACCTACGAGATCCCCGAGATGTCACGTACCGCCCGCGGGAAGTCGGCGATCAACCTGCTGGATCTCGACGATGACGAAGAGATCACTGCCGTCGTCAGTACCGACGAACTCGACGACGACGAGTGCATCACGATGGTTACCCGGCAGGGCTACGTCAAACGGACCTGCTGTTCGGAGTTCGAGAATATCCTCTCGACGGGGATCATCGCTGCCAAGCTCGAAGCCGACGACGCGTTGGTAGACGTGGCCGTCACCGACAGCACGGAAGATCTCGTGATCGCAACGGAAGGTGGGATGACGATCCGCTTCGACGAAACAGACGTCAGACAGATGGGTCGGACAGCCCGTGGTGTTCGCGGTATCGATCTCGAAGACGGGGACGTCGTTGCCGGGCTGGTCGCGACCGAAGACGGCGACGACCAGTCGTTGCTGACCGTCACCGAGAACGGATTTGGCAAGCGGACACCCCTCTCTGCGTATCGGACGCAATCGCGATACGGCAAGGGACTGATCGACATCAAAACGGGTGAGCGAAACGGACGTGTCACGGCCGTGAAAGCCGTTGGCGACGACGATCACTTGATCGTCATGAGCGCGACGGGCCAAATCATGCGGTGTCCGGTCGCCGATGTTTCGGCCGTCGGGCGCAACACGATGGGCGTGACGATTATGGACGTCGAAGTCGGCGATACAGTCGCTTCCGTGGACGTCATTCCGGGGTCGACAGGCGAAACCGAAGAGTAACGGCCATTTCGAACCGGCACCGTCGAGCGCACTCACAGAATTTTACTCACGCCATCAGTAAGGTGGCTCTCAGCCGTCTCGGATGAGACGGGTACTGCGACGCGACGCCCACTCGCATACACAACCCGTGTTGAAGCGGTTCGCCAGGACAGCGCCCTTAGCCCAGGCACGGAAGAAGGCTGGAGATCCAATGGTCAAATCCCACAACAGGCCCCTTCGTGGGTTCCGCAACGAGAATCTGGCTAGTCGTTCGAATCGGACGTGGTGGCAGATATGTCAACATCCATATAACGGGGTTGGAATCGGATTACCGGCGGCGATGGCTATCTAGAATCTGTCGAGGTAACGGCTACCAAGAGACGTTCCCGAGAATCAGGTGTCACCGTCGCATTTAAGACCGGCTATCACGAAAAATAACTCATGTCATCAATCGAACTCACACCTAGCCAGAAAAACATCCTCCAGGAACTCATTAATCTCTACCGGGACAGTGAAAACGCTGTCAAAGGCGAGGAGATCGCCGAGAAGGTCAATCGAAATCCGGGGACGATCCGCAACCAAATGCAGTCGCTGAAAGCACTCCAACTCGTCGAAGGCGTCCCTGGGCCGAAAGGCGGCTACAAACCGACGGCCACTGCCTACGATGCACTCCAGATCCAGGACATGGATCACGCCGCCGAGGTCCCGCTGTATCACAACGGTGAGCGAAGCGAAGAGGCAAACGTCGCCGAGATCAACCTCGCAAGCGTTCACCACCCCGAAAACTGTCGCGCCGAAGTGACGTTGCAGGGCTCGCTCAGTAACTACGCGGAGGGCGACAGCGTGACCGTCGGTCCGACTCCCCTGTCGAAACTCCAGATCGTCGGGACACTCGACGGGAAAGACGATACCAGTAACAAACTCATTCTGACGATCGACGACATGGTCGCACCGGCCGAAACCCCCGAACACTGACCCAGCCGCGACGCCGCGGGCGACAGCCGGGCATTCTCACCGCGTTCGAAACAGCAATTACGACGTTGCCTTCCCGTAGCGACGGGATTTCAAAGGGTTTGTATCCACCCCTCACTGACGAGCGGGTATGACTGAGACGGTGGTCGTCCTGGGGTCCGGGTACGCGGGCGCGGGGGCGATCCAACGGCTCGAATCCGAACTCGACGACGGCCAAGATCTCGTGTGGGTCTCGGAGAAGCCCTATCACCTCGTTCTCCACGAATCTCATCGCTGTATCCGGGATCCGACTGTCCAAGACGACATCACGATCCCGATCGAGGAGATCAAATCCCCCGCAACAACGTTCCGTGAAGGTCGCGTCGAGACGATTGACACCGGAACCGACGGCCGGACGGTCCACCTCGCCGATGGCAGTACTGTCGAGTACGATTACCTGCTCGTTGCGGTCGGCAGTCGGACCGCATTCTTCGGTATCGAAGGGCTCGAAGAGCACGCACTCACGCTGAAGAGCCTCGATGACGCCCTGGCGATCCACGACGCGATCGTCGAGGCGACTGAGAACGCATCGCCGGACGATCCAGCCACCGTGTTGGTCGGCGGTGCCGGGCAGACGGGCGTCCAGGTTGCCGGCGAGATCGCGGCCTATCGTGACCACCACGACGCGCCCATCGAGATCACGCTCGTCGAAGGGCTGGAGTCGGTCGTGCCCGGCAACAGTCGGGCGTTCCGGGGAGCGATCCGCGATCGTCTCGAGGAACGGTCGGTACGGATCCAGACTGGCAAGTTCATCGATGACGTCGATGCCGAGACAGTCCACCTCGAAAATGGAGACCAGCTCCCCTATGACGTGCTGGTCTGGACTGGCGGTATCACCGGCCAAGAGGAAATGAACGACGTCGAGATCGGAAAAGATCGGGAGAGTAACAGGCTGCGAACGACGACGACGTTCCAGACCGACCACGACCAGGTGTTCGCGATCGGTGATGCAGCCCTCATCGATCAGCCCGGTGACGAGCCCGCGCCCGCAACGGCCCAGGCCGCCTGGCAGGCAGCAGACGTCGCCGCCGAGAACATTGCCCGGACACTCCGGGGGCAACCGCTGAAGGAGTGGCGCTTCGAAGACAAGGGCACGGTCGTCTCCGTCGGTGAGGACGCCGTGGCAACGAACGTTCTGTACTCGCCGATCGAGACGTTCGGCGGAATCGGTGCCAAAGTGCTCAAAAAAGTTATCGCAACGCGATGGATCGCCGACGTGTCGTCACTCTCTCGGGCGGTTTCTGCCTGGGGGAAGATGTAGGAACGCGGCCCGTCTAGACGCCTTAAACGTCCTCGAAGTCCGGGTATCCCTCGATATCAACACCGTCGTCGGTGATCTCGGCGACGTAGATGCCGTTGCCCGAGCCAGTGTCCCGCTCGGCGGCGGCCTGGATCGCCGCCGTGGCGACTGCGATTGCCTCGTCGTTGCTCATGTTTTCTTCGTAGCGCTCTTCGAGCGTCCCGTAAGCGACAGTCAACCCCGATCCGGTAACGGTGTAGTCGTCTTCCATGACGCCACCGGCGGGATCGATCGAGTAGACGTGATGGCCGTCGTCGTCGACGCCACCGAGGATTGGATTGATCGCCAGAAACGGACCGCCTCTCGCGAAGTTGCCGGCCAACGTCGCGAGTGCCTGCATACTCATGTCACGGCCCCGGCGGGCTTCATAGAGGTTGACCTCGGCCCGGAGCGAGCGGATAAACGACTGGGCACCGCCGACAGACCCGACGAGTGTCAACGCCCCTGTCGGATGGATCTGTTCGACTTTCTGGACACGCTTGTTCGAGACGAATCGCCCGCCGAGACTTGCCCGCATATCAGTCGCGACGACGACGCCCTCGGCCGTCGTAATGCCGATGGTCGTCGTCCCCGTCTCGTTGACCTCGCCATCGACCCCCGATTCGGGGAGCGACCCGAGTTCCGGTTCGTAGACTGGCGTCCCGCTGTCGGGGATGTGGCTGGGGCTGTCGAGGGAGAGATCAGCGTCGAACCCGTCTTCGAACATACCGACCGGCTACCGTCCCGGCAGTGATAAAACCATCCGTTAGGGTAGCTGCGGCCACGGCCCGGCTACACTGGGTCCCCGGATCACGATCCGTCGGCAGTTCGGTCGTAGGCGTTCCCCAAGCGAGTAACGAGGCGATCGAGTGGCAGCGTGAATCCAACGCGCCGGGCGAGCAGTGCGACCGGCAACAGGAGGATGCCAACGAGCAGCGTCAGCTGGTACAGCACGAACAGGCTGGCGCGGTACAGGTACGTGTCCATTGTCCTCATCTGAGGTGGTCACGTGAGGGTATAAAAGGATTATTGCTGCTTCCGTGATAGTTGGATAGATAATGAAAAACAAACGGGCCGCAGTATGGCGATTAAACCTCACTTGGATTCGTTCCAACTCGATAGGGATGGCTGGATGTCGATATATAACAGGGGGATGAGCGCACAGCGACGTACCCATAAGTTATGGCCATTATTAGCGTGACGTGCGCGGTGGGGCAAAATCAAAAAGCACGAATAGGCGCGCCGGTTGGGTTCGTACATGAACTACCTCGTGGCAATGGAAGCAGCCTGGCTGGTTCGTGACGTCGAAGACATCGATGACGCGATCGGCGTTGCCGTCAGCGAAGCAGGCAAGCGGCTCAACGACCAGGATATGGATTACGTCGAGGTCGAGGTCGGTGCCACGACCTGTCCCGCCTGTGGCGAACCGTTCGACTCGGCGTTCATTGCCGCCGATACGGCACTGGTGGGCCTCGTCTTGGAGATGAAGGTCTTCAACGCCGAGAGTATCGAACACGCCCAGCGGATCGCAAAGAGCGAGATCGGTGGCGCGCTCAGGGACGTTCCGCTGAAAGTCGTCGAGACAGTGGAATTCGAGGACGAAGCCGACGCACCCGCCGAGACTGGCAACTGAGCGGCCGCCGCCGGAGGGTTTTTGTATTACTTTCGGTTATTAGCGGGTATGGATCTACCAACGCCGGACGATCTACGCGAGCGCCGGACTGATCTTGGACTTACCCAGAGCGAACTCGCAGACAAAGCCGACGTTTCCCAGCCCTTAATCGCCCGCATCGAGGGTGGCGACGTCGATCCGCGCCTCTCGACGCTACGGCGGATCGTCAACGCGCTGGGCGAAGCGGAAGGTGGCGTCCTTCGAGCAGACGATCTGATGAACGCACCGATCGCCAGCGTGGCCCCGGACGATAGCGTCCACGAGGCAAAGCAGCTGATGGATGCTGAAGGGTACTCACAAGTCCCGGTCATCCGTGATGGGCGACCGAGTGGCCTCATCGGGAACGCGGATATCCGTCAACGGTCGGAAGACAACGTCGGCGAACTGCCGGTTGCACAAGTGATGCACGAATCGATGACGACGGTCGAACGCGGTGCGACGCTCGATGAGGTCGACACCTACCTCGATCACCACGACGCAGTCATGGTCGTCGAGAGCGGGCGGACAGTTGGGATCATCACTGATGCAGACATCGCTGCCCACGTGAGCTAAAGCTCGCACCTGACCGTGTACCGCCCGATAAGTGTCGAAGCCGTGATTTGACTGTGGGCGTACGTCTGTGCCATGATGAGAGATAACGCAACCGTTCGGAAAGCGTCGGTGCATCTCGCCCAGGCAAGAGTGCTCGCGGACGATCCACGGGGAACGTTCCACGTCCGACAAGCCCACATTACTGCTCGCGAGGGAGAAACGGACCGATACAACGAGTGACATCGACCATAGCGTGCTCTCGGCGTAGTCGACGACGAGAGGCGAGACGAGCAACGTGCCCGACAAGAACCCAGCCCACAGAGCCGACGGCCAGGGCCGTCAGGCCAGGTCCAATCCGCGAACCGAGACGGCCTGGTCGTCTTCGATAACGCGGCCGATGATCCGACCGTCGTCGGTCGCTTCGACGACACGCATCGCATCGTCCGGGTCCAATGTTGCGACGAACCCAGTACCCATGTTGAACGTCCGGTACATCTCCCTGTCCCCAACGGTACCTTCCGCCTGCACGAACTGGAAGATCGGTTGGGTGTCGAATGGCTCCTCTACCTCGTATCGATAGGCGCCCATCCGCGTGAGGTTCCGCCAGCCACCCCCAGTTACGTGTGCGGCCCCGTGAGCGCCGTACTCACGCAGCGGAGCCAGCAAGTCCGTATAGATGCGCGTGGGCTCCAACAATTCCTCGCCGATGGATTTCGAGGGATTCGGTGGGAATGGATCGGTGTACTCGTGGTTGCGGGTGACGGCCTCGCGAGCGAGGGTAAGCCCGTTCGAGTGAATCCCGCTTGCGGGCCAGCCGACGATCGCGTCGCCCGGTTGAGCTTCCCCCGAGAACAGTCCATCTTTCGGCGCGAGTCCGGCGGCAGTCCCTGCGATATCGAGGCCGTCGATCACCTCCGGCATAACGGCCGTCTCACCGCCGACCAGCGCCACGTCGGCGAATTCGGCACCGATCCCGAGGCCCTCCCCGATCTGTTCACTCGCCTGGCTATCCGGCTCTTCGACGGCCAGGTAGTCGACGAACGCGACCGGTTCGATACCCGCCGCAACCAGATCGTTGACGTTCATCGCCATGCAGTCGATGCCGATCGTCGAGTAATCATCGAGCGCCTCGGCAACGAGGAGTTTCGTCCCGACACCGTCGGTCGCCAACGCGAGGTACTTCTCTCCAATGTCGACCAGCCCTGCAAAATCGCCCTCGAAGTCCCCGGCAGCCCCGATCAATGCAGACGTGGCGGCCTCACTCGCCTCGATGTCGACGCCCGTCTCGGCGTAGGTCAATCCATCGTCGGTCGGCTCTGCCGGTGGATCCTCGGCTGTCTCAGCCGCGCCGCTCTCGTCGTCGGTCCCCGGTGACGTCTCGTCGTCGGTCATACCCGAGTGGGCGCGCGGCGGCCGCAAAAGCCCACCGCTTGTCGCTCTCAGAAGAATTCCCGGAGAAACACACGTTCAGTGGGGAACAGTTCGTCGAGCGTTCGCTCGACACCTGTATCCACGAACTCGACAGAGCCAGCACGCGCTGTAGCCGTCGCGTCTCTCGCTCCGACGATCAGCCCCGACAGTCCGGCCACACCGATCCGAGCGTCCGAGTCGGTGTCCGGATCGGATTCGACAACGCCCCTCCCGTCGGCGACGCGCAAGCGATACTGCCCCGCGTTGTCGGGAACGAGCGGGTCTGTCACGGTGAGCGTCACGTCAGCCTCGACTGTGTCGGGATAGGAGACGGCTTCCAGAGCCATCGCCACGTCGGTGGCCCGGACCATCGGCCCCGGCGTTAGTGTGCACTCGACGTCCTGGGGTCGAGAGAGGACGTCGAGCAGTGCAGCCCCCTCGGCTCGCTCGAAAGCAACGGTTTCGATCTGTGCGCGGTGGCGGCCCACAAAGGAGAGTAAGGCCCGTAAGGCGTCGTAATCGACGGCTCCCATGTACGCGACAGACAGCGTCCCATCTTCGACCTCGTAAGCGAGATACCCGGCCGGGGTTCCGGCCCGGTCGTACCGATACGCGTGGCGGCGGTCTTGACCCCACTGGCGGAGAATCCGGTTGCGCCACCACTGTTCGCTCCGCCGCACCGAGAGGGTCTCGCCGTCGCCAGCAGCCAGGTGGACCGCTTCGAGGGACTCCCAGTCGTCGGGACCGACAGGATGGAACGTCCCGCTATCGACATCGAACTCGGTCAAGGCGTCGGCGTGACAGTCGAACCGATGGACGTAATTTGCCGTTGTCCATCCAAACTGCCGGTAGAAGGCCGTCTCGAAGGGCCAGAGAGCAACGAGTGGCGTTTCCTCATCAGCCAGGCGTTCGACCGAGGCCTGTAACGATCGGCGAGCGTACCCCTGGTCGCGATATGCTGGTGGGGTCGCGACTGCGCCGAGTCCGGCCAGATCGACCCACTCACCCCGGAGTCGCGCGTCGAAAGCGTAGTGTTTGGCGATACTCACGAGCGTCCCGTCGTCGTACAGCCCGAACGGCTGGCCGATCGTCGGCCCGTCCTCGTCTTCGGGGTCCGGTCCGTCCGCGGCGTGGAAAGCGTATCGCCGAATTCGTCTGTGAGCGTCCACGTCCTCGCCTGCCACCGGGCGATGCTCGACCATGCCCGTCGATCACGGGGACACGAAAAGAGCGTATCGTTCGACGCCGAGCAGTGACGAACAGATCAGAAGCCGATACCGAACAGCGCTGTAACGGCCAGCGCGATCGACGGCACGGCAACGGCCACGTAGACGGCCCGATTCCACCGGACGACAGTCCGACCGTCGAGCGGGCCAACGGGGAGCATATTGAACCCGGCCAACAGGAGATTGACCGTGACGCCGAGGGCCGCGGCGTCAGCGACCGCGGGGCTGGCAACCAGTGTCGTCGCGAAGAACACGGCAGCGAGCACGAGGTTGCTTGCCGGACCGGCAAGCGAAATAAGCCCGGACTCACGTGGTGTGATGCGACCGCGATGGACGACCGCGCCAGGGGCGGCAAACAGGAACCCGGCCAGCGCAGAGACGATTGCTAACAACAGGAGGCCGTAGTCAGCGCGGAATGTAGCCAGTTGGCCAAACCGGACGGCGACGATTTTGTGGGCGAGTTCGTGACAGATGAATGCGACACCGACCGTGCCGAGGCTCGTCACAAACTGGCGGAGGAACGTCTCGACTACATCGTCGACGAGTCCCACTGTCGCGCCACCGAGCAGATACGGGTTGAGAAACACTGTGAACGCAACGCTCAAAGCAACCCACGCAGCGAACAGGTCCACCAACTCACGACGACTGAATCGAAGCTGCACACTCACGAGACGAGACCCCAGAGTAGTTCGGCACCGTTCCGTGCGCCATCCAGCATGTGGGCAGCCACCTGATCGACACCGCCGACTTCAGCGAACATGTACGGCAGTACCGTCGTCGCAAACAGCATGCTCGCGATGAAACTCCCGATGTTTGTGAGCGCGACGATCAAGATCAACCGGAACAGCGGCACCTCCCGCATCCGCCCAACCAGCTCAGAGATCGGCAACTCCTCGTTGTCCAGCAACTCGTTGAGTCGGTTGATGTCGCTGACGTTGACGGTCAGGTACCGCAGTTCGACGTAGCCAGCGAACCAGCCAGGAGCGAGCAGTGGGTTGACACTCGTCAACCAGGCAACAGCGCCGCCGACACCCGCACTCGACCAGTGGGCACCCGCCAACCGAGCCAGTCCGGCAGCGATGATTCCGTTGATGACAAACCACAGCGCGAACAACCGGAGGAGCCAGCCCTGTTCGGCCCCACCGAGCAGTAACAAGCCGAAAAACGCCGCGAATCCGACGGTGAAGAGATATCCGAACAGGCGATACAGCGAGAAACGGCTGCGGGAGATCGTCCCCGTCAACTCCTCCATCGGTGGCAGCGTCGATGGATCGTCGAGATAGCGCTGGATCCCCTCGCGGTGCCCGGCCCCGACGACGGCCACGACTGAAGCCCCTGCCTCCCGCAGGCCGACGAGCTGGTGGGCGATATACGCATCACGCTCGTCGATTAGGGCCTCCGCACCGCCCGGGGAGAACCGCCGAAACTCCTCCATCATCGCCGTCACGACGTCTGTATCGGTCAGATCCTCGATGTCGAATTCCTCGATATCCGCCTCGGAGTCACCAACGCGAGTGAAGACGAACAACAGCGGGAGGGCGATCGCACCGCCGATGATGCCGGCCAACACCGCCAGATTCGCGACGCTCGCGAGCGGACCGAGGACCGACGCGGCCCCACCCAGCACGGAGACGCCACCGAGCACCGAGACGAGGATAGCCCCGAAAAAGCCGACGGTCACCCCGATCGTCCCGGCTGCTGTCAGTGGGCCGGCGATGCCGACCAGCATGCTGCCAAACAGTTTGAGCTTCTCGCCCGCCGTGAGTCGTCGCCAAAAGCGTTGTACCGTCGTCTGGATATTCCGGTCGACCAACGCCACGTCGATACCACGTTCTTCCGCCGCTTCGATGCCGGCCAGCATATCTGCGCCAGGCGAAACGTCGAATCGATCGCCCAATCGCGACTGAACGTACGAGAGCATCCAGTAGGCCAGAAACTGAAAGACCGTATTGCCTTCGAGGAGATCGCCGGGTTCGATATCGTCCGGCGTCTCCCCTTTCATCTGTCGGTACCGGCCTTCGTCGAGTTCGACTGCGACGACGTCGGGATCGTCGTCTGCGACAGCCGCTTCGACGCGTTCGGCACTCTCCTCGGAGACGTGTGCCGTCCCGACGAGGCGAATCGATCCCGTTCCGGCCTCGCTCGTCGCCGGTCCCGCGTGATCGCTCATCGTCCATCCTACTGCCCCGGAGTTCCTTACGATTGTCGGGACGTCGCCGGGAGGCGGGCGGCGACGACCAGCGTCTCACGGCGATCGGCGGCACGTTCGATCCGAAAGCCGGCTCCCCTTAGCTGGTCGACGACGGTCCCAGCGTCGAAGCGCTGGGCAACTGGCGGACCACGCTGTCCGGCCCCCTTGGCCGACCAATCAGCGATCGCGAGTCGCCCACCAGGAGCGAGGACGCGAGCGAGTTCGGCCAGTGCGTTCGAACCCGAAAACTCGTGGTACGTCATCGTCGAGTAGACGGCATCCAGCCGGTCGGTCCGGATCGGGAGCCGACCGGCCCCAGCTGTGACCCGATCGACGTTTTCCGGGATCCCAAACTCCGCGAAGGCCGCGTGCATCGCAGGCTGGAGATCCGCCGCGACGATCCGTCGGACGTGGGGGGCGATCGAACGGGTATAGAACCCTGTGCCACTCCCGAGATCCGCGACAACATCAGCTGGGTCGGGCTCGAACAGAGCGAGCAACTCATCGACAGAGAGATACGCGTACCGGGAGTCGTCTTCGAGTCGCTTCGCCCCGTCTGGATCGAACGTGTGATGGCCCATAGCTCACTATGGGCACACAGACTCAAAAGCCGACGGCCACAACGCCCAGCGGCGAGTCGGGCCACTCCCAAACGGTGCCAGCCACGGCACGGGACAGGTCCTGTCGCGACATTCATATAGACGTGACACGTGGGCTGGCGTATGAGCGAAATCGAGCCACCGCGCAAGCGAGCCTGCGAACGATGTGGTCGACAGGAGGTCTGGGACGGTGACCGAGACGTCTGGCGCGCACTGGAAACAGACGGAGATCGACGCCTCGGCCAAGCACACTGTCTGCACGAATGGGATATCAACGGCACGTACAGCCCGATCGCCGAAGGCTGAAACGGGCGTCCGTTCTATTCTCCGAGTGACTTGTTGGCTAGTATTATATTCGGGGCGTTCGTACTGGACCCTATGAGTACAAAGTGTAAGCTGTGTCGCCACCGACTCGACAGGGCGACCCGCACACACTGTACGTGTGGGTGGGCCTTGGACGAAAACTGTGCCAGCAACCACGAATCCTGGTGTCCGACAGGAGATGGCGAGCGGTGGGTCGGCGTTCAGGAAATCTGATCGCCGTCAGTCAGACGGCTGGAATCAGTCCCTGGTCGAAGACACCGATGCCCGTTAGCAGACCGATCGCAAGCGTCATCACGACGATCGCGATCGCCGGCGGATCGACGTGGGTGTCCGCGTGAGCATACACCACTCGCTGGGCGAGTTCCGCGACCAGGCCACTCACAACGCCGAAGACAGCACCGACCAACAACACGGGTTCCGGGTCTGCCCCAGGAAGTGACAGCGCAGCGATGCTCGCGGGGAGTGCAAGATGATGAGTAACGGGGACTGCCTCCTGGCCGGCGACCACAAACAGCAGTGACGCGGCGGCGATCCCGAAGGCAAGATAGTAACTGGCGGTCACGTAGGCGACGTACGCAGCGAAAACGCCGACGACGAGGCCGAGAACGGCCTGTCGCTGCCAGCCGTACTGCTGTGGGGTCCAAGGCTCGACGGCAGGCCGGGCCGTCCCTGCTTGGTCGTCCTCACGGCCTTCCAGGGCCGTTCGGATCTCCCCTCGCTGGTAGGGCGTCATGTCGAGCAGGCCACTCGAAATCGACCCGAATAGCGGATACCCAAAGGCGATCCGGGCGAGCAGTCCGGTCAGGACCACGCTGAACATGACTGGCTCGACCGGCAGCGCCCCGGTCCGGGCCAGCGTTGCGATCCAGTACCCCAGCACGCCGAAGGCCCCACCGGCGAGCATGGCGTCCGATCGGGCACCGATGGCTGTCGAGAGATCCTTCGCGCGGTGGTACGAGAACGACGCGTCTGGCGATCGGTCGCGACCCACGTAGGCGGCGGCCGCGACACCGCCGGCAAAGGCGACGTGTGGACCGAGCGCCGGCCCGTAGCCGATCAACGCAGTGATACTCGTCCCTGCAGGCGATCCAGTTGCCGCTCCAGTCAGGAAGTTCCCGACTTCGCCGACAACGATCGTCAGGCCGGACAGGCTCAGGGCCGCCCGTGCCCCGACGACCGCACCGATCGCCCCGCCGGCGAACGCGACCAAGAGGACATCTGCTGTGAGAAGGCCCGCATCAGCGACCATCTATCGATCCCTCCTGGCGACGATACACCTGCGTGACTGCATTGCTCGAAGGCCACATGCGTCGGTGGACCGCGGCGACGTAGTTAGTAGTGACTATCCGTCGCGTTCACGGGACGTGCCACACCACGACAAACCCGGGCCTCACTCGACGTAGCCCAACGCGTCGAGTTGCTCTCTGGCTTCCTCCCCGACATCTTCGAGGACGTCATCGGCCTCGACGTCCGTCCACTCGCCGCCGACACCCGCTTCGAAGCGGGACAACGCCGCCTCGACGGCTTCGATCGCCGGATCGTCTCCCTCGATCACGTCACACTCCTCGGAAGGATCCTCGTCGATCCGATAGGCTTCGTCCGGGATACACTCGTTGCGGATGTACTTCGCGTCCGGACGACGGCCGGCCCGGATCCGTGAGTCAAAGCGTGAGTTTTCGGGGATCTCGACGCCCGCTGAGGAGGCTTTCGTCTGCAAGTTCCGGTACTCGATGACGGGGAAGTGGTATTCGGCGAACGCGAACTCGCCATCCGTGAACTCCCGATACTCGGCTGACAGCAGCGATCGCGTCGGTTCGAGGTTCGTTCCCAGTGGATCGACGCCCGTCGCGTCGAGAATCGTGTGATAGAGATCGAGGAGTTCGACCTGCGTCTCCTCGTCGCGGCCCGGGTCGACGTCCGAGTGTTTGACGAGCAACGGGACGTTGATCAGTGGTTCGTACAGGGCAAATTCGTGGCTGTAGATGTCGTGTTCGCCGAACAGTTCACCGTGGTCGGCACAGACGACGACCATCGTCTCCTCCCAGCGGCCAGTCTCTTTGAGCCACTCGAACAGTTGCCCGATTTGGTGGTCCATATAGGCGATCTCGGCGTCGTACAACGACCGAATGTCTGCCCACTCCTCGTCGTCGATCTCGTAGGCCCCGGCGTTGTACAGTTTCGTGTCTTGACAGACAGCCGCCGGATCGACGTCGGGCGCGAATTCCTCGCGATATGCCTCAGGTGGATGATACGGCAGGTGGCCATCCATCAGGTTGACAAACGAGAAGAACGGATCGTCGGCCTCGTCGATAAACGACTTCGTCCGCTCGATCGCCCGCGGCGTCTTCGAGTCGCCGCCCTCGCTCTCGAAGTACTTGTGGAAGTAGTTGCCGACGTTGATCAGCCCGGCGACGGCTTTCCGAAGGACGTCGTAGTCGTTGAGTGCCTTCCACCCTCGGGCCAACGGCCCCGAAAAGAAGTCACCGGGCAGTAGTTTGAAGAAGTTGTCCTGCCGTTCGAATCCGTCCGAGAGATGGGTATACGGTGTGATCCAGGCGTTGGAGGTGTAACAAGCGGTATCGTAGCCCGCTGCAGCGAGGGACTGGGCCAACGTCTGCTGGCCCTCCAGGTAGGGATTCTCCTGAGTCGCCCCGTGTTCGCTCGGGTACGTGCCGGTAAACATCGATCCGTGTGAGGGGACCGTCCACGGTCCCTGGGCGACTGCCTCCTCGTAAACCCGAGCTTCCTCGGCGAATGCGTCCAGATTCGGCGTTGTCGGTCGATCGTGACCGTAGACTGTGAGGTGATCCTTCCGGACCGTATCCAGTACCACGAACAGGACATTCTGGGACCCACCGGTGCTCATCGCCCGTCCAGAGTGGGGCCCACCACTTGAGGCTCGCGATTCGGGTCGCCAGGGCTGTGAAGTTCGACAGGCCAACCAGCCCGTCTCAAAGTGTCGCCGGATCCGCTCCGTCGAGCAAGCCGCGATAGATATCCACCAGCTGTTGGCCGACGCGATCGAGACTGTGCTGTTCGGCTGTCTCGCGGGCATTCTCGCCCAACCGCTCCCGGAGATCGGGGTTCTCGGCCAAGCGCTCGACGGCCTCGCGGAACTCCGCGTCGGTACTGGCCATCAGGCAATCCTCGCCGTCAGTGAAATACTCCCGGAAAACGGGGATGTCCCTGAGGACAACTGCCTTCCTGGCTGCCATCGCCTCCAGGACAGCGATCCCCTGATTTTCGGCCTTTGTCGGGAACAGATAGATATCCCCCGCGCCGAAGGCCTCACGGACGTCCTCGACCCAGCCCGTGAAGGTGACGTTTGCTGGCGGATCGGACGTCCAACGTTTGACTGTCTCAGAGGCCAGCGGGCTGGTGCTGTAGGGGCCGAACCACGCAAAGTCGTAGTCTGTCTGCTGGGCCACCCGACAGAACGTCGTCAGCCCCTTCCGCTCGAACACTTGACCGACGGAGAAGACGACGACGCCGTCGAGGTCGTGCTTCTCGCGAGCCGAGGCGCGGAACTTCTCGTAGCCCTCGAGAGCGTCCAGATCGACACCGTTGGTCATCGGACGGATCGGCCCGTCGACGGGATACGATTCGAGCACGTCTTTCGTGTACTCGCTGGGACAGAGTACGAGATCAGCCTGGGAGTAGAACCACCGGAGGTACCACCCCAGGGGCTTGGAGATTTGATTCGACCCGCGGAAACTCTCCTGGAAGTCCTCGCGAGTGACGTGTGAGTGCAGTATCAGCGGAATATCGTGTCGCTTGGCGTGTCTGGCCACGGCGATCGTCCCCGGGCCGACGAGGTTGCAATGCGCCACGTCGAAGTCGGTCCACAGCGAGTCCTCACCGAGGTTCGCGAGACCGGCAGTCAGCGGATTTCGGCCGTCCCACGGCGAGGTTTCGACGGTCACACCTTGATCGGCCAGCGCTTTCCGCTGCTGGCTGGCCGCCGTCGTGATCCCGCTAGAGCCGAGATACCGCTCGATATCCAGATAGTTGAGCGTGCGCATATGCCTGGCAAACCGGACCGGCGGGAAAACGCTACCGACTCGCAGTTGGGATTGCCCAAGCCGGTCAGTACGCCAGTGATTCGGTGTAATAATCGAGCAGGAGAACCACGATCACGCCGATTGCGCCCGCCAAGACCGTCACCAGCGTGGTCACAGGCGACCACGTCGCGGTGTTATCTAGGACTTCGATAACCGGGAGGCGAAGCGCACCGACCATCAAACTCACGAGAAACGTCAACGTCACGTACCGATAGTTCGCTAACGCCCACTCGACAATGCGTGCGAACACGAGCAACCCCAACAGCGCCCCGACAGCGAACGTAACGACGGTCGCCCCCAGGTCGAGGACGCCGGCCAGCGTGGCGTCACCGGTCACCAGCCCGACCAATCGGTCGACAAAGCGCTTCAACACCGTCGTGAGGTAGTCGTACTGCCCGAGCAACACGAGGAAGAAAGCCCCCGAAACGCCGGGGAGAATCATCGCCGTGATGGCGATTGTGCCGGCCCCGAACACGAACGGCAGGGCATGGGAGTACTCGGCACCGGCGGTGACACCTGAGACGAAGAACGCGAGCCCGAACCCGAGTACTGCGGCCCCGATGCGGCTCGGCGTGGCCACCGACACCTGATCGTACAGCACCACTGCAGAGGCAGCAATGAGGCCGAAGAAGAACGCGAACGTCAGCGCTCGCGCGTCGTTCAACGCCACGTGCATCACCCGGGAGACGAGGACGAGCGACGTCAGGACGCCGGTCCCCAGCGCGATCAGGAAGGGGACGTCCATTTTCCGAAGTTCGGCGACGAAGGCCTGCCGGCCACCCGGGCGGTGGAGTCGTCCGAGATGGACGATGGCCCGCGGGTCGAGGGACGCGATTGCCCCGATCAACCGCTCGTAGATGCCAGTGATGAACGCGATGGTCCCGCCGGAAACGCCTGGCACCGAATCGGCCGCACCCATCGCCAGCCCTTTCAGATAGATGGCGATCCAAGCCTCGACGGTGGATGGGTCGTCAGTCCCGCCGTCAGTTTGAGATTGCCCGCTCACGGCTCTCAGAGACCGGCACTCCGTGCGTTCAGTACGGGGTTCCAGGACACTGCCTCGCCAGTCTGTCCCGAGGGCGAATCGTCCGTGTCACCGTCCAGTGACCGAAGGGATGGCGGCGTCAGTGACTCGGAGCTCTCGTTACCCGCGTCGCTGCTCTCGGAGTTGTTGAACTCGCCCAGCACTTGGCGTTCGAGCTCGATCGCGACCGGCTCGTCCTCGACGCCGTTGACCTGGGCTTCCGAGACGTTTTCAGTGGCGGTGTAGCGATAGACGGATCCACTCTCGTTGAACGACGTCTCAGTACTGAACTGATAGGAACTGTTGGCCCGGACAGAGACGTTCGTGTAGCCGTCTTCCGGCCCCCAGTTCTCGTAGCCTTCCGTCGAGTACGGGAGCGTCATCGTGAACTCACCGTTAGCGTCAGTCTCGGCGTGCTGGCGATAGGTGAAGGTCTTGTTTGCGTTGGGCATCTCCATCTCGACGGCTGCGGTCACAGTCGCATTCGATGGCCCATCGCCCTGCACGGTCGCGCCGGGAACCCGCTCGAAGACCTTCGTATAGGAGTTGAACGGCTCACGAGCGAGGCCGAGCGCTCGGATGCCGACACCGGTCTGGTACTGTTGACTCCGCGAGAGGACAGTCAGTCCAGGCTGGCTTGCCATGAACTGCCCGAGTTGGCCGTATCGTAGTCCGACGGTCGGGTCACTCACCTGCACGAGCCGATAGTGTTGCAGGGCACCGACCGACTCACTCGGAATCTTACCGATACCACCGATCTGGGACGTACTGTCGTTGGCGACGAACTCCTCGGCAGCGCTCCGATTTTGGAACAGCT
Organism: Halorhabdus sp. CUG00001; assembly: GCF_009797925.1. Lineage (NCBI taxonomy): Archaea > Methanobacteriati > Methanobacteriota > Halobacteria > Halobacteriales > Haloarculaceae > Halorhabdus > Halorhabdus sp. CUG00001. The sequence goes on from NZ_VOLB01000001.1 coordinate 963,313, forward strand.
GCACGGTTTGTCCAGTCCCATTTTGACTCAGTTCCGGGAGGGCCACGCCCTGGTAGTCCTGCCAGTCGACGACGACCGTGCTCCCGCCGAGATCGAGACCAGGGACGTCAGTCGGTGAAGCCGCACTCCCGTGGTACCGGTAGAGTCTGACGGCCATCGTCTCGTAGTAGGCCTGTTTCTGGAGTGTGAAATACCGATTCGTCAGCGACTGCCCTTGCTGGGTTTGGACGAGTGCGCGGACGCGACGGAAGTAGTCAGATTCATTGACGTCATCGAGGAAGTTCGGCGGCGCGAAGAACTTGCCCCAGCGATACCCACCGAACCCGCCGTTTGCCGTGGCCATCTTCCAGTCGACCATGACATAGCGGGTCTGGGCGTCGGATTCGGACTCACTGACGACCTGTAGTGCGTCGTTGGCGTCATTCTCGTTCTGTGCCACGAGGAACGAGGCAGCCTCTTTGGCGTTCTGCTGGAAGGGGTTCGCGACCGGAATACGCTCGCCTTCCTGCGTTATCCAGTGGCCGTAGTCCCACCAGGACATCACGCCATAGGAACCGTCTGGGTACTCGTAGTCGTCCGTTCGTTCGTACGTCCCATAGAAGTCAAGTTGGTCGGCGTTGCCCGCGCCGCCATAGTTCCCCACTGCTGGGGTCTGCTCTTCCATATAGTCGAGGCTACTCTGCCAGCCCACGACACCGCCAGGTCCGTTGCTCGACGACCGATTGAGTGCGATAGGCGCAGGGAACACCATCGGAATGACGAGCAGGAAAATGACGCCGCCAATGACAAGCGCCTGGTAGGTCTCGACATCGTCGGTGTCGCTGATCGACCGCAGATATCCGAAGAGTCGCGTCACGACCAGTGCCGTCATCACCGCCGCTGGGACGGTCAGATAGTAGGCGAACCGTTGCTGGGTAAACGTCGCGGCGACGAAGAAGACGAACCACAGCGCGACGAAGAGATACGCCGGGTCAAGTTCGTCGGCGACGTACTGGTGAGCGAGCGCAAGGAAAACACCAATCCCACCGACGATCGGGGTGACGCCCAGCCAGGAGATGAGCGTGTCGGCCTCCCCGATTGGCAGCGGTTGGACCTCGCCGATTGTGATGGCCGCATTAGTATGTGGGTTGAAGGCGAACCCGACGAAGCGGAGGACCTGCCGGAGGAAATACCGGAAGAAATCCGGAAGTAACAGAGTGACCAACAGTACCGCGGCGACGAGACTCCCGAAAACGACGACTGGATACAGCCAGCGCGAGAGGTCGCGTTCATCCCACATACGAGCTAGCGCCGAAAGGACTCCGACCCACACTGCACCCGCAATTGCCAGTCCTGGCTGTGCCAACGTACGTGAAACCATCCCGAAACCGACCTCGTCAATTGAGGCTAATGATAACACAGCCGCGACGAGAAAGATCACTGCCGCGACAATCGAGATATGTTCCGGACTCTCTTTTCGAAGATACGTTATCGGAAGTTGGATCGTGACGTACACGCCGAGAATGCCGACGAGGAGGACGCCTGGTGGCCAGACCGAAATATAAAGTGCGAGGGCAGCGCCCGCGATGACGCCCCAGCCGAGTGGGCGACGTAACGCCGCCCAGTCGCGTTCGACGAGGAGTTCGTAGATCGGCTTCTCCTCTTGAGCCACACGGAGAGCGATCAATATGGCGAGGACAGCTACCACTTGGAAGAACACTTCCGCGACGTGGTGGTCGGAAAACCCGACGAGACTTCGTCGAAGTAACTCACCACCGGAGAGTGCAACGAGCACCGCAGCGATGACACCACCGATGCGGCCGCCGACGTGCTTGCCGAGATAGTACGTCGGGATGACGACTGCGGCACCGAGTATCGCTGGGAAGAACAAGTGGACGAGTCGGATCAGATGGTCACTCGGGTTTCCAAGTCCAATGAGTAGGGCAGTCGTAGCAATAAGTTGTTCGTACAGGGTACCGAACTGGCTGACCATCGTGCCTGTCGGAAATCTTGTCCAGGCTTCGAAAGGCATCGTATTCGGCCAGTTCGTGACAGTATAGGCGACTTCACGAAACACGTACCACGGGTCGTTGCCACTGAAAAGTATCTCGCCGTTGGCGACAAAGTTCTCCCACGTCCGTGCTCGCAGCCAGAACATAAACCCGAACAGCCCAGCCACGACAAACACATGATACCAGCATGATAGCCAATCAAGCGCCTGACCGGCTGTTGAATCGTCATCTGGCCACGATTCGAGTACGCTCATGCGACAGAAGCCCTCCGTTCACTCATTAGACGTGAAAACTGCCAACGCGCGCATAAACCTTATTCTTTGAATCAGGCTATCCGTCGTTCAACTGGATTTATCGAACGACTCACGCTCGAGCGAGATGGTAATAGTTGTCCCCGTACTCTCTGGCGGAGGTATTTTATTACGATGTGTGTAAACTGGGGTTATGGATCTGCTCGCCGTCGTTGCACTTGTACTCGTCGGGGTCACAGCAGTCCCGTATCTTTGTTTTCTCGCGCTATATGCTTGGCTCCGTCCGACAGGGTCGCCCGTTGATAAACGGAGCTGGGAGCCGACCGTCAGTATCGTTCTTCCGACGTACAACGAAGCAGACATCGTCGAGACGAAGTTGGATGATTTGTTGGCGGTAGATTACCCAAAAGAAAAAATCGAACTGGTAGTTGTTGATTCTTCAACTGACGATACCCTGAAGAGGATTCGAGAGTGTTTCGAGGGACTCGACGTACCTGAACTGGTGCTGCTGGAAGAAGATGAACGCCGAGGCCTCGCGCCCGCGCTAAACGACGCCTACAAAGCAGCGTCGAATGATGTTGTTGTCAAGACTGACTGCGACTCGAAACTGTCTCCTGATGCCCTGCGTGAAGCCGTTGCGAATCTCGCTGACGACGACGTTGCGGCCGTGACGGGCCAAAACGTAGAGGTCTTAGGTGGAAGTGAAGTCGAATCAGGATATAGGAGTGTCCAATCGCACATTCAGCAACTAGAGTCACATCTCGATTCGACACTTATCTTCCACGGGCCGTTTTCCGCGTTCGAGAACGATGCGATTATCCCAATCGATCCGAATTCGTTGGCTGACGATACTGAATTGGCGTTGAAGATTCGGCGAAATGGAAAACGCGTCATCTTCGATCCAGCAGTCCACTATATGGAAGCCTCTCACTCAGCCTTTCGGAAGCGGCGCAAGCAGAAGGATCGCAGGGGAATGGGATTGATCAGGTTATTAGTACAGCATCGGGATGCCTTGGGGAAATACGGCAAGTACGGAAAAATTGTTTTACCGTTCAACTGGTGGTTTATGATTGTCTCACCCTGGCTAGTAGCTGTGTCACTGATTATCACTACCGGAGCTGCAGTGTCATTATTCGGTGTCGGTGGAGTAGCGTTCCCAACTCTCGTTGGGGCATTCGCGTATCTCGGGCAGAACGACTGTTTGGGGCCATTTCAGGCGTTTTACTCGATCTTTGATACGCAGGTGTCGCTGTTCCGGGCGAGTGTGGAATTACTACGTGGCAAAGGTGATGGGACGTGGGAAGTGGACGCGGAATTACGGGAGGCCTTCGAGTGAAGATCATATTTGTCACACATCGATATCCGCCCCGGACTGGCGGGGTGGAAACACACGTTAGAGAAATCGCTACGCGGCTCGTGAATCAAGGTCACGAAGTGTCCGTCTTCAGTGCGGACGCCGGCTCAGATGTTTCGTCAAGCGAGTGCGACGATGGTGTTCGCATTCGACGGTTCCGCTCTTGCAGTCCTGGGGATGCATTCTACATTGCACCACAATTAGTGCGTGCCATTCGACAGGCTGAGGCCGATATCGTACACGCGCACAACTATCATGCGGTTCCAGTTCTGTTCGCCGCACTAGGTGTCAGCGACGAACGGTTCGTCGTGACGACGCACTATCACGGTGGCAGTGCGAGTCCGATTCGCGATCGATTGCTGTCATTGTATCGTCCGATCGGGAGATGGGCAGTCAAGCAGGCAGACGATGTGATTGCTGTGAGTGAATGGGAGCGGGAACAGCTACGCAAGGATTTCGGCGTTGAGGCGACAGTGATACCGAATGGGTTGAACGTCGATCGATTTGTCAACGCGGAACCCGAAGAGCGAGAACGACCCTATCTGCTGTGTGTCGGTCGCCTTGAAGAATACAAAGGAATTCAACATGTGATTCGCGCATTGCCGGAGTTACCCCAATATGAGCTGGTCGTTGCCGGCACCGGTCCCTATCGGGAAGTGTTGGTACAGATGGCTCGCACGGAAAGGGTAGCTGATCGTGTCGAGTTTTTGGACTTCGTGGACGACGAACGACTTTCTAGGTTGTATGCCGGGGCCGACGTGTACATCACACTCTCTGAATTCGAGGCATACGGGATGACCGTCGCGGAAGCGTTGGCGACAGGGACTCCATGTGTCGTAAATGCGAATACCGCTCTTGAGGAGTGGACTGTTACGCAAGGTGTCGTCGGAATTACCGATCTAAAGTCCGAAGTGATAGTCGAATCAGTCCGTCAAGCTCACGAACAAAGCGTCCTGAAGCAACCACCGACGTGGTCACAAACAGTGGAAAATCTGATTAATATTTATGCGAGATGAAGAATTCACAACACAAAAGCCGCCGAAAGTTCGAGAATGCTCATGACTCGAATCAATGACAGTGGCCTCCGAGGTTATTTGTATGTCCGTACTGAACGACGGATAACTGATATATGGACGACGTTACTGTCATCATTCCGACGATAAGCGAGACCGTCCTCACAAAGGACTCGATCCCAGATGAGGTCGAAGTTATCATCGTGCGTGAAGGAACCCTGAATGAGGCCAGAAATATCGGCGTAAAAGCCGCGGAGACTGAGAAGATCCTATTACTTGACGATGATGTCCGATTCTCAGAATCGTTTTTTTGGGACGTCATCGACCGTATCGAGCCGCAGAAGCTTGTCGGAATGAAAGACTGGAATTACGACCTCGTTGCCGGTCGTCTGATGGGGTTCACTACTGGAACGTGGGTAGCCGTCGGTGGGTTCGATGAACGTCTCCGCTCGCACATGGGTGACACGGACTTCGCGATCGCCTGTGACAAACGCGGGTTCACGATCGATCGCATCCCCCAGTCGGAGATCTACCACGAGGGCGAACCCGGCGCGCTCGAACGGACGAACGCCTGGGACCACGCCTGGCGAGGGCTCTATCTCGCTTCAAAACATCCCCGCTACGCCTGGCGCTTGTTCCGGGGTATGATCGGGCCGGCACTTTCCGGAAGTGCTTAAGGATCGCGCATCTCATTCCAAGGCACTGATGCTGCTCGTCGTAGCCCTCGACGCTCTCGATCACGAGCACGTTGAACACTTCGATGTGCCTTCACTCGAATTGACTCGCCACCGGCCGATCGAGACGTTCTCGTACATGAAAGATCAGCCCTACACCCTGGAGGTCTGGCCGACCGTCGCGACCGGGCTCGGGCCCGCCGAGCACGGGCTGACCGGCGGCGGAACCAGCGAGTGGTCCAATCCCGCCATCGATTTCCTCTCGCGGTTCACGGCTAAACTCGGCGGGAACACCCGCGACCGGCTGGGCAACCTCGCCGAGCGCGTCACCGGGGCCGAGTACAGTATTCCAGAAACGGACGCCGACCACGTCTTCGAGGGCGAGGGACGGGTCGTCCACAACTGGCCGGGCGTCGCAAACTCCGCGGAACTGATGCGCGTCTGGGACACCGCGAACCCGGACGAGGGCGAGCAGACGATTCAGGGCTTCGAACGCGAGATCTACGGTATCGCCGCCGAGCAGTTCGGCTGGGCCAGAGAGATGCTCAACCATGACCTCGCACTGGCGGGCGTCCACGTCCACACCCTCGACATGTGCGGGCACATCTATCGCTACGACGAGCAACGGTATCGCCGGACCTACGAACGCGTCAACGAGTGGGTCGGCGAACTCTGGGATCGCCTCAGCGAGGACGACGACCTGCTGTTGCTGAGCGATCACGGCATCCACACCGCCTGGGACTCGAGCGATACCGAACCGGGTCGTCACGCCGATCGCGCGATGGCCGCGACGACACTCGAGGAGCCGCTGTTCGACGACGTTCGAGACGCCAGAGACTGGATCGACCGCGTCACCGAGGACGTAGCCGTGGCCGACGATCATGTCGACGTGCCGACCGACCAGCTCGAGGATTTGGGATACATATGACGTTCAGAGACTGGGCGACCGAGACGAACGAGCGAGTCCGCGAAGACGGCTGGCGTGGCGTCAAAGAGTCTGCTTACGAGTTCTACGTCGGGCTCTGGCGCAACGTCGGCAAGCGCATCAACTACGGGACGCCGATCTGGGACGAAGAGTGGGACATCTGTCTCGTCCTCGACGCCTGCCGGTGGGACCTCATCCCCGAGGTCGACCGGCCGTATCTCACCAATGACTGGAAGTACTCGGTCGCGAGCAGTTCCGGCGAGTGGATTCCCAAGACGTTCGACGGGCGCGACACCTCCGATGTCGCCTACGTCACCGCCAATCCTTACTCGAAGAATCTCCTCGATGCCTCCTCGTTCGCCCTGCTCGACGAGGTTTGGGAGTATGGGTTCGATCGGGATCTCCGCACGATTCCGGCCGACGTCGTCACCGATCAGGCCCTCACCGCCTGGGCGGACGACCCCGACCGGATGGTCGTCCATTACATGCAACCGCACCACCCCTTCGTCCCGAACCCGATGGACCAGGGACTACCCCGCCAGGAGTTCGACAGCCAGCCCTGGGACAACGTCTGGCACAAACTCCGGAAAGGCGAGGTGGAGCGCGACGAGGTCTGGGACGGCTACGTCGCCAACCTCGAGTACGTGCTCAATCACGTCGAAACGCTATTGCACAACGCCGACGCCGACGTACTCATCACGTCCGACCACGGCAACGTCCTCGGCGAGTGGGGGATGTACGCCCACCCCGACTGGGTGCCGCTGCGATCGCTGAAACGGGTGCCCTGGATCACGACGCGGGCCGAGGACCGCGGCGACTACGAGCCAGTCGATCACTCGACTCGTGAAGACGAACGAATCGACCGGGACCATCAACTTGAGGCGCTCGGGTATAAATGACGAGTATCGTGTCCTGCCGTCCTCTCCCCCCGATAAGTTGTTCCCCTGTACGTCGAGCTATCGGATACCGACCACTTACCATCTAGATTTCCAGTACTGGCGGTCGGCCGGGATTACGCCGGAAAGCACGTTATCTGCGGTCCCTCTGAAGTGGGGGCTGACGATAAATAGCATCCCGAAATATACGACAGCACCTGAACCAACGACCACGAGCAGGGATGGCCAACCGACGATGTCGACCTGCGTGGAGAGCCAATAAACGACGCCGAACATAATTCCGCCACTCAACAGCTGTTCACCTAGGGGCCGCGTGACGAGTACCTCGTCGAACAACCAGTAGGCGATGACGAGATAGAGAGCCACTCTGAAAGCTTCGGACACGATTGTGGCGGCGATGACACCAATGAGTCCGAATTCGAGGCCGAGCAAAACAGCGAGGGGTAAGTGGATCACGAGGACCAAGAACTTCACACGAAAGTTGATTTCCGGCCGGTCGATCCCGAGGAGGACCATCCCGAACGGCTGTTTGTAGGTGTTGAACAATTGGAACAGTGCCAGCAGGACGAGCGCCGTCGCGCCCGCACCGAACTCTGGACCAAAGGCAATCGTCATCAGCTCCTCCGGCATTATGGCGGCCCCGAAGAAGATCGGAATCGCAATTAAACTAGTATACGAGATCGCATTTCGAAGGTCCGAAAGAACCGACTTATCTATAGAATCGAGCCCGCTTGACTTGACGTTCAACGAATCTCCGATACTTGCTGAAACAAATGTCGCTGGTACCGTCAAGCGAAGTGCAGGTTCGTAGAGCCCAACCGCCTCGTTGCCAACTATCGCGGCAAGCAACAATACGTCGACTCGTGAATACATGTTTTCGAGTAGGCCATTCAACACACTCCAGCGGGCGAACTCGTAGGTCCGAACAAGTGTCGTTCTGGACGGAAACAGGGGCTTGACCCGGACAATCAGGTAGACGATCAGCGTGGTGCTCGCCGTTCCGAAGACGAAGCCAATCAAGAGACCGAGAACGTTCCAGCCTTGCCAGAGCAACGCGACTTGCGCACCGAGTGTGAGGAGACTTCGCATTGTGTCAGTCCAAAACGATGCTCCCGGATTGCCGATCCCGCTGTACAGTCGATTGATCAACGAGAACGCTCCCAGGCTCGCGACGACCGCGACGAACGCGACGAGGAACACGAACGGCCCGATAATGGATTTGATGAAAGGATAGATTAGGGTCGCTACGATTGTCAGGACCGCGACGAACGCGACGTTGAACGCCACACCCAACCCGAAATATTCCCCGGTCGGCGTGTCAACCTCGCTGACCCGCTTCTTGATCGCTCCGTTGAAGCCGCTCAGTACCTGATTGAGGAGGTTCGCGGCGGCAAGAATCGCGTAATACTTCCCGACGCCACCGAGCCCCAGTACCCGCGTGAAGATAATCACGCCGGCGAATCCCGTAACGGCGAGTACCAACTTGGCGGCGACAGCGATCAGCGTCTCCCGACCCAAGTCGAGTTCGGCAGTATTTTTATCCATACTATGGAGATGTGGCGCGGTCAGCTTGGGCCATTGTGAGTGTCATTCGATGTAGCCCAGGTCTTCCAGTCGTGATTCGACCACGTCGTCGCGGTCGTCCTGATCGGTGTCGTCCGACCGTACCCGCGGACGGGGCACGGCGTCGTGGTTGAGCGTCGTCACCTCGCGGTCGATCGTCAGCAAATCCTCACGGACCCGTCCGTCGAACTCGGGCGACTGGGACTGCCCTAGAACGTGCAACACGGTCGGGAGTACGTCGACGATCGACATGCCCTCGACGGTCTCGTTGTCCTCGAAGGCGGGGCCCTCTGCGGCGATCAGGCCGCGATACCGGTGATTGTAGTTGTTGGTTGGGCTCACTGGCTCGCCGGTCGGCGAGTCCAGCATCGTCGGATACCGCCCAGGCGCAGGGCGAGCGATGAGGTCGGGGGCCCACTCGCCGGGGTCTTTGTAGGCTTCCTCGGCGAGCAAGACGTCCCGGAAGGCGGGATTGCCCTCGGAATCGGTGATCGAGGCGATCGCCGTTTTGAGCTCCGCGCGAAGCGCGGCGGGGTCCTCGACCGACGGGTGATCGAAGCGCTCGTCGTTGATGAACACACAGCCGTAGCGCAGTTCCCACGCCTGCGACGCGGGATAGTCTACCTCCGATTCGGCGGCGGCCTGCAGACTCTGGCCGACGTCCGTTCCGATGATGTAGTTGTAGACGCGCCGGATCTGCTCGTAGATCCAGTCCGAGCGCTTCCCGACGGCTTTCGCCGCCGCGACGGCGACGTGCTGTGGCCGGACGGCCTCGCTTTCGACCTCGAGATAGCCCGCGTCGGCGAGCCAGTCGTTGAGATGCACGTTGTGGGTTTTCTTTTCGAAGCCGTGATCGCTCATCAGGACGACGTTGTCCGCCAACTCCGCGAGGTCGGCTGCACACGAATCGACGACGGAAATGAGCTGCTCGTAGTAGCCCGCCCGCTCCTCGTCATCGGAGAAATTCGAGAGCAGATGGCCCGCCCAGTCGGGCGTCGAAAAGAGGACAAACCCGAACCGAGGGTCGTAGGTCTCGAACGCCTCGCGGGCGAAATCGCGTCGGCGCTCGGTGATCTCACAGACGTGATTGAAGTAGACGCTCGGGCGTTTCTTCTTGCTCTTGTCGTGGTCGAGGATGTACGCCTCGTAGCTGGCAAGATCCTGTAGATGGTCGGGCGTCGCGTCGGCTTTATCTTTCGCGAGCATCGCGCTGACGAGGTGGGTGTTCTCGGCGGCGGGTCGCCGGCCGACCGACGCGGGCAAGTTGATCACCACGGCGTCGTCGACGAAATCGTACAGCGCCGCGTCCGTCGTGTTGGTCTCGAAGGGGCCCGTTTCGTAGTCGGGCGCCTGTGTAATCATGTTCGTCAGTCCGTGCGAACCGGGGTCTTTGCCGGTCTGGAACGACGTCCAGGCTGGGAGTGTCGTCGGGGTGTCGACGCTCATGAGGTCGCCGGAAACGCCGTCATCAGTCACTCGATCGATGAATTCCGGCTCGATGCCGAATCGATCGAGCATATTGTAGGACAGGCCGTCCAGCCCGATGACGAGTAACTCCATTCCTACGTAGGGAATATACAAAAGGACAGTTGAGTGTGTCGATCCGCCGAGTTCGCTATCTGTAGCCAAGCGCCTCAAGGCGCTGTTCGGTCGCTTCGTCGACGGCGTCCGCGTCAGCGATGACGCCGGCGTCAATGAGTTCGCCGAACGCCTCGTTCACACGTTCGCGATTGTCCGCATCCGTCTCGCGGACCGTCTGGGCGTCCTCGATTTCGAGGGTGACGTGTCGATCTTCCCAGTTGACCATCTTCCGGACCGTTCCATCGCCCTGATCCTCGTAGAGAACGGCCGTCCGGCCGAGGAACCGGTCGGTGTCCCCATCGCAGAATTCCTGCATGCGCTCGTAGTTCACCCCGTTGAGGCCGTGTGTCGAGGCGAACACGCGCCCGTCATCCGGTGCGAACGCCGCCGCGTCCCAGTCGCCGTCGACCACAGCACGGACGACCCGGGGGAATGCTGTGAGCGAAGCCACTTCAGTGACATCACGGTTGTCAGTCTGACCGGGGAATTTCACGACCAGCGGGACGTGGAGCAGACTTTCATTTGAGCCGACGACGTGCTGGACGGTCGGGAGGTTCGGTCTGATCTCGTCGGGCTCGCCGAATCCTTCGCCGTGATCGCCCGTGATCACGACGAGGGTGTCATCGAGTGCCCCTCGCTCGCGAAGCGTCGCAATGATCTGTTTGAGGTAGCTGTCGGCCTGCCGAATCGTCCCGTCGTAGAGCCCTTCCAACTTCGCCAACTTTTCGATCGGCTCGTGGCCGCCCAGGAACTCCCAGTTACCGAATTCGAGATTGTCTTGGATCCGCCGCGCCGCTGGATCACTCCACTTGTCGTGTTCAGGTGCCGGATCGTACGCGTTGTGCGTACACATAAAGTTGAGACAGGCCGCCCAGGGTGCGTTTCGGTCGGACTGCCAGTCGAGGAACGCATCGACGTAAACGTCGTCTGGCGTCTTCCCGGCTGAGGTATTTCGGAGAATGCGATCCGGAACCAGATCCGGATAGTCCCACCCGAGTTTCATCAGGGCTCCATTTAACAGCGATCGGATCGGTTGATCGTGACGCACCGAGCGTTTCAGGTACTCCCGGTGCTGGCCACGGATACCCTGTGGATCCGCGGCGTTCGGGAACGGGGGATCACGGTACCCTTCGACGGTCTGAAAGCGATCGAGTCCTGAGTTGGTCGCCCCGTTAATGTACCCATTGTAAGAGAAGACCCCAGTGTCGTAGCCATCCTCTGCAAGTTCCTCGAAGATCGTGTGACCGGGTGTTAGTCGTCGCCCCTCGTCGAACAGCTGGTGTTCTGCGACGTGAAGGCCCGTGAAGAGGCTCGCATGACTGGGAAGACTCCATCGACCAGGGGCGCGGGCCTGCCGATAGACCGTCGCATCTTCGGCGAATGTATCGAGAAACGGCGTCGTGTTGTTCTCGTGCCCATAGAGTGAAACGTTGCGTGCCCGGACGGAGTCGAGTACGATCAGGAGGACGTTCGGACGGGCCATCTATCAAAGTGGTTTGCAAATGAGCCACTTCCGTCTTTCGGAGTAACCGGTTGGAGCGAGTCAGCGGTTGTTCGAGTCCCAGTCCAGTCCCCCCGGTATCATGTTCTTGACCAATGGACAAGGTATTTATCAGAATCTACCGATATTAGTACCAGTGGATGACACTCTTCGATTGGGCAAGTGACTCGGTCGCGGCCGTTCGTGAGCGCGGGCTCATCGACGGTGGCAAACAGAGTGCCACGGAGTTCTACCAAGGACTCTTTCGCCAGGTCGGCCGCCGGTGGAACTACGGGAGGTACATCTACGAGTACGACTGGGACCTGCTGATCGTCCTCGACGCCTGTCGGGCGGACCTCATGGCGGAAGTCGTTGAGGAGTACGACTTCCTTACTGACCAAGCGGCCTATTCCTCGGCCAGCAGTTCCGGTGAGTGGCACCGCAAGAACTTCACCGACGCGTATGCTGACAAGATGGCCCGAACAGGGCTCGTCTCGGCGAACCCGTACACCGACATGCACGTCGACGAAAGCGATTTCCAGTTACTCGACGAGGTCTGGCAGACAGAATTCGACGAGGAGTTGGGCACTATACCCGCAGACCGCGTGGTCGATCACACGATCGAAGCCCATCGAGAGGTGAACCCCGACCGCCTTGTCGCACACTTTATGCAGCCACACTACCCGTTTGTCCCGGACTCGGCGATCAACGTAGGCGACGGAATGGCGCTGGGGTACGATCATACGCCCTGGGACACCATCTGGGACGCGCTTAAGCACGGTGAGGTCGACCGTGACAAGGTCTGGGATGGGTACACTGACAACCTCCGGTACGTCCTCGACCACGTCGAAACGCTGCTGGAAAACGTGGACGCCGAGCGGGTCGTGATCACTGCCGATCACGGGAACTTACTGGGCGAGTGGGGGCTCTATGCCCACCCTCAGTACGTTCCAATTCGATCCCTAAAACACGTCCCATGGGTCGTCACATCGGCGACTGACAGCGGCGAGCATATAACCGTAACCAGTGACACCGGGCAAGTCGCCGTCGACGACCAGCTCGAAGCCCTCGGATACAAATGAATACACCCGACGATATCGCCGTCTACGGACCGCTGAATCGCGAGGAACTGGGACCCTCGGCGGTGACCCGCAAGCTCGTTCGCGCGCTCGACGACATCGGGTGTGGTGTGACACTGTACACCACAGGTGACGACACCCACGAGAGCGTCGAGACGGTCCACGTCGAGGGGTCGGTCGATTCCGTCCCAAACTTCATCAGAACGAAGCGGCGCGTCGCCCGCAGGGTGAGGGCGAACGATCACGCGATCTTTCACTCGATTCCCGGCCTCATTGACGGCGCCGACATCCAGACCTGTCTGGGGTTTGCCGGCGACATTCAGATGCTGCTCTGGGCCCCACAGATCCTCAACCCCCGCGAGTTCTTCGGGGCGAACGTCTACTCGGTGCTCAAGGCGATCGGCTACCACCGGACGGACAGAATCGTCGCCGCGAGCCCGATGGTCGCCGATCAGCTGCGGACCTACGCGCGGTGTTCGGCCGATGCCGTCATCCCGCTGGGCGTCAGCGAGGCGGATCGGACGCCACCCGGTTCGGTGTCGGACCCCGTTCGTGTGCTGATTCCGGCATTGATCGGCCCGATCAAAGGCCAGCACCGGGTCCTCCAGCACCTTGATCCCAACGACGATCGGTACGTCGTCGACATTGTCGGGCCAGTCACGGACGAGGCCTACGCGGCTAGGCTCTCGGAGTGGGACCACCGGATGCACGGGTACGTCCACGACATCGAGGAGTACTACGAAGCCGCCGACATCGTGTTGATCCCGTCGGAACACGATAACCACCCAACAACTGCGATCGAGACCGCGGGGGCAGGCTGTCACGTGATCATCACCGACACCTGTGGGTTCGCGACGCTGTCCGAGGTACAGTCGTGTGACGGCGTCGACGTCGTCGCGGACGGAGCCGAGATGGCGAGCGTCTTCGAGGCGACGATCAGCGATCCCGAGCGGCTCCAGGAGAAAAAGCGAGCGGCGTACGAACTCTCAGGGACGATGACCTGGGAGCAGGTCGCACGCTCTCACGTCGAACAGTATGCCTTACTCTAAGTAGTATCCGACCGTGCGCTCCAGCCCCTCCTCAAACGACCATTCAGGCCCCCAACCGAGCCGTTCGAGTTTGGCTGTCTCCAAAGCGTATCGCTGATCGTGACCGGGCCGGTCCTCGACGAACGTGATCTGGTCGTCCGACCCGCCGACGGCGTCGATGATCGCCTCCGCGACCTCGAGGTTCGTCCGCTCGATACCGGTCCCGATGTTGTAGATCTCGCCGGGCGACCCCTCCCGGAGGACCTGATCGATCGCCCGACAATTGTCCGCGACGTAGATCCACTCCCGGACATTCGAGCCGTCGCCGTACAGTGGCAGTTCAGCCCCCTCAGCAGCCCGCTGGACGAACTTCGGAATCAGCTTTTCGTCGTGCTGTCGCGGGCCGAAGTTGTTGCACGTCCGCGTGACGACGACCGGCAGCTCGTGGGTGTGCCAGTAGCTCATTGCGAGGAGGTCAGCCCCCGCTTTGCTCGCGGCGTACGGGTTTCGCGGCGTTAGTGGATCCGTCTCCGTGAACGCGCCGTCGAGAATCTGGCCGTACACCTCGTCGGTCGAAACTTGGAGAAAACCCTCCAGGCCAGCACCGAGGGCCGCGTCAAGGAGTGTCCGCGTCCCTTCGACGTTCGTCGAGACGAACGGTTCTGCCCCTTCGATCGATCGATCGACGTGCGACTCGGCGGCGAAGTTGAGAACGTAGTCGGCGTCGGTTAGCAGCGATGCCATCAGTTCGTCGTCACGGATGTCGCCTTCGACGAACTCGTGACGAGGATCGTCGAGTACGCCAGCGAGGTTCGCTTTCGATCCGGCGTAGGTCAGCGCGTCCAGCGAGACAATGGACACGTCCTCTCGGGCGTTGAGGAGGTATCGGACGTAGTTCGAGCCGATGAATCCCGCCGCGCCAGTCACGAGATACTGCATACGACGTCTTCGCAGAGGCTCCTTTTGTGTTTACCGCATCGAACAGCCACAGACCGCCAGCGTGGCCGCGATCCACCGCTATGTCTCAGGTGTCATCTGCGACGAAGCGGCTGGCCTTCAGGAGGCCGTCGTGGGTCCCGACATCGAACCACTCGCCATCGAGTTTACTGTACGTCAGCCGGCCGTCGTCGAGATAGCTCTTGTTGAGGTCCGTGATCTCAAGTTCACCTCGGTCGGATTTGGTGAGATCGGGGATGCGATCAAACACCTCGTCGGTATACAGGTACAGCCCGATGACGGCGTCGTTGGTCTCTGGTTCCGAGGGCTTCTCCTTGATGTCGACGACCACATCGCCATCGATTTCGGCGACGCCGTAGCGCGATGGATCCGACACCTCTTTGAGAAATATCATACAGTCGCTATCGCCCGCTTCGAACCGCTCAATACTATCGCTCAGATCGTCGATGACGATGTTATCTCCGAGCACCACCGCGAAGCGGTCGTCGACGAAGTCCTCAGCAAGATGGACGGCGTGAGCGATACCCTCGGGGGACTCTTGGACTTTGTAGCTGAAATCGGCGTCAAACTCGTCTTCAAGGAGTTGAATGTATCCACCGATATGCTCGGGAGTACTGATGACGAGAATCTCGGAAATGCCGTTCTCGATGAGTGTGCGAACCGGGTAGAAGATCATCGGCTCGTCGTACACCGGGAGAACGTGCTTGTTCATCACTTTCGTCATCGGTCGCAGTCGAGTTCCTTTGCCGCCGGCGAGCACTACGCCTTTCATATCTAACCCGTTTCGTCACCGAGTGATGAACGCTTCGGCTGAGAGATCGGACGGGACAACTTGCTGGAGCCAAGCGACCGTTAAA
This sequence comes from Halorhabdus sp. CUG00001, assembly GCF_009797925.1. Lineage (NCBI taxonomy): Archaea > Methanobacteriati > Methanobacteriota > Halobacteria > Halobacteriales > Haloarculaceae > Halorhabdus > Halorhabdus sp. CUG00001. The sequence goes on from NZ_VOLB01000001.1 coordinate 978,962, forward strand.
TCCAGGATGTCTCCGTCCTTCATGCCGGCCTCACTCGTCCCAAGGGGCGAACTCGTAGTCGACGATCCGATATCGGGTGTTGATGTTGTCGATGCGGTCAAACGCTTTCGCATCTATCGACAGTGCCGTCGCGGCGAAGTTTTCCTCGATGTGCTCGCCCGTGGCTTTCGGAATTGGACAGACTTTCTTTCGATCGAGTAGCCACGCTAGCACAACCTGTGCGACGCTCACGCCCTGGTCATCGGCGAGGGCCTGCAGCGTCTCGGACTCGAAGACGCGCCCGCCGGCCAGCGGTGAGTGGGCAACGACATGAGACCCCACCTCGCGAGACGCCTCGATCAGTTCGTTCTGAGGGAGAAAGGGGTGAATCTCGAACTGGTGGGCGACGATCGGCACTGGCGAACAATCTACAGCCTCCCGAAGCAAATTCGGTGTGAAGTTACAGACGCCGACATGTCGGATGTCACCCGCCTCCTGCAACCTACCCAGCGTCTCGAAGGTTCGTTCAGGATCATACGCGTCGGTCGGCCAATGGACCGAAACCAGATCAATAACCTCGACGTTGAGGGCCTGTGACAGTGCATCTACCCGGTCTACGATGGAGTCGGGATCGAGATCGGCGGAGTGTAGTTTCGTGGCGACGAACAAATTCTCTCGCGGGACAGACTGCTCAGCGATGGCAGCCCCAACTGCGTCCGTATACTGGTAGTGATCAGCGGTGTCGAGGTGTCGATACCCGACCCCGAGTGCTCGTTTGACCGACTCAACCGCTACCGCTCGGGACTGAAAGTGCGCCGTTCCGAAGCCGAAAGGGAGTTGCATCATGGGCGATCGGTTCGTCCTCCGTTCGACCGCCAGCACACGGTGAGAATGGTGTTAGCCTGAAGGCGTACTGGCGAGGATGATCGATCAGCCAAACAGGGCATTGTATGCTCGCTCGAGGAAGTGTTCCTCGTTCAGTGGGAGTACCTTCCGTTTGATATAGCGTGCAACGCTACCAGTCCGGGAGTAGTTAGCGTCCGAAACAACCTTCTGCATGCCGATCGACGCCATGAAATCAGTCGGACAGCCGGGTTTGTTCAGATTCTGGAAGTTGTGGTAGTGGATGACCACCGCGTCATTGCGACACTGAAGCCGGAGGTGAAGCGGGTAGTTAAATCGGTTGTCCAACACCTCGACGTCGTAGGCCTGAGAGAGCAGGCCGAGTGCGACTTGATCGGCGTGCCACTCGTACGGAATGTCGGGGTAGAGTTCCTCGACGAGATCCATCCAGCGACTGCCGAAGCTCTCGATGCCCGACAGCACGAAGCCAGCATTCCAGTACGGCGGGATTCTGTTTTTATCGAACGTACTCGTGTATATCCACTCGGGGACGGGGAGATCGGCATCGGTAGCAATATCATGCCAGGTCTCACTCGACTGTGAAGCCCGTCCCCAGTACTGGAGGCCGACGTCGACTGGTTTGAGGTAAAGATCGCTGCCGGAGCGGTGCACGCTGATCTCATCGAGGACGAGCGTATCCGTGTCGAGCAAGAGGAGATACGGTTCGTCAGCGACCGCTTCGGCGGCGATTAGCGCGTCGATCTTTCGGGAGATACCGTACGAGGGGATCCGGGGTTCACTTCGAACGATCGTCGCCAGTTCCGACAGTTCGGATTTGTGTGTTGGGTATTCCCCGTCTGGGATATAGGCGTATATCTGTGCATCAGGATTCGTTCGCGTGATCGAACGAGCGAGATAGCGCCCTTGCTCGTCGAATTTTCCTTCTCCGGCTGCAAATACAAACGCTAAGTCGTCCATTACCTCGTTCTATATCACACGGGCCCTTAGTCATAGTGTCTGACCACTCCCAGTCCCGGCCTCGACAATACTGCTACAGCATCTGGTGATCCGATAAATCGCATTTCCCACTCACGCCAGTGATGGGGGGGCGGGGGGCTGCATCTGCAATTTGAGCAGTAAGCTATCGTGTATTCCACACATCGATCTTCCCGTCCCCGCTGCTTCTATTCCTCGAAACCACACTCAGGAGAGGATATGCGTGAGCAATTTCGAGAGCTCATTTTCCCACATCGGGGAACAGAATCGCTCTCTCCCCGACTATATCCATGAACTGTCGTTCCGGCAATGACATTCGTATGTGACACCGGTTCGTAATGAGTTGGCCCCAATACATGGTCCTCAGTTCCGTTGCATCATATCAGCACCTCACAAAGCGTCTTCGGCGAACTGTTTCTGACAAGTGAGTTCACTCCCGAGACCACAGCTGGGGCACAAGATGACGCTCACTCTTAGCCAGCGATGCCACGAAGCTGTCGGAGTCGGCGGCGAAGGGCTGGCGACGACGGCGTTGCCACTGCGTGAAGACCTGTCTCGGTCGGTGATTACCGTTCGAATCGGTCAGGTGGATGATTTGCTGGAATTGACCGCCGAACTAAGAGTGCCTTCCACATTTCGCGGGTGACCATGCGGATGAACTTTTGAAACGTTCGTGTGTTTCTACTCTCGGGAACCTTGAAATTAAACCGTGCGTTCAGTACGTAGCTGAAGATCATTCCGACGCCGAATCCGAATACGACGTTGGCCCATTGGAACGGCGAGACGAAGCTAGAGGCCCAGATAGTTGCGATCTCGAGGAACAGCGAACCGATCCCAATCAGAATATATTTGAGCAGGTATCTAAATCTATACAAGTAGTAGTCCACCTTTTGACGAACGTCAACTGATGAAAAGACGATGTACTTGCTTCCCGAGTAATTCATCACTGTTGTGAAACCGATGACGACCACGTTCGCTGTGAGGACCGGGACACCGAGGTAAACAAGGCCCCTAAGGAGAGCCAGACCCGCAACCAATGAAATCGTATATACCGTGATGTATTGCCCGCCTTGGCTAATGTACTGATCAGATCCCGCCTCGAAAGTGTAGATTTTATTAAAATAAAAACCAAATATCACTCCACTAATATATCCGATAGCAGACGATAGCAAGTAAAAAACTCCAATGTATTTGAACAAAACGAAGAACACCGAGTAATTCAGGATCGTAGAGGCTCCTCCGACAATACAAAATTTGAAGAAGCTTTCAAAGTTCTTCTCAAAGATATCCCTTATGGAGTCGTAAAACTCAGTATCGCCGTTCATCGTGTAGTAGTTAGTTATACGTGAGTTAATAAGCTCTGTGGGCGAAGATCCATGCAGACCGGTTGTGTCGGCGATATTGGTGGCCCCTACATGGGATGTGAAACGATCTCTACGAAGATCGTTTCGCGCCTCTGCGTTCTGGTTGCTCGTCTGTAGCTTCCCTGGACTCTGGCTCGGCGATTTTCTCGTCGCATCGGTGTCTATCATAGTCCCTGGCGGGAATCTCCCGAGAGTGGCCGTGGTCGTCCTCGGCGTGAACATGTCTCTTGTCGTGTGGCGACACCGCCCTAATTCAGTACGAGAGGGCCTCGAGTTTGTGGGTGTCCGGACCGGTTTTTGACATCCACACCGCTCCATATGGCCAGAACTCCAACACGGGACGGCGGGCCAGTTCAGTAGTTAACGCCGTTGTACTGATGAGGCCGCGTCAACTGCTCGAACGGGCGAGATACAGCTCTTGCTCGTCGAACGGACCGTCACCTGCTGCAAACACGAACGCCAGATCGTCCATCAGTTCCCGATACAGCGGACCCTGCTTAGTGTTGGTGTTCGGCCGGACCGGACACCCAATCGAACGCGGATGCCGGGATCATGGCCCACAGCCACGGCACTGATTTCGTCACTTTCGGTCCCCCGACAATTTCCCCCATCGATCATCGCATCGATGTCGTCCCCAATGACGCGAGACTGCCGCCGGACCGTGCGCAAGTCAGGTTTTGTACCCAAGGTTCTGCAGTTGCTCTTCGAGATTGTCATCGATATCGACGCTGTCGGAATCGGTCGACGTCTCTCGGACGTCTTCCAAAAACGAGTCAGTCGCCGCCCGATGCTCGGTGGCTCCCTCGCCGCCCAGGTTGACCGCTTCCTCGGGATCCGCTGCCAGATCGTACAGTTCGTGTGATTCGGCACCGGCGTCGTAGATGTACTTCTCGTCTATCGTCCGACTCATCAGGCGGACCGAATCGAGATCGCGGCCAACGTCGGGGGCCCACCCCCCAACGACGCGGTCGCGCTTGCCGTCGAGTGCGTTCGTCCCGCGATAGCCGTCCGGCGCGTCGACGCCGACGGCCTCGAGCAGCGTCGGCGGGACGTCGTTGAGTCCCACGAGGGCCTCCGAGCGGCCCGACCGATCGATCCCCCCGAGGACGAGCGGGACGTGGACGTGTTCGTCGTAAAACCGGTTCTTGTGCCCGAAGTTGCCGTGTTCGTAGAACTCCTCCCCGTGATCGGCCGTCACCGCCCAGACAGCGTCGCCGATGGCGTCGAGCAGGCGGCCGACTTCGCTATCCGTGTATCGGACTTCGGCGTCGTACAGATCGATCAGGTCGTCCCATTCGTCCTCCGAAAGCGCGTCGGGATCGTCGAGGACGCGCTGTCTGAGTTTCACGCCACGTTGCTGGGAGAGCGTGTCGCCGAACACTTGGTACTCGTCGGGCGGCACGTAGGGGTGGTGTGGGTCCATGTAGTGGATCCACAGAAACCATGGCTCCTCGGCCTGCTCGACCCACGCGATCGCGCGGTCGGTGAGACTCGTCGCGTCCTCGTAGTACGAGCCCACGTCGACCCCAGCGTGGACTTCCGTTTTCGTGTGGAGCCACGAGAGGAAATCGTACAGTCGCCCGTCGACGTTGTCGACGACCCACCGGCGTAGCGAGGCGGCCAGCGACGGGTCCGTCTCCGAGTCGTTGAACGTGTCGAACCCTCGGTCGTAGCTAAACTCCGCCGATAGATACGGGTTCGAGTGAAACCCCGCGGTCGCGTAGCCCGCCTCCGAGAGCGGGACCGACAGCGGAACCTGCTCGTCGGAGAGGTGGTCAAAGCCACCGTACAAGAGTCCATGGGTGGAAGTGAGAATCGACGGAAACGATGGTCGTGTCGCACAGGCGTGTGCGATCGCGTTCTCGAAGACGAGCGCGTCGTCGGCCAGCGCGTCGAGTTCCGGCGTTGTCTCCCGATCGTATCCGTACGTCCCGACGTGGTCCGCACGGAGCGAGTCGACAGTGACGAGCGCGATATTATCCATATCCCACTATGGAATATCGAGGGTAATTTAGCCATCGCAATTCCTCTCTAATAGTCGGGGTATTCCTTCCCCCCGAATGAAATCATTCAGACCCACCCCCTGCTGTGCATCGATGCACGACGAAGAAAAGCGCGCATGTCCGTCTAAATTCCCGCACACTTTTCCACCCTGCCTGCACACACACAGCCAATGGCCGACTACGACGACGTCTGCGTTCTCATCCCGACCTACAACGAGGCGGGCGCAATCGGAAAGGTAGTCTCATCGTTTCGTGCGGAGGGGTTCGACAATATTCTGGTGATTGACGGAGGATCGACCGACGAAACCCAGGACATCGCAAAGCGCGAGGGTGCTCGCGTCGTCCAGCAGTCCGGTCGGGGAGCGGGGAACATGAAGGGTCAGGCCGTTAGAGAGGGCCTCAACATGACTGACGCCCCGATCGTCTTGCTCCTCGACGGCGACTGGACCTACCGGGCCGAAGACGCTGACGCGATGCTCGAGCCCATCTTCGAGGGGCGGGCAGACCACGTCATCGGAAATCGATTCGCCGACATGGAATCCGGGGCCATGTCTCGACTCAACAAAATCGGGAACCGGATAATCAATACAGCGTTTCGCCACATTCACGGGCGTGATTACGCCGATATTCTCAGCGGGTATCGAGCACTAACGCGAGAGGCAATCGAACGCGTCACCCTCACAGAGGAGGGTTTTGGCATCGAGACGGAATTGGCTGTCGAGTGTGTCAAACACAACGTCCAGACCGAAGTCGTCCCGATCGTCTACCGGTCTCGCCCTGGCGGGGCGGAGACGAATCTACGGCCCGTTCGGGACGGCGCAACCATCTTCCTGACCCTTTACCGGATGGCCAAGACGAACAACCCGCTGTTTTACTTCGGCAGTGTCGGCATCACCAGTCTGCTGGCCGGCCTGGCACTCGGTGGCTACGTCGCTATCGAGTGGTTCACGCAGGGGGTATCCCACGAAGTGATGGCCTTCTTGAGCGGGATCGCGCTCATCTTTGGCGTCCAGCTGTTGATGTTCGGGACGCTCTCGGATATGATCGTCAAACTCCATCGCGAGCAGATGCAGCGACTGGATCGGGCGCTCCCAGAAGAAGGTAAACGATCCGGAGCAGGCCACGAGAGGCCAGCCAGTGCGCGAAGAAGTCAGACCCACACACAGCAGACCCAGGGGACGACCACGCAGACGGAGACCGCTGACTCGACGGCCGCGGAGGATTCACTGGACACCCAAAACGAAACCGACACGTAACCAACGCGTTCGGTGGGTCAAAACGGCAATAGCGATCGGAGACTACCCAAGACTCCACTAGGATCGCGTTCTCGGTGGCGTTCGAAGACAGGGTGTGCCGCGTCCAGCAACTCTCGTTCGGTCTCGAATTCCTCGCGGTCGAGTTCCTCTAACACCTCCGTCAGAGTCACGGTGCTCCCGGAGGCGTTGTACGGGACTTGCAGGTCGCCGTACGTGTTTCGAAGTTCGTGACTGGTGGCCGGAAACGAGACATCTTCGAGGCGCGCATCGAGTGCCGGAATCCCGAACTCGATGACGTCCGGTTCCGATAGGTCGTCGTCGGCAGGTGGACGGACTCCCATCAGGTGATATGAGGAAACGCCGCCCTGTAAAAACCTGGGTGCGAGGACCGCTTGGCGAGAGTCCAAGGCAGCGCGATCGGCCCAGTATCGTCAGACGGCGACCGTTCGTTCAAGTCCCGGCATCTCAGACAACGACATCGATCGGTCGCCCACACGCACACGCCCCGTCGAGATCGACTTCGAGACTCGTCCGGAAACCATGTCGCCGGATCCAGACTGCCCCACAGTCCGGACACCGGGTCGCGTTGTCCTCGTGGCCGGGGACGTTGCCGACGTAGACGAATTCCAAACCGATGTCGCGGGCAATCGACGCCGCCCGTTCGAGCGTTTCGACGGGCGTCGCCGGCCGGTCACGCATCTCGTGGTCCGGATGGAACCGAGTGAAGTGGACCGGCACCGACGGATCGAGTTCGTCTCGGGCCCACTCGGCGAATGCCCGGATTTCCGCGGCGTCGTCGTTGAGATCAGGGATCGTCAGGTAGGTGAGTTCGACGTGAATGCCCGCCTGGTGGGCCAGTCGTGCCCCATCGAGCGTCGGCTGGAGTTGCGCCCCCATGTGCTCGACGTGCGAGCGATCCCGGAACCCCTTGACGTCGACGTTCGCCGCATCGAGATACGGACCGACTTCCGTGAGGAATTCCTCAGTGAAGTAGCCGTTCGTGACGATCGCCGTGTAGCGTCCCGCTTCCTTGGCCAGACGTGCCCCATCCCGGACGTATTCGGCATAAATCGTCGGCTCGTTGTACGTCCAGGCGACGCCGGCACAGTCCTGTGTGGCCGCACTCTCGATGGCGTCGTCGGGCGAGACGTCTCGCAGTTCGACGTCCGCGGGGCCAGCGAAGGCGATGTGGTTGTTCTGGCAGAATTCACAGGCGAAGTTACAGGAGACGCCACCGAAACTCAGGACGCGCGTCGTCGGGTGGAAATGGTAGAGCGGTTTCTTCTCGATCGGGTCGGCGGTGCCCGGCGGGCCGGTCGGCCGGTCGAAGACCTGCCCGTAAGTCAGCAGGCGCAACTCGCCGTCGACGTTCCGCCGGACGTCACAGATCCCAGCCTGACCGGGCGAGAGTGTACATCGGTGGGCACAGGCAGTACACTGTAACCCGTCGTCGGTTTCGACGACCAGATCAGCGGGGACGCCCGCCTCGCCGTCGAACGTGGACATACGTGATCTTGGACCCAGACGCCCAAAAGCCTGCTCCGGTGGCCCGATCGGTCGTCCTGTGACGCGCAAGCTAAATACCACCGACGAGTACCACCCTGTGTATGAGCGAACCCGAACTGGGCAAGGCCGATCGCGAGTTCTTCGACGAGTACATCTACCCCCGTCTCGGGGCCGACCGGGACGATGTCCGCCTCAAGCCCCAGCACGGCGTCGACTTCGGTGTCGCCGACGTCGGTGGGCAAGCACTGGCGATGGCGACCGATCCCGTCTTTATCGTGCCCGCGGCAGGCTTCGAACGCGCGGCGTGGTTTGCCTTCCACGTCCTCATCTCGGATGTAGCAGTCTCGGGACTCGACCCCGCCTACCTCAGCGTGGACTTCAATCTCCCGCCGGAGATCACCGACGAACAGTTCGAGACCGTCTGGGAGACCTTCGACCAAGAGGCCGAGGAACTGGGCGTCTCGATCGTCACGGGCCATACAGGTCGCTATGCCGGCGTCAACTACCCCATGGTTGGGGGCGGCACGTCGCTTGCCACTGGCGACTTCGAGGATCTGGTGACACCTGATGGTGCGCGCCCCGGCGATCGCGTGATCGTCACGAAAGGGCCAGCCATCGAGGCGACGGGCCTGCTTTCGGTCCACTTCGACTCGCTGATGGAAGGCGACGTTCCGGCCGAGGAGATCCAGGCCGCCACGGACCGCTTCTACGACATGAGTCCGATCGAGGAGGCGATGATCGCCTCCTCGGCTGGACCGGTCACGGCGATGCACGACGCCACGGAGGGCGGCGTCTACGGCGGCCTCTTCGAGATGGCCCGTTCGGCGGGCGTCGGCTTCGAGATCGAGACAGACCCCATCCCGATCCAGCCCGGCGTCGAAGCAGCCTGTGACTTTTTCGACATCGATCCCTGGATCTCGATCAGCGAGGGGACGCTCCTGGCGACGGTCGATCCCGACGGCGTCGACGACGTTCTCTCGGCGCTGGAATCAGAGGGGATTCCTGCCGCCGATGCTGGGCGCGTCGTCGAGGGGGCAGGCCTGACTGTCGACGGGGAGAACATCGACCACCCCGGCAAGGACCCCTACTGGGCGGCCTTCGAGGAGTACATGAAGAAGTTGCAGGCCCAAGAGGAGTAACGTCGTCCGTCTCGACGGGACCCGCTAGGGCGCGCCGACGAGCACGAACGTACTCTCGATCTCGCCGTTCTGAATCTCCCGGGTCGCGTCGGGGGCGATCCGCACCGCGTCGCCCGCTTCCATCGAAACGTCCTCGCCGTCGACAGTTACTGTGGCCTCACCCTCGACAAGCAGGTACACTTCTTCGTGGTCTTGGTCTGTGTGGTCGTGGGCCTTCCCCGACCAGCCTGGCTCACAGTCCAGTACGGTCACGCCGACGGTTTCACAGTCCAATGGATCGCGCAGGAAGTGCATCGATCCGGCGACCGGGTCGACGTCTTCGTAGTTGACTTTGGTGTATGCCATCCCATTGCAGGATTCACCGGCGAGCGTCAAATATGCTGTCCCGTTGCTAGTTCACGTCGGAGAATCCAGCGTGACTCAGACGAAATCTACGTCGAGGACGTCGGTGAGTCCCGCGACGTCGAAGTCGGCGTCAGCGACGGCCAGCCGTTCGCCGAGCCGATCTGCCATGCCAGCAATAAACGCGTCCCGCGGAGCGAGGGCATCGCCACGCTCGTGCAGCGTTGCCTGAACTTCGGCGGCGCTCCTGGCGGCTCCAGTTGGCGCTTCGACGACGTCCACCCACGAAAGTGCACGGTCAACGGCCTCGAAATCAGCCGGTCCAGCCGTGAATACCTCTCCCTGATAGACTTCGAAAACGACCAGCTGGGGTGCGACGGCTCGCCGATCGTGGTGGTCCTCGACGTACGCCACTGTCTCAGATTTGCCATCGAGATAGTCGATCAGCACGCTGCTATCGTACAGCGTCATCGCCCGACGTCCTCTTTCATTGCTCGGCGCTTCTGGCGAGCCACCGTCGCGGCGTCACTGCCTTCCCAGATCCCAGCGCCGGATTGAATCGCTTCCCGCCGGTCCTCGATCAGCCGCGATAGCAACTCGTCGAAGGACTCGTCGTCTCCCTTCAATTCCGCGAGGGCCGCGTGTGTGTCTTCCGCGACCCGGATGCTCTTGCTCATGTTGAAATGTATACGCCGCCGTATACAAAGTCGTTCCGCCAATCCAGGCCCAGAGCATCATGGATTTGTATAACCCGTGAATAGACTCATCCATGACCCGCAACGAAGCCCCACACGACCCGCCGACCGTGCTGACGATCGCCGGCAGCGACTCCGGTGGCGGCGCGGGGATTCAGGCCGATCTGAAGACCATCGAGGCAATAGGGGCCTTTGGCACCAGCGCGATCACGAGCGTCACAGCCCAGAACACGACGGGCGTCCAGGGGAGCCACCTCCTGCCAATCGAGCAGATCAGGGCACAGATCGAGGCCGTCCGCGACGATTTCGACGTCCAGGCTGCCAAAACCGGGATGCTCGCGACGAGTGACGTCATCGAGACCGTCACGGAGTACGCCACGGACCTCCCCGCACTCGTGGTCGACCCCGTGATGGTCGCTGCATCGGGGGATCGATTGCTCGAATCCGACGCCGAAGCCGCCTACGAGCAACTGATCGCCCAGGCGACCGTGGTGACGCCCAACGCCGACGAAGCAGCTGTACTGACAGGAATCGCGCCCGACGACGAACCGTCGGCCGTCAAAGCTGGCGAGCGCATCGTCGAGATGGGAGCTGACGCGGCACTCCTGAAAGGCGGCCACATCCCCAGCGAGGACGTAATCGACGTCCTCGTCACGGCGGATGCGACAGGTGAACCTGCCGTGCGGACGTTCCGCCACGAGCGGATCGACACTGAGGCGACCCACGGCTCGGGCTGTACGCTCTCAAGTGCGATCGCGGCCCATCTCGCCCAGGGGGCCGATCTCCAGACGAGCGTCGGCCGGGCGATCGACTTGCTGGCGCGGGCGGTCCGGTATAACCTCTCAGTCGGCGAGGGACCCGGGGCCGTCCACCACCTCGTCGAAACTCGCGAGCGCGCCGCCCGGACCGAGACAGCCGAGGCCGTCCAGGCCCTACTCGAAGCGTTCAGTGATCGAGAGATCGCACCGCTCGTTCCCGAAGTCGGATCGAACGTCGTTGGTGGGACCCCGTTCGCCGAACGGCCTGGCGAGGTCGCGGCCGTCGACGGGCGTCTCAGGCGAGCGATGGACGGGATCACGACGACAGGAGGCGTGCGATTCGGCGCGTCGAGTCACGTCGCCCGGTACCTCCTGGATGCCCGTGAGGCCGACCCAAGCGTCCGGTTTGCGGTCAACTGGCGCTACGACGAGACGATCCCAACAGCACTCGAACAGTTCGACGGTGACGTCGTGACTCTCGAATCGACGCCGACGCTGGAAGCAGGTGCTGGTCGCGCGTTCGACGGCAGCACCGATCCTGCAGCGCTCATCAACCACGGTGGTAAGGGTCGCGTTCCTGTGACCGTGCTGTTCGGGCGGACGCCGGCGGAACTCGAAGCCAGGACGGCGACCCTGCTCGATGCCGTCTAACGTCGTTTGAGTCCCCCGATCGCCAGCAGGATTGCGACCAGCGCGAGCATGGCAGAGAAGCCGGGGCCAGCGGTAGTCGTCGGTGCGGACTCGTCTCCGGGCGGTGTCGTCCCCGTCTCGAATAGGGAAGTCGTCGTTGTCGTGACGGCGCTCGTCCGGTCTGTCGTTGGTGTGTCAGTTCGAGTGGGTGTCGGCGTTGGGGTAGCCGGCTCGCGTACCGTCACCGCCACCGATTTCTCGCCCACGGCGAGTTCGTAGACGCCCGGCTGGGGCAGATTGATTGTCGTCTCGATCGACTGGCTTTCACCGGGAGTGAGACGGACGCGTTCCTCGGCGTGAACGCTCCCGTTTCGCGTCATCGTTATCGTCCCCGCCGCCGGGATCGAGTCGTTGCCGCGAACGGTCGCGACTACCGAGACGTCACCCGCTCCCTCGACAATCGTCCGGTTGACCGCGATCGCCTCGACGGTCGGCGTTGCCGGCTCGCTGACTGTCACCGTCGTCGAGACGTCGCCGACGCGGAGGCGATACGATCCCGGCGCGTCGAATGTATACGGGACCGTAACGATCGCCGACTCGCCGGGGGCCAGTTCGCCGTTCACGCGAGCGATGGCCGCGCCGTCGATCGTTACCGGTGTGTCGTACGTGCCAGCGGTGCCGCCGACGTTCGTGACGTTCACCGGGATGTGGATGGACTCGCCGACGACGAGAGTCGGCAGTGTCTCGACGGACACGTTCCGGAACCGACTCTCGACGCGGTAGGACTCGCTATCCGGTGGGAGCTGAGAGGTGAACTGAGCCGGGGCAGCGCCAAACGCTGCATCGTGTTCGGCCTGCTCCCACATCGAGGGCCGGTCAGTCGTCGTCACGTATCGGTCGGCCAACTGGGCGACAGATTGTGACGACGCTCCGGCAACGATGTCCACGAACTGCTGGTGATCGAACTGGGCGTCGCGGGCGTTCAGTGTCTGAAAGACGGCATCGAAGCGACTCGTCCGGTTCGTTTCGAGTCTGATTTGCCGGTCGAGTTCGCCCGCGACGAGACCGCCCTTGTCGTACTCGCCCCGATACGACCAGGTTGGGGGGTCAGCGAGAACGTCGTCCTCGTATCGGTTCGCAGTGCCGCGGTCGACTGTCCGGTGAAACTCCTGGAAGTCGACGAGATCGCCCTCCAGCGCCAGCTTCGCGGCATAATAGGTGGCACTGCCCTCGTAGAGCCACTGGGTCGAGGTCGTCGTATTCAGTCGCTGGCGGGAGTGAACGTACTCGTGGAGCCAGGTATTGTCCGCTTCTGCGAGGGGCTGGTCGGCTGCCACCCACATGTCGCTGTCCCCTGTCTGGAGGCCCCTGACGCCCCAATCGACCTCACTCGGTGCGGCGATGGTGAAGACCTGCTCGTCACGATCGCCAACCCGCAATCTGTCCGACGCCGTGGCGAAAGTATCCAGTACTCGCTCGGGGGCTGGGGTCATCGACGCCTCCTTGGGCACGATCACCTCGAAGGTTTGGCCGTGAGCCGTCCGGTTGTACGTGCGAGCGGGGCCGAGATACGCCATCCGCTCGCCGGCAACGCCGTCGCCAGGGACGGTGAGGCGACGGTCGACGCTGACGTCTTCCCCGCGCCATTGATAGCCGATGCCGGGACCCGGTGGCGAGACGATCGCCCACGGGCCGGTATCGGCGTAGAGATACGTGCCAGAGCCGGGTTCGGGTCCCTCGCCAGTCGTGGTCCGGTTTGCCGGCAGATCGTAGGTGATCGTCGGTTCGGCACCGTCTCCGGTCCACTCGTAGCGGTCGCTCGCGACCTGTTCGAATCCGTCAGTACCTGTCACCGACACGCCATCAGGGAGCCGCAATTCCACCCCTTCGACTCGATCGGGGATCGTCACGGCGACAGTCACGCCGATCTCGCCCGGCCGATCCGGTGTCAGCCGAAGGCGTTGCGTGATCGTGATGGGAGACGCATCTGTCCTTGCCAAGGCAGTCGCCGTGGATTCGGCTTCCTGCTGCGAGCCCGAAACTGTGCCCGCAGCGACCGGCGCTACCGTCCCGAGAAGGACGATACCCAGCACCCCGACGGCGATCCAGACCCGAGTCATTGTCGGATCGAAGAGCCACGGATATATGAGTCCGCTGGCCATCCGGGTGGACACCACAGGGACTCCGTACCTGTCGGATCAGTCCCGTAGCCTTTTACCGCGCCTCGGTCGCAGGTACTGGTATGACTGACGCCGAGGGGATCGTCGGGGAATTTCTGTCCCTCAAAGCCGAGACTGACGCCGACCTGCTGGCGATGCAGGTCGGGGACTTCTACGAGTTTTTCGCTGAGGACGCCGAGACGGTCGCCGACGAATTAGATCTGCAAATCTCGAAGAAATCTAGTCACGGCTCCTCGTATCCGATGGCCGGCGTTCCCGTCGACGAACTGACGCCGTATCTCAAGGGACTTGTCGAACGGGGCTATCGCGTCGCCGTCGCCGAACAACACGAGACGGCAAACGGCCACGCCCGCGATATCGAACGCGTCGTCACGCCCGGGACATTGCTCTCGGCGACCGATGCTCAGGCACGCTATCTGGCGGCCGTTGTTGTGGGCGACGACGAATGGGGACTGGCCTTTGCCGACGTGACGACCGGCCAGTTCTTCGTGACGAGTTCGCCCGACCGGGACGCCGTGTTCAGCGAACTCTACCGGTTCAACCTGACGGAAGTCCTCCCGGGACCGACGGTCCGGACCGACGACGAGACGCTGGATCGGCTCCGCGAGCGAACCGACGCCACCCTGTCGCTGCACGCGACTGAGGCGTTCGCCCCCGGACGAGCGCGCCACCGGTTGCGCAACCAGTTCGGCGATGAGACACTGGACAGTGTGGGACTGGACACAGATCCAGTAATCGCGGCTGCCGGGGCCGTCCTCGCGTACGTCGAGGAGACCGGCCAGGGTGTGCTGGCTTCGATGACACGCTTGCAGCGATACGGCGGCGGGGAACACGTCGAACTCGATGCGACCACCCAGCGGAATTTGGAACTCACCGAGACGATGCAAGGCGAGCAGTCAGGGTCGCTGCTCGATACGATCGATCACACGGTCACGAGCGCCGGAACCCGGACGCTGCGAGCCTGGTTGCAGCGCCCGCGTCGATCGAAAACGAAGCTCCATCGCCGACAGGACAGCGTGGCCGCACTGGCCGGGGCGGCGATGGCACGAGAGCGCTTGCGCGAGGAACTCGGCGACGCCTACGACCTCCAGCGACTGGCCAGCAAGGCCGCCTCCGGCAGTGCCGATGCCCGGGACCTCCGGGCGGCAGCCGAGACGCTCGCGCTCTCCGGGACCGTCCGAGAAATCGTCGCCGAGACGCCCGATCTGTCGGACTCGCCACTTGCCGATCGGTTGGCTGAAGTAGATCAGTCGGCCGTACGCGAACTCCAGGAAAAGTTGGACGCGGCCATCGTCGAGGACCCACCGGGGACGATCACCGAGGGCGGAATCATCCGACGGGGATACGACGACGAACTAGACGAAATCATCGAGAACCACGAGGCCGCCCTGGAGTGGATCGAGACGCTTCCCGACCGCGAGAGTCGCGAACACGGTATCACCCACCTCTCGGTCGACCGCAACAAGACCGACGGCTACTACATCCAGGTCGGCAACAGCGAGACCGAGAAGGCTCCCGATCACTACGAGAACGTCAAGTCACTGAAAAACGCCACGCGCTACACCACCGACGAACTCGAAGAACGCGAACGCGAGATTCTCCGGCTGGAGGAACAGCGCCACGAGTTGGAGCGAGAGCTGTTCGAGCAATTGCGCGATCGCGTGGCAACGCGGGCACAGCTGCTTCAGGATGTCGGTGCCGCGCTGGCCGAGGTCGACGTACTCACCGCCCTGGCAACCCACGCCGTCCGCAACGACTGGACGTGTCCGGAACTGGTCGATTCTCGCACCCTGGACATCGAAGCGGGCCGTCACCCGGTGGTCGAACAGGCGACGGAGTTCGTCCCCAACGACCTCCGGATGGACGGGGATCGCCAGTTCCTGATCGTCACCGGGCCGAACATGAGCGGGAAGTCAACCTACATGCGCCAGGCGGCACTGATCGTCCTGCTGGCCCAAATCGGCTCGTTCGTCCCGGCCCGCTCGGCGACCATCGGCCTCGTCGACGGGATCTACACCCGCGTCGGCGCACTGGACGAACTCGCCCAGGGTCGCTCGACGTTCATGGTCGAGATGCAGGAACTCTCGAACATCCTCCACTCGGCGACCGACGAGTCACTGGTCATCTTAGACGAAGTTGGCCGAGGCACGGCAACCTTCGATGGCATCTCGATCGCGTGGGCCGCCACCGAGTACCTCCACAACGAAGTGCGGGCGAAGACGCTCTTTGCCACCCATTACCACGAACTCACGAGCCTGGCCGAACACCTGCCTCGCGTCCAAAATGTCCACGTCGCAGCCGACGAGAGCGACGGCGACGTAACCTTCCTCCGGACGGTCCGGGACGGTGCGACCGATCGCTCCTACGGCATCCACGTCGCCGATCTGGCCGGCGTGCCCGATCCGGTTGTCGATCGCTCCCGGGACGTGCTCGACCGCCTGCGCGAGGAGAAAGCGATCGAGGCCAAAGGCGGCTCTGGTGGCACGACCCAGGCTGTCTTCGATCTCTCGGCCGGCGAGTTCACCGCCGGAAACGCGGCGGGTGCCGACAGTGGCGACCCGAAAGCCCGCGATCAGATCGCCGACCGGTTCGGTGATGACGCCGAGGCGGTCCTCGATGAATTAACCGCCCTGGACGTCAACGAGACGCCGCCCGTCGAACTCTTATCACAGATCCAGGCCTGGCAGGACGAACTGGACAGGCGCTGACGGGCCGCGGCGATCGCTGCTCGTCTCACCCGTCGAGTCGGAACGCCAGGCTATACATCTCGCCGACCGATTCCGAGCCGATCGCTTCGATCAGTCGATCAGCTTCGGCCGCGAGTGCGTCACCGAGATCGCCGTCGAGGGACGTTGCAGCCGCTCTGGCGACGTCAGCGTGGGCCTCGACGTGCGTCTCCGTCCACGGGACCGGATCGAGGAGGGCCTTCCGGCGCTGGAACGTCCAGCTACGCGATTCGAAGACGCTCCGGAGCAGCGATTCGGGATAGAACGTCAGCGGCGGGCGACCGTCGGCGAGTTGCCCTGCTGCGTTTTCGAGGGCGAAGATGTCGGCCATTGCCGCCCTATCCGGAAGCGGCGCGTAGTCGTCGACCACCAACTGCGCCCCCGGCGCGGCGACCCGCGTGAGTTCGTCCGCGATAGCCGGCAATTCGGCCGTCGTGACGACGTTGCACAGCGCGTGGGCCGTGACGACCTCGACGGTCTCGTCCGCCAGTGGAATGTCCCGGAGATCGGCTTCGATCGTGCGGACGGACTCGGATTGGGTCGCCGCGACACGCTCACGAACCGTCGCGGCGTGCTCGCGATCGTCCGTCACCGCTAAGACCTCACGAGCCCCCGCAGCCAGAAGGCCGAGCGTCGCGTTCCCCGCGCCGGCACCGGCCTCCAGACAGCGCTTGCCAGCCACGGCTCGATCCGCAAGCGCCGTCGCGACCGTCTCCGGAACGTCCATCGTCAGTGGTGCAGTTGTTCGGGGACCGGACTCTCGGCGTGGCGAGCTTGCTCGACGATCGCACGTTGGGCCGCCTCGTCGAGTGCCTCGTAGCGATCGCCGGCCGAAAGCACCATCTTGACGAGTTTGGGATCGCCAGGGGTAACAACCGTATCGACGCCACGCGAGAGGGTGTAGTTCAAGCGGTCCTGGATGACGTCGGGTTCGTCGACCGGTTCGTACCAGTTCGCGTACGGTCGCTCGTGTTCGGGCAATTGCGCTGTGTCGGGCCAGGACCCCTTCGCGAAGGCCTTGATCGCGAGCGTGCCGATGTTCGCCTCGTCGGCTTGCTGCAAGACGGCATCGTAATCGTACTCCTCGCCGTCCTTGGCGTCGACGACGGGATTCAGCGGGAACATCAGCGTCTCCAGATCGTCGATCTCCTCGATCGCGTTTCGAATTAACCCTGGGTTGCCGTGGCTCGTCAATCCGATATGGTCGATCAAGCCCTGTTCCTGGGCTTCCCGGAAGGCAGCCAGCGCGCCGTCGTCGGCAGTGATCGTCTCCAGTTCTTCCTCGTATTCTAAGCCGTGGACCTGATAGAGGTCGATCTTTTCCACCCCGAGACGGTCTATGGATCGTTCGAGTTTCTGCCAGGCTCCCTCGTAGGAGCGTTCTTGAGTCTTACAGCCCAGGAAGATATCCTCCCGATACTGGCGAAGTTTCGGCCCGAGTTTGAGTTCGGCGTCGCCGTAGGTCGGGGCGACGTCGAAGTGGGTGACGCCGTGCTCACGGACGAGTTCGATCAGCTGGTTTGCGCCCTCCTGTTCGAGCCAGTTCAGTGCGATCGTCCCGAACGTGACGACGCTACTTTCCTGGCCAGTTGCACCGAGTGGACGGGTTTGCATACACGACGGTACTCGCGTCCGGACCATAAGTCACCGTGACGGGGGCCTAGAGGGAACCGACCGTTCACTCCAGGACAGTCGAGGGGCGCTTGAGGTAGTAGTCCTGCTCGGTGACACGCTGGTAGATGCGATAGAGCGTTTCGACCGCGGTGGGATCGGGATCGAACTGGATGTGTGGGGCCATGTGATACCCTTTCGCGCTGATCAGGAAGAAATACAGCGTCTGGTGGTGTTTCGGTGTCGCGTCGACGACGCCCATGTCGTCGCCACCCAGATCCTCGGAGAAATCGTTGAGCATGGTCGCGACGTCATCGTTGAGTTGTTCGTCCGGGCGATAGGATGGCGTGCCGAAGGTCTGCTGGAGGAATTCGGTGGTGTTCGCGAGGAACGGATTCGAGTCCATCCCGGTCGGGTCGACATCGGCGAAAGTTTCATACAGAGCCAACAGTGCGTGGAGTTCGTCGTCGGTCACGGCGACTGGCATCACCGGGTCGCCCTGCGGGATCGCGTAGTCGGGAAACGAGTACGCACTCGGGTCGGGAAGCTCCTCGAAAACGTCTGTCAGGTCCATAGGTATTCCTACAGCGGCAGATGCCGTAACTGTTTGGCGAGACCGCACACTCAAGGTCGCGGCCTGCAAACGGGTGGTCAACACGCCCACATGAGCGAACGCGAAGAGATCAGGGAGCTCGACGACACCACCGTCGAGCGCATCGCCGCCGGCGAGGTCGTCGAGCGTCCCGCCTCGGCGGTCAAGGAACTGCTCGAAAACGCCCTCGACGCCGACGCCTCTCGAATCCACGTCGCGGTCGAATCCGGCGGGAAAGACGCCATCAGCGTCAGCGACGACGGCGTCGGCATGACCGAATCCCAGGTTCGGACCGCGGTCCGGGAACACACCACGAGCAAGATCCGGGACATCGCGGATCTCGAGGGCGGCGTCGGGACGCTGGGGTTCCGCGGCGAGGCGCTGCACGCGATCGGGGCCGTCTCCCGGGTGACGATCACGACGCGCCCGCAGGGAGGCGACCACGGCACGCGCTTGCGAGTCGAAGGCGGCGAAGTGACGACCGTCGAACCCGCAGGCTGCCCGGAAGGGACGACGGTGACTGTCGAGGATCTCTTTTACAACGTGCCAGCCCGCCGGAAGTATCTGAGTCAAGACGCCACGGAGTTCGATCACGTCAACTCGATCGTCACCAACTACGCGCTGGCGAACCCGGCCGTCGCCGTCGAACTCGAACACGACGGCCGGGAGACCTTCGCCACGAGCGGGCAGGGCTCGATCCAGGAGACGATTATGGCTGTCTACGGCCGTGAGGTCGCAGAATCGATGATCGAGGTCCGGGCGGCGGATCTGCCCGCGGGACCGCTGACTGACGTCTCCGGACTGGTCAGCGACCCGGAGACGACCCGTGCCGGCCGGGAGTACCTCTCGACGTTCGTCAACGGCCGGTTCGTCCGGTCGAACGCCGCCCGTGATGCCGTCATCGAGGCGTACGACACGCAACTGTCGCCCGACCGGTACCCGTTTGCGGTGCTGAATCTCTCCTTGCCGGCCGACGTGATCGACGTCAACGTCCACCCTCGGAAGATGGAAGTCCGCTTTGCCGAGGAGGCCGGCTTGCGCGAACAGGTCCGGACCGCCGTCGAGAACGCGCTCCTCCGGGAAGGGTTGGTCCGATCGAGTGCACCCCGCGGTCGGTCGGCCCCCGACCAGACGACGATCGAGCAGGGCAAAGGGCAGCCAGCAGCGGATGGCGAGACAGATCACGGGACTCAAGAGGTCGACGCCTCGCGTGGCGTCGGCGAGACCAAGCCAGACAGCGGACGGCAGACAGCACCCTCAGATCCAGCCTCAGAGACGGGGCCATCCTCCGAGCAAACCCCCGACAGCGGCGACGCGACCGACGGGCGAGACGACCGCGGCGTTCGGACAGACACCGCGACAGCGCCAGAGAGGACCGATCCGCCGTCGACGCCGGATCGCGAGCGATCCAGCCCGGCTTCGGACAGCCAGCACGCCGAGCCAGCAACAGCCGGCAGCCGACCAGCCGACAGCGACGAGGGAGAGCCAGCACCGACTCGCATCCGAGAACGCGGGGCACAGACCACACTCGGAGACGGCGAGAACGCACTCGACAACGAATTCGACTCGCTGCCGTCGATGCGGGTGCTCGGACAGTTCAGAGACACGTACGTCGTCGCCGAGACGGACACCGGACTGGTCTTGATCGACCAGCATGCCGCCGACGAGCGGATCAACTACGAGCGACTGACGGACGCTTTCGCCGCCGACACGACGACGCAGGCGCTGGCCGAGCCGGTCGAGCTATCGCTGACCGCCAGGGAAGCCGAACTGTTCGAACGATTCCAGCCGGCACTCGAAGGAATCGGCTTCACTGCAGACCGTACTGACGAAGAGACCGTGGCCGTCAGCACTGTCCCGACCATCCTGGCCGGGACAGCCGACCCCGAACTCCTCAGAGAGGTCCTGGCGTCGTTCGTTACCGACGAAGCGGACCCCGACGGCACTGTCGAGGCAGCGGCCGACGAATTGCTCGCAGACCTGGCCTGTTACCCGTCGATCACAGGCAACACGTCGTTGACGGACGGGTCGATCGTCGACTTGCTGGAGCGACTCGACGAGTGTGAGAACCCCTATGCCTGTCCGCACGGCCGGCCAGTCGTCATCGAGATCGACGCTGCGGAACTCGCCGAGCGCTTCGAGCGTGACTATCCCGGGCACACGACGCGCCGATTCGAGTGACTGGTATGAGTATCGAAGGGGCCCGGAGTGGCTTCAAATCCTGCAGCTGATCGTGTCCATTATAGCGAGTGGGTGTGATGTGACGAGCATGAGTACGCTTATCACCGTAGGGGAGACGCCGCTGAGAATTTCACCACCGGGTGCACAGCAATTCGTCGGCAGTGACGAAGTGTCGATGTCTGCCGTCGGGACCGAGAGCAACGTGGCCATCGCCGCCGCAAATCTCGGGACCAACACGCGGTGGCTGTCGAAAGTGCCGGCAACCCAACTCGGAAAGCGAGTTATCAGCGAGTTACACCGATATGGGGCGAAAACGGACGTCACCTGGTGTGAGGGTGGTCGACTCGGGATCGAGTTCTACCAGCGGGCCAGCCCTCCCCGTGAGGCGGTGGTCGTCCACGACCGTGACGGGGCCGCGGCCGCCTCGATGACGCCCGGCGAGTTGTCGATGGATCGCATCCAGGCGGCCGATGCCGTCTTCGCTGCGGGCAGTACCGCTGCCCTCTCTGGGACGGCCGCCGACACGATCGAAGCAGCGTTACGAGCCGGCAGAGCCGACGGCGGACTGTCCGTATTCGAACTCGATTTCAGGCCCCGGTTGTGGTCGCCGGAAGATGCGCGTCAGGCCCTCCAGAAGATCCTCCCCGAAGTCGATGTCCTGATCGCCAACGAAAGTCAGCTTCAAACGGTCTTCGAGCGCAGCGGGGAGTATCGGGAGGTTGCCCACGGCGTCGCCTCGGAGTGGGACTTCGATCTCCTGGCGATGACGAGAGGCGAGTACGGTGCGATCGCTATACAGGATAGTGTCTTTCACGAGTGTGAGTCGATCGAGACCGAGACAGTCGACGCGGCCGGCCAGCACGATGCCTTCGCCGGCGCGTTCATCCAGCAGCTGCTGACCGACGCGCCACCGGACGAGGCACTCTCGTATGGCGTCGCCGCAGCGGCAGTCTGTCGGACCATCCCCGGCCCGATTCCAGCGATCGATCGATCGGCTGTCGATCGGGTCCGCGAGGAATTGTAACACAACGCGGTGGTCGTCTCTCGCATCTATCGGTGTCGTTAGAGATTTATGATCACTCGTCGTGGTGTCGCATATGTCAGTACTCGGCAGCCGTGTGGCCGTCGGACTCTGGGTGGTCGTCCTCGTCGGGGCGATGGCCGTCGCTCCCTTCGGAGGGATTGGCCTCGCTCAGGGGCAAGACAAAGTGACGCTTACCCTCGCCGTGGGGGATTCCGACGGGAACGATGTCGGTGATGTAACACTCACTGTCTCGTGGGCAGACGGCAACGAGACAGTGACGACGAGAGCGAACGGACAGGCTCTGGTCGACGTGCCACGGGGATCGAACGTGACGATCGCCGTCGAACCCGGGGACTACGTTCGGAACGTGCCGGTCGAGATAACCGATGCGAGTGCAGAGACTGTCAGCATCGACGTCGCCAGGAAAGGATCGATAGATCTGCAGGTGGACCGTTCGGGCACAGCCGTCCCGAACGCGACAGTTCGCCTCACACAGGACGGACAGACAGTCCTCACGGGCGAGACGAATGGGAACGGACAGTTACAGACCGGACCGATCGAACGCGGCTCCTACGAGATCGCAGTCACGAAGCCGGGGCACCTGAACTACAGCAAGCGCTATCGGGTTACCGGCGACGTTTCGCGAGCGATTCCCCTCGAAGAAGCATCGGTGTCTGTGACCTTCGACGTCCGAGATGGGCACTTCGATACCCCACGGGCAGTCACGGAGGCAACGGTCGATGTCGACGGGATCGGATCAGTGACGACACTTTCGAACGGTGA
Source organism: Halorhabdus sp. CUG00001 (assembly GCF_009797925.1). Classification (NCBI taxonomy): domain Archaea; kingdom Methanobacteriati; phylum Methanobacteriota; class Halobacteria; order Halobacteriales; family Haloarculaceae; genus Halorhabdus; species Halorhabdus sp. CUG00001. The sequence goes on from NZ_VOLB01000001.1 coordinate 1,001,570, forward strand.
AGCGACGTTACGCGTCCCCGTCAACACCGAGCAGACCGTTACCGTTCGGAAAGACGGATACACCACCAATACGACGACGGTCACGATCAGCGAATCAGCGATCGAACACAATGTGACGGTTTCGCGCACGCCGGAGTTAGCACTGCGACCCGCAAACGACCGGATCGTCGTCGGCGAGACCGTGCGAGTCGTTGTCACCGACGAGTACGGCCAGACGGTCTCGGGGGCGACAGTCAGCGTCGAAGGCGAGAGCGTCGGCACGACGGACAGCAACGGCGCACTGACGGTCCCGATCGAAGCCGCCGGCGAGTTGGCAGTCGTGGCGACAGCCGACGGGCTACGGGCCGAGGCGACCGTCGAGGGAGTCGACCCCGGAGGCGGTGAGACAGCAACGGCGACCGAGACCGAAACTGAAACCGAGACAGCGACGCCGACGGAGGCCACGACGACTGTCACGGGGACGGACACGCCCGGATCGACGACTGTGACGACGACGAGCGGGCCGGGCTTTGGTATCGGCATCGCGATCGCGACAGTGCTTTCGGTCGCCCTGCTGGCCCGGCGGCAGTGAGGGGAGTCCTGCAGTGACGACGCGCGAGTTTTATGCGCCGGCCCCGGTTACGCTATCGAATAGATGACGGGACTTCCGGAACGCCACGAGCAGTACGGCGGCATCGTCACAACGCGGGCGGGCACCCGTATCGTCGCACACTACGGCCGGCCAGAACGAACGTATCGGGCCGTCCGCAACGGGGCCGGCGTCATCGAGCACGGCGTGGGCACGATCGTCGTCAAAGGGGCCTGGCGTGAGCAAGTCGTCGCGGAACGGTTCTCGAACGAACTGCCGGACGTCGACGCCGGACAGTACGGATTCATCCGCTCAGATGGATCGATCGTGGCCGACGCGTACGTCTTCACCGTCGAAGACCGCGTTCTGGCGTTCGTTCCCCCTGATCGAACCGACGCCGTCGTCGACGCCTGGAGTGCCGACGGAGTCCTCGTGCGGGACAAGGCTGCTTCCTTCGCGGTCTTCGGCGTGTATGGCCCGGAAGCGACCGAAAAAGTCGCCAGCGTCTGTTCGGCGACGACACCGGAGACAGCGCTGTCGATCGATCGTGGTGCGATCCAGAACAGCGGCGTCACTGTCGTCCGTGATGATGGGGTCACTGGCGAAGAGGGTTATCTGCTCATCGCGGCAGCTGACGATGCCGACGACGTCTTCGACGCGCTGGTCAATCGCGGGCCAAGCGCCGCGCCGTTCGGGTACGAAACGTGGGAGACGCTCACTCTCGAAGCCGGGACGCCGCTGTTCGAAACTGAGCTACGGGATGTCGAACCGGGCGCTATCGGCATCACAAACGCGTTTCCGCCGGGCGAGCGCCCGGCCCGCGGCGAGCGCCGCTTGCGAGCGTTCACCGCAGCCACAGCGCCCACAGCTGGCACCACGGTCTATGCGGGCGATCGAGCGATCGGTGAGGTCACTCGCGCCCGAGCACAACCCAAAGAGGAGGGTGCGGTCGGGTTTGCGATGGTCGAGACAGACGAAGAAACCGTCACGATCGGCGACGAGGGGCTCACTGGGACGATCGCGTCACCCCCGTTCGTCGAGGGGTCCGACCGCTCAGCACGGTTGCTGGAGCCGTAAGCCACGCACCGAACGGGCTCGCTGTTGTGATGCTTTCAGCGTGAGAACAGCGCCCGCAGTTGTGCCCGTGAGAACAACGACGAGGGTTCGTCCATGTGGACGCCGATCTGCCCCGAAAACAGTCTGAGCCCAACTCGCTGGATCGGTTCCGGCAGAGAGTACCCCCGCCGGACCCAGGCACCGAGACGGATCTCCCGGCCCAACTCCGCCCGCCAGGCGTCTTCGTAGTCGGCAAGCGTCTCCGGGCGGGCGGGATCGATCGTCCGTGCGGCGTGATCGGCCGCCGTCATGCCGTAGCGGATCCCCCCGCCGGTGAACGGCTTGGTCTGGGCCGCTGCGTCTCCGAGAAGGAAGACTCGATCGCTCGTGACCGAATCGGGTGGGCCAATCGGGATGAGACCGGAACACCGGCGTTCGGTCTCGACGCCGTAGGCGTCGGTGAGCGCATCGAACCGGTCGCCGACAGATTCCCCCGGCGGCGCGGCGAGCCCGTATTCGACGCCGGCCTCGCCACGCGGGATGCGCCAGGCGAAAAACCGCGGCACGTTCAGGTGGACATCGACGAACTCACCGGCGTCGGGAGCCGGATCGAATCCGAGGACCCCATGCAGGAGTTCGTCGGGTTCCGGCAGCCCGACTGCATCCCGGACGCGGGATTGGGGGCCGTCACAGCCGGCGACCAGTCGTGCCCGGTGGGTCTCGGTGCCGTCCGCTCCTTTGACGGTCACCTCGACGTGATCTGCGCGTTCGTCGACCTCGGTGACAGTGTGGCCGTCCCGGACCGTCGCCCCGGCATCGCTGGCCGCGTCGGCGAGTGTCTGATCGAGACCGACGCGATCGATCACCTGCGAGATGACATTTTCCTTGTAGAATGGGTAGGCACGGCTATCTGGCCCGCCGAGGTGGAAGTTCGCACCGTAGATCTCGTTTTGGCGCAAGTCCGCACGGTCGTCTTCGGGGACGTATTCGAGGACATCGGTGCTGACGTGGCCCGAACAGGCCAACGGCTCACCGATGGCCCCCTGTTCGAAAACGAGGACGTCCAGGCCGTCTTCGGCCGCCCGGCGAGCGTAGCGGCTGCCGGCCGGTCCCGCACCGACGACGATCACGTCGCGCATGTGTCTGGGTCAACGGGTCGAGGCGTATAGGTTTTGACGGTCGCGGTCGCCAGTGGGGACCCACTCGTCCACGAGGGCTACGCGTCGGTCTCGAACTCGAATCGAGCACCGCCGTCAGTCCCGTCAGTGACCGAGACGTCCCAGCCGTGGGCGTGAGCGATATCCTCGACGATCGAGAGACCGAACCCAGTCCCGCCCTCGTTGGTCGTGACACCGTGGTCGAAGACCGTTTCCCGGCGGTCCGGCGGGATGCCGTCGCCGTCGTCTTCGACGTAGAAGCCGGGGCGATCGGCCAGCGACCCGACGGTGATTTGGACGTCGGTGCCCCCGTGTTCGACCGCATTCCGGAACAGATTCTCGAACAGTTGAGTCAGGCGTCCCGGGTCGCCCGCCACGACGGGAGCCTCCTCACGTACAGTGAGGGCCGCCGCGTCCGTATCGACGTAGCCCCACGCTTCCGTCGAGATGGCATCGAGGGCGATCCGCTCGGCGTCCTCGACGGTGGATTCCCCACGCGCGAGGGTGAGCAAGTCGTCGATGAGTCGTTCGATTCGGTCGTGAGCCGATTCGATCTTCTCGAAGTGTTCCGGATCGCCTGACTCCGCCGCAACGTCGAGAAAGCCCATGGCCACAGTGAGGGGGTTGCGCAGGTCGTGGGCGACGACGCTGGCGAACTGATCGAGTCGCTCGTTCTGTCGCTTCAGTTCCGCCTCGCGGTTCGCTCGTGCCAGTGCCGCCTCGGCGGTCGCCCCAAGGATCTGGAACAGATCGACGTCGGTCTCCGAGAAGACGTGTGGCGATTTCGATCCAGTCGAGATGAGGCCGTATTCGCCGAGCGGGACCATGATCTCGCTTCGCATTGCCGTGTCCGGATTGTACAGGTCATCGGCCGAGTGGAGGTCGTCGTACCGGCGCAACTCACCGGACTCGAAGGCCTCCCAGGCGAGACTCTCCCCGCCCTCGAAGCGAGGGAGTTCGTCGAAGAATTCCGCTGCGGTATCGGTCTGAACGAGCGGATCGAGTGTGTCCGCCCGCTCGTTGTACTCCCAAACCCCCGTGACTGTGAGATCGAGGACGTCAGCGGCTGCCGTCACCGCGATGGTCGCGATCTCCTCGGTCGACTGTGCGCCACTGAGTTGTTGGGCAGTCTCCTGAAGGGCCCGAAGCCGATGTTCCAGTTGCTTTTGGTCACTAATGTCTTCGAGGACGGCGAGAATACTGGTTGGCTCACCGTCAGCTCCGTCGATCGTCGTGACCGACAACAAGAGGTCGAGCCAGTCGCCGTCTTTGGTCTTGCGTCGAATTTCGACCCCACGGATCCGCTCGCCGTCGAGTGCCCGCTGGCGGAGGTCGGCGAATTCATCTCGCTTGTCCGGGGGCACCATCGGATTGAATTCGTCGACGACTTCCTCGGCGGACCAGCCGAACATCTCCTCGGCACCCTGGTTCCAGCGGCGGACGGTGCCGTCGGGATCGATCTCCATGATCGTCAGCGGTGCCGCATCGATGAGTGATTCGAGTCGCTGTTTGGTCCGTTCGAGTTCGCGTTCTCGCTCGACCTGTTCGGTGACGTTCCGGGCGATCCCGAGAATCCGGATCACCTCGCCGTCGACGGCGACCGGCGCCAGACTGGTCTGCCAGAAGCGTGCATCGTCCGCGACCGAAAGTTCCTCCCGATAGGAGATCGGCTCGCCGGCGTCGAGACACCGCTGGTAGTTTGCCGCGAGTTCCGCCCCGCGCTCGTCCCCGAAGACGGCACTCGGGGTCTTGCCTCTGACCTCCGCCGTCGTCAGGCCGGTCTGGGTCTCGTAGCCGGGCGAGAGGCGCGAAAAGCGGAACTCGGGATCACCGTTTGTATGCTCGACGTCCAGCAGGAAGATCGCGTCTCCGGAGTTGCTCAACAGCGCATCGTACTCCTCTGCGAGTCGGCGGCGTTCCCGCTCGAGTTCTCGCTGTTCGGTGATCTCCTGGGAGAAAACGGTCAATCCATCCTCGTCCGGGAACGCCCGGATTTCGACCCAGTACTCGAAAGGGGACGGGACGTACTGTTCGAAAGAGACTGCTTCGCCCGTTTCCATCGCGGTGCGATACTTCGATTCGATTTCCGTCCCGGCGATCGTGGGAAATTCGTCCCAGAGATTCGCACCGATCACAGCCGCTCGATCGCGCTCGATTCTATCGGCCATCCGCTCGTTCATGTACTCGATACGCCAGTCAGTGTCGACGGCGTAGATCGCATCTGTCGCCCGCTCGAGGGTTCGCTCGAACCGATCGGAGATCCGCTCGGCGACCTCGTGCTCGCGTTTGGCCTCGGTTAGCGTGCGGATCCGACGGGCAAGCAACGCGAAGCTCTCCTGGTTCGAACGGACCGGAATATAATCCGAGACGTTCGCCTGGAACGCCCGACTCGCGATCGTCTCACTGCCCCGGCCAGTGAACAGGATCGTCGGGATCTCGCTGTCACGTGACTGAACGTCTTCGAGGAGATCGAGCCCGGTGTGTTCCGGAAGCGCGTAGGAGGTCACGACACAATCGAACGTCGACGCTTCGAGGGCATCGAGGGCCGCCTGGGCGTCACTCACAGTGCTGACCGCAAGGTCGGGATCGATCCGAGGGAGTTTCGTCCGGACGAGATCAGCGAACGCTTCGTCGTCGTTCACGTAGAGAACCTGTAGCGAATCAGGCTCCGTCTGGACGTGTGCCATTGGCTGGTCTTGGTGCTGATAGCATTTGAGTGATGGGTCGTCGTTCCCTGAAATGATAGCGCCCACCGGTGAGAGAGTCGCGATCGTGTCATCGTCCAGGCGTGGGCCGTCGGGACTGATTGGCACGCCTCGGCGCTATTGGCCGTCCGCACGTCACTCCCGACGACGGTGCCCGGAGAGCGGTTAGGACAAGACAGGGTCTGCGGGCACAGCACAGTCGAACGTCCCCGAGAGGACGACAGCATCTGTCTCAGTCAGTTCAGCCGTTACCTCGACGCTGGGTCGTGGATCCGAGTCGACCACGGTCGCCGTCGCACGGACGGTCTCGCCAACGCGCGTCGGATTCGGATAGGTCACCGCAGAGCCGGTGAGGACGACAGTCGGTTCGTTGACGGCGAGCATCGCCGCGTAGTCGGCCACCCCGTAGACGAAACCGCCGTGAACGAGGCCGGTCTCGTCGACGGCCATCTCCGCAGTCGTCGCCAGTTCGACGACGGCGGTGTCCGTCCCGATCTCGATGGGCTGTCCGACGTATGCTTCGGACGTCTGTTCGTGCGTTTGCGGCTCGACCATCGTCGATCAATGGCGCGCCGATGGCGTTTCTGCCTGTTGGTTTCACGTCAGTCGTCGGCCGCTGGGGGCGTCGCCAGTTCGCGATCGGCTCGCGGCCCGTCCATGTCGATTTCGGGCAAGAGATCCCGCAAGTACTGTCCGGTGTAGGAGCCGTCGGTCCGTGCCACGTCTTCGGGTGTACCATGGGCGACGATCTGTCCACCGTGTTCACCACCCTCGGGACCGAGATCGATGATCTGGTCGGCGTTTTTCACGAGGTCGAGTTCGTGCTCGATGACGACGACCGTGTTGCCCTCGGCGGTCAGGCGGTGGAGCACGTCGATCAACTTCCGCTCGTCTTCGGGGTGGAGGCCGGTCGTCGGTTCGTCGAGTAAGTACAGCGTCTCACCGCTGTCTTGCTTGCCCAGTTCCTCGGCGAGTTTGACACGCTGGGCCTCCCCGCCCGAGAGTGTCGTCGAGGGCTGACCGAGTTTCATGTACCCCAGTCCGACATCCTTCAGGAGTTCGAGGCGGCGGCGGATCCCGGGGTGGCTCTCGAAGAACTCGGAGGCCTCGGCGACGGTCATCTCCAGGACGTCCGCGATGGTTGCGTCCTTGTAGGTCACGTCCAGGGTCTCGGCATTGTATCGATCGCCGCCACACTCCTCGCAGGGAACCTCCACATCCGAGAGGAAGTTCATGTCGATGGTGACGGTGCCCTGGCCGCCACAGGCCTCACATCGGCCACCTTTGACGTTAAAGGAGAACCGTCCCTTGTCGTAGCCCCGTTGGTTCGCGAGATTCGTCTCGGCGAACAGCTCGCGGATGTGATCGAAGACGTCCGTGTAGGTCGCCGGATTAGACCGCGGTGTCCGGCCGATCGGCGACTGATCGATGAGTCGGACGGTTTCGATCTGCTCGATGCCCTCGATTGTGTCGTGCTCGCCCGGGTCGACCTCGGTGTTGTCGTTCATCTCGCGGGCGAGACCCTTATACAGCACGTCGTGCATCAGCGTGGACTTGCCAGAGCCCGAGACACCCGTGATCGCGCTAAAGGTCCCGAGTGGAATCTCGACGTCGAGGTCTGTGAGATTGTGCTGGCGGGCCCCGCGAATCGTCAGCGTTCCCGTCGCCTCTCGACGCTCGTCGGGGACGGAGATTAGCCGCTCGCCAGCCAGATAGTCACCGGTGATCGACTCCTCGGTGTCGAGGACGTCTTCGAAGGACCCGTTGACGACGATCTCACCGCCGCGTTTCCCCGGCCCCGGTCCCATGTCGACGATGTTGTCCGCCCGCCGCATCGTCTCGGTGTCGTGTTCGACGACCAGAAGGGTGTTCCCCAGGTCGCGCAGTTCTGCCAGGGTGTTCAACAGGCGATCGTTGTCCCGCTGGTGGAGCCCGATCGACGGCTCGTCGAGGACGTACAGCACGCCCACGAGTCCCGAGCCGATCTGGGTCGCCAGCCGGATGCGCTGGCTCTCGCCACCGGAGAGCGTCGACGCTTCCCGATCGAGGGTGAGATACTCCAGGCCGACCTCTTCCATGAACCCGAGCCGGGCGCGAATCTCCTTGAGAATCTCCGTGGCGATCGTGGCGTCACGCTCGCTCATCCCGTCTTCCATGCCCTCGAAGTGAGCCAGGGCGTCACCGATCGACAGCTCGTTGACGTCGGTGATCGACGTGCCTTCGACGAGGACGGCCCGCGATTCGGCCTTCAGCCGAGTCCCCTCACAGTTCGGGCACGTCGTCGTCGCCATGAACTCCTCGATGTGTTCACGCGCCCGGTCGGAGTCGGTCTCGACGTGACGACGCTCCAGATTCGGGATGACACCCTCGAAGCGCTCGGTCTTTTCCCGTGTCCCGTTCTTGGTCTGCCACTCGAAGTGCACGACGTCGTCGGTCCCGTAGAGGAACTGCCGCTGGATCTCGGGATCGAGGTCCTCGAAGGGCGTCTCCAGACTGACGCCGAAGTGTTCGGCGACGTTGTCGAGCTGTCGGGAGTAGTACGTCCGGTTGTAGCTCCAGGGTTCGAAGACGTGTTTCAGTGGCTTGCTGGGGTCGGTGATAACGAGGGCTTCGCTGACCTCCTTGGTCTCGCCGAGGCCCTCACATTCGGGGCAGGCCCCGTGCGGAGAATTGAAGGAGAAGCTCCGGGTCTCGATCTCGCTGATGTCGATGCCACAGTGGGTGCAGGCACGCTCCTCGGAGAACTCGACGACGAGCCGATCGTCGGCGTCTCCGTCGTCGGTATCGGCTTCGTCGGCGAGATCACCAGTCGAGCGGGCACTCGCACCGCCCAGTGCGACTCCCTCGGGCGGATCAGGGACGAGGACCTTGAGCACGCCGTCGCCCTGGGTGAGGGCCGTCTCGACGGAGTCGGTGATCCGCGAGCGGGCGTCGGGGGCGACCTGAACGCGGTCGACGATCACGTCGATCGTGTGGTCGAAGTTCTCGTCGAGGTCCGGGCGATCCAGCGTCAGGTCATAAGCCTCGCCGTCGACCTCGACGCGGCTGTAGCCCTCCCCGACCAGTTGCTCGAAGCGATCTTCGAAGGCACCCTTCTGGTCGCGGACGATCGGCGCAGCGATCTTGAGCTTCGTGCCCTCGGGCAACTCGAGGATCCGGTCGACCATGTTCGTCGCACTCTGTTCGCCGACCTCCCGGCCACACTCGGGACAGTGGGGTGTCCCGACACGGGCATACAGCAAGCGGAGATAGTCGTGGAGTTCCGTGACGGTCCCAACCGTCGATCGGGGGTTGTTCGCGGCGTTCTTCTGATCGATCGAAATTGCGGGCGAGAGCCCCTCGACTGACTCGACCTGTGGTTTGTCCATCTGGCCGAGGAAGTTCCGTGCGTAGGCCGACAGCGACTCGATATAGCGGCGCTGCCCTTCGGCGTAGATCGTCTCGAACGCGAGCGAGGATTTCCCCGACCCCGAGAGGCCGGTAACGACCGTCAACTGCTCGCGGGGGATCTCGACGTCGACGTCTTTCAGGTTGTGTTGCTCGGCCCCGCGAACCTCGATAACGTCCTTACTCATTCGATGTTTGCCACGGCCTGGACCCGTGAAACCCTGTCGGTACAGGCCCGTCTCGGGTGAGTGACCGGTCAGATACCGAATTGGTTTGGTACGGTCATTACCCGAAACCGGCAACAATCTTTCATTGTCGCATGGTAGACCTAACCAGTATATCGCTGTGGGCAGGCACGGCAGGAATGTTCCTGGGAATGCTGTACTTCATCGCAACCGGCTGGAACGTACGGGATTCCCGGCGAAAGAAATTTTACATCGTCACGACGTTCATCGCGGCGATCGCGTTCGTGAACTACCTGGCGATGGCAACCGGGTTCGGCCGGTTGCCGATCGAAGTCGTCAACGACATCATCGGGACCAGTTTCGAGGAACCCGAGACGATCTACTGGGCACGGTACACTGACTGGATCCTGACGACGCCGCTGTTGTTGTACGACATCGCGTTGCTCGCGGGCGCTGACCGTAACACCATCTCGACGCTCGTCGGGCTGGACGTGCTGATGATCCTCACCGGCGTCGTCGCGACGCTGCAGTTCACTGGCGCGGCCGGCCTGGAAGCAGAAGCCCTCCGGATCGTCTGGTGGGGCGTCTCCACCGGCTTCCTGCTGGTGTTGCTGTACTTCCTGTTCTCGACGTTGACGACCAAAGCCAACGAGTTGTCGCCGGACACGCGCAGTACGTTCAAGCTGCTCCGGAACATGATCGGCCTCCTGTGGCTGGTCTACCCGGTCTGGTGGATCATCGGGACCGAAGGCCTCGCGGTCATCGGCATCGGCCCGGAGACCGCCGGCTTCGCGGTACTCGACGTAACTGCGAAGGTGATCTTCGGGATCATCTTGCTGCGCAGTCACAACGTCCTTGACGACGCCGCACCGGCGTCTGGCGAGTCCGCACACGCAGCTGACTAACTGGACGTCCGCTCTCACGTCCATTTTCGCGATTTGTACCCGGATCGCACACGGTCGAGTGTGTACGTCGTTGCAGGCACTCTGAACGCGTCCAATGAGCTGATTGTCGTCTGGCGAGGTCACGACTCGCCTCACTCGGAGAGGCGTCGACCCCGTACACTCGGACGTGTCCGGCGATTCGCTCGCCCCGTCGGGTCGGTCGCTCCCGGCGAGGTGACCGCCATCGCCGAACAATCGTGCGACACCGTTGTAGTGTGAGTCGGCACGTCGAACTGGGACAGCGAGACAGCCAGCGCGAGGCGTTACTTGCTCGGTGCATCCGACCGCCCGCGAGCGAGGGCTCAGCTTCGCGCCACCGCCGGGCCGGCCCGCGAGAGCCCGATTCGATAACTGGCGGAGCCGGAACTGGGCGTTCGCTCGCTCAGCGGAGTGACCGTCAAGGGATCGAGCGTCAAGTGGGACGTCTCGGTGGTCTGGGGGTCACTCAGTCCGCTCCGGGACAGTACCGAGAGCCGCCGATAGCGAGGGGAGTACGCCGCGTTCGACGACCCAGCCGAACAGGACCAGTCCCTGGACGAGGAACACGTTCGTCACCAGGAAGAACATCGCTTCCTCGATGGGGAGCCCGAGTACCGAGATGCCAGTGGTGTACGTCGGTGAGAACATCCACAGTCCGAGGCCGATCGCCAGCCGATCGGCAACCCAGAGATATATCGTCGGGACGGCCAGTGCGGCCAAGACGCCGCGTCGCTTTGCCAGCAGGACAGGCCAGCCAAAGCCCCACTGGAGGGCGAGTACTGGTCCCGCCCAGGCCAGGATCGCGCCGAGATACCGGAACGTCGTCACAGTCAACGCGAGCAGTCCAAGCCCACCGACGAGCAACCCGCCAACGACGCCGGCGATCCGCTGTCGGGTCCTCACGGACGGCCCACGACCGTCCGGGCGAACAACCAGCGCGGTCCACAAGCCAGTCAGGACCGTCTGGCCACCGATAAACAGCACTTCCTCGTAGGGGACGGCGCCGACGTGCCCGACGACGATCGAGCCGTACTCCCAGACACCCGTTCGGATCAGGTAGGCGTCCCACGGCAATGTATAGACGAGTGCGACACCGAGCAACACGATCGTACCAGCCAACTGGGCCGGATGCACGCGGCGGGTGGCAAACAGGGCAATAGCCAAGCCGACGATCGGGAGCCCGACGAAAAACAGCGTAAACTGCAGGTACGTCAGGCCCATATCGCCTCCGCTCGGACCGAGAAGACAGCCCGAGTCACACAACGCGAACCGCCGGCCACTGTCTGTCGGGGCCAGTCATTTGTCGCGGCGAGTACTCGATTGCTCATGGCTAGCAGTGTTACTATGTCCCCACCACGGCTCAAAAGCGTACCCAGTCAGTTGGGGTCTGACACCGATTGCCTCGATAGTGTCCTGAACCGCCGGCCTGAACCCGTCGCCGAGGGGAGAACTGTCGAGAAAACTGAAAGTCGTGCCCAGAGAGTCGCGACCAAACCAGTTCGGTACAAGTTACAACTCAGTGACCGACGAAGTACGTGTTGGCGGTCGAGCCGGGGTTGTCTGTGAAACGCCGACCGATCGCCCCCACGTATCCACCTCGGAGCGGTGATCGCCAGTGTTTACACACGAAGCTTCAATCTGCGTCGGCGTGCCCCCCGGGACGGGGTTCGGGTTCCTGGCTGACCCCCGAAACCAGGTGAAAATCACCCCCGGCCTGGTCGCCGTCAGTGCGACACCGCCCGAAGACGGCTTCGCGACCCGCTATCAGTACGAACTCGCCGGCGTCACGCTGTCTGGCCAGTTGACCGACAGCCTGCGTCGCCCGCCGACGCGACTCGTCCGCTCGCTGTCGGGCGCACTCGATGGTACTGTCCGGTATCGGCTCACTGCGACCGGCAACGGAACGCGGATAACCTGTGCGATGGCGATTCGAGTGCCGAGGGCGGTCCTCAACGCTGTCCCGACCGCCGTCGTCGAAACGAGAGTCGAACAGGAAGTAACGGCGACGCTGTCGACGTTGCAGTCGTATTTAGAGCACTAACCAAAGCGACGGCGGACGGCCCCGCCCAGGCAATCTCAGTCGTCTTCGAAGAACGCTCGCATGAGTTTCTTTTCGGCCGTTCTGAGGTGCTGGTAGTACGTCGAGGGCACCACGTCCATCGACGCCGCGAGATCCTCTCCCTCACACTGGCGGGGCCACTCGAAAAAGCCGCTGGTGTAGGCTTTTTGCAGCGCCGTCAGCTGCCGATCGGTGAGGTCAGCCTCGACAGCTTCGGCAAACGATCGGGGGGCCTGCTTGGCGTCTCCGGACTCGTGATACGCGATCAATTCGACGTCCTCGTAGGCTGTTTCGAGTGCTTCGACGATCGCCCGGCCGTTCTGTTCGGTCGCAACCGTAAACCGGACGCGGACACTTTGGCTGTCGATGGCGACAGTGCCGACGTTTGCCCCGTAGCTTGCGAGCGCATCGACGAACTCCGCTCCAGCCGTAATGATCTCGACGACTAGTTGCTCACCAGCCCTCGAAAGGACCGAGACGTCCGTGACAGCCTCGTACCGGTCCTCGGCCGCGAGGATAGTGTCCTCGTCGGCCGCGGAGACGGCAAACAGAAACGCGACGCGGCCGTCGTCGTGGACCTGGGTACCGCGATAGGCGATGGGATCGGTCGCCGTACTCGCCAAGTCCGCGAGGAACAGCGATGGATCGTGCAGGTCGACTTCGATCGTAATCGTCACGTCGGTCGTGAGCGTCCGCTTGCTGAGGACGTCGTTGATCGCCGCCCCGATCACCCGGCCAAGCGCCCCCAAGATCGCCCGTTCGGTCCCGTCGAACGCTTCCGGGTCGGCATCGAACACCGCGAGGACGCCGTAGGTCGTCCGGCGGTAGGACAGTGGAATGAGGACACCCGATCCAGCCTGTCCTGATTCGAATCCGAGCGGCGGGTCCAGCGTCGCCGCGTCTTCGAGTCGCTGGATCTCGTCTGCTTCGAGGGTCGCCGCGAGACGGTCGGCGCTCGGACGGTCTGCATCGAGTGCGATCGTCTGCTCCCCGAGACGGTCCTGGTTGTGCGCCGCGATGGAGACGGTATGGGTGGTCGGATCGTACGTGCCGATCCAGGCCCGATCGAACTTCGCGACCGAGCCGAGTCGGCTGACGGTCATCCGGTGAATTTCGTCCCGATTGTCCGCCCGAACCAGAATCTCCGAGAGGTCACTGACCAGCCCCTCGACGCGATCGAGCAGCCGACGGAGGGTTTCTCGTTCTTCGCGGATCGCAGCCTCGGCCTCCTTGCGTTCGGTCACGTCCTGCTGGAAAGCGACGAAGTTCGTCACGTTGCCGTCGTCGTCCCGGATCGGTGAGATGGCCAGATTGTTCCAGAATGTCGAACCGTCCGCCCGGTAGTTCAACAGTTCGGCCGACACCGATTCGGTATTCTCGACGGCTTCACGGATGTCGACGGTCGTTTCGGCGTCGGTATCCGCGCCCTGGAGGAACCGACAGTTGACACCGATGGCCTCCTCTTTGTCGTAGCCGGTGATCGCTTCGAAGGAATCGTTGACGTAGATGAGCGGTTCGTCCGGTTCGGTGGCATCACCGATCGTGATGCCGACCGGTGCCTCGTCCAGGGCGCGCTCTTTGAGGCGTTGCTCTTCGGTCGCGGTCCGGTCGTGGATCGGCATCCTGACTCGATCCTCGCGAGTCTCCGGGACAGCGTCGTCGAGTGCCTGTAGTACTTGATCGACCAACTCCGGTGAGGATTGGGGGAGAAACGCCGTGACGTCAGCGCTGACAGCGCGTCGTGCGACAGCACCACTCTCGGTCGCTGGAAGCAAAAACACTGGAAAGTTCGGCCGTTCCCGCCGAATCGCTTCGAGCAGCGACAGACCGTCGAACCCATCCGAAGCGTGATCGGCGATCACACAATCGACCGCCCCGGATTCGACCCGCGAGAGCGCAGCAGAGAAGTCCCGTTCTGTGTCTACGACCACGTTCCCCGTCCGGGAACGTAACACGTCCGCCGGCAAGGGGTCGCCGTCGGGGGTACTCCCGACACGCAGCAAGCGGCGCCCATGGGCTGACTCGCTCATGGGACTGGTATAGGCGGACGATCGACCTAAAGGTCGGGGCTGTCGCGATCAGCGAGCAGCCCGGAGTGTCGACAACAACCCACCCGCTCGCTGGGCGTCTTCGAGAACGGCATCGGCGGTGTGTTGGCCGCTGATAAACGCCATCGGGACGCCGATCCCCGGCGAGGTGAACCCGCCAACGTAGTACAGTCCGTCGACGGATTTGGCGCGATGGGCGGGTCGAAGCGGGCCAGTCTGGAACAGCGTGTGGGCAAGTCCCAGTGCCGTTCCCTGGGGATAGTTCAATCGCTCGGCGAAGTCATCGACACACATCGAAGACTCATAGACGATCCGATCGCGGATGTCGACGCCAACGTTGTCTGCCAGATCGTCGACGACCAAATCACGATACTCCTGGCGGCGCTCCGGCGTGTCGTCGAGGCCGGGGGCGAGCGGCAACAGGACCACCACAGCGTGGTGGCCCTCGGGCGCGACCCCGTCGTCGGTCAGGGACGGGACCGCGAGGTAGTAGGCCGGATCGTCGGGCCAGGCCGGATCCTCGAAGATCGTCTCGAAGTGGGGGTCCCAATCGTCGGGGAACACGAGCGAGTGATGGGCGAGTGGGTCAACGTCGCCCTCGACGCCGAGATACAGCAAGAGTGCGGACGGGGCGTAGGTCTGGTCGTCCCAGTGGTCGAGCTCGTGGTCGCGATTGGCCGGCGAGAGTAACTCGCGCTCGACGTGGGCCTGCGGGGCGTTTGAGACAACCCGATCGGCCCGGCGCCGGCCCGCGCTGGTCTGGAGCGAGAACCCGGTCGTCGTCGACTGGAGATCGGCCACTTCCGTGTTCGTCCGGTACGTGACGCCGAGTTGCCTCCCGAGGTCGGCCAGCCCCTCCACGACGCTGTATATCCCGCCATCGGGGTAGTAGACGCCGAGGTTGAAATCGACGTGAGCCATGAGGTTGTACAGCGCCGGCGTATTGTGGGGCGCACCGCCCAGAAACACGAGCGTGTACTGCAGCAGTTGCTGGAGTTTCGGGTTCTCGACGTACGAGGAAACGTGATCTTGCATCGACCCGAGCATTTTCAGCCCCGGCCCCAGTCGCACGACGTCGAGGTCTATCAGGTCACGGAAGCGAGAGCGATCCTCGTAGACGAAGTGCTCCATCCCCACGTCGTAGGTGTGTTCGGCCTCCGCCAGATACGCGTCGAAGGCCTCACCACCGCCAGTCTCGTAGGCCGCGAACGTTCGGCGCGTCCGCTCGATGTCGGGCGTGATCGTCACCCAGTCACAAGGCGGGTCGATCCCCTCGTCGTCGAGCGTCCCGGCACCCGGAACTGGCTCACTATCGCGATAGAACACCCGGTATTGTGGATCCAGTTGGTGGAGGGTATAGAAGTCCTCGGGGTCGTGGCCGAAGTGATCGAAAAAGCGCTCGAAGACGTCCGGCATCAGATACCAGGAGGGGCCGGTGTCGAACCGAAACCCGTCGGCTTCGATCACGTTTGCCGCGCCACCCAGGCGGTCTTGCTGTTCGAGGACGGTCACGTCGGCCCCAGCGTCGGCCAGGTAACAGGCCGTCGTGAGGCCGCCGAAGCCGCCGCCGATGACGTCGATCGTCTCGCCCGCAAGCGGTGATTGCTCGCGCATGTTAGGGTACGTACCAGATACCGCGGCCCTGGTCTAAAAACGATCCGACGACCACGTGGGGCAACGCGATGATACTGATCGCGATGCTCCAGAACGCTACCCCGCCCGCAAGCAGCGGTGCGCCGGCCAGCGGTCGGGTCGCAGCCAGATAGATCGCCCCGACGACTGTCGCGGTCGCGACGGCCCCGACGATCAACACGCCCCAGGCCGTCATCGCCACGACGCGAGGGTCGTCGCTGTCGATCGATCCCGAGAGGATCCCGCCGTTGGCCGGAACGTCGTCCTCGACGGCGACGTGGCGGCCGACCTGACGCAGCGAGTACCACAGCGGGAAGTACAGCCCGACCGCCACGACCACCGGGACGACCGCGAAGTACCCGATCAACAAGAGGGTCTCGGCGGCGTCGACGAGCCACGATCCGCTGCCGTCACGGCCAAGATACCCCCACGAGAGGTGGACAGCCCCAAGCCCCCCAAATCCGACGGCGATCAGTGGGCGGGTCACCCCAAAGAGGTGACTGAACTGGCCGAGCGCACCCGGATCGAAAATCGAGACCATATACGAGCTGAACGTCTCGAACGTGCCCGGCCAGAAGACGATCGGGACGGCCATGACCGCACCGCCACGGACCAGTGCGGCGAGGTGTCGCTGCGGGGACGAGCGGAGATGGCCACTGCCAGTCACAGCGTCCATGACGTGGACGCCACCGTATCCGCCCTTCAGCACGGCGACGACGATTGCCAGGACCAGTCCAGCCACCGGCACAATCACGAACAGCGCGAGAAACGCCCCGATCAGCGCCAGGTAGCCGGCGACGTACTGCCACTGAAAGTTCAACCCGCGCTGGCGGATATTGTTGAAGTGTTCGTACCCGCCGTGGGGGAGGTTCAACGCGACCATCCCAAAGAGGTAGATCGCAGCCTGGGCCTCCATGCCCAGTCGGACCCCGACAGCGTGGGCCAGCACGAACGCTGCGGCTATCCCACCGAGCGCAACCCGTGAGACCGTCACGACGAGTGGCTCGGCGGCCGACGGGCGAGCCACGGACGTGCGGTGCGTGTTTGCAGTCTGTCCCATAGTCCGAGGTTACCCACGGAGTGGCCTCAATCGCCACCCCAACTGGTTAGGCACGGACGAGCGCGCACTCGCCAGAGATTTAACACGAACGCGACCGAACTGAGAGTGATGGCCATCGAAACCCTCGCTTGCCCGGACTGCGGTGCCGAACTCCAGATGGGACTGCCCCGGAATTCGACAGTGCGGTCGGTCGCCCCCGAACCGCGAGAGGAGCCAGCCGACGATCGCGTCAAAGAGCGTGAAAATGCCTGCCCGAACGGGCACCGGCTGTACGTCACCTTCGAGTTTTGAGAGGTAACTCGGCAAGAAGCTACTCCGAGCGCTCGGCCCACGCCTGCTCCTGGTGTCGCTCGACGACGTGGCGCCGCCCGTCGGCCACAGCCTCGTGTGCCGCCCGATCGAACGCTTGCAGGTCAGCGTAGACGCCCGACTGAAAGTCCTCGACGACGTCGTAGGACCACCGGTCCTCGTCGACGACACCCCGGGGCAACAACTCGTCTCTGAGCGTATCGGCAAGGTCCGTCTGCCCCCCTTCGCGCAATGCCTGCTCTGCAGCCGCGAAGTGGTCCATCGCGTGGCCCGTATCGTGGTGAAACGCGATCAGGTGGCCGTGTGCCCGGTGGAGCCACTCGATACCGAGTTCGATCCGATGCAATGCCTCCCGTTCGGTCGCATCCGGTGGTGCTGAGGAACTGTCCCCCGCCATGGTGTATGGTACCGTGTACCGAAGTAAAACGGTGTCGTCGGGAACACATTCAATTACGAGGCCACCGAGGGGTCAAGACATGGATCACGAAATCGAGCATCGGCCCTCGTATGCGCTCCTCTCGGTCGAACTCGACCAGAGCGAGCAAGTGCAGGCCGAAGCCGGCGCGATGGTCAGTCACACAGACGGCATCGAGATCGAAACCGGTGCGCAGGGCGGGATCGTCGATTCGCTGAAACGCAAGGCCTTCGGTGGGGAGTCGTTCTTTATGAACACGTTCACCGCCGAGCGGCCGGGCCACGTCACGCTCGCGCCGCCACTACCTGGCGATGTCGTCGACAAGGACCTCCAGAGTGAACGTCTGCTCGTCCAGTCGGGGTCGTTCCTGGCTGCCCAATCCGGAGTCGACATCGATACGCAGTTTGGCGGCGGACGGACGTTTTTCGGCGGTGAAGGGCTGTTCCTGTTGGAACTGTCTGGGACCGGCCGGGCCTTCCTGTCGAGTTACGGTGCGATCGAGCGCGTCGATCTCGACCCGGGAGAAACCTACACGGTCGACACTGGCCACATCGTCGCCTTCGAGGGCTCGACGAGCTTCGATGTCCGGAAAGTCGGTGGCCTCAAGTCGACGCTATTCAGCGGCGAGGGGCTGGTCTGTGAGTTCGAAGGCCAGGGCTCGGTCTGGTTGCAGACCCGCAGTACCGACGCTTTCCTCTCGTGGCTGATTCCGAACCTCCCGTCCGGAGACGGCGGCGATCACGACAGTGGGTTCAGCGTCGACTTCTAAGCACGGTCGATTACCCGGTCGGCGCGAGGCGGTGGCCGATGACACCGCTCACAGTGCGTTTTCGACGGCGCTGGCGACGTCCCGGGCCTTTGCCGCGAGGGCTTCGGGGACGTGCCCGGCTTCGACCGCCGCGTCGAGTTCGTCGTCGTCGACGCGCTCGACGGTTCCATCGGCGTGTTTGACGACATCGACGTGGAGGTCGACGTATCGCACTTCGTCCGGGAACACTTCGACGGGCGTACAGATGTTGACATACGTGCCGCGCTTCTGTCCATCGTTACCCCGGTAGACCGTCGGATACCACCACTTGCCCTCGGTGAGTTTCGTCACGGCGACGTCGCCGGCCTGGCGTTCGATCCCCAGCCCATCGTAGGTACCACCCGGCGACATCTCGCGCTCGACCCGGACGGTTCCATCGGGGTCGCGGTCGGTGACTTCGCCGCGACCGAGACTGATCGTCCGGCCGTCGGGTTTGCCGTGGGCAATTCTCACCCGGTCGCCCACCGTCGGGCCGAACTGACGAGTAACGACATCGAAGGGGAACGACCCCTCGAAGTCGGGGGCGAGCGCCTCGACGAAATCGACGGCGGCACTGGCCTGTTCTGCGCCCGCCTTGATGCGGTGGTGGCCGGGCATCGTCGGCGTGACGGCCCGGCGACGCGAATCGAGTTCGAACCGCGACGCCCGGCCGAACTGGACCCAGGTCGTCGACTCCCCTGGGAACACCTGGCCCGTCCGGGTGCGATCGTCGGCCTCGGCGAGTGCTCGATCGAGATCCTCGGCGCGATCGAGCAGCGGTTCGAGAGCGGCTTCGAGCACCGCGAACTCAGCCTCGTCGGCCTCGCGGTCCCAGGAGACACGCCACCCGTCGGGGATCTCCACGGAAAGGACATCGAGCAAATCGGGACCACTCGTCGCTGTCGATTCCTCACGCACTAGCGACGCGAGCGCGCCCCGAATCGAGAATTGGGTCGTCACTTCGGGACGCGCGTCACTCCAGGGGCCAACAGGGCGGTCGATCTGGACGCGCACGCGATCGTCGGTCTCGACGTGGGCCGCTGTCGCGCCGTAAGGGAGAAACGCCTCGTCGTCGCCAAGATCGACCAGTGCGCCGCTTCCAAGCGTGTCCGTGACGACGCCGTCGAAGACAGCCCCCCGCGGGGTCGAATCTACCCACGTCAATGTGTCTGTAGCGACCCTGAGTCGGTCGACGACCGCGCCGACGGCTGCCTCGTCACCGAGAACGCCCACACCGAGACGATCGTCGTCGGGCACGATCGAGGCGTCGGGTGGGGCCGTCTCGAAGTCGACGTCGAACCGGCGGGCGATCGGACCGGACGGCCAGCCGACCGCGAATCGCTCGTCTGCGACGAGCAAGTCAGTGAGTGCCGTCGCGTAGATCCCACGGCACTGGACCGTGAATGGCGCAGTAGCCGTCATAGTGTGTCAGTGTCGAGCGCGAACCGAACCCGGTCGTTGACCGTCGAGCCGAGGGCGAGTTCGACGAGTTTGCCGTCTTCGAGGACGCGACCGCCCTCGATAGGGACGCCCCAGTCGTCGAACCGGAGATAGCCCCTGATGTCGTCGGCGTGGGTGTAGAGATCGATATACTCGACGACGTGGGTCTGGTGGTCGGCGTCGCTGTGGGCCATCGTCATGTCGGAGACGACCTGCTGGTGAGTCTCGAAGAACGATTCGATCGCCTCGGCCGTCTCGTCCGTCGCTTCGACGACGATCTCGGCCGCCGTCTGGATGTCTTCAGTAGAGAGGCCAACTTCCCGGAGTGCCCGCTGGGTTCGCGGATCGAAGTGCATGTGCTCGCGGTTGGCAGGGCGCGTTTGAAAACGTCGCGGTCGACCGCGAATGGTGGCCCTTGGGTGCTCAGGCGACGATGTTCAGGACGATAACCAGCACGCCAAACAGTGCACCAAAGGCGACAATCGTCTTGGGATCGATCGTGATTGCGTTACGGTCTTCGGCGTCGAAATACCGGACGAGACCGGCACTCGACATCAGGCCGCCGCCGTCGTTGCTGCTCATATCGTGGTGGACGCCACCGATCGGCCTAAGGCTTACGACACGTCAGCCCCGGCTGGTAGAGGGGGAGTTGCCCAGTGAGAGTCGGACAGTGAAAACCCTTATTTCGCCGCCTCGGCTAACCACAGTAGGCATCATGTCCGTCACTCTCAAGGACTTTCAAGCAGACTGGTGTGGCCCGTGTAAGACCCAGGATCCGATCCTCGAAGACCTCAAAGACGACTGGCCGGACGTCGAGTTCGAGAAGATCGATGTCGACGAGAACCAAGACGTCGCCAACGAGTATCAAGTGCGGTCGCTGCCGACCCTGATCATCGAAGACGACGACGGCATCGTCGAGCGATTCATCGGCGTCACGCAGGCCGACGATATCGAATCGGCTCTCGAAGAGGCGTCCACGTAGCGACGTCACTCCGCTTTTCCCGCGTTTGGTGGCCATCGAGCGAGGAGACAGCGCTGTCAGCATCAAGCGACGCGACGACACTGTACTGTGTCACTGAGATGGCTAAAACAGATCGAGTGGCTGCCTACTCGAAGCGGGCGCCTACGTCGTGGTGGTCGTCGTTGTACTGGGCCAGATTGATCAACAGCGGCGTCACTGACTCGACCTCGGCCGCGTTGTCGATGGGACCGGCGTGTAACGCTCGGAGCCCATCGATAGCCTCGGTCAGCGACGCGACCGTCCCCAGTGCATCGTCGTCGTTACCAACCAGCAACACGTCGATGGAGAGCTCGGCGTCCAGATCTGCCAGCCGGCCGGCAGCCAGGTTGTGGAACGCCCCGACGACGGGGACATCTGCCGGCGCAGCGTCGGCCGCAAGCGCCGTGACGCTGCCGGCACCCGGCCGGTTGTAGTGCATGCCGGCTTCGTCCCGTTTCATCCCCACGGCCGGACTGACCAGTACCGTCCCAGCTGCGAGATCGTCTCTGACGGCTTCGATCGTCTCGACGAGGTGGTAAGCCGGGACCGCTGTGACAACCACGTCGGCACCCGTCACGGCCGCTTCGTTAGCCAGTCCCTCGATGGTCACGTCCAGGCCCTGGTCGGCCAGTTCCGTCTCGTATTCGTCCGCAGCGCTCCTGGCTCGTTCGGCATCGCGGGAACCGATGACAAGCTGGTGGTCGGTGTCGTGCGCCCACCGGAGGGCGAGGCCTTCCCCAACGTCACCGGTTCCGCCGAGAATCGCAACTCGCATATCTCATCATTGGGTCGAGTGGCGTTAAGCCTGCTACGGTATTGGCAACTGACGCGTCACGCGCCGAAAACGCCTCACCCGCTGGGATCCAGCAACGCGGGCAACTCGTTGACCGTCTCGACGACTGCCTCGGCCCCAGCGTCCGCGAATGCCACACGCCCCTCTTCGCCAGTCAGCCCGCCAGTGAGGACACCGATCCCGTGGTACGTGCGCTCGTGATCGGCCGCCGCAGCGTTGACAGCCGTGCGAACGTCGTCTAAGGTATCGCCCGCGAAGGCGACAGTCTCGGCGTCGAATCGCTCGGCGAGGGTCTGCAAAGCGGCGGGGTCGGGCTTGCCCGCCTCCCAGTCGTCCATCGTGAACCGGTGGGCGTCGGGAACCGAGAGGCCAGCACGGTCGAGGGCGATGTCGGCCTCCGCTGCTGGCCGGCCAGTCAAAATACCGACGTCGAAGTGCGTCTGCAAGGCCTCGATGGTCTCACGGTCGATGAGGACTGGTTCGTCGTGAATGTACCCCGGTTCGTCGAGGACCGGTTTTGCGCCCTCGATCTCGCGGTACAGATCGCTCCCGAGATACAGTTGCTGGAAGATCTCACGGTTGTACGCCCGGTCGAGTGCCGTATTGATACGTTCTCGGGCGTCAGCAGGCAGGCGATCGTCGATGACGGATTGTGCGCCGCTAAACCCGCCCCCAGAGGCGGCGATGCGATCGGTGAACGTCTCGACGCTCAGTTCGAACCCTTCCGCCCGAGCCAGTACGTATAACGCGAGCGCATCGGTCAGCATCCAGTCGTTGTTGAAGCCGCCGGCGTCTTTGAACGGCTGGAGCGCTGATCGAGCGATCCGCTCGTCGTGCACTCGGGCGACCGTCTCGACGACGGCCCGACGATAGGAGTCCGCGACATCGAGGAGGACGCCGTCGACATCGAGGACAACCGCATCAGTGTCCATTCGTGCACGGTGTGACGCACTCACAGACAATGGGTGTTCCGACTGCCGCCTATCGCGGTCGTGTACGTCGACAGACACGACTGGGCACAATCCCTGTACCAGCGGGCGTCTTCGAGGGCGAGGTTTTTAAGCCTCGTCCGATCATATCCATCTCCATGCACGTGGACATCGTGCCGGTTGGTGAGCTGCCCGCGATCGTCAAGCGGGAAGCATCCGCCGGGTTGCGTTCCGTCTTCGACTGTGATGTCAGCGTCCACGATGCCCAATCGGTCCCCGCCGGCGCGCACGATCCCGATCGTGATCAGTACCGTGCCGAAGAGTTCATCGACCTTGCAAAGCGGGTGGGCGTGGGCGAGAAGAACGTCGCAATTACTGCCAGAGACCTGTTCTATCGAAACCGCAACTACGTGTTCGGGCTTGCATACCTGGACGGCAGCGGTAGCGTCATCTCGACACACCGACTCCAGACGTCCTCGGACGGCGGCCTCTCGAATAAGTCCTCTGGGGAAGTGTTCGCCGAACGCGTCCGCAAAGAGGTCGTCCACGAGATCGGCCACACACTCGGTCTCGAACACTGTGACAACAAACGCTGTGTCATGAGTTTCTCACCGCGCGTCCGGCAGGTCGACCTCAAAGAACAGACCCTCTGTGGGAGTTGCCAGCGGCGCGTCCTCTGAGCGGTCGGCCGCGCCTCGAAGCAGAGCAGTTCTCAGAACACACCGGGTGCGACCACGTACACCAACAGCGTGCCGATCGAACCGGCAAAGAGCGCGAAAATAACCGTCGGGACGATCACTTTCCGGAGGATGTCCCCTTCCCGGCCAGCGATGCCGACGACGCCACAGATCGCCGCGATGTTCTGGACGGAGACCATGTTCCCGACCCCGCCGCCGACGTTCTGAATGGCCACGATTAGCCCTTTCGAGAGGCCGACGTTCTCGGCAGCGTTGTACTGCAAGGCATTGAACAGGATGTCAGAGACCGTGTTCGAGCCAGTGACGAACGTCCCCAGTGCACCGATCCACGGGACGACCATCGGCAGAGCACCGCCAGCGGCGGTCGCCAGCACTTCCGAGAGGACCTGCATCATTCCCGCGATGTTCTCGGGATTCTGGGCGGATTGGCGCATGATCTGAGTGAGTGAGACCACGACAACCAATGTCATCGCTGCCGGTGCGACCTGCCGGATCGATTCCCGCCAGGCCTCGACAGTCCCTTCGAGATCCAGTCGGTACAGGAGGCCAGTACCGAGTGCGATCGGGATGAACGGCATCGTTCCCGGCAAGTAGAGATACTGCAGGTTCCAGCCGAGTTCGGTACCCAACAGGCCAGTAACGCCAATGGTGAACTGCTGGAGCTGACTCTCGATGCCCAGGCCGGGCCAGCGAGTCACCAGCAGGAAGCCGGCAACCAGCAGGTACGGTGTCCAGGCGAGCCAGACGGGCATCTCCTTGGTCGGCTCGTCATCGCTGATCGAAGCCAGATCGAGGCCCCCAAGCCAGGTATCCGACCACCCACTGCGGTCGGGGAACGTCCACTTGCGTTCGGGAACGAGGACGTTCGCGTTCGCCATGACGATCCCGACGCCGATCACCACGAACCCGGCGGCGATGTCCGGCAACGAGTAGCCGACGAACCACGCAACAGCCCACTGGACGAGGCCAGTGATCACGCCCAACACGAGCGCGAACGGGAGAATTGGGAGCGTCGACCGGGCCGCCCCACGCAGCGAGCGTTCGTCCTCGTCGCCAAACCAGTAAATCAGGAGGAAGACGCCGAGGATGCCCCAGAAGACGAAGGTCAGCCCGGTCATCACGCCGGTCCACTGGCCGACGATCATCTTGAACGCCTCGATGCTCTTTCCGTCGATCAGCTCGGCACTCATCCCTTGGTCGACCCCACCGATAATCGGCGTCCCCGCGGCCCCGAACTGCGGGTTGGGAGCGTTGAAGAACAGTCCGAACACCGCCGCCGCAAGCGGCGGAAAGCCCAGGCCGATAAACAGCGGCGCGGCCAGCGCCCCGGGCGTCCCGAAGCCGGCGACGCCCTCGATGATGGTCTCAAAGCCCAGCCCGATCAACAGCAACTGGACGCGCCGGTCGCTCTCGATGCGCCGGAAGAACCACCGGATCGTACTGATCGAGCCGCCGACTTCGAGGTAGTTCATCAACAAGATGGCCCCGAAGACGATCAGGATGATATCAACCGCGCCAAGGACGCCTTTGAGCGCCGCTGCCGCGAACCATGTGCCTTCCATACCCCACACGCCAACTCCGAGTGCCGCGGCGATCACCCAGCCGACAGTCATCGATCGTGCGGCCGACCAACGCAGCCCGGCCAACAACACGAACGAAACGACGATTGGGAGACTCGCCGCCAGTGCTAAGAGCCCAGTACTCGTCATCTACACGTCTGTGACAGGTCCCGCGGTAATAGTCACTCGATTCAGTTCGCTATTTACCCCGATCGATCGACATTGATGCTGGCCATGTGAAAGATAGTTGCAACTTGCTACCTGCGTTCGGTCGCGTCGCTGTCTCGGCGTTACTGAACGCGCCGGTCGACAATCAAGCTGGGAGCCACCCCTGTTCACTGCTCCTCAGAGGTCCAGTTCGACGATCGGAACGTCTCTGTGCTCGACGGTCGATTCGAGTCGGTCGGTACACTCGAGCAGTTCTTGGGGTTCGTGTGCGTCCGAGCCGATCGTGAACCCGACGCCGGCATCGACCAGTGTCTCGAAAAACTCCTCACTTGGATGGAAGTCACCATACTCCCGGGTGACGCGACCGGCATTGATCTCGGGGACAGTCTGTGAGGCGGCCACGGCGTCGGCGATCCGACGGTAGTGGTTCTCGGACAACAGACCCCGAAGTGCCGGATTGCGCTCGACGAGATCGATGTGGGCCGCGATATCGAACAGGTCCGAGTCGAGCAGCCCAACCACTCGATCGACGTACGTTTCGACCGCGCGCTCCCGTTGGGTGGGCGAGAGCGCGGCGAAGTGCTCTCGGTCGTGGACGTTTGCCCCGTCGAGTTGGTGGACGCTCCCGATCGCATAGTCGAACGCCGCGTCGGCGAGGAACTCGTCGATAGCATCCTCGTGGTCGGGATGATAGTCCATCTCGACGCCGTCGTACAGCCGGAGGTCGGTCCGGTCGCGATACCGCTCGATCGCCCGGCGACGGCGCTCGTGGGTGAGATCCAGGTTGAACCCGAAGGCGTCCCGGTAGGCGCGCGCCCCTTCGGTGTCGAAGACGTTACAGTGATCGGCGAGCCCGAGCCCGTCCAGGCCTGCCTGCTCGGCGGCGGCGACCATACGGGGCAACAACGACCCGTCGGAGTAGGTAGTGTGCACGTGATAGTCGTGCATCAGCCACTCGTTCGGTGAGGACGGACTTGCGGGTTTCGTTCCGTGCGAGAATCACACCAGCATTCGAGCCAGGGGGACCGTCAGCTCAGCCTCGACGAACGCACCGACGGCCAACAGCAACGCGGTGATCACCAGCCACCCAACTGTATGCAGGACGTGACGGGGGATCGAAAACAGACGCTGCCTGCCCGACGCGACTGCCCAGATGACGTGAGTCCAGCGGAACCCGAGTCCAGTGGCGAGCAGTATCGCCGGAATTTCGAACACGCCGTGTGGCGCGAGCAAGGCCACAGTCAGCACTGGCCCGAACGCGGTGGTCGCCTCACCGAGCACCGTCCCGAGCGTCAGGCCGTTGATGGCAAGCACGTACACGGTCCCGACACCGATCGTCAGGAACCCGCCGATCGCCTGCAGTGAGACGAGGCTATTGTGGACGAACAGCTCCATAGCCGACAGCTCGATAGGCTCTAAATCGCTCGCCGAAGACGGCGCAACTGGCAGCGGTGAGGCAGACGCGTTCTTGAATCCTATAGCGACCCCAAGCACAATCAGGAACGCGAAGATGACGGTCGAGAGTCCAAGATATGGGGCTATGCCCCGGAGAAACGGGACGGACGCGACGCGGCGATGGAGTCTCCGCCAGTCCATCTCAAAAACGGACGAGAAGGGTCCCCACGAGGAGTATCGACGGAATCAGGAACAAAATCCCCAGGAACCCGCCGAAAACGAACAGGACGACGTTCAACAGTACCGTCACAAACACGGCGATCGCTTTCTGCCCGAGTGACATTCCAGCCATATAATGAGTGTTTTGACATCATCGAATAAAATTTCTCATTTAGCTGTGGGCAGCGAGCTGCCATCCGAGAAGCGGGATCGGCCGGACAAGCCGACCAAGAAAGTCGTCGCTGGTTACTCGGGGGCGTAATAGTACTCGCCGGCCTGCTTTTGCTCGCGATCGAGCTGACTCTCCGGTTTGTTGATCCGTGGTCGGGACGTGCGCTCGTCCCGGCGGAACGTGATGTCGAGGTTGCTCAGGAAGTCGTTCATCCCGTCCCGCATCGACTGGGGCGTGCTGGCGTGGCCCGAAACCGCCGGTTCGCCGTCGAAGACCAGCAGGCGATCGGCCAGCAGGTCGATCATGTAGATGTCGTGATCGATGACCATGGCCGTCGCGTCGTGGTTCTCGGCATAGCGGCGGATCGCGGTGGTCGCCAGGACGCGCTGTTCGACGTCGAGGTGAGCGCTTGGTTCATCCAGCAGGTAGAGATCGGCGTCCCGCGAGAGGCAGGCCGCGATCGCCACGCGCTGGCGCTCCCCGCCAGAGAGATCGGTGAGTTGCTGCTCCATGATCTCCTCGAGCTGGAGTGGCTGGGCGATCTCGGTGTTCCAGTAAGAGGTCCCAAAGTCCTCGGCGATCGAGGAGAGAAAGGCGTCGACGCGCATCGGCTGGTCGACCTCGACGTATTGGGGTTTATACGAGATGTCGAGTTCGGCGTCGATCTCGCCGGCGTCCGATTCGAGGCGGCCGGCCAGCAGCTTCGCGAAGGTGGACTTCCCGATCCCGTTCGGGCCGACGACGCCGAGCACCTCGCTCTCCCGAATCTGTCCCGACTCGACGGCAAGCGAGAACTCGCCTTCGCCGTAGCTCTTCTCTAAGGCCGGGTACTCGATGACCGTATCACCGGTACTGACCGATCGAGGGGCGTGCTCCTCGAACTCGATGGCCTCCTCGCGGATGCGCATGTTCTCGTTTTCCAGATAGCCCGCGAGGTACTCGTTGATCCCACTTTTGACGGATTTGGGGTCGGTGATGACACCGAAGGCACCTGGCCGGCCGTAGCCGACGTGGATAGCGTCGGCGAGCAGGTCCAGAATAGCGAGGTCGTGTTCGACGACCAGCACCGAGCGGTTTTCCTCTTCGGCGAGTTCCTGAATCAGCCGGGCGGCAGTCATCCGCTGACCGATATCAAGGTACGGTGACACTTCGTCTAGGAAGTAGAAGTCAGCATCGCGGGCGACAGCCGCCACGAGGGCGACCCGCTGAAGTTCCCCACCCGAGAGCGTATCGATGTCTTGATCGACGACGGGGCCGATGCCCACGCGCTCGATCAGGTCGTCCAAGACACCGCGCTCGTCGGTGCGTTCGAGCAACTGCCGGGTCGTTCCGTCGAACTGCTCGGGGATCTGGTCGACGTACTGTGGTTTCCGGGCGACCGTGACGTCACCGTCCAGCAGGGATTCGAGGTAATCCTGCAGGGCCGTTCCGCGGTAGGCATCGAGCACTGCGTCCCACTCCGGGGACTCCTCGAACTGGCCCAGATTCGGTGTCAGTTCGTCGGCAAGCATGCGCACCGCGGTCGTCTTCCCGATTCCGTTCGGTCCCAAAATCCCCGTTACGCGCCCTGGTTCGGGGGCCGGGAGTCCGTACAGCGCAAAGGCATTCTCTCCGTAGCGGTGGACGGGGTTGTCATCGAGTTCCTGTGGCAGGTTGATGATCTCGATAGCGTCGAACGGGCACTTCTCGACGCAAATACCACAGGATTCGCCGAGACAGATCTCCTCACTGATCCAGACCTGATCGGCCCCGCCACTGTAGGGGTCGCCTTCTTCGAACCGTTCCTCTCGCGTGACGATGCACTCTTTGCCCGTCCGGTTTGGCGGACAGAAGTTGGCACACTCGTAGTTACAGCGGTCGGGCTGACAGCGATCAAGGTCGACGACGGCGATAGAATCTTCAGCCATGTATCAAATCCTCCAGGAATTAGGCGGGGGCAGACGTCAGCAGGATCGACCACGTGACGAACCACATCGAGAACGTCATGAAGGCGATGTAGAGATAATCCTTCGTCGAGAACTCACCGATGTCGACCCCGGCGACCTGCAAGACCGGTAATTGGACGATGATCGCGCCAGCGAGCAGTCCAAGCGCCGTATTCTCCGTTGCAGCAAGTCCCATCACGTCCGAGGCCAGCCCGGCCAGGACCCCCATCACGGCAGTCAGGGCCGTCACAGTCACGCTCTTTACGTGACCGGTCAGTTGTCGCGTCTGTTCGGTAGCCATACCCCAAAGTCGGCCACCCGGGCTAAAAAGGCGTTCGTTCGGCGATCCAGGCCTGCTACATGGCTCCAGTCCCGACAGTACTGCCCGGTAAGCCAGCGATCTGACTCCTCAATCTTTATACGGCCGGCGTCCCGAATGGACTTCAATGGCTGAATCCGACGGAGAGGGGATCGAAGACCTCCCGCCGAGCGCAAAACTCGTCTACAAGGTCCTCGAGTACAAGGGGCCACTAACCCAGAAGGGGATCGTCGAGGAATCGATGCTCTCGGCCCGCACAGTCCGGTACGCCCTCGAACGACTCGAAGAAGTCGACGTCGTCTCCGAGGACGTCTACTTCGCAGACGCCCGGCAGAACCTCTACGAACTGACGACTGAGGACGGCACTGAACAACAAGATCAGGCCGTCTCGGACTAACTACCGCGTCTTCTCTCCGCACTTGGCGACGACAACGGAAACAGTTCGTCCACCCGTCCCGAGAGTCCTGTGACTTGCCGGGGCCGTCAGACGAGCAACGTTTTGGGCGCTTTGGGCACGACGAGCACGTCGCTCCCGGGTTCGATCGCGTCTTCGACCGTCGCTGCCGCGTTCATGAGACAGTCCTCGACGAGTTCGGGGTCCTCACTGTTCGTGATGTAGGCGTCACCATGGCGGAGCGACCGGACTGTGACGAACCCACGCTGAGCGCCGGGTTCGTACCCCTCTAGCATGGCCTGGTAGCACGATTCGGCATCCTCGGCCCCCGAGAGCCACTCGTAGAAGCGTTCCTCGCCGCGGCCCGCGCCATAGCCCTCGTCGAGTACGGCGGGCACGACGACGCGACCGCCCTCCTTGACTGGCGCACCGTCCGAGAGGACGACGTAAGTGATCCCCCGCGTCGTCTGGTACAGTTGGGCGTCCTTGGGCGCGCCGACGCCGGAGACGACGACATCGTATTGCTCGTCGACCTCGAAGGCCAATGCTTCGCGGGCGGTCTCGGCCAGGTCGCGAACGACCGCACCCGAGTCACCTGCTGCCGCGTCCAGGAAGCCATCCGGCCCGGGCGTGACGTTCAGACAGAAATCGAGGCCGAGCATCTGGCCGGCCTCCTCGACGGCTTCCCGGAAGGGGTTGCCGTCGATCTTGCCCAGTTTAACGTCGTCCTGGCTGAGCATCTCCGGGCCGTGCGTGTACTTGATGAACGATTCGCCGCCAGCGCCGATGACAACGGTTTTGGCCCCGCCGGAAAAGCCCGCGTACTGGTGGGGTTCGCTCTGGCCCGTCGTGAGTACCAGATCGGCCTCGGCGACGGGGCGGTAGATCTCGATCGGGACGTCGTTGACTTCCCCGACGGTGACAGTATCGTCGGGATCGTGGTTCTCCGCGAGTGCGGCGTACTCACCGAGTTCGGCTTCGATCTCCGCGTGGTCCATCGGGCGATGGAGCCCCAGGCCGAGGACGATTCGCACCTGGTCGCGATCGACACCCGCCGCGTGCAGTTCCTCGAAGAGGACGTCCACCATGACGCCGTCCGGCGCGTCGCGGGTCACGTCCGTGACGACGATCGCCACCTCGTCGTCCGGGTCGGCGCGTTCGGCGAGCGGTGGCCCGTGTGGATCGGCCACGGCGGCTTCGGCCGCCTCGCGGACGTCGACGGGTTCACCGCCGGGTAGTTCAGCGATCGTTACGTCACAGTCGGGGAGATCAACCGCAAGGTAGTCGTCTCCGTGGGGGACTTCGAATGGCATCTGTTCGGTCGAAGATAGTCGGCGAGCTTCATAGGAATTGCCCACCGATGGGGCCGTCCCTCGTAGTGTCTGCCCGCTAGTCCGACCAGTGGCCCTGAAACACCTGATTGGCGGCAGCCTGCTCGTCGGGCATCACTTCGAGAACGATGGGGCCGTCGAACACCGACGCCTGAATCGTCCGGATCGTCTCGCCCAGATCAATCGTACCGTCGCCAAAGGAGAGTCCATCGTTCCGGCGCGTGCCGTCGGTCAAGTGAACGACGCCGATCTGGTCGGGATAGGTCGAGAGGAGCCGATCGAGCGCGCGCTGGTACTCACGTTCGGCCATGTAGAGATGGGCCGTATCCAGCACCAGTTCGTTGCCGGGGGAAAGGATCATCTCCTCAAGGTGCAGGGCGCTCGCGCCGGTGTTGTTCTCGTGGCCGTGTGGGGCCGAAAAGCCAATTTCCTCGACTGTCGGCACAAACACCTGCAAGACGCGCTTAGAGTGCAACACGAGATAGGCAGCCAGTTCGACCGCGAGACGATCAGCCAGTCGGTAATAGTCCGTTTCGTCGAGTCCCACGTGGGGTGTATGGACCGAGACAGCAGTCACCGGCGAGTCCCGTACGGCCGCCAGCGTCTCCTCGAATGCGTCGAGATGGGGGCGTTCGAGATACAGTTCGACGGCGTCGAACCCGCGCTCGCTCGCGGCCGAGAGTGCTGCCGGTTCGGGCACACACTTGCCAGCAACCGTCGGCCCGTCTGATTCGACCGTCACGGGCTGTGTTGACCGTCGTCAGCCTTGCCGCTGTCGGTCTGGGTGGCGGACGAAACGCTGCGTGGCCAACTTAATCGCCACGTGCCCACGCGACCATCCGACCGTACCGCTCGTCCGTCGAGAGGGCGTCGGCGTCACCGATCAGTACCAGCGCCCGCTTTGCCCGCGTCAGGGCGACGTTGATCCGCCGATAGTCCTCGAAAATCGGCCCTTCGAGGCTGCCGGTCGCGACGAACGAGACGACGATCACCTCTTTGCTGGATCCCTGGAAGCGATCGACGGTATCGACGGTGACGCCTTCGGGCACGCGCTGGCCAATCTCGGCCACCTGGGCACGGTAGGGCGCGATGACGCCCACGTCCGTCGGATCGAGCCCGGCAGCCAGATACGAGTCGACTGTTTCGGCGACGGTTTGGGCTTCCGTAGGGTTAGTATTCCCCTCAGCGCGCCCGTCCGGGTCGATGAACGCCACTCGGTCCCGGAGGCTGGTGGGCAGCGCGGACGGATCGGCCCCATCGAGGTCGCCGAGTGATTGCCCGGCGATCGCACCGTTGGCGGGCCGCAACTGGCCATCGTAGAACTCCCGCGAGGAGTAGGCCTGGATGCGCTGGGCCATCCGGTACTGGCGATCGAGCAGCACACCGGCCGCGGGATGGGCGTCGATCAGGCGTTCGAACAGCGATTGAGAGAGGTCGGCCGCGTCTCCAGTGACGTCGCCCTCGCTGCGGACGACCGGCGGCAGTTGCTGGTGGTCGCCGACGAGGACGAACCGGTCGGCGCGGGCGACAGCCGCCAGCGCGCCGGGTTCGGTCAACTGGCCCGCCTCGTCGACGACGGCCACGTCGAAGTCCTGTTCGCGCATGATTCGGGAGCCACAGGTCGCCGTCGTCGCGGCGACGACTGGCGCGTCCGTCAGCGTGGTTGCCCGCTCGTCCGGATCGCCAGCAGGATCGAGTCTGACGTGCTGGAGGTCGTCGCGGACGCCGGTTTCGGTCCCCATCCGCACCACGTCCGAGACGCCTTGCTCGAGGAGTGCCTCGACGGCGTTGTCCACGGCGCGATTGGTAAAGGCCGAGAGGAGCACGCGCTGGCCGCGTTCGACGAGGGCGTCGACGAGCGTCGCAAGCGTGTAGGTCTTGCCCGTCCCCGGCGGGCCGTGGATCAACGCGAAGTCCTCGGCACCGACGGCTCGCCGGACCGCCCGATCCTGGGCCGGATTGTTCTCGACGAACGTCTCTCCGACGTCGCGGAACGTGGGTTCTTGGCGGCCAAAGAGGACGGCTTTCTCCTCATCGGACTGCCCGAGCAGGGCGTCGTGGACGGCCGTGAGCATCCGGTCGGTCGACAGTTCCGACGGATAGACATCGAGCCGCCGGAGTTCGACCGGCTCGTCAGCCGTGACGACGATTTCGTCGGACAGTCGTTGGACCCGGGCCAGTTCCGCGTCGCCGCCGATTGGATCGCCGTCACTCGCCAGCACCACGTCACCCTCCCGGATCTTCGAGGTCGCGCCCGTGGCTTTTGCACGCAACTCCCAGCGGCCGCCGTCGAGTTCGCGTCGCCCAGTCGGTTCGAGGTCGATCAACGCACGATCGGCGGCCGCCCGCTCCGCTTTGTCCTGCCGCCAGAGCTTGGCGTATTCCCAGTGGGCAGCGCGGCGTTCTGCCTCGATCGCACGGTACTGCCGCCGGAAGTACGTACGTTCGGTCTCGGGAATCGCATTGCCAATTTGGCCGGCCTTCGATTCCTGATCGAGGCGTCCCGAAACTGCCATACAGGTGTCCTGCTCGAAGCAGTACTCGCACTTGGCATCGGCCTCGTAGCCAGTCGGAACGTCCAGCCCGTGTTCCATCGCGGCGATCTCGTTGCGCGTCCGGACGACGAACTCAAGCAGGCCCGACCCGATCGAGAACTCCTTGGCCGGCGAGAGATCGCCGCCCTCCTCGTTACGATCGACGGCCGCGTTCTTCGTGTAGAGCAACGTCCCCGTATTGGGCGGTTCCTCGCCGTGTTCACCGAGGACGAGCGCGTAGGCGGCGGCCTGAATCTTGTCCTGGAACCGGGGTTCTCGGTTCGTGTTCTTGCCGGTCTTGAGTTCGACGGGCATCCCGCGCCGGACGGCATCGGCCCGCCCTTTCAGGCCGTAGCGCTCGCTGATGAGAGTCTGTTCCGAGCGCCACTCGCTTTCGGTCGGGCCGAAAGTCTGCTGGCCACCGTCGGTGAGATGGCCCTGCTGGAGCCACCCCTCGATCGCACGAGCATGGTCGCGTGTGTCCTCGCGGACGGTCTCGGCATCTCGGCCCAGCAAGCCGAGTTCGAGGCCGACTTCTTCGACCCGCTCGGCGACGGTTGTCTCGACGTCACGCCCGCGGAGCAAGTCGCCAAAGACCTCGTGGACGATCGTCCCCTTGACGACGGGATAGGCAAGCGGCGTCCCCGAGAGTTTGTTCAGGTAGTACATGCGCGGACACTGGACCCACGAGCGGACGTCGGTCACGTCGACGATGAACTCGGGTTCGACGACGACCATCGTCCCCTCGCCGGTCTGGTAGGTCCTCTCTCCCCGATACTCGCGCTCGTCGGCGTCGTAGACAGCCAGTTCCATGCCGGGTTCGAGCAGGTCGGCTGTCTCCGTCCACTTTCCCCACAGCGTGACCGTGAGGGCTGCTGTACGCCCCTCGTCCGGGCGAATCGAGACTTCCGCGAGGTCGCGCTCGCCGTACTGCGTACTGACGGTTTGTGACTCACCAACTTCGAGGACGGGGCCGCGCAGATGCACACCGGTGACAGGTCCGGGGCGGGAAAAACACTGTCGGTGGCCCGGACATGCCGAAAGGATAACAGGTCAGACCGCCCTGTCTCGGGGCAGTAATCGGTCGTTGTCTGCGCTCAAGCCGACTTGACGGCCGCCAGTAGTTCCTCGTAGTCGGGCTCGTTAGTCGGGTCCTCGGCTTCCCAGGCGTGGGTGACTGTCCCCTCGTCGTCGAGGACGTAGACAGCACGGTTTGCGATGCCGTACAGGCCGAGATCCGGAATATCGATCGAGAGCCCGTAGGATTCGATCACTTCACCGCTCATGTCGCTGACGAGATCGAACCCGAGATCGTACTCCTCGGCAAACGCGCCCAGGGAGAACGACGAGTCCGCACTGATACCGAACAGCGTCGCCCCGGCGGCCTCGAAATCCGCGAGGTGGTCCTGCAGGGCGACCATCTCGTTCGAGCACGGGGGCGTAAACGCACCCGGGAAGAACGCGAGGACGACGGGGCCGTCGCCGAGATGGTCTTCGAGATCGAACGTCTCGTGGTCGCTACCGTTGTACGTCGCCGTGAACGTCGGTGCCGTGTCGCTTTCTGAGACCATAGCGAGCGATGGTACGTCCCCGTCCCCCTAAAAGCCCGCCGTCGTGACAATGTAGACGGGCGATTCGGCGCTTTCTCGACGGGCCAGGTCCACTCGACCGTAACGTTGAGGCGACTGCGTTGTGTGGTGGGGGTGTGTCACAGACAGTAGACGACCTCCGCAACGAGATCCGCCAGTCGACCGGTCGGTTCGAGCGCGAGATCTCGACCGGCTTCACCAAGGAAGACCTCGCGGCGATTTCCACGGCTGTCGGCCACGACGTAGGAGACGGGAGCCTCCCGGGGAAAGCAACGATGCGAGCCGCGATCGCCCAACGTGTCGAGGGGCTCGACGACGAGCGCGATGCGGACGGGCCGTTCAGAAAAGCGGAACTGGAAGCGATCGCCGCCGCAGTTGCGGACGCGTGAGTAGTCACAGAGCGAGGGCGAGCCAACAGAGCACAGTCGGCACCGCCGCGACGAATGTCCTACCAGACGATTTCGGCCGCGATACGGGCGCACGCGGGGGAGATGTGGCCACCGATCGCCCGCACGAGCAGCGGTCGCCCGAACGACGGCAACGGTAGGGGGAGTGCCGTCCCAACAGTCGCTTCATAAAAATACACGTAGTGACAGGCGTTACGCAACGCATGCACACACGGCGGTCGGTGTTGGCAGCACTCGCGGCAGTCGGTGGGCTGGCGGGGTGCAACGAAGAGTCTGCCTCCACGACATCGGTGCCCCGAGACAGTACGATACGGTCCGAACCTGGGAGCACGGTCGATGGAGCAACGAGCGAGAGCGATCCGAACCATCCACCCAGCGGCGAGGCTGTCACAGTCGGAGGGGCTTGGGTCCAATCGTCGATCCTCTATCTGAAAAGTGCAGACCAGATGGGTGTGATTCGATTCGGCGATCGGCAGTTCGTCTTTGTGACACTCGAAACGGACTTCGAGACAGCGCCTCCAGGACCGGCAGAGTTCTCGATCGAGGCCGGCGAATCGACCATCAGCGGTGCGGCCGCGATCGCAGGGCACAGTACCCACAGTCTCGCGCCGGACGAGGGCAATCGTGGCAATCAGTACACGGCCGAAGACCCGAAGGGGTGGATCGCGTTCCCCGTCTCGGATCGGGTGACGCCCGTCACTGACGCGACCCTCAGCGTGGCACACCCCGCACTATCGGACGGCGAGTTCCGGCACAGAGTGTCAGATCAGATCGTGTCCACACTGCACGGAGCGCGCCCCGATTTTGACGTGCAGTCGATCTCCGTGCCGGAACGAGCCAGCGTCAACGACAAGTTACAAATCACGTTCCAAGTTGTGAACAACGGCGGGGACGGGACGTTTCGGGCCGCGATCAACAAGTCGGGACCGAGCTACTCGGCCCACTCGATCACCGAGGCAATACCAGGGGACGAAACGGCGGAGGTTCACTTCGAGACGTTCCTGTACGCGGACGGAGCGTTACAGATCGAAATGGAACTGCCAGGTGAATACCGAGCGTACACAGTGAACGTCGAGTGAGGGGCTACGTCGTCGAAAAACCGTTCACATATCGTCGACAGACCCCGGCTTCAATCGGCCGTTTCCTCGTCGAGTTGCCGAACGGTCCCGCCCAACAGCTCGTGATCGAACGTGGGGCGAGAGAGCCGAGCCGCAACCAACGTCAGCACGGTCGAAAGCAGGAACGCGCCGGCAAAGGAGGTCACATAGAGTGGATCAGCGGCCGGCAGGGCCTCACCAACGACCGGGATGGCAGTGATGTAGCCGCGCAGATCCGGGAAATACGCCAGCCCGAACGCGAGACCGGCGAGGCTGCTGAACAGCGCGCCAAGCCCCGTGAGTCGCCGGGAGTACAGTCCGTAGATCAGCGGGAACGCAACGGCTGCACCCAGTAGATCGGCGAAGAAAAACAGCCGCAACACGCTCCGGGCGCGCAGACTCACGTAGATCGCCGCCAGGGCGACGACGACGGTAAAGGCCCGCGCACCGAGCCGGAGCGTCCGGTCGGCGGGCTCGTCAAGCAATCGGGGAAGGTCAGCCGTCACGAGACTCGACAGGGCGTTGAACAGCGTATCGACGGAGCTCATCACGAGCAACAGCGCAAGCAAGACCACGGCCAGGACAAGCCACTCCGGGAAGGCTTCGCCGAGCAACACGAAGAAGGACACGTCGGCGTTGTAGCCGGCGCTTGCGGTGTCGGTCACGATGTTAGCGTGGCCGGCGGCGACGACACCGAACAGGGCGGCCACGAGCATGATCGCGCCGTTGAGGAGCGAGGCCGAACGGAACCCACGCCTGACTGTCTCGCTGTCCACACCGGCGTAGATGCGCTGCCACCAGGTCTGGTTGATGAGCTCGGCACCAAGGATGGCAAACGAGAGGCCGAGTCCGAACTGCAGTCCCGGCCAGTAGCCCGGATCGAGCAACGCCGGATTCGTCGCGGCGATCCCGTCGTAGACCGCGCTGGGCCCGCCAAGCGAGAGGATCGCGCCCACGGCCGCAACCACGAGCAACGGCAGGACAACGAGTGCCTGGATCGTATCGGTGAAGATACTCGCCCGGAGACCACCGTAACTGGTGTACAGGAGGACGAACCCGCCGACGAGGACGGCCGTCTGCCACTGAGGAACCGCCGCGATCAGCGCCAGCGCCCGGGAGATACCCGTCAACTCGGCAGCGAGGAAGACGAACATGTACAGCGCACTCACCGCGAGCACGAAGGCGTACATCGCCGCGCCGTACCGGGCGTGGGCGTACTCGGTCAGCGAGTGGCCGTCCGGGATCACCTCACGGAGCCGGGGGCCGATCTTTGCGTACGCGAGCATGGGCAGGGCCTCACCGATCGCATAGCCGACGACCGCCGCGATCCCGAAGCTCGCGCCGGCCTCGGGCGCCGACAGCAGGATCCAGACACCCATCACCGAGGCGACCAGCGTGGCCGTCATTCGGCCCTCGCCGACCGAATCCCTTGCCGTGATCAGGTCCTCGACCGACCCGACGCGTCCCCGAGAGTGCCACAGTCCCAGCCCGGCGAACCCGACCAGCGTCAGGACCGTCAGGCCGAGTGCGAGACCAGTACTCACCACGAGCGGTCACCTCCCGTGGACGTGTTAGCCGCAAGTTCTTTCCGAATCATATCGACCACGCCTCCTGTCGCCAGGCAGCGTCCCAAAAGCGGTATTCGTAGCGGGCAGAGGTCTCGAATAGCTCACGGTACCGTTCCCGCTGGGCGGCCGTCGACTCGGCCGCAACCGCGTCCATGAGATCGAGACACCACTGTGTGAGTTCCGTGAACTCCTCGCCAGCGTAGGTGTCGATCCAGGTCGCGTATCGCGCCTCGTCAGGGCGGCCCTGGGCCGCGAGGCGTTTGGCCGTCTCGTTGAACCCCCACATACAGGGCAACAGCGCGGCGACAGTGTCTCCGAACGTCCCCACTGACGCCGTTCGCACGAGAAAGTCAGTGTACCCACGCGTAGTGGGCGAGGGCTCGGTCGCTTCGAGTTCGGCCTCGCTGATACCGAACTCGGCAGCGTACTCTCGGTGGAGGTCCATCTCGGTGTTGATCGTCGCATCGAGTAGCTCCGCGAATCGCCCCAGCCGATCCAACGACGGGGCCGCTGCGGCCCCCAGTGCGAACACGCGCCCGTACTCGATCAAGTAGACGTAATCCTGGCGCACCCAGTGCGTGAACGGCTCCTCATCGAGCGTTCCCTCACCCAACTGGGCGACCATCGGATGCTCGACGATCGCCGTCCAGTAGTCGTCGGCGGTTGGCTGGAGGTCGTCGGTAAAGCTCATGTGAGAGGGGTCGTGCTGGACTGGTTTATAATTGGCTAATACTACAGCATTATATCCTTCGTGAAACAGCGCGACCGCGGACCGTCACGTTCATTCTGACCGGTCGACTACGCTCTCGCATGCGCGTTCGCGACTGGCAGGATATCCTCGAGGACGTCGTAGAGAACGACACCGACCCGGATGGCTGGCGAGCCGTCGGGGGCGACCGCGCGAACGGAATCGGCGAGGACCTCTATCTCGGCCACCCGTCGGTCGGTGTCTACCAACTCAAGACCTACGCGAAAAACCCCTTCGAGGTCCAGGGGGTCGGTACGCAGGTTGCCCGCAAGCTCGAGGACGACATCGAGCCACTCTTCCCGGAAGACGGCACCGGCCTGTTCGGCGTCCAACAACCCGCCGAAGACGAGCGCGAGGCCGAACAGATGGCCAGCCGAGTCGAAGAAGTCCTCAAGACCCACGCCGAGGCCCCGACGACGCCCGACGCGCTGTTCGAAGATATGATGGACGCTATGGACAGCCCAGCCTACGGCCCCATGGAGTTCGAGCCCCGGGACCGGCCCGACGTGATGGACGACCTGACGAGCACCTTCGAAGAGGCCGAAGCACTACTCGAGACCGAACTCGACGATCTGATCGACGAGAGCGTCGACCGCGGATTTTACTGACGGGCCACCCTAGCAGCGTCGAACCGACAGAGAGACTACGGATCGACCCGGGTCAGCCACTCTTGGGGCCGGCCGAGTTCGGTCTCGGTGGGCAGATTCTCGGGCCTGTCCCAGACGGCACTCGCACCGACCAGACCACGCTCGTCGGCGACAACATCGAAGAATTGTTTCCCACGCTCGTACTGACGACGCTTCATCCCGAGGCCGAAGACGTACGTGAGCAGGCGCTTTACCGGCCCGCCGCCCCCACGACGCTCGTCGAGTTTCGCCCGCAGGTCGGCGACCGGTTCGTCGAAGGCCCGATCCATCACCAGCTCGGCGTAGCCTTCCACGGCGGTCATCGCCATGTTGAGTTCCGTGTACGCGTCCCGATCGACACTGCCCTCGGTGAGTTTCTCGATTGCAGTCGTCATCCGCGTTTCCAGATACGTCGAGAGCCAGGGGGCCGCGCCAAACTCGGCCGCGTGAGCAACCTCGTGGAAGGCGATCCAGCGCCGAAAGCGGTCCAGTGAGACGTCGAGATCGGCGGCAGTCTGCGTGATATTCGGATGGACGAAATACAGCGCGTGCTCGTCGGCCTCCGAGCCCGAAAGCAACAGCGGGTCGTACTGGCCGATGACGTTCCGGGCCAGAAAGCCAAGCAGGACCGACATGGTCCCAGTGTTGAGGACGGTGGCCGCTCGCGGAGAGGGTGCCGTTCGCTCCGCGAGCGGGGCGGTAATCCGCCGGAAGGTGTCGGCATTGGCATCGATCCAGTGGTGGCGGTTGAAAATCTGGATCGTCTCCGGGACCGCGACGTCACGGTCGATCGCCGTGGCGATCGCATCTCTGGCATCGGCGACGTCGTCGGCATAGGCCGCCTGGTCGGCCGACGAGAGGGACAGCGATCCTGGATCAGTCCCGTTCGTGGCAGCCTCGACGACGGCATCCCAGTCGACGACGCCATCGTCGTCGGCAGCGGCGACCGCTTGCAGGCTCCGATACGCATCCATACCTGTGGCTGGTACTCCGTGCGGTTAGACGTTCGCCTCCGGCGTGTCACTCGTCGAGTTGCTCTCCCGCTTCGAGGGCGTCCGCTCCCTCCACGGGGCTCGTGTCTTCAGCCAGGAGTTGCCGGACGATCGCGACCGCCGCGACGGCGAGACCGATTCCAACGGCGATCTGCAGAATGGGACGCCCGCTGGCGTCTGCCTCACTGCCCGATTCGTCGCTCGAGTCGTCGCTCGTCGCGCTCCCGAGACCGTCCAACCCAGGGATCGAATCTTCCTCGAAGTGGAGTTCGAGGAACGTGAACTGTGCCATGACTGAAACGACGATCGGCGGCTGTATAGAGGTTCCGCCCGTTGCAACGTGTCGGAGGGGACGAAAGCGGCTCTGCCCGCGCGTCTGAGAAGCGAGTCGTGGTGTTCAAGCCGGAGCCGGTCCCAAGGGCTGTATGGACGATTCACAGCGAGCGTTTCTCGAATCGTTGCTCGAAACGTCGAGTCCGTCCGGCTTCGAACAGCCCGGCCAGCGCGTCTGGGTCGAGTACGTCTCGGCGTTCGCCGACGAGGTCCGCACCGACGAGTACGGCAACGCCGTCGCCGTCCACGAGGGAGACGGCGACGCCGAAATCGCGATCGCCGGGCACGGCGACGAGATCGGGTTCATGGTCCGGGAGATCACCGACGACGGCCTCCTCCGACTCGCCCGGATCGGCGGCTCCGATCGGACAGTCACGCGGGGCCAACACGTCACCATCCACGCCGACGAGGGGCCGGTCGCGGGCGTCGTTGGACAGGTAGCGATCCACTTGCGTGAGGGTGACGACGAAGTAGCGGACGTCCCGGAACAGTACGTCGACATCGGCGTCGAGAGCGAGGAAGAAGCCCAGGATCGGGTCGAAATCGGCGATCCGATCACGTTTTCCTCGGGGCTCCGATCGCTGGCCGACACACGGCTTGCAGCCCGCGGGATGGACAACCGGGTCGGGATCTGGACCGCAGCGGAGGCGTTGCGTCAGGCGAGCGAGGCCGACGCGGACGCGACCGTCTACGCCGTCAGCACTGTCCAAGAAGAACTGGGCCTCCGCGGGGCGCGGATGGTCGGGTT
Organism: Halorhabdus sp. CUG00001; assembly: GCF_009797925.1. Classification (NCBI taxonomy): domain Archaea; kingdom Methanobacteriati; phylum Methanobacteriota; class Halobacteria; order Halobacteriales; family Haloarculaceae; genus Halorhabdus; species Halorhabdus sp. CUG00001. The sequence continues at coordinate 1,042,845 of NZ_VOLB01000001.1, forward strand.
CGACCTGGACCCGGACGCGATCATCGCCGTGGACGTCACCCACGCCACCGATACACCGGACGTCCCCGGCAAGCGATCGACGGGCGTCGAACTCGGAGCGGGGCCAGTCGTCGCCCGCGGGAGCGCTAATCACCCACAACTGGTCGAGGCGCTTCGAGAGGTCGCTGACGCCGAAGATGTCGACGTCCAACTCCAGGCGACGGGCATCCGAACGGGCACCGACGCCGACGCCTTTTACACCCAGCGCGGCGGCATCCCCTCGCTGAATCTGGGACTGCCCAATCGGTACATGCACACGCCGGTCGAAGTGATCGACACCGACGACTTAGACGCGGCGGCCACGGCCCTCGGTGCATTCGCGATCGAAGCAGAGCAGTACGCCCCGTTCGCTGTCGACCTCGACGCCGACGCGTAGCCCCCCTCGACGCTGGACCGTCGAATCGGCATCCTCGTTTCGATAGCGGGCGGTCGAAAGATCAGTGATCCGGTAGGTTTATGCCGCAGTCGCTCCCTGGCTGCCGTATGAGCGATCGACCGTTGGATGTCCTGGAAGCGGCCCTCGATAGCGAGGTGACCGTCGCCCTCAAGGACGACACTGAACGCATCGGCGATCTCGTCGGCTACGACCAACACATGAATCTGGTCTTGCAAGCGGGCGAAGACACAACGATTATACGCGGCGACAACGTCGTCACGATACAACCATGACCGGGAAAGGAACCCCCAGCCAAGGGAAGAAGAACAAGACGACACACGTGAATTGTCGACGCTGCGGCGAGAAGTCCTACCACGTCAAGAAAGGCGTCTGTGCCTCGTGTGGCTTTGGCAAGTCGGCCAAGCGACGCGACTACGCCTGGCAACAGAAGGCCGGCGAATAAGGCGCATGGACGAGAAGTGCGGCGTCGTCGGCGTCTCACTCGCCGACCGCGAGGCCGCTCGTCCGCTTTACTATTCGTTGTACGCCCTCCAGCACCGCGGCCAGGAATCGGCCGGTATCGTCACCCACGACGGCTTCCAACAGCACAGCCACGTGGAGATGGGGCTGGTCGGCGACGCTTTCGACGAAGGGGACCTGGCGGGGCTTGCTGGGTCGGTCGGCATCGGTCACGTCCGATATCCGACAGCCGGAAGCGTCAACAAAGACTGCGCCCAGCCGTTTACCGTCTCGTTTAAAAGCGGGTCACTCGGGCTGAGTCACAACGGCAACCTCGTCAACACCGAGGCTGTCCGAGACGAGCTGGCCGAACTCGGCCACGCGTTCACGTCGGACGGCGACACCGAAGTCATCGCCCACGACCTGGCGCGGAATCTGCTCGAATCGGATCTCGTCCGGGCGGTCAAGCGGACGGTCGAACGGATCCACGGCTCGTACTCACTGACGATCACCCACGACGATACCGTCCTGGGTCTGCGAGATCCACAGGGCAATCGCCCGCTCTGTATCGGCGAACTCGACGATGGGTACATTCTCGCCTCGGAATCGGTCGCCATCGACACGCTCGGTGGCGACGTGATTCGGGACGTTCGCCCGGGAGAACTCGTCGTCTTGCAGCCCGACGGCGAGGGTTACGACACCTACCAGCTCGTCGAGACCGACCGGACGGCCCACTGCTTTTTCGAGTACGTTTACTTCGCCCGACCGGACTCGATCATCGACGACCAACTCGTCTACGACGTCCGGCGGGAACTCGGTCGGCAACTGTACGCAGAGTCGGGCATCGATAGCGATGTCGTACTCCCAGTGCCGGACTCGGGGCGTGCGTTCGCTTCCGGGTACGCCGCGGCCGCCGAGGACGTCGAATTCGCCGAAGGCCTGATGAAAAACCGGTACGTCGGGCGCACGTTCATCATGCCAACCCAGGACAAGCGCGAGCAGGCTGTCCGGCTGAAGCTCAATCCGATCAAGAACACGATCGAGGGCAAACGCGTCACGCTGATCGACGACTCGATCGTCCGCGGGACGACCTCGAACCAGTTGATCGAACTCCTCCGGGACGCCGGAGCCGAGGAGATCCACATGCGGATCGGTGCGCCGCCGATCGTCGCACCCTGTTACATGGGCATCGATATGGCCTCACGCGAGGAGTTGATCGCCGCCGATCGCGACGTCGCAGACATCCGCGAGGAGATCGGCGCGGACACGCTCTCGTATCTCTCGATCGACGCCATCGCCGAAACGTTGGATACTGCCCGACACGACCTCTGTCTGGGCTGTGTCACCGGCGAGTATCCCTACGACATCGACGGGGAGACGACCGACCGGGAGATTACCTCACCGGAGATCGGTGACCCGGGCGTTGCCGACGACTGAAAGTGTGATTTTGGTGGGTTCGGATTCAGGCCGGGAACACGACGTACAACAGCAGGTAGACGACGATCCCAAGCGCGAACGAAATCGCCCACAGCCCGGCAGCAATCCGCCCGACCCGTGGATGGGGTGTCGACGGCAACTCGTCCGGCTCGTAGGCGTACGCCAGCAACAGGACATAATAGAGCAGGGGGAGACAGAGAATAGCCAGCGAGATGTGGATCGCGAGAACGAGGAGATAGAGAGGCTCGATGGCAGCGGGGCCACCAAAATGAGTCGTCCCTTCGAGGGTGAGGCGATAGAGATACAGCGAGAGGAAAGCGACAAATAGCGCAAACGCGGTCCCCATCAGTCGGCGGTGAGTCTGGACGTCCTGACGGTGAATCGCTCGAACGCCGGCCACGATAGCCAAAAGTGCAAGCGCGCTGATTGCCGCGTTGAGGTGCGGGATGGCAGTAATCAACGCTTCGGGTGCACGAGGCAGAAGTGATGACGGGACAACCCCACCCACGACCCCGAAGATGACTGCTAACGAGACAACTGACAGCAGCGTAGCCAATCCACCGACGTGTCGACGAACGGCCGAGCGCATATCCGTGCATGCGGACCGCTTTCAGAAGGCGGTTGTGCTCTGGATCGGTCAGTCACGCTGAGCCACAAAAGCAACGCCACGCTGTCCGGTCGACGTGGTGAAATTAACGCCACGCTGTCCGGTCGACGTGGTAATTCGACTGAATCCACGCATCGAAGTTCGCTCGATCGTAGATGATATAATACTGCTCGCCAGTGTGTTCCGCGTCGATTCGGGGACCGTCCGGTTCCGACGCGCTGTCTGATGAGTCCATTACTATCTTTCCCCTCCGTACCGATATAGTGGTAGTCGCTGCGCGATACATCCTACCTATTCGAACAGAATCAGAAAAAAGTATCGTCTTGTTAGTGAGATATAATGTACGGGGCTCAAGGTTCGAGCCGCCCGTCGACTACGACGAGCCCGGCTCGCCTGGGCGAATCAACTCGGCATACACTTCGGTCATCGATCGGCCATCTGTCGCGAGTTCTTCGCTGGTTGCATCGAAGATGACATGGCCCCGTTCGAGAACAGTCAACCGATCGAGGACTGTAGCAAAGTCCGCGAGCCGGTGAGTCGAGACGAACACAGCGTTGCCGGCCTCGGCATACGACGCCAAGAAGTCGAGAAACTGTGATTCGGCGACATCGTCGAGGTCAGCCAATGGTTCATCGAGCAATAGAAATCGGGGTCGTTTGAGTACGGCGAGAGCCAGGTCGAGTTTCTTCCCGTAGCCACCGGACAACGCACCGGCACGACGGTGACGGACACGATCGAGGCCCAGTACGTCGAGGACGTACGCTTGCCACCCATCAGCCGGCACGTCCATCAGCCGCCCAAACACGCGTACGTTCTCCGCAACCGTGAGGTCGGGGTACCAACTAGGTCGTTGAAATCCAACCCCGACGGTCGCCTCGGGCCGCGTGACAACGCCGTCGGTCGGCTGGACAAGCCCGAGCAAGATTCGAAACAGCGTCGTTTTGCCCGACCCGTTGGGGCCGACCAGACAGTGGAGGGTGCCTGGCTCGACAGCGAGAGAAACGCCGTCGAGAGCGACGATCGGGCCGTACTCGCGGCGCAGATTCTGTACAGTCAGGGTCTGGGGTGTCTGTGCTGTCATGAAAGCCACCGCCTGTAGGCGATAATCGACAGTTCCAGTGCCACACCGGCCACAACGGTTACGACGAGTAGACCGAGCAACCAGTCGTCAAACAGCAGGATGTCGACCGATTTGAGCATGGCGCTGCGGACGACGATCATCCCGTAGTGGACGGGCACGAGCCGTGCAATGGCCCGCCGGAGCGGGGAGAAGAACCCGACGGGATAGATGAGCCCGCCGAGTGCGAACAGCCCGAACAGGACGAGGACGTTCAGGAATCGCCCCGTCGTGCTGAACCGCGAGAGAAACATGATCGTCATTGCGACGATTGCCATGAGGAGAAACGACACGAGCAATCCGGCAACGGCTCCCGGAGCCAGGATATCGAGGCTGTACTCGAACTGGCGGGCGACCAGCCAGAAGACCCCGACCGGAATCGCCATGAGTATCGTAAAGAAGACGAGTTTGCTCACGGCCAGGGCTTCGAGTGAGGACTCGGTACGGATCCGATCGAGGGCGGTCCGTTCGGCTGCCAGGTTGTAAGGGACATACGTGAACGCGAACAACGTAATCACACCGAACAACAAGAGCGGCATGAGAAACTCGGGAAGTGTATGTGTCGGCTCGAGGACGGTCCGCGTAACGCGAACGTCGACGGGGAGGGTGGCGGACAGACGGGCGTTTGCAATGCTCGTGATCGCTTTGGAGGTCTCTCTGAACGGCACCAGACTCCCGTCGACGTACAGGACAAGCTCCAAGCGCCCGTCTGATTGGGCGGCGACATCCGCTGGAATTTCGATGACGGCATAGACAGACTCGCGGCGGAGATCTTCGAGTGCGTGTTCGGTCGACTCGTATCTGACGGGATCGGAGAAAAACGTCACTGCGCCTTCGACCACCGACAGGTCGGCATCCGAGACGTCTTGGCCGGCACCGACGACACCGACAGGCATGTCGGTCGGCACGACCGTCTGGAAGGCGACGCTTGCGCCGGCGAACACCGCCGGCACGACGAGAAGGAGGACAATCAGCGCCGCGAGATTGCGCTTACTCCAGACGAGTTCCTTTCTGAGAAGTGGGCGAAGGCGCATTGGGAGGCAATGAGTGCGTCGAGAGAGCCGCTGTTGAAGCTATCGGAGTCGATCAGCCCATCAGGCCGCTGGTCCCGGCGAGTCGTTGCATAACGTCGACGAGATCACGAGCCGGATACTGGAAACTCATCGAGACACGACGCTGGTCCTGGGTAACTTCCAGTTGGTCGACCAACTCCGAAATCTCACTGCTCTGTGATCCCATCGTCGCGAGCGACTTCAATCCCTTGACGGCTTCAGTGACCGTCTCGGCACTGCTCTGGTCTGTGGCTGTGACCTGCATTTCGACGCCGACATCGCTTCCGCTCGTGTAGTAGACGCCGGACATGGTTTCGACGTTCCGGACGATCTGGGCACCTTGGGGCATCTGACTGGCCTGCTGGGTTGCCTGGGCTGGCATCGTGCTGGAGAACTTGACGTATCCGTCACGCAAGTTCTCGAAGGACTGGCGAAGATCGCCGCTGAAGGCCTCGGCATCGCCATTTTCGACGTCGATCGCGTCTTTGACTGTCCCTTCGTAGCCGATCACGAACGTCCCGCCACCCATCGCGGCCACCCAGGTGTCCGGGCCGTAACTCTGGGACTGGACGTAGACGGTCGTCTCGGCGTAGCTCTGTTCTTCGAGTGTGCCCGTCCCGGCAGTCTCTTCGATCGTACTGATGAGATCGGTCTCGGACCAATCGGTCTTGACGATGAACCCGACGTATTGGGCCATCCCGGTTTGAGTATCGGGATAGCGGGCGAACATCGTCGCCGAGTGGAAGCCGTCGACATCGAGCGGTGACTCGGATTTGACCTGTTCGAGCATGTCGCTGTAAGAGGTCGGCCCCGAGTAGTAGGGATTCTGGGCACTCATCTCGAGTGCTCCATCAACCATCGTCTCCGTAGTTTGATCGTCGACGATCCCCGAGTCCATGTACATCACCATGTCGACGTCCTCGGGAACGGTGTCCAGAGCCGGCGAACTACTGTCCGCGCCATCAGAGAGGAACGGCACGTCACCGCCAGTGGCGACGAAGACGCCAGCCGCAGCCGCGCCACCGACGATGACCAGAATGGCGAGGATCGTCAGGGGCGTCCACTGAAAGCCACTGGGAAGCCAGGACCCGCCCCCACCCTGGGGCGGTCCCCCGGGCTGGCCGCCACGCCCTGGCGGTGGCCCTCGTTGCCCTTGCTGGGGTTGCCCTCGTGGTTGGCCCTGGGCCTGATTCTGGCGCGGTTGGCCACCCTGCTGGCGGCCACGTTGTGGTTGCCCACCTTGCTGGGGTTGTCGCCCGCCCTGTGGCTGACCACCCTGGCGCGGTTGGCCGCCTTGCTGTGGTTGTCGTCCGCCCTGTGGCTGGTTCCGTGGGTCCCGGCCCTGCTCGGGTTGGGCCTGAGACGGCCGGCCCTGCGGTTGCCGAGCGCCTTGTGGCTGGCCACCCTGACCCTGCGGTTGCCGACCCTGGTTTGGCTGGCCCTGGCTGTGACCACCCTGTGGGGGTTGGCCCTGGGGCTGATCACGCGGCGGTTGGTTCTGGGGCCGGTCTCGACCGGGCTGTTCGCCGGGTTGCCCCTGACCGTGCCTGCCCTGCTCGGGTTGCTCCCGGTGTCCATCGTGCTGTTCGTGCCGATTGTGGGAGTCCGACGGCCCACCCGTCGATTCGTCGCCCCCACGGTCTGTCTTGTCGCCGTTGTCTCCGGTATCGTCAGGCATGCTATCACCTCGAAGCGACCCCGGAGTGCCGGGAAACCGCTTCGAGCAACTAGTTGGATCGTAGCACAACTCCCATTTAATTCTTGTTGTGCGCTAGAAATTGTCCGCAACCAGCCGACCCTGCTGGCTGGGATAGCTTTTTGCCGGCGACCGTCCCACTCTGTGTATGGACTGGCCCCACGATCCCGACGGCGAAAAAGGGAGTGAGGGACGTCGCAAGTACGGGCAGGCGATCCTCGCAAAGAAACTCGACGCCGAGGACTTCCCAGTCGAAGCCGCGTCCTTCGAGGATGAGTACGGCGACCATCCGGTTCGTCTCGATGACGAGACTGTCATCAGCGTCGCGGACATCTTTGCACACGTCGAGGCGACTACCTTCGAGACGTTCCCGGAATTTCACACCGCGGTTGGCGACGCGATGCGGGGAGCGGGCTACTGGCCCCTAGAACGCGAATCGGCGTGACCACGATCGACGGGACCGCAAGTACCAGCTGCCGGTATCTACCGGATCGTTGTACAGCTCCGATCGGTTGTGCAGGCCGGAACGAGACTTGTGCTCCGAGCGCGACTGCGCACAAAAGATAGCCAAAGAGCAGTCACGTCGCCACCGTCGCAAATGTGGTGGTGTTATGGTAATTGTGAACATAACACGGCGGCAGGCATAAGCGTGGTGGAGGTATCTTTTAGAACGAACGCGGCCAACAGATGGGTATGAGCGCCGGGAGCACGATCAGAGAAGTAATGACCCGGGATTACGTCGGTGTCAGCGAATCCGATACCGTCCTCGATGCAGGGCAACTCCTCCGAGAGGAAGGTGTCAGCGGGGGAGTTGTATTGCGAGGCAACGAACCCGTCGGGATACTGGAAGTCGGTGGAGTGCTCGATCACGTCTTGGAAGGTGACGACGGCGAGACAGTCGACGAGGCGATGGTTCCAGAGGTCGAACGTGTCGGGGCCGACCAGTCGATCGCAGTCGCGGCGGATCGACTCGTCTCGATCGACGAATCGTTGCTGGTCGTCACCGACGACCGCGACGGCGTCATCGGTGTTGTGACCGAGGGCGATCTCGTCAGAGCTACCGCGCTGGGTCGCGATCCGGACGACCAACGGGCCGAGACCGTCGAACCGGCACGGACTGAGCAGAACCCGGATACCGACGAACGGTACTCAAACCAGGGGATCTGTGAGCGGTGTGGCGCACTCACCAGCGACCTCGCCTCGTTTAACGGGCAGTTGCTCTGTAGTGACTGTCGGGATATCTAACGAGCACAATCCCCTTACTGGCGTGGCCCCAATCACGGGTCGTGTTCGTCGAATCACCCACGATGGACGCTGCCGACGAACTCGCGGACATGTGGGTATCCCTCGCAGCCGATCAGCGTGCGTACGGCTCGCATCTCGAAGCCGAGGCCAACCGTGGACAGATTCGTTCGGCGATCAGTCGCCACATCGTCAGCGATCGTCTCAGGGTTGCCCGCGAGAGTGATCGATTGCTCGGGTTCGTCATGTTCACGGTCGAGTCAGGCTCGCTCAGTCGATCAGTGTCACGAGGACTCGTCGAGAACCTCTATGTCGTCCCCGATCGCCGGCGGGAAGGAATCGGCACGGTTTTGCTCGACGCCGCAGAAACGGCACTACGGGACGCAGAAGTCGACGTCATCACACTCGACGTGCTCGCGGCCAACGACGACGCCCGGTCGTTCTATCGCGACCGCGGGTACGACCCCCACCGGATGAGCGTCGAAAAGTCGATCGAAAACGATAGCCACTCAAAGGGGGACGAATAAGCACCGACTGCGCCAGGGGAGCTTGGGCGGTGCAAGCACTCGACTTGTAATCGAGAATTCGTGGGTTCAAATCCCACCCCTGGCTCTGTATCGAAGTCTATACTTCTGTGGCTGGTTGCTTCCTCACACATAAACGAGCGTAAAAAACAGCTACACGGAGAAGGGGACGGCGGGTTTCAATCCTCGTGGTTCGTCAGTAGTTGTTCACGGCGTCGCTGGAACTCCGCGTCGTCGATTTCACCTCGTGCGTACCGGCGTTGGAGGGCTTCCATCGCGGAATCGTCACGCTCGGGCGGCCTGTCGCCTCGACCCAGTGCCCAATAGAGGGCACCGCCAACCAGTCCCGCCATCCCGAGTGCCCCGCCGATGAATGGCACTCCGCTACCCCATCCACCGTTTCGACCGTTCATCATGCCAGGGCCAGCCCCCATCCCAGGCCCCATCATGCCGCCATCGCTGCCTCGGTCACTACCAGTGGTGGAACCATGCACTATGGTACCTTGTTCGACGATATCGTTGCTTTCGGGCACGTCACCGTCCGGAATCGGACTCGATTCGGCCGGGCCGCCAGGGCTGGCAACGACGATACGACCGACCATCCCGGCCGACGTGTGCGGGATGCAGTAGTAGTCGTACGTGCCCGGTTGTTCGAACGTGTACTCGAACCCGCCGGCGGAGATGACTCCGCTATCGAACGTGTTGGCTTCGGATGGGATCCGGCTTTCGTAGGCCGTAGCGGAATGGGCACCGGCCGCCAGTTCGAAGCGGACGGTCGTCCCCGGTTCGACGTGGAGGCCGATCGGATCGAAGTAGTTGTTCCCCATCGTGACGACGGGCGTCTCCTGGGCAGCAACTGACTGGGTGAATCCCCCAGCCCCGACCGTCCCGGCCCCCAGCGCTCCTAGAAACTGGCGTCTACTGTAGCTCATGAGTCGAGTGAATGCGGTTCTGTGATCCGCGGACGATGCTACGAAGTTGATTCAAGGGTTCTATCGATTGCTGGGCTGCGTTCGCGACAAGCGCCACAAGATCCATCCGGCTGTCGCCCGGTTGGAATTCGACGGCGGGGTATTCGTCCTCGATGCCTTCGTGTCTCTCCCGGTGCGTTGTGCACGGTCCGCACGTCTCCTGGGTGGAAAGAGTGTCTTCGGTCATATGTCTAATACTGTCTTGTGGTTTTTGTACACTCCCATTACCAACCAACGGCTGAGAGGGTGCCAGATTTCGGATTCGAAAGGAGTCGGTAGGGAACCATCAGCGTTGGTGAATGCGGTGATCACTCCGAACGTTCTAGCTTGGTCCGACGCTCCTCGAATGCGTCCTCGGAGATCTCCCCGCGGGCATACGCCATACGCAACTCCTCCATCGGAGGATTCCGAGAGGCCTGTGATTCCGTCATCCGGTGGAAGAAGACATACCCACCACCGAGCACCGCGAGGAGGACGGCAAGCCGAACAAACATCCCAACGAGCGCCCACCACCCGCCGGTCGAGGCGTACCCGTCCATCATTCCACCGTGACCCGCCATCCCACCGAATCCGCCCCCCATCGTGAGCGTGGGGACGACGACGAGTGCGCCCAGAATCAAGAGGGCGACGGTCGTGGCGTCGAGTCGATCCGACGAAGGCATCGTCACTCACCCTCCGAGGTCGCTCCAAACTCGTCTGCAATCGTCGCGATGGCGTGCTCGAACCGTTCGTTCTGGAGTCCCATCGTGACTGCAGCGACACCGTTGTCGAACTGTACACCGATCGTTGTGATACCGGTCTGTGACATTGGTAGATTGTGTGCGTATGTGTTTTCGAGCCCGGAACGGGCGTGTGGCGTTGTCATCGAAAGGGCAGGGCCGTCAGCAGTGACTTTGCCCGCCCATGCCGACAGCGGAGTGGTCGTGCTCGACCGGCCCGCGATCATGGTCGGCCTCGGCCATCTCGTCGACGGTCCCGTCCATTTGGGACTCCATCCATTCGGCTGCGCCCGCCCCCATGTGCTGGGTCATGTGGTCATCCATCCAGGGACCCCACTCATCTGCAGTTTCGTTGGGTGGCGCTGCGTCGCCAGCGGTCGTTTCGTTCCCGTGTGCGCTGACCATCGGGAGCGCAACTGCGAGTCCGACGATCGCGATCGCCACGAGCAGCCAGCGGCTGAGTTTGACGTTGGTCAATGTGTTTCTCCTCAAGTACCCTGAGGACAGCCCAGGGGTTATCACCCTGGGTGTGAATCCGCGACTGAGATCGTTCGAGACTGTGTATACCGCTCGCTAATCGTTTCTCAAAAGAGAGAGTGTTCATCGCTGCCGAATTCGAGTCGTTCGGGGAGACAAACCGTAATCGACACCCTGCCTGGCGCTCAACAACAACCATGAGCCGCAATCCCGGGCAACTGGAGGGAACCACATGAATCGGCGGCGTGCAGATACCGTGGTCGTCGTGCTCGTTGGATTCGTCAGTATCGTTGGCGGTGCAGTCAGCTGGCAGGCCTATCAACAGCGTCGCAGCCTCGAGGAGTCGATGGGCTCGATGATGGACGGGACAATGGAGACGATGCACGGTCCCGATCCGTTGTGGTACGTCCTCGGGACGCTACTGGTCGTCGGCATCATCGGTGGCCTCTATCTGCTGGTTCGAACGGACCTCACGGACGAGGCCGATCCTCCTCAGGCACCAACGCCGGATGCAGCATCGTCCGAGACGGCACCCGCGCGGGACGACGAGTCGACAGGTGAGGGGACACCCACGCCAGAATCAGATCCACAAGCGCGCGTGCTCGATCTGTTGCCGGACGACGAACGCCGCGTGCTCGAACCCGTCGTTGACTCGCCCGGAATTACACAGATCGAACTTCGCGACCGGTCTGATTTCTCGAAGAGTAAAGTCAGTCAAACAGTGAGCGCACTCGAAGAGCGTGGACTATTGTTTCGGGAGCGGCAGGGCCGGACGTATCGAGTCTTTCCGAGCGACGATCTGAGCGACGAGACGCAGTAGTCGCTGGGTATCGAAAAGGGATTGCGTACAGCAGTAGGCGTGAGCGGTTGGCACCAGGCAGCGTGGACTACACAGCGGGGAAAGATTGCGAAAAGTGCTCGGATACAGTGGAACGAGAGTGACTGGTAGACAAGCGCGGTTCGGTACCAGTGAGCCGCGTTGGGGCCGTCAGGGATAGCCTCAGGCGTCGTTCATGCGCCGTCGTGTTTCTCGGCCACAGACCCGACACTGCCTCACGCGATACGGCTCACGTGAGAAGGCGGCGTTCGTCCGGTCGTCGCTCTCGGTCACGAGCGTCAGTGACACCGCGTGTGGCTGGTCGGTCCCACAACTCGGGCAGTACTCCATCATGGAATCGGTCGCGTGATCTGTGCTGGCCATCTCACCTCTCGAGAGGGGAGAGCAAGAGATAACAACGGCAGTCCGTTCGGACCGTTCATCGCAGGACAGAAGGCAAACTCCAGTAAAACTGAAGAATCCGATCGAGACAGTTCACCGCTGGCGTTTCGAACGTGAAAATGGCCGTTTCCCCCGGCAAACGGCCGATAGATATAAATACGCCAACTCACGCCGAGGGGAGAGCGGAACCGATTAACTCCCCCGGGGGCGTGTGCACGTATGGACCAGGTGTTCGCGCCGTGGCGCATCGAGTGGGTCGAGCGGGACGAGAAAAATCCGGACATCGACGAGTGTGTGTTCTGTGAACTCCCCGAGCGTGACACACACCGCGAGGAGTACCTCCTCGCCGAGAGCGAACACGCTTACGTGCTGTTGAACAACTACCCCTACAATCCCGGCCACGCAATGGTCATTCCACGAACGCATACGGGTGAGTACGGTGACCTGAGCGACGCGGCACTGCTCGATCACGCGCGCCTCAAACAGCGGACGATCGCTGCGATGGAAGCAGGTCTCGATCCGGATGGTTTCAATGTCGGCCTGAATCTCGGCGGGAGTGCGGCCGGTGGGTCGATCGACGACCACCTACACACGCACGTGGTCCCACGCTGGGCGGGTGACAACAATTTCATGGCAGTCATTTCGGAGACGAAGGTGATCGTCGAGGCCATCGCCGAGACGTACGACCGCCTCCACGACGCATTCGCTGCCCAGGATGGGGCCACCGTCGCTGGGGACGACACGGCCGTCGAGTTTTGAGTGACTACCACATCGTAGGGAACGCACGTGAACACGCCGAACAGGAAGGTCCATTACTGGCGCTGTGCAACGGGGAACCGATGAGTCGCCGCCACACGCTTCGTCGGGTGGGGCTGGTACTGTTCGTCGGGAACTTGGCACTGGTTGTCGCCAAAGGAGCCGTTGCCCTCCAGACGGGGAGTCTGGCAGTCGAATCCGAAGCCATCAACAGCCTGGCAGACACCGTGTACTCGATGGTGATTTTGGCGGGGCTGTATCTGACGACCCGGCCGCCTGACTTCGAGCACCCGCACGGCCACGAACGGATCGAGCCGTTCGTCTCGTTGTTCGTCGCCGTTGGCATCTTCATTGCGGCTGCGGTAGTCATCTACCAATCCGGCACGGCGTTGCTGGGCGGACCGATCGAGCCGGTACAGAGCCCGTTGGCCATCGCCGTCCTGCTGGTCTCGGTGCTGGTGAAACTGGGGCTCTATCGATACTGTCTGGCGGTCGGAAGAGAGTGGCAATCGCCCGCCCTCGTCGCGACTGCGCTCGACAACCGCAACGACGTCTGGACGGCCGGTGCTGCACTCGCCGGGGTCGTCGGTGCCGGGTTGGGTGCACCGATTCTTGACCCGCTGGCGGCGATGATCGTCGCAATCGGTATCGTCCACACGGGCGTCGAGGTCGTCCGGGATAACGTCAATTATCTCGTTGGGGCGGCCCCGCCCGAGGAATTGCGGGCCGAGATCGTCCAGCGAGCGCTCGAACACCCGGACGTCGAGGGCGCTCACGACGTCATTGCCCACTACGTCGGCCCCGAGATCGACGTCAGCCTCCACATCGAAGTCGAGGGCGATCGTACGCTTCGAGAGGCCCACGACATCGAAACGGCCGTCGTCGAGACAGTCGAAGCTCTCGATCAGGTCGACGAGGCATTCGTCCACGTCGATCCACGGCAACTCGGCGAGTGGAAAGCCGATCAAGAAGTCGATCGGCTTGCCAGCGACGACGAGACAGCGTGAACGGGAGATGTGCAACTCGCGGGCAGTGAATAATACAAATATTCATTATATTTTCACTATTGCGACAAAACCTGCCGGTAGAGGGGCTCTTGGGGCCACAATACCCCAAAAGTATTTGCCACCTTCGGACGAGGTTCGTATCGACGTATCATGTCTTTGCTCGAAAACGACGTTGCTGTCGTAACTGGTGGTTCGAGTGGTATCGGCCGGAACATCTGTGAGACGTTCGCCTCGGAGGGGGCGTCCATCGTCAACGCAGATATTCAGGAAGCGCCCCGGCAGGGCGGCACACCGACCCACGAGATGGTCGCTGACGAATACGACGTCGAGGCGACGTACGTCGAGTGTGACGTCTCGAAGAAGGCTGATCTGGAGGCTGTTGGTGAGGCAGCCAAGGAACTCGGGGGGATTGACGTGTGGGTCAACAATGCCGGGATTTTCCGTGGCGAGGAGTTCACCGAGGTCACGGAAGACGAGTACGATCAGCTAATGGACATCAACGTCAAAGGGTCCTTCTTTGGCGCCCAGGTCGCCATCGAGCAGATGGTCGAGTCCGGCGGCGGCAGCCTGATCAACCTCTCGAGTGTGGCTGGACTGGAAGGATCGGGCGATTTCGTCACGTACTGCTCCTCGAAAGGGGCTGTCCGACTCATGACCTATTCGCTCGCGGATAAGTACGGTCCGGAGGGCGTCCGCGTCAATGCCATCCACCCGGGCGTCATCGAGACCGAGATGGTGACTGACGACGTGCCGATCATCGGCGGCGAGGGCGAAGAGGCGTTCCGCCAGCAGGTACCACTTCGGCGCTTTGGCCAGCCTGACGATATCGGAAACGCCGCGCTGTTCCTCGCCAGTGATATGAGCGACTACGTCAACGGAGAATCGCTAGTCGTCGACGGCGGCCAGACCAACACCTGATCGAGTGCGGTAAACCCGATCGAATCGGGCGAACGCGGGCGGGACGGATCGGCGCGTTTTTTAGGGTTCGATCGGCACGGACACACATGGATACGCCGATCGAATTCGGAACCGATGGGTGGCGAGATACCCTCGATACGTTCACGACACCGCGGATCAAGATGGTGGCACAGGCCGTCGCGGACTATCTCCGCGAAGAGACAGACCGGGCCGGCGATACCATCGCAGTCGGATACGACGCCCGCGATTCCTCGCCAGGCTTTGCTGAAGACGTTGCCGAAGTCCTCGCAGCCAACGGCTTCGACGTACTGGTCGCCAAACGAGACTGCCCGACTCCGATCACGGCCTGGACGATCGTCGACCGTGATCTGGCCGGCGCGATGGCTATTACTGCCTCGCACAACCCGCCAGAATACAACGGTGTGAAGTACATTCCCGAGAATGGTTCGCCCGCACTCCCCGCAGTGACCGAAGGACTCGAAGCACGGCTGCGCGAGCCCGACCCACTGCCCGAAGCCGACCATGGCGACATCGAAGAGGTCGACTTCACCGCAGCCTACTACGAACACGCTCTGGACCTGCTGGAACCGGAACTGTCCGATCTCACAGTCGTCTACGATGCCATGCACGGCAGTGGTCGAGGGGTCACTGACGAGTTGCTCGAACGTGCCGGAGCGACCGTCCACCGCCGCCGCTGTGAGCGCGACCCGGACTTTGGTGGGACTCCGCCCGAGCCGTCGGCCCAGAACCTCGAAGGACTGCTCGAAGCCGTCCGTGAGCACGACGCCGACCTGGGCGTGGCCAACGACGGCGACGCCGACCGGATCGCCGTCGTGACACCGGAGCGTGGGTTCCTCGACGAAAATCTGTTCTTCGCCGCCTTGTACGAGTACATGCTGGAAGACGACGCCGGCCCAGCGGTTCGGACGGTCTCGACGACGTTCCTCATCGACCGTATCGCCGAGGCCCACGGCCAGACTGTCCAGGAAGTCCCAGTCGGGTTCAAGTGGGTCGCCCAAGCGATGAGAGAGCGTGACGCACTGATGGGCGGGGAGGAAAGTGGCGGGTTCTCGATCCGTGGGCACGTCCGGGAGAAGGACGGCGTTCTCATGGCACTGCTCGCGTCGGTCGCGACCGCCGAGTGCTCGCTCGACGACCGGATCGAGGCGCTGCTGGCCGAACACGGCGAAATCCACCAGGATCGCCGGAATCTTGACTGCCCGGATTCGGAGAAAGATCGGGTCGTCGGCGAGATCGAACAAGCGCTGCCCGAGACGGTCGCAGGCGTCGCGGTCGAGGACGTCAACGACGCCGACGGGTTCAAGATCCTCTTAGAAGACGGGTCCTGGCTACTCGCCCGTCCCAGCGGCACCGAACCGAAACTCCGGATTTACGCCGAGGCCGACAGCGCCGATCGGGTAGAGACACTCCTCGATGCGGGCGTCAACATCGTCGAACCGATCATCTGAGAGGCCGTCGTCGCCCTCGATTGCTTCTCGAGGCCGGTAAAACAGTTGCGACGCGAGTGCGATTAGTCTGCACTGGCATCCAGATGCCGACAGTGCTTTGCGTCGGCGTCATAACAGTCCGGGCATTCCTCACAGCGGTCGACGTATCTGGTCAGCCGGGCAGCAACGTCGTCACTCAGTGCGTGTTCGAGTTCACAGGCTTCCTCGTGAAACCCCTCAGTGACGTCCAGCCCGTCGACGAGGAACCGCTCGATGAGACAGTGTTTGGCCAGTAAATCCGCCGCTTGGCGCTCGCCTTCGTCGGTCAAGATGGCTCCGCGTCGCTTCTCGTAGTCGAGAAGTCCGTCCTCTTGAAGTCGAGACAGCATCTGCGTGACGCTGGGCGGGGAGACAGCCAGCCGCTCGGCGATCGCGCCCGTCCTGGCGGGATCGCCGTCCCGCGAGAGGATGTATATCTCCTTGAGATACATCTCGACACTCTCGCTGACGGCGGAGTCTTCGTGGTGGCTCATGATAGGCTCGTCTAACGGCCAACCAATGAAATAGTCACGGGTCCGCCCGGACCGGTAGTCCTTTTCCCGACCGCCTTAGTCACTGTAGTCGGCGAGCGATCGACGAACGTACTTCCCCTATCACCACGGACCGGGAATCCCCTCCCGAGAAGCGACTGGCAGTGACGCTGCCCCGTGTCACTCGTGTCTAACTCCCGTAGCAGTGCGTGAGTCCGAACTCACGGCCCACGTGTGTCGACACGATTTGTTGGTGCACATAAACGAATAGGTGTCGTCGTCACCTGTATCCGCCCCCGCAGCGCCACACTTCGGGCAGTACGTCTGATACGCTCGTCCGACGGTCGCGTTTACCACAGTTAGACAAACGCTCGGCGAGGTCTATCATGAAAGTACCGATTTATTTCTGACCGACACGAACTGGTCGACGGTACTTTATAACCCAAGCGCATTAATTTGAATGAGAAATATTAAAGGCCCTCATTCCATAGCCGGATGTAATGACAGAGATAGTAGCGACCACACCGGGGTTGTATCCGCTGCCAGACTGGGCGAAAGACGATCTGGCAGACCTGAAAGGCCACCAGAAGAGTGATCTCATCGGCGGGGACGAGAACAACGCGATCACCGGAGCGTACGATCGCGCCCGCGAGGAAGTAGTCGATCGCCAGCAGACGGCTGGTCTCGACCGGATCGTCGAGGGACAGTTGCGCTGGGACGACATGCTCGCCCACCCGCTCGCAGTCCACGACAACGTCGATACTCGTGGCATCGTGCGATATTACGACAACAACAATTTCTATCGCGATCCGGTGATCGAGGGCGAATTGACACCGGACGGCGACGTCGCCGGCGAACTCGATGGGGCTGCCCAACTCGTCGACGAGGGACTCCAGGCAGTCTTGCCGGGGCCGTACTCGCTTGCAGAACTCGCTTCGGACGAGTACTACGGTGACGACGCGGCGCTGCTCGACGGCGTCGCGCAGTTCCTCGCGGGCGAACTCGAACAGTTCCCCGACGTGGAGACGTTGTTCCTCCTCGAACCGTCGCTCGTGACCGACCCGCCGGGCGATGGCGACGACGAGCGGGCGAGCAACGCCATCGACACCGTCGCAGACGCGATCGACGCCGAAGTCGTCGTCCACACCTACTGGGGTGCCCTAGAGGAGAAGGTTCACGCCCATCTGCTCGACGCCGACGTCGACGCCCTGGGGTACGACCTGGTTAGCGATCACGAACAGACGATCTACAACGTCAACGAGTACGGGACGACAGAGAGTGTGGCCCTCGGACTGGTCGACGGCCAGAACACACTGCTGGAGACGCCCGAAGAGATCCGTGAGCGCATCGAGTGGTTCGGCACAGAGACGGTCAACGACTTCGAAACGATCTACGCGACGCCAAACACCGAACTGTTCTACCTGCCAGTCAACAAGGCCGAGGCCAAACTCGACGCGCTTGCCTCGGCGGCAAACGAGGAGGTGTCCCTATGAGCAACACACGCGAGCAATTCCGACCGGACGACCACGAGAACGACCACTTCCTGCTGACGACAGTCGTTGGCTCGTACCCGAAGCCAAAGTGGCACGACCGCGCCCGCGAACTCTTCGAGGACGAGGACGCTGATTTCGACGCCGAGGAGTGGGAAGAGTCGAAAGACGATGCCGCTCGGATCATCACTGACGAGCACGAGCGCGCGGGTCTCGATGTCGTCACTGACGGCGAGATGCGGCGCAACGAGATGGTCGAATTCTTCGCCGAGCGCATTCCTGGCTACGAGTTCAACGGCCGCGTCAAGGTCTGGGGCCACAATTACTTCGACAAGCCAAGCGTCGTCGAGAACGTCGAGTACGACCAGCCGTGGCTGGTCGATGAGTACGAGTTCACTACCGAGGTCGCCGACGCGCCGGTGAAGGTCCCGATCACCGGGCCGTACACACTGGCATCCTGGAGTTTCAACGAAGTTTATGACTCCGAGGCGGAACTCACGTACGCCCTGGCCGATCTTGTCAACGAAGAAATCGAAAAACTCGTCGAGGCCGGCGCGAAGTACATCCAGATCGACGAGCCGGCACTGGCGACGACGCCCGACGACCACGCCATCGTCGGCGAGGCCCTCGAACGGATCGCCGACGACGTGCCCGAAGACGTTCGCCTCGGTCTGCACGTCTGCTATGGCGATTACTCGCGGATCTACCCCGAGATGCTCGAATACCCCGTCGAGGAGTTCGACCTCGAACTCGCCAACGGCGACTTCGAGCAGATCGACGTGTTCAAAGAGCCCGAATTCACGAAAGATCTCGCGCTGGGCGTCCTCGACGTCCACGACACCGACGTCGAGTCCGTGGCGGAGATCAAGGAGAACATCAAAAAGGGACTGGAAATCGTACCGCCCGAGCGTCTGACTGTCTCGCCGGACTGTGGCGTCAAACTGCTGCCACGCGAGGTCGCCTACGAGAAGATGGCTAACCTCGCCGAGGCCGCCCGCGAGGTCGAGGCCGAACTGGACGCTGGTGAGATTGAGGTTCCTGCTGCCGAGAACTGACGCTGCGTAGTGTTGTCCGTCCTGCCCTTACTGATTGTCGACTGTTTCGATCGCCTGTTTGCCGATCTCTAGGACGTCATCCGCCAGCCTGTCGCTCGCGGCCTCGAGATCAGACGGCGAGAACCACTTCCAGGCCTCGGGCGGCGCTTCGCCATCTGCAGGGTCGATAGCACGGTTCTTCAGTTCACCGTAGAAGATGAAGTCGATGTGCTGGTGACCGACTTCGCCATCGTGGACGTTGATGTCCTCGAGCAGGAAGTGCTGTGGCTGGGGGATGCTTTCGGCCGTGGCTGATTCGAGGTCTCCTTGGGAGGCGATGAGATCCGGTTCGAGGCCGATCTCCTCGTGTACCTCGCGACTGGCAGCGACGTGAGGGAGTTCGTCTCGATCGATGTGCCCGCCAGGCGGGAGCCACATCTCTAATTTCTCGTGTTCGTGAAGGGCCGTCTCACCGTCGTGGACGACGTAGACTGTCGCGACGAAATGGCGGGTCGTTTCCATGGATACGGCCGAGAGGGCAACCGAGTTGAACCTGCCGAAGTGGACCTCAGAAGAGCGGACGTTCGTCGACGCGTTCAGCTCGCCCTGATGCCTTCCTTGGCTTCGAGCAGTTCGTGATAGCGGTTGCGGATCGTGACCTCGGAGATGTTCGCGACTTCGCTGACTTCGTTTTGGGTCACCTTCTCGTTGGCCAGCAGTGAAGCAGCGTAGATGGCCGCAGCGGCCAGTCCGACGGGGCTCTTTCCGGAGTGGACGCCTTCCTGTTTGGCGTTCTCCAGGAGGTCACGGGCGTGGCGCTCGGCTTCCTCGGTGAGCCCGAGGTCGGAGGCAAACCGGGGGACGTAACTTGCGGGATCGGCCGGTTGGACCTCCAAGCCGAGTTCCCGAACGACGTACCGATACGTTCGGGCCGTCTCGTCTTTCTCGACGCGGGAGACGTTGTTGATCTCGTCGAGACTTCGCGGGTTGCCCGCCTGACGGGCAGCGGCATACAGCGAGGACGTAGCGACACCTTCGATGGAGCGACCGGGCAGGAGGTCTTCGTCCAAGGCCCGGCGATAGATGACAGAAGCGGTCTCGCGGACGTTCTCGGGCAGGCCGAGTGCGCTCGCCATGCGGTCGATTTCGCCAAGAGCCTGCTTGAGGTTGCGTTCTTTGGAGTCCCTGGTGCGGAAGCGTTCGTTCCAGGTCCGGAGGCGCTGCATCTTCTCGCGTTGACGGCTGGACAGCGAGTTGCCGTAGGCGTCTTTGTCTTGCCAGCCGATATTCGTCGAGAGGCCCTTATCGTGCATCATGTTCGTCGTCGGCGCGCCGACGCGGGACTTCTCGTCTTTCTCTTTGGCGTCGAAAGCGCGCCACTCCGGGCCGGGGTCGATCTCGTCTTCCTCGACGACCAGTCCACACTCGCTACACACCGTCTCACCGCGTTCGGAGTCCGATCGGAGTGAACCGCCACACTCCGGACAGACGTGTTCGGTCTCCTGTTCGTCCTCGGTAGTCTCTTGCTGATTCGCTTGCTCGTAACTTCTGAGGGTCGTATCTGACATTGGTCGAGTACGTAACGGGCGGGAGGCCCGAAGAACGGTTTCGCTCGTCTTTGTGTTTTTTCGGGGAGAACTTAAATTCTTTGGTCGGCCAAAACCGGCAGCCATCGCCGGATAGTCGGTGTCGTATTCGGGATCCACCGTTTCGAAACCCTTAGTGGCGGTCCCACCCAGCGAGAGGATATGAGCGAATCGGTCGTCGATCCCGAGGAGGTCGAGCACGTCGCGGATCTCGCGCGGGTGAATCTGGACCCGGAGGAGCGCGAGCGATTCACCGAGCAATTTGCAGACATTCTCTCGTACTTCGAGACGCTCGATGACGTCCCCGAAGTCGAACCGAGCGCGGAGCTGACCAACGTCATGCGTCCCGACGAAGTAACCGAGAGTCTCGACCGCGATGCAGCGCTGGAAAACGCACCTGACAGCGAAGACGGCTTCTTCAAAGGGCCAAACGTCTCATGAGCAACAACGCCTACATCACCGAGGAGACGATCGAGGGTGCAGACGACGGCCCCCTCGCGGGTCGAACCGTCGCCGTCAAGGACAACATCTCGACGGAAGGTGTCCGGACGACGGCTGGCTCTGCGATGCTCGAAGACTACGTACCGCCCTACGATGCGACGGTCGTCGAGCGCCTGAAGGCAGCCGGGGCGACGATTCCCGGCAAGGCCAACATGGACGAGTTCGGGATGGGGACGACCACGGAGACCTCGAACTTCGGTCCGACAGAAAATCCCGCTGCCGAGGGGCACGTCCCTGGCGGCTCTTCGGGTGGATCGGCTGCGGCCGTCGCCGCAGGTGAGGCCGATCTCGCGCTGGGCAGTGACACTGGCGGCTCGGTGCGATGTCCGGCCGCCTTCTGTGGCGTCGTCGGGATCAAGCCGACCTACGGACTCGTTTCTCGGTACGGCCTGATCGCCTACGCCAACTCCTTAGAACAGATCGGCCCGATCGCGCCGACCGTCGAGGACGCGGCCGAGCTACTGGAAGTCATCGCCGGACCGGACCCACACGACGCGACGACCCGTGACGCGACCGACGAGATCGGCGGTCCAGACCCCGACGGCCGCCGGGACTACGCCTTCGCCGACGCAGCCGACGGCGACGTCGAGGGATTAGAGATCGGGATTCCCACGGAGCTACTCGACGGTGCCGACGAGGCAGTCGTCGAGACCTTCTGGGACGCCATCGACGAGTTAGAAGCGAAAGGCGCGAGCTACCACGAGGTCGATCTTCCCTCCGTCGAGCACGCTGTCGAAGCCTACTACGTCATTGCGATGAGTGAGGCCTCCTCGAACCTGGCACGGTTCGACGGCGTTCGATACGGCCGTTCGGGCGGCTACGACGGCAACTGGAACGAGACCTTCGCGACGGCCCGTGAGGACGGGTTCGGTGAAGAAGTCAAGCGGCGGATCCTCCTGGGGACGTACGCACTCTCGGCGGGGTATCACGATAAGTACTACAAGAAAGCCCAGGACGCCCGCGCCTGGGTGAAAGAAGACTTTGATTCGGCCCTTTCGGAGGCGGACGTCCTGGCCAGTCCGACGATGCCAGTCCCGCCGATGGAACGGGGCGAGAGTCTTGACGATCCCCTCAAAATGTACCTCGCAGACGCCAACACGACGCCAGTCAACCTCGCAAACCTCCCAGCGATCTCCGTGCCGGCCGGCGAGACAGACGACGGACTGCCAGTCGGAGTACAGGTGATCGGTCCGGCATTCGGCGAGCGGACGATCATCCGGGCTGGGAGCGCGCTGGCGTAGTGTTGTGAACGGGTGGTGCGGTTTTTTCGCCCACGTTTTTGCGTGAGAGGTCCGCCGTGCGGACCCGAGCGGAAAAAGGTGGTCGCGTGAGCGGACGATCATCCGGGCTGGGAGCGCGCTGGCGTAGTGTTGTGAGCGAACAACAGTCCCAGCCAAGTAAGGAGAGGCCGAGCCTCGGCGGACGGCCTTTGAAAGCGCTAGTCGTCTTCGAGGACACTTTCGTAGACGTCTGTCAAGCGATCTACGGCGTGATCAATGCTGATGGTCTCGCGTCGGCTGAGGCATTGTTCAGCGAGCGTGTCCTGTTCGGCGAGCACGCGGTTGATCGCTGCGCGGAAGCCGGTGATATCGCCTTGGGAATACGAGTAGCCATTGACGCCATCCTCGATAGTGTCTGCCAGCGCCCCACTGTCGACGCCGGCAACCGGCGTCCCGCAGGCGTTGGCTTCTAACGCGACGAGACCTTGCGTTTCGACAGGGCTCGGGAACGCAAAGGCGTCCAGTGCCGAGTAGAAAGCGGGCAACTCCTCACGTGGCAGAAAGCCAAGGAAGCGGACGTCGACGTTTGCAGCCTCGGCCCGGGCCTCGATGTCGTCACGGGCCGGGCCGTCACCACCGAAAACGACAGTTACGTTCATGCCGTCAGTGGCAGAAATAATATCCGAGAGACACTTTTCGTAGCCGTGACGACCCGTGTATCCGACGAGCGGACGGTCGGTCGGGAGGTCGTATCGTGTCCGAAAGTCGTCACCGGCGACCGGCTGCAATCGCTGTACGTCGACGCCGTTGGGCACGACTTCGACCGGCGTCGAGACATCGACCGTCTCGACAATGTGGTCGCGGGCACGGTCACTCGGCGCGATCACGACGTCGGCACGGTCGAAGAACCACCGCTCGTAGCTCGTGGCGGTCCGTCTGACCGTCCGTTCGACACGATCGCCAAGTGAGACGTAGGCCGCGTACTCGCTGGTCGGCGTGTGATAGGACGCGATCAGGGGGAGATCCCGTGAGCGGGCGACCCGCATCGCGCTCATACCGAGCCCGAACGGCGTGTGGGCGTGGACGAGGTCCACGTCCCCGATCGCCTCGGGGACACGCGGGACGCCCATCCGAAAGCCCTCGTAGAAGGGAAACGGCAGACTCCGGACGGGGTACTCGCGGTCGTCCGGCTCGTAGTCGTCGGCATCCGGGTAGACGATCGCCATATCACCGCCTCGGTCCCGCCAGCGGTCCCGCCAGGCCTGAACGGTGTAGGTGACGCCGTTGACCGTCGGCAAGTACGTATCCGTGAACGCGCCGACAGACGGCAGTGCCATATTGGACCGAATTTGGCCGAGGATCGATTAATGCGTTGTGATACGCCCGGCGTCGACCGATACCCCTAACCCGGCGACGACGCTACGTGGCCGTGATGAGTGACGACGCAACGATCGCCGCCGAGCGGATCGAGGTGCTGGCCGAGCAAGCCCGCGAGGCGGCCCGAACGGACCACCCCGACCGCGCACGAGAGTGCGTTCGTCGAGCACGTCGGGTCGCGGAACGCCACCGGCTGTCTCTGCCGGCGTCGTTCGAGCGGTTCGTCTGTGATCGCTGTGATGCCTATTTGTGTCCGGGCCGAAACGCCCGGGTTCGGACACAATCTGGCCACGTCGTCGTGACGTGTGAGTGTGGTAGCCAGGCCCGATACCCGTACGCTGACAGCCAGTGAACGATACTGGCTCCCGCGGGAGGACTCGCGCTTGGCTAAGCTTAAAACGCGTTCAGTCCGAACATCGGTGACATGAGTGACGTAACTCCGAGCAACGCGATGCACGAACTCGATGTAACTCTCTGGGTCGGCAAACACGGCGTGGATGCCGTCGCCGACGAACTCGACGACCAACTCACGGACCGGGACCTGGTGAAAGTCAAATTCCTTCGAGCCGCCCGTGGAGAGGGTGACGTCGAAGCACTCGCGACCGAACTCGCCGACCACGTTGAGGGCACCGTTGTCGAGACACGAGGCCACATGGCGGTACTACAAGGATGACACTCCTCGGCTCTGTCGTGTTACAGGCTGATTCCGGGCTCATCGCGCGCTTGTTGGAGGGCGCGAACGTACCCTATGCCGACGTGATCGGGGCGATGGTCACGTTCGTCCTAGTCTCGGTCGGCGTCTACCTCCTCGGTCGGATGACTGTCGTCCCACTGGTAAACCGTGTGTTGAAGGCCCGAGATCTGGACGTTCACGCGCGAACGCCGATCAAGAAGCTTACCGGTGCTCTGGTCGTGTTCGTCGCCATTGCGGTCGCGTTTGCCTTTGCGGGGTTCGGGAACATCCTCACCGCGCTGGCGACGATCGCCGCGGCCGCGACGCTTGCGATCGGGTTCGCTATGCAAGACGTGATCGCGAACTTCGTCGCCGGCGTGTTCATCTTCACGGACCAACCGTTCCGCATCGGCGACTGGATCGAATGGGACGACCGCAGCGGCGTCGTCGAGGATATCAGCCTCCGCGTGACGCGCGTGCGGACCTTCGACAACGAACTCCTGACGGTCCCAAACTCCACCCTGACCGACGGCGTCATCAAGAATCCGGTCGCCAAAGAGCAACTCCGTCTGAAGTTCGTCTTCGGGATCGGCTACGACGACGACATCGACAAAGCGACGGAAATCATCGTCGAGGAAGCACAGGCCCACGACGAAATCCTCGACGATCCCGCACCGTCGGTGCGTCTCGTCGAACTCGGCGACTCCTCGGTGGGCCTGCAATCGCGCATCTGGATTTCGGAGCCGAGCCGGGGCGATTTCGTTAAAACCCGCGGTGAGTACGTCCAGGCTGTCAAGGAGCGATTCGACGAAGCGGGAATCGACATCCCGTATCCGAACCGTACGATCGGGGGCGAACTGGAACTGGCAGACGGAGCCGCCATCGGGGAACTCGAGAGCTGAAACCCCACGCTGGCTGGCAACTGGACGCCACTGTCGACGTGCCCGCCGAGAGCGAACTTTCTTGGGGCTGCCGTGCCGGGATCGGACATGGCCGAACCCGATCGAGTACCCAGCGAACCGGCAGACACCGACGTGCCGACGCAGGGTGAGGTGATCCCGGATCGGTTCTCTACCGACGAAGTATTCCAGCGGATCGTCGCCGACGCCGATCACGAGGTGACCTCCGGGGTGCGGGAATTGTTTTTCAGCGCGCTGGCGGCCGGGTTCGCGATCACGGTCACGTTCTTGCTGTACGCGTCGCTGTACCCGCGGACGGACGGCGGTATCGCGGCGGTGATGCTCTACCCGCTCGGGTTCATTTACATCATCATCGGTGGCTACCAGTTATATACCGAAAATACGCTCCCGCCGGTAGCACTGACGCTCGAACGCCTGGTTTCGATCCCGACACTGTTGCGCCACTGGCTGATCGTCCTGATCGGTAACTTCGCCGGCGGCGCGGCCGGTGCAGTCGTCCTCGCCTACGGGGGCGTTTTCAGCCCCGAAGCCGCAGCGGTCGCGGTCGATCTGGCCCACAAGGGCGTCGAGACGCCGATCGTCTCGTTGTTCTTCAAGGGTGCCTTCGCCGGGTTCATCGTCGCTGGCGTCGTCTGGCTCGACTTTGCTGTCCGGGACACCGTCTCCAGACTCGTCATCGTCTACCTGGCGTTCCTGGCGATCCCGCTGGGGAACCTGTTTCACGTCGTCGTTTCGTTCACCGAGTCGATCTACACGGTTCTGGCGGGTGATTTGAGCGTTGTCGTCGCGATGACGGAGTTCGTCGTTCCGGTTGCAATCGGCAACACGGTCGGCGGGATCGTGCTCGTGACGATCGTCAACTACTATCAGACGAGCGAGCGACGCCTCGAAGTCGACCGTTTCGAACACGTCCGCAGGCTCTCGATCCGGGAGTGGGTACTGGGGAACCTCGCAGGCCGATCGTACGTGCCGATCGTCGACACAGTCGAAGACATCGTCCGCGATCCAGATTCCCACCGTGTTCTGGTCCCGATCACGAATCCACGAACGGAAACGAAGCTCGTGCACTTGGCATGCACGTTCGCCGCCGCTCGTGAGAAGGGGACAGTTCATGCGGTTCACGTCGTCCAGACCCCCGGCCACGTCAGCAGCGACGAAGAACGCCACGATCGCATCCTCGAAGAGTCCGATCGGCTACTAGAAGACGTCCGACGTGTCGGCGAGCAGTACGACGTCGGCTTCGAGACGTCGACGATCGTCTCGACGCGTTCTCTAGAGGAAGTGTTCGATCGGGCACGGCGAACCCGCCCCGACCTGGTTGTACTCGGTTGGGGCGAGGACAAACTCTGGGACAGTGCCCGGGCCGAAAAGCCGGTACACGAACTGACGAACAGACTGCCCTGTGATTTCTTGATCCTGAAAGATCGCGGCCTGGACTGTTCACGAGTGTTGGTGCCGACTGCAGGTGGTCCAGACTCGTCGCTGTCGGCCGAAATCGCCAAGATACTCCAGGCGGCAAGCGACGCCAAAGTCACGTTACTGCACGTCGTCGACGACCAACGCCACTGTGATGCGGGAGAGCGTTTCCTTGCCGAGTGGGCCGCCGAGCACGATCTCGAAGCCGCCGATCAACTGGTCGTCGCCGGGGACGTCGAGCGAACGATCGAACGGGAAGCCGAGGATCACACGCTGGTCATGCTCGGCGCGACCGAGCGCGGGCTGCTGGCTCGGCTGGTCACTGGCTCGTTGCACCTGCAGGTCGTCAACGATGTCGAGTGCTCGGTCGCACTCGCCGAACGGCCACACGAGCGAGCGTTCTGGAAGCGTCTGTTCGGTCGTGGACGACGCCGGTCGATTCCATCGGACCGATACCAGGACGATCCCTGACCAGCAGTCGCTGTCGGAGACGCCGTGAGATAGTACTACGAGACGTATAATTCCGGATGAATGTGGACAGCCGGGATGGCCCGGCGTTCGGACGTGGGGAGTCCCGCGTGCCTCCTCCACCCCGCGACCCTGCGAGCGGCAGGTGTCCGAGGGTCCGCTGCTCGCTTCCGCGCCTGGCGGAGTGCCCTCGGTTAACGACACCGGCACGCCCCTGCAGGCGATTCGGTGTCGACCGCTACCCCCGTAGGACGAGGCTTCGACGTTGGCTAACGGGGCCCGCGTCCGTCTGTCCGGACGCCCCCGGGATTTGGCCCCCGCTGAAGACCATAGCGCGGGTGACGAGCGGGGCCTAACCGCCCGGCCTAGTCCGGTTTGATCGTACTCCGGTTGTCCATAAGGGCCTTTCGGCTCGGAACTGTGTTTCGGCCACGACGAAAGTGGTGACCACTCACCAGACGCGAAGTTCTCGCGCATACCAGGCCGCAACGAGTGGCACTGTACTGGCCGTCACAACGAGGGCGTGACGATGGTACCGGGTGATCGATAGCACATCAGTTCTGGCCGTCAGCGCCCAGGCGACCGCCATCCCAGCCGCCAACAGCCCGAGTGCCAGCGTGACTCCGGCTGCGAGAGCAGGATCTGTCCGTCCTTGGCGGCCAGCAGCAAAGACGATCACCGCAATCAAGGCCAGCAAGCCACCGAGGAGTGGATTCACCGCGCCCGTCTCGTAGTAGAGGCCGGCCCCGGCAGACTGAAACGGGACTGCCAGTGTCGAGAGGAAAGCCAGACACGCGAGTACACCCACGAGCGGGGCCAGACTGGTTCGCTCCATGCCTGAGCGTGTGATCGACGCCCCCTTAATGGCGACGTTCCGCGGACCGAAAAGCGCACAACCCGGCAGTGACAACCCAGGGGCATGGGATTTGGCGACACCGCAAAGAAGCTCCAGAAAGTCACCGGCATGGCAGAGGACCTCTACGAGAAGATGAACGATCTCCGGGGGCAGATCCAATCCCTCCGAGAAGAGCTCGAAACGACGAGCACACAGGTCGACGAGATGGAACAGGATCTCGCCGAGCAACGAGCGTTGTTGGAAGCGCTGGCCGAGCAACAGGGCCTCGATGTCGACGCGATCGTCGCGGATGCCCACATCGAAGACGCCGACACGGTGCCCGAGGCCGAAGCGATCGACGAGGGAGACGAGGAAACAGCCGAATAATACGTCGCCTCAGGCGAGCAGTCGCTGGTGTTGGACCTTCAAACAGTGGTCTTGGACGACCCGCCGACCGGCGTCTTCGGCACGCGAAACAGCCCCATCGTGGGTAATGCCAAGCTGGAGCCAGATTGCTGGCTCGTCTTCGCGATCCAGTGCTGCGTCGACGATTTCGGGTACTTCGTCGCTCGGGCGAAAGACGTTCACGAGGTCAATTTTGTCGGGGACGTCGGCGAGTGAATCGTACGCGTCGCGGTCGAATATCTCCTCGGCGAAGGGATTGATCGGGATGACGTCGTAGCCAGCAGCGAGGAGATATTTCGGGACCTCGTGGGCATCCTTGCCGGGCGTCGAGGAACACCCGACGACGGCGATAGTAGTTGTCGTATCGAGTAATTCTTGCAGTTGGTCGTCAGTTGGCATGCCTGTATCTGGGGGTGCGGTATGGAAAAACATACCGTCGAACTGGATAGAGACATTTTTTACAGTGGGTACCTACTGTGTGGATGTAACCGGGAGGGCGCTTAGCTCAGCCTGGACAGAGTACTTGGCTTCGGACCAAGCTGTCGTGGGTTCAAATCCCTCAGCGCCCGTGCAGTGAGACGGTGAGCGATGCGAACCGTCGAGCGAACCGGCACTGCGGATTTGAACCCTGCCAGTCGCGCGCAGCGGAGCAAGCACGTCTGGGTTCGGTTCAAATCCCTCAGCGCCCGTCGCATTTCGCTGCGAACAAACTGTGAGCAGCAAATGCGCCATCTGAGGCATTTGAACCCGGGGAGTCGCAGCGCGAACGAAGTGAGCGACCGTCTCCATTTGGTTCAAATCTCTCAGCGCCCGTAAATTCTGCGCGAACGATAGTGAGCGGTGAGGAGCGTCAGCCGAGGATTTGAGGCAGGGAGTGGGAGGTGAACGAGCAGTGCGAGGTCTCAAAGCGACCTCGAAAAGCCGAACGGAGGAGCCGTGAGGTAGCGAGCGAACGGGAACGAGTGGGGTTCGAATCCTGCAGCGCCCATATTTCCGAGGGGTGTAATCGCCCGATAGCGGCGCAATAAACCGCCAATCGAACGCAGCGCAGTTGCGCTCGTTCGATAGTCGAACGACGGGTGATTTCCACCGGGAGTCGCGTACAACCAAGCAGGTGGCAATTCAGAAAGTCAATCGGTGGGTGACGGGCGTCTCCCGCTTGTCTCGATTCAGTGTCCTCTTGTTACCGCTCTCAAATCCGTGCTGATGACGTTCGTCGGGCAGTGACTGCGTACAGCGTGGACGGGGCCACATTCTACCGTTCCGATACCTGCGATTCGTCCGTCCCCCACGACAGGCCCACGGTTGTTTCTGGCGGGGCGAGCGGGCTCGTCGGCAGCTCACCGCTCGGGTCGGGGTCGTTGTAGGCTTTCGGAGCCACGTCGTTTGGTGCGTCGGGATAGAAGAGCGAGGCAAACGCGTGGATGTGTTCGCGTCCGACGTCGAGTTCGAACTGTCCGCCGCCGAACATCTGAACCTCCTGGTTGTGGCAGTAGTCGATAGTGTCAAAGAGCGACTGTATCGAGCCGAATCGGGATGGCTTGATGTTGAGCCACTCCGGGTCCCAAGGGAGGTCTTCGACGGTTTCGACGCCTCGAATCGGGTAGTCCCACGTTACGCGTGCCTCGTGTCCCTCGAACAGTGGTCGCGTCACCTCGTTCAGTTCCGGATCTTCGATGAATGCTTCGGGAAAGCCCTCGATGATTCGCTCGTACAGCTCCGGGTCGGCAGGCTGATCGACCGTCGTCCCGTGGTACTGTCCTTTGAGGTCGAGTGTTCGGACAGCGTCGGTTGCCGCGAAGCGCTCGATGACTGCTGTTGTCCACTCCGATGTCGGATCGAGTTTGAACTCCAACTCGGGGTTCCGGTCGAGCCAGTCGAGCACGACGTCGCCGGTCGGCGGGTCCTCCAGACGTGTACTTACGACGAATCGAACTGGATCGTACGTGCGGCCGAGACAGTCGGCGAGGTCCGTGTCGGCCTGCTTCAATGCGAGATCGAGCGCGGCGCTCTCCAAGGCCCACTGTCGATAATTACGGAAGATTGACTGGTTCGGTTCGGTGCCGTGGAATAAATCGATCTCAGATACCTGGTCCGAGAACGCGTCGAGGGTGTATTCTCCCGTAATAGGGAAGTCCGCTGCAGAAGCGCGTAGGGCTTCGTGTGCGTCGTTGTCGTATGTGACGTCCTCGCCACGCCCGGTTTCGCCGTTGCCGTGTAACGAGACGATGGTCGTCGCTCGGGTGAAGCCACTGGACGTGTCCCGCTCGCGTTGTTCGAGCTCGTAGGCCTGTATTTCCAGTTCGAGGCCGGAGACGTGATCGTACAACACTGTGAACCCTCCTTTGTCCCGGCGGCATTAATAACTGAGAGAGACAGCCGTCGAACCGATGGAGACGTGGGGTACAGACGCTACGACGGACTCGGACACGCCATCAACGACGACGAGGTCCAAACGGTGAATTCGTTTATCGAACGACTCGTCTGAACTGTGGTGACATCAGCACACGCTAGGAGAATATGTCGGCTACAATGGGATGGTCTCCGGAGGGACACGCTTTTGCTGCCCGCAGCTATCGTATCGAGGGTGTACCCGACGACGGTGCTGTCGCGACGGCCAACTGTATATGTGTCTGGCGCTCTTACAGTTCAGTGAATGAACAGCCGACTGCCCGACGGGAACGTGCCGTCGACATAGATGAGCAGTGCTGACCAGCCCCCCACGGAACACTCTTCGGACAGTGTTGAACCCGGACTCTCGACGTCGTTGGCAGAACGGTACTCGAACGTAATGGGGCGATTCGTCCATGGGGTCGAACTGGCCGCCGCAACTGTTTTTGCCGGCCTCTTCGCGATAGGGGTTGTCGATCTGATACTCCAAATATTCGGAGCCGTACAATCGGGGAGCATCACCGATCCACTCGTCGTCATTGGGTTCATCGACACTGGCCTGCTCCTGTTGATCATCGTCGAAGTGTACCAAACGGTGCTTGCATACGTCGAGGAGAACGACACGCGACGCATCGTCCAGCTCGTTATTTACACCGGCGTCATCGCGATGGTCAGGAAAGTTATCATTTTCCGAACGAGCGAGTATCCCACACTCGAAGATGCCGTCTTCGCCGCTGGTTCGTATGCGATCATTATCTTCGCGCTAGTCGGGCTACTATTTGCCGAACGAGTCTACGGGAACGGTTCCACGCTACTATCCGACTAGGGGACGAGACGGGTGAGAGAGAATCCAGGCACGGGCGTACTACTTGTGTCGTCGTTCGCGTCCAGCGGTACACGAGCCTCGATGCACTCGACGTCGAGACCGAGGCCAAATCGACGACCGACCCCCCACAGCACAAACGAAGATCGGACCGTTTACCGCTGTATTCCCGTCCTACCCGGAGTTGGGACAGCGAAGAGTCCAGAGAGCGTTCGTCACCCATAGAACGGCACGTCGTGGTAGCCGTTTTATCAGAGACACGCCACGGAGGAGCAAGTTTGGTGCTCTTTGGCACTGAGATGAGTATCAGTCAACAGCGAGGTGGTACGGCGTTTCGGCAATAGTGCGACGAAGATCGGGGATCGAATCCCGCCCAGCCTCGGTCGCTGCGTCCACGATCGCCACCACTTCCTGGCGAGAGATCTTCACTCCGCCATCGGTCAATGCGTCCTCGGGACGGTCCCGCAACTCTCGAAGGGTCCCCACGCTCAACAGATATGGGACCGACCACGCAGCGATCGTGTTACCGTGAGTGAGTGGCATTGCGTCGATATAGTCTGCAGCATCGTCGAGAAATGTCGACGCGTGGGCGGCAGTCCGTTCGACGACTTGGGCAGCTGCTTTCCGGTTGGTCGCCTCGAGCATCGTCTCTTGCTCGATCCCCGCAGCTGCGAGCCACTCGGCGGGCAAGTAGACGTTGTTCTCTGTCGTGTAATCGTCGTAGACGTCTTTCGCGACGTTCACCAGTTGCAAGAGGAGTCCGAAATCGATCGCTGTCTCGTCCAACGTCCGAGCAGGAGTCTGTTCGATTCCGTCTCGCGTCAGTAAGTTGGTGATGAGCTTGCCGACAGTCCCCGCAGCATAATAGCAATACTCCTCGAGTTCAGCACGATCGACGAGACGGAGTCCGCCGGAAGCCTCATATCGTTGCACGAACGTTGCCATCCCGTCGACCATTTCCCGGACAGGCGGGACAACCGCTCGCTTGACGGATGCTGGCTGAGTAGCGAACGTCGCCTGGATTGTCGGGGAACGCGCGACGACGGTCCAGTCAGGACCGCGATCGGCCGGGGCCGGCAGCCACTTGTCGACAGCGTCTCGGAACGCCAGTATCGTCTCGTCACTGGCCGGGTCGAGCGCAGCTCCGTACGTTCTCAGGAGAGACGCTTGCCTTGCAGGCGGGATGTGATCGGCGTCTTCGACAGTATCGGCCACGCGACACAAGAGATACCCCACACAGATCTGTGACGACATCGGCTCCGCTAAGACGTCAACTGTCAGAGCAAATGTCCGGGAAACTCCCTGTAGGGCGTCGTGACACCACGAGAGGTCCGGTTCGGGAGAGGAAGCAACTACCATTGGTGTGATCACAGAGTACTGAGGTAAACGACCCACCACAGGAATCCAAAGCCGCCCAGCCCCGAGACCAGTAGGGCGAGGGCGGTTCTTCGCTGGGTAGTGTACAGTTTGTACCCACAGTAGACGGCAATCAGGCCGAGCGATGGAACGAGAACGAGTGACAGGATAGCAGTAGCCAGACCGACAGCGACGTACAGACGCCCACCCTGGTTCCAGGCTCGGGCCGAACTCACGAGGCTGCCCCGTGACAGACTCATTTGTGCTGCATCCCTCGCATAGCAGTTACTAACTAGTTAGTAAATATTTAAGCGTTGCGGAGATTGGCAGCATACACGAGACGATACTGGGCAACGGGCCAGGTATTCTAACTGCGACAGCTCGCTGGACAACGCGAGCGTTCGTGTCTCACTATCTGTACCCGGCCTCCCGATCGGGAGAAAGACATCCACCGACAGGCGAGGAGTTGACAGCTGGGCCGAGTGGGTCTAGTGGCTATTCGAAGGACTCTCGACAAATAGTTGTGCCGAGAGATACTCGTCAACGGCCTGTCTCGCATCAGCCACGATGCTGTCTTCGTCTAAGTAGATCGAGCGCGCACGTGCGCCGTTGACGATCATGAGAAGGGTCTGAGCGACGTGTGCCGGCTCAACGTCGCGAAAGACTCCCGCAGAGATACCCTGCTCGATGACCGTCTCGAGGAGATAGCTGATATATTGATCAGTCTCCGTGAACCGGAGACTGAACGATTCCTTGTGGAGGGTCTGATTGCGCATTTCGGCGAGCGCGACGAGAAGATCGTGGTGGTCCCGCGGGTCCATGAGTAATTTGTCGACGAGTAATTCGAGGCGTTCCTTGGGATCGGTCGCCTGTACCTCGTGGAGCGTACTCACGTATTCGCCGAGTATGTGATCGAGAAACGCCAACAGGAGATCGTCTTTCGTGTCGTAGTGATAGTGGATCGCCGCAGTGGTTTTGCCGTATTCCTCGGCGATCCGTTTGATCGTCAGATCCGCATACCCGTACTCACACAACGCTCGATAGGTCGCACCCATGATTTCGTCGTGGCCATCTGTGGGGGCTTGCGGAGAATGTTCCATCCTACAGAGAGATAGCGAGATCACGCAATTAATTGTTTTGACTGCTTGATAAGTATCGCGCCACGCTGGGAGTCTGCCGTGAGGGACTCATCAGTCGACCCGAAAGTAGCAGTCTTCCCAGTCGTCGTACCCGAAACTGAACCAAAAAGTTGATACTGACCAACCAGTCAGTAAGTTACGGAGGGAAACACAGTCAGCAAGTGATTCTCGCGCTCGTTACACAGTCACTGTCGGCATGAACCCCCTCCCGCCCCTCACCGACGGGATCACGTTCTGTCGGCCGGTCACGACCTGCACTGCTGTTGGGCTTGTCACGAGTGGCGGTGCACAGAGCGTGGGGATGTCCCCCCACCCCACTAGCTAAGTGCTACCACACTTCGATCCTGTGTCTGAACGTTTCCTTCCTCGAACCCGTATCCACGGTTGGCGAACCAAGTACGCTCCCCATCCTCGGGTACACATCCCGGCAGCGTTGCCGACAACCCACATACTAACTAACTGTTCAGTAGGTAATGAACCGTGTGGCGCGAAAGAACTTGGGCCGGCAACCCAACGACAGAGACGACCACGGGACCGGGCAGGAACCGGGCGACAGACGAAACGGAAACAGGCGCGATAGAGACGCTGGACGGCTATACTGTGGTGATAGAGTACTGATTGAACTGTTCGCACATGCAATGTCGTCACGGCTTCCGAGACCGTCACATATATGCTGACTAAATGTTTAGTCAGTCCGAGAACAGACAATGACTGCAGACAGTGTACGGAGGCCAGACAGTGGGACTCAGTGACCGACTGTTCGAGCAAGTAATCGAGCACAGCAAGGTCGCGATCGTGGTGCTGTTGGTGTTGACGGTCGCCGTCGGTGCCGGCGCAACACAGGTATCACAATCGTCGTCGTTGGATCAGTTTCAGGGCCAAACAACGGAGTCAGCGAAGCTAGATTACATAGAGACGAATTTCTCCGCAGGAGAGTCGAATACGACGTCAGTACAGGCAATCATCCGGGACGAGAACGTCCTCGATAAGGATTCACTGACGGAGATGCTGGCAATGCAGGCCGAACTCCGCGAAAACGAGACAGTCAACGGGACGTTGGCCGAGCAAAATGCGATTGTCGGTATTCCCAACATCGTCGCGACGGCCGGCATCCGAGCGGAGATTGGCCAGCAGTTACGGACGACCGCAGCCGAATTCGAGCGACTGAACAGGACAGTCACGCGCGAGCGGACAGCGATCGCAAAACGGGCCACACAGCTCGAACAACGCGCTGTCCGACTCAACGAGACAGCAAAGAGACTCCAACGCGCCCTCCAGACAATCCAGCGCAGGCCCGCGGCGGACGCACGAACGCTGTTCGAGCAGGTCGACGCGAACTCGACGGTGACGCTGGACGAGGAGCACTTTTCGACGTTCAATCGATCGGTTCAGCAACTCCGGGCCGCAACGAACGAGTCACAGCGTAAAGCAGCCTACACGCTTGGAACCCAGGGTGTCTTGCGCTCGGAATACCAGCAACTACAGCGCAATCGGACGGCACTCACAGACCGGACCGACGACCTCGAATCGAAAGCACAACGGCTCAAGTCAGTCGGTGCAGAGCTCCAGACACGACAGTCACAGCTGGAGAACGCGAGTGCCGCGTCGTTGTCCGCCCAGCGTGAGCAACTCGCTTCGATGAACGAGTCCGAAATCGACGCCGTCCTCGGTCAAATTCTGAGCCAAAACGGTGGGAGCGGGCAGGCGTTCGCGTTCATGCCGACCGGGTACGAGCCCGGGAGTCCGAACGCAAACGCCACGATGTGGCTTATCACCCAGACCTCCGGTGGAGAGCGCTCGGCCGGTGCTGTCAGTGATCGACTGATGGACTCTCAACTCGCGATGGAGACAGTCCTTTCGGAGGCGGCCACCGAAAACGACGACGCGATCGTCTTCGGCACGGGGAAGATATCCGACGAGATCAACCGGTCGATGACAGACTCTCTGGCCATCGTGGGGCCACTTGCACTGTTGTTCGTCGTCCTAGCCCTGATTGTCGCCTATCGGGACGTCCTGGACATTCTCCTCGGAGTCGTCGGGATCGGTGCTGTCCTCATCATGACCTTCGGGTTCATGGGCTGGGCCGATATTCCGTTCAATCAGATGTTCATCGCCGTCCCGGTGCTGTTGATCGGGCTGAGCATCGACTACGCGATCCATACCTTCATGCGCCACCGTGAGGAGCGCCACAACGACCACACCGCCAGTAGTGTGCGTGGCGCGATGGGCGTCGGGCTAGCTGGGGTCGGTGTCGCGCTGGTCTGGGTAACAGCGACGACAGCCATTGGCTTCCTCTCGAATCTCACGAGTCCGGTGCCGCCGATTCAGGACTTCGGTATCGTGAGTTCGGTCGGGATCGTGGCCGCACTGCTCGTGTTCGGGATCTTGATCCCCGCACTGAAAGTCGAAATCGACGAGTTCCTCGAAGGCCGCGGGTTCGACCGCAAAAAGCCCGCCTTTGGAACCGGTGGTGGACGGTTCAGTTCCGTGCTCAGCATCGGTGCGACGGCGGCACGCAAGGCGCCGTACCTCCTGCTCATCGGTGCGGTCCTGCTCAGTGCGGCCGGTGCCGTCGGTGGGTCACAAGTCGATACGAGCTTCGATCAGGAGAGTTTCCTGGCCGAGGATCCGCCAGACTGGTCGAAAAATCTCCCAGAGCCGTTCAAGCCCGGCGAGTACTCCGCAAAAGAGAACCTCGAGTACGTAAACCAGAACTTCTTGCGCCAAGACTCCCAGGCACAGATCCTGATCGAAGGGCCGGTCGCCACGAGCGAGGCGATCGGGGAAGTACACGATGCACGCCTGGCTGCTGGCAACGATTCGGTAGCACCGAACGTCCAGGTGCTCTCAGATGGGGAGCCAGATATTCGGAGTCCGCTGTCGGTCATGCAGTCGGTCGCGGCCGACAACGAGACGTTCAACGCCACCTTCAGACAAGCCGATACGAACGGTGACGGTGTGCCCGATCAGAATGTGAACGCGGTGTTCGACGACCTGTTCGCGATCGCACCGGAACCCGCTGCTGGCGTCATCCACCGGACGGACAGCGGCTACGAGGCAGTGCGGATGGTCATCTCCGTGGAAGGTGGCACCTCAGGCAGTGCAGTGACGACTCAGATGCGAGACATCGCGGAGACAGTCGACAGTGAGCGCCTCACTACCACTGCGACGGGCCAAACGATCTTGTTCAAGATCGTTCAAGATCAGCTCCTCCAGACGGTCATCGAGAGTCTGCTCATCACCCTCGTTGCCGTCTTCGCCTTCCTGATGTTCACGTACCGCATCACGGAGGGAAGTGCCTCGCTGGGTGCCTTCACACTGCTCCCGGTCGTGATGAGCGTCAGCTGGATCCTGGGGACGATGTACCTGCTCGATATCCCGTTCAACATTCTCACGGGGATGATCACGAGCCTGACCGTCGGGCTCGGGGTGGCCTACAGCATCCACCTCAGCGAGCGGTACAACCAGGAACTCGAACGCGCCGAGACGATGTGGGACGCCATGGAGACCGCCGTCACCGGCACTGGCGGTGCGCTGTTAGGCAGCGCCGCCACGACGGTCGGTGGCTTTGGCGTGCTCGCGTTCGCGATCCTGCCACCACTCCAGCAGTTCGGCATCATCACCGGTCTGACGATCATCTACGCGTTCCTCGCGAGCGTCCTCATCTTGCCAAGTCTGCTCGTCATCTGGACGAAGTACTTTGGCCCCGACCACGCGAGCGTGGACGACACACCGAGGGCAGAAGCTGTGTCGACTGAGGAGTAAGCCCCGGATCAACCGCCCCACGCGGGCGGAGTTCTCGGACCGAGCGTTCCTGACGGGCACGAGTTTTCGGGACGAACGGTGTCCGTCGCCCACGCGAGGGCAAGCGGCCGGAGGGAGTCTCCGTGTGGACCGAAACCATGGACTGTCCCGAGAGCCAATGTGGGGACCGCCCACCCGACACTCGTCGGCGATACTGTTAGGAGGGTCTCGATACCAGTGTCGAACAATGGGACGCGTTCGGACGTGGCTGAGACGGAATCGGGAGCGACTAGTCGTCTGGGCAGTCGTCGTCGCGATGGTCGCAGTCGTCGGGATCACACTGTACTTTACGACGCCATTTCACGGGAGTCCCGAGAGCGTCAGGGCAATACAGGACAACGACGCCATCGACTCCCACACCGTCGACGGTGACTACATTCTTGAACCCGCAAACGCAACCACAAAAGCTGGACTGGTGTTTTACCCAGGGGCGCGCGTCCATCCGGATGCGTACCTCTCGTCACTGTCACCGCTGGTCACGGAAGCGAACGTTACAGTCGTTGTCGTCAAACTGCCGTTGAACCTGGCGATTCTCGAACAGGGCGCAGCTACCGGCATAATGGACGAGGACATCGAACAGTGGTACGTCGGCGGCCACTCGCTGGGCGGGGCGATGGCCTGTCGATACGCCAAGCGCAATCCGGAACGCGTCTCGGGGGTCGTGCTGTTCGGTTCCTACTGTGACCAGTCGATCGCGGCGACCGATCTGCGTGTGTTGAGCGTCGCGGGCGAAGCGGACAGGGTGCTCGACTGGACGACCTACGAGCAGAGCATAGCGAATTTACCCACCACCGCAACTGTAGAAACCATTCCGGGCATCAATCACACACAGTTTGGCAGCTACACCGGGCAGCCAGGCGATCGACCGTCAGGAACGGCCTATGCGGTCGCCCACCAGCGGCTGGCAAACGTGACAGTCCCGTGGTTCCAAGACGGCCACACTGAGCGAGGTACGTGACCGGCAACGTTCGATCGCCGTATCTTGGACAAACGACGAGTATCCACCGCGTTATCGGCTACGCGTCGTCACGTCACACCCATCCTCGGTGACGATGAGGGTGTGTTCTTTCTGGCTGACGTAGTGGCCGTCGTCTTCTTTCAGGACGGGATAGCCGTGGATGATGTCTTGCTGTTTCAGCCGTCGGAGCGCCATCTTGGGCCGCTTGACGTCGAGCCAGCGCGTCGCAAAGGGGAGAGTCTTGAACTCCTCGGCGATCTGTTCTAAGGCCTGTCTGGCCCGCCGGTCTCGAACGTTGCCTTCGCGTTCGAGCGCGAAGATCTCCTCGTCGCTGCCTTCCCGAACCTTTCCAGGGCCGTCGGTGGCGAACGGTTCGATCGCCACCACGTCACCAGCTTCCAGGGAGACACTCTGGTCGACCGCCCGGTTGGGGATGTTCGGTGTGGTGTGTTGCTCGTACTGGCCGAGACCGTGGCCCGTGAGGTTGACCACTGGGTTGAAGCCGTAGCCCTCGATCGTTTCCTCGACGACGGCCCCGATCTCGCCGGTTTCGACGCCCGCTTGGACGATATCGAGGGCTGCATCGAGGGCCTCTGCGGGGGCCTCGGCGAGTTCGTCCCGGCCGGCGAGGTCGACCGTCACGGCCGTATCGGCCAGCCAACCGTCCACACTGACACCGATATCGAGGTTGATCAGTTCTTCACCGAACGTCGCCTCGTCATCAACGCTTGGCGTCGCATGGGCAGCCTCCTCGTCGACGCTGATATTGACCGGAAACGCCGGTTCCCCGCCGAGTTCGCGGATCCGATCTTCGGCCCACTGGGCGACTTCGAGGTGGCTGACACCGACCTCGACGCGCTCGGCTGCTTCGTCACGAACTTCGGCGAGAATCTTCCCGGCTTCCCGGTGTTTCTCGTACTTCTCTGCCGTCAGGTCCACGTCGCTCATACCCGCCCTACGGAGGGCCGGGGGAAAGTGTTTGCCGATCCGTTCGATGCGACAGTTGGCTTCGTCTAGGTCTGCTCGCTGACTTCCTCGTCAGTGGTCGTCTCCTCACTGACTTGTTCCTCGGTGGCGTCCACCTCGGCGGTCGTCCCGTCAGTAGTCGTCCCCTCGGTGGTTGCCGCAATTGTCTCACGAATGTCGTCGACGTCCGCGTCGTCAGCGAACACCTGGACGGTCGCCTCGCTCGTTCTGATCTGGAGGTAGTGTTGGGCCGGCTGATCGTCACTGTCGTCACGCAGCCGCGACCCGGCCAGGCCGGCGGCAAACAGCACCGCGCCAATGACGATCGGAGACAGCGCCACCTGGGCCGACACGTCGACGAAGAGCCAGAGGATGGGTGTCACCAGCAAGCCAAATACCAGCGCCAGACCGCCAAGACCAGCTAGCAGTCCAGCCCCGGACGGCTGCATCGACGTCGATTCGAGATCTCGGACCTGCTCGAGAGCGACGGTTTCGAGTTCCTCGTCGAGCCAGAGCAATCGCTGATCTGTCATCCCCAGCGTCTCCGAGCCGCCCAGTGTCGGGACTGAAAGCGAGAGACCGCGAGTGATCCCGTCGACGACCCAGGTTTCGCGCAGTTGCTCGTCGTCGCCGAGAAACGAGCGCAGCGCTTTCTCGGTTCGGTCGGTACTCATCTCACTCGTCGCCCCACTTTCGGGCCGTTTTGGGCCGTGAATCGATATCTTGGACGTTCAGCGGTTCGTCGGCTGACTCGATCGCTTCGAGGGCGGCCTCGGCACTTTCCAGCGTCGAGAAGTACGTGATCGTCTCCTCGACACAGACCTCCAATACGTCCCGGTCGCGGGAGACCACGAGATCGATCTCGCCGTCACGCAGTGCCTGCTCGATGGCCGCCGTATCTTCGAAGTCCGCAAAGTCAAGCGTCTCGAAGTGTTCCTCGAAACCGAGGATCGGGAGGTCGACGATCGCCGTCCCCTCTAGGGGAATTGCCTTGCCAACCGCCTGTTGGGCCTTCTGATAGGCTTTCCCGAACGAGCCGGCGGTGCCCATGACCTCGCCCGTCGACTTCATCTCCGGACCGAGGCGTGGGTCCGATCCCGGCAGACGGTCAAAGGGCAACACGACCTCCTTGACGCTGACTTGCTCGGGCTGGTTCTCCTCGATGTCGAGATCTGCAAGATCGGTCCCGGCCATGACTTTCGCAGCGATCTGTGCGATCGGGACACCCGTCGTCTTCGAGATGAAGGGGACCGTCCGCGAGGAACGCGGGTTCGCTTCGAGGACGTAGACCGTCCCGTCCCGGACCGCAAGCTGGACGTTGAGCAGCCCTTCGGCATCGAGTTCGCGGGCGATCTCCTCGGCAACCTCGCGGATGCGCGGCATGACCGCTTTGATCTCTTCGCTGCGGGGCGGGATCATACACGCCGAGTCTCCAGAGTGGACCCCAGCCGTCTCGACGTGTTCCATGACACCACCGATGAGGACATCTCCGCCCTCGCCGGCAGCGTCGGCAACGGCATCGACGTCGAGTTCGACAGCATCGGCGAGGAAGTCGTCGACGAGGATCGGCTTGTCCGGGCTGACCCGAACGGCCTCCTCGATGTAGGTTTTCAGGTCCTCGTCGTTGTAGACGACATCCATCGCACGGCCGCCAAGCACGTAGCTCGGGCGGACGAGCACCGGGTAGCCGATGTCGCGAGCCAGTTCCAGGGCTTGTGCTTCGCTGGTTGCCGAGCCACCCTCGGCCTGGGCGATGCCCAGCTCGTCCATCAGGCGGTTGAAGCGGTCACGGTCCTCCGCGAGGTCCATCGCATCGACCGAGGTGCCAAGAATCTCACAGTCCAGTCCGCGGCGATCGAGTTCCTTCTCTAAGGGATGGCCGATGTCGACGGACGTCTGGCCACCGAACTGAACCATCACGCCGTCGGCACCGGTCTCCTCGACGACATCGGCGACTTCCTCGGCAGTGATGGGCTCGAAGAACAATCCGTCGGAGGTGTCGTAGTCCGTCGAGACCGTCTCGGGATTGTTGTTGACGACGTGGGCCTCGATGCCCATCTCCTCTAGGGCGCGGACGGCGTGGACCGAACAGTAGTCGAACTCGACGCCCTGCCCGATCCGGATGGGACCGCCACCGACGACGACGACGCTCTCGACGTCGGGATCGACCTGCACTTCGTTGCGTTCCAGCCCCGAGATGGGTTCACGAGCCGAGTAGTAATACGGCGTCGTGGCCTCGAACTCGCCGGCGCAGGTGTCGACCTGCTTGAACGAGCGTGGCGGGGCCGCTTCCTCGACATCGTCGACTGCGACGGCTCCGGTGCCGCCATCGGCCTGTGGCGTGGCTTCGTCGCCCTCGTCGACGACACCACGCGCATCGAGCAAGCGGTCAGGCAGCCAGGAGGCGTGGGTGTCCTCGAAGGCCCCGCCGCCAGCCAGCGTCGCGACTTCGTGGTTCGTGAATCCTTCCTGGGCCGCGAGTTCGAGAGTCCCGTCGTGGGCGGCCTCGGCGGCGTCGGCGATCCGTTTGTACCGCTGTACGTACCACTCGCGGATCTCGGTCAGTGCCGACACCTCCTCGACGCTGTAGCCGCGCTCGAAGGCCTCGAACATCGCGTAGGGACGATCAGGCGAGGGGCGCACGAGATACTCCGATTCGAGTTCCTCGTCGTCGATCTCGGCCCAGTTGACCGCCGGATCGTACTCCGTCGAGCGCAGGGCTTTCAGCAGTGACTCCTGGAAGGTTCGCCCGATCGACATCGCCTCGCCGGTCGACTTCATCGCTGGCCCGATCTCGAAGTCGACGTCGGTGAACTTGTCGATCGGCCAGCGCGGAATCTT
This sequence comes from Halorhabdus sp. CUG00001, assembly GCF_009797925.1. Lineage (NCBI taxonomy): Archaea > Methanobacteriati > Methanobacteriota > Halobacteria > Halobacteriales > Haloarculaceae > Halorhabdus > Halorhabdus sp. CUG00001. The sequence goes on from NZ_VOLB01000001.1 coordinate 1,085,642, forward strand.
CGTGACCACGTAGTCGATCGCTGGCTCGAAGGCGGCAGTGGTCTCGCCGGTGATCTCGTTTTCGATTTCGTGGAGGCGCTTGCCCATCGCGACCTTTGCAGTAACGCGGGCGATCGGGTAGCCGGTCGCCTTCGAGGCCAGTGCCGAGGAGCGTGAGACGCGCGGGTTGACTTCGACGACACGATACTCGCCGCCCGGCGTGCCGTCGTCACGCCAGGCGAACTGGATGTTACAGCCGCCGTGGATCTCCAGTTCGCGGATCACCTTCAGTGCCGTGTCCCGCATTTCCTGGTGGCCTTCGTCCGGGATGACCTGGGACGGTGTAACGACCATCGACTCCCCGGTGTGGATGCCCATCGGGTCCAGATTCTCCATGTTGCAGATGATGATACAGGAGTCATCGGCGTCGCGCATCACCTCGTACTCCAGTTCGATCCAGCCGTCGATGGACTCGGTGATCATCACGCGGTCGTCACGCGAGAGGCGCAGCCCCTTCCGTGTGGCCTCCTTGAGCTCGTCCATGTCGTCGATGACGCCCGAGCCAGCCCCACCCAGTGTGTAGGTCGTCCGCATGATGACTGGCAGACCGCCGACCGCCGCAACGGCGTCTTCAACCTCGTCGATGGCCTCGATAGTCGTCGAGGCTGGGACCGGTTCGCCGATCGACTCCATGCGCTTTCGGAACTGCTCGCGGTCTTCGGTCGCATAAATCGTGTCCAGGGGCGTCCCCATGACCTCGACGTCGTGCGCTTCGAGGACGCCTTCTTCGGCGAGTTCCGCGGTGACGTTCAGGCCAGTCTGGCCCCCGAGCCCGGCAATAACGCCGTCAGGGTCCTCTTTGCGGATGATCTCGGCGATGGCCTCCGTGTTGATCGGTTCGAGGTAAACCTCGTCGGCCATCTCCGGATCGGTCATGATCGTCGCCGGATTGGAGTTGACCAGGACCACGCGCGCGCCTTCTTCCTGAAGTGCGCGACAGGCCTGTGCCCCCGAATAGTCGAACTCGGCTGCCTGTCCGATCTGTATTGGGCCGCTCCCGATCAGCAAGATCGTTGGATCTTCGTCGTCCGTCATTGTGCATCTGGAGTTCGTTCGTCGTAATAAATCCGGCGAAGGGTTACGATACTCGCAAGTGAATTTCGAAAATCGTATTCGGTGCTTACCCGTCGGTCGCCAGTGCAGCCCGGTCGACGAAGAACACGTACGTCTGGCCGCCGAGTTCATACTCGAAGCCGAACGCACCGATCGTCACGGGACCGGGACGTAGCAAGACGGCTTCCTCACGGACGCTGTACCCCGGAAGCCGGGCGTGGAGCACATCGCGCTGGGTACTATCGGCGATCACGACCGGCGGTGGATCGGCCGGCAGCGAATCGATATCGGCCGCGCTGGTCACGGTCGCACCGGTCGCCTCGGTGTACCACGGCAGCGGGAGGCGATCGTACCAGTTGCTCGCGGCCGGCGGCTGGTCGTTATGAGACTCGTTGGCGACGGCGATATCACCGTAGTATAGCACGTCGGCCCCCTCGTTGGTGGCCGCGGCCGTCTGGAGATCCTCGACGATCGGCCGGAGGTCGCCGCCCGGCTGGCCACCTTGTGCGACGACATTGAGTCCGTGTGGCGGTTGCTGGTAGGTGATGAGGGCACTGGAGCCGACGACGAACGCCCCCGAGCTGACCAACAGCGCTGCGAGCCCAACAGTCGCGACAGTGTGGCCGTCGAGACCCACCGTTGGGAGCCGATCGAAGACGGCAACGAGTCCGATCGCCGCCGGGATCGCCAGCGCGACGACGACGTGGACGGCGAGCCACGGGGCCTTGATGTCAGCGACATAGGGGTAGCCGACGACCGCCGACAGCGCCCACCAGCCACAGAAAGCCACGAGCGGGCGCGGGTGCCAGCGAATCGCAACCACCGCGAAAACGACCGTCGCCGCGGCGGCGAGGGCGAGGACGGCCCCGAAGTGCGCCAGATAAGGAGCGTACGGATGGGCGTGCATATCCGGCACGAGCCAGAGGTCGGCGAAGGCACCCGCCGAGCCGACGGTCGCGTCCCACACAACCCGCGGGAGAAGCGACGGGTCGGCGAGGGCGCTCCACAATCCAGCGTCGGGGTCCGGCGACCGTGGCGCATAGAAAAACACGAGAACGGGGAGCATCTCAAGCGGGATGAGGAGTAGCGTCCGCCCCCACGATCGCACGCGTCCCATCGCGGCAGCGAGCCCCGACCGAACGGGATCGATCGGATCACGGCCGTGGCGACGAGCGGCCACAGCAGCGCCGACACCGACCATCACGATCGCACCCAGCCAGGAGACGGGATAGAGAATCGCGTTCTCCTTGGTGGTCAACGCCAGCGCGAAGGCGATGGCCGCCAAGTGCAGGTAGCGCCGTCGATCAGTATCGATCGCGGCCACGAGCGCGCCGAAGGTAACGAACGCGAAGACAGCCAGGGGTAGATCGCTCCGCATGAACCGCGAGTAATACAGCAGGAGGGGGTTGAGAGCCAACACGACACCGAGCGCGATTGTTTCAGTATCCTGCAGACGCGTTCGAAAGAGCAGTGCCGACAGCGGGAAGAGGCTCCCAAGGATGGCGACCGGGAGCCGCATGACGAAATCCGACGCGCCAGCGACCGCGATCACCCACCGCGTGACGTGCTGGACGAACGGCCCGTGGATGATCGGGCGATACTCCCAGTGCCCGCTCGCGGCAGTCCGGAGAATCCAGTACCCGACCCGTCCCTCGTCCCAGTGGGCGACGCGAACGCCGAGTCCAGCCAGCCTGACGGTGAGCGCGACCACGACGACGAGGGCGAGTGCTCGATGCGGATCTCCCAGCCAGGGACGATCACGGAGACGCTGCACGGCTTCGGCCACGAATGAGGGCTAAAAACGTGTTCCGGTCGGCGATCGAGCGGACACCGCCAGCGGTCCGCCTCACCGACCCCGCTCGTCGAAGCGATAACGGTACGGCTGGTCCCGAATGACTTCGATCTCGCCCGTCTCGGCGTGTCGACCCAGAACAGTCGCCACCTGATGGGCACTGTCGAAGGATTCGCCGTGGTCTTCGAGCAAGTCGAGTATCTCCCGGGCGGTGAGGGGACCGTCGCGATCGGCCTCGCGGATCACGGCTCGAATCGTCTCGAAGTCGCCGTGATGTAGCATGGTACGACATACAGCCTCATACCCCATTAAACACCGTCAGACTGGCGTCTGACGACCGTTCAACCCGGAACGCCGGACGCGGACGGAATTAGGTGTCACACAAACGAGACGGATCGTGATACTGTCACACACCCAGTCACGCTGCCGAGTCGTACTCGCCTTCGAAGTCCCGCTGGTGGCGGTAGGTCTCGACGAATTCGCCCACGTCGAACTCGGCCATTTCGGTTTCGAAGGCGTCGATCGCGGCCTCGTCGTCGGCGTGGCTGACGGCGTGTTCCATCAGTTCGACGACGAGCTCGACGACGATTTCGTGGAGTCGCCGGGAGTCAAAGTCAGTGACCCACACCAGTCCGCAGCCAATGTCACCGTCGTCTTCGACGTCTTTGGCGAGGACGGCGTCGGGAAACTCCTCTAAGACGATGCCCATGAGGTGGACGGTGCCCAGCTGGTCGGCTTCGTCTGTCGTCTCGACGGTCTCTCTGAGCACGTCGACGAGAAACTCCGGGAGGAAGCGACCGGGCGGGTGGACATCCATGACCACGGCGTGGGTGTCACCACAGTCACAGTCGAACTCCCGCATGCCCATGTCGAGTGTCGACAGGCCGACGGACTCGCCACAAGGGAGTTCGAGACGGTCACCCGCACCGGGAACGCGAGGCGATGTCATCGGCGGATGTTGCTCGCCAGCGGGGTTAAACGGCTCGAAGGGTGCAAGGCCACCCGAGACCGGTGGTTCAGGGCCAGTCCTCGCGCGTCTCGTCTTGCTCGGCCTGGGCCGGCGATTCCGGCTCGCCAAGCTCCCACTCGGCAGCCTCGGCGGCGTCTTCGACGTCGAGATACTCCCACCCCTGCTCGTTGGCCAGTGCCTTTGCGTCCTCGTCGGTCCCGACGTAGACGTACCGCGGGGTTTCGAACTGGCCTTTGACCGACTCGAGACTGTCTTTGCGCCCGCGCGGCCCGGAGAAAAAGTCCTGACGGACCCGATGTTTACGGGCGAAATTCGTGACGACGTAGGTTGGCTCCTCGGAGACGATGCCGACGTACTCGCTCCACGTCCGAGCGTCGTTGAAAACAGCGTCGGGGTGGGCGAATCGCTGCAACGCGTCCAGATCGAAGGCGAGAGTCATCTCGCCGCCCGAATCGCCGTGCATACCCCAACCAGCGGACTGGTGTGCAAAACGGTGTCGATACGCCCGACTGGAGGGGTCAATCGACGACCTACTGTTCGACCGCAGGAGCAGCCAGAGCGTCCAGATCGACCTCGGGTTCGAGAAGCAGGTCCGTCTGGTCGCCGACGGGCCGTTCCTGACGGATGATGCGTTTGAATGCACTCTGTTGAGAGAGATCGCCGACCAGGACGCCACCGATCAGCCGCCCGTCTTTGAACGTGAGTCGGCGCCACTCCTCGTCGCTGTACGTGCGCTGGGCGGACTGGTCGCCAAGCGTCGGGTGCCCAAAGGAGAGAAAGGGGAACTCAAAGTGCGTGATCGAGTACGTCGGCACGTACCGGAACGTCGCTGCAGGCTCGTCGGCGACCATGTTCTGGCCGGCGACGGCACCCTGCTCTTTAGCGCTGCCCCAGGAGCCATTCTGCGCGCGCTCGTCGAGAATGACGTCGAAGTACCGTGTGAGATCGCCGGCTGCATAGACGTTCTCGACGTTCGTTCGCATGTGCTCGTCGACGACGATCCCGTCGTCCAGTTCGACGGGCGTCTCCTGGAGAAACTCGGTGTTGTAATCGAGTCCGACGGCAACGGCCGCAAACTCCGCGTCGTGGAACTCGCCGTTGGAGTCGATTGCCCCGGAGACGTGTCCGTCGTCGTCGACTTCGAAGCGTTCGATGCCGCTCTCGAAGACCGGCGTCACGCCTAAGTCTCGAAGGGCCTCGTGGATCATCTCGGCACCGTCGAGCGTGAGCGCGTACCGCCACCAGCGGTTGCCCCGCATGAGATACTCGGCGTCGACGCCCTGAGCGCCACAGATCGCCGCGAGGTCGATCCCGAGCAGTCCGGCCCCGACGACGACGCCAGTTTCGGCCTCGCTTGCGTGCTGGCGGATGCGACGCGCGTCCTCGAAGGTCCAAAAGTGATGGATCCCGTCGGCGTCGCTATTTTCGACGGGCAGTCCGATCGGCGTGCCACCGGTCGCCACGAGGAGTTTGTCGTAGGCGATTGTCTCCCCGTCGTCGGTCTCGACGGTCTGGCTATCGGTGTCGACGCTCGTGACGCGCGTGTTGAGTCGGAGGTCGATGTCGCGTTCGTCGTACCACTCTTCCTCGTGGATCGCGATGGGGGCCTCCGGGAGTTTCCCCTTGGCGAACTCCTTGATGAGGATCCGATTGTAGAGGGGTTCGCCTTCCTCGGTAATGACAGTCACGTCGGCGTCGGGAGCAGCCTCGCGGATCGTCTCCGCGGCAGAACTACCCGCGATGCCATCGCCGAGGATTACGTGGGCCGTGGTCATGCTCGCGGTATTGGAACCGGGGCCTAATGTGGATTGCTATCGCTGCAATCGGCAGTAGTAGCTGGTTCCCGATCGTCTGCCCGGATCTGCCACGGACCGACAATGCGGGCGATCACCCACAGAGGGCCTGGCGTGCTCGGCAGTCGACGGGCGGCGAGCTACCGACTCCCGGACGTTGATGTACCTGGCCAGCCAAGAGTCAGGCACATGAAGATCAAGCAAAGTGTCAAACACTGGGCGGCAAAGCAAAGCCTGACGGCACCAGTCGTCGGCGACATGGTGGCCGACCGTCTCGTCGATATTCATACCGATTTCTTCTTAGACTGGGCCGACGAGGACCGCCGCGAAGAACGTCGCGAGCGCCTCGAAGCGCTGTTCGACGCGACGATGGACACCTACGTCGTCGCGCTGAGAGAGGGGTATCCGGAGGCCGAGGCCCGCGAAATTACCCACGCCCAGGCCAACTTCGACTTCTACAACCACGGCTGGACCGAAATGATGGAGTTCCCCGTCGACGAGATCGAAGCCCACTACGACCGCTACGCCGACTTCTTCGACGCCCACGGCATCTCGATCGACGATCCCCTCGGCGACTTTGCGCCCGCGGGCGGATTACCCGACGCCCCCTCGACGCCGGAAAAACTCGACGATCCCGACCACCCACACGCGATCGGTGGCTTTGCCGACGACGTGTACGTCGAGACCGACGACGGCGAGGTCGTGATCGGTGGCGGGGAAGAACCCGAGGAAGTCGACGTCGAAAAAGCCCCAGGCGTCGACCCGACTTCCGTCGACAGCGAGATCGAATCCTGAGTGGCCGGTCGGGTGACCCCAGCTATACCGGGTCCGTATCGTGGCGGAACGTCTGGAACTCCATAGTCCGTCCCTCGGGGTCCTCGGCGAAGAACTGGTAAATGTCGTACTCCTCGTTTACCGTCGGTGGGCCACGAGCCCGGTCGGCGAGTCGCTCGTAGTAAGTGTCGACGCCGTCCCGCGTCTCGGTGACGAAGGTCAACACGCCATCGGTCTCGGCCGTCTCGCGGTCGCAAAACCCGAACAGAAAGGAATCGTACCGGAGAATCGTGCACGCAGACTGTTCGAGCCAGACGGTCGCGTCGACGGCCTCGACGTAAAACGACGCGATCGATTCGTACTGCTCGGAGCCGAAGAACACGATCCCTGGCATGGGTTCGTGGACGGTGACAGCGTGGAAAAGCGTTTGTGTCAGCGAGAGATCGGTGGCAATCTCGATCGGAGAAAACCCTTGTGAGTCTGCATACAACGTATGCACATGTCCAAAAACCATTCGTCTCTCAGAAGATGCCTGCAAGCGCTTTGCCGGCCATAAGAGAGACGACGAAAACGATAGCAGCGGCAACCAGAACCTCGATGTAGTCGATAACGAGCCTCCGGCGCTGTGTTGCCGCTGTGAAAACGACAATATCCGGGAGTGAAGACGATATCATTGGGCATATTTGCAAGGCGAAACCTTTTTTGTTCCATTATGTTATCATTTCTAGCGTGTCATCCAACAGCCAGCCAGCGGACCGATCGAACCCCCAACCGGTCACATCGTTCAAAGAAAGCTGGCAACGTGGGAAACGCATTGTGTTTGCATACGTCTCGATCAACATGGTGCTGTTCCCGGTAGCCATCGCGTTTGGTCACGCACCTGGTTTGTCGATGACACAGACAATCGGTACAATCAACCTTGTCGCAGCCGGGGCAGCGCTGGCACTCTCACGCTGGCGTCCGAACACCAAACCAACCGGTTGGTTGACTGCCGTCGTGACGCTTCTCGGGTACGGAATCGCGGAGATGTGGCTCGGAATCACAGCTCAGTCGCCAGGATGGATCGCCGTTCGCAACGCGCTCGGTCTCTATCTCGTTTTGATTGTATTGGTTGTCGTCTATAGTCGTGAACAATGATCAGAGCGTGTCATAGAAAGATTCCCACGGAGTTCGTGAGTCGCTCAGTACAGTTGAACAGACTACCGGCTTATCTTTCCTGCAGGCCTTCGATAAAGAGCGAGAGTATCCAGTAGCCTGTCCCAAGTGTAACGATCACACCGATAATACCGATCAGGTACTCCCCTACCAGAAGTCTCCCTGCTAATTGGAGAGCAATTAAACCAACTATTCCGAGAAACAGCCCTAAGAGCCCGCGGTGAAGTGATGACGCTAATTGTTCAGTCGCGGATTCTGGGGAAGCCATGTCAGTATAGAATAACACACGACTTGTTGAACATTCCGGTGCTTGATCAAAGCTTCAATGAGCAATACGCACATACAGTGAGCATCTCTACGATAGCTGTGTATTATTCTATGACAGGCTATGATCAAGTAACCAGTCGGCGAATCCAGAAGATTGCGGTGGCGAGTAGTCGACTCACAACTCAACGCAAAGGGAACTACTGTGATTCCTGGATTAGGTCAGCACACCGCTCGCCCGCGACGATCGCGCCGTTGAGCGAGCGTTCCGGATACTGGGCCTGGGAAGCCATCCCGGCGTAGTAGACGCCCGCGGCCACGTCTTCACCCAGATCGTAGGGCACCACCATATCGAGATAGCCGCGCTCGTAGACGGGTGCCGTCTTCGGATTCCGTGCCGTTTCGATCCAATTGACCGTCTCGCGGTCGAACTCCGGGAACAGGTCCTCGATCCCGGAGAGCCAGGTTTCCTCGACGCCCTCGTCGTCCTGCTGCCAGAGGTCGTCCTCCAGATCCTGGACGTACTTGACGGCGTACAAGAGGTGTTCCCCCCCGTATCGCTCGGGCGGGACGTAATTGGTGTGTTCGATCAGTGCGCCGAACGGTGCCTCGTCGGCGATGTTGAGCCAGTAGGTATCCGTCAGCGACGCCTCCATGCTGATGACCGAACAGACCGTCCCCTGGAAATCGATCGCACACTCGTAGCCAGTCAGTTGCTCGAGGACGTCCGGCATCGTCGCGACGACGACGCTATCGACGTCGTGGGTCTGGGTCTGGCCAGTTTCGACCGTCAGCGAGTCGACCCTCCCGTCGTCGATCCCCACGTCAGTTACGCGAGCGCCCGTGACGATGTTCTCACGACCGACGGATTCGATCAGCGCGTCGATCACCCGGCCGAACCCACCGTCGAGGTAGCCAAGCAGTTCTCCCTTGAGGATGTCCCGCTCGCCACGGAACTTCACACGACCGAGCAACCAGGCCGCACTGACGTCCGTCCACCGGTCACCGAATTTGGCCTCCAAGAGCGGTTTGAAGAAGCGCTCGAAACAGCCACGGGAGGTGTGATCGAGGATAAACTCCTTGACCGGAACGTCCTCGAAGTCCTCCAAGCGCTCGTAGGTGTCAAAAGAGGGGATCCCGCCGCGAACGTCGACATCGAGGACGAGCATGCCCAGCCGGAACTTGTCGTAGATCGAGAGGTGTGGATAGGCCAGAATCTCCCAGGGCTTGTCCATCGGATGGACAACACCGTCGACGTAGTAGGCGTCGCTGCCGTAGCGCCACTCCAGAGCCGAGTCCAGGCCCAGTTCGTCGATCCACTCGACGATCGTCTCTTCGGATTTCGAGAGATGGTGGTAGAACTGCTCGATTGGATCGCCGGCGGTCTCGTAGGTCGCTGCGAGACCACCGAGGTCCGTGTTCGCCTCGAAGACACGAACGGCTCGACCCTGCTCCTGGAGGCGGTGGGCGGCCGCCAGTCCAGCGATTCCGCCCCCGACGACGCCGATCATGGCTCGGCTTGTGCTGGTTGGTGAATAGGCCTTTCCCTGTTGGCTTGTCCCGGAATGGGACGAAGCCACTTGCCCACGCTACTCGGCTGCTGAGAACGCCTGCTCTGTGTCGCCTCGCTGAAATTCGAGGACGGCGATCGCACCCCGCGGATCGTTGTCTTCGAACCAGACGTCCCCGCCGTATAGATCCATCATGATGGCGACGAAGTACAGTCCGAACCCGTGGGCCGTGTCGCTGATACCGACGTTGCGCTCGAACAGCGATTCCTTGAGGTGGTCTGAGACCCCGGGGCCGTTATCAGCGATATGGACCTGGACCCACTCGCCGACGTCCTGAACCGTGATCTCGATACGAGTCGTCTCACGGTCGTTGTGCTCGATAGCATTGCGGACGACGCTTTCGAAGACGTCCGCCAGGAGGTCGTTTGCCAGGACCGTCGTTTCGTCCGCGATGTCGGTCTCGATGGAAACGTCGTGCTGGTCGGACACGTCTCCGAGGCCTGTCGTGAGCGTGCCTTCGAGCGGGACTGGCCAGAGCCGCTCGTCAGTCTCGTCGGTCAGTGTATCCGTGATCGACCGGATCGTTTCAGTTAGGGTCGCTAGTTCGCTCGACCGCTCTTGGATCCGCGTGAGATGGCGCTGGCCGTCACTGTCGGTGTCGACGAATCGCGCCAACAGATCGGCGTTGCTGTCGATGACTTGCATACCGTTGCGGATGTTGTGTCGGAGGACACCGTTGAGAAAGTCGAGTTGCTCGGTTCGCTGGCGGACGATCCGTCGATTCTCCCGCAGTTCTTCCTCCCGAGAGACCCGTTCGATCGCCGTCGCTGTCGCGCCCGCCAGGATGTTTGCAAACTGTCGATCCTCGGCGGAGTATTCCTCGGCTGACCCCGAGCCGACGAGCAGGAGGCCGGCCTCATCAAGCGGAATGACGAGCAATAGCCCCGAGCCGTCAACACAGTCGCTGATCGGAGACCAGGTTGCCCCGTCGGTTTCGATCACTCCCGGCTGTGCATGCTCGTATGCGTCCCACAACGCCCCGTCTTCGGGCGTTACGTCCGGCGGACGCCCGTCGATAATCGACGCCATTTCCGTCGACAGCGCTGCCGGGCGCAGGCGATCGTCCTCGGCCAGCAATACCGCCGCGATCTCCTGGTCGAGGACGCCCTCGACGAACGAGACCGCGATTTCGGCGACCTGATCGTCGATGCGGGCCTGGATGAACTGCTCGGTCGTCGCCTGCAAGGCCTCGACCCGATCGAGTCGCCGTTGCTGGACGGTTACGTCCCGAAGCAAGAGCAGTCGTCCACGAACGCGGCCGGCCCGGTCAGTGATGGTCCGCGTCTGTGGTCGAAAGACAGCGTAGGAACTGTCGCTGCCTGCAGCCCCGAGATCCGAGACGAGCCGATCCGTGCCGAGTCGATCGCGCAATTCCGGGGCGACATCCGCCAGCGCTCGCCCGCAAAGCGCCTCGACACCGAACGCGGCGACAGCCGCCTGGTTGTGATCGACGATCCGATCGTCGGTATCGAGGACGAGCACCGGATCCGGTAGCTCTTCGACGAGAGCGTCACTGGCCAGCGGTGCCACGGTCAGGAAGTCGTACTCGAACAGCGCCCACCCGACGAAAGCACCGGCCAACGCGAACGCCAGCGGCGTCATATCCACGCCAGGATGGGGCGAAAATCCGAGTACGTCCACACCGTTGGCGATCAGTGGGAAGAGACTCGCCCCGACGATCGTCGCCGTCTGCCGACGATATACGCGTCGCGAGCGGACAGAGAATTCGACGAGGCGGTAGTACCCAAAGACGAGCAGCAAGTAGGCAACGGTGGTAAACAACCAGAACGGCGCTCCCCGCGGCCTGACGGGGGCCACGATGCCGTTCACCGTCTGAAACGTCACGGTGACGTCAGCCAGCGAGTGGAGGGGAGCGGTAACCAAGACGATCGAATAGACAAGCGGTGCGACCAGGAGTGCAGCGAGGATCCGTGGCCGATCCCACTGGTCGTACCCGGTATACGCCAGGGCAAACAGCACCCAAAGGGGTGCAACGTGTGAATCAGCGATCGTCGAGACGACAGTCGACACAGTGGCGACCGTCGGGTTCGTGGTGAGCAACGCGACGGTATCGGCAACTGCCCAGACGCAGACGACAGTCGCGAGTCCACCGAACGGGATGGCTTCGGGGACGTCACGGTGACGCCAGGCGTAGACGGCGAGCCAGCCGGTCACGACCCCGGCAGCGAGATTCCCGGCCACGAAGACGAGACGTGCGAGGTCTAACTCCATTGAGCGCCAGGTTGGCGATTGCGGGGATGGAGGCTTATCAGTTGTGCGTTCGATTAGCCAACCGACAGGTTGAGCCACCCGAGGGAGCCTCGACAGTTCGCTACCTTTTTCCCAGCAGTCCGGCAACAGCGAGGCATGTTGACGGCGCGGGCGCCAGCCACGAGCGCGAACCTCGGGAGCGGCTTTGACGTCTTCGGGATCGCACTTGCCGCCCCGGCTGACGTCGTTCGCGTCGAACGCGCCACAGAGACGACGATCGACGTGACCGGTGCCGGGAGCCAGTATATCCCGGAAGACCCAGAGAAAAACACCGTCGGTGCCGTCGTCGACGCACTGGACGCGCCCGCACGCATCGAGATCGACAAGGGGATTCGCCCGGCCTCCGGACTCGGGTCTTCGGCCGCCAGTGCGGCCGCAGCAGCAGTCGCACTCAACGAACTCTACGATCGAGGGAAAACCCGTAAGGAACTGGTCCCGATCGCTGCCAAAGGAGAGGCAGTCGTCTCGGGAGACGCCCACGACGATAACGTCGCGCCAGCGATCCTCGGTGGCTTCACGATCGCTACACCGGACGGTGTCACGCAGATCGACGCGAACGTCTCCCTGGTCGCCTGTTTGCCCGAAATCGTCGTGTCGACGCGTGATGCACGGCGTGTCGTCCCGACGGAGACGTCCGTCGACCAGTTGGTCGAGACGGTCGGGAACGCTGCAACGCTGACAGCAGGCATGGCGCGTGACGACCCGGTTTTGATCGGCCGAGGGATGGAAGACAGTGTTGTCACGCCGGCCCGGGCGAAATTGATCGATGGGTACGACGCTGTCCGAGAACACGCGCTGGCGGCAGGTGCAACTGGCGTGACGATCAGCGGTGCCGGTCCGGCTGTCCTCGCGGTCTGTCGGGACCGCGATCAACGGGCCGTCGCGACCGCGATGCTCGATGGGTTCGACGACGCTGGGGTCGATGCGCGAACCTATCAGACCCAGATCGGTAATGGAGCCCAGCTATACAGGTGACCGTACCCCGATCGATCAGGTCCGGCCGTCACCGCTGGCTGACTCGTGAGTAGACCGACTACTGCTCTCTGGCGATCCGGCCGCCGCGTCCCGAACGGTGAATCCACCGGATTCGGCTCGCCCGGTGAGTTCACGCTGTGGGAACGGGATCTTGATATCTTCGCGTTCGAAGGCCGATTTGACCGACGTCACGACATTCTCGACTGCGTTCCACTTCCGTGGCGGTGTGGGATGATCGATCCAGAACCGCATCTCCATGACGATCGCCGAATCGCCAAACGCCTTTGGTACGATTTGGGGCGGGGGTGCGTCGGCGATCACGTCGATAGTTTTGATCGTCTCCAGGGCCACTTCTTTTGCACGTTCGGGATTGGACTCGTAGTCGATCCCGACGTCGACGCGTAGCCGAAGAAGGCCACGTTCACTCCGATTGACGATTGCCTTATCGCTGACGCGATCGTTGGGGATGACGACGACCTCACCGTCGAAGTTTTCGAGTCGCGTGTTGACGATCGTAATATCCGTCACGACGCCTTCCTCCTCACCGATCTGGACCCAATCGCCGATGGTAAACGGGCGAGAGAACATCAACACGAACCCGGCGATGATCGAGCCCAGCGTCTGGCGGGCCGCGAACCCGACGACGATCCCGAGGAACCCGGCGCCGACGAGCAGTCCCTGGAGGTTGATGTTCCAGATCGTCAGTCCGAGCAAGCCAGCGACCACGAGGATCGTGAGTTGGCCCATCCTGACGACGATTTCCTGTTGGTGGTCGGTCATCCAGTCGGCTTGTTGGCTGATTCGATCGATGGCCTGCTCTAGCTGGTCGATAGCGATGTAGGCCCCAATCGCCAGCCCGATCGTCAACAGCAACTGCGTGAGCATCGGGATCGAGTCTTTGAGGAGCACGAGCAGGTCCCAAGCTTCCGTCATGCCGCCCCAGACAACCAGCAGTGCTACACCAGCGCCAAAGAGGATGACAGACTGCAGCCCACGCACCAGGAGGGACGGCGCCGTCGTCGGGACGTACTGATCTAGCACGTTCGCACCCGCCACAATCCTGCCGCCGACAAATCGGTCAGTGAACAGCGACCAGACGCGGCGAATGACACGCGGGACGATGACTACCGTGAGTAGAATCGCAACGAGCAGAACGATCGCCGACCACGCCAGCTTCGCTTCGGTACTCGTCAACGCAGAGAGAAAGTCACGGGCTTGCGTCACGACGGACGCGACGGATTCCATGTGCTACATCCCGGGACGAACAGACTTGACGATTGCCCTCGTGGACGACCGACTGGACGAGGAGACAGACCGACCGAAATACGCGGTTTCGACCAGAAGAGCCACCGCTTGGCGGTCACTACCTGGCGAACCTGGCTACCGCTGGCCAGACACGATTGCCGTCCCAGCAACCCACTCGCCCAACACGCATCTTTATAAATTCGGTGGGTCATGTCAGGAACATGTATTGCCACGAGTGTGGGGACGAAGTCCCCGAGTCGGCCGGGATTTGTCCGTCGTGTGGGGCGACGTTGACAGTCGAGCCCACGGCCGAGAGCGAACCGAACGAGCGAACAGCTCCGGACGAACCCGACCAGGAAAGTGAACCTCCAGACCAACCCCCAGCCGGACACCATCCGTCGCCCGAGACAGACACGGAGCCCGAGACTGCCGACGAACCAGCGGCCCAGCAGCCGTCCGACCCGGCTGGCGGAAAACAGCGATCACCGGGCACACCCGGGCAGAGAGAGCCAGGAGATCCAGCGGGCCAGCCATCTGGAGGCGCGCCACGGCAACAGCCTGCTCGACCGGGACAGAGCGGGCCACCACCGCACGAAGCAGGCACAGAGCCCACACAGGGCCAACCGCCCGGCACACAGCACCCGCAGGGTGGCGGCCCCCAACAGGGCCGGGGACAACCCCCACGAGGCGGACAACCCCAGGGTGGGCAGCCACAACGGGGCGGACAGCCACCGCAAGGTGGCCAACAGCAGTCACCGACCCAACCGGTCCAGGGACGGCCGGGCGGCCAGGCCGGTCGCCCTGGACAGCCAGCCCCAGCAGGTGGTCCGGGCGGCGGCTACGGCGGTGGCTTCGATCTCGACCGACTCCGGGCAACGCTACCGCTGGTGTCTGGTGGGATCGCCGGGGCCGTCGTCGGAGCAGTCATGTTCGTGCTCGGGATCGGTATTACCCTGGCCTATCCGGATGGACTGTCGACGTTCTTCGATTCGACGCTCGGAAGTGGAGCGGCAACGGCACTCGACCTACACTTTGGGACGCCCCAACACATCGTGCCAGGCTTGTTCGGGAACTTCGAGACGTTCCAGGCGGGCGAAGCAACGTTCGGGTTCCTGTACCTGCTTGCGCCGCTGTTGCTCTACCAGACAGCGAAACTCATCAGTGACTCGAACCGCCCCGAGAACGCGTCTCTGACTACGGGCGTTCTCACGGGGGCGACGGTCACGCTCGGGTACTTGCCGGTCGTGCTACTGGCCGCAGTGCTCGTCCCAGCAGACCTCGGCTGGGATTTCTCGCTGGTCACGGCAGTCGTCCTCGCTGGGCTCGTGTATCCACTCGTGTTCGGTGGGCTCGGCGGGTTCGTCTCGTGGTACTTCGAGCCGAGTGAGCGCAAAGCCGGCACGTCATACGGTACGCTCGCTTTCGTTGGCGTCCTGATCGGCCTGTTCGCGACGAGCTACATCTACATGGACGTCCCCGAGTTGGTCGAAGTCGGGACGCTCGATCGGCTGCTGGCTTCGTTCGTCGTCTTTGCACAGGTTCACGGCTTCTCAGTCAACGAAGGCGTCGGCACGGCAGCGATCCCCTACCTGGTGACAGCCCTGATTATCGGGTTCGTCGGATTCGTTCGCGTCCGGCGGAGCAACTACGTTCGCTCGCTGACCGACGCCTTCGCGAAGGGGACGACGCCAGCGGTCGCGTACCTGACGCTGTTCGGGCTGTTCACCAGTCTGACGGTCGTCACAACCAGTAGCTTCGTGATCGAAGACCTGGAGCTCGGCCGCGTGTTTGTCCTCTTTGCCCGCTCGTTCAGCCAGGAGGCAGTCGCCAGTATCGGCGAGTACGTCAACCTCATGCTCGTGGGAACGATCGTCTATCCCGTCATCGTCGGCGGTGCCGGCGGCGCGCTGGCCTGGTGGCTCGAATCGCGCGACCGTGCGCCGGCCACGAACCAGCAAGCGCCACGAAACCCGCCTCAGTAACGAGTGCTGACTGGCCAAAAGTGACTGTGACGAAACCGATCAGCGAATAAATTACGGCGATCGACGTTCAGACGCCGCGACCTTGCAACTGCTCTTCTTCGGGCAGGTCCGCGTTGGCGTCACCTTTCATCCCCGAGCCGATGTTCGAGGCGATATCGGCCAGTGTCTCGGGATCGTCCCAGTTGTTGACCGCCTCGACGATCGCCTCGCCCATGGCCTGTGGGTCCTCGGCACCGAAGATCCCCGAGCCAACGAAGATACCGTCACACTCGTGGTGCATCATCAGTGCCGCGTCGGCGGGCGTGGCGATCCCCCCTGCGGCGAAGTTCACGACTGGGAGCCGCCCCATCTCAGCCGTTTCGTGGACCAGCTCGGCCGGTGCTTCGTGTTCGCGCGCCCAGGCCTCGCGTTCCTCGTGGCTCATGCCGTCCAACTGCCGGATCGCAGCCTTGATCGTCCGCTGGTGGTGGACGGCCTGATTGACGTCGCCAGTGCCGGCCTCACCTTTCGTCCGGATCATCGCCGCGCCCTCGTCGATACGCCGGAGGGCCTCGCCGAGGTTGCGCGCGCCACAGACGAACGGGCTGGTGAACTCCCGCTTTTCGATGTGGTAGGCGTCGTCGGCTGGTGTGAGGACTTCGCTCTCGTCGATCATGTCGACACCGATCGCTTCGAGGATCTCGGCCTCTTTCGTGTGGCCGATACGGGATTTTCCCATCACCGGAATCGAGACTTCCTCGATGATCTCCTCGACGTCTGCGGGGTCTGCCATCCGTGCGACGCCCCCGCGCTTGCGGATGTCCGCCGGGACCGCTTCTAGGGCCATCACGGCGACCGCGCCCGCGTCCTCGGCGATGCGGGCCTGTTCGGGGTTGACGACGTCCATGATGACGCCGCCTTTCTGCATCTTCGCGAAGCCACGCTTGACCAGATCGGTGCCGCGACGCAGGTCTTCGAGATCGGTTTCCGTCATTGGGCCTAAGTTGTCCGTGGATTCACTTAACGAGTCGCTTTCGGCCGGCACCGACCAGTGGTCGCGCGGCCGGCAGTCACGCTGTCTCGGGCGCGTCTTCGCGCCAAAACAGGTCATCAACCGTCGTGTCGAAAAAGTCTGCGAGGTCGAAAGCCAGTTCGAGACGGGGGTCGTAGCGACCCTGTTCGATCGCACCGATGGTCTGGCGTGTCACGTCGAGGGCTTTGGCGAGGTCCTCCTGGGTCAGATCGTGCTTGACCCGTCGAACTTCGATGTCGTTATCCATGCGTCCAACCCGTCAATTGTGTGTCTGCAGGTAGCGAAACGCGCCGTACCACCCGAACAGACCGATACCGGTGATCCCCGCCAGTATCGTCTCTCCCGAGAACGTGTACAGCCCGACGTCTCGTGCCCACAGTAACACTCCGCCCAACAACACGACTCCCATCAGCACCCAGAACGCGGCCTTGTACGCGAGTAGTTGTATCCGCTCGTCGGTCTGGGTGACAGTCGTCTCTCGCTCACGCTTGTGGACCCAGTAGACGACCGCTGGAATGAAAAACACCAGAAATGCTTTTCGAGCGAGGTCGCCCGAGCCGAGAACTGGCGTGATCGCGACTGATCCCACGCCAACGCCCAGAAACGTCGCCACGAGCGCTAGCGTCCGTCGTCGCGAGACCGTGCCCGTCCGCAAGCGGAAGGCAGCCGCTCCCGCCAGGCCGATGAAAGCACCACCCACGAGCGTCAAGCCGACTCCCGGCAGATAGCTGAGGCTCGATTCCAGTACCAGCGCGTACCCGGCCCCAAACGCCAGTATCCCGACGGCGAACAAACCGATCGATACCCACATATTGCGGTTCATATGTTACATTTGTTTACCGTGATGTTAATGTAACTTTCCATCATGTCGGCCAGGTGCTCCCGCGTCTTTATCCGTGAGTGGGCGACCAACGGGTCCCGTGCTCGACCTCGGCGTCAGAGTCGCGTTCGCCCCAGAGGCAACCGCAGTCGCCGTCGCAGCTATCGCCGGTGGAATCTGTCTGGGGACGATCAGCGGGCTGACGCCGGGGCTGCACGCGAACAACTTCGCCTTGCTGCTCGCCGCGGTCGCACCCAGCGTCCCCGCCCCGCCACGCCTGGTCGGAGCGGCGATGCTCGCCGCTGGCGTCGTCCACACCTTCCTCGATTTCGTCCCCGCGCTGGCCCTTGGCGTCCCCGATCCAGCGATGGCCGCCAGCGCACTCCCGAGCCACCGGCTGGTACTGGCCGGCCGCGGGCGTGAAGCGCTCCGGCTGTCGGCACTGGGCAGTGGCCTGGCCGTCGTCTTTGCACTGCCACTCGCTGTCCCGGTGACCCTCGCAATGCTTCGGATCTATCCCACACTCGCGGCCCATCTGCCGGTCGTCCTGACGGCGATCGCCGCGGGGGTGATCGCTACGGAGCCGACAGCCCACGCCAGGCGGGCCGCGCTACTCTCGTTCACCGCAAGTGCCGTCCTGGGCGTTCTGACTCTGGACGTCCCCGCCGAGGGGATACTGCCGATCGGGAGTATGCTCGCGCCGCTGTTTGCCGGGCTGTTCGGTGCGCCGGTATTGCTCGACGCCATGCGCGGGGCGGGGATCCCACCCCAGGACGACCCGACAGTCCGGACGACACAGCGCTCGATAGGCGGGCTCGCCTTCCTCGGGACGGTCTCGGGCGCGATCGTGGGTTACCTGCCTGGCGTCTCCAGTGCCGTCGCAGCCACGCTCGCTCTGGTGAGTACACCAACGAACCAGGGCACTCGTGGGTTCGTCGTCACGACCAGCGGCGTGAACACGTCGAATACGCTGTTTGCCCTGTGTGCGTTGATCGCGTTTGGCAATCCCCGGACTGGTGTCTTGGTCGCGCTCGATCGATCCGGTGCCCCCCTCTCGTGGCCGCTCCTGCTGGCTGCCGTGTTGATCGCGGCAGCGATCGGGTTCGTGCTCGTGGTCGTCGTGGGGGACTGGTATCTCCGGACCGTCCGGAGACTCGACCACGCCCGGCTCTCGATTGCCGTCCTCGGCGCGTTGGTCGTGCTCTGTGCGCTGTTTGCCGGCCCGGTCGGGGTCGCCGTCTTCATCGTGAGTACCGTGGTCGGACTGATTCCGGCGCGTCTGGGTGCCCGACGCGTCTCGCTGATGGGCGTGTTGCTCGGTCCACTCATCCTCGGCGTCTGACCGCGAGCGAGCCACAGTCCCGCTCAGAGGTAGGACTGTCGCCGAAAGTACACCACCATCAGACCTGCGACGATCGCCATACCGATCAAAACGGCCGGGTACCCAAAGCGCCAGGACAGTTCGGGCATGTTGTACGGACCACCCGAGAAGTTCATGCCGTAGACGCCGACGACAAAGGTGAGCGGAATGAAAATCGTAGCCACGACCGTCAACACCTTCATGACCTCGTTGGTGGACTGAGAGAGGGCGTTCAGGTAGATATCTCGTGTGCCGACGATCAGGTCGCGATACGTTTCGATGAGATCGACCAACTGAATCAGGTGGTCGTAGACGTCTCGATAGTACTTCTCGGAGTCCGCTCTGATCCCGTGTGCGTCACCACGAGCGAGAACGGCCAGTGTTTCCCGGACCGGCCAGACGACTTTCCGAAAGGAGAGGAGTTCACGCCTGACGCTGTTTATGTCTTCGAGGAGCCCAACGTCCGGCGACTCGACGACCTCGTCCTCGATGCTCTCGATCTGCGTTTCGAGGTGATCGAGGATCTCGAAGTATTCGTCGACAATTGCGTCGAAGACGCGGTAGGCAGTGAAGTCAGGCCCACGTTCGAGCAATCGCTCGTCGCCCCGACGAACGGATGTCTGAACACGACCGATCACGTCGGCACTGCCGGTCGAGACGGTCACCAGCCAGTCGTCGCCGATGAAGATACCGACCGGTTCGTCGTCGATTTCTTCTTCGAACGTTGTCTCCCCACGAGTCAGGCGGGCCGTCTTGACCAGCGCAAAGGTATGGGTGTCGAACTCCTCTGCCTTCGCACGAACGTTGTTCTGGACGTCCTCGACCGCCAGCGCGTGGAGAGAAAAGGCCTCGGCGACGGTATCGATCTCGGCGGTCGTCGCCTCGCTGACGTGGACCCAGGTGGTGCCTGCTGCCGCCCGCGCGGCGTCGAGATCCGCGTGGGCCTCGACCCCAGTGCCGTCGTAGACGAGCGTGTCGATCACGGCGCACCCCCCGTGGCACGACCGATCGCCAACAACGTCACCCCGCCTATCACGCTCGTCCCCGAGAGCTCACGACCGGGATGGGTCACGAACAGCCCCGCCAGAGACGCACCGATCCCGAGCGCAGAGCGGACACTTCCGACGATCAGCAGACGCATACCCGCTTCTCGGCAGGCTGCTAAAAAAGCGTTCGCCCGCGGCGATAGCAACTCGCCTCAGGGCAATCGGTACGTCGGCCCGTCGTCGCTATCCTGGACTTCGACGCCCAGGGCAGCGAGTTCGTCCCGAAGGTCGTCGGCACGTTCGTAGTTGCCGGCTTCGCGTTCGGCTTCGCGGACGTCCAATACGAGTTCAACGAGGTCCTCGGCCAGTCGAACGTCGCCGCCGTCGCCACCTGTCTCGCCAAGCGGCAATCCGAGCACCTCGACCCCGAACGCTTCGTAGGTCTCGATCGCCCGCCGGAGTCCACGGTAGTCGGCAACCTCTCGCTCGTCGACGTGGCGGTTGACCGCGTTGGTCAGTTCCTCTAGGGCGGCCAGCGCCTCACGGGTGTTGAAGTCGTCGTTCATCGCCTCGGGGACCGCCTCGCGGGTATCCTCGATGGCTTCCCGCAGAGCATCGGCTTCGACTTTCGTCCCCGCGTCGACGCTGTCTGCCGCCTTGAGGGCCCGCTCGTAGCCGCGCTTGAGGCGCTCGAATCGATCCTCTGCCTCCGTGAGGGTCTTGTCGCTGTAGGTCGCCCGAGAGTGATAGGCCGTCGACAACAGGAAGGTTCGCACGACGCCGGGGCCGTACGCCGCGATGGCTTCCTCGACGGTCGCGAAGTTACCCAGCGAGGAAGACATCTTCTCCGCTTTCGTTTCCAGCAGGCCGACGTGCAGCCAGTAATTGGCGAAGGGCTGGCCAGTCGCGGCCTCGCTCTGGGCGACCTCGTTTTCGTGGTGGGGAAAGACGAGATCCTGGCCGCCGACGTGGATGTCGAGGGTCTCGTCGAGATGGGTCATACTCATCGCCGAGCACTCGACGTGCCAGCCTGGCCGCCCCTCGCCCCACGGTGAGTCCCACGTCTGGGCCGTCTGGCAGGCATCGTCGGCGGAAGCAGCCTCGGGGTGTTGGTGCTCCTCGATGTCCTCGGGAGCGACGCCGTCGGCCTTCCAGAGTGCGAAGTCCTGGGGATGGCGTTTCTCGCCACGCTCTTCGGGATCACCCTGGGCGTCAAGTTCCTCGACAGTCTGGTTCGAGAGGGTGCCGTAGTCCTCGAATTCAGTCACGTCGAAGTACACTGAACCGTTGGTCTCGTAGGCGTAGCCCCGGTCGATCAACGTCTCGACGAGGTCGATGATCTCGGGGACGTGTTCGGAGACACGGGGATAGACATCGGCCCGCTTGAGGTTGAGCGACCGCATGTCCCGGATGACGTCCTGGATGTAGGTACGAGCGACGTCAGCTTCGCTCTCACCGGCTTCGCCGACGCGGGCGACGATCTTCTCGTTGACATCCGTGAAGTTCTCGACGTGGCGAACCTCGTAGCCGAGCCACTCCAGCCAGCGGTGCATGACGTCGACGTGAACCCACCCGCGGGCGTGGCCGAGATGGGGCGGGTCAGAGGTCGTCAAGCCACAGTAATACAGCAGTACCGAGTCGGAATCGCGTGGCTCGAAGGCCTCTTTCTCCCCGGAAAGCGTGTTCGTCACGCGAAGGGTCATTGGCTGAAGGTTCGGCGGCGGGCGTTTCAATCCGTCGGATCGAGAGACCCGACACTGCAGTGGCGAGAGCGGACCGCCTCCCTCGCCGGCAGTGGCAGTTGCGACGCCCACTACACCAGTGCTTCGAGAAACTGCACGACCTGTGGGCCGTCCCGGCGATCGACCACGACGACGAGCGATTCGTCTGCGACGCCCGCCGCTTGCACAACCACGTCTTCGGCCACCAAGCGGGCGCACACACGAGTCAGCAACGATGGGTCGACGTCCCCATCGACCAGCACTGCCGTCAGAGACCCCTCTCCCGAGGCGAATGTCGCGTCATCGACCATCAGGAGGCCGTCGTCGGCATCCTCGACACGGCCAACCCCGCTGTGCATCGTGACGCGTGCCGACCGGTCCGGTTCGTCGCGGTCGGCCAGTTCCTCGCCGTACCGACGGAGCGCGGCGGCGACAGCATCTTCCTCGCCCACGTCGAGGAGCCGAGCGGCCGCAGAGTAGTTGATCACCCCGGCCCGCAACGCCTCGTGGACGAACGGCCGTGCCCGGACGGCCTCTCGGGCCTGCTCTGCGAGCGTCATATCCATCCGTGTGACCGGTAGTCGCATAAATCCCCAGTAGGCCAACGGCTAAGACGACCCTCGGCCAACAGCCGGCCATGCCCGCACTCGTCGTCGCTGCCCACGGTTCCCACCTCAATCCGGCGTCGAGCCGGCCGGCCCACGAGCACGCCCGGCGGCTCCGTGCGACCGGGGCGTTCGATACCGTCCAGCCCGCCTTCTGGAAGGAACAGCCCCACTTCCGGGAGGCCCTCCGGACCGTCCCCAGCGAGGAGGTCTATCTGGTGCCGCTGTTCATCAGTGAGGGGTATTTCACCGAGCAGGTGATCCCCCGGGAGTTCCGCCTTGCAGGCTGGAGCGGCTGGGAGTCGGATGGGACCAGCGCCGTCGCGGCGACGCTCTCGGCCCAAGACACCGCCCAGACCGTCCACTACTGTGGCCCCGTGGGGACTCACGACGCGATGAGCGACGTGATCGTCCGCCGTGCGGAGTCGGTCACCGGCGATCCCGACGTGGGTGAGGGTGTCGGACTGGCCGTTGTCGGCCACGGCACCGAACGCAACGAGAACTCGGCGAAGGCCGTCAGGTATCACGCCGATCGGATCCGTGCTCGGGACCGCTTTGGGGAAGTCCAGGCGCTGTTCATGGACGAGGAGCCGGCAGTCGACGACGTGACGGATTACTTTGAGAGTAATGACGTGGTCGTCGTCCCCCTGTTCATCGCTGACGGCTATCACACCCAAGAGGACATTCCCGAGGACATGGGGCTGACAGACGATTACCGGACCGGTTGGGACACGCCCGCTACCGTCGACGGCCATCGGATCTGGTATGCCGGTGCCGTCGGGACAGAGCCGTTGCTGGCCGAAGTCGTCGCCGAGCGGGCAGCCGACGCCGGGGCCGAGGTCAACGATAGGCTTAGAACCGAGCCTGAACGAAGCGGCGACGATACCGTATCGTTCTGTTGAGAGAGCGACCACCTCCGGAGCGACGGCGAGATGGCCCGCGCGTGTCAGCGAACAGTTGCCGGTGGCGGAGTGTTTTATCCGCTGTCGGCCCTGGAACGCGTATGGACCGCGATCCGGTCGAGGCGCTTGCCAAAGCGGCAGCGGATGGCGTCGAGTTCGATGGACTCTCGGCTCGTCTGGACGGAGAGAGGCTCCACGTGGCCACAGAAGGATCAACGACGACCGTCGCCGCCGACGGGACGCTTGCGGACCTGCCTGCCCCCCTGGCGGCCTCCGTCACCAACTGGTTCTACTGGGACGCCATCGCCCCCGAGCAATCGGCCGGACGGGCGTTTCTTCGGTGGCTCGAAGGGGCAAGCGAGGGCGAGCAGTCGACGGTCCCCGAACGCTACGACGCCCTCGAAACTGGCGTGAGCCGGGAATGGGGGCAACTGCTACTGACGGCGCGGCTGGCCGACCAGGGGACACGTCGATACGAGGTCCGGCACGTCGACGACCAGGACGTTCCCATCAGCGAGCTTGCAGTCAAGACGGCTCTGGACGACGCGACGGCGATCGCCAGACGCGACGACCGTGATCGGTACCGACCGCTCAAAACCGCACCGACGTTGCCAAGGGGCTGGGTGTTCCCCGACCTCGACCCCGACGCCGTACTCTCGATTGTGGGCGAGTTGTATCCGGCGACGATCGAGAACTGGTATCGCGAGCGCGAGGGCGACCTGGACGTGACTCACTACCGCGAGGCCGCCCAGCGCCAGACGGGTCGGTATCAGTCGGTCTCAGAACTCCCGTCCGAAGCCCTCCAGTGGGCGGCCGAGGCCTGCTGTGTCGACCCAGAGTGTCTCAAGCGACGCGAGTGGGACGAAACCGAAGACGAGGTACTCGACGTGCCGCGAGGTGACGGGTCGTTCCCCTGTCGAGAGCCGTGTTCGCTGTTCGTCGCTGCCGCCAAGGAGTGGACGAGTCTCGAAGACGAGGCGACACGGACCTACGAGATCGAGCTCACGCCAAGCGAGCGCGACCAGCTCGAAGCCATCGTCGAGGCCGTCGCCGGCGGCCAGACTGACCAGATTCGGGAAGCCGATCTTGGCGCGGGTGCCAACCGATACCGAGCGCGATATCTTCGAGCCAAGCGCTTCGAGGGCGACGCGTCGGGTGCGTTCGAGATGGCTGACGGAAGCGACCCAAGCGAAGAGCACACGACGGAGTGAGCTTTATCACTCGAAAACGAGGACGTACCCGGCCACGAGGACACCAATCAGAACGGCGACCGCGCCGACCGCAACGACGAACTGTTTGAGGAGGACGGCAACAGCGAGGGCGAACACCAGAGCCACGAGAGCCAGGCCAATCACCGGGAGTGCTGGACTCGCTTCGAAGACGCTGTCAGTGGACTCCGGCTCGGTGGGCTGGGGGTGGGCTAAGGACTCGTCGACCGTGACTGAGCCGTTGGCCTCCTCGGGTTCAGTGAGCACGATATCGACGTACCGGGTCGTCGCCCCGTACCCGCTGACGATCTTGAGTTTGCCCCGTTGGGTAACGCCGTCCTGGACTGAGACCGTAACGAAGCGTTCGTGATTGCCGTCGACGTAGTGATTGGTCGCTTCGAGTCTCGCAACGTCAGACAGGGAATCATCGAGGTGGAGGTGGACGTGTGACGGTTCGCCGTGATTGATCAGCCGGATCGGGAACGTTCCCGTCGTTTCGTAAGACGGAGGCACCCCTAGGTCGTGGAGTTGCTCACGGTTGACGTGGACGGGAAGCGGATCAGCCACACCTGATAGTCCGCAGGGACTGGTAAAAAAGCTTCAGGCCGGGGCATCCTCCCGCATATCAGGCGGGAGGAGGTTCGGAATGCCGTCTTCGATGGGGTACGTTTCGCCACACTCGTTGCAGGTCAACGTGCCGGCGACGATCTCGCCGTCCTCGCGTTCTGCCACGTCGAGTTCGAGGTCGTGTTTGTCCAGCGGACAGCAGATGATGTCCATCAGCTCTTCGTGCATACCACATGCCTGGCTCCCGCGGGCCAAAAGCGTGCCGCTCGACGTGAAGGCTGAAGCAGGACGGTCCCCATCTCACCGGGCCAGCGATGGCACAACTCCACTGACGTGCATGTCGCCGAGGCCGTCCAGAGACAAGCGACCGCGAGTATCGAGGCCACTCAGTACGGGCGCTGGCGGACGATCGTATCCTCACGCGAGGGGCCGATCCCGATCGCGTAGATCGGGACGTCGAGATCGTCGCTCAGGAACTCCAGGTAGGTGCGGGCATTCTCCGGCAGCGCCTCGTAGCCATCCTCGGCGATCGCGTCCCAGTCGTGGTCCTCCCAGCCCTCGAAGCGTCGGTAGACGGGCTCACAGTCAGCCCACCGCTCGGTCGTCGGAGGGATCGTCTCCACACGGTCGCCATCGAGTTCGTAGGCAGTCGCGACCTGCAGTTCGTCCAGTCCGGCAAGCGTATCGACGTGGTTGATCGCCAGTCCAGTGAAGCCGCTCACTCTGGTCGAGTGACGCAACATCGGCAGATCGAGCCAGCCGACCCGTCGCGGACGGCCAGTGACAGTGCCGTACTCGTCGCCAGCCTCGCGAATGTACGTCGCGAGTTCCTCGTCGTCGCCATCACCCTGTTGGTCGTAGCCGGGCGTGTCACCGACGACGCCGCCCAGTTCTGTCGGCAGGGGGCCGCTCCCGACCCGCGTGAGGTAAGCCTTGACGATCCCGATGACCTCACCGTCACCGATAACGCCCGGTGCGAGCCCGGTGCCGACTGTCGCCCCACCTGCGGTCGGATTCGAGGAGGTCACGAACGGATAGTTGCCGTGGTCGATATCGATGACCGTCCCCTGAGCCCCTTCGAGCATGAGGTTGTTACCCGACTCGCGAGCGTCAGTAAGGTACGCCCCGGCATTGACGGCCATGCCTGCACGTTCGATGCGGCGGCCGTACTCGCTGAACTCCTCGAACAGTGCGTCGATGTCGAAGGCATTGGGATACTCCTCGAAGCCGTCGGGATCCAGACCGTACACGTCCTCGACGACGGCTCGTTTCTGCGGGACGATATACTCCAGGCGCTCGCGGAGGACCGCGGGGTCGAGTAAGTCACCGATCCGGACCCCGCGGCGGCCGGCCTTGTCCTCGTAGGTCGGGCCGATGCCGCGGCCAGTCGTCCCGACTTCCTGGTCGTCTTCGCTTTTGACGTCTTCCTCGATGCCGTCGAGCACGCGGTGGAACGGGAGAATGACGTGTGCCCGCTCGGCGACTCGAACGTCCGGGTCGAGGCCACGATCGGCGAGCATTTCCAGTTCGTCGAACAGCGTCCGTGGATTGATGACACAGCCGTTACCGAGGACGCCCACTTTACCCCGGATCGCACCGCTGGGAACGAGTGAGAGTTTGTACTCCTCGCCGGCATGACACACGGTGTGTCCGGCGTTGTCTCCGCCCTGATAACGGACGACAACATCGGCGTCGTCGCTGTAGAGGTCGACAACGCGGCCCTTCCCTTCGTCGCCTAACTGCGACCCGACAATCGTGACAGTCATTATCTCCGGGTTTTTTCCCTCCCGATAAACCGATTTCGGTCCCGTAGCTCTGGTAGTGACTCTATCACAAGGGTTATATCCCCGCTCACTCAAGCTCACACGAGGAAATTCTTCGTGGACGGACAACAACCTTTAAACCCTCCGAACACAAGTTAACACGTGCCATGATAGATAGGCTTGAGAAAGAAGTGGACATGCTGGAGCGACATCTGCAGGTTCTGCGGATGGTCATCGAGAATGAACCGATCGGCATCGTGAAGATGTCCAACGAGACAGGCTACCCGCATCACAAGGTGCGGTACTCGCTTCGCGTACTCGAAGAAGAGAACCTCATCGAGCCGTCCAGCCAGGGAGCGATCACGACCGAGCAGACCCAGGAATTCGTCGACGACCTCGACGAGAAAGTCGACCAGACGATCGAGAAACTGGAAGGCATGAAGATCGAGGACGCAGCCCAAGTCGAGAGTTAATCGGGACGGTTCTACCCGTTGACTCACAGTTCGGGGACAGCCATGTGGAACTGTTCTTCGCGCGCTTCGACCAGACAGAGGTGAAAGCCCTGCTTGCGGGAGATTTTGACGTAACTCTCCCGTTTGTCTCGGCTCAGGAGACCGCCACCAGTCGCGTCGGCAGCCGTCTCCAGAGCACCGGGTTCGAAGAAACTCGACGTGACGAACATCGCCGCGGCGAGGCTGGCGTTCGATTCGCCGATGCGAGTGGCGGCCGTGACCAGCGAGGACATCTGGTCTTCGGTGGCAGCCTGTCGGGAATCGTTGATGTTTGCGACGATCAGTGGGTTGCCCATCCGGTCACGCAACACCACGTCGAAAGATTCCTGTGACCGTTTCGTCTGACCGTCTTCCGTGTATTCGACAGCCGTCGTGCCGTTGAGTTCGATCCGGTCGATCCGGGGCAGCGCGTCGTAGAGGTCTGCAAGCGCGTCCTGGTGTCCCGTATCGCGTATCTCGAAGAGTAGCTGCCGGACGATCCACGAAACGTAGCGATGCTCGACAGTACTGTGTAAGAACGATTCGAAGGAATCCCCGGAAACGACCGTCCCCTCCGTCTCGAACTGGGTGTGGGATTCGACATCGAGGTTTTGGTTGACGTCGGCCCGTGTAGCGCCGTTCTCGTAGGCTGATTTCAGCGTCGGCTCCCCTTTCGAGGCGTATCTGACAAACAGGTCAGTACCATCTAAGGCCTCCTGCTGTCCGAGCCGTCGTTCGGGGGTCTCGCCGTCGGTGCCGTCGTGGGCCTCGAGTTGGGATGAGAGCATCTCCCGTTCCTCACGGAGATCAGACAGTTCCTCACGGAGTTCGGACAGTTCGTCCTCCAATCGCTCTACTTGTGCCTGTAGGTCGTCACGCTCGGTTTCGAGTTCGTCACGTTCCCGTCGAGTCGTTTCGAGATTCGCTTCGAGGGTTTCGATGCGCTGTTCACGGTCCGCGATGGTTTCTCGAAGCGCCGCGACCGTCTCGGTCTCAGCTTGTGGCTCGGGTTCGGGCTCGGTGGCTGATTCGGACTCACTTGACGGGGGGGCCGCCGCGTTGGGTTGTTGCTTCTCAGACGTGCCAGCCGTGGCCGTGTCCGTGGATTGGCTCGCCTCGGTGGCTTCACTCTGGCCGCTTGAACGGTGCTCGTTTGCCGGTTCGGGTTCGCTGGTTGATGGTAGGTTGGCTGACTCCCCAGTCGGGACCTCGGGCTGGCGCTCGCGCTCGTCGCCGTTCCAAGTGCGGTCGGGATCCAGTGATGGAAGCGTCCGGGTTTCTAATTCGACAGCCTCCCCGGACGAGGGCGATCCACCGGAACGGGACGGAGACCGGTCGGCCGGACGATCGGCACCGCTCGTTCCGGTCTCCCGTCGCTGGTCGGCCGTCGGCGACTGCCCGGACGAAGCAGGCCCTTCGGTGGCCGTGTCCGCCGACTGGTCGCGATCCCCCGACGGACGATCAGTCGTCGTTCTCTCCGGCGTGTCCGTGTCGGTTTCCGTCGTCGGTCGTGTCGACTCGGCCGCCGCTGTGGACCCTTGTGCGCGTCGGTCCGCTCCGTCGAGGCGCTCCTGGGTAGCCGTTTCGGCAGGCGTCGTCGATTCGGGATCGGTCTCCGTCGTGGGCGATTCAGCCGCCGTCTCGGGGGGAGCCGATTCGCCCGCCGCCGACTCACTGTCTTGTGCGACCGGTTCCGTCCTTGCTGCAGCGTTGGCGTCCGTTCCGGTCTCGCTCCTCGACTCGGCAGTTGGCTCACTGGTCGAGTCGTCTGTCCGAGCACGTTCGGTCGAGACAGCCCCATCTGACGTGGCGGCCTCGGGCTGCCCACCGGTGGTGTCGGGCTCTTGGACCGTCGACGGCGTTGCTGTCTCGTCGGTTGGCGTTTCCGCGGGGTCGGCCGAATCCGGCTCGGAATCGTCGGGTGCGGTATCGTTGGCCGCCTCGGCGTCAGTATCAGCGGAGACGGGCACGTCAGAATCCTCGTCCTCAGCCGCCGGTGTGTCCGAGGACCCGGCGGCAGCCTCGGCTGAGGACGCAGGCGGCGTCTCGGGCTCGGGGATCTCGACTGGTTCGATATCGACCGGCCGAACCTCGTAGATCCCCACTTCGTCGTCGGCCCGCTGGAAAGCCTCGTCTTCGACGAGCAACTGGGCACTCTCACCGACGAAGGCAACGCTCATCGAGCGGCCACTGTGATAGACGACGTAGTAATCCCCGCTGAGAACGTTCTCGGAAAGTTGGATGAAACCCGTGAATCCGCCGTCCGAGAGCGTCGAGTCGACCTTCGAAAGTGGCGTATCCTCGGTGTAGTACTTCCCTCGAACCTCGTCGCTGCGCTCTTGCATGACGATCAGCAGGGGAAGGGCCGGCGTCGGGGCGGTATACGCGGTCCCATCGGCATCTTCGAAATCGTCGATAGATCCACCGACGATGCCGACGACAGTACCGTTGAGCATACAGAGCGTGCCGCCGGTGGCCCGAACAACGCCGGAAAACTCCCGGTCTGTGAGCGTCTGCAGCCCCCGATAGCCTCCCTCGAACGAGCGGGTCTCCCACTGCTCGACTCGCTCGATGGCTTGTGTGGTCATTGTGACGAACAAGTCCCATGCGAGCCATATACTTTGCGCCCGCGTGCCGTGCAGCGTCGATCCCCGCCAGACCGGCCGCCTCCGACGGACCTTTCCGGTCGGCAAGCCAACCAGGAGTATGAGCGAGCAGGCCAAGGCAACGGGAGAGTTTCGCCGCGCGAGCCCCTGGCCGGTGTTCATCGCGCTCGGCTTCGCGCTCGCGGAGCTGGGTATCTTCGTCGGCTACTTCGCGGTCGCCGTCGGCGGCCTGCTGTTGCTCGGCGGGAGTGTCGCCGGTATCCTCGTCGAGTCGGGCTACGCGAAGCGCCTCTGGCGGCCCCTTGCCGGCCTCGGCGTCGCATTCGGCCTCTTCGGCGTCGGAATGGTGGCAAGTCAGGTTGACCCCGCAACCCTAGATGTCCTCGGCGTCGTGACCGATCCGAACGGCATCGTGGGGCGAGGGCTCGCAGTCGTTGGGAGTGGCGCGATTCTGGTCGCCATCGGGATCGCTGGCTCTCTGGCGGAGTGAACGCGGAGTGAGTGAGCGCTGGGACGGCGCGATTTCCGGTTCCAACAGTCTATTTATCCGTACTGCCGAACGTTCGGGCATGGAAATCGGTCCGCTCGACCACGAGACCCTACTCGATCTGACCGTCAACGTCATTCCGTTGGGGATGCTCGTGTTCTTCTTCGTCGCGTTCATCGTCGCCAGCCCCTTCGGCTGGAACAGCGTCACATCCGGCCTGCAACTGGGGATCGTCGGTACGATGATGGTCCTGCTCACCATCTTGACCTACTACTCCGGCCGGGCGATCGCCAACGCTGAACGCGATGGCGAATCCGAAGAGCCCCCGGGCGTACTCCCCGAAACACGGGAGTGAAACGGGAGAGTGTGGCGACAACGGACGACCGTGAAGACAGTATTTTCCGTTCGCCGAACAGCCACGATAAAACCCCTCAATATCAGGGGACGGTCACGTAAGGGAATGGTGCCGCCAACACACACTTTTTGTACGGCCCACGCTGACTGACGTCTATGGCAGGACAGCAGCTCGCGTTGACGGTGCTGATGGGGCTCGTCCTGGTCGGGGTCGCTGCGATCCTCACGCGGATCGAGGATTGGCGGCGATACACGCCCCTGGCCGGTGGCGGCGCCGTCGCCGTCGGCGAGGATACCGGATACGGCCACCGCGAAAAGCCCTCGGGTGTGACCAGGTGGCTCACGACCGTCGATCACAAGGACATCGGCATTCTCTACGGCGTCTTCGCACTCCTCGCGCTGGCGATCGGTGGACTGATGGTGATGGTCATGCGGTTCGAACTGATCACGCCAGCATCGGACGTGGTTAGTCCCCAGTTCTACAACGCGTTGCTGACGAGTCACGGCATCACGATGCTGTTTTTGTTCGGTACGCCGATCATCGCGGCCTTCGGGAACTACTTCGTGCCGTTGTTGATCGGGGCCGACGACATGGCCTTCCCGCGGATCAACGCCATCGCGTTCTGGTTGTTGCCCCCCGGCGCGCTCCTCATCTGGGGTGGCTTTCTCGTCCCCGGGATCGCACCCGCCCAGACCAGCTGGACGATGTACACGCCGCTATCGGTCGAACAGGCCCACGTCGGCGCGGACCTCATGCTTCTGGGGTTGCACCTGACTGGCGTCTCGGCGACGATGGGGGCGATCAACTTCATCGTGACAATCTTCACCGAACGTGGTGATGATGTCAGCTGGGCCAACCTCGACATTTTCTCCTGGACGATGCTCACCCAGTCGGGACTGATCCTCTTCGCGTTCCCGCTGCTTGGCAGTGCCATCGTCATGCTGTTGCTCGATCGGAACCTCGGGACGCTGTTCTACGCGGTCGGAGAAGGTGGCGGCCCGATCCTCTGGCAACACCTCTTTTGGTTCTTTGGCCATCCGGAAGTGTACATCCTCGTGCTCCCCCCGATGGGCCTGATCAGCTACATCATTCCGCGCTTTGCCGGCCGGAAACTGTTCGGGTTCAAGTTCGTCGTCTACTCGACGCTGGCGATTGGGGTGCTCTCCTTTGGCGTCTGGGCCCACCACATGTTCTCGACCGGGATCGATCCACGCCTGCGAGCCTCGTTCATGGCAGTGTCACTCGCCATTGCGATACCCAGCGCCGTGAAGACGTTCAACTGGATCACGACGATGTGGAACGGCCGAATTAGACTGGCGGCACCGATGCTGTTCTCGATCGGATTCATCTCGAATTTCATCATCGGTGGCGTGACCGGTGTCTTCCTGGCTGCCATTCCGGTCAATCTCGTTCTCCACGACACCTACTACGTCGTCGGGCACTTCCACTACATCGTCATGGGGGCGATCGCCTTCGCGGTGTTCGCGGGCATCTACTACTGGTTCCCCATCTTCACGGGGAAGATGTACCAGCGGACCTTGGCGAAGTGGCACTTCTGGCTGTCGATGATCGGCACCAACGTGACCTTCTTCGCGATGCTGTTGCTCGGGTACATGGAGATGCCGCGCCGATACGCGAGCTACGATATGGTCACGGTCGGCCCACTCGAGGCCCAAACACTGCTCCACCAAGCCGCGACCGTCGGCGCGGTCATCCTCCTGATCGGGCAACTGATCTTCGTCTGGAACGTCGTCTCCTCGTGGCTCGACGCCCCGAAGGTGACCGACGCCGACCCGTGGGATCTCAAGCAGTCCGGGCTGTACACCCGCGAGTTCGGCTGGCACGCCGACCGGCTCACTGCAGCCGACGGCGGCCAACAACAGGCCGTTACTGATGGCGGCCAACAGCCCACAGTAACCGACGACCCGCCGCGCCGCGAAACCGACGAGTAAGCGAGTCACTCCTGTCGCATTTTGTTACCCGATCACGAGAACGAACGCGGCGATGCCCATCATCAGCGCGATCGCAACCAGTGCCACAAACAAGAGTTCTTTCTCTTCCATACCGGCTCTTTGGTCGGGACGTGAAAAGCCTAATCGGCTCCGGCACGTAGTGTGGCTGTGTCAATCAGGACTGTCAACAGGGGCCGCCGAGTCGTTATCGCCATCTATCTCGTGGTCATCGCTATCGCCGGACTGATGGGGGCGATCCTCGGAGCCACACGACCGGATATCGTCGATCCGGTACTGTTTGGCGTGGTGTCACTCCCGGCCTCCCCGCTGGGCATGGCCGCGTACGGAATGATTACAGTTGCCCTTGCTCTCGGTGTCCTGTTGGGTGCCGTCGCGTACGTCGCCGCACGGTTCGACACGCACGAGCCCGGAAGCGAGTAGTCCAGCCCAGCAGTCGGCTCTAGGTTCGCGGCGGTTGGCCGCCCGTTTGGACCTGTTTCCGGATCTGCTCGGGGACCGTTGGGTCCCGCAGCGTCGTCGTGTCGCCGAGGTCATCGCTGTTTGAGATGTTCTCCAAAACTCGTCGCATGATCTTCCCCGAGCGGGTTTTCGGCAGATCGGAGACGAACAGCACACGATCGGGGCGGGCGAAGGCACCGATCTGGTCTTCGACGGCCGCGACGACCTGCTTGCGGACGTCCGCACCGGCCTCGTCGCCGTCCCGAAGGACGACATAAACGTCCGGCACGTGGCCGCGCTCGGTATCCTCACGAGCGACGACAGCGGCCTCGGCAACGGCTTGGACTTCCGTGACGGCACTTTCCAGTTCCATCGTCCCGAGGCGGTGACCGGCAACGTTCATCACGTCATCGAGTCGGCCGAGAATGCGGTAGTACCCATCCTGGCCGTGGACTGCACCGTCGCCGGTCTCGTAGACCCACTCGCGCCAGTCGTCACTCTCAGTGTCCGAAAAGCGCTGCCAGTACTCGGCGATGAATCGCTCGTCGTCGCCATAGACCGTCTGGAGCATGCCCGGCCAGGGCCGTTCGATCACCAGATTGCCGGCCCGGCCACTCTCGGGTTCGATGTGTGTCCCATCGTCCTCGTAAAGGGCGGGCTGGATCCCCGGGCACGGGCGGCCCGCGCTGCCTGGCTTCATGTCGGCAAGCGCCGGGAGATTCGTGATCAGGTGGCCGCCAGTCTCGGTTTGCCACCAGGTATCGACGACAACCGCCTCGGCGTCGCCGACGTGCTCGTAGTACCACTCCCAGGCTTCGGGCTGGATCGGTTCACCGACGGTCGTGAGATGGCGAAAGTCGAAGTCGTGTCCCGCGAGGTGGTCGCTGCCCCACTTCATGAACTGCCTGATCGCCGTCGGTGACGTATGGAAAATGTCGACGTCGTAGCGTTCGGCAATCTCCCAGGTTCGCGATCGGTCGGGGAAATCCGGGGCACCTTCGTACATGAGGCTGGTCGTACCGAGTGCCAGCGGGCCATACACGATATACGAGTGGCCGGTGATCCAGCCGATGTCTGCACCACACCAGTAGGTATCCGTCGGCTTGATATCCAGCACGTACTTCGAGGTGCCCGCAGCGTAGGCAAGGTACCCACCAGTCCGGTGCTGGCAGCCTTTGGGCTTGCCCGTCGTCCCCGACGTATACATCAGGAACAGCGGATCTTCGGCATCGCGGGCGACCGGCTGAACGTCGGCACCCGCTTTCTCGGCGAGAACGTCGTCGACGAGGACGTACGGATCTTCGCCCGCGAGTTCGACCCCCGCTTCGAGATCGTCGTGGCGGGACCACAGCAGAGCCGTTTCGACGTCGGTAGCCGAATCAGCGAGGGCCTGATCGGCTTTGTCCTTGTGATCGAGCCACTCTCCGCGGCGATAATAGCCATCGATCGTCACAAGTACATCGCTGTCGGCGTCGGCCAGCCGGTCGGCCAGGGCGTTCGCCGAGAAGCCGGCAAACACCACCGAGTGGACGGCCCCGATCCGGGCACACGCGAGCATCGTGATCGGCAAGGCTGGCACCATCGGGAGGTGAAGCGTCACAACGTCGTCTTCGGACACACCGACTTCACGGAGAGTCGCTGCAACCTCGTTGACCCGGCGGTGGAGGTCCTGGTACGTCACGGTCCGTTGCTCACCGTCTTCACCCTCCCAGATGAGTGCAGCCTGGTTCTTCCGGTCGGCAAGGTGTCGATCGACGCAGTTTACCGACGCGTTGAGTGAGCCCCCGACAAACCACTCGAAGAACGGCGGATCACTTCCGTCGAAAGTCTCGTCCCACCGTGTCTCCCACGTTAGCAAGTCGGCGTATGCCTCGAATCCGTCGGGAAAGTCCCCGACACGATCGTAGATCGCTGGATCGCTGGCATTTGCCTGGCCGACGAACCGTGGCGGCGGCCGATGATAGTTCCGATCCGACAACCGTGCTTCCAGCCCCACTCCATCATTATCATTCATTAGTAACTCACGACAGTGACCTGCACACTCAGCTACATGAGCGTCAGCAAAGCGGCGACATTCCCTGGTATCAGGATCGTACCCGCAGGTATCGGGCGACGCGAAACCGCCACGAATCGGAGACCGTCAGGGCAGAGCCAACTCGCGGTGGATCAGACGCGCGAAGACGGTCACTCGTCGTCCTGGTACCGTTCGGTCTGCTCGACGAGTGGGTGACGGGCGTAGTCGACGATCGTGATGTCTTCGATCGAAGTCATGTCTTCGTCCTCGGCCGTCTTGGCCATCTCTAAGTCGACTGGTTCGTCGATGGTGATGACGTAGGCGTCCATTTCTTCGGTTCCGAGTTCGACAGCAGCGGTGGTCCGGTGGTGGCCGTCGGCCAACAACAGCTCACCGGCGTTGTCGATAACCACGAGCGGTTCAGCCAAGCCCCGCTCGATTTCGTACATACGGCCTTCGAGTTCGTCCCCGTAGACTTTCGTCTGGGTCGGCTTGAGGGTAGATAGTGAGACGACGCGACGTTCCTGGCCGGTTTCGGCGTCGTGGACGTCCTCGATCGTCTCTCGGAGCTCGTCGACCTTCTCGGGGGTCGCTCGCTCGATCTGGCTGCGAAGGACGTCAGTATTCGTGATGATGCCAACCAAGTCTCCGTCGTCGTCGACGACTGGCAGACGCTGGATGCCCGATCGCAGAATGACGCGGGCCGCGTCGTCGACATCCATCTCGGGGTGGCCGACCATCAGATCGGTCGACATCACCGTCTCGATCGTCACCGACTCATCAGCGAGGAGGAGATCGCTTGCGCTCACAAATCCCTGCACTTCTCGTCCGGTACAAACCGGAAATCCGCTGTGATCGCCACTCTCGGCGATCCGTCGTGCGACCTCACCTACCGTCTCGTCCGGGGCGACTGTCGCGACCTCGTGGGTCATGTATTCCTCGACAGTCGACGAAGTATCAGCACTGGCCATCGTCGTC
Source organism: Halorhabdus sp. CUG00001 (assembly GCF_009797925.1). Lineage (NCBI taxonomy): Archaea > Methanobacteriati > Methanobacteriota > Halobacteria > Halobacteriales > Haloarculaceae > Halorhabdus > Halorhabdus sp. CUG00001. Next base: position 1,121,812 of record NZ_VOLB01000001.1, read on the forward strand.
ACTGATGGTGTCTCGGTTGAAAAATCCCTCGCCAGCGCCCGCGGGACCGACAGTGGCTATTCCTCATCCGGTTGGGTGTCTCGAACACGCCACTCGCCTGCGTTGGACTCACGGCGATCCGGTTCGGACCCACCGGTGACCCAGCTGTCACTTTCGGGCACGTCGACTGCTGATTCGTCGCTTTGCCCGTAGGTCCCCAGGGACGCCCGCGAAGGATGTAAATCCAATACGTCCAGAAACTGATCGGCAACCAGCTCGTCGACGATATCCACGAGAGAAGGGTCGTCACCGTCGATCGATTCCAGTACCCCCAGTTCGATCTGTGCCCCCGCCATCTCCGCATGGCCGCCGGCACTCCCGATCTGTCCGAACGCAGCCCGCAGCGTCTCACCGAGGTCGAGATCGGTTCCACGAGAGCGCGCCGAGATGTAGACCGTCCCGTCGATGATTCCATACACGAGGGTCGTCGTGATCTCTTCGAGATTGAGGAGCCGATCAGCGGCCTGTGCCAGCGTATCGCGGTCGTTGATCGCCCCCACGCCACTCAACAGGACCGAGCCGTGGCGTTGTCGACGCCTGATCGCTGCAGCGATGGTCTCTACGGTGTCGGAACTGACGCTTGGATTCTCGACGCGTTCCAACCTGCCCAGATCGGCGTTCGCCAGGAGTTCAGCACCGGCCTCGAAGTCCGCGACCGAGACTTCCCGACTGAACTCGTCGGTGTCGACACGGATGCCGAACAAGAGGCCGGTTGCGACAGCCGGCTCGATATCGACCCCGAGTCGGCGATAGTAATCGACCAGTAGCGTACTCGTCGCGCCGGCATCGCTTCGGAGATCCGCGAACCGAGCGCTGACTGGCCCACGTGGCGGATGGTGGTCGATCACGATATCGACGGGCGTGTCCTCGGGCAGGCCATCGTTGACACCGGGCCGGGCGTGATCGACCAAGGCGAAGCCACCGAATTCGGTGAGGTCCGACTCGGCATCGAGGTTCCGAAGCTCGTATTCGAGGAGGTTGACCATCGCCCGATTCTCCTGATGGTTGATCGACCCGTAGTAACAGGCCTGTGCCGAACAGCCGAAATACTCGATGAGACGCCGTAATGCGACGGCGCTGGCGATCGCATCGGGATCGGGATTGTCGTGCATCACGACAGCCAGCGGACCGTCAATATCGGCCACCACTTTGCGCAGCTCGTGCATCGTCGTCTCGCCGGTCTCGACGCGTTCGGTCAGAAACGTCTCGAAGACAGCGGGAGGGTCGACGAGACGGTCGGCCAGATTGGCCAACGACTGACGAATGTCGGCCGGTGGTTCCAGACCGGCGTACGCCAGAAGAAACGCCGCTGGGAAAGCGTCGCGTGCGAGTTCGGCCGTTTCGAGGTTCCGTGCGGGGTCGTCCCCGGCAACGAGGACGCTGTCTGCGTCGGGGAGCGTTTCGAAGACGCCAGGCTCTGTCGGGTCCTCAACCGTCACGTCGACGGACGGAAATCGTTCGCGGAGCGCTGTTGCGCGCTCGCCGGGGACGACGACCACGACCCGGCCCGGACGGTCACTCAGGGTGTCGATCAGCGTCGCCCCGAGTCTCCCACAGCCCACCACCAGCCGGGTGCGCATGTCCCGACCGTGGGATCTACAGCCCCTAAAAACCTCCCTCCTGGCTCCGGCACGCGCCGGACGATCACTTCAGTCGTTCTTGAAGAAACGACGGATGAACGGCTGCAACCCCCTCGTGGGCCTCGATCTGGTCGTTGATGACGTCGCCAAGCGCGTCGCCGTCGGTCGCACGGACCTCGGCCATCAGCGTGTGGTCGCCACTGGATGTGTACAACGCTTCGATCGCCGAGACATCCTGTAGCGCGCGGGATACTTCGACGTAGGCCTCACTCTCGACGTCCACGCCGACGATAGCAATACTTTCACTCGGGAGTTTCTTGGGATCGACGTCTGCCGAATACCCGACGATGACGCCATCGTCTTCGAGTTGTTGAATGTACTTCCTGACAGTCGGCTTCGAGACACCTACCCGGTCTGCAATCTCGGCGTAGGAGGCCTGGGCGTCGTCCTCTAAGACGTCCAGGATACGCTCGGCCGTCGCTTCGGCGCTCATGAACCTGATTTTGTGATACGTGGAAAAATATCTTCCGAACGTGAAAGGGCTGGCCGGCTTTTTCAGCCGGCAACGCGTCCCATCACACGAGACGGGCCGCGGCGATTACGTGTGGTGTTCCAGCAGGTCGTAGCTGCGCTTCCACTCGGCGTCGTCGTCGAAGTACTTCTCTGCCAGGGGTTCCTCGGGCATCTCACCGGTAGCCTGCTTCTCCTCGGTGTAGGACGGCCGGTCCTCGTCGACGTAGAACCGACCGGTGAGGACCTCGCCCTCGTAGAGTTTCGATTCGACTTCGTACATCATCTGGGCCGCTTCTTCCCGATCAGTGTAGTCGAAGTCGTAGTCGTCGGACTGCTGGACGTCCGTATACGGGACGTACGATTTGGCGTCCTTGTTCCAGGTCGGACACTGGGTCAGGAAGTCGACGTGAGCGAACCCGTCGTGTTCGATGGCTTCCGCCAAGATTTCTGCCGCCTGGTTCGGGTTGGTGGCGGCGGTGCGGGCGACATAAGAGGCACCCGCGGTCAGCCCCAAACTCAGCGGTCGGATCGGATCTTTCGCCGAGCCGTGGGGCTGGGTCTTTGACTTGTGGCCCTTGGGGCTGGTCGGGGACGTCTGGCCTTTCGTCAGCCCGAAGATCTCGTTGTTGAACACGATATAGGTCATATCGTGGTTCTCACGGGCCGTGTGGATGAAGTGGTTCCCACCGATGCCGTAGCCGTCACCGTCACCGCCGGCGGCAACCACTTCGAGTGCCGGGTTGGCGAGTTTCGCTGCACGGGCGATCGGCAGCGACCGGCCGTGAATCGAGTGAAAGCCATAGGACTCGAAGTAGGAGTTGAGTTTGCTCGAACAGCCGATACCGGTCACCGTCAGCACTTCTTCGGGCGTCCGGCCGACTTCCGGCATCGCCTGCTTCAGCGCCTTGAGGACGCTGAAGTCACCACAGCCCGGACACCAGGTCGCCTGCGGTTCGATGCCGGGTGTATATTCTTCTGGGTCAATCTCGCGATCCTGGTCGATTGCGCTGAATGCACTCATGATTAGTCACCTGCCGCTGGGACGAACGTAGTCGAATCCCCCGGGACCTCCGGCTCGTTCTCGACGATCGCTTCGAAGCCCTCGACGATCTCGGCGGGTTCGAAGGGGTTCCCGTTGTACTTCAAGAGGCTCGACAGTTTGTCGCCGAAGCGACCGAGTTCCTTCTGGGTGAGTCCCTTGAACTGGCCACTGGCGTTCATCTCGACGACGACAGCTTCCTCGACGCTTTCGAGGAACTCGGTAACCTCGGTTTCGGGATAGGGCATCAGGTCGCTGACGCCGAGGGCCTTGACTGCCTGGCCGTTCTCGTTCAGGCGGTCGACGGCCTCGAAGACCGTACCTTGCTGGCTGCCCCACGTGATGATCCCGTAGTTGGCGTCGTCCGGGCCACGAGTGGCCTGATTGGAGGCGTCTTTCTCGTCGAGTTCCTCACGAATGCTGTCGAGTTTGCCCATCCGGCGGGCCATCTGTGCGACTCGGTTGTCCGGATCTTCCTCGATGTGACCGTACGCGTTGGTCTCGTTCCCGGACGTGAGATGGCGGCCACCTTCCTGGCCGGGGACCGTCCGCGGGCTGACGCCGCCTTCGACCTCGGCGTCGAAGCGTTTGAAGGTGCCCGATTCGTGGTGGGCAGCCTCCTTGATCTCTTCCTCGGAGAGGACCTCTCCAACGTCCGGATCCGGCTCCCGGTCGAAGAAGTCGATCGGGACCGACCGGAGTTCGCCCTCGATCTTCTGGTCGTAGACGACGATCGCCGGGATCTGGTAGTCGTAGGCGATCTCGAAGGCCAGTCGGGTCTGCTCGTAGGCTTCCTTGATTCCAGCGGGAGCAAAGACGACACGGTTGGAGTCGCCCTGGCTCGTATACAGAACGTGTTCGAGGTCGCCCTGCTCGGGCTTGGTCGGCATGCCCGTCGAGGGACCAGCCCGCATGGCTTCGACGAGGACGATCGGCGTCTCGGTCATCTCGGCGAGACCGAGCGGTTCGGACATCAGGGCGAATCCGCCACCCGAAGAGCCCGACATCGCCTTGACCCCGGTGTGGCTCGCACCCAGTGCCAGGGCCGCGGCGGCGATCTCGTCTTCGACCTGTTCGGCGATGCCACCGAACTCGGACATGTGCTGGGACATGATCGTGAACACTTCCGTCCACGGGGTCATGGGGTAGCCGGCGATGAACCGACAGCCGGCGTCCAGCGCGCCGTATGCGATGGCGTTCGAGCCGTTCATCAGGCCCAGTTCCTGTTCGTTCTCGCCGGTCGGAACAGTCAGATCGTGAGTGTGCTCGAACTCCTCGGCGCGCTCGTAGGCGTCTTCGAGGACGTTCAGATTGTCTTCTTGGATGTCGCCAGACATGTTCTGGCGGATCAGTTCCTCGAAGAACGACACGTCCATGTCGAGCAGCGCGGCCGTGACGCCGACACCAGCGGTGTTGCGCATGACGTCTCGACCGTGTTCCCGTGCGAGTTCCCGAAGGTTGACCGGATAGACGTGCCAGTCGTTCTCCTCGGCACGCTCTTCGAGATTCAGTTCCGCAACCTCGTCCTCGTCGAACAATCCTGTGTCGTAGACGATGATACCGCCCTCACGGAGTTCGTCCAAGTTCTCCGCGAGTGGCTTCAGTTCCTCGTTGCCATAATAGGCATCCTCGGAAGGGTTGCGAGCGAAACTATCGCCGAGCGATAGCAGGAAGTTGTACCCGTCGCCCCGGGAGGTGACTTCCTCGTCTTTGGCTCGTACTTCGACGTACGTGTGGCCGCCACGAATACGGGACGGATAGTGTCGATGGGTGAAAACGTTCAGCCCTGCCCGCATCAGGGCTTTCGCGAAGTTCTGGCTCGTCGAGTCGATTCCGTCACCGGAACCGCCAGCGATTCGCCAGATGAGTTCGTGTGCTGTCATTGAATATCATCGGCCCAGATGGTGCCGTACAGAACGGACGAACGGACCGACCAAAAGGGTTTGGCTTGTGTCAATTCCCGAATGATTGTGATAATACCTACGTAGGAACAGACCGAACGGTGTCGGGCGTGCTGCTGGGTGCCGGTATCGAGGGAGCTGAGAAGCTGACGCGGCGGTTACGGACCACGAAGCACACACCCGCCGACAGCCCTCAGAGATCGTTCTACGGGTCGAATGAGGGGGCGTATCACATGTCGACAGAGCTGTTCGTCCGGCCAAGACTACCAGGTCGCTCCGTAGAGAGACACTCCCAGTTGCCGACGCCAGCATTAACTTTGGGCTCACTCACGTATCAATATGGATAGCAAACGAATCCTGGCGGGCGCGTCAGTGAGTGCGACTGGGATGGCCGTCTTTCTCATTGCACTGACAGCCGCCACGGCCGGGCTCCCGAGCATCTACGATTTCGGGCTGGCCGGGTTGGGGATTGTGGTCGGCTTGCTATTGGTAGCGACCGGTGCTGGCTTGTTCGCCTTCGAAGAGCTACAGACCGCCCACGTGATCCGGGTGGCGGGCTGGAATGCGCTTGGCGTCGTGGTCCTCGCTCTCGTGCTCGGACTCGTCGTTGCCAGTCCGTCGATCTCACTACCGGCGGCTGTCATCGCCGACGTGCTGGGCGTGAGTGCCATCGCTCACGTCCTCATTGGCGTCAACGACGTGCGCCGTATCAGGGTCGGTGAGCTAGCCCGGGAACGCCAGAAACTGGCAGTGCTCAACAGGATCGTCAGGCACAATCTCCGCAACGACGCCCAAATTTTGCTGGGCAACGCCGAGACGCTAGCGACCAGTCTCGAAGACGAGCGACTGGCGAACATGGCAACGACCGTCGCCGAAACGGCAGACGGGTTGGCGACAATGAACGACAAACTCGGCCAGTTCCAGGCGGCGATCGATCACGACCCCACAGAGGAACGGACGGTCGATCTCACGGAGCCAGTCGGCGCTGTCGTCGAAGAGATACAGAACGCCTATCCGGACGCCACGGTCGACACCGACCTCTCCGAGGACTGTCTGGTCCGAGCCGACGACAAACTCGCCGTCGCGATACACGAGGCCATCGAAAACGCAGTCGTTCACGGTGGCGAGAACGTTCGGGTGACTAGCTCCCGGGAGGACGGCCGCGTCGAAGTTACCATCACGGACGACGGGCCTGGCATTCCCGACCACGAACTCACGCCTCTCGAAGACGACACAGAAATCACGCAACTCGAACACGGAACGGGCGTCGGACTGTGGGTATTGGACACGATCGTCGATGCGTACGGCGGCACGCTCACATTCGATACCGACGACGGGGCAAGCGTCACGATCAGCTTGCCCGCCGCGTAACCGGGCTCTCTGGGTTCCTGCATCGAGAACGTGGCTTGTAGCCAGCGTACGGTCGGTGTGTCGCCGTTTCGAAACCTTAATGATTAATAATCGCAAAGTATTTGCTCACAGGCTACCTACGTCACGATGTGACGGGACATGACTACAGAGATACTGGTGGCGACTGACGGGAGCGAACGGGCCGAGCCCGTGACAACACGAGCGCTCGAACTGGCCGCGCGGATAGAGGCGACGGTTCACGTACTGTACGTCGTCGACACGCGTCGATACGGTGAGCCGGCGTTGAGCAGCGTCGAGATAGTCATCGACCAGTGTGAAGACGAAGGCAAGCAACACGTACAGACACTCATCGAAGACGGCAAGCGTCGCGGAATTGACGTCGAAGGCCACTGTCGGCGCGGCGACCCGACAGACGAGATCGTCGCCATGGCGGCGGAGGTGGACGTCGATCTCGTGGTTCCATGTCTGGAGGACGTCACGCCGACACACCTCCGACGTCACGGCCTCGACAGGGAGAAGATCGGCGCGACCCAACGGACACTCTCTGCGTGACTCTCTTGGGCCTTAGACTTCGATTGCCTGCATCAACTCGACGAGCTCGTCGAGTTGTGGGAACGTGTACACTTTGACGTCGACGTTCGAGTCGAGCGCCTGGACGTGGGAGTCGAACATGAGTGCCATCTCCGAATCCCGATCGCCAACGAGTTCGTCGATCATGCCGCTGCCCGGCCCGTAGGTGAACGTCGGCGTGGACATATCGATCGTGGTATCGAGGACGTTCGCCCAGCCGTCGATGAACCCCGAGGTCATGATGTTGCCGATCTCCTGGATCGCCGAACGCTCCATCTCGGTAAAGCCATCCTGGTCGGGATCGGCCCCGCCCATGTCGCCGATCATCCCGCGGGCGAGATCTTTCGCGCTCTCGGCGTTCAACAGAAAGAGAATGTGGCCGTGTGGGGGCTCCTCGAGTTGGATACTAATGCCGATCTGTTTGTCGTCACCGACGTGGGTCTTGATGTCGGGGATATCGATGAAGTTGATCTTGGTAATCTCCATCTCCGTCTCCATGTCGGTCATTTGGCTGAGGTGGCCAGCAACTGTGTTGCCGCCCTCTTTGGCCATCTTGTTGAACAGTGCGAGCTTCCGAATGTCGATCATCAAGCTCATGTGCAGTCGTAGAGTTCTGTTTCAAGCCCGCCCTAATAAGTCATGGACCTGCAGTTCTCATCGACGAGAATGACACGTCGGTCACTCGACGCGATAGCCGACCGCGACGCCTTCGCCAACAGGTAACAGTGACGCCTCGAAGGCCGGATCCTCCTGGAGCGCCTCGATGACGGCTGCGATCCCTGCCGACATCTCGTCGGCGTCTCCCCGATCGCCCGCCAGCAGACCACGAACGGCGTCAGCGTCGATCGAGCCGCCCGCGATCGCATTGTCCGCGACGACGATACCCCCGGGTGCAACCTTCTCGCGTATAGCCTCGAAGGCCTCCCGATAGCGTGTCTTCTCGTTGTCGATCAGGGCCACGTCGAACGGGCCGTCGTAGTCCGCGACGATCTCGATGGCATCGCCGTGTTCGTACTGAATCGTCGCTTCGAACTCGCCGCGATCGAGGTACTCTTCGGCGAGGGCGAGTTCGTCGGCATCGATTTCCGTCAGGACGATTTCACCGTCACCGGGGAGCGCGCGAGCGAACCAGTACGCCGAGTAGCCATATCCCGAACCGAACTCGAAGACGCGCTCGGCGTCGACCATCCGGGCGAGCAATTCCAGCCAGCCACCGACGGCGGAACCGACCGTCGGGAATCCCTCACGTTCGGCGTAGGCGTCCATCTCGACCAGTACGTCGTCCGGATCGGGCCCGACAACGGTCGCAAAATCCTCGATCCACTCCGGTACTGTGGGCATACGCGTACTGGGGCCACAGCGGGCAAAATGGCGTCGATCACACACTGTTTCGGCCGGCTGTGTGTGAGAAGGGCAACGAAAAACGAGTGGCCCGCTGACAACCAGAACGGCGTTCAGGGCCGGACGCTACCGTCCTTCCACTTGATGTTACAACCGCGCGAAGGGCGGAACTCCGCGGTAATCTCCTCGCCGGCCAGCAGATCCTCGACGATATTGCGCATCTCGAAGGTCTCGGCGTCCTCGTCGGGACTCATCGCGTCGTCGATCCGGCCGTGGTAGGCCAGACGGAACTCGCCACCGTCGTTTTCGAGCAGGAACGGATCTGGGGTACAGACCGCGCCGTACGCGCGGGCCACGTCCTGGGAGTCGTCGCGGAGGTAGGCGTCATACTGGATCGTCCCATCGTCGACGAGTTCGACCATGCGTTCGAAGGAATCGTCGGGATACTCCTCGGCGTCGTTAGCGTTGATGCCGACGACGGCCAGATCGTCGTACTCGGCCGCGAGTTCGTTCAGCGGGTCGAACTTCGCGATCGCGTACGGACAGTGGTTGCAAGTAAACACAACCAGGACAGCCTCATAGTCGTCGAAGTCAGCCAGTGCGTGGGTCTGGCCGTCGGTCCCGGGCAGTTCGAAGTCCGGGGCGACGTCACCGCGTTCGATCGCGTCCCGTTCGGAGTCGAGTGCAGTCATTGCATTTGAGAAGTACGCGCTCGTCACACAAAGACGTTGAGTCAGCGGAACCCAGCTGTGGTGTCAAGCCGGCGACCACGCGCCCGGACCGCCCAGCAATCGGTTCACTCGTCCAGGCGCTCGCCCAGTGCGCGATCGAACCGTTCTGCAGCTTCCAGTACCTCACTATCCGGATTGCGGACGTACGTGACCTCACCGTCCTGTTTGGGCTCGACGGACTCGAAGACGCCAGCCGAGGCGAGATCGGCGATCGTCTCGTCTAAGTACAGTTGCTTCAGCGTCACGTCGGCTACGTCCGCCAGTTCCGAGCGCGTCACTGGTTCGTCCGGTTCCAGATCCAGTGCCGCATCGAGCAACGCTGCCGCGGACTCACTCGATTCGACGAACTTCCAGCCAGCGCCGGCTGACTCGTTGTAACTCATATACCACGCGTTCGGCAGGTGTCGTGTTAAACGTGATCGTTCCTGGCTCGCCTGCTCGTCGATACTGGTCTGGGAGAGGAATACAACCGTCACCAACTGCGACCGTGTGTCGATCGCCATGGAAGACGTCGAGAGCGTGGCCCACACCGTCAGGGGTTCGCTCGGTAACGGCAGTCAGACGGCCGTCGACGGGCTGTCTCGATAGCGGGGGGCAGCCAGCCCGTTTCGGCCGCCGTTCATTGGCGGGATCCAGACCGCCACGTTTCCGCGAGACGAGGACAGAGCAGTGCAGTATCGACACAGTGTCTCCCGTCCCCGTCGGCGTGGGGTGAGGAACCCCTCCCAACGCCAGATATAACTTTCCGGTGACATAACGGTCGGTCGATGAATTCCCTCGAACTCTCCGTCCGGTTACTGGCAGGTCTCGTGTTGATCCTGACCAACGGTTTTTTCGTCGCGATCGAGTTCGCCCTGACCCGCGCTCGCCAGTACAGCGAAGAGGAGTTTATCGGTGACGGGTCCAACCGAGGACTCCGACGCGCCTGGGAGATGACCCAGGACCTCGAACTGTATCTGACGACCTGTCAGGTCGGAATCACTGCCTCCAGCATCGCCGTCGGGATCGTCGCCGAGCCCGCGTTGGCAGCGATCTTCGAGCCGCTGTTTCACAACACCGTGTTGGCTTCGATCGGTTCGGGTGGGATTCTCGCCTTCCTCATCATCAACCTGGTCCACCTGACTCACGGCGAGCAGACCCCGACGTATCTGGGCGTCGAACGCTCCCGGTGGGTCTCGAGATACGGTGCCCAACCGCTGTACTGGTTCCACTGGTTGATCTCGCCGATCATCACGTTGGGTGATGGGATCGCAAAACTCACGTTGAAACTGTTCGGCGTCGAGATGACCGGTGCGTGGCTAGAAGCCGAGCAGGACGTCATCGAGTCTCGGGCAGACCTGCGCAATCGCGTGGGTTCGGCCCTCGAAGAAGGTGGCCTCTCCACAGAGCGTCGCCAAGAAGTGATGAACGCCCTCGCGATCGGTGAACAACCCGTCCGTGACGTTATGATCGAGGCCGACGATATCGTCGCCCTCTCGACGGCGGTAGATTCAGCCGAGAACTTCCGTCGACTGGAGGAACAGCCACACACCCGGTATCCGTTGGTCGGCGAGGAGTTGACCGACTTCGAGGGAATCGTCTACGTCCCGGTCTTGACGCGCCATCGCGAGGAACTGGCTGCGGGCGAGGTGGACTTTCCGGACCTGGCTGCCCCGCCGATGACGCTCTCGCCGGACGTCGACGTCAGCGACGCCATCGATCAGTTCCAGGCCGAAAACCAGGAACTGGCCCTCATCATCGAGGACGGGGACGTCGTGGGCATGGTCACAGTGACCGACCTCTTGGAGTCCGTCATGGGCGACGTCGAAGATCCGATCGATACACGCCACCTCTCGGAGTTTGAGGAGTAAACACGCTGGCTCCACAGTCGAGTCCGTCCCACGCACAGCCCAGTTCTGGAAGGCTATCGTATTCGCGTGATGGTCGGCGTCCGTGGAGTCGAACGGCCGGATGCGGGTAGCTGTCGAGACACTGCTGTCGTACCGCCCCGTCTCGCGAGTGAGCTATATAGGGGAGTGTGGGGAATATAGTGCTCCTAGAAGCACCTTTTGAGCAGTGGCCGGTAGGTGGGAGCGACCAACGCCGAAAACAGCAGGTGATGTGACGTCATCTCCGCTGGGTTCGAATCACAGATGCCCCCCATGACCAAGATTAGCCAGCCGACGATCGACTGTGCGCGGCGAGCGATCGAGCGGGAGCGAACGTCTCTCGAACACGAGCGTGAGGCCTTCCGGACGCTCATCCGGCGGGTCAGTAACCTCCAGCCGGAGGCCGTCCCGAGCCCGGTGAGTGGATCCGGCGCGGCTGCCACCGCGATGACAGCGACAGCTTCGCGGCCGTCACGCGATCTGCAGGCAATCCGGGACGCCTATCGGGAGACCGTCATGGCCGTGCCCCATTACGAGACAGCGTACGGCGACACTCTCCGGGAGAGTCTAACCCTCGAGTGTGGCCCGTCCCTCGCCGGGCATCTCCTGGACGGCGAGCGGCTCACGCCGCCGACCTACGGTGCGTTCCTCACGGCGTGTAAACAGGCCCGCGACGAACGCCAGCAGACCCTTCAGCGTATCGAACGCGAACAGGAGAGTCTAGAACGATTCGCCCCGGCACTCGAGGACATCGAACGGGACGTGGCGAGGGCCGGCGAGCAGATCGACGCCGCCTCAAACACGGGGGAGTTGTCCGAGATTGACGACCAACTAGAGACACGAGAAACCGAGTGTGAGTCGCTGGCGAGCGAACGCCAGAGACAGATCCACGAGCGTGCCTGGACAGATATCGACGGGGTCGACCTCGGCTTTTTCGAGTATGTCTATAGCGAGCTAGAGACGACGACGCCAGTGCTTGCTGCTATCGCGGCCCGCCTGGAAACGATTCGCTCCCATCGAGTTCGCTGCCTCCACTGAGTGGGACCGAACGCGCCCTCACTCCGTACGCTCGACGGCCAGTGGCATCGACGCGAGGCGAGCCGCGCCGATCGACGTGAGTCCGCGAGCCGTTACTGAGTCGCGCGCCCGCCGATCGTGTGCGAGTTCGAGGCCGTCGACGTCGGCGATGGGGACGAGACGGACGTCTGTTCCTGCGGGGGTGATCTCGAGGAGAAGATACGATTGGGGGAACGAACAGGTCGTCGGCGTGGCGAGTTCTCTGACGCCACGATCGACGCCGAGCAGTGGGAGGTGGAAATGGCCAGTGAGGACCAGTGAAACGTCGCCATCGGCGAGGACGTCGACCAACCTGTCGGTCTCACGCATCGTCGGCGGGATCGCCATGGTCTCGGCCACGCGATCACGGTGGCGGCGAAGCTGCTCGGTCACCGAACCGAGATTGTGATGGACGACGACGAGAGACTCGTCCGTCCGGTCGAGCTCGCTTGCGAGCCACGCGCGCTGGTCGGCGTCGACGTGGCCGTCGTGGGTGTCAGTGAGCCGGTCGGCATGCCCGGCTGAATTCACGCCGAGCACGTCGATATCACCGACCTGTTCGTGAAAGGGGTAGGATCCGGGGCCGAACTGGTCGGCGAAGTCCCCGACCGTGATCGCGTCGTGGTCGTCACCGTCTTTCGGGACATCGTGATTGCCCGGGACAGCGTAGACGGGGACGTCGAGCCCATCGAGCGCGTCCGCGGCCGCCTCGGCGTTCCAGGGTTCCCCGTCTTTCGTGAGGTCGCCCGGCGAGACCACCGCGTCGACGTCCCGACTCGCGATGTCGTCGACGGCGGCCACGAAGTGATCGAGGGTGTGTTCGAACAGTTTCGACGTGCCGTCCGCGCGCGTCGAGACGTGCGGATCGGCAATCGCCGCCAGGCGGACCGGCGTACTGGTCGTGGGCCGATCGAGCTGCGCCATGAGGAGCCCCGGTTCGGCGTCGCTCATCGTTCTTCCGGGAAGACGTGGGCCGGATCTTCGTGGTGAAATGTCGCCAGATGGGTGCCATCGAGGAGGCGGACGTGTGAATAGAGTTCCTCGCGTTCGCGTGCGTCGACTGCGAGGTCGCTGGCCTGTTGCCGATCGATCGCCCCCACCAACACCACCGCGCGCTTGGCTTCGAGGGCCATCATCTGTGTCACGACGAACAGATCCCTCGCGACGGCCTCACGGAATACGACGTAGCGGTCGAACGTCGTGCCCGCGACGAGGCCAGGAAGCTCCGCTTCGACGCTATCGGGAGCGACATAGACGAGCCCGTGTTGGGCTGGTGATTCACCTGACGGGACAGCCGAGACGTGTCCCGCCCGGACGAGACAGACGTCCCAACCGTCTTCGCGTAGCTCGCCGGCCATCTCCTCGGCGACTTCGAGCACCTGCGCCCAGGCTGTCTGGTCGTGGGCTGTCGTAGCTGACATCGACGTAATTACTGTTCAAATATTCAAAAATATTCCGATAGAACTGAAATTATATACAAATATATAGGTATAAAGTCGGTAATTTTTGATATTACGTAGGAGGTACTGCTATTATCAACTTCTATAAATGTAGGGCAGGACCTCACAGCTGATGGCCCGTGATACGACTCGCCGTCGATTTCTGACCGTTGCCGGAACTGGTGCGCTTGGGGCAGTTGCCGGTTGTGGCGGAAACAACGAGACGACAACCGCCGACACGCCGACTGACACCGAAGCGGCGTCTTCGGGCGATTCGACCGACGGATCCGGTACTGATACTGATGGGTCGACGAGCCAAGAGACAACGCAGTCGGGAGGCACCCTGCAGATGATGGCGGATGGCTCAGTCCAGACGCTGGATCCGATCAACGCGAAGGGGTCCGGGGCGGGGTACAACCAGTACAACCAGCAGCTCATGGCCTTCCCAGACGGGCACTATCCGCCCGAGCCCGCACTTGCGACGGGCTATGAACTCTCCGAGGACGGCCGCACGTACACGTTCACGCTTCGCGAGGACGTTACCTTCCACGACGGCAGCGAGTTTACTGCCGCGGACGTTGTCTACTCGTATCGCCGCCTCGCCGAGTCGCCAAACTCCCGGAACAAAGACGACATCGTCGGAGAGACACTGACGATCGACCACGAGAAAGACCCGTCGCTGTCGGAGCCGACCGACGAGGAAACCCTTGCGGACGTGGTTCCGGGGAGTCTAGCCGTCGAGGCAGTCGACGACTACACCGTCGAGATAACCCTCGCCTCGCCGTTCGAATATACACTCTTCCAGATCGCTGGCGGTGCCTTCGCCATCATTCCGGAGAACTCCGTCGGGGACATCGAGGGCTACGACGGCGAGTACGCGTACAACGAGTTCTTCAGCACCCAAGGCGACGGACCGATGTTCGCCGCAGCCGGCCCCTTCCAGGTCGAAGACTGGGAGAAAGGCAGCCAGATCACGCTCAGTGCGTTCCCGGACTATTACGGGGGCGAACCCGATCTCGATGCGATCACGTTCACGGTCGTCAGCAGCGGCAACACCCGCCTCCAGCGGTTTGCCAACGGGAACGCAGACATCCTCGAGAGCGTGCCGACTGCCTCGTTCAACCCGAACAACGTCTCGATCGACCGTGAGGAAGGCAACCAGGCGACTGGTTCCTACGACCTCGACAACGGGACGACGGTCAACTACGGTGAGATCCCGGCGCTGACGACCGAGTACATCGTGTTCAACACGCTCAAAGTCCCGCTGGCCGTCAGGCGCGCGTTCGCCTACGCGATGAATCAACACGACATCGCCCAGAACGTCTACAAGGGGACGGGCAAGCCCGCCTATCACATCGTCCCGCCGGCGGCCTATCCGACCTTCGAGGAGGGCCAGTCCGGTGCGGACGCCTACGACCGCCACGCCGAGAACGGCTACCAGTCCAACACGGACTTCGCTGCCGACGGGTATCCCTACGGCTACGGCGAGACGCGCCTCGAAGACGCCCGGGCTGTCATGGAAGCGGCAGACTACGGCCAGGACAATCGCTTCGAAGTCACCGCGACGACGATCACCGGCAACAGTGGCTATCAGCGCGTGTTCACGCGCCTGCAGTCGAAGCTTCGCTCGGCTTACATCGACATGGAGATCGTCGAGGCGGAGTTCGGGACGATCATCAGCAAGGCAATCAGCGGCGAGATGGCCGTATTCGGCCTCGGAGACGGCATGGAGTACCCCGGCCCGCAGAACTTCCTGCGATTCCTCCACGGACAGAACCCTTCGAACCAGTTCACCCGCTGGGGAGCTGAGGGCAGCTACGCCACGGAGCAATACCGCCAGACTGCCCGGGAATCCTGGGACACCAACTACGCGGCCGACGGCACGACACGAGCCGATCACAACGAGGCGTTCCAGACTGTCGAGGAGATGAATTGGGCTTCCGTCCAGGAACTCCCCTTCGTTCACCCTGTCAGCCAGCGCTTCTGGCACGACGACGTCGACGTCGAGATGTACGGCGTCATGGAGAACCAGGCCTTCGACGACACGACGATCCAGCGGTGATGGCCCGTCAGTGACGGATGGCCGTTTCCAGAGTATATGTTTCCGAACTCAGCAGATGATTGGTGGAACCGGGACCGAACGAGACGTCGCTGGGCCAGCTATCGATGAGTAGACTCGGCTATCTCGCCAAACGGTTCGCGATGGCGATTCCGGTCGTCTGGCTTGGGACGACGATTACGTGGTTCATCATCTTCATGGGGCCGATCGACCCGGCCGCCCGGTTGCTCAGCGAAGGCCAGATGCGCAACCCCGCTGCCTACCAGGCTGCACAGGTCCAACTCGGCTTGAACCAGCCTCCGCTCCAGCACTATCTCGACTGGATGGTGAATCTCCTCACCTTCGATCTGGGCCAGACGTGGGTGCTCTATGAGGGCTCGAACGTGAACGCACTCATCCTCGATTTCCTGCCCCGGACCCTCTGGCTCGGGCTGTGGTCGGTCCTCATCGCCGTCATGATCGGGGTGCCACTCGGCTTCTACGCCGGGCTTCGCTCGAACACGCTGTCTGACTACATCGCGTCGTTCAGCGGGATCGTCTGGCGCGCGATGCCGAACTTCTGGCTCGCGATCATGCTGCTTGCCGTTCTGAGTCTCTCACCGACGCTCCCCTGGATCCACTTCGAGTTGCAGCCACTGGCCGTCTCCATCGAGTCCGTCCAGTTCGAGTGGGAGTTGCTCGCGGTGCCGATCGACGCGATATCGGGGAGTCCGGACCTCTCTCGGCTCGGAAGCGTCGAGGGGTTCCTGGCTGCGACCAAGAAAGTCCTCCCGGCGGCGCTGGTCCTCGGGTCGGCCTCGATGGGCAACGAGATGCGGATCGGCCGAATGGCGATGTTAGAGGTGCGAAACGCAGAGTACATCGATTTCGCGAAGGCAAAGGGCGTCTCCGATCGCGTCCTGGTCTGGAAACACATCTTCCGGAACGCGCTGGTCCCGCTGATCCCGATCATCACCAGCGAGGCGTTCTTGCTCATCGGTGGATCGGTGCTGGTCGAGACCGTCTTCGGCATCAACGGGATCGGCCAGTTGTTCTACGAAGCGGCCACGTCCGGCGAACTCCCGCTGGTTGGAACGCTGATGTACATCTTCATACTCATGACCGTTGGCATCAACCTCGTCCAAGACGTACTGTACACGATCATCGATCCCCGCGTCGGACTGGAGGGGAGCTGACGTGTCCGACGTCACGCCCGTCGAGGACCGACGACTGTTCGAGACGGTCGGGATCGACACGACGCTGGCGGCGTGGCTGGGGATCGGCGTCGTCCTCCTCGCGCTGGAGGCCGGTGCGGTCGCGAACTTCCTGACCGGGCTCCTGGCCGATTTCCTCGGCACACTGCCGACCGCCGGCACCGAGGGATCGCTGCTGGCGAACGCGACTGGCCTGTTCGAGGCCGCACAACAGCAGACGACGGCGATCCCGACACTGCTGTCGCGTGACGTCGTCCCGAACGGGGGCTACTGGAACGGGCACCGCTGGGTTGGAACCTTCGTGGGTCTCTCGCCCGGTGTCTCGTGGGCCATCCGGACGACACTGGTGTATGCCTACGCGTTCGCGTGGGTCGCCTGGGCGATCTTCGGGTACCGGTATTATCGCCGGGAGATGCGAGTCGCCGACTGGACGCCCCGCGACGACGTCGTCGATCGCTTCCGGTCGCACACGTGGGGCCTGTTTGGCGCACTCGTCGTGTTCATGTTCGTCGTGATGGCAGTGTTCGCTCCCACGCTCGGTCCGACGACCGTCGAGGAGAATATGCGCAACTCCTACTCCCACGAGATGCAGTACTGGGACGGGGAGTCGGGTTCGGTCGAGACGACGCTGATCGGCGACGCCAACCTGAACGCCCAGTCGACCGGCGATAGCTCCCGAGTGATGCCGCTAACGTACGACGACTACGGGCGATTTCACCCCTTCGGGACACTGCCAAACGGCCGTGACCTGTTTACGTTCATCGCGGCCGGCTCCCGGATCTCGCTGGTCATCGGGCTCCTCTCGGTCGGCCTGAGCGCGCTGTTTGCGGTCACGCTCGCGCTGGTCGCTGCCTACTACAAGGGCCGTGTCGATCTGACGACGGTCCTCGTCTCCGACGGGGTGATGGCGATGCCCCAGTTGCTCCTGTTGATCATGCTCACGACCGTCCTAGGGGAGACTTGGGTCGGCGAGGTCTACAGCGGTGGGTTCGTCCTCGCACTCATCTTTGCGTTCACCGGGTGGACGTACATGTGGCGGTCGGTCCGGGGGCCAGCCTTGCAAGTCTCGGAACGGGCCTGGATCGACGCCGCCAAGAGCTTCGGCCAGCGGCCCCGGACCATCATGCGCACACACATGCTCCCGTACGTCACCGGGTACGTCCTGATCTACGGCTCGATGACGCTTGGCGGAGCGATCATCTCGATCGCCGGCCTCTCGTATCTCGGCCTGGGGGTCGCCCCGCCGACTCCCGAGTGGGGCCGGGCGATCAAGCTCGGCCAGGATTACGTCACGACCGGCTCCTGGCACATCTCGCTCATCCCGGGCGTGTTGATCACACTCGTCGTGACCGGCTTCAACGCGCTGGGCGACGGCGTCCGTGACGCGATCGATCCTCAGTCCGACAGCGCGATGGGCTCACAGGCCGGCCGCGGGGGTGGCGCATGAGCCAGCCCGCCCCACCGGAGGGAGCTGGCGATACCCGCCGCGAGGAGCCGCTGTTGTCCGTCCGGGACCTGCGGACGGTCTTTTACACCGAAAGAGAGACGATCCACGCCGTCGACGGGATTTCCTTCGACATCCATCCCGGCGAAACAGTCGGCCTCGTCGGCGAATCGGGCTCCGGGAAGTCCGTCACGGCACGGTCGGTTCTCGGTCTCGTCGACCAACCAGGCGCCATCGAAAACGGGGAGATCCGGTTCAAGGGTGACAATCTGGTCGACGACGGCTGGGACGACCACCGCGGAGACATCTCGATCATCTTTCAGGACCCGACGAACGCGCTCAACCCGGTGTACACGGTTGGCAACCAGCTCCGTGAGGCCCTCTCGATTCATCAGGGCCTGACCGGCACGGCAGCAACCGAGCGCGCGATCGAGCTCTTCGAAGCCGTTGGCATCCCCGACGCTCCCCGTCGACTCGGGGAGTACCCACACCAGTTTTCCGGCGGGATGGCCCAGCGAGCGGTCATCGCGATCGCACTCGCCTGTGATCCGGACCTGCTGGTCTGTGACGAGCCGACGACCGCTCTCGACGTGACCATGCAGGCACAGATCCTGGATCTGCTGGCCGAGTTACAACGCGAGGAAGACCTCGCTTTGCTGTGGATTACCCACGACATGGGCGTCATCGAGGAGACCGCAGACCGGGTCAACGTCATCTACGCCGGCGAGATCGTCGAGCATGCACCGACCGAGCGGCTGTTTGCCGCTCCCGAACACCCCTACACCGAAGCCCTACTCCAGAGCATCCCCGGCCGGACCGCGCCCGATCAGCGCCTGCCGACGATCGAAGGCGAGGTCCCGACGCCCGACGGCCCGGCCACAGCCTGCCGGTTTGCGCCCCGGTGCCCGATGGCCGTCGAGGCGTGTCGCACCGACGCGCCAGACACCATCTCCGTAGACGACACAGTGAATCACACCGCAGCCTGTGTGTTTGCCGACGACGACCCCGACGGCGGTGACCAAGCATGACAGCCACAATCCCACAGCCAGCCCACGCGGGCGTCGACGAACCGGAGCCGTTCCTCGAGATCAACGACCTGGAAACACACTACACGGATGGCTCGCTGTTGAACCAGCAGCCACCGGTCAGGGCGGTCGATGGCGTGTCCCTGACCGTCCGTCGCGGTGAAACCCTCGGCCTGGTCGGCGAAAGCGGGTGTGGAAAGACGACGCTGGGACGGACTCTCGTCGGTCTGGAGTCCGCAACGGCCGGCTCCGTCACCGTCGACGGGACCGACGTGACTGAACTATCCGGTGAGAACCTTCGAGACTGGCAGCGGCGTGTGGGCATGGTCTTTCAAGACCCCCAAGAGAGTCTCAACGACCGCCAGACCGTCGGTGAGATCGTCGCCGAACCGCTCGATGCCCACGACTGGCAGACCCCCGCCGACCGCGAGGAACGCGTCTTCTCGTTGCTCGAGCAGGTCGGCCTCCAGGACGAACACTTCTATCGGTATCCCCACCAGTTCTCGGGCGGCCAGCGCCAGCGCGTGGGGATCGCCCGTGCACTCGCCCTGGAACCGGAGTTCCTGATTCTGGACGAACCCGTCTCGGCGCTCGACGTCTCCGTCCAGGCCCGAGTTATCAACCTCCTCGAAGATCTCCAGGCTGAACTGGGGCTGACGTCCCTCTTTATCGCCCACGATCTCTCGCTCGTCAGGCACATCGCCGATCGGGTGGCGGTCATGTATCTCGGCACCGTCCTCGAAGTCGGTCCGACGGAGCGAGTCTTCGACGACCCGGCAAACCCCTACACTCGGTCGCTACTGTCGGCCATCCCAGGTTCGTCGAGTCCGGCACCCGACGACCTCGACCGGATCACCCTCCGGGGGACGCCGCCGAACCCGCGCCATCCCCCCGAAGGGTGTCCGTTCGCGACGCGGTGCCCGGCGAAGATTCGGCCGGCCGCCCATCCGGACATCTCGGCCGAGGCCCTGGCCGCGATCGAGGCCTTCCGGGCCGTCCTCCGGGAGCGATCGCGGGCGAGCGAGGGACTCTCGACCCGGCTCAAGCGCCGGCTCGGGCTGGCAACGAGTGGACGGGCTGTCGATGCGATCGTGGCCGAGTTGTTCGCCGATGTCGGATTGTCCCCCGAGGCCCGCGACGTGATCGACCGGGCGGCCACACGTGCGCGGACGGCCCCCGGTGAGGCACTCACACTCCTTACCGAGGAATTCGGCTCCGTCTGTGACCGGGAGCCGCCAGCCGCACATGCGGTCGACGACACTGACCGGACCAGCCGGTGTCTCCGCCATCGGGCGGACGAGGAAAGTCCGGGAGGGGATCGCCGTGACTGAACGTGCTGGCCCCGACGATCCGCGGGTCGCAGACGATGGGAGACAGTACGGCAGTTCGATCCCACGGGCCGACCGAGCCGCGATCGCTCGCGAGGCGGCCAGAGCCGGCGGCGCCGTCGCCATGGCTTCGTTTCGGCGCGATCTCGACGCCGAGACGAAAGCCGGGCAAACAGACTACGTGACCAGCGCCGACCGGGAGGCCCAGCGCCGGATCGCTGCCATCCTCAGCGACCGGTTCCCCGACGAGCCTTTCGTCGGTGAGGAAAACGACGCCCTCGGGACGGTCCCCGAGTCCGGGCCGGCCTGGATCGCCGATCCGATCGATGGGACGAACAACTACGTCCGCGGGATGCGCCAGTGGGCAACCAGCGTAGCGTCAGTCCGGGACGGTACCCCCATCGCTGCGGCGACGGCCGTCCCGGCACTCGGGGACCTGTACGTCGGCGGCCCGGGCGGTGTGACGCGCAACGGCCGCCCCGTCGGCGTGAACGACACGGGAGAGGTGGCTCGGTTCACCGTCGTCCCGACGATCTGGTGGCCGCGCGATCGCCGCGAGGAGTATGCCCGCGCCGCCGAGGCGATCGTCACGCGATTTGGCGATCTACTCAGGGTAAAGTCCGTCCAGGTCTCGCTGGCGTTGCTCGCGGCCGGTTCGATCGAGGGCGTGCTCACGAACGTCGAGACCAACCCGTGGGATACCGTCGCCGGTGCCTTCCTGGTCGAGCAGGCCGGGGGGACGGTGACGAATCTCGATGGCGAGAGCTGGCAACACGACCACCGTGGTCTCGTCGCTTCGAACGACCACGCCCACGACGAGGTGCTCACGGCCGCCAGGGCGATCGATCCGTCGACCGAAAGCGCCGATTCTCCGTAGCGGACTGGGCACTACTGACTGGCCACCGGCCGTCTTCCTTTAAGTGCCTCTGGTTACAAGGTAGAGATATAGACGGAGTTCGAACACAGTTTCGTCGCGGTCGCTCTTCGATGTTATCTGTCCGTTACGGCCAATTTGGCAGTTCCGGTAGTCGTGGGCGAGCGAGTCGTCTCGGCCCGGATCAGTGATCCTCCCGACAGATGCGGGATTACGTGTCGGCCGTCGACGTTCATCGCGTAGTTCCGGACATCGCGGCGTCGGGTCTCGTTTTTCTGGGCGTACTCCGGACCGTTCGCCGTTTCGAGCTGGTCGCGGTACAGTGCTATTTCGGTCTCTGTCGGCGCGATCCCGTCGAGATAGCGACTGATGAGCGTGGCCCCGACGTGATCTTCGATGGCGATCTCGCCCTCGTCGCCGGCACTGACGAGGAAGACCGGCTGCTCGTGTTCTCGAAGGTGGGTGCCGATCGCCCTGGCGTTCAGCGGTGCCCCGACGTAGACATCCACCGTATCCCCACCACGCTCACGGAGCGTCGAGACGGTCCGCCCGCCGTTGGTCGAAGTCATACTCACCGGATGTCCCTCGACGTCCATTCCCTGGACGTAACTGGGGGAGTTGAAGAAGTCGTAGCCGGCTTCGGGCTCGTAGTCGTCGGTTTTCCCGCCGCCGATCAGTGTCCCCGGGTTCGCGGCGCGGTAGTCGAACTCCTGGCCCCGCTCGTCGGGGACGTGGACGGACGTGGCCCCGTTTGCCAGCAACTCGATGACGGTGTTCGAAAAGTGCATCGTATCGATGACGACGTACGCGCCCGGATCGGGCTGTTGGGGGAGGTCTTCGCACCGCTCGATGAGCCGGTCGTCGAGACGATTGTGATGTGTGTCTACGTGCCCCATACGCGTTCTCGCCCGAGACTACGTACACACAGGCTAAAAGACGTATCTATGAGAGCTACATAGCGGTCCGGAGGTCTCAATGCGAGGGCTGTCTACTGATGGGCAATCGCAGGTTGGTCCCCGAGACGCTCGACCGACCGGACGTCCGCTCGCAGCCGTCCCAGGGCGTCCCTGACCCGTGCCCGCGCTGGGTCGGAGGCCCCGTCGTCGGGACCCCCGTGATCGAGGTGTCGATCGGCACTGGGCAATCGCTGGCTCGCTGGATCGATCCGTTTTGTTTGGTCGAGAATGCACTCGCTGGCCGCTTGAAGACTCGATCCGATGGTGTCGATCTGGTCGGCGACGATCTGTGAGTGCTCGTCGCTCAGTGATACCTCCTCGACGATCTCGGCCAGGCGGACGATCGTTGTGGCGACGTCCTCGAGGCGGCCTGCCATTCGCGTGTATCGGGCGAGCGGCACGCGATCGATCCCCAGCGCGTCCAGTTCTTCGAACGATCGAAGCGAGCGGTTGTGGTGGCGACGGATCAAGGCAGCCAGTCGCGTGACCTCCGGGCGACGATGCTGGACGTGCTCGGTGATGGGCGTCCCCTCGGATAGTCCGTCGACGGTCGTCTGCAGCATCGACGTGACGATCGAGACGGCTTGATCGATCGATTGCCGAACCGAGACAGCCGAGGAATCGAGCATGGCCCGGACGACGAGTGCCGTCGGCTCGGTTTCCAGCACGTTGGTGCCGACGAGCTGTCGACTCACCGTGCGAACAGCCTGGCGATGCTCCGGAGGGAGTGAGTCTTGGGCGACGATCGTGATCCGTTCGAAGCCGGTCACGTAGGCCCCATGGACCAACTGCTCGACGGCGCCGATGCTGTGATCGTCGACGGATAGCGTCACTGACGCCAGTGGCGTTGCTTCGGATTGTTCGCCACGGACGATCAGCGAGCCGTCCCGGTGGGTGTACAGCCGCACGGCCTCACCGGTCTCGAGATTCTGCTTGCGCGCCCACTCTTTTGGCACGGAGACCGTGTACGTGCCGCCGCCGACGGTCTGGATCTTGCGAGTTTCCATCAGTAGATCAACTCCGGATCACCCTCCAAGACGTACAGCGTCCGGGCGGCAACGTTGACAGCGTGGTCGCCAACCCGTTCGAGGTCCCGGATCGTCAGTAACACGCTCGCGATCTCATCGAGTAATGGTTCGAGCGTCCAGGCGTCGATCGCCGGGTCGCGTTCGAGGAGATCCCGCACCAAGCGCTCGCTGGCCCGCTGACAGAGCGTATCGATGTCGTCGTCACGTTCGGCGATCGTCCGACACGCCGTCGCGTCTTCGCCCTCGTACGCCGTGAGTGCGTCCGCGAGCAGGGTGTGAGCGCGCTCCCCGATCGCCTCGATTTCGAGGTCGGGTAGCTGTTCACGGCGACTCGACAGCGCGTAGCGGGCAAGATTCGTTGCCAGGTCGCCGACGCGTTCGAGATCGGTCGTGATCTTGAACGAAGCGGCCACGAACCGGAGGTCGCCGGCGACCGGCTGTTCGAGGGCGAACAGATCGACACAGTCCGACTCGATCGCGAGATACCGGCGGTTTATCTCCTCGTCGCCGTCGATCACCTCACGGGCCTGTTGTGGCTCACCTGCCGTAAGCGCCTGCAGTGCCGTCTCAAGCCGGTCGAGGACGAGTTCGCCCATCTCGACGACGGCCGTCCTGAGATCGGCAAGCGCTTCACGGTAGGCCTCTCGTGCCATCGAATCACCCGAACTTGCCGGTCACGTAATCCTCGACGCGCTGGCTCTCGGGGTTCTCGAAGATGTTGTCGGTGTCGTCGTACTCGACGAGTTCGCCGCCGGTGAGGAAGACGGCGGTCTGATCTGAGATCCGGGCGGCCTGTTGCATGTTGTGCGTGACAACAACGACGGTGTACTCCTCGGCGAGTTCCTCGATGAGGTCCTCGATCTTGGCGGTGGCGATCGGGTCCAGCGCACTGGCCGGCTCGTCCATCAGGATCACCTCGGGATCGACCGCGAGACAGCGCGCGATACAGAGGCGCTGTTGTTGCCCACCCGAGAGCCCGAGGGCGTTATCCGCCAGCCGCTCATTCACTTCGTCCCACAGCGCCGCCTGCCGGAGTGTGCGCTCGACGAGTTCGTCTTCTGCGTCTTTCTCGTCGCGCCCGAGCAGTCGAGCCGCCAGTCCGCGGTTGATGTCCCCGTGCTTTCGAGGGCCATAGGCGACGTTCTCCCGGATCGACTTGGGGAACGGGTTCGGGGATTGAAACACCATTCCGATCCGCTTGCGGAGTTCGACCAGATCGACGCCCTCTTGATAGATGTCCTGGCCGTCGAACGCGACGGTTCCCTCGACCCGGGCGCTGTTGATCCGGTCGTTCATCCGGTTGAGCGAGCGCAGGAACGTCGACTTCCCACAGCCCGAGGGGCCGATCAGCGCCGTGACGCTCTGTTCGGGAATATCCATCGAGACGTCTTTGATCGCCCGCTCCTCGCCGTAGTAGACGTTCAGATTGTCGACCGACAGGACGGCCTCGTCCCCGAACGCGTAGTCGGTCCACGCCTCGCGGGTGTGCTCCGTGCTCTCGCCTTTCGTCGTCTCTATCTCCGTGCCTGTGCTGCCTTGGGATGCCATCGTCGTCTCAGTCATGATGTAGTTTCCTCCGGAAGTAGCGCCGCGAAGCGACGGCCACGGCGAAAAACGACAGGACGACGCCGAGCAACACGAACGCCGTCGCCCAGCCGAACGCCAAGTCATCAAGCACGCCGGCGGTGATGATCGCGTACAGCTGGTATGGGAGCGCACTCGCCGATTCGAGCAAGGCGGGATTGGTCACCGAAACGAACGGCGGCTGGGCCGTCAGGCCGACCTCGAAACTCGAAAGGATAGCCGGGGCGTCCGTTGGTGAAACCGGCCCGTTCAAGACGAGCAACAGCGGGGCCGTCTCGCCGGCGATGCGGCCGACCCCGAGGATGACGCCGGTGATGATCCCCGGCATCGAGGCGGGAACGACGACCTCCCTGATCGTGTCCCACTTGCTGACGCCCAGCGCGGCGCTGGCGTCGCGGTACTCGTCGGGGACACTCTGCATCGCCTCCCGGCTCGTGACCAGCACGAGCGGGAGCAACATGAACCCGAGCACGAGCTGGGAGGCGAAGATCGACCCGCTGTTGCCAAATCGCGGGACGATAAACGCCAGCCCGAACAGCCCGAAGACGATGCTCGGGGTACTCCAGAGGCCGTTCGTCGCCACGTCGACGCCCTTGGTGAAGAGGCTGTCCTCGGCGTATTCGGTGAGGAACACGGCCGCGCCGACGGCGATCGGCACGGCGAAGGCGACTGCGCCGACGACGATCCAGACGGTCCCGATCAGTGCCGGCATGACCCCACGCTGGATTCCGAGCCCCTGGGTCGGGTTCATCACGAACGGCCAGTCGAGGGTCCCGCTTGCGACCAGTCCCACGGTCTCTGTCCCGATCGACGTCCCGGTGACGAGCACGTGCAGTGACGCGGCCAGCACTCCCAGGAGGAACAGCTGCGTGCTCGCAGCGAGCGGCGGGATCGAGGCGGGCAACGGGCTGTCCTGAAACCGCGTACTCAGATTCGCGGCGATGGCGACACCGCTCAGGACACAGACGGCGATAGCGCCCGTTCCGACCAGCGGGATGCCGGCCACGGCGAGGGAACCGACGACGAGTTCGACGAGGACGCCGGCCACGAGCACGATCGCGAGACCGACGCCGGCACGCTTGAGGGTTCGGGGCCGTGGGTCGGACGGCCGCCACGGCGTTGCTTGCCTGACGGCAAGCAGGGCGAGGCCACTGACGAGGGCGGCCGGCAGCGCGCCGACGGTTGCCGTCGATTGGATCGTGGCCGTGGCTGTCGTGAGCGCGTTCCCGGTCACGATCGTGTATCCGAGGGCCAAACTGGCCAGCGCGAGCGTCCCCGCGAGCGCGAGCCACAGGTACACCGCAACGAGCGTGACCCCGGACGCGGAGCCCAGACCGCGCCGCCCGCGCCGGACCGCAACGACAAGCGGGAGCACGAGCGCGACCAGTAGCGTCCCGGCACTGACGGAGAGGTTCTCGACGGCCGTCCCGATCCCGCGCTCGGCGACGTACGCCAGGAGGAAGGCGAGCACACCCATGACCAGGAAGACGACCAGCGAGACGAGCAGGAACGCACCGTGCTGTCGGCCGCGAGCGCCGAAGCCGCCGTAGGCCTTGCCGGCGGTCCAGCCCGCGAACAGACTTCCAAGCAGTGTCAACACCGGGACGACGACGTCAGCGGGGAACGTCGCCGCGAACGCTGCTGACTCCCACGCCCATCCGGGGCCGAGCACGCCAGCGGTGACGAGTCCGCCGACCAACAGCAGGAAGGCCCCGACGGGCAGCGTCGAGCCGAGGTCCTCGGGCGACGCGAGCGTCGCATATCCGACCGCGCCGCCGACGACTGCCGCCAGTGGCCAGGCGATGGTTCCCAGCGCCCAGCTGGCCACAGCGCCAGCCGTCGCCAGCCAGAGCGTCGCGAGGACGACACTGACGAGAAGTCCGGGCGACTCGTTGGGCGTCGTCGCAACGTCAAAGCGTCGGGACCCGAGTCCGAGTGCGACGACGAGGGCCCCCAGGCCCAGCAAGGCGATGCCGAAGTACGTCAGCCCCGTGACGCCGAACCCCGCTTCGTCGGTCGGCACCCAGCCGAAGAACGTGCCGACGGCCCCAGCGAAGAGGACGAAGGCGGCTCCGACCGTTCCGGCGGCGATACGATCGTACCCCGTCGACCCTGTATCGACGAGTTGTCTTCGATATGCGTCGCTCATTGATTGCCCTGCAGTTTCCGTTCCATTCGCATCTCGACCAGCTGTGAGGCGATACCGAGTCCGGTGACGATGACCAGCAGGACGACGCCCGCGGCGAACAGCGCACTCCAGAACGTCTCGCCGGGCGTGACGTGCCCGTAACTGCTGGCGATGAACGTCGTCAGCGTTTCCGTGCTATCGAAGACGTTGTACCCTGTCGGTTCGGGGAGCCGACGGCTGTGTGAGATCATCACCGTCGCGGCCATCGTCTCGCCCATCGCGCGGCCGATCCCCAGCAGGACGGCCGCTGAGACGCCGGAGAACGCCGCCGGGACAGTGACGCTTTGCATCGTCTGCCAATCGGTCGCTCCGACGGCGAGGGACCCGTCTTTCATCGGTGACGGCACGGCCGCCAGGGCGTCTTCCGCGACCGAGATGACCGTCGGCAACGCCATGAACCCGATGACGACGCCGATCGCGAACAGCGCGCCGGGGTTGACAGAGAGACGACCCGTGATGTAGGGGTTGATGATCGTGAACCCGATGAACCCGTAGACGATCGACGGGATACCCGCGAGGATCTCGACGGCCGGCTTGACGATATCGCGGAGCCAGCCGGGCGCGATCTCGCTGATGAACAGCGCGCCGGCGATCCCGAGCGGTCCGGCGACCGCGACCGCGACGATCGTCGTGAGCACGGTCCCCCAGATCATCGGGACGAGCGAATACTGGCCCTGGCTCGCGGACCACGCGTTCCCACCGAAGGGATTGATCAGGTCCAATCCGGCCGTCTGGAACGCCGGAATTGCCTCCAGAACGAGGAAGACGGCGATCAATCCCAGCGTGACCAGGGCGGATACGGTCATCAGGAACGTCATGATCTTGGCTGTCAGGGCCTGGCGGAGGCCCCAGCCCAGTCCGAACACGAGCAGAAACGACATCACGAAAAACGGCGTCCAGACCGACTGGACGAGAAACCCGACGAAGGCGGCGACGATCAGCGAAAGCTGTCCGACGGCCAGTAGTCGACCGATCCAGCCCAGTCGCTCGACCGACCGGCGAAGCGACCGGCCACGTTTGTGCGCCCATCGAGCGACGGCGGACAGCGCGTTCGGCGACTGATATTCAGGTGTCATCGTTGGAAAGACGAATAGATACGTCCAAAGTTCCCATTCTGTATACTCCCGGAGAGCTGTCGTCTTAGACCTGATCGGGGAGCTTCGCGCGTTCTTCTTCGCGACGACTTTCCGGGAGCTTGAAGTAGTTCTGTGGCTCGACGAAGTTGGTCTGGCCGAAGTCAGAGAGAATCATGTTGAGGAACGCGGCTTCCTTCTTGGAGGTCCCGTTGTAGGTGTACATGTGGAGGTCGCGATTGAGCGGGTACTCCTTGGCACCGAGGTTCTTGCCGTACTCGTAGACAGTTCCCTCGAGGTCCAGCGCGATCGGCGGTGTTACGCCGTCGGGCTCGACGAACGCCAGCGCGATGTAGGCGATGGCGTTGTCGTTTTGCTCGATGAGGGTTTTGACCTGCTGGTTTTGCCCTTTTCGGGTGTCGGGCTCGATCGGGGCGTCGGGGTCGCCATAGAGGTTCGCCCGGAACGCGGTGTCGGTTCCCGAGTCCTCGGCCCGTCCGACCGCGTAGATCTCCTTGTCCGGGCCGCCGAGTTCGCTCCAGTTGGTGATCTCCTTCATGTAGATCCCCCGGAGCTGGTCGCCGGTGATCTGGGTCACGCCCGCGTCGTAGATCTCCCGGCTGACGACGATCGGCTGGCCGTCGACGCCCACGACGTGATCGACGATGTTATCCAGCTCTTCGTTGTCTTCACCGAGGATCGACTCGGCGGTCGAACTGGCGTCACCGATGTCGACGCGTTTGTTGATGACCGCTTCGACGCCGGTCCCCGAGTGACTGAGCGCGATCTGCGTACCGAACGGCGGGACGCTGCGCTCTTCGGTCGGCTCGAAGCCGTACTTGCTCGCCCAGTAATCGGCGAGGTGCATGTCCGTGTCGATGTCGTACTGGCCGGGTCCCCAGTACTCTTTGTCGTCGGCCGGCGGATTACCGTTCCACAGTCGGCCCGCGTCGTTCGCGATCGGGTACACCGTCGAAGAACCGTCGGCCTTCAGGGTCGAGGTGTCCCGAGAATTCGATTCCGTCGGCGTCGGAGTGTTCTGATCGACAGTATCCTGCTCACCATCCTCGACGTTGGCTTCAGGCTCAGCCGTTGTGTCGCTGCCCCCACTGCAACCTGCCAGCGCGGCCGCCCCGAGCGCGCCAGCCGACAGGATGAATTTCCGCCGTGATGCACTGTCCGGACGCGTCGAATCTCGCGTCATCAACGTAGACGGGGGCAGATTTGACTAAAGGGGTTTATAATAGGGGTATGGGAAGATACGATATGCTCCGGTCGGCTCGGTGGGAGTACGAGCAGATCAGATCGTTGTTGCGGGATATACAGCAGTACATAGTGCTCTGTAGCAGTGCCAGATATCGAGGACTGCAACCAGAGCGGCCGCTACCGACACATATGCCGACACTCGATCGCGCTTGTTCCACTCCCCTTTCAGGGCAACACCGAGTCTAGTACCGAGTGCGTTCCCCCCATTATCGTCTCCTCGAACTCGTCGTTGCCACAAACCTCACACGCCTCGGGAGCGCCCTCGCTGACGTGCATGACGAGTGTCCGTGTCTGCAGGTTGCCACACTGAGTGCACTGCCATTCTTTCGTCATGGTTAATAATCGGTATCTCCGTATATTCAATCTTTCGTCAGCAACAATCTATAAATATATTGGAGGGTTGACGCCGGAAATCCATCTCCCGTTCTGGCGTGCTAGGAAACACACCGATCGGCAGACAGCGCCAGTGAACGACAGTGTGGGCAAGTCGATCGAATCGGCGTCCGTCTGTCGAGGAGGGACGACCCGACGATCTGACTCAGGATTCGGTGACGGGGCCGTCAGTCTCGTAGTCGGCCCCCCAGCGACGGTCGTTGTAGGATCGCTGGCGGTCGACCTCGAACTCCTGGCCGATGCGGTCGCGCAACTGCTGTTTGCCCGTCACACCGATCCTGGCGAGTTCGTCGGCTTTCGCGACCGCCAGCGGTGGCCCGCGTTCGGCGGCTACGTCCGCGACGATCTGTCTGGCCAGTCGCTCCCGACGGTCAGGATCGCGCGTCACGGCGTACGGTGCTTCGACGCGATAGACCAGTTCATCGCGAGGATCGAACAGGGCGAAAAAGGTCACTTCGTAGGCTTCTGGATCGAGATGGCGGTCGATCCCGAGTGCGTTGCCAGCCGTCGAAAGCGGCCGGTCGGTCCCGACCCGAGAGTGAAACCAATTGGTGTAGGTGATCGCGTCGGTCCGGAGGTCGCCAGCTTCGGTCCGTGAGAGGACGTGTTCGAAGAAGGCGTTGTCGTTCGCCCAGGGCGCAGTCGCCTGCTCTCGAATTGCCCGAATCAAGCCGTTCGCGGCGCTGTTCTTGACGAATCCCACCAGCGGTACGTCCCGCTCGACGAACTGTTCGACCAATCGCACGTAGTTTTCGACGACGTCTCGCGGTCGTTTGTCCCCTTCGAGGAGGTCGGCGAGTTCGGGGTGGCGGTCGGCCCACGCAAGGAGGCCTGTCGGGTAGATCGGTCCGTCGAGGATCAGTAGATCCTCGACCTCGCTTGCGTGTTCGAGGGCGTGGTGACTCTCGGCGAGGTACAGCGCCAAGGCGTGAACGACGGTCTGGGCATAGCGGTCGACACGCGGGACTTCGAGTAGGCGAGTGTGTGTATAGCCTTCGTCGTCTTGTTCCCATGCATCCTGGCCCAGGGACTGGCGCTGGTCGTTGGTGTGGGCGCTGACGACGACTGTCCGCTCACGGTGGAGATCGAGCGCCGAGGGCACGCCGGCCATCGCGGCCTGGGCGACGTCCAAGACGAGTCCGTTTTTGAACGTCGTCGGGTTGATCGTCCCCGAGTCCAGTCCGTGTTGGGTGTCGAACGGTCGCTCGGCTAGGGCCACGTCGGGGAGTGGCGCTGCCCGGCGACACTGCTCGTCGAGTGGTTCGACGACTGGATCGCCGTCCCGATACAGCGGGTCCAGAAATTCAGTCCAGGCCGTCTCGGCGAGGTCCTGGTGGTCGGCATCTTCGACGCGATCGCCGAGCCGACCGGCCAGGCGCGCGATCCCCTCGACGTGCACTGGGTCCAACGTCATGGCCCCGTATTTGGTGTACGCGCTCAAAAATCAGTCGGGGCTCCGAACAGCCCCCAAAGGAGATTATATCCTGAATTATAATGCGTTATCGATGGACACACGTGCTGGCGAGGCAGGATTTACCGGTAAATATCAAAAGGTATTACGCTCGGGATCCACCCCTCGGGTATGGACGCTGGACTAGTTATCCTCGACGGCTGGGGTCTCAACGACGACGAAGACGCCCGCGACGCGGTCAAAGCCGCGGACACACCGAACTTCGACGAATACTGGGAGAGTGGGTCGCACAACCGCCTGGACGCGTCGGGCCGGCGGGTCGGCTTGCCGGAGGGCCAGATGGGCAACAGCGAGGTCGGCCACCTCAACATCGGTGGCGGCCGCGTCGTCAAGCAAGATACCACCCGCATCACCGACGACATCGAGGACGGCACGTTCTTCGAAAACGAGAACCTGCTGGCGGCGATGGACTATGCAAAGGACAACGACGGGCAGGTCCACTTCATGGGCCTGGTCAGCGACGGCGGCGTCCACTCACGCCAGACGCACCTCCACGCGCTGATCGAGATGGCCGCCGACAACGACGTCGAAGCCGTCACCCACGCCTTCATGGACGGTCGAGACACGTCCCCGACTGGCGGCGCAGACTACCTGCGAGAACTGGGCGACGTCATCGCCGAAAACGGCACCGGCGACGTCGCGACCGTGACGGGCCGGTATCACGCGATGGACCGCGACCAGAACTGGGAGCGCACGAAGAAGGCCTACGACGCCATCGTTCACCGTGAGGCCGAGTTCTCCGCGCCTGATCCCGTCACGGCCACCGAGGAGTCCTACGACCGGGAGACGACCGACGAGTTCATCGAGCCGACACTGATCGAGGACGGTGCGGCCCTCGAAGACGGCGACGCGGTCATCTTCTTCAACTTCCGGTCGGACCGGGCGCGTCAACTCACGCGGATGCTCAACTCGATCGATCCGGACTGGGAGTTCGACACGTCGCCACCCGAGACCCACTACGTGACGATGACGCAGTACGACGAAACCTTCGACATCCCAGTGGCCTACCCGCCCAACCAGCCCGAGAACACGCTGGGGGAGGTCGTCTCCGAGGCAGGCGGCACACAGCTTCGCCTCGCCGAGTCCGAAAAGTACCCCCACGTCACCTACTTCCTCAACGGCGGCCGCGAGGTCAAATTCGACGGGGAACTCCGCGAGATCGTCGAGAGTCCGGACGTGCCGACCTACGACGAACAGCCCGAGATGAGCGCCGAAGGTGTGACCGACACTGCAATCGAGTACATCGAGAGCGGGTCCCAAAGCGACCCGGAACAGTCGAGCGGCGACCAGCCGCGAGACAGCGACGACCCCGATCTGCTGGTGCTCAACTACGCCAACCCGGACATGGTCGGCCACACCGGCGACTTCGAGGCAGCCGTCGCAGCCGTCGAGGCCGTCGACGAACAACTCGGGCGACTCGTCGAGACGGCCCAGCAAGCGGGTGCCGACCTGCTCCTCACCGCAGATCACGGCAACGCCGACGACCTCGGCACGGTCGAGGACCCTCACACGGCCCACACGCTCAACGAGGTCCCGATCGTCTATCTGACGAGCGAGGGCGACGAGGGCGGTCACTCGGTCCGCTCGGGCGGTTCGCTGTGTGATATCGCACCGACGCTGCTGGAACTGCTGGCCATCGAGCAGCCGGCCGAAATGACTGGCGAGTCGCTGCTGGAGTAGCCGACACCGTTTTCTCGCCATCAACACGTTTCAGACGGCCGATAGACGGAGACGCACCGGACGTGTGGGTTTTCGGCCTCGATCCGGAATCACACAGTCGTCCAGCCCAGTCGGGCTGACCCGTCGGAATGCCCGTCCGCTGGACAGGGCCGAATTGGTCTTCTCGCTGTCAGAACCAGCAGCGTCCAGTAACAGAGCCGGTATCTCTCCCTCTGCGTGGCCGTCTTGCGGATTCGTGGTGTCGATGCCAGGAAGTTTATGAGCGTTCAGCGCCGACACACCGGTGACATGAGACATCCAGGCCTGAAACTCAGGATGGCCGTCGTGGGGTCCATCCTGTTTGGCTTCTATGCACTGGTGGCGTTGCTCGCGTACGTCGCCTTCGGCGGCGGGACGACGATACTGGGGTTGATCCTACTCGGTAGCGTCCTCTTCATCGGCGTCCAGTACAAGATCGGGAAGTGGGCCGCTCTCCGGAGCGTCGGTGCCGAGGACATGCCCGAAGACGATCCGCGCTTCCGGGAGATCCACCGCTCGATCGAGCGGATGAGCGACCGGATGGGCATCGATAAGCCCCGCGTGATGGTCGCCGAGATGGGCGTGCCAAACGCCTTCGCCGTCGGCCGAAAGAAAGCCGGCGTCGTGGTCGTCTCTTCGGAACTCATCCACATGCTCGACCACGAGGAACTGGAAGGCGTCCTCGCACACGAACTGGCCCACATCCGCAATCGCGACGTGGTGATGATGGTCGTCGGCCAGGGGATCGCCTCGATCGTCGCCCTCGTCGCCCAGTTCGCCGTCCTCTTTGCCGGGGACAACGACTTCGGCGACTTCATCATGGCGATGGTCGTCGGGAACATCGTCCAGTTCATCGTCTCGATTTTCGTCATGGCGATCTCGCGATACCGCGAGTACGTTGCCGACAGTGACGCCTCCGAAATCACGGGCGGCGAACCGCTCGCCCGCGCCTTAGAGAAGATCAATTCGGCCGATCACACACAGAGCCGGATCGACGAGCAGGCAAGCGCCCTCTGTATCAAGGGCGAGGAGCGCAGCCTGTTGTCGAAGATCTTCTCGACGCACCCGCCGACCGAAGAGCGTATCCGGCGCTTGCGGGCCTGATTTTCCAGACCGGTCGATTATTCGAGGCGAAGTGGTCCGTCGTCCGCCTCGTCGTTTGCTTCCAACAGCCAGGCGAAGACGGGCACGTACGCGAGCCAGGCCAGCAGGTAGCCTCCGCCGACGAGGACGCTTTGCGCGCCAAAGCCGCCGTAGATGCCGTCGATCGTCCCGAGCAGCGCCACGACGATCGCCAAAAGCGTAATCCCGGGGCGGTCGAGCCAGTCGTAGGCAACCCCCAGCAGCGAGCCCAGGACGTAACAGAAGGCATACCGGCCGGCCGCGACGAGGGCGACGTTGCCCCAGAACAGGACCCAGACTGGCACGTCGAAGTCACTCTCCAGGCCGGCAAGCACTATCCGCACTGCTCGATAGAACCCCTC
Source organism: Halorhabdus sp. CUG00001 (assembly GCF_009797925.1). Lineage (NCBI taxonomy): Archaea > Methanobacteriati > Methanobacteriota > Halobacteria > Halobacteriales > Haloarculaceae > Halorhabdus > Halorhabdus sp. CUG00001. The sequence goes on from NZ_VOLB01000001.1 coordinate 1,156,324, forward strand.
CTGGTGGGTTAGCATGACGGCGACCGTGAGAACGACCGTCAGCGCGCCGACGAAGCGACCGGCGACCACGCCGACACTGCCTGGATCAGTCCGCTCGACCATTCGCCGTGTGGAGAGCCAGTCCTACTTGAGTGTGACCGCGGTGCCGTAGGCGATGACCTCCGAGCCGCCGTTGGCGATTTCGGAACTCTCTAAGCGGACGTTGACCACGGCGTCGGCACCCATCGAGCGCGCGTCCTCGGCCATGCGTTCCATGGCCTCGTCGCGGGCGTCGGTCAGCAACTCCGAATAGGCCTTCAACTCCCCGCCAGTGATGTTGCGGATACTCTGGGTGATGTCCCGCCCGACGTTGCGGGCTTTGACGGTATTGCCGCGTGCGATACCGAGCGATTCGTCGATCTCTTCGCCTGGGACCGTTTCTGTGTTGACGAACTCCATATCTCGGCCTCTACCGGCTTCCTACTAAAACCAGGAGCCGGACTTCACGTGGCGAAGCCCCCCCCCCCGCCTACAGAAACAGCGCCGGAATCGTCTGCCGGAAGATGTTCAGCGATATCACAAAGAGGAGCGCGACCACGAACCAGTTGAACCGCCGCTCGTCGATCTCCAGTCGCCGGAGGTAGGTACCGACGAACAGCCCAACCAGCGTCACGACGGCGATGACCGAGCCCAGCCACAGCCGGTAGGGCGTCATGAGGTCGGTGAACAGCGCCATCTGGACGATCCGGACGGTGAAGATCGCGCCCAGGACCATCGAGAGGCCACCGATGTAGCGCTCGGTATCGCGCTCGAAGGTGTGGAAGTAGGCGGGCAGGAGCGGCCCGAGGTTCGCAATTGCAAGCAGGAACCCTTCCAGTGCACCGGCGATACTCATTGCCACGGGGTGGTGGGCTTTCTCGACGGTCACGAAGCCCTGTCCGAGCTGGAAGAGGACGTATCCGAAGACGACGAGGCCGATCAGGAACGGCACCAGCGGACCGGTCTCGACCGCATCGAGGACGGCAACCCCGACGACCGCACCAGCGATCGCCAGGACGAGCAACAGCCATTCCTCACGGATGAATGCCATCCCAGTGTCGGTCTCGCCGACCTGGAACATGTTGAGCATCCAGGGCGGGATCGCGAGGACGACCACTGCCAGCGTCGGGTCGATAACGGTAGCGAAGATTGGGGTCGCGACCAGTGCGTACCCGAAGCCGATCATACCCTTGATCGCGCCGGCCAGGATCGCGACGCCGACGAAGACAACCAAGATCGTCGCCGAGACATCCGATTGGAGGCCGCTGGTCATCTCCCCGAAACCGGGGAAGAAGACGATCGAGCCGGCAATCACCGATAGCGTCGCCAGCGCCATGGTCACCTCCCGGTACCGGAAGGCCCGGAGGCCCTCGAGGAACTGACCCGGATCGACGTGGGACTCGCTGGAAGACACCTGAATCTGCTCTAAAGAGTCGGACGCATCCAGTCCAGTTGGGGGTTGAGACGCCGGTAAGACCCGCACTGACGCTGGTTAGATACATTTGACGAAATCTGCCACAAACCGTCGCATTCGAACCCCTCTGGCTGACTCTCGTGGTGCCGCCCTGTCATAGCTTCCGGGCCATGTTGCTGTGTGTTCGCTCCCGAGCGGGAATCGTCGATTCGGGGACGTTTTGTCACTGGCCGTCAAACTCACTGGCAATGACTGACGACGAGCCCGACGTCCCGATCGTCTGCGAGGAGTGTGAGACCACTGCCGAGATCCCGCTGTCTGACCTGGCTGACCAACTCGAGGCGCACAACGAGCGAATGCACGACGGCGAGCCGGTTGCCGAGGTCGATCCCGACGTGGCCGATCAGCTTGCAGACCTCATCGCCGACGAACTCGGCCTACTCGAGGGTTAATCTCCATCCGTCCGGAAGGAGAGATCGAGCGCGTCAGCGGAGTGGGTTAGCGACCCCATCGAGATCACGTCCACGCCAGCCGCCGCGTACGCCGGGACCGTCTCGATCGTGATCCCGCCGCTGGCCTCCGTGAGCACGTCGCCGTGTTTGTCTTCGGCGAGAAGCCCGACGGCTCGTTCACACTCCTGGGGAGACATATTGTCCAGCAGCACGATGTCCGCCCCAGCCCCGGCGGCTCGGGGCACGTCCGCGGGCGATTCGACCTCTGCTTCGATCTGGGTGGCAAAGGAAGCTTGCTCGCGGACGTGTTCGACAGCACCCACCAGTCCCATCTCGGCGACGTGGTTGTCCTTGACCATCGCCATCTGAGAGAGGTCCAGGCGGTGGGTGTCACCGCCGCCCGCGGCGACTGCACGCTTCTCGATCCCGCGCAGCCCCGGCGTCGTCTTCCGGGTGCCAGCGATCGAGACGTCGCCATTCACTTCTTGTACCTGCTCGACTGCTTGGCGGGTTTTCGTCGCGATCCCCGAGGCGTGGGCCGCGACGTTGACCGCAGAGCGCTCGCCGCGTAACACGTCCCGCGTCGGTCCCGAGACCGACAACAGGACGTCCCCTGGCTCGATCGCCGTTCCGTCCTCGACAGCAGACTCGACCGGACAGTCCAGATACTCGAAGACCGCACTCGCGGCGTCGATTCCGGCCGCGACACCCGCCTCTTTGGCGACGAGACGCCCCGCTGTCTCGCCCGGCAGGTGGTTCGTCACGTCGTGGTGGCCAACGTCTTCGCGCAGCCAGGTCTCGATCGTCGAATCGGTGAGCACGGGTCTCACTCCGCGAGCGGGGCGTCGGGTTCGACTAGATTGTGCGTCCCGACGCTCTCGTCGTTTTCGGCCGCAGCCCGAGCCACCAACAGCGCGACGACGCTGGCGTTGCGGAGTTCGTACAGAGACCGCGACGTACGCGTGCGAGTGTAAGAATCGACTTCGCCCTTGAGTCGCCGGAGCACGGATAGCGCCCCATCCAGTTCCGCCGGATCGCGCTCGATGCCGACGGCTTCGTCCATGACCCGACGAAGCCGGGTGAACTTCTCGCGGGCGAACGAGTCGGGGAGAGACGGATCGCGGTCGTCCAGGTCTGGCACGTCCATCGGCGCCGGGGCACGACCGGAGGCTGCTGTCCCGGCCCGCAGGCCCCAGACGAGCCCTTCCAGCAGGCTCGTACTCGCGAGGCGATTGGCTCCGTGGACGCCGGTGTGGGCACACTCACCGGCGGCGTACAGTCGATCGAGAGAGGTTCGCCCCCGGTCGTCGACAGCGACCCCGCCACACAGGAAGTGCTGGGCTGGCTGGACTGGGATACCCGATTTCCAGTCGATGTCGCGTCGTTCACACTGCTCGACTAGATCGGGGAACCGACTCTCGAAGTCGACGGGCGAGACGTCGAGGAGGACTTCGCCGCTCAACCGACGTTCCCGTTTGACTGCCCGTGCAACCACGTCGCGTGGAGCGAGTTCGGCAGCCTCGTCGTAGGCCGGCATGAAGCGCTCGCCGTAGCCGTTCCGGAGGACTGCGCCCTCGCCCCGGACCGCCTCGCTGATCAGCAGCGTCTCGCCATCCTCGACGTAGACGGTGGGATGGAACTGGACAAACTCCATGTCTTTGATGTCCGCACCGGCCAGTGCCGCCATCGCGATTCCGTCACCAGTCGATCCGGCCGGGTTGGTCGAGGCGGGGTAGAGGTCACCGATGCCGCCAGTCGCCAGCACGGTCGCGCCAGCGAAGACCGGCCAGACCTCACCATCGGATTCGAGGGACGCACCGCGGACCTCGCCCTCGTGGGTGATGAGGTCCAGCGCGGCCGTGTCGTCGAGCACGCGGATGTCGGGGTGGTCGTCGACGAACGCGAGGAAGCGTTCGAGGACGTAGGATCCAGTCGAGGCGTCGACGTGGAGGATGCGATCCTCGTCGTGGGCGGCCTCGCGGCCGAAGTCGAACGCTTCCTCGGTACTCTCTGCAGTGTCGAAAGGCACCTCGAGGGTCTCGACGAGGACGTCACGAACGGCATCGTTCGCGTTCTCGACGAGGACGTCCGCTGCGTCGGGATCGGCGGTACCTGCGGAGGCGTCGATGATGTCCTGTTTGAACTGTTCGGGATCGTCCCGAGAGATCGCGATGCCACCCTGTGCCCACCACGTCGAGGCGTCTTCCGGGCGACGGGCTTTCGTCGCAAGCGTGACGTCGGCGTCTTTCCGGGCCGCCGACAGCGCGGCCGCACACCCTGCGATGCCACCGCCGACGATCAGGACCGCAGTTGTCTGTTGATCTGTCATAGTTATAGCTCCAGCATCCGGTCGAGTGCGGTTTCTGCGCGATCGGCCGTCGCCGGATCGACGTCGATGACGTTCTGCTCGCGGCCCTCGACTAACTCTTCGAGCACCCACAGCAGGTAGTTGGGATCGATCTGGCGCATGGCGTTGCAGTCCATACAGGCGTCGCCACACAGTGGGACGACTTCCACGTCGGGGTGCCAGCGATCGAGGTGGTTGGCGAGGTGAATCTCGGTCCCGATGGCCCACGTCTCGCCGGGATCGGCGTTCTCGACGGCGCGGGTGATGTCTGCCGTCGAGCCGACCCGATCGGCGGCCTCGACGACCTCGCGGGGGCACTCAGGGTGGACGATCACGTTCGCGTCGGGGTGGTCCTCCCGGACGCCTGCGATGTGCTCGGCACGGAAGCGCTCGTGCACCTGGCAGTACCCCTCCCAGAGGATCACGTCGTTTTCGCGGATCGCCTCGCTATCAGTGTCGTCGGCCCACGGGTCCCACACGAGCACGTCGTCTTCGCGACCGAGGTCGTAGGCCGTGTTCGTCCCGAGGTGCTTATCGGGCAGGAAGAGGACTTTCTCGCCGCGCTCGAAGGCCCATTCGAAGGCCTCAGCCGCATTCGAGGAGGTACAGACCAGCCCGCCGTGCTCGGCACAGAAGGCCTTCAGATCGGCGTAGGAATTCATGTAACAGATCGGGATGACCTCCTCGTCTGTCGCGGCCGTGAGTTTCGCCCACGCCGAGTCGACCTGAAGGGCCTCGGCCATCCCGGCCATCGGACAGGACGCCTCCATGCTCGGGAGGATCACCTGCTGGTCGTCGTCGGTGATGATATCCGCCGACTCGGCCATGAACGTCACGCCGCCAAAGAGCACGTACTCGGCGTCGGACTGTGCGGCCTCCGTGCTCAACTGGTAGGAGTCGCCGATGAAGTCGGCGTGCTCGACGATTTCCTGGCGCTGATAGTTGTGGCCCAGGATTACCACGTCCTCGCCCAGTTCTGAGAGTGCCGATTCGATCCGACGCTCCCGTTGGTCCGCATCGAGGTCTCGGTACGCCGGCGGCAACTGTGAGAGATTGTCGTATTTGAATAGGCTGAGGTCCGTATCGATGTCAGCTGTTTGCATGTCGGGCACAATGGATCACCGTGTGTAGTTTGGTCCTATTGTACCAGGTATTGAAAAACATTTGTGTTCAAAATACCCATTCGAGATAGATACCACACATGAATTGCCGGAAGTAGTGGGTTTGATTTATCACTACACCGAGCGCCGGGCGGCATTCCCTCCTCGGCATTTTGGGGCTGGTACCGGCGGAACGTGACAGAGAACCGTCCGGTAGTACGAGGCGTCCAAACGTTGGAACAGCAATAGACAAACGAATATTTTTGAGATGGAAAAGATATTTTTCGAACGGGAAATCTTTAAGTGGATGGCGCTAGAACGGCTGTATGTATGAGTAGTCACAAACGCGTACTCAAGCAGGAAGGCGAAGTCGAAGGCTCCGAAGGACTCCGGATGGATGCAGAGCGCGCCGAAGAGATCGTCGAGGCACTCAACACGGACCTGGCGGCCACGTACGTCCTCTATCACCAACTGCGCAAGCACCACTGGAACGTCGAGGGTGCCGAGTTCCGAGACCTCCACTTGTTCTTGGGCGAAGCCGCAGAGAACGCCGAGGCGTTCGCCGACGAACTCGCAGAGCGCGTCCAGGCACTCGGTGGCGTTCCCCACGCCAGTGGCGCAACCCTGGAGGCCAAAGCGCCGGTCGAACCCGAAGACGAGGACGTCTACGACATCCGGACGTCCTTAGAGAACGACCTGGAGATGTACGGCGACATCATCGAGACGCTCCGGGAGCACGTCGAACTGTTCGACAGTCTCGGCGACCCGACCAGCGCCGAGATCATCCGCGAGAACATCGTCCACGTCGAAGACGACGCCCACCACATCGAGCACTACCTCGAAGGCGACACGCTGGTGACGCCCGACGCGATGGAGTAACGACGGAACAGTTTTTCGCGCTTTTCGGGACGCTCAGTCGTCGATACCGTCGGCGATCGCGCTCCCGACCCGGGCGTTCGTTCGATGGTCGATCGCTCGCCCGTCGAAGACATCACGGGCGCTTTCGACAGCGTCTGGATCGCGTTCGAACGCGATGTCCGGATAGATGACGTCCGTCAGGACGAGTGGTTCCGGCGGTGCCGGGGCGACGCCATCTGGGCCATCGAGGGGATCAGAGTCGAGCAGGTGTTCGATCCGCTCGCGTCCAGCTACCCCCCTCGCCACCACCTTAAGAACGGTGAGGAGCCGCCGGACGAACTGTCGGGGAAATCCGTCCGAACGGACTGCAACGACCAGGAAGTCCCCGTCACGCTCGACGTCACCGGTGAGGTCCCGAACCGTGCCCGTCGCGTCCGGGGTGAAGTTGTGGAAGTCGTGTTCGCCGGACAGCGCCGACAGTGCTCCCTTGGCGCGTGACAGCGACGCCGACGGCGCGTGGAGATGGTACGTGTACTCCCGCTCGACAGCGTCGTGGGTCGCGTGGAAGTCGGCAGGCACGTCGGCGCTCGCCCAGGCGCGGACGGCCGCCGGGAGTTCGCTATTGAGTGCGGCGGGCGAGAGCCACGCCGGCCCCTCGATCGTCACAGTCTGGGCCAGCGCCGAGACGCCGGCGTCGGTCCGACCGGCGGCAGCGTACCAGTCGGGGACAGTCTCGTCGATCACGTCCAGGGATCGGAGCGCGTCGAGGATCGCATCCGAGACGGTCGCCACCTCCGGCTGGCGCTGGAAGCCGTGAAACGAGCGGCCGTCGTAGGCGATCCGGAAGGCGCGTCTCGCGGTCACGGACTGGATTCGACCGTCCCTGGCTTTGGGCTTTCGCCTGTCCGGTGGGCTTTTCGCCGTCACGGCCGGAGGCCCCGACGATGAACGTCGGCTTCGACCTCGACGGCGTCTTACTCGATTCGGCGGCTGACCTCTCGTGGCTGGATCGTGGGCTCGACAATGCGCTCGCGGAACTGGCAGTCGAGCAGAACGAAGCCAACCGCCGCAGCCTCTATCCCGACGCTTTGGCGGATCTCGAATCCGTCGCCGACGAGTTCGGCGTCGAGCCGGACCGGCTCTGGCAGGTCCGCACTCGCAACTACACTGAGGCGAAAGTCGAGGCGATCAGAACTGGCGAGATCTGCCCCTACGCTGATATAGACGCCCTCGATCGAGTAACGGACGAAACGCTGTTCTGCGTGAGCAACTCGCCACAGGCCGTCGTCGACGCCTTTCTCGAAACGACTGACTTGGCCGGCGAGTTCGTCGTCACCGTCGGCCGTGGCCACTCACGGGCAGCACTGGACCATCTCAAACCCGACACCGCGATGTTCGAACCCGTCGCCGACGCGCTCGGGGACGGCGAGTACGTCTACGTCGGCGATCGTGACAGCGATCGCGAGTTCGCCGCTCGGACCGGTATGGGCTACGTCCACCTCGATCGTCGTGAGCGAACACTCGACGATGCTGTCGATACGATCGCGGCCGGCGACTGGGCGATCCCTGGGGGCGACTGACGCGGGTAATCGTGGTTCTCGTCGCTGTCGATGCAGACGACGAGAGCCGTCGTCGCAGTATTCGGCGAGTTACGTTCGGCGACCCCGGACGACGGACTGGGTGTGTTCCGGAAAGACCTCAGCGACGGCGCTGTTGCCGTGTTCGCTTGCCAGTAGCGTCCGGAGTTCGTGTTCGTAATCGCCTTTGGCCAGCGAGTCGCTTGGCCCCTGTTCGATTGCCAGCCGCTCGGCCGCGAGAGTATCGATGGCGCTCCGTCCGTAGCCAGCGAGGGGCACAACGTACTCGACGTCGTGACGGTCTTCGAGACTCTGGGCAAACGGTCGCGATACCGTCGGCGCGCGGTCGTCACGTCGGGTCCCGTCGCCGATGGCGTCGTACCCAGCCGCGGCCACCGCTTCGAGAGTCGCTTCGTGGACCTGCTGGATACCGTTGCGTGGATAGCCGTCCTCGACCATGCGTTCGACCGCTTGTTGAGCGATGGCTCGCTCGAGGCCCACCGTCTCGTGGTCGAACCCGAGGGTATTGGCAGCCTCACGGGCGTGTGCGGTCGCGTCAGTGAGGCCAAACGAGGCCGTCACGAGCGTCACATCGAAGAAGGGGTCTGCGAGCAACGCGGCCAGGGCCGAATCCTTGCCCCCGCTGAAACACAGCGCCAGGTCCATTACCGACGTTTGATGTCGAAACTCTTCGAATCGGGCGTCATCTCTTCTAGCAACTGGCGCATCTTCTCGTCGTCGATCTTGCCCTGGATCCGCCCGCTCTGGGCGATCGCGACGATCTGGCTCTCGACTTGCTCGGCGACCTGGGGTTTCGACATTTTCAGCGTGTTGAGGCGCTTTCGCGCGTCGTCGGTCAGGTGTTTGCGGAGGACTGCTTTCTTCTGGGCCTCGGCGCGCTGTTGGGCAGCTTCGCGGCCGCCGCCGTCACCACCCTGTTGTTGCTCTTTTTGCTCACGTAGCTGTTCCATTCGCTCCTCTCGGAGTCGTTCCATTTCGTCGTCGGATGGCTCGCCACTCATGGTGCTCGAACGTTGTCGGGTCTCGGGCAAAACGATTACGCTACTGCGAGAAGAATCGACTCGATCGGCGACGGTAATCAGGCGTACCGTTCGAGTGCGGGATCGTCGAGGTCTTCGAGGACATCCTCGGCGATCTCGTCGAGCAGCGCACGACCGTCGGCGGTGATTCGTCGCCCTTCACCCTCAGCAGTCAGGACGTAGCCCGCGTCCTCGAGCTGCTGAAGAGCCGTTCGAACGATATTTCGGCTGCCATCAGCCTGCTGGCTCGGTCGGACCTGATAGCGGTTCGATCCCTGTTTGGTGCCACCGTAGGCGGTCGCGAGCGTGCCGACGCCGACAGGCCCGTCGACGGCCACCTTCCGCAGGAGGCTGCCAGCGCGGCGCTCCCAAAAGTCGTCCTGTTCGGGGGCCAGTTCGCGGCCCGTGCCGGTCGTGGTGTACTCGAGCCACTCGGGGGCTTCGATTGGGTCTGCTGCCTGTAGCTCCTCGGCAACGGCCTCGATGAGGTCTTCGGCCGGAACGTCGTAGAGTGTCGCCATTACCGTCTTCTTCCCCGTGGCGTCATTTAAGCGCATCGTCTCGCGGAGCGACGGTTGCCACGAACACTGTCGAGTCAGTCTGACTGTCGCCGCCGGGCGCCCAGAACCGCAGCAGAACTCCCACCGACGAGCAACGGTAGCCAGTAGGTCGCCACTCGATAGATCACGACGCCGGCAGCGGCCACGGACGCGGCGACGCTCGTCGTCGAGATCGTGAGTCCGATAAACGCCGCTTCGATCCCACCAAGCCCACCCGGCAACGGTGTGACGGCTGCGATACTTCCGACGGGGACGACGACCAGCGCAGCGACGAACGGGACGGTGTAGCCGATCGCCAGCAGCGACAGCCACAACGCGACCGACAACGACAGCCAGCCGATCAGAGAGAACAACGAGGCCAACAGAAGTGCTCGTCGACTCGTCGCCACACGATCGATCGACGAGAAGAACCCCTCGATACTCGCCTCAATATCGGCTTTCGTAGGCGGTTCGAATATCGGGATTGCGGCCCCAACTCGTCGAATGAGCGGCGTGAATGCACGCACGACGACACGTTCGATTTTCTGCCGATACAACCACCCGAGCAGGACGCCAACGAGGAAGACACTGCCAAGCAATGCCACAGCGAATCCGGCGAAATACATGTTCTGCGTTAGTGCCACCGACTGCACGACGGTCGCGCCTAGCCCGACGGTTGCGAGACCGATCGACGGCACGAAGTGTAAGGTGTCGACGCTGGCGATCGCTGCCAGTCCGGTCTCGTAGTCGCTGTCGGCGGCTTCGGAAATGAGCAGTGCCGCGATCGGTTCCCCACCTGCCTGCCCGAACGGTGTGATCGCGTTCGTGAACATCGACGCGCTGAACGCAAGCACCGCCGTCGGTCGGCCGACAGGTGCGCCGATCGCTCCGAGGACGGTATGCATCGACAGCCCCCAGCAGATCATCCAGCACGCCGAAAACGCGACGACACCAATCAGGGCGTAGGGGTCCGAGCGCCCGAGTATTGCAGTCATCTCTCCGATCCCGACGACCCAGAACAGGATTGCCAGCACGATACCGGCACCTGCGAACCCGGCGATCGTCGTCTGGCGATCGGCCTCCATGTCCGTGTCCCTGGGTCACCGTCGGCTTGAACCCACCGAAACCCGCAGCGCTGTTGGCGTGTGGCAAGCGCCACGTTCGTCTCACCCGTCATCGTCGGGTGTTAATACCACCGAACCGAACCGCAGGTATGGACGAGCGGACCGCCCTGTCGGTACTGGCCGACCGGCTCGGGCCCGTCGGTGACGACGCAGCAGTCGTCGACGATCTGGTTGTAACTATCGACATGCTCCACGAGTCGACTGATTTTCCCGCCGGCACGACACGGTATACGGCCGGGTGGCGGGCTGTCGGCGCGTCACTGTCGGATATTGCGGCGATGGGGGCCGATCCGGTCGCCGCGGTCGCCGTCTACGCCGCCCCGTCTCTGCAAAACGAGGAATTGCTCGCCTTCGTCGATGGCGCACGCGACGTCTGTGAGGCGGTTGGTGGCGAATACGTCGGCGGCGATCTCGACGAACACCCGGAGTTCTCGGCGGCAACGGCTGCGGTCGGACGGACGGACACACCCGTTTTGCGGTCGGGCGCACAAGCCGGTGACGTCGTCTGTGTGACCGGGACACTCGGCCGGACGGCCGGCGCACTCGCGTTGTTCGCCGACGGAGAAGCCGATCGCGGCAACGATCTCTTCCAGTTTGTGCCCCGAGTTGCTGCTGGTCGTGTTCTCGGTCAGTACGCAACGGCGATGATGGATTCCAGCGACGGGCTCGCCCGCTCGCTGCATCAACTCGCCGAAGCGAGCGACGTCGGGATCGCTATCGACTCGCCGTTGCCGATCGACGATGTGGTCGAAGAGGTGGCGGCCGACGAGACAGAGCGTCAGGAACTGGGCGTGTTCTTCGGTGAAGATTTCGAACTCGTCTGTGCGATCGAGCCGGAAGAGGTCGCTGCGGCCCGCGAAGCCTCGCCAGTTCGGCTGACGCCGATCGGTCACGTCACGGCGGACAAGAGTGTGACACTCGCAGGTGACTCGCTGCCCGACCGTGGCTACACGCACGGGGAGGCCGAGTGAACGCCTCTCGGTACAGCCACTCTGAGAGGGTCGTCTCCTCGGTCAGACGTAGCCGAGGGTGCGTAATCGTTCCTGTGTGCGCCCGGAGTCCGTTTCAGCGGCGCTCGTCGTCGATGCGGTGATGTCACGCCGAGATTCGAAAGGCAACTCGACCCACGGAACGGCCGTCAGCTCCGGGTCGGGGATTCCTGGTGGGTGCCCGTACAGCCGGACTGGGAGTGGGGAAACGCGTTTTCCATAGAGGTTGCCGTGGTCGCTGGTGACAACTGACTTCCCATCGAGGGTATCGACTAATCGTTCGACGGCCGGCAACGCGACTTCTAGATTCTCCGCGTAGGCGTCCCTGACCAGTTCGATGTCAGCCTCGCCAGCGTCGAGTCGCTCCCAGACAGACGGATACGTACGGTTCCGATGCCCGTTCAGAAACGAGCCCTGTGAGTGTAAGTTCTCTCCTGTGGGCCCGATGAACGGAAAGTGGGGTTGCATGTAGTGGACCACCAATCGCTTCTTCGGGAACCGATCGGCGAGTTCGAGTGCGCGGTCGGTCATCTTCTCGGGCAAGACGGTCCGCTCACTTTCGTCCCAGTCGTCTTGCCAGACGTGCTCGACGTGGGCGAATTCACCCCCGAGCTGGGCTACCTGCGGGCTCGCAGTCACGTAGACCGTATCCGGATGGCTGTCGGCGAAGTTGCGGCGCAAGAAATCGCCGGTATGACTCGCGTTGGAGTGGACTCGTTTGGCCTCGCGTTCGAACGGGTTGTGCTCGTCGAAGATGTCGTAGCGACACGCGTCTAAGACGACCAGCGAATCCCAGTCCCGATCGACGAACGAGATTGCGTCGATCTCGTTACGGACGAACGGTCTCACAAAACGGGTTTTGGCCTCCCGTTTGAGGACACTCCAGGTAGAGAACTCTTCGGGGAACCACCGGACGAACGACAGAAACGGCTCTGGGAGGGACAGCACAATGATCACTGATTCGTAATTTGGCACCCAGTGAAAAGCCTTCGTTGTTCGGTCGCAATTTTCTCAAGCGAGGACTATTTCGACCGGTACTGGCATGAAACAAAGTGCCCCGAGGCCAACGGTCACTGCAGCCAGTCCCCATCGCCAGGGGCCGATCGGCGCTTCGTCGAGGGGGGTTGCCGAGCCTGCCCGAACCATGACGAACGCGATCACGCCCCAGATCACCCACAGTACAACCGAGTGTGTGTAGTCCGTCAGGAAGTACAGGCCGGCGGCAAGCGAGAGGAGCAGCCCTGGAATGGCTGCCGCGACAGTCTCGTGGCGGCTACCGAGCGCGGCACGAAGAATGTGTCCGCCATCGAGTTGGCCAACGGGGATCAGATTCAGGAACGTCACGAACATGCCGACCCAGCCACCGAAGACGACTGGGTTGACGGCTTTGGTCGGGTCGCTGGCATAGTCAGTCGGCTGCCCGACCAGATCAGCCAAGAGGTCCATCAGGAGTGGGTCGTTGAACCGGATGTAGCCGCCTCCCTCCCCGGCTGCCTGGGCAACTGATCCCGGGACGGTGATTGGATCCAGTTGTAATCCGATAACTGTCACGACGATCGTCGCGATCAAGCCGGCCAGCGGGCCGGCAATGCCGATGTCGAACAGTGCCTTGCGAGTTGGAATGCGCCCTCGCATTCGAATGATGGCACCCATCGTCCCGATCGGTGGCGGCACCGGGATGAAGTACGGCAGACTAGCATCGACGCTGTAGTACCGGCTGACGACGTAGTGGCCGAGTTCGTGGGTCGCAAGGACGCCAAGGACGGCCGCGGTAAAGGGCCAGGCCTCGACGATCGCCAGTGGATCGTTCGCCAGATCGATGTGATACCACCACGTGCCCGCGTACAGCGTCGTGACCACTGTGAGCACGAACATGATGACGTTCCCCCAGGGAATGCCATCGACACCGACCGATTTCGGCTCAGCGACGATAGCGTAGGGGGCTGGTGCACCCTGACGGTCGTTGCGTCGCTCGACAGTGATCTCGTAGCCACGACGGGCAAACAGCGGGGCGAGTTCCTCGCCGAGCTCTCGCGGAGAGACCAGGGGCTCGCCGATGTACCGGACCGTCTCCCCCTCGCGTTCGACTCGATAGGCATGGAAGGCTGACGCAAGGGCACCAACAGCAGGTGGATCGTCGGACGACTCCTCGGCAGACATCAGTATGTGGATAAGGGATTTCGCACGTAAAACACCGACGCCCGACTGGGCCAAAACGGCACACGAGCACCGCCCGGCGGGAGGACCATGCGGGCGGTCGTGGTGGACAGACCGGACGTAGTTGTGGTGGACGTATCAGGCTGGTTCGACGCGCCAGGTGGTGGCGCTCGTGTACGACCACTTCTCGACGGAGAGGTCACTCGCCGACTCGCGCAATTTCACCATGAGTGCCCCGATCTCCTTTGGTGAGAGATTGACCTCGTCAGCGATGAACTTGCTCTTGAAGTACATCTCTCCGTCGGCGGCTTTCTGCTTGAGGAACGAGCGGAGTCGCTCTTCTTTGTTTGCTGTTGCGGTCTCGTCGCGTTCCCCGGAGGGCTGGGTTTCTGCGCTCATGTGAGTCACCTCACCCATCAGTATTGCATGGAGGAGTATATATAGGGGAGAAGCTTCGGGTTGGTTCGGGACGTTTTAGGCACCGACGTCGTGAACTGGTACCTTTTAGGACGTTTTTAGATCCGATAAGATTTTTCATAAGAGTGTCTTAGAGATTGTTTCTTAGTAGTATATTGAGAATATATTCGCCGTAGACCAGATGCAAACCGTCGAAATCACGGGTATACTACCACATTCGGCGTGAGAGAGTGACGCTCTGGGCCATCGAGTGGTCGGTTCACACGGGCCGTAGACGCACTGCTTGACAACCCTTAAGAGTGAATCGAAGCTACGGCGACCCAATGAAGATAGTCGTCTCGATCGGTGGGAGCGTACTCGCGCCCGATCTGAACGAAGCGCGCGTGGCCGAACACGCAGAGGCCTTGACCGAACTGGCAGCTGCTGGCCACGAGGTTGGCGCTGTCACTGGTGGCGGCAGCGTCGCCAGAGACTACATCGGGACAGCGCGGGCACTCGACGCCAACGAGATGGAACTCGATCATATCGGGATCGCCGCGACACGGCTAAACGCCAGGCTGTTGATCGCCGCACTGGGCGATCGAGCGGCCCCCGAACCGATCGAAAGCTACGAAGCTGGTCGTGAGGCCCTTCGACGGGGCGACCTGCCAGTATTGGGCGGCATGGTCGCCGGCCAGACGACTGACGCCGTGGGCGCGGCTTTCGCCGAGTACGTCAATGCCGATCTGCTCGTCTATGCGACGAGTGTGCCTGGCGTGTTCAGTGCCGATCCGGACGTCGATCCCGACGCCGCAAAGTTCGACGAGCTGTCTGTCGGCAAGCTGGTCGATGTGATCGCCGATATCGAGATGAACGCCGGGAGCAACGCACCCGTCGATCTGCTGGCTGCCAAGCTCATCCAACGGTCCGGCATCAGGGCCATTGTCCTCGATGGCAGCGAGCCCCAGCGGATCGTCAACGCCGTCCTGGACGACGCCCACGAGGGGACAGAGATCGTTCCGGACCACGACGCCTAGTGTATGCAATGTACCGGAACGTAAACGCAGAACGCGATTGTCTATCGACGCCACCGAACCATGACTGAGCACGATCCATACACGACAATCGAAGAGAGCGACCGCGCGTTCTGGGGACAGGCCGTCGCAGACGCGATCGAAGCGCGTGAGCCGACAGAACCCATCGTGATCAAGGGCGGAGTCTCACCGTCAGGTGTCCCACACATCGGCCACCTCAACGAGATCGTCCGTGGGTACGTCGTCGCGGAAGTCCTGCGCGATCGTGGGCACGACGTTCGGCAGGTATTCACGAGTGACGACAAGGACCGGCTGCGGAAGCTGCCCCGGCGGCTCGCCGATCTCGACTGGAATGTCGTCGAACTGGGAGACGTTGACGCGGGCGCGCTCGGGCGCAATCTGGGCAAACCCTATACGGCGATTCCAGACCCGTTCGGCTGTTGTGACTCCTACGGGGCACACTTCACGACCCTGCTAGCTCGCAGTGCGGAGCTGCTCGATATCCCGATCGAGGTCGTCTCGAATACCGATCTGTACGCAGACGGGACGTTCGAGGAGCTTACCAAACACGTTCTGGCCAACCAGCAAGCAGCCCGTGACGTGCTGGCCGACTACCAAGACAGCGTCGGGGAGGCTTACGTCCCGTTCCAGGCCGAGTGCCAGTCCTGTGGGATCCTCACGGACGGCATCACCGACGTCGATCCCGACGCCGGGACGGTCTCGTATACGTGCCAGGACGTTACTGTCGGTGACGAGACCATTGCGGGCTGTGGCCACGAAGGGACAGTCGGCATCCAAGACGGGAAACTCCCGTGGCGCTTCGAGTGGCCGGCCCAGTGGAGCGTCCTCAACGTCGACTTCGAGCCGTTCGGCAAGGATCACGCCGAGGGGTCCTGGCCGTCGGGTGTCGACATCGCCCAGAACGTCCTTGACGTCGAGCCGCCGGTCGCAATGGTCTATGAGTGGTTCACGCTGAACGGCGATGCGCTGTCCTCCTCGGCTGGGAACGTCGTCACGGCCGCGGAAGTCCTGGACTTGCTCGAACCGGAAGTGTTCCGGTACTTTTTCTGTAAGGACCCACGCAAACAGCGTGACTTCAATATCGCCAACATCGATCAGCTCGTCGACGAATTCGACCGCCTCGAACGGGTGTACTTCGGCGAGATCGACGCCGACACCGACGAGCGCGAGCGGGCCACACAGGTCTACCCCATCGCCGTTGGGAACCCGCGTGAAGAACGCGTCCGGATTCCCTACACGTTCGCCGCCGTACTGGCCATGACCGACGACCCCGACCTCCGGGAAGAGATCGCCCGGCGCGAGGGCCACATTCCCGATGATGCGCCGGCGTGGGCTGTCGAAGACGCCCTCGCTCGCGTCGAGAAGGCCCGGACGTGGGCGCGTCGGACGGACAACGCCTTCAACTACGATCTCAAACGCGAGGAACTCCCGGCCGTCGAGTTCGACACCGAGACGGCAGCCGCACTGGACGATCTCGCCGAGTTCGTCGCGGCAGGGCAAGACGGCGAGGCGATCCAGAGTCGGATCTACGAACTCGCCGACGAATACGACCTAGACGTCGGCGACTTCTTTTCGGCCGGCTATCGGTTGCTGTTCGACCTCGATGAAGGGCCAAAGCTCGGGCCGTTCCTCGCGGCGTTAGATCAGGAGTTCGTCGTCGGTCGGTTGCGCCGCGAGCGCTGAGCAGCGATCGCAACGCCTTTTTGAGGGGAATTGTTCTTCACTGATACGATGGTCGGGACGCTTACGCTGATACTGGTTGGGATTCTCGCGTATTCGATTGGGGCGATGGCACTCCAGCAGTGGGGATATCTCCCTTCGTCTCTGCGCGTGTCGGGTCCCATCACGACACTGCATACCGAGCGTGGCAAGGCATTCCTCGACTGGCTGGCTCGCCACCGTCGCTTCTTTCGGGCCTGGGCCAACGTTGGCCTCGGATTCGGGCTGCTCGTGCTCGTGGGCATGTTCGGTACTGTCGTCCTCTCTGGGATCCTCGCCCTCCAGCAACCGTCGGCCAACCCGATCAGAGAACCGACCGATGCCCTCGTCATCCCGGGTGTCAACGACTTTCTACCACTGGCAGCCGCCCCCGAGATCATCTTCGGGCTTGCCCTCGGTCTGATCGTCCACGAGGGCGGTCACGGACTGTTGTGCCGAGTCGAAAACATCGATATCGAGTCGATGGGGCTGGCATTGTTCACCATCATTCCGATCGGTGCCTTCGTCGATCCGGACGAACAGGACCGCCAGGACGCCGACCGAGGCGCACAGATGCGGATGTTCGTCGCTGGCGTCACCAACAATTTCGCACTGGCAATCGTCGCGCTATTGCTGTTGTTCGGTCCCGTCGCCGGGTCGATTCAGGCCGTCGACGGTGTCGCGGTGGGTGGCGTCGCCGCGGGGTCGCCGGCTGATCAGACTGGAATCGAGCGCGGAGACGTCATCACGGGCCTCAACGAGACGACGATCACACTCCAGGAAAAAGGAACAGTCCCGCTCGAACGGTCAGTCGTCGTGACGCGGGCGGTCGTCGACGGGCCCTTCGACCTCGCGGCCAACGACACGATCGCCAGTGTCAACGGGACCGCGATCGAGACGCTCCAAGAGTTCCGGAAGGCCGTCGGGAACCGGACAGTAGCGACGCTCCGGACACCCGATGGCACCGAGACGACCGCTCCGGTCGGTGCATACGTGGGCACAGTCCTCGAAGGCGAACCCCTTGCAGGCGCCGGTGTGCCGGCTGGGAAACCAGCAGTAATTACGCGCGTCGATGGCGATCGGACGCGAGACAGAGCGGCCCTCCTCTCGGCGTTGAACGGCACGGCCCCCGGCGACGAGATCAAGGTCGAAGCGTACGTCGAGGGCGATCGGTCGACGTATGCCGTTACGCTCGGCAAACATCCGGACGACGGCAGTGCGTTCCTCGGCGTCGCGAGGCTACAAGCCGGCTTTTCTGGCCTTGAGGTCGGGGACTTTGGCTTTGGTGTCCAGAAGTATCCCACCGAGCGGAACCTCGCAGTTCTGGGTGGAGAAGGGACTGGACTCTCGCTGTCGTTTGCCGAACAGTTCTTCTGGTTTTTGATGGTCCCGTTCATCTCGCTGCTCGATCCTAGTGCCTTTGGCTTTGCCGGCTTCCTGGGGCCGGTGACGAATTTCTATACGCTCTCTGGGCCGCTCGCGTTCCTGGGCGGGGGCGTGTTCACGCTGGCAAACGTCCTCTTTTGGACCGCCTGGATCAACGTCAACGTCGGCATGTTCAATCTGATTCCGCTGTTTCCGCTCGATGGTGGGCACCTGCTGCGAACAGGGACAGAAGCGATCGTCGCCCGGACGCGGTTGAACAAGCGCTGGGCGGTCCGAGCCGTGACGGTCTCGGTGGGGCTGGTGATGTTCGCCAGCCTCATGGCGATGTTGTTCGCGGGGCAAGTGCTCGGGTAAGGTGGTGTTGTCGGGTACTGGTCGCGCATCTCACGGCAGGTGCCGAGTGGACACGGAGACGAGATGACGCAATTCTCTTGGCTGGTGAACCCGTCACACCGGTAGATGGTCGATACGCTCACGCTCGTCCTCGCTGGCGTTCTCGCCTACGTCGCTGGGATGGGTGCCCTTCGACGCCGCGGGTATCTGCCCTCGTATTTGCACGTCTCCGGGCCGATCACGACGATTCATACCGAGCGTGGAAAGGCACTGCTCGATCGCCTGGCGCGCCACCGCCGGTTCTTTCGAGCCTGGGCCAACGTCGGGATCGGCTTTGGCCTGCTGGTCCTCGTCGGCATGTTTCTGACGGTCGTGGTCTCCGGGATTATGAGTCTCCAGCAACCAGGGACGAACCCGATCCAAGAGCCCAAAAACGCGCTGGTGATCCCCGGATTCAACGATTTCCTCCCACTGGCAGCGGCCCCAGAGATCATCTTTGGGTTGGTCCTCGCGCTCGTCGTTCACGAGGGGGGCCACGGACTGTTGTGCCGAGTCGAAAACATCGATATCGAGTCGATGGGGCTGGCACTGTTCACCATCATTCCGATCGGTGCCTTCGTCGAACCCGACGAACAGGACCGCCAGGACGCCGATCGCGGTGCGCAAACGCGGATGTTCGCGGCGGGCGTCACCAACAATTTCGCACTGGCAATCGTCGCGCTATTGCTGTTGTTCGGTCCCGTCGCCGGGTCGATTCAGGCCGTCGGCGGCGTCGCTGTCGGTGGTGCGATTCCCGGTTCGCCGGCCGACACCGCGGGCCTCGGGCAAGGGACCGTCATCACCGACGTCGACGGCACTCCAGTCTCGAACAGGACTGCCCTCACGGAGACACTCGCTGAGACGGACGAACAAACGGTCACCGTGTCCGTCCACGACGGCCAGGCTGTCCAGATCGAACGTTCCGTCTTCGTCACGTCGGCCCTAAAGAGCGGGCCACTCGCCGTCGACAGCGGCGACCGGATCGCAGCCGTCAACGGGACAGCCGTCTCGACGGTCACTGAGATGACAGCCGCACTCGAAAACCGGACGATAGCGACCCTACAGACCGAGAATGGGACCGAGACCACGGGACCGATCGGCGCGTACGTGAGTCGCGTCGCCCCGGGCAAGCCACTTGCACAGGCTGGCGCGCCAGCTGGCGGGTCGCTTGTCATCACACGCTTCGGTGGCGAACGGATCGTCTCCCAGACGGATCTCGCTACCGCCCTCGACCGGACGGTTCCCAACCAGTCGGTCCAGGTGCAAGCGTCCGTCCAGGGCCGCCTCAAGCCATTCACCGTCACGCTCGGGGAGAATCCGCGCGATGACAGTGGCTTTCTCGGCGTCACCGGCATCCAGCCGGGGATCAGCGGCGTTGCTATCGACGACTTCGGTATCCGAGAGTACCCCGCAGAAGCGTATTTGACGATTCTCGGCGGCAATGGCGGAGCAGACACGAATCTCCCCCTCGGCCGCCAGATCCTCTCGATGGTCACGCTGCCCTTTGCCACTGTCGCGAATGCGATCATTCCCTACAACTTCGCCGGCTTTCTGGGGCCAATAACGAACTTCTATACGATCTCCGGACCGCTCGCGTTCCTGGGTGGAGGCGTGTTCACGCTCGCGAATTTGCTCTTTTGGACCGCCTGGGTCAACGTCAACCTGGGTGTGTTCAACTTGATTCCACTGTTCCCACTGGACGGCGGTCACCTGTTGCGGGCAAGTGCGGAAGCGATCACCAGTCGGACGCCGTTTGCAAAGCGCTGGGTGGTCCGGACCGTGACGGTCTCGGTAGGGCTGGTGATGTTTGCCAGCCTCATGCTCATGCTGTTTGGGCCGCTCCTGCTCTCGTGAGTGGGTTTAAACCTTTCCCCGGGCTGCCAGACCGGAAGGTCAGGTTCGTGTACTAAGGGGACCCAGGACCAAGCGTGTATTGCCGGATCCCGGTTGACGCCATCGGCCCTCCAATCCGCCGGTTTACAGAACTTCCGTCGAGACTGCGACGGACTGCCCGTGCCCACTTTTCGATTGGCGTCCCAGGTTGTACCCAGCTTGGCCCGCTTTGTGGTCCACAGCCCCCCAGCTACTCGTCTAGACTGGACGGTGCCGACGCCGGCCGCAGCGGCCAAAGGGTGTGCCCAACCCAGGTGTCCGCCCTACGGACGTCGATACAGCGAGTAGGTGATCAACGCCAGGCCGGCAAACTGCGTAATTCGGGCCACGAGCAGGAGTGGCGTCTCGGCAGCAAGGGGCAAGAGCCGCCAGCGGATCAACAGCGTCCCGAACGCTGCAAGCGAATAGGAGACAGCCGTCAACAGTATCAACCCGAGCGAGAGGTAGCGCATCGACGGGCTGTCGTGGCGACGAAAGCCCCGATAGGCCTGATAGCCGATCACCAGGCCGAGAGCGGCCGACGCCAGCGGAATCGAGATCGTCGCCACCTCGACGGGAACGAGATCGATCATAGATCTTGCCACATCCTGGTGAATCGGTCCGCCGGGTCCGGCGCCGTGGGTTGGCGTCGTTGCAGGTCGATCCGGTAGTCGCCGTCTTCGAACGTGACGGTCACCGACTCCAGTTGTGAAATGTAAACGCTATAGTGGTGACCGTCCGGATCGATCCGCGTCTGTTCGTCGAGCAGATCGTGGTCTTGCAGGCGGTCGACGCGCCGGTAAATTGTCGAATCCGAGGCGTCACACCGCTCGCTGAGCCGTTCGGCTGACATGGGTTGGGCACTCGTGGCTGCGAGGATCGCTCGAGCATAATCGTCCTCTAAAAGGGCGAGCAGCTCTCCGTCGTCGCGGTCCTCGCTCACACTGGACTCTGACTGCCGTCGGCGGTTAAAACCCTCCCCTCGGCTGCAACCCTCGCAGTCGATCGGAAGGGGGCGGCTTTGTCGGGAGGGCAAGGTTCCTTACCAAGAGGCTCGAACCACCGAGTACCATGAGCAGACGAAAAGCGCCGCCCACGGCGGAAGGGTGGTACGTGCTACACGACTTCCGAACGATCGCGTGGGACGACTGGCGGGACGCACCCCAGCGAACGCGGGATGCAGCCCTCAAAGAGGGCCAAAAACACCTCGAAGACGCGGTTTCGGTGGCCGATGCCCAAGAAGGCACATCGGCACTCTACGGTGTCTTGGGCCAGGAAGCCGATCTCATGTTCGTCCACCTGCGACCGACGACCGCCGCTCTCGATCACCTAGAGCGGGCCTTCGAACAGACGACACTAGCCAGGTTTACCGAGCGAACAGACTCGTTTGTCTCGGTGACGGAAGCATCAGGGTACTCCGAGCGTGCCCGAGAGTTCTTCGACGGTGATCTCGACGAGAGTTCCGGCCTCGCGAAGTACATGCGCTCACGGATCGAACCCGACATCCCAGACGCCGAGCACGTGAGCTTCTATCCGATGGACAAACGGCGTGAACCGGAGTACAACTGGTACGACCTGCCCTTCGAGGAACGGGCCGAACACATGGACGCCCACGGGGATATCGGTCGCGATTACGCCGGCAAGGTCACCCAGATGATCTCCAGTGCGATCGGCCTGGACGACTGGGAGTGGGGCGTGACGCTGTGGGCCGACGATCTCACCGACGTCAAGGATCTGCTCTACGAGATGCGTTTTGACCCGTCGAGTTCGAAGTACGCCGAGTTTGGCCCCTTCACGATCGGCCGTCGACTGGCCCCGGCGGACCTCGACGCGTATCTCGCTGGAGATGCGATCGCCCCTGAGACGGGTGAGACCGCTGAGGGGCAGGCTGCGCCGGCAACGCCGGCCGATGCCGTCGAGCACGACGGCGATACGTCGGGCCACCCACACGGTAAAGCGACCGACGACGGCCATCCCCACGCCGAGCAGGCCTCAGAGAGTGACGATCCCCACGCCGAACCGGAGGATGACGGTGACAGCGGGCATCCGGGGGGCGGCTCTCGACCGGATGTCTCGGACAGCGAGTATGCGACTGTCGACGACCTCGAACAGCGACTGTTCCAGCTTGGTATTCGTGAGGGAGCGGACTACGAGGGTGGCGAGTATGGCCTCCTGTTTTATTCGAATGTCGACGCCCAGGAGTTGGCTGAGGACGTCGCCGGGTTGCGGGAAAACTTCGATCACTACGACCGACACGTCGCCACAGTCGTACGAGCCTCGAGCGGGCGTTCGGCGGTCGCGTCGCTGTGGACGGCCGAAGACGCCGCCGAGACCGCTGCTGGCTTCCTGGGTGATCTGCCGGGAATCGACGAACGATACGGCGGGGTACTCGACTCTCACGAGGCGTCGTCTGCCCAGGACAGTACCACAGACGACGGGACCGACACCGCCAGTGAGGCTATCAGGCGTGAGCTCGCCGAGCACGACGTCTACGCCGGCCAGCCCCACGGCGAAGACGTCTACGCACTGGTCGTCTATTCGACGGCCGGTATCGAGTCACTAATGAGCGACGTCGCCGAGCTCCGGGAGACGTTCCGGGCCGACGACGCTCACATCGAGACAGCGGTCTACGAGACCGGACCCGGCGAGGTTGCGGCCGTCGACGATACCGAGCCGACAGCGGTCGTGAGCCGCTGGGAAACCGAATCAGCAGCCCAAGCGGCCGGAGACGCCCTCGCTGACCTACCGGAAGTCGTCGGCCGGGCCGGTGAAGGCGAAGGGTTCGGGACGATGGGGATGTTCTACACCGTCAAATCGGAGTACCGCGAGGAATTCCTCGAGACCTTCGAGACTGTCGGTGAAACGCTCGGGACGATGGACGGCCACTACGGCACCGCACTACTGGTCAACCACGAAAACGAGAACGACATGTTCATCGCTTCGAATTGGGCCAGCCGCGAGGACGCGATGGCGTTTTTCCGCTCCGAAGACTTCCGTGATACCGTCGAATGGGGCCGTGAGGTACTCGCTGATCGACCACGGCACGTCTTCCTGGCCTGAAGCCGTTTTCCCCCGCCCGAGAGCTATCTCTCGGAGTGGACGATCGCCTCGCTCGGGATCGAAACACAGCTTCAAGCCTTCGCCGAGCCTATCACAGGCGATGGCAGACCGCAAAACTGACGAGGAGCCACCAGCGAGCGAGGAAAACGTCCCGACCGTGAGCTGCGATCGTTGCGGACGCGAGTGGGACCTCGGCTACGAACTCGAAGCGATGGCCGTTGGCAACCAAGCGATCGAGCAGTTCGCGCTCGATCATCAGCGACACACCGGGCACTTCCCGGATGGACTGGCTGTCTGGCAGGCAGACTGTCGGCACTGTCCCGAATCAGTACAGCGCTTAGAAGAACGTGGCGCCCGTCGGTGGGCAGCAACGCACGCCCGCCACACGAATCACGACGTCACGCTCGTCGGTGACGATGGCCACGAAACGATCGTCCACGCACCAGAATGACGAGACGGGAGTTATTCGGGATCGTCGTCTTCAGTCGTCGTCTCTTCGAGGTCTTTCTCGCCGAAGTAAATTTCGGCGCCGTCCTGGGCGACTTTTTCAGCCAGGACAGCACACTTGACGCGCATCGGCGAGATATCGACGCCGAGCATATCGATGACGTCGTCACGATCCAGCGCCTCTAAGTCCTCGATCGACATGCCTTCGAGTCGCTCCGAGAGCATCGACGCCGACGCCTGGGAGATCGCACAGCCATCTCCCTGGAAGGCGACGGCGTCGATAGTCTCTTCGTCGTCGTCGAGGACGACATCCATCTCGATAGTGTCGCCACACATCGGATTCTCGCCGACGTGGGTGAACGTCGCGTCCTCGATCTCGCCGTAATTGCGTGGGTTCTTGTAGTGATCGAGGATCTGCTGTCGATACATATCGCTGCCGCCGATGCCCATTGGTAGGAAACGATTAGCGATACCGGCGGAAAAACGTTCCGCGGCAAATCCTCTCATGTGAACGGCCCCTCCAGCCTCGCGAAATGAATTTCATCAGTAATATTATGGTCCCCCGTACAGTGTATCCGGTCGTTGGTTGCAACGAGGGGGCACGTAAATGTTCGATAGCATACAGGAGTTGCCGGACACGGCGCTAGGAAACGTTGCCGGGGCTGGCTCGGTGAGCGATCCGATAGACGGATTGCTGAGAGAACACGAGCAGCCACGGACTGTCTTGGTGGGCGAGAGCGTCGAGTACACGACGGGAGAACGGACGACGACGGTAGAGCCCGACGGTGAGTACCACACCTATCTGATTGCAACCGACGAACGCGTGTTGGTCGTACTTGGAGAACAGCCCTCCGAGTGCGAGATCGAGTTCGAGTTACCATCGATATCGCGAGCAGCGGTCAATAGCGGGTTACTGAACACGACGCTCGTCGTCGAGCAGGGAGACCAATCGATACGGGTCTCGCCCACACACGGCGATGCACAAGCGGTCGCAGAGTACATTACGGTGATGGCAGAGGCCTACACCGATGTCGAAGACGCCATCGCGTCGGCCAAGGAGATGACCGAAGAACTCGAAACGAAGGTCCGAGAGGGCGGCAAGATTGGCTATCTTCGCCTCCAAGTCCAGTCAGAACTATCCGACGCACGCCAGTCGGTCACACGGGAGGCAGTACAGACTGACCGACTGCTCGAACGAGTCGAAACCACCGAGACGGAACTCAACCGACGGTACGCCGACGCCTGGATCGACCGCGTTCGCGACACAGTTGGACAAGCCGAGACCGCACTCGACCAAGGCGAGTATGCGGCATTTTGCGAGGCTTACGTCGAGGCGACGGATGGGGTGGCTTCACTGCAGGACGTACTCGCTGATCTCGATTCCCCGTCCGAAGAAGTGACCAGCGAAGCGGCCGAGATGGACCACAAACTCGAGGAATTCGCCGAGAGGTACGTCGAATCGACCCGCGAGGCACACGAGAACGCAACAGAGAGTGACGACCCCGCAGTGACTGCCAATTGCTGGCTCGAAACCTACCGGCGTGTGCGGGCCGCCCGCGACGCCGGCTGGGCGACAGCAGTCGATTCGTGTGCGCTGCCACTCTCGGAGATCGAACCGATCGCCGAGGCGACAGTCGATGCCTTAGAGCATCACGCCGATACGCTCCAGAAAGCCGGTGAGCAGGAACTCGAGACGGATGCCGCCGAAGCTCGGCGCTACTTCGAGCAGGGAGTTACGCGTATGCGCCAGGCCCACGAGATCGTCGACACACAGCCAGTCGGAGACAGTGCAGCGATCGATCAGCGGCTCACGGAACTCAAAGAGAAAGTCGAAGTCACCGAGTGGGAGTGGGGAACGGATTGAGCACTTCCAGTGACTGAACTGTTTGGTCGGTGGCAGCGGCCGCCACCGGGCAGTGTAAGGCCTCTCAGTGGGCCGCCAGGTAGGCCGAATCAGAAGCCACATGGCCGAGATGCGACAGTGAGGTCGTTGGCCGTCGCGTCACTGAGTCGTCGCGTCGTCGGTTCTTGCCCGCTGCTGTGGGTCGTGCCTCTCCAGGGCGGCTGTGTCCCGAGAAACAAAGCGTTGGGCCTGCGATGCCTGCGTGCTGGCGTGAGTACGTCTCGTGAGCGAGACGGCGTTGGAAGTGCATACTGCTGGCGAGACTGGACACACCTAGCGGTGCCACAAAACGTCAGCCGGCGGCGAGGGCCACGCAGCTAGCTGTTTCACACAGCAACCGCCGAAAGGCGCACTATTAATATCCCACGTCTGCACAGCTTGGGGTACGAAGTGATGATTCCCAAGAGACCATGTTCGAGAGAGTAAACGACCTGTCGGGATCGTTGATCGGTGGGAACGACAGTGAAGCCGAGTTGGACGCCGGCCCCTTCGCTGCATTACTCGACAATGGAGAACGTCCCGAGCACGTCCTGGCCAGCGATAGCGTCGAGCACACGACTGAAGGCCGAACGACAACCGTCGAGCCGGAGGGGGACCACGATGCCTACCTCGTCGTGACCGACGAGCGACTGCTGGTCGTCCTGGGCGACCAACCCGAGGTCGTCGAGATCGCCTTCGACTTCGAATCGGTGACGACGTGTAAGCTGAAGAGCGGGTTTCTGAACACCAAACTCGTCGTCGGGCACGAGACGGAATCGATTCACTTCGCCCCGACCGACGGCGATCCCGATCGAGTTACGGACTACATCCAGAACGTCGCCGACGTATACCGATCTGTCGACCGGTCGATTGGGGCAGCCAGAGACGTAATCGACACACTGGAATCGAAGATCGAGGGGGAGACCGGGCAGCAACGCGGTACCGCCACGCAGAACCTCCGACTCCGTGCACGATCGCAACTCTCGGATGCGCGCCATCAGGTCAGCAGCCTCACTGACACGCATCCGCTCGGCGACGAGGGCGACGACGTTCTAGCCGAGAAACTCGAAGAGCGCATCGAGTCGGTCGCCCGAGAGTGCGATCGCCGATACGTTGCCGTCTGGCTAGACCGCGGCGAGACTGACATCGAGCGGGCTGAAGACGCGCTGGCTGGCGAGGAGTTCGAACCGTTCTGTGGGGCGTATACGACAGCTGTCAGAGCGCTTTCGAGGCTCCGAGAGGCGATCGACGACGTCGAGGCAACGCCAGACAACGCCGGCGAGCGGATCGACTCGCTGGCCGATCGCGTCGAGGGGCTGGACGAACAGTACGTCTCGGCGACCACGAAGACGTTCGAAGTCGCCCGGGAAGCTGATCGATCCGACGTCGCTGCGACACGCTGGCTCGAGGCGTATCGCCGGATCAACGCCGCCAGTGAGGCCGGCTGGAACCGGATCGACGGCATCGCGACCCTCGACGTGGCTGTCGACCTCTCGTCGATCGCGGCGTCGACGCTCGAGGCGCTGGAGACCCACGCCGAGCAACTCGAAACGACGGGCGAGCAACGCGAAGACGAAGACGCCGAGGACGCCAGAGAGCAGTACGAGCGAGCGGTCGATCGGCTACGAGACGCCCAGTCCGTCGCCGAGACGGCATCGTCGATCGACGCCGACGACTACGAGAAGCAGATCGACGCGATCAAGGAAAAGATCGACCGGACCAAGTGGGAGTGGGGCGGCGACTAAGGGCTATTTCGGCCTCGCCTCGGATCGGCGAAACGCGGCCACAGGCCGCGTCTGCTCACCCAAACAGTTCGCGGGCGTCGTCCATGGCATCGATCAGTACGTCGATTTCTTCCCGCGTGTTGTAGATGTAAAACGAGGCTCGGGCCGTCGCGGCGACGCCGAGTTTGTCGTGTAGGGGTTGGGTACAGTGATCGCCCGCCCGGATGGCGACCGCGTAGTCGTTGAGGATCGACGAGAGGTCGTGGGCGTGGACCGAACCCAGGTTGAACGAGACTAACCCACCACGCTCTTGGCCCGCAGGCGGACCGAACGTCTCGATATCGTCGAATTCGTCGAGACGTTCGAGGGCATACTGGGCGAGTTCGTTCTCGTGGCGGGCGACCGCCTCCATACCGATCTCGTCCAGATAGTCGACAGCTTCAGCCAGTGCGATCCCCTGGGCGATTTTCGGGGTCCCGGCTTCGAACTTCCAGGGCAACGCGTTCCAGGTGGCATCATCGAAGGTGACCTTCGTGATCATTTCGCCGCCGTAGTTGAACGGCTCCATGTCTTCGAGAATCTGTTTCTTACCGTAGAGGCAACCAATCCCGGTCGGCCCGGCCATTTTGTGGCCGGAAAAGGCATAGAAGTCGGCGTCGATGGCCTCGACGTCGACTGGCCGGTTGGGGGCGGCCTGTGCCCCGTCGACGAAGAGCAACGCGTCCTCGGCGTGAGCGAGGTCGGCGAGGTCCGCGACGGGGTTGATCGTCCCGAGCGTGTTCGAGACGTGCAGGACCGACACCATCTTCGTATCGGAGCCAATCAGCTCTTTGGCGTGGTCCATGTCGAGATGGCCGTCATCGGTCACCCGGATGTACCGGACCGTCGCGCCAGTCTTCTTTGCGATCTGTTGCCAGGTGACCAGCGAGGCGTGGTGTTCCATCTCCGAAAGGACGACCTCGTCGCCGGGGCCGAGTTCGTTCAGCCCCCAGGCGTAGGCCACGAGGTTCTCCGATTCGGTGGTGTTGCCCGTGAAGATCAACTCTTGGCGGCCGCCGCTCGCGCCGACGAATTCGGCGACGCGGTCGTGGGCCTCTTCGTAGGCTACCGATGCCTCCTGGCTGAGGTGATGGAGTCCGCGGTGGACGTTGGCGTTGTAGCGCTCGTAGTACTCGACAATGGCGTCGACGACCGGTTCGGGTGTGTGGGTCGTCGCTGCGTTGTCGAGATAAACCAACGGCGTGCCATCGAACTCCCGTTCCAAGATCGGAAAGTCCTCACGGATAGCCTCGACGTCGAAGTCCCCTGCTTCACGTACCGTCATCAGGCAATACTCGGGGGCCGAGACTCAACTTTCCTTCGGTCGGCCTAGAAACGTGGGCGAGTGCAAAACGGGGAGATGATCGTTCGATCAGTCGAGGTGCTGCTGGGTCGCGAACGCGTAGATCGCGAAGACGCCCAGGATGACGAGGCCGAACGTGAGCAGGTATGCCCGCACGTTCGGCGGGATGACTGGTGCGTTTTGCACGGATTCGACGGCAGCTTCCGATATCGCGTTGACGGTTTCGCCGTCGGCGTTGGTACCGACGACCATCGGGTTCATGTTCCCTGCGATTATTTCGAGCAGGCCAATACCGACGGTCCCGAGCAAGAAGAGTCCGCCGCCGAGGCCCATTGCGATCTGATCTGCCAGCGTCATGTTGTCTGTGTTAGTTGCCATAGTGTGTCACCTCCTTAACCGAGCAAGTATCGAAGCCACGGGTTGTTCTGGACGAACGCCATCTTCTCGACGTAGGCGTCCAGCCCCCAGACGCGACCAGCACCGAGCACGATCATTGCCACGAAGAGCAACAATCCCATCAGATCACTGGTCACGATACTGTGGCCCCAGCCGTTGTTGATCGTCACGAAGAACAGCATCAGGAACACGCCGAAGAACGACGCGAGCCTGACGAGGAGCCCGACCAACACGCCGAGCCCGATGAGCGTCTCCCCGACGGGGATCATGAAGTTCGCGAACTCGAGTCCGATCCCGCTTGCGAACGGACTCACGATCGGTTCCATGATCGTATAGTCGGCCGCGAACTTCAGATACCCTTCCGCGCTGAACCCATCGATGATCTTCGTGATGCCAGCGTGGAAGAACCAGTAACCCACGACGGCGCGTAGGAGGAACGTGAAATACGCCAACCACCGTCCATCTATCTCGTACGATACGTCTGTCCCGAACAGGGTCGTATCCACCTCGGTGTTTGCCATTCGTGTCTACCTCACGTACAGATGTTCACCAGTTCCGTATATTAATGGAGCCCGTGATTTTCACGTTCTGGGAACTATCCCAGGAGCAGTATTTGGACGGAAATATTATTTGGAGTTCCAAAAGCTCGCTTATTTGTACACGTTCGCGGACCTACGGTCGGATCGTTGATCTATCTAGCACTCATATGACGGATCTGAATAATACCAAGCTATAGTATGTTCATTGTCGTTTATTGTGCACTGCCGCAGGT
Organism: Halorhabdus sp. CUG00001; assembly: GCF_009797925.1. Taxonomy (NCBI): domain Archaea; kingdom Methanobacteriati; phylum Methanobacteriota; class Halobacteria; order Halobacteriales; family Haloarculaceae; genus Halorhabdus; species Halorhabdus sp. CUG00001. The sequence continues at coordinate 1,186,341 of NZ_VOLB01000001.1, forward strand.
TTGTCATAGAGCCTCGCCATCCCTGCCAGTTTTCCGTGTCCGGATAAATCGCCGTGCATGGAGCGAGCTGACCTCGCCTGGGAAACACTCTCAAGCCAGACCGCCTACACCTGTCCGGGATTCGATGTGGTGACCGACACCGTTGCACTGCCCGACGACACCGAAACGAAGTTCGACTATCTCACGGAAGGCGAGAGCGTCGTGATACTCCCGGTGACGACCGACGAGGAGGTTGTCGTCATCGAGGAGTGGCGCCAGGCCGTCGGTGCTATCAACTACGGGTTGCCCGCCGGGAGCCTCGAACCCGACGACGGGGACCCCGCGGCGGCAGTCCACCGCGAACTCGAAGAGGAGACGGGCTACCAGCCTGGCCAGGTCGAGCATCTCACGACCGTCGAGCCGGCCAACGGCTTTGCCGATGCTGTCTTCCATTACTTCCTGGCCGAGGACTGTGCACCAACCGGGGAACGCGATCTGGATGACAACGAGTCCATACGGGTCGAAACGACGACTATCGAGGCCCTCATCGCGGCCGCCCGCGAGGACGACCTCCGGGACGGGCGGACGATGCTCGGTGTCCTGTACTACGCGCTGTTCGAGCGATAGGCCGGCGAAACGGAATGCTTAGGCCCGCCGACTCCCCACGAGCGGTCATGCGCGAGCACTTCGAACTCCAGGGGTACGACGCCGGTGGGCGGTTAGGAGAGCTAACTGTCCCACGGGCAAATACCACCGTCGAGACGCCCGCCCTGTTGCCGGTGATCAACCCGCACCACGAAACGATCGCACCCAGCCGTCTCGGGGAGTTCGGAGCCGAGATGCTCATCACCAACAGCTACGTCATCTACGGGAGCGAGGAGGTCCGAGAGCCGGCCCTCGAAGATGGCTTGCACGATCTGCTCGAGTTTGACGGCGCGATCATGACCGACTCGGGGTCGTTCCAACTGGCCGAGTACGGGGAGATCGACGTTACGAGCCCGGAGATCCTCCGGTTCCAACAGGAGATCGGCTCCGATATCGGGACGCCCGTCGACCTCCCGACGCCACCGGACGTCAGTCGGGAACAGGCTGAATCGGAACTCGCGACGACGGCCGAGCGGATCGAAGCCGCGACAGAGATGGATCTCGGTGAGATGTTGGTCAACGCGCCAGTCCAGGGATCGACGTATCCCGACCTCCGAGAGCGGGCGGCCCGAGACGCCTACGCCAGCGGCCTGGACGTGTTTCCCATCGGCGCGATCGTCCCCCTGATGAACGAGTATCGATTCGCGGACATGGTTGATGCTGTCGCCGCAGCCAAACGTGGGCTCGGGGCTGACGCGCCAGTCCACCTGTTCGGGGCGGGCCACCCCATGATGTTTGCCCTGGCGGTCGCGCTCGGCTGTGATCTGTTCGACTCGGCAGCCTACGCGCTGTACGCCAGAGACGGGCGGTATCTGACCGTTCGCGGGACCAAACACTTAGACGAACTCGAATACTTCCCGTGTGAGTGTCCGATCTGTTCACGATTCGGTCCCGAGGAGGTCCGGAATCTCCCCGAAGATCAGCGCGTCGAGAAACTGGCCGAACACAATCTCTACGTCTCCTTCGGTGAGATGCGCCGGATCAAGCAGGCCATCCGCCGCGGTGAGTTGCTCGAACTCGTCGAGGCCAGAGCGCGTGCCCACCCGACAATGCTTGACGGGTATCGCGCGTTGCTCGATCACACAGACCAACTAGAGACGACCGATCCGGCCTCGAAAGACGCGCTGTTCTACCTCTCGGCCGAGAGCGCCCGACGCCCGGAGGTGCGGCGACATCACGACCGCCTCGACCGGATTGGGCCCGCCGGTGAGCTCCTGCTGGTCGCCGAGGACGCGACGCGACCGGACGGCGAGTACGACGAGACCTGGACGGTCGTTCCACCCTTTGGCCCTGTTCCACCAGAACTCGACCAGACCTATCCGCTGACGGCCGAGTTGCCCGACCGGACCGATCGGGCAGCCTACCGAGCAGCGGCCCGGGGAATCGATCGGCTCGTGGCCGAGAGTGACGGGTCGATTACGTTCGCTCACGACGGGTGGCCTGCGGCCGCCCTCGCGTCGCTACCGGCGGCGCTAACAGTGATCGATGCGCGTGAGACCACCGACGACAAGGAAAGATAATTCATCGCCCGGACCGTCCGGATGGCCATGACCGAGTACTTCGAAGTGATCGACCGCGACGGGGCCGCCAGGATCGGCACCCTGCGGCTCGCGGACGCGATCACCACGCCGGCCCTCGTCGACGACGTTCTCGAGGAGACAGGCAGTCTCTGGAGTGGCGAGCAGGCCGTTCCCGACGGGGACGAATCGACGCTGTCGGTACTGCCCCACCGCGCGTTCCCCGCTGGGACGCCCACAGAAGTCCAAACAGCCTTCGAGCCGAACTATCCTGACGTCGCGTTCCCGAGTGCCGCTGTCGTCTCGCCCGAGACAGCCGGCGACCACGGGACTGACGCGTACGTCCTCGCTGGCGCGTCCGGGTTTACGGGCCACAGTGCGGCCTTCGTCGAGGCGATCATTGCGACCCGAGAGGCGATCCCCCCGGACGCCGGAGTGTACCTGCCGGGGATCGCGACGCCCGGCAACGTCGCGACGCTCGCCGCCGCCGGCGCGGATCTGTTCGACACCGACCGGGCCGTCGTCCGGGGCACACAGGGGTGGTATCTCACCGCGGACGGCGAGTACCGCCTCGGCAATCTGGACGAACTGCCCTGTGCCTGTTCGGCCTGCCAGCAGGGGATCGAGGCGTTCGATCGCGAGGATTGTGTCGAGCACAACGTCGCCACCCTCGAAGCCGAACTCCGGACGGTCCGCAATCGGATTCGACAGGGCCGACTGCGAGACTACCTCGAAGGCCAGGCCCGTCACGAACAGTGGTTGACGGCCACGATGCGGCGGCTCGACGACGAGTACGACTATCTCGAAACCCGGACGCCGCTGGTCCGGAAAGCCGAGATAACCGCGGCAAGTGACGACACGCTCGGCCGAGTCGAGATCCAGCGTTTTGCCGAGCGGGTTACCGAGCGCTATCAGTGTCGCTTCGACGCGCCGCTGGTGCTCGTCCCGTGTTCGGCGACGAAACCCTACAGCGAGTCCCAGAGTCACGACCAGTTCCACGACGCGATCAACTTCCGGGGCCATCTGGCCTCGATCACGTCGCCCATCGGCGTCGTCCCCCAGGAACTGGAACTCACCTATCCCGCCCAGCACTACGACACCGTCGTGACCGGACGCTGGTCAGAGACAGAGATCGCATTCGTCGCCGACGTACTGGAGGCGTATCTCCGAGACAACGACTATCCGCGCGTGATCGCCCACGTCCCCGAGGACTACCGTGAGATTACCGAACGCGTCGAAGAACGGCTCGGCGAGTCCTTCGAGTACACGGTCGCCGATCACCCGACGACCGAGGAGTCGCTGTCGACTCTCTCGGAAACTCTCGCTGGCGAGTCCAAATACCGCAAGCGCGAGCGCCAGCACAACGTCGTCCGGGCGATTGCGGACTACCAGTTCGGCAAGGGAGCCGGCGACGCGCTGTTCGACGATCTGCAGGTCGAAAGTCGCTATCCGAAGCTTCGAGTCAACGATGCCGATGGCGAACAACTCGCCGCGATGGTCCCCGAGTACGGCGTCCTCTCGTTGACGCTTGCCGGTGCGCGCCGCTGGCTGGAGGCAGACGTTCCGGTCAAGCGCGTCGAGATCGACGACTTCGTGCCCCACGGCAGCGTCCTCGCACCGGGTATCGTCGACGCCGACGAGTCGATCCGCGTCGGGGACGAAGTGGTCTTTGAGGGGCCGTCGGCGCTCGCGGTCGGCCGGGCGAACATGAGCGGTCCGGAGATGGTACAGAGCACACGCGGTATCGCCAGCGACGTCCGCCACGTCACCGAGCGCTGAGAAGGAGTTTAGTCTGGGGCCCCGGAAACGGGAGCTATGGCTCACGTGTCGCGTCGCGTTCCCCGGACGATCCGATGGCTCCTGGCGATCGTCGTCGCGACGGCGATTGTTCTCGGCTCGGTCGTCGATCCGGGGGCTGGCATCGCTCGTTCCGGCCCGCTCGGGCTGACGTGGGCGAGGTGGTCCCATCTCGGCGGCTACGGGTTTCTGACCCTGACCGTCTATTACGCGCTACTTGCAAGCCCCCTCAAAACCGCCGTCTCGGCCGCCACAGTTCCGATCGCAGTGAGTGGGTTCGGGGCAGTCATCGAACTCCTCCAGGCGACGCTGCCGTATCGGACCTTTGCCATCGGGGACATCCTCACGAACGCCGCCGGCGCGGTACTCGTCGCGGTCGTCTGGTCGCTGGGCCGTCGCTGGCTTGGCGATCTTGAATCTCGTCGCTGGTGAGAAGAGGGGGCCGACCGCCCGGGCGAGACGTTTTTGCGCGTCGCTACCGGAGCAATTGGCGTGCGCGAGTACGCGTTCGAACTGGCGCTGTGTGGAGCGATCGAAGACGAGGAGACACTCGTTGCTCGCCAGTTGGGCGCACACGTCCAGGGCCGTCGCATCATCGATGTCGTCGCCATCGAGCCGGGGCCAGCCGTCGATCGTCGGGCCGCGATCACCGATGGGACGATCCCATCCGCCGCGATCGAGGCGCCAGTCGGCCCGGGGACTGCCAGGGCGCTCCGAGATGTCTTTCCAGATCGGCGTCCCGAGCAACGCGGGCGGCTCGTCGAGCGGGCCGTGCAAGCGGGCTTTTTCGAGCGCGAGCGGGTCGGTGGTGACCCGGCAGTCCGGCAAGTGTGTCGCTATCCCGAACGGTGGTTCGACCGACTCCTCGGCATCGAGAACAAGCCGGATCTCGACCGGCCTGGCGATCTCCAGGGCCAACTCCAGACCGACGTCTCGCTGGGTATCTTCGATGCGGTCGTGCTGGCGACGGCCTCCCACGTGACCGGTGCCCACCGAAACCGGATCCCCGAAGAAGTCGGCATCTGGCAGTTCGATCCCGAGTCGGGTGAGCGAGACATCCTCAGGGATCCGACGTCGCTTGCTACCGACCGGACGGGCATCGAAATCCTCGATCGAATGCCGGGACAGACTGACATTCGAACAGTCTCACCAAGTGAGAAGGCACGGGCGCGTCGCCGACTTGCCGAGCGTGCATACGGGAAAGGGTGGCGCACGTTCGACTATCCGGGCTGTACACGGTGTGTCCCCGGTGATGGCCCGACCGAGACAGCCCCATACTGCGAATGGGCCGGTCGGATCGTCGACCCGGCGAGTGAGTGCGGGCCGGATTGTCGGGGATACGAGTCGGGCGAGTGTCCGCCTGTCGATCTGACGGCAAGACGGGCCAACGCCAGTCCGTGGCGGCCCGATCCAGAAGGGCGGACACGACGGCAGGCGGGGCTCGATCGCTACGAGTGAATTACGATTCGGACGTCTGGAGCTGGCGTCGGAGGTACAAGAAAGCGACGTAGACGCCAGTGAAGACGATCGTAAACGCGGCTGTTTCGACGAGTTCGACCGTCCCATCCATCGCCAGCTGGATCGCCAGGTAGACGACCGTCGCGACGACGGCGGCGAGGCCGATCGCGACGAGGGGCCGCTGGGCGGGCAACCCTTCGACCGTCGCCGGATCGAGCTCCGAATCGATGTCCATGCGCTGGCTTCGGTCGCCAGCACAAAGGCCTTATGCTGGGCGTCGAGTGCCAGTTCCGAGAGAGGCTCGGCCACACTCACAGTGAGAACCGCTCGCCGTCGACACCAAGCGGACGGTCGAACGCTGTCTCAGCCGGGAGATAGTGTGAGAGGTGGACGACACGCATCTCGGTCGCGCCGAGATCGGCAGCAAGGGATTGCGTTCCCTCGATGGTCATATGCTTGGTGCCATAGGTCATCGGGACGCCGTGCTCGTCGTGATGGGTTCCCCCGGCCGGGTGGGACTCACAGCGATCCGCCGGGAGGATCCCGTCTGCGACGAGCAAGTCTGGCTCGGCCAGTACGTCCTTCGATTCAGCTGGAAGCTGATAGCTCGTATCGCCCGTAACCGAGAGTTGCCCGCCGGTGTTGGGATCTTCGACGACCACGCCGTACGTATCGAGCGGGGGGTGGTCGACAGGCACCAGTCGGATCGTGAGTCCACAGACCGAAAACGACTCGAACGGCTGGCGAGCCCGGACATCGAGCGGGTCGAGGTAGTCGTAGCGATCACGGACGTGTTCGGCGACGCTTTGGCCCGTTTCCGGATCGACCACGCCCGAGGCGTATACCGGCAGCTCTCGACAGAGCCGATAGGCGTTGCCCAGCCCGTCGAGGTGGTCGAAGTGGACGTGCGTGATAAGAGCGGCATCCGGGGGATCGAAGTCCTCGCGGAGAAATTGCCGCCGAAAGTCCGGACTGGCATCGATCAGCAGTGTCTCGTCGGTGTGCTCGTTGCGAATGTGAAGCGAGAACCGTGTTCGTTCGACGCCGCGGGGTCCGATCTCGACGCCGCGCGTGTCGAGTTTGTCACGGAGGGACGGCTCGGGGTTCCTGGCACGGTGACAGACCGCACAGTCACAGCCGACCGTCGGCGTGCCAGTCGTATCGCCCGTCCCGAGGAGGGTGACTTCCATCGAGGCCTGCCACGCTCCGGAGGCGCCTAAAGCACACGATTGGGAGTCGGCCAGTCTCCGTCCCGGAACGTCTACACAGGCTCGGGTCGTGCCGGAACGGTGTCCATGGGAGGGGCCAGACTCGCCGGACCGAGGCTCACAGATCGGCGGCGGTTGAGCCCGAGCGCTGGGCGATCTCTTCGCTGGTCAGTTCGCGTCCGGCCGCTGCCGACAGATAAATTCCGTCCATGATCCGCATGGCGTTCAGCGCCAGCCCGGCCGTATCGATCGGATTTTCGGCCCGACCGTCGATCGTCTCGATCCAGTGGCGGAACTGACCGACGTCCCGCTCGAAGTCGTAGCCACTCTCGCTCTCTAAGAGTGCCTGGCGGGTTTCGTACTCTTCGAGGTCGATCGAAACGGTCGCCTCGTAGTCTTCGGTCGTCGTGTAGAACTCGAAGGGGTCGAGCTGGAGGCCGCCCTGTGTCCCGGCGACGACACTCGGGCGATCGGGGAGGAACATGTGCCAGGCAGCCCGAAGTTCGAGTACCGAGCCATCGGCCAGATGCGCCCACCCGAGACCCACATCTTCGACATCGTAGCCCGACGACGCCAGTCGGTCGGCGTAGGTGTCTCGGTTCTCGCCGACGAGGGCGGCGTCGTAGGTAGCGTCGGTGTGCTCGAAGGTGGCGCCACCGACTCGTTGGACGCGGGCGTTCCCGAGCAGATAGAGCAACTGGCCCAGGACGTAGGTCCCGATATCGATGACTGGTCCGCCGCCTGCAGATTCCTTCGAGACGAACGCCGGAGTGCCGTACCCGTCGACGAACGGTCGCCCACGCCGCCGGGAGACGACGCCACGAGCGTAGTACGGGTCGCCGAGATCGTCACCCTCGATGAGTGTCTTTGCAGCCCGCGTCTCCGGGGAGAACAAGTCATCGTTTTGGACGCCAACTTCGATTCCCGCACCCTCAGCAGCCTCAACCATCGCTTTCGCATCGGCATAGGTCCCAGCCAGGGGTTTCTCACAGAAGGCATCGACGCCGGCCTCGGCTGCGGCTTCAACCACGGGCCGGTGCAAGTTGTTGTGTACACAGACGCTGACCGCGTCGAGATCCGCGTCCGCAAGCATCGCTCGGACACTTTCGTAGACGGCCGGAACGTCGAACGCCTCGGCGAGTTCCGTCGCTGCTTCTCGATCGACGTCTGCGACGGCGACGACCGAGGCCGCGTCGATTGCTGCGTACCCACCTGCGTGGGTGTGCCCGCGATCCCCAGCACCAACGATGCCGATATCGATCGTCATAGGGAACTCACCCAGGGACTGAGAATAAAGATTGGGTCGACAAAGACTCGGGGGAGCGGACGACGATCAATCCTGGGCGTGGTCTGCGTGTTCGGCGTGCTCGTGCTCGTCACCCGTGTCCGGAGTCCCGCCGGCGACCAGAGCGTCGTGGTCTCCCTCGATCATATCGAGGTTCTTGAGGTTATCCCGTTCCTCGAAGTTGGCAACGGCGTCTTCGAGGTCAGTCTGAGTGAGCGTCGTCCGCTCTTCGGTCAGTGCATCCAGGACTGCTTCCCTGAGAACGAGTCGGAGGTCGCTGCCAGTCAGCCCTTCTGTCATCTCCGCCAGGGCCGCGGGATCGAAGTCGACGATCTCCATGTCGCGAGTGACGACGCCCAGAATGTCTGCACGCATCTTGTCGTCCGGTTTGGGGAAGTTGACGATCTCGTCGAAGCGTCGCCAGGCTGCGGCATCGAGTTGATCCGGGTGGTTGGTCGCGCCGATCAACAGCACGTCGTCCTGGATCAGACTCACCTCGTCGATCGATTTCAAGAGCGTGTTCACCGCGCGCTTGATGGCGGCGTGTTCGTCGCTGGCCCGAGTCTTGGCCACGAAGTCGAACTCGTCCATGAACAGGATACACGGCGAGAGGCGCTTTGCCACCTCGAAGGTCTTCTCGACGTTTTTGGCAGTCTCGCCGAGATACTGAGAGGTAATCATCGACAGTTTCACCTCGACGAACGGCAGATCCAGGTCGTGGGCAAGTGCGCGCGCGACACTCGTCTTGCCCGTGCCTGGTGGACCGACGAACAGGAGTTTCCCGATCTCTCGGAGGCCGATCTTCGCGAGATACTCGCGGTGTTCGATCGCCTTGACGAGCTTGTTGATCTCGTCTTCTTGATCCGACGTGAGGACGAGTTCGTCGAGAGTCATGTCGACTTCCTCAGGGGCGCGGATCTCCACGAGATCGAGCATCTCCTCTTCTTCTTCCTCGGCGAAGTACTCCTGTAGCAGACTGTCGATCCAGGCCCGATCGGCCCGCGCGGGGCGGACCTGCTGGCGAGCCTGCTCGCGGCCGACGTCTTCGAAACTGTCCTCGAAGGCCGCTGCGAGGGTCGGGTTCTCGAGTACGTGTGCGGCGTCGACGCGCTTTTCGAGCCACTCGTGGGCCATCTCTCGATCCGTGAACTCGATTTCCCCGGTGAATTCGTCGCGGTCGGTAAACATCAGTTCCGAGACGGCCGCCCAGGGTCGCTCGACGCCGGTCGCTTCCCGTGCCGCTTCAGCGGTCGCGACGACCGGTCGCTCGATCGTCCCATCCTCCCAGAACACCGCCCGATATTCGGGTGGCAGATCGTCGGGTTCGAGGTCATCCTGATCGGTATAAACGGCCGCTGTCAGGACGAATTCGACGACGTCACGCTCCGGATTGCTCATCTCCGGACCATTGTAGCGCGATCGACATAAGCCACTCGAAGCGCCACGCAAGGTAGTAGTCAGACGACTCTCAGTCGATGCTCGCTTCCAGGCCAGTGAACTCGAATCGGGCGCCCCCACGCTCGCTTTCGGTGATGTCGACACACCACCCGTGGGCCTGGGCGATCGACTCGACGATACTCAATCCCAGCCCTGAGCCACACTCCCGGGTCGAGTACCCTGCCTCGAAGACGGCCTCCCGGTCTGTCGGTGGAATCCCTGCGCCGTCGTCGGCGATGTAAAACCCATCCTCGAGGTCACCGACCACGACAGTCACGTCGTCCCCGCCGTGCTCGACCGCGTTGCGATAGAGATTCTCGAACAGTTCTCGGAGCCGCCCCGGGTCAGCGTCGATCCGGTTGTCCGTTTCGACTCGCAGGGCTGCCTCGGCCGTGCTCACTGTCTGCCAGCACGAGCGCGCGACCGACGCCAACGAGACGGTCTCGATCGCGTCGGCGTCGACCGTGCTCCCGTCCCGGACAAGCGTGAGGACGTCTTCGATGATCTCGTCGATACGTGTGAGCGCTCGCTTGGCCGAGGACAAGTGGTCGGATTCGACTGTTTCACTCGCCAACTCGAGGCGTCCCGTCGCCACTTCCAGAGGCGTCCGGAGGTCGTGACTCAACACACTTGCAAACTCTTCGAGGCGCTCTTTTTCGTCTCTGAGTTCCCGTTCACGCGCTTTGCGTTCGGTAATATCACGGGCCATTGCGACCCGATACGTATGCTCGTCCATCTCGACGGTCGAAGCCATTATCTCGACGGGGATCTCGGTCCCGTCTTTGCGCTCGTGGACTGTCTCGATGTGTGACGACGGGTCGCCGTCCTGTTGGCGGAGATGGCGTCGAAATGCCGCTCGGTCCGAAAAGTAACCCGAGATGTCCCAGACGCCTACACCCTCTAGTTCCGAGCGTTCGTATCCGAGGCGATCACACGCGGTCTCGTTGACGTCTTCGATGATCCCCGTCTCCGCGTCGGTGACGAAAATTGCGTCCTGGGCCTGGTCGGCCATCTCCCGGAACAGTTCTAGCTCGCGTTGCCGTTCCCGTCTGGCCGTCACGTCTTCGAAAACCGTCACAATGCGAGTGCCGTCGGGCGAGTATGCAACACTGCTGTACCACGATTCCAGCGATTGGAGGTGCGTTTCGAAAGAGAGTGGCTCGCCCGTTTCGAGGACAGTCTGGTACCGGTCGAGAAGCGGCGGTGGGTCCTGCTCGAACAGCGCCGACGCCGAGACGGGCAACGCCTGGGGCGAGTCGATTCCGAGAGTGTCACAGCCAGCTCCGTTGACGTCGACGAACTCGTAATCGATGGGGTCGTGTTCGTCATCGGTGATGATTCGTTGCGAGGCAACCCCCACGTTCATGTGTTCGAACAACCGCTCACACTCCCACCGTTGCTGGGCGGCGTGCCAGTCTCGGCGCGGAGGCCGAACACTCTCGTCGATCGCAGTAGCCAACAGCGTCGGGTCGTCGACAATCGCGTCGACGCGATGAAATCGATCGGCACCGGCGTTTAACGCTTCTCGTACGATCGTTTCATCCGGATCTGCCGCGAGGAATACGAACGGTGTCGTATCGCCCTCTCGCGACCTGAGACGGCGGAGCAGCGTGATGCTGGCGTCGCTCCCGTCGTCGATTGTGACGATGCAATCGATGTCCTCGGTCGCGACGGCGTCAAGCGCCGCCTGAATGCGTGTCTTCCTATGTACGTCGTATCGGTCGATATTGGCAAGTCGCGTCCCGATCTCCCGATCGGGAGTGAGGGCAGGAACGTAGAGAATGTGAACGTCTTGGGGGCACATTGTAGAATGGGGGTCGTTGCTATGAGTGGCTCTGTCCATCTTGATAACAAAAGCCACTGGTATAAATTTGGCTCACGTTTCAGCCAGCTACTCCAGATGGGCGACAGTTCGGTAACTAATAACCATTCTTGAGTCCCCGGGGTACACACGTAGCATGAGTATCGATACTGAGACGGACGGGCGCCGTTCACAGCAGTTGCAGAGACGCCTGTGAGGTGAGTAGGTTCCACTCGACGGCGACGCGCGCGTCTGTGTGGATGTACAACCTCTAAGGTCGCCGGCTCGGAACCCCGATTCGATGACCAGCGTCAAGGAGTTCCGGATCGACGAGGAGCCGACCGCGACCGAGTTGGGCAAGGGGGCGTTTGTCTTCACTGACGACTACTCGGTGTTCGACTGGGGGAAGATGCCCGACGAGATCCCGGCCAAAGGGGCGTCGCTGTGTACGATGGGCGCGTACAACTTCGAACAACTGGATGCAGCCGGGATCGGAACCCACTACGAGGGTGTCCTCGTCGACGGGGAACTGACGGACCTACAGACGGCCATCGACGCGGGCAGCCAACCACGCGAGATGGCGATCAGTCTGACGCAAGTCCCGAAGCTACCACACGAGACAGACGGATACGACTACGAAACCTATCACGACACGGCCGGTGAAAACTACCTCGTGCCCCTGGAGATCGTCTTTCGCAACACCGTCCCTGCCGGGTCGAGTCTACGCGAGCGCTCGGCCCCGCCAGACCACGGACTCGATACTGCGGAGTGGCCCGACGAGGTGGTCGAGTTGCCCGAGCCGGTCGTCGAATTCTCGACGAAGTACGAGGAACAGGACCGCTACCTCCCACGCGAGGAAGCCGACCGGATCGCCGGCCAAGCCGATATCGACGCCCTCGAAGCCGTCGCACGGGAGGTCAACGAGTACCTCAACCGGCAGGCCGCCGAGGCAGGTTTCGCTCACGAAGACGGCAAAATCGAATGTCTCTACTACCAGGGAGAGATTTACGTTGCCGACGTCGTAGGGACGTTCGACGAGAACCGCTTTTCTTACGAGGGCAAGGAGATCAGCAAAGAAGTCATTCGGCAGTATCACAAGCGAACGCAGCCGGCGTGGGTCGAGGCCGTCAGCGAGGCAAAAGCGACGGCGAGTGAACGGAACCGTGCCGACTGGAAAGCACTGTGTGAACGCCAGCCCGAACCGCTCGAAGGTCACAGTATCGAGGTCGCGAGTAACCTCTATCAGGCAGGAACGAACGCGTATGTGGGCCAAGAGGTCTTCGACGCACCAGCTATCGAGGACACACTCGAGCGGGTCGAGCGGCTGTAAGTAGACTGCTGTGGGGTGAAAGCCACGCTGTGCAGACTGTTTCTATCGTCGCTCACGCGAGTGTCCCGCCACAATCGCCACAGTAGGCGTGTTTGCGGTAGGTCGTGGTCTCAGTGAGTTCGGCACCACAGTCTTGGCACGTGTCGTAATGGGTGACCTGCATGTCCAAAGCGCGGGGACCGACGTGTTTAGCCCTTCTAGAAGAGGCGGGTTCTGCCTGTTTTTAGGCCGGCCAAAAACAGACACTGGCGCCACTCACGGCGGGAACGAACGTCGGGAATATCCATGACGTAGCAATCTTTTTGGGCCGTTCGGGCCTACCAGCGAGTGCTATGGAAGCAAACGAACTACAGGAAATGCTCGAAACGAACGGTGAGCTGATGGTCGCAGTCGCGGACTTCGGCCAGCCGCTTGAGCTTCACCTCCACGACACCGAGATCGACGGCGACACGGTTCGACTCGAACTCACAGACGGCGTTCTTACCTTCGACGTCGGTGCGGTCGCTGGCGCGTGGCAGCACACCCACTCACTTGCAGATCTGGGCCTCGAATAAGCGGTTTTTCTCCCGGCGGCACTCGCCGGCCCAACACAGAGGCTGACTGCTCAGTCGTCAGCGTCGCTGACGATTTCACCGAGTCCGTCGATCGGCCGATCCGGATTGAGTTGCTCGAGTTGCTCGGGTGCACCGAGCTGGGCGTCGGTCTCCTCGGGGTCGCGCAACCGAGTCCGGCCACGGTGGACGTAGATCTCGTCGTTGAGGTGGAGATCGATCGCCTCGAGCAGTGCTTGGGCCTCTAAGGGCTGGCCGATCTGCTGGAGTTCTTCCTCGGTCGCCTCGGGTGGGACGTTGAACACGCGTTGAGAGATGATCGGTCCCTGATCGAGGTCGGTCGTCACGTAGTGAGCGGTGACGCCGGCAATCCGGACACCTTCCTCGATGGCCTGCATGTACGCCGAAGCCCCGGGGAAGGAAGGAAGGAGGGACGGGTGAACGTTGATAATCCGGCTCTCGTAGCGGAAGACAACGTCCGGGCTGAGGATGCGCATATACCGCGCGAGGACGATCAGGTCCGCGTTGTATTCGGCGAGCAGATCCAGAAGTTCGTCCTCGTCGGGCGTGCCCTTCTCGTCACCGATGTCGTGGAAGGGAACGTCGTACTTCTCAGCGAGCGGCTGGAGATCCGGGTGGTTGCCGATGACGACCTCGACGTCGGCGTCGATATCGCCGCTGGCCCAGGCCTCGAAGATGGCTTCCAGGCAGTGGCTCTCTTTGGTGACGAGGACAGCGATGGACTGGGTGTCCCGATCCTCGGGGAATCGGACAGTGATGTCGACCCCGAGGTCGTCGGCCAGTTCCTGCAGATCTTCCCGCAGGGTTTCCTGGGTAACGATCATCTCGCTGGTGTCGACCATCGTCGTCATCCGGAAGACGCCCTCCCGGACAGCCTGATCGACATCTTCGATGTTGACCCCGCGCTCGAAGAGTAGCGACGTGACTTCAGCGATCAATCCAGTCGAGTCGTCGCCGACGACGGTGATCTCGGTCAGATCGCGAGTCATGGCCGCCACCTCGTGGGTCGCGTACTGGCGCTCATTGTCCAGTCATGGCGGCCACGCGAGCAAAAAGGGTGCGTTTTCGGCCGTCAGATGACGAGGACGACCGCGGCGATCACCAGCGCAACGACAATGCCGACGGCGTTGTAGTTCACATCACCCGTCTGGATGACCCGCGTGCGGGTACACAACCAGCGGTAGGCCGCGACGAACCCTTCGTATAGCTGGTCGAAGCCGTAGCCGGCCTCAAGGACAGCCAGAAGTCCACCGGGTGCGGCGTCGTTGATCGATGCCCGGGAGTGGAAGCCGAGATAGCCGAAGCCGAGGATGCCAGCCGTCAGGACTGCCGTCCGGGGCGTCAGCGTGTGCTCGACGAAGCCCACGATCGTATAGCCGTGGATCTCCGCGCCCGGGAAATACGTTTCCAGACCCGAAGAGAGCGGCCCGATCGCCAGCCAGGAAGTGAGGGTCAGGCCAGCCAACATGGCCAGCGAGCCGGTCATCGCGAGGGGCGACTCCTCGGCACTCGCCGTCGGCTCAGCGTAGAAGACGAGATAGTAGATTCTGATCGAGTAAACCGCGGTCAGCACGGCCGTCACTGCCAGCACGGCGAAGGCGACCTGCTCGATGGCGCTGCCTTCCAGTGCCGTCGAGAGGATCAGTTCCTTGCTCCAGAAGCCGTTGAACCCGGGCACGCCGATCAGTCCCAAAATGCCGACGAGGAAGGCGACGTTGGTCAGGGGCATCTGCTCGCGGTTGCCCACGCCGCGGTACTCGAACATGTCGACGTGTTTGTGGACCGTCCCGCCGATCCCGTAGATGACCGACCCCGCTGCGAGGAAGAGCAAGGCCTTGAAGATCGAGTGACTCAGGAGGTGGTAGCTCGCGGGCAGGACACCGCCGGCGAGGCCAATCGCCGCAGTCACGTAGCCAAGCTGGCTGATCGTACAATAGGCCAGCGCACGCTTGAAGTCGTTCTCGACAGTTGCGAGCACGGCGGCCAGGAATGCGGTGATCGTCCCGATGGCCAGCACGGCGGTCGTCCACCATTCGAGTCCGTCGAAGATCGGGCGGGTCCGGACCAGCAAGTACAGCCCGGCGTTGACCATACAGGCGGCGTGGATCAGTGCCGTACTCGTCGTCGGGGCCTCCATCGCGTCGGGGAGCCAGACGTGTAAGGGGAACTGTGCGGACTTCCCGACCGCGGCGAGGATAAAGAGTCCGCCAGCGGCGGCGAGTGTCCACTCCGGTAGTGCGCCGCTCGCGGCCTGATCGATCAGTTCGCGGATCGAGAACGTGCCGCCGCCGACCCACAGGACGGCGATCCCGGCAAGCAGGCCGATGTCGCCAAACCGGGTCGTGACGAAGGCCTTCACGCCCGCCGCGAAAGAGGTCTCCTCGTCCAACCAGAAGGCGATCAGGCCAAACGAACACAGTCCAAGCACTTCCCAGAAGGCGTACAGCGCGACGAGGCTGTCGGTCAGCACGAACCCGATCATGCCGCCGACGAACAGCAACGTGAGCGCGTAGTAGCGGGTCAGCCCGCCCTCGCGTTCCATAAAGCGCGTCGAGAAGACGAGTGCGAGCGCGCCGACGACCCCCGCGATCGTCGCCATCATGACACCCAGTACGTCCAGGTAGAGGCCGAAGGACACGTCGGCGGGCGGCACCCAGGCGAGGTCGTACTGGACGACGCCGGGCGTCCCCGACAGTGCGTTCGGGAGGAGTGCCAGCGTCAGGCCAGCGGTCGCGAGGCCGATCGACACGGCCGCCCCGTTCCGGACGCGATCGCCGGCGACGGCCACGAACGGCAACACGACGGCACCGACCAGCGGCACCACAATCGCGCCGAGGGCCAAGACGGCCGGTGTCGGCTGGCCGGGTGCCATCACCGCGACAGCGGCCAGGAGTGCGCCGGCGACAACCAAGCCGGGCGTCGATGCGAGTAGCGTGCGACGGTTCGTTACCATGTCAACCTCCCGATAGCGTCGAGATCGAGCGTTCCGTACTGTCGATACGCCGCGACGGCCACGCCCAGCAGCACGGCGACGACGACGGCATCGATCAGGATGAGGAGGACGACGATCCCCTGGCTACCTGCCGGGTCGGTCGCCACGAAGTTGACGAGGACGCCCTTCGAGGCGAGCTCGACGCCGATCAACGTCTGTACCACGTTTCGCCCGGCGACGATGCTCGCCATACCGATCACCAGTAGCGCCACAGCGACGCCGTAGGCGAGTGCAGTCATGTATCTCCCTCCGGAGGAGCGGTCGCTCCTGGTTGGTCCTCTCCCGTGTCGGTCGCAGGGTCGAGATGCTCAGCCGTCAACCGGACGACGGCGAGGACGCCAACGAACATGAGTATCGTGACGGCGAGGACGTCGATCGACCGGCCACTCCACAGTTCCTGGGCGAAGGTCGTCACCGTGGTAGCCTCGCCGGCCGCAGGGTCGAGTAGTGCCCAAACAACGACCCCGACACCGAGGAGGCCCCCGAGTGCGAGCCCGACGACCGTGCGCTTGGCGGGGTGGACGCGTTGGGCCGTGTCGGTCTCGGTCAGGCTGATCACGAACAGAAAGAGGACGGTTATGAGTCCAGCGGCGACGACCGCCTCGAAGACGGCCGCGATCGGCGCCCCAGCCAAGAAGAAGTACACCGCCAGGGCAACGCTCCCGCCGGATAGCGAGAGAATCGAGACCAGAAAGTCCCGCGCGGCGACGGCGGCAAAGCCAAGCACGAGCGTGATCGCGAGTGCGCCCGTGGTGAGTGCGATCATGGCGTCACCTCCAGTCCATGCTGCAAGACGTCGGCTGCTGGCCCGACCAGATCCAGGCCGAACGCCGGGGCGAGTCCGAGCAGGATCGTCCCGCCAGTCAGCGCCAGGATCGGAATCGCAAGGAGTGTGGGTGTCCGATCGAGCGACGATACGGCGTCGGTCGGACTGTCAAACAGTGCTCCCAGCACCGGCAGGTAGTACCCCAGCGAGAGAAAGGAGTTGCCGATCACGAGGATAGCGAGGCCGACGCCGACTGCCCCCGAGACTTCGGCGCTTCCGAGGACGATGAACAACTTACCCCAGAAGCCCGCAAGCGGCGGAACGCCCGCAAGCGCCAGCACGGCGACGGCAATCGCGCCTGCGGCGACTGGCATCTGATAGCCCACACCGGCAAGTGCCCCGAGCGTTCGGTGCTTGCCCTCGGCCCCAGCCAGCCGATAGGCGATCGCGCCGACCGCGAGGAAGGCACCGCCCTTCATGAACGCGTTCGCAAGGACGTGAAAAAGTGCGCCGTCGAAGGCAATACCGAACCCGCCGTAGAAGCCAACACCGAGTCCAAAGAGAATGTAGCCGACGTGTGGGATCGACGAATAGGCCAGCAGACGCTTCAGATCGCGCTGGCCCAGCGCCAGGAAGTTGCCGACAGTCATCGTCAGCGCACCAACCACCAGTAACAGGAGTCCGACCGAGACACCGTCAGGAACTACCGCGAGTGCCTTGCCCATCGCCACGATCGCGGCCGGCGTCGCCAGGGCCGCAAGCAGCGCGCTCGCGCTCGCGGGCGACTCCGTGTAAGCGTCCGGCAGCCAGGTGTGGAGCGGGACGACCGCTGCCTTGACGCCGAACCCGACGACGAGAAAGAGGACGGCCGCCTCCAGGGGTCCCGGGCCGGTTGTCGCGGCAAGTTCCCCGGAGAGTGTCGCGAAGTCGAGCACGCCGCCAGTGTGGGCATAGACGAGCGATATGCCGAAGATGGCGAGCAACGAGCCCGCGGCGTTCATGATCACGTACTTGAGACCTGCTTCGACGGCCGTCGCTCGGTCGACCGCGAAGGGGACCAGCGCGTAGGTCCCAACGGCCATCACTTCGAAGAAGACGTACAGCGAGAAGAGGTCTGCAGAGAGGCCGATACCGACGACGCCGGCGAGGGTTGCGAGGACGAGCGGATAGTACAACTCGGGAGCGTCCTTGCTGTCGGTACTTCCCGCCGCGTGGACGATCACGGCCAGGCCGACCAGGCAGGCCACCGTCGAGAGGAACACGCTCAGTGCGGTGACCCGCACACCGACGCCCTCACCAAACAGCGCGTACTCGATCGGGAGCGATCGCAACCACAGGAGCCAGGTCGTCCCCGACGCGAGAAGCACCGCCACAGAGGCGACGACACCCGCCCAGGCGACCGACCGGCCACGCGGGGATCGACCTACCAGATAGGTGCCAAACACACCGCCAGACAGCGCCACGAACGGTGCGATAGCGAGAGGTGTGCCACTCACACGACCACACTCCTGGGAATGTCCATACCGGCAAGTTTGGTCGGAATCGGCCTTGAATTATTCGGACGTGCAAGTACCTTCGTCGGCATCTGGGCGCATAAGGGCGGCTGGTCGAGTGCTGGCTCTCGCCGGTCATCTAGTAGCCTATCACGTCGCTTTAGGCGGCGTGTGACGTTGGAGGGACCGTGACTGACCCACCGTCGATCGACCTCGGCGAGTCTGTCGCCATTCTGGGCATCGGGTCGGAGCTGCGTGGGGATGACGCAGCCGGACTCGAACTACTCAGACGGCTAGAATCCCGGACAGGTGCCTCAGCAGCCGACCGGTTGCTGTTCGTCGAAGGCGGGGTCGCCCCGGAGAACCATACTGGGGTCATCAGGCGGTTCGACCCGGACTGGATCGTCCTCGTCGATGCCGTCGACTTTGGCGCTGACCCTGGGTCGGGCAAGTGGGCCGATCCCGACGACCTCGGTGGCGAATCGTTCTCCTCACACAAGTCGACGCCCGCGATGTTGCGGACCTTCCTTACCCGGGAGACCGGGGCAGAGGTCGCACTGTTCGGCGTCCAACCGGCCGAGATCGAGCAGGGGGAGGGGCTGTCTTCGGCAGTGACCGAGCGTCTCGACGACCTGGCCGGACGATTAGCCGAGACGATCGGGACGAGTCACTGACTGTCTGTGTTATCTGTCCCCGAGCACGCGCGAATCTTTGCCGCTCGATCAAGGCGTAACGGGCACTCAGCGAGTGACGGTCACCGCTCGAACGTGTAGCGCTCTTCGAAACGCGGCTTGTCGCTGCCGGCGAGTTCGAATTTCTGCCCCATCTCGATGGCGTCGGTCGGGCAGGATTCCTCACACTGGCCACAGAACATGCACTTGGCGACGTCGTAACACCAGGTGACGTTGCCGTCAGCGTCGGTCTCGACGGTGATCGCGTCGGCCGCACAGTGGCGCTCGCACATGCCACAGCCGGTACAGGGGTCGGGTTCGAACTCGACGGCCCCGCGGAACCGATCGGGCATGGTCCGCTTGTCTTTCGGGTACGATACGGTCGCGCGGTCTTTGCCCAGCGTTTTCAGTGCTTCTGGAATGAGTTTGCCTGGAATGCTCATGGGATCAGTCCCTCCGTGTACAGTCCGACCAGCAGGACGACGGCGATCTGGGCCAACGTCACCGGGACGAGTACCCGGTAGAAGACGCCGACCATCTGCTCGATACGCAGGCGGGCGACGACGGCCTTCAGCACCGTCAGCAGCGCGATGACTGCGAGCGTCTTGGCGAGGAAGATCACCACGCCCGCCGCGATGCCGACTGTCCCCTCGATCGCCCCCGCAGGATACGGGCCACCGAGGAACAGCGCCGACAGCAGTGCCGCGCCGACGACCAGCTCGACGTCTTTCGTCAGGCGGAACAGCGCCAGCTTCCGGCCCGAGTATTCGACGAGCGTCCCCGTCGCCAGTTCCGTCTCGGCTTCGGGAATGTCGAAGGGGATACGTTCGAGTTTGGCCTGCAGGGAGAGCAGCGCGATCGCAAAGGCCGGTAGCAGCACCGCGACGTACCAGGGGTTGGCCCCGATGAAGGTGGTGATCTCGGAGGTCGACAGCGACCCGGCAGCAACGGCGGGCGCAAATGCCGCCAGGAAGAACGGGATCTCGTAGCCGAACAACTGGGTTATCGTCCGCGTGGTCCCGATCCGGCTGAAGACGTTCCCGGAGTACCAGCCGCCGAAAAACAGCGAAAAGGACGGCAACGAGAGGAAAAAGAGGACGACGACCAGATCACCCTCGAAGGCAAATGCAGCCTGTTCGGTCCAAACCGGAATGTACAACATCGCGGTGAACACGCCAGCGAGCCCCGTCAACGGGGCAGCGTTGTAGATGCGGGCGGTCGCGTTCTCCGGGACGACCGATTCCTTCGAGAGCAGTTTCAGGAAGTCCGCCAGGGGCTGTAGCGGCGGCGGGCCGACGCGGTTCTGTAGGCGTGCGTACAACTTCCGGTCGAGGAACTCAGCGGTCAGGCCGTAGGCGAACAGGAACGCGAACCCGGGAAACACCAGCAGATACAGCAACCCGGTCGCCAGATCGAGTTCCAGACTCACGGACGCTCACCTCTCTGGGCATCGACTGACGGTCGCTCGACATCGCCGCGCTCGTCGTACCACTCGATGCCGTATGCCCGGAGTTCGTCCAGATCGAAGGCATTCTCGCCGCCGTGGCTGCCGTCGGTCTCGACGCCGATCCGGGACGTACAGGAGATGCAGGGATCGATCCCCGCGACGACGATCGGCGTGTCCGCGATGTAACTCCCTTTCAGCGACTCGACGACGGTCGGCCAGTTGGCCAGGGTCGGGACTCGGATGTGGACGCGGGCGGGCGTGTCCGTCCCATCCGAGCGGATGTAGTGAATCAACTCCCCGCGAGGTGCCTCGTAGCGGCTGACAACGTCGTCTTCGGGCACCTGGGCGAGCAACGCCTGGGGCGGTTTCGCGCTGGCTTTCAGGTCGCCCGCTGGGATCCGTTCTGTGACCTGCCGAATGATCCTGATTGCCTGGGCGATCTCACCGATCCGGACGACCGTCCGGGCCAGTAGGTCGCCTCGGTCATCGGTGATCACGTCGAAGTCAACGTCGTCGTAGGCGGCGTACGGGGCGTCCTTGCGAACGTCCGTCGGGACGCCGGAAGCGCGGCCGACCGCCCCGACCGCACAGTATTCCCGGGCGAGGTCTTCCGGCACGATCCCGACGTCTTCACAGCGCATCCGGACGGTTTGCTCGTTGGGAACCGTCTCCTGATAGAAGTCGATCCGCTCTTGCAGGTCGTCCATGCCCTCAAGGACCGTCTCACGCTGCTCGTCGGTCAGGTCCTCGCGAACGCCGCCGATCGTGTTGATCGAGTAGTGGACGCGGTTGCCCGTGATCTCCTCTAAGAGGTCCATCACGATCTCCCGATCGCGCCAGGCGTACTGCCAGAGCGTATCGAAGCCGATCTCGTGGCCCGCGACGCCGAGCCAGAGCATGTGGCTGTGGATGCGTTCGAGTTCCCCGATCAGCGTCCGGATATAGCGGGCACGGGGTGGGACGTCCAGATCCAGCAGCTCCTCGACGCCCTGCGTGAACGCCGAGGTATGGGCGTGTGAGCAGATCCCGCAGATCCGTTCGAGCAGGTAGATGTTCTCGATGTAGGAGTTACCCAGTACGGCCTGCTCGATCCCGCGGTGGTTGTACGAGAGTTTCATCTCCGCGCCGGTGATGACCTCGCCGTCGACGGTCAGGGTGAAGTTGGCGGGCTCTTTCAGCGAGGGGTGCTGGGGGCCGACCGGAATCTCCGTCCCGGCAGATTGGTCTGCCATCAGTCGGTCACCTCGACGTTCTCGGCCCGGAGCGGTGGCCCACCGTCGTAGTCGTCAGGCAACAGGAGTTTCTTGGGGTTGGGATGGCCCGCCACCTCGACACCGAGCATGTCCATCAGTTCGCGTTCGTAGAGGCCCGCAGCCGGGATCTGATCGGAGATGGTCTCGATGGTTGGGTCCGCATCGGGCACAGTCACCCGGAGTGTCAGTTCGATACCCTCTCCGAGGTCGCCAGCATCGTACTCACCGTACTTGAGGAAGTGATACAGGACGTCGACTTGCTCGTCGCTGTCGACACCGGTGATGGTGATCAGGTGCGTGATGCCGGCGTCTCGAAGCGTCCGAACTGCCGTTCCGAGGTTGTCTCGGTCCGCCAGGATGAACTCCAGGCGGCCGTCCTCGCGTTCGTTCGAGGCGGCGAGCACGTCGGCGAACTGCTCGTCGAGCTCACGCTTCAACTGGCTCGGATTCATCCGTTTGCCCCTCCTGGCTATCCTCGGCACTCGGTTGTGCGGTCGATTCGTCGGGGGCCGGGACGGCCTGATCGATCCGTGCGCCTTCTTCGATGATCTCGGGTTTGGCGTCGGCGAGCCGTTCGGCCTGTGCTTTCTGGCCAGCCTCGTCAAGCAGTTTGACGATCCCGTCGATCAGTGCCTCCGGCGAGGTTGGACAGCCGGGGACGTACATATCCACGGGGATGACGTCGTCGACGCCCTCGTGACAGTTATAGCAGTCGTGGAAGACACCGCCAGTCGATGCACACGAACCGGCAGCGAGCACCAGTTTCGGCTCGGGCATCTGCTCGTAGACGCGCTCGAGCCGGGGGGCCATCTGCTTGGTGACGGGACCAGTCGCAACAAGGATGTCTGCGTGTCGGGGTGTGTCTTTCTTGAGGATTCCAAACCGTTCGATGTCGTACCGCGGCATCAGTGCATCGAGCGTCTCGATATCACAGCCGTTGCAACTCCCGCAGTTGAGGTGGAGTATCCACGGCGACCGATTCCGTGCCCAATCGATGATGCGTCCCATGTGTGTTACCTCCCTGGGTGTGGCGTATCCGAATCGAGCAACGCGAACAATCCAAGCCCCACGACCGCCAGCAGCGGCAGAGCCAGGACAGCGCCCTCGACGGTGACGGGAACTGTTGCGACCAGCAAGACGGCGACGTGGACGATCGTAAAGCCAATCCCGATATGATACATGCGATAGCGGGGCTCAGTTGCTCGGTTGGGGTGGGCCTCGCCACTCGCCCACGACGTCTCGAGCGCGTCGCCCGGATTCACCCGCTCAGTCGAGATCATGTCGCCAACACGATCAATAAGGGCGACTAGCAGTAAGAACAGCCCAAACGCGACCGGGGGCGCCAAAAGAAACGCAGGCTCCATAGTGCCTAGAAATTGTGACGTAGCGCAGATAAAGCTTCCCTCGATTGTGGCTAGAGGAGTGCCTTCAAAGGTAATAGAGACGAATCCAGGAAGTCCACTCCGAGCGGAGAGCACCCAGGCGGAGCGGCATACGTACTCCCCACCGACAGCCCAGCGGTGCCAACGGCGTTCCACAAGAGTTTTCGCGGGTGGCCTCTCCCGTTCAGGCGATGACTGGCTATACGGCGATCGTCACTGTCAGGCTCAAGGCGGGGGTCCTCGATCCCGAGGCCGAGACGACCCAGCAAGCCCTGGAACGGCTCGGGTTCGAACTGGAGTCGCTGCGCTCGGCCGAGCGCTTCGAGATCGACTTCGAAGCGACCGACGACGAGACGGCTCACGAGCGTGCCGAAGCGATGACCGAGCGCCTATTGGCGAATCCAACGATCCACGACTACGAAATCGACGTCGAACAACGATGACGGTGGCTGTAATCCAGTTTGGCGGGAGTAACTGCGACCGAGATACCGTCCAGGCACTGGAGTCCGTCGGCGTCGAGGCAGAACTGGTCTGGCACGAAGACGACTTACCCGAGGGCGTCGAGGGCATCGTCCTTCCCGGCGGGTTCTCGTACGGTGACTTCTTGCGTGCAGGCGCGATGGCCGCCCAGTCGCCGATCATGGACGGGGTCCGTGCGGCCGCCGACGCCGGGACGCCTGTCCTTGGCATCTGCAACGGCGCCCAGATCGGCTGTGAAGCCTCACTGACACCCGGCGCGTTCACGACCAACGAGAGCGCTCGCTTCCAGTGTGAACACGTCCACCTCCGGGTCGAAAACGCCGACACGCCGTGGACCCGTGCCTACGACGAGGGCGAGATCATCCAATTGCCGATCGCCCACGGCGAAGGCCGCTTCGAGATCAGCGACGATCGGCTCGACACCCTCGAAGCCGACGACCGCATCCTGTTTCGGTACTGTGAGCCCGACGGGGCGGTCACGCCCGACGCAAATCCCAACGGCTCGAAACACAACGTCGCGGGCGTCACTGGCGAGGACGAGTCCGTCGCCGTCATGATGCCCCACCCCGAGCGCATGTCCCTGCCAGATATCGGTCCGACGGACGGCCGAGGCGTGCTGGAAGGGTTCGCCTGATCGACCGCATTGAGCCAGCGACAACGAGAACGACCTTATTGTGCCAAGGGAAGCGAGTAACTTCGCTCGCGGTCCCGTACTTCCTCCCACGTACGCTCACACGCACAGTCGACTTGTGCGAAGACACTCTCGTCTTGCCGGAGGTTGAAGTCCTTGATCGCGGTCTGAACGTGATCGTCACACTCCCCGCAGTTATGTGGCCCCCGGTCTGAGCCGTGTCCGACGGGGTCGGAGACGACCGTCACGGCCTGATCGGCGGTCTCTCGGAGCACTTCGACGACGCTCCAGAGCCACGGCGGGCGATAGCCGCCATCGAAGTAGAGTTGTTCGACCATCGTGTAGCGCTGGACGTTCGTCGGGTTCATCGAGACGGTGTGACACCCCTCGACGGCCCCGCAACGCTCGATCGAAGAGATCATGTCTTCGATCGCCTCGCGTTCGCTGAGGAAGGGTGGTTTCATGAGCAGGTACGCCTTCACGCCGGCGTCGGCGGCGACAGCTTCCTCACAAGCAGCCTCGAAATCGGCAAAGTCGAAGTACTTGTTGATGCAGTCGTGACGAACCCGATCGGTCGCGGTCTCTAAGCCGATCGCGACGTCGGTTTCGAGGTCCTGGTCGCGGAAGTCGGCGATCTTCTCGCGGTCGACGAAATCGGGCAGCGACTCGACGACGATCCGGTCGCGGTCGCCAAATCGGTCGGCGATGGCTGCTCGCGTCTCGGCGGGGACCTCCCGTTCGTCGAGGAAACTACCCGAGGTGTAGATCTTGATCTGCCGGCAGGTCCCGTCGTGGGTCTCACGTTCCTGGTCGAGAGCGGCGTCGATCTGGGCGAGGAGGTCCTCGTGGGCAACCGTCCCGCCGTCGACACTCTCGGCGACGTAGCCACACATCGTACACCCGCCGGCTCGCGCCCAGCGACACCCGCCGGTGTTGAGGACGATCGTCAGCGAATCGAGCACGCCCGCTGGCGTGTTGTCCTCGTCGATCCAGACTCTCGTCGGTTCGTCGGGTTCGTACGACGCATCGTTGCGGGCACGGATCTCCCGCATCACCTGGTTGTGGGCGTCCATGCCCCGCCCCTCCTCGTAGACGTCCGGACTTGGCTGGCTCATTGCACTCCGGTAGCCACTGGGGGACTAAAGCCCCTGCGGGCCGGAGCCGACCGTCGCCACCGCCGCGAGTCAGTCAGTGTGACAGTGCATGAGGGCCACGTCGTAGAACCATTCACAGCCCATTTACTGCGGTACAACCGGGGTAAAACGTATGAGGGAATTGCGACTACAGAAGACCGGCATACAGAGAGTGCAGTCAGCACGGTGACTTCGTTTCTCACAGAGAGACGTCGGTGAATCGGTTATGTTGTCGTCGAATCAACGATCGATATATCTGTGACAATACCACTGGTGATTGTGGTTCTCGTCGTGGTGGTCATCCTGCCAACAGTACTGTTCGGGGGCACGCACTTCTACAGAGCGTTCCGTCTCAGACAGAACGATCCGGATGATATCCAGACTGTCAAAACAGCCAGCGACGGTCCCGTCGAGTTCACCGGACGGCGGCGGAACTCAACGGGACTGTAACAGGAAAATACGCCGAGCAGACGTGTCTGACGTACGAGTGGGAGCACCATGACAGAGACGCGGGCAGTACGGGTGATAACCGAGAGTCCAATTATCATATCGAAGAGATGGGAACGGAAGGCGAACCGTTTCACGTTCGCGATGAGACCGGAACGGTGGCGGTCGACCCCACAGGGGCGGACCCCAACACACTCGCGACCGAAAGCAGCATTGGGCGTTTCCAGCCGCTCACAGTCGGTGCGTCGGGGGCGTTTCTGGCGGCCGTCAGCCACGGCGGCTCGGTCGGACTCGCGGCACCGACTGCCGTGAAGTCAAACTGATAGGTGATGTATCGAGAGGAACTGTTACCGCCGAGGGCGTACGACACCGAGAGATTGCGGACGAGCCCCTCAGCTGTGACGCGAGCAGTGACGTTGAACGCATCGAGCTGGTCACTCCAGTTGCCGGCCGGGCGTCCGCCGACCAAGCGGTACTGGCGCGTTCCAGCCACCTGGATCGGCGTCACATCGACCGAGTCAAGGGCGAGATAGCGCTCGACTGCCCGTGCCGAGAGCGATCGGAAGCGTGCTGGCGCAGCAGTATCCAACGACCGGCGATCGTATCGGACGTCACCGTCGGCAGAACGGCGAATATATCGATAGTCGCCGTCAGCGTAGACTGCACTGCCATCGAGGAACACGGAGGTGCTGTCACGCCAGAGAACGGGCTCCGAAGCACTGTAGAAGTACTCCGTTGGACTTTCGAAAACGAGGTGCCGATCGGCCTGTTTTCGATCCGTCACGCTACCGAAGCGGGCGCGCCGTTCGTAAGACTCCGTCCAGACGAACGAGCGGTTCCTGAGGGCACTGCGGTGGGCATCCGCTAACACAGCCGACTCGATTGTCCCGTCGGGCGAGATACCGGGGAGGATCGTCGACCCGGGGCCGCTTTCGGGGGCCTCGCTTGGAACAGGAACAGGGCTCAACGTCTCTGTCGGGGTCTCGCCGCCGAAGCCGCTACACCCCGCCAGCGCGATCAGAACCACCATCGCACTGAGACGCCATTCCATACCAACCCTGTAGGGCGCCAAGCCACTAAGTACCGCGGAACGGGCGGAAACTGCCGCCCACAGTTTCGATCGCACACTGGCGTTCGACGGCCTGGCTAGTCGTTCGGGCGAAACTATCATCGCGCTCGATTGGAGGGTCGCGCTCGTAGCGGACACGCTCTACGGAGAACGCCAGTGCCCCTGGCCATTTCGAGAGCGTTAGAATATGGCCAAGCACGATGATCGAAACTGGTCACACAAAGAGAGTTAGATCAGACGGTCCCCTCGTCGTGCTGGCAAACCGGCGCGTCCGAGCCGGGTGGACCCACCGGGGCGATAGCTGAGTCTGCCTGTCGATTGGACCCACTCGAGTCAGCGACCCAAGAACAGTAAGTTTATCTTCGCCACGGGGGAAAGTTCGGGCACGATTACTGTGGAGATGACGGGAACACACGGACAACCGGAGGTGAACATCGGACTGGTCGGGCACGTCGACCACGGCAAGACCACGCTGGTCGAGGCCTTGAGCGGGGAGTGGACGGACCAACACTCCGAGGAAATGAAACGCGGGATCTCGATCCGGCTTGGGTATGCCGATGCGACGTTCCGGAGCTGTCCGGACTGTGGACAGCCAGCCGGCTATACCGTCGCAGAGACGTGTTCGGAGCACGACAGCGAGACGGAGGTACTTCGAACCGTCTCGTTCGTCGACGCGCCGGGCCACGAGACGCTGATGGCGACGATGCTGGCCGGCGCGGCCATCATGGACGGAGCCGTCCTCGTCATCTCGGCGACCGAAGACGTCCCGCAGGCACAGACCGAAGAGCACCTGATGGCACTGGACATCATCGGGATCGACAACATCGTCGTCGCCCAGAACAAGGTCGATCTGGTCGACGCCGAGCGCGCCCGGGAGAACTACCAGCAGATTCAAGACTTCGTCGAGGGGACGGTTGCCGAGGATGCGCCGATCGTCCCGATCAGCGCCGGGCAAGGCGTGAACATGGATCTCCTCATCGAGGCCGTCGAAGAAGAGATCCCCACGCCCGACCGCGACCCCGACGCCGATCCCGAGATGCTGGTCGCGCGGAGCTTCGACATCAATCGGCCGGGTACGACGTGGGATTCGCTGATGGGCGGCGTTCTAGGTGGCAGTCTCGTCCAGGGCCGCTTGGCGCCCGACGACGAACTGGAGCTACGACCCGGACGCGAAGTCGAAGAGGAAGGCCAGTCAGAGTGGCGGCCGGTCACGACGACGGCTCGCTCGTTGCAGGCCGGCGGCGAGGGTGTCGAGGAGGTAACACCCGGTGGCTTGCTTGGCGTCGGCACCGGACTCGACCCGGCGTTGACGAAAGGCGATGCACTCGCGGGACAGGTCGCTGGCCCGCCCGGAACGCTGCCGCCGGTTCACGATAGCTTCACGATGGACATCCAGTTGCTCGATCGGATCGTCGGGGAAGATAACGACGATATCGAGGAGATCTCGACTGGTGAGCCACTCATGCTGACGATCGGTACGGCGACGACCGTCGGTTCGGTCACGAGCGCCCGCGACGGGGAGGCCGAAGTCGCCCTGAAGCGCCCGGTCTGTGCCCACGAAGATGCGACGATCGCCATCAACCGGCGGATCGGCGCACGCTGGCGGCTGATCGGCATCGGACGGCTCCGTGGATGACTGCTGTACTGGATACAAACGCCCTGATGATGCCTGTCGAATGTGACGTTCGAGTTTTCGAGGAACTCGATCGGTTACTGGGTGCCGGCCAGCGGCTGGTTCCCCGGGCCGTCGTTGCCGAACTCGACGACCTCTCTGCGGGTGCGTCCGAGGAAGCCACGGCGGCGAGTGTCGGTCGGGATCTCGTCGATCGCTGTACAGTCCGCGATCACGAGGTCGACTACGCTGACGATGCGGTACTGGAACTCGCCACTGCCGAAGAGACCTACGCCGTCACCAACGATGGGCCACTCAAAGAACGGCTGCTGGCCCAAGACGTTCCAGTAATTGGTTTAAGGGGCCGGAACAAACTCGCGATCACTCAACCATAACATGTACAAACGGGTTCGTCTCCGCGATACGGTCGAGGTACCGCCCGAGCATCTGGCGGACGTGACGCCGGAGCTGGTGAAGAAACTACTGCAAGACAAACTGGAGGGTCGCATGGACGAGGACGTCGGCAGCGTCGTCAGTGTGACCGAGGTCCACGACGTCGGTGAAGGGGCGGTCGTCCCCAACGAGCCCGGCGTCTACTACGAAGCCGAGTTCGACGCACTCACGTTCGATCCCCAGATGCAGGAAGTCGTCGACGGCGAGATCGTCGAAGTCGTCAGCTTCGGTGCGTTCGTCGGGATCGGACCGGTGGATGGACTTCTCCACGTCTCCCAGATCTCCGATGAGTATCTGGCATACGACGAGGAGAACCAGACGCTTGCCTCCCGGGACTCAAACCGGTCGATGACGGTCGGTGACAGCGTTCGTGCACGCATCGTCACCAAGTCTATCGACGAGCGCAATCCCCGTGATTCGAAGATCGGTCTCACCGCAAAGCAGGTGGGGCTGGGCAAGCACGGCTGGCTCGACGAGGAGCGCAAGGAACGTGAGAAGACTGCGGGTGAGAACTGATGGCTGACCGGTACGTCTGTCGGGAGTGTCACCGCGTCCAAGACCAGCCGGAAGTCGAGATCTGCCAGGCTTGTGGATCGAGCTCCCTCACCGAAGACTGGGCAGGGTACGTCGTGATCGCCCACCCAGCAGACAGCGAGATCGCTGCGGAAATGGACGTTAGCGAAGCCGGCAAGTACGCGCTGAAGGTCAGATAGATCGTGACGGACGAGCCATCTACGGAGGCGGAAAGCGGTGCAACTGTTGACGTCAAAAGCGCCGAGTCCCAACCGGAAACCGAGATCGTCCTCGAGTTACCAGATGGGTTGCGAGCCGAACTCAAGGATCCGCTGGGGCCGATCTTCGAGGAGCCAGCGGCCCTGCTTTCGGTTGCCGGCGAGTCGGTGATCGCCGTTGGCGACATGGTAACCTATCATCTCGTCGAAGCTGGCCGTCCGCCAGACGTGGCATTCGTCGACGAGCGGACCGAGCGATCGGCGATCGATAACGGTGTCAGAAAGACGGTCGTCGGCAACGGAGAAGCGTGGTTCGATCGTCGCTTCGAAGTCGCCAATCCCTCGGCGACGCTGACGGTGTCCCTGCTCGAGGCACTCCTCGCGGCGCTCGATGGTGGGCCGCCGACGATTGTTACCGTCTACGGCGAGGAAGATCTGGCAACCCTCCCAGCGATTGTAGCCGCACCGGATGGAGCGAGCGTCGTCTATGGTCAACCGGGCGCAGGGATGGTACACGTCGAGGTCGACACGACGGTCAAAGACCACTGTCGGTCGCTGCTCGAACGGATGAATGGCGATCCGCCGCGGGCACTGTCGATGCTCGCCGATTGAGCCGGCAGACAGCCCGTAGCCTGTCAGTAGTTTCGCCCGCTCTAATTTCCTCACCGACAGGATCTAACGATGGACATGGAGGGACAGCCGTCCTCACTGGCGATACGTCCCAGAGAACGACGGCCACTGAGGGAAGCGTGGACTCGAGCCGATCGTTGGTCGGGAACGATGATTTAATACCGCAACCTGCGGTAGTTCGGGGGAGATGCTGGAGCTGGAACACGAGTTCCGGGTGGTCGACGTCCACGCCAGACTCGAGCCTGGGGCCGACAGCCGATCAGGTGAGGCCGCCGGCAGTCCGGAACGCCTAGAACGGGAGATGCATCAGGCGGGAATCGTTCGCTCGCTGGTGTTCCCGGACACCCAGACAGACGACTACTTGAAAGCCAACAACGCGATCGCCAGAATGAGTGTCGGGCGCCCGTTCGTGGCCGTCGCCCGCATCAACGGGCCGCGGGACCCAGGGGAGGGGCCAGGATCGCGCCTACGAAATCTCACTGCGAGCCGCGAAGACGAGCACACGTCACCCGCGGATATCGAACAGTACGCCTACGACGACCGGTTCGTCGGATTCAAGCTCCATCCCGAGGCAGACGGACTCCCCGACGAGGCCGTCTTCGAAGCGCTCGAAGACGCGGGCCTCCCGCTGATCGTCCACGGCGGCGAGTCGTTTCCCCCGATGTCGGTCGAAGAGACGATCCTCTCGTACGATATTCCGACGATCGTCGCCCACTTCGGCGGGTACCCGCTCCGACGGGACCGCATGGACGAAGCCATCGCGCTGCTCGATCGCAACGACCAGTGCTATCTGGACACGAGCTTCGTCCGGTTCCGAGAGCCGATCGAACGCGCGCTTCGGGAACACCCGGACCGGATCATGTTCGGGAGTGGGGCACCGTGTGCACATCCAACCGTGGCGATCATGGAGATACTAACGCTCGACGTGCCCGAGGACGCGATGGTGAAAGTACTCTCGAAAAATCCGAGTCGCGTCGTCGACGCCCTGGCGCCGTAGACGCCCCCGAGTCCCTGGTCGCGGTCGTCACCTGGTGTCGTAATCGGTGACGACCCGATCGCGGTGGACGGACCGTCCGTGTGGATTGCGTCGATCTGTGCGATCGCTCGCCCGGGCGACCAGTCCGTCCTTGAACCCGGTAGTGTTCCCAACGAGGACGTCACGGCCACTGGCAAGCCACGCCGAAGCAGGACGCTCACCGTCGAGAAGGTCTCGGAACGTATCGGCGGCGTCACCGACGGCGTGGCGGCCGAGACGGCCCACGATCGAGGGGCGGACCCCGTAGTTTTTCACGAGGCGATAGGCGAGCGAGCGATACTTCCAACCCCAGTCTTCCTCCGGACTCCCGCCATCGGCGCCGACGACTGCTTCGACGGCCATCCGGCGCTCGAAAGTCACGTCTCGATCCATCCCGGCGATACGGTGTGAGAGGTCGCGTGCACCACCGACCGCAAGGTATTCGTCGAATCCGTCGAGGTCATCGATCAGCTTCCGCGTGACGGCCAGATTGCCGGGGTTGACGTACGTGATCGACCGGCCACAGATGGTGCGTGTTTCGGCATCCTCGGTCGTCTTTCCGGCCCGAACCGGCCGGTGAGTCGGTCCGGTGACGACAGGAGCACGCTGGAAACCGGATTCGAGGGCATCCAGCCAGGAGTCGGTCAGGGACAGTCCCTGATTGAGAAGTGTAATGGCGTCCCCCGAGGCGTACTCGATCCCAGCGTTCCGTGCGGCGTTGACCGAGCGGTCGGCGATCTCGACGAGGACGTCGACATCGTCGCGCTGGCGAACCATACCTGTCGTGCCGTCCGTCGAGGGACCGTTGACGACGATCACCTCGGCGTCGGGCGCGTTGGCGGACAGCGAATCGAGCGTCGCCGCCAGTTGTTCGCGCCCGTTGAGTGTCGGGACGACCACGGACAGGTCCATAGTACGCTATAGCGCTATGGACGACTAAAAACGTCGCGGGATCGGATCCGCCTCAGACCCGACAGTTCCAGTAGGAGACTGACGCCAGTCGATCGCCACCCGGGACCGCACCCACCGCCCGATCGACGCTCCGGAACGCCGAGGCGAGCCCGTCGGGGATCGCTCGGTAGAACCCATACGGCACGATGAAGTCGTGATCTGACCCGACGAGCTCGAGAGCGGCTTCCTCGAGCAAGTTGTCGACTTCCCATCGGGAGTACAGTCGCGACCCCATCGGGAGCGCCCAGTTGTAAACCGATCGGGCACTAAAGCGGTTGAACGTATCGAAGAAGACGACCTCCTTGGAGACCCGCCGCATCTCCGCAAGATACGCACCCGGCGTATCTGCGAGGTGGAAAAACCGCATCGCCACCACGGCGTCGAAGTGATCGTCGGGGAACGGGAGCCGCCCGGCGTCGCCCCGGAAAAACTGGAGATGCTCGTCGACGCCGGCCGCCCGGGCCTTCTCTCGGCCCTGCTGGAGCATCGGTGTCGAGATGTCCAGACCGACGACGTCAGCGCCGCGCTCGGCGAGCATGACGGTAAAGCGGCCGGTCCCGCAGGCAATTTCGAGGACTCGTTTGTCCTCGACGGGGCCGATCGCTTCGAGTACCGCTCGCTTCTCGCGGCGATCGATGAGCCGTCCGCCACCTGAGAATCGCTTGTCCTCGTAGGCCTCGGCGATCTCGTCGGCCTGGTACCACTCCTGTCCTTTCACGCTACTCCGTGTTCACCTCGGGGTGACTAAAACGGTATTGATCGCTATCGCTCTCGACGGGGCGAATGACCTTAAATGAATTAAGGAATTATGTCTTCCATATAGACAAACTTTACCAGTCGCTGCCGGTGACCTGAGAGATATGAGCACGACAGTCGAAGACGGGTCCCGGACGGAAGTCGTCCTCACGGCCGCGGAGTTCCGTGAGCGCCTGCGCGAACTGCCACCGAGCGCAAAGTTGATCGCGAAAGTTCTGGAGACGGACCAGCCACTCTCGCAGGGCGAACTCGCCGAAGAGTCACTCCTGCCCGATCGGACCGTCCGGTACGCACTGAATCGGCTGGAAGATGCCGAACTCGTTTCGGCTCGGTACAGCTTCCGTGACGCCCGCAAACAGGTGTACTACCTGACCAGCGAGTGAACCGGCCCCGGTCGCGGCCCGACGCGTTTTTCTCCCCTGATCGGATACCGGTTGTATGACGCTCGAATCCGAGTTGGCCGCCGCCCGCGAGTTGGACGTGGGTGAGATTGCCGAGGCTGTGCACCGAATCGGCTTCGAGTGTACGCGCTGTGGGCACTGCTGTCGCGGGATGGGCGAGGAGCATACGGCGACGGTCTTTCCCGACGAAATCCGAGCGGTTCAAGCTTCCGAGGAGTACGACTGGCGGGACATCGCTCGCCCGATGCCGTTCGGACTCGCGGACGACGACCCGAGTGGCGATACCTTCGAGTGGGCGCTCCAGACCGACGCTTGTGGTGATTGTACGTTCTACGACGCCGACGGCGAGGCGTGTTCGATCTACGACGATCGACCGCTCCTCTGTGAGACCTACCCGTTCAGTATCACACTCGGCGAGGACGATGTCGGTACGAGCGAGCCGATGGGCAGCGTTGTCGACACCGATGGCCCAGTCCGTGCCCACGAGTGTGAAGGACTCGGCCGGGATATCACGCGGGAAGAAGCCGAGGAACTGGCGGCAACCCTCAAAGAGCGGGCGATTCGAGAACTCGAAGAGGCTATCGCGGTCCGGGACAACTACGAGCCAGTCGACGCCGATGGCGTAGTCGTCCACGATTCGGAGGGGCAGAAACGACCGGACGGGACGTCCCTGGATGGATCACGATGACTGCCGAGCCACACCGTCGATAGCGCGTCACTCCGGGAAGATTTCGTCCTCGCGTTGGATACTGTCGATCGTCTCGTGATCCGCCGGATCGAGCGTCAGGTCTGGGGCCTCGCGATTCGCACGCAGGTGCGTTTCCCTGCTCGCTTTCGGGATCGTGACGAGATTATCCTTTGCAGTGAGCCAGGCGAGACAGACCGCCTGCGGTGTCACATCGTGTTTGTCGGCGATCTCGACGACTTCGGGGATGTCGTTCGCTCGCCCGTTTGCCAGCGGCGAATATGCTACGAGATAGTAGTCGTGGGCCTGGGCGTCCGCGAGTGCCGCCGTTGGCTGGTACAATGGGTGGTACTCGACCTGATTGGCGAAGATCGGTGCCGCCAGGTATTCACGGGCGGTTTCGAGTTGCTCGACGGTGAAATTCGAGACGCCGACGTGTTCGATCACGCCCCGCGCCCGGAGGTCGTCGAAGGCCGGCAACGTCGTTTCGGGGTCGTAGTCACCACGGGGTCGGTGGACAGACAGCAGATCGACGTTCGCCAGTCCCAATCGGTCCAGACTGGCCGCCGTCGATTCCTCGATGCTCTCTGGCCCAAGCTTGTCGATCCACACTTTCGTCGCCACGAAGAGGGCGTCTCGATCGAGCGCCGATCGTTCGATCCCCTCGCCAACGATGGACTCGTTGTCGTAAATCTGGGCCGTATCGAGGTGGCGGTACCCGAGCTCGATCGCTGTCTCGATCGTCGCGGGGTCGTCGATACCCATCGTCCCGAGGCCAACGGCCTGGAGGTCGTCCATACGCCCTCTCTCGCCCAGCCACGCTAAAAGTCCACTGCCAGGGCGGTAACTGTCCGATTGAGCCGAGTTACCGACACTCTCTACCGGGGATGGCGTCGTCAAGTTCTTTAGGGAGGGCGCCGACGCCGCGAACGGAGGATTGACTGTGGAAATCTCAGAGAAGCTCTTGTGTCTGTTCAGTGCGGAAGTGACGGCCGAAGACGACCGATACGTCGTCGAAGTCCCTCGCCGGGAAATCGAGACCGGCTCGATCGATCCCGGGGACACCTACCGGGTTGCGGTCATCTCCGGCGACGCGGAATCGGCCGAAGAACAGCCGACCAGCGAGGGGCCACCGTCAGAGCCCCAGCCGCCGGTCGAAAACGGCGAAATCAGGTACGTCGAAATCGAAGACATCGGCAAGCAAGGCGACGGTATCGCCCGTGTCGAGCGTGGCTACGTCATCATCGTCCCCGGTGCTGACGTGGGTGATCGTGTCAAAGTCGAAGTCACCGAAGTCAAGTCGAACTTCGCCGTCGGCGAGATCATCGAAGAAGACATCTAAGCCCCTCCCTCCTGTTTTCCCGCCTGTACCAGACCGGACCGGACGACGGGCCGCTCACCCCTATAATCGCGATACCGTCGAATGAAAATCGACAGACAGCATCCGGTTTAACCGACTGTACCAAATCCCCTAAACCGGTCTCGGCCGAACTAGCAGATATGAGTGTTCGAACCGTCGGTGACAACGAAACCCAGCCGCTCTCGAAGAAACAACGCCGGATCCTCGAGTATCTTCGTGGCAACGCCGACGACCAAACGTACTTCAAATCACGGCTCATCGGCGAGGAACTCGACTTATCGGCCAAGGAAGTCGGGACGAACATGACGGCGATTGCGGAGGGCAACTTCGACATCTCCGTCGAGAAGTGGGGGTACTCCTCGTCGACGACCTGGATGGTCGACGCCTGAGAGCGTCGCGTTATGTTTCATAAGAGATGTGCTCGTCGGCAGTGGCCGCAAAAGCGATGGCGTCCGGGCCAAACGAGTCCGCGTACTGAACGACGAGCAACAGGAGCGTCTCGGGCTGTCTGAGTTCGTAGCCGTCTTCTCGCGTCAGGAGACCTGCTTCTTCGAGTCGCCCGGCGTGTTTGCTGACGGTCGGGGTCGAAACGTCTAGGCGATCGGCAACCTCACTGGCGGTCGCATCCGGTCGTTCGAGGAGAGTGACGATCATCCCGCGTGGCGTCTCACGACGGAGATACCCCAGGGCAGTTCGCTCGAAGGCGTCGAAGCGGTCGGCCGGGAAGAACCGCCGATACTCCCCGTCGCGCTCGCTTTCGATCGTCCCCTCGGTGAGTAGCTGGCGGAGGTGGTGCTGGGTCTCGCCCGTTCCCAGTTGCAAATCGTCGCGAATCTTCGAGAAGTGTGCCCCGGGCGTCCGCGAGAGATAGCCGGCGATGGCATCCGGGGCAGTGCTGTCGCTTCCTGAATCAGCGAGGGCAACGAGCGGGCTGGCGGCCCCCAGTGCCGCGAATCGACGAAGCGTCGCCCGCTTGCTCTCGTCGACTGGCTCGTCGGCCATTATCGGGGAAGACGGTACCGAGTGACAAAACGGCTTCGCCTCTGGTCAGCTGTCGTCGGCTTCGAGGTCGGCGTCCATCTCCTCGATCACTTCGTCGGGGTTCTTGATGTCGGCCGTTTCCGCGCCGGATTTGACTGCCTGGGCCTGCTCTTCCATCTCTGCGACGTCCACTTCGGCTTCCTGATCGATCTGGCCGAGGATCTTTTCGATGTCGTCCAGGCCGAGCATCTCGCGGGTCTCTTCGTCGAAGTCGAGGCCTTCGAGCATCTCGCTGTCGGTCTGGGTGTCTGAACCCGTCAGGTGCTTGCCGTACCGGCCGACGAGCGACGTCAGTTCCTGTGGCAGGACGAACTTCGTCGACTCGCCTTCGCCGATCGTTTCGAGGGTCTCCATCCCACGTTCGATGACCGCCCGTTCGCCCATCGACTCGGCGGATTTGGCGCGCAGGACGGTCGAAATTGCGTCACCCTGGGCTTCGAGGATCTGGCTCTGCTTTTCACCCTGGGCACGGATGATGTTCGATTGCTTCTCACCCTGGGCCTCCTCGACGGCGGAGCGGCGTTCACCCTGGGCTTCGAGGATCATGGCGCGGCGGCGGCGCTCGGCGGAGGTCTGTTGCTCCATGGCCTGCTGGACGTCCTTGCTCGGGTTGACCTCCCGGACTTCGACGCTCTCGACGCGGATGCCCCACTCGTCTGTGGGTTCGTCGAGTTCCCGGCGGATCTTGGCGTTGATCTCCTGGCGTTTGTTCAGCGTGTCGTCCAGTTCCATGTCGCCAAGGACGGCCCGCAGCGTCGTCTGGGCGAGGTTCGAGACAGCCCGTTTGTAGTCGTCGACTTCGAGGAACGCCTTCTTTGCGTCCATGACCTTGATGTAGACGACGGCGTCGGCGGTCACCGGGGAGTTGTCCCGCGTGATCGCTTCCTGGCGCGGGACGTCTAAGGTCTGTGTCCGCATGTCGAAGGTGTGAGTCGCCGAGACGAACGGGGGCACGAACGCGATCCCGGGTTCGAGGAGCTTCCGATACTCCCCGAGGACGGTGAGGGCTTTCTTCTCAGTCGCGTCGGTAATGACGACCATCTGCCAGACGGTCACCACGGCAATGGCCAACAGTATTAATCCGACAATGGGGATGATCCCCATTTCTCCCAGTTGGAGCGGTATAATTGGAAGCATACGTGAGAACTTTGTCGGACCGAGCCAAAAGTGTTGGCCTCCCAAGTAAACCATCGACACGCCAGGTTCTCACCCACGAAACAGTCACTCCACCCAGCCGATCACGCGCCAGAAGGATGCCGGCGATAACGCGTCGTTTTTACAGAGCTGGGCCATACGTTCGTGCGATGACGCGATCGGGTGCGTTCTGTCCGCGCTGTGGTGATCCTCTCGAGAAAGATCCGCGCAATCGGCCGGGAAGCGAGGCCCGCGATCCGGATAGTGCGCTCTGTGATAGCTGTTACTTCGAGCAGTTCGACCTCGTGGACGCGCCCGACCGGATCGAGGTACGGGTCTGTTCACAGTGTGGGGCCGTCCACCGGGGCAACCGCTGGGTCGACGTAGGTGCCGAGGATTACACCGATGTCGCCGTCGACGTCACCAGCGAGGCCCTGGGCGTCCATATCGAGGCGACGGACGTTTCCTGGCAGGTCGCGCCCGAACAGGTCGATCGCAACACGATCCGCATGCACTGTACGTTCACGGGCGTCGTTCGGGGAACAGCCCTCTCGGAGGAAGTTATCGTCCCGGTAAAGATTTCTCGGGAGACCTGCAAGCGGTGTGGCCGCATCGCCGGGGGCTCCTTTGCCAGTACCGTCCAGATCCGGGCTGTCGATCGGACGCCGACCGACGAGGAGGAGGAACGCGCCGAGGCGATCGC
This sequence comes from Halorhabdus sp. CUG00001, assembly GCF_009797925.1. Taxonomy (NCBI): domain Archaea; kingdom Methanobacteriati; phylum Methanobacteriota; class Halobacteria; order Halobacteriales; family Haloarculaceae; genus Halorhabdus; species Halorhabdus sp. CUG00001. Next base: position 1,224,606 of record NZ_VOLB01000001.1, read on the forward strand.
CCGAGAGATCGTCGCCGAGATGGAAGCGACGGGTGATCGTGAGGCGTTCGTCACCGATGTCGGCTCGGTCGATGGCGGGCTGAACATCAAAGTCTCGACGACGAAGATCGGCCAGAAGATCGCCCAGCGCCTCGTCTCGGAGTTTGGCGGCTCGTTTTCGGATTCCGAGCGACTCATCACCGAAGACGAGGACGGCGAGAAGGTCTACCGGGTCACCTACGCGGTCCGACTGCCGCCCTACGCGCCGGGCGAGATTATCGATCCCGAGGACGGCGATGGCCCCGTCCTGGTCCGGAGTGTCCAGGGTAACCTCAAGGGGACGCGACTGAAGACCGGCAGAGACTACGAAGCGGGTTTCGAGGACGGTGACGCGCCGGACGCGACGCGACTGGGCGACCGGAGCGATAGCGTCCGAACGACCCTCGTCGCAATCGAGGACGAAAACGCCGTCCAAGTACTCGATCCAGACACCTACGAGACGAAGTCGATCCCGCGGCCGGACTACCTCGAGGAGGGTAGCGACGAAGTCCCTGTGTTGAAATCGAGAGCCGGATTGCACGTGCTGCCGAGGGACGAAAATGAGTGAGCCGCCGAAAGACAGTGGCCACACGGACAGTGGCGACGATCCGAACGCGGATACCGCGATCGAGGCCGTCAGTGCCGAGGGTGATCTGGCCGTCGTCGTCGAGCGGCCCCGTGCCCAGCAGGCGATCGACGCCCTGCAGGAGGAAGGCGTCTACGACAGCGATCGGCACGTTCGGGCCGACGGCGACGGCGGGGTCTCGATCCCGGTGACGACGGTCCCCAAAGCAGTCGACTTTCGCGAGGTCGTCCGGCAAGTCGGCGACCCCCGATTGCGGACACTGCCCGATCACCTGCGAGAGCGTGGCTGGACTGACACGGAGATTACCCAGGCACCGTCGTCGTGGGCCGTGATCGGCAGCGTCGTCCTCGTCGACAGCGGGGACGCGCCTCGCCCACACGAACTCGGCGAGGCGTTACTATCGATCCACGGCGAGGCCGACACCATTCTCGATCGCGGTGGCATCGCCGGTGAGCATCGCGAGCCCGATGTCGAGGTGATCGCTGGCGAGGGCGATACAGAAACGATCCACACAGAACACGGCACGCGTTACGCGCTCGATCTCAGCGAGGTTATGTTCTCGCCCGGCAACAAGGAGGAACGCGCTCGGATGGGGCGCGTCGTCGAGCAAAGCGAGACGACGGATCGAGCGAGCGCCAAAGCCGCAAGCAGCGATGTCGAGGGCGACGCGGACGAGTCAGTGCTGGACATGTTCGCCGGGATCGGCTACTTCACGCTCCCGATGGCCCGGGCGGGCGCGGACGTGACGGCCGTCGAGCGTAATCCCACGGCCTTCCAGTACTTACTCGAGAACGCGCGCCTCAACGACGTGACCGATCACGTGCGGCCCTACCGAGCGGATTGTCGGGACGTCGTCGAGCGGGTCGATGCCGAGCGTGTGGTCATGGGTTACTACGACGCCTACGAGTATCTCGACGCCGCACTCGAGGCACTCGAACCCGGTGGAGTCGTCCACCTCCACGAAGCCACACCACAGCGCCTGGTCTTCGAACGACCGATCGAGCGCCTGCGAACGGCCGCATCCGAGCGTGGTCGGACCGTCGAGATTCTCGACACCAACGAGATAAAGACCTACAGCGAAGGAGTCGCCCACGTCGTGATCGACGCACGGGTAGACTGACGCGCCGGCGGCGAGGATAACACCTTTCTCCGCGGAGTCACGACTGGCGGGTATGGATCGCCAGCAGATGCTCGCAGTATTCCTCGTCGTGTTGATGATCGGATCGTCGGTCGGCTACGCTGCCATCAGCATCATCTAAAAAGTGGTGCCGCTGTCGCTCGAACGTTACTCGTCGATTCGCTCTAGCAGCGTCGCGACGTACGTCCGGAGGTTGTCCTCGATTTCGTCGATCGTTTCGACGACTTCCTCGTGGGAGAGCGGGTCGCCGACGACCCCAGCAGCGTAGTTCGTGATGGTGGACATCCCAACGACGTCCATCCCCACCTGATTGGCGACGATCGTCTCGGGCACCGTCGACATGCCGACGGCGTCCGCACCGAGGGTGTCGAGCATCTCGATCTCGGCCGGCGTCTCGTAGCTCGGCCCCATCATGCCCGCATAGACGCCACCGTCGTAGATGGTCAAGTCGGATTCATCAGCCAGGTCCCGAGCCTCCGCGAGCAGGTCCGGGCTGTAGGCGTTGGTCATGTCCGGGAACATCGGTCCGTCGCCCAGTCCCGCCCGGCCGAGCAGTGGGTTGGTCCCCATCATGTTGAGATGATCCTCGATGAGCATGATGTCGCCGGGCTCGAAGTCAGCGTTGACCCCGCCGGCGGCGTTCGTGATGACGAGCCGTTCACAGCCGAGTTCACCGAGCGTCTGGATCGGGGCCACGATCGGTGCCATGTCACCGGACTCATAATAGTGGACGCGGCCGTCCATCGCCAGAACGTCGACGTCGCCAACCGTCCCGACGACGAACCGGCCCACGTGGCCTTCGACGGTCGAAGCTTCGAGCGTCGGGACTTCCTCGTAGGGGATCGACAGCGCGATGTCCATCTCTGCGGTCATACCGCCGAGCCCGGACCCGAGCACCATCGCAGTGTCGGGGGTCGAGAGGTCGTTTTCCGCAAGCTGTTCTCGGAGGTAGTCGTCGGGTGTCGTCATACGTTCTTTTTATACCGGATTAGTATAAAAAGGGTGTGATCGTGCCGACGGCTCTCACGGTCTGTTCGTGGCCCTCACTCGGTGTCCCAGACGTCCGCGACAGGGTTCGATCCCGACCGGGAATTGCGTCGCGAGCGGCGGGACCCGCTCGAACCCGATCGGCCGCTCCCACCACTCGAACCGTTGACGCCCAGCCCAGACAGTGCCGCGTCGGGATCGGGGTCTGGCAGAGTGGGATGGCCCATGCGGTCGACCTGCTCTTGGAACCAGCCGGGCATGTCGCTGCGAGCGCGCTCGAAGAGATCCAGCAGACTCGAGTCCGCCAGGTACGTCGCCCCGTGATCGTCGGGGGCACGGATGATCCGTCCGCAAGCTTGGATCACCGTCCGGAGAGCGGTCCGGTAGTACCAGGCCCAGGCCCCGTCTTCGAGTCGGCGGGCAACGCGAGAATCACGCGTGTTCGGATACGGCGCTTTACAGAGTAGTTGCCACCGGCAGAGATCGCCTTCGAGATCCAGCGCTTCCTCCATTTTCACCGAGAGGAACACTTCGGGGTCGTCGCTACGCTTCCAGGCAGCGAGTTGGCCGTCCCGGTCCTCGCTGTCGTGGCTGCGCACCCGTCGGTCCACGCCAAGAGAGTCGAGGTGGTCGGCCAGCTCGTTTTGGATCGCATAGGAGTGACAGTGGACGAGGCCCTTCTCCTTGGGGTGGCGTCCCATGAGGGCGAGGAGGGTCTCGGCGACCATCGGAGTCGTCGTCTCGCGGTGCCCGTAGGTCATCTTGCCCTGCGTGACGTCGAACAACGGACGGTTCTCGACCGGGAACGTGTGATCGAGCGAGACCAGCGCCACGCGGTCGGGATCTAAGCCGACACTGGCACAGAAGGCCTCCTTGTTCAGGATCGTCGCCGAAAGCAGCGCAAACTTGTTCCCGCGGTCCCAGACGGTGTGAGTCAGGTACCGCTCCGGATTGAGGGGCTTGATCGTGACGCGAGTTCCCTCACCGTCCGGCTGATCGAGGACCCAGGTGGTCGGACTCTCAGGGTCGCGATACTCCTCGCGAAACCACGACAGATCCGACTGCAGCTCCGTGAGTCGATCGCGTTCCTGGGCCTCGTCGGGATCGAGTTCGGCCTGTGAGCGGAGGTCAGTCAGGCGTCGATCACACGTCCGGGCCAGGCCCGCAGCGTAGTCGGCTGCCGTGTCGAGATCGTCGATCGCCGGCGGCGGTCGCTCGTCGAACACCGGCACTGTGTCGGGCGACAACTCGATACTGGCGTACATTTCGGCCCACTCACCCAGGCCGTGGGCCTCGTCGATGACGACGACATCACGCGTGCCAAAGACATCCGAGCCGGCCGTCTGCATGAAATACGCGAGGGTCATCGCCGCGATCGACTGATTGGCAGCGATCTCTCGGTCCGAGAAGTACGGACACCGGTGTTTGACCTCGCAGTTGAACTCCCGCTCGCGGACGCACGGCGCACCGTTGACGGGTGTGTCGGTCTCACCCGGCAGGATGCACTTGTAGTTTGACTTGCCACGAACGATCGCCAGATCCGAGAGCAGCGAATCGGCGGCAACGTCGTCTAGTTGAGACACCTGCGGGGTCGTGTAGTAGGCACCGATCGCCTCAGTTGCGCTGGCTTGGCTGCCCGGCCGGGCACAGCCAGCGATCGCGCGGGCAAGTAGCGACTTGCCGCTGCCGGTGGGCGCGCGAACGAGGACGACATCCTTGCCGCTGTCGAAGGCGTCGCGAATACGATCGAGCGCAGCGGCCTGATTACCCCGGTATTCGGGAGCAGGGAACGCATCGACGATGCGAGACGGATCCACGATAGTGGCCAACCCATGATCGCGGTTAACCCTACCGATCGGCACGCACGCGGACCTGATCTGTGTGCCGCGGTCTCAGTGGCCTCACGCATCGAAGGCCAACTGTAAGCTAGCCGGCTCCAAAAGTTTCACTTCCGTGGGGGTTTGGGAGATAGATATGTGGCGACGTCGAGACGTGCTCCGAAGCGTTGGCGTGGCCAGCGTCGCGGCTACGCCACTGCTGGCTGGCTGTCTCGACGAGGGCCTGTCGGGAGTGATGGGGACGAACACACTCTCGTGGGTCCCATCACCGGAGACACTGGGGACGATCGAGCAGTTCAACCTCTTGCTGATGACGCCGACGGCACTGAAGCGATCCAACGCCGTCGCCCCGGACGTTCAAAACGGGTTCGCTGCGAGCATTGCCCGCGCTGTCGACGTCCTCGGGATGTCGTTTACGGATCTATCCGGGGTCTATCGGATCGGTCACTTCGCTGCTGTTCTCGAACACACCAGTACAGCTGAGCGAGCTGCAGAGAAGCTCCGCGCTGCGGGCTTCCAGGCGACGGGCGAGTACGACGGCTACAGCCTGTACGTCTCTCCAGACGAGAGTACGCACGTCGCGGTGTCGGACGAAGCGATCCTGTTCGGACCCGGTGTTGTTGACGGTGCGGGTATCGTCGAGACAGTGATCGACGCAAAAGACGGCGATCGATCCCGCTATCGGGCGGTAGACGATACGTTCGCCGATCTGATGAAGGTGCTGGGCGATGGTGATATCATCGTCGGCCAGACGGGCGGGGGGAGGGTCCCACTGACGAACGTTCAGGCGACCGGCGCAGCTTGGCGGTTCAACGAGCAGCTGGCGAAGGTCACCTTCGGGTTCGTCTTCCCGCCAGGTTCGAACGTGCCGACCGACGAAATCGACCGGCTGGCTACCGCCGGGCCACTCTCCGAATACGACGGCGTCGACGTCGGACATCGAGGGCGCGTCGGCGTGGTCACAGCGACGATATCGACACTCACACAGGACACGTTGACCCCACTCCCCGCGCTCGAACGGGCCGTGCGAACGACACCCGCGGTACGCTTCGAGGTGACCGACGGTCCCGACAAGCGGGCAGCCACGATCGTACACGCCGGTGGCGATGCGATCCCGGGAACGCGGCTCTATCTGTGCGGGGAGGGGTTCCGGACTGACGAGTCACTCGATCAAGACGAGCCAGGCCGCTGGGCCGGCGAAACGTCGGGATCGATGGGTGCAGTCGCGCCTGGGGATACGGTCACGGTAGCCCTCGAGGCCGGGGCGACGGTAGAACTCACGTACCACCCCGTCTGTGAGCGCGCGGGCCGGACACTCGCAACCTTCGAAGTCTGAGAGGAACCAACTACTCGCCGTGTCACCGGGGGCCGACGATTTTTGAGCCCGTGTTACCCACCTACATGCATGGAGGTCGACTGCGAGGGGTGTGCCGGCTGTTGTATCGATTGGCGCCCACTCGCCGATGGGGCGCTCGATCACGAACGTCGCGGGCCGTACGAGCCACTCGACGACGCCTACAGCCTGGTCTCGCTCCGTCGCGAGGAAATCCGGCGGTTCGTCGAGGGAGGGCAAGGAGACGCGTTGACGCCGCGCTTGTGGACGGGAGACGGCGATAGCGTCACTGTCGGCGGCGTCGAGCTGGCCGCGATCGACAGACGACCGACGTTCTTGATCGGGCTTCGACACGTCCCCAAGCCGGTCGGGCCGTTCGGAGCGGAGCCGACCTGGCTGTCGACGTGTGTATTCCTCGATCCCGACTCCCTCCAGTGTCGGATCCACGACGCCGAAAGCTATCCCGAGACGTGCCAGACGTATCCCGGGTCGAATCTGCTGCTTGGGGCCGAAACCGAGTGCGAGCGGGTCGAACGCGAACACGGCGGCCATCGGTTACTGGACACCGAAGCACCGCCGGACGCCGAGCCGATGTTGGGACCGGGAGCGGTAGGGACCCGCGTGTTCGCTCACCCGGAGCCGGACCGCATCGAGGCAGCCGTGGCTCGGATCCGTGACGGCGAAGCGACGGCCCGAGATCGGGCCGAGTTCGTGGCTGTCGCCGCGGCGGCGAGTCCGGGGACTGTCGAAATCGAGGAAAGCTATTACGAACGGACGCGTGAGCGGATCCAGACCACCGACTCCTGGGTTGGAGGCGCCATCGACGACTGGCAACGACGGGCACGTACCGAGACGGCCGATCCGGCTCTGGCCGAATCGATCGAAGCGCCACGTGGAGCACCGCAGCCGGCTGGCTGGGAAGGGACTACCGAATAATCGTCGGGGATATCCCGCCGACGCTGGGCCACAGCGAACGAGACTCGATCAGTCGGACTGGATCTCCTTGTACGTCTCGAGGAGCTCTTCCGTCGAGTCATCGGTCTCGTACTCGACGCTCCCGTGGTAGACAGTCCGGTCGTCGTCGAAACTGGCATCGACCGAACTGTTCTTTCGCTCACGGCGCTCGTGTTCCTCATCGTCGTAAGAGCCCATCGACATTGTGTACCACACCGAACATTCACGATATTCCCTCATCAATGTAACGGTTGCCACGACATTCAATAGCACGCATGGCTCGGGACACCGGGGCACGGAGTCGCCACAAACCCTTTGCGGCCACCGGTCGGAGAGTGACCAATGACCGATATCCATCCCGACCAGCGGGTCGGCGTACTGGCGGATTCCCAGAATCTCTATCACACGGCTCAGAGCCTGTACTCCCAGAACATCGATTACGAATCGCTCCTCTCGGCAGCGGTCGCAGACCGGCGGCTGACGCGAGCGATCGCGTACGTCATTCGGGCCAACGCCGACGACGAACAGCGGTTCTTCGAAGCACTGATCGACATCGGCTTCGAGACGAAGATCAAGGATCTCAAAACGTTCGCGGACGGCTCGAAGAAGGCCGATTGGGACGTCGGAATGAGTCTCGACGCGGTGTCGCTGGCCCCGCACGTCGATACACTCGTTCTCTGTACCGGGGACGGTGACTTCTCGCGGCTGGTCTCACACGTCAGACACGAGGGCGTCAAAGTGGAAGTGTTCGCATTCGGCGAATCGACTTCCGAGGAGTTGATCGACCGTGCGGAGTCGTTCACCGACCTCAGCGAGGACACGGATCGGTTCCTGCTGTGAGTGGGCTCGCCTAGACTGGCCGGCCTTGGGCTGCCGTTCCGACGAGGAGTGCGCCCGCGGCCAGACCCAGAGCGGCCGGTGCGCCAGCCACGGCCGGAACGATATCGGACACACCACCGGCGAGCATGACAGCGCTCGAAACGACCAGTAACACGAACCCGAGGAGTTGTTTCTGTGAGTCGACAGCCATACTCACCGGTATCACCCCCGGCCGCATAAATCGAGCACTACCCGGTCTCGCTTGCCGTGGCTGATAGCAGCGGTTAAACCGTCGCGTCGACAACGAACGGACCATGACCGAATGGCGTCGCCTCTCGCGGATCGCCGAGTATCAGTTCGGCAGCGGTGCCGGTGAAGCACTGTTTGCCGATCGGGAAGCGCTGTCTGTCTCCCGGTCGAAGTCGGGCCGGCCACGCCAAATTCATGGCCCCGACGGACGGCTCGTCACCCTGGGTCTCGATGGCCGGTTCACGCTTGGCTACGCTGGGGGGCAGCGACTCACGGCCGCGCTTGCCGAGCCACGCAATCGCGTCGTCGTCGGCGAGGAGAGCGATCCGTACGTACGTGATGGTCGCAATGCCTTCGCGAAGTTCGTCACTGACGCGGACCCGTCGATCCGCGAGGACGACGAGGTACTCGTCGTCCGGGCGGACGATCAGTTGCTCGCGGTCGGGCGAGCGGAACTGCCGGCAACGGCGATGGCGGACTTCGAGACCGGGATGGCTGTCGCCGTCCGGGACGGGGCCGACGACTGACACCGAGAGAGAAGCGAACCTGACGTCGCCAGGCTTTTTATTACGCATAGCGGACGCCAGTGTATGTTTGGAGGAGGCGGCGGCGGTCTAAATCCGCAGAAGATGAAGCAGATGATGGAACAGATGGGAATCGACATGGAGGACATCGATGCCGAGGAGGTCATCATCAAAACGCCCGACGGCGATCTTGTCTTCGACGACGCCGAGGTCCAACTGATGGAGGCACAAGGCCAGAAGACCTACCAGATCGTCGGCGAACCCGAGCGCCGTGACGGTGGCGCGAGCGAGGACGCCGACACGGCAGCCGACGACGCTGAGGCAGGGATCCCGCAGGCTGACGTCGATATCGTCGTCCAGCGAGCCGGCGTCGACGAAGCGACGGCCCGCCAAGCCCTCGAAGAAGCTGACGGCGACCTCGCGGCAGCGGTCGCCAACCTCGAGTGAGCGTCCTGCTCGTCGGGGAGGGACGAGAGTACCTCCGCGAACGTGGCGAGACCTTAGAGACCGATCTGGGGGTGCTGGAAATCCCGGCGGACGCCCAGCCAGGAGACACCTTGGAGACCCATCTCGGCACCGCCTTCGACGTGCGGGCACTGCGCGGCCCGGATCTGTTCGAGCACTTCGAGCGGACCGGCGCGCCGATGATGCCCCGGGATGTGGGCCTGATTGTCGGCCACACCGGCGTCGCTGGCGGCGATCGTGTCCTCGACGTCGGCACGGGCACGGGCGTGCTCGCCGGATACATGGGCCGCATGGGCGCGTCGGTCGTTACCTACGAACAGGACGGCGAGTTTGCCGAGGTGGCCCGCGAGAACATGGCGCTGGCTGGGGTTAGTGAGGCCGTCGACGTGCGGACGGGCGATGGGACCGAACAGCTGGACGAACTCCGGGACGATGCCCCATTCGACGTGTTGACGCTCGATACGGGAGACGCCCCGGAACTTGTCGAGCATGCCCCAGACCTGTTGGCCGACGGCGGTTTCGTGGCGGTCTATTCGCCGTTCGTCGAGAGCTCTAAGGCAGTCGTCGAGACAGCTCGCGAGGTCGGGCTGTCAGAAATCGAGACCTTGGAGACGATCCAGCGAGAGATGGACTTCGATTCGCGTGGGTCGCGACCGTCGACGGCCGGCGTCGGGCATACGGGGTATCTGACGTTCGCGCGACTGGTTTGAGCCTGCCCCAGCCCGAGCCGAAATCAATTCCTCGGGGCCGTCCGTGGAACGCGGCATGCCCGAGCGATTGTACACCGATCACCCGGAACTGTACGACGCCATCCAGTCCGAGTGGGACTACGACAGGGACGTCTCCTTCGTCACTGACGTGATCGATCGCTTCGATGTCGACGGGGAGCGACTGCTGGAGATCGGCTGTGGGACCGGCGAGCACACCAGGCGGTTCGCCGCCGCGGGATTCGATGTGACGGCGATCGACAAGTACGACGGGATGCTCAAGCTCGCCCGGGAGAAATGCGAGGTCGACTTCCGACAGGAAACACTCCCCGATCTCACCGTGGATGGCGCCTTCGACGCGATCGTCATGATCCGGGGCGTCGTCAATCACCTCGTTCCCGACGATCTCCAGCCCGCTATCGACGCCATCGAGACACGCCTCGCGTCCGATGGAATCCTCGTTTTCGACAATTCGCCGCTCCCACCCGACGGGAACCACCCGGCCCTCGATGTGGGGACGACAGAACACGGTGATTATGCACGCCTCTCACAGCACGTCGCCTGTGATGGGCGACTCGACTGGCGATCGATGACAGTGACGCCCGACGGCGAGTTTTTCGTCGATTCCCGCCCCATGACGCCGTTCGAGGACGCCACGATCGCCGAGGCCCTCCGCGAAGCGGGCCTCACCGTCGAAACCGTCGGTGGCTATGGCCCGGAAGACGACCGGACCGTGTTCGTCTGTACGCGAGCGTGAGGATAGCGGGACAGTCTGCGAATCGGAGTAGCCAGCTATTAACGCTCGCGGCGCGTGACTTCGTTCAAGAATGCAGCAGTATCTCGATCTCGTCGAACACGTTTTGACGGAGGGGACGTACAAGCCCAACCGGACCGGTGTGGACACGCTCTCGGCCTTTGGATACAGCTACGAAGTCGACCTCCAGGAGGGCTATCCCCTGCTCACGACCAAGCAGATGGACGGCTTTCGCTGGAACTCGATGCTCCACGAGGTGCTGTGGTACCTTTCGGGCGAAGAACACATTCGCAATCTCCGCGAGGAGACGGGAATCTGGAACGACTGGGCCGACGAGGACGGCCACCTCGATACAGCCTACGGGCGCTTCTGGCGACGGTACCCCATTCCCGAGGGCGATGACCGACTCCCCGGCGAGTCTTGGCCCGACGACAGCCACCGCTGGGTCACCGACGAGGGAACCTTCGACCAGTTACAGTACGTCATGGACCAACTTCAGGAGAACCCCCAGTCCCGCCGACTCGTCGTCAACGCCTGGCATCCCGCGAACGCGGCGGTGAGCACGCTTCCGCCGTGTCACTACACCTTCGTCTTCAACGTCCAGGGCGACCAGTTGAACGTCCATCTCACCCAGCGCTCGGGCGACGTGGCGCTGGGGATCCCGTTCAACATCGCCGCCTACGCGCTGCTGGCTCACGTCGTCGCCGATCGGACTGGCTTCGAGGTCGGCCAGTTCTCTCACACGGTCGTCGACGCCCACATCTACTGTGGCGGGGGCGAGCGCGGCCAGTGGTACCGGGACAACCGCACAGAACTGCGCGAGCGCGTCCAGGCGGTCGAAGACCGGAGCGAGTACGGTGCCGTCAAAGACTGGATCGAGGCGGAAGCGCCACCCGAACCCGGTGCGGAGCACGCCGATCACGTGCCAAACCTGCTGGAGCAACTGACTCGCGAGCCCCGCGAGCGGCCGACCATCGACGTCGCCGGGAAACCACTCCCGGACCTCGAATTCGAGGACATCCAGCTTCGGGGCTACGAGTCGGCACCGGGACTCGAATTTGCCGTCGCGGAGTGACCGATGGTGGACGAAACATCAGACGAGCGCGGACGCGATACTCAACTCGTCATCCTGGCCGCCGTCGCCGAGAACGGGGTCATCGGCAGTGACGGGGAGATCCCGTGGTACTACCCGGAGGACTTGGCCCACTTCAAGGAGACGACGATGGGCAAACCCGTGATCATGGGCCGGCGGACCTACGAGTCCATCGCCGAGCGACTAGACGGGCCACTTCCCGGACGGACGAATATCGTCCTCTCACGGTCCGGATTTGTGCCGGACGACACAGGCCCGGATGAAGATACGAGTGTCCGGATCGCCGCAGACATCGACACGGCGATCGACGTCGCGGCTGAAACCGGGTCGAATGTCGCCTACGTCGCCGGCGGAACAACAGTGTACGAGCAGTTCCTCCCGGTGGCTGACCGGATGCTCATCACCGAGGTCCCGGAGACGCCGGCGGGTGACGCGTATTTCCCCGAATGGGAACAGGAAGCCTGGACGGTCCGCGACCGGCGGCGGACCGAGGAACTAGCGTTCGTGACCTACGAGCGAGCGGCCCCAGAAGACCTGAATCAGGGAACGTCGTAAGTCGCGAGCACGGCAGACGCGTCGCTTTCGGGCGATTCCCAGACGATACGGACTGTATCCCCACGTTCGAGCCCCGTGACAGTGATCTCGTCACCGGCGGCGATCTCGCCGTCGGATCCCGAGGTCGTCCACTCACCGGCACTGCCGGGACTCTGTATTTCGACTTCCGATCGGGGAACCATATCACCACCCGTGTGAGTGATCGTCACCGCTCCCGTCTCGTCCGATTCGAACTCGAACTGTACCTGTGGTGGTGCTGTCCCTCGCTGCTGGGTGTCACCCATGCCGATGACGAACGACCCGGCAATTGCGCCAAACAGCATCAGCAGAATGCCCAGAACCGAGATTACGCCACGCTTCTCATCAGAGCTGATCCCGTGCATCGTGTCCATTCGGTGAACGAACGGCCGACGTATTAACTCTCGTGGCTGTTCGTTCCTGCGACGTCACGCGTTCACCTGGCGGATCAACGCTCGCAACTTTTCGTGACTCCCTTCCGGATCGTAATCCACGTCCGGAATCGATAGCGCCTCAGCTAGCGATTCCGTCGGATACAACCCACCGGCGAGAAGCATCGCGTCGTCGTTCCAGATACCGATCCAGCCTTCCATGGGCACCTCACACTGGTCGTTATCCGTTTCGACCGGGAGCGTTGCGTCGTAGCGTGTCACTTTCGCCTGCGCGCCGGAGTCGGTCTCGATACGCTCGTCGTCGCCTTGTTCGACGTCGGTCAGTCCTTCGTCGCGGAGTTGGTCGGCGAACTCCTCGCAGGCAGCACTGCGGACCTTTGGCAGGGCCATCGCGGGGCCGAACGCGGGGGGCAGCGACGGGCTGAAGGTCAGTCGCGTCGCGTAGAACAGCCGCCAGAGGTGATCCGGCCCACCACCAGCCCGAACGCGCTCACGGAGCCCATCGTCCTCGAATCGCCGTTCGTGTGCGTGGACGGTGACGCCCATGACGCGGGCCCGGACCTCGAGGCGCTCGTCGCGAAGCGCCCAGCCACTGTTCTCGAGGCGCTCTAGTGGAACCGTCGGATACTGCGCGTCGACGTCTGATGTTTCCTCAGACACGGGTCAATGGTCGTCTTCGCGCCACTTGTGGTCGCACTCGGTGCAGGTGAAAAACCGGGTTTCGGACTCGTCTGCGGCCCGGATCTGTTTCATCTCCCAGAACGCCCGATCGTTGCCACATTCCGGGCAGTGGGCGTCTGTCGAGGGGCGGGCGTCCTCTTCGCTCTCGCTGAGGTCGACAATTTCGCCTTCCTGCTGGCCTTGGGTCGTGACCATGCCATCTTCCGTGTCTTGTTTGCGGGTCTTCTCGGCACCGCAACTGCCACAGACCCACCGATCACCCTCGGTTTTCATCATCGAGCCGCAGTCGTCGCAAAATTCCATGTCCGGCGTATGCCAACAGACGGACTTAAGCCTCGGGATTCGATACGACCCGAGAGTCACCCTACCACGATAGATACCGTTTTACTGCCTCGTTTGCAATCCCGAGGTACCATGCGTATCGCACCGTCGATCCTCGCGGCCGACTTCGCCGATCTATCCGGCGCGGTCGAAGCAGTCGATTCAGTCGAACTGTTGCACTTAGACGTCATGGACGGCCACTTCGTGCCGAACATCTCCTTTGGGCCGCCGGTCATCGAATCGCTCCGGTCTCGGACGGACGTCTATTTCGACACCCACCTCATGATCGAACAGCCCGATCGCTACGTCGACGCGTTCGCGACGGCCGGTGCCGACAGGCTGACTGTCCACGCCGAAGCCTGTGAGGACACGGCGGCCGTCGTCGACCAGATCCACGACGCCGATCTGGACGCCGGCGTCGCGATCAATCCAGACACGCCGGTCGAGACGATCGAGCCCCTCCTTGACGACATCGACCTGGCGCTGGTGATGACCGTCCAACCCGGATTCGGGGGGCAGTCGTTCATGCACGAAACCGTCGAGAAAGTCGAGCGACTGGCCGCACTCAGCGACGTCGAGATCGAAGTCGACGGTGGCGTCGACAGCGAGACGGGGCCAGAATGTGCCACCGCGGGGGCCGATACTTTCGTCATCGGCTCGTCACTGTTCGGCCGCGAAGACGTCCCGGCAGCGCTGGCGGAACTGCGCGCGGCGATCGGCATCGACGCCGAGTGAGCAGTCTTCCGGGGGCGTCGTATACAGGAGCGTCAGAAACTGATTATTCTGCCAGTGCGTCAGCGATGGGTTTGGCAGCGCTGACCTGACTGATCGAGCGGTCGATCGTGTCGGTCGCGTACAGCGACTGGACACCAGCCCGGTGGAGTCTACTGAGCGCGTTTTCGACGAGCAGGGGGTGGATACAGGTGACGTAGACGCGACCGGTATCCTGGTTGTCGAGGATGTTGACTGCCTCGCTCATCGTCCCGCCGGTCGCGATCATGTCGTCGACGAGGACGACATCGCTGCCCGAGAAGTCCTTGCCTTCGGCCGTCATCTCGACTTCCGTCGCAGAGTGACGAATCTTCTCGAAGTTCTCGACGTGGCCGTCGCCGTAGGTGTCCCGGACGGAGTTTGCGAGCCATTCAGCGTCCTCGTCGGGACCGAGAAAGACAGGATCGGCGAGGTCCGCCGGCAGGGGTTCGGCCAGCTGCGGGGCGGCGTCGATGGGTGCCGAGGGTACGTCGAAGTACTCCAGTACGGAGATGTTGTGCGGGTTGACCGAGTAGACTCGGTCGGTGCTGGCGTTGATGGCGCGTGCGACCGCCCGTGCCGAGATGGCTTGCCCCGGCTCGAACAGCTTGTCCTGGCGGGCGTACCCGAGATAGGGGATCACCGTCACAACCTCGGCTGGCTCGAAAGCGTTGGCTCGCTCCTGGAGTTCCATCAGTTCGAGATGGGCACGCGCAGTGGTCGTCGAGCCGACCACGACGATCCGGTCGTCGTCCTCGACGGTCACGCCGTCGCCCGTCACAGCCGTCCCGTCGTCCTCGAGGTCGACCAGCGGTTCGCCCAGCTCGTCCGAGACACCCGTCGCGATCGCCTGCGCAGTCGACGTACCCGTGATCATGTATCTGACCCTTGTCCGGAGGGGCAATAAGACATTTCGGTTCGACCCGTCGACCAGCGGTTTGGCCGACTGTCCCGTAGAAACCGTTTTGTCCCTCACCCGGGAAGCCCGGGCGTATGAGGTTGCCCTATCCACATTTCCAGGTCAACTACAAGCTCTATCCGGGCACGGGTGGGTCCGATGGTCTCGAACTCGCGGGGATGATCGAACGGATCGCCACCGAGACCGACGGGACGTTCGTCCTCACGCCCCAGCTCCCCGACGTACGCCTGCTGGCACGGGAGACGGAGCTACCGGTCATCGCCCCAGCGGTCGATCCCGTCGATCCAGGACGCGGCATGGGGAAAATCCTCCCGGAGACGCTTTCGGATGGGGGCGCAGTCGGCGCCGTGATCAACCACGCCGAGAACCGCGATACGATCGCGGACATCCAGCGGAAAGTCGAGCGCTGTCGAGACGCGGGGCTCGATGCGATCGTCTGTGTCGACAGCGTCGAAGCCGGCCGCGCCGTTGCCCCGTTCGACCCCGACCAATTCCTCTTCGAGCGTCCCGATGACATCGGGGGGCAAGCCTCGATCACGCAGACTCACCCGGAACGGGTCAAGGCGTTTCTCGACATGCGGGACGCAAACGCCCCCGAGACGGCCGTCCGGATCGGCGGTGGGATCACATCCGCCACGGACGTTAGCCGCGCTTTCGACCTGGGTGTTGATGCGGTCGGCGCGGCGTCGGCGATCGCGACCGCCGAGAACCCTGGTTCGGTCCTCCGAGCGATCGGAGCGGCCGTGGCCGAGCAGTGAACCGGCGTGCCGGAGGCCGTCGCAGTCGAGCGGGCACGTTAAGGCCGGCCCGCTCGAAAATCCAGCCCGATTATGTCGATCCCGACCACCACGCTCCCGAGCGGCGACGAGCTACCAGTCGTCGGCAAAGGAACCTACGAGTTAGAGAGCGATGCGGTCAAAACGCCGGTCGAAACCGCCCTCGAGACTGGGTATACCCACGTCGATACCGCCGAGGGATACATGAACGAGGCATCTCTGGGCGAGGTCCTCACCGACCACGACCGTGGTGATATCTTCCTCACCTCGAAAGTCCTCCCCAAACATCTCAACTACGAGTCGGTGATCGAGGCAGCGAAGTCGACACTGGCCGAGCTGGGGACGGGCTATCTGGACCTGTACCTGATTCACTGGCCGAACCCGGCGATCTCCGTCCGAGAGACGATGGACGCGATGGCGACGTTGAAATCACAGGGGCTCGTCCGCAATGTCGGCGTTTCGAACTTCGATCGGTATCAACTCAGCGCGGCCCAGCACGTCAGCTCGGTGCCGATCGCCGTCAACCAGATCGAGTTTCACCCCTACTTCCAGCGGCCCGACCTTGTCGAGTACTGCCGAGACAACGATATCGTCATCGAGGCTGCGGCCCCCCTCGCCCGGACCGACGTGCTCGACGACCCGACGATTCAAGAACTCGCCGAGAAATACGAGCGGACGCCCGCCCAGATCGTGCTTCGGTGGGCAGTCGAGAAAGACGTCGTCGTCTTGCCGCGTTCGACATCTCGGGAACACATCGAGGAAAACATCGCTCTCTTCGAGTTCGAACTCGAAGCGGCCGATCACGCCCGTATCGACGACCTCGACCGTGGCGAGCCAGTCTACGACGACCGAGCCCGCTCCTGGGACGACGACGTCTGGGGCATGGCAGAGTGAGCAGCCACTGGGCACAGATTCCCTCCCAATCACGCCGATTTCGACGAAGCCAAAGCGCGCGCCGCCGTCCGCTCCGTTGAGTACTTCCACAGCCCGGCCGTAAGCGTCGGCGATCGTCTCGACGGCGACGTCACTCTCGCGTTCGAGCATATCGGCGACCAGCGCCGCCAGACTCGAATCGTCAGCGTCCAAAACGTTTCTCGGTGCCGATTCGTCTGCCACCACAGGCGACAGTGCGTTAGTGGCACCCAGTAAAAAGACCGTGCGAGACCCTCGCCTATATGCCGGGATCGGAAACCCGACACGATCGATATACGGGAGTCAGATCAGCGGATCATCGGACGGTCGAGAAAACGGCACAGCAAGCCGAGACGGCAACAGAGAGTCAGACGGGTCTACTTCAGGGCGGGACTCTCGCGGTCGCCCCAGTCGTCGAGGAAGGCCTCGAGGCCGCTGTCGGTGCGGGGGTGATCGAACATCGCGTCGGCGACATCCGGCGGCAGCGTCACGATATCCGAGCCCGCCTTGGCGACCGCTTGGACGTGGCGGGGGTTCCGGATCGAGGCTGCGAGGATGTCGGTCTCGAAGCCGTAGTTGTCGTAGACAGTCCGAATGTCCTCGATGAGGCCGACGCCGTCGTGGCCGTTGTCGTCTAGCCGGCCGATGAACGGCGAGACCATCGTCGCGCCGTTCTTCGCAGCGATCAACGCCTGGTTGACCGAGAACACCAGCGTGATGTTGGTCTGGACGCCTTCCGCCGTCAGCGTCTGCAAGGCCTTCATGCCGTCGCGGGTCATCGGCAACTTGACGGCGATATTGTCGCCCCAGGTATCGTATTCTCGGGCTTCTTCGAGCATGCCTTCATAGTCCGTGGCGATCACTTCGACGCTGATCGGCCCGTCGACGAACTCGTCGAGCTCGTCGATGATGTCACGGTACTGGCGATCGGTCGAAGACACCAGCGACGGGTTCGTCGTTACCCCGTCGACCAGTCCCAGCTCGTCGGCTTCTCGTACCTCGTCAACGAACGCCGAATCGATGTACGTACGCATAGGTATCCTTTATTAGGCGACTGCCACAAAAAGGCCTTTCGACGTTCAGGCCAGCAGCTCTTTGGCTTCTTCGGCGATCGCGTCGCCAGTGAAGCCGAAGTGTTCGTAGAGATCGAGCCCGTTGCCCGAGGTCCCGAACTCGTCGTCGATGCCGACACGGGTCATCTTCGTCGGCTGTTGCTCGGCCAGTACTTCCGCAACAGCACTGCCCAGCCCACCGATGACGCTGTGGTCCTCGGCGGTCAGGACTGCGCCGGTCTGTTTGGCGGATTCGACGACCAGCTGTTCGTCCAGGGGCTTGATCGTCGACATGTTGATCACACGAGCGTCGATGCCAGCCTCGGCCAGGATATCGGCGGCCTCCTGGACGACGTGGACCATCGCGCCGTGGGCGATGAGCGTGATATCTCCACCGTCTCGCAGTACCTCGCCTTTGCCGATTTGCGGTTCGTAGTCGTCTTCGTCGTGGATGACGGGGATCGACTCACGAACCAGTCGGAGATAGGCAGGGTCGTCGTCGTCGGCGAGTGCGGTGACGAGCGCGTTCGCCTCGACGGCGTCCGCGGGCGAGATGACACGCAGATTCGGGAGCGCACGATACGCCGAAATGTCTTCGACCGTCTGGGCGCTCGGGCCGTCTTCGCCGGTGATGACGCCGGCGTGGCTACCAACGACCGTCACGTTCTGTTTCGGACGGGCGATCTGCTGGCGGACTTGCTCGAAGCCACGCTGTGAGAAAATCGCGAACGTGTTGGCAAAGACCGGATGCCCCGTCTCGGCGATCCCCGCAGCAGTGGCAAAGAGGTCCTGTTCTGAGATGCCGACGTTGATCCAGCGTTCGGGGTACTCGTCGCGGAACCAGCCCCCACGCGTGGACTTTGCCAGGTCGGCGTCCATGACGATGAAGTCCTCGCGTTCCTCAGCCTCACGCAACAAGCCGTTCCCGAAGCCGTTCCGGGTCGAAATCTTCTCACTCATTGGTCCACCTCCACATCGGCAGCGTCGAACCCAAGCTCGTCCATCGCCTCCTCGAGTTCATCGTCGGTGATCGCACCGGCGTGATAGCCGTTGGGCTGGGCCTCCATGAAGTCGATCGGATGGCCTTTGACCGTGTTGGCGATCAACACTCGCGGACCATCAGTCTCGTTGATCTCTTCGAAGGCCGCGGCGATCTCCTCGAAGTCGTGACCGTCGACTTCCCAGGTGTCCCACCGGAAGGACTCGAACTTCTCGGCCAGCGGGTCGATCTCCATCGTCTCGGCGACGGGGAGGTCGTTTTGCTTCTTGTTGCGGTCGACGATCGCGACGACGTCCAGTTCCTTCTCGCCGGCGGACATCGCAGCTTCCCAGATGTTGCCTTCCTGAACTTCACCGTCGCCGAGTACGACGTAGACATCGAAATCGTCGTCGTCGTACTCTGCACCCAAGGCCTGCCCGTTCGCGTACGAGAGGCCCTGGCCGAGCGATCCAGAGGGGAATTCGACGCCCGGCACTTTCGGTGAGGAGTGTCCCGGCAGTTCGCCACCAAGGCGGCGAAACTCCTCGTTAGGGTCACAATCGATGAAGTCGTAGCGATCCAGCAGCGCGTACAGCACGGGGCAGGCGTGGCCTTTGCTGTAGACGAGCCGATCTCGGTCCGGGTCGTCCGGCTGCTCGGGGTCGACGTTCAGTTCTTCGTTGTACAACCAGAGTAGAAACTCGACGGCCGACAGCGACCCGCCAGGATGGCCCGACTGGGCCGCATAGACCATCTCGATGATGTCCTTGCGGACGGCCGGTGCCGTCTGGCGATACGACTCGATTCGGTCGGCAAGATCGCCGTCAGGCGCTTGATCAATAGACACGGTATTCACCGGTACCGGATTGCCACTCTCCGGAGTAAAATCTTCCCTTTACAGCCTGTCCGATCGGCCCCGGGTCGATTCAGGCGAAGTCCTGCCGGTAGCTAAGGAATTCCGCCCGGTGGGCCTGTTCGTCCGCGAGCAGTTCCGTTGCCAGGTCCTCTGTAACGGGGTCGTTGGCTGCTTCGGCGGCCTCGATCAGTGCTTCGTAGGTCTCGATGGCATCTTCCTCGGCTTCGATAACGCCGTCGATGACCGTCAGGACGTCGCTCCCTTCGGCCGGGGGCTGAAGGGAGTCCTGGTTGGCCTCGAAATCGGCCGATGCCGGCGGCACTTCGCCGTAGTATCGGAGCCGGTAGCCGAGTTCTTCGGCGTGATGGAGTTCCTCTTCGACGTCCTCTTTGAGCGATTCGGCGACGATCTCACCACGGACCGTCTCGAGATAGGTCCCGTTGGCCAGGTAGTTCATCGCGGTCTCGATCTCGTCTACGTACGCTTTTCGCAGCAGGTCGACAACGTCGTCTGACATACAGGTAGAAAACAGGTCGAGCACATATAAATGGAAAGCGTCCGCTCCCAGCGACTGGGAACGACGAGGGCGGCGACAGAACACGTTCGGCCGCGGGGCCGACGGTCGAATCGACCGATAGCTCAGGGTGCGAATGCGATCAACGCCGAAAGTGTGATCGCCGAGGCCACTGTCGTGAGAAAGACGTTCACCGAAGCCAGACGACGATCACCACCCATCTCAGTGACGTAAATGAACGTCGAGACGGCCGTCGGCGCACCGAACATGACGACTACCGTCCGGAGTGTGGCAGGTGTGGCCCCGACGGCGAGCAAGACCAACCAAGCGACGGCAGGCATGGCGAGCAGTTTCAGCGCCAAGACGCGCCCGACGATCGAGCGATCGAAGTCGATCGATTCGAGTTCGATCGAGCCCCCGACACAGAGGAGCGCGATGGGCAGGGCCGCCTCGGCAACCAACGCGATACCCGCGGCAGGCCGGCCAGTGACGGCGAAGGGTGCTTGCGAGACTGCGAGTCCGACGAGCAACGCGATCAAGACTGGGTTCGTTACCAGTCGCCCGAGTTCATCCCGGACGTTCGTCCCAGCGCCAGTGATCCGGACGAGGAGCATGACCGTCAGCGGAATCTGGACCAGGGCACCGATCCCGAGGACGACACTGCCGATAGCCGCCGCCCGCTCGCCAAGCGCACTCGCCACGACCGGGAGGCCAATGTAGCCCAAATTGGTGTGATAGGACTGGACTGTGGCCGCCGCTCGTGCGGATGGCGAATCGAGTCGTCGATGGACCACCATCGCAATCACCGCCGTCACCGCCACGAGGGCGACCACGCCGACTAGCAGTCGCACCGAGATGATTTCGCCCAGGGGTTCGTCGTGGGTCGAATCGAACACCAGCGCTGGGAGGACGACGTAGAAAGCGACACTGTTGAGCCACCCGACGCGTCTCGCGGTCAAAATGTCACCTGTTCGCAATCCCACACCGACTGCAAGCAGCCCGATCATCACGACGAGCCGGGTCAGCACGTCCATCGAACAGCACTCGACGACGAAGACGCTTGGGCCTTGCCAGTTAGAGGCGACGTAAGTCGCACCACAGACCCGTCGCTGGCCGTTTGGCCCCTCACTCGGGGGGCCAGGCGTCGTAGCAGTCGTGGTCGAGGTCGAAGCGTTCGAGGACCTTCCCGACGACGTGATCGAGGAAGTCGGCTGGCTCCTGTGGATCGAAGTAAAATCCCAACACGGGGGGCACGACGTCGACGCCAAGCTCCGCGAGTTTCGTCAGGTTCTCCAGATGGCGCTGGCTCAGCGGCGTCTCCCGAGGCACGACGACGAGTCGACGGCGTTCCTTCAGCGTCACGTCGGCCGCCCGTGTCACCAGCGAGTCCGAACGACCGGTCGCGACGGCCGCGACAGTGTTCATCGAGGCCGGGACGACCACCATCCCGTCGGTATCGAACGAGCCCGAAGCGATCGGCGCCCCCACTTCGCTCTCCCCGTAGAGTTGCTCCGAGGCCGCTCGCAGCCGCCCCATCGTCGCCTCGCGGGACCCCGACTCCTGAGCCATCACCGACTCGGCAGCCTCGGTCACGACGGTGTGAACCGCGCCGTGTTCAGCCAGAGCCTCGACGGTCCGGACGGCGATCGGGATGCCCGAAGCACCCGTCACGCCGACGACGAAGCGCGTCTCGGTCATTGTCGACGTATCTCGCCCGCATCGGCGTCGACCTCGACTGTCTCGTCGTCTTCGAGCGTTTCGAGGGCCACCTCAGGCGAGTCCAGACAGGGAATCTCCCCGAGGATCGCGCCCGTGGCGACGATGGTCTCGGTCTCCTCGTTGACGATCGCAGCGGGCGCACAGCCGTTGTTCGCCAGCCCGTAGAGGACGTAGGAGCCGACCGTCGAACCCTTTCCGCGCGGGAAGACCAGCACTTTCCCCGCAATGTTCTCACCCTCAAGCGGGTGGCCATCCTCGATGAACTCACCGGTGTCGGGTTCGACCGCGCCGTAGAAACTGATCGGGACGGGCGAACGGAGGACTTCACCACGGCCGATTCCTTCAGTGATCGGTTCGGCGTCGATCGCACCGTCTGCCGTCTCGTTGGTCGATTCTGCTGTCATCACTCGGTCACCTCCGCGAGCAGCGTCTCCTTGTCGTTGAACGCTACGTCCTGGTTGCAAAAGCCGGGCAGATACGTCGCGGCCTTCGCGGAGTCGGTTGCGCTGGATTCATAGCCCAGTTCCTCGATCGGCGAGACGACGTTGCAGGTGTCGGCAAGCACTTTCCCACCGGCCGCTTCGATCGTCTCGGTCAGCCCATTCCGGTCGGCCCAGGTCTTGACCGAGGCGCTCGTACAGACCCACAGATCGCTCGTGAGGCTCTTGCCCTCGACGGTCGCCGCGACGTCCTGAATCTCCTCGGGCGAGCAGTGTGGACACCCGATGACCACAAGCTCCGGATCGTCCGCGGTCGTGAGTTCCGCGTACTCCTCGGTGAGTTCGCCCTCGCCGAAGGTCACTGTCTCGACGTTCTCCGGGGGCTCCATTTCGGTCGTCACGCCCTCGAGGAAGTGCAGCGCGACCGCGCCGGTGGCGGCCATCGCCGCACCCAGGGCCTTCAGATCGTCCGTCCCGCCCGAATCGACCCCAGTGAAGTACGGCTTGCCGTCCTCGACGAGTCGGCCCGTCCAGGAGCCAAGCGCTGCGAAGTCGGCCTGGCTCTCGATGTCGGCCTCGACATCGATGCGATAAGTCGGCTGGCGATTGTCTTCCAGGTGCAGACCGTACTTCGGTGTCCGCCCGGTGATCGCCGCGGCCAGCGCCGAGGGACCGCCCTCGCGGTTGGTTTTGGCGCCCACGACGCTGTTGACGAAGGAGACGGCCGAGGATTCGGCCCACGCGACGTGCTGGCCGCGCCGCGGGAGGTTGCCCGCGAGATACGGCGTACACGTAAACGAGAGGACGATCCCCATCTCCTTGAGGGCGTCACGAATACGCTGCTGTTTGTCGGCGAAAGCCTCGTCGATGCCCAGTTCCTCCCAGCGCTCGAAGTCCATCCCGGCGGGGTTGGCGAACGTCGGGACCGACGTTTCGGCACCCTCCTCGGCGAATCCCTCCAGAAACTCGACACCGGGGTCGCCGATCGACTTGTAGGAGATGCCCGAGGCCTGGGCGGACTCGATCTCGATCATCCCCTCGGCGCCGTAGATATCCCCGAGTTTGACGAGCAGTTCCATCGCCTTCCGGACGGCGTCGTTGTCCGATTCGAGTAAGTCTTCCTCGTGCTGTGTCAGATGCATGATTGTGTTGTCCGGTAGGTCACTGATAGTCGGCGAGATCGATCTCCTCAGCGCCAGGGACCGTCACCTCGGCGAAGTCCGCCCGGTCACGATTGCCTGGCACCGTCGCGTCGACGATCCACTTCGCAAGCGTTCCGCGATCGTAGTCCTGTGACGGATCGAGCGACGATCCCTTGGCGTTCTCGATCACGGTGATGTCCTCGTCGGGCTGCATCCGGGTCGCAGTCGCCCACTCGACGGCTGCCGGATCGGCCGGATCGATATCGCTGTCGACGACCGTGACCTTCTTCATCGAGGGGTGGGCCGCAAGCGCGGCCATCCCCGCGTTCTTTGGATCCCCCTCGCTGCGCTTTTCGAGCTGGACGACCCCGTGCAGCCACGAACACCCACCGGGCGTCAACACGACGTTCTGGACCGTCGGGACGGTGTTCTCGACGATCCGGTAGATCCGGGGCTCCTGTGGGATACCCATGAGGTGAGCATGCTCAGTTCGGCCGGGGACGATGATCCGCGCGTAGGGGTCGGGCCGCATGTAGAGGTCCGCGACCGTCACGACAGGTTGAGAGCGCGTGCGATCCCACGTCCGGGAGAGATCCACGAACGGCCCTTCCTCGGCCCGCTCGTCGGTGATCGTCGCCCGCATGACGATCTCGGCGTCGGCCGGCACTTCGATCCCGTCGACCGCAGCGGTCGCCAGGTCGCCATCGAGCAGGCGATTGGCCAGCGCGAGTTCGCTCTTCTCGGGCGCAAACGACGTGGCGGCCGCCAACTCGACCGCCGGATGGACACCCATCACGACCGCGACGTCGAGCCCGCCCTCGGTTCGGGAGTAGATGTCGTGGAGGTGGCGCTCGACCAGGCGCATGACGAGTCGATTCCCTTCCTCGAACATCATTCGGTGGAACGAGCAGTTGGTGACACCAGTCTCGGGATCCTCGCTGATCACGACCGAGGAGGCGAAGTACTGGCGTTCGTGCTCGTCGTAGAACACCGGAATCGGCACGTGTTCGTCGATGGTCGGCTCGCTCGCGACGTGCTCGAACGAGGGGGCGGCCGTCTCCTCGATGGAGAGCGGATCGTCCATCGCCGAGCCCATCGCGTCGACGATTGCCGAGGGCTCGACGTCGAGCGCCCGGCCGATCATCTCACGGGAAGCAAGCGTGTTGGCCACCGCGCGGACGTTCTGATACCCCTCGACGTCATCGAAGACGGTCGGCTGGGATTCCTCCTGGACAGCCAGCGCCGGGAGTTCGAACCGTGGATCGACTTGCTCAGTGAGGGTCGTCCGCTCTTCGTCGTTCAGAAAGGCTCGTAAACCCATAGTGAGCGGGCGTTGCATGCCAGCCTATTCATGTCCCCGGGCGCACTCCCGCAAAGTGAGAACGGGCCTAGACGACCGATGGGAGACTTACCCGCGGGAACGTTTGTAGGTTGGCCTCCCGAAGCAGGCCGTCTGACCGACCTGCGCTACTTGCCGGATACAGACGACATGACGGCACTCGAGGCGACGGTCGTCGATGTCCTGAAGGACCACAGCGACAGTCACCACGGGATCGACTTCGAGCCCGCTGACTTCGACATGTGTCCCTGTGGCGAGACTCATGTCGACCGGACGGCCGAGAACGGCCCGATCGAGAGAACGAACCGCTTGTCGAAGAGGGTTGACGTGGAGCGAATCGAGTTCGAGCTATGTGAGGTGTGACGAGCGTCAATCGGGGGCCAACCGCAAAACGACTAGCCGCTCGAAAGGGAAGGAGTCCTCGGCGACGATCGACGAGCCAAGGCCCTGCTCTCTAGCAAAATCGCGAACCTCCTCGATCCCGGTGAGGCTGCTGACGAGCAGGAACGCCCGTCCACCCTCCCGAAGCACCCGTGCGACATCTGTAAGGAATGGATCGACCACGGCACGCCCGTCTTCACCACCCGAGAGCGCCGTTTGCATCCAGTCGCCCCAGTCCGTGTCGGGGTCGGCCGGCAGATACGGCGGGTTGAACGCCACCACATCCACCGCATCGGCGGGGATCGGATCGAGCAGGTTCGCGCGCGCGACCGGAATCCCCACTTCGCGTGCCTGCTGACAGGCTGCCGGGTTCAGGTCCGTGCCAGCCACGTCGACGCCAGCCTCGGCGAGTGCAGCGGCGACATAGCCCGAGCCAGTCCCCACATCCAGAGCGCGCTCGCCCGCTTCGACCGCCTCGACGACGGCCTCCGCGAGCAGGTGGGAGTCCTCGCTTGCCCCGTAAACCGAATCGACGCTGCGCTGTTCGGCCAGGGCCGGGCGATCGTCGTCCCGTTCGGTCGACGCCTCGTCGTCAGTCATCGTTAAGGCCGACATCGTACGCCAGGGTTGCCAACTGGGCGAACTCGGCAGGCGGGAGCTTGCCGGCCCGTTTGCTCAGCAGTTCCTCGTCGGCGGCCTCGACGACCGCGCCGGGATCGTCCAACCCGGAAATGTGGGCCGTATTCCGGATCCCGTTCCGGACGGTCTTGCGTCGCTGGGTGAACACCGCCTTCACGAAGTCCAGGAAGAATGCGTCGTCGGGAACGGTGTAGTCGGGCTCGCCCGGGAGTGCCCGAACGATCGCGCTGTCGACGGCTGGTGGCGGCGAGAATGCTTCTGGCGGGACCGGCTCGACGAGTTCGACGTCGGCGTAGTGGCCCGCCGTCACCGACAGTCGGCCGTACTCGTCGGTTCCCGGCGCGGCGGCCATCCGCTCTCCGAACTCCTGTTGGACCATCGCGATCAGTGGGTTGCCGTCCGGGAGCAGCCTGAAGAGGATCTCACTGGAGGCACCGTAGGGCAGATTCGAGATCGACGCAGTGTATGCGGGCAGTTCGACCTCGAGGGCGTCGCCTTCGATGACCGTCAGCCGACCCTCGCCGATCGCGTCGGCGAACTCCTCGCGGAGAAACGCCGCCAGATCGGGGTCGCGCTCGATTGCCGTCACACGATCGGCGACGGCGAGTAGTCGATCGGTAAGTGCGCCATTCCCGGCGCCGATCTCCAGCACGTGCGAGCAATCGACAGCGGCCTCCCTCGCGTAGGTCGGAATCCGGTCGAGGACCCGATCGTCGACGAGGAAGTGCTGGTCGCGGTCGGGATTGCCAGCGGCCCCGGCGCGGGCGAGCAGCGCGTCCGGATCTCGGTGTCCGCTTGCCGCCGGATCGCTCTCGGTACCGTCGTTCATTCCTCGCGACGGGCGAACGTCCGATATTTGAGGTCTTCTTCACGAATCTCGTCCATGATCCGGTCAGCAAGTACCTCCTGTGGGTTGTGCAGACCGCCAACGCGGTCTGCCAGTTCCGCGAAGCTCTCGAATGGCTTGCGCTTTCGTTCATCGAGGATCGTGTTCCGGAGTTTCTTGCCGATCCCCGGCAGGAGGTTCAGCGCGTGAAGGCGGGTCGTGATCGGCTGGGCGTCGTTGAAGAAATCGACGAAGCGCTGCTCGTTGTCCTCGATGATCTCCTCGATGGCGTAGTCCAGTTCTGACTGTGCACCACCCGAGAGATCCTCGTACTCGACGTCCCGCATGACGTCGATCATATCCGTCTCGATGGAAATTCGGTCGCCGATCGAGAGGCTCGCGTCTGCGAGCAAGGTCAACTCGACCAGCCGGAAGTTCTCGGTAGTTACCGCGTAGGCGAGGGGTTGTTTCTGGTATTGGGGGCGGTCGTCTTCCGAACGACCGTGTGGGAGATGATCGAGAATCACGGCCCGGCCAGGATCCGAGTCGCTTCCGTCGGTACTCATGTCCCATCGCTACGGTGAGGGGGCACTTAAAATCACGCGGGCCTGCCGGGCATCGCGACGGCCGGATCCCGTTGCCGGCAGGGAATCAGACGTACTTTGCGACCACGTCGAGAATCGCGTCGAGTTCGTCGCCGTCCAGCGTGTATCGCTCTTGGGCGTAGATCGCACGGAGTTCGTCCCGGTCGCGTGGCTGGAGGTTGACGATCTTGTAGGCGGTCGGCTCGTCGACTTTCTCTAGGTCGAGCAACTCCTCGGCGAACTCTCGGGACTCCTCGGGATCGAGTGTCGCAAAGCGGTTGACGTGCTCGATCGCGCGGGTCAGCTCGTAGCGCATCTCCCGGTCTTCGTCGGCCGCACGCTCGTGCTCGATGTCTACGAGGAGTTCTTTCGCCTCGGCGAAGGTGAGAAACTCCTCGTTGAGCTTCTCCTTGAAGATCGTCATCCCTCAGTCCTCGGTCTGTGCGCGCAGGTGTGCGGGCTTGACGATGATGGTCTTGTCCTTGCCGCCGTCGTTGATCTGCACCTTGTAGGCTTTCCCCTGTTCACCGGTAACTTCGCCGGTATGGCCCGAGAATCGCGGGTTGAATCGGCCGTCAGCGACGCTGGGGTCGATCGCCAGGTGGACTTTCTGGCCGATGTCGAACGATTCGACAGCCTGGTCCGGCGGCGAGGTGCCGCGCTCTCGCGGGTCGTTTTTGAGCTTGTTACGCGTGCCTTCGAGTGGTCCGTTCGAACTGGGCATTCTTGGAGTTCGATAATCCGGTTGGACTTATAAAACGTGCGTTCCGGCCCTACAGGCGGCCGACGTCCTCGACGGAGACACTCTCGACGTCTTCGACGTCAGAGAAGGCCTCCTCGACGGCCTCGGTCCCGCCAGCGTCGTCAGGGACGACGACCGTCGGGATGAGCGCGACGAGGCCGAACGCGACGTCGTCGCGGTCGAACCCGTTGATCTTTGCGCCTTCGGGGAGGGACTGTTCGAGGCGGTCCTCGAGGGCGTCCAAATCGATTTCGGGACTTTCCGGCATCACCTTGATCGCGGCTGCTACTTTTCCCATGGGTATGACTTGCGGTAGGTAGTTATGTGCGTGTCGTTACGGGCCCGTGAACCCGCATTCGGGACATTCGTACAGCGTACTCTGCTTGCGACAGGTCGGACACCGGTAGATGCGGCGTCCGCAGTCGGGACAGTCGAACGCAGCGGCGTTGGTCCCCGAGATGTTGATCCCGCAGGAGACACACTTCTGCGTCCGTTTCTGTTGGCTCTCGCTCATACCGTCCTGTTTCCGGTCCCGACGTTTAACCCTTACCAAGCCGTCTCGATCCCCTGGAAGGCTCTCCCGGGCCGTCGAACCGCCCGCATCGGGTCAGCATTCGGTCCTGTAGCGTAACGTTGATGCGCGCGAGGCCGTAGGTTCGGGCATGGAACTACGGGTCATCGAAAAGGGCGACACCTCCCTATCGATCGAGGTCGCAGGCGAGGATCACACCTTCATGAACGTACTGAAAGGCGCGTTGCTCGAAACCGACGGCGTTGCCGCCGCGACCTACGACATGAATCCCGAGCAGTCCGGTGGACAGACCGATCCCATTCTCACGATCAAGACCGACGACGACACCGATGCCCTGGACGCCCTCGAGACGGGGGCCGAACGCGTCGTCGAGAAAGCCGACGCCCTCGAAACGGCCTACGACACTGCAGCGTAATTCAATTGTCGTCGACGTTCGGCTGGACGTCGGCTACTGACGGCCCAGCAGATTCTCCGGCGTGTTCTTGGAATCGAATCTGCCAGCCAGTCAGGCCCATCACGATCAACACGAGCGGTGAGAGAAAGCCGAGCAGATAGTACGGCGCGTATTCGAGCGTCGGGACGCCGAGCACGCCAGCCATATAGATACCCCCGGTCGTCCACGGGATCAGTGCGCTGGTCGTCGTGCCGGCCGCCTCGATCGCCCGGGAGAGGTTCGAACTGTCCAAGTTGTACTCGTCGTAGAGGTTTCGCAGCGTCAATCCCGGGACGACGATACTCATGTACTGTTCGGCCGCCAGCACGTTCATCGAGAACGCAGAGACGGCCGTCCCGATCGTGAGGCTCCCGACCCCGCGGATCGTTCGTGCGAGCCCGTGGGCGAGGACTGCCAAGATGCCGGTCCGTTCGAAGATGCCACCCAGCGACAGTGCAATCATCACCAGTGAAATGACCCACATCGCCCCCGAGAGGCCGTCAACTGCGAGCCGCTTGTCGATCGACTCGACGCCGGTCGCGGGCTCAGTCCCGAAGTGGATCGTCTGCCAGGCCTCGACCGGCGCGAGTCCCTGCACGACCACGGCCGTCCCAGCACCGACGAAGACACCAGCCAACAGCGCGGGGATCGCCGGATAGCCACGCAATGCGAGTGCAAACGCGACGACGAAGGGGACGAACGTCAGCGCAGAAATCGTATACGAGCCTTCGAGTCCCGTGATGATCGTCTCGAGTTGCCCGACTGGGATCTCACCCCCTGCTTGCAGGCCCAGCACGGCATAAGCGAGTACCGAGAGGCCGAATGCGACCCCGGTCCCGACACGCATCGCGCTGACGTGGTCCATGAGATCGGTGTTAGTTACGGCCGCCGCGAGGTTCGTCGTATCCGACAGCGGCGAAATCTTATCGCCAGTGTAGGCCCCACTGAGAACGGCCCCAGCCGTCATCGGTTCCGGGATACCCAGCCCGGTCCCGATCCCGATGAAGGCCACCCCGAGTGTCCCAGCGGTCGTCCAAGACGAGCCGACCGTAAACGCAGTTCCGAAGGCCAGCACGGCCGCGACAGGCAAAAACACCGACGGAGTGAGCACTTCTAACCCGTAGACGATCAGTGTCGGGATCGTCCCCGCTGCGATCCAGGATGCGATGAGCATGTAGACGATCATCAGGATCAAGATTGCCTGCATACCCATCTGGAGGCCGTCGATGATCCCCTCGTAGAGTTCCTCCCAACTGCGGTCGAACCAGTACCACCCGATCAGGCCAGTAAACGTGCCACTCCACAGCAGCGGCATGTGCGGACTGGGCTCTTCGATCGGGAGGAAAACCATCCACAGCGTGAGTAATCCCAGCATGACGCCGATCGGGACGAGCGCCTGGGTGAGAGTGGGTCGTCGATCGGGCGACAGTTCCTCGTACGTGACCGGTTCGTAAGATAACGACGGCATTCAGGCAACGTTTTCCGAAGTATTGTATGGATGTTTCTATTCGTTTGCACTCGGTCAGCCGATTGACCAGTTATATGTATTGCTAGTTTTTGCGTGTGACTTCGATGACTGGTTAACAGATAACCTGGGTAACGAAGAGCGTGCCATCCGGCGCGCGATGCATGTCGATACCCGTCCGACTCGCTGTTCGCTGGACGGTGCCAGCTTCATCTACCAGTCGGTCGGTAGCCAGCGTTTCACCGAGTGCTGCCGGCGAATCGACGGACGTCCAGTTCGGTTGGACCGGTCCGAGGGAGTAGATGCTTGCCCGACACTGGACAGCGAAGTTTGCCTCGAGTTCGTCACGTGCGGGTAGCGTGCCGTCCCCGTAGACGGACTTGACCCGGTGCTGGTTGTAGTACGTGGCGACCGCATCGAGCGTCGCGGCCCGCTCGAGCGGGGTACTCCCAGCGGCCCCACGGCGGTCGTTGAGTCCCGCCAGATACGCAGTCTCGACGTCCCCCAGAGACAGTCCGTCAGCCGCAGTGGCGTTGCCGGGTACGTTCTCGACGGTCGGCGGCCCCTGGGGCGTGAGTCCGGGCACCGTTACGACTCCGGTGATCGCAAGCGCGCCGACGGCGAGTAATCCGATCAGCACGCCAATGGCTGCTAGTTCCACCCGGCCGATCAGATCGAGGTAGCCACGCGTCGACAGATCGATCTCCTCGGCTTCGAGGGGCTGTTTCTCGAATATCCCGTGTCCACAGCGGGCACACGGTGGGTTGTTACGCTGGTGCTGTCGGCCACATTCCGCACAGACCCAGACAAACGATTCCCGGTCGCTGTTCGGTGCCTCGGGGACCACGGCCCGCTCGAAATTGTGATGTCCGCAGTTATCACACGGCGGATCGTTCCGCTCGTGTGGTTTGCCACACTGCGGACAGCGCCACTTCATGTCCGTACGGCCGACTTACACGTACAAAACTCTCGTGACTTCCACCCCAGCACCACCCTGTCTGTCGAGCCACTCGTTCACAGCCGGACCGGTACCTCGTGCTCGTCGAGGTACTGTTTGGTTTCCTCGATCGAGTATTCGCCAAAGTGAAAGATCGAAGCCGCGAGTCCCGCATCTGCGCCGGCCTCAGTGAATACCTCGTACATGTCTTCGGGTCCACCACAGCCCGAAGACGCGATCACCGGCGTGTCGACGGCGTCACAGACCGCCTGCGTCAGCGGGATGTCGTAGCCGTCCTTGGTCCCATCGGCGTCGATCGAGTTGACGAATAGCTCACCTGCACCGCGTTGTTCGGCTTCCCTGGCCCACTCGATAACATCGATTCCCGTCCCCTCGCGGCCGCCCTTGACAGTGGCCTCGAACCAGACGGACTCCCCATCGACTCGCTCGTAGTGTTCGCCCTGTTCGTCGTAGCGCCGCCTGGCATCGACGGAGATGACGATGCACTGGTTGCCAAAAGCGGTCGCCCCTTCCTCGATGAGACCCGGGTTCTCGATCGCACCGGTGTTGATCGATACCTTGTCCGCGCCGGCCCGCAGCGTCTCTTTGATGTCCCCACGAGTCCGAATCCCTCCGCCGACGGTCAAGGGGATGAACACTTCGTCGGCGACGTGCTCGACGGTTTCGAGCATCGTCGCCCGCCCCTCGGCACTGGCGGTGATGTCCAGAAAGACGAACTCGTCGGCACCCGCCTCGTTGTACCGCTTGGCCATCTCGACGGGATCGCCCGTATACTGGAGGTCTTCGAAGTTCACACCCGTATAGACGGCTGCATTGCCGTCCTCGTCGAGGTCGACATCGATACACGGGATGATCCGTTTGGTGAGCGTCATCTGGCTCGTGTTATACGGGGCACGGTCAAAAGTAATCCGCACGAACGCCCTCAGCTCGGTCTGAATAGGTTCACACGACATCCGATTGCTCACGACGAAGAAACCATCCCGACGTTGCTCGTTCCGGTAAGTCGAAGTGCTCGCTACGCGAAGGCAAACGTATGGCCGACGACCACGACGGAGACCGCCCGGCGTACGACCCGAACAACCCCACGCCCCCGGCACAAGAGCCACCGTACAGGAGTACTGCCCCCCAGAGTGCGTACACGACGAGCCAGGTCGCAATGGGATGGGCAGTCGCTATCGTCGGCCTCGTGTTGACGATCGGTCTCCCTGTGCTGGCCGCCTAAAGAGCACGGACGGTCTCGCTTGGGCCACTCCTCGGTAGTGTTAGATTCGATGCAACTGTTCAGTCTCCAGCGTATCGACGAACCCAACCGAATTCCCATCAGCGATAAGCGACCTGGAAACTGTCGATTCGCGGCAATGCCACCATTTACCGTCCACTTGGCCTCATCCCACTCGCATCATCGGAGATGAACGTCCAACTCCGCTCAGTAATGCTTCGCGGCCGATATACAACGATAGGCAATCTTGGGTGCCTTCTGTAGACGAAGCTGGTCGATTAGAGAAGGTATCCGACTTCGGGAGCAGTGGCGCTGATTGGGATAACTCCGTCGTTCGCTAGGTAAACCGACCACAATAGTTCGCCAGGATGAAAGGGCGTCATGGACTCGCCGGGATTTGAACCCGGGGCCTCTTCCTTGCGAAGGAAGCGATCTGCCACTGATCTACGAGCCCGCACTGAGAGTTCGCGGACGGGGATAGTTGAATGCGACGATCCCGCGTACGCGTGAGAGCGATTGACGTCCTCAAGACGGGCCGACTACGCCGATGGTGCCGGATCGCAGTCAGTCTTCGAGGACGATCTCGATGCTGACGTCGTTGGGGACCTGAATACGCATC
This sequence comes from Halorhabdus sp. CUG00001, assembly GCF_009797925.1. NCBI lineage: Archaea > Methanobacteriati > Methanobacteriota > Halobacteria > Halobacteriales > Haloarculaceae > Halorhabdus > Halorhabdus sp. CUG00001. The sequence continues at coordinate 1,257,834 of NZ_VOLB01000001.1, forward strand.
AGCTGACGGAGTGCGCGCTCGTCGGCGTCGATGTCGATCAGCCGTTTGTGGACGCGCATCTCCCAGTGCTCCCACGTCGCAGTCCCCTCGCCGTCAGGTGACTTCCGCGCGGGAACCTCAAGCGTCTTCGTCGGTAGCGGGACGGGACCGGACAGCTCGACGCCAGTCTTGTTCGCGATTTCGCCAACTTCATCGCAGATGGCATCGAGATCCTCGGGACTCGTCCCCGCCAGACGGACGCGTGCCTGCTGCATTATTCGCGCTCGTCGACGCTGAGCACTTTGCCAGCCGCGATGGTCTGGCCCATGTCACGGATGGCGAAGCTGCCGAGCTCGGGAATCTCGCTCGACGGCTCGATGCTGAGTGGCTTTTGCGGTCGAACAGTGACGACCGCCGCATCACCCGACTGGATGAAGTCGGGGTTCTCCTCGGCGACTTCGCCGGAGGAGGGATCGATCTTCTTGTCGATAGACTCGATCGTACAAGCAACCTGTGCCGTGTGAGCGTGGAAGACCGGCGTATAGCCGGCGGTAATCACGCTCGGGTGCTGCATGACGACGACCTGCGCCTGGAAGGTCTCGGCGACCGACGGCGGCTCCTCAGCCGGGCCACAGACGTCGCCGCGACGGATGTCGTCCTTACCGATGCCACGAACGTTGAATCCGACGTTGTCGCCGGGGCCCGCACTGTCGACTTCCTCGTGGTGCATCTCGACGGTCTTGACCTCGCCGCCCACGTCGCTGGGCTGGAAGGTCACGTCGTCACCGGGGAACATCTCGCCGGTCTCGATTCGACCGACCGGGACAGTCCCGATGCCCGAGATGGTGTAGACGTCCTGGATCGGCAGCCGCAGCGGCGCATCCGTCGGCGGCTGGGGTTCGGGGAGGTCGTTGAGGGACTCCAGAATCGTCGGCCCGTCGTACCACGGCGTATTGTCGCTGAGGGTCTCGACGTTGTCGCCCTCGAAAGCCGACGTCGGGATGAAGCTGGCGTTGTCCGTGTTGAACTGGACCTGCTTGAGCAGCTGCGTGACCTCTTCGACGGTCTCCCGGTAGCGGGATTCCTCGTAGTCGACGAGGTCCATCTTGTTGACGGCGACGATGAGCTCGTCGATACCCAGCGTACGGGCCAGGAAGACGTGCTCCTGGGTCTGGGGCTGGACGCCGTCGTCGGCGGCGACCACGAGCACGGCGTTGTCGGCCTGGGACGCGCCCGTGATCATGTTCTTCACGAAGTCCCGGTGGCCGGGACAGTCGACGATCGTGAAGTTGTACTTGTCAGTGTCGAACTCTTGGTGGGCGATGTCGATGGTGACCCCGCGCTCGCGCTCCTCGGCGAGGTTGTCCATCACGTAGGCGAACTCGAAGCCGCCTTTGCCCTTCTCTTCGGCTTCTTCTCGATGCTGCTCGATGACGTGCTCCGGAACACTGCCGGTCTCGAACAGGAGGCGACCGACGAGAGTGGACTTCCCGTGGTCGACGTGTCCGATGATGGCGAGGTTCTGGTGCGCTATGTCCTCACTCATTGTAATCTCACGCGCAGAGGCGCTGTGTCGCAATCGTTCGGCAGAAGTAATTAAAACGGTTTCGATACGCCACAAATCGCGACCCGATTGTGTCGGGTAGTTTGCGAACGCGTCCCACGGTACGGGCCACAGTCGTTGGTCTGTTCGAGCCGGTGGCCCCGTCTGAAGCAAATGAGTGTCTTCTGATAATATCGATGATCGTCCTCTATCGAGCGTGTTCACTCGAGCCGGCCGACGTCCGAGAGAATGGCAGTCGCTGTCTCGGGACCGCCCGCGCCACGGCCCGAGAGGTTGAGCCGGCCTGCGTTTTCGGTCTCGAGTTGGACGATATTCGTCGTGCCCGTCACCGCGAGTTCGCTGTGCTCTGGGACGAGTCGCGGGCCAACGCGGACCTCGCCGTCGGCCACTTCGCCGACGAGCCGGATCGTCCGGCCGTCCTCGCGGGCGAGTTCGAGCGCGCTCCCTGGGACGTCTTTGATACCCTCGACAGTTGCATCCTCGAGCGTGTACGCTCGGTCGCCCTGCGCGAGGACGTTCGCCAGGATCACGCACTTCAGCGCGGCGTCAGTCCCCTCGACGTCGAAGGAAGGGTCCGTCTCGGCGACGCCAAGATCTTGGGCCTCGGCGAGGACGTGCTCGTAGTCCAGCCCCTCGGCGGCCATCCGCGAGAGGATGAAGTTCGCCGTTCCGTTGAGGATCCCCCGGACGGCCGTCATCGTGCCCGGCCCGTAATCCTCGATAGTCGAGAGGACGGGGATCGCGCCGGCGACGGTCGCCTCGAAGCGGACGCTGCCCGCGCTTTGCCGTTCGAGGGCGCGCACGTCGGCGTACCGTTCGGCCATCGGCCCCTTGTTGGCCAGCACGACGTGGTTGTCCTGCTCGAGAGCGGCTTCGACGTGGCTAAATCCGGGTTCGGCGTCGCCTAGCGTGACAGGCGTCACCTCGATCAGGGCGTCGTACTCGGCCGCCAGCAGCTCGTCGGGATCGCCCTCGCCAAGGTGGGCCATCCCATCGGTCCGCTGGCGATCGAGTGCCGCGGTGACGTCCACGCCGTCGGGGTCGATGGTTGCGGCATCGACGTTGGCCATCGCAGTGACCGTGTGGCCGTACTCGGCGGCGAGTTCGGCGACGGAACTACCGACCGTGCCGGTCCCCATAATCGCGAGGTCCATCAGGCCTCACCCCCGGGTGCGAGGGGCTCGACGACGCGCAAATCCTTCTCCTCGGCGACGGATCGCACCGCATTGAGGGTATCCTCGACAGCCCCCTGTTCGGTCTGTAACCGGAGTCGCGCGCTCGAAGCTTCCTCGACGCCCTCCGGCGCGGACAGCGAGAGGTCGGCCACGGCACCGTTCTCAGCCCGGAGTTGGGAGAGCGTATCTGAGAGGTCGGTGTCGACGAGGTGACCGACCAACAGGACCGTCAGTTCCTCGCTGTAACGCTCTTGGCCGGCCTCGATAACGTTCACACCGGCGTCCCGCAGAGCATCGACGATCCCGTCGAACCGATCGGGCGTCGCTTCCAGATCGACCTCGACGGGGATATGCCCACGCGGGGTGAGGTTCCCGCGCTCGTGGTAGATGCTGAGGAGATTCCCGCCGTGTTCGGCGATGGGCGACAGCGCCCGGAGGAGTTCTCCGGGTTCGTCGACGAGTTCGAGCCGAACTGTGTACGCCCGGACTTCGTCCTGGGGATCGCTCATCTGAGACTCACCTCGACTGGCGAAGACGCGTGTCTGGGCGCGTACATCGTATCCGATTCACAGGCGGGGAGGTATAAGTATCTCTTGAACACGACTGCTCGATCACGTTCACGGTGACTCTTTCGGTTCATCGACAGAATTTACACATATGACATCGAATAAACACTGTGGCAGACGACGAACAGACCGTCGAAGTGCCGGCAGAAACCCCCCACAGCGGCGACTCTACCTCCGCAACTACGGTCGACAGTGCTACTACCGAACGAACGGAATTCGAAAGCCCGACCAGCCCCACGAAAGGCGAGTCAGAAGCTGATGATGCCATTTCACGCTTCCACGAGTTGGACGAACATTTCGAGCGCCCACCTGGCGGCTCGTCTGACGAACCGCGACGCGCAGTCGTTACCGACGCAAAGCACGTCGAGGCCGGGGAGGTTCCCGAGACATACCCCCTCGAAGGCGACCCGTCAAAGGCAATCGCACTGACGCTGGACTTCGGGATGGAAACAGCCACCGCCTATCTTGCCTGGCCCACCGGCGATAGCGAGACAGGGCTGTCCAGGTTGCTCGACACACTCGACATCGAGTTACCGAACCTCTATGGCGAGACAGTCTTTGTCGAACGACAGGGCGTTCACGCTGTGGTTGTCACACCCGAGGAGACGCCCCGCGGGAGTGATCGCCGAGCGGAGATACTCGGTGGGATCGGCATCATTACCGGGTGCATCGGAATCCTGGCGACCGTCCCGAATGTGGAAACGATAGCCTGGCCGCTTTTCGTCCTCATGACGATCGGAATCTTTCCGTATTTCGTCTATACGGATGCTCGATACGTCAAGACTCACAGCGACTGGGACGGCGTGCCGTCAGTGTGGGCAACCTTGTCCGCCCTTCCGTTCTACAATCTGGGTATCGTGGGGGCCTACCTGTGGCGCCGTTCCCGAGCACAGTTTTTCAGCGAACAGCGCTCGCTGAGAGGTTCAATTGCCGCAAAAGTACGCTCGTTGCTGTGATCCGGTTTCATCCAGCCGCTTGGTCACTCGTGGCCGAACACCGGCACCGGCTCGTACGGCTCTTCGAGGTATTCGATATCTGAGTCACTCAGCGTAATGTCTAAGGCCTCAACTGCGTCTTCGAGATGGTCGATGCTGGAGACGCCGACGATCGGCGCGTCGACGTACTCGTTCTGGAACTGCCACGCCAGGGCGATCTGGGCCATCGAGACGCCCTTCTCGTCGGCAAGCTCCTCGACGCGGTTGTTGATCTCCTCGCTGCCCGGGCCTTCGTGATAGGGCGTTCCGTAATCGATCTCGTGCTCGCCGCGCGCGGTCTCGGTAAACTCGTCGTGCGGACGGGTGAGATACCCGGCTGCGAGTGGCGACCAGGGAATGACCCCGATGTTCTCGCGGTTCGTGATCGGGTACATCTCGCGTTCTTCCTCCCGATAGGTCAGATGATAGAGATCCTGCATCGTCTCGAAGCGAGCCAGCCCTTCACGGTCTGAGATATGGAGCGCGCGCTGGAACTGGTGGGCCCACATCGAGGAGGCCCCGATGTGTCGAATCTGCCCCCGTCGGACCGCATCGTCCAGTGCCCGCAGCGTCGTTTCGATGGGTGTGTCGTAATCCCAGCGGTGGATCTGATAGAGGTCGACGGTATCCATACCCAGCCGATCCAGCGAGTGGTCTAACTCCTGCTCGATGGTCTTCCGAGAGAGTCCCGCCGCATTCCGGTGGTCTTTGGCTCCAGAGAACCGGACCTTCGTTGCGACGACCTGTTCGTCACGGTCGTAATCAGCAAGGACGTCACCGAGAATCTCCTCACTCTCGCCCGACGAGTAGGTGTTTGCGGTATCGAAGAAGTTGATGCCCAGGTCGATCGCCCGCTCGACGAGTTCCCTGCCCTCTTCCGCATCCAGCATCCAGTCGTCCTGGCTGCCGAAACTCATACAGCCCAGCGCGATCTTTGAAACCTCCATCCCGGTCGAACCGAGTGTCGTGTACTCCATGCCATACGACACACGACGTCCGATGAAATATATCTACTGGCGTGAAAGGCGAGACAGGGACAGACAGTGGGGGTAGGGTCGAGTTTCAGCTTAATGGACGAAATGGCTGTCCTCAAGCATACGACGGCGCTTGCGCCGTCGTTTCGGCGAGCGCCTTCGGCGCTCGGAAGTTTTTGGTCCAGATTTTTGCGAGGTGGGTTCGCGCAGCGAACCCACCGAAGTAAAAAGGTGGAAACCAGGTGGTCTCTAGAAGTAGTTGATCGCTTCGGGCAGTTCGGTCTTCATGCCCTTGCGCTCGCGGATCTCGGTGATCTTCTCGGGCTGGAGATTGTCGGCCATGACGCGGAAACCGGCGTTCTCCGTGTTCCAGGAGGCCCGACCCTCGGTCGCGCTCCGAATGTCTGAGGAGAAGCCGATCATCTCCTCGACGGGTGCGATACCCTCGACGACCATCAGATCGCCTTCCTGGTACATATCGTCGACGCGGCCACGCCGACCCTGGACCTCGCCACTCGCCGCGCCCATGTGCTCGTTGGGCACGTCGATGCGGACGTCCTGAATCGGTTCGAGCAGCCGGATTTCGGCGTCGATCAGGGAATTGTGGATGGCCTGGCGGACTGCCGGGATGACTTGGGCCGGGCCGCGGTGGATGGCGTCCTCGTGGAGACGCGCGTCGTGGAGACGGATGAGCGTGCCCTGGACCGGCTCGGCCGCGAGTGGCCCGTCGTTGAGGGCGTCTTCCATCCCTTCGAGGACGAGTTCCATCGTCTCGTTCAAGTGCTGGATCCCCTTCGTGTCGTCGATGATCACGTTCGTGCCGTGGATGTGCTCGACGTTCTGGGACGTATCCTTGTCCATGCCGGCTTCCTGCAGGGCTTCACGGCGTTCGAGCTCGGGCATGTCCATGGAAGCCTCGCCGAGCTGGATCGCATCGACGATGTCCTCATCGAGCGGGTGAACCGTGATGTAGAAGCGGTTGTGGCGGTTCGGCGAGATGCCTTCGACCTCGCGGCTCTCCTCCTGGGGCGCTTCCCGGAAGACGACGATCGGTTCGCCGGTCGTGATCGGGATACCCTGGTTGCGCTCGATACGCTGGGTGACGACTTCGAGGTGGAGTTCGCCCTGCCCGGAGATGAGGTGCTCGCCAGTGTCCTCGTTGATCTCGATCTCGATCGTCGGGTCCTCCTTGCTGACCTGCTGGAGTGTCTCGATGAGCTTCGGCAGGTCGTCCATGCGCTGGGCCTCGACGCTCTTGGTGATGACCGGCTCGGAGATGTGCTCGATCGACTCGAAGGGCGTCATCTCCGTGCTGGAAACTGTCGAGCCAGCGATAGCGTCTTTTAGGCCCGTCACGGCGGCGATGTTGCCGGCGGGAACTTCCTCAACTTCCTCGCGCTCCCCGCCCATGTAGACCCCGACGCTCTGGACGCGGTTCTTGCCAACCGTCCCGGAGACGTACAGCTCTTGGCCTTCCTCGATCGTCCCGGAGAAGACACGACCCGCGGCGACCTCGCCAGCGTGGGGGTCGACACCGATGTCGGTGACCATCAGGACGACGTCGCCGTCCTCGTCGACTAACTGCATCTGCTCGGCAACCTCGCTGTCGGCGTCACCACGCCAGATCCGGGGGATACGACGGGGTTGGGCGTCGACGGGATTCGGGAAGTGCTCACACACCATGTCGAGCACGACGTTCGAGAGGGGCGTCCGTTCGTGGAGTTCCTGGCGGTTGTCGGCCCGTTCGAGTTCCATAATCTCGCCGAAGTCCATGCCGGTGCGCTGCATCGAGGGCATCGAGACACCCCACTTGTAGAGTGCGGATCCGAAGCCGACAGTCCCCTCCTCGACGGAGACCGTCCAGTCCTCGTCGATGTCGTCCATCTCCTCGGTCATCCCGCGGATGAGTTCGTTGACGTCCCGGATAACGCCCAGCAGACGCTCTTGCATCTCTTCGGGACCTTCCTGCAGTTCGGAAATGAGGCGGTCGACCTTGTTGATGAACAGGGTCGGCTTGACGCCCTCCCGGAGTGCCTGCCGGAGGACGGTCTCGGTCTGGGGCATCGCGCCCTCGACGGCGTCGACGACCACCAGTGCACCGTCGACGGCCCGCATCGCGCGGGTGACGTCCCCGCCGAAGTCGACGTGGCCCGGCGTGTCGATGAGATTGATGAGGTGGTTGGTTCCCTCGTACTCGTGGGTCATCGAGACGTTTGCCGCGTCGATGGTGATCCCACGTTCCTGCTCGTCCTCTTCGGTGTCCATCGCGAGCTGTTCGCCGGCCGTCTCGTCGGAGATCATGCCCGCGCCAGCGAGGAGATTGTCAGTGAGTGTCGTCTTCCCGTGGTCAACGTGAGCCGCGATGGCGATGTTCCGGATGTGCTCCGGTTTGTCCATCAGCGTCTCACATTCCTGTACGATTTTCTTGCGTCGGCCCATGATATCGGTCTCTACCGGTAGGTGCGGTAAAAGGGTAGTGTTTCCGTGTGAGCGTGCGAATAACAGACGAACACGGACGCTCGATAGACGACGACCGGTAAAGACCTTCCAACGGGATTTCGGCCGATAGCATATCGAAGACGCGCGAACGGCGAAACAGAGGAAATACCGACCGTAACAACAGTGCCAGGACATCAGAGTGAATCGGTGAGCGGTACGGAACTCGCTACCGGCCGCTGCCGGAGCCAGAAGAGTCATACGCCGCAAAAACATGTGAACAATACACATGGAATTGGTGGTCGAAGGTCCCGGCCCAGCCGAACCGTTCTACGGGGCGCGAGACATCTTTGAGAGCGAATACGGCCTCAACCAGCCCGTGTCCGTGTCGATTCACCGAGATCCCGACGAGCGGACGCGCGTCAGTCACGGTTCGGATGGCCACATCCTGAGTATCTCCCAGCAGGCAGCGACCAGTGTGATGGCACGGGAGCTGACGCTACACGAGTTTGCCCACATGCACCAACACGAGCAGCGACATCCATCACATACGCTTTCGACGGACGAAATCATCTTCCTCGCGCTTGCGGGTCGAAGCGTCGAGCGACGAACGCTCACCCAGTGCTATCAGATCATCAATCACGCCCGAGACATCTACGCTGACGACGTGTGGATCGACGTATCGCCGACAGCGAAGCTAGCGAGGTTCTTCGAATCCGGGCTTGCGGGGGCACTAATCGACCGGCCCAGCGAGCCTGTCGGGTGGGAACGGTCGAGCGGTAGCGACGATCCCGAGATCACCGCTGTCAACGCAGCGTTTGCGGTCGCACTGGTCGAGCGTCACGGACTGGCCGACCCGGACCATCGGATCTACGATTTGGCACAGGCGGCCGCCACAGATGCGCCAAACCTCGGGTTCGAGTACTTTCGAGAGCAATTTCGAGACCTCTCGACTGATCCGACTGAGAGTGAGTTTCGGTCTGCCCTGGTCGAATTGACACAAACGTACGTCACACAGGTGCGGTGCCGGCCGGATCAATCCGCTGGCGCTGACTGAGACGTACCCAACACAGTACCGAAGCGTGGCAGCGGAACGATCAGTGGGCTCGTTAGCCAGTCTCGAATACATTTATACTTCTACGACGCGATCCATGTGTACACTACCAATGAATCGCCGGGGGCTGATAGCGTCGAATGTGGGTGCAGATCGGGGTGTGTCCGAGTTACTCGGCTACGTCCTGTTGGTCGGCATCGTCATGACTGGGGCCGTTGCGATCGTGATATTTGGGGCGTCTGCAATCGGCGGGCTGCAGGAACAACAGGATGCGGAGGCGACCCAGACGATGATGCAGGAGGTCGACTCCCGGTTGGCAACGCTCTCGACCGCAAGCGAATCGCGCGCGGTCGGCTTTTCGTTCGCCGAAACAGACCAGACGGTCCAGCGATCGCCCGATCTGGTGCAAGACCAGGGATACGTCAATGTCACCGTCAACGGCAACGCGACGTGTTCGGCAAATATCTCACTCGATTCGATCCGGCTGGAAAACGAGGCTGGAGCGGTCATCGTCTACGAAGCGGGTGGTGTCTGGCGACTCTCTGAGGATGGGGCTGCCTCGATCGTCACGCCGCCGACCGTCTCGATCCAGGACGGACAGGTTAGCCTGTCGCTGACGAACATGACAGGCAGCGTCGCCGCCGAAGACAACCAGGCGATCTTGAACGCGACTTCGTCGGCGGCCGACTCGACTGCGGCGATGAATAAACTGTTACAGGGCTCTTGCATGCGCCCCGATAACGTCACGGTGCAGGTCCAGAGCGACATGTATCAGGCGTGGGGCGAACACCTGGCAGGCGAGACGGGATTGGATGTCCGCCCGTCGCCGCCGGCCGGGAATGGGAGTTACCTCGTCGTCGACGATAGTACGGAAACGGCAACGGTCTATCTCAACCAGAGCGCGTTGCCCGAGCGGACGAACGACGCCGAGAACAACGTCGTCGACGTGACTGGAGCCAGCTACATGGACGACGTGATGGTGACCAGTGACGGAATCTCCGTCAGCAAGGACGCGAACAATACATATACTGTCTACGCGGAACCGGTCGCAGACGACATCGAGATCGGGTCCGTCCAACGCATCGCGCAGGCAGACAACGTGACGCGGCCACCGCTCGACGTGGTGTTCGTCGTCGACGAGTCCGGGTCGATGGGGGATGATGGCCCCTCTGGACAAGAAAAACGAGAATCTGTTAAGGGATCTGCACGAAATTTCATTACATATTTGGATAGTGATATGGATCGCGTTGGACTAGTCGGATTTCAGGAAGTCCCGGACGTGTATGATGAGGATAATCCCTCTTCAACAGGGCGATTCCCCTATCCCCATCCTAACTTCGGACGCATCTATCGAACTAACGATTTGATGTTGACTAGCGACTTTAGTGCTTTCAATGACACGTCTGGAGGCACGTTGGAGCGTCTTCAAGCGGAGGGATGGACGTACTCTGCGGGGGGAATGAAGAAAGCCTACTCGCTACTAGATCTCAAAAGCAATGAGAATAGGAATAGAATCATCGTTCTGCTATCTGATGGTAAAAATAAGCATAATCACTACGAAGATTGGTGGGTCAGCGGCACGAAATACGAATCTTACCGATCGTATTTCTATAACGGTCATTTATACGATGGGGATGAAGCAGGAACAGACGCCGCTACTATCAAAGTCGCGCAGCTGGCCAGTAATTCGGGAATAACGAGCTATACAGTCGGATTTGGAAACAGTGCGAAGATTGACGAAGATCTCCTCTCAGATGTCGCAAAAGCCGGCACTGGTAAATACTACTATGCTAAAAACGCTTCTGCTCTTGAGGAGGCATTTTCTTCAATTGCTGAACGCGTTTCCAGCACCAAACAAGTCGGTCGTCTCCCGATGTCGACGAACCTCTCGGCGAATGGCTCTACCCATCCGCCCCAGATTACCGGTGACGTCACTCGAATAGCGAACGTGACCCAGGGCGGTGAGACGTTCCTCAACGTCAACGACCCGTTCGCGCCGTCGACGTTCAGTCACGCCTTCACCGTCTCCGACGGCGAGATGGTGAACTTCAGCGCGACGGTCTACGGGTGTGACCGGTGGGTGGCGACGAGTCAGACTGAGACGATCAACGGAAGCCAGTACCCTGTGACGCGCTGTGCGGCGATGAACAAGTCCGACGGCACCACTGTCGAAGACAACAACGTCAGCGTCTACACGAACGACGATTCCGCGGCGTTTACGTCGGATCTATCGGGGTGGGAGACGGCCGAGTGGCAGACGAATCTGACCGACGCACTCAACGAGAGCAACCTATACAATACGACGACGGATCAGCTCAACCTCGAAAGCAATCAGGTCCTCGTCGCATATGACTTCCCCCAACAGAGCGGGTCAGAGACCGACAACATCATGCTCATGCGCTATACGATCGGTCTAAGCGAGGAGAACGCCCGACCGAGCGGTATCATCGACGTCGACATCAACAACGTCAGAATCGAAAGCTGAGGGTGAGTGGAGCGGTGTATGAGGGCGCGTCGCGGTCGTCACCTGCCAAATTCGATCGTGATGTTCTGTCGACGGACGAAGGCCCGTTCGATCGGATCTGATGGACTGCCACACTGTGCTGTTGATCCAGACACGGTCCAGTTCTCTGCTCGGTCGAAGTGATCGAGCCATGCATCCTCACGTGGTGAGGTGAACGAGACGCTGATCCAATCGACGTCACTGACGCTCCCCTGGCCGGATTGATTGACTGGGTATAGCAGGTCCGTTCCGTTCGCACTCGCGGTCACTTCCAAGGCCCCGCCGCCGCCCGTGGACGTTTCCGGCGATTGAATCGTCACGAACGACAAGACAGCTACGTCGTCTGTACAGACGAGGCCCGGCTTGTGCTTGATTGTGCCGCCATTTTCCCGGCCGCGAAAGGTAGCCCCACTTTCATAGGAGATATTCGTTGCATCTTTCGAGTACACCAATGCGTTCAGTGGGACTGAGAACGATCTATCGGGGCTACTCGATCGATGGATCGTCACCGTAGCCGTGGACGATCGTTCGACCTCGATGGTACCTTGATACAGGTCCAGCGATTCCTGGCGGCTGATTGCGCCTCCTTCTTCAATCGAGTCGAAAGAGTTGGCGAAAATCTCGAACGCACTTTCGGCATTGTCGAGTTGTTGGTTTGTCTTGAAATCGTCGAGTTGCGCGAACCCGACCGTCGAAACCAGCACAACCGACGCCATGATGATCGAAAACGTGAGGATGAAACCGATCAGGTCGGAGACGGCCCGATCGTTGGTACGAATCTGAATCTGTGTCGGTAGTTGGTTTCCTGAATCGTTGTTTGATTGAGCGATCGAATTTGCCTCTGAGCGGGTATTTGTCCCCGATAACGCTATTTCGTTGTGACCCCTCATCTGGTCTTCTCTTTCCATCATGGGTCAGTCCCTTCGAACATTGTCCGGTGTGACTCTCCGTTAAGCCAATACCGAATCCCGATGACTACCGGGCTAGGATTTCCGTTCATCCCGTTGAACGTTACAGTAACACTCTCACCCGAGGGAATCTCAACCTGGCTGGGGTCTTCAATCGCGATTATCTTCCCGTCTGGTTTATCTTTGTCTTTGAAACTAATTTCACGATATTCCTCGTAGTATCCAGAATCCCACTGAACGACTACCTCTGGATACTTGTTCGAATCGATTTTCACTTCACCGCTTTTCGAAAACTCAGGGTTTACGAGGATGTGGCTGACGATGATTTCATCGGACCAAGTGTTCTCATAGGAGAACGAGACTGTCTTACCCCCACCACCACCTCCAGTGGCAACTGTGTAGTCCGAATTGTACTCCAATCCTGAAACTGAGACATTCCGCGTCACCCGCGCCGTCGCGTCGTCATCGTCGACGACTTTGAGTGTCACATTGTGTTCGCCCGGCGAGAGCGTTGTCTGGTAGGTCTCGCTGTCGACGCCGACGTCAATCCCGTCGACGAACCAGATATACTTTTCAATCGACCCGTCTGGATCGCGGCTCGCTGAGGCGTTAAATTTGACTGGCTCGTCACTGACAGGATACTCGGTTTCGACTTCGAACTTGGCAATCGGTGGTCGATTCGTCGGCCCAGAAGCGTTTCCGTAGTTGATTCGGCGCACATCTGCCCCCACGCCCACTCGCAAATCCTGCTCGACCGGGACGACGGCAGCATCAGTCGTCACGCCTGTTGTTCTGGTGGCCGATACGCCGAACGTGGATTGATCGACGCGATCGATCGAGAGCCGGACGTCAGAGCGATTTTGAACCGGAAATTCACGGACCGTGTTCTCCCCACTTCGGGTAATCTCCACCACCAGACACGCATTCGCCGCCATGCCGAGCGTGCACTCACCTGGCGATCGTAGCTCCACGGAGTAGGCGTTCGAGACGATATCTCGTGGCTGACTGACCTGCAACGAGGCTTGCTGGCTATTGCGGGCCAGTCTGCCGACGGTTTCCAGTTCCGTCGCCAGTTCAGTGCCGACACTCTCGATCACGGTATCGGCAGCATACTGCTTTTGGTCTGCCAGATAGCCGTTGGCGGCGATCAACAACCCCACGACGAGTACTGTCGTGATCCCGAGGGAGAGAGTGTGCGTGATCGGTGTCGAAAGTGCTCTGTCAGTATCCAGGCGGTGATGGCGGTTCGAATCTGATCGGTGCGATATCTGTGTGTCTTGCTGGTGGTCGTTCATGAGGTCCCCCCGTAGACGCTGACGTTACGTTGCTGGCTGAGTTGGACAGTCTCACTCAAATAAGTGAGATCGATCGAACCTTGCCAGACCGCTGGTGTGAGACATCGTTCTCCCCCAGGAGGAGTACACGTCGGAAGACCGTTCCAGGGAGTCCCGTCCCAGGTTCGATTGGTCACGATCGCGTACTGGCCAGTGATTTCAGTCCCGTTGTGGACATCGACGGTCATGGGCGCGTTGAGCGTCTCCTCGATGCCAGGGAACGTACACTCGCCGGTTGGGCTCGACCCACCATAGAGATCTACAAGAGCGCGCCCCCCGGACGACTGGCACGACACAGCGTCCAGCACGGATCCGGAGCCGTCAGTCACAATGACACTGAGATTATCATTGGCTGATTGGTTCAGTGTGTAGTTGAGCGTCTCACTCCCGTGAGTGACAGAAATCGTCGACTCGGTCGTCGACGTGTCTCGAACGTTCACGTTCAGTAGGAACCAACCGATGTCGCTCGTTGAACCGGGTACAACTCCCCAGTCCCCATTGGTCGGGTTACCTGGTTCCGAAAAGTTCCGGTCTTGCCACTGGACGATTCGCGTGCCATTTACCACAGTTCCACTGTAGGTAACGTTCGCGTAGACTGTTCCCGTCGTCGCGAACGAACGAGACAGGCCGTCGCTGTACTCCATGAGAGCCCGTGTCGTGTTGGCGTTGACGTCTGAGATCGACCGGTTGCGCTGGACGTGGTTCACCCGGAGCATGATCGAGCGAGCATTGCGGGTGGCTTCGTAGGTGAATTCGTCGACGTCGTTGATCTGGGTCGCTTCCTGCGCTGAGCCGACGTTTGCAGTGTACAGTACAGTGTTGATGACCAGTGCCAGGGCGACGATCGTGACGGCGATAAGCACTGCGCCGATCAAGAGCATCTGCCCACGGCTGGCCGCCTCGAAGCGCTCGCCCCGTGGCCCGATTCGATCAGTCACCATACGATCAGTCGCACCTCCAAAACGTTGTAGACAGGACCGTCGACGGCATTGGGCACCGGGTAGTACCCACTCTTGTTGCCCGGGTTACGCGTCGGGTGGGTATCGTACTCCCACAATTCCGCCGCTCCAGCCGACGGCGACGTAAGAGTCATATTGTCATAGAGGACGACCCGATGGGTCGCTACGACGGCACTCTCGGAGGGCGTTCCCTGTGAGGCGATCGTGACCGTTCCCGTTCCGTTCGACGGGTTCGACTCCAGATACGACATTTCGACGTTGTACAGCCGTCCCCGGGTAGCAAACGTATCGACCAAGAGGTCGCCAAACGGTCCCGGTATGCGTTGGGTCCCATAGCCGACGTCCGGATTGACAGCGCCTGCGAAAGTCCGACTTTGCTGTGACCAGTTTCGGACGAGCGTCGACAGACGCTCCCGTTCGGACTGTGAAGCCACCATCAACGTGTCATCGGCTTGCTGGCGGAGGTCTGCCCGGACTGCCGGGTCGACAGTGCCGCCAGTCGTCGGCGTGATGATGACGACCTGCATCGCGTACCACAGCGCCGTCAGAATGAGAATTGCACCGACGAGCCCTTCGAGTGTAAATGCCTGTCCGCGGTCATCGTCCCCCGTTCCCAATGTACGCGTTCGTTCCTGTCTCATGTTACCACGTCCGTACGACGAGTCGACAACCCGGATCACAGCCAGAGAACCCGGCATCGACAATCCGCACCGAGATGGCAGTCCGATCGTTCGTGACTGGATTGCCGGACGCGTTGAGATGTGCCATCCCATCCAGTCGCTGTAATGTTATGTTGAGTCCTGTATCACTCGGGAGTCCAAATTGCGACTTGAGGTCCGCAACCGACCGAGAATCGTTGAATACCGTCTGGTTCAGTCGTGTGGCGTTCAGGACGTTTGGCTCGGCGGGCTTCGAGAAGTTCGACACCATCTCCTCGGTGACGCGATCGGCTGCGGCCTCAGTATTGCCGTCAAGCGACGATTCAAACGGCGTCAACAACCCCGGAAACAGCGCCAACACGAACATGAAGCCAATCATGAAGATGCTAATTCCCAGAACGAAATCTTGCATCGTCTGGGCACGGTCCTGCTGGTCGGCCTCTCGCCAACCCTTCTCGTTCGCGTCCTTCGAATCCCGACGTATCATTGGCTCAACTCACAACGATCCAGACACTGAGCGTCACTGTCAACAATGCAACGGCATATTTGAGGCCGGCAACGAGACTCACGTTCCGAATGTAGCCGGCAATGATGGCCGAGGAGATGGCCTGCAGTGTCACGGCGTGCAGGAACAGCATCGAGAGGAGATCGGGACCGGGCATGTCAGAGCCGATACTCTGGACGGAACTGCCCCCGTCCGCACTCGAGGCCTGCTGAGAGAGTCCAGCCATCGTCTCGAAGAACTGCACTTTCAGCATCGCGATCACACCCAACAGCGTCAGGAACGTCATAATCACGATCACGACTTGCATCCGCGTCCGGGATTTCCGGTCGCGATCGATGTCGTCCTGATTTTCGCTTGCCTGTGCGGCCGTCGAGAGGACGTCCTGAATCTGGTTCGAGGCTTCCTGAGCCTCGCTGACAAGCTTGACTGTCCGGGCGAGTCGCGGAACGTGATACTTGTTGTTGAACTCCCGAAGCGCCTGTTTGAGACTCGTGCCGTACTGGACTTTCCGGTTCATGATCGTGAACTCATCGGCCAGTCGGCCCGACGAGGTGTTGGCGACGACTTTCAACGATTCGAGCAGCGTCATCCCAGTCTCGTTGGCACTAGAGAGTTTCCGGAGGTTCTCGGAGAGTTTGCCGATGATCGCCTTCCGATGACGGACGTTCCACTCGTGGAAGATCGCAAGCGGAATGAAATTGATGTAGGCCGGAACGTACAGCCAGAAGAACGTTCCCTGTAGTGGATCGCTCATCATCCCTTCTAGGGACGTCGGTGCCCACCCCATCAGGACGGAGATCACCAGGGCCGTCAGTGTCGCCGGGACAGTCAACGCGAGCACGTACAGTGGGTTGTCCCGGAAGAAGATGTGCGGAGACCGCATGATCTCGAGGGCTTGATGGGTCCCTTCACGGTCGTTAATCCGGTCGAAAACGCTGTACTCGCCCTTGTACCGTTCGATCAAGCCGAGATCGAAGAGGTTGGTCTGGCCCTCGATCAAGGCCTCTTTCTCGGGGTCGTCCGGCTGTAAGTACCCACTCGAACTCTCGTCGGACGTGACCGTCGACACCAGCACCAGGAAGGCGACGTTGATCAACGGAATCAGCCCGTAAACCGTGATATACATCAACTGTGTACTCGCGTTGCCCATCATCGACATCACGACGAGGATGATGATGAGCAAGAGGGGAAACAGCGAGAGCGTCATGTACATCTCGCCGAACAACTCCAGAGTCTCGAGCATGCGCTGTTGCTCCTGTTTGCTGGTGCGCATGTACTTGTCCTTCTGATCCTCGAGGAAGTCCGTCATGTTCCCCCCGGAGTCGACGATCGAGAGCATGTCCGTCAGGAACTGGCTCAACTCGTCGCTGGGCGTCCGGATCGCCTGGTTACGGATCGCCGTCCGATAGTCCGTATCGAAATACTCTGTTTCGAGGACGATACTTTGGAATTCCTTTGCTACTTCGCCGTAGGTGTCGTCGGCATCGGCGATCGATTCGAGAATGTCCAGTTGATTGAGGCCGCCAACCGACAGCGCGTACATGAACGAGACGGCATCGGAAAGCATGACGTTGATCTCCCGTTCCCGGGCGCTGGCCCGAAAGTACGGGATCGACACCAGCGAACCGAACCCGACCAGAAAGCCGATCGTCCCGAACACGAGCCCAGAGACGAACACGAGAAACGGCAGTTTCAGTGCCTGGACGATCGGGAGGATGCTTTCGGGAAGGCCGAGTCCGAGAAACGACGGTGCGCCACCGGCAAACAACGTCGTCACGAGCAGGTAGCCGAGCAACATGCCGACCAGCCAGAGCGACGTCCCGGCGATCGTCCCGACGGCAAGCGCCCGCGAGAGGAACATCTCGACGTTGTCGGCCATCCGCGACTCGCCCAGTTTCGTCTCGACGTTGGCAACGAAGTCCCCGTCTTCGTCGAACAGCCGGCGGAACAGTGGGTAGAAGGTATCCCCGAGGCTCCCGGCCTCACCGATCCGCGAGCCGGATTGGCGTCGTTCGAGGCTCATTCGTTCTCAGGTCCCTCGACACCCGCTTTGGGCACGAACTGACCGAAGTCGACGGTCCCGTCGTCTTCGTCTTCGGTCAACTCGTCGCCACTCACGTCCGCAAGTGCGTTTACGATGTCAGATCTGGCCTGGTCCTTGTACCGGTCGAACAACGGCTGGGCGTTGTCGATGACGCCTTGGGCTTCCTCGGCCAACTCGTCGGGTGGATCCGGTCGTGGCACCATCTCCTCTTTGGCCGGATCGACGGTAATCTGAACTGATTCCATCTCTCGGAGGTCTTCGAGACTCCGTTCGAGTTGGCCGTTGGCGATCAACGTCATGATCGTCTCGGGATCGTTGATGAACGCCTGGACCGTCGCGGCAACCTCGGTGTAGGTGTTCAGCCCCTGCTCGATGAGATGTGCGAGGACGACCTTGCGCATGAACAGTTCTTCGTCCAACGTGTCCTGGTCCCACCCACGGTCGAACTTGATGTCTTCGAGGGTCGACGAAGAGCCCATCTGCAGGAACTGGTCGGACTCGGCCTGCCACTGGTAGACGTCCCTGACGTTGATCTCGTCGTTCTCCGGGGTGTACTCGTTGATCTCGGTCAACGTCTTGTTCCGGCGAACCTTCCGACCCTGGACGCGCGTTTGGGTCTGGATCGAGACGAGATCCAGCGCCGTAAACAGCGTCTTCGAGACGTTGATCGGGTCGGTCGTGAATCGCTTGATCACCTCGCCGACGGTGTCGGCGTGGAACGTCGAGTACCCGGTGTGGCCGGTGGACATGACCTGGAACAGGTCACGCCCCTCTTCCCCACGAACCTCGCCCATGACGATGTAGTCCGGGCGCTGGCGGAGTGCGGCCTCCAACAGATCGAACTCGTCGATGTCGCCTTTCTCGTCGTCACCAAAGGAAGGCCGGGTCACGCTAGCCACCCAGTTTCGCTGTGGCAACTCGACCTCACGGGTGTCCTCGATGGAGACGATCTTGGAGTTGCTGGGGATGAACAGCGAAATCGCGTTCAGGCTGGTCGTCTTCCCCGAGGCCGTCCCGCCGGCGAAGATCATCGACTTGTTGTTCTCGATCGCCAACCAGAGGAACGCCATCTCGTCCAGCGAGAAGGTGTTCCAGTTGATCAGGTCGATCGGCGTAAAGGGGACGTCTTTGAACTGCCGGATCGTGTAGTTGGTCCCGTGATCGGAGACTTCCGTGCCGAGAGTCAACTGTGCGCGCGACCCATCGGGGAGGGTCGCGTCGACCTGTGGCTGCCGTTTGGAGATCCCTTTGCCCGAGCGCTGGGCGAGTTTGACGACGAAGTCGTCCAGATCACTCTCCCCGTGTTCGACGTTTGAGATCGTCTGCTCGTAGTCGGTGTGATAGACGAACACCCGGGAGTTGTACCCGTCACAGGAGATATCCTCGACGTTGATGTCGTGTTTGATCGGATCGATCTTGCCGTAGCCGATGTAGTCCCGCTTCAACAGGTACAGCAGTTTCTCGACCTGGTATTCGGTCAGAGTATCTGCGTCTTCTTCGAGGATTGCCGGCTCCGGTCGGGCCGCGATCCCGTCGAGTTCGGTGGACTGATCGAGCTGGTCGGGTTCGGCGGACTCCTCGCCCAGGCCGAGCAGCTGTTTTACCCAGTCACCCGTCGTTTGGCCCACACGATCCGTGTTCGGTTCGTCGTAGATATCGTACCGTTTGAGGAGCGCCTGGGCTTCGCGCTCGATGACCGCCGCCCGACCCTCGGCGTCGTCGCCAACAGCCACGCCCTCTTCGGCGTATTTGATCGCCGTCTTGAGTTTACTGCCGAGAAAGTCCTTGAGCTCGAGTTCGAGCGCGTTCAGCGTCGGCTCGACGACGTAGTACTTACGCTCGTTCTCCTTTATCGAATGGAACAAGATGACACAAGCGTAGGGTTTGTTGACCCAGTAGCGCTCGACTTCCTCGAAGTGGCGCTTTTTCTCCATCGGGACGGCTTTCTCCAGATCGTATCGATTGACGATCGTCGTGTGGCCCTCGACCGTCGAGAAGAACTCGTCTTCGTCCAGTTCCGGGTTGACGTCGACCGTCCGCTGATCGACGAGATCCACCAGTGCCTCCGCTTTGTCTTGGCCGTGGCTCAGTCGTCTTTCAGTCTCGTCGGGATCGAATCCGAGATGGGCGGCCCGATCGAACGGGATCTTTGTCCCGTCGTCCTCACGCGGTGGCGAGCCGTCCCCATCGTAGTAAAACTCCTGTTTGAAGTGCTCCCACCGATACTCACCTTTACGGACGGGCGTCGTTGCGGGGTCGATAAAATCCTGAAAATAGTCGTCGAGTTGGCGTGCGTTGCTCGAACACTCCCCGAGCAACTGCTCGGTGCGCTGTGGGTCGAATCCGAGATATTCGCTTCGGTCAAACTGTCCACCCTCGTGAAATTCACGCCGAAAATCGATCCACGTGTATCCGTCGGGTTCGTCGTCGTCACCTCCCTCTGGATCGCTATCCCCGTCGAATAAGGAACTCGCCCGCGACCGGAGCGAACCCTCGTCGCCACCCTCTTTATCATCAATTGCCATTGGTGTAGCATCATTCATTCAAGCGAAAAAAGGTTACGTCAGACGATCGTAAAGTCGTCGACTGCGACCATTCTATCACCGACGGCAACCCAAGAGACAGTACTGCACTCTGGGTCGAGATTACGAGATGAACGATTCGAACCGCGCCAGTGCTTCTTTGAGGTCACTGAGCCCAGTCGCATAGGAGACTCGGAGATGGCCGCTACCGCCGTCACCGAAGGCAGTCCCGGGCACGACGGCGACGCCCTCGGATTCGAGGAGTGCCTCGGCGAAGGCTTCGCTGTCGTCCCAGGGTGATTCGGGGAACGCATAGAAGGCTCCACTGGCCGGGAAACAGTCGACACCCATCTCCTCGAACCGTGAGAGCACAAAGCGCCGTCGCCGGTTGTACTGGTTGCGCATCTCCGCGACGTCGTCGGCACACCGGTCCAGAGCCTCGATAGCGGCGTGCTGTGGCGTCGTCGGGGCCGACAGCATCGTGTACTGGTGGATGCGGTTCATGGCCGTGATCACTTCCGGCGGCCCCATCGCGTAGCCCAGCCGCAGGCCAGTCATGGCGTAGGCTTTCGAGAAGCCGTTGAAGACGATCGTTCGCTCACGCATCCCGGGTAGCGTCGCGATCGAGGTGTGCTCGTGTTCGTAACTCAACTCCGAGTACACCTCGTCGCTCAATACGACGAGATCGTTCTCCCGTGCGAAGGCTGCGACCTCACGCAGTTCGTCTTCGGTCATGGTCGCGCCCGTCGGGTTGTTCGGGTAGTTCATCACCAGCGCGTCGGCCCCAGCCGCGCCGCTCGCTGCTAGCACTTCACGCGTAAGCTTGAACTCGTCTTCACGTCTGGTCGCCACCGCCAGTGGGTCGCCGCCAGCGAAGATCACGCCTGGTTTGTACGAGACGTACGCTGGCTGGGCTATCGCGACAGTATCATCCGGATCGACGATCGCTCGGAGGGCGAGATCGACCCCCTCGCTGACGCCGGTCGTCACCAGCACCTCTTGGGCGGGATCGTAATCCAGATCGTATCGCTGGTCGACATCCGCGGCGATCCGTTCCCGAAGTTCGAGTTTGCCCCGATTTGCCGTATACGACGTCTTGCCGGCCTCTAAAGAGGCGATCGCCGCTTCGCGGGCACTCCAGGGAGCCGAAAAGTCGGGCTCGCCGACACCAAGCGAGATGATGTCGTCCTGTTGTTCGGCGAGTTCGAAAAACCGGCGGATTCCCGACGGCGGGACTTGCTCGACGCGCTCGCTCGGCTCGATGGTCATGGTGAGATCGAGAGCCGATCGTCCTCGTCGCCGTCACCGAATTCGATGCCGTTCTCCTTGTAAGAGTCCATCACGTAATGGGTAACCGTCTGGGTGATCTCGGGGATCGGCGCGACCTTCTCGCTGATGAACCACGACACCTCGCTCATCGAGTCGCCCTCGACTTCCATGAGGAAATCGTAGTCACCGCTCATCAGCCGGAGGGTCGTTACCTCCGGGAACTTCGCGATCCGGTCGGCGATGTCGCCGTAGCTGGTCTCGCGGTCCAGCGTCACGTTGAGCTCGACCGTCGCTCGCACGCGCTCACGATCGAGTTCGTCCCAGTCGACGACAGCCTGGTAGCCTCGGAGAGCCCCAGCGGCTTCGAGATCTTCGAGTGCTTTCTCGACGCGTGGTTCCTCCATGTCGGCCAACCGCGCGAGTTCGGCCGTCGAGTAGCGGGCGTTTTCTCTCAACAGCTCCAGGAGTTCGTCGCGACTGTTCATATGCACCGGCGGGCGAGCGCGCACAATAAGGTTTGCTACCTGGCTGAACGAACCGAGAGACGGCATGCTCGATCGACACGTAGCATCGAGGGACCGCTACTGCTCGTCGCTGGCTAGCATCGGGCCTCGCGGTCGATTGGACCGCGCGCAGTCCCGTTTCCAACTACCCGATCGGTCCTGAACGGGATCCCTCGTCGACAGCACTGCCCGCATCGGCGACAGATTCACGTTCGATCGCGACGGCCGACTCGGCGACCCCGATGCGGCTGAACTGCGTTCGGAGGTGGTCCTTTGCCGCCTCGATCGCTCGAGCACGGTCTTCGAACCCTCGCGGGGCGGGCGTCTCGAAGGCGACGTTGACCTCGCGATCGTCGATCTGCTGGACGACCCCGCCACTCACGACCTCGTAGAAGGCATCACAGACCCAGACGTACGGCGCGTCCGCGTCGGGAGCCCCCTCGTAACTCGGAGGCGTCTCGCCGGGTTCGTACAGCGTCCCCGTCAGTGCGGTCCCGCCGGCCCGGCCACGGATGAGTAACATAGCAATACTACGTCCGCCAGCAACAAAAGCCAGCGGTCACACCCCGCGAGCAGAGCCAGCGGGATCGACGTCGACCAGCACCGGGAGATGATCAGATGGGAATGCCCCACTGTCGTCGAAGTCGGTACAGACACCGTGTTGCCCGACCGCAACGTCGTCGCTGACGAACACGTGATCGATCTTGCGATCCGGCAGCAGCGTCTCGAAGTCAGTCCGAGACGTCTTGGGCCCGTGGTGGGGCTGGGGAGACCGATCCATGGCGTTCGAGAGCGGCGAGACGGAGTCGGTCCCTTCTGCAAGGATCTCGTGGGCCGGCTCGCCCACGACGACATTGAAGTCCCCGGTCAAGACGATCGGATCGCCGTCGGCAATGTGGGGGAGACGGTCCAGCAACAGCCAGGCACTCTCTCGGCGTGCCTTCGGGCCGTCGTGGGAGAAGTGTGTGTTCGCCTGGAGGAACCGCGTCCCAGTCTGTCGATCACGGAGGCGCGCCCAGGTGACGATCCGGGGATAGCTGGCGTCCCAGCCGACACTCCCTGATTGCCCGGGCGTTTCTGAGAGCCAGAGCGTATCCGTGTCCTCACACTCGAGGCGATCGGTCCGGTAGCCGATCGGCGAGAACTCGCCGCCGCTGGCGCCATCTGAGCGGCCAACGCCGACCCACTCCAATTCCGGGACACGCTCGGCGATGTCCGCGAGCTGGTGGTCGAGTGGCTCCTGCAAGCCGATCACGTCGGGGGCGTGAAAACGGATCGTCCCCGCCACGCGATCTCGCCGGTGTTCCCAGGCGTGTTTGCCGTCCTCGGACGTATCGTACCGGACGTTGTAGGACATGGCCCGTAGCCAGTCGGACATTACACGGGGTTTCTCGGGCCAGCGTAAGGACGTTTCTGACTTGGACGAGCGAGTACCGAGTGCGATAGCGTGGGGAAACCGGTTTGGGCCTCGACCACCAGGCTTTGGCTATGTCCGATCTCGGGGACTTCACTGAATTCGACGGCGACCGCGAGGACGACGGGCGGGCCGATCGACCGTCCGATCAGACCGACGGCCAGCCAACGGACGCGGGCGCAGTGACCGACGACTTCGAATCCGTCTCGGTATCACCGGCCGGCGGGGAGCGTGGCATCGGCGTCCTCTCGGCGGCCCAGGGCCTGACCATCAGCGAGGATGGCGAAGACACGCGTCTGCGAGCCTACGTCACCGTCGGGAACCGCGCAGACGTCCGGATTGGGACGTATCTACTCGCGCCGTATCCCGACAGTGCGACCGACGAGCGGCTGTTCTGTCGGATTACCGCCCTGGAATACGCCCGGGAGTTCCGGGCCGACGACGCGACCGAGATCCACGCTCGGCGGGCGATGCGGTCCAGTGGGATCGACGAGCAAGACTTCAAGTTCATCGCGGAACTCGAACCGGTCGCGATTCTGTATAGTGAGGCGCCGAGTGCCCCGGATAGTCCAGTGGCGGAGCCGCGAGACAGCGACGACGGCGATCTCCAGCGGCGGATGACCGATCGCGTCCCGAAACCGGAGACGATCGTCAGCCACGCCGAGGAACGGTCCGCGATCAAGACCGGCCTGAAAATCCCCGAGGATGGGGTCTTCCTGGGCCATCTCTCGGTCGGTGGCCAGACGGTCGAGACAGCCGCCCAACCACCGACGATCGACTACCGACTCAAGGACGCTTACGACGCCGGCGACCCGCTTGTCTTCCGGCACACTCTCGTCGCCGGCGGAACGGGTTCGGGGAAGACCCACCTCGCGAAGAACGTTCTCCGGCAGTTCCTGGCGGAAGACCGGACCTACCCGGTTGCGACAGGGAGTGACCGGACGATCCAGCCCGCCGTCGTCCAGTTCGACCCCCAAGACGAGTACGCCCAGATGCACGACGACGGTGACCTCTCGGCGGCGTTCCGCGAGCGCTGTGAGCGCGAGGGAATCGCCTGTGGCGGCCACGACGACACGATCGCGTTCGTCCCGAAAGTCGGCGGCGCGACCTACGCGGCAGAGGGCCATCGCGCCGAGCAAGTGGCGTTCACGATCCCGTTCTCGCTGGTCTATGACAACCCCTGGCTGATCGCCGGCAGCGGCCTCAACGACAACCAGTACAATGCGCTTGTAAACGTCCTCCTCAAGCGGTTCAAAGAGCAGTACGGCCGAGAGGGGACCTACGACCAGTTCACGTCGTTCCTCGACGATCCTGCGTTGCGGGAAGAACTCGACGAGTCGGGAAAAGTCCACGAGAAGACCTTCGATGCCGTCAGCCGACGTGCAGTGGGTTTCGGAACCGTCTTCGACCAGGACGCCCGACCGATCACCGATCTCGTTCACGAGTTCGTCCGTCCGGGCGGGCTGACAGTCGTCCCGACCTACCACATCAACGATACGCGGGCCACGGAAACAGTGGTGCTCGCGCTGGCGTCGTTGCTCGTCGACGAGAAGCTCTCGAACGACCCGACCTTCGAGCGGATCGAAGAGACGCCGCTGGTCGTCGGGATGGACGAGGCCCACAACTTCCTGACCGACGCCGACAGCGTCCAGGCCCGGCAAGTCATCGGAAAGTTCACCGACGCCGCAAAGCAGGGCCGGAAAGAACGGCTCGGACTCTTCCTCATCACCCAGGACCCACAGGATATCGCCGATCCCGTCTTCAAGCAGATCAACACGACGGTCGTCCTCAATCTCGGCGACGAAGACGCCATCTCGGCGGTGAACATCCCCCGCCATCTGGAGGCGAAAGTACCCTACATGGAGCAAGGCCAGATGGTCGTCTACTCACCGGACAACTCAGAGCCCGTCGAGTTGATCGGCCTCCCGGAATGCGTGACCCGACACGGCCAAGGGTAACGGCGGGACCTCGAGAGTGTCACGCTAGCATACCGAACGTTGATGCCGGATGGCGAGAAACGTTGTCGTATGGGCAAGCAGATTCTTGTTCCGGTCGACGGCAGCGACCAGGCACGAACGGCTTGTGAGTTCGCGATCGAGGAATTTCCCGAAGCCGACCTGGTCCTGTTGCACGTCATCAACCCCGCAGACGCGGGTTACAGCGTCCAGGCGTCGATTCCGACGTTCTCCGAAGAGTGGTACGAGCGCCAGAAACAACAGGCCCAGGAGCGCTTCGACGAAATCGAGGCCGACGCGAACGAACGCGGGATCGACGTCGAGAGCGTCATCGAGGTCGGCAAGCCAACCCACGTGATCGTCGAGTACGTCGAAAACAACGACATCGACCAGATCGTCATGGGGAGTCACGGCCGCTCGGGCGTCTCCCGAATCCTGCTCGGCAGCGTCGCCGAGACGGTCGTCCGGCGCTCGCCCGTCCCCGTGACGGTCATCAGGTAGACGACAGAAGCTGCGGGACGATCTCAGGTGGCAGCTTCGACCGCGTCTTTGACTGTCTCTCGAACGTCTTCGAGCAGCGCCGTCGCATCGTCACTCTCGGCGTAGACGCGGATGTACGGTTCAGTCCCGCTTGGCCGGACGAGGAACCACGACGCGTCGGGAAGTTCGATCCGGACGCCGTAGTCGAGTGAGACCTCGCCGTCCGGGAACTGCTCGGGCAGGGTGGTCTCGAGGCGCTCCATGGCGTCGGCTTTCGCTTCTTCCGGGCAGTCGACCGGGTTCTTCTCTAGGGGTCGTTCGGTGACGGGTTCGAGCAAGGTGCCCAGTCCCTCCGCAGCGATGAGCCGCGTCAGGACGGCCGCCGTCGCGATACCGTCCGTCCAGATTCCCAGTTCAGGATGGATACACTTCCAGGGCTCGCCGGCGAAGGCGACAGCCGTCTGCTCGCCTTCGGCTTCGACCTCGGCGATTCCCTCGTGGAGGAGGCCAAGTGCGGTACGTTCGACGCGGCCCCCCGCCGCCCGGACCTGCTCGTCGACGCGGCCCGAAACGTTCGGCGTCGTCATGACGACCGGATCAGCGACGTCGCTCTGCTCGACGAAGTACGACGAGAGCACGGCCAAGATGGTGTCCTCGTGGACGATCGACCCGTCGGCATCGACCACGACAATCCGATCGGCGTCGCCGTCGTGAGCGATCCCAAGATCGACAGCCTCACGTTCGCGGACGTACTGGATCAGGTTCTCGATGTTCTCCGGCGTGGGCTTGCTCGGCCGGCCAGGGAAGTGTCCCGTGACGTTGGCGTGTAGCGTGTGGACCGTCGCACCGAGTCGCCGGAGCACTTCCGGCGTCCCGAGGGCGGAAACGCCGTTGCCAGCGTCGACAGCGATTGTCATATCTTCGAGGGGGGCTCCGTGCTCGCTCGCGTACTCGACAACAGCATCGAGGTACCCGTCGAGTGGCTCCTCACTGGTCTGGCGCCCCCACTCTTTCCAGGTCGCCGGTTCGACGTCGTTGGCGACGCCTTCCTCGATGCGCTCCTCGTCGGCAGTCGTATACTCGACGCCGTCGACGAAGAACTTGATTCCGTTGTCGGGGGATGGATTGTGGCTCGCAGTGATCATCACGCCGTGGCGACCGTAAGAGGCAAAGCCAAGCGCCGGCGTCGGGAGCATCCCAGCACGAACGACGTCTGCGCCAGCGCTCTCTAGTCCGGCTTCGAGCGCGGCAGCGATGGCGACTCCAGTCTCCCGGCCGTCTCGCGCGATCACGAATTCCTCACCGTGCTCGCCGGCAGCACGCCCGACCGACAGCGCGAGTTCGGGGGTCACTTTCGTCGCAACTGGCCCTCTGATTCCGGTCGTCCCGAAGAGATCCATAGTCATATCTATCCCTCGTAATTATTCGGTTAGTTCGAGGCCGGGGTGCCAGTGGTCGACGCCGGCTTCGGCCTTCACGCGATCCATCTTTGCGAGGAGTTTGGTCGCGAGCGAGGCGACCTCCGACGCACGCTGGTCGCTCTCGGTGCGGAACTCGCCGGTCACGCGATTCGCGTAGACAGCACAGACAGCACCCGCTCGCAGGCCGTAGACGTTGGCGATCGTCAAGATGGCACTGGCCTCCATCTCGATATTGGTGACGTTTGCCTCCTGGAGATCCTCGACGAGCCCGTCGGTGACGGGTGCTTCGTAGCCCTCGAATCCGGGACGGCCCTGTCCCGTGTAGAAGCTGTCCGCGCTCATCGTCGTCCCGAGGTGATAATTGTAGTCGAGGCGCTCGGCCGCGGCCATCAACGCACTGACGACTTCGTGATCAGCCGTTGCCGGGTAATCCTCCCGGACGTACTCTTTGCTGGTCCCTTCCTGTCTGACGGCCCCCGTCGTGATGACGAGGTCGCCGACTGATACGTCCTCGCGGATCGAGCCACACGAACCCACACGGATGAACGTGTCTGCCCCCACGCGTGCGAGCTCTTCGAGTGCAATTGCCGCTCCCGGCGAGCCGATTCCCGTCGAAGTCACCGAAATCGGGGCGTCGTCGTACGTCCCAGTGACTGTTCGGTACTCTCGGTGGTGGGCCTTCTCCTCGTGGTCGTCCCAGAACCGCACGATCTTCTCGATGCGCTCCGGATTCCCCGGTAGCAGAACCGTATCGGCGACATCTTCGGAACTTACGGCGAGGTGATACTGTTCGTCGTCGTTTGGATCTTCACTGTCTCCGGGCATCCTGGTTTCCTTTTTAAGCTGGATTTTTATATAATATTCGCCCTCGGATTGTTCCGGGTCATTGTGGCCAGTGACACCGTATAAATCCGCTTCACGCCGTTTTCGCCGAAGAGAGTTCCGTCAAACGGGCGTCGACAAATGTGGTTCTGCCCGAGCCAGCGTTGGGAGTAGACGCCAATAGCCAAGTCACTTCGGTTACAAGGCATGGCTGTCTTCGAAAATCAGAGCCAGAATATGGCTCGAACAGCGGTTGCGAGCGGTCAGTCCCACATATCCGTGACACGGTCGCCGAGAGACCAGTTTAAGTGAACCTGCCCTATTAAAAAGAAGAAAGCAGCAAAACTATTATCACTATTCAAGTCCCCATACAGAACTGTAATGTCACGTAACTACGATCGGCGGGCATTCATTAAAGGTATCGCTGCGAGCGGAGTCGGGGTCGCCCTCGCAGGCTGTGGTGGCAACGAGACCACGGAAGCAAACAACAACGACGATACGCCAGCGGAAGGGGACGACACGACCGAAGGGTCTGGTGGGGACCCCCACAACGTCGGCATGGTGTATTCGACGGGTGGCCTGGGCGACAACTCCTTCAACGACATGGCCAACAGGGGCATCAAGTCGGCCAAAGAGCAGTACAACGTCGAGTTCCAGAACGCCGAGCCGGAATCACCGAGCGAGTTCAGTACGTTCCAGCGCCAGTTCGCGACCTCCTCGAATCCGGAATACGATCAGATCTTTGCGATCGGGTTCTCGCAAAAGAGCGCCCTTCAGGAGGTCGCACCGAACTTCCCGGACATGAAGTTCACGTTCATTGACTCGGTTACAGAACTCGACAACGTCGCGAACTACGTCTTCAACGAGCACGAAGGGTCCTTCCAGGCTGGTATCCTGGCCGGAATGCTGACGAGCCAGGAGTTCTCCGCTGGCCCGAGCGAGACGAAGACCGACTCGAACAGGATCGGGTTCGTCGGCGGGAAAGAGACGGGACTCATCAAGAAGTTCGAGGCAGGTTACCGATTCGGCGCAAAGCGAGTCAACGAAGACGTCAAGATCAACGTGGCATACTCGGGCTCCTGGAGCGAACCGAGCAAAGGCCAGTCGATCGCCAACTCGATGATCGACGACGGCGCAGACGTGCTCTACCACGCCGCAGGTGGAACTGGTGTCGGCGTCCTCCAGGCCGCCTACGAGCGCGGTGTATTCGGAATCGGCGTCGACGCACGCCAGTCCAAGACGCTTACCGAATACAACGGAGCGATTCTCGGCAGTATGGTCAAGCAGGTCGACGAGGCAGTCGTTACCTCGGTCGACAACGCGATCAACGGCGAGTTCCGTGGCGGCGAGACGGTCACGCTCGGGCTCGAAGACGACGGCGTCGCGCTGCTGTACGGGACGGAAATCGGCGATCAGATCCCGCAGGAAATCAAAGACGAGATCGAGGCTCAGAGCCAGACGGTTGTCGACGGCGACGTGACGGTGCCGTCCCACCCCGACGACCTCTGATCTGACCCGGTCGCGCCGACTGTTGAAAATTATTTGATACGATGGCACAAACGAAACAACCACCGGAAGACGATACCGGAGGAGGCACAGACCCGGGCCCGGCAGTCAGGCTGGAGAACATCACCAAACGATTCCCGGGCGTCGTCGCGAACGATCAAGTAACCCTCGAGGTGGAGCGTGGCTCGGTCCACACGCTGTTGGGCGAGAACGGTGCGGGCAAGTCCACGCTGATGAACGTCCTCTACGGGCTCTACCAGCAGGAAGGGGGGACGGTCTACCTGAACGGCCAGGAGCGGACGTTCCAGACGCCCCAGGACGCGATCGACGCCGGGATCGGGATGATCCACCAGCACTTCATGCTGGTCGATACAATGACTGTCGCCGAGAACGTCACGCTCGGCAACGAACCACGCAAGTGGAATGGGCTTGCGTACGATGCAAAGAGCGCCCGCGAGGCAGTCCGCGAACTAAGTGATACGTACAATTTCGATCTCGATCCGACCGCAAAGATCGAAGACATCAGTGTGGGTGAGAAACAGCGCGTCGAGATCCTCAAGACGCTCTATCGCGGAGCCGACGTGTTGATCTTCGACGAGCCGACGGCCGTACTCACGCCCCAGGAGGTCGACGAACTGTTCCGGATCGTCGACGAGTTGACCGCCCAGGGGAAGACGCTAATCTTCATCACGCACAAACTCGACGAGGCGATGGAGATCTCCGACGACATCACCGTCCTCCGGGACGGCGAAAACGTCGGGACGGTCGACCCAGAGACGGCGACGCGAGAGAGTCTCGCGGAGCTGATGGTCGGCCGGCAAGTGATGCTCGAAGTCGAAAAAGAAGACAGTCAACCAGGGGAGTCTGCCCTGGGAATCTCCGACCTCGTTGTCGAGAACGACGACGGAGTGCGACAGGTAAACGAGGTCGATCTGACGGTCCACGAGGGCGAAGTTCTCGGGATCGCCGGCGTCGACGGCAACGGCCAGTCACAACTCGTCGACTCGGTCGTTGGCCTGGAAGTACCCGACGAAGGCACTGTCACGCTGAACGGAGAGGACGTGACCGAAATCTCCAGGCGTAAGCATATCGAGCGTGGGATGTCGTTCGTCCCCGAGGACCGCCAGGCGCGTGGACTCGTAATGGACTTCGATCTCGTCGAGAACGCGCTGCTTGGCAACCAGTACGATCCCGACTTCACGAGCGGCCCTCGCGTCGATTGGAAAGCGACCCGCGACCACGCTGAGACGATCATCGATCGATACGACGTACGGACCCCGGGCGCTGATACCGCCTCGGAGTCCCTTTCGGGCGGGAATCAACAGAAGGTCATCGTCGGCCGAGAGATCCTCCGGGATCCGGACGTGATCGTCGCGTCCCACCCGACCCGCGGGGTCGACGTCGGGAGTATCGAGTTCATCCACGACCAGTTGGTCGAGCTTCGCGACGAGGGCAAAGGCGTCCTGCTGGTCTCCTCGAAGCTGGACGAAGTCCAGCAGCTCTCCGATCGCCTAGCCGTCATCTACGAGGGCGAGATCATGGATATCGTCGACCCAGAGGAAGTGACCGACCGGGACGTCGGCCTGCTGATGGCCGGTGAGGTCCCCGACGAGTATGGAGGTGGCGAGGAATGAGCGATCGCCAGTACCCCGAACCGATACAGCGGTTCTTCCGGTTTTTCGTCGGCAATTCGGTCGCCGAGCGGATCCTGATCAGCATCGCCGCGCTGATTACGGCCGTTATCGTCAGCAGCCTCATCGTTCTCGTAGCAGGATATCTGTCCGGGGAAGCGTACAACCCCCTCGAAATCTTCGCTGTGCTGGTCAACGGGGCTTTCGGCTCGCCGTTCGACCTCGACTCAGCGCGGCTGTTCACCGAAGGGTGGTCACCGATCAACTTCTCGATGGGGACTACTCTGAAAGAGACGACACTGTTGATCTTCTCCGGACTCGCCGTCGCCGTGGCGTTCCGAGGTGACCTGTTCAACATCGGTGTTCAGGGTCAGCTCGTCCTTGGCGGGCTCGCGGCCGCACTCGCGCTCGTCTGGGTCGGACCGTTCGTGCCGGGTGGACTGGTCGGATCGATCCTGTTGATCCCGTTTGGTCTTCTCGTCGGCGCGATTGTCGGCGGGCTCTACGGGGCAATACCGGGGGCACTGAAGGCCTACGCCGACGCCAACGAGGTGATCACGACGATCATGCTCAACAGTATCGCGACGGGGATGGCCTTCTTCCTGGTTTCGTCGTATTTCGCCGATCCGACGCTACAGAGCGTCAAAACCAAGACGATCCCGGACAGCGCCCGGCTCAACGGGATCATCTTCCCGGAGGGCGGCCAGTTCACACTGGTGGCGCTCGTCCTCGCACTCCTTGCGACGGTGGGCATCTACTACCTCCTGCGGTACACGAGCTTCGGGTACGACCTGCGCGTCTCCGGAAAACAGGCCAAAGCAGCGCTGTATGGCGGTGCCAACGCCGAGAAGATGGTCGTCTCGACGATGTCGCTGTCGGGTGCCCTGGGCGGCATCGCCGGCGCGATGTGGTCGATGATGGTCATCGGCGCCTGGCGACAGGGCGTCCCCTCGATCGGGTTCGACGGCATTACCGTGTCGGTGCTGGCCGGGAACAACCCGGTCGGCGTGATTCCGGCGTCGCTGCTCTTTGGCGTCCTGAAGGGCGGTTCGAACGCTATCAACTTCCAGCTCGGCGTCCCGCCGGAGCTGGTCGCGGTCCTCCGAGGAATGATTATCCTGTTCATCGCGATGCCGGAAGCATTCCGGATGCTCGGCAACCGGCTGGGCGTCAAACCGGAGCCGGCTGCGGTGACTGGAGGTGGTGGCGATGAGTAACGCCCCCACCGACAGCGGTGCACTCGGAAGCGTTCGCAGCTGGGCCGCAAACATCGGGCGCATCCCGCGGCTCGTCTTTGGGACGTTGCTCGTCGCCGCGGTCTTCGGTGCGGTCATCAACATCACGATGCCAGGGACGCGTCCGGCCACCGTCGCCGGCCTGTTCAATGTCAACTTCGTCGAATCGACACTGCGAATCTCGGTCCCGCTCGTCTTCGCCGGGATTGGCGGTATCTTCGCCGAGAAAAGCGGCGTCATCAACATCGGTCTCGAAGGCCTGTTGATCATCTCGGCGTTTACCGCCGCCGCGGTCACACACCTGCTCGGCGGGGACGCCCAGTCGGCAGCCTGGATTGGGCTGTTCGCCGGTGTCCTCGCGAGTACGCTGCTGGCACTGGTCTTTGCCGTGCTCGTGATCGAGTTCAAGGCAGACCAGATCATCGCGGGCCTCGCCGTCTGGCTGGTCGGACTCGGCCTCGGGCCGTTCCTCAGCATCGTGATCTGGGGCTCGGTCAACAGCGCGAGTATCGCGACGCTGAATACGGTGACGGTCCCGGGACTCTCTCAAATCCCGGTCGTCGGCCCGATCATCTTCGACGCCAGCCCGATCGTCATCCTGATGCTGGTGACGATCGTCCTCTCGTGGTTCGTCCTCAACCGGACGAGCTTCGGCCGCTGGATCGAGGCAAGCGGGGAGAACCCCTCCGCGCTCGACACCGCCGGTATCGACGTCCACCGCGTCCGGTACGTCGGCGTTGTCCTCTCGGGGGTCCTCTCCGGGTTTGGCGGTGCGGGCCTGGTCGTCGGTCGCGCCGGTCGCTTCATCGGAAGTGGCCAGACGATGATCGCCGGGGACGGGTTCATCGCGATCACGACCTACCTGTTTGGCAACTACAACCCGCTCGGGACTGCCGCAGCGGGGATCCTGTTTGCGGGACTGGACGCCTTGCAGATCCGCCTCCAGCAAATCGCGTTCGTCCCAGTGCCGACGCAACTCATCCAGCTCGTGCCGTACGTCGCAGTCATCATCGTGCTCGCGTTCGTCGGGTACACCCGAATCCCGAGTGAAGTCGGCGAGCACTACGAATCCGGCGAAGAATAGTCGACCCGGATTTCCGAGAATTGCCGGTATTTATTTTGGATTGGTTTTTTTAGATAGTCCCAGTGAAGCAGCCACGGTCGAATAGAGTGAGGGCCGATAATTGAGATAAACGACAGAGGACCGCGTAATATAACATGCTGACACCTACATCTATCCCGATATTACATTTGAAATTAAAGTCCGTGTGCAACCAGAGGTACTTTTAAGTGACAGTCGCATATATATACCGATGGAATGGTCGATAAAGAACCATTACTGGCAGTATTATTCACGGTCATACTCGTAACGTCAGCGTTTGCAGGGAGTGGTGCTGCAAGCACTGTCGACGCCGAATCTGGAGCTGACACCCAATCAGTCCAGACATCGGCTGTCGCCAGCGAGCTGATGACATGTCAGTTGGAAAATAACTGTCCGCAACCGGACAGTACGGCGGATCTTAACAAGAGCGGAGCAGGTGTTAAGGTACTCATCGACGGGAGCCATCGTGGCTCCACGTTGACCACGTTCGCGAACGCACTCACCGAGCGTGGGTTCGACGTCACGACCAAGCAGGCCGGTTCAGGCGAAGGACTGACGACGACGGACCTCTCGAAGTACGACATCGTCGTCATTCCGGTGCCCCAACGGCCCTACACGGACGCGGAACTGGAAAAGATCCACGAGTACGTCGAAAACGGCGGCTCGCTTTTCGCCGTCGGGCAGTGGACTGACCCGTTCCGGGGCAAGGTGGCCGACATGAACGCCGTTGTCGAACCGTATGGGCTGCAGTTCAACGGCGAGACGAATACGTCGCTGCGGAACATTCAGGATCCGACAAACACGACAGTCGAAGGGTACGACTGGCGGATCCTCTTGCACAACACCGTCGATCACCCGATCACGCAGGGTGTCGACACCGTCGAGTACGACGGCGTCAGCCTCAACGTGAGTGACGACGGCATGGGCACACGATCGCCGTTGCTGTACGGCGACGAAGACACCTACGAGTTTACCTACTCGACAACCGAAGAGCGCTTCGAGCGCGGCAAAGAAATCGTCGGCGCGGCCGCCGCCTGGGACATCGGGCAAAACGGTCGTGTGGTAGCCTTCGGGAGTCAGAAGACGCTGACCTCCTACATCAAGGAGTCCTGGCAGGAGGAACACGTCCAGACGGACTCCCGTCGGTTCGCCATGCGGACGGTGAAGTGGCTCGCCACGTCGGGCCATCTCGAAAAGCCCGAGAAACCGGTCGCCGAACGCGGTCTCGCGGTCAAGGGTGGCGAGACGTCGACGAACGAATCAGTCGTCCTCCGTAACGAGGAGGTCGCGTTCACGATCGGCACCGAAACGAACGGTCCGTTCGGCGCGTTGCCGGGCGGAATCTACGACGGCGCTGCCTACGGGATGAGCACCGATCGCATCGGTGTCTCCGAATTCGCGGCGAACGACTTCGGGGCCTGGGCAGTCTACGAGTCGTTCGAACTCACGAACGCCTCCGGCCCAAACGGGGCCGCCGTCGTGACTGCTAAGGGGTACGTCAAGGAGAATCCCGATGTGTCGATCACCACCGAATACGTACTCGAAGCCGGTGCGAAGCACGTCTGGATCAACACCACGATGGAGAACACCGGCGACATGCGGTACCCCGCAAACGAAAGCGAACAACTCCTCAGCGGCCTCGCATTGAGTTCCGAAGGCCTCTCGGCGTGGATGCCCGGGATTGGCGATAACAGTGAAGGCCGGTACAATCTGAGCGGCAATCCCGCCCTCACCGAGCCGTGGGCCGCGCTGTCGGGTGATCGTGTGACCTACGGCGTCTGGGGTGCGTCGGGTTCGTTTGACGTCTACACCGCTTCGACGACGTGGGTCGACCCGTGGCTCCAGCACAGCCTCGATGCCGGTGAGACTACACAGGTCGATTACGCGTTCTACGTCGGTGCACACGGCGGAACGAGTCAGCTGAGCGAGTATTACGCCGAACAGCACGGGACGGACCTCGGCACCGTCTCCGGAACGATCGAGACGACCAAAGACGAAGCAGTCCCGAAAGCAGAAGTCGTCGTGAACCACGATGGCGACGCCTACACCTACACGGTCGGCAGCCAGGACGGGGAGTACAGCCTCAAGCTTCCCGCCGGCGAGTACACTCTCCAGGCGGACGCCGAGGGCTTCGCCGCCTCGGACTCCAAGACCGTCTCCGTCACGGCCGGCGAAACGTCGAACGTCCGGTTCAGTTCGCTCGAGGGACCGGCCCCGGTAAACGTGACCGCGATGCTGGAACACGACGGGACGACCGAGCCGACCGACGCGCGGATCACCGTCAAGTCCGAAAGCGGCTCGACGCTTCGGACGGTGTACACGAAACCGATCCCGGTCGGCCAGCAGTCGTTCCAGCTCCCGCCGGGTAACTACACGCTGGTATTTAACCACGGGACCAACTACGTCGCCGAACCGGTCACGAAGAACATCACGGTCCAGCCCGGGAACCCGGTGAACGTCACCGCGACGATCACCGAGGAACTCGATCCGAGCGAACGTGACTGGATCGGCGTCGAACCGCACGCCCACTCGGGAGTCAGTTTCGACGGCCGGACGCCGACCAACATGTTCATGGCTGTCCAGCTGTCCTCGGGCGTCGACATGGCGTTCATCTCCGATCACAACGCCATCGGTGCCTGGGGAACACTGAGTAGCCAGGCCGAGCAGCGCGGCCTCCAGCTCATCCGGAGCGAAGAGATCACGACCGGTGATCTCGGTCACTTCAACCCGTACCCGATGCACGGCGAGAACATGATCGACTCCGAAGGGACGCTGGTCGAGTTCATCCAGGAATCCCGCGAGCAGCACAACGCGACGGTCTTCCAGATCAACCACCCCGGCGATCGGTTCGTCGATCTCTCGGGGGCACCCGGCCAGCACATGCAGTACCTCGAGATGATCGACGCGATCGAGGCCTACAACGGGATCTACGATCCCGAGGACGCAAACAGCGTCAAAGGCCTGTTCAACCTCTGGAATAAGGGGTACGACCACATCGCTGCTACCGGAGTCAGCGACGATCACAACTGGAAAGCGTTCCCCACGAAGTACGGTACCGCCCGGACCCACGCCTACGTCGAGGGCGACGTGACGCCCGAGAAGTGGGCCCAGGCCGTCAAGGACGGTCACACGTACGCGACGTACGGTCCGGCAGTCGAGTTCGCCGTCGAGGGAGAGATCCCCGGTGCGACGATCACCGCGACCGCCGGTTCCTCTGTCGAGGCCTCTGCGACGGTCCGCAATCTGGACGAACTCGCGTACGCACACGTAATTCGGAACGGATCGGTCGTCGCAAACGTCACGCTCGACGGGACCGAGGACACGATCTCCCAACAGGTGGCTATCGAAGGTGAAAGCGACGCCTGGATCTCGTTGCGGGTCGTCGATACCGAAGGCGACCGAGCGCTGACCAGTCCGGTCTGGGTCGACGTGGAGGCGGCCGAGACACCGACCGAGACCGCTACTGAGACACCGACCGAGACCGCTACTGAGACACCGACCGAGACCGCTACTGAGACGCCGACCGAGACGACGACTAAAACGGACACGGAGACGACGACCACCAGCGGACCCGGATTCACGGCCGCAATCGCGCTGGTGGCACTGCTCGGCGCGGCGTTGCTCGCACTCCGCCGAAGAACGTGATCACACGATGAACAACAGCTCCCACCCGCCGACGCGCCGAGGCGTGTTGTCCACGATTGGAGCCGCGATCGTGGGGACGATCGCCGGCTGTAGCAGTTCCTCCGGCCAACGCGCCCCGACATCGGCAGATGGGGGCCGAACGACCGAGTACGCGTCACCGACGGCGACCACCACCGTCGATCGGTCCGGGACGTCGACTGTCGCGGACGCTGAGAGTGACGAGTACAACTACGACGAGCCGTTGTCGGCGTTCGAGCAGCTACTGGAGAAGGAGTTTTTGGTCCCAGTCACGTCGATTGATGTCGTCGACGATCGAGTGCAGTTGACCTACGTCGCGCGCAGCGAGCACGGCCACGAGGTTGCTGCCGGCATCGAGGCGATCGTCGTCTCGTTCATCCGGGTCTACAAACACGGCTGGGACGTCACGGCCGTCGACGCGACGATGATGGACCGACATGACCCAGACACGGAGATGGGGCGCTGGCGACTCGAAGCGCGCTGGGTCGAGAACACACTCGATGGCGAGAGGACCCGGACGAAGCTGCTGGAGCGAACGCTGGGGTCCTATCACGGCGATCCACTCAAGCAAGACGACGAGCATCACCACGACGGCAAAACGACCTCCGGCCATCACCACGACGACGAGACTGACACTCACCACCACGACGAATAAGGTGGACGGTCGTCCCGACCATGCGGTCTGACGGCACTTTTCCTCGCAGTCCGGCGGAGTGGTGAAAATCGACTTACCGTTCCTGCAGGTTCCCCGGTTTCATCGCGTCCGGGAGCAGTTCCCCGAGCGTGTACCGACGGATCTCGCCGTCGTCTTCGGTGATGATCTCAAAGGAGTCATCACAGAACTCGGCGAAGGTCTGTCGGCACATTCCACAGGGCGTGACACCGTCGTGTTCTGCCGAGACGACTGCGACCCGCTCGAAGTCGGTGACGCCGTCACGGATCGCGCCGGTGACAGCGAGTTCCTCGGCGTGGAAGCTGTTCGAGTAGTTGACAATCTCGACGTTGAAACCGCGATATATCTCACCATCCACTGTTTCAAGCGCCGCTCCGACCGGGTACTCGGAGTACGGAACGTAGGCATCCGTTCGGGCTTCGTGTGCGATCTCGATTAGTTGTTCGTCGTCCATGTCCGTCCCTAGGGAGTGGGTCCACAAATAAAACGATGGTTTATAAGAAATCAGGTATATAATACTCTTTTATCTCTCAAGCGTATAGAGCAGACAATGACAGCACCACCCACTGAGGAGGAGGGGGCGTCGAACGGGCCGGCTGTGCAAGCGGTGCTAAACGCCATGCCGATTCCGGCGTACATACTCGACAGCGACCACACAGTGATCCACTGGAGTGACGGGCTGGAGCCGCTGCTTGGCTTGTCCCGGGACGAGATGCTGGGGACCGACGAGTACTTCGGTCGGGACGAAGAGGGAAACCAGATCAAAGTACTCGCAAACCGCGTCATCGAGAATCCCTTTGAAGCCGAAACGCAGGAGCGAACTGAGCGGGTCGATTCAGAATATACAGACGCGCCGGTTTACGAATCCGTCCACTGGTTGGAAAACGACGCGGGTGAAGAGCGGTACATCCGGTTCAACGCGATGCCGATCTTCGAGGACGGAGAGCTCTCAGCGGTCATCCAACTCTGTCGAGACGAGACTGATCGCCAGCGTCGCCAGGAACATACAGAGGCACTCGTCGAAGAAGTAATCGACACGATGGCCGCCCTGAGCGAGGGATCGCTGGGGGCACGAGCGTCCTTCGAGGAAACCGACTACGTCGAACAGCACTTGCTGGCTGTTCTCAAGCAAGTAAACGAAACCGCGAGCCGACTGGAAA
Organism: Halorhabdus sp. CUG00001; assembly: GCF_009797925.1. Lineage (NCBI taxonomy): Archaea > Methanobacteriati > Methanobacteriota > Halobacteria > Halobacteriales > Haloarculaceae > Halorhabdus > Halorhabdus sp. CUG00001. Next base: position 1,296,824 of record NZ_VOLB01000001.1, read on the forward strand.
CACTCGTCGAGCAGGTCGACAACCAAGCCGAATCACTGACCGAATCGGCCGGAGAAAGCGCTTCGGAAGCCAGTCGAATCACCGAACTCGTCGGGAACCAAGCCGACGACCTCGACGAGGCAGTCACCGAAATGGAAAACTTCAGTGCCAGGATGGAAGAAGTCGCGGCCAACGCCGACGAAGTGGCAACAGCCGCCGAGACGAGTCGTGAGACGGCAAAGCGGGGGCTCGAATCTGGAAAGCAGGCCCGTAAAAGCGCCAGTGAACTCGCCGAAACTGGAGAGGCACTCGCCCAGACGGTTGCCACCTTAGAAGAGCGGATGTCGGAGATCGGGACGATTGTCGAGATCATCCAAGACGTTGCCGACCAGACGAACATGCTCGCGCTGAACGCCTCCATCGAGGCTGCCCGCGCCGGTGAAGCGGGCGAAGGCTTCGAAGTCGTCGCCGACGAGGTCAAAGACCTCGCCGAGCAGACGACCAGAAACGCCGAAGAGATCGCGACACAGATCGACGACGTCGAAACACAGACCGATCGGACAGTCGAAGAGATCGAGCGGGCAACAGACGAAATCGAGGCGACGATCGAGGAGGTCGAAACAGCTCGGGACGCATTCGCCGACATCGAACACGAGATCGAGGACGTTTCGACTGGGATCAACGAAATCGCTGCAGCGAACGACGATCAAGCAGCGGCAATCGAAGAAGTGACGACGATGTTGGAGACGGTTCGCGACCGGGCCCAGCAAGCAAAAACTGCGAGCCGCGCGATCAGCGAGCAGACCGAACAGCAACGGCAATCGATCGAACGGCTCGCCGAGCTCGTCGAAGAACTGGATAGCGAATAGAACGGTGCTAAACGGCGTCAATCAGATGCCGAGGACGTCGAGCAGGTTGATACCGTAATCGAAGTAGTCCATGATACGGTACCCCAGGAAGATCCCGACGATCCCCATGACGCCAGCGAGACTCGGTGGAGCCGGAATGGGAACCTCCAAAAATCCGAAGACGAGGCCGGTAACGAGCCCGGTTAGCGTCGCGAGGCCGACGAGTGTCGCGTTCATGCGTCCTGATCACTCCGTGTGTTCGCGTCGACTGTGGGCTGGCTGTACTCGTTGTGGGCCGACCGCGGACGCTCGGAGTCGGCAGCCGTATCGTCACGGCGGGCGCCGTGAGTCGGCGAAGCTGACGCGATCCGAGAATGCGATCGGGGAGTCTGTGCAATTTTCGTCATGTACATGGCCGTTTAGCGGAATTTCACTGATAAACACTGCGATCCATTATAAGGACACTATCGCATAAAGGTAGCCGGGGCGAGTTAGAGCTGTGTCGCCGCGTCGAGCGCGATCTCGATCGCCCGTCCAACGTTGTTCTTGGCTTTGTCGGGGAGTTCGCGTTCGTCGGTTGCTCCCTTTTGGGTCCCTTCGACGAGGTTGCCGTCGACCGTACAGATCGCGCCTGCTCGGACATCTCGACGACGTGCGAGTGTGAATAGGGCCGAAGCTTCCATTTCGACCGAAAGGATGCCAGCCTCTTCCCAGGTCGTGATGATCTCTTCGGTCTCGTTGTAAAAGGCATCGTCCGTGGCGATCGGACCAACGTGGACCGCTTCGTCGTTTGCCTGGGCAGTGTCGACTAGCGTAGAGAGGACATCGTAGTCCGCGACGGCCGGGAACTCGGCCGCCTCGTAGCGGTCGCTCGTCCCCTCGTTTTTCGCCGCGGCGGTCGCGACGACCATATCGCCGATCTCGATCCCCCGCTGGAGGCCACCGGTCGTCCCGACCCGAATGAGCGTCTCGACGCCGACGTTGGCCAACTCCTCGATTGCGATGGCAGCCGACGGCGACCCGATTCCCGTCGAAGCGATCGTCAGCTGTCGACCCTCGTAGGTTGCGTTGACGACCTTGTACTCTCTGTTTGTCGCGACCGTCTCGACGTTCCGACAATAGGAAGCGATCCGGTCGACACGATCGGGGTCACCCGGCGTCAAAACGAGGTCGGATAGCTGATCCATCTCGATCTGCAGGTGGGACTGTTTCAGCATGTTCTCCCATTCTCGGTGGACGGACAAAAGACTATGTCCGATCGTGCGGGTTGCCGCCTCTCGTCGAAAAGAGTCCGCTGCGGGGACAGTCTCGTCTCCCGCTGCAGTTCCGAATCGGTCAGCGGTCGACGTACTCGGAGACGAGCGGCTCGACACGCTGGTAGGTTTCTTCGGGAATGGCCTCGGGTTCTGTGTTGACAGTCCCGGCAAGAGCACTGTGACAGTCACACGAGTGCCCGTCCGGGAAGGTCTCGACGGCGTGTTGGACGGCCTCTTTGAGGACGGATTCGTTTTTGGCCGCGTTTTCGAGGACTTCTTCGAGCGTGACTTCGGCATCGTCCTTCCAGACGTCCCAGTCGGTCACTCCAGTGATCGTCGCGTAGCTCAGCTCGGCCTCACGAGCGAGTTTGGCCTCCGGGATTGCAGTCATGCCGATGACATCCCAACCCTGTGCCCGATAGAACTCACTCTCGGCACGCGTCGAATACTGGGGGCCTTCGATGCAGACGTACGTGCCACCGCGGCGCGCAGTTTCGTCCGTGGCCTCGTCGACAGCATCGGCGAGGTGGCTGGCCAGGTCCGAACAGAACGGATCGGCGAACCCCTGATGGACGACGATCCCGTCCCCGAAGAAAGAATACTCCCGGTGGCGCGTACGATCGAACAGCTGGTCCGGGACGACGATGCTCCGGGGCGGGATATCCGTCGAAAGGCTTCCGACCGCGTTTGTCGCGATAACGTGGCTAACGCCGAGGTCTTTGAGCGCGTACATATTCGCCCGATAGGGGACCTCTGTCGGCGAGTACTCGTGGTTCCGGCCGTGGCGGGGAACGAACGCGAGTTCTCGGCCCGTCCCGTCGAGCGTCCCGATCGTGATCGGTGCGCTCGGCTCGCCAAACGGCGTCTCGACGTCGACAGTTCGTGTCTCCTCGAGGGGGAGTGCATCGTAGATACCGCTCCCACCGATAAATCCAATCGGCATACTGGAAGCTATCGTCGCCAATCATATAGCCGTTGCTGGCGAGCGCCGTTTGCGGGCGCACCCACAGGACGAAGACGGCGGATTCTTAGTGGTAGCGAGAGTGGTGTCACGTAATGACCCACCAGCGAGTCCGCTCGGTGTCGACGCAGATCGAAAACCGGGACATCCGTGGGGCCGCAACGATCGCTCGCGAAACGACGCAGGCACTACAGGCCCAAGCGGCGGATGCAGAGGCCGACAGCCCCGAGGCCTTCCGGGCGACGATGCGGGAAACTGCCAGAATTCTTCACGGGGCACGCCCTGAGGACGATAGTCTCTCGAACGCACTACGCTACGTCTTTCAGCGTATCGAGGGTGAGACCGTCGAAGAGTTGCGGGAATCGACGACGGCCGCAGCTCGAACCTTTCAAGAAAACATCGAGAACGCACGCGAGAAGCTCGGACAGATTGGTTCGCGGCGGCTTCGGGACGGCGACACGATCATGGTCCACTCCCATTCCGCGGACGCACTCGCGGCCATAGAGCGTGCACTGGCAGACGACAAGGAGATCGAGGCAATCGTCAAGGAGACTCGCCCCCGGAAACAGGGCCACATCGCCGCCCAGCAACTCCAAGAATGGGGGATCACGGTCACACTGATCGTCGACAGTGCGGCTCGGCGATACCTCGACGACGCCGATCACGTCATCGTGGGCGCAGATAGCATTGCCGCGGATGGCTCAGTCATCAATCAGATCGGAACGAGCGACCTGGCTGTCGTCGCCCGCGAACGTGGAGTGCCGGTCACCGTCGCCGCCCAGACGCTCCGCCTCCATCCGGACTCGCTGACTGGCCACAGCGTGGACATCCAGATGCGCGAAGACCGAGAAGTTCTCGACGAACCGACTCGCGAACAGATCGGTAAGATAGACGTCGAAAACCCTGCGTTCGACGTCACCCCGCCGCGGTACGTCGACGCGATCGTCACGGAACGCGGGCAGTATCCACCCGAGAGCATCGTGACGCTAATGAGAGAGCTCTACGGCGGCTCGACCAGAGACCCATGGCTCGAAAGCCACTAGGGGCACAGAGGGATGACTGAACAGGTCTTTTATATGCAAAGCCCTACTTAATAAGGACGTATGGATGACGTACCCTCCCGGATCGAGCACACCGTACTCGGCCCGGAAACGACACCCAACGACGTGCGGACACTGCTGGACGAGGCGAGTGAATACGGCTTGCGCGCGTGTATTCCACCGTGCTATCTGGAGATGGCCAGTGAGTACACTCCCGAGGTGGAACTTGCGACCGTGATCGGCTTCCCACACGGGAACAACACACCCGAAGTCAAGGCCCAAGAAGCAGTCGATGCGGTCGAAGCCGGTGCCGACGAGCTCGATATGGTGGTGAACGTCGGCCGACTCAAGGCAGGCGACGACGATGCAGTCCAGGAAGATATCGAGGCCGTCGTGGCAGCGACCACCCAGCCGGTGAAGGTGATCATCGAGACACCGCTGTTGACCGACGAGGAGAAACACCGCGCCAGTCAGCTCGTGGCTGAGGCCGGCGCAGACTTCCTCAAGACGGCGACCGGCTTCGGTGGCGGTGGGGCGACCGTCCCGGACGTCGAACTCATGAGCGAGTATCTCCCAGTCAAGGCCAGCGGCGGCGTCGGCTCCTGGGCGGACGCCGAGGCGATGTTCGAGGCCGGGGCCGCCCGCATCGGTGCCTCCAGTGGCGACAAGATCGCCCAGGAATACGTAGACCAGCGAGAAGAGTAGTACTCTACAGCGGGTCCGTTCCCTATCCGTTGCATCGCCCAGCGAAGCGAGACGGTTGCTACGCACGAGCATCGCGAGTGCGCAGCTACGTTTCCCACATTTTTGTGACGAGCGGGTTGGGGGTCGATGGCCCGCAACCGGATCACATAGCGGAGGAGACGGCGTTCGCCGTCTCCGGTCGGGACGGTTTCACTACCCGACCGCTACGCGGTTCGATCGCGACGGATGGATCGATCGGATCCGAGGCGGAAACAGTGACGCCTAGAAAATACTTGCCTGCTGGTAGACGTCGATACCATCGAGGGTGATGGCGTAGGGTTTGGTCTGTCGGGAGTGGTTGGCGTTGCGGATCTTCTGGATCTCGACAGCTAGACGCGTTTCCTGGGTATCTCCACGGACGTACTGAAGAACGAACACGGCATCAGTCAAGTACTCGATAATACCGTGCCGGGAGGCATAGGGATTGTCCTCGTTGGCCTCGCTTGTCAGCATCGTTGTCACGCCAGCCTCTTTCAACGAACGGGTAAAGTCGAACACTTCCGTCCGGCGCTTTGCCTGGTTGTCGTACATCATCTCAAGCAGCGAGACGGAATCGAGTACCAGCCGGTCGGCATCGAATTCCTGGACGAGTTCGGGAAACTCCGCGCGGATGTTCTTGAGGCTATTTGCCATCTCGACCGGATCGAGATCGACGATGGCGAGGTTCTCGTCTCGTTCGTATTGCCTGAAATCCCAGCCGCGTTCGTCGGCCGTGTCGAGGATACTCTCACGACTCTGCTCGAGAGTGATAAACACCGCATTCTCGCCGTTTACGAGTCCATGTTGAAGGAATTGCAGTCCAAAAGTGGTCTTGCCAGTCCCCGGCGAGCCGATAACGACCATCAGATGGCGCTGGGGAACACCGCCCTGGATCATCTCGTCGAGTCCTTCGATACCGAGATCGATCCGTGGGATCTCGGACTCGAAGCCTTCCTCGTCGAAGGTGTCCTCACCGCCGTCCGCACCACTGTCTTCGCCCGGCCCGCCCGCCGACTGCAGGGCACTCGCGAAGTCTTCGTCGAACAACGAGTCATCAGCTTCCGTCGCTACAGCTTCTTCACTGTCAGCCTCGTCTCCAAGCCACGCTTCCCCAGTCGAGTCAGCGTCAGGACGCTCTGCGTTCGCTGGGCTCTCCATCGGAGCGTCGGCTTCGTCGTCCCGATCGCTCTCGGAGAGGGCCTGTTCGAACCAGTCCTCGTCGTCTTCGCTCATCGAGCACGCCTCCGGCCCGCGACCATGAACTATCGTTAGGCCCAGGGTTCAATAACTCTATCCGTGCCACGCGAGGGATATGAGGCGATTTTATCTGTCGGGGCCGGCAAGTCGATGGCATGAAGCTCGGACTCGTTGGCCAAAAAGACAATCCGCGGGCCCGCTCGCTTGTCGAAGCTGTTCGCATGGAACTAGGTGACATCGATATCGTCGTCGACGACGTGACTGCCGAGGCACTCGCCACCGACCGCGAGGAAACCTATGGCGGCGTCGCCACGCCGGAACTGGACACCCCCAAGTGTGTTCCCGTCGCTGAGATGGCTAGCTGTGATCTCGTCGTCTCGATCGGCGGCGATGGGACCTTTCTGCACGCCGCCCGCGGGGCAGCCGGAACGCCGATCATGGGGGTCAATCTGGGAGAGGTTGGCTTTCTCAACGCCGTATCACCGAACGATGCCATCGAGACGATCCAAGACGTCGTCGCCGACCTCCGAGACGATGGCGAGACAGCGACCCGGAAGCTCCCCCGGTTGGAAGCCAGTGGTGACGACTGGACGTTACCGCCCGCACTCAACGAAGTCGTCGTCCAAGGCCCCCAGCGTGGCCACGGCAACGGCGTCGGCGTCACGATCCGGGCAGACGATGCCCTGTATACCAGCGGTCACGCCGACGGTGTCCTCATCGCTACGCCAACCGGCAGCACGGCCTACAATCTCAGCGAAGGCGGCCCGCTCGTCCATCCCAACGTTCCCGTCTGGGTTGTCACCGAGATGGCTGCCGAACGCCCGATGCCGCCTCTCGTCGTCGAAGACGACACGACGATCACGATCCGGATCGAGGACGCAACGAGTGCCTCTGTGGTCAGCGACGGGCGAACGACCCAGGAAATCGAACCACCGACACAGATTACACTACAGCGGGCCGCACAACCAGTCCACGTTGCCGGGCCTGCCCTCGAATTCTTCACTGCACTGGGCAAACTCGAATAACCGGCACTGCAGTTGGCAGGGCGTAGAAACTACCGTCCCCGGGGCTATCGAGCCCAACGAGAATACGCACTCACGAGCAGTCCACGAACGCGATCTAGACGTGGCCGGAGTGGTTATCGCCGTGCCGTCACGTACAACATTGGGGCAGCAAGCAACAAGACGAGACCGAAGAACTTGTATTGGATAACGGAGCCGAGCAGACTGCCATCGCCCGGTTCGAGTGCACCCCCCGGCGTGAGGACGAGCAGCAGACCGAACCCAAGCGCCTGCATCGAGAACACTTTCCGGGATCGCACCACGAGCGCGCCCAACACAGAGAGCCCGAGCAACAACAGCAACACGTCCCCCACGTTGTACTGCAGCAGGACGCTGTCGATTAGCTGCAACGGTAGGAGCCCGTTCATTCCTGTCCGTGATTGGCTCTGATACGGCCTTTAAACTTCCGCTACCCACCGGAATCGCCGCCACGCGGCGAGATGCCGGCCCCGAAGATCAGTTCCCGTCCAGATCCAGCGGACGCAACCAGCCATACCACAGGAGCACGATCGTGCCGAGATAGCCACCACCCCAGACGACCATGCCTGCCGTCGAGTAGCCTGCACTCGTGAGTGCGTAATCCGCGAGGCCGAACCCGACGATCCCGGCGAGTGCCACCGCGACGAAGGCGAGGCGTCCGTATCGCTTCGATCCAGCGGGCTGGAAAACACCTTGGTCCACAGGTCACCACTCCACACAAGAGGGACAGACCAGACCGTCCTCGGCGGCCCATCGACGCTGGGTGACCGTGCCACAGGCCTCACACTCGACGCCGCGTGGCGAATATGCATACGTGAGCGTCGCTGGTTGGATCGCTGGCGCTACCGTCGTATCAGTCGGTGGATCGTCGGCCACGGAGTGAAAGTCGTTCAGCGTCGCGTCTTCGCCCATACAGGATATGACGGCTGTACGCTCTTAGCCGTGACGGCGAAACGGCAGCGAAGGGAAACTGGAACCGGCAAGCGGGCGACCTAGAGCGAGCAATCAGTTGCTGGACCAGTGTCACACTCGTACGCAGTCTCGGTGCTGATCGTATCCAACGCGAAATAATGGCCAAACCGCTGTCGACCAGGGATACGTCCCTCGACGATGGGTGCCGGCCGCGTCGACTGGTGGTCACACGCTCGGAGGGTCTGCTCGACTGACATACCGACGTTGTAGGAGTGGTCGGTGAGCGCACTGCTAACGGCGTCGGCATCGAAGGTCCCGGCGCGTTCGACCGCCGCGGCGTACTGCATGACCTGTGAATAAGCCAGATGTGTCGGTCCCGCCGGGACGGCATCGTACTGGCCTTCGCCGGTGTATTCGTTCCCGTAGGCGTTAACCAACGTGCGAGACAGCGACGTCGGATCGAAGCGAGCCATGACGGGATCCCACGGTATCGTTCCCAAGACGCCAGTGATCTTCGAGCCAGCCGTTTCGGCGATGCGTCGAGTCAACCGCGGGACGACGATCGTCATGTCGTCGCCTAGCTTGTCTTTTGCTTGTGGGATAGCGGTCGCAGCGTCGAACCCCGGGAGATTGAGGAACAACACGTCGGGACTTTCCTGGTCGACCGTCTCCAGCATTGGCCCGAACTCTTGGGTTCCAACCATCACTTCCGCAGTCCCAGCCGAGTTCCAGCCCAGCTCTGCAAGCTCGGTCTGGATATGGGATTGCATCTCTCTGCCCCAGTCGTTGTTAGCGTGGATCTGGTGGAACCAGATGTCGTCGCTCCCGAGACGATCTGCTAACTCTGCCCGGAGCACTTTGGCCGTCGAATAGGAATTGAACATCTCGCGAAACGAGTACTGCGAGCACTCCCCGCTCGTGATCGCATCGATCTGGGCGCCCGTGACCATATGGATGCGTTCTCTGTTGGCTGCCACATCGGCCTGAGCGAGGGCTGGCTGGCCCGCAGTGCCCCCACAAAGCATGACCGCGTGGTCGGCATCGAACGCGTCCTGGGCCGCACTACGGGCTGTCTCAGGATCGCTTGCGGTGTTGCGGACGGCAACGTCGACAGTCTTCCCGAGTAAGCCATCCCCCGAAAGCTCATCGAAGAAGTCCTCTTCAACCCACCCTCCACCCTCGTTGATGTGTTTGACGGCCAGTTCCGCACCCCGACGCTCTTCTTCACCCTGGACGGCATACTCACCCGACGTCGCCACAGTAATCCCGATCGTCACGGTCTCGCCAGCCGCCGGTCCCGGCTGTGTCGTCGTCTCCGAACGCGAGCCAAGACACCCCGCCGTGGCGATCGCCCCGATACCCGTCGCCGCCTGAAGGAACGTGCGCCGCGACGGCTCGGCAGAATTCGAGTCGTTTCCTCGCCCCATGCCCAGGTATCCTATGGCAGCTTACATCAATGTTTGGAGTTATCTTACCGTCTAGGCTCGCCCGCACTCCAGTCAGGCTGGTCGCCGGTCTGATAGGAGAGAGACCAGCGGAGAAGAAACCTCGGACACCCAGAACGGCACAGCGGCAGTTCTCAAAGACAGAAGGCGATCGATTACGGTTCCTCCTCAGTGGACGGCGACCCAGGCCCAGTAGGGAAGTAAAACTCGTGTTCAGCTTCCGTTTCGAAACTCCCGAGGACGTCACCCAGTGGCCGAGCGTAGCGCGTGAGGTCCTCGGCCTGCTGTGAGACTTCACTGAGTTCTGCAGCCTGCTCTTCGGCCGCACCAGCAACGGTCTCGGCTTCGGCCATCGTCTGCTCAGTTAGCTCGGCGATGTCGTTGACGGTCTCGGCGACGTCCCGAAGTGCGGCAAGCTGGGCGGTAACGTCGATATCGTTGTCGTCAGCGACTGTTTCGAGTTGCTGAATCGTCTCGTCCATCGTTTCGGATAGCGTGTCGAGGCGATCCATCTCCTCGTGAGCATCGTCAGAGATTTTCTGGACCGAATCGGCGACCTGTTCGGAGGCGTCACGGACGCTTTCGGCGGATTGTTGGACCACGTCACCCGCGTCGTTGACCTCCTCGGCGAAGCGTTTGAGCTGGCCGGTCGTCTTCTCTAACTCGTCGATCATCCCGTTGAAATCCTCGGCGATGCGATCCATCGCCTCGTTCTCGCCGTCGGGTTCCATCCGTTGGGTGAGATCCCCCTTCGAGCACCGTTGCATGATAGCCGAGTATTCCTCAGCTTTGTCCTGAAGGTAGTTGCTCAGTTCCATCGCCTCAGCCCGGGACACTTCCGCTTCCTTCTGGGCCTGTTCGGCCTCCTGTATCTGCCGTGTGAGCGCATCACGCATGTTCTCGAAGCTATCGTAGAGGCGACCGATATCGTCGATCCGATTGGAGTGGATCGTGACATCGAGGTTCCCGGACTCCATCGCTTCAGCACGGTCCCGGAGCCGATTGATCGACCGAGACGTACTCACTCCGAGGGTCGCCCCGACGAGGGCGATGAGCAACACACCAGCCACGGTGGCGATCGTCCCCCAATTGGAGACAGTCTGGACGAGGCCGAAGACGCTACTTTTGGGGGCGTGAGATAAGACGTACCAGTCAACCCCTTCGACAGGCGCGTACCCGACGATGTACGGTTCGTCGATGACCGCAGTCGAGGCAGCCATGTCTGAGATCGCGCCGGCGCGTTGGGCGCCATCCAGACGGAGCTGCTTTGCGTTTTCGAGCGGGGCCAGCGTACGCTCGTTGGTCGCATACGGTGCTAACAGCCCCGAGGACCGCTCGGACATCTGTACGGCCCCGGAACCGTTGACAACTTCGGTGAATCCGCCCTCCGCACGCTCGGCGCCACGGAGTGTCGCCGCGATATCAGCGACGGACACTTCCACCAAGAGCAGTCGTTGCTGTGAGACGGTGACCGGACTCACGATACCGACGACGTGCTCACCGTCGACCTGATAGACGCCCGAGACCCTCGTCTCACTGGTTCGTCGAAACGAGAGATCGCTCACCCACCCTCTGTCGGCTTGCGTCACAGCTTGATCTGCCTCTGTCCCGGCACCGGCGGCGACGTAGCGTTCGCCCGTCGTGGCCCGGCGGTCGATAATCAAGATATCAGAGACAGCATCCAGATCAGACCGCTCGATCCGAAGATCCCGACGCAGATCTTCGGTCCTGTTGGCTCCCCACTCCGGGTTCGTCGAGAAGAGCTGGGTCGTCAACTTGTGACGATCCAGCTCGTTTGCGATCAAGTCGGCCTCCTGTGCGGCGAGATTTTCGTATTCGTTTGCGACGTTGTCCTGTACCTGATTCGTCAGCCCCTGCGTCGCAGCGATGCCGATAACGCCGACCGAGGCAGCCATCACGAGCAGGACGACAGCGAACTTCAATGCGAATCGCCGCCGAAGCACATTGGGAGTCACCGCCCGCAGGGCACGGACGAAGACGTTGCTAGTCGGTGCCTCCTCGTCGTCGCTCATCGCACACCACCCACAGGAGTCAGTAACGTCGAAGCCGAACGATCGCGGTCGCTGTACGATCGTAAGTTGCCACACCCAACATCAAGCACAATCGGTGCCCGATCGGATCGTCCCCGCTCGGGTCCCGCACTTCGCTCGCCCATACTGGTGAAGTGTCCCGGGATCCCACATAAGTGTTTACTGACAGTCTGCCCGCTCTAAGTGCTGGCCGGGGCGGAATCGGCCCGCTCTTGGAGCCACTCGGCAGTCTCCTCAGCCAGCACCTGCAGGTCTTCGTCGGTCGCGTCTGTGGCCAGGTCCGCGATCGAGTCGGCTGCATCGATCGCTCCGAGATTGCCCAGAGCACGAACCGCCCGGGCCTGAACGAAGACAGACTCGGTCGCTAATTGCTCCTCGATGACCGTCGGTGCGGCTTCGGGAACTGCATAACCCTGCTTTGCCAGTTCGCTGATAACGTCGATCGCCGCACCAGCGACGAGGGGATTGGATGCAGTCGTCGCCTCGAGGGCCACGTCCACGTGTTCTGACACGGCATCCGGCTGCTGGCGGGCGATTTCAACCAGGCTGTTAACTGCAACTTCCTTCGTGACGCTGTATTTCTGTTGTTCCTCCCTGTTGTGGGTTCGGAGGGTCTCCCGCTCAGACATGTCGAACACGTCGCCGGCTGCCTCGAAAATATCTGCATCGTGGGCCTCAGCAACCACGGTCGCAATCGCGTCGGTGTGAGCCGCCAGTGCCCCAGGGTGCTCGCTGGCAATTGCCGAATACGATTGGGCAGCGAGAACGCGGATCGTCCCGACCTGTGCGGTGAGAGCATCGATAAACGTCTCGATATCGTCGGTGAATTCGTCCGTGTACTCGGGGACGACGGCAGCTAACGCGGCGAGGGCCTGTTGACGGACGGCGATATAGTCGTCCGCTGCAAGGTCGAGCAACTGCGAGTTGTTCCGGAGGGCAACTTCCGGCTCTGCATCGACGAGTTCGGCCGCTGTTTCGGCCCCTCTCGCCCTGACGTCGTTGTTCTCGTGGGCCAAATACGGCTCAACATCCGCCCAGTCGACGTGGCTGGGATCTTCTCGGGCCGTCTCGAGGAGATCCTCAACGACATCCATGTCTTCGTGTCGCATGTGACTGCCTACCCAGGCAGTCTGGAAATACGTGACGGTTCGATCACTGTCTGCTACTGCATGCGACCAGGGAGAGAAGACTGCTGTGGCATATGTCGAGTACTACGCAGAAATCGATCTGCCATCGACGCCACAAGCCAGCCCCGGCGACACACCAACACTCGTCCGCCATCGCGACGAGAGGCGAAGGTTTCGAACAGACCGAATGCCCGTCGTGATGGGGCTATTCCATCGAGAGCGTGATATCGCCCTCGAAGTTGAGAATGATCTTCTGGGTGAGGTCACCGAACAGCGCCTTGCCGGTCGGCGATCGGCGCTGGCCGACGAGGAAGACGTGATCGCAGTCGTGTTCACGGGCAGCCGTAAGCACAACGTCTGCCCGATCGCTCTCGTCTTCGACCTGGACGGCAATCTCGTAGGGGACATCCATGTCACCGATCGCGTCTTCGACGATATCACGCGTGTTCTTGCGCAACCCCTCGAAGATCGCGTCGTCGTCGTAGCTCGTATGCTCGATCTCGCCGATGAGATCCATCGTCTCTGCGACGGAATCGTACTCCGAAGGCGAAACGACCGCCAGGACGGTAAGTGGGGCGTCCGAGCAGTCGCTAAAGGTGGCGGCTTGCTGTAAGAGTTCCTTCTCCGCGTCACTTTCGGACAACAAAACGGCTAATCCTCGTTCCATGAGACCTCTTCTAACGAAGGTCATGTGAATCTAGTGGTTTCTCCGACGATGACAACACCAGAAGTCGTCTTCGAGGTGAGCTTGCAGGGACAAACACGTCGATTCGAAGTGAGATTCCTGATGTTTATGAGACGGTACTGCCAAGCGTCACTATGGCCGAGGACAAGTGGTCGTACGTCTGTAGCCAGACGCAGTATCTCTACACACTCATCATCGCGTTGTTCATGGCGCTGTTGCTCACGTTGTTTGCGCTTTTCTTTGGCGAACCGGGCACGATGTCGTACACGATAGCGATCTTCGACCTCGTGCTTGTCGTGGTTGCTTTCGGGATCACCACGCTTGTCTACCGGAAGTGTCTACAGCGTGAAGACGTGACTGTCGGCTGATACAGCCACTGAAAGACGATCGAGCCTGATACCGTCGGTTCTCGAACGTGGCGCAAGATCCAACGAGCAACAGGACTGCAGTTCGTCGGGCAACAGCACCGACGACGGTACTGAGTTCGACAGAGGGCCAGGCCGGGTACTCAGTCCTGTAAGGGCTGGCTCTGCCAGTACTCGTGATCGTCGTACTCGCGGAAGCACGACGCCCAGTGTTCGATGTCCCCGTGTTCGATCGACTGGGGCTGGGGAGTCTCGTGTTTACACGCGTCACGTGCTTCCGGACACCGCGTGTGGAATCGACAGCCAGACGGCGGGTCGACCGGATCCGGAATATCGATCTTTCGCATCGGCATGTCCGTCGATTGCTCGTCGAGATTGAGATTCGGCGTCGCCCAGCGCAGCACCTCCGTGTACGGATGGCGCGGGTTTTGGGTCACCTGTTCGGGTGGGCCGACCTCGACGAGTTCGCCCAGATACATCCCACCGATGCGGCCGTCGCCGTGTTCGGTGAAGTACCGCGCGTTCGAGAGGTCGTGACTGATGAACAGGAACGACGTGCTGAACTGTTCTTGCAGGTCCAACATGAGATCCATCATCTCGACGCGCAAGGAGACGTCGAGGGCCGAAATGGCCTCATCAGCCAGGATCATGTCCGGATTCATCAACAGCGCCCGGCTCAGCGCAACGCGCTGTTTCTCGCCACCGGAGAGCTGGTGGGGATAGCGCTCGGCGTAGTCCGTTGCCGGCGTCATCCCGACGTGCTCTAGCAGGGAGTAAATGCGCTCCAACATTTCGTTGGTGCTCATCTCCGGGTGGGTCTGCTCGAGCGGGACTTGCAGGATCGATTTTACCCGTCGGTTGGGGTTCAGCGACGACCCGGGGTCCTGGTGAATGATCTGTAGGGAATTGCGGATCTCCGAGAAGGGGATATCGGCGTTGCCACGTCGTGCTTCCCAGATATCCGTACCGCGGAACTTCACACTGCCACCAGTCGGCTCCTGCAGGCCGATTGCGGTCTTGCCCAGCGTCGTTTTCCCGCAGCCGGATTCGCCGACCAGCGCCACGACGTCTTCCTCGTAGATGTCGAGGTTAACGCCGTCGACCGCTCGGACGATTTCCGGTTCGTCAAAGAGATCCAGGAAGCCGCCCTGGTTTTCGAAGTGGACCTCGACGTTCTCTAAGGAGAGTAACGGTTCCTCGGAGCTCATCAGTGCTCACCTCCACGTTCGTCGTCGGTGTCACGCACCTGCTTGCCGCTGTCGTCGCGTGCCTGCAGGTGGTTGAGTGACAGTCGCTCTTTGGCTTCCCGCCAATTGAAACACGCGACGCCGTGATCGGACTCTGGCAAGAAGTAGTTAGGTTCGGATTCGATACACTTCTCTTCGGCGAACGGACACCGCGGATGATAGGAACACCCTTCGGGGACGTTCACCGGATCCGGGCTCGAACCTTCGATGGACTGCATCTCGTCGAGAGGTGCATCTAGGTTCGGTGTCGAATTGAGAAGAGCGCGCGTGTACGGATGGGCGGGCTGTTCGAGCAACGCCCGGGTCGGACCGATTTCGACGAGTTGGAAGGCGTACATGATTGCCATCCGGTCGGCAAGGGAGGCCACCAGCGGCAGGTCGTGGGTGATAAACAGCATCGTCAGGTCGTAAGACTCCTGCAGCTCCTCCATCAGCATGAGGATCGACCGCTGCATCAGCAAGTCGAGGGCCGCCGTCGGCTCGTCCATCACCAGTACGTCCGGCTCCAGAACGACCGACAGCGCCAGCAACGCCCGCTGGCGCATACCACCGGACAACTCGTGCGGATAGGATTTGAGGACGCGCTCGGGCTGGAGGTACAGGTCAGAGAGGAGATCCCGCGCCCGTTGCATCCCCTCTTCGACGTCGTAATCGTGGGTTTCCAGGGTTTCCTTGAAGTGCGCTTTGACCGTCAACACCGGATTGAACGAACTCATCGCCCCCTGGAAGACCATCGAGATATCCGCCCAGCGAACCTGCCGTAGCTCCTCTTTCGAAAGGGACAGCAGATCGATCTGGTCGCGATCCTCGGGATTGTAGCGGATCTGGCCGGCCAACTTTCCAGGGTCCGGCACAGAGTCCAGCATCGCCGAGGCTAGCATCGACTTGCCCGAGCCCGATTCCCCCACGACACCGATGATCTCCTCACGTTCGAGTTCGAGGTGGACGTCGTCCAAGACGCGCGATTCCCCACGATCCATATCGTAGGTGACCCGCGCGTCGTGGATCTGCATGATCGGATCCTCGGCATCGAGACTCGTCACAGTCATGTCCATCTCGTCGTCAGTCGCCGTATCGTCGTAATCAGTACTCATCGTTACATAGCACCTCCGAAGGTGTCGACATCGTCTTCCTCAGCGTCACCTTCGACGGATTCTGACTCGCCGGCCAGCCGGGTCCGGACACGCGGGTTGAACACGCGGTCCATCCCCTGAGCGATGAGAATCAGCCCGAGCGACAGGAGCATGATCATCACGATCGGCGCCATGAGCCAGACGTACGAACCGCCGAGGATTGCGCCCTGAGTGTAGGCGTTGTTGAGGACAACACCCCAGTTCGCGTTCGTGTAGGGAAGGAACCCAAGGTAGTACAACCCGACCGAGAAGAAGATCACGGCTCGGCACGCGTTGACGAAGTTAACGGTAATGTACGGCATCAGGTTCGGGATGATATCCTTGAACATGATGCGGGGCGTGCTGACGCCCATTACTCGAGAGGCCTCCACGTAACTGTTCTCACGGATCGAGAGAGTCTGTGCTCGAATCGCTCGCGAGAGGCCGGCCCAGTAGTTGATCGTGATAATGATCCCGATGACAGCGGGATTCGTCGGCCGCAGCGTCGAGGTCAACACCAGCACGAGCGGGAGCCCCGGGATCGACATCCCGACGTCAGCGGCGAACATCAACGCGCTATCGACTCGCCCGCCTTTGAATCCAGCGAAGGTGCCGACGAGCACGGCGATGACGATCGCGAAGACTGCCCCAGAGACGATCATGATGAGCATCTCCGGGGTCGCGTGGATCATCAACGAGAGGATATCCTGGCCGATCGTGTTCGAGCCGAGGATTGCGGACCCTTCCTGGAAGGCCTGTAGCATCGGCATCTCCTGATTTGCCTCTGGCGGGCGGTAGAGATTGAACTGTGCGATCAGAGCGATAGCGAGATACAAGCCGACGATCGCGTAGCCGATCCGCGTTCGCCAGTCCGACCAGGCGACGAGGGCCGGCTTGTAGAGATACTCCTGATAATACTCACGTAGCTTCTCACGACGCGTCATCCCGACTTCTTGGGAGGCGTCGTAGGTCCATTCGAGTCCGTCTTCGGAATCAGTGTCAGAATGCTTCACTTTGATCACCCGTTTCGATGCGCGGATCGATCTTCCCGTAGGTCAGGTCGGCGACATAGATACCGACGACCAGTGCGACCGTGATCATGATGAACACGCCCATGATCACCGGATAGTCGCGGACTTCGAGCGCTTCGATAAACTTGAGCCCGATACCGGGATAGTTGAAGATCTCTTCGAGGATCACGGTGCCACCGAGCAGCCACCCGAGCGAGAGCAGAAAGCCCGTATACAGCGGCAAGATCGCGTTCCGTCCGACATACCAGAGCGCGATCCGGGAGTCGGACAAGCCACGCAGCCGGGCGACCCGAACGAAGTCCTCGCCGAGGATCTGGATACTGTTCCCACGGAACGACAGTGCGCGAACACCGTACTGGGTTATCACCATCGAGGCGATCGGCAACGCTCCGTGATAGATCACATCGAGGATGTACGTCACTGAGAGTCCTGGCTCGATGGCGTCCCCGTACCGGTTTCCGACCGGGAACAAGCTCATCTCGTACCCGAGGATCCAGACGAGCACGATGGCGAGCACGTAGAACGGGATCGACGTGAACACGATCGCGATAGCTGAATTCACCGTGTCGAACAGACTCCCCTCCCAGTAGGCCATCAGCGCACCGATTACGACAGCCATGATGTGGAAGAGAATGATAGACGAAATGACGATAAACAGCGTCCACGGGAGTGCCTCTGCCAGGATCTCTGTGACTGGGGTCTGGCGCTGGATAAAGACGGATTTGCCGAGGCTCCCCTCCAAGAAGATATTGCTCATGTAGCTTATGTACTGATCCAACAGCGGGGCGTCGGGATTGACACTGAGATACAGTTCGATACGCTGGGCGATGACTTCCGAGGGAACGTCTTCTTGCATCAACTGCGCTCGTAACGCCGTTGCGGGCCCCCCTGGGAGGAAACGCACCAGTGCGAATGCGATGGTAACGACGGCATAGAGCGTCACTACCATCTGTCCAGTCCGTTTTATGTAGTAATTTACCATGTGCAGCTAGTCAGTTTGTGGTATTTTAACGATTATAGTTAGTTCAGAACGCGGGCAGTGCGTTCTGTGTGATGCTAGTCTCCTTTGTAGGAGATGTCGCCCTGCTTTGGCAACCAACACGACGGCCACTTGACC
The DNA here is from genome assembly GCF_009797925.1 of Halorhabdus sp. CUG00001. Lineage (NCBI taxonomy): Archaea > Methanobacteriati > Methanobacteriota > Halobacteria > Halobacteriales > Haloarculaceae > Halorhabdus > Halorhabdus sp. CUG00001. The sequence continues at coordinate 1,314,960 of NZ_VOLB01000001.1, forward strand.
CCGGCTTTCGTCGAGTCTTCGTCAGGCGCGGCCCACGTGTCACTCTGCTCGTACCACGACTGTTCGAGCTTCGTCGAGAGTGGCATGAACGGCTGATCGACGTTCAACACGCGGTGGAGGTCGCGCACCGTCTGCGTGAGTTCCTCTTCGTCAGTGATCCGTGGGAGACTGTCGACCAGTTCGACTGGGTTCGCAGACAGTTCGCCACCGTTACCGTCGGGCACGGTGATCTCTTGCCCGTCACCACCGTTCCAGCCAGGGTAGTTGTGGATGTTTCCAGCACCCCAGACGTAACCGACCTGACGTCGGGCCGAATAGTAGGGGAACGCACCGCGGGGTCCGCCGGACATCCAGGAGTAGGTGTGGATCTGGAACTTGCTGTTGGGCAAAATGTCGCCCCAGGCAGACCCACCGGGCACGGTGTTCAACGAGGCATCGAAGCCGAAGTCGTTGAGCTGGCTGACAATCGTCTGGGAGGCCGTCACCCAGTCAGACCAGCCAGCGAAGACGCTGACTTCGAGGGATGCAGCCTTGCCGTTTGAGTCTTTCCAGGTGCCGCTGTCTTTCGTATAGCCAGCTTCTTCGAGTAGCTCCGCACCGCGTTCCGGATCCTCAAAGCGGAGGTAGCTGTCCATGGTGTCACCGAGCCATTCTTCTTCAGGTCGGCCCGGACAGAGGGCACCCGGAGTTGCCGCCATCTCTTTGGTCCGCGGGCCAGCGTTTTGCTTTACGACACTGCGGTCGATCGCATGCTGGATTGCCTGGCGGACCTCCCGGTGTTCGACGTGCGGGCGCTCGTGGTTCGGCATGAGCCCGTACCCCAGTACGCCGGCGGACGTGCCTCTTCGAACTCGTCCGGCACGTTTGCCGCGATCCGTGGCGGGCAGTACAGACTCATTACACTGTTGACTTTGCCCGAAACCAGCTGGGACTGCTTGTGTTGGTTACCCGGCGAAGCGCCCCAGTAGTAGTTTGAAAAGTTGATGTTGTCGGCGTCGGGGTGTTCCTCGTTGCGCGACAGCCGAACGCCGTTGGCGTCACCGCTTTCGAACGTCCACGGCGCGGCCGTCATCGGCGGGCTCGAAGGCGAGAAGTTCGACACTTCCTCGCGGGTGGAGTCACTGACTCCGTCAACCCCGTTCTCTTGCATCTCGTTCCAAAGGGTCGCAAACGGGGTCCCATCCTTTGCGCGAATGTTCGTCTGGATGGCACCGATCTCGTGCTCCAGCGCTGTCGGGTTTGCAGCCTCGGGAAGCTCCAGAACCAGCGTCTTCTCGTCGGGCGTCTTGATGTTGTCCAGAGTTTCGATGTAGTCCCAGAGCCCACCACCGACGATGTAACTGGCAGCGATCTCCTGTTTGAGGTGCGTGGACGTATAATCCGTCCCGTCGGCCCACGCATAATCGCCCCGAATAGTGAGTTCTGCCCGCTGGGGTTCGATGGTGTACTCTTCGAGCGCGTAGGGTTGATACTCCCGCTCGTTGAAGTTGTACGCGATGAGGCGGTCGGTCAGGGTCCACGCGATCCAACCCGCATACGAGGAGCTGTTGAGATGGTTGTACTGTAGATCAGCGGTCGCCGCCGACTGGTTGAGGTTGTCGTATTCAGCGTCGTAAACCTGTGTCGAGGAATCGGACGTACCGTCGTCCGTCTCGCCACCGTCCGCCGGCGTGTCTTCTTGGCCGCCCCCTTCAGTGGTCGTATCGCCGCCACCACAACCCGCGAGGGCTGCCGCCCCGGTCGCTCCAGCGATCTGAGCGAACCGGCGGCGGCTGATCGTACTATAGTCGTCTAACTGCTGGTTGTCCACCATAGTCCACGTGGAACTCGTCCGCCGGACGGTATTAAGTATTTTGGCTGCGAACCAGCAGAGGGCGCCAAACAACCGGAAGAGCCTGTGTGTAGGCTCCTACTTCAGTTTTGAAAAGAAAAACAATCAATCATGAACAACAGATGCAGCGCCCAGATGGACTAGGGCTCGATCCGTTCGACACCCGTTTCGGTTCCCAGGTAGACGACGTCAGCGAGATCGAGGAAGAGTCCGTGTTCGACGACGCCAGGCAGCTCCGAGAGGGCTGAAGCAAGCGTCGCTGGATCGGTGAGCTCGCCAAAGTCACAGTCAAAGACGAGGTTTCCGTTATCGGTGACGACGGGACCGCTCTTGTGTTTAGCCCGGCGCAGTGTCGGTTCGCCATCGAGTGCACGAATTGCGTCGGCAGCGGTCCGGCGGGCATCAGGGAGGATCTCGACCGGGACCGCGGCGTCGAGGACGTCCGCTCGTTTCGTCGGGTCGACGACGATGACCAACTCTTGGGCTGCACTGTCCACGATTTTCTCACGAGCGTGGGCCGCGCCACCGCCTTTTATCAGATCGCCGCCCGCGAACTGATCGGCCCCATCGATCGCCACGTCGAGGCGGCCTGCTGTCTCTTCGAGGGTCGTCAATTCGATCCCAACGTCGGTTGCGACTTCCCGAGCCTGGAAGGAAGTCGGGACACCGACGATATCCAGGCCGTCTTCAACTTTATCCCCGAGCAGGCGAATCGCGTGTTCGGCCGTACTCCCGCTGCCAAGACCAACCATATCGCCGTCCGTGACGGCCTCGACAGCACGTTCACTGGCGCGTCGCTTCGCTGCCTTGCGTGTGGATTCGTCCATGTCTGGACGGATTTCGCGACGACTGAAATAGCTGCTGTTCCTGGCTATCGTTTCGATCCCCCGCTCGGGGGGAGAGTCCGCCGACGGGAACAGTTCTCAGACGGTCTCCGATTCGGTTTCCCGGTCTGCCGGGGAGGGAGTGGTATCGTCGTCCGGTGTCGTTGCCTGGCGGTCGGCTTCGAGTTCGTCGTCGATGTCGTCCGTCGCCAGGGCTGCCATCGATTCGACGGTGATGACGTTGCCGCCACCGGGGTCGACGACGATCACTTCTTGATCGACTGGGATCTCCTCGTCGAACGCACGGGCCCGGTAATACGGGTTGAAGCCACCACCGTCGAGTTTCACTTCCCCATCCGTGCTAGTGACACGTTCGGTCACACGGCCGGTCAGCCCCTTCAACGAGTCCGAGTCACTCGTCCGACCAGCACCTTTCCCGCCGTAAAAGTCGAACTGCCGGTAGACATACAGCGAGACGCTCCCCACGGCGATCACCACGCCGGCCATGAGCACCACCGACAGGACGCCCAGCGAGGAGGGAAGGGCAAGCCCAACCAGTCCCGCAGCCAGCAGCGCGATCCCGAGGACGATAAAGTGCGCTCCGGGCGCGAAGGCCTCGCCGATGATCAGCGACGCTCCGGCCAGCAACAGTAACAACGAGAGGTCCATGCCAAAGACCAGCGCCATACACGCGTTTCGGTCCGGGATGGGTTAACAGTTCGGGGCGATCACAGGACCAGTTGCCAGGCGAGAACGAGACCGAGCAGCAGGCCGATCGCGACGAAGGCGACGTTCTCCGGGTTCGGCGAGCCAGCTTCGACCTCTTCGTGCAGGCTCGACCACCCGCCCTCCTCGTCCCCAGCCACCGTTCCATCTTCGTCGACCTCGTCTACAGAGAACCGCCAGCCGCTATCGTCAGCAGCCGCTTGGGGGTCGTCGTCAGACGGCTCCTCGACCGCGCGGTCGCCAGCCGGTGGCTCTTCGAAGTCGTTGGTATCGTACTGCCACTCGTCGTCGGTCATACCTGCGTTAATCGAGCGGTCGGCTAAAGTGCTGTGGCACAACTCAGCGGATCTTCGACCCGAGCGGTGCATCTGCCTGGGTCGTCAACAGATCAGCTTCCTCGCCGGCAGCAAGCACCATGCCGTTGGACTCGTAGCCAAACAGTTCTGCTTTCTCCATGTTCGCCAGTAGGACGACCCGCGTCTCCGGAAGCGTTTCGACGTCGTGCAGTTGCTTGATCCCGGCGACAACTTGGCGCGTCTCTAGCCCGATATCGACGTCGAGCCGAACGAGATCGTCGCTGTCTTCGATCGGCTCGGCCTCGACGATCTGCCCGACGCGGATGTCCAACGCCTGGAAGTCGTCGAAGTCGATCCGTTCCTCGGCGAGTGGTTCGAGGTCCATAACGGTCCCGTCGTCTCCAGCCGTATCGTCGCTTTCGGTTTCCGCGTCTGCGGTGGTCGCTTGGACTCGCTGTTCGAGTTTCTCGTTGAGGTCCGCGACACGTTCGGCTGGGATTTTCTCGAAGAGTTCGGTCGGTTCACCGAAGGCGACGGGCGGCGCTTCCAGCGCGGCGTCGAGTGTAACCTCGGCGACCGACCCGTCTTCATCGAGCTGGTCCCAGAGCCGCCGTGCCGTCTCGGGCGTGGTCGGTTGCATGAGGACGGCGACAGCCTTGGCGATCTGAACACAGTCTCGAATGACCGGCGCGGCCGCCTCGTCGTCGAGATTCCAGGGTTCGTGGCGCTGGATGTACTCGTTGCCGAACGTCGCCAGTTCGACCGCGGCCTGCGTGGCTTTCCGGATCGAGTAATCGTTGACGCCGGCCTCGAAGTCGGCGATCGCGTCCGCGATCCGATCCTCGACTTCTGTGGACAGTTCGACGTCGGGTGTCCCCTCGAAGTTGCGGTAGGCAAAGAGGAGCGATCGGTAAGCGAAGTTGCCGACCGTCCCGACCAACTCGCCGTTGACGCGCTCGCGGAACCGATCCCACGAGAAGTCGATGTCGTCCTGAAAGCCACCGACAGTCGTCAGATAGTACCGCAAGAGATCGGGGTGGAACCCTTCATCGAGGTACTCCTCTGCCCAGATCGCCCGGTTTCGACTCGTCGAGAAGGCGTCGCCGTCCAGACTCATGAACCCGCTTGCGACGACGGCCCGTGGTTCGTTGTACTCGGCGACCTGGAGCATGGCGGGCCAGAAGATCGTGTGGTGCTGGATGATGTCCCGCCCGATGACGTGGACGATCTCGCCACTCTCCTTCCAGGTTTCGGCCCAGTCGTAGGTGTCGGGACCGACGCGCTCGGTGTATTGCTTCGTCGAGGCGATGTACTCGATCGGCGCATCGACCCAGACGTACAGGACGAGATCTTCGCTCTCGGCCTCGTCGCCGGGGTAGTCGAAGCCCCAATCGAGGTCCCGGGTGATACACCAGTCCTGCAACCCCTCTTCGATCCACTGGCGGGGCTGGTTCTGGGCGTTCGGCGTCCCCTCGAGACGGTCGAGGAACCCGGAGAGATAGTCGGCGAGTTCGGAGACTTTGAAGAACTTGTGGGTGCGCTCGCGATACTCGGCGGGGTTGCCCGAGATCTTCGAGACGGGGTCCTCGATCTCGCCGGGTTCGAGGTGGCGACCACAGCCCTCGTCACACTCGTCGCCCCGTGCTTGCTCACCGCAGTAGGGACAGGTCCCGACGACGTAGCGGTCGGGGAGTGGCTGGTCGTCTTCGGGGTCCCAGGCGACCTTGATCTGCTGTTCGTCGACGTAGCCCTCGGCTTCGAGGGCTTCGACGATCTCGTGGGTCAGCTCGCGGTTGGTCTCTTGGTGGGTGTGGCCGTAGTTATCGAAGTCGACCGAAAAGCGCGGGAACGTCTCCTCGTACTGTTGGTGGTACTCCAAGGCGAACGCTTCGGGGTCGATGTCGTCTTCGATCGCCTGGACGGCGATCGGCGTCCCGTGCATGTCAGACCCGGAGACGAAAGCCGTCTCCTGGCCGAGTTTCTCTAGGGCACGAGTCAACACGTCGCCGCCGACGTACGTCCGCAAGTGACCGATGTGCAGATCGCCGTTGGCGTAGGGCAACCCGCAGGTCACCACAGCCGGGTTGTCGGTCGGGAACTCGTCGTGGCTCATATCCACCAGTATCGCTATTCCAGCCTAAAACCCGCCGGTTTCCGGACGTCGCCGGCAGCCGAATGAAGGCGCCGCCCAACCAGTGTCGGTGACGCCGCCAGGGCATTTGGATGCTCGCTTGCCGGGGATGATGAAGACGACCCACAACGACGTATCAGCGCCGTGTTTCGGCGTTGTCCGGGTCGGTCGTTTCGGCCCGAGCAGGCACTGCTCACCGAACGTGAGCCCAGTACCGTCGAGGCAGGGCAGTCGTGTTTCCCCGTCAAAACAGCACGAAGACGCTACCGAAGGCCCCGATTGTCACCAGTAGCCGGCCAACGCTGCCCGCGAACGTCGCCAGCGCGAACTTGAAATAGTCCTCTTCGAGGATCGTGAACGCATAGATCGATATCGTATCGGGGAAAAACGGGACCGAAAGCGCCATCGCGAGACCGACGTACCCGAAACGGCGAGCGAGTTGGACGGTCTTCCGTTCGGACCACCCGATGACGTCGAATCGAGAAGCCTTGATTCGTCTGACGAGCGGGCCGTACTCCTTGGCCTCTTGCCCGATATGGAAGGCAAAGACACTGCCCGCTGCCTTCCCGATCCCGCTGACGAGGATGATCACCGCGAGCGTCGGCCCGTATGGGAGGCCGAGTTGCATCTGCCCAGCCGGCGCGAGGACGATCTCACTGGGAAGTGGGAGGACGAACGCGATCAAAAACGAGTAAATCGCGATGATGAGGAGGCCGAGTGGCCCTGTCGCTGATTGTACCGATCCCTCGAGCGCGCCATAGAGCCACGACAGGAAGTCCCCACCGGCTGCCAGAGCGTCCTGAAGCGGGCCAAGCAGGCCGATTGCGACGTCACCGAGGAGTGCAAACGAGAGAGGGACAGTCACGGATGCCCGGTTTAGCGCGTGTAGGGTAAACCTTCCTGTTTCCGTCCCACTGCAGCTACTCAAAACCAGTCCAGATCCGCGACGAACGTCTGCAACATCGAGCGCGTGACGTGGGGCATACAGACGACGCGCATTTCACCCGAGCCCGTTTTGGTAACCCGCCAGCCACGATCCCGGAGTTGTTCGACGAGTTCCAGGGAGACATCCGCAGCGAGGAGGGGTAGTTCCGGGCCGACGACGCTGTAGCCGCGCTCTTGGAAGCGCTCGGCAAGCCAGTGGGCGTTGTCCATCGAGGCCTGATACTGCTCGCGATAGCCCTCCGGCCACAGCGTTTCCATGGCCTCGACGGCACTGGCCACGCCGGCTCCGCTCCGGGTCCCGGTCAGGGTGAACTGTGACTCCGATTCGAGGTAGGGCGTATCGATGGTCAACTCGTCTAAGTAGTCCGTCGATCGCGCCAGAAAGCCCCCAGCCGGGACGGCCGCCTGACCGGCCTTGTGCGGATCGATCGTCATCGTATCGACACCGGCGTGGGCGAAGTTCCACTCGATGTCGGTGAAAGGCAAAAAGAACCCACCGAAGGCCGCATCGACGTGGAGGAGTGCGCCAGCGTCCGCGGCCAGGTCCGCCAGCGCAGGGATGGGATCGACGTGGCCGTACTCGGTCGTGCCCGCGACGGCGACGATCCCGACCGTTTGGTCGTCGAGGGCGTCAGCCACCGCATCCACGTCCGCCCGGTAGTCAGTCGTCGGCACGTCCCGAAGTTCGACATCGAGCATCTCCGCCGCCTTCCGGAAGCTGAAGTGTGCACTCTCTGGCACGACGACGTTCGGTTCGTCGGCGTCGGCGTAATTGCGGGCGATCCGGACAGCCTGGATGTTTGCCTCCGTGCCGCCGCTGGTGATGTATCCAGCCGGATCGTCAAGTGCCGTTATCTCGCCTAAGAGCTCGACTGCACGTTCTTCGAGCCTGGCGACCGTCTGATAGGTTCCCGGGTCGCCAGGGTTGGTCGCGAGGAACTGTTGGGCTGTCTCGCGAGCCGCTGGATGGGGCTCAGTACACATCGACGAGAGCACACGGTCGAAGTCCTGCGGCACGGCCCGCTGCATGCTCGTTGGATACGGGCTAGTCCGGTTTATCCGTTCCGCTCGCTGTGTGCGTCCTGGCACGTCCGGCGATCGTCACGCTTCGATGATCTCACTGTCTGCTGTCTCCGGGAGGGCGATCTGGCCCGAGAGCGTCGTCACCGCACGCCCACCGACACGGACGCCGTTGGCAGTCCGGACGCGAACACGCCCGGACCGATCGAGGAAATCACCCTGTTCACACCGAAACTCCGTTCCCTCCACGCCGCTGAATCGTCGCAGGTACGCCCCGACGGCACCGCTCGCGGTCCCCGTCACCGGATCCTCACTGACTCCCAGCGTCGGGGCGAACAGTCGTCCGTGAACCGTCGATTCACGATCCAGCGTGTCGAAGGTGAACGCGTAGATCCCGGCCGCGTCGTGGGCCTCGGCAAGCGCCTCGATCGCCGCTAGATCGGGCGAGACGTCCCCGAGTTGCTCGAAGTAGTTGACCGGAACGATCAGAAACGGCATGCCGGTCGAAGCGCGGGCGACCGGCAGGTCCTCGCCGACGCCGGCGAAGGCGGTCTCAGTGAGTCCCAGCGCGGCCGCGAGTTCGTCGTAATCGATGTCGACCGCCTCGACCGACGGCTCGGCCCCATCGAGCCAGACTGTCCCGTCAGACTCGACGTCGACCGACACTTTGCCGGCACCCGTCGCGACTGTCTCGGTGCCAGCCTCGACCGCCGCCCGGTCGAACAGACGGGCGTAGGCAGCGATCGTCGCGTGGCCACAGAGGTCGACCTCCTGTTCGGGTGTAAAATAGCGGAGCCGCCGATCGGCGTCCCCGGTCTCCTGAACGAAGACCGTCTCGCTGGCACCCATCTCGGCCGCGATCGCCTGCATCTGGTCGGCCTCGAGTCCGTCGGCGTCGGGGACGACCCCTGCCGGGTTGCCCGAAAACGGTTCGGTCGTGAACGCGTCGACGAGGTGTACCTCGCGTCGATCTTGGGCGGTCATACACGCTCTCGGGCCAGGGGACGAATATGCTTACCGACCATCGAGTGAATGCAAAGCGGTTCCGCGAGGACACAACTGCGATTAGCGAGTGATCCGCCTGCTCCAGGCGGCCAGATCTGCCACGACGGGTTCGGTGACGTGTCCCGACTCGGGGGCAGTACCAGTCGCCAGCGGTCCCGGACCGGTCGTCAAGAGATGGTTCACGCCCTCGTAGGTCTGGATCGTCACGGACGACCGATCGCCCAGCGCGTCCCGCCAGCGGGACAGTTCCGTGTCCGGGGGCACCTGTACGTCGTTCGATCCCTGCTGGATGAGCATGGGCACGTCCAGCTTTCGGGCCGTCGCGACCTGATCGTAAGCGGCCAGACTCCGCCAGTACGGCCGACCGCCACCCCAGACAGTCTCGTTTTCGCCGACGTCGCCAGCCCTCGCACGGTCGGCGATCGACTCGATGCGTTCGAGGCGCTCGCGTTCGCTATCCGAGAGGGGACCATCCCGCTGGAAGGCATACCGTCGCTGAGAGGCAATGAGGGTCGCCAACGAGCGGGCTGGTGGGGCAAGCATCGCGATGCCGGCCAGAGACGGATCTCGACGGGCGATTCTCGGCGCCAGCATGCCGCCGAGACTGTGCCCGGCAACGACTACATCCCCAGCGGCGACGCGATCGTGGTTACGGAGCCGATCGACTGCCGCCAGTGCGTCGTCGGTCACTTCGTCGTCGATCGTCAGTTCCGTGGCGTCGACCACGAGCGGGCAGGCGTACGTTCGCTTCTCGTAGCGGAGGACCGCGATCCCGCGACTCGCAAGCCCGACGGCAAGATCACGGTACAGTTGGACCGCTCCGACGGTGCCGTTCCGGTCGCTCGGGCCGGACCCATGGACGATGACGACACCGGGAGCGGTGTCCTCGCCGTCGGGAATCGTCAGCGTCGCCCCGAGATCGCAGTGCTCGGTCGCCTCGATCGATCTCGTCTCCGCAGTGTAGGCGTCGGCATCGGCGTAGGGAGGGAGATCGTCGTCAGTCGTCGCTGTCGTCCGCGTGCTTGTGGGAGTCGTCGTGACCGATGGATCGGGAACGCGTGGGGACCGTTCGGAGACAATCGAGTCGGCTGTCCTCTCTTCGGTTCCCGTACAGCCAGTAAGGGCGACCGTCGGAAGCGTCCCACAAACCTGGAGGAAGCGGCGGCGTCGCATCGGTACGAACGTTCGGACGCGACAACAAAAAGACCACTGTGTGACACGACGGGCCGTCGATGCGCATGTAAAACCCTAATTGTCGTCGTCACCAGGCTTCGATCGGTGACTACCTGATGGGCGATCTGCCGGAGGAGTTCCCCTGTACGATCACGAACTGGGAGTACATATACGGCCTCTGTCGGACGGTCAGTGACGACGTCAAAGCCGACGACTTCGAGCCGGACGTCGTCGTCGCGCTGGCCCGCGGGGGCTGGTTTGCCGGCCGGACGCTGTGTGACTTTCTGGGCCTGGACGACCTGACGAGCCTCAAGATCGAACACTACGTCGGGACCGCCGCCAAGGGCGACGAGCCAGAGGTCCGCTATCCGATGCCCGAAGGGTCGGTCGAAGGCAAGGACGTGCTGATCGTCGACGATATCGCCGACACCGGCCAATCGATCGCACACGCCTCCGAGTACGTCAACGAGCGCGATCCGAACGCCGTCCGAACCGCCACGCTACAGCTGTTACAGACCAGCGAGGTCGAACCCGACTTCGTCGGCGAGCGGCTCGAAGAGTGGACCTGGGTCGTCTACCCGTGGAACTTTATCGAGGACATGATCGAGCTGACCGAGAGCGTCATGGAGAAAGCTGACGCCCAGCAGTTCAGCGAAGACGACGTTCGCTCGCTGCTGCGCTCCTACCACGAGATCGATCCTATCGAGATGGAGATCGCACAGCCCGATCGCATCGAGGAAGTCCTGACAGAGATGGAGCGCCGCGGCGTGATCGAGTACGCCGGCGAAGATTGTTGGACGGTAGCCTGAGGAACATTTAATAGCCCGTCGTGTCGTCTATCGAAGACATGCCCACCAGTGGAGGCGATCGTCGGGCAGTCGGGTTCGCGACGGCGGTGGCCGGAGCGATCGCGTTCGGACACGTTGCTACCAGTGGCAGTGGGATTACCACCGCAACGAGTAACACGTTGGTCGTGGCGGTCGGCATCGCAGCCGTTCCCGCTGGCGTCGTCGTGGGGCTGTCGAGTCGCGAGTACGACCGTCATCTGATCGAGGGTGGCTTCGCTGCTATCTGTGGGACGGCAGCGGGTATCCTCGCGTGGGCCGTGCTCAAAGCGGCGATGCTCGACGGCCTCTCGCTCGCACAGCGGGCGGACGTCGTCTTCCTCGTCGTGGCGGTGAACAGCCCCATCTTCGTGGCAACGATCCCGTTCCTGTTTCTCGTCGGCGGGTACACGGCCGCGAAAGTGGGCGAGTGGCGCAGTCGGTCGATCGACGGCGACCTGACTGTTGGACTGTTCAGGAACGACGGATGACCACGGGACAGACATCAGCACAGCGATCTACTGGTTTTGGTTTAGTCACACGAGAGTGAGGATGGTATGGTTTCACGCCCCAAACTACTCTCGACGCTCGGCGAGAGTTCGGCCCTCCTCGCGGGCTGTTCGGTGCTTTCGTCCGAGCCGCCGGGCGTTGCGATCCAGAAGCGAGAGTTTCTGAACCGATTGAGTGAACGCCGGACAGTCGAATATCGGATCGACCGGGACGGTCAGTGATCGGACAGAGCATCCCGCTCTCCGGGCAGGATGTGGAAGACGAGAGCTTCAAAGAGTCTACCTACGAAAAAATCACTCACGAAGAACTACACGAGCGAGCTGTCTACACGGTCAGGTGGCGTCTCGCCGGAAGTGACGAATGGGACGGCCCCGCGATGTACGATGGGAAGTCGTTCACGTGTGTCGGCCTGAAGTTCGACGTTGTCGAGCGATCGGACGGCGATGCGGTGGCTCTGTTCAATGGCGACCTCGCGAACGAGCGCTGTCCCGCACTGACACTCACGACCGAAGGCGAATCTGACTGAATGAGAGGCCGATCGAGCGGTCAATATCGTCGACAGTAATGGACGAACCGTCGGTGAGATGGCAGTGGTTTGCGTTCGGAATCCGAGGCGATTGAGAGGCGAGGTGACCAACCCGGGGCGTGCCCGCCATCTCAGCTGACGGCCGACTGGTCGGAATCGCCATCGCGCTCGTGCTCAGCTCCGGCGTCGTCGTGCTGGAATTCGAGAACGAGACAGTCGCGCGTGTTCGTGCTTGCATGCGCTGGCCCGTCGGCCGTGACGCCGATCATTCTGCTGGGGGCGTTCAGCGGCCCTGCCGACGGTCCGGTTTCCCCCACGGAATTCGCGAGCAGCGCTATCCTCACCTCGACGCTGCTATCGATCCCAATACTGACGGTCCTGATCGCGCTCCGCGAAGCCGTCGTCTACGTCCCCCTCACCGCCCGTCGTCGTGAACGTACTCGAGTGCCGCGTAGTAGCGATTCCGGTCGAATCGATCGTCCAGTTCGGCCAGGCGCTCGCTGACACGTTCCGGGGTCATGCCGTGTGTGGGAGTAGCACGGCCAGAACCGTACTGATTCCTCACGAACTCAGTCGTCGGCAGCGGCCACGTCGCTTTGCTGGGTCACGTCGGGATTTCTGAGCCAGAGGTCGCCAAAGAGTGTGTCTTGCTGGAGTTCGACTCGGCCCGTATCGGCCAAAAAGAGGACACCGAGGAACGTCTCGATGCGGGAGCCGCCGACTGCCTCGACTTCAGCGAACAAGACCTCCTCGCGGCCGGCTTCGTAGTGAGATTCCAGTTTCTCGGCCACCGACTCGACCAGTTCCTCGACGTTCTCGCCGTGGGCCGTACCGGTTACGTCGGCCGCCGTCGGTTCTGAATCGTCCCGGAAGTCGTCGCTGGCTCGATAGTCCAGTTGCTGGGTGCCACGCTGGAACCCGCGCGGGGAGTCACTGGTGTCGTACTCTCTGGAATCTTTCCACCAAGTGTCGCGTTCGGCCTCGCGTAACTCCCTGACGAGTTCGTCCAGTGTCTGTGGCGTCCCGCGAGCACGCTTGCGATCGAGGCGCCGATCCATCTCGTCTTCCAACGCGTCGAACGGATCGCCATCCACGGTCTCGCCCGGCGCACCGACGAAGGGGTCGGGTTCCGGTTCGGGTTCTGGCTCGTCGTCGTCCTCCAGCAACGCGTCGCTTTTCATCCGGAGGAGGACACTCGCGTAAAACAGCGCCCGCCCGGAGGTGCGAAGATCTGCCTCGTCGAGACGGTCCAGGAATTTGTCCGTCACGACCACGACGTCGATGTCCCAGGGCTCGATCTCGCCCTCCTCAGCCATCGTCACCAGTACTTCGACCGGTTCGACGTCTGCCTCGTCGTCGATCGACGGCCCGTCGGTCGGCGGACTCGCGTCCGTCAGGACCTCCGTGCCGCCGTCCGGTCGCTCGCGTCCCTCGTGGCCAGCGATGTCGAGTGGGACGTCCTCTGTCATCGATTCGACCCTCCGTATGCTGTCTGTCCACAGCCAGCCCCGTCACGGTCAGTCATCGGCAGACACCTCCCCAGCGGTATCGCTCAGGTCGATCCCGGTGACGGCACTGACGTTATCTTCGCCCATCGTCACGCCGATGGCCCGCTCTGAGCGTTCGAGCATGGCCGAGCGATGGGAGACGACGACGAACTGGGCCTCACCCGCGAGGTCGTCGACCATTTCGCCAACGAGGTCGGCGTTGGCCGCATCCAGAAAGGCATCGACCTCGTCTAGGGCGTAGAACGGGGCCGGGTTGTGCCGCTGGATCGCGAAGATAAAGGCTAGTGCCGTCAGTGACTTCTCGCCGCCGCTCATCGCGGCGAGTCGCTGGATCGGCTTATCGCCCGGCTGGGCCTTCATCGTCAGCCCACCGTCGAAGGGATCGTCCTCGTTTTCGAGATGGAGCCGGCCCGTGCCGTTCGAGAGTCGTTCGAAGATGTCCTGGAAGTGCTCGTCGATCGCCTCGTAGGCGTCCATGAACGTCTCCTTCTTGCGGGCCTCGTAGGTCTCGATCCGCTCGCGGATCCCATCGGCCTCCGCGACCAGCGTCTCGCGTTTGGCCTGGAGGTCTTCGAGGTCCTCGTTGACCGCGTCGTACTCCTCGATCGCGAGCATGTTCACCGGCTCTAAGGCTTCCATCCGGGATTCGAGCTGGCCGATCCGCGTCTGGACGGTGTGATGATCGGGAATCTCGTCGGGATCGTACTCCCCGACCGCCGACGCCAGTTCCTCGATCTCCCACTGCAAGCGCTGTTGGGTCTCGCGCTCGCTCTCTAATTCGCTCTGGACGGCGTTGACGCGCTCTCGGTGCTCGTCGCGGGCCTCGCGAGCCGCTCGCACGTCCTCACGGAGCTCCTCGCGTTCGCCCTTCAGCTCGGCGAGTTCCGCTTCGAGTTCGGCGACTGCGTCCTCTTTGTCGGCCAGCAACGCCTCTTGTTCGTCGATTTCGCCCTCCAGCTCCTCGATGCGCTCGTCCTGCTCGGCCTTGCGATTCTGGGCCGACTCGATCTCGTCGTGGAGGTCCTCGATGGCCTCCTCGGCGTATTGGTTCTCGAGCTGGAGTTCGTTCAGCTGGGCGTCTAGATCTTCGAGTTCGTCCTCGCGCTCGTCGATCGCCGCCCGGATCGTCTCTGCCTCGTCGGTCAGGGCCGGCAGCTCGGAGTCTTCGATCTCGCTTTCAAGCTGGGCGATCGTCGCCTCGGCGTCTTCGATCTCGGCCTCGATAGCCTCGATCTCTGCCTCGATCTCGTCCATCTGTGCGGAGACGTCCTCGCGCTCTCTCTCGATTTCTTCCAGCTCGCTTTCCAGCGCTTCGATGCGCTCGTCGGCCTCCTCGCGTTCGCGTTCGCGGCGCTCGATCTCGGCCTGTATCTCCCGGAGTTGCTCGGCCGCCTCCGAGCGACGATCACGGGCATCCTCCAAGCGCTCCTCGACGTCACGCAACTCCTCGCGAACGGACGTACGTTCGTCCTCTAGGTCCGTGATCCGCTCGGCAACTCGCTTGAGGCGGCCTTCGCCACCCGAAAAGGAGTACCGGGACCCGCTCGAGGAGCCACCAGTCATCGCACCGCTCTTCTCGACGAGATCGCCGTCCAGGGTCACCAGGCGGAACTCGCCCATGAGGTCGCGGGCTGTCTCCATGTCTTCGACGACGAGCGTGTCGCCGAGGACGTAGCTGAACACGCCCGAATACTGCGCGTCGAAGTCGACGAGGTTGTACGCGAAATCGACGACGCCTGGCAAATCGGGCGGCGAGGGCAGCGACCGATCGTGCATCTCGGTCATCGGCAGGAAGGTTGCCCGCCCGGCGTTGCGGGACTTGAGGTGTTCGATGCAACGCTGCCCGACACCGTCGTCCTCGACGACGACGTTTGCCAGTCGCCCGCCTGCGGCTGTCTCACAGGCGTCTGCGTACTCGGGATCGACGCCACCGAGGTCGCCGACCGGCCCGTGAACGCCCGCGACGTCGGCCTTCTGGATCGTCGTGACCGCCCGGCCATAGGAGCCATCACCGGACTCCTCGGCGCGAGCTTCGAGTTCGGCGTACTCCTGACGGGCCGCCTCTAGGTCGTCTTCGATTTCCTCGATGTCGGCTTGCAGATCGCGTTTCTCGTCTTGAAGGTCTTCGACTACCTCGTCGATCGTCTCGCGGTTCTTCCGTGCCTTCCGGCGTTCGTCTTCGAGATCGTCGATCTCGGCATCGATTTCGGGAATCGACTCCCGCTGACTCTCGATGGTCGATTCGATCTCTCGTTGCTGGTTCGAGCGTCGCCGGGCCTCATCGAGCAGGCGGTCCTGCTCGCGCTGGCGGTCGTTCCGGCGCTCTTTTGCCTCCTCCAGATCGGCCTTCTTTGCGTCGAGTTCCGCGCGGACTTCCTCGTATTCAGCGCCGACTTCCTCGATCTCTTCCTCGACGGCCGCAAGGTCCGCCTGCAGGTCGTCGATCTCGGCTTTCACGGAGGATTTCTCGACTTTGGTCTCCCGGATCTCGGTCTCCAGGTCGTCGATAGTCTCCTGCTTGCGGTCGATCTGGACAAAAGCCTCACGGCGGTCGGTCTCGGCGGCCTCGCGTTTCTCGGTCGCACTCTCGACGGCGTCTTCGAGGCGGGCGATCTCGCCTTTGATCTCCTCGATCTCGCGTTTGAGTTGGAGTTGCTCGTCTTCGCCTTTCCGCTCGATCTCCGCGTTCAGGTCTTCTAGCTCCGCTTCGAGCCGGAGGACCTTGCCCTGGCGTTCGTCGAGTTCACGCTGGCGCTTTTCGAGGGTCGCCTCCAACTCGTCGATCTCGGCGTCGATCTCGGCCAGATCGTCGCGTTTGTCTTCCAGTTCGGCGGCCTTCTTGTAGGCCTCGTATTCGTCTTTCTCGTCTTTGAGTTCCTGGTATTCTAGGGCCGTCTCGCGCTCGTCTTCGAGTTGTTCGAGGCGTGTCTCCTTTTCTTCGATACGGAGTTCGGCCTCGTCGATACGGTCTTGGACGGTCTCCAGTTCCGCAAAGGCCTGCTCTTTTTTCTTGTCGAACTCCGCGACGCCGGCGATCTCGTCGATGATCTCCCGGCGAGCACCCGCGGTCATGTTGATGATCTCGGTGACGTCGCCCTGCATGACGACGTTGTACCCTTCCGGAGCCACCCCGGCCTGGGCGAGTAAGTCCTGAATATCTCCGAGATTGACAGACCGACCGTTGATGTAATAATACGAGTAGTAGTTGTCTTCGGTCTCTTTGACGCGGCGCCTGATCTCGATGTCCTCGATGTCACCGACGTTCTGGCTGCCGGCGGCGTTTTCGACCTGCGATCGGGAGAGGGTTCCGTCTGCGTTGTCTAAAACGACGGTGACGCTGGCTTCGCGCTCGCCGTCCGGTCGCTGTCCATCCTGATGACCGGGGTTGTAGATGAGATCAGTCAGTTTCTCGGCACGGATCCCCGACGTGCGGGCCAACCCGAGTGCAAAGAGAATCGCGTCGACGATATTGGACTTGCCCGAGCCGTTCGGGCCACTAATCGTCGTGAAGTCCTCGTAGAAGGGGATCCGTGTCTTGCGCCCGAAGCTCTTGAAATTGTCCAGGACGACCTCTGTGATGTGCATATGGTGAGACGACTCCTTCCGGCTGAGATCCGGGCACCCTGTCGGACCTCAGGCGATGATGATATCCGATTCTGTCTCGGCGTCGTCAGGGATGTCGTCCCCCTGGCCCTTATCGGCTTCGGCCGCATCCGACTCGGGGACTGACTCGTGTTCGATCTCGGCTGGCTCTTTGAAGCCAGTGTTGTCGTCGACGACGTTTTCGAGTTCCCGCAAGCGAACTTTGGACTCGACGAGTTCGTCTGTGAGTCCCTCGACGGTGGCTTCGAGATCCTTGACTTTCGCTTCCAGTTCCTCGACGCGATTGTCGCTCATACGTCCATCACCTGCCTCTGTCCGCTTAAACTTACGTCAGACATTCACATCCTTTCTGATACGTCTCAGCAGTGAGGTGCCGTGTGCCATTTTGAGGGACCGTTCGAACGAACGGGAAATCATTTTTGTGCCGGCCAGAGAAAATACGTATAGGTATGTGTCTGGGAAATAGGCGTCCACCATGATAGAGCGTGGGCCGATCCGCGTTCTCGTCGTCGACGACAGCGAGTTCTTCGCCGAGATGACTGCCAAGACCCTGGAGACAGAACATGGGTTCGAAACGTTCGCCCGAAAGAGTGCCCACGAAGGGATCGAATTCCTCGCGGACGAGCGGGTAGATTGTATCGTCAGCGATTACGAGATGCCCGAGCAGAACGGCCTCAAATTCCTCGAAACCGTCAGAGAGACGGTCGACGAGGAGATTCCGTTCCTCTTGCTCACTGGTCGCGGTGACGAGGAGGTCGCGAGCGAAGCGATCGCCTCGGGCGTCGATGACTACTTCCTGAAGCTCAAGGTCGTCGAAAACAAGGAGTATGGCCGACTTGCAAATCGCATCCGGAGCGTCGTCAGCGAGAACCGTGCCCAGCAAAAGTACGAGCTCCTGGTCACGTCCTCACCGGATGGCGTCGCCCACGTAGCCAGCGATGGGACGGTACTCACGGCGAACCCGTCACTTGCGGCTACTGTCGGCTCGGAACGCGAGACCGTCATCGGCAGTACCCTCCCGCAAGTCTTCGGCGATGTCGGCAACGAGCGTCTCGAGACGGGACGAGCCGTGATCGCAGATGGCAAACCGAAGCGAAGCGAGGACGTCTACGAGGGCAAGCACTTCCACAACATCTTCGTCCCGGTCGATTTCGATAGCGATCACGACACCTTTCAGCTCATCTCTCGGGACATCACCGAACGAAAGGAACGCGAGCGAGAGCTCCAACGCCAGAACGAACGGCTAGAGAAGTTTGCCAGCGTGGTCAGCCACGACCTCAGAAACCCACTGGAAGTGGCACGGGGGTCGGCGCAACTGATTGCCGATGAGTGTGACGAGACCGACGCAGTCGATCGGATGGATCGTGCACTGACCCGGATGGATCGGCTGATAGACGACGTTCTCACGCTCGCTCGACAGGGAAAGGCCGCCCATCAGCCCGACGCGGTCGATCTCGCTCATATCGCTGAAGAAGCCTGGGCGAGCGTCAGGACCGAGTCCGCCCGGATCGACATTGCCGATAGTGGAATGATCGAAGCGGACCCGGGCCGATTACAGGAACTGCTCGAAAACCTCTTCAACAACGCTGTCACGCACGGTGCAGAAGACGTGACGGTCCGTGTTGGCGTCGCTGATCGGGACGGGTTTTACGTCGAAGACGACGGCCCCGGCATTCCAAGCGACCGACGGGAAGAGGTGTTCGAACTGGGATACTCGACGGCGGACGACGGCACTGGCATGGGGCTGTCGATCGTCCAGCAGATCGCCTCCGCCCACGGGTGGGATAGTGAAATCACAGACGGACGCGACGGCGGAACTCGGTTCGTATTCACCGACGTCACGTTCTTGGAGTAACACGCGCCCGGTGACAATGGTCGTTATCTAATCCAGAGATCGACCCAAACACATCGCTGAGTCTGGGCACAGCTCGGTGAACGGTGACGTTTGTCGGATCGGCTCCGGAACTGCTTCCCGAGAAACTGGTTCGTATCCCTGATTTTCGAAGAAGCCGGTCGCTGTCGTCGTCAGGAGAGACAGTGTCTCGGCGCCCGTCGCGGCCGCCCGGGTCGTTAGCCTTTAGCCGCGGCGCTGACAATCGCGGGCAATGACTCCCCAAGCTACCCAAGAACACGAACACGCGGTCGTGATCGGGCTGGAAGTTCACGTCCAGCTCGAAACCGACACGAAGATCTTCTGTGGCTGTTCGACCGACCTCGCCGAGGCCGAGCCCAACACCCATACCTGCCCGGTCTGTCTTGGCCTCCCCGGCGCGTTGCCCGTCCTCAACGAAGCGGCCGTCGAGGCGGCCGTGCGAGTCGGCAAGGCCATCGATGCGTCGATTCCAGAGCAAACCCGCTTTCACCGGAAGAACTACTACTACCCCGACCTGCCGAAGAACTTCCAGATCAGCCAGTACGACGCGCCGATTTGCCAGGACGGCGAACTCGAATTCACTGTCGAGGGCGAGCGCCGCACGGTCGGGATCGAACGCGCTCACCTGGAGGAAGATCCGGGGAGCCTCCAACACCAGGGCGGGAACATCGACACCGCTGAGTACACGCTCGTCAACTACAACCGCGCCGGCGTCCCCCTGATGGAGGTCGTCACCGAGCCCGACTTCCGTGACGCGACGGAAGTCAGAGCTTTCCTCGCGAAGCTGGAGGAGGTCCTCGAATACTTGGGTATCTTCGACGCGACGCGGGACGGCTCGCTTCGAATCGACGCCAACCTCTCGCTGGTCGAGGCCGAAGAAGTCGACGAGGCTGGGGAGATCGACGACGACGTGCTGGCCGAGGCCAACCGGACGGAGGTCAAGAACATCTCCAGTCACAAGGGCGCAGAGAAGGCACTGGCCTACGAGGCCCAACGGCAGAAAAACGCCGTCCAGCGCGGCCGCGAGGTCGAGCAGGAGACCCGCCATTGGGACGAGTCCCGCGGGATCACCGTCTCGATGCGCTCGAAGGAAGAAGAAAAGGACTACCGCTACTTCCGGGAGGCCGACCTGCCGCCCCTGGAGGTCAGCCACTGGAAAGAAGAGCTATCGATCCCGGAGCTTCCGGACGCTCGGCGCGAACGCTTCGGCGAGGAGTACGGGCTCAACGAGGAGGCCGCCTCGAAGCTCACCACGACCAAGCAGGTCGCAGACTTCTATGAGGACCTGGCTGCGGAGTTCGATCCCGACCTCGTGGCGACCTGGGTCGCCGACGAACTGCTGGGCGAACTCAACTACCGCGACATGGCGATCACCGACGTGACCGAGCGACTCGACGAGATCGAGCGCCTGGTCGAACTCGTCGCTCGCGAGGAGATCACCGCCAAGAACGCTCGCGAGACCGTTCTCCGGGGAATGCTCGACGACGGCGAGGACCCCGACACGATCGTCGACCGGGAGGGCCTGGGCAAGACCGGCGGCGACGAACTCCGAGGTGCAGTCGAGGAGGCCATCGAGGAGAACCCCGATGCCGTCGCGGACTACCACGACGGCGATGGCGGCGCGATCAACTTCCTGGTCGGCCAGGTAATGCAAAAGACCGGCGGCAGTGCGGACCCCGGTGACGTGAACGCGTTGTTGCGAGAAGAGCTAGCGGAGTAACCGTGCCAGCCGAACCACGGTTTGAACTGTTTCTCGATCGAGCCGACGAATGGCGCTGGCGGCTCGTTGCGGCAAACGGGGAGATCATCGCCGACAGCGCCGAGGGATACGTCTCGAAACAAGGGGCAAAGCGCGGGATCGACAGCGTCAAGCGGGTCGCCGGGGGCGCGACCGTCGTCGATACCTCGGATCGGGAATGACTCACCATCAGAGCGGAGTGTCACGAGGATATCGCTGTGTCGGTCAGTATCGCCCATGTCGCGGCCCGAGACGGGAGATTCCTCGATAAGCCGACTGTTCGGGACATCCGTGCCGAGAACGCCCAAATGGCCGGAAAACGGACAGTACTGTCGAAATAGGTGATTTATTACTCCGACCGTCGTCTTGGGGAACGATTGTCGATGACCGAGCCAGGAAGCCACCGATCCACGTTTCGAGTTGTCTCCCCGATACGTCGCGCTACAACGAGCACCCACCAGCCAGCACCGGCCGTGAACCGCCACAGGCAGATCTGAAAGGACGATGAGCGACGCACACACGGAGACAGCCTGGCACAGCCAGCCCGGCGCGGATGTCCTCGATGCTGTGAATTCGGGTCCGGACGGGCTCAGCGAGGCCGAAGCCAGTCGTCGACGCGACGAATACGGCCCCAACGAGATCCGTGACGACGAAGAGATCTCGCCGTTGGCGATCTTCGTCGATCAGTTCCGGGACGTCCTGATCTACCTGCTGATTTTCGCCATGCTGATCTCGCTTGGCGTCGGGTTGCTCCCCGGTCACGAACCCGAATACATCGACGCGGCACTGATCGGCCTCATCCTATTGGCCAACGGGATATTCGGGTTCGTCCAAGACTACCAGGCAGAGAAGTCCATCGAGGCGCTGAAAGACCTCTCGACGCCAGACGCGACGGTCATCAGGGAGGGCGAACGTCACGTCGTCGACTCTTCGGAAGTCGTCCCAGGCGACGTCATCGTCGTCGAAGGCGGCGACGCGATCCCCGCCGACGCCCGCCTCATCGAGACCGCGAGCCTCGAAACCGACGAGTCGGCCCTGACCGGTGAGAGCGCCCAGGTCACGAAGGACATCGGTCCGACCGACGAAGACGCGCCGATCGCCGAACGGACCGGCATGGTGTACATGAACACCTCGGCCGTCCGGGGCCGAGGTCGGGCCGTCGTGACCGAGACCGGAATGGATACCGAGGTCGGGGCCATCGCCGAGCAACTCAGCGAGACCGAAGACACGCAGACGCCCTTCCAAAAGGAGGTCGACCGGCTCGGTCGGACGATCGCCCTCGGGATCATGGCGATCATCGTCTTGGTCGGGATCATCCAGTTGCTGTTTACGGGCGCCGGCCCGATCTCGACGCTGCTGGTGGCGATCACACTCGCTGTCGCCGCCGTGCCGGAAGGACTCCCTGCGGTCGTGACGCTAACCCTGGCGCTGGGTTCGCGGCGGCTACTCGACGACAACGCCCTCGTGCGGCGACTGCCAGTCGTCGAGAGTCTCGGGTCAGTCGACGTCATCCTGACGGACAAGACCGGAACACTGACCGAAGACGAGATGACCGTCCGGCGACTCTACACGGACGGGCGAGAGTACGACGTGACCGGGACGGGGACGACCCCGACCGGCGAATTCGAGCGCGACGACCAAGCAGTCGATACCGAACCCCTCGAAGCGATCCTGCGCTGCGGGACGGTGTGTAACAACGCCGAACGCGCGCCGGCCGAGGAAGACGAGGCCTTCTTCGGCGACCCAACTGAGGTCGCACTCAAGGTCTCGGCGGAGAAAGCCGGCATCGAATCCACTGGCGAGCGTGTCCGTGAGGTCCCCTTCTCCTCGGCACGCAAGCGGATGACCGTCGTGACTGACGACGAGACCGCCTACATGAAAGGGGCACCAGAGATCGTCCTCGAACGCTGTGACCGGATCCGCGAGGGCGGCGAGGTCGTGGAACTCACCGACGAGCGTCGCCAGGAAATCCTCGATCGCAACCAGTCTTTCGCGACCGACGCTCTGCGCGTCCTCGGGTTCGCCGAGAAGTCCAGGGCCGACCCTGAAGCCGAAGCCGACGAGATCGAGTCCGGCATGGTCTTTTTGGGCCTGCAGGGGATGATCGACCCCGCCCGCGCGGAGGTCCCCGACGCCGTCGCGGACTGCCGGAGCGCCGGGATCGACGTGATCATGGTCACTGGGGACAATCGCGAGACGGCCATCGCGATCGGCGAGGAAGTCGGGTTCGATCCGGCGGGCGCGATGACCGGCACGGAGGTCGAGGCCCTCTCGGACGAGGAACTTTCCGAGGCCGTCGAGGACGTCGAAATCTTCGCGCGGATGGCCCCCGACCAGAAAGTTCGGGTCCTCGAAGCCGTACTCGAAAACGACCACAACGTCGCGATGACCGGCGACGGCGTCAACGACGCCCCCGCCCTCAAACGCGCCGACGTCGGCGTCTCGATGGGCGAACGCGGGACCGACGTCGCCCAGCAATCCAGCGACATGGTGTTACTCGACGATAACTTCGCGTCGATCAGAGACGCGGTTGCCGAGGGTCGGGGCGTCTTCGACAACATCCGAAAGTTCGTCAACTTCCTGCTGTCGGCCAACGCCGGCGAGGTACTCGCGGTGTTCTTCGGCGTCCTGATCGGTAGTGCACTGTTTCCGTCCCAGTTTGCCAGCGAGTCCCAGGCACTGATCCTGACGCCCGTCATGCTGCTGTGGATCAACCTCGTGACCGACGGCCTTCCGGCGCTGGCACTCGGCGTCGACCCCAAGACCGACGGGATCATGGAGCGACCGCCACGTGGCGCGGACGAACCGGTGATCAATCGCCACAGCCTGGTTTTGATCGTGGCTTTCGGTCTGATCTACGCGGCGATTGGCCTGCCGCTGTTCTTCCACGGCCTCTCCGTGAGTGACGATCTCGTCGTCGCACAGACGCTGCTGTTCACCTTCATCGTCATCGGGGAGATTATCCAGGCCCAAATCCTGCGGTGGCCCTACGGCCTGTCGTTGTTCTCGAACAAATGGCTCGTCGGGGCACTTGCGAGTTCGATCGTCCTCCACCTGGGTGTGCTGTACACGCCCGTGAACACGTTCTTCAGCGTCGAGCCGCTGGGCTGGACCCACTGGCTGTGGATGACCGCAGCAGTCGGTGCGTTTACGATGCTCGGAACTGCACTGGTCTTGGGACTCGACCGGCTGTTCGACTCTTGAGGCAGGCCCAAGAGTAGCCCCCTGCCTGACCGCAAAGCCCCGACGACTCGTCGACACGGACTTCGTGGCCGTCCGAGCAAACTATCGCGGCTTCCCGGCACACCGCCCGTGAGCGAGGGGTTTCGTCGCGTTTGACGATCCAGTCAGTGATCGAGTCGAGGCTGTCGTCGTGTCACTCCAGGAGTGGGTCGTCTCTGCTCGGGGTGTCGTCTGCTGTCATATATCGATGGTTTCCAAACTAGATGGGTCTACAACCCGGTGCAAGCTACTGCTGATCGGCAGATCCGGCCGATGCAGAGTTGTCATAAAAGTGATAGAACTGATAAGGGAATCGCTTCTGATATTTAGAAGTGTGGAATTCACAGCTGGGCTACCAACGTGGATTTTACTCGTCGTCTCCGGTATCAATATAGGCATTGCGATTATCGCTGCGCGCCGGCAGGGAGTCCGGGGCGCGATCCCGTTTGCTGCCGTGATGGTCGCTATATCACTGTACACGCTAGGAGCCGGCGTCCGAGCAGCGAGTGAGACCCTTACACTGTATCGAGCTGGGACCGTCGTCAAATATGCCGGCATCCTTGGACTCGGACCCACGCAACTTTGGTTCGGCGTAACCTACACCGGGAGAGATTCGCTGCTCACCACGCGGCGGTGGATACTGTTGCTGGCGTGGCCAGCCATCGCCTTCGTCCTCGTCGTGACCGCACCGATGCACGACCTCCTGTGGACCGTAAAGGGATTCGCCACAACAGCACCATTTGCATCGGTCAACCGCGTCGACAGCCCACTCGTCTGGGTGAATATCGCATATACATACGTGTTGATCGTTGTGACGTATGGGCTGATAGCGGAAGTCGGACTCAACCGAGGCGGTCGGTATCGCACGCAAGTCCTGCTGATACTGTCTGGCGGCGCGGTGCCGTTCGTGGGTTCGATGATACTGTTGCTGTACGGGAACCCATCGGCAGCCTGGGATCCAACAGCGTTCGCGAGTACGATTACCGGTATCGTCGTCGCAATCGCACTGTTTCGGTTTGACTTCCTTGATTTGGTTCCCGTCGCGAGACACACGCTCGTCGACGAGATGAGCGATCCGGTTTTCGTCGTCGACATCGACGATCGTGTCATCGATATAAACAAAGCAGGGATAGAACTCTTGGGCACCCAAAAGCAGGACTTTCTCGGACAGCCCGCTGCTGAGGTCATTCCCTCGTTCGACTGCTTGCGTGACAGCGATGAGAATTCCAGTACTGACGTGACCGTCGAGACCGACGATACCGTCCGGTTTTTCGATAGTAGCCGGACGACACTGACCGACAGGACCGGCACACCGAGAGGGTCGATATTCATCTACCGTGACGTGACAGAGCGCCACGCTGTCGAGGAGCGATTCAAGCGACTCATCGAGCAGTCCTCGGATATGGTTGCGATTATCGACGGAGACGGAACAATAACACACGTCAGTCAATCGGTCGAGGAGATACTCGGGTACGAAACGGACGATTTGATCGGTGAAAACGTCGCCAAACGCGTCCATCCTGCTGATAGAGAGACGATCCGCTCGGATCTGGCCGAATACATCGACGAGGACGGATACACCAGTACGTACAGAGTGAGGGTCCGCAACTCGGCCGAGGAGTGGAGAGTTATCGAAGCACGAGCGAGAAACTTACTCGAGGACCCGTTTGTCGAAGGGGTCGTGCTAAATGTGCGGGATATAACGAAGACTCAACAGCAAAAGCGAAAACTCGAACGGCAGAACGAACGTCTCGATCAATTCGCCAGCATCGTCTCTCACGATCTCCGGAATCCGCTGAACGTCGCCACTGGGCGCCTCGAAATGCTCACGGCAGACGTTGGCGAGGGTCATTCGGACTCTATTGAGACGATCCAGCGCCAACTCGACCGCATGGAACAGATCATCGAGGATTCACTCACGCTGGCCCGATCCGGAGAGACGGTAACTGAGAGGACGCCCGTGGATCTCGAAACGCTCGCCCGTGACGCCTGGAGCAGTGTCGAAACCGCTAACGGAGCGCTCGTGATCGAACAGTCCCTGCAACTGAACGGAGACAAGAATCGTCTGCGCAACGTCTTCGAGAACCTCTTTCGAAACAGTATCGAGCATAATGAGTCGGCTAGTCTGACCGTCAGAGTTGGTCCCCTCTCCGAGGAACGTGGGTTCTACGTCGAAGACACTGGCAGCGGCGTTCCGAGCGAGGAGCGTGAAAGTGTATTCGAGCAAGGATACACGACGAGTCAAGACGGGACGGGCTTTGGTCTCGCTATCGTCTCGGACATCGTCCAGGCCCACGGCTGGCAGATTTCACTCGCGGAGAGCGAAAGCGGCGGCGCGAGGTTCGAAATCGAGTGCACACAGCCCCCGGTCGAGAGCGAACACACCAGCAGGTGAGGTTCCTGTGCGCGAGACGGCTATCTCGATGGAGTCGATCGACACCGATTATTGTGACGAGTTCACATCGGTCAACACGTCGACAGCGCATGCGCGCGAGTAACGCGTGCGCGTCTTGTCCCGCCGCAGTCGGGCGATTTTATCGCCGAAAGACATATGGGACGTTCTCCGCGTAGCGAGGCATAATGAGTGACCAGCCTGCCGGTGGTGATCGGCGGTGCGCCTGATCGTCACCGAGAAGGACAATGCCGCTCGGCGGATCGCCGAGATCCTCAGTGGCGAATCAGCGAACGCCGAGCGGCAAAACGGCGTCAACGTCTACCGATGGGGCGGCCAGCGTGTCGTCGGCCTCTCGGGACACGTCGTCGGCGTCGATTTCCCGCCCGAATACGAGGACTGGCGGGACGTCGAACCGGTCGAGTTGATCGACGCCGACGTCGTCACGACGCCAACCCGCGAGAACATCGTCGCGACGCTACGGAGTCTCGCGCGGACGGCCGAGGGGGTCGTCATCGCGACAGACTACGACCGCGAGGGCGAACTCATCGGCAAAGAAGCCTACGAGCTGATCCGCGAAGAGACTGAAGCACCCGTCGAACGCGTCCGCTTCTCCTCGATCACCGAGCGGGAAGTCCGTGAGGCCTTCGAGAACCCGGACGAGATCGACTTCGACCTCGCCGCGGCAGGGGAAGCCCGCCAAATCGTCGATCTGATCTGGGGAGCAGCACTGACGCGGTTTCTCTCCCTTTCAGCGAAGCAACTGGGGAACGACTTCATCTCCGTCGGCCGAGTCCAGAGCCCGACGCTGAAGATCCTCGTCGACCGCGAGCGCGAAATACAAGCGTTCGAGCCGGACGACTACTGGGAGATCGTCGCAGACCTCGCGAAAGACGGCGACGCCTTCGAGGCCCAGTACTTCTACGACGACAACGGCAGCGAGGCCGAACGCATCTGGGACGAATCGGCCGCCAAAGCGGCACACGCGGATCTCGCGGACACAGATCGGGTGACTGTCACGGAAGTCCGCCGACGGACGCGGACCGACGACCCGCCGGCCCCCTTCGATACGACCGCGTTCATTTCGGCGGCCGGCTCGCTGGGCTACTCTGCTCAACGCGCCATGTCGATCGCCGAAGAACTGTACACCGACGGGTACATGACCTACCCCCGGACGGACAACACGGTCTATCCGGACGATCTCGATCCCGAGGAGCTACTCGAAGCCTTCGAAGGCAACTACGAGTTCGGCGACGACGCCCAGAGCTTGCTCGAAAACGAGGACATCGAACCGACCCGCGGCGACAACGAGTCGACCGACCACCCGCCGATCCATCCGACCGGCGAGATCCCCGACCGCGACGAAATCGGTGCGGATGCCTGGGAAGTCTACGAACTCGTCGTCCGGCGGTTCTTCGCAACTGTCGCACAACCGGCCACCTGGGCACACCTCCGCGTCGTCGCCCAGTGCGAGGGGCGATCGCTGAAGGCAAACGGCAAGCGGCTGATCGAGGAGGGATACCACGCCGTCTACCCGTACTCCTCGGCCGGCGAGACGTTCGTCCCCGCCGTCGAGGAGGGCGACGAACTCGCGATCAGCGACGTCGAACTGGAAGCCAAGCAAACCCAGCCACCCCGGCGATACGGCCAATCACGGCTGATCGAGCGGATGGCCGATCTCGGCCTGGGGACGAAAGCCACGCGCCACAACATCATCGAGAAACTCTACGACCGCGGCTACGTCGAGGACGACCCACCCCGGCCGACGAAACTCGCAGAGGCGGTCGTCACGGCCGCCGAAGAGTACGCCGATCACGTCGTCAGCGACGAGATGACGGCCCAACTGGAGGCTGACATGACAGCGATTGCCGACGGTGACGTGGCCCTGGAAGACGTGACCGCCGAGTCCCGGGAGATGCTCCGGGAGATCTTCGAGGAACTTCGCGCCTCGCGCGAAGAGATCGGCGACTTCCTACAAGAGTCACTGAAGGCCGATCGGACCCTGGGCCCTTGTCCGGACTGTGGCGAGGACCTGCTCGTCCGGGAGAGTCGCCACGGCTCGCACTTCGTCGGTTGCGATGGGTTCCCCGAATGTCGATTCACCCTCCCGTTGCCGAGTTCGGGCGAGCCACAGGTGATAGACGAGACCTGCGAGGATCACGACCTCCAGCACGTCAAGATGCTCGCTGGTCGGGACACGTTCGTCCACGGCTGTCCGCGTTGCAAGGCCGAGGCAGCCGACGAGAGCGAGGACGAGGTGATTGGGACGTGTCCCGAGTGCGGGGCTAGCGGTGCTCCAGCGGAGCACCGGAACGGAGGCGGCGAAGCCGCCGAGACAGATGAGGGCGGCGAGTTGGCCATCAAACACCTTCGATCGGGCTCGCGCCTGGTCGGGTGTACGCGCTATCCCGACTGTGAGTACTCGCTGCCGCTGCCCCGCCGGGGGGAGATCGTCGTGACCGAGGCGACCTGCGAGGACCACGAGTTACCACACATCGAAGTCCACGACGACGGGGACGACGAGCCCTGGGAACTGGGGTGTCCGATCTGCAACTACGAAGAGTTCCAGGCCCGCAATGCCGTCGAAGAACTGGAGGACATCGACGGCATCGGCCCGGCGACTGCCGAAAAACTCGAAGACGTTGGCGTCGAAGCGCCCGAAGATCTCGAAGCTGTCGATCCCGACACGATCGCCGGTGACGTCCAGGGGGTCAGTGCGGATCGAATCCGGGAGTGGCAGACCGAGTTGTCCGCCTGAGTTCCGTTCTGGCACCCACGATCGTCAGTACACGATACGCTGGATGAGTCGCCCGATCAGTCCGGGCTGTCCGTCGCCTCCGGGGTGTAACACGAGCGCGTTTCCACGTTTCGCGACGTCGATCCCGGGACCAGTACGGAGGATCGCACCGCCCGTATCGGCAACGACGACGATATCGGCGTCGTCGGTCGCCCGAACGAGGGCGGCCGCGTCGTCGTCGCTCTCGACGATCGCCGATTCGGTCGGGACCGAACAGAGATCCGCCATCTCGGCGTGGTACTGGTCGACCGAAGCACGCCGTTCCTGGGTCGCATCCGGCGCGATCCCGTGGACGAGTTCGATCGTCGCCTCACGGGCCGTCGCGAGCAGGTTCGCGATCCGAACTTTCTCGGGGTCGAAGGGACCGCCGTCGTCGACTAGGGCGATGCGCTCGATGCCATCGAGGCTCTCGGCGTCGACGCCCAATACGTCGAACGAGCGGTTTGGGCCGAAGAGGACGTCCGAAAGACCCTCGGTGAACGTCGGGCCGGATTCGTCGACGACGAGAAGATCGTAGCCGTGGAGATCAGCGACGTTCGCCACCGCCCGGTCGACGTCGTGGCTGACGATCTCACCGTACTCGACGGGGACACCGGCGTTCTCTGCGAGGGTGGCTGTCCGTTCTTCGAACACCTGATCGGCTTCCGAGAGCGTCGACTCGGCGTACGACAGCGGCGTCTGGTCGGGCACCTGATCGAACTGGACGACCGTGACCGTCCCGTCTCGGGCGCGAGCGACCGGGACCGCCACGTCCAACAGTCGCTCCTCGGCGGCCGCCGTGGTGCCCTCGGTGAGCGCCACGAGGACGTCAGATTTATCGGCGTCGTGACAGACAGAGCGAGTCTCCTCGACGGCTCGCCTGTCGATGCCGCGTCGGATCGCATCAGTGAGTGCGCCTTCCCGGGCCACGTTGCGGTGAGCGTACGCGAAGTACCAGCCGACGCTACCGACGATGATAGCGATCGCACCGACAAACGGGATCAGTCCCATCTGGGTGAGCAAGACGAGCCCACCCAGGACGCCGAATCCCTGCAACCAGGGGTACAGCGGTGACTCGTAGCTGGGATCGTAGTCGATGTCACTCTCTCTGAATGCGACCAGAGCCACGTTGATCAACACGAACACGAGAATCTGGAACGCGCTCGCGAGTTTGGCGATATCCATAATCGGGACGAACGCGATCAGCCCCAGCATGACGAGACCCGTCAGGGCGATCGCCGTGACGGGCGTCCCGAACCGGTCGCTGACGTTGGCGAAGGTCGGCGGCGCGAGGTCGTCGCGGCTCATCGCGAAGGGGTAGCGCGACGAGGAGAGCAATCCGGCGTTGGCCGTACTAATCAGCGCGAAGATCGCCGCGATGACCACCGCGATGACGCCGGGCGTGGACATCGTCGCCTGAGCCACGTCGGCCACCGGCGTCTTCGAACCGACGATCCCTGACGGATCGACGCCGACGATCACTGCCACGACCAGGACGTATAGGAGTGTGGTGAAGCCAAGCGACCAGATCATCCCGCGGGGAATGATCCGATCGGGGTCCTCGATCTCCTCGGCGACGCTCGCGATCTTCGTCACCCCCGCATAGGAGACGAAGACGAACCCGGTCGCCTCCAGGATACCACCGGCTCCCGACCCCAGGAACCCGTCGAAGGAAGCAGTCTGGACCGACCCGAGACTCCCGCCGACGAACCAGGCCATCGCCGCGAGCATCACCCCGACGATAATGACCTGGAGACGTCCCGTCTGTTTTGCCCCAAAGAGGTTCACGAGGATGAGGACGGCTGCCAACGCGAGGGCGACCGGCTTGATCGGCAACTCGAAGTACAACAACAGGTACGGGACACCGCCGACGAGCGCGAGCGCGCCTTTGAACGAGAGGGCGAACCACGTCCCGATCCCCGCGATCGTCCCGAGGAGCGGTCCCATCCCACGTTCGATGTAGAGGTAGGTGCCCCCGGCTTCGGGCATCGCGGTCGCCATCTCTGCTTTGCTGAGTGCAGCCGGAAGGACGACCAGTGCGGCCAAAACGTACGCCAGTACCACCGCTGGGCCGGCCATCTTCAACGCGAGGGCCGGCAGGATGAAAATGCCACTGCCGACCATCGCGCCGATGCTGATTGCCAGTACTGATGCTAATCCGAGGTCTCGTTCCAGTTCTTTCGGCATTGTGAATTAAGCAGTCTCAAGCGAACGCTGAGCAGTGTACGCGAAGGGGTCGATCGGAGGAATCGTCGCTGCCGGGGTATCGTCGAACGCGGTCTCCTGGGCCGAATCGCCGACACGAGCGATCAGTCGGTCGACACCGTGGCCGGTGGGGAGCTGTCGGGCGGGGAGTGGTTTGATTGATGCACGCCGAGTCCCGAGGAAGGCGACCTCGGTCCGCAACTTCTCGCCATCGACCTCAGTCAGTTGCGCCGAGACACTGGCGCGCTCGGCCCATCGTTTCTGGTCGCCTCTGACGTCACTGGTCGATTCGACGGCGAGAACGTCTTCACGATCGATGCTACGCTGACTCATCCTGGCAGCCATGCTCCTGGGTCGTCTCGGAGGGCGATCACCGTCTTGTGTACACAGTCTCCTGTGCACGTCGAACCACGTTGCTGCATTCGGTTAGCCGTTATTCACGGAGCGTGATAAACTAGTCGCCTTTTTCGACGGTTCGTCAAATAAATCGGCAAATATGACTGAGGAGGGGCGTAACTCGATGGGAGACAGCGACGACGCTCAGGCAGAGCGGCCACCACGACGACGTTTCGATATCCGTCTACAGACCCCGACTGCGACGGGACGAAAACAGCCAGATCGTGAGGAAATGAACGGCAGGCCGGGCCACAGAGGCGTCCACCGACGGGACTAGTCTTCGACGGCAAACCCCTCGTAGGGCGTCTCGTACTCGTTGCGAATGATATCCTCGTCTTCGATCGTGAAGCCAATCTCGTCGAGTTCCCGACCGATACGGCTCAGGTCGTCGCCGTCCCGGCCGACAGCCTCGACGTGAACGTTTTCGTTGCCCGTCATCACTTCCCGGACGGCGACCACACCGTCGACTTCTTGGGCTTGGTTCGCGAGCCGCTCCCGTTGGGGAACCGGGGCCGTACAGAGAATGAGTGTGTGTAACTGTAATCCGGTTTGTTCGTAATTGATCTCTGCGTGGTACCCCGTCAACACCCCGTCGTCTTCGAGACATTTGATTCGGGTTCGGACCGTACTCGGCGCGACATCCATGCGTTCGGCGATCGTGCTCGTCGACATGTTCCTGGCGTCGTGTTGCAACGCGTAGATGATGGCCCGATCGAGGTCATCGAGGTCGTGAGTCGCCATTGGACTTCGTTTCGGGTGGACGAAAAGAAACGTTGTGGTCGTCGTCCCGCGAGGGCGTCTTACTGTTCGAAGACGTCGATGATTTGGTCTGTAGCGGCGTCGCTGTCCCAGTCGGTCATGAACGACGCAAAGGCGTCGAGCAGTTCGATACGCGTCTGGGTGGTGGCGCTGAGGCCATGGGCTATCGACTGGGGCTGGTCGCGGGCACGCTCGAGGGCGCTGGCCTGATCCTGTCCGAACGCCGAAAGGGCGTCCGTCGGGGCATCACTCCGGGCTGGGAGCGATCCCTTGGCCCGGGTGAACGCGACTTGGCCGTCGGGCGAACCGGTATACTCCAGAAACGGACGGATGAGGGCCATGTCTGCGGCTTTCGAGGGCGTCATCGCGTCGATGCTGACGACGTACATGTCTTCGGTCCCGGGGAACGCGACGCGTTGCCAGTCGTCCTCGTAGGTGAACTCCGTGGTCCCGACGAAGACGCCACCAGCCCAGTCACCCTGCTGGTAGAAGGGGGCATCACCGGCGATAAACCGCTCGTTGGCTTCGACCAGTGACGTGTAGACGGCATCGTCGGGTGCCGCGGCGGCGAACGTGGCCACGATGTCGAGCGAATCCACGATAGCGTCCCGGTTTGGACGAGCACGGCCACCGGTCACCGCCTCGAAGGTTTCGTGATCGTACTGCCCCAGCAAGACGAGTTCCCAAAGCTGCAAGACGAGCCACGGTTCTTTCATCGGCAGCAGAAACGCCGCGCCGTCGATATCAGCCTCAGCCACGAGTGTGGCAAACTCGCGGGGGGAATCGGGCGTCGACGGATCGATGCCCGCTGCTTTGGCCGCAGCGACGTTCACGTAGAGGTCGTTGATCCGATGCATCGAGTACGGAACCGCTCGATACACACCATCGACCTGGGCGGCGTCACGAGCCACGTCCCGGTAGTTGCGTTCCATCGCAGTCTCCGTGAACAGGTCTGTCACGTCCGCGAGCACGTTCGCCTGGTCGTAAGCCCGGAGATTCGCCCCAGCCCACCCGGTCCAGACATCCGGTGGGTCACCGTCCAGAATACGACTTTTGACCTGAAGGCGCGTATTGTCGTAACTTATTGGGTCGATGGCCGTCGTGTGGGTTCGCCGATATTCCTCCAGAAACGCCTCGAGTGCGCGCTCACCGTCGCCACCAACGTGATAGTGAACGAGCTCGATCGTCCCGGCCTGGGGTTCACCCATTTTGGGTGCCATATACCTGATCTTTCATGAGAGAGCGACTTAAATACATTTGTTCGTCGGTCCGGTTCGCGCCGCTGGTATCGCAACGAAATCGAGGAGGTGGGCGATATCACGACACCATTGCGGGGCGAGTCAGGATAAGTGGAGTTTAATCCCCGGCGGCAAAATACGGGGGCATGCACGATCGGACGTACGCTGCTGTAGCCGAATCAGGAGAGGCCGCGACCGTCGCGGGCTGGGTACACGAGATCCGAGACCTCGGCGGGATCGCGTTCCTGATCCTCCGTGACCAGACCGGAAAGATCCAGATCAAAATCGAGAAAGACGAACTGCCCGAGGAAATCGTCGAGAGTGCACTCGACGTCCATCGGGAGAGTGTCGTCCGCGTGGTCGGACCAGTCGAAGACGAGGAACGCGCGCCGACCGGTGTCGAGATCACGCCCGAGGAGTTCGACGTGATCGCGCCCGCCGATCCCGAACTCCCACTGGACCCGTCGGGCAAGGTCGACGCCGAACTCCCGACTCGCCTGGACAACCGGACGCTCGACCTCCGCAAGTCCGAGGTCAAGGCCATCTTCGAGATCCGCGCGGAGATCCTTCGCTCCGTCCGGGAGGCGTTCCGCAGCCTGGACGCCACGGAGATCAACACGCCGAAAATCGTCGCGACCGGGACCGAGGGCGGAACCGAATTGTTCCCGATCACGTACTTCGGCCAAGAGGCGTTCATGAATCAGAGCCCCCAGCTGTTCAAGCAGCTGATGGTCGGCTCCGGCCTCGAACGCGTCTTCGAGATCGGCCCGATCTTCCGTGCCGAAGAGCACAACACGCCCCGGCACCTCAACGAAGCCACCTCGATCGACTTCGAGTCGGCCTTCTACGACCACACCGAGGCGATGGACGCTTGCGAGACAGTCGTGAAAGCTGCCTACGAAGGCGTCGCACAGAACTGCGCCGAGGAACTCGAAACGCTCGGCCTGGCCGAGGACTTCGAAGTTCCCGGGGGCGACTTCCCGCGGCTCACCTACGAGGAGGCCATCGAGCGCGTCAACGCCACTGGCGAACTCGATGACGTGCTGGTGTGGGGCGACGACCTCTCGACGGAGGCCGAACACGCCCTCGGCCAGGCTGTCGGCGAGCACTACTTCATCACCGACTGGCCCAGCGAGATCAAGCCCTTCTACATCAAGGATCACGACGACGATCCCGAACTCTCGACGGGCTTCGACATGATGCACCCCTCGATGGAACTCGTCTCGGGCGGGCAGCGTGAACACCGCCACGACCACCTCGTCGACGGCTTCGAACAGCAGGGCCTGGACCCGTCAGCCTTCGAGTACTACACCAAGATGTTCAAGTACGGCATGCCGCCACACGCTGGCTGGGGCCTTGGCGGCGAGCGCCTGGTCATGACGATGCTCGGGCTGGAGAACATCCGCGAAGCGGTGCTGTTCCCGCGAGACAGGCAACGGCTCTCGCCGTAGGCGAGAACGTTCCTGTCGGCGGAGGCTCGGAAGTCACAGCCCGCGTGGCCGGCGCAGCCGGTCACGTTCCTAAAGGTCGGCAAAGCCGACCTTTCGCGCAGTCGAGCGGAGCGAGGCGAGCAGGACCGGCTTCCGGCGTTCCCGCGAGATCGTCAGCGACTCTCCCCGTAGAGTCGCCCGATCTCGTAGCGGCCAGAGACCGACAGCGGCTGAGCCCCTAGCGAGGTCGAAGGAAGTGTAGCCTCGAAACACGAGCGGTGAAGACGGTGGGGCCAGTGACACACTCCGTCGAGCGCTTGTGTAGCCAGGAGTCAGAGATCCCCAATTGCCTGGGCGCGGAGTGCACCCGTCAAGTGCAACCCGTGGCTGTCGATCCGGCGAGCGATCCGCTTTGCCTGGGTGGTCTTGAGGTACTTGTCCTCGCTTGCGGCCCGGACCACGACGCCAAAGGTCCCAGTGACTGTCGCTCCGAGGCCGTCGGCGATGGTCCGAAACGGGCGATCGTCGGTGACGAGCCCGATTGCCGACGCCTCGTCGCCGTCCATCGCTGCCAAAATCGGTTCCAACAGCCGACTCTCGACAACGGGCTCAGAGACGCCAACGATTGTCTGGGCCTGCTCGGCGTACTCGGTATCGATGGGTTCGATCGTCGCGCCGCCGTCGTCGACGAACTTCGCTAGGTTCGTCTTGGCTGGCTCGGTCGAGACCGCCTCGGCGACCAGTTGCGGGACGACGATGTCGCCGTCGAAGGCACCAAGCAGTTTTGTCTCCCCGACAATCCCCAGATCGACCAGTGGCACCGGCCCGACGAAGATCCGAGTCATAGGTCTCTGGCCGCCTCGACCTCACGCTCGATGTCCTCCCGCGTCAGTTGGACCGTCAAATTTCGATCGCGGGCGATCGCCAGCCACTCGCCGACGGTGACGTTCGCCAGCCTGGCCGCCTCGGCGACGCCGACGTCACCGGACTGATAGCGCTCGACAGCGAGCCGAACCCGCAGGTCAGACAGGCCCTCGCGAAGGGCCTTACGGATCGTCGTACTGCGGTCTTCCTCCAGTAACTCGGCCACTGATTCGAGTTCGGCCTTCTCCTCGTCGGGCAAGCGAACGCTGACTGACGGCATGTGTATACAATCAGAGACAGCGTAAACACACATCAATCTGGCGACCGCCGGAACGGTCTCGAAGGGTTCTACCGGACGGCCATCGAAGAGCCGTCGATGACCGACGAGGCGAAAGCGTTCGTGCCGGGGCACGTGACGGGATTTTTCGCCGTCGAGCGGACCGACGATCCGACGACGACAGGCTCGCGTGGAGGCGGGCTGACGCTTTCCGACGGCGTGACAGTGACGGTCAGGCCCGATACGGAGACCGAGATACTCCTCGACGACGTGAGCGTTGACATCGGGGCTGTCGAGGGTGTTCTGGAAGCTCTCGGGATCGAGGCGACGGTGATCGGCGAGACCGACCTGCCGCTCGGTTCGGGCTTTGGCGTCTCCGGGGCGATGGCACTGGGAACGGCACTGGCAGCGACTGACGAATTCGATCTCGAACTCTCGATGGCCGAACTCACGACCGTCGCCCACGGCGCAGAGGTCCAGGCCGGGACCGGTCTGGGTGACGTGGTCGCACAGGCCCGCGGGGGCATGGTGTTACGGCTCGAAGCGGGTGGGCCTCGGGCGAACGAACTGGACGGGCTACCGGCCCGCCCTCGCGTGGAATATCTGACACTTGGCGAACTCGACACGAGCGACGTGATCGGCGGCGACACCGAGCGCCTCTCGGCAGCCGGCGACGACGCCCTCTCACGGGTCGTCGAGCAACCGACCGTCGAACGGTTCATGTACGCCTCGCGGCGTTTCGCCCGCGAAGCTGGGCTCCTGACACCCGACGTCAAGGACGTGATCATGGACGTAACAGAGGCCGGTGGCGAAGCGTCGATGGCGATGCTCGGCGAGACGGTGTTCGCACTCGGGACCGGCCTCTCGGACGCCGGATACGACCCGCACGTCTGTCGTGTCGATCCCACAGGTGCGACAGTACTCGGAGGCAGTCATCGCGACCAGGCTGAGCTGCAACCACACGCCAGCGACGGGAAGTAACAGGCCAGCAGGGCGGCCGCCCCGGCGACGGCGAGTTGCCGACGTTTTTCACCGACGGGACCCGACCGAGTGGTATGAGCGATGTCGAGGTCCCGGAGAGTCACCCACGCTACGAGTCGCTGTTGACCCGCCACCGTATCGAGGCAGGGGTCGAGAAAGGGATCACGAGCCAGCAAGGGCTGATCGCCCAGGGCCGCGGCGAAGCCTTCGATTACCTGCTGGGCGAGCGGACGATCGACAGCGCCGAAGCGGCCGAACGCGCCGCGGCCGCACATCTGCTGTTGGCCGACCATCCCGTGCTCTCGATCAACGGCAACGTCGCCGCCCTCGTTCCCGGGGAAGTCGTGGAACTCGCCGCGGCGACGGGTGCCGACCTGGAGGTCAACCTGTTCAACCGGACCGAGCAACGCATCCAGGCGATCGCCAAGCACCTCCGTGAACACGGTGCCGAGTCAGTCAAAGGCCTCGCGGCGGACGAACGGATCCCGGGCCTGGACCACGAGCGGGCGAAAGTCGACGCCGACGGGATCTACGACGCCGATGTGGTCGTCGTCCCCCTAGAAGACGGCGACCGCGCCCAAGCACTGGGTGAGATGGACAAAACCGAAATCGTGATCGACCTCAATCCGCTGTCCCGATCGGCCCAGGCCGCCACAGTCCCGATTATCGACAACGTGATCCGGGCCATCCCGAACATGACGGCCCACGCCCGTCAGTTACGAGCCCACGACGACGAGCAATTGCGCGCGATCGTCGCGGACTTCGACACCGAGGTGACTCTCGCCGCCGCCGAGCAAGCGATCAGAAGCGGCGACAGCGAGTAGCGCTGGGGCGACCGCCGGGAATGGCGGAGTACTTACGTAGCCGCGCCGGGTAGAGAGGGCCATGAGTCTGGAAGTGGACATCCGGAAACTCGATCTTTTCAACAAGATCGCACGGGAGGGGTCCGAAAAGGTCTCGGCCCACCTCGATCAAATGGCTGGTCTGCAGACGGAGATTGCCGTCTCGAAGATCAACTTCCTCGATATCGAGGACGTCCGCACCCACATGGGCGAGGGCGACCGTGTTGGTATCTACGTCGAATTGACCGAACCGCCCCACGGCTACGTCCTGTTCATGCTCGAATCCGACGACGCCAAAGAACTGGCGAGCCTGCTGGTCGGCGACATCGGCAGTGACGACAGCGAGGGCTTTTCTGACATGGAACGGTCGGCGATTCAAGAGGTCGGCAACATCATGACCTCCGGCTACATCGACGGGTGGGCGAACGTACTGGACACGACGATCGGGATGTCGACACCATCGTTCGCGTATGGGCCGGCCAGCGGCATCGTCGACAAGATGGGTGGCTGGCCCGAGGAGGACATCGCGTTCGTCATCGACTCAGAGTTGACCGCGAGCGAGGGTGACGTCGGGCTGACGATCTACACCTTCCCCAAACTTGTCGAACTGGTCGATCTGATCCAGGATATCGACGTCGAAACCGTCGTCGGCGAAGACACGATCGCCTCCACAGACATCGCCGACAACGCCTGAGACGGATTGCGCTCACTGTTTTCCGTGACGACCGCCCGACTGCAGGTGGTCGATATAGTACTGACGTGGCGCAATCCGTTGAGGGCGCTTTCGGACGCGTATGCCGACGCTTAGCGCGAAGCGGAGAGTTCGTCGAGAATCGACCGGAGCCCTCTCGCCTCCTCGGCGAGTTCGCTCACGGTTTCGGTCATGTCCGTGATCGCGGCGGTCTGTTCCTCGGTGGACGCCGAGACCGACTGGGCTTCGTCGGCGGTGTCGTCGCCGATCTCGGCGATGTGTTCGATCGACTGATCGACGTTCTCGGTGGTCTGTGCCTGGCTGTCGGTCGCCTCGTCGATCTCCTGGATGCCGGCGTTGACCTCCTCGATCCGTTCGACCACGTTTTCGATCGCACTCATGGCCGCTTCGATGGTTTCGCCACCGGTCTCGACTCGCGATTCCATGTCCCCCATGCGTTCGACCGCGGTATCGGCCTGGCTCCGCATCTCCTCGATCAGTGTCTCGACCTCGCGGGTCGCCGCCTGGGTGTCCTCGGCGAGACTTTTGACCTCGCCGGCGACGACGGCGAACCCGGACCCGGCCTCGCCGGCGCGTGCGGCTTCGATCGATGCGTTCAGCGCGAGGGTGTTCGTCTGATCGGCGATGTCATCGATCAAATCGACGATCTCGTCGACTTCCTCGATCCGCGCATCGAGTGACTGCACCTCCTCGGCAGTGGCACCGGCTTCCGTCCGGATGGCCTCGACCTCCTCGACCGCCGTTTCCGCGTCGGCGCGCGCCGATCGAGCAGTGTCGGTCACGTCCTGGGTGGTCCCGGCCACGTCGGCGGCCGAGGCGGCGATCTCCTCGATCGTCGCCGAAAGATCGTTCGTCTGGGCCGCGGCATCGCCGAGACGATCGCGCTGGTCGTCGACACCGGATGCGATCCGTTCCATCGACTCGCTGATGTCGTCGCTTACCCGGACGATCTCGTCGCCGCTGGCGGCGGCGTCGCCGCTAACCGTCGCGACGCGGTCGGCAAACTCCGTCACGTCCAGCACAGTCCGCTCCAAGGAGTCGAGCATCTCGTTGAACGATTCGGCAATCTCGCCCATTGCCTCGCTCTGGACAGCAGTGTCCAGGCGGCGGGTGAGATCACCGGACGCGACGGCATCCATGACAGTGCTGTACGCGCGGGCCTGTTCTCTGAGTTGGGCTGTCGTCTGCTCGGCCTCCTCCTTTGCAGCTTCGGCGCGCTCGCGCTCCCGTTGGGCCGTCTCGGTGGCCTCTTTGGCCTCTGCGATCCGTGTCTGGAGATCCCCGGCCGTCGTTTCGATCCCGCGATAGACCTCGTCGATCCCGTCCGTGCGCGTTTCGGCGATCTCGATGTCGTACTCGCCCTCGCTGATCGATCCCATCGCGGACTGGAGGGTCTCGATGATGACGTACATCTCGCCGTAGATCCCGCCACCGACACCGAAGGTGACCAGGAGGATCGCGGCGGCTGTCAGCCACGCACCCTCGTACACCGCCAGGAGTGCCGGCAAAAGCACAGATGCCCCGGCAAACAGCCACAACTGTCCGTTCAACGTCGATCGAAGTTCACCGGGAACGAAACGCTTCAGCGATTTCGAGACCGTCGCCATCACCGCCCACAGCCTGGCCGTCCCCGAGGGTGTCGGCGAGATGACCCGTGCGTCGCTCGCCGCTGTCGTCTGCTCGCCGGTACTCATGTGCCACAATCAGCCAGTCCCGCTGATAACTGTTCACCACCAATTTTCACGACCAATAACGTCGGGTGGGTCTGCCGGGCCCCATATCGGCTCGTCGAAGGGATAGCCTTGCCCCTGCTGTCGGGGACGGGCAGTCCTCGGAGGCGAGCGGAGGGCTCTTTAGGGTCGCTTGCCTGCTCGAAGACAGTGCTTGCCGAACTGCTCGATTCCGCGTTGCTTGACCCCTTCGCGGTGATGAACACGATCGGCCTCGTCGCGTTCGCCCTCGTCGGATCGGCCAAGGGCATCCGCGAGGAGTTCGACGTTTTCGGCATCGGTGTGGTCGGCCTGGTGACGGCCTTTGGCGGCGGTGCGACGCGTGACGTGCTGATCGGGCGGACGCCGCTGGCGCTCCAGAATCTCGGCGAGATGGGGCTGGGAATCCTGGGTGTCTCGCTGGCGCTGGGGCTGAGCGTCCTGCTCGAATCGCCGGACGAACATCCGATCACGCTCGTCGCCGACGCGGTGGGGCTCGCGGCGTTCGCCACCGCCGGGTCGATCGTCGCGACCGAGGCCGGCGTCAACGCCTTCGGCGTCGTCGCGGTCGCGACCATCAACGCCGCTGGCGGCGGTGCCTACGCCGATGTCCTGCTCGATCGCTCGCCGTTCATCCTCTTCGATGACTTCTATGCGAGCTGTGCGGTCCTGGGCGGAACCACCTACTGGCTGTTGACAGTGGCGGGCGTCTCGCCCGGCCTCACCGCCGGGGGCTGTGCGGCGATGACCGTCGGTTCGCGACTGCTCGCGGTCAACTACGGCTGGGAACTCCCGACGGCCCAGATGCTCGGCCTCGCCCAGAAACGGGTCGACTAGCCAGCCGTGTGCTTCCCGACAAACGCTCCCCAACCCAGCAGTGAAAACTGTCTCCGCCATCGAAACACACTTGTTTTACCCAGTGATACCACCAGGTGGTATGAGCGATTCAGAGTTCGACGAGTTCAGCGATGTCGGCGAGGCAGAGGTAACACGTGCGATCGGCCAGGAGTGGACCGAAGAGTTCATGGATTTCTCCGACTCCGACGTGATCATCGTCGGTGGCGGCCCCTCCGGCTTGATGGCCGCCAAGGAACTCTCCGAACGCGGGGTTCAGACGATGGTCGTCGAGAAGAACAACTATCTCGGGGGCGGCTTCTGGCTCGGTGGCTTCCTGATGAACAAAGTCACCGTCCGGGACCCGGCCCAGCAGGTGCTCGAGGACCTGGACGTCGACTTCAAGCGCTCCCAGGACAGCGAAGGGCTGTACGTCGCAAACGGCCCCGAGGCCTGTTCGGGTCTGATCAAGGCCGCCTGTGACGCCGGCGCGAAGATGCAGAACATGACGGAGTTCACCGACATCGTGATCCGCGAGGACCACCGCGTCGGTGGCATCGTCATGAACTGGACGCCGGTCCACGCCCTGCCCCGCGAGATTACCTGCGTCGACCCGATCGCCGTCGAGGCCGATCTGGTGATCGACGCGACGGGTCACGACGCCATGGCCGTCAAGAAACTCGACGAGCGCGGCGTCCTCAACGCGCCGGGCCTCGAAGACGAAGCCAGCGGCATGGACCAGACCGGCGAGGATACCTACGGTGCACCCGGCCACGACTCGCCCGGTCACGACTCGATGTGGGTCGGCGAGAGCGAGGACGCGGTTGTCGAACACACTGGTCTCGTCCACGACGGTCTCATCACGACGGGCATGGCCACGGCGACGACCTACGGCCTCCCGCGCATGGGGCCGACCTTCGGTGCCATGCTGCTGTCGGGCAAGCGCGGGGCGCAGGTCGCCCTGGACGAACTCGGCGTCGACGCCGAGCCGGTCGATATGACGACGCGCGCACCCGCTGACGACTGACGCGATCAAGTGCCCTCCGTAGACTCCGCCCGCAGTCGCGGCGAGCAACGACGTTAACACGGCCCCGGCCGAGCAATGGACATGAACGTCCTCGTCACCGGCGCGACGGGTGGCATCGGAAGCTGGGTCCTCGACAGTCTCGCGGCCGACGGCCACGCTGTCGTCGGCGTGGACCTGCGTCGGCCACCGGGCGAGCGTACCAACGCGCGCTTTCTCGGGGCCGATCTGACCGATCACGGCCAGGCGCGCGAATTGATCCAGACGACCCGACCGGACGCGGTGGTCCACTGTGCGGGCATCCCCAGAATGGGCGAGCGGCCGGGATCGGAGACGTTCCGCGTGAACGTGATGGCCGCTTACAACGTGTTCGTGGCCGCCGGCACCGTCGACGCCGACGTGGTATACACCTCAAGCGAGAGTCTTTACGGGATGCCCTACGCCGACCCGCCGTTCCTGCCGGACTATCTGCCCATCGACGAAGCGCACCCAAAGCGCCCCGAAGACCCGTATGGCATCTCGAAGTTCGTGAGCGAACACCTCGCTCGCATGGCCGTCCGGAAGTACGGTATCTCGGTCGCCTCGCTGCGGCCGTCGTGGGTGAACTACCCCGGCGATTACGACCTGACAGCAGTCCGTGACGGGTTCGGCCCAGAGACGGCAGACCGATCTGGCAACTTCTGGTCGTACATCGATATCCGTGACGTCGTCTCGCTCGTCGAAGCGGCGCTTGAAGCCGACATCGACGGCCACGAGGCCTACCTCGCCGTGGCGGCGGAGAACTACCTCGGTCGACCGACGACCGAAACCATCGAGACCGTGTTCGGTGACCTGCCGGACCGCTGTGCGCTGGAGGGCGAGGAATCCGCGTTCTCGACCGCGAAGGCCCGGACAGATCTGGGCTGGGAACCCGCCCACTCCTGGCGTGAGGCCGAAGACGCAGAGCCCATCGGTCCGGCGTTCGTCTGACAGGAGCAGTCGTCGGTTCCGGACCGAAACGACGCAACCACCCCGCCACGACGGACCGTCGGATCGAATCGATCACGTCACGCGCCCCTGAGAGAAACGATGGCCGGTCCGCAACTCGTTTTACCCAGTGGTACCACCAAAAAATATGGTCGAAGAGGTCACCTTATACCGCGCTCCGACGACCGTCGCTGACGCCGACTCGATCGCCGAGTGGCTGGCCGAACGGATCGATGCCAGCGTCAGCGTCCGGGACCGATTCCTCTCGCGATTTGCCGACGACACCCTTCCGGAGGCGTTCGCGGCGGCCAGGGTGCTCGATCCGTCCGATCCCGAGACTGGTAACACGATGCTCGGGATCGTCCGCTACGAGCAGCGCGCACTCGAACACCCCGAGCGGGCTGGGGGCGTCCTCTACGACGGTCTGGCTGTTCAGCAGGCACTGTGGGGCCGGCTCCCCGCCGAGGAGCGCAGCCTCGACCATCTCCACGTCCCGTTGGTCGATCGCGTCCTCGGCACGTGGGGCGATCACGACGGGCGCTGGCACAAGCGCGTGAACGTCCTCGGCCAGCCCACGCTGCTCTCCGTGCCCGGTCTCTACGAGGCCCCCGCAAAGCCCGAACAGTACTACAAAGAAAAGCAGAAACACGCCCTACTGT
Organism: Halorhabdus sp. CUG00001; assembly: GCF_009797925.1. Taxonomy (NCBI): domain Archaea; kingdom Methanobacteriati; phylum Methanobacteriota; class Halobacteria; order Halobacteriales; family Haloarculaceae; genus Halorhabdus; species Halorhabdus sp. CUG00001. The sequence continues at coordinate 1,358,779 of NZ_VOLB01000001.1, forward strand.
CCGGGGATGCCCCGCCGCGAGAAGTCCTCGAAAACGAGGTCGACGGGGACTTTCTGGTGGCAGACGATCCCCGGACGACCGACGCACTGAAGGGGTACGTCCTCCAGGCCGTCGACTATCTCGAAACCGGCGAGGGGTTCTGTGACGACGATCGCTGTCGGCTGTCGAACCCACATCGCCAGCCAGGTGTCGTCGAGGCACAACTTCGTGAGCCAGAATTTTGCCCGGAACACGCCCACTACGAGTGAGAACGTTGGCGGTGCTACTGACCGACGTCGACGGCGACCGTCTCGCCGGTACGGTGCTGGTGTGACCGTCGAACTGTCAGTTTCGGTCCCGAGCAACCCCGTACGGCCAGCGGCAGCGACCGAGAGACTGTCAAGGCACAGACGGACGATCTGAGACGCCATCCGCAGGTAGATTGGACGGCCGAGAGATGAAGCATTCAGATGTTGGCAACGAACGGGATAGCACGGCGAACAGTTTCGTCTCCGCACTGGCGCAGTCTCACTCGATCCGTCCACTCGACTGGCGGACCAAGCCGAGCGCGCGTCGGCTGGATTCGCCGTCATGCGACCGTTCGAGGACTCGATCGTGAGCGTCTCGGACCCTGCGGGCCAGGGTTACGGCCGGTGACACGCGGTCGCCGCGACTCGAGGGGGCGGACAATCGAGTGAACGCCCTGAAACCCAGGTTCAACGGCCGCCCGGCCAGCCGGTCGCTGAGCGTCCCGTCGAGCAATCCGAGCCGACCCCCGCCCGCAAGCAGGGCAAACCAGGCCTCGACGACGGCGACCGGATCGTCGAACAGTCCGACGACGAACGTCCCGAGCACGGCGTCGACACCACCCTCGATCGGCGGGTCCCGGGCGTCCCCGGTCAGGAGAGTGACGTTCTCCCACCCCGCTCGGTCGACGCGCCTGCGAGCCCGTTCGAGCATCCCTGGCGTCAGGTCGATGCCGAGGACGCGCCCGCCCTCGCCGACTCGCTGGCGAAGTGCTGACAGGTTTGCCCCGGTGCCACAGCCCATCTCGACGACGACGTCACCTGGTTGCAACGCGAGCGCGTCGATCACATCGAGCCGCCAGCGGCGGACGACCGGTCCGCTTGCCAGTCGGTCGTACGGTCCCGCGATCCGATCGTAGAACTGCCGGATCGCCCGCCGGTCGGTCGGCATACCTAAACCAGGTCACGCGCCAGTTCGGCGACCGTGGGTGCGTCCGATCCGAGCAAATAGGCGATCGGTTCGACGCCGAACCCGCCAGTCTGGTAGAGGACATCTGCGTCGGCGATGCCATCGACGTCCGGGAAAGTAGTGTCGAGGTCCGCGTCTGCGTCGAACTCGGCCGCGACGTATCCCTGGGCTTGCAGGGCGTCGATCAACTCGGCCTCGTAGGCGACGTTCAGCGTCGCTCGGGCGTCGTTGCCGTACTCGCGGGCCGCAAGCAGGACGCTGGCGACGTGTTCGCTGACCCCAAACTCCGGATCCCCCGGGACCGACGCTCGCCCCTTCACGTCGAGGATCCGTCCGGGGACGGCCACGACGTCGTCGATGCCGTCCCCACCCGGGAGACACTCCACGAGGTTCGACCCGACGGCCGGGATCAGTCGGGCGAACCCGCTCGTGTTTTCGAGAATCCCTAGACCCCGGCGGACCGACGAGCGCGCACGCTCAGATTGGCGGACGCGACTCTCCGGATCGTGGATCGCGATCGTCCCGCCGTGTTCGGAGAGTTGCGGGAACGCCTCCTCGTGGAGTTGGGCGAGCAGATCACCCTCCTCCAGTTGGCGGACGAACACCTCCGCTTCGGCCAGGGCCTGGACGGTGCTGATCTCTCCGTCGGCCAGGCCGTCTGCCAGGCGCTCGACCAGTTCTTCGAGGCGCTGGTCGGAAAGCAGCCGCTCGTTGCGTTCGACCTCGCCGTGGGCGTACTTCGAGACCGCACTCTGGCTGATCCCCAGCAGATCGGCGACCTCTCGCTGGGTCAGGCCCCGATCGCGAAGGCGCTCGGCAAGCAACGATCGGAACGTCGGCAGGAACTCCTCGACGACGATCTCCTCGACGAATTTCATTGGTCACCACCGAACTCCCGGTCGCCCTGGATCCGCGATGCCTGTGGCCCCTCCTGGCCCTGGTACTTCGAGCCGCGTTCCTCGCCGTACGGGCGCTCTGCAGGGCTGGACAGTTCGGTGAACGTCAACTGCGAGATGCGCATGCCCGGATTGAGCGCGACGGGAGCGGTCCCGAGATTCGACAGTTCGAGGGTGATCTGGCCCTCGTACCCGGGATCGCACAGTCCCGCTGTGGCGTGGACCACGACCGCGAGCCGACCCAGCGAGGAGCGGCCCTCGACGTGAGCGATCAAGTCGTCGGGGATCGCGACGCGTTCTTTGGTCGTACCCAACACGAAATCGCCGGGATGGAGAATGAACTCCCCACCCTCCTCGACGACGGTCTCTTCGACGTACTCGTCGACTTCCTGCTCGCTGTTGGGGTGGATGCACGGAATGTTCGCGTGCTGGAACTCTAGGAACTCACGACCGAGCCGAAGGTCGACGCTTGCGGGCTGGACCTGCAAATCAAGATCGTCGAGTGGTTCGATACGGAGGTCACCCTCCTCGAGTCGCCGCAGAATGTCCGTATCTGAGAGTATCATACCCACCTCTCGAATGGCCGTCCTAATGAAGCGTCGGGTTCGGAAAAACGGGCGCGCTGATCGTCGACCCCACGTACAATCGTCGCCCCTTTGTCCACCCAGAACTGATCGCGAGTATGAAACAGGCGATCGTCGCCCGCGCCGACCTGAACATGGGCGAGGGAAAACTCGCCGCCCAGGTCGCTCACGCCTCGCTTTCGGCCTACGAGGATGCCGACCGGCGGACGAAAACCGAGTGGAAAGGCGAGGGCCAAAAGAAAATCGTCCTGCAAGCAGACGGCGAGTCACAGTTGTTCGAACTCGCCGATGTCGCAGAGCGCGAAGGGATCGCTCACGCCATCGTCCGGGACGCCGGCCACACCGAACTCGAACCGGGCACCGTCTCGGCACTGGCCGTCGGCCCGGCACGCGAGGATATCGTCGACCGTGTTACCGGCGACCTCTCGCTGTACTGATCGGCGACGACTCGACCGCTTTCAATCCTCCTATTTACCTCTTACTGAAGCCTTTATGTGTCACGTGCCCTAACTCGGAGTGAACACACGACCTATGCAAGGAAACCAGCAACAACAGGCCTACGATCGCGGGATCACGATTTTCTCGCCGGACGGCCGGCTCTACCAGGTAGAGTACGCACGCGAGGCCGTCAAACGCGGCAGCGCGAGCGTCGGCATCCGGACCGAAGAGGGCGTCGTCCTGGCGGCCGACCGCCAGGCTCGGTCGGACCTGATCGAACGCGACAGTATCGAGAAGACCCACAAGATCGACGATCACATCGCCATCGCCTCGGCAGGCCACGTCGCTGACGCGCGCAAACTCATCGACTTTGCCCGTCGGCGCGCACAGGTCAACCGGCTGCGCTACGACGAGCCGATGGGCGTCGAGTCCCTGACGAAGGCGATCACGGACACCATCCAAGAGTTTACCCAGACTGGCGGCGCGCGACCGTTCGGTGTCTCACTGATCGTCGGCGGGATGGAGAACGGCGAGCCACGCCTGTTCGAGACCGATCCCTCCGGGACCCCATACGAGTGGTCAGCCCTGGCGGTCGGTGGCGGCCGCGAGGATATCCAGGAGTACTTCGAAGAGAACTACGAGGACGGACTGACCCTCGAGCAGGGCGTCGGCCTCGCCTTGGAAGGGCTGGCCGAGCCTGCAGACGACGGCCTCGACCCCGACGGCGTCGACCTCCAGACGGTCGACGAGGAGGGCGTCCTCACGGTCGGCCAGGACGTACTCGAAGAGCATCTCGAAGAACGCGACCTACTTGGTGGTGACGACGAATGAACCCCGACATGAATCTCGACCCGACTGGCGACGACGCAATCGACCCGTACAGTCCGGAACTCGGCTCGATCGCGACCGAGAACGGTGACAAGGAAAACGTAACGAAGACCGGCACGACGACGGTTGGCCTCGCGACCGAGGACGGCGTCGTCATCGCGACCGACCGCCGAGCCAGCCTTGGCGGCCGGTTCGTCTCGAACAAGAACGTCGTGAAAGTCGACCAGATCCACCCGACTGCGGCCATGACGCTGGTCGGTTCGGTCGGTGGCGCCCAGTCGTTCATTCGCACGCTACGTTCCGAGGCCAGCCTCTATGGGACCCGGCGCGGCGAGCCGATGAGCATCAACGCTCTGGCGACGCTTGCGGGCAACTTCGCCCGTGGCGGCCCCTTCTTTGCGATCCACCCGATCCTGGGTGGCGTCGACGACGAGGGCAGTCACGTCTACACGATCGACCCCGCCGGCGGCGTCATGGAAGACGACTACGCTGTGACCGGCAGCGGAATGCAACTCGCCTACGGGACCCTCGAAGGCGAATACGAACCTGACCTCTCGACGGCGGCGGCCCGCGAACTCGCGACGAAAGCGGTCCAGGCCGCAAGCGAGCGCGACACCGGCTCCGGGAACGGGCTCGTGATCGCCGAGATCACCGACGAGGGCGTCGAGATCGACGAGTTCGACGAGCTTACGGACGCACTGTAGACGCGCGCGGTCTGTTTTCGATTTGTCCGTCGTTTCGGCCACAGAGACCAGCACGCTCTTTTCGGCCGACAGTGTAGCCAAACCGAATCCCCCACATGCGCCAGGCACACCCACTCGAGCAAGCGGTCGGGATGGCATACTACGTCAGCGATAGCGACGGCGTCGGCGGGCACCTCCGCCGTGAGCCCGCAGCCTTCGCTGTCCGCGAGATCGAGGCTTTCGACGTCGAGTCGATCGATGCCGAGCGCGGGGCATATCCCCACGTCGTCTTTCGGGCGACCCTCTCGGGGTGGGACACGAACGACTTCGCAAACGTCCTCTCCGATCAGCTGTCGATTAGCCGCGAACGTGTCTCCTGGGCCGGGACGAAAGACAAACACGCCCGGACGACCCAGCTGTTCTCCGCCACGAAAGTCGATCCTGGGGCTCTCGATGGGATCGACCTCTCGGAAGTCGAGATCGAAGTCTTGGGTCGAAGCGGCAGACCGATCCTCTTTGGCGACCTGGCCGGCAACGCGTTCGAAATCGTCGTCAGCGAACCGGACAGTCCAGACCGGATTGAAGCCGTCGTCGACGAACTCGCCACGTTCGCCGGCAGTGGATTCGACGGCGAGGGCGACGCGACGACCGTCGGCGTGCCCAACTTCTTCGGCCAGCAACGGTTCGGCAGCGAGCGGCCGGTCACCCACGAGGTCGGCCTCGCCATCGCCCGGGGCGACTGGAAAGCTGCGGTTCTCGCCTACGTCGGAAATCCACACGAGCGTGAGCGCGAGGAGACCCGTGAGGCGCGGGCATACGTTACGGAAACAGAAGACTGGGCGGGCGCACTCGACCGGTTGCCAAACCGGCTGGGCTACGAACGGTCGATGTGCCATCGTCTGGCCGAGAACGGGGCCAGCGAGCCAGACGACTTCCGGGACGCCTTGGAGGCCGTGCCAACGAACCTCCAGCAGCTGTTCGTCAACGCCGCCCAGTCCTATGCGTTCAATCGTATCCTCTCGGCACGGCTGGAACGTGGCCTGCCCTTCGACGAGCCGGTGGCCGGCGACGTGGTTTGTTTCGCCGACAGCGACGCTCCTGACGGACTCGAACTGCCGGATACCGATCGGATCCAGCGCGTGACCGAAGATAATGTCGGGACAGTTCGCCGACACTGTGAGCGCGGCCGAGCGTTCGTGACTGCGCCGCTGCTCGGGACGGAAAGTGAGCTTGCGGATGGCGAGCCTGGTGAGATCGAGCGGGCTGTCTTCGATGAGTTGGGAATCACTCCGGCGGACTTCGACCTTCCGGGAGAGTTCCACTCGGAAGGGACGCGACGGGCGATGTTGCTGCGGACGGCTCTGGCTGTCGAGCGCGATCCGCTGACGCTCTCGTTTGCGCTCCCGAAAGGTTCCTATGCGACGGTCGTCCTCCGGGAGATCACGAAGGCAGATCCAGCAGCCCTCTGAGTTGGCCAGTCAGCTCCGACGGCAGTCGATCGTACTCGACAGCTTCCCGCTCGGTCTCGCTGTGGGGTCGTTCGTAACTGATCGAAATGCGATCGAACCAATCAGGAACAGTATGGGAACTCCAGAGCACTCCGTACGACTTCGAAGACAGTGAAACCGGCTCACGCCCAGTATTCAGAGACGGCCTCCCGCTGTTGCAAGGCAGTCTAGGCCACCCCCACGGGCTGGTGGTGTTGGAGGGAACTGACGCCGTTTCGGCTCTCGACGCCACTGGCGCCCCTCCCAGTGTGACCGAGAAACCGTGGGGTATCGGCCAGGCTGATTTCCCATTCGCAAGTGAGCAGCAGTGGCCAGCCACAGACGACGAGACTAATCTCGACGCCAGCAGTTGATTCTGGCCCCTGCTTGGGAAGTGTGAGAGGGCTTCGTGATACGTAGCGGGACGATGGCAGCAGATGTCCTGACACGAGTTGTGTATTTGAAAATCTTAATGAGTGAGAGGTGCAATGACGTGGATATGGTGCGCAGTACCCGCCGGCAACTCCTTGCCGGTGTCACCATGGCCGCCCTCCCCAGTTGGTTCAGTATCGCCGCCGCAGGCGAGACGACAACTGGGGCCGAATCGTCCCCCTCCGAAACGGCAACGCCGACGCCCGACTCGGATGAGACAGCCCTCCCCGACGACGTCGAGGCAGTTCTCGATCCCATCCCGGAGTCCGTCGACGGCACGCAGGCCTCGCGCCTCAGTGTTACTGTGCCGTCGCCCGATCAAGAGACCACTGCGATGACGATGTGGGGAGCAGGCACAGATCAGTTCGATCTCGACGAGGAAGCTGTCGATCGAGTTGCAACTGCGATCTACGGTGAAAACCGAAAGCAGATCCTGGCGCTGGTCGGTTCGTTTGACGCCAGCGACCCAACCGTTCCGAAACGAGTACCCGAAAACGGAGTCCATCGCGACGACGGGCTCTTTGTTCTCGGTGTGGCTCCCCAGAGCGGAGCCTGGACCGACGGCCTCTCGGCAGCGAAAGATGCAATCGGTGACGAATTCGAGTTCTCCGAAGAGACGCGCCTGTCGCTGGCACAGGTCGTCGATTCGGCAAGCATTCAAGTATTCCCGTCGTTCCCTCCGAGTTCGGACACTGGCGTTCCCGATATCGACACGGACGGACTAGAAACGGTGGCCATTGGCGTCGATCGGATCGACCCGACGGCGATCAGTTTCTCTATTGTCGGTGTGTATACGGAGACAGCGGCCTACGACGGGGACGACTTCGAGGCGCTGTTGGAGAGTACGAGCGTCGACGACATCGACGAGAAAGCGATCAAACGAGACGGTCGCGTCGCCATCGGCACGACTCGTGTACCTGCCCCTTCAGAGGCACTCCGGGAACGCGCGCCGGATCTCTGGTTACACGTTCAGTATGATGCCCAAGCGGGGACAGCGAAACTCCACCACACGCAGGAAAAAGCGGTCTCGACGGAGGGGCTAGCACTGTACGTCGACGGCGAGAAAGTAACGAATGTCTGGAACGGCGAGACCTTCGACCCGGAAGAGGTCATCACCGTCGAGGCCGATCTGCTTTCGACGATCGTACTGGAGTGGACCGATCCGAAGCATCCCGAATACCAGACGGTCGTCAGTCACGAGCTGATCGCCGACGGTGTGACCTTCCAGGAGGACTACGACCGTGAGTCCAAGACACTGACGCTGACGTACACTGGTCCAGAGCCGATCACAGCCACTGAGCGCATCGAGATCGAACACCGTTCGACATCGGGCCGTGAGGACGACTACCAGCGACAGGAGACGACGGAACGATCTCTTGGGGCATCTCACGAGACGTTGTCCCCGGAAGACGAAATCGAGATCGACGACGTCACACTGTACGATCGGGTCACCCTTTCTACAACACACTCGGTTGAGCGAGGCACCGTGACCGAATCGACATCGACGTCGATTTACTACTTCCATGCCGAGGTCCCCGGGTACTTCTCACTCGATCAACAAGACCACCCCACGCTTGTGTATCAGGGCCGGGAAGCCCGTGACCCCGAACAGTACCGAGTGACCGTCGATGGCACGGAGCTTTCGAGCGGGTTAGACGATGAATACGAAACCCTCGAATCCGGCGACAGCGTGTCCATCGACGCCGATCCGGGGGCCAAAGTCCTCGTCGAGTGGGTCGGGCCGGGCGGGCCAGCGACGGCCTTCAGTGAGTATATCAAACCGCCGGTCTCCTTCGAGTTGCACCACTCTACGGACGGGTTCGAGCTCGTCTATCGGAGTGACGACGGCTATACGGGCGATCCCGATGCGTTCACCGTCCAGTCACACGGATTGGAGGCGAAAACGCCATTCGCCCAAGAGTACGAAACGCTTGCGGACGGCGACAGTATCGACATCGAGTTCGATCGGTTGAGTATCGTCACCGTAGAATGGACTGGGCCTGAAGAATCCGTCCGGATCGATGGGATTAGTCTGCGTCGCATGGTCCACTTCGAGATGGACGGGCAATCCCTGACGTTTGCAGGAGAGGGCGAGTGGTCGGCTGATGCCTTCGAGATGACGGTAGATGGCGAGTCAATCGACGGGTTCTCCGATACCGTCACCGAGGGCGATAGTATCGACCTCGCCGCCGAGACCGGATCGACTGTCGAGGTCGTCTGGAAAAACGGGTCCGACGAAGAGACTGTGTTCTCAGAGACGTTCCATCCACCATTCGAGTTCGACGTCGAATATGACGCCAAAGCGGAATCGCTGACGATCACCTCACAGACAGAGAGCGAAATCGACCCGGCGGAGGTAGCTGTCGCGACCTATGCCAGCCAGCGGACGTCGTATCCGAACGTCTGGGCCGACGAATACGATGTGATCGAGGCTGGAGATTCGATCACACTGTCGGTATCCACAGAGCCACAGGCACTCGTGGTCGAACACGAGTCCTGGGGAGCATACGTCTCAAAGCAGGTAGCCTGAGACGCAGCCAGGCACTATTCTACCGCGGACGATTCAGCGGTGGTTTCGCATTTTCGAATCGGAGTGGCGCCTCGACACTCGAGTGTGGCGGAGCCGAAGATGGGCACGCACGGCGAAGAATTTTGGCGCTCGGCGCTGGAAGCTGGGACATGCCAGACGAGCAGGCCGAAGCCGCAGGCCCGATCGACGCGTTTCGGTCCGTCTTCGCGCTCCGTCGAGACGTCCTCGTCCTCTCGATTGCGATGTTCGCCTTCAGCCTCGGCTTCCAGATGACCAGCCGCTTTCTCCCCGAGTACATGCGTACACTCGGCGCGTCGGGATTCGTCGTCGGTCTCTTCGGGACGTTCGGAAACATCATCTCGGCGGTGTTTCCCTACCCTGGCGGTGCGATCTCGGATCGGATCGGGTCGCGATACGCCCTGACGCTGTTTGGCTTCCTCTCGACGCTCGGGTTCGCTGTCTGGCTGGCCGCGGGCCAACTCGGCGCGTTCACGGTCGCCGGCCTGACCGTCGAGCCGTGGGTGTGGATCTTCGTCGGCCTGCTGTTGGCCCAGGCCTGGAAATCCTTCGGCCTCGGGGCGACCTTCGCCGTCGTCAAGCAGGCGACCGAGCCCTCGCGGCTGGCGGTCGGCTTCGCGGCGACCGAGACGTTCCGGCGGGTCGCCTTTCTGGTCGGCCCCGTACTCGCGACTGTTTTGATCGGCCTCCACCCGTCGTTTACAGTCAGTTTCCGGTACGTGCTCGCGGTCGCAGTCGCCTTCGGTGCTGTCGGGACGCTCGTCCAACATTGGCTGTACGACGCCAGCGAAGACACCATCGGCGATAGCTTCGCTGGCTTGGAACAGATCCGCGCGGACCTCCGAGAGATGCCCCGGGAACTCCGGCCACTGCTCGTCGGGGATACCTTGGTCCGGTTCGCCAACGGTATGGTCTACGTCTTCTTCGTGCTCGTCGTCACCCGATTTTTCGCGGTCGGCCTGGAGACGACCGTCGCCATCGGTGGCGTTTCCTACGCGATCGACCTCTCGCCGGCGGCCTTCTTCGGTGTCCTGCTCGGCGTCGAGATGTTGGTCGCGCTGCTGGTGATGGCACCCGCAGCGAAGGTCGCCGAATACGTCGGCCTCAAACCAGTCGTCGCGGTCGGCTTTGCGGTCTATGCGATCTTCCCGGTCGTGTTGATCAATGCACCGCCAACGGCGACCGCAATGCTCGCCGTCTTTGCCTTCTCGGGGCTGCGCTTTGCCGGCCTGCCGTCCCACAAGGCACTCATCGTCGGCCCAGCCAAGCAAGACACCGGCGGCCGTGTCACCGGGACGTACTACCTGCTGCGAAACACGGTTGTCATCCCCAGCGCGGCGATCGGCGGGTACCTCTGGGACTTTGCCAGCCCCGAGATCGCGTTCACGCTTGCGGCCGCGATCGGGGCGGTCGGGACGGGCTATTTCCTCGTCTTCGGCGAGGAGTTCGAGGCCTACCGGTGAGTCGCCCGAGGCGCGCGGATCGTCCCGCTTATTCGGCGTGAGTCCCCACGAGACAGTAATGCAGTGTCGAGAGTGCGCCGCTGACCTCGACCGACCGGGCGATTACTGTCTGGTCTGTCGAACAGCAAACGCCGACGTAGTCGTACTCGATCTCGATCGGGATCGGGCACGCGTAACGACTCTCGACGGCGAAAAGATCCTGGGGACGCGGGTCGTCACGACGACGCCCGAGGACGGCGAGCTAAGCGGCGTCGAGTTGCGCAACTTCGCCGGGCAAGTTGCCGACGAGGTTCATCGCAAGCGCCCGGAAGAAGTCTACGTCACCGGGGATCGGACGGTCATCGACGCCGTCCGGTCGCAGTTCCATTATGAGTGTTTTCGCGTCAAAGGCGACGATCCCGTCGAGCGCGTCATCGAGCGACAGGGCGAACCTGCCCTCGAGGTCGTCGAGGCCAGTCCCGCCGAGAAGATCGGTGGCACCCACTCGACGCTGATCGGCAACCGGGACGGCAAGCGAGCCATCGAAACCGTCGCGGGGCACCCACACGTCAAGAAGATTATCCCCGGACCGATCGACGCCGGCGGGTCAAGCACCCGTGGTGGCGTCCGGGCGAAAGCGACCCGCGCCGACGAGGGCGGCAACGTCCGACTCCTCATCCGGGATGGATCAAGTGTCCAGGAGAACCGCGTGGTGACGACCGCAGGCGATCGCGAACTCGGCGAGCACGTCCGGGCCGACCTCAACGAAGCACTTCGCGAAGTCGACCTGGCGGAATAGCTGGGCCGTCGTGGTGCAGTGCCCGCGACTCAACAGGTTTATGGGCGCGCTCGCCCGAACTGCTGGTACTATGGCTGAACGAGGAGAGACCGGCAGCGCCGGCCGGTTCGGCGCACGCTACGGGCGAGTCGCTCGGCGTCGCGTCGCACAGATCGAGGAAGACATGCGCGACGAACACGAGTGTCCCGAGTGCGGAAACGACCGCGTCTCCCGCCAGGGGACTGGCATCTGGGAATGTAGCTACTGTGGCTACACGTTCACGGGCGGCGCCTACAGCCCACAGACGCCGGGCGGTCGAGCAGCCGAGCGGTCGATCCGCGCTGCACTCGCCGAGACGGCGACCGAGGAGGAGTAACATGGCCTACAAGTGCTCGCGTTGCAAGCGTGACGTCGAACTCGACGAATACGGCGGCGTTCGCTGTCCCTACTGCGGGCACCGCGTCTTGCTGAAAGAACGGACCCGAGACGTCAAGGAAGTCAACGTCGAGTAGCGACGGACGTCGGATGGACCACGAGGCAGTTCTCACCGCCGCGTACGACGACCCCGATAGCGCTCGCCTCGTCGAGCGGAGCATTGCCCTCGAAGTCGACGAGATCGACGGCGATCGCACGCAAGCGCTGGTCGAGCGAGAGGGGGCGACACTGACCGTTACGATTCAGGCAGCTGATCTGGTCGCGTTGCGTGCTGGGCTGACGACCTGGAGTGGGCTCGTCGAGGTCGCCGAAGGTGCGGCAGGGATCTGAAAGCTGCCAGTTGCTCAGGTCCCACCACAGACGGCCACCTGCATGGGCACAGGGACTGCTTCGGTACGTTTATCCGAGAAATCGCCGTTGCCAGTGGCATGGCCCAGTACAGTCACTCGACACAGGCAAGCAGTGGCATCCCGGTCGTCGGCGGCATCATCGGCGGGGCGAGTGCGTACCTCGTCGGGTTTCTCGCGATCCTCTTTGCGAAGTCGGGAGCGATACAGAACGACCTCACGCAGACTCTCGGCCAGATAGGTCAATTGAGCAGCGACGTGACGCTCCCCGAAGCCTGGCAGGTCGGTGGGTGGGTCTTCTATGCAGCCCACAACGTCGAGATTACGATGGATCTCTCGACAGCGGGACAATCGATAAGTCGGTCCCTGCCGGTCACCAACGGGCTGTTGTGGGAACCGTGGTTCCTCGTCGTCCCCATCGTCGCCCTGTTGATCGCGGGGTTCATCGTGGCGTGGACAGCTCCCGTCCAGACCGCCGCGAGCGGGTTTCAAGCGGGCGCATCGGTCGTCCTCGGATACGGGTCGCTTGCTATCGGAGGTGTGTTTCTGACCGAGTGGGGGCTGTCGATCAGCCAGTTGGGGACCGAAGTCACTGCGTCCGTCGGGCCGAGTCTCGTGCCGGGAGTCGTCCTCGTTGGTCTCGTGTATCCGATTATCGGTGGCGGAATCGGTGGTATCGCGGCTAGTCGGACGTGAGACGGCCGCTTATCGAACGAGCCGTGACGAGTCTCGAAAGGTGGGTTTTTCAGTACGGGTCCCGACTTGGTTGGTATGCAGGGTAATCTACCACCTGAAGCACAAGAGAAGCTCGAAGAACTGCAGGACCTCCAGGAGACGGCCCAGGAAGTCGCCCAGCAGAAGGGGCAGGCCGAAACCCAGCTGACCGAGGCCCAGAACGCCTTCGACACGCTCGAAGACATCGACCCCGAGACAGGGATGTACCGCGAGGTCGGCGAGCTCCTCGTCGAGACCGACTACGAGACGGCCGAGGAAGACCTCTCGGAGAAAGTCGACACGCTCGAAGTCCGCGTCGAGACGCTCGATAAGCAAGAAGAGCGCGTCCAAGAGCAGTTCGAGGAACTACAGAGCGAGCTCCAGGAGATGCTCGGCGGTGCCGGCGGCGGCGGTCCGATGGGCGGCGCACCCGGCCCAGGCGCCGGCGGTGCATGAACACCGGTAACGACCCGGACGCCGAAACCGTCGTCGAGACAGCTGCGGAAGCCGCCGAAACCGTCGTGTTCTCGCGGCTGGACCGCTCGAATATCGAAGACGTCGACATCACTGTCAGCTTCGAAGACGGCCGACTCGAAGTCGACGTGTATCTCGATGCACCCGACGGGCAGGCCGATCCCGAAACTGTCGTCGACGACGCAGCGCTTGCGGCACGTGGCGCAGTTGACGAACTCTTCTCGTCGTAGCTCAGCCGCGATCCTCGAGGGTATGTCCCTCGGCACGATCGCTGATAAATCCCGTCCGGAAGCCGATCCAGGCGAGGACTGAGATGAACAGAATTGGCGGCAGAATCATAAAGCCCCACAGCGGATCGAGTCCCCACCCGAGCAACAAGAGGAGATCCGCGAGGCCAAGTGTTAAAAACGGGATCACCGCTTTGAGGGCCTGTCGACGGTCGAACTCTCGGTCCACGGGTGGCGCGGTCACAGCTACGCTACGGGACGGGCGAGCAAAAGGACGACGGCCCCGGAACCGAGCGGCGGGGGAGTACTTTTCAGGCGTCATGTCCAATTTCGCGGCATGGAACACGAAGCGACGATCGAGGGGGTCGGCGTCGGCGTCGGAGAGGACGGGGCGGGGGCGCCAGTGGTGTTGTTGAGAGCGCGCGAGCAACTGGTCCCGATCTTCGTGAGCGGCGATCAGGCCCAATCGATGCAACTGGCTATCGAAAACGAACCGTTCGAACGGCCGCTGACGCACGACCTCCTCATCGAGATGATCTCGGAGTTCGGCGCGGCGATCGATCGTGTCCGCATCGACGATCTCTCAGAAGGGACCTTCTACGCGAAGATCGATGCCGAACAGTACGTCGAGGGGTCTCGTAAGAGTGCAGTCTTCGATGCCCGTCCCAGCGACGGCATCGCCATCGCCCTCCGGGAAGACTGTCCGATCATCGTGTCCGACGAAGTGGTCGAACAGGCCGGCCAGCCCCCGGAAGCGTTCGAGCCGGACGACGAGCCGGACCTGGACATCGACGAACCCGCGGAGTTTTCCCCAGACCTCGAACCTGACGAGTCCGACGAGCCCGACGAGTTCGACTTCTGAACGGCATCGACCGAAAGCAGGGCGCTGTCGGAATCACAGAATCACTCGGAGCTAGTCTGGGATCGACCAACATCAGGCGGACACACCACGGCGTCACTCACGATGGGCGTCCCGACTGCAGCCCAGTGTAGATTGCTGACCGGGGATGGTTTGACTGGTCTCGTGGGCGAAGACGCAGATACTGATTTGTGTCTGGGTCCCGTACGCGAGTGCAAAGAAATGGCCGCACAATCTACCGACTACCGGGTCGAGCCCGAAACGATGGCGCGGCTCGAAGCGATCCTCGACGGCAGCGACCCCGGTGGCACGCTGGATATCTTCGAAGCACTGTCCGACGAGCGGCGGCTACTCGTTATGCGGCTACTCGGGGAGTCAGCGCTGTGTGTCTGTGATCTGGTCGCACTGTTTGAGGTCGACTACTCGAAGCTCTCGTATCACCTCAAGGTACTCAAGGACGCAGGCCTGGTGACGACAGACCGGGACGGGAACTACGTGACCTACCAGCCAAGCGAGTGTGGCAAAGAGGTTATCGACGTGATCGAACAGTTCGAGTGAGCCCCTCCAGCGCACCGCTCACTCCCGGTTTGTGTCCCACTCACTTTCGAGATGCTGTAACAGACAGAATCGCGCGGCTCGTTCCCCGGAGTAGCCCTGCCCCCAGAAGGGTTTGCGGAACCAGGTGCCAAGCGTCGCTCGCTGCTGATCCCACTCGACCCCGAGGCCAGCGAGGCCGGCAAACGAACCTGCCCGTTCTCCCGAGTTCGGTCGGACAACGTAGGTAGCGCCCTCACCGTTCTCGAAATCCGTCCCGCAGGTCTCGACCCACTCGACGGCCTCCTTCGGGTTCGAATAGGGATCCCAGGTGACGTACTCGGTGATCTCGTCGATCGCCGGCGCACCCTCTTTGACGTGTTCGTACAGTTCGAAGGGGTCGATATTGTCGGGGTGGAGGCGCTCGTACCGAAGGCGCTCGCTCTCCATCTCGGTCGGGAACAGCGACATTGCCGGATCATCACGAGGTGTCGTGATATGCGTTTCTACCGAAACGACGGAGAGTCGAAGCCGGCTCTCGACCATGACTGGGCAGCACCGTGAGAGCACTCGGCAAGTGGCCTACTCGGCTGGCCCGAACAGTTCCTCGAACAGCTCGCGGACGTTGTTCGCAACCTGCTGGCGGATGTCACGAACAGTCTCGGGATCTTCACCGTCGGGGTCGGGCAACGCCCAATCACGAACCTCGACGTCGGCATCGAGTTCGAGCGTCGAACAGCCCATCGTCGCTACGACGTCACACTCGTTGAGTTGGGCGGTCGAGACCGCCCGTGGGACCCGATCAGACAGGTCGACGCCGACGTCGGCCATCGTCTCGATAACTGCATCGTGGACCGCCTCAGCTGGGTCGGTCCCGCCGGTGACGATTTCTACCTCGTCTTCGAGCCCGCGGCGCTCGCGCTCGCGTTCGGCAAAGGCCGTCGACATCTGGCTGCGACCCGCGTTCTGGACGCAGACAAACGCCAGCTTGGTTACGTCTTCTGTCATCGAGTAGCCACAGGACTTCCCCAAAGGAGTAGATTGCTATGTTCGGTACATAGCTCTCGGTATCGTTGCCTTCGGACGCCCGTCTCACTGATACGAAACGGGAGGTGCTTCGAACGGCTCGGCGAGCACCGTCGAGAGCGTCTCGGCCGCACCGACGAACGGCGAGTGTGCGGGTTCCGAGAGTGGGTCCTCGCTGTGCCAGGCATACCGGACCGTCCAGTCGGGATCGACCACGAAGACCGCCCGTTCGGGAACGCCGGCGTGTCCGCGGACGTCCTCGGCGACGACGTCGTAGGCATCGGCGATCGACACGTGCAGGTCCGACAAAAGTGGAATGTCAATCTCGCGAGTTGCGGCGTACTCCTCGTGGGCAAAGAGGCTATCCGAGGAGATCCCCCAGACGACCAGATCGTCTCTGTCGAGCCACTCGCCGGCCGCGACCAGATCCGGCGTAATCGTCGGGACGAAATCGACTGGATACCACAACAAGAGTGCCGCCGAACCTGCCTGGAGAGGATCAAGCAGGTTGTAGTACTCGGGCTCGCCGTCGACGATGCCCGGCAGTGAGAAGTCCGGTGCCATCGCGCCGTCTTCGATCATGCCCGCTACTCCGGAGAGGGGCCACAAGAGCGTGGCGTCCATTCCGTCACTGATCGGCCACTGGGCACTCCCGTGACCGGAACGTTCTCTACGGCCCAGTCCCGTACTTCGGCCATGTACGAGGCCATCGTCTTCGACAACGACGGTGTGCTGGTGGAACTGACCGAGATGGCTCTCCACCGGCGCGCCGCCCGCGACACGTTCCGGCACGTGGGTGTCGACGATCCTGCCGACGAGCACGTCGAGGCGATGAGCATCGGCGTGACTGTCCCGAAGCTGCAGGCCGTCTGCGATCAGTACGGGCTCGATCCCGACCGGTTCTGGCACGAGCGCGACGAGTTGATGGCCCGTCGCCAGCAAGAGGCCATCCGCAACGGGGAGAAAGGCGTCTACGACGATATCGGGGTAATAGACGCAGTGGAGCGACCGATGGGCGTCGTGAGTTCGAACCAGCAGGCGACCGTGGAGTTCGGGCTGCAAACCTTCGACCTCGAGGACCACTTCGAGACGATCTACGGCCGGGCACCGACCGTCGAGAGCCTCCGGCGCAAAAAGCCCGCCCCCTACTATCTGGAGCAGGCCCTCTCGGACGTCGGGACCACGGACGCGCTGTACGTCGGCGACAGCGAAACCGACGTCGAGGCAGCCCACGCAGCTGGCATCGACGCGGCGTTCGTCCGCCGGCCCCACCGTGAAGGCGAGGAGCTATCGGTCACACCGGAATTCGAGATCGACGGCCTCACAGAGTTACCGGCGATTCTCGACGGCAAGCGGCCCGCAAGCGACTGACGACGGCGGCCGAACGCGGTCAGGACCCGCCGGAGACGAGATGCAGACCGACGATGCCGACGACGATCGTCCCAATAAAGAAAATGCGTGCGAGCGTGGCTGGTTCGTCGAAAAGCACGATGCCGAGAGAAGCCGTCCCGACGGCTCCGATTCCGGTCCAGACGGCATAAGCAGTCCCCACCGGGAGTTCTTTGACGGCCTGAGCCAGAAGGAGCATACTGATCACGAGCGCGACAGCCGTCCCAATGGTCGGCAACGGCTTCGAGAGCCCATCTGAGTATTCGAGCCCGATCGCCCAAGCGATTTCGAAGAGGCCAGCCACGAAGAGGATCCACCAGGCCATCACGCACGGGCTAGGCCAGTGACGCATCTAAACGCAGTGATCTGTATCGAAACCTTTCAGTCAGCCGTCCCCTTGGGACGAAGACGGACGCTGAAAAAGACCACAGTGGTTTTCTGTGCAGGACGGATCCGAAAGCGGCGACGGCAGAGAGCCATGCAGGTCTGCTCGCGGCGATCAGTCGGCCTGGATCGTGCTGTGGGAGGAACGAGCACCGCAAAGAGAGGGAGAGTATGCAGGAACTCCGCATCATCGTCGCGCTTGCTGCCGCCAGCATCTCGCTTCTGCTGGCGATATACACGTTCGTCGTCCGCTGGCATCGGCGCCCAAGCAAGACACTCGCGGCGTTCGGCGTGTTGATGCTCGGGACGACAGGATGGGCACTCACAGCGGGATTGGGGTATATCGCACCGACCGCCGACGGGATGAGACTGTGGCTCCACCTCGAACAGGTCGCCATCGTGCTCGTTCCCAGCGCGTGGTTCGCACTCGCAGTGTCGTATACGGGCCGAGAAAATTGGCTCACCCGGGAGACAGTCACACTGCTCGCCGTCGAGCCGATCATGACCCTGTTGGTGACGGCGAGTAATCGCTGGCACGGCCTCATGTGGGCCGAGACGACCGTGGCGACGGCCATGGACGGCACGGTGTCTCTGGAGTACACCTTCGGCCTGTATCACTATCTCCACCTGGCGTACTCCTATACGCTGGTACTGGCAAGCATCGGTCTGTTTCTGTGGATGGTCCTGACCTCCGATCGGCTCTATCGTCGCCAGTCGGTCGCGCTGACCATCGGCGTCCTGGCCCCACTCGCGACGAACATCTTCGCCGGGAGTGGGCAACCGTGGGACGTGCTGTTCACGATGCCGACGGGATTGACGATTGCGGGGCTGGCGCTTGGGTATGCCATCTTCCGCTTTCGATTGTTGGACGTCGTTCCAGTCGGGCGGGCGACCGTTATCGAGAAGATGCGTGATGGATTCGTCGTGCTCGACGAGCACGATCGGATCGTCGATCTGAACGCAACCGCCCGGACGTTAGCTGGTGACGATGTGATCGGCACGCAAGCGACGACGGCACTGCCAGAGTTGTCACAGTTGTTCGAATCTCGCGATCCCGAGAGTCGGACCCACGACGATATCGTCGTCGAGACCGACGACGGACAACGCTTCTATACGGCTCATCTCACCCCGCTCCGGGACGACGGTTCTCTCGGACGGCTGCTGACGATCCGTGACGTCACCGACAATCGACGCATCGAGAAACGCTACCAGGCACTCATCGAGAACGCGTCGGATATCATCACGGTCGTCGATCAGGAGGGAACACTGGCATACGTCAGCCCGTCGGTCAAGCGCATCCTCGGACGCGAGCCGGAGACACTCCGTGGCCAATCACCACTCGAATACGTGCATCCGGACGACCGCGCCCGAGTCAAAACCGCCTTTGCCGATATCGGCGTCGATACCGGAACCGTCCGGTTCGAGTGTCGGGTCGAAGACGCCGACGGGACCGTTCGCGTCGTCGAGTCGGTCGGTCAGGACCTCACCGAGAACCCATTCGTCCAGGGGATCGTCGTACACACGCGTGACGTGACCGAGCGACACCAACGGGAACAGGAACTCGAACGCGCGAACGAACACCTCGAGGCCTTTGCGAGTGCGATCAGCCACGACCTCCGAAACCCACTCAACGTCGCGGCGGGCAACCTCGAACTGGCGCGGACAGAGAGAGAAGAAGCATACTTCCAGCGCGTCGAAAGTGCCCACGAGCGGATGGAGACACTCATTGACGATCTACTCAGGCTTGCAAAGCAGGGCCAAACCGTCGCCGAAACGGACCAAGTAGATCTCGAGACGGTCGCAACCGACGCCTGGGAGACCGTCGAAACGGCCCAAGCGACACTCGACATACGAGAGACGGATACCATCGATGCCGACCGGAACCGGCTCAGGCAGTTGTTCGAGAACCTCTATCGGAACGCGATCGACCACGCCGGAGAGGACGTCCACGTTCGCGTTGGGACACGTTCAGATGGCTTGTTCGTCGCAGACGACGGGCCGGGCATCCCGGCCGACCAACGCCAAGCGGTGTTTCAAAGCGGCTACACCACGAGTACCGACGGGACCGGATTCGGTCTCGCTATCGTCCGAAACATCGTCGACGCCCACGGCTGGTCGATCCAGGCTGTCGAAAGCGAGTCGGGGGGCGCACGCTTCGAGATCAATTGTGTCGAGGCCATCGCGGAAACGACTGCGCCGGCAGCGCCATCCGGACAGGGGTAAGCGGTATCGGGAGCGCTGGTGGCCAAGCGACAGCGATATCCTGCGTAGTCTCGCACTGGCGCGGGACTGGGCGCCGATCAGTCGTCAGCCACGAGCGGTTCAGTTTCTGGTTCGACCAGCCGGTCGATCGCATCGACCATCGCCTCGACGGAGGCCCGAGTGATGTCGGCGTCGCTGCGTGCAACCGTCACCGAGCGATCGCCCCGCGACATCTCGACCTCGACGGTGACGAGAGCGTCCGTCCGGCCGGTGATGGCATCGACGTGGTAGGAATCGAGGTTCCAGTCGACGGCACGGCCCAGCGCGTCCTCGACGGCGTTCATCGCCGCGTCGACGGGGCCGTCGCCGACCGCGGCCTCGGTCCGCTCGACGCCGTCGATGACGACGTTGACGCTCGCGGTCGGTGTGCCACTTCCGGCGATAGTCGTCAGGTCCTCGACTCTGACACGGCGCTCGCGATCACGGTCCTGGACGTCCTCGGCGATGGCCAGCAGGTCGGCATCAGTGACGCGCTTGTCACGCTCGCCGAGTTCCTTGACGCGCTCGAAGATGGCGTCGAGTTCCGCATCGACGACTTCGATCCCGTGCTCGGCGAGGGCGGCCTCGACACCGGCCCGCCCGGCGTGTTTACCAAGCGCAAGCCGTCGCTCCCGGCCCACCTTCTCGGGTGGGTAGGGCTCGTACATCGACTCGTCTTTGAGCGTGCCGTCCGTGTGGATGCCACTCTCGTGGGTGAAGGCGTTCTCGCCGACGACGGCCTTGTTCGGAGCCAGCGGGATACCGGTCTTGTTGGCGATGAGCTGGGCGAGATCGTACACCCGGTCGAGGTCCATCGTCTCGACACCGTAACCGTGCTCTAAGGCGATGGCGACCTCTTCTAAGGCGACGTTGCCGGCTCGCTCGCCGATGCCGTTGATGGTCCCGTGGACGAGATCGGCACCGGCCGCAAGCGAGACCAGGGCGTTGGTGACCGCCAGCCCGAGGTCGTCGTGGGTGTGAGTGCTCGTCGGCCCGAGAGCCGCGAGCCGCGAGACCGCATCGAGCGTGCGATCGGGCGTGGCGTGACCAACTGTGTCGGCGTAGCAAACCCGATCAGCGCCGGCATCGAGGGCCGCGGCCATGAGTTCTTCAAGGAAATCCAGATCGGCCCGGGAGCCGTCCTCGCCGATCACCTCGACCCAGAGGTCGTGATCGACGGCGTATTCGACCAACTCGGCGGTGTCGGCGATCACATCCTCGCGGGTCGTCGAGAGCTTGCCCTCGATATGGCGGTCACTGGCCGGGACGACCAGGTGGACGCCGTCGACACCGGTCTCGACGGCGAGGTCGATGTCCCCGCGGACGTTCCGGGCGAAGCTGGTGATCGTCGCGTCCAGATCCATCGACGTGACGCGGCGGATCGTCTCGCGTTCGCCGGGGCCGGTGACGGCACTGCCGGCCTCGATCACGTCGATCCCGGCGGCATCGAGTTCGCGGGCGATGCGTGCTTTTTCCTCAGGGGACAGCGATACCCCTGGAGCCTGTTCACCGTCACGGAGCGTCGTATCGAGCAACGCCACGTCCGAGAGCGATTCGAGTGGCTCGGTCGCGGGGTGCTCGCCGAACAATCCTGGCAAAATTCGGTCCTCACTACTGGGGGAGAATTTCGCGCCCAGCCGCCGTGGGGCGACTTCCTCTATCCTCGATCGTCGGGGATGGATCCGACATTGTACCCGAGGGAATGTGCTCGACGTTCATGAAGATACTGGTCCCGGCACGGATCGAGTCCAGAAGAGCGCGGTGACGAAAAACGATCAGGCGTTGTCGTCTTCGAGGACAACACGATCGCCCACCTCGACGTCGTCGGCCCCGCCAGGGGGAAGCTCGATCACGCAGTCGGCTTTCGCCAGCCCGAAGCCGATCCAAGACCGGAGCGTCGATACCTGCTGGACGTCGCCATCGCGGACCCACACGACGTCGATCGGCGTGCGGACGAACACCATATCGATATCTCGGCGGCCGACGGCCTCGAAAGGAAAGACGAGAGCGAAGTCCGCTGGGATCGAGGAACGGCCCCGGAGTCCACGGAACTTCGCCCAGAAACCATCGGCGACGTGGACATCCGTCGCGAGCGTTCGACGCTCGGTCCCGTCGCTCGGGTCGTGGACGACGCGCATACTGGCTCGTCTGTGCGCCCGAAAATAATGGTTTGGAAGCAACCGGAGAGAGACAAAGAGCGAAAATTTTAGTGAGAGGGCCGTGAGCGTGGCATATCGATGCCGTATTGCCAGGAGTGCGGGACCGAAGTCGAACAACAGCAAGAGACCTGTCACGCCTGTGGAACCGTCCTGCGTTCCGGGCCAAGCGGGGCGGATACCCAATCAGCGGACCAGGCGCCACAGGATCAACCACCACAGGGCCAACCCCAAGGCGGGCAGCCACCTCAAGGGCAACCACCACAGGGCCAACCCCAAGGCGGGCAACCACCCCAAGGCCAACCACCGCAGGACCAACCCCAGAGCGGGCAACCACCCCAAGGCCAACCACCGCAGGACCAACCCCAGAGCGGGCAACCACCCCAAGGCCAACCACCACAAGGTCAACCCCAGAGCGGGCAACCACCCCAAGGCCAACCACCACAAGGTCAACCCCAAGGCGGGCAGCCATCCCAAGGCCAACCACCGCAGGGTCAGCCACCACAACGAGGCCAACCACCGCAGGATCAGGGCCGGCCCGCCCAGCAGCCACCACAGCAGCAGGGACAGCGCGCCCAGCAACCACGACAAGGACAAGGGCGCAGACCGCCACAACAGCCACGAGCAGGGGGGCAAGACGATGGCATCCGGCGGCGAAATCTGCTCGCGTACGGGGGCGGCCTCGCTGCGCTGCTCGGGGGCGGATGGCTGGCGTACGATCAATTCCTCGGGGGCGGTGGACCGGTCGGGGCCACCAAGTCGTTCATCAACGCCTTAGACGCCGGCAACGCCGAGAAAGCCAGCGAGCTGTTACACCGCAACACCCCGATCAGTGAGGTTCCGGATTACGCGATCCAGCAGTTCGAATCGATCGAAATCAGTGTCGACGAGGCCCAACTCGAAAGCGAGACCGAGACGAGCGCCACCGTCGAAGTAACGCTCACGGCAACGGAGTCAGCGTCCGGGCAAAGCCAATCGACGACACAAACCATCGAGCTGCGGACTGAGGACGGCGAGTGGAAGATCTACAGGACGGAACTCCTCTGAGACGGACATTCGAGACGCACCACACGGACGTTTTTGTCGAGCCGAGCCCTACGAACTGCAGGATGGAGAAGACCGACGCAGGGACGACCGTCGGCGTCGACGATCCATATGCGTTCCTCGACCGCTGTGACTACTGTACCGAAGAGGGGCGCTGTCGGTTCGCGGCCGAACACGGTGACCGAGACCCACCGTTTGCCGACGGGTTGAGTGGCCAAGACTTCCGGTGCCCAGTCGTCGGCGATCCGCTCGACGACGGGCTCACTGGCCCCTGGACCTGGAAAGACTGTCCACACATGCGATCGCGCGATCACGCACGCGAGTGTGCGCGGTGTGGCCTCGAAGCCCGGCGGTCGGCCCACGACGACGAGCGCCCGCTGCTGGAAGAACATCACCTCTCGTATGCCAATCGAGACAGCAACGCCGGTGGTTCGACGGCCGCCAGCGACACGCAGGCCCCCTCTGAGGGTGATACCCAGCGGCCGAGCCACGAGATCACGATCTATCTCTGCCGGTGGTGTCACGCCAAGATCCACAACTCCTGGGCGAGTGTCGACGATCCTGCGAATCCCGACCCGAATGCAATCGCCGCCCGCGAGCGACGGCGGAGTCGTGAACAAGCCCAACTGACTTTCGAGACGGCCGCCGACCGACGGGAGCGCGAGTGAACGCCACCGGATTCAGGCTGTCACCCACCCTCGTTTTCAATCGAGATAATCGGACGCGTACTCATAAGTGAACGTGACATAAATCGCACTATTGCGAACGAATGGTCGTGACGAAACAGGTGCTCGGCGTCAATTACGTGATGGCGACCGGAATCGTGCTGAGCGCGCTGTTCGTCCCGACGCTGAATGTGGCTGGGTCGAGTCCGCCCATCTTGATCGTGGGTGGGATGGGGCTGCTGGCAGCACTCGTCCTCGCAACTGCCGGCTACTGGCTCGACCAGTGTCACATGCACGGCGAGCAGATCTGGCGGGTTGCGACGCACGCGGGACTGGGAATCGGCGTGTTGACGTTAGCAAATCTGGTCGTCCTGCAGGTGGATGGGTTCGTTCGGTTCGGGTCCCCCGAGTCGGCGATTCTGGCGAGTTCCATCGCCATCGGCGGTGCCAGTGGTGCCGCCCTCGGGATCGTCCGGGAGTACGACCGTTCGACGACGACACTCACCCAAAGTACGGAAGTGCTCTCCCGAGCGTTGCGACACAATCTGCGCAACGATATGACCGTTATTCTGGGCCATCTCGACCAGCTCGACGGGAACGAGTCGAAACAGTCCTCTGAGCCGGTACGGGCGATCCGCCGGAAAATAGACGACGTGATGATACTTTCGGAGAAGGCCCAGGAGATAGAACTGGCAGTAACGGGAGAAAATCGCCAGCGACACCCGGTCGACGCAGCGGCGTTCGTCTCGCGGCGCGTGATCGCGATCGAACAAGCCCACGATGACGTCACCATCGAGACGGATATGCCCGACCAGACCTGGGTCGAGGGCGACTGGATGCTCGAAACGGCTATCGAAAACGTGTTCGAAACGGCCATCGGCAACGGCCAACCGGGTGCCGATCTGCTCGTCACGATCGAACACGGCGATCCCGGCTGGACGGCGATCAAGATTGTCGATCCGGACAATCACCTCCCGGCCACAGATTTCGATACGCTCAAAAACGGGACCGAGACGCCCTTACAACACAGCCAGGGGCTTGGACTGTGGCTCGCCAATTGGATCGTCGAAAGCTACAACGGTCGGCTCGACTTGGACCGTAGCGAAGACGGATCGACCGTGACGCTCTGTTTGCGCCGAGCAGTCCCGACCCCGAGAAACCGATAGCACCCACGAGATCCAACAGCGATCGGACGGACAAGAGCCGTGGCGCTCGCTTCTCGGTGGCCCTCTCAGAGATGTTTCCGGGGATATTTATCCGGAAGGGCGCTATCGCTCCCCATGACTCGCATCGACGTCATCGACAATCACGGCCAGTTTACGCATCTCGAACAGCGTGCCCTGCGCGATCTGGGCGTCGAAGTCGATCTCGTGGACAATACGACCCCACCCGAAGAGATCGACGGTGACGGTCTCGTGCTCTCGGGTGGCCCGTCGATGGATCGTATCGGCAACTGCCCGGCCTATCTGGATCTCGACGTGCCGATCTTCGGGATCTGTCTCGGTATGCAGATTCTGGCGAGCGAACTCGATGGCCGTGTCGACTCGGGCGAATACGGTGGCTACGCCGACGTCACGGTCGAGATTCTCGACGACGCGGACCCACTTGTCGGGTCACTCGCGCCGGAAACACGCGTGTGGGCCAGCCACGCTGACGAGGTCAAAGACGTGCCGACTGGTTTTGAGCGGACGGCTACCTCTGGAGTCTGTGGCGTCGAAGCGATGAGCGACACGGACCGCGATCTGTACGGCGTCCAGTGGCACCCCGAGGTCGCACACACCGAACGCGGCCAGGAAGTCTTCGAGAATTTCCTGGCCCTGTGTGAGTGAGACAGACACAAGTGGCGTACACGGGTAGATACTTTTAAGCGGATCGGGCATCCCACTCGTAGCAATGACGGCAACGCAGGGTGATCTCGCCCAGCTCTCCCGCTATATCTTTCGCGCGCCGCGGTGGTACTCGAGTATCAGCTTCGCGCTGCTACTGGCCGCCATCGCTGGACTCGCGGCCTTCGATTCGCGATACCTCCTCGAAAACGCCTGGGAAGGAGTGTTCTACATCGGACTTCCGACGCTGGCCGCCGGCGTCTTTACGCCCTACATCGATCGGGCGTTCGGTGGCCAACTGACACCCAATCGGGCGTCACTGCTCGCCCTCGGCTGTGAGTTGCTCGTGATAGCCATTTTGACGGCCGCGAGCATCGCGACCGTCCTGACTCCGCTAGGACAGATCTTCGTCTTCGACGCGCTGCTGTTCGCGCTAGCGGCGGTCTTCGCCGTGCGCCTGTTGATCGTCATGGCGGTCTCGCGCCACCGCCTCCTGGTGGCGATGGTTCCTGCCAGCATCCAGACCGTCGTGGCGGCCGCTCTGTTGTTCGTCTACAGCGGGACGATGCGCTATCTCGAAGTCGGTGGCCCGCTCGCCAGGTCGTTCCTCTCACGGCCGGAGCAGGCACCCCCGGAGCTGCTGGTCGTCCTCCCCAGTGACTTCGTGCTACTGGGGCTGCTCTGTGGGTTCTATGGGTTCGCCGTGTGGCTGTTCCTCGTGGTTATCGATCAGCCCTGGCGGCGAAGCCTGGGCGTCAGCGCGCTGGATTTCTTGCAGGGGTTTATCGGCCATATCGCGGAGGGGTCCCAGGAACTCGAAAGCTTCTTCGAGGAAATCGGAGAAGACGCGCTCGTCCCGGTGACGGTACTTTCGTTCCGTCGGCCCGATGGAGACGAGAAAGCGCGGTTCGTCCTCCCGATGATTCACCCTGGGCCAATGGGTGATATCGGTGGCGGAAACCTCCCAGAGCGAATCGCGAACGAGGCCGACGGTCTGGGCTTTCCGCCACACGCAACCGCCGGTCACGACTTCAACCTCGTCACCGAGGGGGAAGTCGACTCGATTCTGGAAGCGGCGACAACAGCCCACGATCGGATCGAATACAGCGAGACGGCGACCCAGGGCCAGCGCCTCCAGGAAGGGGAAGCCACGCTGACCGGGCATGCGTTCGGTGACGATGCCTTTACAACGGTCACGTTCTCGCCCGCTTTCGCCGACGACATCGAGTACGCGGTGGGCCTGTCCGCCCGGGCGGAAGCGCGAGCCGGCCACCTCGAAGACGTGATGCTCGCCGACGCCCACAACTGCAACAACGGTCTCGAAGGCCCCAACCTTGGCCACGTCGTCCCCGGCGGCGAGCGCTCCTTCGAGTTGATCCACGGGGCCGATCGGCTGGGCGAACGGCTCGCAGCCGCCGACCAGGGGCCGCTCCGGCTTGGCACAGCCTGGGACGAAACCCCCTGGGAACCCCAAGACGGGATCGGTCCACTCGGCGCTCGCGTCGCGGTCATCGACGTCGACGGACAGACGACGGCCTACGTCCTGATCGACGGGAACAACATGGAGCCCGGGCTGCGTGAGGAGATCGTCGAGACGATCGACTCGGTGGATCTCCTTGAAGTGATGACGTCGGACACACACATCGTCAACACTGTCGAGGCCGAAAACCAGGTCGGCGACGCGATCGAGAAAGCGAAGGTACTCGAATTGATTGACAACCTCGTCGCCGAGGCCATCGACGATCTCGAACCGGTCGAGGCCGGGATGGAGAGCGAACAGGCCGAAGTAACGGTCTTTGGTAACGACCGAACCGAAACACTGGCCAGCACCGCGAACGCGGTCGTCTCGCTGGGTGGTGCGATGGCGGGGGCGTTCATCCTCGCAGTGATGGCACTCAGCTTCATCCTGTTCCTGCTGGCGTAACGGAAGGCCGGCTCGCGGTGGCCGTCGTTCGTCGCCAAAAAGTGCCAAGAGAGTTGCACAGCGTGACTCTCGCTGTGCTCGATTCGCTGGTTCAAATCTCACATCACCGCGACACAGGAATCAGACGACGAGAGCGAGCACTCTGCTCACGGGGCGAGTTCAGAGAGCGCCGAGGGGGAGATTTGAACTCCAGCAAGACGTGCTCGCTTCGCTGCGCGCGTCTTGCAACGTTCAAACTCCCGCGTTGTACAACTTCCTCACGTCCGTTCGGAAGTAGAAGCGCCGAGGGAGAGATTTGAACTCTCGAGTCCGTGAGGACACCTGCTCTCGAGGCAGGCGCCTTGGCCAGGCTAGGCTACCTCGGCAACAATGTCGGGTACACTGCTGTCGTGTTTATCCGTTTCGATCCCAGTTCGGTCCCGATATCACTAAGTTACGCCCAACAGAGAGCCGGGACATGGACGTTTCCGAGGCGAGTGAGACCTGCAATAGACTTCTCGACGAGATCGAATCGGCAGTGATTACCGACCGCGAGTTTCTCGAAACAGTCCTCGTTGGCGTGCTCGGGCGCGGCCACGTCCTGCTCGAAGACGTCCCCGGAACGGGCAAGACACTGACTGCCAGGATGCTCGCCGAAACGCTTGGCGTCTCGTTTTCACGCATCCAGTTCACACCGGATCTGCTCCCAGCCGACGTCACCGGTACCCACGTCTACAACGAGCGCGACCGGACCTTCGAGTTCAGCGACGGCCCGATCTTTGCCCACGTTGTCCTTGCCGACGAGATCAACCGCGCACCGCCGAAAACGCAGAGCGCACTGCTAGAAGCCATGGAAGAAGGCCAAGTAACCGTCGACGGCGAAACCCACGAGCTCCCGGAGCCGTTTTTCGTCATCGCGACCCAGAACCCCGTCGATATGGAGGGGACCTTCGAGTTGCCCGAAGCACAGGTCGATCGCTTCGCGATCAAGACGACGATGGGCTACCCAGAGGCAGACGGCGAGAGAGAACTCCTCCAGCGGCGTCTCGATCGTGACCAACAGAGTCCGTCCGTCGAGACGGTCCTCGACCCCGCACAAGTCCAGGCGCTTCGGGCGGCTCCCGAGTCCGTTCGCGTCGAACCAGACCTGCTGGGGTACATGGTCCAGATCACGCGAGCGACGCGTGACCACCGCCACGTCGAGGTCGGTGTCTCCCCGCGTGGGAGTCAGCGGCTACTGGAGATGAGCCGGGCGCGGGCGGCCCTGGTCGGCCGGGAATACGTCACGCCGGACGACGTCAAACGCGTCGCCCAGCCGGCACTCGCTCATCGCATCGTATTGACCCCCGACGCACGCGTCGACGACATCGCCAAATCCGCCGTCGTCGATTACGTCCTCGAAGACACCCCCGTCCCGACGGTCTGAGAACACGCCAAGAGAGCCGCGTCGTCTGGGCGGAGGCGACCGCACTCGCCTATCTCCCGATTTTGAGTGCCGGAACGAGCGCGAGCAATCCAGCGAGTAGTAACACGACCGCAACCAGTGGCAAGTCCCGCGGTGTCACGGAAAAGCCGACCAGGACGACCGCGAGTGCGCCAACAGCCACGATCGTACTCCCGACAGTGTGTGCAAGCAAGAGGCGACGGCGGTCGGGGCCGGTACCCAGTTGTCTGGCAATGCCGATCGCGTGCTCGGCGATATCCCACGTCAACACGGCGCCACTTCCGGCGACGGCAACGAGTGTGGGGTCATAGCCCGCGACGCCAGCGACCAGAACCGAAGCGAAGAGTCCGGCTACACCGACACCGAGGACGAGTCGACGCCCGCGTTCGACCCCCACGAGGGCTCCGAGCGTCCCGGCGATAGCGAGGACGAAGCCCGCGCCGTTGCCCGATATCGATACCAGACAGACCACGGCTGGCAGGAGTGTCATCGCCACGCCGAACCGCGAGGGCCCAGCGGCTCGACTCATCGCGACCACCGCCGTTGGGCACGGTCAAACGCCAGTGGCAGTGGCTCCGCTGGCTGCCAGTCGACGACGCGGGCATCCGTCTTCCGGAGGGTCGAAAGGCGAAGCGTTCGTTCGATGCGCCCGACGGTCTGGCCGGCGGTCCCGTCGCTCGTCGGATCCGGGCTGATCACTGTCATCGGATAGCCCTGGGCCTGTAACTGGCGTGCGACCGCGGTACTCTCCTCGTCACAGAGGGGCGAGAACATGACGATCTGAGCGTCAGCGGGGAGGCGCTTGCGGAGTTTCGGCAGCCGGACGTGTGGGTGAAACGCCTGGGTCGGTGGCTGGGTCGAAAACGCCGGGTCATCGGTGAGTACCGTCTCTGCCCGTGCCCAGTGGACGTGCCCGGCGCCCGGGGACAGCCAACACCCCCGGGGAGACAGGGCAGCCAATCCAACCCGGTCGTCGGCATTCAGCAAGGCCCGAAACACTTTCGCGGCCGCCTGAACACTCCGATCGACGGCGGATGGCGCTTGCTCGTCGGGAGCGACGTAGGCGGCGGCGCGCGTATCGATCAGCAACACGACCGTCGCCGAGCGTTCCTCGCGGAACTGCAGCGTCGCGAGTCCCTGTCCTTGGGCGGCCCGGTTCCAGTCGATGCGCGAAAGGGGATCACCGGCACGATACTCCCGAACGGAATGGAACTCGAGCCCACTCCCACCGACGTCTGTCAGGACGCGACCGACGTGACTCGAAGCCTGTTGGCGGAGCGGAACCGTCGCCTCGAAATCCGGCCGGAGCCCGTAGGTGACGGTTCGATCGCCCTCGGTCGCCGTCCGAAACGTGCGTTCGATCGAGCCCGAGAGGTTGTGCGTGATCGTATAGGGCGACTCGAAGGTATGCGGGCCACGCGCAGCCTGCACTGAGTACTCGAACCACGTGGAGGCCCCCGGACGCAAGACGGTGCCGTGTCGTGGTGAGCCCTCGACGACGGTCATCCCGGCCGGGACGCCATCGACGATCCGGAGATCCGGGACCCACCGCCCGGAATCGTTGTGAACGGTAACGCGGACCTGAACGCGTTGGCCGGGGTCGGGATCGGTCGGTTCGATCGTCCGCTCGACAGTGATCGATTGTGGAGGCTCGACATCCATGGCCGCGTAGCCGACGACGAGCAACAACGGCCCGGCAACCAGCAACAATCCCGGCTTGCCCAGGCCGGCTCCGAGCCCAATCGCGAGCAACGCGACAGCACCCAACCCGCGCCACCGCCCCGTCGAGCGAACGGTACCGAACGTCGAGGGGCGCCGCGTGTGTGGGGCCGTCTCGGGGGAGTCGAACCCGTCTGTCGTTCGCTCGGGCAGGTAGCGGTCCGCCAAGTCCCCGACGACTCGCTCGACGCCGAGAACAAAGGGATTGTGTGGAGCGAGACGGACGGTCTCGAGACGGTCACGCAGAGTGCGATCGCCGGTCTGTTCGGCGAAAAAGTCCCCGGCCACCGGGTCGTCGCTCCAGGTCCCGTCGGCGAGGGCCGCCTCGATCGAGCCCACAGCACGATCGGCACTGGTCGAATCGAGGACGTCGGTCGTCACCCGCCGGAGGCGTTTCGAAACGCGCCGGCGGGCCTTGATTCGATCGGCCTGTGTCGGAAATGGCCCGCCAAGGAGCCGATCGAACGTCGACCCCGGAACCGACGTCGTCGAGCGGGCTTCGACAGTCGGAGGCGTCGATTCCGACACCGAGGAGACGATCCGGCGATAGCTGTACCAGATGCCCGCGATGACCGCGACCACCGAGATCACGTAGACGGCCAGGTATTCGATCGAGATCTCGACGAGCGACGGATTCCAGACGACGACTAACCCAACGCCGACGAGGAGAGTCCCGATCGCACCGATCACCGGAGAGAGAAGCGACTCGATACGCTGTTCGGTTTCGTCGTCACTCGCTACGGTGGGTGCTTCGGCGGCGTCAGATAGCATGTCTCGCTGCCCGGTCATCGTCGCTCCTCCTGTGGGCCAGTCTCGTCGGGACTCGTCCGCTGGCCAGACCTCTCTGGCGTAGCGTACGCGGCTTCGATCCGTCGGAGCGCATCCTCGGCGCGCTCGACCCGATCGGGCGAGGGCGGCACGTTACCGTATCGGACGGCCTCGAAGAGACGTGTGAGTTCCTGCACGTCGTCGGGATCCATGCCAGCCTGGATCGCCGCCTCCGCGAACTCGCCCGGGGTCGTCGTTTCCGGCTCCGACACTGCGAGGGCGTCGGCCATCTCAGCCCAAGCACGATAGATGGCATTCGTCGAATCGACACCGGCTGCCAAGCGCGACGCCGCCCGGCCGGCAGCCGATCCGACGGCGTCCAGCTCATCGACCGACGCCTGGTCGTCGACGGACGCCGCTTCGGTCGACTCCGACCGCCCACTAGAGAGGACCAGCAGTGCCACTGCCCCGAGGAGAACGACCGCGATCCCCCCCAGCGCCACGATCGGCACATCGACGCCCGGAGCGACGGGATTGACCGATCCCGACCCGCCCGGACCAGTGCCATTCGTGACGTTCTGGGGCTGGCGGCCCGACCCCGGAAAGCGCAACGAGAGGTCGATGAGTTGGAGGACGGCAAAAACGACCCCAGCCGCCAAAAGCGATGTCACGACGCCCTTGAGCGTAAGGGTCTGTATCCGCACGAACAGCCCAACGGCGGTGAACCCGACAAGCAGCGCCACGGCGATGGGCCGAACCAGTGGCGGGATATCGACCGTGATGTCGAACTCGTTGGGCTCCTGAGACGGCTGGTCGAGGGATACGCCACCCGACCCGTTACCAGGTTGACGCTCTGCGGTCTGGGTCGGAACGACCGCCGCCGCAACGATAACAGTCGCAAGCACGGCCAAAATGACTGTCACACCGACGAGGACGCGCTGGCGGTTTCGTCTCACCGATTGACACCCGTTAACACTGTCTGACCGTCCGGCGGTACCGTAGAAAAAGTGTCGAAGTCACCGCCGACACGTCAGGACCGATCAAAGACGAAGTGAGGAGATGATGAACCCGGCACCGATCAACAACAGCAGCAGTGTGCCGACGGGTTGGCCGCCAACAGCGACCGAATAGAGGATATAGACGGGGACGGCGACACCCATCGCGCCGAGACTGCTGATCGCCGCGTGGACGAAGATCGGCCGGTCGAGATCGCCCGCTCGGCCGATCTGGGCGGCGACGTTGATCGACTGCTCGCCGACGTCCCAGACCAGCACAGTCCCGATCATCGCGGCCGAGAGAAACGGAACCGGCAGGCCTTCGCTGCCGGCGAGTAACGTCCCGCCACTCAAGACGAGGACGCCCAGGCCAAGTATGCGCCGCGAGCCGAGTGCCGTGCCGAGCAACGCGGGGAGAGCGCCCGCCAGCCCGACGGCAAAGGCTGGGGGGACCGGCGCGAGCGGAGTTACGGCGAGGAGCGCGAAGGCCCCGGTCGCGAAGATGGCTCTCCCGTGGGGCCGGGGGGTGATCGCCACTAAGACCACCCTCGCTTTGCACGTTCGACGGCGGCGGGAAGGGACTCGTCTCGCTGCCAGTCGACGACCCGCGTGTCGGTCCGTCGCAAATGTGAGAGCCGGATCGTCCGTTCGATGCGAGCGAGTGTGCGCCCCGGTGTGCCGGTATTCGTCGCGTCCGGACTGATCACCGTGACGGGATACCCGTAGGCGCGCAGTTGGCGCACGATCGTCACACTCTGGCTATCACTGAGCGGGGAAAACACCACCAGCTGTGCGTTCGACGGAAGTCGCTTGTGGATCGTCGGCACCAGAACCCGGCGGACGAACGGCCGTTCGGGAGGGATCGGGCCGAAGGCGTCAGCCGCGGCCAGTAGTTCACGGGCACGCGTGAGATGCCGCGACCCAGCGCCGGGTTCGAGCCAGCAGCGTCGGGGGGAAAGCGCCGTGATGCCGACCCGGTCGTCGGCGGCGATCAGGGCCGAAACCAGTTCACTCGCCGCGAGAACACTCCGATCGACCGCCGAAGGGGCACCCGGGGTAGGTGAGACGTAAGCGTCTTGGCGGGCATCGAGCAGAAACATGACTGTTGCCGACCGTTCCTCGCGGAACTGCAGCGTCGAGAGGTCACCACCCTTGGCGGCCCGGTTCCAGTCGATTCGAGAGAGAGGATCACCTGGACGATACTCCCGAGTCGAGTGAAACTCCAGGCCGGCCCCGCCGATGTCGGTCAAAACGCGTCCGACGTGTTTCGAGGCCCTCTCCTGGAGGGGCATCGAGAGAGTCGACGCGGCGGTAATATCGTAGGTGATCTCCGCGTCACCGGCTGGCGTGATCGTCTCGGCACGCTCGATCGTCCCACTCGGCGTCCGCGTGAGTACGTACGCCGGGTCGAACGTGTGGCGGCCACGTGGCGCACTGACTGTGTACGCGTAGCCCGATGACGCACCGGGACGGAGCGACGTCCCGTGGCGGGGTGAACCCGACTCGACGATGAGTCCCTCGGGTACGCCGTCGACGAGACGCACGTCGGGTGCCCAAGTGGAGCCGACATTCTCGACGTCGACCCTGACGCGGACGGCAGCCCCCGGTTGCGGGTCGGGCGTCTCGATCGTCCGCGTGATGGCTAGTTCAGCCGTCGGGCTGTCCCAGACGACGACCGAGGCGGCGATCCCCAGCAATATCGCTGCGACGACGACGAGCGGTGGTTGGGACGTAAGCGTGCCGACGCCCAGCGCCCCAAGCGCCAGGGCCGAGAGGCCGTGCCACCGACGAGTGTATCGCTCGCCCGTCGGTGAGGGATTGGGCGAGGAGTCGGAACTCGCGATACGGCCACTCGAACGCTCAGATCGGTCGGCATCCTCGATGTCGAGTCTGTCGGCCAGTTCCGCGATGACGGCGACGGCCTGTTTCTTCGCGGGTGACGATTGCCCTCCCAACGCGGCGACCCGATCGAGCAACGAGGTGTTCGTCTCGTCTTCGGCAAACAACGACGACGCCATGGGATCGTCCGTCCAGGTACCCGATTCGAGGGCCACGTCCGTCGGCACCGTCGGATCGTCGCGTCGAGTGTGCGTCGTGAGAATCTCCTCGGTGAGTTCGCGCAACCGCTCGGTGAGCACTGTCTGCTGTCGAATACGCTGGCTTGTACTCGAGACCGTCGTCTCCAAGAGACGGTCGAACCTGGTGCCGGGAATCGAGACGGTCGTCCGAGCCTCGACAGCCGACGGCGTGGCCTGCCTGATCGATTCGGTCCCGCGACGCCAACCGAGTTGGACGGCCCGGAACAAAGCGACCGCCCCGATGACGATGACCGGCAGATAACTGGTCGACAGTTGCTCGCTCAGGCCCGGGACGAACAGGATCGCCAGGGCAGCCAGAACAGCAAGCGCTCCCACCACCGCGAGAGCGGTCCCGATCGGCTCGTCCGATTCGGCGTCCGATCCCCCGCCGGACTCGACGAACCGAGAGGGATCATCCCAGGGTGTGCCAGGCGGGGAACTCACGGATCGTCCCCTCCGGTTGTTTCCGTGTCGAGGTCGGCGTACGTCGCTTCGATCTCCCGGAGGGCTGTCCGTGCCCGTTGCTCTCGCTCGTCTGAGGGGGGCTCACCCCCATACCGGACGTCTTCGAACAGCCGTGTAAGGTCCTCGACGTGCTCGGGGTGCATGCCAGCATCGATCGCGGCCCGGGCGAACTCTGCCGGCGTCGTCGCGGCCGGGTTCGAGACCTCGAGGGCAGCCGTCATTTCCTGCCAGGCCTGGTAGACCGCGTTAGTCGTCTCCGTCCCGGCTGCCAGACGAGAGGCAGCGCGACCAGCCGCATCACCCATCGCTTCGAGTTGGTCGCTGTCGCGGTCGCTCGGTTGATCCGTAACTGCCTCGGAGACAGATGCGTCCCCGGAGAGGCGAACGATCGTTCCCACGGCCGCAACGACGACGACCACCAGAACGAGCCAGACCGCGAGTGGGAGGTTGGCGATCGATAGCGTCCGCTCGGGTGCGCTGACGAGCGGACCAAAGCCGCCGGCAGCGCCGCCCGGTAGGATTCCACCACGCCCCCCAAAAGAGCCGGCAAGCAACTCCAGCAACATCACCAACAGCCAGCCGAACAGCACAGCTATCACCGCGAGCATGGCGATTCGGGCGAGGTCACTCCAGGAGAACGTTCGAAAGGCGACGACGACCGCGAGCAGGGTCAATGCAACGGCCAAGACCTGAAACACTGGCAGGACACCCGGCGGAACGACGACATCGACCGACGATTGGTTGTCCGCCCCCGAGAACAATCCGCCCGTCCCGTTACCGCTGAAACCGAATTTCCCCCCACCACCGGTGTTGACTGTCGGATCCGTCAGCGTCGCTGCAGCCAGCGTCAGGGCGATTAGACCGAACACAGTGACGACGATGACGAGACCGCGACGACGATCCATGTGTTTCGCTGAGGTACTCTGTCGAGGACTGTGAGTGTTCGGGCTCGCCCCCTGTTTTCGTCTCCCGTCGTGGCTGTCAGCGCTCCGTAGCCACCGCCAGATGGCCCAAGGAGGGGAAACCGTGAGAGAGCGTTCTGGTCGTTTCGGCCGGGTCGATACCTCCGTCGCTCCGATTCTCTCTGGACTATCCGTCGCCCGCATCGCACATGCCGCCGTTGTGAACAGGAGGAGTCACAAGCGTCTCGAGGCGGTCAAGACCGTGGCGACCCAGTGATGCGGTCGGCTGAGACCGGTACACATCTGTCCAGACGGACAGTTCCTACGTGAGAAATTAAGTAGGCGGCCGTCCTATCGGACCGTATGAGTGGATCAGGCCGCGAAACGGAGTACGCCGTCGAGGACGTAACAGCGGTGTTCAAAGACCGGGACGACTACGCCGAGCCACTGACCGCAAGCGAGGTGGCCGAGGCGCTTGGGTGTTCTCGTCGGACGGCACTGAACAAACTGCACGACCTCGAAGCGTCGACGGATATCACGAGCAAGAAAGTGGGTGGGCGGTCGCGGGTGTGGTGGATCCCGGTCCACATCGACCGCTGAGGGGCCGTCGCGAGCGGGACATCCACGAAAGGAATCACCAGTGACGGCCTGGTCCCATCGGTTAGGCTTTCCCAGCGCCGACCAGCTCGATCGCCAGCTGCGTGGCTTCGAGGGCATCCGTCCCGAGCACATAGGTGATCGGCTCGATCCCGAACGCCCCCTCGTGATAGACGACTGCTGGCACCGCGCCACGATCACGGAACGCGGCTTCGAGGCGCTCGCGGCGGTTCTCGTAGCCGGCGTCGAACTGAAGGGGGTCGATGCCACGATCCCGTGCGGCCCCGATGAGCGATTCGTCGGTCGCGAGGTTCAACGCCCCGCGCTTGGACGGATCGACGGCCATCGCCGCCAGGATTGTCCGGGCGACGTGTTGAGAGCCACCGAACTCCGGGTTCGCAGGGACGTTGATCCGGCCGCGCATCGCGTGGACTCGACCCGGTACGGCCGCCACGTCTCGCTCGTCCTCGGCGTCGGGCAGGGCCATGCCCACGTTCGTCCCGACGTTTGGTACCGACGCGACCATCGCCGTCTCGTCAGCCAACAGCCGTGTGGCCGAGCGGACCGTCGAAAGGACTGCCCGCTCGTCGGCGACCGCTTCGTCGTGGCCGCGCAGGCACAGGTCACAACCCAGGCCGGCCAGTGCCGGGACCGCCTCCTCGTGAATCTCACAGATCGGTCCCCGATCCTCGAAGGCCCGGATCACGTCCAACAATTCACCCAGCGCGTCGTAGGCGTCCATCGACCCGTCCGCGAAGCCGGCGGCGATCTCGTCGATGGTCGACTGCATTCGCGGGTCCTCACTAAATCGGGACTCGACCGCAACGTCGCCACCGACGTACTTGCTGACGGCGGCCTGAGTCACGCCGAGGTGATCGGCGATCTCCTGTTGGGTGAGTCCGTGCGCGGACAATTCGCCAGCGAGCATGGCCCTGGCCGTCGGCAAGAAACGATCGACGACGATTTCGCTCGGAAATCGCATGCTGGGCGTTCCGACAGCGAGACCAAGAATCTGGCGACCCACCGGCCAGGGGTCGTGGCTCGCCAGCGAGAGTGGATATCGGGTAAGCGGACTCCCAATACGTAGCGCATCCGCTCTCGACGGTCGATCCGCCGACAGCGAGCGACCGAGATCGCAAGACAGGTCCCCCGAGGAGTGCCGACCGGATCGCCGTCAGTGATCGTCGACCCACTTCGCGCGCCGCACGTCGTAGCTCCCACACTCCGGGCAGGAGTGATACTGGACGGGCAGCGGCGTCTCACAGGAGAGACAGAGATAGGGAACCGTCTCAGCATCCTCAGACCCCAAGTTGAACCTGCCGCGGTCGAAGACACCCATCGTTACCACGCCTGAACTGTGAACCGAGACACGGAAAAAAGAGTGCTATTGTTCACACTGACAATTCGACCGCAGTCTGTCGATGTGAGCGGTTTTAAAAAGCCGGGAGAACTGAGAGCGGGAGCTGCCACCCAGCATCGCTGAATCCGGCTTCGTTCAAAGAGATGATGAAAACGTACTTTTCAACTGCATCCGAGAGAGCGTCCATGGGAAAACTCAGCACGACACAGGGAACCATCGATCGAGACGAGATCGGTCTGTTAGTCCCTCACGAACACATCTTCGCCGACCTCGGGCCGATGGAAGCAGAGAACTGGAAAGACACCGACCCCGAGGCGGTGATCGAACTCATCGGCCCGGAGATCGAGCGCGCCAAGGAGGCGGGGATCGACGCCCTCGTCGAGTGTACGCCCGAAGGCGTCGGCCGTCGGGTCGACATCGATCTCGCTGTCTCAGAGGCGACAGACTTCCCCGTGGTCGTGCCGACGGGGATCTACCAGGAGCCGAGCATTCCTCAGTGGGCCCGAGAGATGGGCATCGCGGAACTCACCGAGTGGATGCTCGATGAGTTGACCAACGAGATCGAGGACACGGGCGTGCGGGCGGCCTGGATCAAGGTGAGTACCGACGACGACGATCCCGAGGGCCTCTCAGACGACGAAGAGAAGATTCTCCGTGCCGCGGCGCGAGCCGGTGCCGAAACGGGCGCTGTCATCGGCAGCCACACACTGCACGGTAACGTCGCCCACCAGCAACTCGACATCATCGCGGAGGAAGGCTACGACCCCTCGCGGTTCATCTGGATCCACGCCCGCGCCGAGGAAAATCTGGACTATCACGAGCGGGCGGCCAAGCGCGGCGCGTTCGTCGAATACGACTGGATCGGTGGCCACGATCAAGACGATCAAACGTACATCGATCTCGTCGAATACATGACTGAGCGCGGATACACTGACAATATCTTACTGAGCCAGGACCGAGGCTACTACGACCCCAGCCAACCCGACGGCGGCGAAGTCGACCCGTACACCTACATCGTCGAGAAGTTCCTACCGAAGCTCCGGGCCGCAAACGTCCCGGACGCGGCCATCGACACGATCGTCCACGAGAATCCGCTGGACGCCTATTGTCGCTGAGTTCGTCCGAATCGCGTCGTGTTGTGTCCGAGTTGAACAGACGGCAGACGTTCCTGCTTGCCCTCTCCGGTCGCTGTGGGAGGCTGCGACTGGCGTGTTCAAATCGGCTCAAGATGGACTTTCGACTGCTCACGTGGTCCCAGCAAAAGTCCGCCCTCCCCGATTTGAACGGGGGGCAAGTCGATCTACAGTCGACTGCTCTACCAGTCTGAGCTAAGGGCGGTTACACTCACACGTAGGCCCGGTGGGAGACTTAACGGTTATCATTCGGAGCGAAAAACCGACCGGCGTCGGCCGGTCCTCAACACAACCGCTGACGTGCGTCAGACAGTCACGAAGATTGAAGTAGGCTCGCTGTCAAGCCGTAAGACAGGCTGTATGAGTAAAATCACGTTCCGCGCCGACGACGACCTCGTCGACCGACTGGAGGAGTTCGACGCCTCCAAGAGCGAGGTCATGCGCGAGGCGTTGCGAGCCTACCTCGACGGCGAGACGACCGAACCTACGCAGACGGATTCGGCCACCGCCGAGGAGAGTCTCGACGAACTCATCGCGGAACGCGTCGATGCCGTCCTCGAAGAGCGGCGTGACCGCCGGTTGCGGCCACAGCCCGAGCCACAAGACGTCAACGTGAACATCTCACTGGAGGAGGCCGTCGCGTCCTCGCCATCTCCAAGTACGGCCCCCGAACGCGCAACCGAGGAACCGTCCGTGGTCGAGCCGGACGAACAGCCCGGTAATCGGACCTGTTCCCAATGTGGCGAGACAGTCTCGGGCGATCACGTCTACTGCCCGAACTGCGGGGAGAAGGCTTCACGTCGCATCTTCTGTGACTGTGGCGACGAGCTCCGCTCTGACTGGGCATTCTGTCCGAGCTGTGGGCGGCGAACGCCAGCTGCTGACGTACTAGACCAATAAACGCCACGTAAACACACCTCTGGGCCGCTTTTTCAGGTGTTTACGCCTTGGCGTCTTACATCCGCCAAAACCTTTATGTCCCCTCACTCTGTGGTACGGTAATGCGTAAGACGGACTTGTCTTACACAGTGGCGTACCGGATGCCACCGACCGCTGTCTGGCGGTTATCGTGTGTAAGACGAGCGGGCGGCCCGCTGCGTCCGTCTTACCCAAAGGGGAACAATAAATATGGAGCGTGTGACACTACGGATTCCGAAACAGCAGATCGAGGAGGTCGAACGAATGGTCGAAACGGGGGAATACCCGAACCGGAGCGAGGCGATCCGGGCGGCCGTTCGAGATATGCTGGCCGAGCAAGAGACTGGCAAAGAGCGCCCATCCGAAAAACGCAAGCGGCGCACATGGGCGAAGGTGTAGACGATGCAGGATATTGTCAACTCGGCCCTCGAACACGAAGAACAGGAGAGCCGGGACGTCGATGCCGACGGTGACGAGTTCGGCGACCCGCGCATCGTGATCATCGGCTGTGGCGGTGCCGGTAACAACACTGTCAACCGGCTGTACAACATCGGCGTCGAGGGCGCCGATACGATCGCGCTGAACACCGACAAACAGCACCTCAAGATGATCGAAGCCGACACGAAGATCCTCGTCGGCAAGTCCCTGACCAACGGGCTCGGGGCGGGCGGCGACCCCTCGATGGGCGAACGCGCCACCGAGATGGCCCAGGGCACGATCAAGGAAGTGCTGGGCGACGCCGACCTCGTGTTCGTCACGGCCGGCATGGGCGGCGGGACCGGCACGGGCGCCGCGCCCGTCGTCTCGAAGATCGCCAAAGAGCAAGGAGCGATCGTCGTCGGCATGGTCTCGACGCCGTTCAACGTCGAGCGTGCCCGGACAGTCAAAGCCGAGGAAGGCCTCGAAAATCTGCGCAACGAGGCCGACTCGATCATCGTCCTGGACAACAACCGCCTGCTCGATTACGTCCCGAACCTCCCGATCGGCAAAGCCTTCTCGGTGATGGATCAGATCATCGCCGAGACGGTCAAGGGGATCTCCGAGACGATCACCCAACCGTCGCTGATCAACCTGGACTACGCGGACATGTCCGCGATCATGAACCAGGGCGGCGTCGCGGTGATGCTCGTCGGCGAGACCCAGGACAAGAACAAGACCCAGGAAGTGGTCAGCGACGCCATGAACCACCCACTGCTCGATGTCGACTACCGTGGGGCCAGCGGCGGCCTGGTCCACATCACGGGTGGACCCGACCTGACGCTCGACGAGGCCGAAGGCATCGCAAGCAACATCACCGATCGTCTGGAGGCCAACGCTAACGTCATCTGGGGAGCCCGGATCGAAGAAGAGTACAAGGGCAAAGTCCGCGTCATGGCGATCATGACCGGTGTCCAGTCGGCCCAGGTCTTGGGTCCGACGACCCAAAAGCAGGCCAACAAGTCCCGGCAAGCAATCGAGGACGTCGACGTCGAGGACACGTCTTTCGATGCCAGTAGCAACGTCGGCACCGACGCCAGCAGTCAGACCGACCGAAGCTTCGGGGAAACTGACGGCGGCCGAGATGCCGTCGAGCAGAACCACGGTCTAGACGTCATCCGGACAGACTGACCGACCCCTCGATCGGACGCATCACTGTTCGAAAAAGCGCCGTTTTCAGGCACCCAACGCATCCAGCAACTGGCAGCGTCGGCACCGCTCTCCGGTCGTCGGTCGTCCGCACGTGTCACACGACGCGTAGTCTCGGTCTTCGTCGACAGTCCGGGCCGCCTGCCTGGCCAACTGTTCGTATCCGGCCATGATCGAGTGGCGCGTCCCCGGATGGGCGTCTTCGAGTTCGTACAACAGTGACTGTATCTCACCGCGAAACGACTCTGAGGCGTGTGGACACTCGGTGATGTGTGCCGGGAGATCCCGGAGGCGGGCATACAGCGCGACCTCCTTTTCGGGGACATCTCGGAGTGGTTTCGCCCGTGGGACGTGCCGATCGGTCAACGTTCGCTCGTCGAGCGGGCCGAGGCTTGCGTCGAAGTGTTTTGCCATCTGGGCGATGTCGCCTTCGAGGAAGTTCATCAGCGCTGTCTCGGCTTCGTCGTCGAGGTTGTGGCCGGTCAACAGGAGATCGGCGTTGTACTCCTCGGCGTACGTCGAGAGCAGATCGCGTCGGAAGACGCCACAGTACGCACAAGCAGCCATGTCTTCGGGATCGTCTTCGACGACCTCGTCCATACGAACGCCGAACTCATCGGCGTAGGATATCGTCTCGTGACGGAGCCCAAGATCAGCAGTGAGTGACTCAGCGGCGTCGAGACTCTCGTCGCGGTAGCCCTCGATCCCCTCGTGGATCGACAGCGCGACGAGTTCGATCCGGGGATCCTCGGCGAAAGTCTCGGCGAGGATCTGCGTGAGGACGACGCTATCTTTCCCACCCGAGAGGCCGATCAGCCAGGTGACGGGTTCCTCCGGCGTGGCCCGTTCGGGAACGATGCCGTCCTCACGAATCCGACGGCGAACACGCTTCTCGACGGAGCGCCGGAAGTGGTCCTCACAGAGATGGGCCCCGGAGTAGGCCGCATGCATGACCGCCGCCTCGCCACACCGATCACAGTCCATTCACTGGCTCTCGGAGATACGCACCCGAGAGGATTACGCTTCCAGCCCGGCCGGCCCCTCGGACAGCACTGCACGCAGTGTGGCGAGCTGTCGCTCACGCGATCGTGAGGAGAACAGTTCGTGGCCGCCGTCGTAGAGGCGGATCCGCTCGGCCGGGACGCGCTCGCCGATCGCTCGCGTCGAGACGACCTGATCGGTCAGCGAGCAGAAGACGACGGCCTCGTCTTTGGCGGGCGGAAGGGTCCGGTGAGCCTGTTGGACTGTCCGGAGAAAAGCTGGCGAGACGCGATCGGCCCCCTCGGTAACCTGTCGCGCGGTAGCGTGAGCACCGAGCAACGACGGATCGTCGATCCCGCTGGGCAGCAACTTCACGTCGAGTGGGAACCGAGCAAATAAGTCCACCAGGCGTCCCCCATTCGCCGAGGAGAACCCCCACCACGGACTGAGATACGTCGTCGTCGAAGACTCGATGTCCGCGTGGGCGACGGTAAGCCCACCGGCGCTGTGAGCCAGCACGGCGGGGTTCGTGAGGGCGGCGGCATACGCCGAGACGGGATCGACCCACTCACGTTGGACGTCGGTAGCGTGGACCGGCAGCGTCGCTGTGTGGACTCGCCAGTCCTCGGCGAGTCGGTCGAGCAACCAGCGCACGGGCTCGTGGGTCGGCCGGTTCCCCCAGCCCAGGACGAACAACAGATCCGGATCGCTGTCGTCGCCAAAGCGGTCGAACTCCATGGCGGGCGTTGTCACCCGCGGCGGAAAAATCAAACCCCCGCAACGACCGGAAACCGTTTTGTCCATCCCGGCCCGAAGGTGGTCGATGAGCGATTTCGATCGCGACGTAGCTGTCGACCGCCTCGAAGGCATCCTCGAGGCAGTCGAACAGGAGACGATGCCGGTTCCCGTTCGTGAAGTCTGGGTCTACGGCGATCTGGCGCTGGGCCTCGATCCCGTCGAGCGACTCGACGTCTACCTCACGAAGGACCTGCTGTTCGGGCAGGCCAACGCGGAAGCGACGGCGTTGAACGAGAAGTTGGGCGTCGAGGGCATCGGCGAAACCGTCCGGACGGAGTGGGCTCGTGACCACCCGGACGAAATTGCAGCCGCCGCCAGCGGCCACGTCGCACCCGAGCAATGTCTCGCCGCCCACCTGACTGAAGCAGGCGAGCCGGTCCATCTGGAAGTCTGCAACGCTTCCTTCGAGGATAACGTCACTCGACGACTCGAAGGCGCACTCGCCCGCGGGAGCTACGAGGAGATCCTCGATCCACGCGGCGTCTGTCTCTGGCACGAAGGGACGCGATCGTCAGAGGCACTCGAAAAACTCCGGACAGGGGAGTACGTCTTTCCCACCCTCGCCGAGGCCCTCAAGCAGCTGGGGGCCGACGAGCAACAGGCCGCGACGGCCGCACAGACGCTGGGCGAGCAACGCGAACGCGAGCGTGGCGTCACTGTTCGCGGAGACGTACACTGACGGGAGGCGCCAGCGAGCAAATCACTCCGGGACCTGGCCGGTTGCGACGTAGAACGGGACCGTTTCTGTGCGCTCGTAGCTACGATCGCGCATCTGCTCGACGACAGTCCGCCCCATCTCGCGCCAACGTTCACGGAGCGCGTCGTACTCCGAAACGGAAAGGTCGCCCGAGAGCATCGTCGCCCGGTCGTCGTCGAGTCCCTGGCCGCTGACCTTGCGCTTTGCAGCTTCGAGGTTCTGCTGTGAATAGGGTGGCTCGATAGTCCGTTCGTGATCGTAGCGAGCGACGTCGATCGACGAAAGCCCCTCATTCTCCAGCAGTGGCCGCAATTCCGCCCCCAGCGCGACGTTCGTCCCGACGCCCGATAGATAGTGACGCCGTGCGGTTCGTGCGAGCGGCGGCTCGGTCGAGACGGTCGACTCGACGGTAACGGCACCGTTGTCCGGCTCGATTACCGCGAC
This sequence comes from Halorhabdus sp. CUG00001, assembly GCF_009797925.1. NCBI lineage: Archaea > Methanobacteriati > Methanobacteriota > Halobacteria > Halobacteriales > Haloarculaceae > Halorhabdus > Halorhabdus sp. CUG00001. The sequence goes on from NZ_VOLB01000001.1 coordinate 1,403,238, forward strand.
GCCATCCCGCGAAACGCGGACGAACTCCGCGAGGGCTCGCTTGGGTTCGGCAAGATTGATCAAGAGTGCCTGACAGACCACGAGGTCGAACGCATCGTCCGGGAATGGAAGGCGATACGCATCACCAGCAACGACCGGCGACACGAGGTGAGCCAACAATTCGGGGTCAGCGTCACAGCCGATGACGTCGCCATCGGTTTCCTCTCGCAGCACACGCGTCAGTTCGCCGGTCCCACAGCCGACGTCAAGGACGCGATCGCGGGCCGGAAGGTCAAGCGCGGAGAGTGCTTCGCGGGACTCCGCCCACATCCCGCGACGCGTGTGTTCGAGATACTCGGCGTCGAACCGGCGCATACGTCACCCTGACTATCTCCGGTGAAAAGCGAGTCGATCAGCGACTGTCTATGCGAACGGTTAGGCGTCCTGGCGCAGTTCCCGGGCGCGCTTTACGTTCCAGGCGAAGCCGCGTCCGTCCTCAGTTGGGGTCTCGAGAACGAACGGCAGGTCCCGGAGGTCGGGATGAGAGACGATCGATCGAATACCCTCCTCGCCGATCTCGCCTTCACCTAGGTGGGCGTGTTCGTCTTTGTTCGTCCCACAGGCGTGTTTCGAGTCGTTGAGATGGATACACTCCAGAGCATCCAAGCCGACGACCTCATCGAATTCGCTGACTGTCTCCTCGACCGCCTCGGTGGTCGATAGGTCATAGCCCGCGGCGAACATATGAGCCGTATCCAGGCAGATGCCAAGCTCCTGGTCACTTCGATCGAGGACCGTCGCCAGGTGTTCGAACTCGCCCCCGAGTTTGGTCCCGCTGCCGGCGTCGGATTCGATTAATACCGTCACGTCCGCGGGCACGTCGAGTTCATCGAGCGCGCTCGCGGCGTTGTCCAGCCCGGTACCGACACCAGCACCGGTGTGGGCCCCGAGGTGGACGTTCACGTACTGGATATCGAGTTTCGCGGCGGCCTCGACTTCCTGTTGGAGACTGTCGATCGACTTCGCCCGGAGGTCGTCCTTTGGCGTACAGAGGTTGACGAGATACGACGAGTGGATGACCCAGGGTCCGACATCCGCGTCCGCGGAATGCTCACGGAACGTCGTTGCTTCCGCGTCCTCGAAAGATGGGTCCTGCCAGACCTGCGGGGAGTGTGAGAAAATCTGTCCACAGTTGCCGTCGTACTCCAGTTGTTCCTCGAGGGCGTTCGAGACGCCGCCGGCGATCGAGGTGTGTGCACCGATTCGCATAGCAGAGAATCTAACCGGCGCGCTCAAAGTCGCTTCGAAGGTGACAACCGGACCGACACAGCCCTCGGTGGTCGAGATTGTATATAGCTTTATTTGGTTTACGTCGCTGGTGCCCACCCCGACACGTCGGGCTTTTGCCCGACAAACTCCTACCAAGGGATAATGGTCTCGAACGTCGCGCCTCACCTCGCGGAGCTAGAACCCGAGGATTTCCATCTCCTCTCTGGGATCGAGCAGGGAATGCGCTTCTCGGAGTGGGTCGCCCGCGAAAAGCTGCCGGAGTTTTCGCGGCTAACCACAGAGGACGCCGACTACCGGCTGGACCGGTGTGAAGATCGCGACCTGATCGAACGGAAGACGATCCAGTATACGGGGTTCCGACTCACTTTCGAAGGGTACGACGCACTGGCGTTGCACACCTTCGCCGAGCGCGAAACGATCGAAGGTGTCGGTTCGAGCCTGGGCGTCGGCAAGGAAAGTGACGTTTACGAAGTCCAGTCGTACAAGCCGCTGGCGTTGAAGTACCACCGGGAGGGATACACGAATTTCCGGGAAGTGATGCGTGAACGGGAGTACACCGCCGACCGTGAGCACGTCTCCTGGCTGTACACCGCTCGAAAGGCAGCCGAACGCGAGTATGGCGCATTGGAGGAGCTGTACCCAGGGGTCAACGTCCCGAGACCGGTCGATCACAACCGTCACGCGATCGTCATGGAGCGGATGGACGGCGTCGAACTCTCCCGGACCAAACTCGAACCCGGGCAAGTTCGGCCCGTCTTGGATCTCATTCTTCAGGAAATGGCCAGTGCCTACGAAGGCGGCTACGTCCACGCCGACATGAGTGAATACAACGTCTTCGTCGGCGAGGACGGCGTGACGATCTTCGATTGGCCACAAGCGGTCGAAACCGACCACGAGAACGCCGCGGAGTTACTGCAACGTGACGTCGAAAACATTATCGGGTACTTCGAGCGGAAATACCCCAGCCAGACCGATGATATCGATCCGTCAGCGTGCGCGCATGCGATCGAAAGTGGGACGTTCGAGTCGGTAACGGCCTAAGGCGCCGCTCTGCCCAGTGAAAACCCGGCATAGCCGGATTGCGAACGACCCTCATAAATCAGTTATCGCTATAGGAAATGACGAACAGCAACAGAACGTATCGACGGGGACGGCGACATTACCGACCGACGATGAGATGGCGAAAAACAGCCCCAAGCTGGCGAAAGTGATACCACGCGAGATCGCGTGGTCCGGTCAGCTCTTGGAAGGAGATACCCACGGCCTCGATTCGGAGGTCGGCAGCCGTCGCCGCGAGAGCGACAACACCACAGTCACAGGCAGGGCCGACGGAGATATGAGGAAGTGCCAAAGCCCTGATCGCCCACACGTCGGTCGACGGATCCGGGACACCAGTCGTTCGAGTGACTAGCTTGTTCAACGTCCACTCCGAAAGACGATCGAGTGCCGGCCGGGTCCCGAAGACGATATCCGCCTCGCCAGCAACAATCGGGGCAACAACGTCGTCGACCTCTCCGGGATCGTACGCGCCGCTCGGTTCAAACAGTGCAATGATATCACCTGTGGCCTGGTCGAACCCCGTCCGGAGTGCTTCAGCACGACCCTGTGGAACGTCGTGAGAGACGACACTCGCGCCGGCCGCCTCGGCGGCAGCAGCCGTCGCGTCGTCGGAGCCGTCGTCGACAACGAGTACGTCGTACGTCGCGACGAGCGTTGCGACGATTCCCCCGATGCGATCGGCTTCGTCGCGAGTCGGAACGACGACAGTGACCGAGTCGTCCATGGGCACGTTCAGGTCACCCCAGACTTGAGCCTGCGGGTATGGGCTTCGAGAAGAGTTCGAAGCGCTTAAGCGCCCAACGAGGGTACAATCGGCAACTCGCTGGTCTGCGGGCAGCCAGCGGGCACCTGTTCGACAGGTCGGAATGTGGCCGGACGGCCGGCTGAACCATCCAACGCCCGCGGTGAAAACATGGCACGAAGCTTCTATTCACACATCCGAGACGCCTGGAAAGATCCGGACGACGGCAAGCTGGCCGAACTCCAGTGGCAACGCATGCAAGAGTGGCGCGAGCAAGGCGCCATCGAACGCGTCGAGCGACCGACGCGACTCGACCGGGCACGCTCGCTCGGGTACAAAGCAAAACAGGGGATCGTCGTGGCACGGATCAGTGTCCGGAAAGGCAGTGCGCGCAAACAGCGACACAAAGCGGGTCGGCGCTCGAAGCGACAAGGCGTCACGCGGATCACCCGCCGGAAGAACCTCCAGCGCGTGGCCGAAGAACGCGCGACCAAGAAGTATCGCAACCTGCGCGTCCTCAATTCCTACTGGGTCGGCGAGGACGGCAGCCAGAAGTGGTTCGAAGCGATTCTCGTCGATCCCGATCATCCGGCGATCGAAAACGACGACGATCTCAACTGGATCTGTGACGACTCACAGGCCGACCGTGCGCTGCGCGGCCTCACGAGCGCCGGACAGCGCAACCGGGGCCTGAACGTTCGCGGAAAAGGCGCCGAACACACACGTCCCAGCAATCGCGGCGACAGCGGTCGCGCGAAGTAGCGACGCGACGATTCTCTTTCGGTTCGACATACGTCCAGAGGCTATTCTGGGAGTTGAGACTGGACAGGAGCGAAATCGAAGCGACCAAAGCAACGATCGAGAAAACGAGAGAGATTACCGAGCTGCTGCCGCGACGCGCTCTTTCTCTTCTTTCTGGTTGACGGCGTAGGTCCCGACATCGTTGTCGGCAGCGCCCACGAGTTGCTGGGCGAGGGCTTCTTCGGCATCGGTCGGCGTCTTGAAGGAGTCGTTGTAGACGCCTTCAGCGAGGAACTTCAGTGCCTGGTCGACCCGACGCTGCGGGGAGATGTCGACAGCTTTGGGCACCGAGATGCCACCGTATTTCAGGCGGACCGTCTCTTCGCGTGGCGCACTGTGCTCGATCGCACCGACGAGGATCTGGATCGGGTTCTCGTCAGTTCGCTCGTGAACGATCTCGAAGGCCTCACGGACCATCCGAGTCGTCTGCTGTTTCTTGCCCGTGTTCTCGTCGGTCTGCATGAGACGGTTGATCAACCGTTCGACGATCGAGATCTCGGACTTCTGGAACTGCTTGGTGGCGTGACGGCCCATCGTGTGGGCGATCGGCGTAATCGTGATGTACCGTTCGGTCGACGGATCCTGGAACTCGATCTCGTCGGTGGCCCAACGACCGAACAGCTTCGCACCAGTCGTGCTTTCGGCGTCCTCGGAATCGGAATCAGTCTCGGCACTCATGGTTATCGCACCGGTTTCTCGGCGTTACCGCGAACCAGTTCGATCATCGAGACGCCGTTGACTTTCTCGACCTTGTAGTTGACTCCGGAGAGGTCGCCCATCGCACGACCCTTTGCACCGCCGATGCCAGCGATGGTGACCTCGTCGTGTTCGTCGATGAACGAGATAGCGCCGTCACCAGGACAGAAGGCCGTGACCTGTTTGCCGTTCTTGATGAGCTGGACCCGAACACACTTTCGGATCGCAGAGTTGGGCTGTTTGGCCTCGATACCGACTTTCTCTAGGACGATCCCGCGACCCTGCGGTGCTCCTTCGAGCGGATCGGACTTGGCTCCGAGCCCGCGTTCGCGGCGAGCGTAGTCGGAGTCGGACCACCGGTGTTGCTGGCGGTCCTTCTTGAGTTTGCGTGCGGCGTACTTGCCGTTTGCCATAGTGACCGCAAGTACCCCGTGAAGCTACTTAAGCGTCTTCTTTCGAACCTGGAGTTACCAGCCGGCCACGTCGACGACTGGATGGCCTGCCCGTAGGGCGTAATTATCTCGATTGATACTGCTGGCGTAATGTTTAGGCAAGCAGTTCCCGAACAGGATTGCAGATTCCTCATATGAGTGACGCCTCGGGACTGCTGGCACGGTTTGAACGGTTGTTACCGGATACGATCAGACGACGGTACCTTCGAAAGTTCTTGCTCGTGGTGGTAGTCGTTGGCCTGGTCGTCCTAGGGATCGGGATCTTTACCCAACAAACGGTCTCGGCAGAGCTTACCGAAAACCGGAACGATCAGTTGCAGGCGGCCACCGAGCGGACAGCCGACAACGTCCAACGGTGGCTCGAGCAGAAACAGGGGGCAGCGGACTCACTGTCGAAAGATCCGGCGATAGCGTCCGGAGACTCGGATTCGGGGATGGTAAACATCGCCCTCCAACGCGCAAAACTGAACGGCGGGGAGAGTCTCGTCGCAGTACACTACGTCAATGTTCCAAAGCGACTGATCCGCGACAGCAGCGTCGACGGACTCGAAAATACGTCGCTTGAATCCCAAAACCTGCGGTGGGGGACGACATCGAGCGGGGATGGGCTATTGGGGATCGATCGTGATACCGCAGGCACCAAAGAGGTGTACACGGTCGACAATCGCTCGCTGATCGCGTTTTCCAGCCCGACACAAAGCTTCATGCACGGAGTGGTTATGGCCTACGATCTCGACGCCCGGAGCCAACAGTTCCAGAACGTCATCGAAGGCGGAACCACAGAAGTTGTCTCGACGTCGGGATCGGTGATGATCCCCTCAAACGAGAGTCAGGTCTTCGACCAGTATCCGGGCGGTGCCAACGCGACGGCGTTACAGCGGGGCGCTAATACGAGTGGTATCTTGAATCGGGGCGATGAATTGGTCGCCTACGCGCCGGTCAACGGCACCGATTGGGTCGTGGTCAAGAGCGTCCCAACCGCGAACGCGTACGCGCTGAAAAATACGATCCAGACACACCTCATTGGCCTCATTGGAGCGGCACTCCTCGGCTTAGTCGTCCTCGCCGTCTACGTCGGCCGAGACGTCATTCCGCGTATCGCGACCGTCGGCGAGCAGGCATCCGCGATCGCCGAGGGAGACCTAGACATTGCCGTCCAAGACGAAGGACGGATCGACGAAATCGGACAAGTCAGAGACGCATTTCGGGAGACGACGAACTATCTACGGACGGTCGCATCGCAGGCTGACGCTCTGGCACGCCAGGATTTCGACGATCCGGCGCTCGACGAGCGAGTCCCGGGAGAACTCGGGGCATCGCTCGAAACGATGCAAGAGGACCTCCAAGCGTCAATCGAAGAGATCGAATCCGCCAGAGAGCAAGCCCAGGCCTCGAAACAAGAGGCCCAAGCCATGGCCGAATCGCTACAACAACAGGCCGACGAGTTCAGCACGGTCATGGCCGAGGCAGCCGACGGCGATCTTACCCAGCGGCTCGACGAGGACGTCGACGACGACGCGATGCGTGCGATCGCCGTCGCAGCCAACGAGATGCTGATGGAACTCGAACAGACGCTACAGGAGGTGCGTGCCTTCGCGGAGGACGTCGACGCGTCAGCGGAAGACGTCGCTGCGAGCGCCAGCGAAGTACGCCGGGTAAGCGAGGACGTCAGCGAATCGGTCCAAGACATCGCCGAGGGAGCAGATCGCCAGGACGAAACCGTCCAAGACGCCACCGACGAGCTGACCGATCTCAGCGCCGCGATCGAGGAGGTCGCCTCCTCGGCAGAGGGAGTCGCACAGAAGTCCCGACAGGCAGCCGACCTCGGTGAAACGGCAAGCGAACTCGGGTCGGACGCCCTCGGAGAGATGGACGCCGTCGAGTCCCAGGCCGAGACGACGATCACAGAGGTCGAACGCCTCGAAAGCGCCATGGAAGAGATCGGCGAGATCGCCGGCTTGATCGACGACATCGCCGACCAGACGAACATGCTGGCGCTGAACGCCTCGATCGAGGCCGCCCGGGCCGGCGAGGCTGGCGAGGGCTTTGCCGTCGTCGCCGACGAGATCAAGGGGCTGGCCCAGGAGACAGCCGAGGCGACCCAGGACATCGAGCAACGCATCCAAGAAGTCCAAGAGACGACCGACCACGTCGTCGGTGACATGCACGAGATGGGCGAGAGCGTCACCGACGGGATCGACGCCGTCGAAGATGCCGTCCAGCTTCTCGAACAGCTCGTCGAACAGGTCGAGGACGCCGATACGGGCGTCCAGTCGATCAACGATGCCACCGACGACCAGGCCGATTCCACGGAGCAGGTCGTCGCAATGATGGACGACGTAGGTTCGATCAGCGAACAGACTGCCCAAGAGGCCGAGTCGGTCTCGGCGGCCGCCGAAGAGCAGACCGCTTCGATCACGGAAGTCAGCGAACAGATCCAGGCCCTGGCCGACCGTTCGAGTGGCCTGCGCGATGCGGTCGAACAGTTCACCCTCGAGGCGTCTGGTCCCGAGTCCGGACCCGAGACATCCGAGACACAGGACACCGCAGCCGACGGTGGCAGCCAGGAGTGAGAAGGGAGTGACCTGAAAGGGTCACAGCCCCAGGCCGGTACTGTACTCCAGGGTGCCAAAGCCAGTTCCGAGTGAGGCGTCGGCGAGATTCGTGCCCTCGACGTTGCCGGCGAGGCCGGCCATGCGGAACATGTACTCGTTGTAACTCCAGTGAGAGGACGTCCGGCCACCCAGTCGCTCACGTTCGAGCCAGTTGCGTGCGTGGCCGTAGGTCCGGGCGACGAAGCGAACGTAATCGCCGTCGTCGTTCTCGACACGGACATCGAAGTCCGGATGCTCGCCGGTGTCAAGGAGTGGCTCGACAGTGACGCGGTCGAACTCGACGTGACCACTGCCATCGCCCCAGTGCCAGAACCCCGACTGTCTGAGCGGGATCGTCAGTCGTTCGAGACTGTTCGAAGAGAAGAATGTGTACCCCCGTCGGAACAGCTGTGGGCCGACGAACGGAACCATCACCGAGAAGGAGGTCCCATCCGGGAAGATCGCCCAGACCCACTTCCAGGGGAACAGGGGCAGATCGAAACAGACACGCTGGAAGTAACACGACCCGGACAGCGTCTCTTTGCCGTCGGGGAGATCGAAGGTTCCCTCGAAGTCGAGCTGGCGCAACGCGACAACTTCGATGCCACCCAGCGACGTGTCGATGTTCACGGACTGGTGGGGAGCCGTCATCTTCGAGTCGAGGGCGGCCCGAGCCTCGAACTCCGCTTCGACGTCGTCGCCGACAACCGTCACTTCCAGGCCGATCGGATGCTCTGAGAGTGCAGCCACCTCACTCCCACGTCTGGTCCCGTCTGCACGTTCCCGCCAAGCTTCGAGACGCTGGTCGTCTGCTGAGAGTACGGCTTCGGCTGGCTGCGTGACAACGTGATCGTGGACCTGTTCGTCGTCGCCAGCCCACCCGACAGTGGAAGCGTTGAATCTGTCGACGCCGTCGGAGACGGGGCGGTCAGCGTCCATCCCTGGGGCCGGGAGGTCGTTGACGCGACACTGGTCACCCACACAGGCAGCAACCGAGAACATCAGCTGTCGGGGGCCGTACCCCGCCTCGCCTTCGGGGAACAGCAAGAAGAACCACCACGAGGAGGAACTCCAGTTCTGTCGCCCGGGGTTTTGAGACCAAATCTTCTCGAAGACGCGCTGGTGCTCGGCCAGGGATCTATCTGTGAACTCCGCTGTCATCGCTCGTACGTGCCGATTGATGCCACGAACAAAGCGTGCATCGGTTTCGACTGTGGGGCCTCGATGGCGTTCGCCCAAGAACCGAGTTGCCAGTCCGTCTGCCGCGTCCGATTACGCTTCGGTCAATTCGATCTCGTCGAAGTCGAAGTGACGGGCAGCGAGTTCCCGGACGAGTTCGATCTTCCGGCCGTCCGCTCCGATCGCGATACCGATATCACGGTCATCGACGTCGACGCTGGCGAGGCGCCCATCCTCGTCGTCTTCGATCGTGACAGCCTCGATGGCTGCCGGCGCAAACGCATTTGCGAGAAACGCTGCTGGCCTGTCGGCATCTTCGACGAGCGTGACGTCCTGGCCGAGTCGCTGCTCGAGACGATCGACGGTCTCGCCGTCACGGCCGATCGCCTTGCCGATTTCGCCGGTTTTGATGACGAAACCCACGTGGTCGTGTTCGTCGTCGAAGACACAGTCCCGGACGGTCACGTCCGCAACGTCTTCGGCGATGGCGATCGCACGACGCTGTTCGTCCGACAGGGAGATCGTCATGCGTCAGTCGGCTGCGCCGCCGCCGGTGTGACTGCCCATCCGGAGGTCGACGTCACCGGTTCCGAGCTTGATCGGCTTCCCGACGATGACGTTCTCGGTGACGCCGTTGAGGTCGTCGATCTCACCGTGGATGGCCGCATCGAGCAGGTGTGAGACGGTAACCTCGAAGGCGGCACGGGCCAGGACAGACTCTTTACTACCGGAGATACCGTGGCGACCGATCGACTCGATCACGCCACGGTTGGTCATGATGTCTGCCACGAGCATCAGATGGCGGATGTTCACGTCGTCCAGGCCCTGCTCTTCGAGCGTGTTCATCGTTTCTTCGATGATTGCCTCGCGAGCGGCCTCGACACCGAGGTTGCTGAAGATCTCGTGGATGTTGTTACAAGTCGTCCGAGAGGCGTCGACGCCCTCGATACCGATAACGTCGCCAAAGGCCGACCCCTCGGTGTAGAGGACGAACTCCTCGTTGCCGTCTTCGAGTTCCTCTTTCCGAATGACGACGCGGGAGACTTCTTCGATGCCCTTGAAGACGATCTCCCGCAGTTCCTCGACGAGCTGAAGGAGATCCCGGTAGGAGGGTTCTTCCGGACCGAACTGGATAACCGTCTCCTTGCGGATCGTATCGACACCGAGTTGGGACTCGATGGTGGTGGCGATTTCCTGGGCAACCTCGTCGACGCTGTCGGCAGTCGGCCACCGTTCTTTGAGCGTCTCGGGGTTGAGATCGATCTGGACGGCCATGTCGGCGACGTTCGTCGAGACGTCACCCAGCGCGAGGATCCGTGTCGCCTCGATCTTCCAGACGACCTCGTGGGCGCGTTCGCGTTCGGTCGCGTACTCCTCGTCGAGGTGAACTGTCATCATCGGCGTGTCTGGCTCCTTGCGAGCGTCGACTAGCTCGATGAGCCGCGGCAGCCCCTGGGTGACGTCGATCTCGGCGACCCCCGCATAGTGGAACGTGTTCATCGTCATCTGGGTGCCGGGTTCGCCGATCGACTGGGCCGAGACCGTCCCAACGGGGTCGAGCGGATCGACTCGCGTGTCGAGGTACTGCGACTCGACAGCTTTCGCGATATCGTCGGCTTGTTCGATGGTAACACCCTCGCGGTCTTCGATAGTCTCGTAGACGCGCGTCTTGAGTCGGCGCGGCAAGTCGGTGTCTTCGACGACCGCGCTGACGTCGGTGTCGACGTGCTCGAAGCGATCTAACGGATTGTATTCGGTGAATTCGCCGTTCATCAGTCATCACCCTCCGCGAGCCAGCGCTCGTCGGCATGTTCAGAGAGGTTCGTCGGCAAGGCCTCCCGTTCGAGGAACTCCGCCTTTGCCGCGTCGTCGTCGAATTCAGCATCGATGATCCGGTCGGCGATCGATTCGACATCGATGTCGAAGTCATCACTGGAGGAGACGTCGACCGGAGAGGTACCGTCTTCGCCGAATTCGAACTGGACGACAGTATCACTGGTGTCTCGGACTGTCCCGTCGTATTGAGTCTCCAGTTCCGACAGCGCGTTGATGAGTCGACGCTGGAGGTACCCGGACTTGGAGGTACGGACTGCCGTGTCGACCAGCCCTTCCCGTCCACCCATCGCGTGGAAGAAGAACTCCTTGGGATCGAGTCCCTCACGATAGGAGTGTTCGACGAAGCCGTGGGCGTCCGCCGAGAGGTCGTTCGGTTTGAAGTGACTGAGCGTCCGATTCTCGTATCCGCGGTTGATCCGCTCTCCGCGGACTGCCTGTTGGCCAACACAGCCGGCCATCTGCGTCAGGTTGAGCATCGAGCCACGCGCCCCGGAGTCGGCCATCACCACGGCCGGATTGTCCTCTGCGAAGTGGTCTTCGGCGATGTCACCCGCACTGTCACGGGCCTGGCCGAGCGTCTGCATGATCTTCATCTCCAGTGTCTCGTCGATCGTCCGGCCGGGAAGCGATTCGAGATCGCCCTGTTCGTACGTCGTGATCAGTTCCTGAACGCGCTCGTAGGCATTGTCGATGGCCTCGTCGACCTGTTCGGCCGCATTGGGCGGGATCGACTCGTCGTCGATACTGATCGAGAACCCGAAGTGCATGATCGTCCGGACCGCGAGCGTCGAGACCTCGTTGATAAAGATGCGGGCACGGGTCTTATCGTAGATCTTCGCGATCGAATCGACGACGTCTCCGCCGAAGGCACCGACCGCGCTGTCGTCGATCGTCCCCTCGACGAGTTGGCCATCCTCGATGACGACGTCGTCGCCGGCCTCGCTCGTGAATTCGAGGTTCAGATCGTCCGGCAAGAGTTCCGAGAAGATGGAGCGGCCGGTCCAGTAGGCGTTGCCGTCTTCTTCCCCGTCAGGTTCGGGCAGTGTATCGACGTTGGTCGCCCGCAACAGGTCCAAAGCCTGGGTCTCGTTGAACGTCGGGTTCTGGTTGGTCAGCAGGTACATCGCGGTGACGTGGTCCTGGATCGCGCCGACAATGTTCTCACCAAAGCGCGGGGAGAGCATCTGTTCTTGCACCCGCATGAGGACGCGAGCCTCCGCACGGGCCTCCTCGTTTTGGAGGGCGTGCATGTTCATCTCGTCACCGTCGAAGTCCGCGTTGTACGGCGGACAAACCGTCGTGTTCAGCCGGAAGGTCTTGTAGGGCATCACGACGACCTCGTGGGCCATAATCGACATCCGGTGCAGCGACGGCTGGCGGTTGAAGATGATGATGTCACCGTCGACCAGATGCCTGGCGACCTCCCAGCCGGGTTCGACTTTCTCGGCGAGTTCCTCGCAGTTCTTCTCGGTCACTTTGAGTCGGCGACCGTCGGGCCGGCGAACGTAGTTTGCACCAGGATGGGCTTCCGGCCCATTGGCGACGTACCGACGTGCGTCCTCGAGATTCCGCTCGTTGACGTTCATCGTCTGGGTCATCTCGCTGGCGACCCGGTCGGGCACGCCGACCTCGTTGAGCGAGAGTGTCGGGTCCGGCGAGATGACAGTCCGTGCCGAGAAGTTGACGCGTTTCCCCGAGAGAGACCCACGGAAACGGCCCTCTTTGCCTTTCAGGCGCTGAGAGAGGGTCTTCAGCGGGCGGCCCGAGCGGTGCCGGGCCGGCGGCGTTCCGCTGATCTCGTTGTCCATGAACGTAGTGACGTGATACTGCAGCAGTTCCCAGAGGTCCTCGATGATCAGCTGGGGCGCGCCGGCCTCACGGTTCTCCATGAACCGCTGGTTGATCCGAATGATGTCGACCAGCTTGTGCGTAAGGTCGTCCTCACTCCGCTGGCCGTTGTCCAGCGTGATCGAGGGGCGGGCCGTCACCGGCGGGACCGGCAGCACGGTGAGGATCATCCACTCGGGTCGGGACCGGTCGGGGTTGATCCCGATGGCCTCGATATCCTCGTCCGGGATCTCCTCGAACCAGTCCCGGATGTCGCTGGGCATCAGCTTGTCCATATCCTCATCGAGGAGATACGACGACGCACTCTCGAAGTCCAGTTGCTCGCCGAGATGTTCCTCTAAGTCGTTGAATCGGGAAAGCGCCTTGCCGATCTGCTGTAAGGCACCGATGTCGTTGCGGTCGGGCCGGTAGGTGCCAGAGAGCAGTTCCCGGATCCGACCCGCACTGAAGGCATCGTCGATGGCCTCGGCGAGTTCGTCGGGCGTAACAGGCTCGCCTTCGGGCGGATCCATCGCCATGCTGAGGCGTTCTTCGATCTCCGGATGGGGAACCTCGATGATCTCGTAGTAGGTCGTCGGTTTCTCGTGTTTGACGTCGAACTGCTCGGCCCCACAGTAGGGACACCGGCTGGCCGAGCGAGCCTGCCGGATGGCCGACTTCAACACGTCATCTAAGTCGTTGCCCAGCTCTGCCGTCCGACGGAGTTCCTGGCGGAATTCGCGTTTCTTCTCCTCGGCGGCGGCCTCGGCGGCCGCGAGGTCGACAGCGCCCTCGCCATCGGTGAACTTCGCGGCATCGACGGCGGTCAAGCGCGAACACTCCCGGCAGGTCCCTCGCAGTAGTCGCCGGATGAGTTTCGAGAAGCCGACGTGGATCACGGGCGCGGCGAGTTCGATGTGGCCGAAGTGGCCGTTACAGGCCCCGGAGTGTTTCCCGCAAGTCTTACACTCCAGGCCAGGGTCGATGACGCCCAGTCGCGGGTCCATCAGCCCCATGTCGATGGGGAACCCGTCGTCGTCGTAGGTGTCGGCCGTAATGACCTTCGTGGCACTCATGTCCCGGTACTCCTCTGGGTCCATCAGCCCGAAGCTGATCTTGCCGATCGACTTGGGTGATTGTCCGGTACTCATACTGCATCCTCCAGTTCGATCCGCGGCGCGATACCCAACGCTTTCATCTCGTCTAAGAGGAGTTTGAACGCGTAACTCATCTCGACCTCGTGGACGTCGGTCTCCTCATCGCAGTTGGGACAGTAGACGCGGCGTTGATCGACGTTCTCGACGGCGGTCATCCCACACTGTCCACAGACGTTGATCCACTCCTGGTCTGACTCATCGAGCAGGCGCTCTTTGAGCGTCAAGGCGGCACCGTGCCCGATGAAGACGTCCCGTTCCATCTCCCCGATCCGGAGCCCACCCTCGCGGGCACGCCCCTCGGTCGGCTGGCGAGTCAACACCTGGACCGGACCACGCGAACGGGCGTGGATCTTGTTCGAGACCATGTGGTAGAGTTTCTGGTAGAAGATGGTCCCGACGAAGATCTCGGCCTCGATCTTCTCGCCCGTGATGCCCGAGTACATGACCTCCTTCCCCGAGGACTTGAAGCCGTGATCCTCCAAGGAATCGCGGAGTTCTTCTTCGTCCTCGCCAGTGAAAGCGGTCCCATCGACGCGGCGACCTTCCAGGGCACCGACCTTCCCGCCGATCATCTCCAGAATGTGCCCGACAGTCATCCGCGAGGGGAGTGCGTGGGGGTTCAAAATGAGGTCGGGGACGACACCCTGTTCGGTAAATGGCATGTCTTCCTGGGGGGCAAGGTGGCCAACGACACCCTTCTGGCCGTGTCGCGAGGCGAACTTGTCCCCGAGTTCCGGGATCCGCTCGTCACGGACCTTGACCTTCGAGAGTTTCGAGCCATCCTCACCCTCCATAAGCGTCACCGTGTCGACGACCCCACTCTCGCCGGATCGCATCGTCACTGACGTTTCACGGCGCTTTTGCGGGCTGAGGCCGCCCATATCGTCCGGCTCTTCGAGGAACCGGGGCGGGCTTGTCTTGCCGAGCAGGACAGCGTTCTCGCCGACCTTCGTCTCGGGGTTGACGAGGCCGTCCTCGTCGAGTTGCGTGTAGGCGTCTTCGCCGCGAGCGCCCCGCACTTCGTCGTCCGGGATCTCGAAGCGGTCTTCCTGACCGCCCGGATAGCGGCGTTCCTCCCCCTCGTACGTCCGGAAGAAGTGCGACCGCGAGAGGGCGCGTTCGACCGATCCTCGGTTCATGACGAGGGCGTCCTCGATGTTGAATCCCTCGTAGGACATGACCGCGACCGTGAAGTTCTGGGCCGCCGGCCGGTCGTCGTAGCCGATCTGTTCGGTCGTCTGGGTCTTGACCATCGACAGCTGCGGGTAGTGCAGCAAGTGCTGGCGCGTGTCCGGGCGAACCCGGTAGTTCGCACTTGGCAGCCCCAGACTCTGCTTGATCATCCCCGATCCCATCGTAATCCGCGGGCTCGCGTTGTGTTCGGGATAGGGGATCATCCCGGCACCGATCCCGAAGATGAGTTGTGGGTCGACTTCGAGGTGGGTGTGGTCTTCCGTGAGTTCGTCTTTATCGACCGCAACGAGGATGTCCTCTTCCTCCTCGGCGTCGATGAACTCCACGTAGCCCCGGTCGACGAGATCCTCAAAGGAGAGGTCGCCGTCTTTGACCGCCTCGATCTCTTCCTCGGAGACGAGTGGCTCACCGTCACGAATGACCAACAGTGGGCGGCGGGCCCGGCCGGCGTCGGCGTTGATGATAACCTCGTCGGTACGGTCTTTGACCGAGACGTTGACCATCTCGCTGACCTCGCCACGGCGGCGAGCTTCGCGTACCTGGTTTGCGAGCTGTTCCGGTTCGGGATGGGTCCCGACGAGACTTCCGTTGACGTAGACTTTGGCTTCGCGTCCCTGACTCATGTTAATCGTCTGCGGGCTGTTGTGCGCTGGTTTCGATCGCGGGGATGCCCTGTACCCCCATGTCCGCGAGTGTATGTTTCAGATCGCGTTCGTCCTCGACGTGCTGGGAGAGCTCCATCGCCTGCGCGAAGTTCTTCACCAGTCCACAGTTCGGCCCTTCTGGCGTCTCGGAGGGGCAAATGCGACCCCACTGGGTGGCGTGGAGGTCACGCGCTTCGAAGTGGGGCTGGGAACGGCTGAGTGGCGAGCGCAGGCGTCGCAGGTGGGAGAGAACCCCCATGTAGTCGGTACGGTCGACGAGCTGGGAAACGCCCGAACGGCCCCCGACCCAGTTACCCGTCGCCAGTGGATGTTCGAGTCGTTCGGTCAGGACGTCCGAGCGGACGACCGTCGAGACCGAGAGTTGACGGTTACGCATGTTGGCGCGTTCGAGCTGGTATTTGACGTCCCGTGCCAGCTTGTTCAGTGCCGTCCGGAAGAGGTCCCGCATGAGGTCGCCCGAGACTTTCAAGCGCTTGTTGGCGTAGTGATCTTTGTCGTCGGACTCGCGGCGTTCTAAGGCGAGTTCGAAGCACGCCTCGGCCATCCGGCAGAGGTAGTAGGCCTTGTTGATCCGGACCTCTTCTTCCTCGACACCTTCCTCGTGGAGGTGTGGGAGGAGGTACCGATCGATGACGTAGTTGGCCCGCTTGAGCTGGTAGTTTTTGCCCTGGCCCGAGGCGACGCGTTTGCCAAGCGTCTCGATGGCTTCTTCCTGGGACTGGACCTCTGCAGCCTCCAGGTTTTCGAGCATGAACTTCACGATCTCGGGATCGTCGCTGA
Source organism: Halorhabdus sp. CUG00001 (assembly GCF_009797925.1). Lineage (NCBI taxonomy): Archaea > Methanobacteriati > Methanobacteriota > Halobacteria > Halobacteriales > Haloarculaceae > Halorhabdus > Halorhabdus sp. CUG00001. The sequence continues at coordinate 1,419,489 of NZ_VOLB01000001.1, forward strand.
CGCGATGGACGATCTCCTCGTCGCTCTCTAAGCCGAGTGCGCGAACGAGCGTGACGAAGTTGATCGATCCCGAGACGCTCGGGAACGAGACTTCGAGCAACCCATCTCGGGTGCGTTCGGTCAGGACCAGCGCTCGGTAGCCCCGACGCTGACTGAAGGTCTTGGCGACCTGGATCTCGTCGCCGTATTTGGAGTCGTATTCCGCGAGGATCTTGTTCGGCGCGAGGTCCTCGCTGGTCATCAGGACCCGCTCGGAGCCGTTGACGATGAAGTATCCACCGGGGTCGGCAGGGTCCTCACCGATGTCGATCAGTTCCTCGTCGGTGAAGCCGGCAATGTTGCACTTCTCGGAGCCGACCATGATCGGCATCCGGCCGACCTTGGTTTCGGTCTGGTCGACGACCCGCTCTTCTTCCTCTTCGCCGCCCTTGACGATGGCCATCTCCATGAAGACCGGGGCGGAGTAGGTGATGTTCCGGAGGCGCGCTTCCTGGGGGTACAGCAGTTCCTCACTGCCGTCGGCCTCCCGGACGCGGGGCGTGACGACGCGGACGTCGCCGAGTTCGACCCAGACGGGTTCTTCGCCTTCCTTGTCACCGATGTCGGTATCGATGGTCGCCTTCTCGTCGACGACCTCCTGCATCCCCCGGTCGAGGAAGGCGTTGAACGACCGAAAGTGGTGTTCGGCGAGTCGATCCCTCGAGAAGTATTCCCGTGATATGGCGCGATGATCTTCCGTATCCATGTTATTCTACGACGAGTCGGTACACCACGGCGGTGTCGGTTGTTCGTGAATCCCGGATGACCTTGATCACGTCGCCGACTTCCGCCTCGTTAGGCAAGGCGGGATCGGCACGCTTGATCTTCGGCAGGTCAGTCCGTTTGATATCATACTCCGCGAGCACGTCCTCGAGTTCGTCGTCGTCGAGGATGGTGTGTTCTGGAACGAGTTCGTGTTGACTTACGTCTACCATGTGTGTGATGTCGAGTGTGGCGGGCTGGAGAAGGTTGTTGTCACGAGATACTACAGATTGCTACCGGTGGAAGCCATATAACGCTTACCAAAACCGCCGGCAATAGCTGTCGGCGTACAGGCGTTCAGTACCGCCACGTAGGCCGACTGCAGGTAAATGTGTTCTGGTCGGATACCCCCTGGCAGGCGGGGCGATGTGGAGTCAGCGACCGGGGTGGTCGTCGTCGGGACCGATCGGCACGCACTACGTCAATCACCACCACGTGAGTGACCGACAGTCCGGGTCTGTTTGGAAAGTCTTAATATTACCACCCGGATACGAAGGAGTGTAGCAGGCCCGGATGGTGTAGTGGCCCATCATACGACCCTGTCACGGTCGTGACGCGGGTTCAAATCCCGCTCCGGGCGTCCCAGTTTTTGTTTAGGTCCCACCCTTAAGAGGGACTATTACGGATCTAAAGCGGCTGTACCTGCCTTTCTCCAGTGTCCCGATTTCGCTCTAACGAGTGCCGTCCCACCGACCCACCCTCCCGGTTGTACGGTGCGATATAGCCCGACGACCCCCTCGCGGGGTGACGTCGGGCTTAGGCCGGCCCGTCCAGCCACCGGAAGCGAGGTAGAGGGCGCGCGGTTCGTCGACGAACGAGCGACCTTTAGGAGCGACGCGAGGAGATCGGCCGCGAGCGCCAATCGCGGCCGACCGCGCGGCCGGCCGGAAGCGGTCCCCCTCCCATGGGGGACCGACCCGGAAGGCCGAGCGCATGCCCTCGACCGAAGGGAGAGGGCATTCGTCTGCGGTGTGGGGGGCGGTCGCGGTGAGTAAACAATCTTCTATCACCGGACCACACGCTCCCTCTTGGCCTTCCAAGGCTAACCGTACAGACCCACAGAACGACGACGAAAGCGTCTGTACGGGCGAAATCGAGGATGAAGCGTCCGAAACCTATCGCGATATTGCGATGGAGTTCGTCAAGGATGCCGAGGGTGACCTCGCCGGACGGATCTTCCGTGCAATCTCGGTTAGTAGCGATACCAAACTCCGACGTGAAGCGGTTCGAGAGCGACGTGGAGAACCTGGCTCTTTCCGGTCGAAAAGTCTCGCCGGAGTTATGCAGGAGTTTCTGACATGGTATCAGCGCCAAGACGACCTCGTGCTAGAGTTTCCTGACTTTCAGATGGATGCCGGTTCATCCTATGACGAAGATGCAGCACGCGAACGCTACGGCCGTCTGCGTGACCTCGAACGTGGCGCGCTTGAAGCATGTCGGCAAAGCAGCGATGACCTCTATACGGCACTGATCGGGATCACAGCCTCACACAAGAACGCCAATAACCAGTATCGTTGCCCAGCTGATCACTGGCGTGAGATGCGTGACTCCTGGTCAGATCACGTTCGCCAGGAACAGCAACGAGTGTTCGACCAGCTCGGCGCTAACCGGTATGACCCGGATGATCCACCAGAACGCTGGTGGGAGTACGTTCGGATCGTCGAGCCGCACAAGAGCGGCTACGGTCATCACCACATCGCGGTTGTGACGAATTTCGAGATCTCCGTCGAGGACTTCGAGCCGGTGATCACAAAGCACGTCGAGGAGACCCCGAGTGCTAACTGGTCCGCCCATCAGATCCATGCTGATCACCCAGAAGACCGGTGTGTGTCGGTCAATCGAGTACAGCCAGAGAGTGACGGCGATGGCGTGGGAAACCTCGCGTCGTACCTCTCGGGCTACCTTTCGGAATTCACCGATGACGATGAGGACGACGATGAATACCTGGACCTGCTCGACAGAGCAGCGCATGAAGTGATGTTCTCAGCAGTCCAATGGGCTACGGCGTCCCGGAAAATCGACTTCTCGAACGGTGCGCACGCTCTGCGTCGGATCGGCAACGACCTTCGGCCAGAGGAGTACCAAACTCCAGAACCAGAGGGTGACGTCCCTGCTCCGACATCGGTAGTGAATCAGGTTACCGGTGACTCTCATCTCATCCTCGAACCTGGTGGTGTCGAGATGGTGCCTGTTCAAGATCGCCCGGAGTACGATCCTGAGAAGGTGTTCCCAGGTGGCGCGTTAGAGGCCACCCGGTGAGTGGCAACACTGTCTTGACTGCCGATCTGGTGACGGCGCGCAGCGCCGGAACCCGTACTCTGGAGCAGCGCGCAGTGATTTGCCCCGAGCGACAGAGCGAGGGTAACAGCACGAAAGCCCGGCAGTAGTAGCGCAGCCCGGACCGGCAAGCTGGACCGAGCGGCGGAGTGAGTGGGCAGATCTTACGAGCACCGCAAATACCGAAAAAGATGTGCTTTTATGTTTTAATAACTAGAGTTAATGTTTTAAGCAGACCTGCAAGATACAAAGCGCTCATGCAGCACAGCGAGAGAACAGACTCAGAGAACATCAAAGTATTAGAAGAGGTTCGCTGCTCAAAATTTACAGAAGTTGCCAGATGGCCCAAAAAGGACGGCGTTATGTCGGGAGCTCGGCGTTGACTGGACCAATGTCTTCGCGATGCCGAAAGTAGTCTACTTCTATAAGCTCGTTCGCAAGATGGTGGCGATGACAGAAGTGATTCTGATCTCCCTGTGGCTTTGGATATTTTTCGATGCACATCAGAGCTGGTTTCCCACCATCTTTTAGAAACTCACCGAATTGTTCGAATTTATCTTCCTGGTGGATATGCCACATATACCAGTTTTCAAAACACTGGTGCCCGATTGCCTGCTCCTTGTACGGCTGGACAATATTTTGCGGGACACCGAATTCTGGCTTGTGTACATATTCGATTCCGCCAACGTTCTCAAACTGACTTTCAAGAACATCTACGTTAAACTCAGGTTTGTACATCGATTCGCCGGAAGCACGTACGTCTACGAGGATATCGACATCTTTCTTTTTGAGATTTTTCACAAGTTCGTCAAAGTCTATTCCGCTATATCCGACCGTTACCACTGTATCGTTCTGGAACCGTTCAAGCTGCCGTCGCGCTTCGTCACGGCTCCAATTATTTTCGATCAGACGCTTCGTAAACTCTTCCTGATCTTCTTTTGGTAGTTGTGCGACAACCAAACCTTTCCGGCCCGCAAGATCCCCTTCTTTCACCCGCTCATAGACGGAGTCTGCGAGGTCCATGACAAGAGTGATTTTGTCCTGTACCGTTCGCGGCGCCATACCAGTAATATCCCCGATTTGTTCTTGTGAGAGGCCATATTCAGTATATAGCTCTTTACAGAGCTCGCCAATCTCCTCGTCCTGCATTTCTTTCTGCATCTGGTTCGTTTTGATAGCAAGCCCACGTGCATGCTCGTCGTCCAGGTCTTTTACGGTGGCCTCAATTTCGGACCAACCAAGACGTCGGGCAGCTTGAACTCGGTGAGCCCCAGATACCACGTCGTATTCGTTCGCACTCTCGTCCGATGCGGGGCGAACAATAATTGGATTCCACTGTCCGTCTTCTTGGAATGACTCTTTAATTTCTTCAACGTGTTCTTCGTCGATTTCTTCGCGGATCTGGAAACCAGGGAGCCCGATTTTGTCCAAGGCTATTTGCATAGGCCATGATATGCTCGACCCCCACTAAAGCACTTCCTTGTCCCCCCACATTTAACAGCAATCACTTTGAATACAGAATCCAGATGTCAGGCACTTTGCCAGACGACGCAGAGATTATTGACGATCTTGTTGTTCTCGGGCGTGCCGGGCCAGAACTGATCGAAAAAGATGGTAGACACACCGTTTGTCTTGGTGGATGGTCTGAATCAAAAGGATTTGTACGACTGTATCCGACACACAAATATTCGAACGCAAAGCGATGGAATGTTATCAAAGTGCCTGTAATAAAAGATCCGGATGATTATCGGGATGAGAGTTGGAAGATCGTTGGATCTAAAGAAGATTGGGACCACTTACATGAAAAAATCGAAAAGGTTGACGAACTGAGTCGGCCAGAAGCTATCGAACTTACTAAGAAGATTCCAAAGACTTGTCGACACATAATCAACAATCGAGAACAGAGTTTGGGATTGGTTGAACCAGAAATCGAGAATGTCTATTTAAATCCAATCGAAGATCCCGAACCAATTCATACCGATCTTGAAGGGAATCGGTTGAAGTCAAAGGGAGCATATCAACAGAAACTATACGTTGAATATACGTGTAAAGATGTTTGTGAAGCAAAAACTGGCCACGACCAACACTGTATAGAATGGGGCATGTATCGATTCTGGGATAATCATCCGGATAGAGATCCTGAAGAAGTTATTGACGCACTCCATCTTAGAGATGATGACTATAAAAAATTCTTCTTTATTGGAAACCAAAAGAACCATCCCACATCATATATCATAATTAGTGTGATTAGATGGAAAAAAGATAAGATGTTTCAAAAACGGATCAGCGATTGGTGATAATCAAGGGATGGCAAAAAGACGAATATTTTGTAGACCGTATGAAAAGGCCCGGAATCACACAATCATTATTAATTCGTTGCAGTGATTTTGTTTCTTTTCTTCTCGTAGTTTTTTCTTGACTATGTCATCCTGTCCTGGGCGAGTATAATTATGTAACTTCGGAAATGCGCTCGAAATCGATAGCACGCGTTCCAAGAGTGATTTCCTTGTCGTATGCGTTATAAATGCTCTTGCCGACTTTTCCGCCATCCTCATCCAGGTAGTGGAGTTCGTGCCACCAGATGTGTTTTAGAATCTCCTCATCGTGCAAGTCATCATTACCGATGAGCACATCGTAGACTACTTCCGGGAAAGTGAGGTCATCCAATGAAGGCATATCGGGATCTGGGTTCGTTGGTGATGGAAATTGTTCGGGAAAGACGATGACATCGGGGATGACGTGCCCATCACTGGTAGTTGCACCAGCGGGCTCGTCGTGATTGATGATGTAACTCGGATTCTCATCATGATTTATTCCCCACCGTACAACCCGATTGATGATTTCATTGAGACGCGAGTCCGGAGCCTTCGTATTCATTGAGTTCCTTTCCATCCAAAAGACGAGAATATCGGTGTTGGTTGGTACGAGTAAATGGCCGATGCTTTGTCCTTCTCCGCCTTTTATGTCCATTGCAAACGTTTCCTCGGTGACCTTCAAACGACCCTTAAAATCAATACGCTCATCGTCACGCTGATCAACGTAAGTGAGTTTGCCGTCATCTTGGGCAGGGTCAAGAAGTTTGTCTCGAACAATATCCTCACTGTCAACACCTCGACTCTGTTTGTACGTCCCATCTAAAGAGTGGATAGCATCAACGAGTTCCCGGTTATATTCCTGCGGTGTGATGGCGCGCTCTTCGAAAACCTCGGGATATTTATCGCCGAGTTCTTCAATCAAGCTTTTGACCTCAGCAATAGTCTCTTCCCGGTCCTCGGTGCCTAAATCGGAAAATCCGAGAACGTCAGTCCACTTGTCCTTGTCAGTCACATAAAAGATGCTCTGTTGTGCAGAAATAATCTATGAGTCCATAGATACCTATGCATAGTCCCTTAACTACTGATTTGAAAGATGAAGAGAACAGAGTATAGTTGAAAATCAGAACTCGGTCAAAGACCGTTGCTGAAGCGATGACAGACGCTCGACGATTACATCCTTGAATTCTTCGTTCAACTCGTATCCAATGCACGGACGGCCGAGTTCGAGCGCAGAGACCGCAGTTGTTCCGGATCCGAAGAAAGGGTCGAGTACCGTGTCACCTGGGTCAGTCGAAACGTTGACGATGCGATCGATAAGTGAGGTGGGATATGGGGCCTTGTGTAGCACGTTCTGCCCCACTGTTCCCCGTTTCACCGGATGCCGCCACAAGTTGCCGAGGCGATGCCCCTGGGCGACGGCAGGGTCTTCGATACCGTTCTGACCCTCCTTCGCGTGGAACTTGTGGTCCTTTGACTTCGACAAATAGACGACGTACTCCTTCTTATTCACGACGTTTCGGTCGGTCATACCGGCGATGGCAGTCGGCTTGTACCAGGTGACCATGTCTTGGAGTAGAAACCCGGTCTCTTCGGCTCGTTCGGCGATGTGATATGGAAGGAGTTTAAGATCCCCTTGTTCCATTACTGTGTCAACGACCACCCACATAGTTCCATCTTCGCGAAGTACGTCGTAACATTCGCTCCAGACCGCCTGCATCCGATCGAGGTAGTGGTCGTACGATTCGTCGGCTGTGCCGATTTGGTTCTCGTGTCCGTAATCCTTGAGGTCCCAGTACGGTGGCGAAGTGATGACCGATTGGACGATTCCATTCTCAACTTCGGCCATATTCTCGCTCGTCCTCCAGTTAACTTTGAGATCGTCGAACGACTTGAGATCGACCATCTATCCGTTCACCTCCTCGCGCAGGGCCGATGCGTCCAATGGCTCAGCTCTACGCCCCTCGCTAGTGACGATATCTTGGATGTCGTTTGTCCAAAGAGTATAAATGGTCTCTCCTTCGCCGGACCCCACAAGGACGCACCGGCGGAGTGCTTCTTCGATCGGTATTGGGTTTACCTCATCAACTTCTTGATTATCGGTCTGGGTGCGGTCTTCTTCTAACCATACATTCCCCGGATCCTTACCATCAGGGTTGTACCGCCGGACTTTAGTGTCGTGATAGGCACTGTTGCCTTCCTCACGCTCGCCTCCCCACTCATTACCTTCGTACACATGTGCCACCCTGATTTCGTCCTTGTGGAATTGGTACTCACGTTTGTCTTTAACAAAGAATAGAATTTCGTCGTATGCAGACTCCATATCGCCACCGCGGTCTTCCCACTGGTGGACCGTTATGTTGTTCTTCAAGATGAGGCCTGATTCTTTCCGGGCGTAGTCAGCCACTGCCATCGCCACGGGTCGCAACCGTCCCCCTGAAACATGTTCGGTGCTACCACCCACAAGGTTTCGTTCGGCTCCATACGTTCGTAGATCGCACTCCAGAGTCCCTGCGTTGCTTCAAGAATGTCTTCTTGAGTGTCGGCATCCGACGCCAACCGACCTAGGTCGACGAGATACATTTGATTGATATCTTGGTTACCATTCGGGGTACTTGACTGTTGCAACATCTTCGTCAATACCTAGGTAAATAACTATGCATAGGTATTTGGGTATATATTGCTTATCACCGACCCATATTAATCTCAAGACATAATGGGTTTGACGCTGACGGATGCGAAGCGCAAGGTACTCACCCTGCTTAATGAGGAACCGCTCCACGGCTACGCTCTCGCCAAAGAGCTAGGGAAGCAAGGCCCCACTGTATATAAACATCTACAAGAACTAGAGGAAGCCGGTTATGTTAAGAGTGAAGAGAATGGCCGGCGGAAGGTATACACGCTCACCGAGCGCGGACAACTCACGCTTAAGGCCGATCGTGTCAACGAATGATTGAGCCATTCGCCACGGCAAAGTTCAATATCCGTTTCGTCCCGACTACTGACATGGATTGTATTTGGCATTCTCTATCGACAATTTTTTATAATTAATGTTGGATTCACTCTCTGATACGGATCGCTTTACGTCATTTCCACTTGATTGCCCGCATCCGGGCGGTAATACCGGTAAACAATCATACTAATCCGGATAATCCATGTATGGTTTAGCTATAGATCATATCCATTTTATATTAATATAATAAGATGACCCACCGATCTAGTAAATTGACCTAACAATTTGAGTCACTCTTTCGTTCGAGAACACCGTTACACCGCGGCGTAGCCCTATTTGATATAAATGGCTTCTTCGAATACCCTTCATAGAAAGCCAAAATGAAGGGAACTCATCACAACACAAGCCGGCCACCTGACAATCAGTTCACGGACTACGATACACCTGACGAGTACGTTCGTGCAAACCGAGAAACGCTAATCGAGGTGATTAAACACGGAAGTACTGATTGGGTTCGAGCACTTGCTCTCGCGGCTTTCGTCGAATACGGCGGCGAGCCCGATCGGGAACAACTCCGGCGTGAAATCGAACGGATGAATCGGTTAGAAGACTCTGAATGAGGTCAACTATCGGCTTCGTCAACGAAACGACGAGCAGTCTCGATCACATCGGGATCGCCCCCGAGCGCCTCGACGAGCGGTTCCATCTCTTCGAGGCGTTCGAGCAATTCCGGGTTCTCCTTGGCGAAGCCCATCAACTGACGACGTTCCGCTTTCTCGACTTTTTCCAGATCCTCCTCTGCCCCTGGTTCGATCACCTGGTGACACCACATGCAAAAGTCCTCCTCCCGCGGTGTTTCTTTTCCACACCGGGGACATGTGACAGCCGCGATCGGGTCCGGTTCCTCCTCACTCACGTCGAGCCCATGGGCCTTTGCGAGTTCACGGTCACTGGCTTCATCGAAGACAGAAATATATCGAGCCGCGGCTTTGCTCCCCCGCGTCCAGCCGTGATGATCCTCAAGAGTCGGCTGATTGACGCCGCGACTCGCCAGAAACGACGCAGAAGACTTCCGGAAGTTCGTGAACGTGACCGGCTTATCGACTCCGGCGTGATCCGCAGCCTGTCGTGGAATCTTCCGAGCCATCTGATAGGAGATCTCTTCACCACTCCTGAGTTTACACCAGAGTGGCGCAGTCCGTTCGTTATCCCGCGGGTGATCATTCAGCCACCGATTCAGATACGGAACAGAAGTGACCAGCGTGATTGTTCGCTGCCCCTTCTTCCCATCGACAGTGATCTGCAGACCGTGCTTGTGATCACTCACGTCACCTACCTGGAGGTCCAGCAACTCCCCGGAACGAGCCCCCGAATCAAAGGCAACGGCGATGAGAGCCGCGTCCCTTGCGTTCATCGTCTCCTCAATCATCGGCACTACCTCGTCATCCCAGTCCAACATTTCACCCGGATCGGGTTTCGGATCGTAATTTCGACTCGTCGTCGTAGGGATCCAACTGAGACTTTCTGGGATTCCATCATCGTCAGTGGGCACATCGTACCCTCCCTCAACGACGCGCTTCCCAAACATCCGGAAAGCGATCCGGTAATCCTTGTTCGTCTCAGGTGTATCCTCCGGGTCGTGTTCTCTGTGAATCCAACGGACGATATCTTCAGCTGCTTCTCGGTCTTCGAGCGCCTTTGCCAGATGATTCCTTTCAGCTTCGGCGATGATCGTGCAATGTCTGAGCAGCTTTTCTCGTCGTTGTTTACCATACTCCGACGGGAGCAGCGACATGCGCTCATCAAACGCGATCAGAAGATCACGGTCTTTGTCACTAACCTCACGTTCACCGTCACGGAGTTGATCGACGAGCCGAGTAAGCTGTCGATCCGGATGAGTTACCATTATTGCTCTAACCAATCTTTAAGTGAAGGGGAGTTAAACCTAGGGTTAATGTCCCGCTCCGGGCGCTTCTCTGCATTCAACTCCGTGAGCGACCGCGTTAGCGTGTCGCGAACATCTGATTTGCTGTGTGCGCTCCAAAGAGATTTGAACTCTAGAAGACGAGCGCCAGCGAGTCTTCTACTAGTTCACAATCCCGCTCCGGGCGTACTTTTCCGAACTCGATCACTAAGCGATGGGTCTCGTCGCCGAGCGACTCGAGTTCGGTCGATACCCCAGAAGGATTTGAACACACGGAGTCACAGCCCCGGAACGTCTCCCAACGGGTTCAAATCCCGCTCGGGGGCCTGGCGTCTTCCGGCCTTCGCGGCGACGATCTCGCCGCCCAATCCCGTTGAATCCACGCCACTCACTTCGTTCCCCTGGCTGTCACTCGGTCGAATCGACAGCATCGCTCCCACAATCGGGGCAAGTCTCGTAGTCCGTGAAAAATTCCGACTCGCAATCCCCACAGCGATGAGTTGGCTCGCTGGCGTTGTCAGCCGCGCCCTGTTTGAAGGACTCGACTTTACGGCCGAGATTCTCGAACAATCCCATGGACACACAACGCGGGCGAGGACAAAAAGGGTGGCTCCCGATTCAGACGTGGCCTACAACGGAAGCAACGTCGAGACACGGGCGTTGTCTTTGAGCCGGATCCCGTCGCCGCCCACGGAGAGAGGTACTGGATCTAGGTCGGTGACACGAAGCGACGGATGGAACGCCCCGGCGTCCCTGACAGCGTCACGAGTCTGGAGCCAGTAGGACTGGTCGGTCGTGGTGAGAGACTCGTTGAACGCCACCAGATACTGGCCAGCATCGAGATGATACCACTCGTAGTCGTCGTCGCTGTTGTGGAGGGTGGTCTGGACCGCGCGCAGGTCGGCGGCTTCGAGCTCACCACCGCCGAAGTCGACGCGACCGGGGGCGGCGACTTCGTAGACCTCCGCCACCGTGAGATCGAGACCTGGGCTGTCGGTCTGTGTTGGTTCGTAGACGATTCCCTCGACGGCATTTGTCAGGTTCGAAGTCATCGGCTGCTAGTGACAGGCTCGACCGACAACAAGGTTCGTCTCGTGTACCTCGCTGGATCACTCGACGTCGCTGGCGAGTACCTGCAACTCGTCCAGCATCGGTCCGTCGTATGTCTCTTCGAGCAGCGCGACGAGCACGGCGACACCCAGTGCACGGCGTGTCGCGGGGCGAAGGTCAGTGTCCGGAGAGGTATCGTCTTCCAGAGCCTGGAACTGTGCGTCGTCGACGTCGAGTACCTCAGACAGCTGGAGCTCGCCCACGGAAGCCAGATGAGAGAAGTCTTCGATCGCGGCGGTCAGTTCCGCCCGGAGGTTCTCGTGATAGCCGGTCGACGGATCGAGTGGTCGCGCCCCGTGGCGCACACCCTGGAGGTACTGGACCGACGTCCGGCCGAGAAAGCCGTCCCGGTCGTCGCCCTCGAACACGAGTCGCTCCCCACACCGATCACAGTACCGCGCCCCCGCCTCGGCGTCGGCCCCGCAATACGGACACTCACGCATACGGCGACGTTGTCCCCATCCGACCTACTGTCTTTCGGCACAATGGGCTACCGCTGTGGGGCTGGTCACCGATCGAGCAGCGCGGCACCGCAAGCGAGTAGCCATGTTGCGGGCTCGGTGTGTCCCGAGCGAACGATGCGCCCGAGACGCTGCCGGCGAGAAGGGTTTAGTGACGGCGGCCAAAGGGAAGCTATGGACCAACCGGACGATGCAGGGGAGTTGCCGGGGATGCTCGTCGAGGAATATCTCGAACGCGAATCGGGGATCCGGACACTACTCGACGATCTCGAACGACAGGCCCTAGAGGGAGAACACGAGGCCGTCCGAGAACGTATCAGACGACTCGCCGAACAGAACCGCGGCGTCTTCTTCACGGTGGCGCTGAGCCTGACCGGATCAGCACAGTTCTTCGGCGACGTCGAAGCACAGCTTGACGTGACCGCGGCCGACCGATTACGGGACCTGGCCGAGACCTATCCGTCCTTAGCGGAGGCGTTCAGCATCGTCCGCAACGAGCAGGCACGGGACCGACGGAACCCCGTCACCGGCCTGGAGACGACGACGAGCTATCACGCCGAAGAAGCGCTGCCATTGATCCGCTACACCGTCAAGTCGGGCGACGTTGCCCTCTATGAAGGGTGTGAATCACCGGAGGAAGTGCTCGAAGTCGGCACACAGTTCGTCCGCTCGACGACCGACGCCCTAGAGGCCGCGATGGGCGACGACTTCTCGGTCAACACCGAAGAGTTGAGCAACCTCATCGATCGCCGGGAGGCACTGGAATCAGAACTCGACCGCCTGCGGAGCCAGATCGACGAACTGCGGCGGCGGCCAGTCGGCAACGAGTGATAGCGGTCACCGGCCCCTAGAGGGCTTCGAGCAACCGATCGATATCGTCTACAGTGTTAAAGGCATGAACAGAGGCACGGACCGCACCGGGAGGGAACGGCAACGGCCGGACAACCACACCTGCCTCAGCTAGTGCCTCGACGGTGGCTTCCGGGGCCTCTGCCTGAAATGTGACCAATCCCGACTCGTAGTCGCGTGGACTGATGAGACGATCACCGAGCCCCGCCTTCAGGCGGTCGGTCAGTCGCTCGATCCTGGCCTGGACGGATTGCATGCCGACCGACTCCAGCAGGTCGATCGCCGTCGCCAGGCCAACGTGGGGGGCGGGCGAGGTCGTCCCGAGTTCGAACCGGGCGGTACCCGCCTTGTACTCGTAGGGTGAGCCGGTTGGATCCTCGACGCCGCGATACCCGATCCGTCGGGGAGTGAGCGAATCGATCGTGTCGGGGGCGACATAGAGGAAGCCCGCACCCCAGGGACCAAGCAGCCACTTGTGGCCCGACCCGGCAACGAAGTCCGCGCCCCAGGATTCGAGGTCGACGGGACGTTGGCCGGGCGACTGGACGGCATCGATCAGGACCTGCGCTCCAGCCTCGTGAGCGATTTCGACCACCTCCTCGACGGGAAGCCGGGTGCCGTGACTCCAGGAGATCGAACTCATCGCGAGCAAGCGTGCGTCTGCCACGACATCACGAAGGTCGTCGAGATCGAGTCGGCCATTGGTGGTTTCGAGGGTCCGTACCTCGAGACCGTGGAGGTCGGCCATGCGGTCGAACGGGAGGATGCCGGCCGGGTGTTCGAGGTCGGTCCGGACGAGTACGTCACCAGGCTCGAAATCGATCGACGACGCGATCACCGAGATGCCCTCCGCGGTGCTCCCGGTGAGTCCGATCGATTCAGGAGTGGTGCCCAGAAACCCGGCGATCGTCTCGCGGACGGCCTCGTAGGTGTCCCAGGCGTGAGGATAGATCCCCGCCTCGGCGGGAGCCTCGAAATTGTGATACTCGATCCAATCCGTCATCGCCTCGACGACCGGTCGCGGGGCGGGACTGCTCGCGCCGGTGTTGAGATAGGCCACCTCGCTCGTGACGGGCATGGTCGCGCGAAGGTCCGCTGGATCCATACGAAAACGGACGGTCGGGAGGCACGTGAACCCCGCGGCCGACAGGGGAGAGAGCCGCCGACGGTGACCGCTAGCCGACGAGGACACTGACGGCCAGCGTCCCGACGCCCACGGCGATCAACGCCCCGCCCAGGTGGCCGGCCGCGGTAGCGATCGCGCGGCGGCGACGCCCGTCCTCGTAGAGACGGACGGTCTCGAAGGCGAACGTCGAGAACGTCGTGAACGCGCCACAGAAACCCGTTCCTAGCGCAAGTGCGGCTGGCTCACCGACTGGCGCAGCGACGATCGCCCCGAGCAGGAAGCTTCCGAGGACGTTGACCGCGAAGGTGTCCCCACCCTCGCGCTCGATCCACTGACCGACGGCATGGCGTGTGAGTGCGCCCACGATCCCACCGAGGCCGACCAACACGGCAGGGTTCACGCGACCAACCCCCTGGAAACGGCCCGGCCGGCGAGAACGCCCGCGATCCCGAGCGCATAGTTGGCGAGAATATTCCCGACGGCCCAGGTTGGCGACAGGCCGGCCGTCTGGACGGCAAACGTGCTGTAGGTGGTAAACGAGGAGAGAAAGCCGGTCCCGACCAACAGCCGGGTCTCGGTCGACAGCAGGTCGGCGAGTCGCTTCTCGTAGAGGACGATCCCCAGTCCGAAGCTTCCGAGCGCGTTGGCCACGAGCGTCCCGACGACGGGAGTGGGCAATCCAGCGGAGAGTGCGTACCGCAAGATCGCCCCGGCGAACCCGCCGATGGCGATCAACACCAGCGGTTCAACCCGCTTGAGGGGGTGGGGCTGGCTCAGTTCCATCAGTGGCGATTTCGAGCCGGGACACTCGTGGGTTTCGATGCGGTGAGGAACCGATCAGTCACCCAGGCGCGTAGCAACGAAGGACACACCGATCGACAAATGCTCACATCGACTCGGTGTGCTGTCTGCGAAGTCTGACGTACGCTTCCGTAATGGTGGCAATCGAGAAGACGCCAACGATACTCGAGACGAACACACTGGCGACGGTCCCAAACGTGCCGGAAATCGCACCCGGGAAGAGCGGGACAACGAACCCAACGAGGAACAGCACGACAGCGACCCCGAACAACAGCCAGCGATTGCCCTTCGTGAGTGCCCACGTTCCCGAGATGGCCCTAGCCGGCCCTTTATCCGCGACGGCGATCTCCTGGCGGAAAAACAGCGTCCCGACGTAGACGAAGATCGCGGGGATGACCAACAACAGGAGCCCCAGCCCGATTGCGACGAGCAGGACGATCCCACCGAGGAAGCCATAAAGCGTCGCAACGCCCAGCCGGCGGGTGACGAGATCGCGTGGGATCCCATCGAGTGCACCGTCGGCAAAGGCCCGGATAGCAACGATATTGATTGCTTCGCCCAGCAGCGCAAGCAGGATAATGCCGGCGACGATCGTGGGGACTGAGATGTCGATCGTCAGTCCCAACGCGTCGACCGTGCCTTCGAGTTCGGTCAGCGCCGTCTGCACCTGTGAATCAGTGGCGTCGAAGTTCTCCTGCAAGTACGTGATCATTGCCTCGCTGACGGTCAGTTGAAGCGACTGCCAGAAAACGGTACTCACGATGCCGATAGCGGAGATGAGAACGACAAGTTGGGCGCCAGTCCGGGACAGCAATCCGTCGAGGCCATCCGCCAGGAGCGCCTCGAAATCCAGCGACGTGGGTTGGTCCAGGTCGACGTCGTGATCAGCCGTCGGTCGCTCGTCGTCCATCAGTCACGCCCCCCCGACGATCGCAGCTGTGGTTGCTCGATGGCCAGTCTCGACGCCCACGTGACATCGGCAGTCGACGATAGATCGTACCATTGGTCCATCGTTCGCCCAGCCACCACAAAAAGCCACATCCATCGAGGGCGGTCGGCGGCTCCCGACAGAGCCGCCCCGGGCGCAGCCGACGGACTCACGACCCGTCCCAGTCGATCCAGTCTTGCTCCCAGCCGGTCCGTGACTGGGCTGCCTGGCGGGCGCGTTCGTCATCTTCCCGGTGCATCCGGTTGCGCTCGATGGCACCGACCTGTTCGCCCTCGACGAGCATCGGCCGGAAGGCAACTGGTCCGCACTCGGCGACGACCTCGTCGCCTTCGAAGACGGCCAGGGTCTGCTCGTGGGCGCCGAGTGGCATCACGAGTTGCCCACTGGGGGTGAGTTGCTCGCGGAGTGCCTGTGGAGGCTCGACGGCCGCCGCTTCGAGGAGAATGCGGTCGTAGGGCGCGTACTCGGGGAGCCCAGCCGCCCCGTCCCGGCAGTCGACGAACACCGAGTCATAGCCCGCCGTCGATAGGTTCTGTCGGGCCTCGTAGACGACCTGGCGGGTGATATCGACAGCCTGGACGTTCCGGGGACCGACGATCGCAGCCGCAACCGCCGAGGTGTAGCCGACGCCCGCGCCGACGATCAACACCGAGTCGTCTGGCTCGACAGCTAACGCCTCGAACAACCGGGCGACCGTCGAAGGCGCGAGGACGCGCGTCCCCAGGCGTTCGGTCTCCCGATCGGCGTAGGCCGCCCGCTCGTCGTCGAAGAAGGCGTGTCGCGGCACGGCATTCATCGCCGTCGCGACGGCTTCGCTATCGAGGACAGCGCGGCTCTCGTGGCGGAGCCCGTCGATCATGTCCTCACGCAATACCGCAGGATCCATTGAGCGAGATTACGAGTCCACCCTAATGAACATCGCGTTCCCGGGTGGTCTCTGGCTGGCGATCACGGCGACTCGTCGCTACCCTGCATCTGGACGAATCGGACCCCACCGAAGTCCTCACGCTCCGTCGAGCCGTCCGGATGCTTGCTGACCCGGACCAGTCGCTGTGAACGCGTGCCGATCGGCCCGAGAAAGACGCCATCGGGCCGGAGTTGATCGAGGACGGCAGGCGGGATATCCGTCGCTGCACAGGTGAGATACGCCCGGTCGTAGGGGGCGTGTGCCGGCCAGCCCTCGTGGCCATCGCCGACACGGACTGACACGTCGCCGTAGCCCAGGTCGGCTAACCGCTCGCGGGCCTGTGTCGCAAGCGAGGCGTGATATTCGACACTGTAGACGTGCTCGGCCCCGACGACTTCGGCGGTGACGGCAGCGTGATAGCCACACCCCGTGCCGATCTCTACGACCTCCTGGCCGGGTTCGAGGTCGAGGCGATCGACCATGATCGCGACCATGTGCGGGGCGCTGATGGTCTGGCCCTCGCCGATCGACAGCGGACGGTCGGCGTAGGCCCCTCGACGGCTAGACTGGGGGACGAATGCGTGTCGCGGCACGGCCGCAAGCGCGTCCAGGGCTCGATCGCTCACCCGGTCGCGCTCTCTGAGGTCCTCGATCAGGGCAGTGCGTCGCTGTCGCCAGTTGTCGTCTCCTCCGTCTGTCGCAGCACGATCGCGGTCCGAACCCCACCAGCGGGCCATCCCTACCACGCCGACCAGGCGTCGCTGGTCTCGTCTCGGAGGTAAAGTCGATTGACGTCCTTGGCGGGGGCACTATCCCGGTCGTGGTCGAGTTTCTCGTACTCGTAGCCGCGGGCGTCGTCCCGGAGGTGAATGCCCTCGATCGTATAGGTGAACTCACCCAGTTCGTCAGTTTCGCCGACGACGAACTCGTAGTCGCCAGGGACGTGCAGCGTCTCACTTCGCGTCTCGTCACGGGCTCCCGACTTGGGGTGGACCGTCGCGTTGACGCTGACGTTGCCCACCGCGCGCGTCCAGATCGTCTGGACGTCCTCGACAGGTGCCTCCTCGACTCGGCCCTCCTCGTCGAGTTCGAGACTGGTGATCCGGACCGTCATGATCGCGTCCGCGGTCTCTAAGACGAACTCTTCGCCGACGGCCAAGGTTTCATCGGCGGGCGGTTCGGCCGTCGCCGTGAACGATTCACCGTCCTGTGAGACGACGACATCCCGTTCGACAGTCCGTGCCTCGGGGAGAGAGGTCTTGTGAACGTGGTCACACTCGGTACATCGAACCGTCGCCTGCCCGCCGTGGTTGAGAACATCGTGAACAGTCTCCAAGTCGGGCGAACAGGCCGGACAAGGCAGCCCTACCCGCTGTGTCGAGTCGGTCATGGCCGAGCGTACTCGACCCGAACGTAAAAGAGCGCCGTCGGAGCGACGCGACCGACAGGCGTCCAACGTGGTCGTTCAGGGCGTCGGAAGTGTGATTTCCTCGCCGTCGACAGCGACGGTCGGATCCTGGAGGATGCCATCGAGGTGGATCGGTGCCGAAGTGTCACCACCGAAGCCCGCGTCGTCGCCGATAGCAAAGTGGACCGTCCCGCCGGCTTTCTCGTCGAGCAGTACCGACCCGACGAGCTGGCGGACGCCGACGTTCGTCCCGATCCCGAACTCCGCGAGGTTGTAAGCGTCGTCGCCGACTTCCGCGGCGGCTTCCTCGACCTGGCCGCGGATCGTCTCGTCGTCGATCTCGGTGACGGAGCCGTCTTCGACCGCGATGCGAACCGCCTGCTCGTCGCTGAGTCGGCCGTGTGGTGCCATCGTCCCGGTCACGACGATCGTTCCCGTCGCAGTCGCCGGACTGATAAACACCTCACCAGCGGGCAAATTCGACATCTCCCCGGCGTCGTGAACGATGCCCGTATCGAGTTGCCACTCGCGATCACCAGGCTGGAGCCGGATATCGGTCCCTTGCTCGGAGGTGACCCGAATCTCATCGGCGTCAGCGACCCGCTCGTGCATGGCTTCGCTGTGGTCCTGAATCTCGGCGTAGTCGACGTTCAGGCCGGTCGTGAACACGTCGTCAGTGATCCCCGGCAGTGTTGCCACCCGGGCACCGGCATCGTTGGCTTCAGTTCGAGCGCGCGTGTGACTCAGGCTCTTGGTCGTGGGCGCGAGGACGACATCGGCACTCGCCATCGCGGTTGCCACCGTTGTTGGGGGCTCGGCTCCGTGCTGCTCGCCGGGTGGATACTGGAGGATCATCGCGTCGTCTGTCGTCTCGCTGGCAGCCGCGTACAGCGCCTCGGCGATCGGCCGACGTCGGTCGTCGGTAACGATCAGGCAGGATTCTTCGGCCTCGAGGCCGAGACACTGCTGGATTGCCGTTTCAGCTGGTCGGCGAAAATCGTCGTCGCTCATGGCAATCGGTACGGGGGCGAACGATTAGTGTTTTCGGCCTCGCCGGAGTTCGAATCCGTCGACCGATTCCGTTGTCCGCCCGATAACGACTGCCGCGGGCGGAGTGAGTGAGACACTAGTAATCGAGCAGAAAACAAAAGAGAAGATCTTTCGCCCATATTGAACATTCGAAGAGGGATCTGAGCGGGTGCTGGACGACAGCTACCCCGGGAGAGATATTTTTGTATAGAATAGTAAATAATATAATTTTGAGTTCGAAGAATATTTGTGAACGAACAATATGTTTAAATGGACATAGCGACCACTCCCGCCTGTGAGTCTACGAGATCAACAGCCCGGGGTCGCGTCGTTCACCGTCGAAAACATCGGCGGGATCACGTCGACCAACGTCGACGTTGAACCGGGAGTTACCGTTCTGGTGGGGGAAAACGCTACCAACAGGACGTCGTTTCTACAGGCGATCATGGCTGGGATGGGGTCCGATCAGGCCTCGCTGAAAGCGGATGTTGATCAGGGCCGCGTCGAGATGACGCTGGGGGGAGAAGACTACGAGCGGACCCTCGAGACGGCTGGCGAGGCGGTACAGTACGACGGGGATGGGTATCTGGATGACCCGACGGTCGCAGAGTTGTTCGCCTTTCTGCACGAAGCAAACGAGGCACGACTGGCCGTCTCGCGCGGGGCAGATCTCCACGAGCTCATTATGCGACCGATCGACGTCGAAGAGATCAAAGAGGAGATCGAGCGCCTGCGCGAGGAGAAGGGGTCGATCAACGACAAGCTGGCCACCATCGAGTCGCGCAAACGCGATCTCCCGGAGCTCGAAGAACGACGGGATACAATCGAGGCGGAGATCGAGAGCAAGCGCGAAGAGCTGGCCGAACTCGAGGAGACGATCGACGAGAGTTCAAACGATATCGAGGAGAGTCAACGAGTCAAAGCGGAGTTCGAGGATGCACTGGAAGAACTGCGGTCGGTCCGCTCCGAACTGGAAACCGTTCGTCGAGATATCGAAACCCAACAGGAGAGTATCTCGTCGCTGCGGAGCGAGCGGTCGGAACGGGAGACGGAGCTGTCGGAGCTCCCGGCACCAGAGAGCGATGACACTGTGTTGGCCGAGAAAATCGAGACACTCCGGAACCGCCGCCAATCCCTAAACGGCGAGATAAGCGACCTCCAGAGCCTCATCAGCTACAACCAGGAGCGACTCGAAGAAGGAGACTACGAGTTGCTGGGTGACGTCGAAGACGACACAAGAGCACAGAACGGGAACGTCACGGATCAACTGCTCGAGGATGCCGACGAAGAAGTCGTTTGCTGGACGTGTGGGTCACGCGTTCAGCGCGACCAGATCGAAGAGACAGTCACATCCCTCGAAGATCTTCGGGAACAAAAGGTCCAGACGCTCAACGACGTCAACGACGAGCTCGACGAGTACGAAACCCGGCGCCGAGAGATCGAACGTACCCGACAGCGACGCGACGAGATCGAGCGCGAACTCGAAGAGATCGAGACGGAAATCGAACGGCGGCAAGAGCGTATCTCCACACTGAAAGACAGTCGTGAGGAACTTACCGAAGAGATCGAGCGCCTCGAAACGACGGTCGACGAGTTCGAGGATGCCGATTTCGAGGAGATTCTCACACTGCACCGAGAAGCCAACCAGCTCGAATTCGATATCGATCGCCTCGAATCGACGCTCGAAGACGTGACCGACGAGATCGCCGAAATCGAGTCGATGATCGAGGAAGGCGAAGAGTTACGGGAGCGACGCGAACGGCTAGGAGAGCAACTCACGGACGCTCGGACGCGGATCGAACAGATCGAGAAAGAAGCCGTCGAGGCGTTCAACGACCACATGGACGCGATCCTCGATATCTTGGAGTACGAAAACCTCGATCGGATCTGGATCGACCGGACGACAGAGTCAGTCCGGCAAGGTCGAGAAACAGTCGATCGGACGGTGTTCGAACTCCACGTCGTCCGCACGACGGACAACGACGTGGCGTACGACGATACGATCGACCACCTCAGTGAGAGTGAGCGGAAGGTTACGGGCCTGGTCTTCGCTCTCGCTGGCTACCTCGTCCACGACCTCCACGAAGACGTCCCCTTCATGTTGCTGGACTCACTGGAGGCGATCGACGCAGAGCGGATCGCCAGACTGATCGACTACTTCGCGGAGTATGCGGAGTATCTGGTCGTGGCGCTACTGCCCGAAGACGCTCAGGCTGTCGACGACGACTACCGGCGATTGACCTCAATATGATGCCCGAGCCGTCGCGTTTCGCGCTCGATAAACGAAAATAGATCCATGGCCAACGAGCAGACAGACAAGCCGTCGAGCAAGGTAGCACGGTTGATCGACCGTTACGATCTGGGCGACCTCGGGGCGGAACTCGAATCGCGCTGGACGGCCGATGGAGACCGACGGTTGAGCCTGCGGGACCTTGCGGAGCTATTCAACAAGCGACTGCTGGCACAGACACTGGTTGAGGCGGGCATGAGTACGCTCGAAAACGATGTCGACGCGATCTATCGGAACCTCACTGACACGGACGTCAGCGCAGGCGTCCGAACCGATACCCGTGAACGGCTCCAGCGAAACGGTGTCGATCTCGAGCAACTCGACCGAGACTTCGTTACCTACCAAGCGATCCGCTCGTACCTCAAAGAGTGGCGTGGTGCCGAATACGAGCAGCCAGCAGCCGAAGAGAAGATCGAAAAAGACCAGGAGTCGATCCAA
Source organism: Halorhabdus sp. CUG00001 (assembly GCF_009797925.1). NCBI lineage: Archaea > Methanobacteriati > Methanobacteriota > Halobacteria > Halobacteriales > Haloarculaceae > Halorhabdus > Halorhabdus sp. CUG00001. The sequence goes on from NZ_VOLB01000001.1 coordinate 1,441,124, forward strand.
CGTCTACAAACACGACTAGAAGCGATCACTGAAACCCGGATCGAGAACCTGGGCGAAACCGACCGCATCGACGTCGACGACTTCGAGGTGTTCGCCAGCGTCCAGGTGTTGTGCCAAGAGTGTGGGACACAGTACGACGTCGACACCTTCCTCGAACAGGGCGGCTGTGACTGTACGCGCAACGAGAAATGATCGAAACGCCCTGAAACCGGAGGCGCGACGATCGACGCACAATTTGTGTAGAGCCAAGCCTCGAAGCGAGATCCCTGCAGCGACATCTCTGTCGGTGGTCGTTGGACATCTTCGGGACCAAAAAGTTAGATCTAAGACAAAACTGGATGACTACCGAAAAGTGTCAAAAAGCCACGCGAAGTGGCCGGGCCGTGAAGATCGGCGAGCGTCAGTCGGCCTGCTCGATCAGCACTTCGGCAGCTTCGAGTTCCTGGCCGGTGAGGGCGTTGAGGTACGCGCCGCCGGCGATGGAGATGTGATCGTAGTCGTCCTCGTCGAGTCCGTACATCGACAGCGTCCGGGCGGTGTCACCGCCACCGACGACCGAGAAGCACTCTGTCCGACCGATCGCATCGATGAGTTCGACCGTCCCATCGGCGAAACGCTCGTCTTCGAAGACGCCGACCGCGCCCTTCACGAAGACGGCCTCGCTGTCCTCGATGATTGGCACGTACTCCTCGATGGTGTCGTGGCCGATGTCGAGGTAGCCGGTCTCTTTCTCCTCGATGTCCGCCAGCGCGATCTCTGCGCGTTCGCCCTCAGCGTCCTCGTAGGCGAAGTCGACGGGGAGTTCGAACTCCTCACGACGGTTGGCAACGAGGTCTTCGAGCGTGTCTTTGGTCTCGTCCCACTGGTCGTCAAGCAGGTCCATCCCACCGACGTCGTAGCCGACAGACTTGCCCTCCGCGCGGAGGAACAGTTCGCCCGGCAGGCCGCCGATGAGGAACGTGTCGATGGCGTCGCCCAGATTGTTGACGACGCTGATGACGTCTTCGGACTTGTTGCCACCCAGGACCATCGTGACCTGGCCCTCGGTCTCGCGGGCGCGCTCGGCGACGCCCGTGTTGTACTCGTACTCGGCTTCCATGACGCGGCCCGCGTAGGCCGGCAGTGCCAGTGCGAACCCGACCGTCGAGGCGTGGGCGCGGTGGGCCGCCGAGTAGGCGTCGTTGACGAAGGCGTCGAAGTACGGCGAGAGCGTCTTCACGAAGTCGCTGTCGGCGTGTTCCTCGGGGGCCTTCTCGGGCAGTTCGTCGTCGACCATCCGGGTGTTCTCGAGCAGCAGGATCTCTCCGGCTTCGAGCGCCTCGATGGCGTCGATAGCGTCGTCGCCGACGGTATCCTCGATGAAGGTGATCGGCTTACCGACGTATTCTTCGAGAATTTCGGCGTGCTGGTCCAGCGAAACGAAGTCGTCGCGGCCGGGCCGGCCCTGGTGGGCCATCAGGACGACTTTGTTGTCCCGATCGGCGAGTTCGCGGACCGTCTCCGCATAGCGATCAAAGCGGTGGTTGTCCTGGACGACGCCGTCCTCGACCGGCGAGTTGAGGTCGACGCGGACCAGGACGCGCTGTCCATCTGCGAGGTCATCGAGCGTGTTGAATGCAGCCATGATTGGTGGGTTTCGTGTTCTGAAAGAAATTGCGTCCCTGTACACTACGGAAGGGGATCGGACCGATTAGACGATGTCTTCGGCCAGCCGCATCATCTGGGCGGTGTAGCCCATCTCGTTGTCGTACCAGGCGAAGATCTTCGCGAGCTTGCCACCCTGGACGGTCGAGGTCTTCTGCAAGTCGACACAGGAGCCGTACTCCCAGCCGACGATGTCACGGGAGACGATCGGGTCGTCGGTGACGCCCATCGAGCCTTCGAGTTCGCCGTTGGCGTATTTCTCGAAGGCGGCGTTGATTTCTTCGACGTCCGGGTTGCCGGGCAGGTCGACGACGATCTCGGTGATCGAGCCGGTCGGGACCGGGACGCGGATCGCCATGGCCTCGAACTTGCCCTGCAGTTCGGGCAGGATGTTCGGCGTCGCGGTCGAGGCGCCGGTCGTCGTCGGGACGATGTTCTCGGCGGCCGCCCGACCACGACGGGTCTTCGATTTGGGACCGTCGACGATTGCCTGACTGCCAGTGTAGGCGTGGATCGTCGTCATCTCGGCAGCGTCGACGCCGAACTCCTCGAGCAGGACGTACATCGGCGGCGAGACACTGTTGGTGGTACAGGAAGCAGCCGAAACGACGTCCTCACCGTCGTATTCGTCGTCGTTGACGCCGTAGACGAACTGCGGGACGGGCTTGTCGCCTTTCGGCGGCGCGGAGATCAGGGCCTTCTCGGCACCGGCGTCGAGGTGTGCGCTCGCCTCGTCTTTGGTGCGGAAAATGCCCGTCGACTCGATGGCGACATCCACGTCCAGGGAGTCCCACGGCAGTTCCTCGGGGCTCTGGATGTTCAGCAAGTCGATGTCGTTGCCGTCGACAGTGAGCGTGTCACCGTCTCGTTCGACGTCGTACGGCAGGTTGCCAAGGGCACTGTCGTACTTCGTGAGATATTCCATCTTCTCGAAGTCCATCACGTCGTTGATACCGACGATCTGGACGTCGTCGTTCTCGAGGGCAGCACGGAGGGTACAGCGGCCGATTCGACCGTAGCCGTTGATCCCGATGCGGACCGGATCGCTTGCACTCATAGTAGTATAGCTCCGTATGAAGGTAGCGGCAACATTGAGTAAATGTTTTTCGATATGGCGAAGTGAAAGGCGAGTATCTCACGATCGATACTCGTGAAGGCGGTATATATCACTATATTCACGCACGGACAGACATACGTGCAATCGAATTCGAGGGAGACAACGGGTGGGGGAATTTCGCCGTTCAGAAGGCTTTTGATGCGTTCGACCCTACTAGCGAGCATGCGAAGAGACGACCGCGACGACCCGTTCAACGACTTCTTTCGTGAGCTTGAGCGGATGATGAACGACATGACCAGTGGTGAATTCGACATGCACGTCGAACGCCGCGAGGGCGAGTCAGCGACGACGAACAACGTTCATCTGGATGTCTACGAAGAGGACGAACGACTACGTGTCGTCGCCGACTTGCCGGGCGTCTCGAAGGACGCGATCGATCTCAAGTGCGATGGTGAACGACTCACGATCGATGCGGCCGGCGATCAACGGGAATACCACGAGCGGGTGCAGCTCCCGACCCGCGTCGACGAACACACGGCCGAAGCGAGTTACAACAACGGTATCCTAGAAGTGACCTTCGAGACGGGCGAGGACTCGGCGGCAATCGACCTCTCCTGACACTGTTCGATCTTTCCCCAGGACCTCAAAGTTGGGACAGCAGGATCTCAAACGCGCCACTCGTAGCCACAGGACAGACACGCGTAGTGACGCCAATCGGTTCCTCCCGGGACCGAATCCTGGCCCACTTTCTGTTTCTCGTCGCTCCCACACTCCGGGCACTGATGCAATTCTACCGCTGACATAGCATCAACTAATTTTACACGGTCTATAATAATGTTTTTGTGACTGAACGATACCTGTCTATACTGCTGGACAACAGTTGCACAGGAGAGGAACTCGCAGTCTATCGGTTGATACTGGCCGGGGCAGATATACGACAGAAGTAGTATGCTTCCTACGAAGGAATTTGAACGGGGAGAACGAGGATAACAGTAGCGGCAATCGCGTTTACAACCAGAGGGTCATTTCGCGGTTCGGCGCACGAGATCAGCGACGTGATCCCAGAAACCGGCGATGTATTTCTCGGCGTCGTCGATCGTTGGCCGTGCGTTCGTCTCGGTAACGACGGCGCCGTCGGCGGTCACGAGCAAGTCGATACCGACGATGGGGACGTCCATCGCGGAGGCGGCCCGTTCGGCGAGACGACGGTGGTGCTCGGCAAGATCGACAGGCTGGGCGGTTGCGCCGCGGTGGACGTTGTGTTTCCAGTGGCCCCCGACATCGTTTTCGGCCAGGCGGCGTTCGACGGCGCCGACGTACTCACCATCGAGGACCATCACACGATAGTCAGTTGCGTCCGGGAGGAATTCTTGGACGAGAAACGACCGGTCACCAGTTGCCCGGTAGTCGTGGACGAGGTCGAGATAATCACAAATGCCCAGGAAGGAATCTATATCGTGGGCCAGTGTGACCCCGTTCCCGCGGGTCGTCGAATTGGGTTTGACCACCACAGGTGGGTCGAACTGTTCGAAGACGGACTGGAGTGTCTCGCGATCGACGGGATTGGAGACGAGCGTCGTCTTTGGAATCGGGAGGCCGTCAGCTTCGAGGCGCTGGAGGGCCCCTGCTTTGTTGCGCGAGCGTAGCACACACGCGCGGTCGTTGATCCACGGCACATCGAGGGCGAGTGACGCAACGTCACCTTCCATCAGTCGTGGCGGGAAAACATAGCCCACGTCGACAGCAGGGAATGGATCAGTTCCGAGTGGGACGGTCCGCTCGTCGGTTCGAATCGGGACGACTTCGATCCCGCGGTCGGCGAGAGGATCAGACAGTCGCTCGTAGGTCTCCGCTTGCGTCGAGACCGCCAGCCGGAGCATATGTGGAGTGGGGCCAGCATTCGGAAAACTGTTCGGTCACCGCGGGTGCGGAAACGATAACGGTACCACCGATCCGTGTTTCCCACTGCCTGGCACTCAAATCGGGTCACCGCATCCCGATCGCGGCGTGCATATCGGTCGCCACGTCGCAGACGATCGTTTCCGCGCGATCGATGTCTGCAGTCAGGAAGCCATGGATCATGTCGTCTTCGTGGCGGTGGGTGACGGCAACGCCATCGGACTCGAGTCGCTGTGCGTACGCGAGGCCGCCGTCCCGGAGCGGATCGAACCCGGCAGTGACGACCGTCGCCGGCGCGACGCCGGCCAGATCACGGGCATGGATCGGATCGGCGTAGGGGTTGTGGCTGTCGAGTTCGCTCTCGTAGTAGCACTCCTGGAACCACTCGAGATCCTCGGCAGCGAGGGCGATCCCGTCGTTTTGGGCCACCGAGTGCTGGTCGTCCCGGATACCGATTCCGGGGTACAGCAGGATCTGGTAGTCGATCGCCGGGCCGTCACGGTCCCGGGCCAACAGGGCACTCACGGCGGCCAGTGTCCCACCCGCGCTGTCGCCAGCTACGGCCAGATGGCCGTCCGAGTCGAGACGGTCCGGATTGGTCGCCGCCCAGCGAGTGGCGGCGAAGGCATCTTCGACGGCCGCTGGGAACGGGTGCTCGGGCGCGAGTCGGTACGCGACGGAGACGACGACCGCGCCAGTCTCTCTGGCGAGCCGCCGGCAGACCGTATCGTGGGTCGCGATACTGCCAAAGACGAAGCCCCCACCGTGGAAGTACACGAGTGTCGGATACGGTCCCGGTTGGTCCGGTTGGTAGACACGAACCGGAATGTCGTCGTCGGGACCGGGAATAGTCCCGTCGGTCGTCGCTCCGACAGCGGGCGAGCCTCGGCCCCCAATCCACGTCCCGATGCGTTCGAGCGCCCGGATCAGTCGTCGATCGTACCGGGAAATCGGTGGCAGGCCGAGTCGTCGCTGTCGATCGACGATGGCACGGGCCTGGGGATGCATCTCGTCGGCACGCATAGCCGGGCCTTCGAGGAGCGATAGCAAAAGGGTGCCGCGAACCCATCGCGACCGGGAGCCGTGAGTGACTGGCCAAACGCATTTCCGGAGCCTGACCCTAGTGTGAACATGGCGACGACAGACTCCGATCCGCCCGATTCGCGGGCTGGGGCCGGGTTACTTCGGGACTCCGATCGGATCACCGTCCTCCACGTCGACGACGACCAGGCCTACGCGGAGATGGTCGCGGTCTACCTCGAGCGTGAGGGCGACACGATCGAGGTGCTGCGTGCCGAGAGCGTCTCACAGGCCCTCGAAACGATCGAAAACGAACACGTCGATTGCGTCGTCAGCGACTACGATATGGGAGGGGCGACCGGTCTGGAGTTGCTCGATGCCATCCGGGAGCAGCGGCCCGATCTCCCCTTTATTCTGTTCACCGGCAAGGGCGACGAAGGGATCGCAAGCGAGGCGATCTCGGCTGGTGTCACCGACTACATCCCCAAGAAGAGCGGTACTGACCAGTACACGGTCTTGGCGAAGCGAATCGAAGACGCGACGAGACAGTACTACGCGGAACTGGAAGTCGAGCACACGTTCAAAGCGATCGAAACGGCCCGGGAAGGTATCTCGTTTATCGACCAAGCGGGGACTTTCTTGTACGTCAACGACGCGTACGCCGAGACGTTCGGCTACGAGCCGGCCGACCTAGAAGGCGAGCACTGGGAGAAACTCTATCCCGACGAGCACGTCGAACAGGTCTACGAAGAGATCCTGCCGGCGATCCCGGCGGCGGGTTCCTGGTCGGGCGAGAGCGTCCACGTCTGTGCGGACGGCAACCGGGTAATCGTCGACCACGCGTTGGCGATGACCGACGCCGGAACGCTGCTGTGTCTGGTCGACGATATTACCGAACAGAAACACCGCGAGCAGACGTTACGGCGCGAGCGCCAGCGATTCGAGCGGTTCGTCGACGCCGTCGAGGGATACGCGATCGTCAGCCTCGACCCGGAAGGGTTCGTCACGAGCTGGAACGACGGGGCCGAGGGGCTCCTTGGCTACGATAGCCGGGCCATTCTGGGTGAACACGTCTCGGCGTTGTACCCCGAGGATAAACGTGAGGCGGCCGTCCCCGAACAGAGACTGGACGAAGCACGCACAGAAGGAACCGTCGAGGATGGGGGCTGGCGCGTTCGGTCTGACGGGTCGACGTTCTGGGCGGACGTGACGACGAGCGCGGTCTTCGACGCGGAAGGCACCCACGAAGGGTTCTTGCAAGTGATGCGAGATATCTCCGACCAGCGAGACGCCGGGCGCTCGCGGGAACACGACCGAACGTTTCTGGAAGACGCACTCGACGTCCTCGAAGACGTTGTTTACGTCCTAAACGAAGACGGCGAAATCGTTCGTGTGACCGAGCAGGCAGTCGAAAAGACCGGCTACGAGCGGGCAGAGCTGCTATCGATGGACGCCCTCGAGTTGTTCGCTGACACGGACCGGGCTAGAATCCGGGCGGATATCGAAGCGGCGTTCCTCGATGGAGCCTCGACGATCGAGGCTGAACTCGTCCGGAAAGACGGCCAGACGATTCCGTTCGAATTCCGGAAACGCCGCCTGGCCGACCAAGAGGGCAACGTCTACGTCGCCGGCGTCGGACGGGACATTAGCGAACGCAAGCGACGCGAACGGCAGCTAAAGCGGCAGCTCGAACAGTTCGAGCACTTCGGGAGCGTCGTCTCTCACGACCTCCGGACGCCGCTGCAGACGGCCAGGGGACGGCTCGAACTCGCCGCCGAAACTGGCGAAGAGAGACACTTCGAGGCGGCCGAACGCGCCCTCGAACGCATGGAGACTCTCCTGGGGGACCTCTCGAAAGTAATGCGGGAAGGAGAGTTCGTCTCCGAAGTACACCCAACCAGTCTGCTCGAAGTGGCACAGCCAGTGTGGGAGTCGCTGGCCCCTGGTTGTGCAACTCTCCAGTGTGAAGACGACGTGACGATCCAGGCAGACCAGCGCGCACTGGAGCGCCTGTTCGAGAACCTGTTCAAGAACGCCCTCGAACACGCGGGCGCGAACGTGACGGTGACTGTCGGCCGATTTCGAGACGGCTGGTACATCGAAGACGATGGCCCGGGCGTGCCAGCCCCAGACCGTGAGCGAATCTTCGAGGCCGGCTATTCGACGGCCACGGAGGGGAGTGGATTCGGTCTCGCGAGCGTTCGGCAACTCGTCGTCGCTCACGGCTGGGACATCACCGTGGCAGAGGGGGAAAACGGCGGTGCACGGTTCGAGATCACGGACGTCGCTGTCGTCGAGTGAGCAGACACCGCTCGTCGAAAGCGCTCTCGTTTCCAGTGACGGCCGAAACGGGCAAGCGGCGACACTGGAGTTGCGCCACAGAACCCCTTCTGTTCGTGTGGAAATGTCCCACAGGGAGGAGTGTCTGACGTCGGCGACAAAGCAGATGAAACGGCCCCACGTTGACCAGAGAGCAATATTGAGCACTACAGAGGCAAAATAGTAGTCACCACGTCTGGACAGCGGACAGTGACGGCGGGGGACCGATCACACCGCTCACTCGCCAAGTGTGGCCACGTCTTCGGCACGGACCTCACGGTCGTCCGGGAGTGTTTCGATGCAGTCGTGACACAGAAAGTGTTCGGTCCCATCGGCCAGTTCCAGCGTCATCCCGCCGGTCGCTGACTGATCCACACTCCACATGTCACCGATACCGCCGGCGATCCGAACTGCCGCACCGCAGCCGTCGCAGGGCTCGCTCGTCATACGTGCTGTTCGGGACCCAACGCGCAAAAAGCGTCCGCCCGGTCACTCACCAGCGGCGTCCGGGTCTGGAATCTGCTGGCCGTCGAAGCCGGGGTCGACGTACTCCTCGCGGTCGGCTTCCTCGATCAGCGCCCAGTCGGCGAGTTCGGGCTCTGTATAGGAGCCATCGAGTTGCTCGAACCAGTAGACGAACGTGTCGGTTTCGAACCGAAAGGCGAAATCCTCGACAGTTACCGCTGTGCCCTCGTCGGTTTCGAGCACGTCGCCGACATCGAAGGCGGCGTACCGCGAGAACTCGATCGCCAGGTTATGCTTGCGGTTCGCTGGGAAAGTCGCGGTCATGGTTCGGTCTTCGAAGACCCGGCAGTAAGCGCTTTTGCTGGTGTCGGTCGCCTCCCGTTCACGCGAAGTCATCGAGACCGGCCTGCTCGTCCGGCCGAGGGCGGACACCGTCGTCGGTCCGGCTTCCCTGCCTATCGCGAGAGCGCGACAGCGATGCTCGCCGGGCCACTGCCGGATCGGACAGCGCTTCCCGGGCACGATCCGAAAGGGCTGCCCACCGATCGAGAGCCGCCTCGCGGCGCGCCTCGAAGTCGACGATCGGGGCGGGATAGTCCTCGCCGATGATAACGCCACACTCCTGCTGGACGGATTGTGGCGCTCGTTTTGGCCGGTCGAGGTATGCTGTCGGGAACGATCGCAATTCGGGAACGTATTGCGTGATAAACCCGCCGCCCGGATCGTTGTCCCGAACCTGCTTGCGTGGGTCGTAGAGCGAGTCTCACTCTATCGACCAATTCTCAATACTGAATATTCGAGGTTATGTTTTAATGTCCTGCCCGGTCGTACAATGTGACATGGTGTCAATAGACGATCTCAGTCACGTCGAGTACGAACGATCCGGTAGTGTCGGGGTGTGGAGAATTACTGACTTCGCCGCGTATTTTGACTCCGGCGAAATAGAGCACGGACAAGACCACTATCGGGAGGAAGCAGGGAAAGACAGCATGGATGGCACAGTCATCGTCATTGAAAATGCAGAGTCGCTGGGAAGTGCCATCCAAGATTCACTCGACCACATCAACGAGGAGTGGTCAAAATTGGCCGACGACGTGAACATAGATCGGCTCGCGTACGTCGCTGAGGGAATGATGTCGACGACTGTGAAAATGAAGACGGAGACCGACGTCGAAACAGAATCGTTTGATTCGGCTGAGGAAGCGGTCGAATGGTGCCAACGGGCCTGAAGTGACTACGATACGGACAGCAGTCCACTGTGGATATGTCTATGAGTGCCATTTCGTGACGTGTCCAGTGTACAAGTCGAGCGGGTTTTCTGTCAATAAGCAGATAGCGAGATAGTGAGCAGTGTCCCGAGTGTACCCGCCAACTCGTGCACTGGCTGCTAATCCACGACGAGCAGACGGCGATGTTCTGGACGGTATCGTAGCGACGGAAGAACAATCTGGCCTGTTTCTGATCGTATTCGACGAACGGGGCGTCAGTTGCTTTGGTCAGCTAGCAGGCGAGGAGTTTACTCTCACAGTCGGTCGGGATCGACCATCGGCTCGGGATAGTCCTCGCCGAGGACGACGCCACGGTCGCGTTGCTCGCGGTCGTTCATCCGCCAGGGCTCGCGGGCGTACTCGGCGATCAACCCGTCGAGTGCCGGACACCACTGGGTGATGTACTCCGCGCCAGGATCGTACCGCTCGGCCTGGGAAAGGACATCGAACCCGCCTTCGCGACTGTCGTTGCCGACCTTCGCGATGTACGCCCAGTTGCCGTAGTTCGAGGCCGGGTCGTAATCGAGCAGGTGGTGCTCGTAGTGGGCCCCACCCCACCGCCAGTCGATATTCAGGTCGTGGACCAGGAAGGAGGCGGCGTTCTGGCGAGCGCGATTGCTGACGTAGCCTGTCGCCGCGAGTTCCCGCATAGCGGCGTCCACGAACGGCACCCCCGTTCGTCCTTCCTGCCAGCGTTGGAAGGCAGCCTCGTCGCGACGCCAGTGGATGTCGGTCCGCTCACGGATCCCACCCGGCCTGAAGAACTGCCCGCCGTACTTGGCGAACTGGAACTGGAAGAAGTCCCGCCAGCGCAACTCGAAGCGGAGCCAGTACGTCGAATCGTTGGCGACGCGTTCGCGCTCGTAGGCCTGGACGGTTTGATAGACGTTGCGGGGCGACAGACACCCGACGTTCAGCCACGCCGAGAACTTCGAGGAATAGTCCCGGCCGACCAGCCCGTTGCGGGTCTGTTTGTACTCCCGGAGGGAGTCACTCTCCCAGACGTACTCCTCGAGACGATCCTGAGCGGCGGTTTCCCCGCCCGCGAACTCCAGGGCCATTCGGTCATCATCGGGCACGTCGCCGAGGACCTCCAAGGTGTCGAGGCCGGGGATCGATCCGGCCTCGGGCGTGTCCGCCGGCAGCGGTGGAACAGCAGGCGCGTCGAGCGGATCCCGGACGTGGCTCTCGTTCTCGACCGCCTTGCGCCACGGGGTGAACGTATCCGGCATCTCGTCGTACGGCGTGGGCAGATCCTCGACGTGATGGAGCGTGTGCGTCCAGTGTCGCGTTACCGCGAGGTCGTCCGGTACCGCCGCTCGAAGCTGGTGTTCGCGCGTCCGCTCTTCGGGGAGCGCAAGCGTCTGGCAGTGCAGGCGGTCGGCGTCGACGTGCTCGACGATATCGGGCACCACCTCGTCGGGACGCCCGTGGCGGACGAGCAAGTCCCCGCCGGCATCGCGAAGCTGTTCGCGCAGGTCCGCAACTGCCTCGCGCTCGAACTGTGCCCGACCGGCACCGATGCCGTCGTACTCGAAAGACGCGGGGCCGCCGAACTGCCGCGGGCCGTACCGCCGTGGGTCGAAACAGTAGACCGGCAGAACGCGATCGGCCGAACACGCGTCGGCGAGTGTCGGATTGTCGTACACTCGCAGGTCACGCCGCAGCCAGACGACAGCCGTCTCTGACATAGGAGGAAGTGGGGGCTGTAGTCACTTGGACGGCGGGGTTGAATCGCCGGTTCGCCAGCAACATTTGAGTGTGCCGACACGACTATGCGGATAGATACCGAGAAGCACGTATGGCGATCGCCCGGCGTCAGTCCGGCACGCTACCGGCGGCCCGAGCGCTGGCGTCCCAGATCCACCCCGTGTTCATGTTGCCCCCGGTGGCCGTCTCACTGACGGGATCGCTACTTGCCGCCCGGGAGACAGGCTCGTTCGGGCCGACGATCGCTGCGCTGCACGCGACGGCCATCTTCACAGCCGTCTACACCGCCCACCTCAAGGATGGCTACGTCGACTTCTTCGTCCGCGGCGAGGACGACGATCACCCGCTGTCGGCCACTGGCTGTCGGGTCGGGCTGGTCGCGGCCGGGGTGGTTTTCCTGGCCGCGCTGACCGGGGTTTTCCTGACGGCTGGGCTGGGTGGTGCCGCCCTGACCGCGCCGACGTGGGCGCTGGGATACTTCCACGCCCCGCAACTCGATACGAATCCCGTCACGGCGACCGGTGGGTATCCAGCCGGGATCGCGCTTGCGCTACTGGGGTCGTTCGTCGCCGGCCACGGCTCGCTGACGCCAGCTGTCCTGGGCCTGGCGGGCGTGTTGCTCGCGGTGCTACTGGGGATCAAGGTGATCGACGACGCCCAGGATTACGCCTACGACCGGTCGATCGAGAAGCGAACGGTCGCCGTCGTCCTCGGGCGGTCGCGAGCACGCCAAACGGCCGAAGGGTGTCTGGCCGCCGGATTGCTCGGCGTGGCCGGCCTGGCCGCAACCGGCGTGTTCCCGACGGGGACGATACTCGCAGTGTTCGCGTTCGGCGGCGTCGCGGCGATCGCGCGCCGGGCCGACCCGCGGCTGGCGACGATGTTGCTGGTCCGTGGGGCGTACGTGTTTCTCGCGCTCCTGTTGATCGCACTGTGGTATCGGCCAATGGCTGGGCCGCTCCCGATCGATATCGGAGTCTTCGGTCCGTACACCTACCTCGCGACGGAGGTGGTCTTTGGCGCGCTCGCCCTAGCGCTGTTGTGGCGAGCCGAGGCCATCGCGAGTGCAGCCCGAAGTATCGTCGTCCTCTATCCGCTGGCGTACGTCTGGGACTGGTACACGCTCGAAGTGGGCATCTTCGCCATCGAGTTACGGACTGGGATCGACCTGCTCGCCATTCCGCTCGAAGAGCACCTGTTCATGATCGTCGTGCCAGGGCTAGTGATTGGCATCCACGAAACGTTGCGAGACAGCGATACGTGAAGAGAGTCCGTATGCCGGGCGATAGATACACTCATGGGGCGTGTTTCGCGTCCCCGTGGTACGCCATCTCTCGGAAGCCTTATACATCCCACTCCCCTCGGTAGATTCGCAATGGCAACTGGTACGGTCGATTTCTTCAACGACACTGGCGGTTACGGTTTCATCGAGACTGAGGATGCGGACGAAGACGTATTCTTCCACATGGAAGACGTCGGCGGCCCGGACCTCGAAGAAGGACAGGAAGTCGAATTCGACATCGAACAGGCCGAGAAGGGCCCCCGCGCGACCAACGTCGTCCGCCAGTAAGGCTTTCGACGCGACTCGCGATTCTCCTAATACACTATCAACCGGGTAGCCGACGGCTCGTCGGCTCGTTCCCGCGAAGAGAGCCGGTGCTTACTGCGTGATGTCGGCCAACGGGACGAGCCGATGCTCCATCGTTGGCTTCGTATAGCCTGACGATTCCTCGGTGACGCCTGCAGTGTACACCGTCACTTTCTGCTGGAGGACGTGTGGCTCACCCTTGGTGTTGTGGATCACGTCGATGGACTCCCAGGCTTCGGCTTCCATATCGGAAGTGGTGGTCGCCGTGACAATAAGGTTCACCCGGCGACGACGGTCGCCGTGGTCGGAGAGTGCAACGGCAGTCACCGATAGCGTGCGGAACGCTCATAGCGGCGAGTGTCCTACTGGGTGGCGATGAGTCGGCCACCCGAATACGATTTCTGGCTGTTCGATCTCGACGGGACGCTCGTCGACGTCGAGGGCGACTATCCCCAGCAGGTGTTCGATCGGGTCGGCGAGCGACTCGACTACGACTTCGACGAGCGAGAGATCCGGGTCCTCTGGCATGGACTCACTGGATCACGAAACGACCAGCTCCGGGAGTGGGGACTCGATCCCGACCAGTTCTGGCCGGCCTATCACGAGATCGAAGACCCAGCGGCCCGGGCACAGGCGGCCTACCTGTACGATGACGCCCGAGAACTGCTCTCGACGATCGACGCACCGACCGGGATCGTCACTCACTCCCAGCCGTACCTGACGGGACCGACCCTCGAGACGCTGGGCCTTGGCGAACAGTTCGACGCCGTCGTCTGCTGTGACGGGGACCTCGGGTGGAAACCCGATCCCGCGCCCGTCGAGCGCGCGATGGCCGATCTTGGTGTCGATACCAACGGCCACGCTGGTGTCATGGTCGGTGATAGCCCTCACGACGTCCGAGCCGCCCACAACGCCGGCCTAGACGGGATCCACGTCGAACGGTTCGATGGGACCGACCGCCCGGGGGACATCGACGGCGAGCAGCACGTCAAGCGGCTGGACGAACTCCTTTGAGCGGGTCGAGTGGCTCTGTCCGGGATGACACACCAGCGTAATGCTCATCTGCTAGCCAGAAGAAGCGTCGTGAAATGGTGTCGATCGCCCTCCTCGGCGGCACGATCGTGGCGCTGGTCGGACTCGCAATCGTGGCGCTTGGCCTTCGAGAGTTGTCCTTCGCCTGGCGTGTCTATCGCGGCGACCCGCTTGCCGTCTTCGAACTGCCCAACGAGACCGGCCCGGTCGAGGTGATGGGGACGGCCGAGCCCGGTGAGGGGACCGCCCAGGCACCGATCTCCGGGGTCGAGACCCTCGTCTGTGAGTGGGCCGTCCAGGAACGACGAACCAGCGGCGGCACGCACGGCTCGCGGACGTACTGGAAGACCCTCGACCAGGGATTGGTCGGTGGCCCCTTTCGGCTGGCTGATGACACTGCCAGTTGTCGGGTCGAACCGGCTGGCTCGGTCCGGGAGTTCGAGGAACACACGGTAACAGTCCCTGCAGGGACGACCCCACCCGAACGCATCCGACAGTTCGTCGCCGAGAACCCGAACGTCTCGCCACAGGACGAGACCCTGGACATCGGGGTCGCCGAGTTGCATATTGGCAACGAACAGCGCTTCGTCGAGCGGCGGCTCGATCCGGGCGAGGACTGTTACGTCTACGGCCGCGCCCACGCCGATCCGACCGCGGGTGCTCGCGGGGGCGAGGTCAACGTCCGTGTCGATGGCCGTGGAGTTCGTCGATTCTTGCTCGCGGATCGTCGGGAGCGCGGCGTCGCCTGGGCAGTCGCGAAGATCGGGTTGGCGGCTGTCGCTCTCGGCCTTGGCGTACTGGCGCTTGGCGCGGTCGGGCTGGTCGCCTGACCGTTGCCGTGTGACAGCAGCAAGCGTCCCTCGAAGTGTCGATACCACCGTGTTTTTGGCCCTACCGCTCGAAAGACGGTCCATGTCAGCGCTCCGTGAGGCGATCGAGGACTTGCCCGAGGCAGTCTTCGCCGACTTGCTCGAATCCGAAGATGCCTACCTGCTCGTACTCGACATGCCCGGCAGCACTGCCGAGACAGTCGACGTCTCGGTCGAGAACGGGCGATTGCTCGTCGAGGCGCGTCGCGAGAAATCGATTCCCGCGGACTTCGAGTACGTCTCCGAGGAGCGATCGCTGTTCCTCGACGTCGAGGTCCCCTTGCCGCCGGCCGTCGCCCCCGGCGATGCCCAAGCGACCGTCGAGCGGGGTGTCCTCGAACTCCGACTCCCGAAATCGACCGTGACGACGAGCGAGTCGATTCCCGTCGAGGACGCCTAGGGGTGGCTGTCGGGTGTCCCTCCGTACCTACTGGCGGTTTGTCGCCGTCGTCCGGCAGTTCCTCCCGCTTGCGCTCACCTACGCCCGGGACCGCCGGCGGTTCCTTCTGTTCGGTCGAAGCCGGAGTGTCTCCAGCCAGCAACGCCGAGATCGAGCCGAGCGACTGCTGCAGTCGCTTTTGACACTCGGGCCGACGTTCATCAAGCTGGGGCAGTTGCTCTCGACGCGGCCGGACGTGCTCCCGCCGGAGTACGTCGAGGAGTTCTCGAAACTCCAAGATAGCGTGCCCCCAGCCGACTGGGAGAAGGCCCAGGCGGTCATCGAAGACGAGCTGGGCACAGTCGAGGAGCGATTCAGCGAGTTCAACACTGAGGCGATCAGCGGCGCGAGTCTGGGGCAGGTCTATTACGCCGAAGTCGGGGACGATCCAGTCGCGGTAAAGGTACGTCGGCCGGGCGTCGAACAGCTCGTCGAGTCCGACCTGCAGGTCGTCCAGTGGCTGTTGCCCATCATCCTGTATTTCGTCGACGATGCGCGATCGTTCTCCCTCGAGACACTGGCCGACGAGTTCGCCACGACGATCCGCGAGGAGATGGATTACGAGCGCGAAGCCGAGATGTTGACCGAGATCCGGGGAAACTTCGCTGCGGAGGAGGGAATTCGAATCCCGCCTGTCGTCCAGACCCACTCGACGCGACGGATCCTCACTATGGAGTACATCGAGGGGACGAAGATCAACGACGTCGAGGAACTCGATCGGCGTGGCGTCGACCGGACAGCACTGGCCGAGAATCTCGAACGCGCGTACTTCCAGATGATCGTCGAGGATGGTGTCTATCACGCTGACCCCCATCCCGGGAATCTCGCCGTCCAAGACGACGGGACGCTCGTGTTCTACGACTTTGGCATGAGCGGCCGGGTCGATGCCTACCTTCAAGACCGGATCATCGACTTCTACATGGCCGTCGCCGACCAGGACATCGACGCCATCCTCGATGCACTCATCGCGATGGGGACACTCTCACCGGAGGCGGACCGACAGGTCATGGCCGAGGTGATGGAACTGGCGATCGCCGACGCCCGGGGCGAGGATATCGGACAGTACCGCGTCCAGCAGATCATCCAGAAGGTCGAAGACACGATCTATGAGTTCCCGCTCCGACTGCCATCGAACCTGGCGCTTGTCCTCCGGGTCGCGACGGTCGTCGAAGGCGTCTGCGTGACGCTGGATCCGGAGTTTGACTTCATCGACGTAGCGACGGACTTCCTCCGAGAGGAGGGCTATCTAGAGGAGAGTGCCAGGGAGTTCGTTCGCGATCGAGTCGAGGAAGTCGGACAGGCAGGACGGTCGGCGGTTCGGATCCCACCGAAACTCGAGACGACGCTCGACCGGATCGATCGGGACGACTTCTACGTCAGGGCCGACCTCGAGGACTCCGACGGCCTGTTGGACGCTCTCGCGGCGCGGCTCGTGCTGGGACTCTTTGCGACCGGCGGGTTCGTCTCGACAGCGGTGCTGTACTCGTTTTCGACGGTCCGGGCGACGCTGCTCTCGCTGCTGGTGACACTGCTCGTGTTGTTCGGTCTCTATCGGTCGTTCCGACAGCGGCAGTCGATTCGGGCCAAACCCCAGTTCACGCGCCAGAACATGCGACAGCGTGATGAAACGGGACAGCCCGACAGCCCGGCGATCGGGGCAGACGGCCCGGTCAGTGACGAGGAGGCCAAATCGCCCACGGAAGATCGCTGGACGTAGGCGCCGGAAATGGCCGGGAAACCGCCAGTGACGACGCGATGCGTTCCAAACCGTTTATACTCATCCCCGGACAATCCCGCCACATGGCAAAACAGCAGACCGAAGTGCGAGAGCTCGACGAAGGGAGCTACGTGATGATGGACGAGACGCCCTGCAAGATCACGTCTTACAGCACGGCCAAACCAGGGAAACACGGCAGTGCGAAGGCCCGTATCGACGGGAAGGGCGTTTTCGACGGCAAAAAGCGGAGCCTCTCCCAGCCGGTCGACGCGAAGGTCTGGGTCCCGATCATCGAGCGCAAACAGGGCCAGGTCGTCTCGGTCTCGGGCAACGACGCTCAGGTGATGGATCTGGAGACCTACGAGACGTTCACGATGCGCGTCCCCGAAGACGAGAATCTCGAACCCGACGACGAAATCGAATACCTCGAACTCGAAGAGCAGCGCAAGGTCGTATAGATGGTTTTTCCCGGCGCACTCGCCGACCGCGAGTCGGCTGCCTATGCGGTCGTCGGTGCGCCACTCGATGTCTCGACAACCTTCCAGCCGGGCGCTCGTTTCGGGCCGGATCGCATCCGGCAGTTCGCACGCTCCTTCGAAGATTACGACCCGAAAACGAACAGTCACTTCTCCGCTCGCGGCGTCTACGATCACGGCGACGTCGGGGCGATCGGTGCGATCGACGACGCCGAAGAGTACCTGACGTTTCTCGAAGGCGAGGTGCGCGATCTCCACGCCGATGGACTGACGCCGTTGCTCGTCGGCGGCGAGCATACCGTCAGCGTGGCGGGCGTCCGCGCGATCGACCCGGACGTCTTCGTCTGTCTCGACGCCCACCTCGACCTGCGGGCAGAATACGCCGGTGATCCCGACAGCCATTCGACGGTGACCCGTCACGCCCTCGACGTGGCCGATCGGGCGGTGATCCTCGGAGCGCGGGCGGGCAGCGAAGCCGAGTACGATCGGGCGAGTCAGGCCGACGTCTCCGTCGTCCCGCCCGCGGACGTCCGCGACTGGACGCCCGGCTTCGACGACGAATCGGTCTATCTCAGCGTCGATATCGATGCCGCCGATCCAGGGTTTGCCCCGGGGACCGGGACGATGGAACCCGGTGGACTGAATCCACAGACGATGGACCGCCTGGTTCGCGAGGTTGCCCCCCACGCCACCGGGTTCGACGTGGTGGAAGTCAACGATCGGGACGACGGTCAGGCAGCCGCGCTGGCGGGGAAGCTACTACGGGCGTTTGTCTACGCCCACGCTGCGGACTGACCGAGTGGACGGGCTCGGGAGTGGGCCGCCGGGGTTTTTGCCCCGCCCGATCCTACCACCCGGACATGGACCGCTTGGCATCCTGTTACTTCTGTGGCGTCGCGGTAGAGGCTCCACTCCAAGAGTATCCGGTCGTCCCGCGGGATCTCCGTCCCGGCGTCGAAGACCAGAGTACGGTCGTCCTCTGTCCAGAGTGTCGACGGAAACTCTCGACAGTCGTCGAGCGGGTCGTCGACGCAGCGACTGCGCCCGGAGCGGTTGACGGGCCAGATACCGCCCAGGAGACGCTTTCACGTGAGGAAGACAGAGAAGCCACACGACCAGGACCCGACAACTCGGTACTCGACGGGTTCGATCACGAGCGCCCCGATCTCCTCGAGATCGACGGAGCGGAAGACGACGAAGGCAAATCTGCCGGAAACCACGGCAGCGACGCGAGGGCCGGCAAGCAGGAGGAGACGACCGACGACCGGACGGGCACCACGGACCCAGCGCCCAATCGAACGAGCGAGACGACTGAGGAACAGCCGGGAGACGAGAATCCAACCGGGGCGAGCGAGGGGCGGGCAGAGACAGACGAGCGCGAGGACTCGACGGACGGGGCAACCGACGAGACGACAGCCCTAGCAGCCGACGCGGATTTCTCGCGGTCGGCGTACAACCGCGTGGTCAAGCTCCTCCAGAATCGGGAGTTCCCGGTCGACGCTGACGATATCCAGACGGTCGCCAGAAGTGCCTACGAGATCGAACGTCGGGAATCGGAGGCAGTCATCGACGCACTGATCGAGCGCGACGTCATCGAGCGCGACGGGAACCAGCTCTACCGGGCTGAGGACTGACGGGGCCGAATCTCACTCCCGACGAAGACGCTTCCATCCACCACGGTCGGCGTCGAGTGGTCACGATTGCTGGCCTCGTACCGGCAGATGGGAGATATTTTCGTTATCAACGAGAGGGTGTGCTGTGAGATGTCGCTCGTGTCGATTCGAGTATACAACACCTGGCAGTGGAGTATCTCACAGATCGGTGTGACACAACTTCAGGTCCCCGAAACGACACGGCGATTGTCTAATTTGCAAGAAGACTCCAGAACGACTACAGTACCGCCCCCAAAACGGGCAGGTATGAACTGTAGCGAAATTGCCGAGCGGTTCGATGAGCGCCTCGACGTCGCTGATTACGCCGATATCGACGCCAGCGCGAACGGACTTCAGGTCGGGCCAGGGAATAGCGAGGTCGAACGCAGTGAGACCTCGGAACGTGCGAGCGGTGAAACCGCGAGCAACCAGGTCGAAGACGTCGCTGTCGCGGTCGACGCCGCCGTCGAGACGATCGAGGCGGCCCGCGAAGTCGAGGCTGATCTGCTGGTCGTCCACCACGGGCTGTTCTGGGGTGACGGAATCGAGCGCGTGACAGGCGAGTCCTACCGGCGACTGGCCCCGCTACTGGAGGGGGACCTTCCGCTGTATGCGGCCCATCTGCCGCTGGACGGCCACCAGGATCTCGGTAACGCGGCCGGGCTGGCCGATGTCCTGGACCTGAGCAACCGCGCGCCCTTCGGCGAACTCGGCGGGGAGTACATCGGCCAGCGCGGCCGGATGCCGGCGATGACAGTCGAGGAACTCGAAAAGCGACTTGCCAGCGAACTCGATATCGGTGGCCAGCCGATACAGACCCTCGACTTCGGCCCCGAAGAGATCAGCGACGTGGCGATCGTCACTGGCAGTGGGACCGACTGGATCGATGAGGCCGCCGAGAAAGGGGTCGACGCACTGGTGACGGGCGAGGGCAAACAGGCGGTCTACCACCGTGCGAAGGAACTGGGACTCACTGTCGTCCTGGCGGGCCACTACGCCACGGAGACCTTCGGGGTCCGTGCCCTCGCCGGCCTCGCCGAAGAGTGGGGCCTGGAGACGACGTTCATCGACCACCCGACCGGCCTCTGAGCATGGCCGTCGACGGGGCGGAAGTGCCGGCATTCGAGTCGATCGACAGTCACGACGAACTGATCGACTGGTCGCGCGCCTACGCCCGGGAGGCGCGCCGCGAGTGGCTACTCGACGTTCGGTTGGATCTCGTCGAGTGGACCGTCTCGACGCGGGCGCGCCGCCGGGCAGCAGCCGTCAAGCGGCCACAACTGCCGGATGCGACCGTCGGTGAGCCGATCAACTGGGACGATGTTCCCGACAGCGATGGCCGGCCCCTTCCCTGTACGGTCGCCTTGACCTGGGACGCCTTCGCGGAATTCTCACGTTCGGAGTGGGCATCGACGCTCCGTCACGAGTTGCTCCACGTCGAGCAGTTCCAGCGCTTCGGGACGACCGACCACGGAGCGGCATTCCGCCGACGCGCCCAGGAGATCGAGACCGACATGCACTGTCGAAGCTTCGCGACGCCGGAGTGGCTGTTCCGCTGTGGGGACTGTGGCCGGGCGGTCGCCCGGCGATATCGGGACTGTCAGTTCGTCGCCGAGTACGAGCAGTACCGCTCGGAGTGCTGTTGGGCTCCGTTGACGATGAGCCACCCCGAGTCGTGAGCCCCGGAGCTACCGCGATCGTACGCTTCAAGCGCCTCGCCCGTGGAGGAGTGACTATGACAGACGACCACGCCGAGAGTCATCGCGAGACGTTCGGTCACGATCCGATCGGGCACGCCGAAGTACGCGCTGGAATGACAGTCGGAGAACTCGCCGGAGAGTACGGCGAAGGCGGTGTCGGCGCGAACACACTGTACGAGGCCGTCGACATCTACAGCGAGATGCTCGGCGACGACGTGACCAACTTCCTCGGTTTGGCGGGGGCGATGGTCCCGACCGGGATGCGCCAAATCGTGGCCGACCTGATCCGGGACGGCCACGTCGACGCGCTGGTGACGACGGGCGCGAACCTCACCCACGACACGATCGAAGCGATCGGCGGCAAGCACCACCACGGCGAGGTCGTCGCCGAGGACGCCACCCCCCGCGAACACGACGAGCAGTTACGCGAGGAGGGTGTCGATCGCATCTACAACGTCTATCTCCCCCAGGAGTACTTTACGACCTTCGAGGAGCACCTCCGGGACGAGGTCTTTCCCGTCTTGGAAGCGGAAGGAAGCGTCTCGATCCAGCGCCTGACCGAGGAGCTGGGCCGAGCCAACAGCGAGATCAACGAGCGTGAGGACGTCGAAGAAGGGCCGGGTATCGCCGCCGCGGCCTACGAGAACGACGTCCCGATCTACTGTCCCGCCGTCCAGGATTCGGTACTGGGCTTGCAAGCCTGGATGTACAACCAGACCAGCGACTTTACGCTGGACGCGCTGGCGGATATGACACAGATTACTGACATTGCCTACGAGGCCGAGCAGGCCGGCGCGCTGGTGGTCGGGGGCGGCGTCCCGAAGAACTTCGTCCTCCAGACGATGTTGGTCAGTCCGGACGCCTACGATTACGCCGTCCAACTGACGATGGACCCGCCCCAGACTGGTGGTCTCTCGGGCGCGACACTCGACGAAGCCCGCTCGTGGGGGAAACTCGAAAAGGCCGCCCGCAACGCCTCAGTGTACGCCGACGCGACCATCACGTTCCCGCTGCTGGTGGCCGCTGCGCGCGAGCGAATCGACGAGTGACTGCGAGCGGAGCGGTTTTCCCGTCACCTTGGGCAGCCAGCGCCCCCCAGTCGTTTTGGCCGTCTTCGTCCTCGAATGTCGCCTGACGACGGCCACACCGACGCGCGTTGGGTTCTCGGGATCGTCTCGGCCCACTCACGCACAGCGAAGGGAAAGTCAAGGGTCGACAGCGGAGATGCGGGCGAGACCGCCACCAATCGTTATTGGGCCGGCGGATAGAGGTTCGGTCGTATGTACTACCGACGACTTGGCAAGACGGGACTCGAAGTGTCGCCGATCGCCCTGGGGACGTGGCGGTTCGGGATGGAACACGAGGAGACGGGCGTCGTCGAGACGGGCCGGGAGGAAGCCCACGAACTGCTCGACGCTTACGCGGAGTTGGGTGGGAACTTCATCGACACCGCAAACGGCTACGGCGGGGGCGACAGCGAGCGCTGGATCGGCGAATGGCTCACAGAGCGCGACCGTGAAGACTACGTGATCGCTTCGAAGTGCTACTGGTCGCAAGAGTCACGGTTCCAAGAGAACCTCTCGGCGAAGAACGTCCGGGCTGAAGTCGACGGGTCGCTCGATCGCCTGGATACGGACTACCTGGATATCCTGTATTTACACCGCTTCGACGACGAGACGCCAATCGAGAAGACGCTGCGGACGATCGACGATCTCGTCAGTGAGGGCAAAGTCCACCACGTCGGCCTCTCGACGGCCGACGCCTGGAAACTCACCAAGGGTCTCTGGAAAGCCGACGTCAACAACTACGAAGCCGTCACCGTCACGCAGCCGCTCTTTCACGCCGCCTACTACGAGGACGTCACAGAGTATCTGGACGTCTGTGCCGATCAGGACCTGGCAGTCTGTCCGTACTCGCCGCTTGCCGGTGGGTTCCTGACGGGCAAGTACGAGCGCGCCGGCGACGGGACATACGAACTCGACGCCCCGGAGGACGCCCGCGCCCAGCTCGACGACCGCTTTCTGGACTTTTATGTCTCCGAGCGGGGTTGGCACGTCCTCGACGAGGTGCGGGCAGTCGCCAAAGCGGTTGGAGCCACACCCGCACAGGTCGCCCTTCGGTGGTTGATCGACCAGCCCGAGTTCACCTGCGTCCCGATCGTCGGGGCCCGAACGGTCGAACAACTCGAGGAGAACCTTGGCGCGATCGAGGTCGAACTGACCGACGAGCAGTTCCGACGGATCTTCGACGCGCGCTACGACGAGGATGGATCCCTCTATCAGACAACCGCCTGACGTGCATCATGGACTGGAGAGGGCCATCCAAGCGACTTACCCGACGAGTGTGAGGCCAGTAACGTCCTGAACCGGTTCGATGTCCAACCCGAAGGCAGCGAGTAGCCGACAGTGGCTCTCGACGTGGTCCGTCACGTCCGGAATCGAGATCTCGCCGCCTGCAGCCGCCAAGAACGGGACGAGTTGGTCTGCGAGATGAGCGTCGACGGCCGCGGGCGAATCCCGGACGTCGAGTGCTCGATCGACAGCCTCACTGGCGACGTGCTCGGCCGGTTTCCCGCGTTCACCGAGTGCGGAAACCCCTGCGACCGAAGCCTCGAAGTCGAGTCGAATCACCAGGCTCGAACCCGTCGATGGCGTCACCGAATGCTGGGTCGTCACAGCCGTGACGTCTACGCCCGCCGCCGCGAGGGCGTCGGCTGCGGCGGTTGCCTGGCGCGTCGCTACGTCTGCGTCCTGCAGATCCATCGACGCCGTAGCGTAGATCCGTGCCCCGACGAGTCCCCCCGGATCACCGAGCGCGAACGACTCGAGCGTCGACGGCGCGAGGCAAAGTGTCGCCTCACCACCGCCGGCCGGATAGAAACCGGGTCGGTCGACAGTGACGCCGGCGTGAACGCCGTGGTCTGCCAGGACCGGGAGTTTGACCTGGCGGTGGTAAGCCATCGGCGGCGACCACTGGACGTCCGTCCCGCCAGTGGCGGTGAGGACGAGTGGCTCCTCGAGGACAGTGGCCAAGGGCACCACGGCGTCGAACAGGAGCGGGATGCTCCCCGCCGTGCCGATATCGGCGCTGTAACGGCCGCCTCGCGGGTCTTCAGGGTCGAAGGTGACCGTCGTCGCGCCGATCTCGCGGCCGTGGACCGTCGCGTTGGAAATATCCGCGAGTACGTCCAGAACAGCCAGATGCTGGGGTCGAAGCCCCGGGTCGGGGCGAGAGCCTCGGACGTCGGTCATCTCGATTGCCGTGCCGGTCATCGCCGAGAAGGCCAGCGCCGACCGGAACAACTGTCCACCGCCCTCGCTCCCGTCGAGTTCGAGCACGAGCGGTGTTTGGTCCCGAACGGCCCTGAATGGAGCGGACGGTGAGCAACCGTTTTGCGCCTGCCGCGTGTACCCTCGGCTGGCCGATGACGAGCCCACGGGCCGAGCCGGCCTCACGACCCGGCGACGACGAGCCCTATGAGTGCCGAGGCCAGCTTTCTATCCATACATTTGCGAGGAGAAGTGAACGAACGGCAGAGAATTGCGTCTGCTACCCTCTGAGAGGGGACAGTTGCCAATTGGAGCCAAATCAAGGATATACTGGGAAGACGAGTATCTAAGGAGTTCAATTCCCCTCCAGAGCCCAATGATCCATCTCTGGAAATTCCTTCCTTCCCAATTCCCGTATCATACCACCGTGCAGCGTATTTCCGATCTGCCAAACTTGATACTTTTCGGTTTTCAGAGAGTCCCCATGAACTGCGTAACCATCCATGTCAAAGAAATACATATTTAGGGCAGTCATTTTGGCGCAATCTGAATCCTTATCCTGCGCGTAAAAGATTGCATCCACATCTGATGGAATCGTTAGGGCTACGCTGATTAGGAGACGTCCGCTGCCAGAAAATGGGTCAGAAATAGTGATAATGCCCTCCCGGGTTTCGTCAATGTCGACTGTCATCGAAGCCATAGCATTGCCGATCTTGTGCGGCGTGAAGTACTGCCCGAACGAATTACTATCCATCCCTAATTCTTCATAGATGACTCCGAGTAAATCCATATTCGTTTCATCAATTCCTCGTTTGAGTTCTCCAAAAGCTTGTGCGTAAAGATCGATGGGACGCTGGCCTTCCGGTTGATCGTTGTCGTACTTCTCGACAATCTCTAGGTAGCCCTCATCATTTCCTTCCAAGCTATAGAGCATGAGATCGATCCAGTCAGAGAAAATTTCGTAGCGGGAAAGGCCTTGATCCCCAATCCGTTCTATTATCTCTACTATCGGTTCGACCTGTTTCTGAAGTTGATCGTGTTTTGGAGTTCGTTTCATTTCCCGTCTCCTCACTTACCACAAACGCCAAGCGGAGCAGTATAACCATAGGTAATAAGTAACGCCCAATTTTGATTCTTTGGCCGAGAGAGACCCGCTGACTCAGTGTTGAAAGACCGAAACTAGAAATTTAAGTGAATTTTGGGAAACCCAAAAGCTAAGTGGGTTGCACTCTCACAACTTCATGTGGCGGTTGACATGAGAGAAGGCGGAACGCGGTTGGAAATCCTCGCTGCAGTCGCGACACTCGAACGCGACCGGGAGGCGCCGCCCCGCCAGAAAGACATCACAGAACAGGTCAGCGTGACACGCGGTACTGTCTCAAAGACGTGCAGCGCGCTCGTCGACGAAGGACAGCTCCTCCTCAACGACGGTGAGTACCGTGTCAACGAGGAGATGCTCCTGCTCATCTACAAAGAGCATCTCGAGGGCTACCTCATCCGAGACTCTGCGAACAACGGGTTCGCGGACCTCGTCGAGGCACGGAACGAACTCCGGATCGAACTGAAAGGCGAACTCCGGCAACTCGTCACCGACGGCGACGACGGCCGGCGACGCATGATGATCGACATCCTGCGCGAGGTACTCGTCTACGCATTGTCGTTCCGCGAGATCCAGACGCTCCGCGACTACCTGTTCGCGGTCGACCACCTCATCCGGACGCTCGCCGCCCACATCACCACCAGCCAGAACTTCG
This sequence comes from Halorhabdus sp. CUG00001, assembly GCF_009797925.1. Classification (NCBI taxonomy): domain Archaea; kingdom Methanobacteriati; phylum Methanobacteriota; class Halobacteria; order Halobacteriales; family Haloarculaceae; genus Halorhabdus; species Halorhabdus sp. CUG00001. Next base: position 1,467,002 of record NZ_VOLB01000001.1, read on the forward strand.
ACGGTTCGGACGTCGCCCACTCTGACGGGATCCGGCTGGTACTCCTCATCGCCGTCACGCTCGACCGCGGGTACGCGATGCTGGCCCGTCTTCGCGCAGCCCACGACGAACTGGAAGACCACCTTCCCGGAGCACCGCCCGAAGAACAGATGATCGACTACCTGACGACCAAGTAACACATGACACAGAACGTATACGACGACGTCACGCCGGAAGAGCTCGGTAAGAAACTGTACAACTGCGCAGACGCGATCCGAGACACCGTCGACGAGACCCGGTACAAGGACTACATCCTCCCCCTGGTGTTCTACAAAAGCATCGACGACACCTTCTCCGACCGGTTGGAAGACAAGAAGGAACAGTTCGCCGGCGACGAAGAACTCGCACGGAAGGCCATCACCGACCTGACCGTTCCCGAGGACTACCGGTGGGAAGCCGTCACCGAACAAAGCGAGAACATCGCCCCCTACCTCGACGAATCGTTCGACGCCCTGGAACGCGAGAACGACAGCCTCCGCGGCGTCGTCCGCGTCACCTACAGCGACGAGGATGCACTGACCGATCAACGGCTCCGTGACCTTATCCAGCGCATCAACCGGTTCGAACTGAGCACCGAGAGGGTGGAGAAAGACTTCCTCGGCGAGGCCTACATGTACATGGTCGGCGAGTTCGCCAAGGACGAGGGCAAGGATGGCGGCCAGTTCTTCACCCCGCCGGATGTCCTCGACCTCGGTGTCCGCCTACTCGGCAACAGCGGCGGCCAGTACGGCTTCGGCAAAGGCGCGTCGTTCCACGACCCCACCGCGGGATCCGCGGGCTTCCTCGTCCATGCAGCCTCCTACGCCCGCAAGAACGACGCCGGCGAACCCAGCACGTGGACTGTAACGGGCCAGGAACTGAACGCCGACATCGCGGCAATCGCACAGGTCAACACGTTCCTCCACGGCCTCGACGCAGAGATCCGGCGCGAAGACTCGCTGTCCGATCCCGCGTTCCCCACGTACCTGCAAGACGACGAAGGGTTCGACTACGTCTTCGCCAACTTCCCATTCTCGTCCGACTGGAATAAGGACGATCGGAAGGACGACAAGTGGGACCGGTTCGACTGGGCAGACAAGTTGCCGCGCGCGGACCGTGGCGACTACGCCTTCATCATGCACATCGAGAAGCTGCTGAACGACCGCGGCCGTGCCGCGATTGTCATCCCGCACGGAGTGCTCTTCCGGACGAACGAAGGCCGGTATCGGGAGACGTTGATCGAGGAAGACATCATCGAGTCAATCATCGCCCTCCCCGACAACCTGTTCCAGAACAACTCGATCCCTAGCGCCTACCTCGTCCTGAACAAGGACAAGCCCGAGGACCGTAAGGGTCAGATCGAGTTCATCCACGCCGACGACGAGGTGTTCTACCGCGACGTCAGCAACCAGAACAAGCTCACCGACGAGGGCCTCGACCACATCGTCCAGAACTTCAGCGACTGGATGACCGAGGAACGGATCAGCCGGACAGTCTCGCTCGACGAGATCCGGGAGAATGACTACAACCTCAACGTCGCGCTGTACGTCGATACGACGGGACCAGAAGAAGACATCAACGTCACGGACGAACTCGCAAAGCTCCGGACGACGCAAGCTGAGCGCGACGAGCTGGAAGCCGAGATGACCCAGCACATGGAGGCTCTCAATTATGAGTGACGAGGTCCCGCTGACCGAGTTCAGCGACGCGGAAGCCAGCCAGTCGACCGAGTACGTCGACACCCCGGTCGGGGAGCTGCCAGCCGATTGGGATATCGAATGGCTGGATGACGTCTGCTCCATCAATCCCGACGGCTTCTCCAAGGACGAATGGCCGTCCGACACGTTCGACTACGTGTCGCTCTCCGACGTGTCCGGAGGCACTATCCTTCAGAGTAATTCAACCCCGGTGGACGACGCACCGAGCCGGGCCCAGCGCCAGATTCAGCAGGGCGATGTCCTCGTGGGCACCGTCCGCCCTAAACAGGTTAGCCACGGCCTGGTCACTGAGGAATACGACGGGGATATCTGCTCCTCCGGGTTCGGCGTGCTCCGACCTGGCGCCCGCGTCAACGCCCACTACCTGATGCAGGAAGTCCTCTCCCACCGCTTCTTCCGGCAGATGGAGGCGTACGTCGCCGGGTCCGGATATCCGGCGGTTAAACACAGTGACCTCCGGAAACACCGCGTCGCCCTCCCGTCGCTGACAGAACAGCGCAAAATCGCCAGCGTGCTGTACACCGTCGACCAGCTCATCCAGAAGACGGAAGATGTCATCGAACACGCAAACCGGATCAAGACCGGGGTCACCCAGGACGTGTTCGAGAACGGGACGAAAGACCACACCGGGAAGCAGGAAGCGAAATCCGGTGTCTACCCGGCCGCGTGGGAACTTGTCCGGTTCGAAGATCTCATCACCAACACGCGGTACGGCACAGACACCAAGTCCAACACCGACGGCGACGGCTACCCGACGCTCCGCATCCCAAACGTCGTCGACAAACGGCTGACGCTGGACGACCTCAAGTACACCCCCGTCGACGACACGGAACTGGACCGGCTCCGTCTCGAAGAGGATGACCTCCTCATCGTCAGGACCAATGGTAACCCGGAGTACGTCGGGCAGTGCATCACGTTCCCCGGATTCGACGACGACTACGTCTACGCATCGTACCTCATCCGGCTTCGGGTCGACGAAACCCGGGTACTCCCGGCATATATCCGCGAGTTCCTGAACTCGGAGCGCGGCCGTGCCGAGATGCGTGGATGGATCCGGAGTTCGGCCGGGAACTACAACCTTAGCGTGGGCGCGCTGGAGAAATTCAAGATTCCGGTCCCGTCGCTCGAGGAGCAGGCTGAGATGGTGGATCACATCGAATCGGTCGACCACATCGCCGAGGAGAACCGACACTACCGCGGCCAGCTGCAACGGTTCAAGCGTGGTCTGATGCAGGACCTCCTCTCCGGCGAGGTCCGTACGACCGGGAAGGGAATCGACATCCCCGACGAGGTCAAGAACTATGAGTCAGAATAAATTCCCCAGCTTCAACGAACAGAAGGTCGAGTACGCGCTACTCGACTGGCTCGCCGACGCCGGCTGGAACACCTACGGCGGCCCCGACGAGCCGGACGGCGGCGTACAGCTCGACGCGAAACACGGCCGCGACGACAAGAGCGAGGTCATCTACTGGGAGCTGCTACGTGAGCAACTGATCGCCCTGAACGAGGAGGTAACCGATCACAACGTCGACGACGTGATCACGTCCCTCCGCCGTGACTTCGCTGGCGACAATCTACTCGAAGCCAACCGCAACGTCCAGGAACGTCTCCGGAAGGGGCGGCAGGTGAACCTGTCCAAGCCGGACGGTACCTCGGAGAAGGTGATAGTCGACCTCATCGATCACGAGACACCAGAGAACAACTCGTTGATCGCCGCCAACCAGTTCCGCGTCCGCCAGGACGAACTGGTGATCCCGGACGTCGTACTGTTCGTCAACGGCATCCCACTCGTCGTGACGGAGCTCAAATCGCTCACTCAGGACAGCACGGTCGCCGACGCGATCGACGACCTTCACACCTACGAGGAGGACGCACCACGACTCTTCGCCCCGGTCCTGTTCAATATCGCCGCAGACCACGAACACGCCCGGTACGGTGCCGTCGACGCACCCGAGACGCACTACAACCCATGGCAGCCCGACGACCCAATCGGCTCCCACAGCGAGCTCAAGGAGATGGCGCACTCGCTGCTGACGCCGGGCACGCTGCTGGACATCGTGAAACACTTCGTGTTCTACCAGCGGCAGCCGGGCGGCAACGCGAAGATCATCCCGCGCCACATGCAGTACCACGGCACGAACGCCATCCTGCAGCGGGTTAGCCGTGGCCGGTTCGAGAACGGACTGATCTGGCACACACAGGGTAGCGGGAAGTCGTTCACCATGTTCTTCACCGCGCGCAACCTGCTGTACCGGCCGGACATCATCAAAACGCCGCAGGTGCTCATCCTGGTCGACCGGCAGAACCTCCGGGATCAAATGTCGGACGACCTCGGGAAGCTCATCGACTTCGAGCACTACGATATCGTCACGGATGGCGCCGACCAGCTGCAGTCACTGATCGAAGAAGGCCAGAGCCAGGTTGTCGTCACCACCATCCAGCTATTCCAGGACATCGACGAGAACATTCAGGAGAACGACGAGACCGTTGTCCTCTCCGACGAGGCCCATCGGTTCATGGAGGCGAAACTGGGCAGCAAGCTCGATAACGCCCTCCACAGCTACTACCACTTCGGGTTCACCGGGACACCGGTGAACGAGAACACCGAGGCCGGCCGAAACACCTTCCAGCACTACTCGGAACCGCAGGACGAAGAGGGATACCTCCACTACTACTCGATGGGGGACGGTATCGAGGATGATGTTATCCTGCCGGTTCACTTCGAACTCCGGCACGGGAACCGCGACTGGGAGATCAACGATGACATGATGGACCAGGCGCACGAGGCCGCGACGGGCGACCTCGACTACGAGGAACGCGATCAGCTGATCCGCGAGACGATCAACCAGCAGACGCTCGCCGAGCTCCGACCACGTGTCGAGAGCATCGCCGAGGAGATCGTCCACCACTACCGGGAGAAACTGGCGCCCAGCGGCTGGAAGGGTATGGTCGTCACCCCGTCCCGGAAGGCGGCCGCGCTCTATGGCGAAGAACTACAGAAGCATCTGGACCCGGAAGAGGTCGAGGTTGTGATCTCGTCGGCCGGGAGGTCGGATCCGATCACCCGGACATACCACACGTCAAAGAGTGAACGGGAGCGCATCGTTGAGGAGTTCAAGGATGAGGACGGCGACCCGAAGATCGTGGTCGTCTGCAGCATGCTGCTCACCGGGTTCGACGCCCCGATGCTTAAGACGATCTACCTCGACCGGCCGCTGACGAACCACAACCTGCTGCAGGCAATCGCCCGAACGAACCGGCCGGCCGAGGGGAAACAGAACGGCGAGATCGTGGACTTCGCCGGCGTATTCGCCGAGGGGAACGTCGAGGAGGCGCTGAACTACTACCCGCCGAACGTCCGTAAGGCGGCCGCGGAGGACGTCAACGAACTCCTGGACAAGTTCGATACGAAACTCCAGGAGGCGATCGACCTATTCGACCACATCGATATCGACGACGACCCCGAGACGGTGGTCGAGTGCCTGACGTACCTGCGGAAGGACGTCGAGGCCCGCCGCCGGTTCAAGGAACTGTACCGCGACGTGGAAAACCTGTACGACACGCTGGCGCCGATGGGCGAACTCGAAGACAGGGACACCGGCCGCCCGCAGAAGTACAGCTGGCTGACGCAGCTCCACCTCGCATACCAACGCAGTATGAACCGCGAGAGCGAACCTGAGAAGCGGCTGCGCGAGAAGACGAAAGAAATCGTCGAGAACAACGTCGAGGTCGACGCCGACTGGCTGGATGAGGAGTTCGAGGTCGTAGAGTTCGGTGCCGACCACCTCGAACGCGTCCGGGACATGGAGGCGGAGCAGGGGATCACCGAGGTTGCCGGCGCGGCCGACGACTATCTCGACGAACGGTCCGAACACCACCCGCGGTACCGGCGGTTGAGTGAACGCGTTCGCGAGGTCGTCGACAAGTGGGAGAGCGACGAGGTGACCGCCGACCGCGCGTACGAGGAACTGGTCGAACTGGAGGAGGAAATCCTGTCGGTCGAAGACGAAGCCGAGGAACGTGGACTGTCACCGTCCGGACATGCCCTGTTTGCGGCGTTGATGGACGACGGCGAGGAGGGCTTCGCGGAGTACATCGACAACGAGGACGAGGCCGAGTTCATCGCAAAGCGTGTTGACGAGGAGTTTGTGAACCGCGTCGACCTGTCCTACAGTGGCTGGAAAACGAGTAAGCGGACTCGGGAGGATATCCAGAAGCTGTTGCTTGAGGTTGTCGCGATCGAGGGCGAGAAGCCAGACCTCTGCAAGGACGACCGTTTTCTCGATGACGCTCGCGAATATCTGATCGAGAACTATCCTGACAACTAATGATGGTCGTCGAGAGTATCGACGGCACTCCTTCCTTCTTCGATTGTTTCGACATCAAGCGGCTCCAAAAACTTTGAGTCTAACTGGATGCGGTCCTCAGACTCTTCAGGTTCTGATTCATCCGAGATGGGAAAGGATGTCCCTGCTCGGGGGTTAGGATACCGAACGCGTAACGACTTATGATTGACGCGGACCACTCGTCCCACCTGCCGGTTCGGGTTTCGGAACGTCACAATGCTGCCCTCTTCCAAATGTTCACGGAGCTCCTGGCGACGCTGTTCTCGCCGTTGCTCGGTTTGTTCGGAAACTGACGACCCAACCGCGTTCAGGGCTCGTTGCTGCGCTCCATTCGCAGCCGATTTGATCCCGCTGATCCTCTCCTCAAGTTCGTCGCTTGCTTCCCGTTCCAGTCGGCTGCGTTTCTGTGCCTGCTTCGATGGATATCTCGATCGTCCGGCCTCTATTGGTGATGCTATCTCAGCCATCCGCCGCCGCTTTCCCATCCAGTCGTTGAACTGGTGACGAGCCACGTTAATCCGCCGTAGCAAAATATCGTCGTGAAGGTATTCGAGTTTAGCTTCGTCCGGTAGATCTGAGTAGATTTCTTGAATATAATCCACCGTCTCTCGTGGCGGTGACCGAACACCGGTGAGAGAGATTTCATACACCGCACCGATAACTACCTCAATTCGATCCGGGTTATCAATGTCCGGCAGTTCGTTCTTTTTATCGATAGCTTGCAATGTCTTCTGCCTACCGGCACCGATACCAATCGGAGTATCCATCATTTGGTCCCTCCTGCGAATGTATCTCCGATATCTGCGCACAACACCACTGCGTTCCGAGGAGATAATATAGGATTTTGATCAAAACACATTACGTCTTCATACTTCGACATTACACTTCTGTGCTCCTTGCAGGTACATAAATTTGGCAATCGTATAAGGAGAGACCTTGTCCATAATGTCCCCTTCTCATGGAATAGCGGACAGACCAAGAGACTTCGACGAGACGCGGTTCCGCGGCGGGGGGCTGAGGGACACATCGGATTGTATCTCGAACCGCAGAGCCCCCGCGTCTCTTGACGAGATGATGGACTAGTCGTAGAGCCGGGCTCGCTCTGAATACGGAAATCTCCAATATCAACGAATTTCGATTTTCGGAATAGAAGTGTTCACTGTGCGATTAGTCGCGTTCTGTGTCGTACAGCGGCAGGTCAGCAAGCGCCTCAGAATCGCAGTCGAACGGACTCGGGAGTTCGTCAACAAAGGCCCGCACGAATCCCCTGGTTCCCGGCTCGACCATCACCTCTGCATCCGCGTGAACCGTCTCACCCTCTTCGTTCTCGTAGGTCGTGGGGAAGAGCACGGGAACTCCCTCCTCAAGATACTCCTGCGAGACGTTTCTGAGCGCCTCGCTCTCCGTATCGAGGTTCCCGTCCATGTCAATCGTCCCGACGACCTCACCCCGCTCGTGATTTAGTATCTCGACTTCGACCATGATATCTTACTCTATCGGCGGTCGGAGGTCGTGACGACGGAAGTCCATCGTCTCACCGGAATCAAACTCGACCCGATATAGTTGCGAGTCTTGGTCGCCGCCAGTGACCGTGCCTGCGTCATCACTCAGTATCGACACGATTGTTCCGTGCTGTCCGTGAAACTGCTCGTAGTCGATATCACTCTCGTCGGGAATATCTACACGAACACGGTCACCCTGGGTGAATTGTTTCATAGTGGTAGGACGTCTGTTAGCCGGTGCTATGCTCGAAGTCGGTCATCTCTGACCACTCACAGCCACACGATTCGCAAGTGTAGCATTTCTTGATGCCAGTTCCCTCTCGTTTGTCGAACACCCAGACGTCATCATCATCGCCACACTGCGGGCACGTTTCTTCGACCTTCCATGCTGTAGCCATTGCGTATCAGACTTCGTGTTCAGAGCGGAGCTTGGTTAAAGTACGCAGCAAAGTCATTCTGAATCGCCTTCCTCATCTTCGGTCTCATCGTTCGCCATCCCATCAGCAACGGCCCACCCGAAATCCTCCTCCATCCACTCCGCTATCTCGGCGGCATCGGCGTCGGGGCCGGGACGTTCGGGCCGTTCGGGATCGTCCATGCGTTGTAGTATTTCTCCTGACAGTATTTAATCGCCAGTGATGTGTTACTCATCGCCCCCGAGCGCCCACAACGCCATGTCGAGCGTCCGGAGGCTCACGTCGTACTCATTCGCTATCGCCCAGCACGCACCAAGGTAAAGCAAGTAGTCCTCGACGGTTGGGTTATCGGGCATCTCATCGGGCAAGTACCCGTTCTCGTGCAGCACACCCCACGCCTTCCAGTCGAGCACGGTGAAGCGGTCGGGGTTCATGAACAGGAGAAACGCAGAGCCCATACGTTCAGCTACGCCGGTGATTTCAGTCAAGTGCATCAGTTTCTCGCCGGGCGAAGAGGCAGCAATCGCCTTCTCGATTTGTGAGGTGACAAACGCTTCGTCGTTCGAGTTGAAATCATCGAGAACCTTTCCGACGAACGGTGAGCCGGTCATTTTCCATCGTACAATCCATTCCAAGTCATCCCATGTCCACGACCCCTCCTCGAACGCCAAAGGAAGCGTTTCGAGACGTTCTACTTCTTCGGCATACAGGTCCTCTTCCGCCTCGTAGGCGACTTCCTGCTCTTCGAGTAACTGCTGGGAGAGAGTCATACGAGATAGTCCTTGCACAACCCTCCGAGCAGTAAGAAGTTATAGCTTACTCAAGTCGAGATAGGCTACTTTAGATGTTATTCCATTTCTCCAACGTAAGTATCGCACTATCACTGTGATATCCTCTATGCGATACTCCGCTCGTTGGATGACTATCTGCGACGAGCGTATCCTCGAACGTCTATCGGAGGTCGAGACAGACACGCCGAAGGGTATGGCCGATAGCGGTGATGTCCGGTTCAGTCGCCAATACATCGGGGAGCGCTGTCGAGAACTGACGAACTACGGGATGCTCCAACATCTCGGCAATGGCGTCTATCGAATTACGGAAACAGGAGAGCAGTATCTTGAGGGCGAGGTTGATGCAGAAGAACTCGAATCTGATTCGGACGGCGAACAACCGGAGTGAGAAACTATGAATGACCGCACTGAGATTCGACGACGAGTACAAGCACTCAAACAAGGAGACGTTATTCACGTAGATACGAACGTAGATATTCAAGACCGCGAGTTTCACGTCGAGAGGGTGGAACCGGCCGAGCTTCACGTCCGGGACGGGAATAAACACTATCGAGTCTACGTAAGAGGGACCGGCAACCAGAAGGGAGTAGGGGCATACGTCATTAATCTCGATCGACCGGAATGGTCAGGACGAGTCAGCGACCATATCCCACCTGAACTATTTTACATTGAAGATGAGAGCCTTCCAGCCGGGAGAGGCGAACATACCGAGGGGTCGATAACGAAAATTGAATGACAGCCATCGCAACAATCATTAATCCAACATGATTTCCAAGACATTATCCACAGTATGGGGGTATTAGGTATTGTTTAGCTCCTCCTCAAATATCGGGTAGTAGACGTATGGCTTCCCCGGCTGCATCGTATCCTTCTCTCGTGCGAGTATTTCGTAGTCACGTAGTTCTTCGAGCGCCTTCCGCGTCTGCTCTCGGCATACATCCACTTCTTCGTGGTTGGCGATTTCATCGACTTTCGCAGGATACAATTCAAACGTAGCGGTGAGAACCTTATCCGACGTTACCTGACTCACTTCGGATCGCGGGCCACGACCTGACCATGGCGGAGTGTAGGTATCGTTGTAGTCAGGCAGTTCGCATGTGCTCACACGATAACTGTCATCCTCACGGACGAGCCATTTCCGAGGCTCGTTCCAGTCTGTCGTCGGAAATTGTTCACAGGCGAGCGTCATCAGTTGTTTGACGACCTCGATATTGCCCTCGAAGAACCAGCCGAGATGATGTGCGAGTTCGGCTTCAGCCTGCGAACGGTCGTTGTGTCTTGCGTCTGAGTATCGTCCTTCCCAGAGAGCCTTTCGGCGGTCATCCCCGAGGAACGCTCGTAGTCGTGTCGCCAGTTTCCCGAACGACGCGTTTACGTCATCAAGACATGCCACCTGTGATGAGCCAGTCGATACCGCGGCTGGAGACCTCGATTGTTGCGCGGGTCGCTGTGGCAGTGCAGACTGAGAGATGTGTGCCAGGGGTCTGTCGTCGAGAACGGCATAGCGCCCAGCGTCGTCGGCAGAACAGTCGTGCCAGTCCTTCGAACACGAGTCCAGATCAGAACCGGGTCCGACGACATACTGATTCTCAGCGCGGATTTCGCCCCATCCTCTCCAACTATTACTTACTGCGTCACTGACTGCGTAGTATCGATGCTCGCCTCCGTGCGGCGTTTCGACCGTGAATGTTGGGGGTAAGGATGTGACCGAGTCAGGGACGGGTTGGTTTCCGTCGTAATCATCGATATCGACGATAACCAGTCCGTCACCAGCCATTACTCCGTAATTGCCGGCGAGTTCGTCAGCCGGGTACTGATGTGCAGGGTCTGTATGGTCGACGCGGCTCTTCTTCGTGCCGTCTTGTAACGGTACGAACCGCTCGACGTCTAACTCGCCTCCTGCTATCCGATTGCTAAGGGCTGACCGGGGGCCAGTTTGTGTGGCTAGTCCCTTGCCGGAGCTATGCGCTGTGCTGTCTTGGCTCGACAGATTTCTAGGGTCGGAGTCCGTATTATGATTTGTCCGGGTCATTGTCTTGGTATCCATGGCTCGGAAGCCCGCTGCCCGCAGGCCTACCGTCCATATCGTCCCGTCTCGTGCTCGATTCGTCGGGTCACAGCGAGCGAGCACCGAGACGGGGTTACGTTTTAATCAACGACCACCTCGCCAGATGCGTCTCGCTCGACGTGGTCGAGAATGCAGCTTAGGAGTTCGTCATAGCTCTCGCCACCCCGCTTCAGGTTACAAAGACGCGTTTTCGTGTCGTCGTCAAGCGCGATTGTGGTTCCAGTCATATCAAATATATAATCTACAGAGAGCAATAATGAGGTGGTTGAAGCCGCGAGTGTTATGGCTGCATACAGACGACCGCTTCCTGGGAGCCTACCCGTTCATTAACCACGTAGAAGGGGTCGATGTGAGCGATATGTTCTACCACATGCCAGATGAATTCAGAGGGCAAATCACGCCGCGAAGCTGCATCAATTCGCTCAACTAGCTTATCTTTTGATAGCAGATTCACCTCACTATCAGCTGTGAGGAATTCTGAGGTGAGGTCAGGGATAATCAGATTTGTTGGTATTTCATCCACGTAATCAGGAGTGAGGAAATAATAAAAACGTGATTTTCCCTGACTGGCATCGATCCTCACGAGTTCCCCGTGGCCGGAGGCCATATATACGTAAGCTTCAGCCGATTCAAGCTCAATATTATATAATTCGCTAACAATGTGGGCCAATGTTGCATACGAGAGTGGCTCACCAGTTCCGCTCGTAGCGTCTTTAAATATAGCCTCCCAGTCGATATCCTTCGTGGGGCGCTGGCCTATTTTGTCTACGTTACGTCCGTCGTCAAACTGGATTTCATCCATTGTTTCAACACCTATGTGGAGCCATCCAGCGAACGACCACAACACGACTGAGCCATCGAAACTCCACGAGGTAGAGTCAGGTACTATCGGATGTTACACTTCAGTTCCACACAGAGGGCCATATTTAGGACGAAGAGTTACCACGCTAGAAGTTAGCATAGTACCCCTAAGCCCACTCATTATTAAGTAGATTATATCCCCATCAACGCAGATGCTTGCGGTCTAAGCAATGGTAGAGGAGAGTCGATGGAACACACGGATAATTCTGTCTATCATCAGACAACGTAAGCTGCTCACGTCTCCACGAAGTAAACACAGAGACAACGACTCGGACTAGTGCTGAGATAAGGCACACAGCGAGAAGGAGAATGTCTATTTGAGTGATTTTCGAGATTCCGGAATATAATTTTCACCACCAGACCTACTAGCGTCTTCTCCGAGCGCCGTATCATGCCTGACCGTTACTGTCCGGCATGTGGTATCGAACTCGACCATGATCCGCGCTACTGCCCCGAGTGTGGAACGGATCTCGAGAATCAACAGAGCGAGGACGAACACTCGATATCGAGCAACTCTTGGAGTTGGCGTGACCCTTCGGGACCGTTCCGATCGCCACGTCTGGCTCTTCGATCGGTGATCGTCGTTGGGTTCGTCTCGTTCCTGCTCTCGATCGGGCTCAACGCTGTGGGACTGCCGATCAACGAGTTACCCCATCCAGTCCCGATCGCCCTGTTTGCCTTCTGGGCAGGGGTCATTATGATCGGATTGCCGCTGTGGGGACTCCTACACATCACGGACAACGTGCTCGGATTTCTGAAGCACGAATAGCCCACCCGCAGAGACGAAGCAGCCTTGCGTCTCTCGGGAGGCAGGTTCTATCTGTCCCGTCGTAGGGGGCGGTGCGACGGACAGGGAGAGACTGTCGTCTCTTGCGTGACACTCGAAAGCAGGTATCGCGACGAGTGTGGATATCGCAGACGAGCGAATACTGATGAGGCACTTCACGCAAAATTTTGCAGAAGGTCCGTCTCGTCAGATGTAGCGACTTTCTCAGACCGAAAACACTCGGTCGTCTCCGCGTTTCATTGGATGTCCGATAGAACACACCTGCCTGCCTCGTCGACCGTCAGACGAACGAGTCTCTTCGCGTCTGTGGGTGTTGCTATACGAAGGGAGGTCTACAGGTCGAGTGACTCGATGCACTCAAGATATGACTGCTTCGCATCATACCTGTCAACCCTTGTGTACAAATCCATTGTGCGAGAATTTGAATCGCCCCTGATGTACTGCAATATGTGGTCGGGCATCTCGTGATTGCGCATTAGCGTCGTGAACACCGTCCGGAACGTGTGAGGCGTGAATTTGCGGTGAAAGCGCGTCTCGCCTTCGTCCATCACGCCTGCTCTGACCGCAGCATCACGAACGGCCCGCTGCACCTGCGTCGTCTGGACGCGGTTCCCCTGTATGCTCAGGAACAGGTACCCGGAGTCATTGTCCGGGCGGACGAGTCGATACCGCTTGATGGCGTGTTTCACTTCCTCGTCCACGGGGACGACCGTCTGACTCCCGCCCTTGCGCTCTCGTAGGCGAATGAATCCCTCGTCGAGCATCAGGTCGTCCTGTTCGATTTCGAGGGCTTCCCGAATCCGGCACCCGGTCTTGGCGAGGATGACGGCAATCGCCTTGTTCCGCGGGTCGGCGATGTTGTGGACGATTTTCTTCGCGTTCTCCCACGTTGCGCAGTCGGGACGCTCTCGGTACTTCTGTGGGATTTCTTCGAGGACGACCGCCGCCGGGTTCCCCGTAATGTTCTCGAATCGCGGGCGCTTCATCGCCCACCCGTAGAACGACGACAGCGATTCGAGGTATCGCCGCTTCGTGTTCTGTGAGAGGTCGCGGGCGGCAAGCGTGCTGACGTAGTCCTCGATATGTTCCGGCGTGACGTCTTCGGGTGCGAGGTCGGGAAACTCCTCGTGGAAGAACGATTTCAGCGTCCGTGAGTAGGCGTTGAGCGTTCGACGACTGCGACCCATTGCCTGCTTACGTTCGATGAAGTCATTGACTGCGTCGTGCTCGTTCTCGTAAATCTTCTCGCGGGTCGTGCCCGTCATGCCTCAACCACCTCCGCATCAGCGTCGTCGTGAGCGAGTCGCCAACCATACCCCTGTTTGTATTCGACCTTGTTTTCTTCCGCGAGGTCGAACAGTTGCTCCTCGACGGCATCCTTGACGATACCGGTGAGAACGCCGCTGTCCGTGACCTGATGGAGCACCTTGTTGAGCGGTTGGTAACTCTCAGTCAGGAACGCAGTGACGAACTCCTCGTGTTCGATATCGATTTCTCCCGGCTCGGAGTTACGAGCGTCTTCGAGGTCGTCCTGTAACTGCTCGACTTGCAGTTGAAGCTCCTCCACCTTTGACTCGTTTTGACTGTACGCGAGGAATCCTTCCTGACGGGCAGCGCGGGCCTCTTGTATCAGTTCGTAGAGGTACTTCGACCGGCTCCCGTAGCCCTGCTCCTCAGCCTCCTCCATCCACTGCTCGGCGTGTTTGCGACTCGGGTAGAGGGCGACGTAAGTCGTCTCCTCTGACAAGCCGACCTCGTTCTCCCACTCGGTCTGCTGTGGCTCTTCGTCACTCATTCCTATCTCACATTAGACACTTACAACTGGACGTTCCTAGGCATTGTGGATAGATACGATGGATATGGTGACTGTGGGCGTTGTAACACCTCGACCGAGCACTTTTGAGGGAGGTGTTTGAATCACGATGCATGCCGAATCCACTCTTCTCCACGTACACACAGGGCGAAAATCGAGTTACATCAACAGTCATCGCCGTTCTTGAGCACGTCAACAATCAGTTAGCAGAGGATATTCTGGAAGCACTGACCGACGAATCGGACCTGTCGCTCGTCTCGTTCGATAATCAAGTGACAGGCGTCGACTCGGTTCCCGATGCTACAATCAAGAGTTCAACCGCGCTCTGGTTCGAGACGAAGACGAGTCGGGATGCTGTGGACAAAGAACAACTCGAAAACCATCTCCATGCACTCGAAGAGGACGAAGCGGAACTACAGCGTCTCATCGTTCTGACTCCTGATGCACGACTCCCTGATGAGGTGGCAGAAATTGAAGATGGGCGTATCGTGTGGGCCAACTTTGACTCGCTCATTGATACCATCGAGACGGTGCTTGAGCGAGATGTAGGGAATGCCGAGGCGAGTATGTCCGTCCCCACAGAACGTGAAGCGTTCCTCCTGCGCGAGCTAAGTCGCTTCCTCTATGACGAGGACTTAGTCAGTGGCAAGGAGGACCGCGTGTTGGTCGTTGCAGCTCGTAGGGCATGGCCAGAGTATCAGGACACCGGCCTATACTTTTGCCAGCCGAATCGCTCATTCAAACCCGTCGACCATCTCGCATTCTACAGCGACGGTGAAATCAAAACCGCGATCCCATCAGTAACGGACGCTATCGAGAGTATCGAACTCACCGAGGAAACAGTGCGAAATCGCGCAAACCTCACGCAGTCACAGCGTGAGCAATTGCTTGATGCAGTGACTCAATTTCGAAAGGAGGAGTCCGAACGGTACGGTGAGACGGAGAAAGTCATCTTCCTACAGGATGGTATCAAACTCGACCATCCGGTGAAGAACGACAAAACTGCGAGTGATTCTGACCGGACGGTTGCCTTCGTCCAGGGGCATCGCTATGTCTCATTCTCGAAATTGCGGGGTAATCCCGATTACACAAGTGAATTAGAAGACTCGGACTGACTACGAGGCTATGGCGGAGTCGTTTCGTTGACAGCGTTCTCGAGTAGGTCCAGAAATCCACTATCGTACCGCTCGCCGACGTGATTCACGTTCCAAAGCCCTGATTCCCGTATCGCCCGACTCTGGCTGTGCCGACCGAGCCATCCGTCTACCCGTGGGTCAATCGATTGTTCATCGAAATTGCTGAGGAGGGCGATAATGTTCTGTTCGAGATACGCCCTGTCACTGTCTGCACTCGGTTCGTCGTCGAGATTTACCCAGAGGAATGGCTGTTCGCGAATGTAGGTGCTCACACGGCGTTCGAGGATGTATTCCTCGTCACGTACTTCTGACCGCTCACGCTCGATGCTCGACCAGCGTTTGTCCCAGTCGGGATAGTCGTCGTGGAGGTCGTGCTTCTCGATGATGGCCTCGCCGACGCGCTTGCGATACACAGAGCCGCGGTGAGCGCCCCCGTGAGGATGGTTGGAACTCCCGCTGCCCGTTCCGTAGTGTTGTTTCAGCCTATCCCAGAGCGACGTGCTGCTCCCCTCAGACACCGCGTGTGTCCCGATTCGGGTAACGCGCGACTGGTCAGTCGAGTCACGTGTTTCGCCCGGTTCGAGGAAGAAGTAGACACCGCGGTCGGGCCAGTCCATGTATCCAGTGCAGTTCTTGAGTTTCCGCGTACCGCCGACTCGTTGCTCAAGATTGTCGAGTAACCCATAGAAGCGGCCGAGGTCGTCCTGACGAGCCATTCTTACACGGTTCCTCTCATTCACGCACAAAGAGTTTCACCACTCGGTGCGACGGCTTCGAGTAGAACGTCGGATGGATATCCTCGTACTCTCGCCGTGTTCCAAAGACAAACGATACGACTCCGTTCTCGACTGTGAGGACGTGGACGAGCACTCGCGTGAGGAATTAGTGCAAGAACACAGCGAGTACACCACGATTGCGGCAGACATGTATACTGGTCGTGAACACAAGCACGTCGAAGAGGCAGTAACTCATCTCCGTGAGGTTGCAGACGTCGACTGGTATATCATTTCGGCAGGGTTCGGACTGCTACGTGACGAGACTGAAATCCCGTCCTACGAGTGTGGTTTCAGCGATATCGAATCCGTTCGAACACGAGCCAAGCGAGCGGGATACGATATTAATGACCTGACGAACGACGAGACGATTCAGGCAGTCGGCCGTGAGAAGGGAATACCTCAGGCGTTCAGTGATGTACTGTGCCGAGAGTATGACTTGCTATTCGTCGTCCTGAGTGAACCGTATCTTCTTTCAGTGGTGGATGCTCTCACCGAGGTACCAGAGCAAACGACAGCATTCGCGTTTGCATCGAACGGGAGTCGGCAGTACGTCGGTGATTGTACTTGGATTCCCGCCACAGAAACGGAACGACAAGCCCTCGAAACGACGTGGATGGAACTTCGAGGTGAACAATTGCTTGAGGTTGTGAAAACACTAGACATGGAAGAACTGACGGAGGTGCCAGATTCTAGAGGGTTGCGAAGGTTAACTGAGGCCACCACTATCGATGAATAGCGGATACGCCAAACGGGTAGACGACAAAGTCATTCACGGAGGTAATGTGAACATTAGATTCCGCTGTATATCCACATGGATTGACCCTCAGGCTGTGCAAGGATATCATGTACAGATTAAGGATTCTGCGCGGGGAAATACAGCTGTTCGGACGTGGGTACGAGATTACGAGACGATTGACTACGTGCTAGATGGGAAGTCAATGGCTCAAGATTGGGCAGAAGAATTCTGCCACCAGGCGAATCAGTGCGTCTACCTTCGGGATAGCAATCCCTCTGATAGCAGATGTGATGGCTATCTCGTAGCTGTTGAAGGAAGTGGACCGAGAATATAGTGCGTTGTCATCGCCCCTTCATGCATATCTCGAAGATAGTGACTATCGCCTCGATTGTCGTATTAAAATGCTCAACTGCTTCTTCCATAGAAATCTGTCCGGCGTTTTCATCATATCCAACATGAACGATGGCATTATCACGCTCTCTTTTGAATCCGAGGTAGCTATCATACGAGGAGTGATACTCATCGTCAACCATACTCGTGCCAGTAACAGTTTTCAGTCCGTGTTTGACCGTTTCCTCCCAACTCAGGAAACGGCCTCGACGACACTCATCGAATATCTCCTCAATCTGGACCTCTGATTTTCCTTGGATTCGCATAGTTCGGTAGAGTTGTCGATACAGGTGGTTTTCAAACGCAGCAGACAGCAGAGGTAAGACTGCCATGAAATTTGCACTATGGAGGGCGGAGGAGGCTTCTCTCATGAGTTCTATCCATGCTGGGTCATCTATATTGGCCAAGTGAATTGTATTATGATACCCCACCTCTACCTCCTCAGGCGGATTTTCGCTCTCTCCGTCTTTAAGAGATGTTATGAATCCGATTTCACCTCCGCCAAGGGGGACTGCATCAACGACTACCGAGCTATTCACTTCAATTGGGCCTGTATGGGCTCTGACTACTGTATCATCTAATTTATCAGATGGAACGCCTGCGGCGTCAGATAAGTCCCAGAGGCGAATTTCGCCAACCTCAAAATCACCGCCGACACCCATTAGTCCAACCTCGTGCGTTTTTCCTACTTCAAATGTAGCCGTATCTGAATTAGCAAATGCACCCATTGAGAAGGGAACACCCGTCCATCGTTGCTCAGGTACGCTCTGTAAGTATGCCGTGAACGCGTCCTCTGGGTGAATTTCAACATTACAATATGGACAGGTAGCACGAGTCTCGAACGGTCGTACTGTCTGAAACTCAAAACGGTTCAAATGGGCTCTAGTATATTGTCTTCCACACTCGGGACAAACCAAATTCGGGTTCTCTGAGTTAGTTGCAGCCACAGTAGTTCTGGTAATGTAGCCGCATCTCAAAATGATTCCTTTGGAAGGACCATACCTCATCCAGTCAAATTACACTTTCACGTTGGTTGTCTAAATTTCAAGACCGTTCCAAGCGAACGAGTACCACATGTCCGAACAGGCGCGAAAATTCGACCTCAACATGGAGGAGGTGCTTGAGGCCTGGGGCGTCGCAGATGCAACCCGAGAAGTAATCGCCAACGCCCTCGACGAACAGGCCCTCACAGACACGGAAGAAGTAGAAATCTACGAAGACGACGAGGGGAGATGGCACATTCGGGACTACGGTCGAGGGCTACGCCACGAGCACCTCACGCAGAATGAGGACGAAGAGAAACTGAACAACCCGGACAAGGTAATCGGGAAATTCGGCGTCGGATTGAAGGACGCGCTTGCGACGTTCTACCGAAACGGAGTCGACGTAACCATACACTCGAAGCACGAGACGATTACCGTCGAGAAAGCACCGAAGGCTGATTTCGAAGACATCGAAACGCTGCACGGACTCATCTATCCACCAGAGCGAGATATTGAGGGGACGGACGTGGTTCTCGATGGTATCTCGGAGAGCCAAATCGACCAGGCCAAAAGCAACTTTCTGCGCTTCACCGACGACGAACTCTTGGAGAAAACCAAGTTCGGAGAGGTCTACGCTTCCCCCGCAGGCGAGGATTCCCGTATCTATGTTACAGGGCTCAAGGTCGCTACCGAAGAGAATTTTCTGTTCAGCTATAACATCACGAAGACGACGAAGCAGGTACGAGACGCTCTGAATCGGGAGCGTTCAAACGTAGGGCGCACAGCATACAGTTCGCGGGTGAAGGACATTCTACGAGAGTGTGAAACCACGGATGTCGCTCAACGCCTTGTCGACGACTTCGAGAACTTCACCGATGGAACGACGCACGATGAGGTGAACTGGAAACCGATTCGTCTACACGCAGTAAAGCTCCTGAATGAAAGAGACGATGTTGTATTTGCGACCGTGGACGAGCGACACTCAAACGCGGACTTGCTCAACCACGCTCGTAGAGACGGGTATCGAGTCGTCACCGTCCCCGAGAACATCCGTAACGAGATTCAGGACGAGCGAGATTCCGAAGGGAACCGCCTTCGTGACGTTGCCACATATCTCGAAGAGTACAACGAGAGTTTCGAATACGACTGGGTTCCCGAGGACGAGATGACAGAGAACGAGCGCGAGGTGTGGAATCACAGGGACGACATTCTCGACCTCCTCAACAACCCGCCTGTAGAGGAAATACGGGTATCAGAGACGATTCGAATGACCGAGAGGGGAGAGATGGCTAACGGTGTCTGGGATGGCAGTGAGCAGCGTATCGTCATTCGTCGGCAACAGCTCAACAGCGTTCGAGATTTCGCCAGCACGTTACTCCACGAAGTCGCACACCCGAGAAGTGGGGGAGCACCTGACCTCTCGCAACCATTCGAGGACGCACTGACAAGCCTACTAGGAGAAGTCGCCGAATCCGCTATCGACAAACAATGAGTCATCATAATCGGTCCGTCTGGCGTGAATGCCCCGAGTGTGGCGAGAACCAGAAGGTGAAGCAAGGTGGATGGGCAACGTGCCGAAACTGCGGTGAGAACTTTCACGTATAGCCATCTCTGGACCACGACGGAGGACGAGGAGCGTGCGAACCTTGATACTTCGAGGTTCGGAACAGTTCGGATAACATGGCTGAGCGAGCGTTCATGGTTCGCGCCGGGAATGACAACGAGTTAGTCGAAGAATTCGAGTCTCGTTCTCTGGTCGCAGTCGGCTGGGAGGAGTTGGGGGATGTTTCTGACGTCCGGTCATATGAGGAGATGAAGGCCCGATTCAATTCGACCGACGAGTATTCCGAGCACAATAGCCGGCGTATCGCCCAGAAT
Source organism: Halorhabdus sp. CUG00001 (assembly GCF_009797925.1). Classification (NCBI taxonomy): domain Archaea; kingdom Methanobacteriati; phylum Methanobacteriota; class Halobacteria; order Halobacteriales; family Haloarculaceae; genus Halorhabdus; species Halorhabdus sp. CUG00001. The sequence continues at coordinate 1,487,221 of NZ_VOLB01000001.1, forward strand.
GCAGGGCAGGTGAATCGATTCGCGCTTGAGATGGAGGAGGGGCATCTGGTTTTGAGCTACGACAAGACGGAGCGCGAGTATCTAATCGGAGAGGTCACGAGTGGGTACGAGTGGAAACCAAGCGACCACCCACAAGGATATCCGCACGTCAGGCGTGTCGAATGGGAGGACACAGTTTCCCGTGACGAGTTCACGACCTCGACAAAAAATACGCTCGGAAGCACGCTGACGGTGTTCTCGCTTGACGACTGCATTGATGAAATCACGGGCGTTCTAAGCGGGGAGACGCCCGATGAGAGCGAGGACGACGAGGACACCGTACCATTCGTCGACGAAGTGGAGAACCAGGCAGACGAACTCATCTCCGACATTCTAGCGAACATGGACCCGTTCGTCTTCGAGGAGTTGGTCGCCGCAGTCCTGCGAGCGATGGGATACCATGCGAAGAAAACGCGGGACAGTCAGGACCGCGGTATTGACGTGGTCGCTCATCCCGACTCGTTGGGGTTCGAATCGCCGTATATCAAGGCACAGGTGAAGCGCCAACAATCGAAGGTTGGTTCTCCGGAAATGCGAGCGTTCACAGGAACTCTCGGAAACGGCGAACGAGGTCTATTCGTTTCGACTGGTGGCTATACGAGTGATGCACAGGATGCAGCACGGAACGCCGAACAACGAGTCACACTCATCGACCGGGATGAGTTCATTGACCTCCTGATTCAGCACTACGACGACCTCGAATCCGAGTATCAGGCGACGGTTCCCCTAAAGCAGGTCTATATCCCCTCACAAGACCCACCTCTCGAGGAATAACAGAGCAAGCAGAGCATATTGCCAGTCGGATTTATTGTTCTCCCCTAGTTTCCCACTAATATGAGCGTATTTCTCATTCAGACGAATGGCCGGGAAATCAGCGAGGATGCCGCGCCAGAGTATATTCGAGGTGCTAAAGGTCCGACATTCGTTGATGAACCGCTTCGGCATCACCGATATTTCAACGCTGACCCCTACTGGAAACGTGAGGGATACGAGCGCCGGGATGCATGGGAAAACGCGACAGAGGGGGACACCGCGCTTTTGTACTGCTCATCCTCCGTTGATGAGCATCCGACCTGTATCAGTCACATCCTCCCCATCCATGGCAAGCAAATCGATGCTGACGGGGCACTACTGAAATTTGAAACGGCGATTGAGATTGAACCCAAAATCAACTACCAAGATATTCAGCGGCTTGTTGACCAAGGAGAATTCTCGGAGAAGATGGGTTACTGCGGTCAGCAGGGATTCAATTTCACACAGGTCGCAGCCTCAGACCTCGACAGAGTTGACGAACTCACGTCTCGGGTATGAACGAAGAGTAGGTGCGTCGAGCGATGACTGATGCTCTTGATACGGTGAGATGCGGCGAAGTATTATAACTCAGGACCACATTCCACGGGATAGACACGGTGCGTTGGAGACACAATAGCGGGAACCTGGTCCTGCAGGTTCGAATCCTGCTGGGGGCATGACGGCGGGTCGGAGAGTACCGCTCTAAAAAGTCTCCAACATATGATGAAGGAATTAATCGTATCTGGTATCACAGGCATCGTATTTGCAACTATTGGCACTGCGCCGGCCCTAATCGTGGCGCTGTTGGTGTACATCAGTCTTCGACTGGTGAAGACCGCCCTCACACCTCCGCTCGCTACACCTCCAGAGACTTCTCTATGCGAGACAACGGATATACGCTGTATGATTATTGATGCAGAGCAGCCGAATGACGGAACGAGCGAGCTCTATAGACGCGCTAAACACATTCACTATGGATAGATTGTGTGTCGTGAGTGCCGAGGCCGCCATTTTTGACGGTAGAAGAAGTCTCTGAGGGAGTCTGGTTGTGGCCACGGTAGACATAGGCCCCGGTCAGATCTACGCCGGGCAGGCAGACACGGATTTAAGAACGTTGCCGAGCAATCATACGGTATGGCCGCCGAAATCTCCGACCGGGTTCGAGAAATCGCCGAAGCCCGCGGTCTTCCGGAGTCCGAGGTGTTCGAGCAGGCACTCGAACGCGGTCTCGAAGACCTGTTGGAGGACCTCGTTCTCGCGCGGTACCTCGACGGCGAACTCGACCGTCAGGAAGCGATCGAACGTGTCGGTCGGACGAAAGTCGAACGGGCGGAGCGAGAGCGTGAGGTCGTCGAGGAAGACGTCGACTGGGGCCTGAACGCGTGACGCTCACGGCTGTCTCGGATGCGGGACCGCTCATCCATCTCGCCGAAATCGATTCACTCGAACTGTTCTCGACGTTTGACACACTCCTCGTTCCGGAGACGGTTTACGAGGAAGTCGACGTCGGTGGTGTTCCGGACGGGATGGCCGACCTCTCGTACGAACTCGTCGAAGCCGACGAAAGCCGAGTCGGAACTGAGGAACTGGATGCCGGAGAACGCGCCGCGATTGCGGTCGCAAAAGGCGGGGAGTCGTTCTCCTAGCCGACGACCTCGCCGCCCGAGAGACAGCATCCGACGCGGGCGTCGAAGTACGCGGTTCTATCGGCATCATCGCGCTCGGTTACGGGCGCGGGTTGCTCGACAGAGACGAAGCGGCATCCCGTATGCGAGCACTCCAGCGTGAGGCGAGTCTCTTCGTGACCGAGGCGGTCGTTGAGCATGGCATCCAGATACTGGACGAACAGTAACGGAACGAGTGGACTCTATAGCCGCGCTGAACACATTCACTATGGATAGATTGTGAGTCGTGAGTGCCGAGGCCATACCGAGACCGCGGTCACGGCGGCCCCACAATACTGCTCGCGACTGTGCGTCGATTCGATCCGTGCGCCGGTGGCAAACCGATCCAAACGCGGTCACTGCCGTTCAGCTGGCGTCGAACACCGCAGACAGAGGACGCTCTCTGCGACCCAGTTGACGTCGGTCGAGCCACACGCTGGACACTGGTAGTTCGCGTTGTTGTATTCCGTCGTCCCGCGTGGGGCAGCGAGATAGCCGTCCGCGAGGACCGACTCGAGGAGCGCCGGAAATCGCTGGCGCTTGAACGTCGCTCGGTGGGCGAGAAATTGACCCGGCCTCGACGGATCCGAGCCGTGGAGGGCTTCCCAGGTGACGGCAATCTCCCCGTTTGCCGTACTTCGGGCGACCTGCTGGAGCGGGGCTGTGGCCGCCTCGAAAAGCGGTGTCGTCCCCCAATACTGTGGCTCCTCGACCGATTTGGCGGCCCCACGATAGGCTTGGGCTGCCTCACTGTAGGCCTCGGCTGGACCGTCGAGTCCGCCGGCGAGTCTGGCATCACCGATCAGTTCCTGAAGACAGGCTTGCTGTGCGGGGTGTTCGAGGACCGTCTGGAGGTCACGACCAATCGCAGCAGCCTCGGTCCCGCGATGCCGGGCCCGAGTGTGACAACCGGCGACACGATAGCAGAGCGCGCTCGTCACGTGGTGTTTGAGGGCGTTCCCGACCCACCCTTTCTCGTCGGCATCGAACGGGCTTTGGCCTGGCCGTGGCGCAGTGAGTGTTTGCCAGCCGGCCCGCGCGAAGGCGTCTCCTGCAGTCTCGTAGTTGCGGTCGGCGAGTGCGGCGACAGCCCGGTCGTCGTAGTCACCAGTTTGTGGGCACATGGCTACCGCTTTGCACTCCACCGTGAGAAACGTTCGTTATCGAAAGCAGCGGGTGGACCAGATCCGTCGTGGAGACCGCGGCGAGTGCCGAGCAGCTGCCTGCCGGCGAGGGACAGCCCGGCGATTAATGACCAGTGCCTGCGAACAGCTATGCATGGATATCGTCGCCGTCGCGGCCGTCGCCGAGAACGGTGTCATCGGTGATGGACCGACCCTGCCGTGGCACTTGCCCGAGGAAGTCCGCCGGTATCGTGAGCGTGTTGCCGGAGAAACCGTCGCCATCGGCCGCCGGACTTTCGAGATGTTTGAGGACCCGCCCGGAGCCAGACAACTCGTGTTGAGCCGTACCGAGCGGACGTACGACGAGCCAGCGGTCGTCCACACCAGCGGCGTCGAGGCAACGATCGAACGCGCCCGCACGGAAGACGCGCCGGTGCTGTACGTCCTCGGCGGGGCGGCGATCTACGCGGCCTTTCTCCCGTATTGCGATCGGCTGCTGGTGAGTCGAATCGATGGCACGTACGAGGGCGACGCCGAATTTCCCGATTTCGACACCAGTGTCTGGACCCGGACGGACGATACACGCTTCGAGGGATACACGCTCGAACGGTGGGAACGAGCGGACGGATAAGTTCCATCACGAATGGGGCTTGCGGACCACCGAACCTGGGCTAGACAGCACCGCGTCAAGACGACTCCGAGAGCGCCTCGTGGTCGTCCGGACGGAACACGCGCAAGATGTCGCGACCGAGAGGGCGGGATTCGATCTCGACGAAGCCAGCGTCGGTAAACACCTGCTTCCAGTCACGATAGTACAGCGGCACCTCGTCGTTGACGTAGGTGACCGCCGGGTCGCCGGACTGCCCGGCCTCGACCTCGCTCTCGTTTTCGATCGTGACGAGAAGGGCATCCGTAATCCGGCGAAGTTCAGCAAATACCCAGTCGGCATCGGGATGAACGTGCTGGAGGGTTTCGACGGAGTAGACGGCCTCGAAGGCCCCGTCGTCGAAGTCCTCGACGACATCCTCGATCGCTTCAAAATAGAAGGTACCGTCGGCTGCGAGAGCCGGGTACGCATCAGTCATAACGTCGAGAGCATCCTCGTTGACATCGACACCGGAGAGTGACTCGAATCCACGCTGCTGGAGATGAGAGAGATGCCGGCCGGACCCAAAGCCCAGTTCCAGCACCGAGTCATCCTTGGCGATAGTCCCAGCCAGCAGGTCACCGATCGCCTCGCTTTTCTCGTCCGGACCGTAGTGGGCGTAGTACGCCGGGGAGAACTCGCCGGATCGATCGGCCCACGTGCGGCGGACGTCGTTTGAATCCACACCCACTGTTCGGTAGGGAGACAGAAAGGTTCCTCGACACGCCGGCCGGGAACAGCGAGCAGTCATCCAATGCAGTCACGTTTTCAAGTGGGGAGCTCGTTGATCCGATATCGAGATGGCCGACGAGCAGACCGAGCGGAACGAACTTGCGTGGTACTACGACGCCGTGACGACTGTCTCACGGACGTTTGCGCTCACCATCGACGAGTTGCGCGAGCCGATGGCCCGGGAGATCTGTCTCGGGTACCTGCTCTGTCGGATCGCCGATACCGTCGAGGACGCTCGCCACATCCCGCCCGGGGAGCGGGTCGCACTCCTCGAGACGTACAGTCGTGCCCTGGACCCGGACGACGAGACGTCGATCGAGGCGTTTCGGACGGCCGTCGAACCGTGGCTCCCCACCGAGCCAAGCGACGACTGGGATGTCGTCGCTCGCGCCCCGGAAGCCGTTGGGGAGTTCGAGTCGCTCCCGGCGGCTTCCAGAGACGTGATCCGGCCGTCGATCCGGGAGCTCGTCGACGGAATGGCGACGTTCGTCGAGCGATACGCCGACACCGGCGGGCTTCGCCTCCAATCGTTCGAGGAGCTAGAGTCGTACTGCTGGTACGTGGCCGGGACCGTCGGTGAGTTCGTCACGTCGCTCTTACTCGAAGAGGTCGACCCGGGACAGCGAGAGTCGTTTCGCGAAGACGCCGAATCGTTCGCACTGTTGTTACAGCTCGTCAACGTCGCCAAAGACGTCGCGACGGACTACCGGACGGAACGGAACGTCTACGTGCCACAACCCTTACTCGCCGAGGAAGGGCTCGAACCCGCGGACATCGCCGATCCGTCGAGCGGGGCGGCGTTCGCGCCGATCATCACGCAGATCGTCGAGCGAGCCGAGCGATACCTCGATGGTGCACAGTCCTGGCTCGAAACCATGCCCGAAGTGCGTGGCAACACCCGGGCGGCGTGGGCGATCCCGTTTTTACTCGCCGTCGGGACGATCCGAGAGCTGAAATCGAACCCGGCGGCCGTCGTCGAAGCGGGCAGCGTCACCGTCTCCCGCCAGGAAGTGCTGGCGGTCCGGGCTCGCTTCGCTGGCGACAACGAACCGGATATCCAGGCTCTACGAGAAGAGCTGCGCCAGGCGCCACTCGGAGACTGACCGCCACGAACGGACGCCGCCGGGGGGGCACGCCGACGGAGAGATCGAGCCTCGCGCGGAATGGTGCCGTCACGAACCCGAAGACTGGACGGGACGATCGCAAATGGGTGGTTATTCCTGTGGCCAGGTCGAACCGTCGCGTATGGACGGATACAACGAACACACCGACCGAACAGCGGTGACGAAACGATGAATCCCTCGCGTGTCGATTTTCTCGTCGACCTGGCGTATGGGGCGCTCATCTTCGTCGCAGTCGGGATTATCTTCGTCGCCGAGACCAGTGTCGGCGTGGCTTTCGGACTGGGTGCACTGATCGCCTACGTCATCCACATTGCCTGGAAGATGGGGCGGTTCGACCCCGACTGGATGACCAGCGAGATGGCCCAACGGGTCGAAGAGACCGTCCACAACGAGGTCGAACAGACCGTCAGCGAGACCGTCTCTAAAGAGGTCGATCGCGTCGAAGAATCGGTCAGCGACGAGGTCGAACAGACCGTCAGCGAAACTGTCTCCAAGGAGGTCGACGACGTCGCCGAACAAGTCGGCGAGACAGTCACCGAAGAGGTGACCGAGACCGTCAGCGAGCAAGTCGAAGAAACCGTCGAGGATACAGTCAGCGAGCAAGTCGAGGAAACCGTCAGCGAGGAGATCAGCAAGGCGAGCGAGCGCGACGAAGACGACGACGCCTCGTAAGCGCGGGTACTAGCTCAGGTGGGACGGCGACGACGTGGGGCGCAATCTCGCGCGAACGCGGGACGCTGCCGTCGGTCGCGTGTTTGCCAGGGAAGTGTCGCCAGCGTGGATGCAGTATAATACATCGGATACATCCGAGAGCGGTGTCGCTGTAGTCAGGAGACGCCAGTTATCGGACGCATCACGGAACTGCACGCAGGGGACAACGAGCGCCGTTACTGGTCCCATTCGACCTCGGCGACGTCGTCGGTCTCCCGGAGAATGAAGGGACCGATCGAGAGGGTGTGCTTGGTGACCGTCGCGATCCGCACGATGTAGGCAAGCAGGAGCAAGAACGGGATCAGCGCGACCGTCGTCGCGGCTGCCACGATCGGGACCAACATGTCGACGCCAGCGACAGCCGGTGTGTGCGTCGACGCGTCGAAAAACGCGACCATCGTTGCCGAGACCAGCAACGCCGGGACCGATGCCACGAGGATCCGCCGCGAGAGGTCGATGAGATCCCACTGGAAGTACAGCGTCTTGAAGTGTTCGCGGGCGGGGCCAAACAGTTCTAGCGTGTCGATCAACTGGTCGAGGGCGGCCTGCCCCTCCGTATCGAGGGCATCGCCGTAGCGCTCGTGGATGCGGCGGGCCGTGAAGATCTTCCAGGAGTAGTTGAAATCGAGCGCCGAGGCGATGACGTCGAACTCGCCAAAGCGAGCGTCGTCGAGTCCCGTCGCGACCGTCTCGGAATTTGCTATCAGACTATCGGTGAAATCTTCAACCGCCTCCTGCAGCTCCGTATCGGACGTGCTCGCGTCCGCGTCGGTACTGACGGCGTCCCGGAGGTCACGTGCCCGCTCGCCGGAGACCTGGACGAGCGCCCGGAGGAACTGTGCCGGCCGAGCCGGACTCACGGGCGTTCCGACGGCGTCGGCGACGTCCTCGCGGAACGCCATGGCCTCCTCCATGCGCTCGCGCTGGTCGCCCGCAGCACCGAGTTCCTGAGAGAGCACCAGTTGGTTCAGGGTGAGCACGAGCGTGACGCCGGTGATCGTCGCCGTCAACAGGGCCTGAAAGAGGGTGTCCACCGAGTCACCCGATCGGATTGCGACCTCGGCGGCCGGCAGAAGGGAGCCTGCAGCGGTCAGCGTGACGAACACGACCGCGACGAGCAATCCCGTGACGAGCCACCGATCGGCACCCATGAACAGCCAGAGCTTCGAATCACTCCCGCTGGCCCGATCACGTAACCGATCGCTGGGCGCCTCGCCGGCACCTGGCATGGCCGAAGCTACTGGCGTCGGCGGGAAAAGTCCTCTGTGGTCGGCAACGGACTGGGCCGGGCCAGAATGCGGGCGTACACCTGGAGAGCCAGGCGAGAACAGCGACGGCGACGCGAGGTTGGGACTACGGGCCGGAAAGAAATCCCAAGAAGCCCTGCGTCAGTCGATGTGCCCTTCGCGACGGAGCTGCTCGGCGTCGGCGTTGTCGTAGCGCCACTCGACGTTTGCCTTCTCGTCTTGCCAGTCCCACGGTTCGGCCAGCACGACGTCGCCCTCCTCGATCCAGACGCGGTACTTCATGCGCCCGGGGATGCGCCCCATGCGGGTCTTGCCGTCCTCACACTGCAGTTCGACGTGGTTGCCGCCGTTGTGCTGTGTCACCACGGCGAACACCTCGTCGTCGTCGGGCATCCGAAGATTCCGGCGCCCTGATTCTTCGCTCATAGCATTGTTAGGACCCGGACACGCTAAAGGCGTGCGGGACCGGTGGTATCTCGCCCCATGGGCGTCTCTCACAGAGGGAGTCGGGCCACAGATAGCCACGAACGGAGATGAGAGACCGTGAATTGCGTTGCTCCGTCTCGCGCTCGCTACCACGATCGCCCAGTAGCGACTCACGCAGTCAAACCGATACTGGCCCGACGGCCGGTAGTGGAGCCGACCAGAAGAGAGACTGGACTGACACAGTGCCCCGAGACTGGCCGAGGGCTCTCAGGTGCGATCGGCAGTGTCGTCTGTGGAGTCGTCGGCCGCGTCCGAATCGGATTCGGATGCTGTCGGGTCCTCGGCCGCTGAGTCAGTCTCCGTAGCGTCGGGTTCTCCCGACGGGTCGTCACTCACAGCCCTGCTTTCGTCGGGTGTGCCGGCGCCTGATGACGAGTCCTCTCCAGCGTCTCCCACTGGCGTCGAAGCGTCGGACTCGCTGGGCTGGCCGGCCCGGGGGTCCTGTGGGTCGACGCCGGCCGGTGGCTGTCCCTGGCCGGGCCGAGTGCGGTCGTCACCCTGGCGCTGCTGGGACTGCCCCTGGCCCCGAGAGTGGCGCCCGCCTCGCTGGCGTGGCTGTGCGTTATCGGGCTGTTGTCGGCCGGTCTGCTGGCCACGTTGCGGGGTCGTCTGCTGGCTGCCCTGGCTCGGCTGCCCACCCTGCTGGCGTGGACCCTGGCCACGGGGCTGGCCCTGGCGTTGTCCGGCGCGTTGACCGGGCTGGGTACCCGCACGACCGCCGGCGTCTCCGCGAGGCGGCTGGGCCGCCTGACGGGAGCCACCTGGACCACCAGCCCGCGGGGCAGGGCCAAAGCCGAGTTGCCGTCGCAACCCATCGAAGTAACCGCGTTTGTCGGCGAACACGAGCACGAGCAAGACGAGCCCGGCGACGAGCAAGAGCAGTGACTGGGTTCGAAGTTGAGCGAAGATGCCGTCGACGAGAGCGATCGTCACGTCGGCAAAGCGCTGACCGTCCGGCCCGCCGATAGCGTCCCGGATCGCCGAGGTGAGTGGATCACGCGCCAACAATGCTGGGAGAAATCCGGCGATGCCGGCGATCAGTGAACTCGCGCCGACTGTCCGGCCGACGGTCCACAGCGAGCGCGTGAGTACGGCGAGGACACCGATCACCAACAGGGCCAACGCGGGCAACGCCAGGGTGAGCAGATCGACGAGCTGGACGCCGTCAGCGGCGGTATCGAGACGGTCCCGCGCCTCGGTATCCATATTTTCGGTCAGCGAGAGAGTGTTGGGCAGCTCTTGGTCGAGTCGCTCACGGACGATCACCTGGGCTCGCTCGGCGATCCGCTGTGTGAGGGACTCGACCTGCTGGCGGTATTCCTGGTAGGTGAGATCGCTCGTCAGTGCGTCGACCGTCGCGAACTGGAAGTCGACAGCCCCATCGGTGAGCTCCTGGTCGTACCCGCCGACTTCTTGGCGCGTCGCCGTTTCGAGTTCGGACTTGAGTTGCTGGTTGACGGTCTGGAGATCTGCTCCATCGCCCAGCGACGACTGGAACTCGGCCCGGGTCTGCTGGAAGCTCGACTCGCTGTCGAGTAAGCCTTCGACGGTCGTGGCGTCGATCTGTCCGCCGGCCCCGTCGAGTTGATTGGCCGCGATGTCGGCCAGGGCAGGCGCGTCGACGGCGATCATGCCCTCGGTGACTGCCTGTGCGAAGTTCGACTTTACCGGCGCGAGATCGACCGAAAGCGACAGCGAATCCGTCTCACCGTGGAGAAACGCGTAGATCGCATCGATGTTCTCGTTGGTCTGGGTCCGGACGTACGACTCCGTGAGCGCCTCGTCGACGAGCTGCTCGGGTTCGACGCCCGAGGCGTCGATCTGGGCCGGCAACGCCCCGCTCGTATCGAGATCCACCGAGTCGATCTCGGTGCTGATCCGTTCTTCGAGGACGTCTATCGCCTCGGTATAGGCGTCCTCGTCGTCGAGTGTGTCGGTCACGTAATCGGCACGCAACGCGGTTTGTCCGGCCGTAATGAACACGTTGCTCCCGACCAACGCCACGACGAGTACCACTCCGGCGAACGCGAGGCCGAGCCGACGCCCGAAACTCATGCTCGCCGCCCCCCAGTTGTCCGTCTCAGTGCTGTCTGCTGTCGGCGATCGGTGTGGGCTGGGTGCTCCATGTCTGCCAGTTCGTTCTCACGCAGTGAGTAAATGCTTGCGGCCGGCACAGATCGAGAGGCGACTCGAATCCGGAAGGTACTGAACGGTGGCCCGCGAGATCGAAGACACGCGTGCGGATTAGTCACTATTTCGAGTGGGAAGACGCGATCACCGGCGGACAGGCCCAGTCAGTCCGCCAGCAACGGACGATCCTCGATCGGGCCGGGATCGAATACACGACCGAGCCCGATCTCGGGGCCGATCTCTTACACCTCAACAACATGGGGCCACAGTCGGTTTTCTACGCCTGGCGCGCCCAGCGGGCCGGCGTGCCGGTCGTGATTCACACCCACCAGACGGCGGCTGATTTCCGGGAGAGTTTCGCATTCTCGAACCTCCTGGCCAAGCCCCTGCGGCCCTATCTCGAAGCGGCCTATGGACTGGGCGACCGGTTGATCTGTCCGTCCGAGCACAACCGCGACGTGATCGAAGGCTACTGTGACGTCCCGACGTCGGTCGTCTCGAACGGGTTCGATCCCGAACGCCTCGAGGGGTTCGAGTCGCTCCGCGAAGCGTATCTCGACCGCTACGATCTGGACCCCCCGGTCGTGTTCAACGTCGGCCACGTCATCGAGCGCAAGGGCCTACGGGCGTTCATCGAGACGGCCCGGGCGATGCCGGAGCTGGATTTTGCGTGGTTTGGCTATCTCAACCCGACCGGTGGAGGCCGACTGGACAGTCTGCTTCGCTCACAGACGGCAAAGCAACTCGTCGCGAACGCGCCCGAAAACTGTACGTTTACCGGCTATATCGAGGATATTCGGGGTGGGTTCGCGGCGGGAGACATCTTCTTTTTCCCGACGAAAAACGAGAACGAGGGAATGGCGCTGCTCGAAGCGATGGCCTGTGGCCGGCCGCCGGTCGTCCGAGACATTCCGACCTTCGAGTGGCTGACTGATGGCGAGGACTGCCTGAAGGGAAGCGAGGAGTTCACCGAGCCGATCGATCGCCTGCGGGACCCGGAGCGACGTGAACGACTCGGAAAACGGGCCAGCGAGCAGAGTGACTCCTACACCATCGATGCGATCGCCGACGACCTTCTTGCGGTCTACCGTGACGTCCTCGCCGACGAGCGATAGCGAAGCCACGAGAGCCAGCGGCGTGACCCGCTCTATCACGCCTCACGGAGCATCCTTCTGTCTGGATCACGTCCGGACAGTATGAACTACGAGCAGGCCTTACAGCGAGCCCACGACGCGCTGCCCGACCGCCCGGCGGCCGACGAACGACGACTCTCGATCCCCGATCCCGAGGGCGAAGCCGACGGGGCGTTTACCCGACTGACGAACCTGGGAGCGATCGCGGACGCCCTCTCTCGCGATGCCGAACACGTCCACCGCTCGATCCAGCGCGAACTCGGTACCAGCGGGCAATTCGAGGACGACCGCGCCCGATACAACGGCGAGTTCGACGGCGCGGACTTCGCCGCAGCGATCGACAGCTACGTCGCCGAGTACGTCACCTGCTCTGAGTGTGGCCTGCCGGATACGATCTTGGCGACCGAGAACGGTATCGACATGCTCCGCTGTCAGGCTTGCGGGGCCTTCCGGCCCGTCGAGACGCGCGCGTCGTCGTCGAGTTCGCAAGGCCAGCGCCCCACCCTCGAAGAAGGCAAAAGCTACGAGGTCAAGATCGTCGGCACCGGCCGGAAAGGTGACGGCGTCGCCGAGAAGGGCAACTACACGATCTTCGTCCCGGGAGCCAGCGAAGGCGACGTCGTAGAGGCGTACATCGAATCGATCAACGGCAACCTCGCGTTCGCCCGTCAGGCCTGAGCTACGGCCGGTGGGTCCGTAGAGCGGCCACAGGGGTGTCTCGACACCGACCCGATACGTTAAACTCAGTGACGGTCGAGTATCGGTTCGATGACAGCGTCCCAGTCGGCCGGAACGCCCACTCGTCGCGTCGGCCTCTGTCTCGATATCGACGGGACGATCCACCGACACGGCTCGATCTTCGTCGAAACGCTCGCCGTCCTCCCGTATGCGAGTGAGCTCCCGCTGAGTGACGCCGATCGAGCGGCCATCCGGAACGTGCTCGGGGCGGTCGCCGACTACGCCGGAGGCGATCGCTCCCGGGACCGGTGGCTGGGCGCCTTACGCGGCTGTGACGCACTCGCCGCGATGGGACTGGATGCTATCGTCGCTCGCGTCCTCGCGAAGGCGATCCGACTGCGCGCCCGAGGAGCCTCGCGGAGTGGCCCGACCGGCGATGGAGCGGACTACCGGTCGATGCAGACACAGGTACTCGACGCCTACGGCCAGTTGCTGAGGGACAAGCGCGCCGAGCAGATCGACGACGCCGTGACAGCGGCGCTCGGGCTCGCCGTCCGTGTCGACGAACGGCTTCAGGAAACGCTTCGTGAGCGCGGTGTCGACGTCGTTCTCGTCACGGACGTCCCGACACACGTCGCCACCCAGTACGCACAACTGATCGATGATCGTGTCCGAGTGGTCGGCACCGATTTCGAGACGCGAGACGGTCGCTTCACCGGCGAGTACAGCTTCGTCCAGAAGGGGCCAGCGGTCGAACGACTACGCAACCGACGAGACTGGGACTACGTGATCGCTGCCGGTGATTCGGCCAGCGACCTGCCGATGGCCCGAGCGGCCGATCTGTTTCTGGCGGTCGCCGGTCGCGGGAACGTCATCGAGGAGTTGCCAGCCGAGTCCCGGACAGTCAGTGCGGAGGCCCTCGGTGCAGACCAACTCGATCGATCGACCGACGTGGTGACTGTCCCCCGGGAGATGGCTCTCGGGACAGCGCTCGAACGGACGATGGCAGCATGTCCGTTCGGATCCGACGACAGTGAACCGGGATCGGCAAACGAGTCGGGGGGTAAGCGATGACCATGGCGTCGATCGCCGGGCAGGTCGCCGACGGACTCGATGCCGAGTCGACCGGGTGCCAGAAACTCGACGGTGGCATGATCGGCCGTGTCTATCGCATCGACTTCGCCGAGCGGTCGCCGGTCGTCGCCAAGACCGGAGAGACACCACTGTCGGTCGAGGCGAAGATGCTGGAATACCTCGCCGAGCACTCGGCGCTACCGGTCCCCGACGTGTTGTGGGCCAGTGACGAACTCCTGGTCATCGAGCACGTGGCAGGCGAGTCGGCGATCACGCCCCCAGTCGAGCGCAACGCCGCCGAACACGTGGCGGCGTTACACGACGTTACCGCCGAGGCCGTGGGCTTTCCCTTCGATACGCTCGTGGGCTCGCTCGACCAGCCAAACCCCTGGCGTGAAAACTGGATCGCGTTCTTCCGGGCACAGCGACTGGTCCCGCAACTCCGTGGCGCTCGCGAGGACGGCCCACTCGGTGACGATCTGGCGGCGCGGGTACAGGCAGTCGCCGACGACCTGGAAGACCTACTGAGCCAGCCTGCAGAGCCCGCACTTCTCCACGGCGACGTCTGGCGGACGAACGTCCTCGCGGCCGAGGGCGAAGTCCGGGCGTTTCTCGATCCGGCGACCTACTACGGGCATCCCGAGATCGAACTCGCGTACATCGACTGGACCGAGACGTTCGGGAACCCGTTTTTCGACCGTTACCGGTCGTTGCGATCGATCGAACCGGGGTTCTTCGAATCGCGCCGGTTCGTCTACCGGCTGTATCCGCTGTTGATCCACGTTGGGCTGTTCGGCGAGGAGTATCTGCCCGGCCTCGAAGCGACCCTTGCCGAACTGGGCTACTGACCGTCCCACGAGTCGACAGCCAGAGCGTTTATCGCTATCGCCTCCGAGACGCAGGATGATGGACGCCGTCCCAGTCTGGCGACTGACCCGGACCAGGTGCGGGCGAGCACTGTGGAACGCACTCACGAATCGGGGGATCAGGATTGCCCGCCTTCGCCTCTACCGGACGGAAGCGTTCGATGTCCCGGTACCGTCGCTCTCGCCCGACCTCTCGTTGGCCGTCGATCGCGGAGCCGATCGTGACAGCGACACGATCGAGGCCCCGATCGCTCCCGACGACTGGGTCGTCCGGGTCGAGACGATCGAAGGCACCGTGGGATCGGTTGTCCTCTCGATCGACCGCCAGGTCACTGTCGAGCCGATCGATACGACCCTGCAATTCGACGGAGGGTACATCTGGGCCTTGTACGTCACCCCAGCCTATCGACGACGCGGGATCGCGTCGGCACTCGTCGCACAGGCAGCGGCCCTCGCGGCCGCGGAGACCGGGGCCTGCCTGGCGCTGGTCGCCCCCGATAACCGCCCGTCACAGCTAGTGTTCGAAGGACTGGGATTTGCCGTCGAAGGATCACTCTCACACGTGCGTCTCCCCGGTTTCGAGTGGACAAGCAGCCTCGATGGCTTGGTGGGCGTCCAGCCGGTCGAGAGTTAACGAGAAGGGCCAGCTGGATCGAGTCACTGCTCGATCGGCGTGACCAGCTTGGGTCCCGTCGCCGTCGGATCGTTGACAGCCCGCGAGACGGGATCGACGCGAAGGTGCTGGGCTGAGAGCGGTTCCAGCAACGACGCCGCCCGACCGGGGTCAGCTGACAGCCAGGGTCCCTCGGCGTCGGGCGGCAACACGACCGGCATCCGATCGTGGAGTGGCTCGATCGCGTCGTTGGCCTGGGTCGTGACGATGGTGAACGTCTCGATCGGTTCCGGCTCGGCCGTAAGCGACCCCAGCTTCGTTTGAGTCCTCGAGGGCGTCCACCGTTCCCAGAGACCCGCCATCGCGAATGGCTCGCCGTCGGTCCGTCTGACGAAGTGGGGACGGCGCTGTCCGTCCGGCGCCCCCCACTCGTAGAACCCGTCAGCGAGGACGAGACACCGCCGTTGCTCGGCAGACTCCCGAAAACTCGGCCGCTCGAAGAGCGTCTCGGCGCGGGCATTGGTGTGACGATGGGCGTCCAGATCGTCGGCCCAGGACGGGATCAGTCCCCACTGGCGCGTCCGGATCTGGCGTGACTGCTCGGCGTCGATGACCGGCAGCGACTCGCTCGGAGCGGCGTTGTACGTCGGCTCGAAGTCACACGCCATGGAGGCGTCGAACCGCGCTTCGAGATCAGTCGGCGGCGTGAACAGCCCGTATCGACCGCACATACGCGGTGTAGGGCCACCGGCGGACAAAAGGCTGGGGCCTGTCGAGAGTCGCCTGCGCGCGTTCGCCACAGGCGTTGCCCCTGTCCGCCCTTGGACAGTCAAACGCTGCCGGCCAGGTTGCAATACCGCCCGTACGTTCAAAACGGATAGCGACCAAGTGAGAAGTGGTACCATGGCTAGCGACCCCGCATTCGAGATCGAATCCCGTCCACAGCGGGAATACGATCGGGCGGGCCGCCTCTCCTACGAGGGCACCACGCTGTTCCGACTCGAACCGGCGGAGCAACGTCCGGAAGCGACCTTGCGGGCCTACCTCGATGGCGTCCTCGACGATGGCCCGTATCAGTACGGGGATTTCCACGATCTACCGATGGTCGTCTATCTGGTCAGAGACCGAGAGACCGGTGACGTGTTCCGGGCGTCGATACGGGACGGGGCGATCCGATTGCACGTGCTCCCCGAAACGGAGGCAGCGGGCCTCCGACGGTTCTTCGGGCGCTTACAGGCCTACGCTGAAGACGAGTGGACCGTCGACAACCGAACCACGGCCGGCTGAGTGGGATACTGGGTCCCCGGTGACCGTGTCCCAATCGTGTTCGGTCGTTCGTGGCTTAGACGCCATCGACAGTCGCCCGGTACTCGCTGATCGCCGTTCGGGCATCCTCGATGGTCGCTGCCGTCTCGTCGGCCGTCTCTTGCTGGATCTCGTCGAGTGCGGTCTGGATGCGGGCCATGCGACCGTGATCCGGACCGCGGTCGGCTTCGGCCAACTGGTCGAGTTGAGCGGCGAGATCGGCGAGGCGATCTGCGTTCGTCTTGGCACTGTCGGCGGCCGAATCGAGTCGCTCGCTTGCGGTCTCGAGTTTGGTGCGTGTCATAGCTGGTGGTGGCAGGCCACCCACAAAATGGCTGGCGCTGGTGGCAAAACGAGGGTGGTATCTCGGACGTGAGAGGCGCCGCCTCGAGACGCCCGAAATCACTGCCGAGAGCGAACCAGCGGAACGGTTTCCCGGACAGCAAAGTCGAAGCGGTCGGTCGCCAACAGCCCGACTCCGAACAGTCCGGCCACAGCGACCGCGAGCCAGTTGCCGTACCAGGCGTTGATCGCGCCCCACAGGATCACGAAACTCACGAGGTCGTCGAGCATGAAGCCCGTCCGTTCCAGTCGGTCGAGCAGTCCAGCCCGCTGAAAGCCCAGATCGAACGCGAGCACGGCGACGCTGGCACTCAGTACCCATCCGAGGTAGTTCGACAGCGGGACACCGTAGAACTGGGCAGCCGTCGCACCCGCCCACAGACCATCGCCCGACAGCGGGGGTGCATACTCCCAGAAACCGAGTCCGACCGCTCCTGGATCCAACACGAGGTCCATCGCCAGGACGGTCGCGATGACCGCCGGAAGCCGGACCCGCGTCAGCGAGGCACGGTCACCGAGCAAGAGCAGACAGAGCAGGTAAGCGTTCAACACCAGTGGGAAAAAGAAGATCGGCAGGGCTGCCGGGACGGTGTCGAGCAACATCGGTCCGAGGTCGATGGCGTACTCGAAGTGGCCATAGGGGAGTCCAGTCAGCACGCCCGTGAATTCGATCCCGTAGGTGTAGAGTGTCAGGGCGACGATCGCGAGGCCGGCCCGGCGGTCGACCAGGGGGGCGATCCCGGCGATCAGCGGCAGGCGCATCACGGCGGTCCCAAAGAGAACCAGATAGGGGTTGAACTCGAGAATCCCCGGGAACCAGCCTTCGGCGCTGGCGAGGAGCATGACGGCGCCGATCGCGGGGAACGTCACCGCGATAGTGAAGCGATTGTCGGCGACCAACCTGTCGAGTCGCGCCTCGAATCGCCGGCGGTCGAGGTCAACCACCGTACATCACCCTCCAGAGATAGCCCATCGTCAGGACGGTCCCGACGACGGTGTTGATCGCCGGGAACCACCAGTAGGCGCGGTCGACCACCACGTCCGAGACGGCAATGACGAGTTGCAAGAGCGGGTAGACGGCGAGGACAGTACCCAGCAGTGGGTGAACCAGGGCGAAGGCACCGGCTGCAAGCGCCCAGACGGCCCCACAGTAGGCGTAGGTCCGGCGCTGGCCCAGGACCGTCGCCGTCGTAGCGATGCCAGCCCGGCGATCAGGTTCGATGTCGGGGATCGCCGAGAAGGTGTGCATCGCCATCGTCCAGAGCCAGCCGCCGACGATCGCCGGGAGGGGCGGGAGCTGGCCCGCAACGGCCGTGAACGCGAGGACGCCGGGCAGGACGTACAGTCCGTTCGAGAGTGAATCGAGGCCAGGCGTCGTCTTGAACCGGAACGGTGGGGCGCTGTACTCGACGGCGAGAACGAGGAATCCCGCCAGGGTGACTTTGCCTGCAGGCCCGACGACGAAGGCAAAGGGAAGCGCGAGCAGTCCCGAGACGAGCACGACCCCAAGAACCCACCGGTCCCCGGAGAAGCGCGCTTCCGGCCCGTCTTCCTTTTTCGGATTCTCGACGTCGATATCGACGTCGAAGACGTCGTTGACACCGTAGAGGAAGACGTTCGCGGGCACGAGAAAGTAGGCGAACAGCGCGACCGAGAGTGGGGTGATCAGCTCCGCTGTCGATTCGGCGGCGTAGACAACCCCAATGACGACCGGTCCGGCCAGATACAGCCAAAACCGGGGTCGGGAAAGGACCAGCAGGTACCGCACCCGGTCGAGCAGACTCGAACGCCCGGGACGCCGTGACGTCGTCGCCATCATCGACTGTTCGAAAGCACCGCCTCGGCCGCGTGCTCGCCGCTGATCAGACACATCGGGACGCCGACCCCTGGCGTCGTATAGCCACCGGTAAAGTACAGATCCTCGACGTTCGAGGATTCGATCGGCGGACGGAACATGGCCGTCTGGCGCAAGGTGTGAGCGAGCCCCATCGCCGTGCCCTTCGTGGCGTTGTAGCGCTCGCCGAACTCCGAGATAGAGAACTGTTCTTCGAGAACGATCCGGTCTTCGAGATCGACGCCGGTGTTCTCGGCGATGTCGGCGATCACTTTGTCGCGATACCGGTCTCGCGTCTCCTGGGGATCGTCGAGGCGGGTGGCGATCGGGACCAGGGCAAAGAGGTTGGTGTGGCCCTCTGGCGCGACATCGTCGTCGGTCTTGGAGGGAACACAGAGATAGTAGGAGGGATCATCAGGCCAGGCCGGGTCCTCGAAGATGTCGTCGAAGTACGCTTCCCAGTCGGTCGGCATGACCAGGGAATGGTGGGCCAACTCGGGCACGTCGCCTTCGACGCCCAGATACAGCAAGAACGCCGAGGGCGCGTAGGTCCGGTCGTCCCAGTACTCGGCATCGTACTGGCGCTCGTGGGCCGGCATGAGATCCTGTTCGGCGTGGGCGTAGTCGGCGTTGGCGACGACGGTGTCGGGTCGGCGCTGTTCTCCCTCGGCCGTCTCGACCAGAAATCCCTCCTTGCGGCGCGTGATCTCCGTGACTTCGGTGTCGGTCTCGATGGTCACACCCAACTCCTCGGCGAGATCGACGATCGCGTCGACGACAGCCCCGATCCCGCCCGGCCCGCCATCGACTGGCTGGGGGTAATAGACGCCGAGATTGAAATCGGCGTGGCTCATCATGTTGTAGATCGCGGGCGTGTTTTTGGGCGAGCCACCGAGGAAGACAAGCGTGTACTGGACGATCTGGCGGAGTTTCTGATTCTCGAAATAGTCCTCGACGTGGCCCTGCATCGAGCCGAGTAGCTTCAGCCCGAGCGTGCCGGTCTTCATGAGCGCCGGATCGACCCAGTCTTTCCAGGTCGGCCGGTACTCGTAGACGAAGTTCTCCATCGACAGTTCGTAATGGCGCTGGCTCGTCGCGAGATAGTCGTCGAAGGCCTCGCCAGCGCCCGCCTCGTAGGACTCGAAGAGTTCGCGGTTCTCGTTGCGATCGGCGCTGATGTCGACCTCGTCCCCGTCCTTGAAGAAAATCTTGTAGTGGGGGTCCAGCCGTTCGAGTTCGTAGTAGTCGGTGGGTTCGTGGTCGAAGTGCTCGAAGAAACGTTCGAACACTTCCGGCATCAGGTACCACGACGGGCCCATGTCGAAGACGAACCCGTCGCGTTCGAGGCGGCTGGCCCGCCCGCCCACGGCGTCGTTCTTTTCGAGGACGGTGACGTCCACACCGGCGTCGGCAAGGTGGCACGCGGCCGAAAGGCCGCCAAAGCCCCCACCGACAATCGTCACGTCGGCGTTCGTTGGTGCTGTCATCGAGCCCAACCAACGACCGGCACCCGCTTAAATGTCGGCACGAAGAGCGATCGAGGACGGGAACCCGATCACACAGACCGGGCGCTTGCCCGATGGGTCTCAACTCACGGTAGCTCCGCCGCGTCGAGTCCCACCGACACGTTCATACCCGTCGGTCGGGAACAACCGGCCGATGAGTAATAATAACCAAGCCGTTCTTAATAACTCTCGATCGGAGACGCTTCTGGGGGGCCTCTCGACGGCAATATTGCTCGGACTGACGGCACTTGCAGTGGCTGGATTCGGCGACAGTCGGGGGGTGGGAAAGCTCGTCGTCATTTCGTGGGTTGCCTTCGGGGCGATGGCTGGCGGCGCACTCCTCGGCGCCTGGTCGAACGGGCGCCACCCCCGGAGACTCGTGTGGGGATACGGACTGGCAAGCGGTGCGATGATCGCCAGCGCCGCGGCGTTTCTCGTCCCGCAAGCAATCACTATCAGCCAGGATCCACGCCTCGGTGGGTTCGGCATCGCTGCCGGGATCCTCGTGGGCTACAACGCTCACACGATCGGTCACCGGCTCTCCCATTTGGATCTCCCGATGGACACGACGGCGACCGAACTGGCGGCTCACGCGCTCTCGGCGGGATTGATCATCGGACTCATCTACGGCCAGATGCCGGATCTCGGCCTCCTGCTGGGATTATCGATCATCTCCCATAAGGGGCCGGCGGGGTACGCTGCTGCGCGTCGGCTGGCGCTAGACGGGAACTCGACCGTTCCGCTGTTGTTGCCGGCGGCCGGCGTCGGGCTGACGGCCCTCCCGGTCGCGATGGTGAATCTGCCGAGTACACCGGCGATAAACGCCGTCGTCTTCGGGTTCGCCGCGGGGGTTTTCCTCCACATTGCGATGGACTTCCTGCCCTCGTGTGAGGTCGGCGGCGAGATCGACCAGGCTGCGGGGATGACCGAGACCTCCCACGAACTGCTCGATCGCCTCCGCGTCCAGTCGCTGTTCTCGACGACCCTGGGCGGCCTCGCGGTCGTCGTCGCCTGGGCACTCGTCACGTAGTCCGCACACCCCCTCGCGCGTATCGAGGACGAAACGGTCTTAGGACTGCCCATTTTGGCCAATTCGTCGTCGTCGGGATCAGCGAGGCGACGCCACAGGAACCCACCAGGGACGCGCTTCGACGGTCGCAACCGGGAAGCTGAGTCCAAGCCGACGATGGCATCGGTGCCTGGCCCGACCGCAAACCAGTGAGTCACAGCGCGGAGAGATCCCGATTCCACACGGTTTTGGTCTACCTAAAACCGATGCCCTTATGTCTGATTAGGCGAGCCTAAATTCCAATGCCATCCAGACGGGAGGTACTGGCGAGCGGCGCAGCGTTGTTAGGGACAGTCGGGCTAGCAGGTTGTTCGGCCCCTGAAGAGACGACGACGGAGGGCGGGTCGGGTAGGAATGGCCAGGCGGACGCAAACGCGGCCGTCGCGGCCGAGTGGAACACCATGCGAGCCAGAGTGCGAGACGCGGTCGCACTGGGACGGGCCGGGGCACCCGACGCCGGTGGCGCCCTCGCCCAAAGCGTCTTCGCACGCTTCGAGAATGCGGGCGGCGAGTACGGCGCTCACGAGATGCTCGAAGGGACCGACAGCGAGGCCTACGAGGGCTTCGAGTCGGCGCTGGGTGCCCTTCGATCGGAGGGACTGTCTGCGGGTGATCTCCAGCGGGCCAGCGACGCCGCCGACACCGCGACCGGCCATTTGGCCGACGCCCAGGGCGCACTGCTCAGCGAGGGGACGGCACAGGCCTACGATCTGCAGGCTCTCGCGGCAACCGTCCAGAACACCGCGTTCCTGCTCGAAACGGACAATCCCGACGCCGCCGCGACCGTCGCCGAGGATGCACAGGCACGCTTCGAAGACGGTCTCGGGAGTGCCTTCGAGTCCGCTGACAGCGACACTTTCGATTCCTTCGAGGGGAGTCTGGAGAATCTCGTTTCGAACGCTGGCTCGGGCAACAGCGAGTCGGCGATGGCCAACGCCGATCTGGCCGTCGAGACCGCCGTGGCCGGGAGCTATAGCCTGGCTGACGACGAGCACGCAGCAGGGGCCGGCCACGTCGCACTGTTCGGTGCGATGGGCTGGGACGCTGCAGCGCTTGCTTCGTTGGGCGGCCCCTCACTCGGTGTCGCACACGCCGCGACGCTGACCACGTACCGAGCCCGGGTCGCCGATGCCGCCTGGCTGGTCGCAGCGGGCGAACGCGAGCAGGCCGCCACGGTCGTGACCGACGTCTTCGCACACTTCGAGGGCGCACGCGCCCACGACGGCCTCGAATCCGCGGCCGCCGACGCCTACGAAGGGTTCGAATCCGGACTCGAAGCCCTCCAGACGGCCATCGAGGAGGGCGAGGACATTGCGGAGCCGCTGGCGACCGTCGACGAGAATCTCGTGGCCGGGATCGAAGCACTGACCGGCGAGGCGGCACCGGTCCTGGCCGCCGCGTTCTTCCGGGCTCGGGTCGCCGACGCCCGCGAGCGCTATCGTCGCGACAAGGGTGACGCGGCGGCGTCGATCGCCCAGGACCTGTTTGCCCGCTTCGAGGAGGACGAACTCGGGTTCCACGAGGCCGTCGAGGAGACGAGCGAGGACCTCTATGACGCCTTCGAGGAGGAACACCTCGCGGGCCTGATCGACGCTTTCGAGGCCGGCGACGACGAGGCCGTCAGGACCCACGACGAGGGCATCCACTCGACGTTGCTGGAATACGCGACGACCGCCGCCGAAACGCCGGTCGTGAGCGCGGGCGAGGCTGCCATCGTCACCGCGCGCGGATTCGACGCTGCCGTCCTCGATACGCTGGGCAACGACGATCGCGCCCAAGCCATCGCCCAACGGGTCTTCGAGCACTTCGAGGGCGACCCCGGCGGCTACCACGAAGCCCTGGAACACGCCGACGCCGAGACCTACGAGGCCTTCGAGGCAGCCATCGGTGCGGTGAGCCAGGCCGCCGAGAACGGCGAGCCCGTCTACCCGCCGACAAAGACCTTCGGCGGCGAGGCCGTCGCCTCGGCCTACGCCGTCGTCGAAGCTGCGGGCGGTCCCCAGCGTGAGGTCGCACTCGGCATCGCCGAAGATGCCTTCGCTCGCTTCGAGAGTGCGCGCGTCCACGAACTCCTCGAGGAGGCCGACCGCAACGCCTACGAGACCTTCGAGGCATCGCTGGAAGGGTTAGTCGAGGCACTGGACGGCGGTGGCGACGTCGCAAGCGCCGCCGAGTCCTTCGCCAACGCCACCCAGTACGCACAGTTCGCCCTGGTCGATGCCAGCGAGGACGTGCCGCTCGATCTCGACCTGGCTGGCGCACCCTCGGGTGGCCACAGCGAGGAGAGTTCGAGTGGCGGGCACAACAGCAATCTCTCGGGTGGCCCCAACGTCGTCGAGGGCGTCCCCGAGGACGCCGACCACGTCGTCGACATGACGGCCGCGGCCTTCGAGCCCGAAGAATTGACCGTCGAAAGTGGCGATACCGTCGCCTGGACGTTCGTCGGTGGCGAACCCCACTCGGTCAGCGCCTACGAGGAGAAGATCCCCGACGATGCCGAGTACTGGGCCTCCGGCGGCTTCGATAGCGAGGAAGCTGCTCGCGAGGGCTGGACAAACGGCGAAGGGGCCGTCCAATCGGGCCAATCGTACGTCCACACCTTCGAGACGACCGGCGAGCACGGCTACGTCTGCATCCCCCACGAGGCCGTCGGCATGGTCGGGACGATCGTCGTCGAATAGCCGGGAATCCCTTTTATTGGCGGTCTAGACGGGCGGTGTTGAGCGCAATCGCACCAGCCCACCGACCGAAGACGCCACAAGAAATAACTTGCTTGGTGTAAGATATTTCCAACACCCTATGTTAAATAGACCTAACATCGGAGTCGGAAGCCCCCAGACGCTGTACCGGGTTGTCCGAGCGCTCTACCTGCTAATAGTGATCGGGTTGGTGAACGCCGGGATCAGATTCGAGTCGGCACCACTGCTGGCGCTGGGTGGCGTGCTGTTCGTCGGATTTCTCCCGGCGAGTCGATGGCTGGGGACTCGACTCGGGATCGAGGAAAACGACGAGCGTGTCCGAAGGCTGATTCGGACGGCTGCCAGTCGGGCACTGTACGCGCTGTTCGCGATCGGGTTCCTCGCGTACGTCCTCGGCGCACTGCTCGACGCACAGGGCAGTCTATCTGGCCCGGTCGAGACGTTCATCCAACAAGGCGAGATCGTCTTCGTCTGGGTCGGGATGACCGCGATCGCCTCTTCGGTGGCCCACAAAGGCTGGAACCTGCTCCGGGCCCGGCGGTTGGAGGGGTAGGATGGACTTCGAGACGACGGTCAAAGAGCGACGCGAGGACGCCGGGTTGACTCAGGCCGAACTCGCCGATCGGGTCGGCGTCACTCGCCAGACGATCCTCTACGTCGAGAAAGGTGAGTACAACCCCTCCCTGGAACTGGCCTGGCAGATTGCCCGCGAGTTCGACGCCCGCATCGAGGACGTCTTCGACCTGCCAGAGAGTACGGATCCCGCCTGAACGACGATCCTGACGCCGACTTCCGCATCACAGGCGTCGCTCAGCTGTACCCGCGCCAGCGGTGCCCACACTCTTTGCACTTGAAAAAGCGTGTCGGCGGTTCGTCCGCGGAGCCGGTCTGCTTGATCGTGTACCAGGCGTGGCCGTGGCCACACTCGTCACAGTGCACGTCATCAGCGGTGGGCTTGCCCTCGAAGTTCGCGTCTTCCTCGGTCTCGATCAGGTCGTCGTCGCTCTGGTCTTCCGTCGAAACGAAGTCCTCGGCCAGCTCCTGATCTTTGGCCTCACGATAGCCGCAACTCTGACAGACCATCTCGTCGCCGTCGGCGTCATCAGAACTCGAAGAGTGCTGATTGCTCGTCGAGCTCCGTTCGACGGCGTGCATCATCGAGCCACACTCATCACAGAACTGCATGCTACTCACACGGACGGGCCAGAGGGTCTAAAGTGACACGTCTGTGCGCCTAGTCGGGCTCGTAGTCGGCCAGTTCCTCGCGCTCGGCGACGATCGGGCAGTCGGCCACCCGGACGGTCTCGCTGTCGACGAACTCGATGATGTCCGTTCCGTCGTTAGAACACGCCACGTCGGGCGGTTTCGAGAAGTATTCACACCGTTCACAGTACGAGTGTTTGTCCACCTCGGCAAAGCGCCGCTGGCCCTGGCGTTCGGTCTCGGGTTCGGCCTCGCTCCGAGAGAGTGCCTCCCACAGCTCGGAATCGCGTTCGGCGTCGACTACCCGGCCCTCGCCGAGTCGATCGAACGGAGCCTCCCCACGGCGATCGACACCGAGCCGATCGAACGGATCGTCGACATCACTGTCGACGACGGGCTGCTCGTCGGCGTCAGCGCCTGTCTCGGGCTGGTGGGCGGCATCTGCCGGGGTCGAATCGGTCCGGTCGTCGTAACCAAAGGCATCGAAGCGACCGGTCTCCGATGCAGCGTCGCCACGGGCATCGGCCTGTTGGTCGCCGAGATCAGCGAACGGGTCGGCCGGGCGATCGTCGACGTCGATCCGCTCGAAGGGGTCTTCGTCCCCACCATCGGTAGGGGCGAGTGGCGCGTCGTCACCCGCAGAGATCGCCTCGAACGGATCGCCCGCCGCAGTGTCTTCGTCCGCCGCCGAGTGGGAGTCTCCGTCCGGATCGTCGTCGTCACTCATCGCCAGTCTCCCTGTCCTGTCGCCGAGATGTCCCCGTCTCGACCACTGGTGTCGCCAGCCTCGATCTGGGATGCAACGACCAGTGCGGGCTTGCTGAAAAAGCCACTCGCGGGCTCGACGTTGGTCACCGCGGCGTTGCAGTGCGGACAGGCCGGCCGGGTCAACAGCGCTATTTCGACGGCATTATCACAGTTCTGACAGACTGCCCGGCTAACGTCGTGCCCGGCCGCAGCGGCCTTGAGCCGTTCGAGCGTGTCGGTGCCACGCTGTTGCTGTGTGTCCCGGAGATCGCTGACCGCCCAGGCGACAGTCCGGAGTTTCTCCTCGGCGTCGGCCAGACGGTCGTCGTGCGTGTCGGTAGTGCCATCGAGTGCTTCCAGTGACGCTTGCAGTGCTGCCAACTCGTCGGCATCGGGTGCGGCCTCGATCTCCGCTTCGAGGGCCGCCATCGCAGCCTCGATATCAGCCAGTCGGTCGTCGATCGCATCGAGTCGCTCGAAGGCGTCGTGGTCGTGATCGGCCGGTGCCTTTTCGTCAGTCTCGCGTTTGACCTGAACGACCCGCTCGCGGACGTCTTGGAGTTTCGACTGGAAGTTCCGCTCGGCGGTCGCGATGCGTTCCTCGACGGCCTCGCTGTCCGCGAAGCGCTCGCCGACCGCCGAGGCGACATCCTCGGCGATCGCAGGTTTTTCTTCGGCGAGGACGTCAGCCACGACGGCTTCGATTCGGTCGCGATCGACGGCCGTCGGCCCGACATCGGCGGGACTGTCGTCGTCGCGGTCTGCAGTCTGCCGGTAGGCTGCCACGAGCTGTTCGAGCACCACGTCGCGGTCGACGTCAAGCTCCGCGGCCCGCTCGTCGAGCCACTCAGCCAGGTCCGCGGGTAGCGACGCCGTCACGTCTTGCGACTCGGTCGACTCGCTTCCCATCACTGGCAGTTCATCGAGCGGATAGTTAAGGGTTTGCCACTCGTTCCCAGGATCGATACTTGCCGAGGGGAGCGCCTCAACGGATCTTCCGGACGTCCGAGATGTCGAACCCGTCGTCGTCGATCTCGGTCTCGAAGCGCACGATATTCTCGTCTTCGAGCTGAGAGAGCACACCTCGAAATTGCTTGACGACGAGCGTCCGGGCGCGGGTGCTGCCGCCGCTCTCCCACTCAAAGCGCATGGTTCCGTTGACGGCATCGACGAGCTGACCGAGGCGCTCAGACGAGAGTGTCTCGTGATTGATGTGGGCAAGAACGAGTCCGTCCCAGCGATGGGCCGCCTTCTGGAGGCCCTTGAGGACGTACGTGATGTCAGGCCAGGAGACGTCCTCGTCGTTGGCGGCGACGAGATCCGTCAGCGAATCGATCACGACGAGGTTATCGGCCGCATTGTCGGTCATCAGGTCACCAAAGGCCGACAGCAACCCCTCCCGGTCGGTCCGGGAACGCAGGTCGGTCACGCTCGGCGTGCGTTGGGCGTACCACTCCCGGGGGAGTGGACTGGCGTGAAAGAAGTCAGTCGAGAGATCGTGGAACGTGATCGCCTCTGTGGCACCGTCGACGATATCCGTCTCTAAGGTCTGTGAGAGTTCCCAGCGGAACTGTGACTCCCCCGCAGTAAAGGAGACGTAGTGGATCTCCTCGGGAAGCGTCGCGTTTGCCGCGAGATCGCCGTAATACAGATCGTGCAGGTCCTCGTTGCCTCTCGCGAGGCCGTTCATCGTCGCGGCCGTGTACATGAACTCGCGTGCGCCGGCCCCCGATTCGCCCGAGAGCAAGACGACTGTCCCGCGGGGTGCCCCGCCGTCGATCAGCGAATCCAACTGCTGGATACCCAAGGGGATGCGCTCCATACCCCACGGTCACGGCCAGTCCGCTTGTGTGTTACGCCGGGCGGAGACGCCTGTGACGTTTGCAGCCACCGGTGGCTTCTAACCGGCGGCGAGTCAACGACACACTATGGACGAAGACGCCTTCATCGAGCAAATTCGTGCCGACAACGACACCGCCCTCTCGCGGCTGGGCTCCTCGAAAGCCCTCTATGCCGATACGGACGGGGACATGGACGACGAGACGGTCCTCTCGGCGGCCGCCGACGCCGAACACCACGCCGCCGTCACCTATCAGCAGTGGGCCGACACCGAGGACACCGGCGCGGTCGCCGACGCTTTCGCAGAGACAGCCGCCGAGGAACGCGACCACTACGAGCGCGTCGCCGGACAGCTCGACGAGCACGAACCGGGCGAAAGCGTCCCCGCGATCCAGCAGTACCTCCGTGCTCTCGATGGAACGGTCGATCGCCTGGGTGGGTTCGTCGGTCGGACGATCGCCGCCGAGAAGTCAAAAGAACAGTTTACGGGCTACTTCGTCGGTGAGGCCGATCCCCAGACCGCACAGCTGTTCCGGGATGTCGGCGGGGACCTCGACCCGCAACTGGACCGGGCCGGCGAGTTACTCGAATCGATCTGCGACGGCGAAGGCGACTGGGAGCGGGCGGCTGAAGCCGCGAGTGGCGCGATCCAGGAAGCCTACGACGCTTACACGGAGTCCCTGGAGTCGATGGGCGTCAACCCCAAGCCGGTCTGTTGAGCGACGAGTGGCCACGGGCCGAATTCCAGAAATACATAGTCCGGTCTCGGCGCACGCGGAATGTGAGCACGCATTCTTTTGTTGGCGAGCCCCGACGTAGACCATATGACCGTTCTCATCTACGGGGCCTACGGGTACACGGGCGAACTCGTCGCCCGGGAGGCCGTCGATCGGGGTCTCGATGTCGTCCTCGGCGGGCGCAACGGGACGAAAACGCGCGGCCTCGCGTTCCAACTGGACGTCGACTCCCGTGTGTTCCCCGTCGCGGAGGCACGACACAATCTCGACGGGATCGACGCCGTTCTCAACTGCGCGGGTCCCTTTAACAAAACCGCCGACCCGATGGTCGAGGCCTGTCTGGCAACCGGAACGGACTATCTCGATATCACTGGCGAGATCCCCGTCTTCGAGGCGCTGGCCGAACGCGACCGGGACGCCGAAGACGCAGACATCTGTCTCCTGGCGGGCGTGGGTTTCGACGTCGTTCCGACCGACTGTCTGGCCGCCCATCTCCACGATAGACTGCCGACTGGGACGCAACTCAGACTGGGAATCGACACGCCGGGCTCTGTCTCGGGCGGGACGCTGGCAACGGCACTCGACCAGATTGGTGCGGGCGGGATGGTGCGACGGGACGGGCGACTCCAATCGGAACCGCCCGGATCGCGAACCCGGACCATCGACTTCGGAACCGGACCGACACACGCCGTCAGCGCGCCGATGGGCGACGTCTCGACGGCCTACTATTCGACGGGTATCGAGACCATCGAAGTGTACCTGTCCGCTCCCGAGTACGCCGAGTACCTGCTCCGGGCGAGTGCCGCTGTCTCACCGCTGCTGGCAGCTCCCACGGTCAAGCGCGGATTACAGGCACTCGCCCGGACGTTCGTCAGCGGGCCGTCCGAGCGCGCACGGCAGCGCGATCGAGTCTCCCTGTGGGGAGAAGTGAGCGACGGCGAGAAGACGGTGACGTCGCGGCTGGAGACGCCCGAAACGTACGCGTTGACGGTTGATGCGGCGACGACAGCCCTCGAACGGATCGACGCCGATGCCGACCTGGCCGGCTACCAGACGCCAGCCACGGCGTTCGGACCCGAATACGTCCTGAATCTGGACGGGGTCGCCGGGTTCGTCGACGAATGAGTCCGCTGTCGAATAGCGCCTGGTCGTCTCGATACAACAGAAGGCTGACAACTGTGGCACCCGGAGCGTGACACCGATGGACGTCTCCGTGCTCACCGTCGGCGAAGAGCTACTGGCCGGTGATATCGACAACACCAACGGTACGTGGCTCGCCTCGGCGTTGACGGCCCGAGGCGTTTCAGTCCGACGGATACTCACCGTTCCCGACGATCGGGACGTGATCGCCGAGCGGACACGAGCACACAGTGAAGCCTTCGATGCCGTGATCGTCACCGGTGGGATCGGTGGAACGCCTGATGACGTGACGATGGAGGCCGTCGCGGACGCCTTCGATCGAACGTTGGTCGCCAGCGATCTCGCCATCGCCCACGTCCAGCAGCGACTGGCTGCGGTTGGCGAGTCGGTGCCCGAACTCGACATCGATATCGAGGCGGAAGCCGCCATCCCGGAGGGGGCCAAACGGTTGTCCAATCCCGAAGGGTTAGCACCGGGCTGTCGGCTGGACAACGTCTACGTCTTACCGGGGATCCCAAGCGAGATGCGAGCGATGTTCGAGACGATCGCCGAGGAGTTCACGGGCGAGGTGACTGAACGGGTCCTCTACACTGTCGAGCCCGAAGCGAACATCGTCACCGACCTGACCGAAGCACGCGACCGCTTCGAGATCCGAGTCGGCTGCTATCCGGACAAAGACGCCCGCCACAACCGGCTCAAACTCACCGGCGCTGACGAGACGGCACTCGACGACGCAGCAGCCTGGCTCCTGGACACGATCGACGCCAGCGAGACACCAGTCGAACGCGAGTGGGACCCGGACGAAGAGCCCACTGGCGGGCCGGAGTGACGGACCCATCCGTGCGGCCAGTCCCGGACCCTCGCCCGTAGCTGTGAGCCTGTTCGAGCACTGTGAAGAACTCGTCGTGTCGAGGGCTGAGTCGAGCGAGGCCGTCAAGTAGATCAAGCGGTATGGCTAGGACAATGAGCGACACCGGCGGCCCTCTCTCGCCCGACCGCCCCGATGCCGAGACGACGTTCCGCGTCGAGGCCCCGTTCGATCCCGCAGGCGATCAGCCCGACGCCATCGCACAACTCGCCGACGGGTTCCGGCAGGGCATGGACGAACAGACCCTCCTCGGTGTCACTGGCTCTGGCAAGACCAACACCGTCTCGTGGGTCGTCGAAGAGATCCAGCAGCCGACGCTGGTCATCGCCCACAACAAGACGCTGGCGGCCCAACTCTACGAAGAGTTTCGGGAGCTCTTTCCGGACAACGCCGTCGAGTACTTCGTCTCCTACTACGATTACTACCAGCCCGAGGCCTACGTCGAACAGACCGACAAGTACATCGAGAAAGACGCCTCGATCAACGACGAAATCGATCGGCTGCGCCACTCGGCGACCCGCTCGTTGCTAACCCGTGACGATGTGATCGTCGTCGCCTCGGTCTCGGCCATCTACGGCCTCGGTGACCCCAGAAACTACATCGACATGTCGCTGCACCTCGAAGTCGGCCAGGAGATCGACCGCGACGAGTTACTGGCCCGGCTCGTCGACCTGAACTACGAGCGCAACGACGTCGAGTTTACCCACGGCACGTTCCGCGTCCGTGGCGACACCGTCGAGATCTACCCGATGTACGGCCGGTATGCCCTTCGCGTCGAGTTCTGGGGCGAGGAGATCGACCGCATCTCGAAGCTCGATCCACTGGAAAGCGAGCTCAAAAGCGAGGAACCGGCGGCCCTGATCCACCCCGCCGAACACTACTCGATCCCCGAGCAGCGACTGGAAGACGCAATCGCGGAGATCGAGGAGCTGCTGGACCAACGGGTCAGTTACTTCGAGCGCCAGGGCGACCTGGTGGCCGCCCAGCGCATCGAGGAGCGGACGACCTTCGATCTGGAGATGCTCGAAGAGACCGGCTACTGTTCGGGCATCGAGAACTACTCCGTCCACCTCTCGGATCGGGAGTCAGGCCAAGCCCCCTACACCCTGCTGGATTACTTCCCCGATGACTTCCTGACGGTCGTCGACGAGTCCCACCAGACGATCCCCCAAATTCGGGGCCAGTACGCGGGCGACAAATCCCGCAAGGACTCGCTGGTCGAGAACGGCTTCCGCCTGCCGACGGCCTACGACAATCGCCCGCTGACCTTCGAGGAATTCGAGGAAAAGACCGACCAAACGCTGTACGTGAGCGCGACGCCTGGCGAGTACGAACGCGAGCAAAGCGCGCAGGTCGTCGAGCAGATCGTCCGTCCGACCTATCTCGTCGACCCCGAAATCGAAGTCAGCTCCGCCCAGTCGCAGGTCGAGGACCTGCTGGATCGTCTCGACAGCCTCCCGGACGACGAGCGGGCCTTGGTCACGACGCTGACCAAACGGATGGCCGAAGATCTCACCGAGTATCTCCAAGAGGCAGGCGTCGCCGTCGAGTACATGCACGACGAGACCGACACGCTCGAACGGCACGAACTGGTCCGGGGGCTGCGGGCCGGGGAGTTCGACGTCCTCGTCGGGATCAACCTCCTCCGGGAGGGCCTGGACATTCCGGAGGTAAGCCTGGTGGGCATTCTGGACGCCGACCAGGCGGGGTTCCTGCGCAGCGAGACGACGTTGGTCCAGACGATGGGCCGGGCCGCCCGGAACGTCAACGGGAACGTCGTGCTGTACGCCGACGATCCGAGCGACGCCATGGAGGCAGCCATCGAGGAGACCAAGCGCCGGCGACGGATTCAACGCGAGTACAACGCAGAACACGGCCACGAGCCGGCGACCATCGAGAAGGCCATCGGCGAGACGAATCTACCCGGGAGCAAGACAGACACTGGCGAGTCGGCAACCGCCGACCCCAACGACGAGGAAGACGCCGCGCGGCTGGTCGAAGAGCTACAACAGCGCATGGAGGCGGCCGCCGACAACCTGGAGTTCGAACTCGCGGCCGACATCCGCGATCGCATCCGGGAGTTGCGCGAGGAGTACGACCTCGACGGCCCCGAGGACCCTGGCGCGGAGGGCGTACCAGCCCCCGAGCGGTGATCGAGCGGGGCCAGCACCGAGCGGGACCCGCCCGGATGCGGGGCTTTTTGTCGGTCTCGCGTGAGCCGTGACGTATGACAGCACGTCGCTGGTCGCGTCGGACCGTATTGGCGAGTGTGATGGCTACCGTCGCCGGCTGTACGGGCATAGAGAGGGATGGCGAAACAGCGACGGACCCGCTGCCAGCGACGACCACCGATCGGCCGACGCGAAGCGACGACGAACCACCAGCCACAACGACAGCCGACCCAGCCGATACCGAGCGTCCCGAGACGACCAGTGTCGACGGCGACCGACAGACGAACGTGCCGTTCAGGGAGACCCCAGAGCGGACGCTCGAACTCGATCTCTACGAGCCGCCAGCAGGCACCGACCGACCGTTCGTGCTCTTTGCCCACGGCGGGGGCTGGATCGGCGGCGACAAGGGATACCGACCGATGTTCGACGAACTGGTCGATGCTGGATTCGTCGTCGCGGACGTCCAGTACCGGCTGGCCCAAGAGAAGCAGTATCCCGCGGCCGTCCGGGACGTCGTCGCGGCCCTGAAGTGGCTCCGGGCCAACGCCGACGCCCACGGCATCGACCCGGAGCGGGGCGCGCTTGCGGGGTACTCCGCGGGCGCACACCTGGCAGCACTCGTCGCCGTTGCCCCGGCACACGAACGGTTCCAGCCTGCAGACTTTCATCCGGACGTCCCGGTCGCCGTCGACGCGCTGGTGGGCTATAGTGGCCCCTACGACTTCACCGACGCCGGCATCGGGGACAATCCGCTTGTCGCTGCGTTCTTCGGCCCCGAGGCGGACGCGGAAACGCTGCGGGAGGGATCGCCGGTCACACACGTCGACAGCGGCGACCCGCCGGCGTTGCTGGTCCACGGAACGGAAGACGGGGTTGTCCCCGTTCGTTCGACGGCAGTCCTCGCCGACGCCTACCGGGACGCAGGCGTGACGGTCGAGGTGATCACAGGCGAGGGGGCCGACCACGGCATGATCGACAGCGCGGAGTGGCGCGAACAGACGGGAGCGAAACAGCGGCAGTTCCTCACCGCCCACCTCGGCGGTACCCGTTCAGAACGATAGGTCGGAGGTCGATTCGGGCTGGGCAGTACTGACGGGATGGAGCACGGGCTGGCGGTATCACTCACCAGGTTCGATACGATACCCGTCGTTGTCCGGCGAAGCGATGCGAACGGTGCCGTCGATGCCGATTGTCTCGAGTGCCTCGACAGCCGCCTCGCGGACGTGATCGCTCCGCGCTGGTCCCGTGATCGCATAGACTGTCGGCCCCCAGGAGGACTGGGTGACGCCATCGACGCCGGGCACGCCCGAGAGCGCCTCGATCAACTGGCCCGCGGGCGGCCGGTAAACGCCACCCTGTTCGTCGGCGTACCAGGCGCCGTTGAGACGACCGAGCCGCGAGATCGCCGCCCCGAACGTGGCCCGGTCGCCCTCGGCGATCGCGGGAAGCAAGCGCTGGGTCAGTAAGGGCGCGATCTCGTCGGCGATCCCGGGATCGGCCCGTTCGACGGCTGTTCGCATGCTTGCGTCCTCGCCTTGGCCGCTCCGGCCTGTCTCACCCGCCGGCGTGACGAGGACGAACCGCCAGGAGTCGGGCACGTCGTGGCGAGCGACGACCGGCGGTGTGGTCCAGGCACCCGTCTCCGGGGGGCTGTGGGTAAACCGCTCGGTCGGGTGACCGCCGTCGATGACGAACCCACCTTGGCGGAACGTCGCGATTCCGACCCCGCTACGCCCGCCCCGACCGAGTGCAGGGGCTCGTTCCCGGACGGCCGGATCCAGTCCGTAGGCGTCGGCGATCGCGACTACCGCGGCGAGCGCGAGGCGCGTCCCGCTCCCGAGGCCGGCGTGGCGGTCGAAGCGGTGGCTAACCGTGACTGTCGCCCCTGGGACGTCCAGTGCCTCGATCGCCCGGCGTGCGTACGGTTCGACAGCGCCATCGGAACAGACGAGGGAGTCGGCCCGGTGGGCTTCGAGGACGAGCCGTGGCTCGTCGATCGCGAGTCCGATCCCTCCATAGAGGCGATCACGCGCGAGCGAGAGATTTTGGAAGCCGGCGTGTAAGCGTGGGCCGATCGATACCCGCGTCATTGCCGGTGTTTGGAGGAGGTGTCTCTTGAAGGCTCGCGTCTCGTGGGGCGGGCGTCATCGACATGTGTACCGCTGCGTACCGGCCACTGCCAGAAGCCTATCGACACTGACAACTCGCCCGGTCGGTATTTATACCACCATCAACAACTATAGATTATGAACAAAACCCGGAAAACGACCGGGCTTGCCGGCATGGACGGTGTGCTAGATGGGGGACTCATTCCTGGGAGAAACGTCCTTCTCAGGGGGACGCCGGGGGCCGGCAAGACGATCTTCGGACTGTACTTTCTGTCGGCGGGCGTCGAGGCGGGCGAGCAGAGTCTCTACGTCAATCTGGGGGAACCACAGGCGTACGTCGAGGAGACGGCCGAGGCGTTCGGGTTGGAAACGGAGGGGATTCACTTTCACAACCTCTCGCCGACCAGCGAACAGTTTGCCGAGCAGGAATCGTACGACGTCTTCGAGTCCGCCGAAGTCGAGCAGCCGGAGTTCATCGACTCGCTTCGAACCGTCGTCGACGAGGTCGAACCGGACCGGGTCCTGCTGGACCCGATTACGGAGTTCCGCTACCTGACGACCGACGAGCGGCAGTTTCGGAAGGGAATCCTCGGCCTGCTGGATTATCTCAAAGACGCCGGGGCGACGGTGATGTTGACGTCACAGGCCGGCGAGACAGTCACAGACGAGGATCTGCAGTTCCTCGTCGATAGCGTCGTCACACTCGAAGTGACCGGCGACAGTCGATCAGTACAGGTTTCGAAGTTTCGAGGGTCGTCGTTCCGTCGGGGCAAGCACTACTACGGCATCGACGACGAGGGACTGACGGTCTGGCCGACGCTAGTCCCCGGCGAGCAAGAGCGATCGATCGAACCCGGGACGTTGTCATCGGGCGTTCCCGAGCTCGATAGCCTCCTTGGTGGCGGGCTCGATACGGGCACGGTGACGATCCTGAGTGGCCCGACCGGTGCGGGCAAGACGACGACCGGGGTGCAGTTCCTCACGCGAGCGGCCATCGAAGAAACCGAAGGCATCCTCTTCCAGTTCGAGGAGGCCGAACGGACGATCCGCGAGCGGGCCGACGCGATCGGCATGCCACTCAAGAAAGTACTCGAAGAGGGGTGTCTGTCGATCGTCGAAATCGAGCCCGACGCATACACTGTCGGTGAGTTCGAGCAACTGATTCGAGAAGCCGTGAGGGATGGGGTCGAGTTGGTGATGATCGACGGCACACAGGGGTTCAAACAGAACCTCCGGGGTCTCGAGGACCCGACGGCTGCGCTGTTGCGGGTCGGTCGATACCTGCGGGCAGCCGGCGTCTCGACGATCCTGGTCAACGAGGTCCACAATATCACAGGGGACTTTCGGGCCACCGAGGAACGGACGAGCAACCTCGCGGACAACCTCGTCTTCCTGCGTCACGTCGAGTACCGCGGCGAGTTGCGGAAAGTCATCGGCGCGTTGAAGATGCGGACCAGCGACTTCGAGCACAGCCTGCGGGAACTCGAAATCACGCCCGAGGGGATCCGCGTCGGCGAGCCACTCCCCCAGCTGCGCGGCATTCTCACCGGGACACCGGACTGGGAAACGGCCGACGTCCCGGACGAGACCAACGCGAAACAGGACTGACCCAGCCATGCCACAGCCTGAAGAGACCGGCAACGAGGCACACGCCCAGCCCAGCGAGTCAAGCGAGGAGCGAGCACCCGAACGGACGCCGGTCTTGACACTCGTGTCTAGTCCGGGAAATCGGCGAGTACTCGAAGACTGGCTAGCCGATCACGAGGCGTATCGACACGTCTCGCGTGACGCCGACGTCCGTACAGCCGACTTCGAGTGTTGCCTACTCGACAAAGAGATGCTGTTCGAACACCGGGCGGGCCTGCTCGAACGGCAGGCCAGCGAGGGGAGTATCCTGCCGTATCTGTTGCTCGTCCCCGAAGCAAGCCACGGTGAGATGCGGACCCAACTCGAAACCGAGTACCCTGACCTGTGGGCGGCGATCGACGGGCTGATAGACATGCCAATCTCCAAGGATCGCCTGGCAGAGCGGATTGCAACGGTGCTCCGGCTGCGCGGCCAGTCCGTCGCCGTAAATCAACAACGCGAGCAACTCGACGTGTTGAACCGGGTCCTCCGCCACGACATCCGCAACGACGTCCACGTCATCTTGGCCTGGACGGAGAACCTCGGGGAGATGGTTTCGCCCGATGGACAGGAGTCTATCGAGAAGATCCTCCGGGCGGGCAATCACGTCGTCGAACTCACAACGAGCGCGCACGACATCGCGGAGATGATTCACGGCGAAGGATCGCCAGATCTATCGGCCGTCTCCCTCGAACGGATTCTCACGGACGAACTCGAAAAGCGACAGGAAACACACCCAGGAGCCGACATTTCGATGCCCGATCCCCCGAGTCCGGAGACACGCGTTCGGGCCAACGAGATGCTCTCCTCGGTGTTTCGCAATCTGGTCAACAATGCCGTCCAGCACAACGATTCCACGGAGCCAGCGGTCACGGTCACTGTCGAAGAATACGACGATCGCGTCAGCGTCGTGGTTGCGGACAACGGGCCTGGGATCCCCGACGAGCACCAAGACCGACTGTTCAGCGAGGGGAAAGCGGGGATGGACAGTGAGGGGACCGGGATGGGACTGTTCCTCGTCGACCGACTGGTCGAGAGTTACGGTGGCGAGATCCGGATCGAAGACCCAGAGGCCACGGCGGAATCTCCCGATGCGGACGCCGATCGGGGGGCCGTGTTCGTCGTCGAGTTGCCGATGGCTCCCGAGCGGGGCTGAACGGACGGCGGCGACATTTCGGCGCGAGCGGAGCGATAGCCGAACGTCAGGGCAAGACAAACCTATAGGGTCTTGCCGGGAGAATACTAGAATATGTGCGCGGCCGTGGCGAAAAAACAGAGCGACGTCCTCGTGGTCACGGCCGATGAGAGTTTTGCCAACGCCTGTCAGAAGCAGCTACCGAGCCAGGCCGCCCTGGCGGTCGAAACAGTTTCGACGGTCGGGGCCGCGATCGATCGTCTCGTCGCCGAGAACGGGATCGACTGCATCGTCAGCGATCACGACCTGCCAGACACTGATGGGATCGCGTTTCTGGAAGCCGTCCGATCCCAGGCACCGACGCTACCCTTTGTCCTCTTTACGAGCGAGGGCAGCGAGGGGATCGCGAGTCGGGCGATCACCGCTGACGTGACCGAATACCTCATCAAGGACGACCACAGTGGCCAGTGGGCGCAACTCGCAGCCCTCATCACGGATGCGGTCGCGTACCGCCGAGCCCACGCGGAGTTCCGGGAGACGGACATCCACGCCACGGCCCTGCTGGATGCTGCCCACGACATGATCGCAGTCGTCCGCGATCGAGAGGTGGCGTTCATCAACGAAACCGGGCTCGAACTCATGGGACTGCCAGATCGCTCGGCCGTCCCGGACCGATTGCTCTCCCAAGCGTTGTCCGGCCGGGAAGTCGACGACTTCGAGGAGCGACTCGAAGCTGTCCGAGACGGGTCCCAGAGCCTCGATCGAGTCGCCGGGACCCTCACGCAGACGGACGGAACGACCGTGCCCGTGGCGGTGACCGCCACGCACTTCGGGTGGGCCGACGAGCCGGCGACCGTTCTCGTCGTTCGGGACGTCAGCGACCGCGAGCAACGCGAGCAGGACCTGGAACTGAAAGACCGCGTACTGAGCGCGGCACCGATCGGGATCACCATCGCCGACGCAACCGAGCCGGACAACCCACTGATCTACGCCAACGACGCTTTCCAAGCACTCACCGGCTACAACGAGGGGCAAATCCTCGGGTACAACTGCCGGGTCCTCCAGGGACCCAACACCGACCCCGCACGCGTCGCCCAGATCCGCGCGGGGATCGAACGCGAACAGCCAGTTACCGTCGAATTGCGGAATTATCGGGCCGACGGCAGCCAATTTTGGAACCGTGTGACCGTCGCCCCAGTCGAGAACGATGCGGGGGAGGTCACCCACTACGTCGGCTTTCAGCAGGACGTGACTGAACTCCAAGAACGGACTGAACAACTGGCCCACTACAAGCGGGCCATCGACGGCGCGAACGAACGCATCGCGGCCGTCGATACCAACTACGAGTACATCTTCGCCAACCCGGCCTATCGCGAGTTCCACGGCATCGAGGACGATGTGCGAGAGGTAACCCTCCCTGAAGGCATCGGGCAGGAGGCGTTCGCGATCGCTCGCCCGTACGTCGAACGGGTGTTCGCGGGTGAATCGGTCCAGTACCGGACGACCCGAGACGTCCCGGATAAACCCACCCGGACGTTCAACGTCCGCTATCACCCGCTCGCGGATCCATCGGGAGGCGTCGCGGGCGTCGTCGCCACGCTCCAGGATCTGACCGCACAGGTCGAACGGGAGAAGCAACTGACCACACTCGATCGGCTGTTGCGACACAACATCCGCAACGAGTTGAACACGATCCTCGGCCGGGCATCGATGATCAAAGAGGCAGGTGGCACGATCGAACAACAGGCCGAACCGATCGAGCGGGCGGCCGAGCGTATTCTCGAACAGGCCGAGAAAGAACGGGAGATCATCAAACTGCTGACGGCCGTCTCGACGCCACAGTCGATCGACCTCGTGACGATAGTCGAGACAGTCCGGGACACTCTCGAAACGGCCTATCCGGAAGCAACCGTGGCCGTCGAGACACCGGAGTCAGTCACAGTCCAGACGATCGCTGAGATCGAACAGGCCATCGAGGAAGTCATCGAAAACGCCATCGTCCACACCGAAAGCGAGACGCCCAAAGTGACAGTCACCGTCGAGAGAGGACCCGAGACGGTCGAAGTCACGGTGGCGGATCGTGGCCCCGGCATCCCGGCCGAGGAACGGCAAGTGATCCGCGACGACAGTCCGGTCGAGCCGCTACGTCATAGCGCGGGGATGGGGCTGTGGCTCGTCAAACGGATCTGTACGCGGGCCGGCGGGACAGTGCGCTTTGCGGAGAACGACCCGCGAGGGAGCGTCGTCACGCTCGTCATCCCCCGGAGGAACCCATCCATCGATGAGACACAGGTGGGAACGACGATCGAGTCGAACTGACAGGTCGATCGAGCGGTCCGACCGGGAGACGAGCGGGCCATTCCGTTTTCGCCGCTGATAGCCAGGCCAGTAGGTACATGCCCCACGGCGTCGACAGTGTAGCCAATGCCACATCGGATCCTCTGTGTGGACGGCGACACGGACGCCCGGGCGGAGACCGTCGACACCCTCCGGTCGGCACTGACCGACCTCGAAGTTGGCATCGAAGGGGTCGGGACGGTGGCCGACGCCGAGGCTGCTCTCGGGACGGACACCGACGCGATCGTCACCGAGTACGAGCTGCCCGACGGGACGGGCTTCGATATCGTCACCGCGGCTGGAGATATTTGTCCCGACGCCGGGACGATCCTCTATACCGAAACCGATCCGGGGACCCTCGACACGACGGCACTCCGGGGGACGATCACCGAGTACGTCGGGAAAGGATCGGTCTTTGGGAGCGAGCGCCTGGCGGATCTGGTGCGGACGACGATCGCATCCAGACCCCAGGGGTCCTATCCTGTGCCACAGAACGAGGCCGATCGCCTTGCAGCCCTTCGATCCTACGATCTGGAGAACGAGGCACTCATCGAAGCGCTCGATCGAATCACCGACCTGGCGGCCACCCACTTCGAGGTCGAGCAGGCTTCGATCAACCTCATCACCGAACACAGCCAGGAGTTTCTGGCGTGTTACGGGGACGCCGCCGAGTGGGAGCGGATGGATCGAGAAGACTCGATCTGTACGTTCACGATCCTCGAAGACGACGGCGTGATGACCGTCGAAGACGTGACCGAAGATCCCCGATTCCAGTCCCGAGCGGACGCGCTGGTCGACCTCGGCATCCGGGCGTACATGGGTGCAAATCTCGTCACGAAACGTGGCCTCGTCATCGGCCCACTGTGTGTCTACGACGACGAACCCCGATCGTTCACCGCGGCCGACGAGGCGTATCTCACGGAGTTGGCAACCCTAGCGATGGACCTGATCGAGTGTCACGCTCGACTCGATGCGGCCGAGGATCCCGCGGAGGTGGACCGATGAGTGGCGATCCCGACGGCTACGGGTTCGGCGAGCAGTTGCCCATCGAGCCGATCGACCCGGGCTCGACGGTGCTCGTTGCGGGGCCAGCACTCAGCCCGGCCGAGTCACTCGTCAGATCGCTCGTCTTGCAGGCGGCCGAGGACGACGAGGCGTCGCTGTTTATCTCGACGAACAAGACCAGCGAGAAGCTCCTCACGGCGTGTCGACGGACAGACCCGGCCCTGGACACCTCGCTGATGGGTATCATCGACTGTAGTGGCCAGGAGCCAAAGCCAAACGAGACCGACGCTGCGCTCAAATACGTCTCGACCCAGAGCGACCTGACCGGGATCGGGATGAAGTTCTCGGCGCTGTACGAGTTGCTGTACGCCGAGGCCGCCCAGGGCCGCGTCCGGACAGGACTCATCAGCCTCTCGTCGCTCGCCATGTACGTCGACCTGCGGAAACTGTTCCGGTTCGCCCAGACCCTCTCGGGGCGTATCGACAGCGCCGGCGGGCTCGGCGTCTTCGCGATCGATCCAACCACGCACGACGAGCGCACCGTCAACACACTCGGCCAGGTCGCCGACGGCCGGATCGAAGTGCGGGAATACGACGGTGACGACGAAGACATCGACGGGGAATTGCGTGTTCGTGGACTGCCCGAGCAACCCAGCGGCTGGCAGCCGTTTGCGCTGTCCTGATCCGACCCACTCCCCGATTTCGGGACGCTCGTAACCCCATCTGCGCTCGGACTCGGAAACAATCA
This sequence comes from Halorhabdus sp. CUG00001, assembly GCF_009797925.1. Lineage (NCBI taxonomy): Archaea > Methanobacteriati > Methanobacteriota > Halobacteria > Halobacteriales > Haloarculaceae > Halorhabdus > Halorhabdus sp. CUG00001. Next base: position 1,528,698 of record NZ_VOLB01000001.1, read on the forward strand.
GCCCCACCGCGTCCTTTTTACTCGCTCCGGGGCTCCCTTTGTGCATGTCCAACGACGACAGGTTCTCCCGCGACAAAGACGCGGACCTTCCGAGCACAGACGTTACCGAGGGGCCGGACAAGGCACCCCACCGGGCGATGTTCCGCGCGATGGGCTACGACGACGCCGACTTCGACTCGCCGCTGGTCGGCATCGCCAACCCCGCTGCCGATATCACGCCCTGTAACGTCCATCTCGACGACGTGGCCGAGACGGCCTGGAATGGAACCGACGAGGCGGGCGGGATGCCCGTCGAATTCGGGACGATCACGATTTCCGATGCCATCTCCATGGGCACCGAGGGGATGAAGGCTTCCCTGATCTCCCGGGAAGTCATCGCTGATTCCGTCGAACTCGTCTCCTTCGGCGAGCGCGTCGACGGCCTCGTCACGATCGGCGGCTGTGACAAGAACATGCCGGGGATGATGATGGCGATGATTCGGACGGATCTGCCGAGTGTCTTCCTCTATGGCGGATCGATCATGCCCGGCGAGCACGACGGCCGGGACGTCACCATCGTCCAGGTCTTCGAGGGCGTGGGTGCCCACGCGACCGGCGACATGGACGACGAGGAACTCGACGAACTCGAACGCAACGCCTGCCCCGGCGCGGGGGCCTGCGGTGGGATGTTCACCGCCAACACGATGGCCTCGATCTCGGAGGTCATCGGGCTGGCACCGCTTGGCAGTGCGTCCCCACCTGCTGAAGAAGAGTCACGCTACGACGTCGCCCGCGAGACGGGTGAACTCGCCGTCGAAGTCATCGAGGAGCGCCGTCGGCCCTCCGACATCCTCTCGCGGAAGTCCTTCGAGAACGCCATTGCCCTCCAGACAGCCATCGGCGGGTCGACCAACGCCGTCCTCCACTTGCTGGCGATGGCCGCCGAAGCGGGCGTCGAATTGGATATCGAGGATTTCGACGAGATCAGCCGACGGACGCCCAAAATCGCCGACCTCCAGCCCGGCGGCGAGAAAGTGATGAACGACCTCCACGAGATCGGGGGCTTGCCGGTCGTAATTCGCCGGCTGCTCGAAGCTGGCCTCCTCCACGGTGACGCGATGACGATCACCGGCCGGACGCTAGCCGAGGAGATCGAATATCTGGAGGAGGCCGGTCGACTCCCGCCCGAAAGCGAGATCGACGCCGACTTCCTCTACTCGATTGACGACCCCAAGGAACCCGAGGGTGCGATCAAGATTCTCACGGGCAATCTCGCCCCAGACGGCGCGGTGCTGAAGGCAACGGGCAACGACGAGTTCTACCACCAGGGTCCGGCCAGGATCTTCGAGGACGAGGAGGACGCCATGGAGTACGTCCAGGAGGACCGCATCGAATCCGGCGACGTAATCGTCATTCGCGGCGAGGGACCGAAGGGCGGACCGGGAATGCGGGAGATGCTCGGTGTGACGGCTGCCGTCGTCGGCCAGGGTCACGAGGACGACGTGGCCCTCCTCACTGACGGCCGCTTCTCCGGCGGGACGCGCGGCCCGATGATCGGCCACGTCGCCCCCGAGAGTTTCGTCGGCGGGCCGATCGGCGCGCTCGAAGACGGCGACACCGTGACGGTGGACATTCCAGAGCGCACGCTCGATGTCGATCTCAGCGACGACGAGATCGAGCGCCGTCTTGCGGACCGCGACGACCCCGAACCGACCTACGACAATGGCGTACTGGCGAAATACCACCGGGACTTCGACTCGGCGGCCAACGGCGCGGTGTCGAATCCCGGCGTCAAGCGGGAGTGATCACTCGAACACGCCGGCCATCACCGCGCGTTCGGCCTTCCGAAGGTGGTCCGAGACAGTGCTGGCTGCACAGTCAAGTCGTGCGGCGACATCGGCCACTGACGCGTCTCGTGGGACGTCGTAATATCCCATCTCGACAGCTGTTCGGGCAACCTCACGCTGACGATCCGTGAGATCGAGGATCCCCTGGGATGGCCCACGATACTCGCCGATCGACTCGACCGTCACGTCGATCGCGTCCGGGACCGTCTCGACCACCGCTTCGAGGGCATCGGCTCGGCCCACGATCCGCAACCGCGTGGTGCCGTCGGCGTCGTAGACCACTGGCGGGACCAACACGACGTGTTTGCCTTCGAAGGTATCGCGCAATCGTCGATCGACGTCGCGCGTTTCGTGTTCGACGTACGCGTAGAACGAATCGTCGTCGATCGGCGTCAGATCGTACTCGGTGACGAACTGTGCGTCCTCGATCGCCTCCCGGTAGGGCTCGATCGGCCCGGCAACGCGAAAGAGGAGGACGTCAAGTTCACTCCGCGAGAAGTTCCAGATCAACAGTTCCGCCTGCTCGAACCTCGACGCTTCCGCGATGAACGTGTGCATCGGGTTCCGCCAGTCGGGCGGTTCCGTGAACGTCACCGCGAGAGATTTCACAAGGGATCGTTGCCACCTGCACTTCAAAGCACTAGTGAATTCGGCAAAACCAGCTTTGCCAGGGTCCACTTCACCCAGGGCATGGGTGCTGTCACGCGGACTGGTCGCGAGCGATCGGGAGACTGGGAGTCTATCGTCGCCGAACTAGACGGAGTGGTCAGCCGCGAGACCCACAGCAACGCCCCCGGGATCGTCGTCCGGGCCGACGCCGTGGCCGCCATCCTCGAAACCCTTCGTGATCGGGCGGGCTTCGATCACTGTGCCTGCGTCACCGGCCAGGAGTACACCGACCGCTTCGAGACGATCTATCACCTTCGGAGCTACGACGACCCAACCCGCGAGCTGAGCGTCGTCGTCCCGACCAGCAGCGACGAGCCGGCAAGCGAATCGGCGGCCGCCGTCTACGAGACGGCCGACTGGCACGAGCGAGAGGCCTACGACCTCCTGGGGATCGAATACGACGAGCATCCCGATCTTCGTCGCATCCTCTTGCCCGACACCTGGCAGGGCCATCCACTCAGAGACGACTACGACCAGACGCAGTCTCAGGTCGTCACCTATCGGGAGAACGTCAATCCGATCCAGAACGATCACGAGCGAAGCAGCGACACGATGTTGCTCAACATCGGGCCCCACCACCCGGCGACCCACGGCGTCCTCCACGTTCAGGTTACCTTGGACGGTGAGCAGGTCGTCGACGCCGAGCCGGATATCGGCTACATCCATCGCTGTGAGGAGCAGATGTGCGAGCAAGGCACCTACCGCCATCAGATCATGCCCTACCCCGATCGCTGGGACTGGGGTGGTGGCGGATTGCTCAACGAGTGGGCCTACGCCCGTGCCGCCGAGGACCTGGCGGACATCGAGGTTCCGGAGTACGCCCAGGTCGTTCGGACGATGAGCGGGGAACTCTCGCGAATGCTCAGTCACTTCCTCGCTGTCGGGGCCTATGCCCTGGACGTGGTCGGGGACTTCACCGCGACGTTCATGTACGCGATTCAGGATCGGGAGCGAGTCCAGAGCCTCCTCGAAGATCTGACCGGCCAGCGACTCATGTTCAACTACTTCCGGCTGGGTGGGGTCGCGTGGGATCTGCCCCAGCCACGCGAAGCGTTCCTCGAAAAGGTCCGGGAGTTCCTCGATTTCTTGCCCGACCGGCTGGCCGAGTATCACGACCTGCTCAGCGCCAACGAGATCCTGCAACTGCGGACGCTGGACACTGGCTATCTCGATCCCGACGTGGCCAAATCCTACGGCGTCACTGGGCCAGTCGCCCGCGGGTCGGGCATCGATTACGACCTCCGGCGGGACGATCCATACGGCTACTACGACGAGCTCGACTGGTCAGTCGTCATCGAGGACGGCTGTGACAACTACGCCCGGCTGCTGGTTCGTATGCGCGAGATCGAAGAGGCGGCGAGCATCGTCGAGCAGTGCGTCGATCTGCTGGCGGACTGGCCCGAAGATGACCGGCAGATCCAGTCGAACGTCCCCCGTACCCTACGGCCCGACCCCGACACCGAGACCTACCAGGCGGTCGAAGCGGCCAAAGGCGAACTCGGAATCTACATCCGGAGCGACGGCACGGACAAACCAGCGCGGTTCAAGATCCGCGGCCCCTCCTTCTCGAATCTGCAGGCCATCCCGGAGATGACCGAAGGCGAATACCTCGCCGACTTCATCGCCACGCTTGGGAGCCTCGATACGATCATGGGCGAAGTCGATCGCTGAGGGTCACTGTGTACCGTCCCGGGTGGCTGCTACCACAACCTGTCCGTAGGCGATCCCGCCGTCCCCCGGCGGTACGCGATCGTGGCCGAGCCATTCCAGGCCGGCCTCACGAACTCGCTCCCGTACGGTCCGGGTGATCGCGTCGTTGTACGCCACGCCGCCAGTGAACCCAACCGTCTCGACGCCCCGTGACTCGGCAACCTCGACAGCCACCTCGGCCAGCCCCTGGGCCAGCGCCCACTGGGCTGTCGCGGCCAGATCCGCCGTAGTGTGATCGCCAGTCATCGCAGCCAGATCACAGAGGAGTTGACTGCTATCCAGTACTCGGTCGCCGTCCCGACTCACGTATGGAATATCGTAGTCGAGCACGTCTCCCTCGACCCCAGTCGCTTCGAGTTTCATCGCCGGTTGGCCCTCGTAGGAGCGTTCGGTACAAACGCCCAGGAGCGCACTCACCGCATCCAGCAATCGGCCCGCACTGCTCGTCGTGGGCGTGTTGACACCCTGCTCGAGTTGCTGGCGAACCGTCGTGGCGTCGCGCTCGCTATCGACGCCATCCCGTTCGACCAGCAGTTCGTCGATCCGCTCGTCGTCCTCAAGGAGACTCGCCAAGATGCGTGCCGGGCGCTCGATCGCGGCCGTCCCGCCGGGGAGTTCGAACGTCGAGAGACCACCAGCACGCTCGTAGTCTGTGAGCGTTGCGTCGAGTACTTCCCCGCCCCAGATCGAGCCATCCGGTCCGTAGCCCGTCCCGTCGGCGGCGATCACGACCGCCCGGTCGCGTTCGTGTTCGGCCAGCAGCGAGGCGGCGTGGGCGTGGTGGTGCTGGACGCGAATCGGCCCCGCGAGGCCCTCGTCGTCGACGTAGGCCTTGGCTTCCCTTGTCGTCAGAAAGTCCGGGTGGGCGTCACAGGCCACGACGTCGGGGTCGGTGCCGAGCAGGTCCCGGAGATGAGCGACCGTTTCCCGGAGGTACTCGACCGTCTCGGGGTTGTCGACGTCGCCGACGTACTGGGAGGGGATCACGTCGCCGCCCTGGGTCAGGGCGACGGTCGCGTCGAATTCGGCTCCGAGGGCGAGGACGTCACGGTCAGTATCGGCAGGGAGGGGAAGCGACTCCGGGACCCACCCGCGGGATCGACGGACGAAGCGGCGTTGTCCGCCCGAGAAGCGAGCAACACTGTCGTCACACCGCATCACGATCTCCCGGTCGTGGACCAGGGTAGCGTCGATCACTCCCGCCAGATCGGCCAGGATCGATTCCCGGTCGGTTGCCATTGGGACACCGGGCATGTTGGCGCTAGTCATCACGAGAGGTCCCGCAACGTGATCGAAGAGTCGGTGGTGGAGCCCAGCGTAGGGCAACATCACGCCAACGGTGTGCAGCCCGGGCGAGACCGCAGCGAACCAGTCGGGCCGCCCGTCGGCCACGCCGTCGAGCAGCAAGATCGGCCGCCGAGTATCCCGCAGAGCCTCGCGTTCGGCCCCCGAGACGCGAGCGAACGTGTCAATCGTCTCCAGATCGGGAGCCATCAGCGCAAACGGCTTCTCGGGGCGACCCGTCCGCTCACGGAGGTCCGCGACGACGGCGGGATCACTCGCGTCACAGACCAGATGCGTGCCGCCGATCCCCTTGATCGCGACCAGATCGCCGTCACGGAGTGCCTCGCCGGCTCGGGCGATCGCATCCTCGCCGGCTGCCAATCGGGTCCCATCGTCGGCAAGCAGCGACAGCGACGGCCCACACGCGGGACAGGCGATCGTCTGGGCGTGATACCGGCGGTCGCTGGGGTCCTCGTAGTCGTCGCGACAGTCGCCACACAACGGGAACGCGTCCATCGAGGTCCGCGGGCGATCGTAGGGCAGTTCGCGAATGACCGTATATCGCGGCCCACAGTCGACACAGGCCGTCGCCCAGTAGTCGTGAAATCGCGAGTCCGGATCCCGGAGGTCATCGAGGCAGGCGTCACACATCGCCGTGTCCGGCGGAATCGTGCCCGAGCCGCCCGTCGAATCCGTCGAGGTGACGATCTCGAAGCCTTCGAGACCCGTTGGATCGTCACGCTCGACAGTGATAGTCTCGACCCGGGCCAGCGGTGGCGGATCCTGCCGGAGCGTCGTGAGGAACGACTCGATGGCAGCGGCCGAGCCTTCGAGGACGATATCGACCCGGCCGTCGCCGGTGTTTTTCACCCGACCGGCGAGACCCGCATCAGTTGCCGTCCGGTAGACGAAGGGCCGAAAGCCGACCCCCTGGACGACGCCAGTCACTGAAACGGTCGCTCGGCTTCGATCGGTCATTGGCTCGTAGAGGGCGGTCCGGCCTGTTGAATGTGCCGACCAACGTCTTCGCCCCCAAAGCGTGACACCCCACGGCCGGTCCTGACGATAGTTCAGTACGTTTAACTCCACGAGCCCACAATTAGATGTAGAGTGGATGAAATAGATAATCGCAAATATTGGCTCGTCGCGATTTTCGCCTTCGTCGGCCTCGGGGGCGCGATGATCCAGGCCCGCGGGGCACTCATCCCCACATTCGAAGGGTACTTCGGCGTGAGCAAGGGCCAGCTGGGCCTGGTCACACCGGTGGGGACCGTCGGGTTCGTCGCCGCGATGGTGTGGCTCGGCCCCGCCAGCGGTCGGGTCGATCTCCGGCAGTTTCTGCTCGGCGGTGGTATCCTGACGGCGATTGCCCTGGTGTTGATCGGTCTTGCCCCGACGTTCACCGTGTTGCTGGCCATGGTCGGCGTCCGGAGCTTCGGCATCGGGATCTTCAGAGCACTGGATCGGCCGACGCTCAGTCACCTCTTTCCCGACTCCAGGGCCCGAATCTTCACCCTCCAGGAGATGGCGTGGGCGGTCGGGGCAACGACCGGGCCGTTGCTCGTCACGGCCGTCCTGTTGCAGTTTTCCTGGCGACTTACGTACTTCGTGCTCGCCGCTCTTACCGTGCCGGTACTCGTCGTAGTCTGGCGGCTGGAACCGCCGGCGGGAACGGTCAACGAGAAGTCCTTCGCGCTGTCGGACATGCGCTCGGTGCTTGCCCATCCGAGCGTCTACGGAATGGTCGCGGCGATCGTCCTGGTCGGCGGAATCGAGAGTGCCTTTTTCACCTGGTTGCCCTCTTATGCCGGGGAGATGTTCTCCGATGGGGTCGCAAGCATCACGCTATCGATCTATCTGGTCTCCTATATTCCGGGCCGATTGGCGTTCAGTCGCCTGGGCGAACGCTACCGGTTTACGGATCTATTGGTCGGTGTCACTGTGGTGTTGACCGGGTTGCTATACGCGGCGTTCGTCCTGGCTGAGGGCCCGGAGTTGCTCGTGCTCATCTTCGCGATCGGCTTTCTGGTCTCGGGACTGTACCCGACGCTGATTTCACTGGGCATCGAGTCGAATCCCGCCTATACCGGCCCAGTAAATGCGATCGCGAACGTCGCCACCCAGGTCGGGTTCTTCACGGTTCCGGCGGCAATCGGCTTCCTCGCGGAAGGCTCGACGATCCAGCAAGCGATGCTGGTCCAGATTGGACTCGCCGGCCTCCTTGCGATCGTCTTGATTGGACTTCGCCTCGGACCGGTCGAGGATGGCTGATTTCACGCTGAAAATTGCCGGCTTGCGGAGTAACTTCCAAAGGCTGGCAATACAGTTCGTTTAACCGATGAAACCAATTCGAACCAAACAATGAAAAAAGAGAACAATAAGAAATATTGGATTTTGGCATTGTTCGCGTTCGTCACGCTCGACGGAGCCCTCATCCAGGCCCGTGGGGCGCTAGTGCCGACGTGGAAGGAGACGTTCACGACAAGCGAGACGTTCCTAGGGTTAATCACGCCCGTGGGGACTGTCGGGTTCGTCGCTGCGATGGTCGTCTTCGGGTCGGCCAGTGGCCGGATCGACATCAAGCGAGCCCTGTTGGCCGGCATCGCAGTGACGGCCGCCGCAGCGTTGTTGATCGGTGCCTCACCGACGTTTCTGCTGTTGCTCGCGTTCATCGGCCTCCGAGGTTTCGGGACGGGGATCTTCCGGTCACTCGATCGGACGGTACTGAGTCATCTCTATCCCGAAAGGCGCGCTCGCATCTTCAGTCTCCACACGATGGCGTGGGCGATCGGCGCGACGGCGGGGCCGCTGCTCGTCACGGCGGCGCTGTGGCTCTCCGGGTGGCAGTTGACGTACCTGGTGCTCGCGTTGCCACTCGTCCCGATCTTCGTCATTCTCTGGGGACTCGATCGGCCGGCAACGCTGGCTAACGAACAGTCCCTCTCGCTGGCCGACGTTCGGGACTTGCTGGGCGAACCCGGCATCTACGGGATGGCCCTGGCCTTGCTGTTCGTCGGGAGCATCGAGAGCGTCTTCTTCCAGTGGTTGCCGTATTACGCCACTGAATTGTTCTCCCGGGACGTTGCGAACCTGACACTCTCGATCTACCTGGCAGCCTACGTCCCCGGCCGCTTTGCGTTCAGTCGGCTGGCCGAACGCTATCGATTCACTGATCTGGTGGTCGCTGTTGGGGTCATCCTCGTCGGCTCGCTGTACGCCATGCTCGTACTCGCGGAGGGTCTCGTCGTATTAGGGCTCGTGTTCGTGATCGGCTTTTTCGTCTCCGGACTGTTCCCGACGCTCATCTCGATGGGGATCGAGTCTCGTCCGTCCTTTACTGGCCCGATCAACGTCGTGGCCAACGTCGCGGCCCAGACGGGCTTTTTCATCGCGCCCGCGACGGTCGGGATCGTCGCTGATGCGACCTCGATCGGGACTGCGATGCTACTCCAGATCGGACTGGCCGTCGTGCTGACTATCGTGGCGCTTGGTCTGAAAGTCGGGCCACTTGGTAGCCGCCGATCGACGGCGTCCGAGTAGCCACTATCGTTCGGAGCGAAACAGAAAGCGGAGTCGATAGTCGTCGTCGGGCTACAGTAGACGGGTTACTCGTGGTCGTGAGTGTGACCGTGAACCGTCTCACCGACGTAGGCCTCGTGATCGTGGTCGTGGACGTGTCCACGCTCGTCGAGGAATGCCGCCAGTTCGTCCAGGCCGTCGCCGTGTTCGGCACTCGTCTGGAAGGTCGGCATGTCGGGTGCAATCTCGTTGACGTCCGATTCCATCAGACCCAGATCGGCGTTGACCGCCTCGGCGATGTCGACCTTGTTGATTACGGCACCGTCACAGGCCTGGAACAGGAGGGGATGTTTCCGCACCACGTCGTCGCCTTCCGTGGCTGAGACCACCAGCACGCGAGCCTGCGCCCCCAGCGGGAAATCGGCCGGACAGACCATGTTCCCGACGTTCTCGATATACAGCGTATCGAGTGCATCGAGATCGAGGTCTTCCAGTGCGCCCTCGACCAGCGAGGGATCGAGGTGACACTCCTTGCCTGTATTGACGTTTGCGACAGAGACGCCCAGTTCCCGAAAGCGCGTGGCATCGTCCTCGCCGGCGACGTCGCCGACGATCACACCGATTTCCTCGTCCTCGGGCGCTCGCTCGATCAGGCGCTCGATGAGTCGGGTCTTGCCACTGCCGGTCGCACCCAGAAACTCCGCGACGAAGATACCGTGCTCGTGAACGACACGATCGTGGAGGTCGTCGGCCTGCTGTTCAAACTGGGCGAGGATGTCGGCCTCTGCATCCCCGTTGCCGTGTTCGTGGTCGCCCTCGCCATGACCCATCCGATGGGCCTGCAGGGGGCCAGGTGTCTCGGCGTCGCCAAGTAGTTGGTCGAGCAGTCGGTCGATCGGATTCGTGTCGGTGAACGGTTGTCGTCGTTCGTGATACATACTCAGTTACTCGCGTTTGAACCGGGGGGATCGGCTGTCGGTTCAGTGTCTGGAATCGTGACGCTCATTAGTTTACACTCGTTGCCGGCGGCGAGTTCGATTCGCTGGTCGCACTCGGGACAGGTGAGATCGGGCGCGTAGGCCAGCGCTCGGTCGACCGTCTCCGGTTCGCCACTCCAGCCACAGTCACATTCGGCGTGGGGAGCCACCGTTTCGATCTCGATGTCGAGATCGGCCTCGCCGACCGTCGAATCGGCCGCCGCGTCGAGACACGTCCCCAGTTGGTCCGGATTGACGTGGCTGGCCTCGCCGACCGAGACCGTAATTCCCTCGAACGTCTCCGCGCCGTGGTCGGCCGCGGCTTCCCGGGCCGCATCGAGTACTTGCGTCGCGATAGAGAACTCGTGCATGTCAGCAGATCCGTGGGAGTTGTTCACCCTCCGGGGGCGTCAGATAGCGGCGGCCAAAGCCAGTATCGAGGACGACCTGGCCGGTGTGCTCCTCGACGACCTCGCCCACGATCGCAGCGTCTTCGCCTTTGGGGTTGTCCCGAAGTGCTTCGAGAACAGCTTCGGCATCGTCACTGGCGACACCCATGGCGACGACACCCTCACAGGCCACGTCGAAGGGCTCGATGCCGAGCACCTCGCCCGCCGAGGAGACAGGTCCCGAAACCGGGATTGCTGGCTCGTCGAGATCGATCCCGACACCGGCCTTGTCCGCCATCTCGTTCAACACCGTCGCGAGGCCACCCCGCGTCGGGTCTTTCATCGCCGTCACCTCGCCGGCGTCCATGGCAGCACGGACGAGATCGTTGACCGGCTGGACGTCGCTCGCGAGACCGCCACCGAAATCAAAGCCCTCGCGTTCGGACAGCAAGGAGATGCCGTGATCGCCGATGGTGCCCGAGACGATGAGTGTATCGCCGACCGAGAGACCAGCGTCGGGGACGTGGCCCCCCGTCGGGACGACGGCGACGCCTGTCGTATTGATCGCGAGCGTGTCGATCTCGTCGCTGCCCATCACCTTCGTATCGCCGGTCGTCACGGTCGCGCCGGCCTCCGCGCAGGTCTCGCGCATCGACTCGGTGACGCGCTCGACGGTCGACTGTGGCGTGCCAGCCTCGATGATCAACGAACTCGTCAGCGCCAGAGGGTCGGTCGCACCCATCATCGCCAGGTCGTTGACCGTCCCCGAAATCGCCAGCCGGCCGATGTCACCGCCGCGGAAGAACAGCGGCGTGACGACGTGGCTGTCGGTCGTGACGACAACCGAATGGTCGTCGTCGATCGGTTGGACCGATCCGTCGTCTAAGGCTTCCAGCCCCACATCTGCCTCGCTGTCGGCAAAGCGGGACACGGCCATGTCTTCGATCAAGTCGGTCATCTGCCCACCGCCCGCCCCGTGGGCGTGAGTGATCACGTCGTCGCCCGTGTAGCCGTCACCGCTCGATTCGTCGGCCGTTCGGTCGTCGTCGCTATTGCTCATCTGAGTCCCTCACAGATCCGGTTGCCCGCCGTATTCGAGCCAGATCTTGCAAGTCCCCTCACTGGAGACCATACAGGCCCCGACGGGATCCTGGGGTGTACACTCCTCGCCGAACAACTCACACTCGTCGGGATCGGCCTTCCCGGCCATGATATCCCCACAAATGCAGTCCTCGGTCAGCGGATCGGACGCACCCGCATCGACGTCGATGTCGAAGCGCTCGCGGGCGTCGTAGTGAGCGTAGTCGTCGCTGATGACGAGATTCGCGTCGGGGATCTCGGCGATGCCACGCCACTCGCCGCTGGTAGTGTCGAAGACCTCCCACATCGCCTCCTTGGCTGGGACGTTGCCGTCCTCGGTGACACACCGCTGGTAGGCGTTTGCGAGACCGGCTTCGTCGTCCCGGATGAACTCGAGCAAGCGCGCGAGTGCAAACAGGATGTCGATCGGTTCGAACCCGCCGACGACAGCCGGCGTGTCGTACTCGGAAACGAAATCCTCGAACAGTCCATAGCCCGTGATGACGGCGGCGTGGCCCGCCGCGAGGAAGCCATCGACGTCCGTGTCGGGCATTTCCGCGACGATCTCCATTGCCGGCGGGACGTACTTGTGGGCCGAAAGCACCGAGAAATTCTCGGGGGGATCGGCCGTGAGAACGGCCGCCGTCGGGGCGGCAGTCGTCTCGAAGCCCGTCGCGAAGAAGATGACCTCGCGATCGGGTTCCTCGGCGGCGATCTCGGCGGCCTCGCTGGCGCTGTAAACCACCCGAACGTCTGCGCCTTCGTCTTTGGCGTCGGCGAGGCTCTTCTCCGTGCCGGGCACGCGGAACATGTCGCCGTAGGTGGCGACGATCTTCCCCTCTTCGGCCAGGGCGACGGCCTCGTCGACTTCGGGCATGTTGGTCACACAGACCGGACAGCCCGGCCCCATCCGCACTGTCAAATCGTCGGGGAGGATCGACCGCAGGCCGAACTTCGCGATGGCCTGTTCGTGAGAGCCACAGACGTGCATCACGTTGACCGGCTCGCCGATGTCGTCCATCAGTGACTCGAGTTCCTCGGTCAGCTGTTCTGCCTTCTCGGGGTCGCGAAACTGGAGTTCCCCGTCCCCATCGTCGGCTGTGCTCGCCATCTATCGACCCTCGATCCCGAGCTGTTGGCCGTCGCTGGCGCCGATCTCTTCTAAGGCTTCGTCTTCGTCGCCTTCGAGGAACGATTCGTAGATCTCCATCGTCTCCTCGACTTCCTCTTCGGGGATCTTCCGGATGGCGAAGCCAGCGTGATTGAGGATGTGATCACCCACCGCGACGTCCTCATCGACGACGTCGATCCGGACCGTCTTCTCGACGTCCCAGAACTCGGCGCGCGCTTCGTTTCCGTTTATTTCGACGATCTCTCCAGGGATGCCTAGACACATGTACTATCACCTTGATCTGTTGTCTCGCCCTCACGGCATTGTTCCGTCGGAACCGGACGATCCGGCCGGGGTCCGGGGGCTGTCACGCGTCGGGACACGCGCGTGGCCCGATTGCTCGCCACAGCACCGGGACGGTCGGATCTCATACGAGAACACAGGGTTCGACTGTACTTCACTGTGAGCCCTCTTCCCGGACCGTGATAACTTCGATGATAGTCGATACACAATCGGAACGAGCCGAACTACTCGGGGACGACCGCAGAGGCAGGCAGTGGCCAAACTGTTATGTCTGGGGTGGTCGTGGGAGACGTAATGGACCGGGACCACGCCGTCTCCGCGCTCGTCCGGCGCGTGTCCGTCGGTGGCTTGGTCATCTCACTGCTGGGGTTCACGTTGACTCGCTTCACCGTCACATTGACTCTCGACGGTGACCCGCTGCGGTTCGTGGTCGCGGGACTACTCCCGTTGACGCTCGGGCTCGGCCTGTCGGCGTTCGGAATCGCCCTCGCGATCGGCTCCGTCGGTCGCGAGTACGCCCGGACGACGGCGGTCTGGACGGTCGTCGGTGCCGGCGCGATGCTCGTACTCGTCGTCCTGACAATCGTCGGCGCTGGGATCGATCAGATGGGCCAGATGGGGGGCGTTACCCCCGGAGCGTACCTGTCGAATTTCCTCATCGGCGGGGCCATCGGTGGCGCGCTGACGGGCCTGTACGCGGCCGAGAACCGCAAACAGCGAATTGCCCTTCGCCAACAGACAGATCGGCTGGCGGTACTCAACCGGAGCCTGCGCGATCGGGTGCTCAACGCCGTCCTGGCGATCGACGGCCAGATGAGCGTCGTTGCCGATCGCGACGATCCGCAACTGTACCAACAGGTCGCCAGCACCGTCCGCGATCAGGCCGACACCATTCAGCGGACCGTCGAGGACGTCAAGTACCTCGCACGATCGACGGCCGACGCCCAGAAACACCTCGATGCGATCGATCTCACCCAGGCCCTGGAGGAAGCGATCGCATCCGTCGAGGCGGAGTATCCCGACGTCGAGATCGAGGTGACCGACAGACCTGACGGTGAGATCGCTGTCTGGGGCAACGTGATGCTCGAACGCGCGATCGAGCACGTACTCGCGCGGGCAGCCGACGACGAGGCCACGACACGTGTGAGGATCGCCGTCGAATCGACTGCTCGGACCGCTCGACTTCGAGTCACCGACGACGGCGAGGGACTGTCCCCGGCCCAACGACGCATTCTCGAAGGCGGTGCCAGTGGCGAGTACGACGACCCGTCGGTCGGGTTCGGTCTCAACGTGGTGCGGCTGGTGACCGACACCCTGGACGGGAACATCACGTGTGCCGAGACCAACGGCGAGACGACCGTCGAAGTAGAAGCGCCGCGAGCCGACACCGACACGCGTCCCGGCCAGGCAAGTGGGACCGATGTCCGGGCCTACGGCGTCCCGACGACCGATCTGGGGATCGCAGTGGGGGCGGCCATCCTCGCCGGGGTCGCCATGGGACTGGTCGGACAGGCGACATCCGGTGTCGTGCCGATCATCGGCGCGCTGTACGGCAACACGAACGCACTCGTCGGGTGGGTTACCCACGAGTTCCACAGCGTCGTCTTCGGCCTCGTGTTCGCTGGAATACTCGCGACGGTGCCGGAGGGGTACGCCGAGGACTGGCGATGGTGTCTGGCGACCGGATTGGGCTGGGCATTTACCCTGTGGCTGGTTGCCTCGGGGATCGTCATGCCACTCTGGCTCGAACTCGTCGGGATTCCAGCGGTCGTCCCGAGTCTCTCACCCTGGGGTCTGCTTAGCCATCTGGTGTGGGGTCTGACACTCAGCGTCTTGTACATGGGCGGGACGATGGTGCTCGACCGACGAGGACTCGCCAAATCGGGGTGACCGGGAGGGCGCCGGTCGTACATGTGAACGCGATCAGTGGTCCGACGCCGACTCGAATCGGATCTCGAAGGCGACGGCATCATCGTCGCTTCGAGCCAGGCTGAGAGCCCCATAGGAATCGATCGATCGCTCCGCAAAGTAGAGTTTGAGGCCACTCTGTCGCGTGACTGGTTCGAACAACGCATCCTCGATACCTGCCGGGAGGGTCGCCGGCCTGGCAGTAAAGCGGGCCAGAACGGCCCCGTTTTGGGCCTCGAAGGCACACTCGATGCGCCCATCTGGCGCTGCAATCTCGGCCAGGGCTTCCAACAGCAACGCGAGATCCTGGGCGACCGAGGCACCGCCCACGACCGTCGGTCCGTCCTCGGGGATCTCCATCGACAGGTCCGCGTCGATCTCGGCGAGGTGGCTCGCCTGCTCGCTCACGCTGGCCAGCTCAGTGGCTGGTGAGACGCTGTCGAACTCGGGGGCTGGGCCGAGACGATCGACGTGTTCGGCGACCGTCGCGATGGTCTCGACGCGGTCGGCGATCTTCTCGACGTGCTCGCGCGACGTCTCGTCGGTGACGCGTTCTCGGAGATCCGCCAGACAGAAGTCGATGACTGTCACCGAATTGTTGACGTAGTGGCCAAAGACGGTGTTGAGTTCGGCCCAGCGCTCGCGCTCGTCTTCGAGTGCGGCAAGCCGGGATTCGACGCGGGTCACCTCCTCGGCACGGGAGAGTGCGCGAGCCTCGAAGGAACCGATAGCCGCCCCGAGCAAGCCCCCGACACCGAGGGACACCTGGACGATGTGAACCAACTCCTCGTCGGTGACGGTCTCCTGGGCCATCGGTTGCACGAGAAGAAAGATCGCCAGCAGTACGCCAGCCCCCAGTCCCGTCCACGCGAGAATCCGCTCGTTTCGGGCAGTAGAAAATGACTGATCCGAGAGCCAGTAGGCGACATAGAGCAGCCCGATGCCAGCACCGCCAGCAACGACTAAATTACTCAGTATATGCCAGGTGGTCACAGTGTATATCTCGTGGGTGAGAAAGTGCACCACGGCAAAGCTGACGAGTCCGGCACCAGCGAGTGCGAGGACCGACGCCACTCGGTTCGTTCGCATCAAGATTCAGCTATCACGCCGATTATCAAAAATGTAGTCACTAGCTGCAGTCACGACAGATCGGGCCCCAACGAAGAGACTCGCCAGGGAACGCTCTTGGACCCGGCCGAGTGGCCTGTCACTGCCGAAGACGACCGGAAGTGCCGATTCGTTGCCCAGCACAGTGCCAGCAGCCACGTCGTAGCTTGTCCGCGTGCTCTCCTGTCTGCCGTTTCGGACTTATCGAATCATCTCTTCCGGCGGTAAGCATACGCCGAGCGAAGCGAGCGCGTTTCCCTGCGAGCGGGCCAACGGCCCGCGAGCAGATGTTTTTGGTCCACCGGTAGAGCAAGCTCTACCGAGCCTTGACTCGCTTCGCTCGTCAAGACAGCTTTTTGCAAGGAGGGTTTGCGCAGCGAACCCTCCGCAGTAAAAAGGTGGTGTAGTGGGGCCGCCGACAACTCGCTTCGCTCGTTGTCGAGCACTCAGTTTTCGTCCGTCGCTCGCCGTGCTCGCTCGGAGCGAAAACTGAGAACGCCGAGATTCGAACGAAGGAAGACGGTCCTGCGCTCGTCGCTCGGTCTCACTTCGTTCGACCTCACGACGATTCGCGGGCTGCGACTTCCAGGCTCGAATCTCGTCGGATCCAGCAATTGCTGCTCACGTACTTGTTCCCAGCAAATGGATGGGGCCGCCGAGATGAGCGAATCCTTTTCGACGCGATTCATCCGAGTGTTGCTGGAATTGGGACTCATGGGTGTGGGTTTCATTCGATGTAGCTGCGACGCGATTGCATCCGCTTGAGCAGGTCTGGCTGATCGTAGTGGGTCCGAATCACCTGCGGCGTGGCGTTCACGCGCTCGGCCAGCACCTCCGGCGGCCAGCCTTCGTCGCGGTGGTGGGTGATCGAACCCGTTCGAATCCGATGCGGTGACCGAGCAGACGGGCAGCGCGCTTCATAGCCGTGTTCGCGGGCTTCACAGTCCTCCGGGTCGCGGTCGTGCGGACAGATCCCGTACCGGCACGGCTGGGTGATCGTGTTGAACCGGGCGCGAATCGCTCCCTTCGACATGCGGCCGGTTCCCTTCTGACTGGAGAACAGCGGCTTCCGGCCGTACTCGTCCTCGAACTCGGGACGGGTCACCTCGATGTACTCGCGGAGGATCGCGCCCATGTCCTCGGAGAGAGCAACCGGGCGCTCACCGTCCTCCTTGTTCTTCAGCGGGGTGTCCGACTTCGGCCGGTGCCGGAAGTAGACGAACGGCACGTCCACGCTCTCCAAGTCCTCCGTGTCGAGATCGTCCAGGTGGGCCAGTCGTTCGAGATCGTCCTCAACGAGGTAGCAGTCTCGAAGGTCGAGCGAACGCAGCGCGCCGAGACGCACGCCGGTGTGCCACGCGAGCGAGAACATCACGTGGTCCCGACTTGCGTACTCGTACCGTTCGAGATCGTCGAGGATCGTCTCAGCACGCTTGGCCGTCAGCTTCTCCTCGTTCGCCACCTCTGCCTTCGAGAGCGTCGGCACGTCCACTTTCGCGGGAAGCTCCGGCGGGACGGCCTCGACGTCGACGCAGAACTCCAGGTACAGTTTGACCGTCCCGAGTTGGTTGTTCAGCGCGCTCTGGCTCAGGTCGTCAGAACGGCGGGACGAGTCGAACCGGAACACGTCACGACCCGTGAGGTCGTTCAGATTCCGGATTCCCTCGTCTTCGAGCCAGTCGACGAACTGCCGAATCCGGTAATAGTAGCTCTGGACGGTCTCGTCCGCTTTCGTCGCTCGCTGGCGGTCGAGCCACATTTCCATAGCTTCACGCGGGTCGAGTGGTTGGAGATCGCCGCTCACGGGTCGACCTCCAGGATGCGGTGCCCGCACCGCGAGCAATACGTCTCCCACGACGGGAGCCGAGGGTCAGCCGCGCCAGCGAGACGTGACGACGGTTTCGGGTCCCGGCACGTGCAGACACAGCTGTTCACCGGCATTCTACGCCCTTCTGGATCAGGCGGAGATTCTGATTTGCTGATTGAACTCATCAACAAACCACACCTCAACGTCAATTCCCATAAAGCTATCCCTAATTAGGGTTCTTGTTTTGGGGGTGTGCGTTAAGAGGGTTGTAAAGCGGAGTACCTTTTTGTCAATCGGGCCCTCAGCGATGCACATGGCCGATGAAAGTCCAGAACCCGACTGGCTTACTGATATGGACAAAGAGATTCTGGAAGTCCTCAGCAGTGAACTCATCCTCACTCCAGCAATCATCGCAGAGAATATCGGACGATCAAGGAAGGGAGTCTCTAACCGCCTCAATTCTCTTCAGGCGGGCGAGTTAGTTGAAAAAGTCGATAGAGGAAAGTATAGGATTACAAGCGATGGTGAACTGGTTTGGAAATCTATAGACGGTCTACAATATAGTTCGCGGCGTATCCGAGTTGCTCAAGAGAAAGCCATCAACTGGAAACTAGGAGTTTCCAAAGAAGAATACGAAGACATGGTGAAAGAAGAATATAACAAGCTACGAGAGAAGGAGATCGAGCCAGAAGGCGACAAGGATCTATATGACCTAGCTTTCGAACGTGCTGAAGATAGGCTCAAAGACGAGGAATAGACTCAATATTATGAATAGTGGATATCAATTATAATTCATCAACTCTCTATCAGACCATCTGGTGAACACAGAAAATGCGAAAATAACTGAAAGTGGAACTATGAGATGGTAGTAAAATACTTATATGAGTTGATATCATACAACTGCAATATAAATACAGTGGATTAATGTTTTGTGCAAGGGACATCAGTACCATCCCATGGCTGATGATGATTTAGACGATTTCATCGATCCAGAAATACTTCGAAAACATCTACGTGAAGAAACAGAGCTACAAGTCGGCACCGATGGAAGAGATAAACTAGTCGCTCATCTAGAAACAATTACATTTGCAATTTGGAATCAAGCAGCAATTCTAGCCGACGAAGCGGAAGATCGACGAATAACTGATGAGCACGTAGGAGAGGCATTCGGTGATCTAGTCAAACACCATGACGAAATTGGGAATGCAGCAAATGAGGTACGCGATTTGTATATGAGGCTGCAAGAAATTGAGCAGCAAACTCCTCTTTACGTCCAATATGAAGGTGATAGTGATGAGTAATAAATTCTTTTTCCGAGACGAATACACTCAAAATGAAAAGATCGATCGGATTCCAGCTAGTTCGTTTTCGACGAGAAGTGATGTTGTTTCTGAATTCATTGACGAAAATATTGAGTCTGAGTTCCAAATAGATGAATTAACACAAGAAGAAACTATTAATCGTATTAGAATTGAGACAAGTAATGAAGAATTCGATGAATTCATTGATGATCTCTTTGAGGAAGAAGGGAAAAGAGGAGACCCGTTCAATATAAGGCTATTTGAAATCCCCAACAAGATCGATGAGGATACCCTTGAAGATAATTGCAGGAATTTAGAGGATATTGAGTTTACTGAAGATATTGATGGGACATTAACTACATTACAATTAAACAATATCAATCCCCATCTTGGGTCTGAAATGAACTTTGTTGATTTGGAGTTCAAAACACCGATTCGAGAAGAAGAATATAGTCCAAGCCAAGAAACTCCTGTAGAAATTATCAATTCTAGTGGGGAGCAGGTCGCTTATAGCGCTAATCCAGAGCATACAGTTCGGGTGATGTCAAACGAAACAATTGAAGCGCGAATTTACATCGACCTGAATTCAGTTGTCATCTCAAACTCAGGAGTTGACAAAAAACATCAAGAAGCAATCACATTGATTGTGGATAGACTTGGACAACAGACTATTGAAGCATCTTCTTCCGAAGATCAAGGGGGAGAAAACAATGAGTGATAAATTTGCAAAGGAATTGAATGAGACGAAGCTATTACTGTTAGAGAGGCAAATGGAGGGGAACACATCGACTTTGCGGTTTGATGTACAATTGGCAGCTCTAGAAGGTGCTACGTTTAAAGGCACAGAAGGTCACAATATGAGGGGTGCACGGCCAGTCCGAGAAACGGACGATGCCGGAACAATCGATTTGATTAAATTTAGAGTGGAGTATGAAGGAGAACCACTTGAACCAGAGCGAAACGTACTCCTAAAAATAGATCAAAAGGGTCGGGTGAATTGTCAAACATATGTCCAACCCCAGCTTTTGGACGCAGTCTTGGCCGAATTAAATGAGATCGAGAAAGTAGAACAATACTTAAGTCCATTATCGGACCATATCCAGACACATGTTGAGAATTATTTATTCGGGAAGTCCCCCTCAAAAATTGACCGATATAGAGATGATACAAATTATGGATTTAATAACCTCATCTCTCACTATTTCGATCAAGAAAGACTGACCGAAGCAGAAACTCGATTATTTAAATCAATCATTGCTAACTTATGTATTGAAATATCAAAGAATGGTATCCCAGATCCAGATAGTATGTCCGAAGTAACATCGATGGACAATGCAGAGCTTCCAACAGATGGTGAGGAGCATTTAGAGCAATTTTTCGAATACTGCTCAGAAGAAAATGATTTGAGCGACTGGGAATTTGAAGAACTCGTCCCTCATATTGTTTATCTATCAGAAAGGGAGTGGACTCAACCGATCAATACCTTGCAAGAAGTGACTGATCTCTATGACCTTGACTGAAGAACAAAAGATACTACACCGCTGTATATTCCACCACAAAGTATCTTCAGTCTTGGAATTGTCATATAATGAGTCGGAATTGACACAATGTTTGGAAGAACACGATATTAATGATAGATATTTATCTAATCTTCAGACTATATTCAACATTCGGACTCTAACACCAGAAGATGACGAAGAGGATGGTGAGCAAGTTACAAAGTATCAACTAGAATCAGATAGTTTAGTGGACGAGTGGGAGAAGTGGATACGCGAAACAGGAATTTTCGAAGAGTTTTCATTAACGAAGATCTCGGAGACAAGATTCGATGCACGGGGAAGGTTCAATGGGTCCGATATCGATTTTATAATATTCTTCGACAAAGATGAATTAGAAAGATATAATCTTCAACCAGAATCATTAGAGTTTGGGATTGGATTTTTAGATTCTCTTCACCTTCGAGATCACGATCATGTGTTTGCGTGGTATGAGCCGTTTGAGGATGATTTTGAAGAAAGATTTCGCCGCCATATAAATAGTTATCAGCAAACAATTGCAGCAGGATTTGCAGATGAAGTTAGTGTTGAAGGGTACAAAATTAAGATACAAAATAGCATTCAAAATTATCTTAAGGACAGTGGATATTCGATACGAAGAGAGGTAGGAGATGCAGTCCCTGTAGCTCCAAATTTCGGCATCAATACAGGTCAATCAGATTTTGCGGCAGTAAAGACAGATTTGGATGAACAAGTGGTTTTGTGTAGATGTGATAAAAAAGACACATGGCATATACATCGATTTATGCAGGGAACCATTGTATCTGCAGAAGATGATGATGATATAGAGCATTTATTAGACGAGATACAGAACAAAATTAGAGCATATGATAAGATAAAAACATATTCTGAATCTATCAATCGGTTTTCAACCGGACTTAGTGTGTTTTCAACTATAGTTGCTACATTCATACTTGCTCAAAATCTATCTTCCTTCAGACAATTATTATCAACCACATTTGGGGTGTCTGTCCCAGATATCTCCTTAGCGGTCAATATTACCGCTGTTATATTCATTTTAGTAATATTTTTTGTCATATCATTCCCTTATCTGTATCAATTCGCGGTATTCGATTGGGAGATTCAGCAATCAAATGAATGAGGGGCCAAAATCGATCAATCCTTGCCGGAGAGCGCGGACTATCAAGCTTTCGTACAGGCAGCTTCAGTTTTCCGTCATCAGGGATAGTATCATTGCACACACCTCTCAAGAATGTTCTCCGCCCTCCGGCCGTCGGGCCGCTCGCTCTCAGGTCCACACATCGATGATCGGCGGGTCATTCTCCCGATCGATCATGGGCAACTCGTCATCATCCTGAGCAACGTCCTCGACAGCTTCGAGGTCGCGCGGTTGTGGACCAAGCGACCCACTCGGCATGTCCCAGACGGCATACGCACCGAGGTAGTCAATCAGACACCGATACGAGGTTTCTTCGGGCAACGTCGACCGCACGCCGGGCCGTTCGACCTCTGTGATCGCGCGTTCTATCGCGGCTTCGAGATCGTCGAGATCGTCCCATCGACGCCGCCCGAGTTCGTCCCGGATCGGCGTTTCACTGGCGTTCTTCACTGAGTCGAGCGAACACCATCGGACAGCCTCACGTACGTCCGGGTCGCGGGTGTGTTCGTTCGGCTTGATTCCCTCGGTGATCGCCTTCGAGCACGACCAGAAGCGCCGGTTCGTCGCCCAGTACAGCGCCAGTTTCCACGTCGCCGCTTTGTCTGCGTACGTCTCTCGCTCGGCGTCGTCGGGCTCCTCGAAGGACTCCGTGGCGTCCAGCAGCGACCCGAACGTCACGCTCAGGTACTTGCCGAGGTATCCGCCGGCGGTCGCTTCCATCGCGTCGGCGTCGTCGCCGAACTCGATCAGGTCGTGCGCCTGGGTCCGCTCTCGAATCCACGCTTCACCGTGATCGTGGTCGCCGAAGCGGTACCAGTCTACGAACCCCTCGTCGCTCTGGAACTCGGGTTCCAGGTCGGCGAGATCATCGCGATAGACTAGCGGGTACGTGTCGACGATCTCCGCCTGTCCGTAGTCCATCCACTTCGCTTTTAGTTCTCCTTTGTCGCACAGCCACGGCATCCCGTCTTTGTCGCGGGTCGGTACGTCGAAAAATAGGACATGCAGGTGCGGATACCCTTTCTCGGTGAACTCCAGCGCCTTGATGTACTCCGGTCGCTTGCGCGGTCGCCCGGTCACCTCGTCGTCGAGTTCGGGACGCCAGCCGACCGTGCCCTCGTTGCGGGTGTCGCCTTTCGTCGACGGGTCGCTGTCGAAGTACGACAGCAACCGATTGAAGTTCTCATTGATCGAGTCAATTCCGTCGAGCAGCGAGTCCTGGCGCTTCGGGTCAGTCGTCAGCGTACACAGCACCGCGTTCTCGGCGTGCTGATAGCCGTATTCCAGCGCGTCGTTGAATCGGGCAAACTGCTTCGAAATCCGTCCTTGATCGTTGAAGCGGGTCTTGTACCGCTTGGTCATCCGACGCGTCGATTCAGCGCCGCGATCGTCGACCATGTAGACGTCGAACAGCAGCCGGTAGTCCTCAATGCGATTCAGGTAGGATGTAAAACCGTCTTCGAGCAGGTCCCGAAGCCGGTCATCCACTGAATCGACCATTGAGAGCCTGTTTCGCAGAAACTCGCGATCATACAGGAGATCGTCAGCGGTGGCCGTTTGAGTAATGCCTTCTGTAATCAAGTCAAGAAGCCGCAGGGTGGGCGTGACCATCAGAACGCCTGACGACTCCGATTTTCGCACGTACGGCTCCTGAGGGTCGGCGAGATCGTTCACAAACCTATACGCGAACTGATAGTCTGCATCCGAACCTTCGACACGTTCGCACTGCTCCGGCGAGACGCCTTTCACCGCGTACGAGACAACGTGCGTCAGCGGTGTTCCTTCGGGATGCTCCGCGAGGAACTTCGCTATCCGTACTCGTTGCTCGTCACGCTCGGTGAGCGTCCCGTCGATCAGCGGGCCGTGGCCGAGCAAATCATGCTCGTCCAGCAGGTCCGCTAACTCGGGAGTGTTACATCTGGAGAGGTCGAGTCCGCCCAGGTGTCCGGGTGGCTCGACGATACTCATAGGAGCGCAATGAGGAAGCTGCGAGTGTACTGGAGAGAGGCTGCGCTACTCGTGACGGGACTGCCGACCCCCGTGAAGGGGGCCGGCACTCCGTCGGACCCACGATTGACACGGTGGGTGGGTCGGGCGGGGGACCACACCTGTGGTCCGGCGATCATCAGTCAACCGTGCCGGACGTTGAGTGGTCGTCCTGAATCCCTCGATCACGAGGGTTCGGCTCCGGGGAAACCTCTCTCGACGACCGCAGCGAAGAAGTCCCCTCACCCTCCGGGTTCGGGGAGTGCGCTCGGGCTTCCGGGTCGCCCCGCGAGGGGGCGCTTCCAGTCAGTCGAGCCGGTGCGGACCGCGATTGGCGCTCGCGGTCCGGTCCGGGATGCTCACTCCGTTGCGCTTCCGGGCCCGCCGGCTCTCCCTCGCCCTCGCTTGTGGCGGCTGTGTCGCCGCGAGAAAGACCGATAGCGACGACACAGGACCGACAGAGGCGGTGACGCGTGGTCTCGGCGTCAGCATGATTGATGCACTCCTCACCGCAATTTCCACAGAAGTACCGGACGAACTGTGACCAGTCCGTCATCACTGACCACTCTCCTCGATTGCCTCGATCGCCCGGCGGACCTGGGGGTCCGTCGCGCAATCAGGTTCTGGAAGTTTCGGCGGGCCACGGAGCTGATTCAGCACATCGATAATCGACGGACACGCGACACACAACGGGACCGTCAGACGATCAGTCATCGGCGACACCCCGCAGGTTTTCTTTGCGGTGATCCCAGCGTACCGTGACTTCTACGGACTCCGGCGTATCGATCGCCGGAACGAGCAGGTCGCCGACCTTGATCGGTGCGGGCGGCACGTCCTCGTCGAGATCGAGCCACTCGTCCAGTGGGCGATGATGGACGTCGTAGAGATCGGAAAAGACGTCATGCGGGTCTGCACCGCCAGCGATCGCACACAACTGGTGAACGTACACCAAGTCGTCGGTACCGCAAGCGCGACAGCGGGCGCGCTGGTAGCCGTTCCCGTTATCGTGAATGACTGGCCGACGCCGCTGACGGGATTTAGACATCCCGATCACCACCCTGTAAACCAGCTTTCGAACTCCTGTCAGGGATTGACCGATCGTCCTCGACGAGACGCGAGGCACGAAGGAACTCACACGGAGCGAACGGCCACCGTTCACGACGGGACACCTCGATAATATGATGCAGTCTGCGAACTGAGAGGTCGGGGATATTGGTGCTACTTAAAGACCGACTTATTTCCAGAGAAACCGTCTCAGGAAAATGTCCGCTCGCACACCTAAACGTATAGGTGTGCGGATCTGTCAAAAGTTTGAGTGGGGCCGCCGAGATTCGAACTCGGGTCCGACGCACCCCATGCGCCGAGGATACCGCTACCCTACGGTCCCGCGATTCGAAGATCGAGAGAGTCGTAGTTAAGGCCTTCGTTTCGTCCGTTATACCAGCACGCGTTCGAGGTCCACGACCGGCCCCGCATTGGCTGTTGGCTCCCCCACGAGCCGTCCGAGACAGACCGCAGCCCCGTTTGGGGTGTAGCAGGCCACGAGCGGTTCAGCGGCGGGATCGAGCCCATCGTCGGCGTCGATCACGCCCGGGGCGTAGACAGATGCCCCTTCCGCGACCGACGCTGCGGCGCTCTCGGCGATCGTCACCGCGGGGAGATCGACCAGCGCCCGTTCGGCTGGCTGCACAACGTCTCGCAGTGGTTCGGGATCGCCGTTGTCCCGCCACCACGAAAGCGCGTCGGTGACGTCGTGCAGTGTCACCAATTCGCTGTCGTCGAAGGGCTCGGTCCCGACCCGGCGGAGATCGCCCATGTGCGCGCCAGTCCCCAGGGCGAGGCCGATATCGTGACACAGTTTCCGAATGTAGGTGCCACTCGCACAGCGCACACGAAGGAGGGCCTGTCGGTCTTGCTGTTCCAGCACGTCCAGGTCCAAAATTTCCCGGCTGCGGAGGCGGCGGACGACGGCGCTTTTCTTGGGTGGTTTCTGGTAGATCTCGCCCTCGAATTCGGTGGCGACCCGCGCCAGATCGGCTGCCTGCACGCGATCGTGTAGTTCCAGGACGGCGACGTATTCCTTGACGCTATCGTCGAAAACCTGTGCGATGCGCGTCGCGTCACCCACCAACATCGGCAGGCAGCCGGTCACCTTCGGGTCGAGCGTGCCGGCGTGGGCCGCCCGCTCGACGTCGGCCAGGTCGCGCATCCAGGCGGCGACCTGGTGGGCAGAGGGGCCGGGTGGCTTATCGAGGTTGACCACCCCAAACTGGAGCAATGCGGCGGGCGAGCGTTCTTCAGGCGGGCCACGGAGTGTCATTAGAAGTCGTAGTCGATGTCGTCGATGGGAGCTTTGCCTTCGTCGCCGTTTGCCTCGTAGGACTCGACGGCGTGCAGGACGACGCTCAACACGCCCTGGGGACTCCAGCGAGCAGTGTTGATCGCCAGGTCGTAGATCGACAGATCGTCGATATCGATACCGTAGTAGTCCTGATATCGCTGGGCTTCGCTCTGGCCACGCTCCTTGGTCTCGGTTTTGGCCTGTTCGATCGGTTTGTTCTCCCGCTGAGAGATTCGATCAGCCCGGATGGTGAGCGGGGCATCCAGCCAAAGCTTCAGGTCCGCGTGATCACCGGCCATCCAGCCGGCCAGCCGTGATTCTAACACGAGGTCGTCACGATCCTGGGCCGTCGTCCGGAGGCGTCGATCCAGGTCCAGGTCGATTGCCTCGTCGTCTTCGGCCTGCTTGTTCAGTTCGAGTGGCGTCATCCCCCGTTCCTCGGCCAGCGATCGGAAGATGTCGCCGCCGCTGACGTGATCGTAGTCTAACGCGTCGGCGAGACTCTCCGCGAGCGTACTCTTGCCGCTGCCGGCGGGGCCGGAGACGGTGATCAACATATGCCACCTGCGAACGGCGCGGTAAAAAGCAGTGTGTCTCGCGGTTCAGGTTGGCGTCGTCTGGACGTTCAGGGCCTTGCGGACGATCTGGCTGAAGGATAGCGAACAGATGAAATACCAGAACAGCCAGGCTGGCCAGGGACCGAGCGTCCCAGCATTCCAGTTGGCGACCTCGCCGAACAACGGCATGACGATCGCCACGCCGTCCAGATCCAGATTCCCAGTCCGCCAGTACAGCCACAGGAACACCGGGATCGTCAGCAGCATGATCCAGACCATCGGGCGGATCTGCTGTTTGAACATGCCCATCTGGTCGCTCATCATCTCCATCTGTTCCTGCTGGATACGATCGAGTTCCTCGTCGTTTCCTTCTTCTTTGGCCTGTTTGCGACGCTCTTTGAGCCGTTCCATCTTCTCCTGGTGGTCACCCATCCCACTCATGTCCATGAGATTGTCCTGGAGGAGGGCCGACCAGAGTCCCGTCAGCGTCGCCAAGACGAGAATGACCATGTAGAAGGGCAACATCGACTCGACCGGACCCAAGACGGTATCGAGCGTCGTCCCGACAGTGTTCTTGATCGACGGGATCGAGTAGCCCAGGATGAGCGATACCGCGCCGACGCCGGCGAGTTTGTCCCAGGTCGTCCAGCCACCCTCCTCGTCGTCTTCGGGTTCGGCGACCTCCAGGGCCTCCTGGACGCCCTCGGGATCGTCGACGACGAACCCGTCACCGTCGGCGTCGACCAGCAGGCCAGTTTCGATCAGTCGGCCCCACTGGCCGCTCGTGAGGTCGTCGCTGACGTCACCCCACGAGACAGTACCCTGTTCGTCGGCCGTCGACAGCACCGTCTCGATCGCCCCTTCCATGCTCCCGTCCTCGGCGACGAGACGGTCTATCTTCTTGCCTGTCCGTGCCATCGTACCCCCTCTAACGAGCGCAGGTAAATCAACGTTGTAGTTTCCATACGATCACGTCCCAACGAAACACGTCGCCGCTCCGGCTGCAAAGTTGGCGGCGATCCAGGCTCAGACAGTGTCTTCGACGGCCGCCTCTAAATCTGCCCAGACCGCATCCAAGGACTGTTCGCCGTCGATCTCGACGAACGCGTCGCGATCGGCGTAGTACTCGATGACGGGTTCGGTGTTCTGGGCGAAGACATCGAGGCGATTACGGACAGCGTCTTCCTGATCGTCCTCACGCTGGATCAACTCGCTGCCACACTCGTCACAGACGCCCTCCTCGGCTGGCTGGTCGAACTCGACGTGGTAATTTTCGCCACACTCCTCACAGACGCGACGGCCGGTGAGTCGATCGACGAGTTCGGCCTCGGAAACCGAAAGCGAGACGATGACGTCCAGATCGGTCATCGATTCGAGTTCTTCGGCCTGGTCGAGATTCCGAGGATAGCCGTCCAAAACGAATCCATCCGCGCTGGTCAGGGCCTGCTCGACGATGGCGTTGACCACTTCGTCGGGAACGAGTTCGCCCCGATCCATGTACTCGCCCGGCGTCTCGTATTCCAAGCCGAGATCCGAGATGTCCATGTCCTTGTTCGATCGGAGTGCATCCCCCGTTGTGACGTGCTCGACACCGAACGCATCGACGAGATTCGAACTCTGTGTGCCTTTCCCCGCGCCTGGCGGTCCCAACAGCAGAATTTTCGGCTGACTCATAGGGGAGGATTCGCCACCGGTGATTAACTATGTGACGTTTGCCGATTGACGCTCGGTATGATCAGGTGGCCCCAGATCACTGGTGGTCGTCCAACATTGCCGCGGCGTCATCAACTGATTCGGCCACGAAAACGTCGTAGCCTTCCTCAGAGGACGCTTCGTCGCCGATCCGTTCCCACTGGAATTCAGCCGTGACCGACTCACCGGTGACGCGGACGACGGTATCCATACCGAGTCGGCCCGCCTGCCTGGCCCCGTCTTTGAGACTCGCTTCGGCAGCCGCGGCCGCCGGCTTGAACCCGGAAATGTCGTTTATCAATTCCCACCCATCGTCGAGGTCCTGTGCGCCATCGGCCATCGCATCGACCACGGCGTCAACCTCGGACGTATCGAGTTGCCCCTCCAACGTGAGTGTCATCCGATTCTTTGCCGTCTGCACGTCGAGATTGTAACTCCCCATCACCCTATTTTAAACGTTTTATGATTATATATCTTCGGACTACAACAATTCGATCGCGCTTCCAGGAGATGGCGGCCAGTCACAGCAGCGTCACATGGGAATTCCTTAACCACGTTCGACCACAATCCCCGGCGATGAGTGAGCTACTCGTACGGGCTGCCCGCGGCGAGCACACGGAGCGGCCACCAGTTTGGCTGATGCGCCAGGCAGGTCGCCACCTCCCCGAGTATCGCGAGATCCGCGAGGAGTACGACTTCCTCGAAGCCGTGACGACCCCCGAGATCGCGGCCGAGATCACACTCCAGCCCTGGGAGCGGTACCGGCCCGACGGGGTGGTCATGTTCTCGGATATCCTGACGATCCTCGAACCGCTCGGGTTCGACTACCACATCGAACCGGGGAAAGGCCCGATCGTCGAAGAGCCCGTCTCCGGCCCGACCGATATTCCACCCGCATACGCATCCATCCCGGACGAACTCGATTACGTCGGGGCCTTGCTCGACCGCCTCGAAACGCGAGTCGGCGACGAAACCGGGGTCATCGGCTTCGCTGGCGGCCCCTTCACGCTTGCCGCCTACGCCATCGCCGGACATCCCACCCGGAATCACTACCCCGTCCGGCAGTTCCGGGCGCGCCATCCAGACGCATTCGGCGACCTGCTTGGGATCTTCGCCGAGGCCGTCACGAAATTCCTCAACTATCAAGTCGAGCACGGCGCGGACGTCGTCCAGCTATTCGACACGTACGCCAGCGTGCTCCCGCCCACAGACTACCAGGAATTCATCCAGCCCCTCCACCGCGAGATTCTGTCGGCGGTCGACGCTCCAACGATCGTCTTCGTCCGGAACATGAGCGGCCGACTCGACCAACTGGCGGCCACCGGTGCTGACGTCGTCGGTCTGGACTGGACCGTCGAGATGGACGCGGCCCGCGAGCAATTGGGCGATCGAGCCGTCCAGGGGAATCTCGATCCATCGGTCCTCTTTGCCGATCCGGCGACGGTCCGACAACGCACGCGAGACGTAATCGAGGCCGCCGGCGCTCGTGGTCACATTCTCAATCTCGGGCACGGCGTCCACAAAGACACGCCGATCGAGGGCGTCGAAGCCTTCGTCGAGACGGCAAAATCGATCGAGCGCTAGTTACTCCATGGGCGCGTTCAGACACATCGTCCCCGGTTCATCCCGGCACTGGCACTGCCGGAACTGATAGACGGCGGGGTCAAAATCCGCGATGAAGGGTTCGACCAGATCCTCGAGGACGCCGACGAAGCGGTCGTCGTCGTGGGGGATCGGGACGCGGTGGAAATCGAGGCCTTCCGCCTCGGCCTCCTCTTTCAGTTCGACATCGAGTTCCGAAAGCGTCTCGCTCTGTTCGTGGATGAAGCTGATCGGCTCGACGACGACCCGCTCGGCATCGACGGTCTCGATGACCTCCTCGATCTCGGGTTCGGTCCACGGGATGCCCCGGTTCTCGTGGTTCTGGTAGCCGAGTTCGTACGCGTCGATCCCGAGCAGGCCCGCGACGGTCTCGACGTACTCGGTGACGTAGGTGTCATAGCGACTGCCCTCCTCGAGGTAGTGCTGTGGCGTCCCGTGAGCAGAGAACACGACCGCCGTATCGGGATCGTGCAGGTCGACGCCCTGCTCGTCGGCGAAGTCGGCGATGTTGTCCACCCGCAGGCGGGGATAATCGGGGTGGCGGTGCCAGCCCGAGAGTTCCTGCACATCGCCGTCGAATTCGCGCTCGTCGGCGGCCGCCCGCAGTTCCTCCAGTGCGTCGACGGTCGTCGAGGGGCCACAGAGCGGATAGATCGGCAGGCCGATGATCCGGTCGTGGCCGTCGTCGATGGCCGCGTCCAGGGCGTCCTCGATGAACGGCTCGGTGAACTGCATCCCGATGTAGGTCTCGACATCGCGGCCGCGTTCCTGAAGTCGGGCTTGCAGGGCGTCGGCCTGGTTGCGGGCCTGGCCGTTCAGCGGCGAGCCACCGATTGCCTCGTACTCCTCGATCAGCGGGCCGGCACGGCGTTCGGCCAATTCGCGACTGCGTTCGCGGGCCTCGGCCTCGGTGGTGTCGCCCTCGATCTCGCGATTGTTGAAGAAGATGCGTTCGAGATACGAGACGACGGCCTCGCGTTCGGGGGTGGCCGGTTCACCGAAGTTCAACAGCAGGATGGCACTTGACATGCGTGGTTCTTACGGCTGGATCGGAAAAGGGGTTTGCCTGCCAGCAGACTAGTTACCGGCGACGCTTAGGACCGCCAGTAGGCTCGCGTCAGCAGGACGAGCACGGGGAAAAGCTCCAGACAGTCGATCCACAGCAGGAGGACCATCAACAGCTTCGACGTGTCAGGAACGGTAGGTGGCTGTTCATGGGGTAGACGACACCGAACCCTCGCCGGATGGTGGCGTAAATTTCTCGGTCAGTCCGAAAATACGGCCCGGTTCCGGTCCCAAAATATATTCCCAGTCGAAATTGCATGATAGCTATGGAAAATACCCGGTTGGCGACTTACTGCTTCGCATCGGCAGTAGGGGGGTACATCACATATCGTGTCTTTTCCCCCTTCCCCAATGGGTCGTCCGTATACATTTTCACAGTGATGTATTTCCTACTGTTCCTCGCAGTGCAAGAGTATCAACAGACAGTTGATATGTGAGGGTCTAACGTCTCACGACCGCCAGTAGGCCCGCGTCAGCAGGACGAGTACCGGGAAGATCTCCAGGCGGCCGATCCACATCAGAAAGACCATCCACAGTTTCGAAGTCCAGGGGAACGGCAGGTAGTGCTCCATCGGGCCGACGACGCCAAAGCCCGGCCCGACGTTGCCGATCGTCGCGGCAATGGCACTCAACCCATCCAGCACTTGCAGTTCCATCCCGACCCGTCCGGCATCGAGCATGAGGACGACGACGCCGAGGAAGAACAAGGCGATATAGAGGAGGGTGAAGGTGTGGATCCCGCGGACCGCCGACTCGTCGAGTGCCCGGCCGCCCAGCCGGACGGGACTGACCGCCTCGGGATGGACCGTCGTGAACAGCTCCCGTTTGATCGACTTGGCGATCACCAGCCAGCGAACCATCTTGATCGCACCGCCGGTCGACCCCGCCGAGCCGCCCAGGAACATGCCAAAGAGCAGAAGATACTGGCCCGTCGTCGTCCAGTTGTTGAAGTCGAAGCTCGCGTACCCCGTCGTCGTGACGATCGAAACCACCTGGAAGAGGCCGTGCCGGAGCGATTCTTCGATCCCAGCCAGCCCGGCCGTCCCCGGCAAGCTCGGCCCCACGAAGAGGACGACCGTCAGCACGGCAGTCAGGGTGGCCATCACGCCGGTGTAGAAGCGGAACTCCTCGTCTTCCAGCAACGAGAGTGGTTCCCCGCGAACCAGGCCCCAGAACAGCGCGAAGTTGGTCCCCGCGACGACCATGAAGGGGATGATGACCCACTGGACAGCCGCCGAGAACGCCTGGATCGAGTACGCCTCAGGGGAGAACCCGCCGGTCGGCAGTGTCGTCAGGCCGTGAGAGATCGCGTTGAACAGCGTCATCTCCTGGGCGAGGCCAGTCAGTTGCAGCCCGTACAACAGGAGAATTTCGAGGACAGTGAAGGCGAAGTACGCGATCCACAGCACCCGGGCCGTCTCGGCGATCCGGGGCGTGAGTTTCTCGATGCCGGGACCGGGCGCTTCGGCGTCCATCAACTGGGCACCACCGACCGAGAGTTCGGGCAGGATCGCTACCGCGAGGACGACGATCCCCATGCCGCCCAGCCACTGGGTCAGCTGTCGCCACAACAAGAGGGCGTGAGAGTGGTGCTCGACGCCGATCTGTCCCATCACCGTTGCCCCCGTGGTCGTGAAGCCGCTCATCGATTCGAAGAGCGCGTTGGGGACGTTGGGCCAGCTAAGCGTCGACGCCGTGCCATGGTCCGCAAGCAAATACGGGATCGTCCCGACCAGCGCTACCGCCAACCAGGTCGCTGCGACCATCAGGAACCCTTCGCGAGCGCCCAGATCGTGGTCGTCGTCGAGTTGGGAGAGGGCGAAGCCGGCGAGTGTCGTCACACCGATCGTCACGAGAAACGGAATCCAGCCCTCACCGTAGATGACGGCCGTGACGAGCGGGATCGAGAGCGGTACGGCGAGGTACAGCAGGACCCGGCCGGTCAACGAGAGGCTGGCCCGCCAGTCTACCCGGACGTACCCGTTCATAGTTTGGCGAGTGTCTCGTCCAGCCCCGCGGCTTCGGCGAAGACGACGACGTGATCGCCAGTCTCGACGATTGTCTCCCCGCGTGGCCGGATATACTTGCCGTCACGCGTGATCGCACCGACGACGACGCCATCCGGGAGATCCACCGCGACTTCACGGATCGGCCGGCCATCGAAAACACTCTCCGAATCGATCTCGATCTCGATGACCTCTGCCTGATCGCTGCCGATGATGGCGACGTTCTCTGCGTGTTGTTCCCGGGTGAAGCGCGTGATCTCTTCGGCGGCCACCTCGCGGGGCTGGACGGCCACGTCGATGCCGACAGTCTCGAACAAGTCGACGTACGATCGGTCTTCGACGACGGCGATCGCCCGGTCGGCACCGAGTCGCTTCGCGAGCAATCCCGCAAGCAGGTTTCCCTCGTCGGACTCTAAGGTCGTGACGACGACGTCGACGGCGTCGATGTTCTCCCGCTTGAGGAAGTCCCGATCGGTCGCGTCTGCTTCGAGGACAGTCGTTCCCGAGAGGGCCTCGGAGAGATACCGGGCTCGTTCGGGATCGTGGTCGATCAGCTTCGGGCGAATCCCACGTTCTTCTAAGAGTTTGGCCGTCTGGTAGCCGACCGAACTCCCACCGACGACCAGAACGTCGTGATAATCGTCGTCAGGAGCGACGGCGTGGCTGAACGCCGTCACTGCCTCGTCAGTCCCGATGACGACTACCTCGTCGCCGGCCGTGAGTGTCGTCTCCCCACGGGGAATGACGATCTCCTCACAGGTGCCGTCCTCGTCGGGACAGAGGATCGCAGCGAACGTGAGATCATCGAAGTGATCTGCTTGGGCGACGGTCTGGCCGGCAACCGGGCTGTCCGCGGCGAGTTCGAAGTCGGCCATCTGGATGGTACCCTCGGCGAACGTATCGACATCCCGGGCAGCCGGAAGCCCGATCATGCTCGCGATCTTCCGGGCGGTTAGCAGGTTCGTCCCGACCATCGCGTCTACGCCCAGCGCCCCCTCGGCGTTGTTCCAGGTGTTGAGGTACTTCGTCGAGCGCACGCGGGCGATCGTCGTGACGTCGGCAAGCGTCTTCGCGGTACCACAGGAGACGATGTTCGTCTCGTCGTCGTCTGTCACGGCGATCAACAGGTCGGACGCTTCGAGACCAGCCTCCCGGAGCGTCTCGATGGCCGCGCCGTCGCCCTCGATCGCCAGCACGTCCAGTTCGTAGGTCAACGCGTCAATGCGATCGCCGTCGACGTCTACCACGACGACCTCGTGTTCATCGGCGAGACTCCCAGCAACGCTGGAGCCGACTTCGCCAGCGCCGATGACGATCACCCGCATCCGCGTCCCTCCATCATTGTCCCGAGATATCCGCGCGTGTCGGAAGTGTGTTTTCACATACTAGCAGTGCTGGGGACGGCTCTCGAGAGCTCATTGTCCCGTAAACGCCGACAGCGTCCCCTCGGAGATCCCGGATCGAGAGTGGACCGTGATGAAGTCACCCGCCTCGATGGTCGTTTCGCCCGTCGGCGAGATCGACTCGCCGTCGCGGTTGATCCGCACCACGAGGAGATCCGACGTCAACACCCCCTCCTCGTTGGCTTCTTGGAGGGTTTTGCCGACGATCGGCGTCTCGTCTTCCACGATCAACTCGACGACGTTGGCATCACCCGTCAGCCCGGCGACGCCCGAGACCGGCGAGATCGGCTCTTCGTCGCGAGGGCCAAAAGGCGCGTAAGGTCTAAAGTACTCCCGATAGCCCAGGTCCTCGTCGTCGATCTCGATCCCCAGCGAGCTGAGATCCTGGGCGATGCGCGTCAGATCGTCGGTGTCGGTCCCGACCACTTTGATCCGGAGGTCTCCCCGGCCCGAGAGGATCTCCCTGACGTTGATCACCCCCGAAATGTCCAGTGCCCGCCGGGCGAGTTCCTCCCGGTCGCGGTCGCCCGTCGAACAGACGTAATGGTTGACCAGGCGCCCCTCGACTTTCTCGTAATCGATGTGGGCGTGATAGCCCTGGATGATCCCCTCTTCCTCGAGTTGGCGGATCCGGTTGCGGACCGTCGGTGCCGAGACGTCGACCTGCTCTGCGATGTCCGGTGCCGAGGTGTGGCGCGCCTCCTGAGAGAGATAATACAGGATTTGTTCGTCGATCGCGTCGATACTCCGGGACATGTTCGTCGTCGATATCGATCGCGTATCGCCTTTTATATTGCGTAATCGATCCGATCACACGCGCCGAAAGCGCCACCATTTGGCGATGTAGGCGCTGATTGCAGAGGTGAAGACCTCTCTCAGGAGTGACCCGGGCGACAACGTTTCACGATCGATACGATCGGATGGAACGGCAATATGACTGACACCCTCACGGCGTCTCCCGTCGTGACGGTCGCCGACGACGGGGACGCACGGGACACGGCAACGGGGCTCGAAAGGGCCGCATTCGAGCACGTTACCGCCGTGTACGTCGTCGAGAAGGCGGTGAATGCCCGGGGAAGCTCTCGATGAAACAGGCCGAACAGCGGTCGATACAACCGTCGAGGTGTTCCGGGAGGTGATTCCCCACGTCGAGACAGAGTTCACGTATCACGCCGACGTGATCGAGGGCGTCTTGGAAGTTGCGGTTGACCCCTCGGCGAGCGCCCTCGTGTCACCCTCGGAGCGGGAATCGGGTCGCACAGGCCCTCTCGGGAGAGGCTGCGCTCACCCCGTCACAGGGACGATCAGTCGGTGATCGCGCTACCAGACGGACGAGAGGATCGAAAGTCGACAGGGAACGTGTCACGTCCGGCGACCGCTTGACGGTCGATCTGACCAGAGTTAAGTCCCCGACCGCGTTTAGGGCCATTATGATCCGCCAGTGCTCGGGACTCCGCGTAGAGTCGAGACCGTGCGGAAACCGTTCGACTGACCGCCAGAGTGGTGATCAACAGTGACCGACGGAGACAGTCCCAGGGTTCCCTGGACGACAACCACGAACGGTACCGGAGGGTATCGATGAGCGAGGAGGAACTCGCCAAGGATCTCGGCCCGCTGGCAGCACTGACCATCGGCGTCGGGACGATGATCGGCGCGGGTATCTTCGTCTTGCCGGGAGACGCGATCTCGACCGCTGGATCGCTGGCCGTCCTGTCGTTCGTCGTCGGCGGGGCGATCGCACTCCTGACGGCGTTGTCGGCGAGTGAACTCGGGACGGCAATGCCACGCTCTGGTGGCGCGTATTACTACGTCAACCACGCACTGGGCCCACTCTTTGGCTCGATCGCCGGATGGGCCAACTGGCTCGGGTTGGCCTTTGCCTCTGCCTTTTACATGGTCGGATTCGGCCAATACATCGGACGAATCGCCGGTGTCGCGGGCACCGTCGGGGTTGGCCCCGTCACCGTCGACGTCGTGTCGCTGATCGCCCTGGCCGGCGGGACGTTCTTCGTCGGCGTCAACTACGTCGGCGCCAAGGAGACGGGCCGTCTCCAGAACGTGATCGTCCTCATCCTGATCGCGATCCTGACAGTGTTCACACTCGTCGGAGGATTCCAGGCCGATGTTTCGAACCTGCCGAAAAACGAGGGACTGACGCCCATGCTCACGGCGACGGGATTCATTTTCGTCTCGTATCTCGGCTTCGTTCAGATCACCAGTGTCGCCGAGGAGATCAAGGACCCGGGGAAAAACCTCCCGCGGGCGGTCATCGGCAGCGTCGTGCTCGTGACCGGTATCTACGCCTTGGTCCTGTTCGTGATGAGTGCCACAGTCGAACCCGGATTTATCGCCGGGATGGGTGAAAACGAGATCGCCGTCGTCCAGGTCGCCGAGCGGCTACTGGGTCCGGTCGGTGCCGTCGCGATGCTCTTTGGCGGCCTCCTGGCGACAGCTTCCTCGGCGAACGCCTCGATCCTGGCCTCCTCGCGCATTAACTTCGCGATGGGGCGGGATCGCGTTATCTCGCCCGACCTCAATAGGGTTCATCCTCGGTTCTCGACACCCTACCGATCTATCGCGATCACCGGCGGACTGATGCTCAGCTTTATCATCGGCGTCGATCTCGTGGGCGGCAACGCCGTCACGACGCTGTCGGGGCTGGCGAGTTTCCTTCACCTGATTATCTACGGGCTGCTCAACGTCTCGCTAATCGTGATGCGAGTCACCGACCCGCCTGACTACAACCCGGACTTCCGGGTGCCGCTATCGCCGATCACGCCTGCGCTGGGTGCAATTACCTCCTTCGCGCTGATCTACTACATCGAGCCGATGGTGACCGCCTTCGGTGCTGCCATCGTCGCGTGGGCCGTGATCTGGTATGCCGGCTACGCCCGCGAGCGGTCGCTGACGACCGGGGTCCTGAGGAAGTACCTCCGGGAACCGCGGCTGACCGACGGACCCGGCGAGGACATGCCCGACGACGACAAGGACTACCGGATTCTGGTGCCACTGGCCAATCCCGAACACGAGACGGAACTGATCTCGCTGGCGAGTGCGATTGCCCGCCAGCGCGGCGGGACCGTCGTCGCGACACACATCGTCACCGTCCCGGATCAGACCTCCTTAGAGTACGGCGCCGAGCACATCGATCAACTCGACGCCGAGAGCGAGTCACTTCTGGAGACGGCCCAGCAGGACGCCACGACACATGGCGTCCCCGTCGAAACTCACACGATCCTCTCTCATCGCTCCTTCGGCGAGATCTTCGACGCCGCGAAAACCCACGACGCGGACCTGATCGTCATGGGCTGGGGTCCGGATTCCCACGGTGCACCGGGCCGTGCCGAGGGAGCCCTCGACGAGATCACCGAGGACGTCCCCTGTGACACCCTGGTCTTCCGGAATCGCGGGTTCGATCCGGCGAAGATCCTGGTACCGACGGCCGGCGGCCCCGACTCGGAGTTGAGCGCCGCGACGACCGCTCTCCTGGAATCGGAGTACGACAGCGATGTGACCCTGCTGCACGTCGCCGAAGATCGCGCCGAAGGCGAGGCGTTCCTCGAAGAGTGGGCCGCCGACCGCGGTCTGGAAGACGCCACGCTACGCGTCGAGACCGGCGACATCGAGTCCGCGATCATCGAGGACGCCCGGGACGCCACGCTGGTGGTCGTCGGCGCGACCGAACGCGGACTCCTCGATCGACTCGTCCGGGGTTCGGTCCTGATCGACGCCATCGAGGACGTCGAGTGTTCGGTACTCATGGCCGAACGGAAGCGGGACCGATCCCTCTGGGAACGGCTGTTCGGATAACCGGCCGAGGACCCGGCGGAGTCGAATGCCCAATACTATGTACTGCGGTACGATACGGACAGCTATGAGTGTCGATCTCGGTTCGGACGATCGAGCGCTACTCGAACACGTCCTCCTGCCGGTCGCCAACGAAGACGACGCCCTGGCGACGGCACGGGCACTCGAACCGTACGATCCCGAACACGTCACGGCCATACACGTCGTCGAGAAGGGCGGAGGTGTCCCCGACAAGACGCCCGTCGAGCAATCCGAGGACCTCGCCGAAGAATCCTACGCGGCGGTCCGAACTGTCTTTCCCGACGCCGACGACTACACTGGGTACGCCCGGGATGTCGTCGAAGCGATCGACGAAGCCGCGGCGGATATCGACGCGAGCGCGGTCGCCTTCCAGCCCCGGGGCGGAAACCGCCTGATCCAATTCGTCTCGGGTGACACCACGCTGAAGCTGGTTACCGAGGTCGAGCACCCTGTGATAACGCTACCACACAACGACACATGAGCGAGGAAGAACTCGCGAAAGACCTCGGATTGGTCTCGGCGATGACCATCGGTATCGGGACGATGATCGGCGCGGGCATCTTCGTCCTGCCGGGCGTGGCAGCCAACGCCGCGGGGCCGGTCGTCGTCGTCTCTTTTGTCGTCGGCGGCGTGATCGCGATGGTCAACGCGCTGTCGATCTCGGAACTCGGGACCGCGATGCCGAAAGCCGGCGGCGGGTACTACTACATCAACTCCTCGCTTGGCCCCCTCTTTGGCTCGATCGCCGGGATGGGCGACTGGATGGGGCTGGCCTTTGCCTCGGCGTTCTACTGTATCGGGTTCGGCCAGTATCTCGTGGAGTTCGTCGGCTTGCCTGCCGTTCTCTTTCTCAATCCGATCCAGGTCGGCGCGCTGCTGGCGGGTGCCCTGTTCGTTGGTGTCAACTACGTCGGCGCAAAGGAAACCGGCGGCGTCCAGACCGTGATCGTCTTCATCCTCCTGGCGATCCTGACGGTCTTTGCCATCGCCGGGTTCACCGCCTTCGAGTACGCGACGCTGGTCGGCGAGGACGGCATCGCACCCAAAGGGTACGGTGCGATTCTACCAGGGACCGCCCTCGTCTTCGTTTCCTTCCTCGGCTACGCGAAGATTGCAACTGTCGCCGAGGAACTCAAAAACCCCGGGCGGAACCTCCCGATCGCCATCATCGGCAGTGTCGGGATCGTGACCGTCATTTATGCGATTCTGGTGACGACGATGCTCGGCGTGATTCCCTGGCCGGACCTCAGTCAGGAGGCCCCCGTCGCCCAGGTGGCCGACATCGCGTTCCCGGCCTCGATCGGCCCGATCGGCGGGGTCGCGGCGGTCGCGGCCTCGACGATGACCCTGGGCGCGCTGCTGGCGACGGCTTCCTCGGCGAACGCCTCGATCCTCGCCTCCGCGCGGATCAACTTCGCGATGGGCCGAGACAAGATCGTCAGCGCGTGGCTCAACGAGATCCACCCCCGCTTTGCGACGCCCTACCGATCGATCCTCGTCACCGGCGGACTCATCGTCGTCTTCATCGCCTTCCTCGGGCGCGATATCGAGGTACTCGCAAAGGCCGCGAGTGTCCTCCACCTCATCGTCTACGCCCTGATGAACGTCGCACTGATCGTCTTCCGAGAAGCAGACACACCCGAGTACGACCCCGATTTCGAAGTGCCGCTGTACCCGATTACGCCGATCGTGGGCACGGTCCTCTCGCTGGGGCTCGTCGCCTTTATGGCGTGGTACGAGATCGCGCTTGCGGGCAGTTTCGTCGTCCTCGCGATCGTCTGGTACTTCCTGTATGCCCAAGACGAGACGAGTGCAGAAGGCGTCCTCTCGGAACTAGTCAGCGAACGTGAAGAGAAGCTCCCCGACCAGATCGTCGACGCCACAGAGGCGGCCGCCCCGACGGGCACGGAGGGGCCGACGATCATGGTCGCGCTGTCGAATCCGCGCTCGGAGCAGGCTTTGATGACGCTGGCCAGCGCGATCGCCAAACACGAGGGCGGGCAGGTCCTCGCAACACACATCGTCACCGTTCCCGACCAGACGAGTCTCCAGACGGCTTCGGAACGACGAGCCGATATCGACACGGACTCCGAAGCACTGCTGGCAGACGCCGAGGC
Organism: Halorhabdus sp. CUG00001; assembly: GCF_009797925.1. Classification (NCBI taxonomy): domain Archaea; kingdom Methanobacteriati; phylum Methanobacteriota; class Halobacteria; order Halobacteriales; family Haloarculaceae; genus Halorhabdus; species Halorhabdus sp. CUG00001. The sequence continues at coordinate 1,568,962 of NZ_VOLB01000001.1, forward strand.
CGACGCCGAGACGTTCGGCGTGCCCGTCGAGACGAAGACGATCCTCTCTCACCGGGGACTAGAAGAGGTTTTCGACGCCGCCCGCTCGAACGACGCCGATACGGTCGTGATGGGCTACGGCGGGGCTCGCTTTGCCGGCGGCCGCGCCGAGAGTGCACTCGACGAACTCACCCACGATCTGCCCTGTGACTTCCTCGTGCTCGATGGCGACGAATGCGGCCCCGAGAACGTGCTCGTCCCGACGGCTGGCGGTCCCTCCTCGGACCTCTCGGCGGAGGTCGCCCGGGCGCTGCGGGACTCGCTTGGCGTCTCTGTCTCGCTGCTCAACGTCTCCGAGCCAGGCGAACAAGCAGAGAGCCAAGAATTCCTGGCCGAGTGGGCGGCCGGCCACGACCTCGAAGACGCCGAGTTCCTCGTCGAAACCGGCGATATCGAAGAGACAATCGAGCGCGTCGCCGACGGGTTCGACCTGTCGATCCTCGGGGCGACCGAGCGTGGCCTGCTCTCCCGGATCGTCCGCGGGTCGCTGGTCTTCGACGCGATCGAGCGGATCGACGGGCCAGTACTGCTGGCCGAACGACCATCGCGACGCTCGCTAAAAGAACGGCTGTTCGGCGGGGACTGACGCCAATCGTGTCGGTTTGGGCCGATTTCGATTGTCACGCACGGATCGGAACGCTCACCTTTACTGCTCGATATGCACTCAGTAACCAGATTGAGGAGTGACCTAACGTGTATATCATCATCGTCGGCGCCGGCGACATCGGGACGCCACTGATCGAGATTGCGACACGCTCGGGCAACGAGGTTGTCGTCATCGAGCGAGACAGTGAACGGGCAAACCGGGCGGCCGATCGGTTCGACTGTCTCGTCCTCGAAGCCGACGCGACGACCAACGCGACCCTCGAGGACGCCGGCATCGAACAGGCCGACGCCGTCGTCTCGACGACCGACCGCGACGCGACGAACATCATGGTCTGTCTGCTCGCAAAGGAGTACGACGTCCCGTCGATCCTCTCGGTGGTCCACAACCCCGAGCACATGAACCTCTTTGAGCGGATCGGCGTCAACACGATGGAAAACCCACAGGAACTCATCGCCGAGTACCTCTACCGGGCAGTCGCACGGCCGGCTATCGTCGATTACATGCGCATCGGCGAAGAGGCCGAAGTGTTCGAAATCGAGGTGACCGAGAACGCGCCGATCGCGGGCAAGACACTCCAGGAAGCAGCCGACGAAGGAGTGCTCTCTCAGAACGTGCTCGTCGTCGCGATCGAGCGAGACGATACCAGCGAGCCGATCACCCCGCGCGGCACCACGACGATCCACGCGGGAGATCTCCTGACGGTGTATTCGGCCGTCGGTGCCGATCCCGAGGTCACCGACATCTTCGGCCACTACGAAGACCGGATCGAGTGACGGATAAAGACGTTCCCGATTACCGCACACAGTCATGAACGGAACGACAGCGACAGTCGGACGCGACGTGGGCCGTATCCTCGAAGCGCTCGGCGGGCTGATGGTCGTCTCGATCCTCGTGCCGCTGGCGTGGGGCGAGTGGTTCGGCGCGGTCGCCTTCGGGGCGTCGGCCTTGGTCCCGCTTGCCGTCGGCTATGGCCTCCACCGGCACTTTGCCGACGCCGACTCACCCTCGCGTCTGCACGGAATGGTCGTCGCCGCCACGGGCTGGCTGCTCGTGGGTGTGTTCGGCTCCGTTCCCTTCCTCCTGATCGCCTGGGGGGTCCACCTCGATCTGCCGACAACCCTCGAATCGACGCCGACCCTCGCGGCCTTCCGGGAGCCACTCAACGCCGTTTTCGAGTCGACGAGTGGCTTCACCGGCACCGGCCTGACGATGACCGACAACGAAGAAGTGTTGCCCCGCAGTCTCCAGTGGTGGCGGACGTTCATCGAATGGGTCGGCGGCGTCGGCGTGATCGTCCTGACGACTGCGGTCCTCGCCCGCCCCGGCAGTGGGTCGCTGACGCTCTACGAGAGCGAGGCCCGCTCCGAGAAGATCCACCCGAGCATCGTCTCGACGGTCCGGACGATCTGGTGGATCTTCCTTCTGTTTACCTTCGTCTCGATCCTCGCGCTGTTCCTCGCCGGCATGCCCCCCTGGGACGCGATCAACCACGCGATGACCGGTCTCGCGACGGGCGGGTTCTCGATCACCGACAACTCGATTGCGACCTACGACAGCGCCCTGATCGATACGGTCCTGATCCCGATCATGCTGCTTGGCTCGATCGCCTTCCCCGTCCACTACCTCATTCTCCAGGGTGACCTCCGGAACTTCTATACCGATCTGCAGACCCGCTGGGTGTTCGTTTACATGGGGGCTGGGTCGGCACTGTTGTGGGCGTTCCTGTACGTCGGCCCGTACGACTCGCCGCTCAGGGCCGTCCGGTACGGCGTCTTCCAGTTCGTCTCGGCGGCCACCTGTACGGGCTTTCAGACGGCCGTCGACACGACGAACGTGGCACTCGGGGCCTGGCCGGCACAGGCCCAACTCGTCGTGGCATTCGGGATGTTCGTCGGCGGGGCAGCCGGATCGACCGCCGGGGGGATCAAAATCATTCGCGGGCTAACCCTGATCAAGGGGATCCGCTATCACGTCGCCGACGTCTTCTATCCGGACAGCGCCGTGCGACGGCTGGATATCAACGGCCGGCGGCTGAGCGAGACCGAAGCCAACCGGGAGTTCGTCGAGGCGACCATCATCGTCGTGCTCTGGATCGCATCTCTCATCGTCGGGACATTCCTGTTGTTGGTTCTCCTCCCTGCCGAGGAGTTCTCGCTGGCCAATGTCTTCTTCGAAGTGGCAAGCGCCCAGGGCAACGTCGGACTCTCCTCGGGCATCACCGGCCCCGACTCGCTGCCGGCCGTCGGCAAGGTCGCCTTCCTCGGGCACATGTGGATCGGGCGCTTGGAGATCATCCCGATTCTCGTGGCGCTACGGACACTGTTCCGTCGCGGGGGGATGTACCCATGAACCTCGCAGACCTCCCGATCGTCGGGACCGTCTACGAGTCGGGGGCAGACGATCGCGTCTACGACGGATTACTGTTGGCGGGCCCAGTCGTCATTGTGCTCGTTGTCGTCCTGGAGACCATCATCGAGCAATCGACCGGCACTGAACTGCTCGCGGAACTGTTCGCGATCGCATACATCGCTGTCTTTCTCGGGTACGTCCTGTATCGCGGTGGCGATCAACTCCTTGGCGACGGGTGAATGGCTACTCCAATTTGGCTGGCGCAATCGTGACTCGAAGCGCATCAGGTGAGCTTTCCAATTAGGGACGACTGCGGCGACCGTCACCGTCTCGACCATCGAACGCGATGTCGTCACCCCCCTCGACGACGTTCAGTCGATCCACAATCTCGCGGGAACCCAGTCGCTGCCGCAGCCAGAAATCCGGAACTGCTGGCGTGTTCTTTCCAGATGAACCCAGTCGTCTTCGAAGCCACCGAAGACGACAACCAGGTGTCATCGACCGTTCGAAGCCCGAACCGGCGGTATTGAGTGCGAAAATAGCAATGTCAATCAGGTCAGGGAGTGACTGCCGTCGACGCTGACCCCGATATCGCCATCCCTCGCAAATTCGGAGACGACGATAGATACGACAATACGTTGATGATAGAGCGTCCGCGAACGTAGCGAGCGGTTCACCGACGACGAGCGGTCGAAGACCGTGAGTCGTCGGCCGTTTTTGGTGCAGATTTTTGCCGCGTCAAGTGGGACTTTCAGTCCCACTGACCGTGCAAACGGGCCTCGCGAGGCGGTTTCACCGCCTCGAGATCGCGGCGCGTAGCGCCGCGCACGGCCCGTGAGCAGAAGTGGTCGCGTAGCGAACCCGAGCGGGAAAAAGGTGCTAGCCGAACATCTGGCGCATCATGGGATGCATTTCCATGAGTTGCTCTTCGGCGATCTCCTCGTAGAGCTTGTAGGTGATCGAGACGGTCAGCAGCAGCCCCGTCCCGGTGACGCCACCGATCGTACCGAGCATGTTCGCCATGACGGCGAGCAGCCCGACCAGTGCACCACCGATGACGGTCACTTGTGGGATATAGCGTTCGAGGACCTTCTCCAAGACGCCGGGATTCTGACGGAAGCCGGGGATCTGCATCCCGGAGTTCTGGATCTGCTGGGCCGTCGCTTCCGGGCCCATGTCGGTGGTTTCGACCCAGAAGATCGCGAAGATCGCACCACCGATGATCATGAACGTGAGGTCGACGCCGACCCGGAGGAGGACTTTCCAGACTGGTTGTGAGACACTACCCAAGAACCAGGCCCATTCGCCGGGCGACTGGATCGGTGCCAGATAGTAGAAGAGCCCACCGGTCGGCTGGGAGCCGCTATACTGCCCCAGCCAGGCCGGTAAGGTCCCGAGTTGCTGTTTGAGAATCCGGCCGAGGAACTGAATGTTCATCTGCAGCGCCCGGACGAGGATCATCGGCAGGACGCTGGCGTAGATGAGCTTCACAGGGAACCGACCGCGAGCCCCCTTCACCCGGGCGTGGCTGAGCGGGATCTCGACACGGACTGACTCCGCATAGACGACGATCACGAAGATCGAGAGCGTCGTGAGGATAGCGATGAGCCCGATATAGTTCTGTCCACTCGTGTGGAACAGAAGTTGTGTGATCCCCTGAGACGTCAACACCGACGGGACATCGACGAACCCGGCCACCGCGCCGATCCAATAGGGGATAAAGCCCCAATTGCCGGAGATCTGGGGGATCGCGATCAACCCGCCGACCAGACTCTGGCTGACGCCAGCAATGATGAACAGGCCGATCCCGCTGCCGACGCCCCATTTGCTGATCACCTCGTCCATGTAAAGGATGAGGACACCGCCGACGAAGATCTGAGCGAACATCAACCACTTCGTCCCGGCCACACCCAGTCCGAAGACTGGCTCAGCTGGGAGGAAGTCGGCGGCGAACACCATCGGAAAGCCCGTCAACACGATCATCACGAGCACCAGTAGCTTCTGGAGCCCCTGATAGAGGATCTGATCGCGCGGGTTGTTCTGGGTATCCAACCCGAGTAAGTCCGCCCCGCCGAGCAACTGCAAGACAATGCTCGCGGTGACGATCGGGCCGATCCCCAACTGCATGATCGAGCCCTGCTGAGTGGCAAGGATCGACGAGAACCGGCCGAATGCGTTCGATCCACCGGTACCAAGGCCGTACAGGTTGATGTTTCTCAAGAAGAAAAACAAGACCAAGACGCCGGCCGTCCAGCCGAGTTTCCGCTTGAAGGGGACGTGGCGGTCCGGTCGAGCGACTGACGGCATCCGCGTTAGCAGTGGTTCGGCGGTGTCCTTCCAGCTCATCCTTACTCGTTATCGTCGGCGTCGTCCTTGTCAGCCTGTCGCTGTTCGCCTCGCTCGCTCAATTCAGCGCTTCCACCGGCAGCCTCGATCTTCTCGCGGGCACCGGCCGAGAAGGCATCGGCGACGACGGTCAGTTCGTTGCGAACCTGCCCGGCACCGAGTACCTTCACCGCGTCGGCGTCGAAACCATCCTCGACGACCTCGCGGGCGTCGATCCGGTAGCCGTCGCCGTCTTCTTCTGCAATGCCGTCGGCAGCCAGTAAGGCGGCGTCCTCATCGAGTCGCCGGATGTCGACCTCGGCAATATCCTCTTTGGTCTTCTCTGGCCGCGTGAAGCCGCTCTTGCCGATCGGCGGGTGAAGATGTTGCTCGTGTTTGTCACGACCGGCATCGCCGCGCCCACCGCGGTGGCCGGCCCCACGACGGTTCTTGTGTGTGCCGCCACCGTGCGTTCGAGACCCACGCTGGCGTTTGCTTTTGTCTGTCATTATCGCATCGCCTCCAACAGTGCGTCGATGCCCGCAGCATCGTGTTTGCCGAGTTCGCCACCCTCTTTGACGGGATGTTTGATCCCGTCGTGGCCCTTCCGGGGCGGGTGCAGACGAAGCGTCGGTGAGAGGTTGGCCTCCTGCAGCGTGGTCTCTTCGTCGACCAGCGCCGAAGCCAGATCCGCGATGTCGTCGTAGTTGGTGTTCCAGCCGACCCACTCGTCGTCGACGGACGCCTTCTCACCGTCGGCATCGGCGGCCGGTTCCGCTCGCCGTTCGAGCAAGAGTTCGACCGTCTCGACTGACGGTTCGCCGTAGGCGACAACGTCGTTGACCTTCGTGATCATGCCCCGATACGTGTCGGTCTCGGGGACGAGCGTCGCGTGATTGACGCGACCGAGGTTGAGCATCTCCAGAGTATCGACGACGTCCTGGCTGACGTCGACCTCGCCGCGCAGTTGGACGATCGCTTGCATCACTCGATCACCTCACGCTCTTGGAAGGCTCGCTCGGGGACCCGCGCTTCGGCCGTGTTGCGCAGGGCGTTGAACGTCGCCTTCGCGAAGTTGACCGTCGTCCGGGTGTTCCCCGACGAGCGGGTCCAGATGTCTTCGATACCAGCCAGTTCGAGGACGTGCCGAACGGTCTCTCCGCCGGCCAGCCCGAGCCCGCGCGGGGCAGGCTGGAGCTCGACCTCGACGCTGCCGGCCTTGCCGGTGGTACGCAGCGCGACCGTGTGCGGTCGCCCGCAACCACATTCCCACGAGCCACACCCGCGGGAAACGTCGATCATGTTCAGCTTGGCGATGTCGATGGCCTTCTGGATTGCGCCGCCGACCTGATCGTCTCGGCCCTCGGCGTAGCCGACGAGCCCGTCGCGGTTACCCACGACGACGACACAGCGGAACTTCACCCGGCGACCCGAGTCGGTCATCCGCTGGACCATGTTGATGTCCAGCACTTCGTCTTCCAGCCCAGGAACGAGCTGATCGACGATTTCCGATTCCTTCAGCGGCAGCCCGGCGTTCAGGGCGTCGCGCATCGAGTCGATCTCGCCGTCGGCGACCTGCCGGCCGAGCCGCGTTCGTGGTTCCCATCCGTCAGCGCTCATAGTTCGATGTCACCTTCGAGTAGCGTCTCCCGCACTGCGTCAAAGTGTGCGGGCAGTTCTGTCGCGTCGAATTCCCCACTATAGAGCCCCTCATCGAGGGACTCGGCGTACTCGGCGATGTGCTCGCCGCGCGTCCGTGGCCACTCGGCCAGGACATCGTCGTTGTGGGGAATCTCCAGGCCGGCGTCGATCGCTCCTTCCTGGATCGCGAATACTTTACTTCCTGGCGTCGGCGTGTTGAGCCCAATGTCCAGCACTGCCTCCTCGTAGCCGGCCTCGATCGCCCGCAGCCCCGCGAGCAGTCCGGTCAGGTACGCGGCGGGCAGGTTGCCCGTCGGCGCCTCCCAGCCGTACTCGGCGAGGTCGTTGGCCGTGGCCGCTGCAACAGTCTCGTCACCGTTGGGACCCGTTGTCACCAGCTGCGCCCTGGCCTGGCTGTTCGAGAGCCGCGCCACGAGGCGTGGCTTGCCGGATTTCAGCAGGCGCAACCGCTGATGGTAGTCCGTCCGAGATTCGCGGCGCCGACGCATCGGCACCTTGTAGCGTGGTCCTGTCGCCATCACTGATCACCGTGTTGGTCGTCGATATATCGGTTCAGGTCACCGACGTCGTCGAATTCGCCGCCGCTGGCCTGATCGTACAGTTTGCGATACTCCGTCGGCGACAGTTCGCCACTGTCCCGGAGTTCTCGCAGCCGCTCGCGCTGGGCCCGAATGCGGGACACCCAGTCGTCTTTCTCGTTCTGTCGGGCTCCCGCGGAACCCTTCCGGGACCCGTGTCCCTTCTGGTGGCCGTAGGCGCGCTTCTCTTGGCGCTCTTTGGCCCGACCGCGGGAGTTCCCACTCTTTTCTTTCGTGCGGATGATGCCCTGGTCGATCAGGTCACGGACGTCCTCGCGGGTGATCGCATCCGCGATTTCGCCCTGTGCCTCGGGGTCGAACCAGACGCGGTTCTGCCCGACGTCCAGAACGTCTGCCGCCAGTCGCTTCTGTGCGCTGAGATCACTCATCGTCGCTCACCTCGACTTCGACGTAGGTGGGATTGAGTACGCGAATCTCCTCGCTCTCGGCGCGCTCTTCGATCCGTTCGCGCTTGCGTGCCCCGACTTTCGAGGCGATGCGCACCGCTTGGGTATCCCCGTCGACACCGTCGAGATCGTCGACGTTGTGGACGCGAACTTCCTCGAAGCCGGAGGGGTGCAATCCGCGAGTCGCCTTGGGAGTGCGGAACCCGGCCTCGACCGTGTCGCCTTTGCCCTTGATGCCGCGGCGCTGCTTCGAGAGGGTGCCCCGCGGTCGTCGCCAAGACGTCGGCACGCGCTTTTTCTTGTGGTAGTCCTGTCGATTGAACTGCGGCTTGCCTTCGCGGCGGCGCTGGACCAGCAGCCGGGCCTCCTCGTCGGAGAGATCCGGCTGCTTGTCGACCAGCCCACGAGGCTGCAGTTCAGTCTCGACATCCTCGGCTTCCTCAGCGGCCTCTCCTGCCTCCTCGACGTCGGCAGCTTCGGCCTCCGAGACGTCGAGTTCGCCGACGTCAGCCTGGATCCGGGCCGCCAGAGCGTTTCCGACGCTCTCGACCTCGGTAAGGGCGTCCTGATCGGCGCGTGCGACGGCTTCGACAGTCTCGAAGCCAGCTTCGCTCAAGGCATCTGCCGTCTCCTCGCTGACGCCGCTGATATCCGTCAGCCCCTCGTAGTCCGCGAGTGTCTCCGTGTCGCCTGCGGACTCGTCCTCGTCGGTCGAAGCGTCTTCGACCTCGGCATCGGCGTCGTCTGCAACCTCGACGTCGCCGACGTCGGCCTTGATCCGGGCCGCCAGGGCGTTACCGATTCCCTCGACCTCCGTGAGTGCCGATTCGTCTGCTGCTCGCAGATCGTCGACAGTTTCGAAGCCGGCCTCGGCCAATGCGTCGGCCGTCTGGTCGCCAATGCCGCCGACGTCCGTAAGTTCCGTAGGTTCTTCCTCAGCCATCAGACCTCACCTCGATTCGGTTTGTCCGTGATGTAGACGCCGTCCTGGAACACCCGGACGTCTTTGTCGGTGACACGGGTGAGCTGTTCGATATCCGCGGCCGTCTGGCCGACGTCTTCGATACTGGGACCACGGAGCGTGATCTGTTCTTCGTCGATCTCGACGTCGGTCTCGCCGTGGATCGGCGTCCGGCGGGGAGCCTTCTCACCGAGGAAGTTCTCGATGACGACTTCCTCGCTCTCGGCGCGCACCTGCATCGGGAAGTGTGAGTAGAAGACCTCCATCTCGTAGGTCCATCCCTCGGTGACGCCGTGGAACATGTTGCGCACGTGGCTCTCGAAGGTCCCCAACGTGGACATCGTCTCGGCGTCGTCCTCGGTCGATTCGATGACGATCGTCTCGTCTTCGACATCGACAGCGACATCCGGATACCAGAGTCGACGCGTCACGCTGCCTTCGGGTCCCTCGACAGTGAGTTCGAGGTGGTCGACCTCGGCACTGACTTCGTCAGGTAGCTGTAGTTCTGTGCGTGGCATTGTCAGTATACGTACGCGATCACCTGGCCACCGATGCCCGCCTCGCGGGCCTCGTAGTGGCTCATGATCCCGTGGCTCGTGGTCACGATGAGTGTCCCGTAGTCACGGGCCGGGAGGAATCGCTTCTCCCACTGCTCGAACTCATCGGCGCCCGCGGTATAGCGGGGCTTGACCGAGCCACACTCGTTGATCGCACCTTTCAATTCGACCTCGAACTGCCCGGCTTTGCCGTCCTCGACGCGCTCGAAGCCGTCGATGTATCCTCGATCGTAGAACACTTCGAGGACACTGCCGATCTCGTTCGAGGCGGGCTCGACTGTGTACGTCAGTTTGCCAACGCTCTCGGCGTTATCGACGCCGGAGAGAGCGGCACTGAGTGGATCGTTACCCGTCATCGTTAGCTGTACTTCTTGAATCCCATGTCGCGGGCAATCTCCCGGAAACATTGCCGACACAGGTACATATCGTATTTGCCGACCAGACCCTGCTTGCGACCGCACCGCTGGCAGGCTTCGAGCTGGCCGGTCCGTTTGGCGGCCTGCTCGCCGGTTTGTTCGCCCGCGTCGGCGTCAGTTTCACTCTCGCTCATTCGCTCACCTCCACGTCGAAGGTCGACTCGACGAATGCGACGGCGTCTGCAGGGTCGAGTCGATGATTCGACGGAATCGGGCGTGAGGCCTTATCCCGTTTGCTGACCCGGTAGCCCGGGCGCGTCAGGTTGACCGTCACGTCAAATCCGTAGATTCCGATCGTCGGATCGTACTCCTGGCTCGGGAAATCGGTGTGTTCCTCGATCCCGAAGCTGAAGTTGCCCGTCTCGTCGAACTGTGCAGCCTCGATATCAGCCAATTCGAGGGCTGTCTCGAGGAACGACTCGGCGGCCTCGTCACGAAGCGTGACTTTCGTCCCGACCGGATCTCCCTCACGGATGTCGAACTCGCCGACAGTCTCTCTGGCAGTCGTCCGGACCGGCTGTTGGCCCGCGATCTCAGCCAAAATCTCCTCTGCGTCGGCGAGTTCCTGGCCACCGCGGCCGATACCCATGTGGACGACGACCTTCTCGACCGACGGTTCACGCATCGGGTGGAACCCGGCCTCGGTCTCGGAGCTCATTCGTCGTCACCTCCGTCTTCGTCGTCGGCAGCCACAGCGTCTTCGTCAACGACGTCTTCGGTTTCCTCGTCGGCTGCCGAATCGTCATCGCTGCTCTCGTCGTCGCTGGTGAAGTTCTCGTCGATGACGACGACGTACTCCTCGACGGTTTCGAAGGTCGAGCCGTCCGTCCGTTCGACGATGACGTTGTTGTCGGCACTGCTTGCCGTGACTTGGATCGTCTCGATCTCGCCGATCTCGCCGGCGTGCTGGCCGTCGACGGCGGTGACGAGTGCGCCCTCCTCGTAGGTGAAGTGGGCGACGATCTCCTCGTCTTCGTTGGCCACGACGATCGAGTCGTTAGGCGTGTAGGGGTCGTCCTCGCCGACCAGCAGCGTCTCACCGTCGTGTAGGGTCAGCTGCACGTCGCCGCCAGGGACGTTGCGTTTCTCGACGATCTTGCCCAGTTTGGATTGGGCGGATTCCTCGTCGATGGGAGTCAGCGCGAGCCGACCACCATCGCCGGGGAAGATCCGGTAAAACTCCTCGCGTTCCCTGAAGGCGAGAATGTCGAACATTCCCACCGGACGCGTTTCGTCACTTTCGGGCTCGCCGTTGATCAACACCTGGTCCTGATCGAGTGCGAACCGGGCCTCCTTGCGGCTGTCGACGTACCCCAGAACGTCCCGAAGGACGATCAACAGGGGTACGCCCGCCTCGCCGTGTGGGCCGGCGTCGGCCGACACGGTGAAGGTCTCGGTCTTGCGCTCGACGGGCCAGCGTTCCGGTACCGAGAGTCGTTTCTGGTGGTTACTCATTTATTCGTCCTCCTCGAGTCGCTGCCGTCGCACGTCATCAGACAGGTCGAGGTCCGTCACGCGAACGTTACTAGCCTCCAACCGGCGGGGGGTTTCCTCGCCGTCGGCAGTCTCGACAGTGACCTCTTCGACGCTAATCGTCGCGTCTCGGAGGTCGACATCGGTAACCTCGCCTTCCTCGCCGGCGAAGTCGCCGCGCATGACCTCGACCGTATCGCCCACGTTGACGCGGACACGACGCTGTCCGTACTCCTCACGGAGGTCCGTCGAAAGCGTCGAACGGACCTGCTTGTGTCGCTCGTGCAACGGAGCGCGCTCGGTCTGATTGCGCTGTTTGGTTGGTTGTTCACTCATAGCTAGACGATCATCGTAGCAGTCGAGGCGATGGAGCCAAAGCGTTCGGCCACCTCGCGGGCAATCGGGCCCTTGATCTCGGTGCCGCGGGGGTCTTCGTTCTCGTCGACGATGACCGCCGCGTTGTCTTCGAACTTCACGCGCTGGCCGTCCGGTCGCCGGATCGGCTTGCGCTGACGAACGACCACTGCTTCGAGGACCTGGCGGCGCATCTCCGGCGTGCCCTTGGTCACCGAAACAGTGATCTTGTCACCGATTCCCGCCTTCGGGTGGCGGTTTTTGGTCCCGGAGTAGCCAGCAACGCTGATGACTTTGAGTTCACGTGCGCCCGTGTTGTCGGCACACGTGATCAGCGAGCCTTTCTCTAAGCCCTGGGTGACGTCGGCATTGAGGGCTTCCATCAGTCCGCACCTCCGTGTTTCTCGACCACTACGTGAGACTTCGTCTTCGAGAGTGGTCGGGTCTCTGCAATCGTGACCGTGTCGCCTTCCGCCAGGTCCACGCACGGGGGTGCGTGGGCTGGAATCCGACTCCGCCGTTTCATCAGGCGGTCATACTTCGGCACGGGTACGTCGTACTCGCGCTCGACGACGACGGTCTTGTCCATATCTGTGGACGCGACGGTGCCTTCGATCGTCTGTCCCCGCACGGAAAGGGTTCCGTGGAACGGGCAGTTTTGATCGTCGCAGGTCGCATCCGGTTGTCGTACGTTCAGTCCTAGCGCCATGTGGATTCACCTCTGCGTTCGGTCCGTCTGGCCGGGCGAGCGATCAATCGCTCCCCATCGACGGCGACGGTAACGGGTTCGCCCGCATCTGGGCTGGCCCCCGCGTCGCCAGGCAGGTCGAACGCGAACGTCGCGCCGGCCTTGGGAACCTGCCACGTCCGCCCACCCTGCTCGATCGAGACGGTGTTGGTCGACTCGGCGACGACCGTACCGTCGATACCCACGAGCCCAGGATCGGCCGCATCGCTGACGCGAGCGGCGAGCCCGAGCAGTTCGTGGCGAGCCAGGGTGGCGGGTGTGCGTGGCATTACGCTGTTCCTTCTGAGGCCGTCTCGGCCTCACTGTCTTCGTTTTCGATCGTCTTGATCCGCGCTATTGCCTTGCGGATCTCCTTGATGCGGCCCGGGTTCTCCGGGGCACCACCCGCCGCCTGGACGGCGCGGGCATTCAGCAGTTCCGTCTGGAGGTCCTCGAGTTCGGCCTCTCGCTCGGCCGCCGTCATGTCGCGGATCTCCTCGGGATGGAGGATCGTCATTCGGCATCACCCTCCGTGTCTTCGTCGTCCATTTCGTCGAGGAGTTCCTCGGCTTCTTGTTCGGTCTCCTCGTCGAGTTCCTCGTCGACGGCCGACTCGAGTTCGTCGAGGTCTTCCTCGACACCCGAATCGTCCGGGACATCGACGTCGTCGAATTCCTCGGCCTCGTCGGCTTCTTCGACGATCTCCTCGTCAGGCGTCGCTTCCTCGGCCGTCGCCTCGGCGTCCGCTGCGGTCGCCGACGCGTCGTCCTCGCCCTCCTCGGGCTCGCCGGACAGCAACTCCTCGACGGAGTCGCCCTCGACGTCCTCGACGTACTCGCTGACGTCGACGTCCTCGTAGATCTCGAAGTCGTCGGGCAGCTCGGCCTCCGGCGGAATGATCTTGACATCCACACCGATGGTGCCAAGCTTCATGACGGCGACACCCTGGCCGTGGTCGACAATGTCCTCGGCAGGTTCGCCGTTGTGCTTGATGTAGCCACGGTTGAACTTCTCCACGCGTGAGCGTGCACCCGTGACCTTCCCCGAGAGGACGATCTCGGCACCCTTCGCGCCGGCCTCCATGATCCGGTCGATCGTGGTGTGACCGGCCTTCCGGAAGTACCAACCGCGTTCGAGGGCGTTAGCCAGGCGGTCGGCGACGATCCGGGCGTTGAGGTCGGGTTCCTCGACTTCCTGAACGTCGACCTGCGGATCTTCGAGACCGAACTCCTCTTCTAAGGTCGTGGTGATCTTGCGGATGTTCTTCCCACCCTTGCCGATCACCATACCGGGTTTCTCGGCCTTGAGGACGATCTGAGTCCCCATCGGCGTCTTGGCGACTTCCATGCCGCCGTAGCCGGCCCGACCGAGTTCGTCTTCGAAGAACTCGTCGATCTGGGTGCGCTGGAGGCCATCCTCGATGAACTGCAGTTCGTCGGCCATCAGGCATCACCCTCCGCGTCGGGTTCGACCAGGATCAACTCGACGTCGACCTCCGGCGTGTTCCACTCGTTGGCTCGGCCCATCGCACGGGGCTGGCGACCACGCTGTTCGCCGACCTTGTGGGCGGCGACGTGCATGATCTCCATCGAGTCGCCGTCCATACCCGCGTACTCGGCGTTGCCGATGGCGTTCTCGAGCAGATCGAGGAACGCCTCGCTGGCTTTCTCGGGAAAGCGGCCGGCGTCCCAACCCTCGATGTCCTTCCGGTGGCCGACGCCCGAGTTGTGGGATTTAAACGGCACTGATTGGGCGCCCTCGATGACGTCCTCGAGGTAGGCGACCGCGTCCTCTGCGGTCATGCCCTTGATCTCCCGGGCGATGGCCTTGCTGTGCTTGTGGCTCATCTGACGCTCCCGGAGCATCGCTTTCGCCGTCCGCTCCGGATCCGCGTCGACTGAGTAGCTGATTCCCATGTGTTACTTGAGGGGCACGAACTTCGAGGAACGGGTCGCCCCGATCCCGGCCTGTCCGTGCTCGACGCTCGTGCGCGTGAGCTGGAACTCGCCCAGGTAGTGGCCGAGCATCTCCGGCTCGACGTTCACGCGCTCGAAGCTCTCGCCGTTGTGGACCGCGAACGTGATCCCGACGAACTCGGGGAGAATCGGCATATCCCGCAGGTGGGTCCTGATCGGGTTGTTTGCCGTCTCCTCCTCGCCGGCCTCGCGGGCCGCTTCGAGCAGCTGTTCTTTCTCGTAGGACAGGCCGCGTTTGATACTTCGCCGCTGGCGTGCGGGCAACAGTTCCGCGACTTCCTCAACGTCCATCTCCTGCAACTCCTCGAGCGTATGACCACGGTAGGTAAACTCGCCTTCGTGGCCGATCTGGTAATCACTAGAACTCATTCGTCACCACCTCGGCCGGTGCGTCGCGAGGAGATGTCGCCCACCTTCCGGCCCGGCGGGGCGTCCCGCGAGATGGACTTCGGTTTCCCGGGGTGCTGGCGGCCGCCACCACCGAACGGGTGGTCGACGGCGTTCATCGCGACCCCGCGAACCCGCGGCCACTTCGTCCCGCGAGACTTCATCTTGTGATATTTGTTGCCGGCCTTGACCATCGGCTTCTCCGTGCGGCCACCGCCGGCCACCACGCCGATCGTCGCCCGACAATCCGGATCCAGCCGTCGAACCTCGTCGCTTGGCAACTGGACAACCGCAACCGAACGGTCGTGTGCCATCAGTTGTGCCGAGACACCGGAGGCACGGGCGAACTTGCCGCCGTCGCCCGGCTGTGCCTCGACGTTGCAGATCTGAATACCCTCCGGGATCTCAGCCAGCGGGAGCGTGTTGCCAGGCTCGATCGAAGCCGAGACGCCGACCTGGATCTCGTCACCGACGCCGACGCCTTCCGGCGCGAGGACGAGTCGCTGGTCGCCGTCCTCGAACTCGACGGCCGCAAGCGGCGCCGAGCGGGCGGGGTCGTGTTCGATGTCGACGACCGTGCCCGCGACGAGGTCGCCCTCGGTGGCTTCGGTGCTCCGATGCGAGAGTTCCGCCTTGTAGCGGTGAGAGGGTGCCCGGAACGTGGGCGTCCCGCGACCGCGTCGTTGTCCCTGAATGCGTCGTCCCATTGTTAGAACACCCCAATTCGAGAGGCGACTTCCTCGGCGTCGTCCGCCTCGGAAAGCCGAACCTCTGCCTTCTTGTTGCCGTTCATGGTGACCTGTGTGTTCACGTTCTCGACGGTCACGTCGAACTGCGTTTCGACCGCCTCGGTCACGTCGTCTTTGGTGGCGTCGAGTGCGACGATGAACTGCAAGGCGTTCTCGAAGTCCATCTTGTCCATCGCCTTCTCGGTGACGTGTGGGTGCTCGATGACGTTGATCGGATCAGTCATCGGTCGGCCACCTCCGCGAGGGCACTCTCGGTCCAAACTGTGAGGCGACCGGCCGTCGCGCCGGGCGCGAGGTCTTCAGCGTTGACCTCGCGTGCGGTCGTGACGTCCGCGCCCGCGAGATTGCGGGCGGCCTTCGACGGTTCCTCGCTCGTGACGAACAGAATCGACGTCGGCCGTCGGTACTTCCGGCCGCGGGTCGTCCCCTGGCCGGCCCGGACGGTCGCGTCGTCGGCTCGCTCGATGTCCGCGTGAACACCGAGGCTTTCGAGGACGTCGACGACCGCCTGGGTCTTCTGGAGGTCCTCGAAGGCGTCACTGACGATCAGCGGCAAGTCGGCCTCGTCGTCGAATTCGTGACCGCGCTCGGCGACGAGATCCGCGTCAGTAGTCGCCGCGATCGCCGACCGAACGGCCTGCTTGCGCTCCTTGTCGTTGATCGCGGGCGCCTGATCTTTCTCTTCTTTGGGCGGGTGTGCGGGGCGACCACCGACGGTCTGGGGGACGCGCCTGGCACGGCCGTCCTGCTGTGGGACGTGTGCCATACCGCGGCCGCTCCCTTGCGATTCTGCGGGCGTTCGCATCCCCGCGTAGTCGTCTGCACCGTATGCCTGTTTCCGGTTGGCCTGGGCGGCAAGCACCGCCGACTTGATGAGATCGGGCCGGTAGGGCGTCTCGAAGACGTCCGGCAGCTCGACCTCGCCGTCAGCGTCGCCGTCCAGGTCGTGTAGTGTTGCCTGCATTCATCTCACCCCTGATTAGACTCCGTAGAGACGTACCGCACCTCGGGGTCGAGACGCGGCTGGTCGTTCGGCCGGACGGCCGGGCGCAGGCGAACGAGGCGACCCTCGGGGCCGGGAACCGACCCTTTCACCAGCGCGTAGTCCCCGTCGACCTCGCCGTAGTTGACGAAGCCACCGTCGGGGGTGACCTCGTCGTCGCCGATGTCGATGAGGCGCTTGTTAAGCTCCGTACGCTGGTGGTAGCCAGTCTGGCCCTGCTGGGGCACCGTCGAGCGAACCCGCGATGGGTTCCACGGACCCAGGTTGCCGATGCGTCGGCGCCAACCCTGGCGGGCGTGTTTGCCCTTCCGTTTTTGGACGCCCCAGCGCTTGACGGGACCCTGGGTGCCCTTGCCCTTGGTGACGCCCGCGACGTCGGCGTACTCGCCGGCGCGGAAGACGTCGGTCAGGGCGTGCTCGCCGCTCTCGCCAACGAGCTCGAGCCCGTGGTCGAGGCGGTCTTCGAGACTGCCACCGCCGACGCGCGTCTCCATGACGTCCGGTTCGTTCTTTGGCACGCTCGACAGTTCGCCCGGGACCGTGTGCGTAATGAGGCGCACGTCCCCGAGGCGTCCCGCGTCGAGTGCCTCGCGAATCTGTTCTTCTGTGGCGTCGCCGTCCTGGTCCTCGGGAAGGTCGATGGCCCGATCGAGATCCGGATGGAACTCGTCGGTCCAGACCTCCGTCAGCGGACGCAGGCCGTACGGCGTATCCTCGTAGGCTCGCAGAGCCACCGCCCGCATTGGCGGCGTCTCGACGACCGTGACGGGCACGGTTTCTTCCATGCCCTCCCGCGGTGAGTCGGGTTCGTCGTTGATGAGGACGACGTGGCTCATGCCGGCCTTGTAGCCGGCAAAGCCCTGCGTTCCCGGTTGCCCCTCGTCGTCGGGCCAACTGTTGAACCGCGGCGTCTCACTGGTCGCGCGCTTGCGCGGACTGTAGGCCAGCGAGCCTTTGCGTGGTCTGTTTGGTTGTGGCATCGGATTCTCACTCCGTGAGCGTCAGGGGTGCGAGGGTGGCGAACATCGCTTCTTCCGTTCGCACGACCTCGCTTCCCTGGTTAGGAACCGTGTTCAGCCAGAGGTCGAACCGGGTTCCGTCCGGCCGAGATCCGGTGACCGCATCGCCAGTTCCGTCCTCCGTGTCGTCGGCAGCCGCCAGCTCCGCCACGGTGGCCGAGCCAGCGGACTCCGCATCGACGCCGAGGATAGCCGGCAAACCGCGCTCGGGTGCCCCGAAAACGACTGTCAGGTCGCCGCCGGCCCCATCGATCGTCCCGATCAACTGGCCAATTCGCCCAGACGTGAGCGGTTGGCCGTGACGGGATGCGGCGATGGTGATGCCGACATTGGAGCGTGCGAGCGCCGTATCGAGGTCCGCCCGATCCACCTGGAAGCCCGCTGGGGGCTCGTCGGTGAGTTTCGCGCGGACCGGTCGTCTCGAAGAGACCCTGACGGTGACACGCTCTCCCTCCCTGAGATTCCGGTCGTCCGGAACGGGGAGAGAGATCGGGTGTTGCAGGCCGCAATTGACCCGGACGCGCCCATCAGGTCCGACCTCGGTCACGATTCCCTGTCTCAACGACCCCGAATCGTCCGATCCGGAGCCGGTCCGTGTCGCAACGCGGAGCGGCGGCAAAACGCCGACACACTCCAGTTCGTCCCGCCTATCCCATACCGCCTTTCGGAGGTAGGGGGGTGTGGCGGCGTACCGCAGCACGGTTTCGACGAACCCGCCGTCCCACTTCCCTGCCCCGTCAGGGTCAGGGAAGACGGTGAGCCGATCGACCCGAAAGATCGTGGCCGCGCGGGCCACGTATCCGAGCTTGCGAGTTGCCTCGCGTTTGTCCTCGGCCTCCCGGCAGAGGGACGACGGCACGAGTGCGTTGGTCGTCATGCCGTGACGCTTCTACGTCACGCCACTAGACTGTGCCGATTACTCCCGGCCCAAGTCCTAAAAGGATGCCGCTTTGTCCCGGTCGTGAGACGCTCTCTCAGGGGATCACGAGCCGTGGGAGTAGGTGTCGTGGATCATCCGCCATCGGGCATCCGATTCGGAAGCCTTATATTTCTCTCACGCCCGACTTTGAGATGCACCGTGCGACGGTGGTGTAGTGGTATCACAGGACCCTGCCACGGTCCTAACCCGAGTTCAAATCTCGGCCGTCGCACTTCTACAATTCAAATCCACAAGCGACGCGTTTCGTCGCGTCGCAATTCCTGCTGTTGTGTAGGGCGTGAAGCGTGATTTGAACACGCCAGTCCCAGCCCGCGCAGCGACCGACGGGAGCGAGCAGGAATGTCTGACAGCAGTTCAAATCTCGCTTCATAGAATCCACCCGCAAGGAGACCAGATCCGACCGACAAAGTGACTGGCGACCGTAGGGAGCGCATGGCACCCGGACAGAGCTTGCCTGACCTGCTTACGATGCGATGGCGTGACGTGTACTTCGCCCACTGGCCAGTCGACCCGGCCGTCGTGGAACCGACGATCCCGGACGGCCTGACAGTGGACACCTTCGACGGGCAGGCCTGGCTGGGGATCGTCGGCTTCCGGATGGCCGACATCCGGCCCCGGTTTGGGCCGATCGGTCGCTCGTTTCACGAACTCAACCTTCGGACGTACGTCCGCCACGAGGACAGCCCGGGCGTGTACTTCTACACCCTCGACGCCGACGACCGCCTCGGAGTGAAGATCGCCCGGCGCTTGTTCGCCCTGCCGTACTATCGCGCGAAGATGACCGTCCGTGAACGTAACGGTGAAACCCGGTTTCGCAGCGAGCGCGCTCACCCTGAAGCCCCGCCCGCCGCATTCGACGCCACGTTCGACCCACAGGGCGAGCCCGGAACGGTCGATTCTGGGACCCTCGAAGCCTTTCTCGTCGAACGATACCGGTTTTTCGCCGAACGGCGGGGCTCGATCGCCGTCGGCGAGATCGCTCACGAACCTTGGCCACTCCAGAACGCTGACGCGGCGATCCGGGAGAACACCCTCTTCGAAGCGTCGGGATTCGAAGCGCCCGCCGGGGATCCACACCTGCGGTACAGTCCGGGCATCGACGTGACAGCAGGATGGATACATGCGGTGTGAGACACGAGCGGTCGATTGGCGGTGCCGGACGCGGTGAAGACGGTGAGCAGCTCGAGTGAGTTGCCGTTCGGGAGGAGATCCGCTGGTTCTATACTGGATGCGGTCGATCGGACACGCATGACAGCGTTCGGATTCCTGAGCGTGGCACCGGTCATCGAGGAGAGCATGTCCGGCGAAGTCGCCAAGGCGGTCGCAGCGATCGAAGAGCACGACGTCGGCTACCAGACGACGCCGATGGGCACGATCATCGAGGCCGAAGATCCGGCTGATCTCTTTGCGGCCGCGGCGGATGCTCACGCCGCAGTCGATGCCGACCGCGTCGAGACGTTTCTCAAGATCGACGACAAGCGCGCGGTCGAACAGGCTGCCGGGCAGAAAGTCGAGTCCGTCGCCGAGGAACTGGGTCACGAGCCAGAGCAGGATTTCGAGGCCTGACGGGCCGCCGGTTGCACGTGGGTTTTCAACCCCCGGAGCGAACGGACGGCATGGACCAGCTCAACCGGATGGCCACGGAACTGGTCGACGAGGCCATCGACTTCGCCGACGAACTCGGCATCGTGGAGTATCGCCTGGACAACGACGCGACTGTGCTGGATTTCGGCGTTACCCACCCGGGCGGCGTCGAAGCGGGACTGATGCTTTCGGAGATCCAGACAGGGGGGCTGGCCTCTGTCACCTCGCGACTACAGGCGGTCGGCGACGCGACGTTGCCCCATGTTGAAGTAACAACCGACCACCCATCGCTGGCGCTGCTCTGTTCACAGAAGAGTGGCTGGGAACTCGCCACCGAGGACTTCGAGGGGCTGGGCAGTGGTCCCGCACGCGCGCTGGTCGCCGAGGAAGACGTCTTCGACCGGCTCGGGTACGCCGAGGCGTTCGACTTTGGCGTGTTGGCTGTCGAATCCGATTCGACACCGACTGAGGCGGCAGCCACGCAGGTAGCCGAGTACGCCGGGATCGGCGAGAGTAGCGTCTTTCTGCCGACCTACGCGACGGCGTCGATCACGGGGAGCGTCTCGGCGGCTGCCCGCGCAGGCGAACTCGCCGTCTATCGGTTGTTCGAGCTGGGATACGATCCGGCAGACATCCACTCGGTATCTGGATTCGCACCAGTCGCACCTGTCGCCGACAGCGAGTCAGCCGCGATGGCCCGCACGAACGACGCGCTGGCCTACGGCAGCGAGGTCCACGTGACCGTCGAGTCGACGTTCGACCGCTTCGAGGAGGTACCCTCGACGGCGAACGACGACTACGGGCAACCGTTCGAGGAAATCTTCGAGACGGCCGAGTGGGACTTCGAGGAGTTGCCGGCGACTGTCTTCGGCCCGGCACAGGTAACGATCGACGTGATCGGCGGCGAAACGACGACCTACGGCGAGACGAACGAAGAGCTACTCGTCGAGAGTTTCGGCGTGTAACACGCCGTTGGGCGGACAGAGGTACTGTTCCGGAGTCGTTTTCAGTTCCCCAGCCCTGTCATCGATCAATGACCGTCGATGCCGTCCTGTTCGATCTGGACGACACGCTCTGTGAATACGCCCGCCCCGCCAGTGATGTACTGACTGCAGCCTTCGAGCGAGTGGGCGTCGAGCCGTTGTTCGCAGTCGAAGACTACTACCAGCGCTTCGGGGAGTTCGTCGTCACTGGCGACGACATCCGGGACGTCCGCCAACGATGTTTCAGCACCTTCGCCGAGGAATCGGGACTGGATGACGACGTGGGCCGGGCCATCGCCGAGGCCTTCACAGCGGAGCGCGACCAGACGAACGTCCGATTTCTCCCGGGTGCGGAAACCGCCTTCGAGCGGATGATCGACCGCTATCCGGTCGGGATCGTCACCAACGGCGACCCGTGGATGCAGTCCCAGAAACTCGCCGGCCTGGGGCTCGACGACCGGGTGGAGACGGTCGTCCACGGCGGCCACGACGCCCCGTACAAGCCCGATCCCGAGCCGTTCGACGTCGCACTGGATACACTCGGCATCGATCACGACCGGACTGTCCACGTCGGGAACTCCCTGGAGAGTGACGTGGCGGGCGCACACAACGCCGGCATCACGTCGGTGTGGCTCGACGGCGACAGCGACAGCGAACCGGATCCAGTGCCGGACTATCGCGTCGAATCGATGCACGAAGTTGCCGACGAACCCTGGAAGTAAGGACTTACGGCGGGCACGAGATCACGAGTCAGCGAAAGAGACTACCCAGAAAGAGCACCAGACCAAGGAGTACGATGAACGCGGCGACGACTCTGTACAGGGCGACTTTCCACCCCGCCGCCTCGGTCTCGGCGGCCGAATGGGTACTCCCGATCGCGTCCACTTGCTCTGTGGCGTCCGCGATCGAGCGGGCCCCGGCGATCAACACCCCGCCGCCGAACATGAGCAGCAGGCCGGCGAAAAGGTCAGCGAAGACGACCATGCGCGAGGGTGAAAGACCGGGGGCAAAATACCATCGGTTCTAGTTTCGTGACGATCAAAAGCGAACGCAGTCGATTCAACCGGTCTCGCTTTGTTACACTCAATCGCATTCGACCATCATCTCAAGCAGTCACTGAGCCCCGTATCACTCCACGCCGGTCACGTCCGTTACCGTCCCGACGCCCTTCGAGCGCCCTTCCCGGAAGACGAACCGCTGGCCTTCCTCGACGAGATACGGCCGGAACTTGAACCGAACGCGCGCACGCCCGCTGTCGCCCGGCAGGAGTTGCCCGCCCTCGGGGTAGAACGCGGCGGCCTCGCTGATGGTCTCCAGATGCACCACGGGCTCGTAGCCCTCGCCGATCCGCGTCGGGTGATTGAGCACCATCACTTCGGCCTCGAACTCCCGGACCGGCTGGGGGTCGGCCTCGCGTGGGAGGAGCACCGTCCCACGCTCAACGTCCTGCTGTTCGACACCTTTCAGTGCGATCCCGACGATGCGGCCGGCCCGTGCTTCCTCGACGCGATGATAGTGCATTTCGATACTCCGGGCCTCGACCTCCCGGAACGAGCCGTCGGCCATCGGGCCGAGCAGGAGTTCCTCACCGGCCTCGACGCGCCCGGCGTTGATGGTCCCCGAGGCGACCGCACCGACGCCGGTGACGTTGTAAGAGCGGTCGACGTACATCCGGAACTGGGCGGTCTCGTCGCCGCCGGTCTTTGGCAAGCGCTCGAAGAGTTCGTCCAGCGTGTCGAGTCCGTCCAGCGTGACGGCGCTGGTCCGGACCACCGGCACGACGGTCTCGGAAATCTCTTCGACGGCGGCCTCGACCCCGTGGCGGTCGACTGCCAGAGGCGTCTTCTCGACGTCCCGCAGCAGTCCCTCGACCTCGCGTTCGACCGCGGCGACGCGTTCGTCATCGACCAGATCGGTCTTGGTGATCGCGACGATCGTCGGCAGATCGGTCGCCAGCAGGATACCCAGGTGTTCACGGGTCGTCTTCGTCGGTCCGTCGTCCGCGGCGACAGTCAAAAGTCCGTAGTCGAGTTTCTGGCCGACGAGCCCGCGGATGGTCGTCCGGAGCCACGGCTCGTGGCCGACAGTGTCGACGAAGCTCACGAGGCGATCGGCCTCCTCGACGACACGGGCACGATCCGTTTTCCGGTCCGGGTTGTCCATCCGGACCGGGCCGTCGTCGTCGAATCCGTAGACGCCATACGAGAGGTCTGCCGAAAGGCCGCGTTCGACCTCGTGGGGCTGGACATCCAGGAAGGATCGCGTCCCGCCCTGGCCGTCGTCCGGCTGGCCGGTGACGAGCGAGCCGACGAGCGTCGACTTGCCGTGGTCGACGTGGCCGGCCGTCCCGATGACGATGTGCTCGTCGTCTTCTAAGACCGCGCCCTCACGAATCGTCGCGACCCCGACGATGCCCCGCTGGCCGGTCTGGCCCCGGATCGCGTTGCCCGCGCTGTCGACCCCCCAGGTCTCGACGTCCGCGATGTGGGCGCCGGCCTCTTCGGCCAACAGAGAGAGCACGTCCATCGACTCCGAAAAGGCGTCGGGGTCGATGCCTGCGATAGTCCCCTCGTCGGTGACACCGACGACGTAGGTTGCTTCGCCATCACCAGAGAGTACGCGATGGCGGAGTTGTGCGGCCAGACTCTCGAGTCGGCCGTCGGTCGAGTGGAGGTCCCGCGTGAGCCGTTCTTTGAACTCGACGCTGCCGCCCTCCCGCTCGCCACGCTCGATCGCGCCTTCGAGGACGGCCCGGTCGGAATGCATGCGAGTCGGTAACGGTGGTGCCACCAAAAACCTTCGCCGAATCCGGTTCGTCAGTGGGCAAGCGCCGCGTTCACGCTACCAGCACACCTGTCGAGGGAGATCGAGACCGTCGTGTGGTTTTATACAATTGCCCTGCGGGGATGACGTGAGGAAAACATGAGTATACTCAACTCGTTCGGAGGCTTGGTCGCGAGCGTCATCGCGGCCCTGGTACTGTTGGTGTTCGCGGTGCTGAGTTTCTTCGTCACCGTGTTTATCGTCGACGTGGGGGCGAATCTAGCGGGCTTCTCGCCCAGTGGCAACTTCGTGACGCTTTCGGCCGCGATTCTCTCAACTGGCGCGATCGTCGCCGGCGCATCGCCGATGACGGGACTTGCCGGGGAATAGTCGGCTGGCCACCAACAATAGCGGATGACTTTCCGTCGTGAGCTTTGGGTCTATCCAGAGCGAGATAGCATCCCCTCCTAATCGCCACACCCCGTCTCGTCACCGGTCCTCCCAAGGCGTTTTGACGGGCGGCCGCCGAGACCAGGTATGGAACCGACCGACACCCAGGAGGCGACGTTCGAACTCGGGATCAAGTTCGGCTCGCTGTACCACCAGTTCGCCGGGACGCCGATTAGTCCAGAAAGTGCGCCCGCTCTCGCAGCAGCCATCGAGAGTGCGATCGAGAATCAGCCACACTGCCGAGAGGTGACCGTCGAGATGCAAAGAGACGCCATTCGGGACGCAATCGAGCCGGACGTCGGGTACACGGAGTTCACCGGCGAGTTCGCCGAAGTCGAGATCGTCGTCGAGTACGACGGCATCGAAGCGACGGCCAGCATGGCGATGGACGAGGGGTATCCACGGATGGAACTGCTCGAAGTCGAGTGATCACGGACTGCTTCAGAACCTGAAGCTGTGGCCCAAAGCTAAGCCCACCGACGTTGAGAGACCAGTATGGCCTTGGCTGCGGTCGAACGGATCGACGACGCGGTCGACATGACACGGTCGTTTCTCACGCCCGTCACGGCGGGGCGGTGGGGCCGACTGGCAGTGATCGCTGCCCTCTTGCTCGGCGGAGCAGGCGGCGGAAGCGGGGCAATATCGAGTGTGAGCAACCTGCCCGCAACCGCCGGGGCCGTTCCCGGCGAGGAACTCCCCGAGCTATCGGTCGCGCTGCCCGAACTCTCGGCGACGGCGATGGCCGTCGTTCTCGGCCTCGTCGCCGCCCTCGTAGTGGTCGGGCTCCTCGTCGGTGCGGTCGGCGCGGTCATGGAGTTCGTCTTCGTCGAGTCGCTCGCGACCGACGAGATTCACGTCCGGCAATATCTCCGCCGCTATGCGGGGAAGGGGCTACGGTTGTTCGCCTTCCGACTCGTGCTCGGACTCGCGACACTATTGATCCTGGGCGGAGCCACGCTACTGTTGTTTGGCGATGTCGTCGCGACTCTCCTGTCGGGTGAACTCGTCGTCCCCTCGGCCTCGCGGTTGCTCGTCGGCGCGTTCGTCCTCGTCCCAGTGGGGCTCGCGGTGGGTGCCATCGTGGCGCTGGCCAACGGATTCACGACGGAATTCGTCGTGCCGATCATGCTCCAGGAAGACCGTGGGTTAGTCGACGCCTGGCGGCGCTTCTGGCCGACACTGGTCGAACAGTGGAAACAGTACGGCACCTACGTTTTGGTCGCCTTTGGCCTGCACGTCGTCACGGAGATCGCCGGGAGTATCGTCATCGGAGTCGCTGCTGTCGCGCTGGCAATTCCGTTCGCGATCGTCGCTGTTCCCGTCGGTCTGGGGGCCATCCAGGGCGGGACGATGACCGCCGGGGCACTCGTGCTGTTGGTCGTCCTGTTGGGGCTGTACCTGCTTGTCGTCTTGCTCGTGGCGGCAGCAGTGTACGTCCCGATCAAGGTGTTTCACCGTCAGTTCGCGTTACTCGTCCTTGGTGACACCAACGAGACGTTCGACGTGCTCGGTGATCGACGGCCGTCGGCGACGTAGCGATCGCGTCCGAGCAGTGCATTCACGTTCAGTTGTGGGCAACCTTTTAACAGGTGTGGGAGTGAATCCCAGTACATGAGTCAGGCGACACTGGACGACGACGACCTCTTTGGCGAAGCAGCCAGCGAGATGCGCGAGGATGTCGAACAGCACCTCGCGGCGACCCGAGATGAGTTACCCGATGTGGCTGACATCTGGGACGTCGAGGCCGACAACACGCTTGGCGTCCTCAACGCCCTGCGGTCGGGCGTCGATCCCGGCGACGCCGAGGAACACCTCAGAGACGCAAAGAAGTGGTACACGATGGGCAAGCGCGCCGACGCCTTCGAGGATGCTGAGGATCTCGAAGCCGAACTCGAAGCACTAACAGAGATTGTCGACGACTTGACCGAGGCACGCGAGCAGATCGGCGAGTTGACGAGTACGATCCCGGAACTGAAAAGCGCACTCGAGTCCGCTGGAGCGGCCGCCACCGAGGACGAGGAGTAACCGTCCCGTCTCAGTCCCGTGACCGCTCGGCGACCCGTTCGAGCAGCGCCGCCAGCGCGTCAGTCGCTTCGGCGAGCAGTCGTTCGCCCAGCTTGGCGCTCCCGTCGGCGGGATCGCCGACGACCCCATTGTCACTGAATTCGTTCGTATCGTAGGCGAGATTGACACTCCCCTCCCACTCGCCCCAGCGGTCGGCGGCATTCTTGCCGGCCGTCGCTTTCGCTTCAGTGTCGATCGACTCGGGGGCGACGTGTTCGAGTAGGGCAGTTTCGAGCGGGCCAGCGTGGCCCATCTCGACGTCTGCGGGATCGACCGCCTCGAACCACGTAAACGGGACGGCATACGCGTCGCCGTCCCGGGAAATACGCGCACAGACTTCCCGGAGCGCCGGGACGTTGCCGCCGTGGCCGTTGACGACCACGATTCGATCGAAGCCGTGGTGGGTGAGGCTCTCGATCGTCTCGCGGACGTACGCACGAAACGTGTTTTCGCTAACCCAGAGTGAGCCCGCGAAGGCACGGTGTTCTTCGCTCACACCGACGGGGATCGGTGGCCCAACGGCGACATCGCGATCGACGGCATCGACACCGGCCGCCGCGACCGCTTCTGCGGCGAGTGCGTCGGTTCCCAGCGGTGCGTGTGGCCCGTGCTGTTCGGTACTGCCGACCGGCAGGACAGCAAGATCGGTGTCAGCGGATTCGACGTCAGTCCACGTACAGTCAGTGAGTTGCATAGCTCAAGAGGATGGTCCGATTGGCAAAACGTTTCTGCGAACGGGAAGACAAAACGATCCGTTAACACTCCATCGTCAGTCGTCGTCGGCTTCCACGTCGTCGGCGTCGACGTGTGAGCGCCGTTCGGCCGCCCGTTCGATGAACTCCTGGGGCAGTTCGTCGATTTCGCCAGCCTGGACCGCCCAGAGTTTCGCATAGAGACCGTCTGCAGTGAGCAACTCCTCGTGGGATCCACGCTCGACGATCCGGCCGTCCTCGATGACGACGATCCGGTCGGCGTCTTTGATCGTCGAGAGTCGATGCGCGATGGCGAAGGTGGTCCGATCGGCGGTCAGTTTGTCCAGGGATCGCTGGATCAACATCTCTGTTTCCGTGTCCACGTCAGAGGTCGCCTCGTCGAGGACGAGGATCTCCGGATCCTTGAGGATCGCCCGCGAGAGGGCGATCCGCTGGCGTTGACCACCCGAGAGCTTCACGCCGCGCTCGCCGACCTTTGTGTCGTAGCCCTCTGGCAGATTCTGGATGAACCGATGGGCTTCGGCCATCTTCGCGGCCTCGACGACAGCATCTTTCTCGGCGTCGAAGGTGCCGTACTCGATGTTCTCACGGACGGTCCCGTAGAAGAGGAACGTCTCCTGGCTGACGTACCCAAGAGCCTGACGAAGGCTCGGAATCGTCGCGTCTCGGAGATCCGTTCCGTCGATCGTGATCGCTCCCTCGTCGACGTCGTACATCCGGAGGAGGAGTTTCATCACGGTGGACTTGCCAGCCCCGGTCGGGCCGACTAAGGCGACGGTGTCCCCGCCCTCCACGTCGAAGGAGATGTCTTCGATGATGTACGCTCCCGGGTCGTCATCCTCCCCGGTCGCTTCCGAGGCGCTTCGCGCCTCGCTCACGTCGTACCCGAAGGTGACGTCCTCGAATTCGACCTGGCCCTCGGTCACGTCCAGGGGATCGGCGTCGGGATCCTCGACGATCCGGCTTGGCGTGTCCATCAACCCGAAGATGCGCTCACTGGAGGCGTAGGCCCGCTGGTACATATTGATGATCTGTCCGAACTGGGCCATCGGCCAGATGAACCGCTGGGACAGCAGGATGAACCCGACGAACTCCCCCTCGGAGAGCGTGCCCGTGAAAAACCACGGCCCGCTTCCAGTCGTCTGGGACGTGAACACCCAGAGGCCGCCGACGAGGAAGGTGACGACGAAGCCCACACCCGACAGCAGTCGCAGGCCAGGGAAGAACTTGATCCGAGTGTTGATAGCCTCCCAGTTTGCGTCGAAGTAGTCCGCAGAAACATCGTCGACCCGACCCGACTCGAAGGTCTCGGTGTTGGCGGTTTTGATGACCTGGATGCCCCCGAGATTGTTCTCCAGCCGGGAGTTGAGCTGTCCGACCGACGATCGGACCTCGGCGTACTGTGGCTGGATGATCTGGACGAACTTATACGTGAACAGCGCGATCAGCGGCACGACGACGAGCGTCACCAGCGCGAGCTGCCAGTTCCAGTAGAAGAGGATGCCGGCGATGCCCAGCACCATGATCGACAGGCGGAAAAAGGAGTTCATGCCGTCGTTGAGGAACCGTTCGAGGCGGTTGACGTCGTTCGAGAGAATCGACATCAACTCGCCGGTCTGTTTGTCGGCAAAGAAGTTCATGTTCAGCCGCTGCATCTTGTCGTACGTATCAGTCCGGACGTCGTGCTGGATGTGCTGGGAGAAGGAATTCCAGCCCCAGTTGCGCGTCCAGTGGAAGACAGCGCCGATCAGGAACGCCGCGGCGATGATACCGACGGTGAGCCACAGCTGTGGACCCTGATTAGTCGGCAGCCAGGCGTCGGGAACCAGCCAGAGGCTATAGGCCTGGTCGCCGAAGATCGAGTCGATGGCGACGGTCAGCAGGAGTGGCGGCAGAAGATCCAGGATGCGAGCGGCGACGCTGCTGACGAAGCCGATGGCAAACTGGAAGCGGTACTCCCAGCCGTAGGATCGAAACAGCCGCCGCATCGGCCGGTCGACACGATCGCGGACGTCCTCGAAGACGTCATCGTCGTCGAGGTCGGAGACACCCATCGAGGATTTTGAAGAGTCTATCGCTAAAAAGCCCGTCGAAGGCCTCAGTCGTGGACTGAATCGGGAATATCGACCCGATCACCGACGGCGATTCCCGTCTCGTTGGTCCACCCGTACGGAACTTCGAGGACGTACTGACCGTGGCCACGATAGCGTCGGTCCGGGTTGCGAGGATCTGCCGGGACTGGAGCGTGGTGAATCTCCGTGATCTGCCCCTCAGTGTCGATAAAGAGGATGTCGATCGGGAAGGACATGTTTCGCATCACGTAGGCGTAGCTGCCGGATTCAGGGTGAAGGAACAGCATCCCAGCGCCGGCCTCAAGAGCATCTGTCTTGCTGAGTCCGATGTGGCGTTCGCGTTCGGTATCGGCGGTCCGGACATCGACGGTGCCAAGCGCCGTCCCGTTCTCGTCGTGGATCGTCAGCGTCGCCTCACCGTAATCGAGCGGGTACAGCCATGGGGCGAGCGGGCCAGTCGGACTGGCGAGGACCATCGCCGCCGCGACGAGTAGCAGGGCGACGACGATGACGTTGACGAGCCGGGTTCGGTCCACACAGTGTGGATGGACGGGTGGGGTGAAAGCGTTCGGGTGAGAAAGTAAGGGTTATTTCGACAGGTAGGGAACGTGGTGGTGTCGGGTCCGTGGTCTAGGTTGGTTATGACGTGGCCTTTACAAGGCCGAGGTCGGTGGTTCAAATCCGCCCGGACCCATTTTGCGGCGAACAATCCGTGAGCCGCAAATGTGGTGATAAGGGTTTGAACCCTGAAAGACGAACGAAGTGAGTCTTTCTTTGGTTCAAATACGCTCGGAAAGAGCGAACCGGACCCTCAAATAGCGTCGAGCCCGCCCCGATCCAGTTCCCACCCATCCTGGGCCACGAGATCGGCGAGCATCGAACGCAGATCGACAGCTGCGACGCCGAAGAACTTCTCACGGCCGACAGGCGTTCGGAACCGAACGACGTACGTGTACTCAGTCGCTTCGAAGACGGCGAGCGCACTCGGGGTCGATCGATCACGCAGTTCCAGGAGACACGTCGCGTCGCCACCAGTGACGCGAGACCCAAGCGTCCAGCTGAGCGATTCGATTGCCGCCCGATCGATAGGTAACACGTCAGCCAGGTGCCCGCCCCGCCCCGCCATCGACTGGCCCCAGCTCGCGGGATGACATACCGTCACGTACGACGCGTGGCTGGCAAAAGTGTCCCGTTCTCAGTCCGGCGTGATGGAACCTCACCCGCGTGTTAGGCGAGGCCGAGAGTCGAACGCTAGGTTGGCAACTCGTACCACAACCAACAAACCTATATGCTGGTGTGGTATACCATGTCATGTATGGCGACCGCACCGAGCACCGACGAAGTCATCGACGAATTCCTCGCCCAGCGCGGGCACGAAACCGAGGCTGTCGGCTGGAACGAAAACTACAACAAAAAGCAGTGCCCGGACTGTGGCGGATTGCACGAGTCGAAAGCGACAAAGTGTTCGGTATGTGGGTGGACACCGTCGCGACCAAGTTAGCGAGGGCGAAGAGACACGAGCGGATCGCTCGCCCGGTATTGGATTCTCACAACGTTTTTGAGTGTCGGTGGAAAATTTCGACTCAGTGGACGACGAGCGCCCGATCGAAGAAGTACTCGATACGATCGGCGACCAGCACGCCAGGCGTGTACTGGCCGCCATCAGTGAAGATTCCAAGTCGGCAAAACAACTGAGCGAGGAGTTGGACCTGTCCTTGCCGACAGTCTATCGCCGCCTGGAGATCCTCGAAGAACACGAGTTAGTCACCGAGCGGACCGAAGTCGCCGAAGACGGGAACCACTTCAACGTCTATCAGTCCAACTTCGAAAGTACAGTTATCAGACTCGAAGACGACGAGTATCACGTCCGGATATACCGGTCTGAGAACTTGCCCGATCGGTTCGGAAAGCTCTGGGACGACCTCAACGTCACGTGAGCGGCGGGGCTGTGTGTCCGGCCAGTCGGTCAGTCGTCGTCGGGCAGTTTCCTGCGGGCCAGCTTCGCACCCTCGATCAGGGACGCTTTGCGGTCACGGGAGTGTTGTTTGATCTCGTATTCGCGAGACTGAGCAGCCGAACGACTCTCGAACCGTTCGAGGTGAACGAGTTCGACCGGTGTTCGGCCGCGCGTGTATTTCGCTCCCTCGCCGGCCTGGTGCTCGGCGAGTCGCCGTTCTGGATCGGTCGTGTAGCCGGTGTACAGCGTGTCGTCCTCACAGCGGAGGACGTACACGAAGTGAGCGTCCGTACTCATGGCGGGACAGCCTCATCAGGCGTTGACAGCCCGTTGCCGCGCCGTCTCGGCGATACCGGCATTGGCAGCGCAGTCGGGGCAGGCGTGTAGCTGTCCGCGTTCGTCCGCGAAGACGCGAGCGAACTGTTCGGAAACGTGCGCGCCGCAGTGATTACAGTCGGGCATTGGGCACCGTCGGCCTCGCCAGCCGACACGTCTACTATGTCATACACCCACATGAACAGTGGGAATCTATGCACGCTTGCCGCCAGCAGCATCGATGCGCCGAGCGATCAGTCCGGCCTGTGCGCCGGCCGTGAATCCGGCGTCGACGTTGACCACCGAGAGTGCGGTACAGGACTGTAACATCCCGGATAGCGCGGCTTCACCGTCACCACCGTGACCGTAGCCGGTCGAGACCGGGAGGCCGATGAGTGGGACGTCGACGAGACCGGCAGTCACCGTCGGCAGCGCGCCCTCCCGCCCGGCGGCGACGATCAGGACGTCGACGGCCCGGAGTGCATCGAGCTTATCGAGGAGGCGAGCGATCGAGGCGACGCCGACGTCGTCGACGCGGTAGACGCGGGCGCCCATCTCGCCCGCGATCGCGGCGGCCTCGCCGGCCGGAACGGCATCAGAAGTGCCAGCCGTCACGACGCCAACAGTCGCCTCCAGCCGGGGGCGTTCGAAGTCGGGAGCCGTCGCGACGAGGACGGCCGAGCGTTCGTCCCAGCGCAACGTGGCGTCCGGGTGTTCGTCTGCGAGTCGCAGACGGACGGCCGTCGTCTGGGCTTGCGTGAGGCGGGTTGCGATCGCCCGCCCAGTGGTTTCGAGTGCGGTCGCCGCGAGCGAGGCGACTTCAGCTGGCGTCTTGCCGTCTCCGAGGATCGCTTCGGGGACGCCGGCCCGGGTCTGGCGGGCCGCGTCGAATCGACCGCCCGCGTTCCGAGCGTATCCCTGCAACTCGGCCTGGGCGGCCTCGACACTCAACTCGCCCGCTGCGAGCGCTTCGAGGACATC
The DNA here is from genome assembly GCF_009797925.1 of Halorhabdus sp. CUG00001. Classification (NCBI taxonomy): domain Archaea; kingdom Methanobacteriati; phylum Methanobacteriota; class Halobacteria; order Halobacteriales; family Haloarculaceae; genus Halorhabdus; species Halorhabdus sp. CUG00001. The sequence continues at coordinate 1,601,373 of NZ_VOLB01000001.1, forward strand.
GCGCATGCCACCTGCTCCGGGCCGAAGCCACTCTTACCCGTTGGTTCGTCGGCGTCGAGACGCCAACGCCGATCGACAGGTCATTCGGATCGACGTGACGGCTCAGTCCCGCCTCAAACCCCCGTCAACCCCGCCGAGAGCGGATAGAATTGGGAACGTTTTTAAACGACCCTTGGAAAGAAAACGGTGTATGGCAGACCTAATCGTCAAAGCCGCGGTCAAGGAAGCGCTCGATGATATGAACGTCGCCTCGGACTTCTACGGTGCCCTCGACGAGGAAGTCGAGGAACTGCTCGAGGACGCCGCACGCCGTGCCGAGGAGAACGACCGGAAGACCGTGCAGCCGCGCGACCTGTAAGTCGCGGGGTCTCCTCTTCCGATTCTTTTGACGCAAATTCGATAGCAACAGCACTGTATCGCCGGTTTCTGGGGCCACGGATGCTTCGAGTGCCATCGTCCACAGCCGCCGTCGAGCGCACCCGCCGAATCGACGAGCAGTCGCGCGTCCTCGGGCACGGTTTTACCCGTCCCGCGACCGAACCGCCGCTCATGGCAGTGCCACCGGAGGATTTCGACCCGGAATCGCCGGCGGAGCGCGAGGTGGCGGGTGAAGCCGCAACCGAACGCTCTGATTTCCTCTCGTTGATGGGCCACGCGTATCGGGGCGAACTCGGGCGCACGACGTCCTGGCGGACGCGCATCGACCGGACGACAAACTGGGCCGTCGTCTTGACGGCAACGCTGCTTACGTGGGCGTTCTCCGGCGAGTCCCGGCCCCACTACGTCCTCCTGGTCGGGATGGGAATGATGATCGTCTTCCTGGGGATCGAAGCGCGCCGGTACCGCGTCTACGACATCTGGCGCTCCCGCGTCCGCCTGTTAGAGGAGAACGTCTTCGCGAACGCGCTCGATCCGGAGGGGGCAGAACAGCCCAACTGGCGGGAATTGTTGAGTGACGACTTGCGAGAACCGACGATCAAGACGCCGCTCAGGGAAGCGATCTCTCGGCGGCTGTGGCGTGTGTATGCCCCGCTGTTGTACGTGTTGCTCGCGGCCTGGCTGATCCGACTGACCGTCTTCGCCGAGCCGCCGACAGGAGTCGTCGGAACGGCGGCAGTCGGGGGTGTTCCGGGGGCGGTCGTCCTCGGGACCGTGGGCGTCTGTTACACCGCCGTCACCATCCTGGCGTTCTGGCCGTCCTCACGGCAGGCGAAAGGCGAACTCCACGAGGAAGACGACACCGGCGAGTGGCGGTGACCAGCAGCGACCCAGAACCATCTCGACGGACGATTTTTTGTACCCGGTCGTCGAGGAAAACGTATGTTCGGGACGAGCGGCATCCGCGGGCCGGTCGGCGAGACCGTGACGGCGGCGCTTGCCCTCCGCGTGGGTCGTGCACTCGGCGTCGAGGCGGATCGTGTCGTCGTCGGCCGCGATCCACGGGAGAGCGGAGAATTTCTTTCTGAGGCACTGTCGGCTGGCCTCCGGGAATCCGGGACCGACGTGATCGATCTCGGACAGGCGGCGACCCCGACAGTCGCCCGGACGACCAAGTGGGACGGTGCCGACGCCGGGGTCGCGATCACGGCCTCGCACAATCCGCCGCCGGACAACGGGATCAAGCTCTGGCAGCCGACGACCCAGGCGTTCGACGCGCCACGCCGGGAAACGATTGCCCGCCGAATCGACGAAGACCGGACGGATCTACAAGCCTGGGACGGGATCGGCGAGTACGAACGACGCAACGCGAGGGCCGAACACGTCGAAGCGATTCTGGACACGGTCGATATCGAGACTCCCCCGGAGGTCGTTTTGGACCTGGGCAACGGCGCAGGCGGCGTCACTGCGACAGCGCTCTCTGAGCTCGGCTGTGATTTCGAGACACTGAACGCCCAGCCCGACGGGTCGTTTCCGGGACGGTTGAGTGAGCCCACCGCCGAACATTGCCAATCGTTGGCGGCATTGGCCGGTGAAAACAGTGCCGTCGGGATCGCCCACGACGGTGACGCCGACCGGATGCGCGCTGCCACGGAGGACGGCGAGTTCCTCAGCGGCGACACGCTGCTGGCGATCCTGGCACGGGAGACGGCCCAGCCGGGAGAGACGATCGCTGCGCCACTGAACACGAGTCTGGCGGTCGACGATTACCTCGCTCGCAACGACATCGACGTCGCTCGAACCCGCGTCGGTGACGTCTCGGTCGCCGAACGAGCCAGCGACCCGGACGTCGTCTTTGGCGGCGAGCCCAGCGGGGCCTGGATCTGGCCGGACGAAGCGCTCTGTCCCGACGGGCCACTCGCAGCCGCGAAGCTGGTCGAGCTCGCAAGCGAGCGACCGCTTACAGAGCGGGCGGCCGAAATCGACGAATACCCGATCCATCGAGACAGCGTCGAAGTCGACGCCAAATCGGCCGTGATGGAGCGGGTCCGCGAGCGGGTTCGGCCTACCTACGAAACCGTCACGACGCTGGATGGCGTCCGCGTCGATCTCGGTGACGGCTGGTTTCTCATTCGGGCCAGTGGCACACAGCCGCTGGTTCGGATCACGGCCGAAGCCCGAGGCAAAGAGCGCGCTCGGCGGATATTCAAAGAGGCCGAAGGGATTGTTACAGCGGTTTGTTCCTAAGCGGGGACGGGCGTCCGGCGGTGGGGCGGTTACCCACGTCGTGTCGAGCGTGCCTCTCGCACGTCCGCGCCGTCTCGGATCTTGTCCTCACATTGGGGACAGACCCGCGGCTGGTCCACACCGTTGGGCGTGAAAACACGCGCGTATGCAGCGGTTACGAATGAACCGCAGTTTTGGCATTCCGGCATACGTTTACGTTGTGATTGTCCCGAACCTTAACTATTGGTGATATGCAATGGGAAGTCATCACACACCATAGATCGGTGGCGAGAGTCGACGCCGGCGGCCTCAAAACGTCGTCCTGACCGTCCCATCTCGGTCGAGTTCGACGACGGCATCGAACAGCGCCCGAAATTCGTCGACGACGCTCTCGTCGTGGACACCGCCAGCCAGGTGGAACAACCCGACAGCGTCTTCTTCCTCGAGAAGCGCGAGGAGTCGGTGGGCTGCCTCCCGCGTGCGTTGCTCGTCAGTGTAGTAGATCAGTTCGGTGAGCGAATCGAGGCTGATCCGGCGTTTGCCGTCGGTCTCGTCGAGAAAGCGGCGGGTTTCGGCGACGATCCCGTCTAAGTCCTCGGGAGCGGAGACGTACCGGACGTCGTCGCTCTGTCGGCGAGTGTAGCCACGTTCGACGGACAGCGCGTCGAGAATCGTCGCTGTGTCTTCATCGACTTCGTAGTGTTCGAGTTTCTGGGTCACCTCGCGAGCGGACGTGCGCGTCGAGATGACCAGAAACTGCTCGGTGTCGGTCTTGAGGAAATCGGTGTCGATCCGGTCTGTCTCCGCGGTGCTCGGGTGGACCAGTAGGATACCCGTCCCGGCCGGGATCGTCGTCGGTGCGTCGTCGATCGCCAGGGCGTAGTCCATCTCTGCCCGGAGACGGGGCTGGCGGGCTCTTAAACGTGCTGGCTCGGGTTATCTCAGAAGACGCTGTCGGCCGTCGCCGCACCGACGACGCTGAAAATCGCGCCCACACTCACCACTTTGAGCGTCACTTCGACGTGTCGAGCCATCGAGACGTCGCCAAGGAACGACGCCGGGGCGTTCAACAACAGGGCCAACAACGTGACCGAGCCGAATGCAACCGCCATCAACGAGAGAAATCGGAGCGGGAGTCCCGCGACCTCCGCCTCGGCACCAGGATCGCGGTCGTCGTCAGCTTGATAGAGCGCGCCGTAGCCGATCACCGCCACCAGCAGCGCAGTCGTGAGTGCATGCCAGGCGCTCATCTGACGAGCCAGCATCCAGACTTCCTCGGTGACGACGAACGGCCCCGCCAGCAAGAAGCCACCCACAACCTGCTGGGCAGTATCCGCAAACTGGTAGCGGTTCCGCAGTGCCATAGCCACCCTCCGCGGGCGAGGCGGTTGAATCTTTCCGGACCGAGACGAACCGGTTTTGGCCGTCCCGTCCAGAGGGAAACTATGAGCGTCAGCGACGCATTCGACGAGTGGGCCGAAGACGGCCGCGACCAAGGCATGGAAGAGCGCCACTGGCACACCGCCAAGCACGCGCTCGAACGCATGCCCGTCGCGGACGGCGACGTCGTGCTGGATCTGGGTTGTGGCAGCGGCTACGCCGCCCGGGCGCTGCGAGAAGCGGGCGGTGCCGGCCGCGCCTACGGGCTCGACGGGGCCGCACAGATGGCGCGCAACGCCCGGGCCTACACCGACGACGCTCGCGTGGGCTTTCTGGTCGGTGACTTCGAGTCACTGCCCTTCGAGGCCGATAGCATCGATCACGCTTTCTCGATGGAAGCGATCTACTACGCGAGCGATCCCGTCGCCGCCCTCGAAGAACTCCGTCGCATCCTCCGGCCAGGCGGGACCTTCTACTGTGCGGTCGATTACGTCGCCAACAACCCCCATACTGCCGAATGGGACGAGTACGTCGACATTCCAATGACGCGCTGGACCCGAGGGGAGTACCGCGAGGCCTTCCGGGAAGCCGGGTTTCACGTCGCCGAACAGGACCGCATTCCCGACGAAGAAGTCACGATTCCGCCCGCCGAGTCGTTCCCGACCGAAGACTGGGAGACACGCGAGGCGATGGTCGAACACTTCCGTGAACACGGCACGCTGTTGACGGTCGGGGTCGTCCCCTGATAGCCCACGGCGGCCCGTTTCGAGGGCGGTCAAGGCCACCCCTTCCGAAAGCCCTAACCGCAATTCAGCCGTACACAGAGGCGAATGAGCGAGCAACTCCCGGACGTACAGGCAAACAGTCCGGACGTCACCGTCGGGCTGAATCGCGTCGGTGTCACCGGCGTCGAGAAGTTATTGCAGATCGACCGTGAGGATCGCCGCCCGATCGTTTTGATGGCCGAGTTCGACGTGTTCGTCGACCTGCCGACCTGGCGAAAGGGGGCAGACATGAGTCGGAACATGGAGGTCATCGACGAGACGCTGGAGGCCGCCGTCGATCGCACGAACTATCGCGTCGAGGACGTCTGTGGCGACGCCGCAGAGCGACTCCTCGACAAACACGACTACACCGAGAAGGCGGAAGTGCGCATGGAAGCCGAGTACGTGACACACGGGCAGACACCCGCCACGGACAAGCCCACCCAGAGTACCGCCGACATCGTTGCCTCTGCGACGGCGACCGAAGAGGGCACCCGCGAGGAAATCGGGGCTCGCGTCACCGGCATGACCGTCTGTCCGTGCTCGCAGGGCATGTCCGAGCAGCGAGCCCGCGAGACGTTGGCCGACCTCGGCGTCGACGAGACAACCGTCGAGGACTTTCTTGATGAAGTGCCACAGGCCGGTCACTCCCAGCGGGGCCACGCCACGTTGACTGTCGAATGCGAGGGCTCGCCCGGTGTCGACCTCCGGGCTCTCATCGAGGTCGCCCGCGAGTCGATGAGTGCGCGCATCTACAACCTCGCGAAGCGACCGGACGAGGACCACATGACCTACGAGGCTCACAGCGACGCCAAGTTCGTCGAGGATTGTGTCCGCTCGATGGCCGAGGGCGTCGTCGAGCGCTTCCCCGAAATCGACGACGACGCCGTTGTCCGGATGGAACAATCCAACGACGAATCGATCCACCAGCACAACGCCCACGCCGAACGGCGCGCCCACTTTGCCGATCTGAAGGCCGAAATCGACGGCAACGGCAGTGGCTCGCCCGAAAGTACCGATCCGCGGACCAACGGCGCAGGTGGGCTGTAACGCAGTTCGTCGTCCCGGCCTTCTTCGACCCCTCCGAAATCACCGATCGGTCGTCGGTCGCGTTACCCAGGCCACGGCCGCGAGACCATTCAGATTCCGGGCCGAAATCCGACTCGATGGAGCACGATCGGACGGTTTACCATTCCGGAGACGGACCGGACGGGCAAGTCATCGATGTCCTCTGTCATCGGGATCGTCGCCGTGGCGCTGGTCGCGTCGCTTTTCATGTCTTTCACCGTCGGAGCCAACAGCAACTCCGCGCCGATCGCGCCGGCCGTCGGTGCGAACGCGCTGTCGACCCTCCGTGGCGCGTTGCTCGTCGGTCTCGTCGCCGGGCTCGGGGCCATCGCCCAAGGCGGGAGCATCTCGGAGACGATCGGGCACGGCCTGGTGACGGGCGTGACGATCACCCCGCTTGCCGCTACCGCGACGCTCCTCACCGCGGCGACGCTGATCACCATTGGGAACTCGCGGGGCTATCCGATCCCTTCGGCGTTCACGGTGACCGGCGCGGCGGTCGGTGCCGGGGTCGCGCTCGGCGGCGGGTTCGCGGCCGGGACCTACGCCCGAATCTTGGGTTTCTGGTTCGCGATCCCAGTCGTCGAAGGTGTCCTCGCGTACGGGCTCGCGTGGCTGTTGCTCGACGATCGAGTCGCGGACACGCTGAGCATTCCGCTGTTGGCCGGCGGCGTCGGCTACGCGCTCGCGAACGTCGGACTCTCATTTCTCCCGACTCCACAGGGCGACCAGGGCTCGATCGCCGGCGTTCTCGCCCGACAGTTCCAACTCTCCTCGGGGGCGTTCGGGGTGGACGGGATCGTCCTCGTCGCCCTCGCCCTATCCCTCCTCACAGTCGCAGTGACCCACCGGCAACTCCAGGCGGACGTGACCGCCGGGATCAATCGGATGCTGATCGCCCTCGCACTGGTCGTCGTGTTCACCAGCGGTGGCTCGCAGGTCGGACTGGCGACCGGTCCCCTAGAGCCCGTCTTCGAGGCGACGCTTGGGCTCCCGTCGATCGTCCTGCTCGGACTCGGCGGAGTCGGGATCCTCCTTGGTGCGTGGGTCAGATCGCCACGTCTCATCCAAGCTGTCGCTCGGGAGTACGCCTCTCTGGGACCCAAACGGTCGATCGCTGCGTTCGTCCCCGCGTTCCTCGTCGCACAGGCCGCGATCGTCCTGGGGTACCCAATCTCGTTCAACAAGGTGATGATCTCTAGCATCGTCGGGGCCGGCCTCGTCGGTGGCACCAGCTCCGAAGGCGTCTCAGTCACGAAGACGAGCTATACAGTCGGCGCGTGGATCGCTTCGATGGTCGGTGGGGCCGTGATCAGTTTTGCACTGTACCACGCCCTCGCCGCGATCCCGGGACTAGGTTAGACGTTGTGTAGCGTCACCAGATCCTCGACGGCCGCACTCTCTTTCATCGCCGGCCACGTCTCGAAGTCGGTCGTCCGGTCGATGAACGCGTCACGTTCGGCGTCGGCGAGGCGCTGGACCCCACCGATCGTGTCCTCTGCACACGGGCAGGCCTCACAGAAGGCCGTCACCGACTCGAAGCGTGTGTGCCGCCGAACGAACGCGTCCGAGACCACGCCGTCCTCGGCGTCGGCGATCCACGTCTGTAGCGCGAGCGCCCGATCGAGTCCCTGCCTGAGTTCGGCCCGTAGCGTATCCTGGGTTCTGACTCCGAAGCCAAGAACCATACATCACGGTCCGTGGCTGGAGGCACCTAAGCCCGGCGAAGGAATCGATCAGAACCGCCAGTGCCCGATCAGAGTAGGACATACCTCGAAAAGTGTTTGGGTCCCGGGGCGGTACGGGCGGGCATGCTCCGGCTCATCGCGGTCTTGCTGTTGATCCCGCTGCTGGACATGCTGTTGCTCGTGGCAGTGGCAGGAGTCCTCGGTGTCCTCGAAACGGTTGCGCTGGTCGTCCTGACGGGCCTGGTCGGACTCATGCTCGTCCGCGCGGAGGGCCGGCACACGCTGCGGAAGATCCAGCGGAAAGTCGTCGAAGGCGAGGCGCCGACCGACGAAGTACTCGATGGCGCACTCTTGCTCGTCGCCGGCGCGTTCCTGCTCACGCCGGGGCTCGTGACGGACGTCCTCGGGTTCATCTTCGTTGTCCCACCGACGCGCTACCCCGTCCGCGTCGCGCTGAAAAAGTGGGTCGTCACGCCCTACATCGACAACAAGACTGGCGGCTTCGCGACCGGATCGGTCTACGTCGGCGGGTTTCCGGGCGAGGGAGACGGCAATATCGGCGGCGCTTCCGGCCCGAGCGGTCCCGGCGGCCCAGGTGGTCCCGCTGGAGCCGGGCCGGACGGCGTGCGCGATATCGGCGCGGCTGAAGACGTCGACGACGCGACCGACGATCGACGCGAGTGAGTCCAAGCGAGCGCGGGACGGCGCCGGCGAAAAGAAACGCTTAATGGTACCCCTCCGGTACGCCCTGATGCGCTCACTTGGGCCAATAGCTCAATCAGGTTGAGCGCTCGGCTGATAACCGGGAGGTTCGCGGTTCAAATCCGCGTTGGCCCATGATTTTGCTGCGAGCAAATTCGCGAGCAGCGATGCTGTATTCGAGATCAGGTCCACTTTCACTCCACTGCAGGCTTCGATCTGTGAGTAGCCACTCCGTCAGTCCCGAGTAGACATGCCCGACGGCAAGGCCGTTGCGACGGTCACTATCGAGGAGCGGACCGACAGATGGCGTTTCAGGTGCCCGAACGGCCACACGACCTGGGAGCCGACCACCCACCACGTCTGGTGTCACACCTGCGCGCGGATGGATCGCACCGACGGCGTCTCCAGCAACTCCGAGACGTCCGCGGCGATCGACTGCTCGCCCGCGATCGGGTGAGCCTCTACGATCAGGTCAGTCCCGACGAGAAGGATCTCGACCGGAGGGGCGAAAGATGACGCTACAGACCCTGGGGGTCACGTGTCGGGTCCGTCGGGCCGAACGAACAGTACCGATCGAGGACCGCTCGCCGTTCCCAGCGGTTGTCAGCTACCACTGCCGCGTCTGTAACCGGGATCGCCCGTCGTGACTGATTGACGGGCAAGAAAGTCTCTCACCGCAGTTGAGGGGTCGCTGTGACGTCCCGGAGTGTAGGAGCGAGCGCGCCCGTCCAGACGGCGGCTGTGTGGTCTGTCCGGCGTGTGGGTGGAGTGAGTGCCACGGCGGCCGCGCCTGAGGCGCAGCCGGCACCGACCGCCGGCAGTCCGCTATCCAGGGCGCGGTGATCGGCGAGGGTCGGCCGCTCTTCGAGGAGATACCTTGAGACGGGAAAGAAAGCTGTGGACGGGGGTAGTCGATCACTCTAGAAAGTCGATGCCGGTAATCTCGAAGCGCGCACCGCGACTTTCGGCGTCCGTCGCGCGAATGTCCCAGCCGTGGGCATTCGCGATCGTCCGGACGACGGAGAGTCCGTAGCCGCTGCCGCCGGAACTCGTGGTAAAGCCGTGTTCGAAAACCTCGTCCTGATGCTCCGTGGGGATGCCAGGTCCGTCGTCTTCGACATACAACCCCGTCTCAAGCGGCCCGACGTGGATCGTTACGCGCTGGTGGCCGTGTTCGACGCTGTTGCGAAACAGGTTCTCGAAGAGTTCGACGAGTCGGTCGGCGTCGGCACTCACCGACGGAATCTCGTGATGTTCGAGCGTCGCCGTCGGCGATGTCCCGACGACCTGCCAGGCGGTCTCGACGACCGCCTCGATATCGGTCGGTTCCGGGTCCGTGACGACATCGCCTTGCCGGGCGACACGGAGAAGATCGTCGACGAGCCGGGCCATCCGGTCGGTCGTCTCGTCGATCGTTTCGATGTGTGCCTCGTCGCCCGTCTCCGCGTAGAGCCGTAAGCGTCCGTCGATGACCTCCAGTGGGTTGCGGAGATCGTGTGCGAGAATGTCCGTAAACTCCTTGAGACGGTCGTTCTGGCGTTCGAGCATCCGCTCGTACTCTTTTGTGGCCGTCTCGTCTTGGCTGATCGCCGCGAACCCATCGGCGTCCGGTCCTACCAGTGGTGAGATCGTCAACGTCCCCCAGAAGACAGTCCCGTTGGCCCGCTCGTGCCAGCGTTCGACTTCGAGACTCCCGTCAATTGGCTCCGCAGGGATGATCGTTGCCGCGTCGTCAGTATCGGACTCGCCCCGTTCGGCGAACAGCTCGCTCACGTGCTCGCCGACGATAGTCTCGGCGTCGTAGCCGTACTGCCCTACAGCGGGACCGGGCCAGGCAGTTATCGTCCCCTCACTGTCGAGCATGAACACCGCATGAGAGGAGAGACTGCCGAGCAGGTGACGAGCCACGTCCGCCCCCAGGCCCGTCGTCCGAGATGGTGCCGTCTTTCCCACGAGTGAGTCCCCTATTGAGGAACGATCTGCTACTAAAATAGTATCTTGGGTTGATATACCATGCCAGTCAAGTCCCCCGCGACGTGCAGCGAGTGGAAAAGTGAGTCGGCGCTTGCGGTCGCCGTGCTGGCGAGTCAGTCCGCATCGTCGTGGCTTTGTAGTTCGTGCACCAGCACTTCGAAATCCGGGCCACCATCGCCGGTGCGGTAGACCCACGAGCCACGTGGGTCGACATCGCCTTCGAGAGCCGTACGGAGCATCTGCCCAAGCACCTGTTCGAAATCCTCGATATCGCTCAGCTCGTCGTCGACGGGAAACGATGTCATGCTTGGCACCTGATAACTGCCCCCGGACTGACTATCGGATGTGGGGCAGACGCAACCGAGCCGTCACTGGAGACGAAAAATGGGTGGGATCGCAATTGTGTACCTCTGTGTCATAGATACGGATCCAGTGGGGATAGGAGTATCGGAAAGCATGGTACATCATGGCTCCCGAGCAGTCCGGCATTCGGGTGCGGCGAGCTTTTAACCCCGTCGGCGCTGAACGGCAAACTATGTCATGAGCGTCATCGTGGAGTTGACGATTCCCTCCGACGCCTTCGAACTGGGGCAGATACTCAACGTCGAAGGCGGCACCCAGGTCACGCTCGAGACGATGGTACCACTGGGGGGGCGGCCAACGCCGTTCGTCCGGCTGACTGACGGGGCTAAAGAGGGCTTCGAGCAGATGGTTCAGGACCATCCGTCCGTTGGCAGCATGCAACTAGTCAACACCCACGACGCGGAAACGCTGTACGCCCTAGAGTGGGAGCCGCCTGCGGAGTCGCTGTTCCAGACGATGACGGAGATGGGTGCGGCACTGCTCGGCGCGACCGGGAGTGCCGATCGGTGGGCGATCGAACTCAGGTTTCCGTCCCACGATGCGCTGTCCGGATTCCAGGAGTATTACCTCGACCGGGAGATCCCGGTCTCTATCGAGAAGATATACAATCCGACGAAACCCGACGCCGGACCGTGGTACGGATTGACGGCAGTACAGCGAGAAACCCTCACGCATGCGGTCGAGTCGGGCTACTATTCGCTCCCACGGGAGATATCGACGAAAGAACTCGCGGGAGAATTCGATATCTCCGACCAGGCGACCACCGAGCGGCTCCGCCGGGGCATCGCGACACTCGTCGACAATACACTGTTAGCCGCCGAGACCGAAGGGTGAGGACTCACTCGGGGAAGAAAACGCTGGAGACCCGCTTTGGGCGACAGACGACAGCGGGACAGCGGCTTGGTGGTGGGCTGAACAGTCAGAAACTGTCCAGCGGTGGGGTGAGGAGGGCCGCCCGTTCGGAGTTGCGGTGGACACCCGTATCGAGCGTCCGTCTCCAGCACGTACGCTATCGTCCCACGCAGCCGAAACGATATTGCATGGTCTCTCAAGCTACGTTTCACTCGATTGTACGGCCTATCCGAACGGACCACGATCGCCGCCAAAGCCGGTCTCCATCACCTCACACTCGCCGTTCTGGTTGATCAGGATGCGCCCCTGATAGCCACAGCTCCCGTTGTTGTTGTACTGACAGCGCGTACAGCGACACTCGACGTCCTTTCGTGCGTTACCTTGTGACATACCACGAGCTTCGAGAGCCAGCCACTTGGAACTATAGCTTCCCCACACGATCAGCCGTGTTCCAGCAGCGAAGCGAGCAGCTCGATCGCGAGGTGCTTATCGAGTGGGTCGTTGGCGTTCCCACAGTGGGGCGACTGGACACACGCCGGACACCCCTCCGCACAGTCACAGTCGGCGACGAGTTCCTGCGTCGTCGCCGCCAAGTCGCCGATGGACTCGTAACCGGCCCGGGCAATTCCCACGCCCCCGGGATAGCCGTCGTAGATGAAGATCGTACTCCGGTCGGTGTGAGGGTGATGGGGGGTCGAGAGGCCACCGATGTCCCGGCGATCACACAGAAATGAGAGGGGCATCGTAGCGATCATGGCATGCTCGGCGGCGTGGATCCCGCCAGGGAAGTCACCGTTCGCTCGCAATGTCTGTTCCAAGTCGGGGGGCAGGGCGTAGTACAGCGCTCGCGTCCGGAGGGTCGTCTCGGGCACGGAGAGCGGTTCGCGCCCGATGACCTCGCCGCTGCTGGCGTCGTGGCGTTCGAATCCGGTAATCTGCTTGCGCATGGTCACGTCCGCAAACCGGACCGGGACGTCTGGACGCCCCGGGAACGGTTTCTCCTGCAGGTCTTCCTCGACGGTGATCGTCTTCTCGTGGCGCACGCGCGTGTACTGGTTGGCGTACGTCCGGGACAAGGTTGCCACGTCGTGATCCAGGTCCAGATCCACGACCTCGTAGGAGGTCCCCTGGTGGTGGTAGATCGCCCCCGGATGGGCGTCCCGCAACGCGTCGCCGAACGGAAGTGTGGCGATCACGTCGTCTGCCCCACGCTCGCGCAGGCGGATCTCCCGGTCGTCGGCCGTCCGGAGACTCGTCTCGTGTTGGGGACTGGCCCCGCCGTCGTAGAGCCAGCGTGTCCCCGCCTCGGTCGCTCGGCGTTCGAGATCGCCCGCGCTCTCCAGATCGGCCACCACGTCCGGGAACGACGTCCCGAAGTGTCGATCGTCGCCCGGCGAGAGCCAGTTCTCGCGGGCGGCCGACCGGACGTGATCGGGGAGAATCTGCTCGTTGTCGGGGTTGGTGAGCGCTTGCTCGGGGTCGCGATCGAACAGCGCCTCGGGGTGGCGGGCGACGTACTGGTCGAGTTGATCCTCACCGGTCACGAGTGCGACCAGTGCGGGATCGTCGCCACGCCCCGCCCGTCCCGCTCGCTGGAAGGTCTCCATGCGCGTTCCCGGATACCCATCCAGTAAGACAGCATCGAGGCCACCGACGTCGACGCCCAGCTCCAGGGCGTTCGTGCTCCAGACGCCACGGATCGAACCGTCGTGCAGCCCCGTCTCCAGTTCGCGTCGCCGGTCGTCGGTCAGTGCGGCCTGGTAGGCGGCGATCTCCGTCGCCAGTTTTCCCTCGCCGCGTTCCCGGAGTGCGTCGGCACTCTCGGTGGCGTAGCGTTCGGCGACCTGCCGGGAGCCGGTGAACACGGCCGTCTGAAGGCCGCGCTGGACGAGATCGGCGAACAGCCGCTTGGTCTCGACGTGCTGGGACTTGCGTCGCCCCTGGCCGCCACCGCCGCGTTTCTCGGGTGGATTCCAGACCAGCCAGTGGCGTGGGCCGGTCGCGCTGTCGTCGTCGTCGATGAGCCGATACGACGCTGCCGGCTGGTTCGTCACGGTCGCGGCGTGATCGACCGGATTGCCGATCGTCGCCGAACAGCAGACGTACTGCGGGTCGGCGTCGAATCGTTCCGCGAGCCTGTTGAGCCGCCGCATGACCAGCGAGACGTGACTGCCGAAGACGCCCCGATAGGCGTGTACTTCGTCGATGACGATCGTCTCCAGACGCTGGAAGAACCACTCCCAGAGACGATGGGCGTGGGGCATGATCCCGTAGTGGAGCATGTCCGGCGTCGTCAGCAAGACCGTGGGCTGGCGCTCGCGAACGGTCTCTTTCTCCGAACGAGAGAGGTGTCCCGTATAGCGATCGACGGTCACGCGCGAGCCAAAGCCCAGGCCGTGAGCCAGCTCCGAGAGTGTCTCGGCCTGATCGTTGATCAGCGCAACCTGCGGGGCGATGTACAGCGTCGTCGCCGTGCGGTCCATCGCCCGCTCGAAGGCCGGGACGGTGTAAGCGAGGCTCTTGCCGCTTGCGGTCGGCGACGCCAGAACGACGTTCTCACCTGCCCGGACCGCTTCGATCGCCTCGGTCTGGTGACGGTAGAAATCCTCGATCCCCGCCCCTTCCAGGGTCGAGGCGAGGCGATCGGGGACCGCGAGATCGCCGTAGACCGCCTCGCGTCCCGGGAGCGTCCGCTCGTCGGCGATCTGTCCCTCGTAGTAGGGCCGACTTCGGAGCCAGTCGAGAACGTCGTCCACGCCCTCGTTTTGCATTGGGAGATCCTAACGGTTGTGCTCGTCCCCGAGGCTAGGAGGAGTGACGGCACACAACGCTCACCAGTTCATCCAGCTCATCGTTGATCTGTACGAAGACAGTTTCCCAACCGGGCTGAGCACAAGGTATATCGTCCTACCGTCTCGAAATTGTCTTTGACTAACCAATGCAGGTCAACTATCAACACGCGAATCCAAACAACGGTCGGGAATCATTCCTTCTCAGGTTCTACGATAAGATCCACGATCAGAGAACGTGTATCCTCGTGGATGCTGGTGACAATGTCGACGTAGACGACATCCTCGCCGAAGACGAGTACCTCTCTGCAATCTGTTTGACGCACGCTCATCTCGACCACTATCGGACGCTGGGATCGAATCTCCGTGACGGAGCGTCGATCTATGCCACGCCAGAAACTGCACGGGCAATCACGACGCGGCTTGACACCGAGGCCGAACACGCCGATATCGGGGCCCCAGACGACGTTCGGGAGGCCCTCGAGCCGATCACGGATTGGACGAGGATCACGAGCGACATCCGTCTCCATCCGGTACCAGCCGGGCATGCGCCAGGTGCCAGCGGGTTCGTCGTCCAGTTTTCCGACGGGAACGACCGGTACCACCTACTCGCGACGGGCGATTTCACCAGGCGCAGGGCAGCCGGCTATCCAGGAATCCAGACCGATCTGCCCGTCGACGCAGTGTTCCTCACGGCAGCGACGAATTCGACCTTCCGGGACCAGTTGACCAGCGCGGTTAGGGCTATCGTCGAACGATCGACTGCTGGATCCACAGTGCTAACCACAGCCAGTGGATCGAACGGGGTCCACCTCGCATATCTCTTATCGCACATCGGAGACACCACCGAGACGGCTATTCCTGTCACGGTTACCGGCCGCGTTGGGACGCTCTGGGACGCCTTGGGGTACGACCATCCGGCTGTCGAATCCGTGCCGACCTTCGAGGACACCGAAGCGGTCCTCGGACCAGGGCGAGTTACGATTGCTGGGCCGGAGGTTCCCGTTTCCGGAAGCAGCGAGCGACTGTTCGAGGCCATCGAGGACGACGAGGGCGCGACGCTCGTACAGGTGACCAGCGGTGCATTCGAACCGGAACGGTCGGCTGTCTGCACCGTCGACGCCTACGAGCTAAGCAATCATCCGAGCGAAGAAACGATCGATGCGGTCGTCGAGGATTTCGCACCGATCCACGTCGTCGTTACCCACCAACGCGGCCACAGTGCCGACCGATACAAGGACAAGTACGATAGTTTCGTCTGGGCGACAGACGACCGTAAGCAGTATACGCTATACGATAAGGACGAATGGACCGGGCCGCCGTGGGTTACGGATGCCACCCGGAGACGCGTCCGATCCAGATTGTACCGGGACAACGGATCGAACATCGGACGATCGTTCGACAACGCCGACGTTCCGTTGCCGACCGTCGATCGTCACGACGATATCGACCTTGAAGCGGAAGGGATTGACATGGAACGGCTCACGGAGGACGGAAGAATCGGTGGTGCGCTGACAGAGGCCCAGCAATCGTTCGAAAGCGACACGAACGCAACCGACGACACTGCTATCACGGACGGAGAACCGTCGGATTCGGTAGCCGAGGACGAATCAGACGGTTCTGACAGTATGGCTGAACCTATCGAAGAGCCTGAAATGGAGAGTTCGACCCAAGATCCTCCGTCATTGGATAAAATTATCGACCGCCTGGATCGGATCGAGAACGAAGTGACTGGAACCCGGACCCGTGCGACGGTGGTCGATGCTGGGGACGATGTGATACTCCTTCGCTTGGAACACGAATCGCTCGAAGCCGAACTCACCCACGGACAATCTATCGGTATAACACTCCACAAGAATCGGCAATCGGATAAACGAGATGCCTCGAAAGACGGGGAGAAACAATGAGGGAGGATGAACGAGACATACCTCGACCGACAGGTGACTTGCCCGTCAATCAAACCACGGCGTTCTCGATTCTGACCGTTTCGCCCGTCTGGGCCGACTCGTAGATCGCCTCGATCGCCCGCATATCGACGAGACCGTGCTCGCCGTCGGGGTACGGCTCACGCCCGGATAGCAAACAGTCCGCGAAGTACGCGAATTCTTCTTCGAGTTGGTGGACGTTGGTGACGTCGACGTCGACTCCCTCGCCGTCGATCCGAACCGCCATATCGCGGTCCTCCCGCTCGAAGAAGGCCGGATCGAGGACGATCACACCCTCCGTTCCCGTGACCCGGAGGAAACTGTCGTGGTAGGCGGCGTGGCTGGCAGTAAAGACGACGGGCACCTCGCCCTCGAAGGTCGCCCGGACGGCGACCTGTTCCTCGACGGCATCGAAGGCGTCGTGGACGGCGGCAGTCGAGGCTGAAACACGAACTGGGTCGGCCGAAAGCAGGAATCGCGTCGTGTTCAGCGGGTAGATACCGATGTCCATCATCGCGCCGCCGCCAGCCAGGTCGGGATCGAGTCGCCACTGGTCGGCCGGGTCGCCCTCAAGTTCGGCGAGCATCCGCTGGGACATGTTTCCGTGGATCTGGACGACCTCGCCGATCGCGCCCCCGTCGATCAGCTCTCTGGCACGCCGGACGACGGGATCGGTGTGCATCCGGTAGCCGATCATCAGCGTCACGCCGGCCGCCGCGGCAGTCTCGACGAGTGGGGCCGCCCGGTCGCGGTTCGCTTCCATCGGTTTCTCACAGAGGATGTCTTTCCCGAAGCCCGCCGCTCGTTCGACGTATGCCAAGTGGGTGGCGTTGGGCGTACAGACGTACACCGCGTCGTACTCGGCCCGGGCCGTGCCGTCGTGGAACTGCTCGGGTGTGAGCGACGTCAATCCGTACTCGTCGGCGAGGCGATCGGCCCGCTCGGGGCGCGTATCGACGACGACCGTCGGGTCGGTGTGGGCGGCCCGCTCGAAGCCGGGCAAGGCCCACTCACGGGTGAACCAGCCGGCCCCGATCAGGGCAATACGGACGATGCCGTCGCCGTCGTAGGCCGCCCAGTCGCGGCGGGCGAAGTCGTCGAGGGTATCGAGGACAGTCACGCATACAACGTCACCAGCCAGCGAGAAATACGCTCCGGCGCTTTGGCCACCAAGCCAGTGCGTACCCGGCCTGTGGTCGTCGTCGATCCGTAGTGGTACCCATCAGGTCTCGATCGAGTGGTCGGGAGGCCGGTCGACCGTCTCAACAGTCGATTGGCCGCCAAGACGACGGGCGATGGCATCGCCAATCGAGTGACTCGAGCCGGAAAATGCCCTTGCCGGTCGATTAGCTGGGGGAGTTCAGCGAGCAGCCCGAACCCAGATCCCCCCGACCGTGACCCACAAGTACGGCACCCCCCTAAAGTGGTGTACGTACCCATGGGACACGTCCACGGTCGGCAATCGATCACGCCGTCGGCAAGGGCGGCCTGCGATACCAGTGAAGGGGCTGTCCAGTCAGGCGGCCACAAGCAGTCGTATCGAGACAAGTGCACGGTGGGCAGGCGACAGGGTGGGCGATGACGGATTCAGAACCCGCGGCCGCCGGTCGACAACGAGATCGCGACGTCGAAGCGGTGGGCGAGACTGCGAGACGCGTCGTCGAGAGCGTCGAGGACGTCATCGTCGGCCACCCGGGCGTCATCGAGCATATCCTCACAGCCATGTTCGCCGGCGGACACGTCCTGCTCGAGGACGTCCCTGGCGTGGGCAAAACAATGCTCTCGCGATCGATCGCCGCCTCGTTCGACAGTTCGTTCAAGCGCGTCCAGTTCACACCGGATCTACTGCCCGCCGACGTGACGGGCGCAAGCGTCTACAACCAGCAGACCCAGGCTTTCGAGTTCCGGCCGGGGCCGATCTTTGCCAACGTCGTTCTGGGTGACGAAATCAATCGCGCGCCCCCGAAAACCCAGTCCGCGCTGCTTGAAGCCATGGAGGAAGGTCAAGTCACCGCCGACGGCGAGACCCACGCAGTCCCCCAGCCGTTTACCGTCATTGCGACCCAAAACACCGTCGAGCGCGACCGTACCTACGACCTCCCGATGGCCGAGCTCGACCGGTTCACGAAGAAACTCGAGTTGGGGTATCCTGACGAGGCCGAGGAGAGTGCGATGCTCGAACAGGTCGTCGGCGATCATCCGATCGAAGACCTCGAACCGGTCGCGACGCTCGAAGACCTCGAACGCGCCCGGGAGGTAACAGCGAACGTGACCGTCGAGAAGCCCGTTCGGGACTACATTACACGGCTGTCTCGGTACACACGCGAACACGCCGATCTCGGCGCGAGTCCCCGGGCATCGCTCCTGTTGCTCCGGGCCGCGCAAGGCCGGGCTGTCCTCGAAGGGCGGGATTACGTCATCCCGGACGACGTCCAAACGGAGATCGAGGTCGTGTTCCCCCACCGCATCAAGACCGGCTTCGAGGACACTGGCTCTACGGTATTGCTCGAGGAAACACTCGACGCAGTAGCCGTCGAGTGAGCGATGCAGCTGACGCGACGCGGCGTGGCGGCAGTCTGCGTGGCGATCGTTGCCGTCGGCATGGGGTGGGCGTTTGGCAGCCGGTCGCTGAACGCGATTGCCGTCACGGCACTGATCGCGATCGGCGTCGGGGCCGTCCAGCTTCGCCTCGCTGGCCCACCGAGCGTCGAGCGCTCGAACCCACGCGCTGGCTTTCCCGGCGACCAGCGGGCAGTCTCACTCCAGGTTACCGGATCACGAGGCACACTCGTCCACGTAACCGATACCCTCCCGGATGGACTCACGGCAACCGACACCGACACGACCGGAGTGATCCCCGTCGAGACACCGTACCAACTGGGGCTCACTTGCCGCGGTCACTACCAGATCGGGCCAGCGACCGTGCGCGTCCGTGATCCGTTCGGACTACTCAGCGAAACGTACGAACGCGGAGACGAGACATCACTGCTGGTGTACCCGACGCTCCACGACGTCGCCAGTTCGACGGCCCTGACGGAGATTATCGACCGGGCCCGGACGCCGGAACGTCAGGAGATCGACCACCTCCGGGAGTACGTCCCCGGCGATCCACTCAGGGACATCGCCTGGAAGGCAAGTGCCAAGCGGCTCCCGGAGTTCGTCGTCACTGAATATGCCGGCCAAGAGACGGCGGGCACTGTCGAAATCGCAGTCAGTGGGACGGACTCGACGATAGACGAGACGGCGAGCGCAGCTGCCAGCGTCGCCGTCTTCCTGCTCGAGGCTGGCCTGGAAGTCGGGCTCACACTGCCCGGCGATCGGCTTCAGCCGAGTCGAGGTCCACGCCATCGTGAGCGAGTGCTCGCCACGCTGGCCCAGGTCGATTCGGGTGCCGTGCCGGAGACTGCCTGGACGCAGGCGGACGTACAGATCGCCGGAAAGCAGCGTGGCGTCCGCGTCGGCTTCGAGGGCCACTCGGTGTCGTATGGACAGTTACGCGGGAAAGCGCTGAGCGGAACGCCACTAGGGAATCGTCACAGTCAGGCAGCGCAAAGGGAGGTGACGACGACGTGAGGATCGCCGATCGAGCGGGCCGTTCCCCAGTTCGACTGATCGCCCTCGCTGCTGGACTCGTCGTCATCAGTTCGTTCGTCGGCGTGCTCTATCACGTGATCGACGTGATCAGCGATCCCGGGACGGTTCTGGTGAGTGTCGTGCTAGCACTTGGTGGGGCGACACTATTGGCCAGGTATCTTCGTCTCAGACACGCAGTCGGGCTCGCGGTTGGCCTGTTTTCGGTCGGGATGGGCTGGTATCTCACCCAGCTTGGCACCGGTTCACTCGACCCGTGGCCCCACGTCCGCTACACGATAGCGCTACTGACCGGCCAGTCCGTGCTGGGAATCGTCAACCTCGAAGCCTGGGTCCTCGCCGTGACGCCTGCGCCCGTGTTTCTCACGTGGTATCTCGCCGTCCGCCGACGCTACGTCGCGAGTGCGGTCGTCGGCGGCGGAACACTCACGTTTTTCGTCCTGACTGGCGACGCTGCACCGACACTCACGCTGCTTGGTGTCGTCGGCGTCGTTGCACTGGTCGGTCTCGGTGACCTCGATCGATTCGGCGGTAGCGTCGGGGACGCAGATGTCGTTGGGACCGTCATCGCACTGGCGATCATCGTGTCGGCCACAGTCACCGTCGTTCCGACAGGGCTGGCCTACACGTTCTCGCCGGATACCGGTCTCCAGAGCCCTGCCGGTGGCGGAGACGCGAGCGCGGGCACCCTCGAAGGGAACCTCCTGAACGTCGACAACTCGCTGTCGATCGCCGGCAGCCTGGAGCTGTCACCCAAGGTCCGCTTTCGAGTCGAGGGTGACAGCCCAGAGTACTGGCGGGTCAATGCGTTCAACGTGTATACGGGCGATGGCTGGGTCAGACGTGGGAACACGGGGCCGCTCGATCGCCGTCTCAGCGACGTTCCGGGCCGGAATCGAAGTGTTTCCCAGACGTATACGGTGGTGAGCCAGACACGAGCGATGCCGGCTGTCTGGCGGCCAACGGCCGTCGATGGGCCGGCCGCATCCGCGGCCCGCGTGACGCGTCTGGGTGGTCTCCAGCCCGAGCGAGCACTCACAGCCAACGAAACCTACCGGGTCGAGAGTGCGATACCGGTCGCAACCCTCCGTGAACTCCGGACCGCTGGCCGATCGTACCCACAGACCGTCGAGGAGATGTACTTGCAGTTGCCCGATAGTACCCCGGAGCGAGTCGTCGATCGGACGGACCGACTCACTGGAAACGCTGACAATCCCTACGATACGGCCCGCGTGATCGAGCAGTGGCTCGAACGCAACCGGGCATACTCGCTGAACGTCTCGAAGCCATCCGGCTCGATCGCCGACGCGTTCCTCTTCGAGATGGAACGAGGCTACTGTACCTACTACGCGACGACGATGACTGTCATGCTCCGCAGTCAAGGCATCCCCGCCAGAATGGTCGTGGGGTACACCTCGGGCCAGCGCGTCGAGCAAAACGAGTGGGTCGTCCGGGGCCAGAACGCCCATGCATGGACCGAGATGTACGTCCCGGATGTCGGCTGGGTTCGTTTCGACCCGACGCCGGCAGCCCCACGCGAGGAGGCAGAGCAGGGGACGCTCGAGACAGCACGCCAGAACAACGCCTCGAACGTCGATACGGCGGGCAGCGACGACGGCGAGTGGACGCCCACGCCGACACCGACGCCAACACCGATCGAGCAAAACGGCACTGAATCGAATCTCCCGCCCGATTTCGACATTCCAACGCCGCCAGGCGGCCCGGGACGGGGGAATACCGTGACGGTCGACACTGGCGGACAGACGCAGACGGCCCCACGGGACGGTAGCGACGATGACGACGAGACGGCCGGCATACCGTTTGAGATACCCACCGCCGAACAGACGGCGCTTGGCGCACTCGCCGTGATCGGCGTCGCGGGGATGGCCCGGCGGAGTAGCGTGACACAGCGCGCCTACCGGGCGCTGTGGCTCCGCTTTCAACCGCGGACCGATCCCACAACGGACGTCGAACGCGCCTTCGAGCGTCTGGAGTACGTGCTGGCACGCGAGTACCGCGAGCGACGGACCGGGGAAACCGTTCGGGCGTATCTGACGGCCATCGACGCGAGCGAACGCGTCCGCCGTGTCGCAGCGCTCCGTGAGCGGGTCCGGTACGGTGGCGAGATCGACGACGCGCTGGCCGAGGAAGCAGTCGAACTGGTCGACGATATCGTCACTGAGTGAGACAGTGTTGGCTGGATCGGTGACGTGCGCCATCGGCCGTCAGCCCCACCGATCTCGACGACCAGCAATCGAGTGGCGTCGGTGACGTCTGCCCAGCACCGTGGTACGTCCCGACAGTGTTTAATATGAAGCTTCCCAACTCCGGACTGTAATGTCGGAAGTCTGCTCGACGTGTGGGCTTCCTGAGGAACTTTGCGTCTGCGAAGACGTCGCCAAAGAATCCCAGGAAATCAACATCCGCATCGACGAGCGCCGTTACGGGAAAGAGGTAACGATCATCGAAGGGTTCGATCCCAACGACGTCGACATGGACAGTCTGTCCTCGGATCTCAAGTCCAAGTTCGCCTGTGGGGGAACTATCGAGGACGACCAGATCGAACTCCAGGGCAACCACACCGGGCGCGTCGAGGATTTCCTCCGTGAGAAGGGATTCAACGTCGCCTAACTGAGCCGCCTGCGTGTTCTGGAGTTGCGGTCGCCATCATCCAGTTGCGTGTATATCGAGCGGTCGTCGACGGGACAGCGACCACGACAAGATCGGACGGGCACTATCCGATCGGGCGGGCGTCCCCGTGGGCGATCCGACGAGAGAGTCGGATGGTCCCGAGAACCGGATAATCCTGCCAACGAATAAATAGCGTCGCGACGAATTCTAGACCGGAGATCACACACCGGTCACCGCCCGGACCGGAGGCAGACACGTAACCGATCGGGCCAAGAGATTCACTATGCACGCAGCAACGGACGTGGTAGTCATCGGTGGTGGCGTCATCGGGACGGCCATCGCCCGTGAGCTATCCCAGTATACGGTCGACGTCGTGTTGCTCGAAGCTGCCCCGGATGTCTGTACCGGCACGAGCAAAGCAAATACGGCACTGTTGCACGCCGGGTTCAACGCGGACCCGGAGAAGTTGAAGGGCCGACTCAACGTCAGGGGAAACGAGCTGTATCACGAGCGGATTCAACACGAACTCGACGTGCCAATCGAGTGGCGCGGCGCACTCGTCGTCGCCACCGAGGAATCCGAACGGCCGAAACTCCAGTCACTGCTACAAAAGGGCCGGGACAACGGCATCGAAGACCTCGAAATCGTCGAGGGCGAGCAACTCCACGAGTTGGAGCCGACGCTGCACGACGACGCCATCGCCGCGCTGTGGGCACCCACGGCGGGTATCGTCAACCCCTTCGAACTCACGGCCGCCTTCGCCAACAACGCCGTCCAGAACGGCACAACAGTCGAACTGAACGCCGAAGTGACCGACGTCACGGAGACTGGCGACACCTTCCGCGTCGAGACAGTCAACGGCGACATCGAGGCCGACGTCGTGATCAACGCCGCAGGGCTGTACGCCGATCGAGTCTCGGCGATGGTCGGCGTCGATGACTTCGAAATAACCCCACGGCGGGGCGAGTACTATCTCTACGACAAGAAGATGGACGTCGACGTCCAGCGGACGGTCTTCCCCGTCCCCTCGGAAGTCAGCAAAGGCATCGTCGTCACGCCGACCGACGAGGGCAACGTGATGATCGGCCCCAACGCCGAGGAGGTCACGGAGCCGACGGACAAAGCTACGACTCGCGAGGGCTTAGACGAGGTTCTGTCGGGCGCCCAAAAGACCGTCCCCGACCTCTCGAAAGACGACGTCATCCGGGAGTTTGCGGGCCTGCGCCCGGCGATCAAGGAAACCGGCGACTTCCGGATTCAGATCGAACGCGAGGACCCCGGCTTCATCAACGCCGCCGGCATCCAGTCGCCGGGACTAGCCTCTGCGCCGGCGATCGCTGAATACGTCGCGGACCTCGTTGGAGACCTCCGTGGCGACCTCACAGAAGACCCGACCTTCGATCCCCACTATTCGGGGCCACCGAAAGTCAGGCACATGAGTCATGCCGAACACGCGGCCTTGATCGAAGAGGACCCCGCGTACGGACAGATCATCTGTCGGTGTGAGTCGGTGACGGAGGGCGAAATCCGGGATGCGATCAACGAACCGGTCGGTGCGCGAACGATCAACGCCGTCAAGCGACGGGTCCGGCCCGGGGCCGGGCGCTGTCAGGGTGGCTTCTGTCAACCCCGTGTCGTCGAGATCCTCGCCGAGGAACGCGGCGTCGAGGAAACCGAGATCAAACTCGAAGACGACGGCTCGGAACTGCTGATCGGCGAGACCAAAGAACTACTGCTGGCCGAGAGCGGCGAGGAGGTGAGCGCGGATGACTGAAACCGAGGCCGAGGCCATCGAATCAACCCAGTCGGCCGCCGCGGCCGAACGTGCGATCCGACGTGAGGAACACGATCTCGTGGTCGTCGGCGGTGGGCCGGCTGGCCTGGCGGCCGCCCAGGAAGCCTACGATCACGGGGTCGACGACATCGTGATCCTCGAACGGGACTTCGAACTCGGTGGCATCCTCCAGCAGTGCATCCACAATGGCTTCGGGTTGCACTACTTCGACGAGGAGTTGACCGGGCCCGAATACGCCCAGGCGTTCATCGAGAACGTCGCCGAGCGCGGCGTCGACATCCGGCTGAACACGATGGTCCAGGAGGTGACCGACGAGAAGACCGTCTACGCCGTCAGCGAGGCCGACGGCCTGACCGAGATCGACGCCGAGGCCGTCGTGCTGGCGATGGGTTGTCGCGAACGAACCCGGGAGGCGCTCGATATTCCGGGGGACCGTCCGGCCGGCGTCTTCAGCGCCGGGACCGCCCAGCGCTACATCAACATGGAGGGGAAGATGCCCGGCGAGAAGGCGGTCATCCTCGGCTCGGGTGACATCGGCCTCATCATGGCCCGGCGGATGTACCTTGAGGGAGCCGACGTCGAGGCCGTCCTGGAGATCCTGCCCTACACCGGCGGGCTGACGCGCAACGTCGTCCAGTGTCTCGAAGACTTCGACATTCCACTGCGGACTCAACAGACCATCACCGAGATCTACGGCGACGAACGGGTCGAAGGCGTCACCGTCCAGGAAGTCGACGACGACTTCGAGCCAATCGACGGCACCGAGTACGACATCGAGTGTAATACCGTATTGCTGTCGGTCGGTCTGATCCCCGAGAACGAGCTCTCGGAGGGTGCTGGCGTGGACATGCACCCCGTCACTGGCGGTCCAGTCGTCGACGACGGCCGCGAGACCAGCGTCGATGATATCTACGCCTGCGGGAACGTCCTGCACGTCCACGATCTGGTCGACTGGGTGACCGAGGAGAGTATGATCGCCGGACGATCGGTCGCCAAGCAGCTTCAGGGTGACATCGAGGTCCGCGAGGAGCCAATCGAGATCGAATCCACGGGCGCGGTGAGCTACGTCGTCCCCGAACGGATCAGCAAGGTCGACGACGAGCGCGAGGAACTCCCACTCTATTTGCGGGTCTACGCGCCGATGGACGAGGTCTTCATCACCGTCGAGAGTGGCGACGAGCAACTGGCCCGGGAATTCGAGCGTCGTGCCGAACCCGGAGAGATGATCACGGTCGATCTCGATACCGACGCGCTCGAGGACCTCCCGGAGAATCGTCTCACAGTCGACGTCGTCCCGAAGGAGGAGATCTAGATGAGCTCTGAAACCGTCGAGA
Organism: Halorhabdus sp. CUG00001; assembly: GCF_009797925.1. Classification (NCBI taxonomy): domain Archaea; kingdom Methanobacteriati; phylum Methanobacteriota; class Halobacteria; order Halobacteriales; family Haloarculaceae; genus Halorhabdus; species Halorhabdus sp. CUG00001. The sequence continues at coordinate 1,626,833 of NZ_VOLB01000001.1, forward strand.
TCACCTGTATCGCCTGCCCGGTCGGCTGTGACGTCTCCATTGGAGTCGAGGACGGCGAGATCCAGTCGATCGATGGCAACACCTGCCCTAGAGGGGCCGATTACGCCAAAGAGGAGTATCGGAATCCGACCCGAATCTTGCCGACGACCGCCCGGGTCAGCGGTGGCGTCCTCCCGCGTGTGCCAGTCAAATCCGCCGAACCGATGCCCAAGCCGAAATTAGAGGACGCGATGGTCGAAATCGCGGCCGTCGAGGTTGACGCCCCGATCCAACTCGGCGACGTGATCGTCGCGAACGTCTGTGACACTGGCGTCGACATTGTCGCGACGCGGGATTTGCCGGCCGCTGAGGACGGGCCGAAAGCGGCGGAGTGAATCAGAGAACTTTCGCCGAAGAGCATACGCGCCGCCCCGCGGCGCGTTTCGCCGAGCGCCGCAGGCGCTCGGATGTTTTTGGCCGAGCTTTTTGCGAGGTGGGTTCGCATCGCGGACCCACCGACGTAAAAAGGTCGTTTCAGAAGAACTTGAACAGATCGTCGCGTTCGGCTTCGTGGAGGTGGTGGCGGACGGCCTCGGTCAGTGCATCGATCGAGCCACGTTTGGCGGTGATCGGAGCGATAGTATGTTGCCATTGCTTCCAGGGCGGGTGCAGGCCAAGGCGGTCACAGAGGGCATTCAGGCGCGCCTCACGGTCGTCGACCTTGTCCATCTTGTTGACGGCGACGACGGTCGGGATTCCGACCTCCCGGAGGAAGTGAAACAGTTCGACATCGTGGGGAATCTCCTCGGGGCCGGAGTGGCGGTCGATGATGTCGATGACGCTCTTGCCATCGACGACGAGCACGCCCACGAGGATGTTGTCGGCGTGTTGCTCGACGTAGCGTACCACGTCGGTCTTGATCTGCTCGCGGACGTCATCGGGCACGCCTTCCATGTACCCAAAGCCAGGGAGGTCCGAAATAACGAAGTCCTCGCTAGTCCAGTCGTAGTGGTTGGGACTTTGCGTGACACCGGGTCGCTGGCCCGTGTCGAAGGTGTGACCGGTGAGTTCGCGCATCAGCGTCGACTTCCCGACGTTCGATCGTCCCACGAGGACGACCTCGGCATCCCGATCCGGCCGCGTCTCGAACATACCACACGTCGGGACTCGGGGAGGAAAGACACCTCGGTTTCCGTCGCCAGGAGAAGCGTTTATACGAGAGCGAACGACAGTGTGCTGATATGGTCCCTGCAACGAACGACGAACGCGGCTGTCCGAAGTGTGGACACGAAGGAACCGAAGTCGGCGAAATTGCGACGACTGGCGGCGGGTTGAGTAAGCTGTTCGATATCCAGACGAACAGCTTCACGGTTGTCTCCTGTACCAACTGCGGGTACTCGGAACTGTACCGCGACAGCACTGCGGGGACGAGTGATATCGTCGACGTCTTCCTCGGATAATGGTTGCCGGCGTGCTACTCGTCGTAGTGCCTGGATTGCTCGTGATCGGCGTCCCACTGACGCTGTTTTGGATCGCCCGGTCCAAGCACGGCCATCGGGAGACGATGAGCCGCGACGAGGCCGAACGGGTCGCCAGACGAGACATCCGCGAGGAGCGATGAGTCCAGTCACGAGCCCGGAATAGCTGGTGGCTCGGGGCACAGAGCCGGCTGGCCGCTCACTCCGAGCAACCACAGATATATAGTCACACCGGCCGACGGAACCGGTGTGCGCCTCGTCCAGGTGACGATCCCGGCGGGCAAGCGCGAAGCCATCGAGGAGGCCCTAGAGGAGGATGTCGAGTACGTCCTGACCGACGAGACCAGCGGCCGGGAGTATACGGCCATCGCGTACATCCCGTTGCCGAGGAACGCCGTCGAACCCGTCCTCGAACAGCTCCGTGAGGCCGGCATCGACGAACAGGCCCAAACAGTCGTCGTCGAAGCCAACACCGTTATTTCGCGGCGATTCGAGGAATTACAGGATCGCTACGCCGAGGAAAAGAGCGAGGAACGGATCGCACGGGAGGAACTCACCTCGAAAGCCCGTGATCTTGCGCCGGCGACCTGGAGTTACGCCATCTTGACGGTCGTCTCGGCGGTGATCGCCACCGCGGGCCTCCTGCTGGATTCGCCGGCGGTGATCGTCGGCTCGATGGTGATCGCGCCGTTGATCGGCCCGGCGATGGCTGCAAGCGTCGGGACCGTCGTCGACGACGACGAACTGTTTCGACGCGGGGTCGGGTTGCAGATCGCCGGTCTGGGACTGGCAGTGCTCAGCGCTGCTGTCTTCGCCTTTCTGGTGCGTAACCTCTACCTGATTCCACCTGGATTCGACGTGACGGCGACCCCGGCGATCCGCGAGCGGTTGCTGCCGGATTTCCTCTCGCTGGTAGTCGCGCTGGGTGCCGGTGTTGCGGGCGTGGTGAGCCTCTCGACGGGCGTCTCGACGGCCCTCGTCGGGGTCATGATCGCCGTTGCGTTGATTCCGCCCGCAGCAACGGTCGGTATCGGAATCGCCTGGGGGTTGCCGACGGTCAGCCTCGGGGCGGGCGTGCTCACGCTGGTGAACGTCCTCTCGATCAACCTAGCTGCTCTCGCAGTGCTGTGGTATCTCGGATATCGGCCGACCCACTGGTTCCGGGAGGATGAGGCCCGCGCGAGGACACTCAAGCGCGTGCTGACACTTGCGGTCGCCATCGCCGTCCTGTCGGTGTTCCTCGGAGGTGTCACCTACGATACGTACACGAGAGCAACCGTCGATGGGCAGATCGACGAGGCAGTCGCCGATATCGTCACCCAGACACCAGAGGCGTCCGTTCAGGACATCTCGATCGAACGATCGAGCGGTCTGTTCTTCCAGCAACCACAGCGGGTCGTCGTCACTGTCGGGAGTCCACCGACGGACCCCCCGCCGGATCTTGCCGCCCGGATCGACGAGCGACTGGATACGCTCCTCGAAGACGACGTGGCAACCGAAATCAGACACGTACCGACCGAGACGGCTGCATGACTCAAACAGCCGTTTGAGCGTAAGATAGGCGTATGTAGGCGCCGATCGAAGTGTGGATCGATGCACACCAACAAATCACTCCTCGTGGTCGCGACCGTCGCCGTGATGCTCCTTGCGGCGGTCGGCGTGGCGACAGCTGTCTCGCCAGTCGCACAGACCGAGCAACCGGATCGACAGATCGAAGTCGGCGCCTCGGGTGACGTTTCGGCCGAAGCCGATCGAGCGCGCCTCCATGTCGGTGTGGTTGCGACGGCGGCCGATGCCACGACCGCCCGGAACCAGGTTGCCGAAAACGTCACCGCACTCCGAGCGACGCTCGAGGAACTCGGAATCAGCGACGACAACATCGAAACCGCACGCTACGATATCGACGAAGTGCGAGACCGAGCCGAAACGACGGCCACAGTCGAGTATCGAGCCGTCCACACCTTCCAAATCACGCTCGAAGACCCCGCCCGTGTGGGTGCGGTAGTCGACGGCGTCGTGGACAGCGGTGCCAACCGGGTCCGAGGGGTCTCGTTTACCGTCTCAGAGCAGCGTCGATACGAACTCCGCCAAGACGCCTTAGAGAGCGCGATGGAGCGGGCCCGGAGCGAGGCCGAGACCCTCGCCGAGAGCGCCGACCTGACGATCGAAGGGGCGGCTTCGATCAGTGCAGACGACGTACACGTCCGCCCATACCGCGTCGAAGAAGCGATGACGACGACAGCATCCGGGGACGTCGCTGCATCGACGGCCATCGAGAGCGGGCCGGTCGACGTCACGGCATCCGTGCAGGTCGTCTACAACGCGACGGCAGCCTGACGCGAGCCGAGCGATCAGTTACGCCCAGTCGACTGGCCGAGTCCCGGGATCGAAACCGTGGTTTCGAACCGGGACATCGCCAGCGCGGTCGTCAACACGAGCGCGAGATAGAACAGACCGACGACAACATATATACCAGTGTATTGGAAGGTTTCTGAGGCGATGTCCCGCGCACGCTGGAACAGGTCCGGGACGGTGATGAACGCCGCGAGCGAGGAGTACTTGACGAGGTAGACGAACTCGTTTGTCCAACTCGGGATCGCGAGCCGTAGTCCCTGTGGGAGGACGACGTGACGGATCGCGCCACGTTTCGAGAGGCCGACCGCACGCGCGGCCGTCATCTGCCCGGCATCAACCGACTCCAGCGCCGATCGGATGTACTCAGCCTGGTAGGCCGAGGAGTTGACCGTGAACCCGACAACGGCGACGGCCGACGCTGCTTGTGGGATCGGTGGTTGCCCGGTGAATCCGACCCAGCGAGCGACATCCGAGAGGGGAAGCGCAAAGTAAACGAAAAACAGCTGGGCGAGCAACGGCGTCCCGCGGATGAGTTCGGTGTACGTCAGAGCGACCATCCGGACGAACAGGCCGCCGTAGGTGCGGGCCACGGCGACCGGGATCGCAACGACCAACCCGAATAGGATCGACAAGATCGTCAAGTAGACCGTAATGAACGCTCCTTCGGCGAGGGCGGGAGCGGCCGTCGTCGCGAGCGCAGCCAGATCGGCGAGCCAGACCACCCAATCGAGCAGGAGGCTGGCCGGGCCAAGCGGATCGGCAACGCTCGCGATCGCGTCGGCGACCGCCTCGAAGGGGCCGGCCGGGATCCATCCCTCGCGTGCCTGGACGGGGACCTCCGAACGGACGAGGTCCGGGGCCCCGTGGCCGCCGCGTCGAAGGCGGCGTTGTGATAGGCCCAGCGCACGAACAGCCAGCCCCAGAAGACGACGCCGACCGCCCCCAAAGCGAGCCGTCGGCGGGCCGGCAACTCCTCGACGAGAGAGCCCCGATCCGCGGCGGGATCTGCCTCCGTCTCCGCTGGCCCGTCAGTCATTGTTCGAGGTCGGTGAGTCGTCCGAGAAATTCGGCAGTGCGGTCGTTCTCGGGCGTTTCGAACAGCTGTTCCGGGCGGCCGCGCTCGACGATTTGCCCGTCTTCGAGCACGGTGAGCGTGTCGGCCGCCGAACGGGCAAAGCCCATCTCGTGGGTGACCGACAGCATCGTCATTCCCTCGGCGGCGAGATCGGCCATCACGTCCAGTACCTCGCCGACGAGTTCCGGATCGAGCGCGCTGGTGGGCTCGTCGAACAACATGAGTTCGGGCTCCATCACCAGCGCGCGTGCGATCCCGACGCGCTGTTTCTGCCCGCCAGAGAGTTCGGCGGGATACGAATCGACCTGATCGGAAAGTCCCACCTGACCGAGATAGGCGTCGGCGCGCTCGACGGCCGTCTCGTGATCCAGCTCGAGGACCTCCTCCAGGCCGAGGGTGATGTTGCCCCGCGCCGTTCGGTGGGCAAAGAGATTGAAATCCTGAAACACCATCCCGACGCGCCGCCGGAGGTCATTGACGTCGAGATCGTGGATCGGATCGCCGTCGAGGACGATCCGCCCGCCGTCGATCTCAGTAAGGCGATTGACACACCGCAATAGCGTGGACTTGCCGGCCCCGCTGGGCCCGACGATCACTTCGACGTCACCGCGATCCATCGCGAAACTGACGTCGTGCAGTACGTCCTCCTCCTCGTAAGATTTCTCGACGTGCTCGAATTCCAGAAGACTCATCGATTCGGTCCCTCGTGGATCGATTCGTATTCCTCCCGGGGCTCTTCGAAGTCCCAATGGCCCGCGACGAGGACGAGACGACTCCCGGATCACAGCCGACATCGAGGGTCTGCTTTGACTCACCGGTCCACTCTCGCAGAACCGACAGCCACGCGTCGTGTTGGGCCTCGCTGTGAATCGCATGCTGGCTATCGTTTTCGTACGTCTCGGCGCGCCTGTTCCAGTACTGTTCGACGAACGCTTTTGGGTCGTCCTGTGTCGAGTCCATTAGGCAAACACCTCCCGACAAGCGACTTTGCGAGATGTCGGCTCGCATCGTTCCGTCGAGGGTGGAGGTGTGCGTGTTGTAGCGCGATGTTCCATCGTTGGCCTTCGAGGAGTGCTGTTGAGTACTATCGAATACGGTCGGACTGTGTTGCCGTTGGACATTGTATACGTTTCTGCGGTGGTATGTGCCATTGTGTGGGTGTCGTCTGTGAGTCGGTTCGATTGGATATTCCGATCGTTCGTGTCGGGGTCAGTTCCCGCCGAGACTGACAGCGGTCACTCCTCGGAGAGCGTTATGGATTCGACCCCGTAGTCGCTCTCAGTGGGATGGGGGCGATAGCCATCGAGTCCCGCCGACATCCCGACGACGTTCGTGTAGTAGGTCAGCAAAGCAGTGGGTGCGTCCCGAAGCGTGATCGCCTGGACCTCGTCGTATTTTTTCTTCCGGGTCTCGTAGTCCATGGTCGCTCTGGCGGCTTCGAGCAGCGTATCGACAGTCTGGTTTTCGTATCCGTGTTCGAGCATCGATTGCTCGGAGTGATACATGTCGCTCAGCCGCTCGGGATCAGGATACCACAGCATCGACAGCGACATCAAGTAGCAATCGAAGGCGTCCTGTTTGGTCTGTTCCATCATCGTCGCGTACTCGAAGACCGACAACTCGACGTCGATCCCGACCGCGCCGAGCTGGCGCTGGAGGATCTCCCCCATGAGTGGCAAGCGCGGGCGTTCGTTGTACGCAAGGATCTCGATCGAGAGTTCCGTGCCGTCTCGTGTGCGCACGTCACCCTCGCTGTCGTTCGTCCAGCCGGCATCCGACAGCAGCGTCCGAGCAGTGTCCACATCGTACGTGTAGCCATCGAGGTCCGGATTGTGCCAGCGCTCGACGGATGCGGGGAACGGCCCGACCGCCGCTTTCCCGACGCCTTCGAGGACGGTCTCGACGATCGTTTCCTTGTCGATAGCGTAGTTGACAGCCTGGCGGACGGGAATCTCGTCGAACGGCATCGTCGTCGTATCGAAGACGAGAAAGCGACATCGCGGGATCTGATAGGCCTCGACGTCGATATCATCAGATTCTCTCAGTGGCTCGACGTCGCTCAACGACAAAATTCGGGCCATCTCCAGATCTCCGTTCTCTAATTTGAGTCGCCGGGTCTGGTCGTCGGTGATGGTCTCATAACGGGCGGACTCGACAGTCGGGACCTCTCCGTAGTAGTCCTCGTTTCGAACGGCATTGATGATCGTCGAACCCTCCCAAGACTCGACTTTCAGCGGCCCAGTACCGATCAGCTCAGAGACGGTTCCATCCTCGTAGGCCGCCGGCGAGAGAATAGCCGTCTTTGGACGGGTGAGATGGGCCGGCAACGAGACCAGCGGACTCGCCGTCTCGATGGTCACCGTCAGATCGTCGGTCGCACGAACGGCTTCGATCGGGATGTCGGCAAACGCCGGGGAGTCGACCGCCCGTCGGAGTGACCGAACGACTGCATCGGCGTCCATCGTCGTCCCGTCGTGGAAGGTGACGCCCTCTCGCAGTGAGAACTCCCAGTGACGGGCCGAGTTGTCGCTCGTCCAGTCGGTCGAAAGCTCCGGGACGGGCTCGATGTCGTGGCTGACGCCGACCAGCGATTCAGTAATGCCAAATCGCTGGAGGATCAGCCCCGCATCCAGAGGATCGATTGTGGGTTCCCACGTCGAGGCGATGCGTAATGTCTGGGCCTCGCCTCCATCCGACGAGAGACAGCCGGTAAGGGCGATTGCCCCGCCTGCAACGGCACCTTCTAACACTGTTCGTCGACTGATCGGCTGTGAGTCGTTTCCGTTCGTCATTGTCGTCGTTTGTCGGTAATCGCGTCGCTGTTCGATTTCGCGCTGTTCGCTGTCGATGACTCGCCGCTAGTCGGTCGATTTGACTCCTCGATAGCAGCTATTCTCGGCTCCTCGCTCCCTCGACCAGCCGGATGGTGACACCGTGTTCTGACCGCGCCGAGTGATTCGAACGACGGGGTATTCTCCCGACAGGTGTCTGTTCCAGCCGGACATCGCGGGCGAAAGGCACACCCGGACGCTTCTGGGTCCGGTGTCTGTGTCATCCCGGGGCGTGAGGCTGCTGTCCCGGCATCGATGCCCGGAATCGCGTCCAGTAACGTCCGCGTATAGGGATGGGAGGGGTCAGCGAAGACCGTCGTTGCAGGGCCGGTCTCGACGAGCTGGCCGAAGTACATGACCGCCACGCGGTCGGCCATGTGGCGGACGACTTCCAGATCGTGCGAAACCAGGAGATACGTCAGTCCGAGGTCCCGTTGCAGCGAGACCAGCAGATTGAGGATCGTCGCCTGGGCTGAGACGTCCAGTGATGCCGTGGGTTCGTCGAGCAACACGACCGACGGCCCCAACGCGAGTGCCCGGGCAATGGCCACCCGCTGGATCTGTCCCCCGGAGAGTTGTCGGGGCTGTCGCTCGGCGTATTCGACCGGCAGCCCGACCGAATCGAGCAGGGATTCGACGCGTTCGTCCCGTCGCTGTCGCTCCCAGCCGGCCTCGTACAGTGGCTCGGCGATGACCGCCCGGACGGTCTGTTTCGGGTTGATGCTGCGCTGTGGGTTCTGGAAGACGACACCGATCTCCGATCGCTGGTCCATCGTTCGTCCGTCCACGCTGCCGACGGCCTCGCCGTGTAAGCGAACGGTCCCCTCGGTCGGCGTCTCCAGGCCGGCGATCAGCTTGAGCAGCGTCGATTTCCCACAGCCGCTCTCGCCGATCAGTCCCATCGTCGTCCCCGCATCCACCGACAGCGAGACGTCTTGGAGTGCGGTCCGTCGCTCGGCCGTCCCGACGAGGCGATCCGTGAGCGTCTCCGACGTTTGGAAGGATTTGCTCACGCCCTCGACGGCGATGATCGGCTCGGACTCGCCCGGCGTCTTCTCGGTATCGCTGTCGCGGGTCGCCGAGCCACTGCCAGTGTCCCCCGATGGACGCGCCCGTGCGTTGCTGGCGACGGGCTGTCGGTCCGTCGAGACAGATTCACCATCAGCCGCGTGCTGTTCCGCCGGAGTCGCTTGCCCCGTTCGTTCGACAGTCCGTGGGGCTCGGGCACTCGGGACCACACAGTCGACGGTATGGCCGGCGGCGACCGCGACGGTCTCTGGTGGCTCCTCACGGCAGGCCGCCGTCACGGACGGACAGCGGTGGGCGAACGGACAGCCTGCAGGCCCAGTGGTCCGCTCGGGGACGTCACCGTCGATCGTCGGGAGTGTGGTCTGAGGTTCCGAACGCCGTGGAATACAATCCAGCAGGGACTTCGTGTAGGGGTGACTCGGTGCCGTCAGTACCGCGTCGGTCTCGCCGCGCTCGACGATCGATCCGTCGTACATGACGAGGACACGATCACACAGCTCCGAGACGACACCCAGATCGTGCGTGATAAAGAGCAGTCCCATGCCGTACTCGCGGTTGAGCGCCCGGAGCGTCTCGTGGATCGTGGCCTGTGTCGTCGTATCCAGAGCCGTCGTCGGCTCGTCAGCGATAAGCAGTGACGGGCGGCGTGCCAGCGCGATGGCGATCATCACGCGCTGGCGAAGACCGTCGCTCAGTTGGTGTGGGTAGGCGTCGATCCAGTCGCCGGGCTGGTGGATGCCCGCCGCCTGCATGGCCTGGCGAACCGCGTCCCGGCTGTCCGTCCGTCCGCGCCGGCTCAGTCGGGACGTGAGCTCGCCGACCAGGGACTGTTGGTGTGGCCGCTTGCGGATCCGAAGGGCTTCGTCGATCTGCTCACCGACGGGAAACCCAGGGTTGAGCGAGGACGCCGGGTCCTGGAAAATCGTCGCCAGTTCCTGGCCGCGTAGCCGCCGAAGCGTACGTTCGTCGGCGGCGGTGAGATCAGTCCCGTCGAACGTGATCGTCCCGTTGGTGATCTCGCCGGGCTCTTCGAGGCGGACGAGCGAGCGGGCCGTTGCCGATTTCCCACAGCCACTCTCGCCGACCAGCCCGAGGATCTCACCGGCGTCGAGTTCGAAAGAGACGCCGTTGACTGCACGGACGGGACGACCGGTTGTCCGAAATCGAACGTCGAGGTTGTCGACAGTAAGGCGTTTACTCATGTTCGTCTCCGTTGTTCGAGGGTCTGTTGATCCGGGTCCAGCAGATCCCGCAGGCCATCGCCCAGGAGATTGAACCCGATGACGGTCAGCATGATCGCGATACCGGGGACCGTGATGAGCCACCACGCCGACCGGAGGTGATCACGACCGGCGTTGACCATCATCCCCCACTCCGCGGTCGGTGGCTGTGCGCCGACCCCGAGAAAGGACAGGCTGGCGACCGAGATGACGACCGTGCCGAGGTCCAGCGTCGCCAGGACGATGACCGGATGCATCACGTTCGGCAGCAGGTGTCGGCCGGCAATGCGCCAGCGAGGGGTTCCATACAGCTTCGAGGACTGCACGTAGGCGTTGTGCTTCACCGAGAGGACACTGCCCCGAACGACCCGGGCATACGAGGCCCAGCCGACGACCGAGATCGCGAGGACGATACTCGTCAGCCCGGGACCGAGAATGCCGGCGACGACGAGCGCCAGAATGAGCCCCGGGAAGGCCAATTGGATGTCGACGAGCCGCATGACGGCGGCGTCGACGAGGCCGCCGGCAAAGCCCGCAACCAGCCCGACGACCGTCCCGACGACCAGCCGGATCGCCGTCACGAGGACGGCGACTCCAAGCGAAATACGAGCCCCGTAAACCAGCCGCGTTGCGACGTCGCGCCCGAGTTCGTCGGTCCCCAGCGGGTGTGCCAGCGACGGCGCTGCCAGCCGGTCACGAAGGGCCTGGGCCGCCGGATCGTAGGGCGTCACCAGCGGCCCCACGATCGCAACGACGCCCAGTACGGCGACGATCGCACCCCCGAGCGTGACTTTCAGCGGGCCCGACCGGATCCGACGCAACCCTGCGTCGATCGCGGTCCGGACCGACCGGATCGTCGGCTGCCGGGCGAGCAGCTGGTCGATCACGACCGGACACCCCGCTCGATCTGTGGGTCGATGGCGACGTATGCCAGATCGACCAGCTGGTTGATGAGGACGAACAGGACCGCTGTAACGAGGACGACGCCCTGGACGACGGGATAATTCCGGGCAAAGACCGCATCGACCAGTAGCGTTCCCAGACCCGGCCGCTGAAAGACGACTTCGACGACGACGGCCCCGTTCAACACGAAGCCAAACTGCAGTCCGATGATCGTCACGACCGGGATGAACGCGTTGCGAAGCGCGTGTTTGTAGACGACGAGGCGCTCGCTGACGCCCTTCGAGCGTGCAACGACCACGTAGTCTTTGCCCAGTTCGTCGAGGACCGACGTGCGGACGATCCGGGTGATGATCCCGGCCATCGCAGTGCCGAGCGTGATCGCCGGCAAGACCAGATGCCCAACCGTTCCCGACCCCGAGACAGGTGTCAGTCCCAACCCCAACGAAAAGACGAGAATCAGGAGATACCCCAGCCAGAAATTGGGGATCGAGACGCCCAGCAGTGCCCCGACTTGAGCGGTATGATCGATCCACGTATCGTAATGCACTGCGCTGAGAATGCCAAGCGGAATCGCGATCACGACCGCAACGACGATCGCCGCGATGGCCAACTCGGCCGTGTTTGGCAGGTGCAACGCCAGCAGTTCTCGGACGGACTGGCTGCTGTAATACGACGACCCGAAGTCACCGTGGGCCACGTTCACGAGCCAGGAGAGGTACTGCTGGACGAACGACTCGTCCAGTCCTTGCTCGGCGCGAAAGGCAGCCATTTCCGCGGCGGTCGGTTCACGCCGTAGCTGCTGGGCGAGAATCGTATGGGCCGGATCGCCGGGTGTCAGATAGATCAGGCCGTAGGTGAGCAGTGACGCGCCGAACGCGACGACTGTGACAGACCACAGCCGCGAGAGACCACCGTAGAGAGCGCCCGATAGATCCACGTTGTCGACCATTGTCTTCGCAGTCGACCCCGTCACAGCGGCTTTTCGTAGAAGATAACCTCCCCATCGAGTACCGGATGGGGCTCCCGATGCGTCTCCTCGTAGCCGTGGGCCTCGTACAACGATTGGGCGACGGTCAACACGTCGTCAGTGTGGAGGGTGATGCGATCGAACGCTTCCCGGCGGGCGAACGCTTCCAACTCCTCAAGCAATGCAGTCCCGTAGCCCTGCTGCTGGTGGTCGGGCATCACCCGCAACCGTCGCAGTTCGATCGCATTCTCGTCTTCGGGTCGCATCCCGCCGGTCGCGATCACCGTGTCATCGAGACAGCCGACGAGGAACGTCCCGCCAGTCTCGAAGTAGTGCTCCGGAACGTTCCGGAGATCCTCGTCGAAAGAGGGCTTCGAAACGAACGGGAGCGGTGAGGACTGGATCGTCCGTTTGTGGACGTGCCAGACTCGATCGGCGTCGGCGGATCGAAAGCAGCGGACGGTGAGTGGCGTCACTTCGTCGTCGGGAACCGGGGACTGGCTCATGTGCGATTGCTGTAACAGACCGGAAAAAAGTATTACGGAACTATGATCCAGTAATACTATATCACACTTTATTGTCTCAATATGATACTCTATGACTGGTCCACCGGACAATTGTTCTCGGGCAGATCATCGGAAACGCAAGGACCATCTCGCTCGGTCAAAAGACGCTGCCGGATACCGAGACGCACCCGTTCTCACAGTGAGTGAGGACACACGCTGCTGATCGTGGCCTGTGAGTTGCCAGCAGAAAGAAAGGAGCCAGGTCGCCGCTTACTCTTCGAAGGGCAGTTCCGGCTCGTACCCGACGGCCTCGATCGCTGCATCGAGGACGCCATCGACGTTGTCGTTTTCGGTGACGCTCATGTAGTGATCGGCCGCGACGTCACGGGCTCGGTCGCTCTTGTTGCAAACCGTCAGGACGGGAGCGTCCTCGAAACGTTGGACAACATCGTCTCGGAGGTCGAGTTGGACCTCGATCGGGAAGCCACACTCACCACTGGCATCGACCATGACAAGCACAGCGTCGGCGAGGTGCTCTAAGGCACTGATCGCCTGGTTCTCGATATCGTTGCGCTCCTCCGGGCGGCGATCGAGCAGTCCGGGGGTGTCTACCAGTTGATACCGGATATGGTCGCGTTCGATGTGCCCGACGTGGATCTGCGTCGTCGTGAACGGGTAGGCGGCGATCTCGTTGTCCGCCCGCGTCACGCGGTTGACGAACGACGACTTCCCGACGTTGGGATAGCCCGCGACGACGATCGCCGGTTCGTCGGGACGGATGTCCGGGAACACCCGAAGCGCGTTCCGGGCCTCCCCAAGCGCCGCGAGGTCATCACTCACCTCGCGAGTGACGTCCGCCAGGCGGGCAAAGGCCTGCTTGCGGAGTTTGCGGGCGCCGTCGGTGTCAGCGTTGCGCAGTCGGGATTGGTACTCGTCGCGGATATCGTCGGTCTTCCGGCTGGCCCACGTGACCTCCGAGAGGTGCTGGCGCAACTCGTCGACGTCGCTCTCGGCGTCGGCCAGCTCCCGATAGAACGGGTCGAGTTCGTCGAAGTCCGGCCAGGCCGTGACGACGTTCTCCAAGTTGTCCGAGAGGATGTTCGAGGCGGTCTGGAGCATCGACTCCTGGGCCTCGTGGCCTTGCTTGGCCCGGCCCGCCCGGGCGGCCCGTGAGAAGGCTTTGTCGATGAGTTCCTCCGACGTGGGCGTCGTCGGCAGGGCTTCGAAAGGATGGCTCATTGTCCACGCATAGACCGTGCGACGGGAAAAGGACCGCGAAACGGGCTCGTCCAGGCCGGAAGCCTGCTGTACTGGGATATCACTGGAGCTGACAGTGCCCGCCGGGATCGATGGCTCGGGACAGCCGTTTTTGTCGCTGTGGCCCAAACTGGGGACATGGCACACAGAGACGCCACCGAGATCCTTCCAGGCGGGCATCTTACCGCGCAGGTACTGGACGGCGACGTGACCCAGATCCACCGCGGGCAGGCCTACGCCGCGGAGGGCGACACCTTCGATATCGACGGCACCACGTTCGAAGTCACCGACGTGGCCGAGCGGACGCTCGGGGATCTGACCGACGAGGACGCACAGCGCGAGGGATCTGAGAACTTAGCGGCCTACAAGCAACGCCTCGCGCGGGTCCACGACGAGTTCGAGTGGAACCCCGACAGCGAAGTCGTCCGCCATCGTTTCGAGCCAGCCGAAGAGTGAGCGACGGGCCACGGCGAGTGGGTCCTTGAAGAGGTCGCCGAGTCACCGCTGGAGCGAGTCGCCGACCAGCGGGCAGAGAGTCAGTCGTCGGGCAGGTCTAAGACCCACGCTGCGCCGGAGGTCAGTCCTTGCTCGCCGTCCCGCGTCGCGCCGACGAGACCGACAGTTCCGTCCGCCGAGATGTCGACGCGAGCCCCGAAGCTATCGTTGACCGTTCGGTTGGGAAACTGCGTATACTGTTCGCGCTGTGTCCAGGCGTCCCCGTCGGCTTCGAGCAGATGGACGGACCCGACATCGATGTCTCCGAGACTCCCACCGCCGCCGCTCCCCACGAGTGCCCGTGTCCCGTCGTCGGTGAGGGCGACGGCGTCGCCGAACCGCTCGTTGCCCTCGATGGTGTCGGGCACGACGGTGGCCTGCTGTGTCCACGCCCCGCCGTCAGCCGCGAAGACCGACACCGACCCGGAGGAGTCGCCGGTGGCGGTGTTGTCCAGCTGATCCCCGACCATCGCTGTCGTGCCGTCGCCGGACAGCGACACCGTACTTCCAAACTCGTTGTACTCCTCGCCGCCCTCGGGAACGAGTTTGTCCTGCTGGCCCCAGTCGCTCCCCTCGCCGGAAAAGACGTAGGCAGCGCCGGCCTCCTCGCCGTTCTCGTTTGATTCCTTGCTGGCTCCCAGCAGAGCCGTGGTGCCGTCCGCGGACAGCGCCGCCCGCAGCCCGAAGCCGTGGGCGTCCTCGCTGTCCTCGGCGGTGAGTCGCGTCCGATGTTCCCAGGTTCCGTCGACCCGTTCGAGAACGTGAGCAGATCCGTCGAGGTACTCGTTCGGGTTCTCCTGGGAAAACTGATTTGCGCCGACGAGTGCTGTTGTGCCGTTGGCCGACAGCGCCGCCGAGAGGCCGAATCGCTCGCCCGGCCGTTCTTCGGCCGAGGTCAGTCTGGCCTCGCGGGTCCACTCGCCACCCTCGGCGGAGAGAACGTATACCGTCCCGATGGGAGCGGTCCCCCCTCTCGCACCCGCCGGCACGCCGACCAGCGCCGTCAACCCATCGGCCGACAGCGCCACGGCGTTGCCCAGCAGTCCCGGCGTGTCCTGCTCGTCCGGGCTGACGCTCCTGGCTTGGGTCCATCCGCTTCCGTTCCACTCGAAGATGAAGGCCTGACCGTTGTCTTCGTTCGTCGTCACGTCCCCCACCGCGCCGACGATGGCCGTCGTCCCGTCGCGGGACAGGGCCACGTCGTTGCCCATCCGGTCGTTCTCCCCGATGCTGTCGGGCAACAGTTTCGTGGTCCCCGACGGTTCAGGAACGGGAGTCGATGTCGGAGTGGGTGTGGCGGTTGTCTCGGTCTTCGTCGACCTGTCGGTAGGCTCTGGGGAGGGATTCGCCGACTGCGTCGATGTGTCTGACGGCGTTGGGGTAAGCGTCGCCGACGGTGTGGACGTGCCCCGGTCGCTACTCACCGTCTCGTCGGGCGTCCCAGTCAGCGTGTCGTCTGACGAACCCGCAGTATTGCACCCGGCGATTCCACCGACGACCGCAAACCCGATTGCTCGTAAAAGGTTCCGTCTACTCTGCTTCACGGGGGCAGTGAAGACCTGATGCTCAAAGAATGTTGGTAAGATGCTATGCGCGTCATCTGGGGCGTCACCGCCGCTCGCGCAATTCCGCTCGCAAATCGCTCAAATCCATATCGCTTCCACCTTTTAGTCATCGGGGTCGCAAGCGACCCGCTCGTCGCAAAAGCTGGGCCAAAACTCCTTCGACCTCGCTTCACTCGGTCGAGTGAAACGCCGGCTCCACGCTGGAGATTAGCGACGTTCCCGCAATTCCGCCCGCAGATCCGCCAGATCCATGTCTTTCATCGCCAGCAAAACGAGCAGGTGATAGACGATATCGGCACTCTCGTGGGCAATTTCTTCCCGGTCGTCGTCTTTGGCCGCGAGTAGCAACTCGGTCGACTCCTCGCCCAGCTTCTCCAGAACGGCGTTCTCGCCTTTCTCGTGGGAGAACAGATCGGCCGTGTAGGAGTCCTCGGGCAGCGTCTCCTTGCGGTCCTCGATTACCGCGAACAGCTCGTCGAGAATCGCTTTCTCGTCAGTCATGCTCGGGAGAACACACCACTGGCCCCTAAGCGCGTCGAAGCGATGACGGGGCCGAGACCGAAGACGCCGACTTAGGCGCCGTATCCCTCAGTTTCGATCGGCCCACTGAAGACGCCATAGAGGAATTTGAAGTACCACAACACGACCACCAGCACCGGGAACCCGAGGACGGTCGTGAGGTTCAGCGCGAGCGGTGAGACCACCGCGTCGCTCACGGTCAGCTCCAACCCTGTCGCCGTTGCGGGATAGATCGTCGGATACAACAGGAGAGCGACGAGCGCGCTCAACAGCGTGGGCAAGGCGAGCGCGGTCGCGAGCCACGCCCGGTACCGATCGCGGAGTGCGAGGACGATCCCACTGAGGCCTGCGACCACCGAGAGGCCGACGATAGCGATCCCAGGAGCCGAGAGGATCGTTCCGGCGGCCTCGCCGGCGTCGGTCCAGACGACGACCGCCAGCAAGACGACCACGCCACCGAGGTACGCAAGCGTGGCGACGACGCCGAGATCGCGCATCTCTCCGGCGAGGGCCGGCCCAGTCTTTGCCGCCAGGAACGCCGCGCCGGTGACCGCCGAGACGGCGACCAGACCAACGCCAGTCAGAATCGCAGGCAGCGAGAGCGCACCCACGCTGAACACCCACGAGCCGGCCAGGACGCCAAACAGGAACGGCGCGAGGACACTCCCGCCGACAAAGGAGTAATCACAGGCCCGTTGCCAGTGCTCGTCTTCGCGCTGTTCGCGAAGCTCCGGGCCGATACCGCGGAACAACAACGCCAGGACGAACCCGAGGGCGATCAGGTAGTTGTCGGCCAGTAGCCGCGAGTAGACGTCCGGAAAGGCAGCGAGTGTCATCGTGCCGAACGCGATCAGCCACACCTCGTTGGCGTCCCAGATCGGCCCGAACGCCGCCAGGAGGGTCTCGCGCTCGTGATCGTTGTCGCGGGTCGCATACAGCATCCCGATCCCGAAGTCGAACCCGTCTAAGACGATGTACATCGCCAGGGCGAACATCACGACCCCGAACCAGACGTCCGGCAGGGACGGGACGAGATACGTCTCGACCGGGATGAACAGGGGCTCAATCATCGCTGGTCACCCCCGGGATCGGCCCGTACCAGTGATCGGTGGCCGACTCTGTAACACCCAGTTCGGTGAGCTCGCCCTCGATCAGCCACCGGAGGGTGTACAGCGCGGCCAGGACCAGGCCGATATAGATCACCACGAACGCGGTCAGGCTCGCGGTGGCTTCCGTCGAAGTCAAGGTCGAGGAGACGGCCTCGCTCGTTTTGAGGACGTCTTGAATGACCCAGGGTTGGCGGCCGATTTCGGTGACGTACCAGCCAGTGAGCAAGGCGGCATAGCCCAGTGGCGAGGCGAGTATCATCGCCTTCAGGTACCGGCTGCTGTCGGCAAGCCGGTCGCGGTAGATCAGATAGCCACCCCAGAAGGCCAGCCCGATAAACAGGAAGCCGAGCCCGACCATGAGCCGGAACGACCAGAATACCAGCGCCACGGGCGGGTTATCCTCGTACTCGTTGAGCCCGATCACCTCCGCATCGAAGTCACCCCCGCTGGCGAGGAACGAGCCGACTCGCGGGAGACTGATCGTAAAGAGGTTCTCCGCCCGCGGATCGGTCAGCGCAGAGAGGTCAGTCGGGACAGCAAAGAGGTGGAGATCGGCAGTCCCGGTTTCGTAGTGGCCCTCCATCGCAGCGAACTTCTGTGGCTGAGTGTCCTCGACGTGGCGGGCGTAGGCATCACCGTGGACGGCCTGCAGCGGTGCGGCAACGATCAAGATCAGAATAGCGATTTTCAGTGCCGTCTGCCAGGCTTTCGCGTCGCGTTTCTTCCAGAGGATGTACGCGGCGACACCGGCGACCAGCAACGCGACGGCGATCACCGAGGCGTTGATCATGTGGACGTACATCCAGGTCATCCGCGGCGTGAGGAACGCGGCGATCGGATCGGTCAACTGGGCGACCTCCATCCCGTTGCGTGTGATCATCTCGTAGCCCTTTGGCGTCTGCATCCAGGCGTTGACGACCAGGATCCAAAAGCCCGACAGCCAGGCTCCGAAGCCGACAAGCGCCGAGGAAAGCACGTACAGCCGGTCGCTGACCCGCTCGCGGCCAAACAGCAACACACCGAGGAAGACAGCTTCGAGGAAAAATGCCATCTTCGCCTCGAAGGCCAAGGGGCCGCCGATCAACTCGCCGGCGACCGCCGAGAACTGCGGGAAGTTCGTCCCGAACTGGAAACTCATCGGAATGCCGGTGACTGTTCCCATGACGAACCCGACGGCAAAGACCTTCAGCCAGAACGAGCGCAGCCGTTCGTAACGCTCGCTGTCGGTCCGAACTGCTTTCCACGTGAAATAGACGATAAACGGGGCAAGTCCGATCGAGAGAGCGGCAAAGAGGATGTGGACGCTGATCGTCCAGCCGAACTGGACGCGGCTGGCGAGCTCGGCCGGCAAGAACAGCGCCGTCCCGTCGAGTGCCGCCCCGGCCCCGAACGCGACATCGAGTACGTTAGTGGCTGATTCCATCCGTTGGGCCGCGTTCGAACTACCGAACCGATAAGCTGGCGGTATGCTCTCGCCCGATGGGAATTGGCGAAAATATTTTTATGTTTGGGTAAACTGTATTTCCATAACCGGCAAAATCTGAGGGAAGCAGTCCGGCCTACTCGGTTGCCATCGGAGACAGCCCACCACACCGACCGAGTGAGGCGTCCTGTGGGCTATGCGAAGAACGCGAGATCGTGAATCCGGTGATCGCCGGTCAATTCTGGATGGAAGGAGGTTCCGACGACCGGCCCATCCCGGACTGCAACGGGTCGGCCTTCCCAGGTAGCCAAGACCTCCGCGTCGCCGACTGCGCTGATGACCGGCGCGCGGATAAACACCGCATGAAACGGGTCGTCTAGGCCTTCGACGGAGATCGGTGCCTCGAAGCTGTCTTTCTGGCGGCCAAAGGCGTTGCGCTCGACGGTGAGATCGAGTACGTCGAGAGTGTCGACGCGCTCGTCACCGGCGTCGCGGGCAGCGACGATCAGCCCGGCACAGGTCGCCAAAACGGGCTTGCCGCTGTCGACGTGGGTGCGGATCTCCGACGCGATGCCTTCACGATGGAGCAGTCGAGAGATGGTTGTCGATTCACCCCCAGGTAGCAGAAGGACGTCACACGTCGGCACGAGGCCGGCCTCCCGGATCTCGACGACTTCGACGTCCTCGCCGTGGGTCTCAGCAGCCGACCTGACGGCCTCGGCGTGTTCGCTGACGTCACCCTGGACGGCGACGACACCCGCGTGAAGCGTCATATCGATCGCTATCCGATCGAGCGACAAAACCCTCCCGTTACGCCCCGGGGTCCGAACCGAACCGCTCGGCGAGTTGGCGACCGGCCCGGAGCCCACTCGCCAGGGCAGCGTGAGCCTGCCCGACGTCGGCCACCCAGTCACCGGCGATAGCGAGGCCAAATTCGAGTGGCCGCTCGTAGAGCGCGGCGTCTACGCCGTCCGTCGGGACGCCCTGCCCCCATCGGTGGTGATCCCACCAGTCGGGTTCGCGGAGGCGATCGTCACCGACGAGTCTGGCGACGTAGTGGGCCGACTCGATCGCCGTCTCCCGGGCCGAAGCGTTCGCGTTGGCTGCAGACCACAGCGAGCCGAGTTGCAGCGTCAGGACGGACTCGCCGTCGGGGACGTGACCGCGTTTGCACTGCTCGCGACCCATCCAGACGACGTCACTTGCGCGTTCGATGCTGACGAGCCCGTAGTAATCAGCCCCGAAGGCAAACGGATAGTGGAGGGCCACGACGTCGATCGACCGGTGGGCAATGTCGTCGGCCGCTCTGGCGAGTTCTCTCCGAAGAGTCGCGTCCCAGTCGGCCCCCTCGAACAGCACGACTGCGGCGGCAGCCGGGACAGCGAGGACCGCCGCGTCGAAGGCGCGTCGGTGGCCCGCGGCGGTCACGACCCACTGTCCGCCTCGGCGATCCAGGGCCGTCACTGTCGCCCCTTCTTCGATGCGTGCGCCGCTGGTCTCGAACAGCGACTGAACGAGGGTGTCGATGCCGTCCCGGCCGGAAAAGCGCGGGAACTCCGCCGGTCGTTCGCTGATCGTCCCGTCCGCGTCGAACTGCTTGACGGGGCGATCGATCTCGACGAGGGAGTCACCGGCAGCGTCAGCGACCAGCTCCCGAAGGTCCCCATCAGCCAGCAGCACGTGGTCGGTCCCCACGTCGTAGATGCAGCCCTCACGACGACGGCTGGCGAGACGGCCACCGACTGCACGCGATTCGAAGACGGTCACGTCCAGGGCATCGGGAAGCGCGAGTGCTGCCCCTGCCCCGGCGATCCCGCCACCGATCACGCAGACCGACCGATCCATACGTCGGCTTCGGCCGCCAGCGTTTAAAATCGATGGGCGAGGGACCGTCCGCCCCCACCGACTGGGGGCTGGATAAGCGGCGAGGATACGTGTCTCGGTCGCGGGGTCGACCGCCGGCAGACACTTCCCGACGCCACGCCGAGCAACCAGCATGCCCAAGCGCGATCCGATCCAGCAGTCCCAGGACGGATCCATCGACCGCTACGACATCGTCGAGTGGCAGCCCCGCTCGTGGCTCGACCACCTCGCGATCGGCATCCATCGACGCCTGGCCGTCCTGGCTCGGTCAATCGTCATCGTCCTGGCGGTGGTGATTCTCGCGACGCAACTGCTACTTGGCGGCCTCGGGACCGTGACCGATCCCGTCGTCGGCACGCTGACCGCCCTCTCGGCCGTGCCCGCACTCCTGTTGGCAGTCTACGTCTGGCGGGCCGACGTGACGACCAACGAGCCCATCAGCCTGCTCGTCAGCACGTTCCTACTCGGGGTGCTGTTCGCGGGCTTTGCGGGAATTGTCAATTCGATCTTCGATCCGGTCTTTCTCGCAGTCGGTGCGTTGGTAGGCGATCCGTTCTTCGGCCTGGTGGCGATGTTCTACCTCGTGGTCGGCCCGGTCGAGGAAGGCGTCAAACTCCTGGCGGTCCGACTCGGCGCGTTCCGGGACGATCGCTTCGACGCCGTCGTCGACGGGGCCGTCTACGGCGCGGTCGCAGGCCTCGGTTTCGCGACCATCGAGAACGCGATCTACATCACCGGCCAGACGATGGGCGAGGGCGGGCTGGCCGTCCTCGCGACCGGTGGCTCGACCGCCACGGTTCGAGCGCTGGCTGGGCCGGGCCACGTCATCTACTCGGCGATCGCAGGCTATTATCTCGGCCTGGCGAAGTTCAATCCCGACGACGCGGGACCAATCGTCATCAAAGGACTCGTCGTGGCCACCCTGATGCATGCCACCTACAACGCGCTGGTTTCGGTCGTGCCCTTCGCCCTGGCCGAGGCCCTCCCGATCGGACCGCTGGCAGCGATCGTGATCTTCGTCCTCGCTTTCGACGGGCTGTTCGGGTACGTCCTCCTGGGGAAGCTACGAGCCTACCGACGGGCCTACGAGGCGACGAATGCCGACCAGCAGCCGGCCCTCGACTCCGAGCTGACCGAATTCGACCCGTGACGGCCACGGCGAGATGCTTTTGCCGACCGAGACGAAAGCAACCCCCATGGCTGCCGGACTCTTAGAGACGATCGGGCGCGTGGGAACGGCGGTCGTCGTCGCCCCGATCGCCGTCATCGCGGTCGATTTCCTCGCCAGCGGCCGGGTCGTCGGAGGACTTACCTTTCTTGGAATTATCGGCCTCATCATCGCTGTCGAACGGTACGTCGTCACGCCGGGAGATCTACTACAGCGTGGCCTCTCCGGGCTGGCCGGAACCATCGTCAAAACTGAATCGGCCGACGACGAGTGAGGACGAACGGACGTGCCGCGTAGTCGGTGATCAGTGATTCTCGTTGTAGGCGTCGACCAGATCCTGCATCGACTGCTTGGCGTCGCCAAAGAGCATGCTCGTGTTGTCCTTGGCGAACAGGGGGTTGGGGATCCCCGAGAAGCCGGGCGAGAGGCTGCGCTTGTTGACGATCACCGACCGAGCGTCCCACACTTCGAGCACCGGCATCCCGGCGATCGGGCTATCCTCGTCCTCGTTGGCCGAGGGGTTGACCACGTCGTTGGCGCCGGTGATGATCACCACGTCCGTCTGGGAGAAGGTGGGGTTGACCGACTCCAGTTCCCGCATCTTCTCGTAGTCGACGTCCGCCTCGGCCAGCAGAGCGTTCATGTGGCCCGGCATCCGGCCAGCGACCGGGTGGATGCCGAACTCGACGTCGACGCCGGTCTCTTCGAGCAGGTCAGCCAGTTCGGCAACGGCGTGCTGGGCCTGGGCGACCGCCATCCCGTAGCCCGGCACGATCACGACCCGCTCGGCGGCGTCGAGCATCATCTCGACTTCTTCGGGCGAGGTCTCGGTGATGTTGCCCTCGTAGATGTCGGCCATATCCTCGCCATCGCCGCCCTCGGCCATGCTGCCAAAGAGGACGTTCGTCAGCGACCGATTCATCGAATCACACATGATGAACGTCAAGATGAGTCCGGCCGCGCCGACGAGCGTCCCGGCGACGATCAGGGCCGTGTTGTCGAGGACGAACCCGGTGGTGGCGGCGGCCAGACCGGACATGGAGTTCAGGAGGGCAATCACGACCGGCATGTCTGCACCGCCGATCGGGTACACCAGCAGGATGCCGAAGATCGCCGCGGCGGCGACCAGGACCCAGTAGGCGGGCAGCCACTCGGCCAGGGGCGCCTCACCGAGCAGTCCGGACTGGACGATCAAGAAGAGTCCAGCCAGGACAGCACCGGCGAAAAAGAGCGCCTGCATGACCTGGTTGGTCCGGCCCGTGATCGGCGAATCCCCGACCAGGCCGTGGAGTTTGCCCGCGGCGACGAGACTGCCAAAGAACGTGACTGTCCCGACGATCCCCGCGATGGCCGCCGTGGTGGTCAACTCCAGCCCGAGCCCGCCACCGGTCGCGTCGACGAGTTCAGCACCCGCGACAAGCGTCGAGGCCCCCCCGCCGAAGCCGTTGAACAGCCCGACGAGCTGGGGCATCTCCGTCGTCTCGACGCTCACCGCGAGCCACGCGCCGATCACACCACCGACCAGCAGCGAGGCCGCAAGCAGGATCGGGGAGAGAATCTCGAAATAGAGGACTGTCGCGAGGACAGCCAGGAACATGCCGCCCGAGGAAAGGAGGTTCCCGCGCGTGGCTGTCCGTGGATGGGTCATGTCCCGCAGGCCCTGGACGAAGAAGATCGCCGCGACCAGGTAGGCGAGTTCCAGCGCCGAGGCCGGCAGATGGCCCAAAAGTCCGTCGGCCATTCAGCGCCCACCCCGGTTGAACTGCGAGAGCATAAAGTGACTCACGAGGTACCCGCCGACGACGTTGATCGTCGCCATGACGACCGCGAGTACGCCAAGCGCCGTCGCCAGCATCGTATCGCCCGAGCCAGCCACCAGTACCGACCCGATGAGCGTGATGCCCGAGATGGCGTTCGCCCCGGACATCAGCGGCGTATGGAGGTTCGTCGGGATCTTCGTGATGATCTCATAGCCCAGAAACGCCGCCAGCACGAACAGCGTGAGGTTAGTGACGAGGCTCACGTCCCATCACCTCCGTCGGCGTCCGCTTGGGCTGGGGCCGCGTCTTCGCCGTCTGACGGTTCGTCGTCAGAGCCGTCGTCTCTGTGTGGGTTCCGGACGGTCCCGTCGTGGGTGAGTAAGGTGGCGTCGACGATCTCGTCGTCGGTGTCGATCACCAGTTCGTCGTCTTCGAGCATGTTCTCTAGGAAGTTCACCAGATTGTTAGCGTACAGTTGACTCGCCGTCCGCGGGACCGTCGCCGGCAGATTCGTGGGGCCAAAGACGGTCACGCCCTCGTAGTCGACACGCTCGTCGGGCACCGTCGGGTCGCAGTTGCCGCCGCCGCCCGCGGCCAGGTCGACGACGACCGAGCCGTCGTCCATCCCGGCGATCGCCTCGTCGGTGACGAGTCGCGGCGCATCGCCGCTCGCGACCGCTGCGGTCGTGATCAGCGCATCGGACTCGGCGACGACTTCGCCGAGTTGGGTGCGCTGTTTGCGGTAGAATTCCTCGTCTTGCTCGGTGGCGTGGCCCTCCTCGTCGGAGGCGTCCTCGGCATGGACGTCCAGTTCGACGAACTCCGCACCGACACTCGTGATCTCCTCGGCGGCTTCGGGCCGGATATCGTAGGCCTTCACCGAGGCACCGAGGCGGTTGGCCGTCGAAATGGCCTGCAAGCCGGCGACGCCAGCCCCGATGACGAACACCTCGGCGGGCTGGACGGTGCCGGCTGCAGTCATCTGCATCGGAACCATGCGATCGAGTTCGCCGGCGGCCTGGACAGCAGCCTTGTAGCCGGCGACGTTGGCCTGTGAGGAGTTTGCGTCCATGCTCTGGGCCCGACTGGTCCGGGGGACGAGTTCGAGCGCAAACGCGTCGACGCCCGTCTCGGCCATCTGTTGGACCTGCTGGTCGGCGACATCGAACGGTCCAAGCAATCCGATCACGGCCTGGTCGGCACGGTACTGCTCGGGGTTTGCCTCCTCGACGGCACCGAGTGCCGCGACTTCGAAGACCACGTCGGCGTCGGCGAGAATTTGCCCGCGATCGTCACTGATCTCACAGCCGACGTCCCGATAGGCGTCGTCGGCCCAGCCAGCGCCGTCACCGGCCCCACTCTCGACGTGGACCGCGTGGCCGGCGTCGATCAGGTCAGCCGCGACGGCAGGGACCATCCCAACGCGCGTTTCGTCGTCCGGGGCTGACGGGACCCCGACGATCATGATTTACCTCTCGATACGATCCCGTCGCTGTCGTGCGACTTCGACCGTCCGGTCCGACATGTAATGACGTAGTTCAACATGGACAGTCAGGTAGCGGAGTCACTAGCCTAGCAGTATTATGCCTTTCGTAAATACTGCACCAACCACAACGAGAAGACGACGTGCTCCAGCGACCGACAACACACCAGCCACGATCACGCGACACGCTCGCCAGCGGCCAGATACTCTTCGAGCAGCGGCGGGAACGACCGCCCACGGAGATAGCGGAGCCCAAAATCCTCGGCCCAGTTGATGATCCCAGTATCTTCCGTGACGACCCCGGCATCGAGTTCCCGCGCCAACAGTAACAGGTCGAAGTCCTCCCGGGAGTCTAACACGCCCTGCCGGAGCGCACGACGGTACTCGTCGCGCAGATCGGAGATGACCTGATCCACCTCGCTCATGTGCTCGTGATCTGGCTCCTCGTCACGGGACTGTTCGGCCTTCCGGACGGCCTTCTCGGAGACGCGCAATCCACGGTTGACGCGATCGCTCATCTCGTCGATGAACCCGTAGACGATCTCGGCGGGGATCATCACCTCGTACTGGGCCGGGCTCTTGGTGATGACCCAGGTGTCGAGTTTCTCGATCGTTCCCTCGCTGACGTCGCGGTCTTCGAGCATCGTCGTCAGTTCCTCGTTGATCGAGGGCGGCATGTAACAGGAGATGTTGTGTTCGAGTTTCACTTCGGCGACGAGATCCAACAGCCGCTGTACGGCCGCCTCCAGATCTTCGTTCCCGTCACGGATCTCCGGGGTGATGAACACCGACGTGTCGAGGACGAAGCGCTGTTTCAGCGGGTGCTCGGCCATAGTGGTACTTGACAGGCCTCGGAGAAAGGTGCTCCGGCGGCAACGTCATGTGGTATGGCACCACACCTATATCATCGGCCAACCTACAGGGACATATGGACGCCGATCGCGAACTCGCGGCAACGCTCGGCGTACCCGAGGCCGACCTCGACGCGCTGCTGGAGCAATTCCAACGGGACACGTTCGAGGGGCGGCCCTACCGCCATCTCCCTGACGCCCGCCACGGCATCGAACGCGGGACGGCGATCGTCGACGGCGTGGTCGTCCGCGGCTTCCCCTCGATCCCGCGAACGCTGGTCCTCGATCCGGGCATTGAACGGCACTTCGACGGTCGCCTCACAGTCGAGGAAAAACGCAACGGCTACAACGTCCGGATCGCCCGGATCGACGGCGACATCCTCGGATTCACCCGGAGTGGCTACTGCTGTCCGTACACCACGAGCAAAGTCCGTGACCTGCTCGCTCCCGGCGACTTCTTCGAGGACCATCCCGACTGCATGCTGTGTGGCGAGTTGATCGGCCCCGAGAACCCCTACACCCCACACGACTACCCCGAAGTGGACTCGGCAACCGTCGAGATCTTCGACGTCCGCCACCGGGAGTCCGGGACACCACTCGCGGTCGAGAGACGGCGAGATCTCTGTGAGACGTTCGCGCTAAAACAGGTCCCCGACTTCGGTGAGTTCGCGCCCACAGCCGCACCCGATGCCGTCCGGGAGATCATCGCCGACCTCGACCGAGAGGGCCGGGAAGGAGTCGTCATGCAATCTCTCGATGGGACCCGACAGCTGAAGTACACGACCTCGGCGACCCACCGGGCCGACCTCGAACACGCGTTCTCATTGCCGTTCGATTACGGGCGAGACTTCCTGGTTTCTCGGCTCATCCGGGAGGTGTTCCAGGCGGTCGAACTCGATCACTCGAAAGGCCAGTCTCGCCAGCGAGCCCGGGAACTTGGCGAAGCGATCCTCCTGCCCGCCATCGAGACCGTCCGGGCGGTCGAACGGGACGAAGCCGTCGGCGAGAGACACACGGTCCGTGGCGAGCCGGCCGTAATCGAGGCACTGCTCTCACATCTGCGCGATCAGGGCCTTCCCCTCGAAATCGAGCGGGATACACGCGAGGACGGGACACGCGTCGTCACGTTCGTCAAAGTTGCGGCCGCGACCCGTGACAACACCCGCGATTATCTCGACGGAAAATTGATCGACGAATAGTGGCGTCTGGCAGCGACATCCCGGTCCAAGACGATCGGGCGCCTACACGGCGTGAGAAGCCAGTCTCAGTGGACGACCGTGGCTTCCTCGCCGAGGATGTCACGCAGCATCTCGGCGGGGTCGGTGTCGGTCGGTTCGTCGTTGAGCAAGACGTCGATCGGCAACGTCGGCGCGCCGTCGACGAGGTTCTCCATGACGACCAGTCGTTCCCGTGCCCGGGACATACCCACGTAGAAAACCCGCCGTTCGTTGTCGGTCAGCGTCGGCACCGGGGTAGTGTGTTTGGTGAACTCCTCGTCGCCGGGGATGTCGATCCCTTCCTGTTCTGCGGTCGCGGCCATCTGCTCGACGACCTTCTCGGTCAGATCCGTCGCGACGAAAACGTGGTCGGCTTCGCGGCCCTTCGCGCTGTGGATCGTCCCGACCCGAACACGATCCGGGCTGACATCCTGGTAATCGCCACGGAAGTACGCCTCGATGGTGCGTTCCTGAAAGCTCGTCACTTTTCGGACCATATCGGCCGCTGCGGCTGGTTCAGGGAGGAAGGGGGCGTGTTCTCGCACCAGGTCGGGTTCGAGGTCGATCTCGGCGAGATCGTCCGTGTCGGCGGCCTCGGAGCGCTCGTCGATCGCGTCGAAGAGATCGTCGCGCTCGCCCGTCCCGAAGGCGGTATCGGCGAGCATATCTGCCAGCCGGCGAGCCTCCAGGGCGGTCAGTGGCTCGTCGGTCGAGAGCGATTCGATCCCGCTGACGTAATCGCTCAGTCGGTCGGTCCACATGCGCTGGTCGGTCATCACCGAGAACGGAATCCCGTCGCCGATGAACTCATCGATAAACTGGAACATCTGATAGCGCGCCCGGAAGAGGATCATCAACGTCCCGTCGTCTTCCTCGACAGTGTCCCGGACGTTGCGGACCAGATCGAGCATCGACGGGCGCTTTACCGCGGCGACTCGACCGCCCTCTTTACGTGGCGAGAGGTTCTTCTCCTGGCGCTGATCGATGTGGCTGACCTCCTGTTGGACCACTTCCAGGATCTTCGACGGCAAGCGATAGGACGTATCGAGGATGACGTCTTCACCCTCTTCTTCGAGGAGGAGTCGCGGATCGGCACCTTGCCAGGCGTAGACGACCTGATCGTCGTCACCGCCGATCAACACGCCGTCCATATGGGGTTTCCACTCCTCGTAAACGTCGTACTGCAAGGTCGTGATGTCCTGAAACTCGTCGATGGCCAGATAGTCGACATTGGGTAGCAGCGACCGCTGGGCGACACGTTCGAGCATATCCGCGAAGCCGACGATCCCCTCTTCGCCCTTGTAGGATCGCCAGGCGCGGATGACTTCGGGGACATCGATGCGATCGTCGTCGCTGGGCCAGGTCGGCGTGTACTTGTTACCCGTCTGGGCCGCATCGTCGATCTCAGGGGGGAGCCGAACCGTCTCGTCGTCCCACTTGAAGGGCACGTCGTACCAGTCGCCCACGTCACGGCGAGTTCGCTGGAGCCACTGGCTCGTGGCAATGATCTTGTTCCCGATCGTCGTCGACCGGGCCGATCGACGACGTGAGCCTTCGTACTCGTCCTCGTATTCGATGCCGAACTGTTCACAGAAGTCCTGCTTGTCGGACTCGCCGACGACATCACCACGCGAGAGATTCAATAGCTCGTAGGCTTTCGCGTGCATCGTCGAGACGTTTCCCTTCAGCGACCGCGGCGAGATGTCGAGGCGCTCGGCGAGTCGTTCTCGGACTTCTGAGGCCGCGGCCCGGGTATACGAGACGACCAGAATGTCTCTGACGTCGACGTCTTCCTCCGTAAGCAACTGCTCGACCCGATCCAGCAGGGCTGTCGTCTTCCCGCTCCCTGGCCCGCCAAACAGCCGCGTCACCTGCTCATCGTCGTTCATTGCACAGTTACTAGAGCTACTCCCTCATAAGGGTCGTGACTTTTGCCAGGACCCGGAAATGCGACTCACCGATACAAAGAGAGGTACAGCATCGCGAATCCGATGATGAACGGAACGACCTGGGTGATGTTGAAGAACAATCGCGCCCCGGGGCCGGGATCGGTAGTGAACATCTGAGAGACGATATTGCTCACTGCCACGCCCATGCTGATAAAGGCGAATCCGATGAACGCAAACTGGAGGCGATCGCTCTTGCGTTGCTGGTAGGCCTGGAAGCTGATGACGGTGATCCCCAGCGTCAACCCGAACAAAATGAGCCGCAACAACACCAGAAACGCCTGGCCGTACTGCACGAGACTAGAGACCATCTATGCACCACGGAGTTGACTACCCCCCTATATCAATGTGACTAAATGTCGGCAGAGCTGAAGCGAGACCGGACCACGCTGCCAGGCCGCCATGGGAATCGCAGGCTACCCGACACCCAGTAGAGCCTCACCGACGGGGACGAACACGCGAACGTCGAAGGCGACCACCAGCACGGCACCGACCACGTCGAAGACGAGATCGAGGGCGGTGTCGAGCCACCCGTAGTGGACTAACACCGGTTCGACGTCGAGCCGGTCACCGATGGCCCTGGCGAGGAGTTCGAGTCCCTCCCAGAGAACGCCAACCAGAAGCGTTGTGGTCACTGTAATCACTCTCGGCGACATCGTAGCCCCAGTCGTCTCGCCGAGCGAGACAACGGCTCCGCCGTAGACGAGCGCCGCGACGAGCGCCGCCGAGACGGTATGCGTGAGATGGTCCCACCACCACGTCGATTCGTAGACGCCGAGCATACCGATGGCGTGTAGCAGACTCGCGAGCGCGATCCAACTGGGCAACAACGGCCCGATGGCAGGCCGCTGAGAGCCGATTGCATCGAGCAGCGGGGCAGCAACGAACGGCGTCACGACCAGAAGTGCGCCGGCGAATGCGTTGGTCGCTACCGCGAGATCCCGGCGGCGGATCGCCCACACGAGAATAGCGACCACCGCCGCTTCCATTCCCAGCGCTGGGATCCAGCGCGGATCGACCATACGTGAGGCCCCTGTCTAGATCCGTCACTGCAAGCTGACAATATTCTTTGGGTCAGCGAGCACCGGACCGGCACGCAGCGGCTAGGCGTTTCCGTCAGTCGTCGCCTGTAGTTCGCCGTCGATGCCGTCCCGGTAGCGGTCCGGCAGTCGATCAACGACGGGGCCGGGCACTCGCTCCGCGAGATCGGTCAACACCACCAGCCCAATCGAAGGTAAGTGTCGTCGGACGGCAGTATAGACGACGGCAATCCCCAGCGAGGCGATCACGAGCACTTCGAGCCAGCCATCGGTGATGACGAGCAACGGTACCGCCGAAACGGCTGACAACGCCAGGTCGCTCGGTGACCCATCGTAGCCGATCCAGCGACGCGGCCCAATCCAGCGTCCCCGGTAGTGGTCGTACACCGCCCGGTCGGAGGTTCCTTCCCAGGGACGCAGTTCTAGCCCACCGCCGTAGACGTCGCTGCGACTGTGCAGCGCCGCCCCAGTCACGCCCACGGCGAGCGCGATCGTCAGCGTGCTCGGAACGAAGATCCCGACCGCCACGGCGGGCACAGCAAGACCCGTGTAGACGACCGGGTAGTGGAGGGTCTTCCGGTGGCCCACGTACATATCGAGATCAGGGAACACGCCGCCGAGAAAGCCCGCAAGCAGCCCAATGCCGGCGTACTCCGGGGCGGTCCAGACGACCGGGAGCGCCAGAACCATGCCCCAGAGGGCATGGGTGGGAAGCATCATCGTCCTCCCGTAGCGCGCCGAACGAGTTTAGTATGTCGGTCTCGTGAGGTGTGTTCACAAGAGCCATTCGAACGCAACCCAACGAACAACGCTATTCGGCCGGCAGATCCGGTTTATCGATCACCGCGGGGTCCAACACACCGTCACATCGTCCGTCGTCGGTCGGTGTCACCTCGAATCCGAGAGCTTCGTAGAAGGGACACACACCAGGATCGAATCGGGCGAGCAGCCGCTCGCGCTCGCTGGCAGCGTCTCGAAGCAGTGCCGTCCCGATCCCCTGACTGCGCCGGCGTCGACGGACGGCGATCGAGACGATTTCTGGCCCATCCAGGACGCACGCGCCGATCACCCGTTCGCTGTCTGTGCCTGCGACGGCGACGCGGACGTCGTCCGCTCGAAGGCGGGCGAGAATCCGCTCACGGTCGGTTTCCAGAGCAGCCCCATCGAGGACGTTCAGCACCGCAACCAGCTCCTCGGGTGTCGCCACCCGGACGTAGACGGCCATCAGCCACCTTTGACGACCCGCAGGACTTCGACGCGATCGGCGCTGACCTCGCCGTCCTCGGGCACCGGGCGGCCATCGACCAGGACGGACGCCTCGTGGGGGCTGACGTCACACGCCGCCAGCAAGTCGGCGTAGGTCGCCCCCGATTCGACGTCAAGCTCGCGCGTCTCCTCACCGACGACTTCGACCGTGACGTGCATGTGCGGACGTTCGCCCGCGCGACCATGAGCCCTTCGGCGACGGCCGCCATCGTCCGATCGCGGAGCCGCTTTGCCGGACCGACTCGCGAGGTTTTTCCCCCCGCCCCTCCACATCCGGACCATGAGTGAGGCCGAGCCAGCCCGGGCGGGCCGCCAGGAAGTCTGGATCGAGAAATACCGCCCACAGACTCTGGCGGACATCGCGGGCCACGAGGCGATCACCGAACGCCTCCAGAGCTACGTCGACAGCAACGACCTCAGCCACATGCTGTTCGCCGGGCCGGCCGGCACCGGCAAGACCACCGCCGCCATGGCCATCGCCAAGGAACTGTACGGCGAGGAGTGGGAAGAGAACTTCCTCGAACTCAACGCCTCCGACGAGCGCGGGATCGACGTGGTGCGAGATCGCGTGAAGTCCTTCGCGCGTACTTCTTTTGGCGGCCACGACTACCGCATTATCTTTCTCGACGAGGCTGACGCGCTGTGCGTGCCACCTGGAACCGAAGTCGTTACCGGATATCCTTCGGCTCCGGAAGTGAAAAAGATCGAAGACGTGGCCGAAGACGGAGAGCCGATTCCGTCCGTCGATTTCGAGACCAACGAGATCCAATCCGACAAGGGACACCGCGTCGATTCCGGCGTCGCGGATTTCTTCGAACTCGAACTTGCGGACGGACGGACCATCCAGGCGAGCCTCTCGCATCCGTTTTTCGTAGTCGGTGACGGTGGTAAACTCATCGAGAAAGAGCTACAGGAGCTGGAGCCGGGTGACGAGATCGCGGATTTCAAAGACGACATCGGCGTTTCGCGGTGTGATACTTGTGGTGACTGGACGACGGGCCGGTTCTGCTCGGTCCCGTGCAAGGACGAAGGCCACAGCCGCGAGATGCAAGGGAGCAGTAATCCGATGCACGGGACGGAGTGGTCCGAGGAGCGACGTGAGAAGATCGTCGAGAAGCTCTCCGACGGGAGACTCGAAGGCGAGAACAACCCGAATTACGGGGGCGATTTCCACGGCGTCTCCGTCTGGGAGATGGACGAAGAAAGCATAGAACGATTCTGTGATAATCTCAGCGAGAAACGATCTGGAACGTCCTGGGACGAGTGGGTTGTCGAAGCCGATCCGGAGGCGGTAAAATCGGACATTAGCCAGTCCATGTCCGAGTGGTGGGACAATCTGGACCCGGAGGAGAAGCAAAAACTGATCGAGAAAGCCACCGAGAATTGCGAGTATCCCGTCTGTGACATCACGGGAGACAACAATCCGATGCGTGATCCCGAGGTCGCACAGAAGGTTTCGGACGCGCTACAGGGCCACGAACCGACGGGTGGAAACATCAGGCACAGCGACGAACTCGGCCATCTCGTCCGATCCGACTGGGAGTACGAGGTCGCGAAGGCGTTGCAAGATGCTGGCGTCGAATACGAGTACGAACCGGAGTTCGAACTCTCCGAGTCAGTGTTCCATCCCGATTTCCTCATCGGCGATACTGTCGTGGAGGTCAAAGGCGTCGCCGAGCTGTGGGGCCAGACCGAGAAGGTGAAGGAATTCCTGGACACCTACGGTGAGGAGTACACGTTTGTCGTCGTCGGGGACGGCGAACTACCACACCACGAACACTACGAGAGAGACGATTTCGAACCTGCTCTCGTGACCGACGGTGGACTGGAGGCCGTCGACACGGTTGTGATTGAAAACATCGAATATAGCCATCGTGGGAAGGCGTACAACATCAGCATGGAGGGGACGCCGAACTTCATGCTCGCCAACGGGATTTTGACCCACAACACCAGCGACGCCCAGTCAGCGCTTCGCCGGACGATGGAGCAGTTCTCGAATAACGTCCGGTTCATCCTCTCGTGTAACTACTCCAGTCAAATTATCGATCCGATCCAGTCCCGCTGTGCCGTCTTCCGGTTCTCGCCGCTTGCCGACGATGCCGTCGAGAGCACGATCCACACGATCGCCGAGGAAGAAGCGATCGAGATCACCGAGGATGGCATGGACGCGCTGGTCTACGTGGCCGGCGGGGACATGCGCAAAGCGATCAACGGCCTCCAAGCCGCCTCGATGTCCGGGGATCGGGTCGACGAAGAGGGGGTCTTCGAGATCACCTCGACGGCCCGCCCCGAGGAGATCCGCGAGATGGTCGAGCGCGCACTGGATGGGGATTTCACCGCCGCGCGATCGCAACTGGACACCTTACTGACCGAGGAGGGCATCGCCGGCGGCGACATCATCGATCAACTCCATCGCTCGGTCTGGGAGTTCGGGCTGGAGGACGACGCGGCCGTCCGGATCCTCGATCGGGTCGGCGAGGCCGACTATCGCATTACTGCGGGTGCAAGCGAGCGGATCCAGCTCGAAGCGTTGCTTGCAGCACTGGCTCTCGAAGAGTAAGTAGTGGTCCCGGCGACTCAATCCATAACGGTATCGAGCCGGGTTTCGACACGTTCGAGATTGTCTTCGAGCGTGTCTATCTGGTGTGTTTGGGTGTCGGTTTCGGCTGCGATCGCTTCGACAGCCTCGGCGACCTCGTCGGCTCGATCGGCAACTGTATCGATCATGCTCGCGATCTGTTCGGCGCTTGCTGCCTGGTCGTCCGTCGCACTTGCGATCTCGGTGACGCCCTCGTCAGTCTCCTGAATGGCGGCCCGAATCGTCTCCTGATTCTCGATGATCGCCTCGATGTCCGCCTCGACAGCCTGGATGGAATCGTTGGTCTCCCTGACGCGCTCGGCCGTCTCGGTCGCCATGCCCCGGATCTCCTCGACGGTCGTTTCGATCTCGGTGGCATGTTGTTTCGACTCGTCAGCCAGCTCTTTGATCTCGTCGGCGACGACGGCGAACCCGTCGTTGTTGCCCTCGCTGCGGGCCGCCTCGATGTTTGCGTTCAGCGCGAGCATGTTCGTCTGATCGGCGATGTCGTCGATCACGGCGACGAATTCCTGAATCTCGTCGATCCGTTGGCTGAGACGCTCGGTTTCGGTCGCGACGTCCGCCGCTTCGGTAGCGACGTCGCCGACTTGCTCACTCACATCCGTCGCAGTCTGGACGGAATCGGCAGCCAGTTCGGTAGCCTTGGAACTTTGATTGCTGACTTCCTCGGCACTGGAGGCGATCTCCTCGATGGTCGCACTGAATCCCGAAACTTCCGACTGGACGTCCGTCAAATCCGTTGCCTGCTCGGCAGCGAGGTCGCTGATCTGGCGTGACTGTTGGGCGACGTCACTTGTCGACTCACCGAGTTCGTCGACCGAGGACTGGACACTTTCCGAAAACTCGACCTGTAAGTCGTGTAGCGTCTCACGTTGTTCGACGACTTCACTCACGTCCAAGAGGATCTCGACGGCACCGTGGACTGACCCATCGGGTGCTCGAAGCGGAACCCCGATCGCACGCGCATGGGCCTGTTCCCCGTCTGCATCCCCGGCCGAGCGAAACTCTGACTCTCTGACCGCTTCACCGGTCCGAACGACTGTCTCGGCGAGTGTCTCGGAGTGGCCTTCGGTCCCGAAGATGTCGTAGGCATCCATCCCGATCGCTTCCGAGGCCGGGAGACCGATGAGTGACGCGACGGCGTCGTTCCAATACGTAATCGTCCCCTCCGCGTCGATGGCGAACGCAGCTTCCGGGAGTCCATCGAGCAGCGATTCGAACATGGACCGCCAAACAGTCGAATCGTCGGTTGCGCCAGCGAGTGAGGGTGTGTTGTCGGTCGTCATTTGTGAGAGCAAGCCGATCGAGACGGATAAATACCCGTAATCGATTTCGGCATTTGTCAGCGTCATGGCGTCTCAAACGCTACTCTAGTCCTCGACGGCCCATCCCCGTCGACGAACGTCGTGCTGGAAACGCCGTCCGAGAGATCCGTGCCAGCCGTTGGAAGGAAAACACCGACGAGACAGGCGTTGTCGGGTGAATATTCCAGAACGAGCCCTTCGGAACTGATTTACGCCAGGATGGGCCACAATACACCCAACGAATGAGCGACCTCGAGGAGGAATACCGGCTCGAGTATTTCGAGGAGCACGGATTCCGACGCACAGAGTGTTCAGAATGTGGGGACAACTTCTGGACGCTCGACCCCGACCGGGAAACTTGCGGTGAACCGCCCTGTGAGGAATACAGCTTCATCGACGACGCCGGCTTCGAGGCGGCATTCGAACTGGGAGAGATGCGCGAGGCGTTTCTCTCCTTTTTCGAGGCCCACGACCACGAGCGTATCGACCCGTATCCAGTCGCAGCCAATCGCTGGCGTGACGACGTATTGCTCACGCAAGCGTCGATCTACGACTTCCAGCCACTGGTCACGTCGGGGACGACCCCACCGCCAGCCAATCCCCTCACCGTCAGCCAGCCCTGCATCCGGATGCAGGACATCGACAACGTCGGCGTGACCGGCCGGCACACGATGGCCTTCGAGATGATGGCCCACCACGCGTTCAACGCGCGCGAAGACATCGACGACCCGGACCAGTACGCCTACGAGGGCGAGGTCTACTGGAAAGAAGAGACGGTTGCCTACTGCCTGGAACTGTTCGAGGAACTGGGTGCCGATCCCGCCGAGGTCACGCTGATCGAGGACCCCTGGGTCGGTGGCGGCAACGCCGGCCCGGCCTTCGAAGTGATCTACAAAGGGGCCGAACTGGCGACGCTGGTGTTCATGCAGTTCGAACAGGACCCTGACGGGGACTACGAGATGAAAGACGGCAACCGCTACAGCCCGATGGATACCTACATCGTCGATACGGGCTACGGACTAGAGCGGTGGGCCTGGGTCTCTCAGGGGACCCCGACGGTCTACGAGGCCGTCTACCCCGACACGATCGACTTCCTCACGGACAACGCAGGGATCGATCACACCGACGAAGAAGAGGAGATCGTCCACAAGGCCGCGAAACTCGCCGGCCGGATGGACATCGACGAGGCCGAGGACGTCGAGGCCGCCCGAGACGACATCGCCGCCGAAATCGGTGTCGAGACCGAGCGGCTGCGTGAACTCGTCGAACCGCTGGAGTCGATCTACGCGATCGCCGATCACTCGCGGACGCTCGCGTACATGCTCGGGGACGGAATCGTCCCGAGTAACGTCGGCACGGGCTATCTCGCGCGGATGGTTCTCCGGCGGACAAAGCGACTGGTCGACACTGTGGGCATCGATGCCCCGATGGACGAGCTCGTCGACATGCAGGCCGAGCGCCTGGGCTATTCGAATCGCGATACGATCCGCGATATCGTCCGGACGGAGGTCCAGAAGTACCGCGAAACCCTCGAACGCGGGTCCCGGCGCGTCGAATCGCTCGCCGACGAGTACGCCGAGACGGGCGATCCGATTCCGACCGAGGAACTCGTCGAGCTGTACGATAGCCACGGCATCCAGCCGGACATGGTCGAAGAGATCGCCGCCGAGCGCGGGGTCGACGTCGACGTCCCGGAGGATTTCTACTCGGTGGTAGCCCAGCGCCACGGGCAAGAAGACGCCGCCTCAGCGGCCGAGACGGCCGGCTACGAAGATCGGATCGCGGACCTGCCCGAGACCGAGCGACTCTACTACGAGGACCAGGATCGAGCCGAGTTCGAGGCCGTCGTACTGGAGGTCTTCGAGCGTGATGACGGCGAGTACGACGTCGTGCTCGATCAGACGATGTTCTACCCCGAAGGCGGGGGCCAACCGGCAGACCACGGGACGCTCTCGACGGACGACGTCACCGCCGACGTGACCGACGTCCAGGTCTACGACGGCGTGATCGTCCACCGTGCGGACGAAGATCCCGGGACGGGTGATTTCGTGACCGGACAGGTCGAGTGGTCGCGCCGTCGCCGATTGATGCAACACCACACGGCGACCCACGTCGTCGGCCACGCTGCCCGGCAAGTGCTTGGCGAACACGTCCGCCAGGCCGGTGCCCAAAAGCGGGTCGACTCGGCACGCCTGGACATCCGTCACTACGAGCCGGTTACCCGCAAAGAGGTCAAAGAGATCGAACGCCTCGCCAACGACCTCGTCACCGACAACAGCCACGTGACCCAGGAGTGGCCCGACCGCCACGCGGCCGAAGCCGAACACGGCTTTGATCTCTACCAGGGTGGGATCCCCGAAGGCGAGCAGATACGGCTCATCACGGTCGGCGAAGACGTCCAGGCCTGCGGTGGCACCCACGTCTCCCGGACCGGCGATATCGGGACGATCAAGCTTCTCTCGACGGAGCGTATTCAAGACGGTGTCGTCAGATTGAGCTTCGCGGCGGGCGAGGCCGCCATCGACGCGACCCAGGAGACCGAAGACGCCCTCTACGAAGCAGGTGACGCCCTCGACGTGGACCCGATGGACGTCCCCGAGACGGCCGAGCGGTTCTTCGAGGCCTGGAAAGACCGGGGCAAGGAGATCGAGGAGCTACAGGCACAACTCGCAGCGGCCCGTGCCTCCGGTGCCAGTGACGGCAAAGAAGTCGAGCTCGACGGGACGAAAGCGGTCATCCAGCGAGTCGACGCCGAGATGGACGAGTTGCGGGCGACGGCCAACGCCATCGCCGAAGACGGTTCGGTCGCCGTCATCGGGTCAGGGGCCGACGGTGCACAGTTCGTCGTCGCCGCCCCGGAAGGGAGCGGCGTCGATGCCGGCGCAGTCGTGAGTGAACTCGCCGATCGGGTCGGTGGCGGCGGCGGCGGGCCGTCTGAGTTCGCACAGGGCGGTGGCCCCGATGTGGCGACTCTCGAAGATGCCCTCGCAGACGCCCCGGACGTGCTTCGGCAAGTGATGGACGCCTGAGCAGCCAATCAAGGTCGACAGTAGCCGGTCTATTGTTCGGGTAACGGAACTAGCGTTTGCCGTCCCGTGTCACGACCACGAGAGGGGACCCCTCGATGAGCGCGGCCGATTTGCCCGCCACCGACGAGGACACGTCGCGGGATCGGGGTCGTGCCTGAGAGGTGTCATGGTCTGTCCGGTTCAGAGATCAACTCGGCTGAAAAGCAGTTACTGCCCGTAGGTCGTTTCGAGGTGACCCAGGATTTCGTCGACTAACTGCGGTTCGAACGTCCAGTAGCCCCGGTACTCGTTGGAGCCGATCTCCTCGGCAACCAAGGCAGCCTTGCGGTCGTCGTTGCCGCCGCCGTCGTGGACGACGAACCACGAGGTCTGCAACTCCTTGGAGTCCCCAGCGTGGACAGTCAAATCGTCGGCAAACGACGGAGACTCCCAGCCGCCGATACCGTAGACGTGCGTATCCACGTCCGACGCCGCCAGCGTCCGGTAAGTGGCCTCGGTCCCACGTTCGTCCCGGATCCGGGAGAGTTGCTGAAACGAGGAGTGGAGAGTGCCATCGTCAGTTTCGAGGGCGAGCGATTCGATATGTCTGGAGATGTGGATCAACAGGAATTTCTGTTTGTCCTCGACGGTGAAGGTGACGTCAGAGAGATGGGCAACGACTTCCGGCGTCTCGACATCCTCGACGGGGACGGTCCCGGTCACGTACAGGTCCGAGTTGACCAACAACAGCGTGTCACTGACGTCGTTCATCCGTGAAACCGCAAGCGACCCCGTCTGTTCGTCCTGCAACAGGACGACGTCGCTCGGGGCATCGGGATCGTCGGACTCAGAGACAGTGACTGTCTCCGCGTCGAACATATCAGACAGCATTCGATAGAGCGGATCGACGGACTCCCGGTTGAGGACGGTCACCGTCTTTTCCCGGTCGTCGAACGCATCGATAAATGCCGAAATCCCCATTAGAAGCGTATAGGGACCCAGTACCTAAAGATTCAGTGGTCGGGACAACACGGGCGTCCGTCAGCGGCCTCGCCGCACAGAGTCGGACCCAATGTGCGACCGGCGACCATAAATCAGCCCCGATCTAACTAGAGCGTATGCCGACAGTACGGAACGGCGAGGTCTCCCTCAGGTATGCGACGGCCGGGGAGGGACCGACCGTCGTCTTCGTCAACGACGTCGGGCTCGGGGCGTGGTACTGGAGTTATCTACAGCCGGCCATCGCCGGCCCCTACGAGACGGTCGTCTGGGACCTGCGCGGGACGGGTGACTCAGACACGCCCGATGGCCCATACGCGATGACAACGCTCGTCGAGGATCTGGCGACGGTGGTCGCGGCCCTGGAAGCGCGTCGAATCCACGTGGTCGGGGCCGGACTCGGCGGGGCCATCGCCCTGGAGTACGCGCGAGGCAACGACAACGTGGCGTCGCTGGCTCTACTGGGAGTCGCCGAAGGAGCGGCCGTCGACGCCGACAGGCTGGCGTCGCTGGCAGCGCCATTGGACGACCCCGACGCCTTGCGGGAATCGCTATCGGCCGGGTTCACACGGAGCGTCCCTGCCGAGTATCCGGACGAAATCGAGCGGATGGCCAACTGGCGAGCGACAGACGACGCCGACCCGGACGGTCACGCGGCCCAGCGGGCGGCGTGGCGCGAGGCCGATCTGCCCGATCGCTACGAGGTCACGACGCCCACGCTTCTCGTCAGTGGCGCTGCAGACCGGATCGTCGATCCGGCGGCGACGGCGAGACTGGCAGCCGATCTCCCCCGTGGCGAACACACCCGGATCGAAGGGGGCCATCTGTTTCCCGTCAGCGAGAGCCAGGTCGTTGGCGACGAACTGCGTGCGTGGCTGGACGAACAGACCGAAAGCCGCCTGGAGTAAAGCGGACCGTCGGCGAGCGGGGCGAATGCTGCCAGTACTGAGACGTTTTTACTCATTGGACCCCGACGACGGGCAATGGCACGGCCACGGCTCGCGTTACTCAACGCTGCCCACGACGGCACGGATACCCGGCGAAACTTCCGGCGCGAACTCGACGCCGATCTCGTCGAGTTCGACGCCACCGGGCGTGAGTTACCGGAGACGTTCGCGTTCGATGGCTTCGTGGTGACGGGTTCGCGGGCGTCGGTCTACTGGGCGGAGCCGTGGATCGCGGATCTGAAGGCGTGGGTCGAGGAAGCCATCGAGACAGGTCTTGGCGGCCTGGGCGTCTGTTTCGGCCACCAGCTCGTGGCTGCTGTCCTCGGTGGCGACGTCGAGGCGATGGACGACTACGAGATCGGCTATCGGGAGATCGAACGGACCGGCCCCTCGAGGCTGCTGTCGGGGATCGACCGCACGTTCACCGCGTTTACGACCCACGCCGATCGGGTCGCTACGCTGCCACCGGGCGCGACGCGTTTGGCCGAAAACGAGTACGGCATCCATGCCTTCCGGGCGGGGACCGTCTTCGGCGTCCAGTTCCACCCCGAATACGACCAGGCGACCGCACGCGCCGTTACCCGGAGCAAAGACGAACTCACAGACGAGCGCAAAGCCGCCGTCCTCGATGGCATCACGCGACCGAGCTATCTGGCTGCCTGTACAGCCAAACAGGTCTTCGAAAACGTCACACAGGAGTTGGGAGACAACGAGCACGGCGCTGGGAGCGGGACGGTCGCGGGCGACTGAACGGGCGAAAGTACACCTGAGAGAACAACCGTTGCTGGCTGACGCTTACGAGCGGTCGATATCGAGGTCGAGATCGTCCTCGACGCCCGCAATCCAGTCGCCGTCGGCGAGTTCCGACATCCGCTGATGGAAGTGCTCCTCACAGAGTCCCACCTTCAGGGCATCTTTCTCGACCGCGACCTCGGCCCCGCGGTCACAATAGTGACACTGCATACCTGATACCTGGACGGCAAGCACATTGAAGGCACCGCTGTTGTCTGACAGAAGGCAGACGGTTCGACAGGAGACAGGCAGTCAATACGCCAGCCGAGCGCGAAATCGCTCGTGGGCCGGCCGATCGAGTCCAGCCGTCCCGAGCGTCGTCCCGTGGGCGTCGCTGCCGCCAGTCCCAAGCAGGTCGTCTTCGTCGATCGCGCGCTCGACTGGCGTCCGATCGACGCGCCCGTCGTACGGATAGGCCAGTTCGATTGCATCGAGATCACGAGCGTGTGCGAGCGCAGCGTCCGGATCGTCGTACCGCAACGGATGGGCGAGGCTGACGAGCGAACAGGCCGCGGTCAGCAATTCGTGCCCTCGCTCGAAAGACGGGATCTCGCGGGCAACGTAACACGGGCCGTCCTCGCCGATCAAGTGTTCGAAGGCACCCGCGACGTCGTAGGGGGCCTCGCTGTCGGCGATGGCCGCCGCGATGTGTGGCCGGCCCACGCCCGGCTCGAAGGAGACGTCGAGTTCGACGTCGAGACGGGCCTCGACCTGCGCGACGATCTCTCGGGCGCGCTCGATCCGGTTGGCCTGCAAGCGCTCGAGTTCCGTTCGTAACGCCGCCGTCGGGGTGAGGCCGTAGCCGAGCAGATCGAGCAACTGGTCGTCGGCCCGGACCCGGAGTTCGATCCCGGCGATGACGGTCACACCCTGGCGCTCGACCCATCGTTCCGTAACCGGGGGCAGGCGATCGTGATCTGTGATCGCTACTGCATCCAGCGACGCCCGCCGTGCGGCCTCGGCGACCGATGTGGGCGATAGCTGCCCGTCCGAGCGCGTCGTATGGACGTGCAAGTCGGCGACGACCATGTGTGGCCTTCGAGCGGGCGCGCATTTTCCGGTTCCGGTTGTCCCACCTAACTGTGAGTGACACTCACCCGCAATAATTGTATGATTAATTGTGAAGGTTTATTAGCGTCCGTGACGTGCACAGTCGTATGCGAACGATCCAAGACGCGAGCGATCGACTCGGCATGCACCGGTATCCAACCACGAGAGACGAACTCCTAGCCGCTCACGGTGACATGGAAATCGAGTTTTCCGACGGGTCAGAGACCCTAGCCGAGATCCTCGGTCGCCTCGACAGCGAAACCTACGATAGTCACGAAGAGGCGACAGCTGCGATGTACTCGGCGGTCAGCAGCATGGCCATCGGGCGGAAGTACTACAGCGACAGGGACCCGTTCAGTCCGGGGACAGACGGACGCGACCAGGCCTCGCTGTAACTCACTTTCTGAGGAACTCGGGTAGTCGTTCCCGTTCGAGTTCGTCATCGAGCGGCCGGTCCAGCAGGTCCAGATCGTCCAGTACGGACGGGAGGCCATCCCGCCCACCCGTGGGCACGTCGTCTTCGTCGACCGTCGTTTTCGGCCCGTCGTCCTCGACGAGTGACTCCCAGACGGTCTCGTCGTCATCGATTTCGTCACGCTGTCCGGAGGCCTTTCGCTTGCCCTCCTGGTAAGCGAGTTCGACGATACTACGGTCGTAGGAGTTTGCGACCGTTTCCAGAATCCGTTCGTATTCGTCAGGACGTGGCTCGCCCAGCACGGCCGCGACCCCGAGAGCAAAGGCCCGTTCGGTGGCTGCTGGCTTCTCGAGTGTCTCCCAGTCGGTACCGTAGCTGCGTTCGTACATGTCAGGTCTTGACTTTCCGGTCTGCGTGGACGTGGAGCCCGCCGTCCGAGAATTCGATCTCGCGAATGTCACAGTCGATGGCGGTCCCGCGCATCTTGATCACCTGAATACCCCGTTGCATCCCACCGGACTCTAAGAAGTTGTGGAAGAAGATAACACCGTGGGCCAGATAGTGCTCGTCGGAGTAGGCACTGGGGTCGGTCATCTCCGAGATGAGGATGATCGTCGCGTCAGTCTGTTTCAGCGCCGAGAGAAACCCCGTGATCTCGTCGTCGACGTCACTGAAAAAGTGCTGGAGTAGCATCGTCGAATCGATAACGACCCGATCGATCGCGTTTGACTCGATATACGCGACCAGCCGATTGGTCAGTCCGCCTTCCTTGCCGAACTGCGAGATGGCCCGTTTGCCGGGTTCGGTCACGAGGTTCAGAAACTGCACGGCATTGGACTGGATCGCCCGGTCGAAGCCGAATTCGAAGCCAGCCATGTCCTCGCGTAGTTCCGATTTCGTCTCGTGCATCGTCACGTACAAGCAGTTTTCGCCCGCCTTGGCGCCCTGCGTGATGAACATCGAAGAGAACGTCGTCTTGCCACTGCCCGGCGGCCCGCTGACAACGTAGAGGCGATCGGCCAACAATCCGCCATCGACGAGTTCGTCGAACCCAGGCACGCCACTGGCGACACGCATATCGGTACCGACGGGACCTCGCCACTAAGGTGTTTTCTTCGGCATTCTCAGCGCTGAAAGACCGATCTCTCAACGAAGTTGCCCCAGACACTCCCGGCAGTAAGTGTAGGGCGGTTCGCGCTCGTTGTCCGTCCCGCAGTGGCGACACTGGATCGTCTCCCCAGAATCGGTACCCGGTGGCGCACGCTCACCAGTCTCGGCCGCCGGCCGGACGGGTGAGTCCCGATCGATCGGACTCGAAGACGGGCCATCCAGAGACGCCCCGTCCCCCCGAAGATACCAGTAGATGAGCGCCTGAAAAAACAGGAATCCCAGGAGGGACACCAGGAGCCAGCCCCAGATGGATGGCATGTGGTAACTTATGTCGTCATCGTACTTGTGCGTTGCCCTCAGGCCAAAGCCGAAGTCGACACGAGAGACAGTTCACTCGGAGTGATCCTGGAATTCCGTGAACATAGCCGGGAAGTCCGCGTCATCGACGGAGTGCAGCGTCTCGTCGAGTTGTGCCCGGAGAGTATCCCGGTGGTCGATGAGGTCCTGAAAGGCGTCGCTGCGCCGCAGTTCCGCCTCACTCTTGTTTGCCCGGAGCGTCGCCAGCTTCGTCGTGATGCGATAGAACTTCTGGAACTGCGCCTCGTAGGAGCGAAAGGTGAGCAATCGTTCGATGGTCTCGAACAGTTCCTCACGGGAGACTGGCTTCGTCACGTAGTCGTCGAAGGGCATCTCGATAACGTCGAAATCGGGGTCGACAGCAGTGACCATGGCCACGCGGGAGTCGAGGCCACGGTCGCGGACCGTCGAAAGCACCTCGTCTCCGGAGATGCCCGGCATGCGCCGGTCGAGCAAGACGACGTCGACGGTCTCGTCGACGGTCTCTAAAGCCTCCTGGCCGCTGTAGGCGGTCAACACCGTATACCGCTCTTCGAGTTGGGCCGCGTACGCGTCTGCGACGTCGCTCTCGTCGTCGACGACCAGCACAATCGGTGCGACACTGGCTGACATCTAACGATGAATACTGGCATGGCCCACCAGATAAGGTTTCTGGCGTGCCACCGGACAGCGCCGGGTCGAACGGGTTCTCGACAAGACGTGGGCCGGATGCTCGACTGATACCCCCCATCGTGTCACCGACGGCCGCGAACGCTCGCCGGTATCCCGTGGCTTAAGCCCGACTCGCTACCACGTGCGAGCATGACTGACGACGACGCCGAAGAGTGGCCCCTCCAACGGCTGCTGACCGAGGTCGTCGGCTCCGGCCACAAGTCGGCCGACGACATGACTCGGGAACAGGCCCGGCAAGCGATGGCGCGCATCCTCCGTCGTGAC
Organism: Halorhabdus sp. CUG00001; assembly: GCF_009797925.1. Lineage (NCBI taxonomy): Archaea > Methanobacteriati > Methanobacteriota > Halobacteria > Halobacteriales > Haloarculaceae > Halorhabdus > Halorhabdus sp. CUG00001. The sequence continues at coordinate 1,671,655 of NZ_VOLB01000001.1, forward strand.
CCGGCCGAAACGACGCTCGGTGCCTTCTGGCTGGCCAACCGCTGGAAGCGCAATACGCCGACCGAACTCGCGGCCTTTCTCGACGTGCTCGAGGCAGAAACGGTCACGCGAGTCCGCCCGGACGTCGATCCCGTCGACTGCGGGGCCAACTACGACGGGAAAGGATCGACGGCCCTGCTTGGGGTCGCTGCGGGGCTGGTCGCCGCCGCGGCCGGGACGCCCGTCGTCGTCCACAGCGGCGATCGCATCCCGACCCAAAAACAGCCGGCCTACAAACACGTACTCGACGAGCTCGGAGTCCGGACCGATCTCGACCCGGACGCGAGCGCCCGAATGGTCGAGGAAGTTGGCTTCGGGTTCTACTACCAGCCCCGGTTCGCACCAGCGGTGACCGCGTTGGCAACCCGGCGCGAAGAGATGGGCGTCAGGACGTTTCTGAACACCATCGAGACGCTTTCCAATCCCGCCGGGTCGTCCGTTCACCTGGGGAGTTTCTACCACCTCGCGTTCGCGAAGAAACTCGCCGGGACGCTCGACCGATCTCGTGAATCGACGTTCGAGCGTGCCCTGTTCATCCAGGGACTGGAAGGCTACGACGACGTTCGCCCAGGTTCGACGACGATCGCCGAGTGGGACGGCGGCGATGGCGTCGCGGACGCGACAATCGAGACCGCCGAGTACGGCTTGGGCGCGAGCGAGGACGCCCTCGAAGTGGCGGACGTGATTGGGGACTCGGCCGCGATCACCGAGGCGGTCCTGGCCGGCGATCGGACCGACGCCTTCGCCGACGCCGTTGCCCTCAACGCGGCACTTCGCATGTACGCCCGCGAGGACGTTCCCGACATCGCAGCCGGCGTCGACACTGCACGCGATATTCTCGACCGTGGTGAGGCGACGGCGAAGCTGGCGGCATTGCGGTCGTTTTGAGTCCCCAGCCAACGCCCGCGGATCTATAGTGGTCCGGACCGTTGTCTCGTGTATGGTCGAAGTTTCGTATTACTGCCCGTACTGTGGGGCGGTCACGAGCATCGAGCGAAGCCCGGAACTCCGGGACGGGTCGGTCCGGCCACAGCCGGACACCGACCGGGAGTACGCGGCGACGACCGGCGACCTCGCGGCCGCCGATGGCATCGAGTTTGTCTGCCTCGGGGACGTCGATGCGCCCGAACGGGCCGTCGAGGACGTTGCCACGTCGACGACCGGCCGGCCAGACGGCCCCATCCCTGGCAAGGACGGCTGTGGCCGGACGTTCTATCTCAATTACTACCGCTCGCCGACGTACGACGATCGACTGTCCTAAGCGGCGAGGACCCAGCCCCCACCCTGATGAAAGCATGGATCCGAAAACCCTGCCCGAACGAGTCGTGCCGGCGTGGTTCCAGGCGGGCCTAGTCGCCCTCGAAGCATTCCTCGAACCGCGGCCGCTGCCGGAATCGGATGCCGTCCTGTGGGCGGTCGTCCTCGTCGGTGCGGCGATCGACGTCGTGACCACGATGGTTGGGGTCGCTGCGGGCGTGCCCGAAGGGAACGCAGTTGCGCGCGCGTTCATGGAAACCTACGGGACGCCGGGCATCGGGGCGTTGAAACTCCTGGCCCTCGTGGTGCTCGTGTTGACCTGGCACTATCTGGATGGCCGGTCGGCACGCCTCGTCCTGTTTGGGTTCGGTATCGTGACGCTGGTGGTAGTCGCCCTCAATACGGTGACACTGGCGGGCCTGTAAACATCTGCCCGCCGCCGACCACCACGGTTATCCATCCCCCACTCGTCGACACAGCCATGAGCGATCTGACTGCGACCCTCGAAACGACACACGGCGATATCGAAGTCGAGCTGTACGACGAGCGTGCGCCCCGCACCGTCGAGAACTTCGTCAACCTCGCGACCCACGACCCGGCGGCAAACGCCGATCCCGCCCCCGACACGCCGACCTGGGAAGATCCCGAAACCGGCGAGACCCGCGGTGACGCCTTCTACGAAGACATCGAGATCCACCGCGTCATCGAGGACTTCATGCTCCAGATGGGCGACCCCACGGGCACCGGCCGGGGCGGCCCGGGCTACACCTTCGACGACGAGTTCCACGACGAATTGGGCCACGACGGCCCCGGCGTCCTCTCGATGGCCAACCGCGGCCCCGACACGAACGGCTCGCAGTTCTTCATCACGCTCGATGCCCAACCGCACCTCGACGGCGACCACCCCGTCTTCGGCGAAGTGATCGACGGGATGGACGTGGTGCGGGAGATCGGCAGCGTCGAGACCGGCCCCCAGGACAACCCGGTCGAAGACGTCCGGCTCGAATCGGTCACGATTCAGGACTGAAGTGGCCCTGCAGTTCGGGCGTGATTTGTGGCGACCGCTAGTGGCATACCGCCGGCGACTGATTGGGTTGATATGAGCGACGACGGGCCAAACGAGGGGGCGATCGATCCCGCCTCGGTCGGTGAGCGCGACGCGCCACCGATCGCGGAAAAACCCTACAAGATCATCTTCGAGGCCAACAAGTGTATCGGCGCGGGCAAGTGCGCTCAGGTGGCCGACAACTGGGACCTCGATCTGGAGACGGGCATCGCCCGGCCGAAGGGCTACTTCATCGACGAGACGGAGCTCGAAGAGAACGTCCGCGCCGCGGCGGTCTGTCCGGCCAAGAAAGACGACGGCGTGATCCACGTGATCGATCGCCGGACTGACGAGGAGATCGCCCCCGATCCTCACGGAGACGGAACCGTCTCGGTCGACTGGTAACGACGCCGGAAGTCACCTCACTCGACGTCGAGATCCCACTCGTCTGCGAGCAGGCCGTACCAGTGGACGTCCCGAAACCCGCCATCGGAGAAGACTGCCTCGCGGTGAACGCCTTCGTGCGTGAATCCGAGATTTTCGAGAACGGTTCGTGAAGGGCCGTTACCGTCGAATACCTTCGCTTCGATGCGGTGAAAGCCCAGGTCGCGAAAGCCGTACTCGACGAGCGTGCCGACGGCATCGGTCGCGTACCCGTTACCGTGATGCTCCGTCGCCACCCAATAGCCGAGTTCTCCACGCCAGGCGTCCGCTGAGACTTCGTGGAAGCTCACCATACCGACCGGCTCTTCGGCGACCGTGATCAGGAGGTGAATCGTCTCCTCGTCGGAGATGGTCTCCTCGTAGAACTCCTGGAGTTGCTCGCTGTTGGAAGGAAACGGCCACCCAAGTGTCCGCCAGACGCCCGGGGCCGAGCGCTCGCGTTGGATGAACCCGAGGTCTTCGTCCTCGATCGTCCGCAGCGTCACCGTCTCTCCGTCCAGAAAGACTGGTCCCGGCATGTCGGCGTCGTTCGACCGATCTGTGGTTAACTGTATCGGAACAACGACCGCTGCGTGTTGTTTCCTGCTGGAGAGAAATGTGAAGGCTTTTTTCATCACAAGTACAAGCGCGGATAGATGAACGAAATCGGTCCGGCTGGTGGGCGAGCATGCTGAGCGACGAGCGTCGCTACCAGTTGCTGTATCTGGTGTTGTACGCCGCTGGAAACGGCATCGCCGGGTATCGAAATATATTCTTCGAGGACATCGGGCTCTCGGAGTCCCAGATGGGACTCATCGGTGCGGTACTGGTCGGTGCAGGCATCGTCGCCCAGCCGATCTGGGGGATGGTGGCCGACGCGTATGGTCGGACGAAACTCGCGATGGCCATCGGCGCAGTGGTGTCGATACTCGGGGGGCTCCTGTTCCCTCTCGGGATGGTTATCGAGTCGCCGTTCGTCCTGATGGTCGTCGCCGCCGGGATCTACTCGGCGTTCCGCTCGCCGATCGTCCCCCTGGCGAACTCGATGGTCCTGTCCAGTGGCATCGACTACGGCAACGTCCGGGCCTTTGGGAGCATCGCTTTCGGTGTCGGGATCCTCGCGCTTGGCCCGCTCGTCGAAACCTTCGGGACGGCGACGATCTTCGCGGTCTACGCGATCGGGATGGTCGTGTTCGTCATCTCGCTTCGCGGGCTCCCGAAGCCGCCGGCGAGCGAGTTGTCGCCGGACTTACGCGAGGACAGTTTACAGCTGTTGACCAAGCCTGCGTTCGTGTTGCTGTTGGCGGTCGGCCTGCTCATCGGCGCCTCAACCACGACGGCAAATTCGTTCTTCTCGGTGTACATCCGCGCGATCGAGGCCAGCGACGCGATGACGGGTGCAGCCTGGTTCGTCCGCACACTGGCCGAGGCGGCCGTGTTCGTCTGGATCGTGCGCCTGGGCTGGCGCCACCGGACGCAGTTGCTCGTGGGAGCGATCGTCCTTGCTCTCAGTTTCGTCCTGTACGTCGTCCCGGGAACGCTTCCCGCCGTCTTCCTGGCCCAAGTTCCACAGGGGGCAGGGTTTGCCCTCTTCACGCTCGCGTCAGTATCACTCGCCCACGAGTACGCGCCCGATGCGATGAGCGCCTCGGCCCAAGCGCTGCTTGCAGCACTCGGCCTCGGAACGGGGCGGGTGTTCGGCCAGGTCGTGGGTGGCTGGATCGCCAACCTGGTCGGCGTCCAAGACATGTACATCTTCGTCGTACTCGGAACAGGACTGGCCGCCCTGTTGACCGTCGGGTTCTTCCATCGAGGCATTCGGGCCACCCAGTGATGCCATTCCAGCCTGCCAGTTGCTCTCCCGGGAGAAACAGCGGTGCCGAGCGGCCTGGCTCGGTCGTGGAGTCGGGCGATTCCGTTTCGAAACCTTCAATTGCATCTGCGAGAGAGACAGAAATGCATCGAACCGAACGGGTTGGTGGTCTAGGTTGGTTATGACACCTCCTTGACATGGAGGAGGTCGGCGGTTCAAATCCGCCCCAACCCACTTCTACGGGCGCTACGTCACCAGCAAAGCGAATGATCAGCGCCGGCTGTTGGCGCAAGCGGATTTGAAGCAGGGAGTGGAACGTGAGCGAGCGGTAGCGAGTGACGTTCAGGCGGTTCAAATCCACGCCCGTCGTTCTGTTCAGGCTGACGGCAGCGATGGAAGACGAAACCGGCAGCGTGGCAAGCAGATATGATCCAGAGAGAACAGACACAGAGAGTGAGTCGTAAGTGAAGCCAGCCCCGACAGAAGCCAGAGATTCGTCACTACCAGCAGTACCGAGCCACGCGGCCCGATAGCATGCTAAATAGTGACACGTTAGGAAGTCAGATTAAAGCGTGGCCGGGAGCCGCCAAAAGAAGAGGAATTATAATTATACTATAGAATAAATATGGCCAAATGCCCGGCACGCCGTCTCATCAACTCGAAATCAGATATAAATGTAGCCAGTACCAGTAAATATAAACGTTCGTCTTTGTTACGTGGTCACATCATGTCTGACGACAGTGAAATGAACCGGCGGCGGTTCCTCAAAGCGACCGGAGCTGCAACGGTGAGTATCGGACTGGCCGGCTGTGGTGGCGGAGACACCGAAACCGAGAGCGGCGAGACGGCAACCGAGACCGAGACCGAAAGCGACGGTGGAGACACCGGAACCGAGGCCGAGAATGACGGATACGAGCCCCCAAGTTCCTACCCCTATGGCCTCAACGAGGCGAAAATCGGTGAAGCCAAGCGGGTGATGGAAGAGGCAGGCTACGGGCCAGACAACAACTACGATCTCGACTGGCTGCAGTACCAGAGCCCGGCGTGGAAGGAGATGGCGAACACGATCCGTGCACGCCTGGAATCCGCACACATCAACATGAACATCAGCGACTCGGACTTCGGGTCGCTGCTCGAAACCACCCAGAGCGGGAACCACGAGGCCTACACGCTCGGGTGGGTCGCCGACTACCCTGGCGCCCAGAACTTCCTCCAGCTCGTCGACCCGGAGAACACGATCTACGACGCCGAAAGCTACACACCGAACGGCGAGACGTTGTTCTGGTCCGAAGACACGAAGGGCGATGAGGAAATTCGCCAGTACGTCACCGAGCAGTTCGATCGGGTCCAGAACAACCCCGGTCTGGGTGACGAGGCCCAGAGCATCCGTGACGAGGCCACCATCAACATCGAGCGAGCGCTGTGGGACTCGGCGGCACTACTCCCGGTCTATCACACCGTCGACCAGCTGTTCTGGTACGATCGCGTCGACTACAACCCGCCGGGCGGGATGGGTCCCTCGCGAGCGAAAGACAGCATCTCTGTCAACAGCTTAGAAGGCGATGACGTCCTCAATGGGACCTCGAGCACGTTCAGCTCCCTGGACCCGACCGCGTCTGGGAACACCCAGAGCGGGGACAAGGTAATGAACATGTTCGACGCGCCGATGAACTACGTCAACGGGACGACGGAAGTCGAATCCCTCCTCGTCGAGGACTACACCGTCAGCGACGATCTCACCGAGTACGAGTTTACGCTCAAAGAGGGGATTCAGTTCCACGGCGACTACGGCGAGGTGACCGCTGACGACGTCGTCTACTCGATGCGGCGACTCATCGAGTCGGACAATTCCACGAACACGTACTTCCCGCTGTCGGTGCTCCAGATCGAACACGAGACCGACGACGACGGTAACGTCGTCGCCGAGACGGCCGCCGTCGAAGCGACGGGCGAGTACACGTTCACGATTTCGCTCGCCGCGCCGTTCGGCTACGCGCTCGAAGTGCTCGCCTACTCGGCGTTCTCGGTCGTCCCCGAAGGGATCGTCGGAGACATCGAAGGCTACGATGGCGATATGGCCTGGGAAGAGTTCTCGACGAGTCCGGTCGGTTGTGGACCGTTCGTCTTCGAGCAGTGGCAAGAGGGCAACGGTGGCGAGTTCCGCGCGACAGCCTTCGAGGACTACCACGGCAAAGTCCCTGACTTCGACCTCCACGACGCGATCATCACCGATACCACCGCCCTTTACAGCTACTTCCAGAACGGGAACGCCGACGTCGCTGGGATCCCGACGGCCCAGTACGATCCCGAGCTGGCTACCGAAGAGTCGACCAACGAGCAGGGCCAGACGCTGGGGACGTACGGGCCGATGAGCGATGGGACGGAAGTGAACATGGTCTCGACACCCTCGATCAACACGTACTACATCGGCTTCAACATGGAGAAGGTGCCAAAGCCCGTCCGCGAGGCAATGGCCTACGTGCTCACCCGTGAGGACTTCGTCGAGAGCGTCTTCAAGGGCCGCGGTGAAGCGGCCTACCACTTGGTTCCCAAACAGGTCTTCCCCGGTGGAGCCGAAGGGTACGACTCGAATTACCAGGAATAGGCACGGACACAGCCGCGATACGAACCCGCTGCTGGACTCCAATCGATATTGTTAAACCGATATAGCCGATACCACGATCGGATAACTTAGTCATGCCCTCGATGGAGCCATCGTCGTGGCTGACGATACCGTCCCCTGAACGACAAGGTATCGTACTGTCGTCTCGATCGTCACCGGACCACCGGAAAGACACAGATAACGACGCTCTCCAGAGTGGCAGGACACACGACCGTCTCAGACAGACGCTGCGTGGAGGGATGAAATGAACCGTTTACTGTACCTGTTCAAACGGCTGTTGCTCGCTGTCCCCGTGTTCCTGTTCGGGATCACGATGAGTTTCATGGTCCTCTATCTGGGGCCGATCGACCCCGTATTGAACATCCTCGGACAGGACGCGACACCGGAAGACATCCGTCAACTGAAAGTTGCACTCGGACTCATCTACCAAGACGGCTCGACAGTCCCACTCTGGTCGCAGTATCTGAAGGTCCTCACCGACCTCCTCACGTTCGATTTCGGCCAGTCGTGGATCATCCAGCGTGGCACGCCAGTCGGTGACCTCATCCTGAACCGAATGCCTGTGACGCTGTGGCTCGGGTTCTGGTCAGTCGCCGTCGCATTGGTGGTCGGTATTCCCGGCGGGCTGTACGCCGGTCTCCGGGCCAACACCTGGCGAGACTACATCGCCTCGGGCGGAGGCATCATCTGGCGGGCGATGCCGAACTTCTGGCTCGCGGTGATGGTAGTCGGATTACTCTCTGCCGGCGGTCTCCTGTCGTTTTACCCCGATCTCTGGATTTCGACCGACGTGATCGGGACGTCCGACGCAGTGTCGAATATGTTCGGAAGCATACATCTATTTGCTGGCATTCCACTGCTAGAAGCGATCTGGATCCCCGTCCCGAAGTGGACAAACATCGCCACTGCAATCAAGTGGATCCTTCCGGCAGCACTCGTCTTGGGATCGTCCTCGATGGGCAACGAGATCCGAATCGGTCGCACAGCCGTCCTCGAGAGTATCAACTCGAAGTACGTCGAGACCGCAAAGGCAAAGGGCGTCTCCGGGCGGCGAATCGTGACCAAACACGTCGGCCGCAACGCCTTGATCCCACTCCTCCCGATCATCATGGGCGAGTTCTATCTGCTGATCGGAGGTTCCGTCCTCGTCGAGAAGGTCTTCTCGATCCGGGGACTTGGCAACATGTTCTTCCGGGGCGTCCTGGGGCCTGACATCCCGCTCGTGATGGCGCTTGTCTTCTTGTTCATCATCGTGCAGGTGACCGTGAACATTGCCCAAGACATCCTGTATACGTTCATCGATCCGCGGATCACGTTGGAGGACACAGAGAGGTGACATCGATGTCGGATACTACAGCTACCACGACGCGCGAGGAGTTGACCGGGTTCGAACGCGTGCGGCTCCGAACGCGAATCGCCGAATCGCCACGGCCGTTCCTCCGGTGGCTCGCCGTGCTACTCGCCTTGATCGCCGTCGAGTTCGGCACGTACGCGGCACTCCTGTTCGCCACACTCGAACGGACGTTCGTCGGCGTGACGGCTCTCGTCGAGTTGCTCGTCGGGGCCGTCGCCGGGGGTGCAACGAGTACAGTCCTCGACGTTCAAGCAGCCGGCTCGACGTTTTTGACGGGTCTGGCGGAGTGGGCCGGCTCGCTCCCGACGCTGTTGGGCCGGGAAACGATCCCCAATCAGGGGTATATGGCCGGCCCGAACGGCCCGTGGAAAGGGACGTTCCTGGGACTGGAGCCTGCACTCGCATGGGCACTGCGACTCACGCTGATCGTCGTCTACGCACTGCTCGTGAGCTACTGGCTGTACCGTGGCTGGAAGGTCTATCGCGATCACTACCGGCAGGCCGACTGGACACCGACCGACGACATGGTCAGACGGCTCCGGGGCCACCGCTGGGGACAGTTCGGCATTCTCGTCCTCTTGTTGTACCTGACGATGGCGATTTTCGGGCCGGCACTCGGGCCGACGACCGTCGAACAGAACATCCAGAGTTCCTACAGCCACGAGATCAAGTACTACGACGCAGAAGCCGAATCAGTCGAAACAGTCTTCGTCGGCGACGCCAACTTCAACTCGAAATCCAAGGGGAGCGGTGAGAACGTGGGGCCGATGACCTACGACAACTTCGACCGGTTCCATCCATTCGGGACACTGAGTAACGGGCGCGATCTGTTCACGTTCCTCATGGGTGGCGCCCGGATCACGATGATCGTCGCTGGGATGGCAATCGGGATTGCGACACTCATCGCGGCCGTACTGTCGATGGTCTCGGCGTACTACGGCGGTTCGATCGATCTGGGCATCCTCACCACTGCCGACGGGATCGTCTCAGTCCCACGGTTGATCCTGTTGATCATGGTGAGTGCGGTCTTCGCGAACCACTGGCTCGGGAACATCTTAGACGGCGGGTTCATCCTCGCGCTCGTGTTCGCGTTTACGACCTGGCCGCTTCTCTGGCGGGCTGTACGTGGGCCGGCCCTCCAGGTGGCCCAAGAGGAGTGGGTCGATGCCGCACGAAGCTTCGGGCAGCGCCCGCGCACGATCATGCGCAAACACATGCTCCCGTACATCGTGGGCTACCTGCTCGTGTACGCCTCGATGACGACCGGTGGTATCATCATCAGCCTCTCGGCGCTGTCGTTCCTCGGTAACGGGCTCGGGATCAGTGCGCCGACGCCGGCCTGGGGACGGGCTGTCTCGCTCGGCCAGAGCTACGTCGCGACGTCATCGTGGCACATCTCGCTGCTCTCTGGGCTGATCATCGTCGTGCTGGTGACCGGCCTCAACGCCTTCGGCGACGGCATTCGGGATGCGATCGATCCCGAGACCGAAAGCGCCGAAGCCAAAGAGGCGGCTGCAGGGGGTGGTGCCTGATGTCCCGTGAGGAAGCTGCCGAGAGCGCACGCGGGGAAGGTGAGCCGCTGCTTTCGGTCCGAGATCTCCAGACAGTCTTCCATACCGACCGGGAGACGATCCGGGCCGTCGACAGCGTGAACTTCGATGTCTATCCCGGCGAAACGGTCGGTATCGTCGGTGAATCGGGCTCGGGCAAGAGCGTCACCGCCCGCTCGATCATGGGTCTGGTCGACTCCCCGGGAGAGGTACTTCCGGAATCGTCGATCCGATTCAAGGGCCAAGAGTTGACGGCATTCTCCGATGCCGAGTATCGGCAAATCCGTGGAAGCGGGATCGGTATGGTCTTTCAGGACCCCCAGCAGTCGCTCAATCCCGTCTATACGATCGGCAATCAGATCCGGGAAGCCTTGGAGATCAATCGCGGGATCACAGGCGCACAAGCAACCAAAGAGGCGACAAAACTACTGGAATCAGTGGGTATCCCCGACGCGAAACGCCGTCTCGACGAGCACCCACACGAGTTTTCCGGAGGGATGCGCCAACGGGCAGTCATCGCGATGATGCTGGCCTGTGAACCAGACCTGCTGATCGCCGACGAGCCGACGACCGCACTCGACGTGACGATTCAAGCACAGATACTGGATCTGCTAAAGGACCTCCAGGCGGAGCGTGACCTTGCAATCCTGTTCATCACGCACGACATGGGAGTCATCGCCGATATCTCCGATCGCGTGAACGTGATGTACGCTGGACAGATCGTCGAGAAGGCGTCAGTCGAGAACCTCTTCGATCGACCAGAGCACCCATACACGCGTGCCCTCATCGAGTCGATACCGGGCGAACACTCCCGTGGAGAGGGGCTCAACACCATCGAAGGCGAAGTGCCGACCCCGAACGCCCCGGCCGACCACTGTCGGTTTGCGCCTCGGTGTCCACAGGCGTTTGGCGCCTGCGACGAGATGGCACCCCAACACATCGACGTCGGCGAGACAGTCGAACACACCGCAGCATGTCTGCTCTATCCCGAAGACAAGACAGAAGACGAGCGGCTCAAGCACCACAGAGCACTAGCAGACCGGGAAGATGTCGAAACAGAGGTGACTACAGATGAGTAGCGGGATCGAACAGCCCGAACAGGCGGCACAGTTGGGTGAGACGCTGATCGAGGTCGAGAATCTGAAAAAACACTACGGTGACGGCGGTATGTTCGCCAGTTCCTCCGTCAAAGCCGTCGACGGCGTGAGCTTCTCGATCAAACGCGGGGAGACACTGGGACTGGTCGGTGAGTCTGGCTGTGGGAAAAGCACGCTCGGGCGAACGCTCGTTCGCCTCGAAGAGGCGACCGAGGGGACCATTTCCTTCGACGGGACTGACATTACGACACTATCGGGCGAGGAGCTGAAAGACTGGCGTCGGAACGCCCAGATGGTCTTTCAGGACCCCCAGTCTAGCCTGAACGACCGGATGACAGTCGGAGAGATCATTCGCGAACCGCTCGACGCCCACGACTGGAAGACCAAAACGGAGCGCCAAGAGCGAGTGTTGGACCTGCTGACGTCGGTCGGGCTCCGGGAGGAACACTACTATCGGTATCCCCACCAGTTCTCGGGCGGCCAGCGCCAGCGAGTCGGCATCGCACGAGCGTTAGCCCTCGAGCCGGAGTTTCTGGTCCTCGACGAACCAGTCAGTGCACTCGACGTCTCCGTGCAAGCGAAGATCATCACGCTGCTCGAGGATCTCCAAGAAGAGTTCGATCTCACGTACCTGTTTATCGCCCACGACTTGGCGGTCGTGAGGCACATCTGTGATCGGGTCGCAGTCATGTACCTCGGGAAAATAATGGAGATAAGCGACACCGAGGCAGTCTATGCGGACGCGCACAATCCCTACACGCGGTCACTCCTCTCGGCGATCCCACATCCGGATCCGTCGGCATCTTCCCGTCGCATCACGCTACCGGGGACTCCACCAAGTCCCCGCGATCCGCCGACAGGCTGTCAGTTCTCGACGCGGTGTCCGGCCAAGATCCGGCCAGAGGGATACGAAGACGTCGACGAGGCGGTCTGGGACGCGATCGAACGCTTCCGGGAAGTCGTCCGTGAGCGGTCACGAATGAATCTCAGTGCCGTCAATCGCCTCAAACGTCAGCTCGGACGGTTCTCGGCGTACGACGACATCGACGAGACAGTCGCAGACTTCTTTGGCGACCTCGATGTCCCGGCAGACGTCGACGAACACATCGAAACGGCTGCCCAACTGGTAAAAGAGGGACGGCCGACAGATGCACGCGACCATCTGAACGACGCGTTCAACGGCGTCTGTGACCTCAAGCGGCCGGACTTTCACCCTGTCGGGGAAGCCGATCACATGAGCTACTGCCACCGTCACGAATCTGACTACGAGGACGTAAAGCCGGTCATCGAACGTCGTACCAGTGACTCTTAGCAGGTTGCGGTACGCCGAGTTCGCGCTGTGGGTCGGGTACGTCTCGGCAGTCGTGGTGCTTGTGCTGGCCATTCTATCGCTAGTGTTTGGCGATGGGCTGATAACACTCAAGTACGCGCTGTTCGTGGTCGGATTTCTGTTGTTCGGCGTTGGCACGTTCGGCATCCAGCCGACGCCACACGGACGTGGGCCGGTCTCCCGGCTGTTCGGGATGAGCGTCGAAGGGGACCAAGCCTTCGGGTTCGAACAACGGATCCACACGTTGCCGCCGCTTGCGGGCACGCACCTCCCACGCGAGGCTTGTGTGAGCCGCGACGTGAAGGTGTTCGTCACCAGCCTCGTCTTGCTGGGTGTTTCGATCCTGCTCGAAGTCGGACTCGGCGTTACCGCCGGGTAAGGGCCACGGCGATGGGCACTCCTTAATGGTGTGGGGCTGTATCAGTACCCATGGTCAGACTCGGCCCCGACGACGTGTCCTTAGACGACGGCGAACGATTGCTCGCGACCAGCGAACAGGCCCACAGTGGGTGGGAACAGACACTACAGGACGCCGAGGCGATGGCGAGAGACCGGGCCGCCAACGGCTTCGAGACGCTCGTACTCACATCCGACGATACGACGCCCAAACCCCCCGACTCGGGCGAGGACGAAGAGTGGGGACTGGTCTACATCGTCCCGAGCAACCAGGCTGGAGAGTTGGAGTCGTTCGCTGATCGGGCAACCTTCGAGGAAACGGTCGTCTACCAGGCGACGAGTAGCGGTCACGCCTTCGTCGTCACAGAATGTCTCGACCTCGACGAACAGCTGGCGCTGTTCGTTGCCGGGACCTACCGGATGCAACACGCCCCGCCACTGGTCCGGGCGGCCCTCGAACGCGAAAAGATGTTCACACACGTCAAACAGCTCGATGGCACGCCGGTGGGAACAATCGAGCACGACGATCCCGAGCAGTTTTTCCCCGATCCCGAGCAGTTCTACGCCTTCGAGATGTAGTCCACTCCAATTACAGGTGATGATATAGTCATTCACACGTAACAGATTTGGCGCTGGGTAGCGAACAGCCACTGTATGGAGTACACGACACTCGGTTCGACCGGAATGGAAGTCAGTGAGCTGTGCCTCGGGGCCATGAGCTTTGGCGACGAGGAGCCCTGGATGCTCGACGAGCAAGCAAGTCGGGAGATCATCGAACGTGCAATCGATCTTGGCGTCAACTTCTTCGATACCGCGAACGCGTATTCCGACGGCAAAAGCGAGGCGATTCTGGGCGATATTCTCGACGAATACGACCGTGACGAGCAAGTTGTCGCGACGAAGGTTCGCTTTCCCGTCGGCGAGGAGACGCCCAACGCCGCCGGGCTCTCACGTAAGACGATCCAACAGGAACTAGCGAACAGTCTCGATCGGTTGGGCATGGACACGATCGATCTCTATCAGACTCACCGAGTCGATCCGAACACGCCACCAGAGACGACGTTGCGGGCGCTGGACGATGCCGTCCGGCAGGGAAAAGTCCGGCACGTCGGGACCTCCTCGATGTGGGCCTATCAACTGGCCGAGCGCCTGCAGGTGAGCGAGCGCGAAGATCTCGTGAGCTACGAGACGATGCAAAACCACTACCACCTGGCTTACCGCGAAGAAGAGCGGGAAATGTTGCCCCTGACCGACGAGGAAGACATGGGTGTGATCCCGTGGGGGCCGCTCGGCCAGGGCTTCCTGACGCGCCCGTTCGAAGAGCTAGAGGCGACCGACCGCGGCGACCCCGAGAACTTCCACAATCCGACCGACCAGTACACCCGTGGCGGAGGCAGAGAGATCAACGAGCGTGTTCAGGAACTGGCCGACGAATACGGCGTGACGATGGCCCAGATCGCCCTGGCCTGGCAGTATCAAAACGAGTACGTTACGGCTCCGATCGTCGGGACGACCAGCGTCGAACACTTAGAGGACGCCGTCGAGGCCATGGAGATCGATCTCACCGAGTCGGACGTCGAGTATCTAGAAGAACCGTACGAGCCCCAACCGATCATCGGTCACGAGTGAGAGCAACTCGGAGGGTTCAAGAGGGCACCGACGAACGCTCAGACGTGGATCGACAGCGCCTGCACGCCCGGCTTGTCGAGCGGTTCGAGGCCGACCAAGACGTTGCTCGGATCGTGGCCCGAGAAGCAACCGACCTGGCGGACCGAGGGGTGTACGAGGCTGATTTCGACGAGTCACTGGGTGTCGAGATCGTCATCACGAATCTGGCCGACGCGCCCGACGGATCGACACTCGCCGAGCGCTGGAACTGGTGGCTCGGGGCATTGGAACTGTCTCACGGAGCCTATCAGCGCTTTCGGGTTCGTCCCGACGTGGTCTGAACTCGCAAACGCCGCGTGTTTCTCAGCGGCCGATACTGTCAGGACCAAAAGCGTAATTGAGGCCCTGTGAGACAATCACGACGAGAACCGATGGGTCCCACAGCAGTCCAGGTAGCCGACCTGGAAAAACGATACGACGACGTACAGGCCCTCCAGGGCGTCTCCTTCAGCGTCGAGCCCGGCGAGATATTCGGACTGGTCGGCCCCAACGGCGCTGGCAAGACCACGACGCTACGGACACTCTCGACACTGTTGAACGTTGACAGCGGAACCGTGTCCGTGTTCGGCACTGACGTCCAGAGCGATCCCAACGCGGTACGTAAGCGTATCCGGTACCTGCCCGAAGACGCCGGGTCCTACGACAACCTCACCGGCCGGCAGTATCTGGAGTTCGTCGCGGACTTCTACAGCGACAGGCCCGAGGAACTCGTCGAGCGTGGCATCGAAATCGCCGACCTGGACGAACGCATCGAGAGCAAGACCAGCGAGTATTCGAAGGGAATGACCCGGAAGCTCCTGCTTGCGAGTACGATCATGACCGAACCGGACCTGGCGATCTTAGACGAGCCGACGTCGGGGTTAGACGTCGAAAACGCCAGGACGATCCGGAAAACGGTCAAGGAATTTCCCGGCCAGGATCGCAGCGTCCTGCTGTCGAGTCACAACATGCTCGAAGTCGAATACTTGTGTGACCGGATCGGGCTACTCAACGACGGCCAGATCGTCGCCGACGGTGCCCCACAGGACGTGATCGAAACGTACGACGCCGAAAATCTCGAAGAGGCCTTTCTGGAGGCGGTGGCATGAATCACTTCTGGCGACTACTCTGGAAGGAGACTCGCGAACTCCTCCGGCCACGGTACCTCCTCCCGATCCTACTGATTCCCGTGATATTCGTCGGGCTGGGTCAAGGAATCGGAGGCATCGACGATACCACAGCTGGTCAACCCGAGATCGGCATCCTCAACGAAGACGACGGCCAGTACGGCGAACTCGTCAACGCGACCATCGGTCAGAACGCCTCGGTCGTCTACTACGCCGAATCGGGCGACCCAGCCGCTGCTGTCGAGATGGTCGACGAACGGGGTGGTGAAGCATTGATCGTCATCCCCGACGGGTTCACCGAACGCATCCACCAGCGGAAGGCTGGCACCGTCGGCGTTCACTCGGTCGTCAGGTCGCTCAGCCTCTCGGGCATCTCGTCGTCGGCACAGGTCGATCAGCGCCTCCAAGCGACCGGTCGCGTCCTGACACTGAACGTCACCGGAACGACACCAGCGATGCTCGATCCGATCCGGCCGGCGTACACGACGTATCTGGAAGGCACGACGCTCGAAAATACCTCGCCCGGGACACTCTCGGGGTCGTTCGCCACGCAGTTCATCTTCATCCCCGTTGTCATCATGTTCGTGATCATCTTCTCCGGCCAGATGGTAATCAACTCGATGGGGGCCGAAAAAGAGAACAAAACGCTCGAAACCCTGTTGACGATGCCCGTCAAACGATCGACGATTGTCGCGGCGAAACTCGTCGGCAGCGCCTCGATCGGACTGCTCGGGGCGGCCCTCTATACAGTCTCGATTTACTACTATCAGTCGTCGTTCACCGACGGCACAGCGAGTGCAGCCCTCTCGCTGGGGATTGTCGACTACGCGATCGTCGGGATCTCGCTGTTCCTCTCGCTGGTCGGCGTCCTCGCGCTAGCACTCGTGTTGGGCATTTTCGCCGGCGACCGCCAGGGTGCACAGATGCTGCTGTTTCCCATCTCCATTCTGGCGATCGTGCCCATGTTCGCGACGATGTTCACCGACGTCGCCAAATTGTCGCTGCCGCTCCGGGCGATCCTGCTCGCGATTCCGTTCACCCACCCGGCGATCGCCCCCAAACGACTGCTGTTGAACGACACCACGATGGTTATCGGCGGGATCGTCTACGAAGCGATCTTCGCGATCGGGATGATCTGGCTCGCGATCCGGGTCTTCAACTCCGATCGGCTCGTGACGGGTAGTTCCGGCCGCGTCGGTCAGTGGTTGAGTCGCCTCCAACAGTAAGCGAGGGCGGCAGGATGCCGCGGGCATCCTATGGTGTTGAGTGAGACGCGCAATACCGTTAACTGTCCGGGGGCCGTATCGACGCGTGATGAGCACCGAAGATTACAGCCAGCGAATTCGCGAACAGCGTGGGGAAAAGGAGACGTATTTCGCCGATCATCCGCGATCCCCGATCCCGAATCACGCCGCGTTCCCCGGACTCGAGTACTACGAGGTAGACCGGGCCTATCGCTTCGAAGTCCCGCTGGAAGAACACGACGAGAAAGCGGAGCTCACGGTCGAAACGACCGCAGACGGCAAGCAACGGTACGTCCGGTACGGCACATTCACTGTCGAGATCGACGACGAATCCGTCACGTTACAGGCCTACCGGCCCGCATCGGGCGAGGATCGCTTCTGGGTGCCGTTCCGCGACGCGACGAACGACGGCGAAACGTACGGCGCTGGCCGGTATCTCGACCTCGAACCCGAAAGCCAGCAGACGGACGACGGCGAATGGATCCTTGACTTCAACCAGGCGTATAACCCAACCTGTGCGTACAATGGGGCCTACGAGTGTCCACTCGTTCCCACGGCAAACTGGCTCGATATCCGTATCGAGGCTGGCGAGAAAGACTATCCAGGCGAAACGGTCGGTCACGACGACTGAGCAGCCAGCCGTGACAGGCAGCTCGCGGGCGATCGGGACCGACAGTTCCTTTGAGCCAGGTCCCGCGACGATACACCATGGACATCGACCGTTCGGAACTTGCGATATACGTCTACAACGTCGCACTCGTCATGTCCGGTGGGTTCCTCGTCGCGGAACTCGGGATCGAGGATCCGCTGGCGATGGGTGGAATGGCCGCCGTGGTCGGCCTCGTCTGGAGTGTCTACTACCATTTCAGTATGATGCCGCGGCTCGAAGCGATGCGACAGGGCGTGTTCATTCCCGAAGACGAGGAGTTCCTCGACGAGGACGACGGTGACGGGCCGGACGAAGACGAAGATCACGAAGGAGCACAGGCACCGTGGGAGGCCTAGTGGCCGGCAGCGTGTCACCACCTCGTGTGGCAACCACGAGTGCCAGCTGTGATCGGGTCGATATCGCGTCTCCAGCCACAAGGAGACAGGATTCTGCCGGGATGTTCACTGCTGTTTCCAGCACGTGGGAACGCGCGCCTGAACTAAACAGGCCGAGCAACAAGTCACAGTTGGAAGTGATACGATGGTAGAAGTTGATCAAAACCTCTGTACGGGCTGTGAGATCTGCGCGAGCGTCGCGCCGGAAACGTTCGAGATGGACGGCGGGCTAGCCAAAGCCGTCAGCGACGAAGTGACGCCGGAGGCCGAACAGGCCGAACAGCAGTGTCCGGTCGACGCGATCTCGCTGTAACGGCACTCGGTATTTTGCCGTCCAGAAATCACATCGAGCGGCAGGACTGGCCGACGACCAACCAATCGGCTCGGTAGGCACGCTTGGACTAGCGAGACTACCTCGGGATGGTGCGCCCATCCCGTTTGCCGTCCACGAGAGTTGTCCACTCGTGACAATACTTTAGCGCTGCCAGGTCGAACGGCCGATATGGGCGAGACACTCGTGGTGATCGGCGGCGACGCGGCCGGGATGAGCGCGGCGAGCAAGGCAAAGCGGGACGACCCTGGGCGGGAGGTTGTGGTCCTCGAACGTGGCGAGTGGGTTTCTTACGGTGCCTGTGGCCTCCCGTACTACGTCAAAGACGAGATCGAGCGGCTCGAAGATCTCGTGGCGATCCCGGCCGACCGATTCAGAGACGAACGAGACGTCGACCTGCGGACCGGTACAGAAGCGACAGCGATCGACCCCGACGAGCGGGAAGTGACGGTGACGACCGGAGATGAAACGTACCAGCAGTCCTACGACGACCTTCTGGTATCGACAGGTGCGAAAGCGATCGAGCCGCCCATCGAGGGACTCGATCGTGATGACGTCTTCACGTTACACACGATGGAGTCCGGTCGTGCGCTCAAAGCCTACGCCGACGAGGCGACCGGCCAGGAGACCGTCGCCATCGTCGGCGGTGGCTACGTCGGTATCGAGATGGCCGAAGCCTTCCGCGGCCGCGGTCTCGACGTCGAAATGTTCGAGATGCGCGAGCACGTACTTTCACCGTTCGGCAGCACGGTCGGCAAAACCGTCGCCGAAACACTCGAGCGCAACGGAATCGATGTCCACACCGGCACACAGGTCAACCGAATCGACGGCAGGAACGGAGTCGAGGCTATCGTCACCGACAAGGGCGAACAGGCGATCGACGCGGCGCTCGTCGCAGCCGGTGTTGCACCGAGGGTGACGGTCGCTGAGACAGCAGGTATCGAGCTGGGTGCAACGGGCGCGATCGCGACCGACGACTATGGGCGAACGAGCGCGGAAGACGTCTATGCCGCGGGCGATTGCGCCGAGATGACGCACGCGGTTACCGGCCAGCCAGCCCACGTTCCGCTGGCACTGACGGCAAACCGGGCCGGCCGCGCGGTCGGGGCGACGGTCGCCGGTGAGCCGACACCAGTCGGAGAGATCGCTGGCACAGCCACGCTCAAAGCCTTCGACCTGGAAGTCGCCCGGACCGGCTTGCTCGATGGCGAACGGCTACGCGCTGCCGGCTTCGACCCGGTGTCGACCTCGATTACCGCACCGTCCCGTGCCCACTACTACCCAGGGGGAGCCGATATCGAGATAACACTCGTCGGCGATGCCGACTCTGGTCGGGTCCTGGGTGCGAGTATGGTCGGCGAGGAGGGCGTCGCCAAGCGGATCGATACGGTCGCCACAGCGATCCAGAACGAAATGACGGTCACCGAACTCGAATACTTAGATCTCTCCTACGCGCCGCCGTTCGGGCCGACGTGGGACCCCATCCTCACGGCAGCGAAAGTGCTTGGAAGCGACCTGGGCAAGTGAACACGGCCGGCGACTCAGCGTTCCCGGGCGACGACGAACGTCGCCAGGTCTTGTAAGTACTGTAGTGCCTGCTGGTTTTCGGCCGCGAGCGCATCGAGTTGATCGAGGGCTGCCTGTGATTCCTCGCGAGCGCGTTCGTCGGCTTCGGCAGGTGACAGGTCGGTCACCTGCACGATCGAGGGCCGTTCCATCGCGGCGTCGTGACCGGTGGGCTTGCCCAACTGGTCTGCATCGGCCGTCGCATCGAGGACATCATCACGCATCTGAAAGGCGACGCCGACGCGTTCAGCGTACTGGCCGAAAGCTTCGACCGTATGAGCATCCGCGTCGGCAGCGATCGCGCCCAGTTCGGCCGCGGCCCGGAACAACGCTCCCGTCTTGCGCTGGGCGAGTTGGCGATAGCCCGCCTCCGAGTCAGGCCTGGCGACGAGTTCAGTCGCTTCGCCTTCGCCGAGATCGACCATCGCTTCCGAGACCGCTCGCATCGCGCGTTCGTCGGTCGAAAACAGTGCAAAGGCCTCACCGAGTAAGCCGTCGCTGGCGACGATCGCTGGCCCGTGACCGAACGCCGACCACGCGCTGGGGGCGTCGCGTCGCAGCTCGGAGTCGTCGATGATGTCGTCGACGACCAGCGAGGCGTTGTGGACGAGCTCGACGCCGACAGCATAATCGACCGCCTCTTCCGGTTTGCCACCCGCGGCCTCACAGACCAACAGGGTCACCGTCGGTCGGACTCGTTTGCCGCCTGAAAGCACGACGTGTTCGAGTTCCGTCGAAAGCGTCTCGGGATCGACCCGTGACAGCACTGCTTCGAGTCGGTCCTCGATGAGACCCCGTCGTCGCTCCAAATACTCCATTGGGGGCTGTAACGGGCTGGTTGACCAAGTACGTGACGAAGGCGTCTATCTTCCGGCACCGAGACGCACGACCCCAGGTCAGTTACTCTTCGTTTTCAAACTCCGGCAGTGAGATGAGGTTTTCGCGGCCGATCCGGAGTTTCTCGACGCGATCATCGTCGGCCATCGAGGAGAGCAACTGAGAAACCTTTGCGTTCGACCAGTCGGTCTCTGAGACGATAGCCGCTTGTTTCATCCGGCCGCCGTTGTGCTCGAGTAACGCCTCGACGTACTCTTCGTCGCTCAACAACTCACGGTCCGGAAGCGAGCCGGCGTCGGTGCCGTCGTCAGTGTCGTCAGCTGGTTGCTCGTCGGGGCCGTCGGCCGGCGCATCTGTGGGTTCCTGGGCGGGTGCTTCGAGCGCCTGCTCGTCGTTGGTGGCCGACGACGAGTCAGCAGCCGTGTCGGATCCATCGGACGCCGGGAACTCGCCACGACGGAACACGTAGATTGAGCCGCCCCCCACGATCAACAGGAAGAGGACAATGGGCACTGGACCGATGCTCCCATCGCTGTCTACCGATCCAGCTGTCGTTTCGGTCACGGTCGGTGTGTTCGTCGTCGCATCGAAACGATACGTGATCGACAGGTACGACGGCTCGAATGCAGTCGGCCCGGCCCAGCGGATCGTCTTGTTGGTAAAGCCCTTGGGAGCGCTGGTAATCTCGAAGCTATCTGGCGCCTCGATCAGGAGTTGCTGGTTGGCAGCCAATCCGTCGAGCCACGTCCCGGTCGGCGATTCGAAAACATCGTCGACATAGAGGTACGTCCCTTCGGCGCGTCCGAAGTTCCGCCAGGTGAACGACAGCGCAAGCTGTCCGGTCCCGTTGTCGACGCTCGCCGTACGAGTAACGTTATCGAGAGCCATCTCTCGATCGGTCGCCTGGCTTGCCAGCGCCCCAAATTGCCGGAACGTCTCGATCGAGAGGACGTCACTGTCACCGGCTTCGAACGCTTTGCCCGTCTGTCTGAACGACTCGATTGCCATCGGGTCCTCCAGAGAGACAGACATTGTCACGTTCCAACGCGCATCGCCGTCGGCCTGGAGGGCGATCGTCATCGTCGTATTACCGTCAACAGCACCATCAGCGACAGCATAGCCATTAGTGCTAGATACAGGCGCACCCGCGGCGATCCCGACCTGAAGGACGATGACGACACCCAGCGCCAGGGCCGCCACGCGGAACAGCGGGGCCATGTACTGCCCACCTATCCTGCCTGGTGGAAAAACCCTTTCCATCTGTGAAACGTTAGCGGGCGGGATAAATCGTCTCGCGGCGTTAAACTGCGTCCCAAAGGCGGCCTTGGAATGCCAAAGCGGCGACTGAACGGACGGTGACGTCAGTGTAGCTGGGTTTTTGTATCCCGCCGCATAATCGAACGCTGATGCGACGACGCTCGGTCCTCGCGACGTGCGGCCTGGTTGCCCTCCTGCTGGTCGGCACTGTCGCTGCCGTCCCATCCCCCGCGAGCACCGGGACGGCCGATTTCCAGACAGTCAGCGCCGAAAACGAGACGATCAACCGGCTGCAGCTCCAAAACGGCGCGACTGGCAGCCAACACACTGTCGATGCCGATCTCTCCAGCACGCTGGCGAGCGATCGTGAGCAGCTCCAGAGTCGTGTAGCTAGCGGAACGTTCCAGCGACAGTTTGCAACCGCCGAGAGTCGATCTGCTCAGATCGACACAGTTCGGAGAGCCGTCGAGCAGTTGCGAACCCGGGGCCAAGGGTTACGAACTGCACGCATCGACGCGGTTCGGGCCTACAACCGGGGCGAGATGACTGCAACCAAACTGTTCGGTACCCTCACCCGGATCGAAGCGGCGGCCCACACCGTCAGAATGCGCGCAGATACCATCGATCGCGTCACGCAACGACACGATGTCTCGTTACCCCCGGCACTGGCCGTCAGTCTCGCCCGTATTGATGCCGAGATCGTCTCGTTGACCGGGCCGCTGATGGAAACCGTCGCCGGCGCGACACGGGGTAACCGGGATCCGGCCCGCGTCGTGACCAGCACGGCTGATGGTGGTATCGTCCTGGCAGGGATCGACGGCAGCACGTACGTCCGGGAAGCGACACGGTGGACAGCGCGTGCCGACAGTGGGACGAACGAGTTCGCGACGAACGGTTCGTCACCGTTGGTCAGCGCCCATCAACGCGCCCAAGCGGTCTATCCGTGGGCGTTCGACAACCTGGTGTCGAACCCGAGTATCAGCGGATTCGGTGACTCGGCGATCTATCCGGTCAGACTCAGCCACGCCCACGGTACTCTGGATGCCTACTTCGATGGACGAACGACGGCTGTCTTCCACGAAGTCCATCGCCTCCAGTTATCCCGGTTGCCGACGACCACCGTCGCCGCAAACGAAACCGAGACACTGGCGATCGAGATCAACCGAACGACGGCTGAGGGGCCCGCAAAGATCGTAGTCAGTACTCCCGAGAGAACCGAACCAGTGGCGGCGACCCTCTCGGTGGAGGACACAACCGTCGGGACGACTGGGGCTGACGGACAATTGTGGCTCGCTCGACTCGACGGCCAGACAGTCACGGCGTCGACGGCACGGGGCAACAGCATCTCGGTCACGATGGGGTGACTGACCGGCGACTTACAGCCACTCGAAGCTACCGTTGAAGTACCAGAGTGGGGCCACCCCTGCTAATGGCCCAGCGCGCCATATCGCCGGTTGTCGGGACAGTTCTCTTGGTGGCGATAACGATCGTGCTGGCGGGGACGGTCGGCGCAGTCGTCTTTACGCCAGACGTCGAGCCTTCGATACCGGCGACTCGGTTCAGCGCCACGGCGGACGCGAGTGCTGACAGTATCACGCTCACACACGAGGGCGGACAAGCGCTAGATCCGGACACCTTGGACGTCCGAATCACAGTCGACGGTCGATCGCTCGATCACCAGCCGCCGATCCCGTTCTTTGCCGCTACGGGATTCGAGAGCGGGCCGACCGGGCCGTTCAACAGCGCAACGCGCGGGAACTGGACCGCAGGCGAAACCGGGGTCCTCGAACTCGCGACTTCGAACGCACCGCTGGTAAGTGATGGTGCAAGCGTCGAGATAACGGTTCGTCGAGACGGGCATGTCCTCACAGAGCTCGAAGTCATCGCCGAGTGACTGGCGGTGGGGCACAGTCGGCTCAGACCGCAGGGACCGGTCACTCGGGAACGCGGGCGACGGTCGTGATCGCGATTTCGGGGTTGTACGAGGGTCCCATCGTCACGTGGTCGACCGACTGGAAGCCGGCTGCCTCGAACATTCGGTCTGCCTCTTGGGCGTCGTAAAACAGCATGATCGCGTCGGCGAGCTTCTGGAAGATCGTCGAGCCAGGGTAGTTCGGGCCAACGATGAGTACCTGCCCGCCCGGGCGGGCGACGCGACGACACTCTTCGAGCGCATCGACGGGATTGGGCCAGTATTCGATCGAACCCGACGACCAAACGACGTCGAAGGTATCCTCGGCGAAGGGCAGGCGCTCGGCGTCACCGAGAGAGAACTGGACTGGGCCGCGAGTCCCGAACTTCTCGAAGGCTTCCGCGAGCTGGTGTGGACTCTGATCGAGTCCGTAGACGTTCTCAGTGTGTTCGAGGAGGCCCTCTGTAGCGAAGCCAGTCCCACAACCGACATCGAGGACACGATCGTCGGCCTCGATCTCGAGGAGATCCAGCGCCTCGGTACGCATCGCCTCGTTCCAGATGAACGGATTGATTCGGTCGTACACCGTCGAGAGGTACTTGTAGAACAGCCGCGCGCGGTCCTTGTCTTCGAGCAGCCCCATTAGGGCTCGCTTGGGGCCACATCGGGTTAATTCCCCGGATCGAACCGAGCAACCCTTGCCGCCAATTTCCAGTGATCGGGACAGACACTTCGCAACACCCATATGGGCGCTCTGGCAAACGACGACTGATAGATGCCCAGGCCCGAGGTTCTCGACCGTATCAAGGAGGCCGAGCGGGAGGCAGAGGAGATCGTCGCTGACGCCGAAGACGAACGCGACCAGCGCCTCGAAGAAGCACGGAACGAAGGCGAGCAGATCCGCGAGCGGGCCCACGAGGAGGCCGAACAGATGGCCGACGAGCGCCTCGAAGCGGCCCGTGAAGAGATCGATGCCGAGCGCGAAGCACGGCTCGAAGAGGGGCAGAAGGCTCGCGAGCGGCTAGAAGCCCAGGCCGATGAACGCGTCGACGAGGTGGTAGAACACGTCATCGAATCCTTCGAGGAGGCGGTACATGCTCAGACCTGAGCGGATGAGCCGGGTCTCGGTGACCGGCTCCAAGGCCGTCATGGCCGACGTAATCGAGACTGTCCACGAACTCGACTTGCTCCACATCACCGAGTACGACGGCTCGTTCGACGGGTTCGAACCGGGAAACCCGACAGAAGGGGCCGACCAAGCGTCGGATAAGCTGGTCACCGTCCGTGCCCTGCAGTCGACGCTCGGAATCGAACCCGAGGATGCCGGGCCAACCCGGCTCGTCACCGACGAGGCCCTAGAAGAGGAACTCGAAGAGATCCGCCAGGAGGTCAACGAACTCGACGACAGACGCGAGGAACTCGAGCACGATCTGCGAGAGGTCGAAGACGGGATCGATCGTATGGAGTTTTTCGTCCGGCTCGGGATCGACCTCGACCTCCTGAAGGGATACGAATCACTGTCCGTTGCGGTCGGCGAGGGAGACCCGGACGGACTACGAAAAGCGCTTGCAGATGCCGACGCGATCGAGGCCTTCGAGGTGTTCGCCGAAGGGTCGACACTGGCGGCCTTCGCCTACCCAGCCGACGAGCAGGCGCTGGATGATGCCCTCGTCGGGGCCGAATTCACGGCTGTCGAACTCCCAGACGGAGAGGGCGATCCCGAAACCTACCTCGAAGAGATCCACCACCGCCGCCAGCAGTTGGAGTCCCAGCTATCGACCGTCGAGAACGAACTCGAAGAACTGAAACTCGACGTCGCAGGGTTCCTACTGGCAGCCGAAGAGAAGCTCACGATCGAGGTCCAAAAACGCGAGGCACCGCTGACCTTCGCGACGACCGACAACGCCTTCGTCGCGGAGGGATGGATCCCGACCGACGAAGTTGCGGACTTCGAGGCCGCGCTCCGGGACACCGTCGGCGAGCACGTCGACATCGACGAGCTCGAACGGGCCGACTACGACGGCGACGGTCATCCGACCGAGAGTGAACCAGTCCCAGAGGCAACACCCGACGCGGACGACGATGAAGCCGCCGAGGTAGCCGCCGACGGTGGCGAATCGACCGCAGCCACCGACGGGGGGACGAGCGGGATCCTGCCGATGAGTACCGGTATGCCACCGGTCGTCCAAGAGAACCCCGGCTCGGTCCGCCCGTTCGAATCGCTGGTCGAAGTCATCAACCGGCCGAAGTACACGGAGCTCGACCCCACGGTCGCGCTGTTCCTGACGTTCCCGCTGTTCTTCGGGTTCATGATCGGCGATCTCGGGTACGGGATCCTGTACTTCCTGCTCGGATATGTGATCTACTCTCGTATGGAAAGCGACGTGCTTCGGAGTCTCGGAGGCGTCGGCATGTGGGCCGGCGGTTTCACCGCGCTCTTTGGCGTCCTCTATGGCGAATTCTTCGGACTCCACCAGCTCGGTGAGATCGTCTGGAACGGCCACCCGCCGATCCACAAAGGGCTCCAGCCACACTACATCGTCTTCGCCCAGGCGTGGCTGTTGGCTAGCATCGTCGCCGGCATCGTGCACCTGATCGGCGGCCGGGTGCTTGACTTTATCAACAACGTACATCACGGCGTCGGCGAGGCGTTCATCGAGAGTGGTTCGTGGATCATGCTCACCGCCGGGATCTGGCTGTGGGTATTCAGTACCGAAGCCCGTGGCCCCAAGCCGGACTTTATGTTCACGGTCTTCTCCAGCGGTGAGGCGGCGGCGCTGCCGCTTGGCTTTACCGGCTTCTCGCCGACGGTCGGGACAGCCGGACTGGTGATGACGGGAGTCGGCCTCGCCCTGGCGATCTACGCCGAAGGTGGGATCGCCCTGGTCGAGAGCATCACACAAGCGTTCGGTCACGTGGTGTCCTATACCCGGCTCGCGGCGGTGTTGCTGGCGAAGGCTGGCATGGCACTGGTCGTCAATCTGCTGGTCTTCGGCGCGACGCTGCATGGAGGAGAGTTCCACTTCATCTTCTTCATGGAGAGTGCGCCAAATCCCGAGTACGTGGTTTTCTCGGGACTGGTCAACGGGAGCGGACCCGTGATGCTCGTCCTTGGCTGGCTCGCCGGCATCATCGTCCTGGTACTCGGGCACCTCGTGGTTCTCCTGCTTGGCGTGTCCTCAGCCGGTCTCCAGGGCGTTCGCCTGGAGTACGTCGAGTTCTTCGGGAAGTTCTACGAGGGCGGCGGGACGGCCTACCGGCCGTTCGGACACGAACGCGAGTACACGGCTGGAGATTGAGCCGCCGGGGAAAGTAGTACGTTGCCGGGAGCGTTCGTTTGCGCTTGACCCCCATCAGCCGGCCGAATTCGACCAGACGGGTGCCTCTCGCCCCGACCGCTTTGAGAAGCTTTATGATGGTTGTGATCCGAAATCAGGATGCTCGAAACCAATGTTCCTGAACCGAACAGGAGCTAGTCGCAAACCTATGACTATGACACTACTTTCGACCGACGATAACGGCGTATCGCGTACCGAACGAGCTGGCCAGTTCTCGGAGGGGTACTGAACATGCCCCTTCTCGAACCGCTTGCGGCCGCGGCACTGGGCGTCGGTCTTGCCTCCCTGGCTGCTGGGTATGCCGAGCGAGGCATCGGATCGGCCGCCGTCGGCGCGCTCGCCGAGGACGACAGCCTGTTCGGACAGGTACTCATCCTGACCGTCCTCCCGGAGACGCTCGTCATTCTAGCACTGGTCGTCGTCTTCTTGACGCTGTAACCGAGGGTCTCGAGATTCATGAGCCTCGAAACGGTCGTCGAAGACATCCGAGAGGAAGCCCGCGCGCGTGCCGAGGAGATCACGTCCGACGCTGACCAGCGGGCCGAGGAGATCATCAGCGAGGCCGAATCCGACGCCGAACAGATCGTCGCCGAGCGAGAACGCGAGATCGAACGCCAGATCGACCAGGAGCGTGAGCGGCGACTCTCGAGTGCGACCCTCGAAGCCAAACAGGAGCGACTCGCCGCCCGACGCGAGGTTCTCGGGACGGTTCGAGAACGCGTCGAATCGGCGCTTGCGTCCCTGGAGGGCGATCGGCGCGAGGAGCTGACCCGGACACTGCTCGAAAGCGGGCTCGAAGAGTTCGAGGACGGCGAGATCGAGGTCTACGGCAGATCGGAGGACGCCGCGATGCTCGAGTCGATCCTCGAGAGTTACGACGCAACGCTTGCGGGCGAGCAGGACTGCCTGGGCGGCGTCGTCATCGAGAGCAGTGCCTCCCGCGTCCGCGTCAAAAACACGTTCGATTCGGTCCTCAATGACGTCTGGGAATCGGAGATCCGCTCGATCAGCGATCGGCTCTTCGGAGACATCGACGACGATCTCGAGGACGTCACGAGCAACGCCGATTCGGACCAATGAGCGGGCGAAGGTCCTTTTCAGCCGACGGACAGACCAACTACGAATACGTCGTCGCCCGGGTTCGTTCCCGGCGAGCCGCGCTGTTCGACGAGAACGACTACCGGAAACTGGTACGGATGGGGACCGGTGAGATCGCCCGGTTCATGGAAGAATCCGAGTACGAGCGCGAGATGAACGCCCTGGGGGCGCGTTACTCCGGGGTCGACCTCATCGAATACGCGCTCACCGAGAACATGGCCAGGCACTTCGAAGACCTGCTCCGGTGGGCCGACGGCGAAGTGTATAACTACGTCGCACGGTACCTCCGGCGGTTCGACGCCTGGAACGTCAAGACGGTGCTCCGTGGAATCTACTCGGGGGCCGACGCCGACGCGATCGATTCGGACCTCATCCGGGCCGGGGAACTCGACGCTGAGACGCTCGACCGGCTCGAAAACGCGGACACGATCGAGGCGGCGATCGAGGGCCTCGAGGGGACGATCTTTCAGGAGCCGTTGGTGTCGGCCTTCGATGACTTCGAAGCCCAAGAGTTGCTCGTCCCCTTAGAGAACGCGGTCGATCGGTCGTTCTACGAGCAACTGATCGAAGGGTTGCCAGACGAGAATCGAGCCGACCGCGCGACCCAGCTGTACCTCGAATTCCTCCAGGCGGAGATCGACTTCCGGAACCTTCGAAACGCGCTGCGGCTGGCCCGGAGCGGGGCGGACATGGACCCAGCCGAATACTACATCGACGGCGGGCAGCTCTTTGACGCCGGCGAAGTCCGGACACTCGTCGGAGACGTCGAGCGCCTGGTCGAACACGTCCGGGAGAGTACGTACGGTGAGGACCTCTCGACCGCACTGGACGATCTCGAATCCGCGGTGGATCTAATCGGGTTCGAACACGCCCTGGACGCTGCACTGTTAGAGTACGCCGATACGCTGTCCTATCGGTATCCGGTGTCGATCACCGCGGTGCTATCGTACATCCTCGCGAAGGAACGGGAGATCGACAACATTCGCGCGATCGCCCGCGGCCGTGAAAGCGGCCTCGAACCGGACGAGATCGAACGAGATCTGGTGATGCTATGAGCAAGGAGATCGCCGTCATCGGGAGTGCCGATTTCACGACCGGCTTCCGGTTGGCCGGCGTCCGCAAGTTCGCGAACGTGCCAGCCGAGCCGGACCGCGAGGAGATGGACGCGGCCGTCACGGAACTACTTGAGGACGAGGAAGTCGGGATCATCGTCATGCACGAGCCGGACCTCGAACACCTGTCGCGTGAAGTACGCGACCGCGTCGAGACGAGCGTCGATCCCGTCTTGGTGACGCTGGGCGGCGGCGCCGGCAGTGGCGGGTTGCGCGACCAGATCAAACGCGCCATCGGTATCGACCTGATGGACGAAGAGGAGCAAACATGAGTCAAGCTACACAATCCGACGTCCGTGAAGACGGCGTCATCGAGAGCGTGAGCGGTCCCGTCGTCACGGCGACGGGCCTTTCCGCCCGGATGAACGACGTGGTCTACGTCGGTTCAGAAGGGCTGATGGGCGAGATCATCGAGATCGAGGGCGACCTGACGACGATTCAGGTCTACGAGGAGACCTCCGACGTCGCCCCCGGCGAACCCGTCGAGAGTACGGGTGCGCCGCTGTCGGTCGACCTCGGGCCGGGGATTCTGGACAACATCTATGACGGTGTCCAGCGCCCCCTCGAAGGGCTCGAAGAGAAGATGGACTCGGCGTTTCTCGACCGTGGGGTCGACGCCCCCGGCATCGACATCGAGAAGACCTGGGAGTTTACCCCCACCGTCGAGGAAGGCGACGAGGTCACCGCCGGTGACATCGTCGGGACCGTTCCCGAAACGGAGAGTATCGAGCACAAAGTGATGGTGCCGCCCGATTACGACGGCGGCGAGGTCATCGACGCCAAGAAGGGGAACTTCACCGTCGACGAGACGGTCGTCGAACTCGACAACGGCGAGGAGATCACCATGCACCAGGAGTGGCCGGTCCGCCAGGCTCGGCCGGCCGGTGACAAGGAGACCCCGACCGACCCGCTGGTGACCGGTCAGCGCATCCTCGATGGCCTGTTTCCCGTCGCGAAAGGTGGGACAGCCGCGATTCCGGGCCCGTTCGGGTCCGGGAAGACGGTCACCCAGCATCAACTCGCCAAGTGGGCCGACGCAGACATCGTCGTCTACGTCGGCTGTGGCGAGCGTGGCAACGAGATGACCGAGGTCATCGAGGACTTCCCCGAGCTGGAAGACCCCAAAACGGGAAAACCCCTCATGTCACGGACGAGTCTCATCGCCAACACGTCGAACATGCCCGTCGCGGCGCGTGAATCGTCGGTCTACACCGGCATCACGATCGCCGAGTACTATCGGGACATGGGCTACGACGTGGCGCTGATGGCCGATTCGACCTCGCGGTGGGCCGAGGCCCTGCGGGAGATTTCTTCGCGACTGGAAGAGATGCCCGGCGAAGAGGGGTATCCGGCGTATCTCGGGGCTCGCCTCAGCGAGTTCTACGAGCGGGCCGGCTACTACCAGAACGCAAACGGCACCGAGGGGTCAGTTACGGTCGTCGGCGCAGTGTCGCCGCCCGGCGGTGACTTCTCGGAACCGGTGACCCAGAACACCCTGCGGATCGTCAAGACCTTCTGGGCGCTTGACGCCGACCTCGCCGAACGGCGACACTTCCCGGCGATCAACTGGGACGAGTCCTACTCGTTGTACCGCGACCAGCTCGACCCGTGGTTCACCGACGAGGTGGCTGACGACTGGCCGGCGATTCGCCAGTGGGTAATCGACACCCTAGACGAGGAAAGCGAGTTACAGGAGATCGTCCAGCTGGTCGGCCAAGATGCGCTGCCGGCCGACCAGCAGTTGACCCTGGAGGTCGCCCGGTACATCCGAGAGGCCTACCTCCAGCAAAACGCGCTGCACGACGTCGACACCTACTGTGAGCCGGCAAAGACCTATCGGATGATGCAGGCCATCAAGACGTTCAACGACGAGGCCTTCGATGCGTTGGACGCGGGTGTCCCGGTCGACGAGATCACGGACCTCGACGCGACGCCGAGGCTCAACCGGATCGGGACGACCGAAGAGTACGAGGCCTTCATCGAGGAGATCGAAGCCGACATTGCAGAGGAGCTACGGGGGATGTACCAATGAAAGAGTATCAGACGATTACCGAAGTCTCGGGGCCACTGGTGTTCGTCGAGACGGACGAACCAGTCGGCTACGACGAAATCGTCGAGATCGAAACCGGCGACGGCGAGATCCGCCGGGGCCAGGTGCTGGAATCGACCAGCGACCACGTCGCCATTCAGGTCTTCGAGAGTACCCAGGGGATCGATCGGGAGTGTTCGGTCCGGTTCCTCGGCGAGACGATGAAAATGCCCGTCACCGAGGATCTCCTCGGTCGGGTACTGGACGGGACCGGTCAGCCGATCGACGACGGCCCAGACATCGTCCCGGATGAGCGCCAGGACATCGTCGGCAAGGCGATCAATCCCGTCTCCCGAGAGTATCCGCGGGAGTTCATCCAGACCGGCATTTCCGCTATCGACGGTATGAACACCCTCGTTCGGGGCCAGAAGCTCCCGCTGTTCTCCGGCTCGGGGTTGCCCCACAACGAACTCGCCCTCCAGATCGCCCGTCAGGCAGAGGTACCAGAAGAGGAAGAAGAAGAAGACGAGGAAAGCGAGTTCGCGGTCGTCTTCGCGGCGATGGGGATCACCGCCGAGGAGGCAAACGAGTTCATGGACGACTTCGAGCGTACGGGCGCACTCGAACGGTCGGTCGTGTTCATGAATCTCGCGGACGACCCCGCGGTCGAGCGGACGATCACGCCGCGGCTGGCGCTGACGACCGCCGAATACCTGGCCTTCGAGAAGGGGTATCACGTCCTGACGATCATGACGAACATGACCAACTACTGTGAGGCCCTGCGGGAGATCGGGGCCGCACGCGAGGAAGTCCCGGGTCGCCGGGGCTACCCCGGGTACATGTACACCGACCTGGCGGGCCTGTACGAACGGGCCGGTCGGATCGAGGGCGTCGAGGGGTCGATCACGCAGATCCCGATCTTGACGATGCCCAGCGACGACGACACCCACCCGATCCCGGACCTCACCGGATACATTACCGAGGGCCAGATCTACGTCAACCGCGACCTCAACAGCCAGGGCGTCCGGCCGCCGATCAACGTCCTGCCATCGCTGTCCCGACTGATGGACGAGGGGATCGGAGAGGGGCTGACCCGCGAGGACCACGGCGACGTCTCCGACCAGTTGTTCGCTGCCTACGCCGAGGGTGAGGATCTGCGTGACCTGGTGAACATCGTCGGTCGCGAGGCCCTCTCGGAACGTGACAACAAGTATCTGGACTTCGCCGATCGCTTCGAGAGCGAGTTCGTCGATCAGGGCTACGACACCGACCGGACGATCGACGAGACACTCGATATCGCCTGGGATCTGCTGTCGATGCTGCCCAAAGAAGAGCTCAACCGCATCGACGAGGACTTCATCGCGGCCAACTACGTCGAGGAAGCGACCGAGACGTCGCCGGAAGCGACGGCCGACTGATCCCCAGCGGTAAGTACCCGCTGTGTGAACGTTTCGGTCATGGTCGAAGCCGACCCAGTTATGCGCGGGGCGCGAAACGGATTTCTCGTTACGGTCGTGGTTTTGGTCGCGATCGGTGGCTATCAGTTCGCCACGGAAGGGACCGTGACAGTGCCGATCGTCGTGACCTGGATCGTTGCCGTGCTCACCTATTACGGCTCACAGTATTACTATCGCTACAGCGAGGACTCGAGAGCCACCGAGCGCTGACCTGCCAGTCGCTCCCCCACCGCCGAAACCTTCCTGCCAGACGACCACCAATCGTGGGCTGTGTCTTCCGTTACCCGGATTTCGGCCGCGACTCGAACCGACGATCCACGTCGGCTGGCCAGCCTGCTCCAGTGGACCGGGTGGCTCCCGCTTGCCGGACTCGCAGTCGCCTATCCGCTGGCAGCGCCCGTGTCTGACCCGGTTCGATATCTGCCATTGCTGGCCAGCGCCGTGGTGTTCGGGATGCCACACGGCGCACTGGATTACGTAGCGCTACCCCGGGCGCTCGATGGGGGGGTCACCCGGCGAGGACTCGGAATCGTTGGTGTCCTCTATGCCGTTCTGGGGGTGGGCTATCTAGCGCTGTGGTGGCTGGTTCCGATCGTGGCTGCGACCGTGTTTATACTATTGACATGGTTTCACTGGGGGCAAGGCGAGCTGTACGTCCTCCGAGACGTCTTCGGAGCGTCCTACGTCGATCGAACCCAGCAAGTGCTGACGACGGGTGTCCGGGGCGGCCTGCCCATGTTAGTGCCGCTGATAGCCTTCCCGGACCGGTATAGCGCCGTCCTAGAGACGTTCGTCGCGCCGTTTGGTGGGGCAGTCGGGACGTGGCCGCTGTTCGAGCCGAACGCCAGGGTCGCGCTGGCAGCGGCTTTTGGCATGCTAACTATCGCCACGCTAGTGCGCGGTCGTCGTCGTTCGGGTAGCTCTCGGGCCTGGCGGCTCGATGCCACCGAGGTGGTGGTGCTGTGGGTCGTGTTCTTGCTTGTCGAGCCGATCCTGGCGATCGGGGTGTACTTCTGTCTGTGGCATTCGGTGCGACATCTCGCTCGGGTCGGGTGGCTCGATGGGCGCGTCCGAACGGCCGTCGAGGATGGCCAGTGGTGGCGGGCGATCGGCCGGGTCGGGCTAGAAGCCGCACCGCTTTCGATCGCCGCGCTCGCACTCATCGGTGGGCTCTTTACTCTGGTCCCGACCGGTAGCTCGATCGGCGGAGCTGTGGGGCTGTATCTCGTCGGGATTGCCGTCTTGACACTCCCACACACGGTTGTCGTCACGTGGATCGACCGTAAGCAAGGCTTCTGGCTCTGAAGCGTTCCCACTGTCAGAAACAGGGGGCTTGGCCGTTCGCGCGCGGACTGAAAAGGATTAACTGGATGGGTTGGGTAAGCCCGAGTAATGGCACAGGACGTCAAACCGACCCGGAAAAACCTCATGCAGATCGAGGACCGGATCGAACTCTCAGAACGGGGCCACGATACCCTAGAGAAGAAGCGAGATGGCCTCATCATGGAGTTTATGGATATCCTCGATCAGGCCCAGGACGTCCGGGCGGATCTAGAGGACACCTACGAAGACGCTCAAGAGCGCATCGACATGGCACGGGCGATGGACGGCGACGTCGCCGTCCGCGGGGCCGCTGCCGCGCTCAAGGAGCATCCCGAAATCTCCACCCAGTCGAAAAACATCATGGGCGTGGTCGTCCCGCAGATCGAGTCGACGAAAGTACGCAAGAGCCTAGACGAGCGGGGCTACGGCGTCCTCGGAACGAGCGCCCGGATCGACGAAGTCGCCGAATCCTACGAGAAACTCCTCGAACAGATCATCCTAGCCGCGGAAGTCGAGACCGCGATGAAAGAGCTGCTCGAAGAGATCGAGACGACCAAGCGTCGGGTCAACGCCCTGGAGTTTACGCTCTTGCCCCAGCTCAACGAGAACAAAGAGTACATCGAGCAGAAACTCGAAGAACAAGAGCGCGAGGAGATCTTCCGGATGAAAAAGATCAAGGCCAACAAGGAAGCCGCCGAGAAAGAAGAGCGAGAAGCAGCCCGCGAAGCCGAGCAAGCGGCGACCCAGTGAGCCGGCGACACGTCAATTGCGACGTAGTTTTTTGTCGTTCAGGCACCCAGGACTGGTATGGACTGTCCGGACTGTGATGCCGCGTTACTTGCCTTTCGAGTCCCGCCGGAGCAACGGGAGTACGTACCGGGCGAACAACCGGGTGCGGCGATCTGCTCGCAGTGTCTCCGACTCCGCCCTGTCGAGGACCCGCCAGCCGAGCCGCCCGATTTCCGGGCGATCGACGATTCCTTCCCCGGGGAAACCGAAGCGGCGATTCCGATGGCACTGGTGGTCGGCCTGTTGTCCTCGCTGGCCGTCTATCGTCAGGAGATCTCGGCACTACTCGAGGTCGTCGAACGCGCCGGCGTCGATCCGCTACTCGTCGTCGACCGCCTCGCTATCGCAGAGGGCATCGAGACATCGATCGATCTCGAAGGACGACGCCGTCAACTCGAGCAGTTGCTCTGAGGGGCACCCAACTGATTGGGCACCGTAGCTTTTCAGGAGGGATGAGAACAAATGGCGTGCAGTGGCCCAGCCACTGTAACTACACCGAGCGCCCGGACGAAATCCGGTGTCGACCCCCCATTCCCACTGGCGCTTCGATGGCGCGTCGCCGGGGTGTCCCGGCGACGATCGCTACGTTCACGCTCCGATAGGGGCCGCTGGCGGTTAGATGCCGGTCGAGTAACGGAGAATGCCCGCGATGCCGCCAAAGGCCGTCAATAGCTGTTCGCCCTTCTCGAAGTCAGTCGAGACAAAGACCGTCTCGGTGCCGCGCTGTTCAGCCAGTTCGATGAGGTGTTCGATGGCGTCTTGGCGTGCTTCGACATCCATCGACTCACCGCAGGTCGAACAGGTCCGTTCTGGCGGTTGTTCGTCCGGGTCGACGAGTTCGTACTCGTCGTGGTCGTTCGGACAGGCATACGAGAGAGCTTCCTTCCGGAGGTCTTCGCTGATGAGGAGTTGCTCGACCGAGCCCATATTGAGGTTCTGTCTGGTTTGCTCGAAGCCGTAGGTCGCTAAGTCACCGTCGTGCAGTTCCTTGAAGAACTGCTCCATGACCTGCTTGTCCTGGAGGATCTCGTGTTCGGCGAGCACGTCCTCGGCAGCATCTACCAGGTCATAGAGGCCAGACTCGTCAGTGTAGGAGACGTCGAATTTCCCCAGAACCATATCCTGAAGTTCGTGATGGAGATAATCGCCATCGAGGAACTCGTCTTTGGTCGGTGAGGGACCGCCGACGAGAATGCCGTCCAGATCGTGGCGCTCGGGGACGAACAGCTCGTTTGCCATCTCGGCGACCTCCTGATAGAAGTTGTCGATAGCCTCCAAACGCAGGCGGGCGAACCGCTGGGCGGACTGGCCCCCTTTGCGCTGTTTGCCCGGGACCAGCGAGGAGGCCGACTTGACTGGGTCGACACGTTTGCCCCGCAGCCAGCCGACGTTGGCTTCGCGGCGGTCGAGAACGACCAACCCGAACAGGCCTTTGTCGGTCAGCATCTCCGCGAGGGGTTCGGTCAGAAACTCCGAGTCGCAATGATACCGAAACGACTGGATCGGCTGGGGCGGATTTTCGAGAACGCGGGTGATCATGTCCGTCCGGCCGCCACCGGTGTCGACAGCACCCGAAAACAGCACCATTCCGTTTTCGGGTGGATACGTCTCGTAGTATCGCAGTCGGTCCTTGATGCTCTTGAGGGCGTCTTGGACGTTCGTTCGGGTGTCTTTGGACTTGATATTGCTGGCCTCACTGTGTTCCTGGGTAACGTGGGCCACTACTTCGCTCACCTGCGTATCGTCCGGGACGTAGATCGTCACGAGCTGGGTACCGGATCCCCGGTAGTCTTCCAGTTCCTCGATGACCTTCCGGAACTCGTATTTCTGCCGGTCGGTCTGGTCGCCTTCCTGTTCCTGGCTACTCATTACCCGTTCTAGCCGGATGCGGGGTAAGTATCCTTTGCCCTCCAGGTTTCGCCCAGGCCGGGGCCGATCGATGCGGTCACGACCGAGGGTGGCCAGGTCAAACACCGAGGGGGTTCCCGGAGACGACAGTGCAAACGCCCTCACGCAGAAGTCTGACGGACAAACGGCTTTATATGCATGCCACGTGAGTGTTCTGACAGTAGCGATGACGGGACACGTCTTTACGATCGCTGGCGGCAAGGGCGGGGTGGGGAAGACCACGACAGCCGTCAACGTCGGGGTCGCACTCCAAGAGGCAGGCCACGACGTCGCGGTCGTCGACGCGGACCTGGGGATGGCGAACCTGGCAGCCATGCTCGACGTGGAGTACGACCATAGTCTCCACGAAGTCCTCGCCGAGGACGCGACAGTCAGCGATACCCTGACGGAAGCACCGGGCGATATCACGGTCGTACCGGGCGAACAGAGTCTGGAGGCGTTCGCCGACGCCGACCCCGCAAAGCTCAACAAGGTGATACGGACGTTGATCAACGCCTACGACGCGGTGTTGATCGACACCGGGGCGGGCCTGAGCCACGAGGCGACGGTGCCACTCGGCCTGGCAGACAGTGTCGTGTTAGTGACGACCCCGGACAGCGTCGCGATCGGGGACGCAAACAAGACAGGCGACCTCGCAGCTCGGGTCGACGGTGAGGTGATCGGCTCGATCCTGACGCGGGCGACCGATCCAAAAGACATCGACGCTGTCGCCGCCGAGATCCAGCACGACCTGCTTGCGGTCATCCCGGACGATCCGGAAGCGACGAGACGGGAACCGCACGTGCTCAACGCGCCGGACAGTCCCGCCGCCACGGCCTACCGGCGACTGGCAGCCTCACTCGAAGGTGTCCTGAGAGGCGAAGCGGCCAAAGCGGTCGTAGCCGAAGAGACGGACTGGTTCCCCACAGAAGACGACGGAGACGAGGACACAGACGAAGGGGACGAATCAGGTGGCGTTTTCGGGCTTTTCAGCCGCTGAGCACGCAATTTTCGTGCCACCCGTTCTCAGCCCACTTGCCGTAGCAGCGTCGCCACAATGCTTACATCGAGTCCGGCGCGGCGACGCCGAGGACGTCGAGTGCGTTCGCGATCGTCGTCTGGGAAGCGGCAACTAACGCCAGTCGCGCCTCCCGGCGATCTTCCTCGGCCTCGAGCACCGGACACTCCCGGTAGAAGGCGTTGAACGCTTCCGCGAAGTCACGCGTGTATGTCGCGACGACGTGTGGGCGCAGGTCCTCTGCCGCCTGTTCGATCACGGCTGGGAAGCGAGCGATCTCACGCAGGAGATCACGTTCCTCGGGGGCCGATAACAGGCCAGCGTCGACCGACGCAGGAACCGCGTGTCCGGCCCCACTCGCTTCCTCGAGGATACCACAGCAGCGAGCGTGGACGTACTGGACGTACGGGGCCGACTGGGCCTCGAAATCCAGCGCGCGATCCCACTCGAAGGTAATTCCCTTGGTCGGTTGTTTGGCGACGATATCGAAGCGAACGGCCCCGATGCCGACCTGGTGGGCGATCCGATCGAGGTCTTCCTCGGTGAGGTCGTCGTTCCGGAGACGGTCGTCGAGTCGGGATTCGACCTCCTCGCGAGCGCGGTCGATCGCCTCGTCGAGCAGGTCGTCGAGGTCGATCCCGGTCCCTTCACGGGTGCTCATCCCACCTTCAGGGAGGTTGACCCACGAGTAGAACACCTGATCGAGACAGTCAGTATCGTGATCGAGCAGATCGAGCGTCGCCGAGAGCTGGTCGGCCTGGAGCTTGTGATCTTCCCCGAGTACCGTCACGGCCCGATCGTAGTTGTCGAACTTCCACTCGTGGTGGGCCAGATCGCGGGTCGTGTACAACGAGGTACCGTCCGACCGCAGGAACACGAGGTTCTTCTCGAAGTCCGGAAGGTCGAGTTGCCAGGCATCGTCCTCGTAGACGGCACACTCCAGGTCCCGGAGACGCTCGACGACGTCGTCGGTCGAGTCGTCACGCATGAACCGAGTTTCCTTGACGAATCGGTCGAAGGCGGCTGGCAACCGCTGGAGCGTGTCGCGCATGCCGCTCAAGACCGTATCGACGACCTCGCTGACCCGTTCGTAGGTTTCCTCGTCGCCATCCTCCAAGCCCTGGAGGATCGCCTGGATCGCCTCCTCGGCGGCCTCACGGTCGGCCTCGTCGGCGTCTTCGAGGTAGGTGTTGCCTTTCCGGTAGTACCGGACCATCTCGTATTCGGGCGAGTTCCGTTCGGGTTCGGGCAACTCTGCTTCGTCGAACGTCTCGTAGGCCCAGGTGAACAACGCGAGCTGACGGCCAGCGTCGTTGACGTAGTAGTGGGTCTCGACATCGTTGCCGGCGTACTCGAGGACGCGGGCCAGTGCGTCGCCGACGATCGGGTTGCGCGCGCGCCCGACGTGGACCGGGCCAGTCGGATTAGCACTGGTGTGCTCGACGACGAGCGAGTCACCGGTCGCGGGCAAGCGCCCGTATTCGTCGTCCTGGGCGGCTTCGAGGGTTTCCTCGAAGTACGTCTCTGCGGGCAGGAAGTTGACGTACGGGCCTTGGGTCTCGATGCTACCCAGGTAGGCGTACTCCGTCGGGTCGATCGTTTGGGCGATGTCGGCAGCGATCTTTGGCGGGGGCGAACCGGCCGCCTCGGCCAGCCGGTAGGCGACGCTAGATGCGATCACCGCGGGGACATCCTCGGGCGGGCGTTCGATCCCGAGATCGTCAACGGGGAGATCCAGCGTCGCGAGCGCGTCTTCGAGCGCGTCGGCCGCCGACGCGCGGAACTCGCGGAACATACCTCTGTTTCCCCATCGGCGACTATAGGGATTACGAGATGGGTGAAAGAGTCCCGGATGTCCCAAACGCTCACGCCGACGGGTCCCAGACAGGTGCCACGCCGTTGTGGGTATCCGTATCCTTATCCGGATCGGCAGGCTATCGGGCGTCGATGAGCGATCAGGCCCGCCAAGTCTCCGATCCCGACTACCACAGCGAGGGCCACACTGCTGCCCAGACCTGCGGGTGGACCGACAACGCCCTCCAGGGTGAGGGCCAGTGCTATAAGTACGCCTTCTATGGCATTCGGTCCCACCGGTGTATCCAGATGACACCCGTCGTCCGGTGTAACGAGCGCTGTGTCTTTTGCTGGCGCGATCACGCCGGTCACACCTACGAACTCGACGACATACAGTGGGACGACCCCGAAGCGGTCGTCGACGCCTCGATCGCCCTCCAGCGGAAACTCCTCTCGGGCTATGGCGGCAACAGCGAGGTTCCCAGAGAGCGCTTCGAGGAGGCGATGGAGCCGCGCCACGTTGCGATTTCCCTGGACGGCGAGCCAACACTGTACCCCCACCTGCCGGAACTGATCGAGGCCTTTCACGACCGGGGCATTACGACGTTTCTCGTCTCGAACGGCACCGATCCCGAGATGCTGGCGAAGTGTGAGCCCACCCAACTGTACGTCTCCGTCGACGGGGCCGATCGGCGGACCTTCGACGATGTGGTCAAGCCCGTCGAGGACGAGGCCTGGGGGCGGTTGATCGAGACGCTGGACGTCCTCGCCGCGAAGGACGACACCCGGACAGTCCTGCGGACGACGCTGATCGACGGCTACAACATGCATCGACCGGCGTGGTACGCCGGCATGGCCGCACGCGCGGATGTCGACTTCTACGAGCTAAAGGCCTACATGCACGTCGGCCACTCCCGGGGCCGACTCGACCGATCGGCGATGCCCGACCACGCCGACGTGATCGATTTCACCGAGGCGGTCGGCGAGCATCTGCCCGAGCACGACGTCATCAAAGAGTCGGCCGATTCTCGGGTCGCGATGCTGGCCCGCAAAGAGGACACCTGGGTGGAGAAACTCGCACCCGAGAGTGACTTCTGGGAGCAGGAAGCGGCCGACTGGACGCCGAAAGGCGGGCGGCCCTGAGATCAATATAGCGGAAGTATCGACCAAGCAGATCACGGAGCCCTGAACGACGAAAATCGGCTACTGCATAGAGAAACTGCATCGGCATACCACTGATTCACGCGAAAATCCCAAACTATACTATCACAACGTCGGCACTATGGCGCATGCCCTCCCCCGATTCGCAGCCCAACTGGACGCGTCCGGAATACGTCGCAACTGTCGTCGGTGTCCTCGCTACGGGCGCTCTCGTGTTCTACAGTTCGCTCGCGCAAACTGGCCCGACCGTTGATGAGATTCTGTTTGTTGTATTAGGTATCACCGTTCCCATGACCATCGCTTACGAGGTGGCTCGTCGGTGGCCGTGACCGATACGCGCCCGATACCTTGCTGCTAGTTGACTGAACTCGGAAAATGAGTGAGCGAGTAGACGAATGCGACGGAACTCCCGAGAAAACCGTCCGTGAGAACGCCCGCCGCCCGATCCCGGTGTGCTTATCCGTCGCCCCGGCCAACCGTCTGGCGATGGTCGAACTCCCGGACGAGGACATCGGGTACGCCGAACTGGCGACGCTGAAGCTGTTGGCGCTGGCCGGGGCCGTCGACGGCGACGCCAAGATCTCCTGTGCCGGGCTGGCGTCGAAACTCGACGCCTCGAACCAGACTGCATCCCGCCGGTTGCAGCGGCTCGAAGATGGGGGCCTGCTGGCCCGGGAGATCGTCAGCGACGGCCAGTGGGTCCGGGTGACCGACGACGGCGAACGGCTCCTTCAAGAGGAGTACGCCGAGTATCAACGCATCTTCGAGCACGGCATCGGCGTAACGCTGTCGGGTAGCGTCTCCAGTGGCATGGGTGAGGGTCGACATTACGTCTCGCTATCGGGCTATCACGACCAGTTCGTCGAAAAACTGGGCTACGAACCCTATCCAGGGACGTTCAATCTGGATCTCGACGACCGCAGTGCGCGCGCCCGAGCGCGGATGAACGCGCTGGATCCGGTCGAGATCGAGGGCTGGGAAGACGGGGACCGGACGTACGGGCCGGCGTACTGTTACCCGATCACCCTAGAGAGCGAAAGTGCAACCTACGAGAACGCCCACGTCATCACGCCCGAACGCACCCACTACGACGACGCCGAACTGGAAATCATCGCCCCGGGCCAACTCCGGACCGTTCTCGACGTCGAAGACGACGACGTGGTGACAGTCCACGTCCACGAGCGGTAACGAGAGATTGCAGTAGGTAGTTCCGCCGCCAGCGAAGCGTGAAGACTCTTAACGGAGGGGTCCTAGGAGGGGCGTATGAGTTTCGACGACATGGACGTCGGGACGATCTGGATGGACGGGGAATTCGTCGACTGGGAAGACGCCCAGGTGCACGTCCTCACGCACGGTCTGCACTACGGAACCGGCGTCTTCGAAGGGGTCCGGTGTTACGACACCGAGAACGGGCCGGCAATCTTCCGGTGGGACGAGCACCTCGATCGGCTCTATCAGTCGGCAAAGCCCTACGACATGGAGATCCCGTTCGAAAAGGACGAACTCACCGAGGCCACGATCGAGTTGATCGACCGCGAGGATCTCCCGTCGTGTTACATTCGCCCGATCGCTTTCTACGGCTACGACATGCTCGGGCTGGATCCCGGCGACGCGCCGGTCAAGGTGTCGATCGCCGCCTGGCCGTGGGGGACGTATCTGGGTGAAGACGCCCTCGAAGAAGGCGTCGACGTGGCAGTCTCGTCCTGGCGAAAGTACGCCTCCAGCCAGATGCCGACCAACGCCAAGACCACGGGGACGTACGTCAACAGCGTGCTGGCGAGTCTGGAAGCCGACAGCAACGACTACACCGAGGCCATTCTGCTCAACAAGGACGGCCAGGTCGCCGAAGGACCGGG
Organism: Halorhabdus sp. CUG00001; assembly: GCF_009797925.1. Taxonomy (NCBI): domain Archaea; kingdom Methanobacteriati; phylum Methanobacteriota; class Halobacteria; order Halobacteriales; family Haloarculaceae; genus Halorhabdus; species Halorhabdus sp. CUG00001. The sequence goes on from NZ_VOLB01000001.1 coordinate 1,714,409, forward strand.
CGAGAACCTGTTTCTGGTCCGGGACGGCGAGATCTACACGCCCGGCCTCGCCGAATCGAACCTCGACGGCATTACACGCCGGACGGTGATCGAGTTGGTCAAAGAGCAGGGTTATACAGTCCACGACGACGCGACGATCTCGCGAGGTGAGCTGTACACAGCCGACGAGCTGTTCTTCTCTGGCACCGCAGCAGAAGTGACGCCGATCCGGAGCGTCGACGACGTCGAAATCGGGACCAAAGGTCCAGTCACCGACGATATCCAGCAGACGTTCTTCGATGTGGTCGAGTCGGGCGACCGCGAGGAGTGGTTCACGTACGTCTAAAGCGGTCTCGCTGCCTCGAAAACACCGATCAAGACGAGTCGCTTTCGGCTAGTTCTTCGACGTCGATCTGGGCCGCCTGTTCGTCACTCTCGCCGAATCCAGCCGAGAGGATCCGTGTGAGTGCTTCCTCGACGCGCTCGTCGGTCTTCGTATACTGCTCGGGTTCAACCTCGATGACGAAGCCAGTCGTGATGTTCGGGGCCGTCGGTAAGAACAGCACCTCACGCCCGTCTTCGGTCGTTTTCCCCGTCAAAAACGCGGTCATTCGCATCCCGTTCCACGGTTCGAGCTTCACCGGTGCCTGCAACTCGTCAGTCCCAGTCAAGGCAGTCTCGGCTGCCATCTTCGAGGCGTTGTAGACGACGCGAAGCCCCGGCAGTCGGTTCATCAGATCGTCGATCGCCGATTCGACGATCGCGCCGAAGGCCGTTCGCATCAGATAGCCAACGGCAAACACCAGCAAAACGAACACGACGATCGTCAAAAGCACGCCCAGGGGCTCCGGACTCAGATCGATCTCGGCACCGAAGATGAAAAACGGGTCAGGATCGATCCGGATTGGGACGGCCTTCAAGCGGTTGTACAGCCACACCAGGACGACGACCGTCACGAGCAAGGGAGCCAAGACGATCAAGCCGCTGGCGAAATCACGCTTCCACGTCGAAGCCATCGACTCATGTCTGTAGGGGCATCGTAATCAGCCTTCCTGTTGGGCTCGTGACGGGCACGGACGAGTGGTCTCGATCGGCGTGGCTCGACCGAAACGAAAACCCGTGATCCCCACCGATTCGAATCCGAACAGTGCGCTATCGGAATGCCCTGCTGTTCGTCGTGCTGGCCGCGGTCTGGGGCAGTGCGTTCGTCGCGATCAAGGCCGGATTAGCGGCGTTCCCGCCGGTGCTGTTCGCCGCGATCCGCTACGATATCGCTGGGATCCTCGTGTTGGCCTACGCGGCCATCGTGACTGATCCGCTCCCGCGCTCACGGCGTGATCTGGCGGCGATCGCCGTCGGTGCGACGCTGCTGATCGCCGGCTATCACGCGTTGCTGTTCGTCGGTGAGCAGTCGACGACCAGCGCTGCCGCCGCGGTCGTCGTTAGCCTCTCGCCGGTGTTGACGACCGGGATCGCCCGGCTCGCGCTACCCAGCGAGCGACTTGCGAGGACCGGACTACTGGGGGTCGCCCTCGGATTCGTCGGCGCCGTGATCGTCGCCAGCCCGGACCCAACACAGCTGCTTGCCAGCGACGTGATCGGGAACCTGTTGATCTTCGGCGCGGCGTTGAGTTTCGCCGCCGGCAGCGTCCTGACGCGTTGGCTCGACGCCGAGGTCTCGATCGAGACGATGGAAGCGTGGTCGATGGTCGGCGGGGCGGTAGTGATGCACGCGATCAGCGTCGGTATTGGGGAATCACCCGCCGCAATCACGTGGTCACCACGTGCTCTCGCGGCGCTGGGGTACCTCTCGCTGGTGGCAAGTGCGGCCGGGTTCTTGGTGTATTTCGACCTGCTGGACCGGCTGGGCCCGGTCGAGATCAATCTCGTCTCCTACGTCGCGCCGATCTTCGCTGCGATTGCTGGCCTGGTCGTCCTCGACGAGCAGATCGCGCCGGGCACGGCTGGGGGATTCGTGGTCGTCTTGCTTGGGTTCGTGCTCGTCAAACGCGACGCGATCCGGGCAACCTACGAGCGCCATCGGAGCGGTCGGTCGCCCCAATAGCGGCGACCGAAAACGGGAGTTACTCGCGCTGGTAGGCGTGGCCGACGTACAGCGTGAACACGTTCAGGGCCAGTAAAGCGAGAAACGCCGCGGCGGTCGAGGGCTGTTGCAGTCCGGAGACAAGCAGGGGCAACTGGACGAACGGGAGAGCAATCGCAGCCCAGAACGCCACGCCACGGACTGGTTCGAGCAACCAGCGTCGCGAGCGGGCGGATTGTCTCTCGGCAGGCGGTCCGCGGTCAGAGAGTGGAGGTGTTGAACCGGACATTGGGGACACCGTCTATCCAACCCATCGACCGGCATATCCTTATAGATGCCAGAGCCTTCGGGTACTTTCGGGCCGTTTTATCCTCACGAGGGCACGGAGGCAGTCATTTTATAACTGCTTCTGAGAATCGAAGACATTTTATCGAGTGTTTTCACGCGGTTTCAGGGAGAGGGGCAGTAGCAGGCAACGTGGATACTGACGGGACCGCTCGATCGCCAGTCAGAACGCGACAGCGAATCGCTCACTGAGTAGAGATGGTCAGTTGTGGGCACTCGGAAGCCGCGCTCGCTTGGCAGTGCCGGTCACAGCCGTGGTCGACCAGCGACGCCAGGCGGTCGAGGCCTTCCACAGGGAGTTCGAAGCCGATGTGATAGGCACGGTCGACGTCGATATCGAGGCCGAGTTCGCCCTCGAAGAAGCGTTGCGTGACACAACGACGCCACTGGAGATGGCGTGCCAAAGCCTCACCGTCCGCCGTCAGCGTCGCGCCCCGGTAGTGTTCGTGATCGACGAGCGTGCCGGCACCGAATTTCTCGATCATCTCGGTAACGCTTGCGCGACTGACGTCGAGACGTGTCGCGAGCGTGCCAGTAGCGACGCGATCGCGACCGGCCAGCGCACACCGAAACAGCCCACAGAGGTACTTGCCGCCGGTCCGCGTGATCGAGTGGTCCGAAAGCGTTACGCCGTCGTTGGTCTGTCGAGTGCTGGTCATGATGAGCCCCCCAGTCGGCTGTCACAGCGAGCCACGTCGAACTACCACGAACCGACCGATAATCTTTCGGACGATCCTCACGCGCGTAGAATGCACTCGGGGAGTCAGCCGAGCGCGAGGACGAGACTGGAGGCCCCCTCGACGATCGTCTCCCAAACGGAGACATCGACCGTGACGGCGAGAACGGTATCGGCGGCGAAGAACACGAAAATCGCTGCGCCGGCGAGGTGGGCTTTCCTGAGGTTTACCAAGTGGGCAAAGCGATGGAAGACGTAGGCGTTGAGCAGGCTGATGGGGATGATCGCCAGCATCTCGCCAACCCAGATGGCCGAGGTCGCACCGTACTGGGCTGCCAGATCGATCGTGATAAGCTGGGTCTTATCGCCGAACTCGCCGGCGGCCATCATGACGAAGATCGGCACCCAGCCGCCCAGGAGGGGCGGGACGCTGACGCCGAGGATCGACACGTCGAGATCACCCATCGCAGTGACCCCGCCATCGGTCGTGACTGACTCGGCGTCCGGTGCCGGCATCGAGCGGATCAACAGGACGGCAAACAACAGGAACAGGCCAACGGTGAACGCGTCGAGGTACAGTTCCGGGAGGGCAGTCTTGATCGCGTTCCCGAAGAGGATCTCTAATGCCGTCCAGCCGGCAAAGGCACTGCCGGCCGCCGAGACGACGACGAGCGGGTGATACCGCGTCGACAATCCGGCGATGATGAGCTGTACCTTCTCGCCGGGCAGCACCGACAGCTGGAAGGCAAAGGCGACGACGAGAATTTCGAGGTACTCGCTCACAGCCCCGGCACCTCCTCGCTGAGAGCGTCCTCGCCGGCGCCAGCCGAACGCACGTAGATCCGCTCGGCCGTCGATTCCGGAAGCTGGCGGCTGTCACACGCACATTCGAGGATATAGGTCCCGACGGGCGTGATATCGGCGATCGTCAATTCTCGGCCGGGCACGATCCCCTCCGCTTCGAGATAGCGAAGAGTCTCGGCGTCGCGTTCCCGGACACTCGCGACGACGACAGTGTCGCCTTCCCGACAGGCCGAAAGGGGGTCGACATCGGTCTCGGCGGGTGCCTCCAGATCCGCGTTCGGGATCGGCTCGCCGTGTGGGTCGACCGGCGGGTGGTCGAGTTCCTGGGCGATGCGTTCCTCGAAATCCTCGCTGATGTGGTGTTCGAGCCGCTCGGCCTCGTCGTGGACTTCCTCCCACTCGTAATCGAGGTGCTCGACGAGATAGGCCTCCAGCAACCGGTGATGGCGGATCGTCTCGATGGCGATCGCCCGCCCGTGGTCAGTCAACTCGACGCCGCTGTATTTCTCCCGCTCGATCAGGTCCTCCTCGGCCAATTTCTCCAACATTCGCGTCGCCGTCGGCGCCGTCACGGAGAGTACATCCGCGATTGCCGAGGTTCCCACCGGCGGCCCGTCCTCGCGTTCGCACTCGTAGATCGTCTTGAGATAGTCTTCCATGACAGCCGTATCCATGTTGGCCGAAGTTAGATACGTCTAACTCTTAAGCCTGCCGGATGCAAAGATAGAGTTACAGACCGAAGAACTCAGCGCCGGCCGGGAATACCGGCGCGGTCGAGGAACGTCTCGGCGTCGAGATCGAACCGCAACGCCGGCTTTCGTGTCAGCGCCACCGGATCGGCGTCGGGATCGACCAGATTCCACTCCTCGGCGATCCGATCGATGAGATAGTAGCCCGCCCGTTCGTTGCCCGGTTTGACGTACTTCTCGCTCAGACGAATGGGATCGCGTTCGAACAGTCCGCCGGGTTCCCGACCCGCGACGATGACGACGTATTTGCCCTCGGCACCGTGTCGGTCATGATAGAGAACGCCGTCCACAGCCCGTTTCGCGTGAGCGTTCTCGGCGTGTTCGGCGAGCAGTCGTCGCTGTTCGTCGCGGTCGAGACCCTCGGTACTGACGACCGACTCGACGGTGAAATAGCCGATCAGGTAGCGGTGTGGATCACCACCATCGGCAGGTGCCAGCCCGGCGTAGAACCCGACGATATCGCCCGGATCCAGGGCCTCCAGTAGCGGGACGTAGCGCTGTCTGCGGTCGACACTACCGCGGTGCTCGCCGTAGGTCATCGCCTCGAAGTTCGGGTCCCGGTGGAGCGGCCAGTCGGCGATCCGGTCGCGGTCAGTGATCCAGGACTCGTCGCGGCCGGGCGCAGGTCTGATCTTCGAAAAGAGATCGGCGGCGACACCGCCCTCGCGCAGTTCCCAGGCCCCGACCGTGTCGCGCTCGTCGGTCGCGTCCGTCTTCTCGGGGATGGGAATGTACTCGAACGTGCCGTCGTCGTACAGCGGGAGATTACGGCCGACGTTGGACTGATCGGCCCCGACGCCGGCGAGAACGACTGTCATGGGGGGAGGACGACGGCCACGCGCAAAGTTCCCGCGGCCTCAGAACTCGCCGAGCAAGTCGGCCATCTCGATGGCACTCTCGGCGGCCTCGCTGCCCTTGTTGCCCTGCTTGACGCCCGCCCGATCGATCGCCTGCTCGGTCGTGTCCGTCGTGAGCACGCCGAACGTGATCGGGACGTCTGTGTCCAGGGTCGCCTTGGCGACGCCCTTGGTAGCTTCGTTAGAGACGTATTCGAAGTGTGGCGTCTCCCCGCGGATGACCGCGCCCAGGGCTATCACGGCGTCGTACTCGCCGCTTTCGGCCATCTGCTTGGCCATCAACGGGATTTCCCACGAGCCCGGGACACGGGCCACGTCGATGGCGTCCTCGTCGGCCCCGTGACGCGTCAGCGTATCCAGGGCGCCATCGAGCAGCTTGCCCGTAATGAGGTCGTTGAAGCGGCTGACCACGATACCGAATTCGCGGCCGCTCGCGTCCAGTTCGCCTTCCAGTTCCGTCACTTCGTAGTCTGTCATGGCTAGTCGGTGTTGAAGACGTCGAGTTGATGGCCGAGCTTTTCGGCCTTGGTTGCGAGATACGATTCGTTTTCCGGATTGGGCTCGATCTCCAGCGAGTCGGTCTCGACGTCGAAGCCAAACCGCTGTAAGGCCGTGATTTTTCGGGGGTTGTTCGTCAACAGACGCACCCGGTCGAGGCCGATATCGTGGAGCATCTGAGCAGCGGCATCGAAACGCCGTTCGTCGGGTTCGAACCCGAGTTCACGGTTGGCCTCGACAGTATCGTAGCCCTCTTCCTGGAGTTGGTAGGCTTTGAGCTTGTTCAGCAAGCCGATACCCCGGCCCTCCTGGTCGAGATACAGCAAGACGCCACCCTCCTCGCTGATGCGGGCCATCGTCTCCTCGAGTTGGAAGCCACAGTCACACTTCAGCGAGTGCAACGCATCACCCGTCAGGCACTTCGAGTGGATGCGAACGAGTGGGCGGTCAGTCGCCGGATCGATATCCGCGAGGTTGGCTAAGGCGACGTGGGTTTCACCACGATACTCGTAGCCGTAGAGATCGAACTCGCCAAACTCCGTGGGGAGTCGGGTCTCGACCTCGCGGGAAACCAACGTCTCGTTCAAGTAGCGGTACTCGACGACGTCCGCGACAGTCACGATCGGCAGATCGTGTTCCTCGGCGAATGCGAGGAGACGGTCCTCGCGGGCCATCGTGCCATCGTCGTCGACGACCTCACAGATCACGCCCGCAGGCCGATAGCCGGCGATCCGGGCTAAATCGACCGCCGCTTCGGTGTGGCCGGCCCGGTCGAGAACGCCGTCGGCTCGGGCTTCCAGGGGGAACACGTGGCCCGGCTTCTCGAAGTCGGACGGGTCGCTCTCGGGATCGGCCAGCGCCTGGACCGTCTCTGCGCGGTCGTACGCCGAGATGCCAGTGCCCGTCGAGCCGGCATCGACCGAGACGGTGAAGGCGGTACCCATCTCCTCGGTGTTCTGCGAGCGGGGCACCATCTGTTCGAGCCCGAGGTCGGCAGTCAGCTCCGGGGCCATCGGCGCACAGACCAGCCCGCGCCCGTCCGTGAGCATGAAGTTGAGCTGTTCGGCGGTGGCCGCCTCGGCCGGGACATAGAGGTCACCCTCGTTTTCCCGGCCCGCCTCGTCGACGATCAAGACCATCTCGCCGGCTTCGAGTGCGGCGATCACGTCATCGATGTCGTCGTAGCGGGATCGATCGCGGTCGGAATCGACGATACTCACTGTCTGCCCTCCATTGATGCTAATTTCTCCATGAGATCACCAGAGCCGGTCTCGCCGCTGCCGGCCAGTCGTTCGAGATACCGGGCGATGACGTCGACTTCGATGTTGACCGCATCGCCGACGCTGGTCTCCCGGAGGAGCGTCTCTTCTTCGGTGAAGTCCGTGATCGAGACCCGAAAGGTTCGATCGACGTCGACGACGGTCAAACTGACGCCGTCGATAGCGACCGACCCTTTCGGGGCCAGGTACGGCAGTACGTCTGCTGGGGGCCGGATCGAATAGATCCGGGCTTTCTCTTCGCGGCGGAGATCCGTTACGACGCCAGTGCCGTCGACGTGGCCCGTCACGAGGTGGCCGCCAAGTTCGTCCGACAGCGCCAAGGCTGATTCGAGATTGACTGGGCTATCCGGGCCGAGTTCCTCCAGTGTCGTCCGCCGGTAAGTCTCGGGTGTCACTTCGACGGTGAACGTCTGGGCCGCCCGGTCGACCTCGACGACGGTCAGGCACGGACCGTTAACGGCCACGCTGTCGCCGAGTTCGGGTGCGATCTCCTCGCTGTGAATCGTCACCACTAACGCTTCTGCCCGTCGATCGATCGCCTCGACGGTGCCGACATCTTCGATTATACCCGTGAACATCGCTTGCCCCCATGACTGGATGAGTCAGTCTGCGGACGGTCACTCCGACCGACCGTCGCCGGTCGCCGTCCGTCAGGTCGCTTCATTCCGTTCGTGCTTAGTCACACGCCCGTATAAAATAATTGGAATCGATCCCAATTGTGAAGGTAGCCAGTATCGCTCGTGATTGTTGAGGGTGGGCAGGCGATAGCTGTCAGAACGGGCCGTTTCTACTACCGTCGTGCTCAGAGTGGCAACGGCAAGACCATCCCAGGGTGGGTGGACTTGGGCGCACGTACCGTCGGCCGTCACGCGACTTACACGCTGAGACGTGCCGACAACTCCGGCTACCGACCCACACGAGGTCGCGAAGTCACCGCGCTCTCACGGCCCGTTTATGTCGATCACTCTTTGGAGAAGCAGGTTCGAACCCCACGCCGTCTTTGGATTCTTGTTCCCAGATTGTGAGGACAAGCGGTGCGTATTAGACTGCATCTCCGCTACACGAAACCGATGAGACCGACACAGACTCGACGGCAGTTTCTCACAGCGGGTGGTAGCGCCGTAGCACTCGGCGTTGCCGGGTGCCTGGGATCGCCAAGCGGGGACGACACAGTGAGAGCCGACGATCGGGCCAGCGAGACACCACTGTCGGTGAGTGGCGTCAAGCAGTACAATTCACCCGGTTGTAGCTGCTGTGAACAGTACGCATCGTACCTCCGTAAGAACATCACCGGTGACGTCACCGATACGGTGCCCGCAGACATCGCCGCGATCAAGCGTGACCACGGTGTACCCGCGGAGGTCGAAAGCTGCCATACGACTCTCCTCGGAGACTACGCCGTGGAGGGACACGTCCCTGTACCAGCCATCGCGACGCTTCTCGAAGAGTCGCCGGCGATCGACGGAATCGCACTCCCAGGGATGCCACCGGGGTCGCCCGGGATGGGCGGGACAAAATCCGAACCGTTCGTCGTCGAGAAATTCGTCGACGGAGAGACAAGCGGACGCATGGGGACATTCTAACTGCGATCGCGTTCCCCCTCGCCGACCGGTCGTCGAACGGCGATACTCACGACGACCGGCTCGTGTAGATCACAGATTGCAACTCGAAACCCTGGACTGGCGTAGCCCCTCGATGCCCGCTTAGTCGCTGGCCGGCACCCACGCTACTTCAGGCGGACTTTTCGTTCGCTGTATCTGTTACGTTGCCGACTGCGATCACGAACGCGAGACGCTACCGTAGCGGGTGTGAGGTATCAAAAGGGCCGCAGACACAGGGTGTCTGTTGTGGACTATGGGTGGACAACCTGTAGCTCGCGGCCACGAAATCGTTATTTACCCCAGTACATGAAAGTTTCGAAATATTTCCGAGACAAGTTAGCACACGTACGCCGACCAGACAGTCACGTTCTGAATAAGATGGCCCAACCGGGAGGATCACTAGCGCCGCCGTGAGAGAGTCTGTTCAGCCTCTCGTCGCTGCAATCGATGGGTTCGCGTACAGGGGGGCGGCCGACATCGGGTCACTGACCGGCGTTGTCGGGTTCGGACTTGTGATCGCTGGAACGGTCTCTATTCTCTCAAGGAGCCGAAGTACGTGGCCCTCGCTGGCCGTTCTCACTCTCGTTGTGCGATGGCTATCGATAGCGTGGTGTCCACGAAGCGGCGTGAGTCTGGAAACAATCCCGAAACGCTGACCATCCCTTCTTCGTGGATAGACGAGGTTACAGAAGAGTGCCCGGGGAGGGCTACCGAACGACGAGAACCCGAATATGTCTCTCCCTCAGAGGATTCTCCGCCCGCCACAACGCATTCTCAGAGCAGTGGCTCGCCGACGCGAGCCACGGATAAAGTATGCCCGGGGAGGGCTCCGAACCCTCGATCTCCGCATAACCCAGGTCCGAGGGGACGACCCTCGAGGGCATGCAGACGCACACACGTGGAAAGACCCTATGAGTGCGGCGCTATGTCCAGCTAAGCCACCCGGGCGCGTTTCTGGATTGCGCAAGGGGAGTCTTTAAGCTTCTCATCTTCGAGTCGCCGGAGGGGGCGCCGACCGGAACCCGGCCAGTGGCTGCAAGGACCAGCCCCTCGACAGCCCGACTGGAAGTGCCGGCCAACGCCGTCTACCCGCGGATTTAAGCCGCCGGACTGGCACACCTTGAGCATGGAGATTCCAGACCTCGTCCGGGAGGAACTCGGTGACGAGGAACTTCGGGCAGGCGTGCCGATCGGCGACGAGGACGTGGTCTGTGCGACCCCTTCACGGACGCTCGTCTACAACGCCGAGGGACTGTTGAGCGACGAACGCGTCGATGCGTTCCCCCACGACGCCGACCGCCTCGAACTCACCGAGGGACGGCGCAAGACGACGTTCGAGTTTACCTACGTCGACGGGACGCGTTCGTTTTCTGTGCCCGGCGATCACACGCGGGACGTCCTGACGCTCCTGCTCGAAGGGATCCTCAAGACACACGGCGTCATCGCTGCTGGAGAGTCGGTCGTCGGGGCCTTCCGGTTTAGTGAATTGACACTGGTAATCGCCGAAGACCGCCTCATCAGGCACATCGGCGCGACTGTCTGGGACGACGACTTCCAGACCTACGCCTACGAGGATCTCACGGGCCTGGCTTTCGAAGAGGGGAGCGTCGCCACCGAGCTCGTCGTCTGGATCGACGGCCGGCCCCAACGCATCAAGACGCCACGTGACGACGCACGCCTCGTCGAGGAGACACTCAAGACGGCCGTCTTCGAGTACTACGACGTGGCGACGCTTGCCGAACTCGATCGTATCGTCGGTGTCGACGACGATCCCGAAACCACTCCAGACGGGAACGACCTCGGACTCGGCTCGGACATCGATCCCCTCGTCGCCGAGGGCGACGCCACGGAGTCCCCGGCAGAGCCAGCGACCGATACGGACGCCGGGACAGACGTCGAAGCGACACCCCCCACAAGCAACCCCGACCAGACAGAACCACAGCAGACGGAGCAATCGGCGGCCGAGACGAGCCAAAGCGTGGCCGACGACAGCCCCATCGACACCGATATCGGCGACGGCGAGCGTGGCAGCCCGGACCGCAACGACGAGTCGCTTGAGGTATCTGCCGAGCCAGATCCCGCGGTTGCGACCGCCAAAGAAGTCGAAGAGCTCCGAGAACAGATGGACGAACTCTCGACGGCGGTCGACCGACAGAACCAGCTGCTGAAAAAACAGCACAACGCCATCAAGGAACTGGTCGAGCAGTTGCGCAACCAGTGATCGCTCGTCGAAGGGCCATCACTCCCGACCAGTCACCTTCCGGATGCACGACGAGCCAAAGGGACCGAGTTCGCCTGCATCGAAGTTGACAAAGTGACCCGTCGAGATCTCGGCTCCGCATCGTTGGCAGGTAAACTCCCCGTCTCGGACGATTATCTGGCGGTCGAAGTTGACGTAGTTGCCACCGACAGGTTCGATCGTCGTCTCCTCGCGTTCGATGATCCCGTCTGCCTCGGCCGTCTCTAAGATTTCGCGAGTGACGCGGGGATCGGTCGTGATCGTCTCTAGGCGATCGACCGCCTCGGCGACCGACAACGCCGGATCCTCACAATGGGCCAGCAACGCCACCCCGAGTTCGACCGGATCTGGGTCCCCGGGGTCTGGCCCGCCAGACTCGGCCGGCATCCCCGGGTTAGCGGGGCCAGCGGTACGGCGATCGACTGGTTCGTCCGGGTCGGCTTCACGCTTGTCGGTCACGGTCGACGATTCGGGCGCGAGCGCAAAGAATCATCGGGCAGCGACCACAAGAGGTTTGCCAGGCTCACCCCCACTACCCAGTGATGCACCCGGCGGTCCGACGACAGGCGGTGGCAATCGGGGTGGTCCTCGTGGTCGCTGCGCTCGCGACCGTGACGAGTTCGCCCACAGACGTACTCGCCGCCGTCGAAGCTGTCACGGACTCGCCACTCGCGTTCATCGGCGTCCTCACTGTCTGCTATGCCGTCCGGCCGCTGGTTCTCTGGCCGATCTCGCTTCTCTCGATTCTCGCCGGCTACGGACTGGGCGCGGCCATCGGTGTCCCCGTCGCACTGGTTGGGGCGGTACTCACCTGTCTGCCACCCTACGTCCTGGCCAGGCGTGCTCCCCGAGAGACAGGCCTGTTCGGTCGCCTCCACCGGCGAAGCCGCGAGGCCGTCACAGCGGTGGGTGAGCGCCGTGGAGTCGTCGCCGCCCGCCTGTTACCCGTGCCCGCCGATGTGATCTCGTACGGTGCCGGACTCTCGACGGTATCGACCCGCGCGTTCGTCACCGGCACCTTCCTCGGCGAGATTCCGTGGGTCGCCGCGGGCGTCCTGACTGGCTCGTCGATGCGGACGCTCACGCTTGCGGGAGCCAGCGAGAGCTTGCCGCTACTGCTCGGTGCAGGTGGACTGGGGATCCTCGTCCTGGCTGGCCCGACGATCCGCCATCTCCAGCGCCGGGATCGACTCCCGACGCTGGACTCGCTGAGTTCCTGAGCCAGCAGCCGAACGGAGTCAATAGAACGTGTCCGCACAGTCGTAGACGACGCCGTGGGCCGGGCAGACGTACTTGCAGTGGCGCGAAAAGAGGGGGCGACCACAGCGGGGACAGGGACGGCCACCGGTCTCGCTCATACGGTGATGTCGACAGCCGGGGCGCTTGACAGTTCGGAAAGCGGAAAAACCGGGCGGCCGGGACCGCTACCGTCTACGGTCGCTACTCAGCACTCAGACCAGCCACAGGACTCGCAGGTCTTGCAACCCTCAGAGTAGTACAGCGACATCGAGCCACACTCGGGACACTCGGGACTCTCGCCGTTGGCAATGATGTCTTGCTGATCGGCAAGCGAAGGCGAGTCGGTAGCTGTTGCCCCGCCGTCGGTCGAGCGGTCGTCCGGACTGGACATCGCGACCGCTTCCTCGGCGGAGACGTCCTCGTCGGCCGTCTCCTCTAAGGTGCGCTGTTGTGGGTACGTGCGGTCGATCTCGTCGTCGAGATACCGCCGCAGTGCCGTCCCGAAGGCATCTGGGATGGAGTTGATCTGCTCGCCTTTGTCCCAGGCGACCTTCGGTGACCGGATGCCCTGGAGCTTGTCGACGATCTCGTCGGGATCGACACCCGACCGGAGGGCGACGGAGATCGTCTTCGCCAGCGCGTCGGTAAAGGAGTTGGTGAACCCACCGGAGTGGCCCGTGTTAGCGAACAACTCGAACGGTTCGCCGGTCTGGGGGTCCTCGTTGATCGTCACGTAGAGTTTGCCGTAGCCCGTCTCGATGCGCTGGGTGACGCCGTGGAGCTGATCGGGCCGGGGCTTCTTTTCGGCGTACTTGCGCGCGGTATCGCCGTTGAGGAGGTCCTCGATGTCCGCGGTGAGTTGGGCACGCACGTCGTCGTTCTCGAGGAACGCCTCCAGCCCGCCAAAGACCTCGTCGATGCGTGTAACGATCGTCTCGGCTGCCTCGTCTTCGTCCATGTCCGCGAAGTCGGTGTTTTCGGCTCGCGTCGTCAACACCTGCTTGCTCCGGGTGCCGTCACGGTAGTAGGTGACGCCCTTGCCACCGTGTTCGTAGATGTACTCGAAGACGTCCTTGGCATCCTCGACGTTCGAGTCGTTGGGCGCGTTGACCGTCTTGGAGATGGCCGAGTCGACACCATCCTGCAAGGCACACTGGATCGAAGCGTGTTGCTTGGGCGAGAGGTCGCCCGTCGTGACGAACAGTTCGCCGATGGCGTCGGGTACCGTCGACAGCCCTTCGACGCCGTCGAACTCGTTTGTGGCCATCTGCTCTTGGGCCTCGCGCTTGACGGCCTCGACGTCGATGTCGTTCTCCTCTAAGACCCGCAGGAAGTAGTCGTCGAACTCGACGAGCATCTCCTCGCCCTGGACGTCATCGGAGACGTTCTTGTAGTAGGCGACGTTGTAGACGGGTTCACACCCGCCGGTCGTGTTGCCGACCATCGAGGTCGTCCCGGTCGGGGCGATCGTCGTCGTGTTGTGATTGCGGATCGCGAACCCCTCTGTCCAGTCCTCGGCGTCTTCACCGACGTAGTGTTCGAACCACTCGTCGTACTCGGTGGGATCGGCGTACTTCGAATCGTCCCACTCCGCAAAGGAGCCCCGTTCCTCGGCGAGTTCGTGACTCGCCCACTTGGACTCGTAGTTGATGTGTTGCATGACCTGACGAGCGATCTCGTCGGCTTCGTCGCTGCCGTACTTGACGCCGAGTTGGATGTACAGCTGGGCCAGGCCCATGATGCCCAGGCCGATCTTACGCATGTTCCGGACCTTCTCCTCGATCTCTGTGACCGGGAAGTCCGACATGGTAACGACGTTTTCGAGGAACCGCGTCCCCATCGCGATACGGTGATCGAGTTCCGCGAAGTCGATGGCCTCGTCGAGATAGGCCTCGACCGCATCATCGAAGTCATCGTACTCCTCGGCGTGACGGTCGGCCCAGACCCGCCAGTCTGGCGCGTCGGTGTCGGCGACCGTCGAGAGGTTGATGTGCCCGAGGTTGCAGGCCTCGTACTCCTCCAACGGTTGCTCACCGCAGTTGTGGGTCACGAGACCGTTCGCGACGAACGAATGCGTCTCCGGTTCCGTCAGATCGTAGACGGCTTCGTGTCCGTCATGCACGACGGATTCGACTGTCGCGTCGAACGATTCACTGTAGGGACCGCGATCGTACGCATCGAGACGGTCATCGAGCGTCTCGTTCTTGGAATCGAGCAGGAAGCCGATCTCGTTACGGAATCGGAGGAGATCGTCCTTCGAGATCAGGAGGTCGTGATCGGCCTGCCGCTCGTACTCGGCAGTACCGCCATTTCCGTCAGGCATTTCCTGCAGGCCTGGCTCGTGACGTTCTTCGTAGATCTTGCTGAAGATCCCGAAGTTGAGCAACAGCCGCTGGACGTCTTTGAGCATAGCGACGTCAGTGCTCGTCAGTCGAACCGAGACGCCCTTCTCGACGTTGCCCTGTACGCTCCCGTCGGCACTGAACAATGCCTGCAAGAATCCGCGAGCCATCTCCTCGCTACCGCGCATGACGGCGTCGGGAACCTGCAGTTTGTCTTCGACTAAACCAGCCTCTTGAGCGTATTCGTAGAGCCGCGTCGATCGAATGCGTTGTTCGATAGCTTGCGCGCCTCGGTAGTCGTCGTTCCGGGAAACATCGTTGACACCGATCTCGTAATCTGCATTCCCGGTCGGCTCTCGAACTACCTCGTTAACATCCTCCGAGAACTGTTCGGAGATCTCTGCGTCCTCGTCATAGAAGTTGAGGACTGCTCGCTCTTCCCCATTCTTGAGATGGCCGTCGCCGACGAGCCAGCCGAGGACGCGGCCCTCTTCGGCCGACCCGTGTTGACCGAATTCGCCCTTCTGGTTTTGGACGTGAACAGTATCTCCAGGTTCGAGGTTCCCCGCTTCGATCCAGCCATCGTCGGCCATCACGCGATGGTCAGCTGTCAGGCGGAGTTCGTAGCCCTCCTCGGTCGTCAACTCGTAGACGTCCTTCTCGCCGGTCTTGAAGACGCTACTGGCCTCCTTGACGCGGTCCTCGCTCAGACGGCCGTCGACGACGACATCCTGTGCGACGCCCTGTTCGTACAGTTCTTCGGCCGGGACGAGCCCGTTTTCGGTACTGATGAGCGTTTCTCCGGTAACACACGGATTGGTCGCGAGGATCTGGTGGTCCGGATTCGCCTCGACGTCGAATGAGTGTTCCTTGTTGACACGCTCTAAGTAGATCACGCCAGGTTCGCCGTTCTCGTGGGCCCCTTCGACGATATCGTCCCACAGTTCTTCGGCGGGCACGGACAGCTCCTCGCCGACCGTGACGTATTCGCCGAGGCCGAACATGTCGTACAGTTCTTTGGTTTCCTCGGTGACGATGTGGGCCTCGCCCGTCCGGGGGTTGGTGAAGGTGAACTCCTCGCCGGCTTCCAGAGCATCCATGAAGTCGTCGGTGATACCGACCGAGATGTTGAAATTCGAGAGATGGCCCTCGACGGCGTTGCGGAGGTGTTCTGGCACCCGGCCCTCGTCGTCGATCAACTCGCGGGCCTCCTCTAAGGCGTCGGCGAAGGAGGTATGCGTGAAGTCGTCGGGGTCGTTCAGCCGGAGGGTGTTGGCCAGGGAGACGTCCTTGTTCTTGGCGTGGATGAACTGGATGACGTCCGGATGGGAGACCCGCATGACGCCCATCTGGGCGCCCCGCCGGGCGCCGCCCTGGGCGATCGTCTCACACATCTGGTCGAAGGTGCGCATGAACGTAATCGGCCCCGATGCGATGCCGCCGGTCGATCCGACAGCATCACCGTACGGGCGGAGTTTCCAGAAGGCATAGCCCATGCCGCCGCCGCTGTTGTGTGAGACAACTGAACTTGCCACGTACTCGTGATTATCAGCGACGGTCACGTCGTAGACGGTGGCCGTTCCTGCGTCCTCGACGGCCTCGACGGGGACGTGCCACGTCGAACCGTCGCGCGTTCCGACGCTCGGCCCGTCCGAGTCGATGGACGTGAGCGTCTCGGCCATCGTCTCCGAGCGGGAGTCGACGAAACCGATCAGATCCTGGAACTGCTCGAGTCCGTGCTCGCCGGTCGGCCCGACGTTGAAGTAATCACGGTCCTCGGTGTCGTAGTCCCACTTGATTGCAGGGACGCCGAGACCGAGAAGCAACTGCTGGACACCCTCGATCAGATCCTCCGAGGAGCTCCACAGTCGCGGATAGACGTCCTTCTGGAGACTCCCGTCGGTCGAGTACAGTCCCCGGAGGAACGCGCCGATCGTCTCGCGATCGGCTTGCCAGACGGACTCGGGAACGGACGCCGACGTCGCGTCGGGCTTTGCATCCCCGAAGTTTGCGAGCCACCAGCGCTTGACCTCGTGGCTGTGGACGACGGCCTCGTAACAGCCCTCGTCCCAGCGCCAGTCGAGACCGACGTCGAAGAGGTCACGGGCAAGTCGATCGGCGCGTTCGAGCGTCTCCTCGCGGTTGAGATGGAATCGGATCCCGTCTTCGTGTTTCGACCCGTCGCCGACCCACATGCCAACCATCTCGGCCAGATCCGGCGTCAGTTCGGTCGGCTGTTCGACAACCTTGACGGCCTCGCCGTTGGCGTCGAGCGCGTTGTTCTGGCGGTATCGGGCGACGCTCCGGGTCGAGACGCCGAGCTTCCGGGCGATCTCGCCGTCGGAATGGCCGCCGTCGTGGAGCGACTCGAACTCGCTCTCGTCGAAGCTCACGTTTCCACCGGAGCGGCCGCCGCTACCGTTCGGGTCCAGCCCGAGTTCGAGCGATCGGCGGCGCTGGATCGTCGAGGCCGAACTGTCGAGTCGGTCGGCGATCTCGTAATCGCTGAGCCCATCGGCGTACAGTTCGAGGATGTCGTCGTTCGAAACGGTGCGGCTTTCCGCCCACTGTGCACCGCCGGCGACGGTCGTGAGTTCGGGAGCTTCGTTCGCGCCGTCGACCCAACCGAGCCGGAGTGACAGCGTATCGCCGGGTTCGATCTCGTCGATTCGCGTCCAGTCCCCCTCGACGAGCAGTTCGTGGTTCGGCGTTCCTGTCAGTCCCACACCGGCCTTCGTCTCGACGCGCTCGACCGGTGAATCGTCGTATGCGTGTGTTTCGTCGACATTCTGGACGCGATGATCGTCGCCGTCCCGCTGGACGATCCGATCACCGGGCTCGACATCCGCGATGGAGACGACGCCCTTTCCTTCGACGGTAACGGTCGTGTCTTCGGTCAGACACTGGAACACCTGGGCGGCCTCCTTTGCCGTCTGGTGGATGTCGTCGATATCGTCGGCGGGGCTGTCGACGAAACAGGCAGACAGCTGCTGGAGTTCGTCGCCGGCGTTCATCAGCGTCGGCGAGTTCGGCATGAACGAAAGGTCCGCCATCAGTCGCTGGAACTCCGCGGCGGTGTCTTCGACGTGCTCGCGGACAGCAGCCGGCAGTTCGGGGACGACCGTCTCGTAGGCGAACTTGTTGACGTTGTAGACAGAAAGTGTCGTCTCGGCGTCGTCAGTCGCCGTGGTGCCTTTCCCGAAAACCTCCGCGGCGAGTTCGTCCCGCCGCGGGTGGTCTGGTTTGAGCTGGTCTGGCGTGACCATGATATCGACGTCTTCGTTTTGGGCCTCGTAGACCGCCTCGGCCAGGGCGATGTTCTTGGCGACTCGTTCGAAGAGATCCTCCTGATCTTCGACGAGATCGCCGTCGGCGTCCTTCCGGAGATACCGCGCCGGCAAGATGTTGTGATATGCGTTGTCAGTCAGTCGGTCGGCGAGCGTCTCACCGTCGGTGCGCTTGATCGGCAGCGTCACTTCGTCGACGCTGAGTTCGGCGTCGCTCACTGCTCGGCCCCCCCGGTACTGGCGGGCGACTGACCGTCGATCCGTCCCGTCGATCGTCGCTGCGTTCGTGTCATTTGTGTCGAAGTTCGATTGGCTCGGCTACGGGATAACCCCTTGGTTTGTTTGATCGGGTGCGTTTCCAGTCGGTGTCACGGTAGAGAGACGTGACCGCGAAAGCCCCGGCTCGCGGGGTACTCGCGCACGCTGAAATGGAAGGGTATGGGTGCACATAAGACTTCCCAGACCGGAGTGAAAGTGATCGAGTGCAAGGAAGTAGCGGTCCCGTCCGGTGGGTCGGAGTCGAACGAGAGGGGTGGGTCACACCCCAGCGAGGAAGTTCCGGATCACGTCGTGACCCACCGCAGTCAGCACGGATTCGGGGTGAAACTGGACGGCTTCGATCGGATGCTCCCGGTGACGAATCCCCATGACGAGTTCCGTCCCGTCGGCCCCAGCAGTCGTCGCCGTCACGTCGAAACAATCGGGGACGTCGCTGGCGACCAGCGAGTGGTATCGCCCACCCTGAAATCCCTGATCGAGGCCCGCAAAGACGCCCTCACCGTCGTGTTCGATCGAGGCAGCCTTCCCGTGAATCGGTTCGGGAGCGTGCCCGACGGTCCCGCCGTAGGCATGAACGGCGGCTTCCAATCCGAGACAGACGCCCAGCGTCGGGACGTCCGGGCTGATTTCCCGAAGGACATCGATCGTCACGCCGACATCGCGGTCGTTTTTCGGATGGCCCGGCCCCGGCGAGATGACGATTGCGTCGGGATCGGTCGCCCGCACGTCGCCGAGAGACGCTGTGTTCTTCAAGACCGTCGTCGTGGCATGCTGAGAGACGTATTCCACGAGATTGTACGTGAACGAGTCGAAGTTGTCAACGAACAACACGTCGAGATCGTCGGTAGCAACCCCCGTCGATTCAGCCGTGGTGGAGTCGCTCATCGGGACACCCCCTCGATCGATGCTTCAGCGTCGGTCTCGATGCGTTCGAGGGCGTCGATCACGCCGCCCATCTTCTGTTCAGTCTCCGCGTACTCGCTTGCCGGATCGCTGTCGGCGACGATCCCGGCACCGGCCTGGACGGTGATCCGGTCGTTGCCACCATTGGCAACAGTGGCATCGACACCGTGTTCGACTGCCGCCGACCGAATGACGATCGCAAAGTCGGCGTCGCCGTTCCAGGAGAAATACCCCACGCCCCCGCCGTAGACGCCGCGTGGGTCGGATTCCAGGTCCTCGATGAGTTCCATGGCACGGATCTTCGGCGCACCGGAAAGGGTCCCCGCCGGGAACGCCGCCCGCGTCGCATCGAAGCTGTCGGAGTCGGCCCCAAGCGTGCCCGTCACCGTCGACTCGATGTGTTGGACGTGGCTGTATTTCAGGACGTTCATGAACTCCTGGACGCGGACGCTGCCCGGCTCGGCCACGCGGCGCACGTCGTTGCGGGCCAGATCGACCAGCATTGTGTGTTCGGCTCGCTCCTTCTCGTCGGCGAGCATCTCGCCAGCCAGTCGGCGGTCCTCGACGGGACTGGTCCCCCGGGGGCAGGTGCCAGCGATCGGATTCGAGGTAACGACGTCGCCCCCGACCGAGACCAGGGTTTCCGGACTCGCGCCGACGATCGTCAGATCGTCGTACCCGAGTAAGTACATGTACGGCGAGGGATTGATCGTCCGGAGCGAGTCATACAGCGCGAGCGGATCGACGTCGCCGTACAGTTCGCGCTTGCGGGAGATCACGCCCTGGTAGATCTCGCCGTCGAGGACGCCCGCCTTTGCGCGTTCGACCGCTTGCTCGTAGGAGTCTTTCGGGCCGGCAGTCTCGTTCGTGCGGGTGAACCCGCCCGTTTGCGGACCCACAGCACTCACGAGGAGCGATTCGACGCGCTCGGCCTCCGAGCGCAATTCGTCGTATCGTTCCCCAGCGTCTTCACCGGGCCGAACGACGGGCGTAAACACCACCGAGAGCGTATCCGTGCCGTGATCGAACACCAGCGTCTGGGTATTCAGGACAAACTGGGCGTCCGGGAACCGGGAGTCGGGCCGCTCGATGCCGACCTCTTCGAGCCAGAGGTCGTACACCGCCTCGTAGGCCAGAAAGCCGACGAGCCCACCCGAGAGCGTCTGGCGGTCGTGATCGGGGAAGCCGCGCCGCGGTACGTCCGGAAGTGTCGCCCGCAACGCATCGAGAACGTCGCCGCCGTTGGTGTCGAGCAATTCGGCGTAGCGGTCGTCGATGGTCTCGACCGCAGTTTCGTCTCGATCGACGGTCGCGACAGCGACGGGATCGTAGCCGACGAACGAGTACCGGGCGTGGCGGTCGTCGGTCGTCGGCGCGAACGCGCCGTCGGGGTCGCTAGAGGCAACCTTCTCGGCGCTTTCGAGCAGGAACGCGTAGTCGGCTGACTCGGCGTCAGTACTGCGACCAGTCAGGGCAGCGTAGGCGGTGAGTGGATCGACGTCGACATCGAGGTCGATCGCGACGTGGATCACGCCCGGTTGGTCGGCGTCGGCCAGGTCCAGAAACCGCGACCGGGACAGCGATGGCTCGCCGGTCATACGCCCACCTGCCCGCAAGTGGCCCGATCGACGAACGACGCGACGGCCTCGTGGTCCGTGTCGCCGCCGTCGCGCTCGACGCCGCTGGCCGTATCGACACCGTACGGCGCGACTGTCTCGACGGCTTCGGCGACGTTTTCCGGCGTGAGCCCGCCCGCGAGCACGATAGGGATATCGAGTGTCTCGACGGCCGCGGCGGTCCGTTCCCAGTCGTGGGTCTGGCCGGTCCCGCCGCCACCGTCAGCGTCGAACGTGTCGACGACGAGCGCGTCTGCGGCCGTCGCGTAGGCGTCGAAATCCGCGTCGTGGTCGACGGCGACCAGCACAGGCTGGGCGATCGACGCCGCCAAAGCGGCCACCTCGTCGGGGTCGAGCGTCCCGTGGACTTGCACCGCATCGGGCTCGGTCGCTGCAACGAGATCGCGGGCCGCAGCGACCGTTTCCGGCATCGTCACGAGCGTCCCGGAGACGAACGGTGGGACGGCGGCCAACAGCGTCGTGGCCGTCTCTCGGGTGACATCCCGGGGAGTCTCGACGGGGACGTCGGCGATAACACCCACGGCGTCAACACCCGCGTCCACACTCACACGCACGTCGTCTATCTGTGTGTGGCCACAGATTTTCACCCGCGTCATGCGCCAACTCCGCGCAACTCGTGGAGTTTCTCGCCGGCCGCCCCCGAATCGATCGCCTGGCGTGCAGCCTCGACGCCATCTTCGAGGGAGGCTGCCTCGCCGGCGACGTAGATCGCCGCGCCGGCGTTGGCGAGGATGATGTCGCGTTTCGCACCGTCGATCTCGCCACGGACGATTCCACGGAGGGCGTCTGCGTTTTCGTCGGGCGTCCCGCCGGCGACGTCGGTGATATCGTAGTGGCCCACGCCCATGTCTTCGGGCGAGAGCGTGTACTCTTCGACGGTCTCGCCTTCGACCTCGGCGACGGCCGTCTCGTCGTGAACGGCGATCTCGTCGAGGCCGCTGCCGTGGACGACCAGCGCGTGTTCGACGGGCATGTGCGCGAGCGAACGAGCAATGATCGGAACCAGGTCGGGATCGTAGACGCCAAGAACCTGTGCGTCCGCGCCGGCAGGGTTCGTCAATGGGCCGAGAATGTTGAAGATCGTCCGCATGCCGAGTTCCTTCCGCGGGCCGATGACGGCCTCCATCGCCGGATGGAAGACGGGCGCAAGCATGAATCCGATCCCCGTCTGTTCGATGGCGTCCGCGACGGCCGGCGGTTCGGCGTCGACAGTGACGCCGACTTCCGCTAAGACGTCAGCGCTACCGGAGGACGACGACACCGAGTAGTTGCCGTGCTTGGCGATCGGGACATCCGCGCCCGCAGCGACGATCGAACTCGTCGTCGAGACGTTGATCGTGTCGTAGTCGTCACCGCCGGTCCCGACGATGTCGACCAACGGGTCACGATCGGGGTCGATTGTTCGGGCCGCCTCGCGCATCCCCTGGGCAAAGCCCGCGATCTCGGCCTCGGTCTCGCCTTTCGCACGCAAGGCAGCGAGCAACGCCCCGATCTGTGCCGCTGTGGCGTCGGCAAATACCGCCCGCGAAGCCTGGCGTGCCTGCTCGACGGTCAGATTCTCTCCGTCTGTGACCCGCTCGACGTATTCCTGCATTGTGGACATCGATGTACTCATTCGAGTTATAGTGTACAACTCCGTACACTAACTTAAGCGTGTTGGACCCCAGTCACCGACGCTGTCGGACCGGAAGCCACCCAGTCCCGAACTACTATGTGTGTAAGTTTATCACAATCTAGCATGGGATCGAACAGCGAGCACGGTCGGTCGAAGCTGTCTCGTCGTCGGGTTCTTCGGAGTGCGACAGCGGCCGTCGCCGTCGGGATCGCAGGCTGTACTGGGTCGGACGACGAGACACCGACCTCCACGAGCACACCGACAGCAACGGCGACGCCAACTGGGACAGTAACCGAAACAGCGACCCCGGAGCTTCCCAACATCGAGAAACAGACCATTCAACGGGACAAAGCCGCAATCACGCACATCAACAGTCGCGTTTCGGGGACAGTTGCGTGGCCCGAAATGACGACGATCTACCCGAGTGACCTTTATGGGACCTGGAACCTCAACAACGGGGACGAACAGATCCGGTTCAACCGCGATCGGTCGTTCAGTATCACCGGGCAAAACGGGGATTTCGGGGGCGAGTACGTCGTCAGGCAAGGACCGCGGGTTGTTCTCCAAACCGATGGCGGAGAAACGGCGGGGTACAACTACCAGCGCGCTGACCAGGGAGAAACAGCGATCCTCGAACTCTCCCGCAACGGCGAGCTCGTCGGCCGGTACGAGCGGACAGCGGCACCCGACCTCGACGTACTCGAAGTGGTGCAAGATGCCAAACTCCGCCGTGACGAGCGCGAAAGCGCCGGGACCGAGAGCGGCCAACTCCAGAACGGGGCGACCGGATCGGGCTTTATCGTCTCCCCGGACGGGTACATCGTCACGAACGCCCACGTCGTGCTGGCGGACGACGACCCGGAAAATCTCCTGTATCAACATCTCGCCTCGATCACTGCGGGGGCGATCCGCGAATCGCTAGCCGAGAGTTTCGCTGACTCGGATTTGACGGACACCGAGACACAAGAGATCGAGAACACGCTCTACGAGAAGTTGATGGACTACTACATCGAGTACAGCGAACTATCCGGGGTCGAAACCGAGTTCAACGCCCTGAACGGGCGCGCGACGCCGGACGACGACATCGCGGTCGAAAGCTGGTCGGCCGAGGTCTTAGACCAGGGAACCGTCGTCGAAGAAGTCAACGGCGAGCCGACCTGGGGCCGGGACGTTGCCGTCCTGAAAGTCGACCAGACGAACCTGCCGTCGGTCACGATGGGCAGCGCCGAAGGTGTCGAAGCCGGCGACGAACTGTTCGTCATCGGCTATCCGAACATTGGCATTCAGGACCTCTTCGAAGATCGGGAACAGGCACTCCAGCCGACGCTGACGACCGGCATCGTCAGCGCCCGTCGCCGCCTCAATTCGGGCATCAACACGATCCAGACCGACGCCGCGATCAACAGCGGCAACAGCGGCGGACCGATGTACAACAGCGACGGCGAAGTGGTCGGGATCGCGACGTTTGGCCCGTCTGACGCCAACATTCAAGAGATCAAATTTGGCCTGCCAATCGAGGTCGCGACGGAAATGCTGGCCGGCCTGGGCGTCGAAAACGAGTCCGGGGAACTCGACACTGCCTTCGACGACGGACTGTTGGCCTACTGGCGTGGAGACTGTGAGACAGCAACGACAAAAATGGAGACGGTCCTCGATCTCTATCCCGATCACCCCTACGCCCAGGAGTACATCGACGACTGCGAATCCGGCGACGCCCCGGGTCAATAACTCACCGACCAATTCGACGGACTGGCGAGTCGTGACCGAAACCGATTTTCCGCTGTCGGCCAGAGTGGTGCATGCGCGAGGGTGGCTGAGCGGCCAAAGGCGGCGGGCTTAAGACCCGCTCCCGAAGGGGTCCATGGGTTCGAATCCCATCCCTCGCATAGCGAGACCGACTGAAAAGAGGTCTCGAATATCGCGAGCAGCGAGGTCGAACGAACGTGAGACCTCGATTTTACGAGCGTATTGCACCGCACCGAATCGTGTTAACGTTCGGGGCAGCTTCAGTCTGTGTAGCCGGAGATATCCACCCAGTAGACAGTCCCGTCGTACCGGACCAGGTACTCGCCGTCGACGTACTCGGGGTCGTTAGTGTCGAGCGCGTAGACGGGATCGGCGGCGGCGAATCGCTCGACCAAGCGCGTCCAGGCGTCCGACTCGCTGTCGACATAATGGGAGTCACCGATCGCCTTGGTCACGATCGAGCGCTCTCCGGAGGAGAGATTCGAGAGTGTAAACAGAGAGGCCGCTTCGAGTCGCCCGGCAAGTGCCTCGCTGCTATTGGCCACCGGCGACGCGTCGTATCGATAGGTGGAGATCGTCTTCGGCGACGGGCCATCGACCGTGAGACGGACCGTCCGAGCCCCGAACTCGACGAGTTCGTAGCGAGGTTCGGAAACCAGCACGGACAGTTCCTGCTCGCTCTCGTTGTAGACGGCCAGCGTCGCGATGTCCTCGTCGTCTGCGATCAACCCCGAATCGGGGGCAGGGAGCGCACGCCGATCGACGGCCGGTAGCTCCTCATACGCGATGGACCCACCGGTTGTGTTCGTCGGGCTCTTCTCGAGTGTGAGTGCGAACTCGGGCACTTGCTTGGAATCGATAGCCGACCAGGTGACGGTGTAGTACCGTCCGTCGACTGCGACCGGTCGGTCGGGCCTGAACGGCGGATGATCACCCTCCGCGGTGGGGCCAGAGTCCGCGACGGCCCCGCGGACGAGACGCGAAGGCTCAGTGTCGAGGTCGGCGAGGTCGATCGAGGCGTGGTTGGCGATCGCCGTTGCGTTGGGTGCCGGATCCATAGAGAGTGACCCCTCGGCCGAACACCCCGAAAGGCCGATCAACAGGAGGACAAGCACGGCGAGGAGGGCTGAGCGGCGTTGCATGCGATAAGATCATACAGTATATTGCCATTTATTTTGTGGTCGAATTTCGAACACCGGGGCAGGAGACCGATCGGGAAACAGAATGGCAACGAGTACCGCGACGCGCTTTTTGCTGGGCCGTCCGAACTGGGCGCAATGACAGCGGACTTGCCGACTGCGGTCGCCGACGCGATGGCGGCCCACGACGCCTTCGAAGCGGGCAACGATAGGTATCGTGTGACGACAACCGCCTTCGACGGGACGGTGACGGCGACCGAGACGGACGGCGTCGGTTACGAGTTCACGGTGACGGTCCGGGCACCGATGCTCGGCGCGGCCATCGAAGACGAGGTGGTCGGGCCGGCCGTCGAGGAAGGATGGTTCGACACCTACGAACGCCGGCTCGAAGACGCGCCGAAGGCGACACGGGCACAGGTCGAGTTGGACAGCTACGACCTCCGCGAACAGGGACGGGAGGCGATCGCGACGTTTAGGTTCACCTTCGGCGACGCGGCGCGTGGCGTCGAAATCGCAAAGACGATCGTCGAGTACGTCGAAGGGACCTACGTCGAAGGCGTCGTGCCTGGCTACGAGTACGGATCGCCGGTGGCAGACCTCCTACAGCGAGCGACGACCACCGGGAGCGAGCCCGAGGCTGAGAGCGATGACTCGGGCGGAAGACGTGGGGGCACACCGCTGTAACTCGACCAAGACGGGTTCGGTACCCGAAAGCGCCCTCAGTCCATAGCGATGTAGGTCTGGGTGTCTTCGACGCCCTCGATCTCCTGGATCTGGGATGCGGCAATCTGCTTGACGGCGGCCGGTGATCCAACGTCTACCTTCGCGATGAAATCGACGTCACCGGCAACGACGTGGGTACTCACCACACCGTCGATGGCCGCGATTGCGTTTTGCAGTCGATCCGCCTCGCCAGTGTGTGCTTTGACCATAATGTATGCAATGACCATATCAGACCCCTCCGATTGCCGGTTGGCCGGTATCCTCGCCGACGATCAACTGCCGGACGTCGCCCAGGACGGTGAAGTCCGCGAGAATGACCACCCGGTCGCCGGCTTCCAGTGAGTTATCGACGTCCGGCACGTCGACTGGATCGTCGTGTTTGCCAAACGCCAACAACCGTGCGTTGGCTGGGAGTTCGAGTTCGTTCAGGCTGTAGCCGTTGATCGGTGCCTGCTCGGTGACGGTGAATTGGATCAACTGGAGATGCTGGGCGATGTCCGCGATCGCGACGCTGTTGCCACCGAGCAGCGCGTTTTTCGCGGCGATCGCCCCCAGCCGCTCCGGGTAGATCACCTCGTCGACGGCATCGGCGTACTTCCGGTAGATCTCCTCGCGATAGTCCTCGTCGATACGCAGTACTGTCCGACAGCCGTGATGATCGGCGACCAGACAGGCGACGAAGTTGTCGTTGAGATCGCCCGTCAGCGCGCCAAGCGCATCCGCCGAGGCGAGATCAGCCTTCTCCAAGACCGGTTCGAGGCCGCCGTCTCCCTGGATGACCTCGAAACTGGCTTCGCGGGCGCGGTCGGCCGACTTCGGGTCGACTTCGACGAAGACGACCTCGTGGCCGCTCTCCCGAAGCGCCCGGCCGGTCCGCAACCCGACGCGCCCGGCACCCACGATAACGAATCGCATGGATCAACTATCCACGTGCGGACGAATAAAGCTATCCACGCCGGCGAAACCAGCGAGCGGTCGGCACCCCGCGAGAGCCGTTCCAGGGAAACCTTCATGTCATGGTATATCGTACCGTGACTAACATGGTACGAGCGTTCATCATGGTCAAGACGGTGGCTGGGAAAGCCGAGGGGATACTCGGCGACGTACGGACGGCAATCGGCGTCGAAGAAGCCCACGTCGTCGCAGGTCAGTACGATCTCATCGTCGAGGCCGAGCGCAACAGCGTCTACGAGGTCATGGAGTCCGTCGCCAGCGGGATCCGCGATATAGAGGGTGTCGCGGACACGCGGACGTACATGTGTCTAGAGTGACCCAGCAGGCCTGATCCGTTGGTCACCGCAAACGACATTGCAAAGAGAGTTCGGACCGTCGAGACGATATGGTCAGCGCTGTCGACGCTGTCGGGCTCGCCGTGATCGTGCTCGCGAACACGGCGATTGCCGCGCTCCTCACCCGGTTTTTCCGTGTCCGTCTACAGACCAAGTGGGGTGGCCCCGTCTTCGCTGTGCTGTTGGGGTCGCTGACGCTGGTGATCTCGACACTCGTCCTTGGCGGGTTCCTCCAACTCGGGCCGAACCTACAGAGCCACGGGACAGTCATCGGGATCACGATTGTTGCGCCGCTGGCCGTCGGACTCACGTTCGATTACTTCTGGATGCCGGCCCCGGCGGAGATCGACCTTCCCGAACGGGACGAACAGCGACCGCCCGAAAGCCGCTGATCGACGGTTCGAACGCTCTGAGCAGGCGGTGGCGACTGCACATGTTACACACCGAAACGTCGAGCGGAGGGATGCCGTATTTCACTTTCACCACGGTGTTAACGAGGCTTTATATGACAGGGCGAGCAACGCCGTGGTATGGCAGCATCCGAAGACCTCGAAGACCTACCGGGCGTCGGCCCGGCCACAGCCGAGAAGCTCACCGAGAACGGGTTCGACTCCTATCAGGGCATCGCCGTTGCGAGCCCGGGCGAGTTGTCCAACACGGCGGATATCGGCGAATCGAGTGCCTCAGATATCATCCAGGCCGCCCGCGAGGCCGCAGACATCGGCGGCTTCGAGTCCGGCGCTCAGGTACTAGAGCGGCGTGAACAGATCGGCAAGCTCACGTGGGGCGTCGACGAGATCGACGAGCTGCTGGGTGGCGGCGTCGAAACCCAGTCGATCACCGAAGTCTACGGAGAGTTCGGTGCCGGCAAGTCCCAGGTTACCCATCAGCTGTCGGTCAACGTCCAGTTGCCAGCCGAGCACGGCGGTCTGGAAGGCAGCGCGATTTTCATCGACAGTGAGGATACGTTCCGACCCGAGCGGATCGAGCAGATGGTCAAAGGGCTTGACGAAGAGGTAATCGCAGACACGATGGTTCTCCACGGGGTCGCCGGGGAAGACGAAGCCGACGCGGCCAACGAAGAGCTCGTCTCCGCCCTCGTCGAGTCGATCCTCGATAAGATCCACGTCGCCAAGGCCTTCAATTCGAACCACCAGATCCTACTGGCCGAAAAGGCCCAGGAACTCGCCAGCGAGGGCCAAGACGAGGAATTCCCCGTCCGCTTGCTCTCTGTGGACTCGCTGACAGCCCACTTCCGGGCCGAATACGTCGGCCGTGGCGAACTGGCCGACCGCCAACAGAAACTCAACAAGCACCTCCACGACCTGATGCGGGTTGGGGACCTCAACAACACCGCCGTCATCGTCACCAACCAGGTCTCGGCGAACCCGGACTCCTTTTTCGGTGATCCGACCCAGCCGATCGGCGGAAACATCCTCGGGCACACCTCGACGTTCCGGCTGTATCTCCGCAAGTCCAAAGGCGACAAGCGGATCGTCCGGCTGGTCGACGCGCCGAATCTACCCGACGGCGAGGGCGTGATGCGTGTCGAGGAAGGCGGGCTGATGCCCGAGTAAGGGACACGCGATCGCCTCTAGAAGAGGTCGATATCGCCCGGAAAGAGGACTAACGGCAACCCATTTGACCCCTGCCCCCCGTATGGGAGGCCATGACCAAACGCCGCGTTTCCTTTCCGCCGTTTGCCGAGGAAGGGCTCGAAGAGTTTCTCGCGGAGGTCGACGAGCGTCTCAGTAGCGACGAAGACACCTGCGGTGTAGTCGAGGACATCCTCGTCGATCTGCACGGCGACCGGGAGGCCTACGAACGCTGGCAGGACGGCGGGGACGTGACACCGGCCGAGCGGGTACGACTGCAGGGATACGACCCCTGTAACGCGACTGTAGAGAGCGAGTACTACGCCGAGAAAGACGAAGACCGCTACGAGGAGTCGAAATACCTACAGTGGCTCTGGCGGCAGTTCGACTCGACGCCGATGGCCGACAACGTTGCCTTCGCCCTTCGCTTCCGGCGGATGCTCGCCGGTCACCTCTTCGAGGACTGTGGGGAGGGCTGTCGGTTTTTCAAGGGAATCACGTTCTCGTACGGCCACAACATCACTGTCGGGGACAACGTCGTCATCCACGACGACGTCCACTTGGACGACCGCGGCCAGTTGACGATCGGCGATCGCGTCTCGATCGCGGACGATGTCCACGTCTACAGTCACGACCACGACGTCGTCGACCAGACGACGGTCCGCAACTACCACACGATCGTCGAAGACGACGTGCGATTGACCTACGATTCGATGGTCCGGGCCGGCGTGCGGGTCGGCGAGAACGCGATCCTCGCGGCAAAAGGCGTCGCCCAATCGGACATTCCAGCCCACCACGTGGCGGCCGGCACGCCAGCTACATCGATCAGCGTCAAGCCGGGCTGGGAGTCCGTGGCCGAGCCGATCGAGGGCGCAACCGAGGACCGCCGAGAGGAGCGCCGCCTCGAGATGGATATTCCGGACGGGCTGAACACGTTCGACGAGTTCCAGCGGGAGCTACAGCCACCAGATACCTGAAAGTCGGCCCCACCGGACGGTCTGACTGATTCGAGCAGTTCGCTCAAAACCGAGCGAGGGGGAGACCCACACTACAGTGTTTCGTCGTCGTCGTTGTGCAGAAGGTACGCACTGAGACCGAACAGCCCGAGGATCATGCTCACGACCGTAAAGCCTGGGCCACTGGTCGTCGTCGCCGTCGGTTCTGGCTCAGTTTTGGACTGTTGCTGTGGCGACTCGGGTGTCTCGGTCGCCGTCTCGGTTGCGGTCGGCGTGGCAGTTTCGGTCGGCGTCTCCTCGCCACCGCCGTCGAAGCGCATCCAGTCGAAGTTCCAGGCACCGCCGTCGGCGACGACACGGACGACGTGATCGCCGCCCGCTAACTGGACGTCTTTGGCTCCAGTCACCGTAGTATAGCCGGTCCAGCTACCGGTATTTGGCACGTCGATCTGGCCGGTGACGTCTTCGCCGTCGACCTCGATGTGAATCGGGCCGCCGCCTTCGGCAGAGGCGACGCTGACGATAATGTCGTACTCGGCGGTCGATTCGACAGTGACCGAGTATTCGAGCCACTCGCCTTCCGGGATGTAGCCGATCGTGTAGTTGCCGCCACCGGCGTCGCCGATGTCGACCGGGCCGTCCCGATAGTCGGCACCGGCCTGGTTGACATCGCTCGTCTCGTGATAGGAGACACCTTCACCGCCCTGGTCGAAGTGTTCGGCTTCGATCTTCCCGGGGATCTGGCGGCGCTCCCCCTGGAAGGGGCGCTGGGTCGCGCCTTCGGCGACAGTCTGTGCATCGACCGTGACCGGCCGGGATTCGTTGCCCGCTCCGTCGACCGCGACGACGCCAAACGTGTATTTCGTCCCGGGATCGAGATCGTCGAGCGCCACGCTCGTCTCTGCGGTCGTCGTGTACTCTTGGCCGTCGACGAGGACGGCGTAGTGATCGATACCGCTGCCTTCGCCGACGTCGCTGGCCGCCTCCCAGGAGAGATCGATCGACGTTTTCGACGGCGATCCAGTCTGGGGATTCCGTGGGGCGTTCGGGGGTGCCGTGTCCTCGCTATCGGTCGTGACGTCGATCGTCGCCTGTGGGGAGGCGTTCCCGAACGGATCGACTGCCTCGACGGCGATCGTGTAGTCGGTGCCCCGCGAGAGCTCGTCGATGCGGACTTCGGGGGCCCCGACCGTCGTGTACTCCTCGCCGTCGAGATACACGGCGTAATACTGGATTCCGGAGGGGTCCGTGGACCCGTCCCACGCGAGTTCGGTCGCGTAACTGTTGGTCATCGTCGCTTCGAGGTTCGACGGCGTGGACGGGGCCGCGGTATCCGGCTCGTAGTGCTCGGCGGTCGATTCGACGACGATCTCCCCGGCAGGGACGGACAGTTCCATCCCGTCGGAGAAGCTGGCAGTGATCTCTGCCGAGTCGGCGTTGTAGGCGACGTACGTTCGCGTCTCGCCGTCCTCGAAGACCTGGTGGAAGGGGACGTCGCCGACGACATCCGTATCGACCAGGCCAGCGCCCTCGATGAAGTGGACGAAGTTGTAGATGAACGGCGAGGAGTTGCCGCCCGGACCGACCGGCAGTGCCTCGTCGACGAGTGAGGCAGCTTCCGATGGGTTCGACATCGCCCGATAGCCCCACGCAGTAGGCTCGAAGCCACCCAGGAATCCGGTTTCCGGGTTCTCGCCGTCGAGGTGACGGTCACGCGCGTCCAGCAGTGCCTGCCAGTTCGCGTTGGCGTACGTGGTGTCGTGGCCGAGATAGAACGAGTGGCCGCCGATCGGCAACCAGTTGATGCCAAAGACCTCGATAGGATCGGATGCGGCCCACCACAGCGACCGCCAATAGCCACCACCCCAGACGTTCGAGGCGTACTCGAAGTCCGGCCCCGCGGTCCCAAAGGAATCGAAGTTCGCGCCCCAGTCGTCGGGCAGGGAGTCGTCTTCGGGGTCGAACCAGTAGTCCCAGACCGAGGCCGTCTCCTGAGTGTACAGGAAGATACCGGCGTCCCGGAGGGCGTCGTCACCGGTCATCTCGCCCCAGCGGATCATCGCCGCGTAGGCCATGACCGCCTCGGAAGACGATTCCTGGTTGTTGCCCTTGGGGTTCCCAACGGTCCCGCCAGCCCAGGAGTGGCCACCATAGACGTCGAAGTTCCGCAGGAATGGGAAGGCGTTTTTCGGATCGCCGGCGGGATCGAGGGCCGCGTCGTGGTCGGGCCGTTCCCAGTTTGCGTAATCCCGGATCAAACGGTTGACCATGCCGCCCCAGTTGTCCTCACTTGCCCACTCGGGATTCGTTCGTGCGGCCTCGGCGGCCCCGTAGACGAAGTACCCGTAGTGGAAGTGGTGGTCGGTGATCGCTGCGACCGAGCCAAAGTCGGTCGGGTATTCGAACAGCGAGCCCAGCGCGTCGTCGTAGTAGAACAGCTCCTGACCGGCCTCGGTCCCCATCGAGGTATCGCCCGCCGTCAACCAGGCTTCGAGCCGATCAGTGACGGCGGTGGTGAAGTACTCTTGGGCTTCGGTCTGGCCGGTCTGTTGGGCGATCGGCGCGACCACGCTGTTACGATAGAAGTCCTTGCCGACCCAGTAGGCGCTGTGTGGCGCTGGCCACTCGTACCGATCGTTATCTTCCATCAGGCCCGTAACGTACGATTCCAGCTGAGCCATGTCCTGGGTCCCGTC
Source organism: Halorhabdus sp. CUG00001 (assembly GCF_009797925.1). NCBI lineage: Archaea > Methanobacteriati > Methanobacteriota > Halobacteria > Halobacteriales > Haloarculaceae > Halorhabdus > Halorhabdus sp. CUG00001. The sequence goes on from NZ_VOLB01000001.1 coordinate 1,746,927, forward strand.
TGTCGACTCGAAGGGGAGGATTCCCTGGTAGGTATGGGCCGTCGTGAACGACGTGCCCGTCTTGACCTTCATCTCGCCCCGTGGCGACCAGTAGGTGACGTCGGCGAATGGCTCCTCGGCGTACTTCCACTGGTGGGGAAACAGCGCCGTCAGCGTGCCCTCAGCCGTACTCTCGGGCTTGGCCTCGGTCTCGAAGGAGTAGGTCGTCCGGACTTCGGAGACGGGGTTGCCCTCGTCGTCGGTCTGGACGTACTCCCAATCGATCGTCGTCCCGACGACGTGGTTGTACGCGTATTCTTCGAACGTCGAGAGCAGATCAGTGCTCGCCTCCGGGAGGACTGCGACCGTCAGGGAGGTGCCGTCACCGAGCCCAGAGGTGAGTGTCGCCGTCCCGAGTCCCTCCCAGCTCGCCGAAGACGGGGCGAAGATGCCAAAGTGCTGGTCGTAGTGTTCGCCTTCGACGGTCACGCCGAGCACGTTGCCCTGGTCGGCAAACACCGAGACCTGCTCGTCTTGGGCCGGTTCGTCCGCGGCATCTGTCAGCGTGAGTTCGGCGGGGCCGCCAACACACTCGGCGAACAAAAAGGGCGAGCCCCGCGCCTGCGTCACGTCCACCCACATATTCGCGGTGGCCCCCAATCGCGTCTGGACGTGCCAGTCGCCCCAGTCGTTGACACGTGCATCCTCGAATTCGTCGACTCTCTGGTGACCGACGACCAGTCCAGGCGTGTTGTCCCAGTCAGCGACGATCGTGTCCTGCTCGGCCGGATCGCCCGCCCACGCCGTCGGGTGTTTGATAGTCAAGCCGTTCTCGCCGGGATCGGAATAGTAGGGGAGGCCAATGACAGGGCCGGAACTGAACGTTCCAAACAGCAGCCCACTCCACCAATCGTTGGTCGGAATCGGTGGCGACACGTTCTCCGTGACGTATTCGGGTGTCGGGGGGGACGGATAGTCGTACCCTGCCGGGATCGCTGTCGTGAAGCTCCCTGAACCGACGGAGACGACGTCGTCGTCGTTAACTTCGGCCGCTACGGTACCTGCTGTCGCGCCGGCAGCACCTGCAGCACCAACGCCTTTGACGAACGTCCGCCGGGAAAGATCCAGCGACGGCGTATCGGTATTGTCTGACATAGTTGAATCGTAGAGCAGGCTCTCTCACGCGGGCTACCATGTCCGGTGCATCGCGACCGTGGCCCCCTCGGAGCCACGGCGACACCGGATGTCCACCACATTGCCACACGGTGAGGAGTTCCTGTCCGGTGAGTGCGTACCTTCCCCCCATACTTTATTATATTGTAAGAAAAAGTTCGTTCATTCTTCTACCTAAAATTTTTCTGATATGTGGCGACTCAGTACGCATCGGGTGAGAGCTGAGAGTCGAGTCCAGTTCGGGGGATGGGTAAAAAGAGAGCAGGCGCCAGACAGGTTGCCAACGAAGGTGTCGGGGTCGACACAGAGACGAGTGAGAAGACATACTGGGCCGTGACCGTGGACTTAACTTCGCGTGCGTGCAATCAGCAAGTAGTTATGCAACACGTGAAGATTCCGCAGGACCGGATTGGTGTGGTGATCGGCGAGGGAGGTGAGACGATGCGAGAGATCGAAGATCGGGCCGAGGTTCGCTTGGACATCGATTCCGAGACCGGCCAGGTCGCTATCGAGTCGGTCGGCGATCCCGTCACCGGCCTGAAAGGGCCGGATATCGTGAAGGCGATCGGGCGCGGATTCGCCCCCGAAGACGCCTTCCGATTGCTCGAAGAAGACATGGCGCTGTTCGACGTCGTCGACATCGACGCTGCTGCGCGCAATCCGAACGATCTCAAACGCATCAAAGGTCGACTCATCGGCGAAGACGGTCGAACCCGGGAGTTGATGGAGGAATTGACTGGCGCAGCGGTCGTCATCTACGGGTCGACACTATCGATCATCGGCGGCCCCGAACAGGTCGAAGCCGTCAGGGACGCCACGGAAATGATCCTCGACGGCGCGCCACACGGGTCGGTGTATTCGTTCCTCGAACGCCGCCACAACGAGATGAAGCGAGCCGGTCTGGAATACCACCAGTTCACCGGCTAACTACCGGGCGCGAGCAGCCACTTAAACGCCTCTGCGAAACGTTACCACAGGCAGCAAAACGCCCGTCTGTGAGGGCGGCCGTGGCGAAGGACCGACGGATTTATATAGAATCACATTCAATCATCGTTTGACTATGGCTCAACAGATGGGTAACCAGCCCCTTATCGTACTCTCAGAGGACAGCCAGCGAACCTCCGGGAAAGACGCGCAGTCGATGAACATCACGGCCGGGAAGGCCGTCGCCGAGTCCGTCCGGACCACACTGGGTCCGAAGGGCATGGACAAGATGCTCGTCGACGACGTCGGTGGAGTCGTCGTCACCAACGACGGCGTGACCATCCTCGAAGAGATGGACATCGAGCATCCGGCCGCGAACATGATCGTCGAAGTCGCCCAGACCCAAGAGGACGAGGTCGGCGACGGGACGACCACGGCAGTCGTCATCGCGGGCGAACTTCTGACGAAGGCCGAGGATCTCCTCGATCAGGACATCCACGCCACCATTCTCGCACAGGGCTATCGCCAGGCCGCAGAGAAGGCAAAAGAGATTCTCGAGGAGAACGCCATCGACATCTCCGCCGATGACACCGAGAAGCTCGAATCCATCGCCGCGACGGCGATGACCGGCAAAGGCGCCGAGTCCGCCCGGGACACGCTCTCGGAGCTCGTCGTCCAGGCCGTCCAGTCAGTGGCCGACGAAAACGAGATCGACACGGACAACGTCCAGCTCGAAACCGTCGTCGGCGGTTCGATCGACGAGTCCGAACTCGTCGAAGGCGTCCTCATCGACAAGGAGCGCGTTCACGAGAACATGCCCTACGCCGTCGAGGACGCCGACGTCGCGTTGCTCGACACCGCAATCGAAGTCCGCGAGACCGAGGTCGACGCCGAGGTCAACGTCACCGACCCCGACCAGCTCCAGGAGTTCCTCGACCAGGAAGAAGAACAGCTCGAAGAGATGGTCGAGAAACTCAAGGCGGCCGGTGCTGACGTCGTCTTCTGTCAGAAGGGCATCGACGACATGGCCCAGCACTACCTCGCCCAGGAGGGCATTCTCGCGGTCCGCCGCGCGAAAACCTCCGACATGAAGGCTCTCTCGCGTGCCACGGGCGCACGCCTCGTCTCCAACATCGACGACATCACCGAGGAAGACCTCGGCTTTGCCGGCAGCGTCGCCCAGAAGGAAGTCGCTGGCGACAGCCGGATCTTCGTCGAAGATGTCGACGACGCCAAGGCCGTCACGATGATCCTCCGCGGTGGCACCGAACACGTCGCCGACGAGGTCAAACGCGCCATCGAGGACGCGCTGGGTGTCGTCCGCGTCACGCTCGAAGACGGCAAGGTCCTGCCTGGCGGTGGGGCTCCGGAAGCAGAACTCGCACTGGGCCTGCGTGCCTACGCCGACTCCGTGGGCGGGCGCGAACAGCTGGCCGTCGAGGCCTTCGCGGACGCGATCGACGTCGTCCCGCGCACGCTCGCCGAGAACGCCGGACTCGACCCGATCGACTCGCTGGTCGACCTGCGCAGCCAGCACGACGGTGGCCAGCAGGGCGTCGGACTGGACGCCTACACTGGCGACGTCGTCGACATGGAAGACGACGGTGTCGTCGAACCGCTGCGCGTCAAGACCCAGGCTGTCGAAAGTGCGACGGAGGCCGCCGTGATGATCCTCCGCATCGACGACGTCATCGCTGCCGGCGACCTCAAGGGCGGCGGCACTGACGACGACGAAGACGAAGGACCCGGTGCCGGCGGCCCTGGCGGTATGGGCGGCGGCATGGGCGGTATGGGCGGCATGGGCGGCATGGGCGGCGCGATGTAAGTTCGGTCGAAGACCGAACGTTATCGTCCGCCGAGCGTCCCACAGCACAGATACTGTGAGAGGGGCAACACCCTCGTCGAAGTGGCCCGCAGAGCCGATCTCTGGGGGAGCCTCGTTTCCAAGCGAACGGCGACGCCGTGAGTCGGCGAGGCCCACTCACACCCCATCCCGACCAGTCGTTGCGTCGAACACTGCGGTTGTCTGCGTTTTTCTCTTTGGTCACGGTGAAACGGCACGCGATCGAGTAGCGACTGTTGGGGACAAAATGACTGAGCACAGCCGGGTGCGTCCGCGCAAATCGGGGCTCGATCGAACGCAGCGGCGAGCGCGTTACACGCCGAAAGCGTTCCGGCGGTCGTCGCATCCGCGCCGACCACAGACCGGTGCCAGCTGGCAAACGAGAGGCCAACGTTCGTGACAGCGAGACCGTCGACACCGAGACACGTAGACGAGCCACGGCAACACGACGACGCCGAGGATGACCGTAGCGGTGTCGACGCAAATCAGGAGATGGCGAGGAGAGCTCACCCGACGTGTTTCAACTGGCGATACAACTGGGTCGCCGTCTCGAAGCGGGTGAGCTTCCGTGGTGCCATCGCTTTTGCAACCACCTCGTCGATGGATTCGGGCACGTTCGGCCGGACGTCACTGGGGACCGGCGTCCCGTCCGCGAGAATCGATTCCCGGACGGTCGCGTACTCGCCATCGTAGGGCGGCTGGCCCGCGAACAGTCGGTAGATCACCGCTCCGAGGTGATAGACGTCTGTGGCGTGATCGATCTGGCCGAACCGATCGTCGAAATACTCGGGAGCGGCGTAGCGCGGATCGAGGTACTCGACGGGATCGAAGTAGTCCCGAATGACAGTCATCACCCCGAGATGGGAAAGACTCGGGGCCGGGTCGGATTCGAACCCGGCTGCCGGATACACCACGTCGTGGGGGTCGATCCCGCCGTGGACGAGGCCGCGTTCGGTCACGGCGGCGAGGCCAGCGGCGAGTTCACGAGCGTCCCGCAACGCCACGCCCAGTTCCGGGGGATCGCGGTCGGCGAGGGTCGATTCGGTTCGCGGGGTGGCCACCCACGGCCGGGGATGGTCGCCGTAGTCCGCAACAGCGGCAATGCCAGTCGTCTCGTCGGCTGCCTGCCACTGTCCGAGGCGTTCGTGGACAGCCGATCCATAGGCCGTGGCGTCGTCACCCGGCTTATCGAAAAAGAGGAGATCGATCCCGTATTCGGCCTGTTCCATCCGTGCTTTCGACGGCAAGACGTGGCCGTACCGGCCCCGACGGGGTGGTTCGATTACACTCACCTCGTCGAAGGCACTGACCAACTGGACGGCAGCGAACGATTGTGAGTTCTCGGCGGCCTGGATCCGTCGGCGCCGCTCGGCCACCGGATCGATCGTGTCCTCGTCGCCCGTGGCTGCGTCCGGAATCGAGGCGTCCGCGTGTTCGACGGCCGCCTCGTCCGGCTCGGAATCGTCGGGCGCGGTAGGCGGTGTGGGCTCGTCGGGAATCGATCGTTGGTGGACAGTGACGCCATCGTTAGGGGCATCGACGACTTGCTTTGGTTCGGCGGCGACCGCGCCCCCACCGTCGGCCCGGAGCTCCGCATCGAAGTCCCAGCTCGTGGTTTTCCGGACCGCCCGGACGACCTTCCCGTCGAAGCGACGAAGCGCGTCGCCGACCCGCTCGGGATGGCGCTCGTGTAACGACGAGAGCGTCCGGACCAGTGGCTCGGTCGGCGTCCGATCGGCCGCTTTGACGAGGCGGTCGGCGAGTTCCGCACCCAGGGTCGGACGCTCGTCTGCCAGCCGGCAGGCCGTCCAGGCGGCGCTGACGCGGGTTCGCCGGGCCTCCGCACCCAAGCCGTCGAGGACCGACGGGAGAACCAACGAGAGCACCTCCTGGGCGTCGGGCTCGCTGGCCCGGTTGGTACCCGAGTCTCCGTCGTGGGGATCGGCGCCCATCGTGTGACGGATTCGTCCCCGGAACCAAGAACCTCAGTCAGACGACTGTCACACGGTAGCGGCCCGACGCCGGATCGGCCGGTAGCCTCCCTGTGCCGACCGCGACGCTTTAGGGCCGGAGCGTCGAAGCCACTCCCATGCGAACGCTCACGCTGGGGCCAGCAGGCACCTACTCCCACCGAGCTGCCTCGGCAGTCTCGGAGTCAGTCGAGTTCACCGAATCGGTCGCGACAATCGTCGAGACCGTTTCGAGCGGGGAGTACGACCGTGGCGTCATTCCCATCGAGAACAGCATCGAGGGCAGCGTCACCGAATCGCTCGACAGCCTGACCGACTCGGAGGTGGCAGTCGTCGGCGAGGTCATCACGCCGATCCGCCACGCACTACTCGCCCAGGACGAGGCCTTCGAGACGGTCGCCAGCCACGCCCAGGCGCTGGCCCAATGTCGTGGCTATCTGGCCGATACCTACCCGGGAGCCGAGTTAGAAGCGGTCGCCAGCACCGCCCGCGGCGTCGCACACGCCCGGGAAGACCCGACGATCGCGGCCATCGGCCACCCCGACAACGCCGAGGAAGACCTGTCGGTCCTGGCCGAAGACATCCAGGATCGATCCTCGAATGCGACCCGGTTTTTCGTCATCGCCGGCCCCAAGGAGCGCTCGACCGAGGGCGGCAAGACCTCCCTGATCGTCTACCCCAACGTCGACTATCCCGGTCTCCTGTTGGAACTGCTGGAGCCCTTTGCCGAGCGGGACGTCAACCTCTCGCGGTTGGAATCCCGGCCCAGCGGCGAGCGACTGGGCGACTATCTGTTCCACATCGACGTCGAAGCCGGGCTGTACGAACACCGGCTACAGGACGCACTGGAGGACATCGAGGAACTGGCCAGCGAGGGGTGGGTGCGACGACTCGGCTCGTACGATACCCAGCACGTCGTGGAGTGATCTGGCCTCGCCGGACGGACATATGCTCCCGCCACCGACCGCCACCGTCTTTTAGGAGGGCCGTCTGCGCCGAGACATGGACGAACTCTGGTTCGTCGCGGGCGGCGCAGGCCTCGTCCTCGCGATCGTGGTGATCCTGTGGGTTGGACGGTCCTCCGAGCAGGCAGCGTCACAGCAGGCACATGAGGCCGCCCAGGGCCGGGAGCCACCGGTCGAGGTCGGCGACGTCTACGAGTTCGGCGTCGTCGAGTTCACCGAGCACCACTCGGGTGCGCGGATCGCCGTCGGAAAGGTCGAGGGGTTCGTGCTGTTTACCGAGGACGTCCCAAGCGACGTCAGCGAAGGCGACGTCATCAACGGGAAGGTACTCTCGTTCAACGAGGGGCGGACCTCGGCGGATGCGACGTTCGTCGGCAGACCCTGAGGGCCGACGACAGCATCGCTGACGGACAGACGATTGCCGCCCGAGAGAACAATTCCAGAGCGCGGGCCGAACACTTCGCCCAGCGCAGAGAGGGACCGCAAACGACAGTGTGCCCTCCGGCAACCAGAGAATCGACAGCGGCCGTACACTCCCATGACAGCCAAGACGACAGTTAAGACCCTGGCCGACCGACATCGATGCGGAGAACCCATGCCATCCAAACCCAACCCATTCGACGAGATCGAACGGCTGTTCGAACAGATGGGCCGCCAGTTCGAGTCCTTCGACCCGATGGACGTCGGGGGCTCGCTCGGGGGTATCCCGGTCAACGTCCGCGACGAGGACGAGCAGTTGGTCGTCACGGCGGACCTGCCGGGCTACGTGACCGACGACATCGACGTAACGCTGCCCGACGCGACGACCCTTCGGATCAGCGCGGAGACCGACACGGACGTCACGGACGCAGACGGTGAGTTCGTCCGCCGGGAGCGTCGCCAGCAGTCGGTCAGCCGGTCGGTGTCGCTACCGGAGCGGATCGCCGAAGACGAAACCGACGCCAGCTATCAACACGGTGTCCTGACGGTGACCCTGCCCAAGGAACAACCCGACGACGGCGGTGGACGAACCATCCCCGTCAACTGATCGCGACCGCCGGGTCGGGAAAGGCGAGTCACGAGGGACCGCCGGCCGAGAGACGACAGGGAAGTTCTTGAGTGGCCCGCTCGAAAGTTGACCAATGACAGCGGCTCCGGCCTATTGTCCCCACTGCGGGACGATGCTCGAAAAGCGACAGCGAGAAGGGCGATTGCGGCGCTTCTGTCCAGACTGTGAGTGGGTGGTCTACCGGAACCCCGACCCCGCGGCTGGCGTCCTCGTCGTCCGCGAGGACCCACCCTCGGTCCTGTTGGTCAAACGTAGCAGCGCCCCGGCAGCAGGCCGGTGGAGCCTTCCCGCAGGCTACCTGGAATGGGACGAACCGGCTCGAAAAGCGGCCGTCCGGGAATTGCGGGAAGAAACCACACTCTCAGTCGCCCCCGAGGACGCCTCGCTGGTTTCGACGCGACTCCGCCCGGGTGCCCACGGCGGCTACACGCTGGTCGTGATTTACATGACCCCGGCCACCGCCGTCGACGGGACGCCAACGGCAGGGTCAGATGCCGCTGCAGTCCGGTATTTCGAGCGCGAGGAGCTGGATCCGGCTGCCTTGGAGCCAGATTATCGGGCTGTTTTCGAGGACGCGATCGACGCCGTCGTGGACGATCAAGGGGCGGGCGGATCGCCGTCGTAGGCCTCGACGTCGGCATAGAAGTTCAGCAATCCGAACTTGAGCTTGCCGGGGTCGACGTCGATCATCTCGCTCCGTTCGGCCGGTGGAAACGTGCCACGGACGGCGTACTCGGGCATCTGGATCTCCGCGTCTTCGGTGTATCGCCGGTCGATCAGTACCCGCGCCCCGAAGTCCTCGGGCGAGCGGATCACCCGCCCCATCGCCTGACGCGTCTTGCGAACGGTGGGAATCTCGACGGCGTAGCGCCACCCGGCATCCTCGCCGTCGAAGGCCGTCTCGTAGGCCGCCTGGACGGCCTCCATGCGCTCGTCGAGATAGGGATAAGGCACGCCGACGACCAGGACCGTCCGGGCGTCGTCGCCGTCGAAACTGACGCCCTCAGCCAGCGTCCCCCACAGCGAGGTGAACAGCACACCGTCGTCGTCAGCGGTGAACGTCTCCCGTAACTCCTGGGCGCGGGTGCCGGGTTCGTCGAGGTAGCGGGCCCCCTCGATATTCACACGGTCGTGATACCGCTCGGCCTCGGCGTAACTCGGGAAAAAAGCGAGGGTGTTGCCCGGTGTCATCCGGGCGGCGTCCTCGATGACACCCGCGACAGTATCCTGGAGTTCGGGTTCGTCACGCCGGCTGGCAAACAGCGCGGGGACGTCGACCGCGTAGGTGCGTCGGCGCTCCGCAGGGAACTGTGGGCCGTAGGCCATCGTCACCGGGTCCTCGAGCCCCAACACGTCCTCGGTCACGTCGAACGGACGGAGGGTTGCACTCATCAACACGGTCGCGTAGAGATCCTCGAACAGCCCGCTGGTGACGCGCTGAGGGATGGCCGTGTACAGTTCCGCCCGGCCGTACAGATCGCCGTTATCGTCGTCTCGGCGGACGCTCACCACCGGATAGAGCCCCGACTCGTCGCTCTCGGCCAGCCAGGCCTCGAAGAACGTCGCCGCCTGGAGGGTCGGACACTCCTTGCGGACGCTCGTCTCGCCGTCCTTGAAGGCGTCTTCGTACTGCTGGTCGAGGGCCTGCCCGAGTTTGAGTGCACTCGCTAAGTCGTCGCTGACCCCCTGGCCCGTGTAGTGCTGGAGGAGCGACAGGGTGAGATCGTCCCGGCGGTCGTCGTTGTCGATCGCGAGGTCCTCCCAGTCGTCCTCGATCGTCTCCCGTTGGCCGAATGCCAGGGCGTCTTCGTAGGTTTCCTGGAGGGCCGTGTGGATCGTCGTCAGGACGTTCCGCGCGGCATCGGCCCGTGGATCGTCACTTCCGTCGAGTTCGTCGAGAGCGCGTTCGAGCGTGGGTTCGGCCAGCGTCCGGCGGGCGTGATCGCGGGCGGCGTCAGCGACGTTGTGAGCCTCGTCGAAGACTGCGATCACGTCACTCGGGTCCCGGCCCAGCCAGCGGAAGAACTGCTCGCGAACGAACGGGTCCAGCAGGTGGTGGTAGTTGCAGATGACCAGATCGACGCCCTCGATGCCGTCTTTCAGGAGTTCGTATCCGCAAAAGCCCTGCCGCTCGGCGTACTCGTAAACCTCGTCCGGCGTCCGAACGTCGTCGTACAGCCACGCGTAGAAGTCGTCAGTATCGCTCGTGAGATTGTGGTAGTAGTGCTCACAGGTCGATTGCTCTTCGCGCAGGGTTTGGAGTTCTTCGCCGACGCTCTCGAGTTCGTCCATGATTGCCGAGCGAGCCTCGGCCGCGTCGCCGTCGCCTGCCTGGCTCTCTTCTAAGAGGTCGCGCTGACGGCGTTCGAGGTCGGCCCGTTCGCTCTCGGCGTCGACGAGATCGTGAGTCGTATCCCGCAACGCCTGACACTCCTCGTAGCCCACGTCGATGTGACACATCGAAGCCTTCCCGCGGAAGACGATCGCCCGGATGGACTCCTGGTGGTTGATCGCCCGGGCCTCCGCGGTGAACTGGCGCATCTGCTGGTGGACGTTGGTCGTGATGACGACCGTCTTGTCGGTTCGGCGAGCGTGTTCCAGTGCGGGCGTCAGCGCCGCCAGCGTCTTGCCCGTCCCCGTGGCCCCTTCGAGCAGTACGTCCGATGCATCTTCGAGTGCTTCGGCGATTCCCTCGATGGCCTCGCGCTGGTGGTCGTATGGCTCGTCGTAGGGGAAAAACCGCTCGTATGGGGAGTCTGGATCGTCGTCCGGGATCACCACGTCTCGCCGTTCGATTCTATCGGATAAAAGTGCTCGCCATCCCTAGATATATAACGTAGCTGTATATTTGTATTTACATGCGTCGGGCCGGTATATTTGTCCTTTTGATCGTCTGTATCGCACTCGCCGGTTGCTCCGGAATCCAGACGACGACAACGGCCACAGAAACGACACCCACCGAGACGGGAACGCAATCCGCCGTAACACCGCAAGAGAGTGCCGAGAACAGTCGATTCGAGATCGGTGAGCGGGTCTCCCCAGCGCGGTTGCGAGAGGGCCATACCGAAGCGATGGCGGATATACGCTACACGATTGAACACGTCAGAAACACTCGAATCAGAGTTCCGGGTGACAGCAGTGGCCTCCCGATCGAAGAGATCGACGTCAGTCGGACACACGTCGTGACTGCGGACAGAGAGTATGGGTATCAGGAACAAGCCGCTGTAGTCCGACGAACGGTCAGACCGAGAACGAAAAATACGCCAACAGGCGCATCTGTACTGGAACACGTCGGTCTGGCACTCACAGTAACCGAGGTGATCGAACGGGACGGTCACACGCGGTACGTACTGAAGACAGACGTGAACTCCTCGACGGAGACCGATAGCCAGCCCTATGTGCGAATCGTCACGGACGATCGAGGTCTCATGTATACCGCTTTCGTAGGGACGGTACACGACGGAGAAATAGAGATACAGTCCGGGTTTTCACTCGATGCGGCCGGGCAGTCTGTCAGGCCGCCTGCCTGGACAGCAGACTTACAGGGCCAACATGTCAGTGAGAGAGATGACATCGGCACGGTCGTCGTCAACCACACGGGTCTCGATACCCGGTTGACCGTGACAACAACGGTCGACAGCTTGGATGGCATCACCCTCGAACGAAACGAAGAACCGTTCCTCCACAACGAAGACGTCCCGGACTGGAGGGTGACGCCGATCGTCGATCCGAACGTCGACGGCCCCATTGAGAACGCGACGGTCACGATGCAATACAACGAATCCGAACTCCCGAACGGAGCCGACGAAGGGAATCTCTCATTGTTCGTCTTCAACTGGACGCTGCAAACATATCTTCCGTTGAATACCACCGTTGACGAACAGAACAACACGGTCACTGCGACGGAGGGTCCCCCGGTGACCTTCACGGAAGGAGGCGGCCCGGAACAGACGCTACAACCGCAGATAGCTGCTCCCGGCGTCAAAACACCGATCACCACGTTGCACGTGCCGACGTACCTAGAACTGTTCCGAAGAAACTAGGATCGCTTGAAAGAGAGACCTCCTCACTCGGAACGAGTCTCGGGTTCGACGTAGACCTTCTTGACCGACTCGTCGGCGGCGACAAGTGCGTCCTCGATGGCGGTGATCCGGTCGTCCATCTCGTCGGTGTCGAAGGCGGGATCGAACGCCACGTCCGCCGCGACGAGCACCCGATCGGTCCCGAACAGCACCGTCCGGAAGTCGATGATTTCGCTGACACCCTCGCCGTCGGCGACGATCTCGCGAAGCTCGCGTTCGTCTTCTTTCGGGAGACTCTCCCCGAGCAACAGGCGTTTGTTCTCCCAGGCCAGCGCGACGGCAAAGCCCATCAGCATGAGGCCGATCAGCAGTGCGGCGGCCGCGTCGAAGGCCGCGATCCCGGTCTGTCGTGACAGGAAGATGCCGAGCAGCGCGATCCCGGCCCCACTCAGGGCGATGGTGTCCTCGGTCAGGGCCGTCAGCGTCGTCACGTCACTGGTCTTCCGGAAGGCCTCACGAAAGCCCGACCAGCCGTGTTCGTCGATCTGGTCGCGCATGACCCGGTAGGCTTTGACGAACGCGTAGGTCTCGAAAGCGATCGCACCCAGCAGGACCGCGTAATTGACGTAGACTGGCTCGATGACGTAGCCGAACAGTTCCGGGGCTTGGGCCTCGACTGCGTGGCCCCCCTCGGTCAGTTTCGCGTAGCCGTGTTTGACGCTCTCCCAGCCGGCAATGCCAAACAGGAACACCGACACCAGAAACGAGTAGAAGAACTGGGCCTTCCCGTAGCCGAACGGATGGCGACGGTCGGCCTCGCGAGCACCATAGCGAATGCCGATCAACAGGAAGACCTGGTTGCCGGTGTCTGAGATCGAGTGATACGTCTCTGAGAGCATCGCAGCGCTGCCGGTCAACAGAAACGCTCCGAACTTCAGGATCGCGATCGCGCCGTTTGCGATCAATGCGGCGATGACGACCGAGCGACTACCAGCCATGCCCAACGCTGGGCCGGGCAGTCACAAGTAGGTCGGGGTCGGGGCGGTTTTGAGGACTGCACCCGATCACCCGCTATGATCGCCGTCTTCGCGGACACCCACGAGACCGACAGTCCCCAGCTGTCCGAATCGGCGGACCAAACACTCGAAGACGCCGAGTACGTCGTCCACGCGGGCGATTTCACGACGCCGGCAGTCCACGATGCCTTCGACCGACGGGCCGAGGAGCTGCTGGCCGTCCAGGGAAACAGCGACACGCCGGCACTGTGTGATCGGTTGCCGAGGGTGAGGACCGTCGACTGGGAGGGCTGGACGCTGCTGGTTACCCACGGCCACGAGCACGACTCGACGACGCTACCGCTTCTCGGGCGAGAGCGAGAGGCCGACCTCGCGATCGTCGGCCACACCCACCGGCCAGGAATCGAGGAGATCGGGGGCCTGCCGGTGGTCAATCCGGGGAGCCACGCCGATCCACGCGGTGGTCCCCCGACGTACGCGCAGTTGCAGGGCAGAGACGGGAGGATAGCGGTCGACGTTCGAAACGTGGAGGGCGAGTCAGTCTCCCGCCGCTGTGTCGATATGGAATGAGGGGAACGTGGTCGGGAGGGCCGAAGCAAGTCAGCGCATCGAAGAAAAGAGACCAGCGACAAAAGACCCTCCGGACGTTCAAACAATCGTTTGAGCCACCGTAAACGGGAACGACGCCCAGACCTGCCTCGCGGGAGCCGTCACCGCCAGAGATACCAGAGGGCAGTGACGATCACGAGCGCCGCCAGTCCGCCGGCAAAAAAGAGCACCCCCGGCGGGAGTCCGCCACCGGGGTCGGCGACAGTCGTCACCGTCTCGGTTATCGTCTCGGTCGGCGTCGCCGTCTCGGCAGGCGTAGGCGAGTCGGTAGCTGTCTGGGTCGCTGTCTCGATTGCGGTCTCGGAGGGAGTCGTCGTCTCCATGGCTTGTTCGGTCGGCATCGGAGACGCCGCCTCCGACTGGGCGATCGGGGTCGTCTCTACCGTGTGACCGCCATCGGCGTATGCAGTCGCGGTCGCCGTCCCATTCACGCCGCCGTCGCCAACGGGGTGGGAGCCACCGGATCTGGGCACCCGGTCACCGAGCAGCGACTGGACGACGAGACTGGCAAGTCCCAACGCACCGACGCCGCCGAGCAATCGGGAGAGCACCTGTCTGAGCGAGGGGGTTCTCGATTCCTCGCCGGCGAAGATGACCAGCGGCCGATCGGCCGGCGCGTAGACGTCCATCTCGCGCCCCTTCTCGGAGTAGACTGTATCGATCACCTCGACGGCACCGGCGTCGGCGAGGTTCTCGAGGTGATACTGGACGTTCTGGAGTGACGTCTCGACTTCCTCGGCCAGTTTCGAGGGCGGGGCGGGGTCGTCGTGGAGGGCAGCGAGGATCGCACGCGCCGTCTCCGAGGAGAGTGCCGCGATGAGATCGTCGGCGGCGTCGCTGTCGACCCCGATGACGCGCGGATCGGACTCCTCGGTTGGGGACGTGTCCGGCTCCGAGGGCAGCAGAGACATACGCGTTCGTGTTCTGAGAGGGGCCAGGAAAAGGTTCCGGGGACGGCGCCGAGCAGTCACATCCAACCACCACGCCGACGAAACACCTATCATCGCCCCCGTGTAACCCGCGCCCATGGTCGATCCGGTGCTGGTGGGCATGGTCGTGGTCATGCTGGGGTTCGTCCTCTTCGTCTACCTGTTTCTCCGGCGAATCGCGACCGGGTTCAAGGAAGGCGTCCGCGACGGGAAAGGCGGCGGCTGACGCCCGCGACGGACAGAGACCCACGTCGGGACGAAACTGGTTTGCCCGACGGTCGAGAAGACAGTGGCGTCATGGATCCGCGCATCCGCGAACAGGCACAAGTTATCTGTAACCACTCGATTGATCTCCAAGCCGGCGACAACGTGGTCATCGACGCCCACCCGGTCGCCGAGGATCTGGTGACCGCGCTCCACGAGGAAATCGCTGCCGTCGGTGCCCATCCGCTGGTGGTTTCGGAACGAACTGGCTCCCGGTTCCGGCGGGCCTTCCTCCGGAATCACGACGGCGACTTCGAGACGCCAAGTCACGTCATGGCGCTGTACGAGGAGATGGACGCCTACATCGCCATTCGGGCCAGCGACAACGTGACCCAAGAGAGCGACGTCGACCCGTCCGTCCGCAGCGAATACGACAAGGCCCAGCGGCCGCTGCTGAACGAACGCCTCGGCAAGCGCTGGTGTCTCACCCAGTATCCCGCGCCGGCAAACGCCCAACTCGCCGAGATGAGCACCGAAGGCTACGAGAACTTCGTCTGGGACGCCATCCTCAAAGACTGGGACGACGTCCGTGACCACCAGTCCCAGTTGACCGAAATCCTCGATCCCGCCGAAAAAGTCCGGATCGTCTCCGGCGATCGGACCGATCTCACAATGTCCATCGCGGGCAATGGGACGCTCAACGACTACGGCGAGAAGAACCTGCCCGGTGGCGAAGTCTTCACCGCGCCCGTCCCCGATAGCCTCGACGGCGAGGTGTTCTTCGATAAGCCACTCTACCACCAGGGGCGGGAAGTCACGGGCGTCCACCTCGTCTTCGAGGGCGGCGAAGTCGTCGAGCACAGCGCCGAGAAGAACGAAGAGATCCTGACGGAAGTCTTAGAGACCGACGACGGCGCCCGCCGCGTGGGCGAACTCGGTATCGGCATGAACCGCGACATCGACGAGTTCAGCTACAACATGCTGTTCGACGAGAAGATGGGCGATACCGTCCACCTGGCGGTCGGACGAGCCTACGACGAGTGTGTCGGCGAGGGCAACGAACACAACGATTCGGCGGTCCACGTCGACATGATCGTCGATATGAGCGAGGATTCGTTCATCGAAGTCGACGGCGAGATTATCCAGCGAGACGGGACCTTCCGGTTCGAAGACGGGTTCGAAGAATAAGTCGTCCACCGGCCACTGGATAGTCTGTTTCTCACTGTCTGGTGAAGGCGTCCGGCGAGCGACGCGAGCCGGTTCACCGAGCGGGAGCGAAGCGACCGCTCGGGTCGTTTTTCGCCACCGGGAGAGCAAGCTCTCCCGAGCCCACACTCACTTCGTTCGTGTGGACCACGTTTTTACGAACAACGGTGAGATCGCAAAGCGAACGCACCCGACGATCTAAAAAGGTGGACGGGCACGGTGGGACTGAGCGGCGAATCGTCGCCCCGAAGGTTGAGAGACGCAGAGCGTCTCTCTGGACTGAGCGAACGCACAGCGTTCGGGAAGGTCACTGTGCGAGCGAGCGGGCACGGTGGGATTCTCACCCGATGTCAGACTTCACTCCGTTCGGTCTGCCGTGGTTCGAATCTCCTGCGTGCTTGTTCAGCACGCCTTGTGTTCACTCGGCGGCTTCACGGGCACGGTGGGATTCGAACCCACGACCGTCGGATTAGAAGTCCGACGCTCTATCCGGACTGAGCTACGTGCCCCCGTCAGTGCTGTGGCGAGCAGAAACAAAAAGCGCCCGGGTTCGGGTCAGGCACTCGGTCGCCCCTCGGCCTCGCCGAGACGAGATTCGGCGACGGCAAAGGCAAGCGTGCTAAAGAGTCCCAGCAGCGTCCCGGCGGTCAGCATCATCGCCAGATACGATAGCGTCACCTCGCCGAGGACGTAGAAACTGACGGCGTTACCGATCCCGGCGATCGCGAGGATGTAGAAGGGGGCGTTCAGGTACCGCCAACGGAACGCACCGGCGAGGTATTCGTCGGTAACCTGGCCGAGACTGGAGGTAATCCCCGCGGCAGCCAGCCAGTGGATCGAGCCGGCGACGACGGCCGCGATCGTCTCGCCGACGCCGAGCACGGTGGATTGCTGGCGGACCGAATCCAGCATCTCCAGGCCGCTGGCGCCGCCGATACCCAACAGCGCCAGTGCGACAACGTAGGTCACCAGCGTCACGCGACCGGCATAGAGACTCGATCGAGCGCGCTCGACGGCACCGTCGATCGCCTCGCCTAACCCCAGGCCACGCGAGAGGAGATACAGGCCGAGCAAGCCGGAGCCGACGCCGAAGGCGTCGCCCGGCATCCCCAGCGTATTCGCCAGCGCTGCCAGCGGATAGATCAACAGGAGGATGCCGAGTGGAACGAGGATCGTGCCCCGCGTCTCGGGATCGTTGAGCACCTGCTTGATCGTGTAGTACATCGATTCTAAGTCCTCGGCCTGGCGGACGACCACGCGACGAACCCCGTCGATGTCCATCCGTGATCGAATCGCGGGCAGAACACTCTCGTCTTGGGCACCGTCCGTGACGACGATCGCGCGAACGTCTTCGCCGGTGGTGAGTCGCGCGAGGACAGTATCGATCTCCGCGCCGATCGCCCGATTGGCCTCGACGTCGGCCCCCTCCCGGCCGGTCACCGCAGCGACCTCGACTGTCTCGCTGCCCTCGGCAGTCAGTTCGTCGTAGAGGTGGACGCCCTCGAAGAGGACGTTCGAGTCGCTGTCCTCGGGGTCGACCGTCGCCAACGCGACCGCCGCGTCCTCGACGGCGTCTCGGCCAACGACGGGTGTTTCGACGGCCGTCTTGCGCCCGACGTCGTCGTCGAGGTCCACACAGAGGACCAGCAGCATCGATCGGCGGTACGCGACGGACGCATAACACTTTTCCGGGCGCGGGAGGGCCGTCCCGGTCACTCGCCAGCGGCGAGAATTGTCTCGATCGTCTCCAGTTCCCGATCGAGTCGCTTGTCACCGATGGCATCGATTTCGCTCCTGGCGTACTCGCGGAACCGTTCGAGCCGGGAGACGTACGGGTCCGAGACGGACAGTGGCTGGGATTGCTGTTCCCACTCGCCACGGGGCAGGTCCGCGGGCGGTGCCTCGACAGCACCGTCGGCCGTCACTTCGATCCGAGCGGGGTCGCGTTCGTGGATCAGCCAGTTTTTCAGGAGGTCGGCATACCGGGCCAGGAAGACAGCCTTCCGGATACCGGTGTTTCCGAAGGACTCCGGGGCCTCGTCGGGGAACTCGATTGCCGTCGTCGTGGCGTCGGTCGATCCCGAGCGATCCTCCCAGGAGGCCCGCAGCGTCAGGTCCGTACCGCGAGCCTCACCGGCGAGTTTGACGAGGACGACGCCGCCACGCGTGTTGCCGTCCTCGGTCGGCGACGGGAACAGCGTGGTGACTTCCAGAAGGTCCGCGGTCGCGTCCTCGGCCGCCGTCGAGCCATAGACAGTGTCGATCACGGCACCGGGAACGTCCAGTTCCACCGTGAGATCGTACACCAGTGGCGTCATCATGTACTCGAACTCCGCACCGAGATAAGTCTCGAAGGCGTCCGCGGAGTGAACCGCCCGGTAGTTCGCGCCGCGGACGGCCGTAATCTGATCGACGAGTGCGGGATTGAAGTCGACCCCGACGCCGACGAAACTCGTGTGGATGCAATCGTCGGCGTAGCCGGCGAGACGGTCCTGTAGGGCCTGGTCGCCGGTCTGGCCGCGGTTGGGCATCGCGTCGGTGACGACGATCTGTCTGGTTTCGACTTCGGTCGGGTCGGCGTCGCTGTACTCGCCGAGCATGGCCGCAGCCTCGCCCATCCCGTCGGCGATGTTCGTCCCGCCGCCGGCCCGGATGTCCTCGCGGATGTGCCCCCGGATCGCGTCCATGGCGGTCGACTCGACGTCCCGAAGCGGTTTGGCGACGCTGGCCTCGTTGTTGAACAAAACGATTCCCAGCCGATCGTCCGGCTCAAGATGCTCGGTCAGCGCGAGGAGGGCGTCTTTGGCGACGGCTAGCTTCGAGCGGGTGTCCCTATCCTCGACGGTGTGTTTGTTACCAAAGCGGTCGTAGTAGTACTGGTCGAATTCGGCCTCCATCGATCCCGAGATGTCCAGGACGATGACGACGTTGAGCTGTTTGCGCTCGAAGGAATCCGTGTCCAGCGTCGACTGCAACCCGACCGTGAAATACTGGTCCGTGGTCCCGGCGATCGGGTCCTCGGTGATGGCGGTTGCGTAGGACGGACAGAACAGCGACGAGCACTCGCCTGACTCGCCGGTATCGAAGTAGTAGTTGTAAAACAGGCCCTCGTAGGGGAGACTCTCGGGAATGGGAAGATAGCCTGCCTCGATGTTTCGCCGGAAGTCAGCGACGTTTTTCGCGCCACCAGCCGCGAAGCCGAGATCGGCACTCTCGGCGGCATTCGTCTGGAAACTGCTCCCGCTCGCACCGCCCTCCGTCAACGGTTGTGGGTCGTACTGCCAGTCGTCGATCGGCGCGTCGGTCTCCTCGTCCCCGTTGAGGTGACCGCCACAGCCTGCAAGCGCCACGCCAGCACCGATCGCGCTCAGTCGAAGAAATCGTCGTCGCTCCTGATCCATGGACGTCGATACGACAGCCAAGTTGATAATGCAACTGAAAGGTCAAGTGCGCATTTGAGTGACGGCCCGTTCCCCGTGTGACCAGGCCGCAACCGGTCGATCTTGTGGAAGTCGCACGCCTTATACCCGCTGCGGGCGTTCTATCGGTACGCGAATGATTTCGGAAGGCTGCGAACAGTGTGCCAAGGGCGGCAAAATGGTCATCTTCGTCTATGGCTACTGTGACCAGCGGGATTGTTTCTACTGTCCGCTCGGCGAGAACCGCAAGAACGTCACCGACGTCTACGCAAACGAGCGGAAAGTCGAGAAAGACCAAGACCTCATTGAGGAAGCAAAGCGCATGGATGCGCTGGGTTCGTCGCTGACTGGCGGCGAACCCCAAGAGGTCATGGACCGTACCTGCCGGTACATCTCCCTGCTGAAGGAGGAGTTCGGCGAGGACCACCACATCCACCTCTATACGGGGATCACTGGCGGTCGAGAGAACATGCGCCGGCTCGCCGAGGCGGGACTCGACGAGATCCGGTTCCATCCCCCACTGGACATGTGGGGCGACCTCCACGGCACCGAGTGGGAGGACATCCTCTATATCGCCCGTGAGGAAGGACTCACCCCGGCCTTCGAGATTCCGGGCATCCGGCCGGAAGACGAGTTCGTCACGTTCGTCGAGGAAGGGGCCGCCGAGTTCGTCAACGTCAACGAGTTCGAGATGAGCCAGGGCAACTTCCGGCGGATGCAAGAGAAAGGGTACGACCTCAAAGAGGACCACATGAGCGCGGTCGAGGGCAGCCACGACGTCCTTGACTCGATGGCGAAACACCCGAAAGTCTACTTCTGTACGTCGGTGTTCAAAGACGCCGCCCAGCACCGCAATCGCCTGAAACGGATGGCCAAAAACGTCCGGCGGCCCTTCGATGAGATCACCGACGACGGGACGCTCGTCTACGGGAAGACGTGGGCCGATCCGTCCCGCTTCGAGGAACTGGGCGTCCCCGAAGACTACTACGTCGTCAAATCCGAGCACGTCGAGGTCGCCTGGTGGCTCTTAGAGGAGATGATCGACGAAGGCGACATCGAAGAGGGTGAGGTCGTCGAGCAGTACCCGACCGTGGACGGACGGGTCGTCGAGCGGACGCCGATATCCGAGATGGCAGCCGAGAGCGATGTCGTCAGCTCGGGGCGAGCGTAGCGAGGGCGCGTAGCGACCTCGGGATTGCGAGCGGGGAACACAGTGATCCGCGACCAGCAGCGAGGCCCAAGCGATCAGCGAGAGCGAGGCCTCGGACTAGGCGAGCGGTGGAAGCGTGAGTAGCGAGGTTCGAACGAAGTGACGAACCCCGGGGTTGTGAACGGGATAGCTTCTTAACAGTTCGAGACGCAGTGGAACGTGGATAGAGCCGAATGTACGAATCGATAGCCCAGGCGGTCCTGCCGATCGACATTCAGGTGTGGTACGTCCTCGTGTTCGGTCTCGCGGCCGTCGCCTGTCTGGTGAGTCTGCTCCGGGTTCGCAAAATCGAGCACACCGGAACACGACAGGGATTGTCGGCGCTCCTGGCGATGAGTGCCGTCTGGGCGCTGTCACACGTCGGCTATCTGTCGACGACGGACTACTGGACGGCCGTGGCGTTTCACGAAGTCGGCCTGTTGATGGGTATCGCAACGGTCGGGGCCTGGTTGTACTTCTGTTCGGCCTACACTGGGCGGTCGTTACACCACAATCCGCGGATCCGCCAGGTGGCGATCGCGATTTTCCTGACGATCGCCGCGATCAAACTCACGAATCACTGGCACGGGTTGTACTTCACCGCAACGGCGACCACAGCGCCGTTTCCACACATCGCAATTTCGAACGGGATCCTCCACTGGACGGTCATGGGCGGGGCCTACGCGCTGGCGTCGGTCGGGTACTTCATGCTGTTCGAGCGCTTCCGACAGGTCAGCCACAACGCAGCGCCACTGGCCATCCTGGTCGCGCTGACGGGACTGCCGATCGGACTGGATATTCTCGGCTTGATTTCGCCGGCGTTGCTCGATATCACCTACGAACCGCTCGGCGTCGCTATCTTCGCGGTCGGGCTCATGTTCGTCTACGTCGCCCGGTTCGAGACGATTCGACTGGCCGGCGAAGGTGACGACCCGGTTGTGGTCCTCGACGAGCGCGATCGCGTCCAAGACTTCAATCGCGCGGCAGCACGGCTCTTGCCGGCGTTGACTGAAACAGAAGCCAGTGGCGGCGAGGTGCCGTTCGAGGAGATCGTTCCCGGGATCGCTGATCTACTGGCTGTCGAATCACCGATCATCGAACTGCAAAACGACAGTGAGACGCGGTACTACCGTGTCACCGAGCATCCGTTCTCGGCCGGTCGAACGACGCTTGGGCGAGGAATCGTGTTCAGCGACGTGACCCAGCGAGAGCGCTATCGCAAAGAGCTCGAACGTCAAAACGATCGTCTCGAAGAGTTCGCCAGCATGCTCTCACACGACCTGCGCAATCCGCTCAACGTCGCCCAGGGCCGGCTCGAACTCGCCCGGGAAGACCGCGACGACGACCACCTCGAATCAGTCGCCGAGGCCCTCGATCGGATGGAAACACTCATCGAAGACGTGTTGGCGATCGCCAGGCAGGGTCAACCGGTCGATGAGAGAGAACCCGTCGATGTAGGACGGATCGCCCGCCAGGCCTGGGAGATGGTCGACACCCGGCAAGCCGACCTCCACGTGAGCGAGGGCACCACTGTCGAGGCTGATCCCGACCGCCTACAGCAGCTGCTAGAGAACCTCGTCCGCAATGCAGTCGAACACGGCGGAGAGGACGTGACAGTCACCGTCGGCCCACTCGAAGCGTCGGACGGGTTCTTCCTCGCCGACGACGGGAGCGGCATTGCACCCGAAGATCACGACGCGATCTTCGAATCGGGCTACACGACCGCCGAGGACGGGACGGGCTTCGGGCTAGCGATCGTCGAGCAGATCGTCGATGCCCACGGCTGGACGGTCGCGCTAGCGGACAGCCAGACGGGAACGCGCTTCGAGATCCAGACCTGAAAACGGGGCCGTCAGACGAGTAGCTGACGAACCTATTAGTCGGTGCCGTCCCCCGGTTGACGGTAATGGAAGACATCTTCGCGGACATGGCGGAAGTGACCGTCGAGTTCGACGAGGAGACGATCGAGGCTATCGAAGAGAAGGCATTCCAGGACCATCGAGACAACCGCGAAGCTGCGATCCGGGAGTGTCTCGACCAGTGGCTCAAACAGCGCGAGGAGTGAGCGAGAACGCATCCGTCGTCCGTTTCGATCACGCCTCGCTAAGAACCACCGAGTCCAGCGACAGCCCGTTGGCGGCTAGTCGTCACAGTCTTATCGACCCCGCGGTAAAGCCCCATAATGAGCGACCTCCTCGTCACGGGCGGGCAGATACTCCGCCCGGACATGACGATCGAACGCGCTGATGTGCTCCTCGATCAAGCGACCGGTCGGATCGACGCGATCGGTGACGTCGGGCCCGCCGACGACGAACTCGACGCCGCGGGCGGGCTAGTTATCCCCGGGCTCGTCAACGCCCACACCCACGTCGCGATGACGTTGCTCCGAGGGTTGGCCGACGACAAGCCCTTAGACGCCTGGCTGCGAGAAGACATCTGGCCGGTCGAGGCCGAACTGACCGAAGCAGACGTTCGCGTCGGCGCGGAACTCGGACTGATCGAGATGATCAAATCCGGGACCACGGCGCTGTCGGACATGTACTTCGACATCGAAGAGATCGCCGCGGCCGTCGAGCAGGCCGGCGTCCGTGCGCGACTCGGCTACACGGCCGTCACTGTCGGCAAGGACGACGAGGCAGCCCGAGCCGACGTCGAGCGGAGTCTCGAAGTCGCCCAGGAGTTCGACGGCGCGGCCGAAGGGCGGATTCGGACGACCTTCCAGCCCCACTCGCTGACGACCGTCGACGAAGCCTCTCTCCGGGAGTTCGTCCCGGCTGTCAACGAGGCGGGCCTGGCGACGCATCTCCACGCCAACGAGACGCCCGACGAAGTTGAGCCGATCGTCGAGGAGCACGGAGTGCGGCCGCTGGCCTACGCCCAAGACATCGGGTTGCTCGCGGGTGACACCTACGTGGCCCACGGCGTCCACGTCGACGACAGCGAGATCGATCTACTGGTCGAGACAGATACCGGCGTGGCCCACTGTCCGGCCTCGAACATGAAACTCGCCAGCGGCATGGCCCCCGTCCAGGACATGCTCGATGCTGGCGTCACCGTCGGCCTCGGCACCGACGGCGCGGCCTCGAACAACGACTTGGACATGTTCGACGAGATGCGCGATGCGGCCATGCTCGGGAAACTAGCCGCCGATGACGCCAGTGCCGTCGATGCCGCGAGCGTCGTCGAGATGGCGACCGCAAACGGGGCCGAGTTGCTCGGATTCGACTCGGGCCGCCTCGAAGCCGGCGCGAACGCCGATCTCGCCGTCATCGACCTCGACGCACCCCACCTGACGCCCGCCCACGACCTCCTCAGCCACCTCGCCTACGCCGTGCGGGGCAGCGACGTTCGTCACACCGTTGCCGACGGCCAGGTCCTCATGCGCGACCGCGAGGTCACGGTCTTCGACGAGGAGGCAGTACGCCGAGAAGCCACAGACCGGGCCGAGAAGTTGGTCGAGCGGGCCACGTGAGGCCGGACGGCCATATTTGTATCTACGACAAGATAAAGAAATAATCCTGTAAAAACTATACTAAACGCTTTTGGACGTTCTCAGCTGGTTTGAATTCTTCTGTACACAGGTCGAACGATCTGAACGGCATTCGGGGTATATGGCCCCGGAGCGGCCAGTTCAATCTGTAATGCGAACTCAGACCTTTGCCATCACCGCGGCTGTGTTAGTCGTGCTCTCGATGGCTGGCCCTGCATTGGCTGCCACCGAGGACGGCCTCGCAGTCGACGTGACACAGACGGATCGGACAGTGACAATCGACGTGACCGACAACGGCACGGCAGTCGCGAACGCGACTGTCGACGTGACGGTGCGCGACGTGATCGAGGACAGGGCGGAGACTGACGGGAACGAAACCACAAACGAGACCGCCACGGGTGACAACGAGACCGTCGACGAGACGAACGAAACTGAGCCCGTTGACACCGAGACGAACGTGAGTATCGGCGGCACGTACGAAACGGACGCAAACGGGACCGTTTCCCTGGGCACGCCCTCGGGTGACGTCCGCGTCAGCGTGACCGCGACCGTCGACAACCGAACGGTGTCGACGACGAGCACGCTCTATGCGGCCGGCGACGATGAGGCCGACGCGTTCGGGCAACGCGTCCAGGCGTTCGTCCACGGACTGCTAGCAGACGGCGAGAACGGCCCCGGTGTGGGCCAGGCAGTGGCTGAATTTGTCACCGAGAACAATCCCGGCGCGGACAACCGACCCGACCACGCTGGCCCGCCAGCCCACGCCGGCCCCGACGGTGAGAGCAGCGACGATAGGGCTGGCGATGACGGAGACGAACGAGAGGGAGAAGAAGCAAAAGCAGACGAGAACGAAGCAGAAGCAGACGAAGCTGTAGCGGACGAACGGGAGGCTGCCGAACCAGAGAACGATGACGACGAGGACGAAGACGATGAGAGCGACCAGCGTGGCCCGCCCGAACACGCCGGCCCCCCGAACTGACGCACACTACTTGCGGCCACTCTCCGCGACCGCTTCGGTAGCGTTTTCCCAGTTTGGATCGATAACTCGAACATGAGTCAACCGATCAGCGAGCGAGTCGACGACCCAAATGCCAAGCGCGAAGCTGGCCGCCGGAAAATCGAGTGGGCACGCGAGCACATGCCGATCTGTGCGACCCTCCGCGAGGAATTCGAGGCCGAACAGCCCCTTGCCGGCGAGACGGTCGGGATGGCGATGCACGTCGAAGCGACCACCGCAGTCCTGGCCGAGACGATCGCCGCCGGTGGGGCCGAGGTCGCCATCACGGGCTGTAATCCGCTCTCGACCCACGACGACGTCAGCGTCGCCCTCGACGCCCAGGAATCGATTACCTCTTATGCCGAGCGTGGCGTCGAGGACGAAGCCTACTACGGCGCGATCGACGCCGTCCTCGAACACGAACCGACGATCACGGTCGACGACGGCGCGGACCTTGTGTTCCGCGTTCACGAGGAGTACCCGGAGCTCATCGACTCGATCGTCGGCGGGTGTGAGGAGACGACCACGGGCGTCCACCGCTTGCGGTCGATGGACGACGACGGGGCCTTGGAATACCCGATGTTCGCCGTCAACGACACGCCGATGAAGCGGCTGTTCGACAACGTCCACGGGACCGGCGAGTCGAGCCTCGTCTCGATCGAACTGACGACGAACCTCTCGATCGCCGGCAAGACGGTCGTCGTCGGCGGATACGGTCAGTGTGGGAAAGGCGTCGCCACGAAGGCCCGCGGGATGAACGCCGACGTGATCGTCACCGAGATCGAGCCCCGGCAGGCCCTGAAAGCACACATGGAGGGCTTTCGCGTCATGCCGATGGCCGAGGCCGCAAAAGAAGGCGATATCTTCGTGACGACGACGGGCAACCGGGACGTGATCACCCGCGAAGACTTCGAGCAGATGGACGACGGCGTCATTCTGTCCAACGCCGGCCACTTCGACGTCGAGATCAACCTCGAAGACCTGAAAGACATGGCCGAGGAGGTCGTCGACGCACGGGACGGCGTTCGTGGGTACGTCCTGCCCGACGGCCGGCAGTTGAACGTCCTCGCCGAGGGACGCCTCGTCAATCTCGCCTCACCAGTCGCCGAGGGCCACCCCGTCGAAGTCATGGACCAGAGCTTCGCGATCCAAGCCGTCAGCGCCCGTGAGATGGTACAAAACGGCGACGAATACGGGGCCGGCGTCCACAACGTCCCCGATCGCCTCGACCGGGAAGTCGCGGAGGTCA
Source organism: Halorhabdus sp. CUG00001 (assembly GCF_009797925.1). NCBI lineage: Archaea > Methanobacteriati > Methanobacteriota > Halobacteria > Halobacteriales > Haloarculaceae > Halorhabdus > Halorhabdus sp. CUG00001. The sequence goes on from NZ_VOLB01000001.1 coordinate 1,773,159, forward strand.
AACTCGACGCCGAAGGTGTCCGCTTCGACGAGTTGACCGACGCACAGCGTGAGTACATGGAGTCCTGGCAGCACGGCACCTGATCGGCGAGAGTCCGTCTTTCGGACGTGGAAGCATCGACACCAGAACGAAAGAAACCACAGTACGTCTCTCTCCGAAAGAGCCCACAGAGTCGGTACAACAGCGGCTGAGTGCTGGGCGTCAGGCGTCTCGCCAGGTGGCGAACGCGTCGAGCGCCCGACCACGATGGGACAGTTCGTTCTTCTCGGCGGGTGTCCGTTCGGCGAAGGTTCGCCCGTCGACCTCGAAGATCGGATCGTAGCCAAAGCCACCCCCACCCCGCGGCGGGACGATCCGTCCCTCGATACGGCCCGCAAAGAGTGCAACCGGGAGATCACCCTCGCGGACGGTGGGGGCCTCTAAATCGGAGCCGTCGCAGTAAGCGACCACTGATCGGAACGCAGCACGGTGGTCGTCTTCCGGTTCGACCAGATCCCAGACGCGCTCGATACCGAGGGTGTCCTCGACGTACGCCGAGTACGGCCCCGGGAACCCATCGAACACGTCGACGAACAGGCCGGCGTCCTCGACAACGACCGGCGCGTCGACCTCGCGATAGGCGGCACGAGCGCCGTGGGCCGCGATCGCACCGAGATCGGCACTCTGGATTTCAGTGTAGTCGTAGGCGAACTGTTTGACCTCCTCGTCGAGATAGTCCCGGGCCTCCCGGACTTTCCCCTCGTTACCCGTGACGAACCGAAGCATGGCTGGGCGATTGGGCCCACCCACAAAAGGTGCGTCGGTCCCTACTCGACCATCACTTCGACGGGTTCGTCGGCGTCGTGTGCGTCCTCGTCGGTCGATTCCGCGTCGTCCTCGCCGGACTGCTGGTAGAACAACAGGCCGGCGAGGCCAACGACGAGCCACGAACGCCAGTTCGCCAGGTTGAGCGTGTAGCCGATACCGAAGGGTTTCTCGACGAGCATCCCCTCGCCGGGTTGCCAGTAGGCGGACAGCAACCGCTTCATGCTCGGTCGCTCGAAGTTGTACGGAATGCCGAACAGTTCCCCGGACTGCGGTCTATCTGCCATAGGCGTCGCTACGATTGGCGTCGTTAAGTCGTTTGTCCCCTCTGGGCGTCGCTCAAGGGCGGTGGCGGAACGTGACGACAGTCCGGACCTCCTCGCCACCCTCGATGGATTCGGTCGTCACGTCGACACCCATGACGGCGTCCTCGCCGGCCACGTCGGCCGGGATCGATCGGAGTTCGGTCGCCGCCGCGTCGGCCTCACGGAGGGCGACGCGGACCTGCTGTCGGTTCGTACTCACGTCTTCGACCGTGTAGTCCTGCTCCTCGAAAGCCGCCTTGAGTGTTGCCAATAACTCGTCCATAGTGACTGTCCGTCCGGACGGAGTAAAAACATCGGGGACCGTACGCCGTCGCCACGGGGGAGACGCTGCCGTCGTCAGTGCAACACCGCGAGGGGACTCACTGATACCGGCCGCGGCCTTCGATCTCTCGGAGACGATCGATGACAGTCTGTGCTCGCTCGCCGGTCTCACGATACGCGTCTTCGGCGGCGACTCGCAACTGCTCGGCGTCGTCGACCGTCCCCGACAGTGACTGAGAGAAGACGTGGAGGTCCATCGCGTAATCTTCCGCGTGATCGGTGTAGTATCCCAGCCCGAAGTCGATCAGGTAGGTCCGTTCGTCCTGCTCGTGGCGCCGGTTGTCACCGCTCGCCCATCCGGCGGCACTCTGTTCGCTCGCGCTGCCCGCGACCCTGACGTTGCGCGTCGTCGGGTCGCCGTGGACGAACCCCGCATCGTGGATCGTCGCCAGATGGCGGCCAACGTCACGCACGCGCTTGGCAGTCAGTTCCGCACGCAGGTCCCGCTCCCCGACGTACTCGAGCACCAGCGTTCCCGCCTGCGGATCGACGTCGTAGACGACCGGCGTCGGCACGCCCACACGCCGGGCCTCGCTGGTCAGTCGCGCCTCCTCGCGAGTCCGCTGGGTACGCAACCGGCCATCGAGCGTCGAGTGGCGGTAGCTCCGGGGGTGGCGCTGCTTGTGCACGCGCCCGTCCTCGACGGTGACGGTCGCTTCGGCACCCTGGACCGTTTGGCTAGCTATCGCTCCACCCCAGGAGCCAACAGTCTCGCCGGACCGCCAACTGACAGAGTCGTCATCCGGGCGAAAGTCCGGCCGGACCGTCGAGGACTCGATCGACAACGTGTCGCCCGCGGCGTACATCTTCGCACCGAGGACGGCGATCATACCCGCGTTGTCCCGGAGAAATCGGGGCTCGGGCGCATAAAAGTCCGCGCCGCGTTGCTCACACATTGCGCCGAGCATCTCCCGGAGGCGATCGTTCTGGCCGACGCCACCGCCGAGTACGAGTTCGTCGGCGTCTGTCAACGAGAGAGCGCGCTCGCTGACTTCCGTCAACATCGCGAAGATATTCTCCTGCAGGGAATAGCAGACGTCTTCGACCGCCGCGCCACCATCGACGGCTTGTTTGGCGGCACTCATGATCCCCGAAAACGAGAAGTCCATTCCCTTGACGACGTAGGGGAGATCGACGTACGACCCCGACTTGGCGTGGGCCTCGACTTTCGGGCCACCAGGGTGTGACCAGCCCAGGTGCCGGGTGAACTTGTCGATGGCGTTGCCGACGCCGGTGTCCATCGTCTCACCCAGCACGCGATACCGGCCGTTTCGATACCCCAGGACGTGGGCGTTGGCCCCCGAGGCGTTCAGACAGACCGGCGACTCGAAGCCAGACTGGTGGCGACCGATTTCGAGATGGGCAACCATGTGATTGACCCCGACCAATGGCACGTCCAGACGCTGGGCCACCGCCCGGGCGGCCGTCGCGACGATCCGCAGACACGGGCCGAGCCCTGGCCCACGGGAAAACGCAACGGCGTCGATAGGGGCCTCGGGATCGTTGTCCGCGGCCACGGCCTGCTTGCGGGCGTGCTCGAGTGCCTGCTCGACGACCTGCGGGATTGCCGACTGCATATGCTCGGCGGCCTCTCGGGGGTGAATACCGCCGCTATCCGGCTCGTAGGCATCAGTCTGGATAGTGACGTCGTTACTGGTGACGTCGTAGACGGCCGCGCTCGCGGCCCAGGCCGTTCCCTCGATGCCGAGTATCCGCGTCGGGGCGTCTTCGCCGTCGGTCGAGACCATTCGATCTGTCGAGGCTCCGTGACCGACGGAAAAGACGACTTCGATCCGTCTCGACGCACTCGATCAGCGCTACCGGGGCTACGGGAAGTGAAAAACAGCGAATCCGGGCGACTAACGGCTCGTTAGTGCCACTCGGTGTAGCCACAGCGGCCACAGTGTGTGCGGTCGCTGTGCTCGGCGAGGAACGCGTCGCCACACCGCGGACAGGTCTCTTGATCGGTCGTGCCGTCTTCGTTGTAGAAGTCGTATCGCGCCATCTCAGGCCTCCTCCGCCTCGGTGTCGCCGTCTTCGAGGAGGATCTTGTTCCGTTCGAGCATGTGCTCTTGTTCGACCTCACGGGCGAACTCCGGGTCGTCGTAGACTTTCGCGTACCCGACGGTCTTGCGCATGCCGTACTTCGTGTTCAGCTCGTGGACGACGACTTCTTCGGCGTCTTTGTTCAACATCGCCGCCAGGGAGTCCCGCACGGAGAGCCGCGACGGCGTCGCCTCCTCGTGAACGACTTCGAAACGGACGTCGGTCCGATGCAGCATCGGATTGTCCTCTTCTTCGATGATCTCGATGTCCATGGTTCGTTACTCATTATTCCCCCACAAGCGTGTATAAGGATTTCGAAGCGTCCGGTTTCCGCCCGGCGAATGGCCACCACACTACCGGCCCCCGTGCAGTCACCCGATCGGAGCGGCGAGGTCGGCGATCAGTCCGCTCACGCTGTCGTCGCGAACTCGGCCAGCAATCGCGATAAGTGGATCCGATCGTCGGTACCCGTCCCAAGAGCCAGGTCGACGTCGCCGGCGAGTGTGTGCAGCCTGGCGAGTCGCTGGCCAGTGTATCGCGACCGCCCGACCCGGAGGATCGCCGCCAGGACCTCGACGCCGCTGTGGCCCTCGTCGATCAGTAGCTCGTCGAGTTCTGAGCGGGCGTCACGGAACTGTCCCTCCTCGGCAGCAGTCAACATGCGTTCGACGCGATCGTCGGTCTGGACATCGCCGAGGGCCTCGTAGGCGGCCGCCATCGTGATTTCACCCTCGTTTTCGTAGGTCGTCTGTGCACCCAGGATCGCCTGCCGGAGGTCGCCGTCGGCGTACCCCGCGACGTATTCGAGCCCTTCGTCGTCGTATGTCGCCCCTTCACGCTCAGCGATCCGCCCGAGGACGGTCTCGATTTCGTCGTGGGTCGGTTCCCGGACCGTGACGGGAAAACATCGCGAGCGGATCGGCGGGATCAGCGTCGAAGACTGGCGGGTCGCGATGACGAACTGCGTCGCCTCGTAGTACTGCTCCATGACCCGCCGGAGGGCCTGCTGGAAGTCCGCACGCATCCGCTCGGCGTTATCGAGCAAGATCGTCTTGTAGGACCCCGAAACCGGCGCGTAACTCGCCGATTCCTTGAGGACGTGATTGATCAGGTCGGCCTTCGAGGACTCCCGCCTGCGTTTTGGCGTGATGAATCGTTCGAACCGAGGGTCGTCGGACAGTTCACTCTTGGTCAGATCGAAGAAGTCGGCGACGTTGATCTCGATGAGGTCGGCGTCGTGATCTTCGTGGGCCTCCCTGGCAAAGGCCCGGACAGCCGCGGTTTTGCCCGCACCAGCCGGGCCGTGGACCAGCAGGTTCATCGGCTCGTCGAGTGCCCCGCGCAACTGTTCGCGCACCGCCGGCTGGGGCAACTCCGCGATCGTCGGCGCGTGTCGCTCGGTCCACAGCGGCCCGTCCATCGGCTCTCAGTAGGTGCCCCCCCGACAAGTATTCCGCGATCGACCCAGGAGAGTACGGGCCGTCACTCGTATCGTAGTGCTTCGATCGGATCGACACGCGCCGCCCGCCAGGCAGGGTACAGGCCGGCAACGATCCCGATCGAGATACCCATGACGATAGCGATTGTAACCCAGTCGAGAGGGATCGTGAATCCGACCGCTGCGTAGGTGGCCCCCACGTATCCAACACCGAGTCCGAGCGGAATCCCGATCGCGGCCCCGGCCGATCCGAGCAGCACGGATTCGGCCAGGAACAGTCCGATGATCTCCCGGTTGGTCGCCCCCATCGACTTCATAATCCCGATCTCGTTGGTCCGTTCGGTGACGCTAACGAGCATGATGTTGGCGATCCCGAACGCGCCGACGACCAGCGCCAGTACCCCGATGCCCGTGATCAACCGGGTGATATCCTGCAGTACCGCCTCGATCCCACCGACGACGTCCTCCGTCGACTGGACGGTCACTTCGCCGTCGGTGCCGAGAAGCTGGATCGCGTCTGACGCTGTTTGCATGTAGGTCTCGATGACGTCCCGGACCGCAGAGACACGACCCGCGTCGACCACGATCGTCACCTGCGAGTACGCCCGCTGATCGATGCCAAGCGTCGGAGACTCCTGGACGGTTCGGTAGTGGGGATCGACTGGGACGTAAAATTCCGGCCCTGGCGGCCCGAAGGCGGTCAAACCACCGCGTGCCCCAGTGGTGATCCCGACGACGGTGAACGACGTCGGTTCCTCGCCGACGCGCTCGATCGTGCTGCCGACAGTCACGTTGGGCTCGAATTGCTCGGCTGCGATCTCGTTGAGGACGATCTCGTTGTCACCCGATTCGAACGCCCGGCCCTCGACGATCGACTCCGCGAAGGCGTTGGCAGTCGTCGCCGTCAGACCGTCGATCGACACTGTGTCGTTTGCGTACCTGAGCGCAGACACACTGACAGAGCCACGGGGGATCACAGCTCTGGTGCCGTCGATGGCCTCGATCTGTTCGAGGTCGTGTGTCGTGACAACTGGGCGTGTAAACCCAGTCCCTGCCCCAGGTGGGCCAGAGCCAGAGAGGAACCCGCCCCCGGAGGCGATGTAGACTTCGCTGGCCGACGTTGACTGAAACTCCCCGACGACATCGGTCTGGACACTGGCCCCGAAGCTCGCGAACGCGACGACCGTCGCGATACCGATGACGATCCCGACGACGGTGAGTGCCGATCTGAGTCGATGCCCGGTGATCGCCCGGACGGCCATCCGAATGCCCTCCCGCCAGTCCATCAGTCCGCACCTCCGAGGGACTCGGTTCGCTCACGGACGCCGTCCCGGACGTGGACGATCCGGTCGGCATGTTCGGCGATCCGGCGTTCGTGGGTCACCAGCAGAATCGTGTTGCCCGAGGCGTGGGCGTCTGCGAACAGCGACATGATCTCCTCACCGGTCTCGGTGTCGACGTTCCCGGTCGGTTCGTCGGCTAAGACGAGGGCTGGCTCGGCCGCAAGCGCCCTCGCGATGGCGACACGCTGGCGTTGTCCCCCACTGAGTTCCTGTGGCATGTGATCGAGTCGATCGCCGAGGCCGACCTGTTTGAGTAGCGTCTCGGCACGCTCGGTGCGCTCGGATCGCGCCCACTCGGCGAACACGAGTGGGAGTGCCACGTTCTCCGTGGCTGTCAGTCGGGGCATGAGGTTGAACGTCTGGAAGATGAAGCCGATCTCGGTACCACGAAGCTGTGCTCGCCCACGTTCCGACAGCTCCGCGACGTCCACCCCGTCGACGCGAACGGTCCCAGCCGTGGGCGTATCGAGAGCGCCAACGAGATTCAACAACGTGCTCTTCCCGGAGCCGCTTGGCCCCATAACTGCCGTATACGAGCCGGGCGCCAGCGTCAGGTCGAGGCCGTCTAAGGCCGTCACCGTCCCACCGAGTTCGTACTCCTTGCGAACCCCGGTAAGGGAGACGACCGACTCGGGGTCCGTGGTAGCGTCCATACAGCCGATAGGTGAGGGAAGCGTATGTATCTTTGATCGAAGCCGCGTAGTGCCGCCGTACCACCGCTTAAGTGTCTCAAGCCCGTGATTTGGGTAATGGCCATTCGATCCAGAGGGGGAATCCGCCTCGTTGCCTTCAGCGCACTCGTGGTCGGAATCCTCGGTATGGCGGCCGTCGCCGGGTTCGCCATCGCCGACGACACGCCGACCGGCGAGGCTGTCCTCTCGAACGCCGAGGAACAGTACCAGTCGGCGGAGTCGATCCTCGTCGAAGCGACCGTGACTGTCGAACACAACGACACAGTCGAAGACGTGTCTATCACCTCGATCGCGACAGCGGACGGCCTGGTCCGTGCGAACGTCTCAGACGGACCACGATACGTCCGCACCGGCTACGACGGCACGACGGCGTGGCTAGAGAGTTCCCGGATGGATGCCCCGATCGTGCTGTCAGGTGATCTCTCGGCGGGCACTGTCTCGGGGATCGGCACGGACGCCACGCTCCCGATACTCGAGACGGTCGCTCTTGGAGACGGCACCGAATCGAGCACCTGGAGTGACGGTATCGAGACCGCCTCCGGAGAGTCGGTGCAGACCGCCGTCAACTGGAGTGCCTTACACGAGAACGGGGCCCGGAGCGTGATCCCAGCCGAATGGAACGACAGTGCGCTCGGGGACCGGAACTGGAGCCACGGTCCGAAAGACGGCAACTGGAGTGAGACGGCACGGCGACTTGCCGAGTCGAAGCGCTCTATTTCGACGCTCTTGGCCGAGACGAATCTGACTGCCAAACGGGTCGAAACGACGACTGTAGACGGCCACGACGTCCACGTCGTCACGATCACAGCCCCAGAACACGACGGGAAACTCACGGTATGGGTCCAGACTGACGACGCGACAGTCGTGAAACAAGAAGTGACGACGCCACACGTGACGGTGACGGTCGATATGGAAACGACGTTCGACATCTCACCGGCCACCAGTACGTTCCAACCGCCAACTGCGGGGGCCAGCGAGAGAGCTGTGGACTCGGTCGCAGATCTACGAGCGATAGCTGACGTGCCGGTCGCTGTCCCTGGCGACCGATGGAACCTGGCCGAAGGGGCCGCCCTCCAGAGTCCAGTGTCCGTGGTCGCCGGCCAGTACACGGCCGACGGTGACTCGATCACGATTCTCCAATCCGAATCAGCGCTCCCCGCCACGAACACGACAGAGAGCCGAACGCTCGAAGTCGACGAGCGGACAGTGACCGTCACCACAGTCCCGGACGAGCAAGCAGAAGAGACGTGGCTCGAACTGGACGGAGGCACGGTCGCACAGTGGACGAGCGACGGCCAGACGGTCGTCGTGGCCGGCGACCTCACGCAGGAAGCACTCCTCGATGTCGTCGGAGGAGTCGAGGTCGACGCGGCCCGATAGCGCCGACCGAACAGAGTCAGCCCCGGCGTCACTGCCCGTCGGTCGTCCTCCGCTTTTATAAGGATGGAGTATATATAAATCGACATGGAGCAAGGGTTATTCGTCGTCATCGAGAGAAGCGATGCGGAACAGGAATTGTTAGCAGAGGCCGCCGCCTTCAGCGAGTGTGAAGACTCACCACTCGTCGTACTGCGACTGTTGACCTCTGAAGACGTCGAAGCGGTCGAGTCGACGGAGCTGACGAGTGACATCGACCGGGCCCAATTCGAGGATCCGGTCGACCACCAGTTCGAGGAGGAGACAACGGCCTTCGTGGAGGACTCACTCGACGGGGCCGAGCCGACCCACGAGGTCGATATCCGGATCGGATCCGAAGGCGATCGGGCGAGGGCCATCCTCGATGCGGCGGCGGATCACGACTGCGACCACGTGTTCCTCGTAGGCAAACGGCGCTCGCCGACCGGAAAAGCGCTCTTTGGCGACCTGACCCAGGAAATCATCCTGGATTTCGATGGCTCGATCACGCTCTCGATGGAGTGAATGCAGATTGCCGGCTGAATCGAGCAAGCTAGTGTGATCGAGCCGCCAGTTCGGAAGCTTGCCCTGACGGTTTTTATGCGATCGGAGCCCACAAGCGTGTATGCAGCGGGTCGTCTCGCTGGCCCCGAGTGCCACGGCAATCGTCCGGGCGCTGGGTCGCGACGAGCAACTGGTCGGCGTCACAGCCCATTGCGGGCTCGAAGAGGTAGCCCAGATCGGCGGGTGGCTGAACCCGGACGTTGGAGCCATCGCCGAGCTGGATCCAGACCTGCTCCTCACGAACGACTCATTACAGGCAGAGTTGCGAGACGAGCTGCGCGACCGCGGGTTCGATGTCGCTCACGAGGAGCCGACCACTCTCGATGACGTCTTGACCTCGTTTCGGACGATTGGTGACGCGATCGGCCGGCCGGACCGCGGGGCACGTCTCGAACAGCGCGCCAGGGAGTACGTCGCGGCAGTCGACGCGGCGACGCCCGACGGCGAGGATCGGCCGGTCGTCTACTGTGAAGAATGGGGAGAGCCACCGATGGCCGCCGGCAACTGGGTGCCAGAGGCCGTCCGCGTCGCCGGCGGTCGCTATCCGTTCGTCGAGTCGGGCGAGCGCTCCCGGGAGATCACCGGGACGACAGTCGAAGACGTCGATCCCGATCACGCGATCGTCCACCACTGTGGAGCCGCCGAACCGACGGTCGCTCCGCTGGAAGCGCGCGACTGGGAGATCGACGCGACGCTGCAGGCGATCGACGACTCACTGCTGAATCAGCCCAGCCCGACCCTGCTTGCGGGAATCGAGCGATTGGCGAGGGTGATTGGCGGGGTGGCTCCCGGCGAGTTGCCCCGCAAGCCCCGCACAGTCGACGGCTGAGCTTCGTCCTCGCTTCTGTCGCCGGTGAGCGCTTCCTGGGGTGTGTTGCTCCCAGACAGGCCCAACAGGAGCCAGGCGATCGAGAACACGGCGCCGAAGACACAACCCCCATCGCAAGCGTTGTCCCGGTCAGTGCAATCACGACACGGTGATCCTGCGCCCACAGGTGCTGGCGGTACAATGAGCTGGCTGAGAGTGAGCGAAACGTCCAGATTCGAGATCGACGGGCGACGTCCCACCAAACCCGCGAGGCGAGACTCTGGAGCGTCATACTTGGTACATCGAACGACGACAACAGGGCAGAAGAAGATGCGCCGGCCGGGAGTGAGCAAACGCTGTGCGTTTGCGAGCTACGGGCGGCGCACGACCGCAGGGAGTGCGCTGGCCGGGAATTGAACCGGAGGGAGACATTCCTGCTCGGGCCGTCGGCCCTGCGCGGGCTGTGACTCCCAGGGCGCAATTCCCTTTTGCGATTTCACTGCTCACTGTCGTTCGCAGATGAAATGCGCTGGCCGGGAATTGAACCCGGGCTATGAGCTTGGGAAGCTCATGTCCTACCACTAGACCACCAGCGCTCGTTCACTGCGTTCACTCGCGCCGAGCATCGACGGACTGCGTCCGTCTCAACACCAGCGCTCGTTCGCACCTGAAGACTGCGACGTGCTCGCACTTGAACGTAGCGCTTCAGCGGCGACTAAGCGACGCAACCACCCAATAGATTATTCGGTGACGGTCTCACTGGCTCGACGCGCGTCCAGCAATATCGCGTCGAAGGGTGCCTATTTGTCTGTTGAACTCCAATCTGCCGCTACATGACAGAAAGCGATTCGATAGCACAGGGGGATTCGCCGCTGGACCTGCGACTGTCCGACGACGAACTGGTCGCACAGCGCGAGCATGTCACCGATTTCATCGCCGAGCAAATCGACGAGGCTGGTGTCGACGGGGCGGTCTTGGGGTTGTCGGGCGGCGTCGACAGTGCCGCCGTCGCGTACCTCGCCGTCGAAGCGTTGGGCGCCGAGAACCTACACGGGCTGGTCATGCCAAGCGAAGTCAACGACCCGGAGACGATGAGCGACGCAGAGCGCGTCGCCGAGGACCTCGGGATCGAATACGACGTCATCGAGATCGAGCCGATCGTCGAGACGTTCCTCGAAGCGTATCCAGAGGCCGAGGCCGATCGAATGGCAGTCGGTAACGTTCGCGTCCGGGCGCGAGCCGTGCTGAACTATCTGGTCGCAAACACCGAGGACGGGCTCGTCTTGGGGACGGGCAACCGGACCGAATCACTGACGGGTTATTTCACGAAGTACGGCGACGGGGCCGTCGATTGCCACCCGATCGCGAACCTCTACAAACAGCAGGTCCGCCAGTTGGCCCGGCACCTCGGCGTGCCTGCAGACATCGCCTCCCGGACCCCCACCGCCGGAATGTGGGTCGATCAGACTGACGAAGGAGAATTGGGCGTCGAGTACGACACCATCGATTCGATTCTGGCGCTTCAGGTCGAAGGCGGAGTCAGCACGAGCGCGACCGCAGAGATCGTCGGCGTCGAGCAGTCGGTAGTCGAACACGTCCAAGAACTGTACGAACAGAGTGCCCACAAACGGGCCATGCCGCCAACGCCAACACCCCTGTAACGCGGTTCTTACGGCGATATTGTCCGCAAATCGGGAGACTGACTGGCGGATCGGAGGGGGCCTTTCCAAAGGTCTTTGACTTTCCCACTGCTATGTTTGGGTAATGCAGGAAGCCGCGGTGGTTCGTCGGGCCGCCACGGACGCTATCGAAGATGTCGGGCCCGAACAATTGCACGATCGGATTGTCTCCCGCCTCGAAGGCAGTGCCATGACCGCAGGAGCGCTGACGGTCCACTGTGCTCGGGCTGTCCTCGAACGGCGAGCTGCCGGAACGGCCCAGACTGTCATCGATCACCCCGACGATCCACTGACCGACGCCGTTGCCAAGCGAGCGGTCGGCGTGCAACTGATCTACGAAGGACTCGGCCTGACGCGAACGCTCGCCCAAGACCCACCGTGGCTCGCCGACGAAAAAGCCGAGGGGGATCTGGACGTTCTCATCGCCGATATCCTCGTGGCCCGTGGGTTCTATCTGCTGTCTCATACCGAAGCCTCCGACGAAGCAGTCGCGACAGTCAGAGCGTTCGGTCGCGACCAGACGGTCCGACGCGAGACTGACGATCCATCACTCGATCGGAATCTCGAAGCGGACGTCTTCGAGTTGGCCACCGTCGCCGGGACGACCGCAGTCGGTGGCCAACCGTCGCCAGGGCTTCGAGAGTACGCGAATTCCCTAGCCGACGGGGCACTCGCCAATGGCGGTCGGCCCGAGTTCTCGGCCGATCGGCTGTCCGGACTCGTCTCGATCGATTCGACCGGCGGCGACGGCGTCCGGACCTCGGCCGATCATTGAAAATCGAAACGCCTAAAGACAACTCGCGGTAACTTGCGTATGCGTGCCTGGGTAGCTTAGCGGTAAAGCGCGTCCTTGGTAAGGACGAGACCCCGGATTCAAATTCCGGCCTAGGCTTTTTCCGAGTGACTGACCCCGGAGCGCCAGCGATGGGGTCCTAAGCGAGTGAAAAGCCTAAGCGGGATTTGAATCCCTGGAAGACGCAGCGGCCGACCATCGGGAGGCTGACCGTCTTCCTCTGGTTCAAATTCCGGCCTAGGCTTTTTCCGAGCACACTTCTGGGAGGCGGTAGGTCGCTGAGCGGCTGCTGTGGTCGGTGAAACTGGATACGGAATTTAGGTCCCTGGAAGACACAGCGGCCGACCACGGGAGGTCGGCCGTCTTCTGGTTCATATTCCGGCCAAAGCCCCTTCCGAGGCGTTTGCTCGCGAGTTGTGTGTCCTCTCCGTCCGGGAGACCCTGCGTCGACGACCTACTGTAGCCGGTCTGACCGACAGCACTGTCTCTCCGGGACGGCCAACAGCGACAGAGAGATATCGACGTGGATCGGAGATGGTCGTGCCTAGTATTGTGCATATCGCAAAATATAATTGCGTAGTAGCCACTACCACGTAGTACCGATGGCAATACTCGACGAAGACGACAAATCCGACGTCAAAGAAGTTCTCGAAGACTTGGCCGATCCGATTGACGTCCACGTGTTCACCGACGACGACTGCCAGTATTGTGACGAAACTGTATCACTAATCGAAGACGTAGAATCGCTGGCCGAGGAAATCGATCTGGCCGTCCACGAGATGGACGACCCACTGGCTGGCGAACTCGGTGCCGATCAGTACGATGGCGGACCGGTAACGGTCATTACCCGTGAGGATATCTCCGGGGTCCGCTACTTCGGGATCCCGTCGGGCCAGGAGTTCAGTTCGTTCCTCCAGGATCTCGTTGCCGTGTCGACCGGTGAGACAGGACTCGACGAGAGCGTCCGAGAGGAACTCACAGCGATCGACGAACCCGTCGAAATCACGGTGTTCGTGACGCCGACTTGTCCGCACTGTCCACGCGCAGTCCAGACAGCCCACAGCCTGGCCATCGAGAACGAACACGTCGAGGCCAACTCCGTCGAATCACAGGAGTTCATGGAACTCTCCCAGGAGTTCGGCGTTCGTGGCGTCCCGCAGATCAACGTCAACGGGACGGACGGGGAATTCACGGGTGCCCTGCCCCCACAGCAGTTCCTCCAGCAGGTCAAACAGGCCCTCTAAGGAGGCCCTACGGCGTCCGCCCGTCCGATCGAATCCCTTAATCCGCCACGCCGAGTAGCTGCGACCGGCAGCGGGAGGCCGGTCCCCGTGCCCGAGACGCCCGGTCCGATCGTGACCGAATGCGGCCAACGGGCATGAGGAAAGTCCCCCCACCGTCCGGGCAGGCGACCGGGTGCAAACCCGGGGCGGGAGACCGTCGGCACTGGAACAGCAACGAGACCCCTCGTCCCGACCGATGAGGTGTGCGAACCCCGAGCGAGAAAGGTCGTCGGATCGACCGCCGTAAGGCGGCCGCTCCGCGGGCGACAAAGCGACGGGGAGTGAACCCACCGAGGGTACTCGTGTCGGCACCGCCGACACGCTGACGGACGAGAACGGATGGAACGGCGAATCCTCGCCGGTGCAAGTCCGTGCGACTGGTAGTCCGGACACGGCACGGACGCACAGCCGAATGCCGGCTCGAACAGAAGGGGGCTCACTCCCCGCAGCCATTCACACTTCGAGAGTCACAACGCTCACACCCAGAGTCTGGCATCGGTCTCGACCGTTCGGGCTGCATTTGTGAGGAATTAATTCACGAAAGCCAAACGTAATGTGGTAGCCGTGTGGAGCCGACAACGTATGGACGTACTCATCATCGGCGGCACGGGCGTCATCTCGACTGGAATTACGCGACAGCTCGTTGAGTCGGGCCACGAGGTGACGCTGTACAACCGTGGGGAAACCGACGTCGAGATTCCCGAAAGCGTCGAGCAGATCCACGGCGATCGCTTCGATTACGATGCTTTCGAAGACGCAGTTGGGGACGTCGACGTGGATGTCGTCATCGACATGCTGTGTTTCTCGCCCGCGGATGTCGAAAGTGACATTCGGGCCTTCGGGAACGAGATCGAGCAATTGATCTTCACGAGTACGATCGATGTCTATGCCCGGCCGCCCGAGCGCAATCCAATCACCGAAGACGCCGCCCGCGAACCGGCTGTCAGCGAGTACGGGGCCGAAAAAGCCGCCGCCGAGGATCGTTTTCGCGCGGCCGAACGCGAAGGGGCTTTCGACGTGACGATCATCCGTCCGTGGAGTACCTACGGTGAGGGCGGCCCAGTCTTGCACACCTTCGGCATCGATACCTACTACATCGAGCGGCTCCGCCAGGGAAAACCGATCGTCGTCCACGGCGATGGGACCGCGCTGTGGGGCCCCTGCCACCGCGACGACGTCGCCCGGGCCTTCGTCAACGCCGTCGGCAACGCCAAGGCCTACGGCGAAACCTATCACGTCACCAGCGAGGAGGTCATCTCCTGGAACCAGTACCACCAGCGGGTCGCCTCGGCCCTGGATGCGCCCGAACCCGAGCTGGTACACATTCCGACTGACGTCTTGGGAGACGTCGCCCCAGAGCGGACGGAGATGCTCCGAGACCACTTCCAGTTTAGCACGATTTTCGACAACAGCAAAGCCAAGCGTGACCTGGACTTCGAGTACACGATCGACTTCGAGGCTGGCGTCAAGCGGACGGTGGCGTGGCTCGAGGCCCACAACCAGATCGAGAGCGGCGAAGGTGACGCCTTCGAAGACACGTTGATCGACGCTTGGCGGGAGTCGAGCGCCGACCTCCGTGAGCAGTTCGCGTGAAACGGGCAACCAAGCGGACAGGGGAAATAAGTGAATCGGGCCGGTAGCAACAGTAATTACATGGCCGACCATGAGGTTGACCTCTCAGCACCAGACAGGGATGCGCTGAAAGTCCTGGTCAACGAGTATGCGGAATCGGACGGACCCGTCAAGAGTAGTCAACTCGCCGACGTCCTCGATCGGTCCGAGGGGTCGATCAAAAACCAGATGCGAGGGCTGGCCTCGTTGGGCCTCGTCGAAAGCATCACGGGGCCGAAAGGCGGGTACGAACCGACCGACCTGGCGTTTCACATTCTCGGCCGCGATCCCGAAAAGGAGACCGAGGAGGTCATCCTCGCGGGCAACTACGATCGGGTCGACGTCACGATCGAGTCGATTACGCTCTCGAACGTCCATCACCCGACCGAGTGTCGGGCGCGCGTGCAGTTACAGCAACTGCTCGATGACGTCGGCGTCGGAGATCCAATCGTTCTCGGCCCGACCCCCGAGTTCGATCTCGTGATCCTGGGCGAAGTGACTGACGTGCTCGGCAGCGGTGAAGCGTTACTGATAGATGTCGTTCGGATGGAAGCACCCTTCGAAGGCTCCAGTCGATAATTCCAGCGGACGGCAACTAGCGCCACATCCGGCGACAGGGCCACGTCCGGCGCTAACCCGGTGAAACGTACGTTGTCGCAACCGTCAGGAACACGGAGTGCTCCCCGACAGCGACCACTCGTGGAGTCCTCGGGAAACGGACTTGCGGGTGAGACGGTAGGGGTACAAAACCGAGGCCTTGGGAGGCAGCGTCAAGCAGAAGCAACTACGGCAGCACCCAGAGCCGTCTCGATATCGTCACCGATTTCCTCGATCAGCGTCGGCACGGCCTCGCTGACGGCATCGGTCATCCCCTCGCCGTACTCGAAGGGGTTCTCGACCTCGATGGCGAAGATCGTGATCGACGGCATGGATTGGCCCATCGCCTCGCCGAGTGTCTGTAGGGTCCCCAGGCCGACGTTGTGAGTCGCCAAGCCACCCGACTCGTCGCCGGGTTCGACCTCGCTGGGGGAGAACTCGTAGTAGTCGCCGGGTGTCCCATCGTCGGTCTTGATCGCGTCGACGAGGAAGACGTGATCGTAGCCGCTGAGCTCCTGGATGAGCATCAGACGCCCGGACGTGTAGGTTTCGACGTCGAGATCGTCACCGAAGCACTCTGCAAGCGCCTCGGTCACTTCCAGACCGACCACGTCGTCGCGCTTGATGTCGTTGCCGAGGCCGAGTAGCAGTGCGTTCATGATGAATGGTTGGCTGGCTTCGCCGTGTTCACCGGCTCGTCTCGGCGACCGTCTCGCCGTCCTGTTCGAGTTCCAGTTCTAGGGGCATCTCGCCGATCGAGTGGGTCGAACACGAGAGACACGGATCGTAACACCGGATGACACTCTCCATCTTGTTGAGGATGCCTTCCGGGATCTCCGGGCCGTCGATGAACGTCTCGGCGGCCGAGGTGACGCCTTGATTCATCGCGCCGTTGTTGTGCGTCGTGGCGACGATGAAGTTGGCATCCTCGACGATCCCGCCGTCGTCGATCGTGAACTCGTGGATGAGGGTCCCACGGGGCGCCTCGATGACGCCGACGCCCGTCCCGGCTGTGGGCGTCGTCTGAACGTTCGTCATGCCCTCGTAGACGTCGTCGTCCTCGAGCAGTTCCTGGATGCGCTCGACACAATGCAACATCTCGATGAGACGCGCCCAGTGGTAGTAGGTGGATCGCTCGTGGACCGCGCCGTCGGCGGCGTCCATGAACTCGACCCACTCCTCGCGGGCTTGCGGGGTCGAGATATCGTCGACGGCGTTCAGGCGGGCCAGCGGGCCGACGCGGTACTGGCCGTCCTCGAAGCCCTGCTCTTTGTAGTAGGGGAATTTGAGATAGCTCCACTCTTTGGAACGCTCGGCGATGATGTCCCGATAGTCGCCGTCGTCGATCTCTTCGAGGCCGTCGCCGTCCTCGTCGACGAGTCGAATATCCCCGTCGTAGTGTTCGAGGCCACCTTCGTCAGTCACCAGCCCCATGTACCCGGTCGGATAGGTGGCATAATCCAGGGTATCCGGGTCCATGTCCGCGAAGATATCCTTCAAGAGATCGATCGTCTCCCGGAGATAGGTCGGCAGGGGCTCGCTCTCTTCGAGGAGTTGTTGGCCGTCCTCGCGATCGAGCGTGTTCGAGACACCGCCCGCGACCGCGAAGTCCGGGTGGACCTTCTTCTCGCCTAAGGCAGCGATGACGTTCTGGCCGAAACTGCGCAGGTCGATCCCGCGTTCGGCCAACTGCGGGTTCTCCTCTAAGACACCCTCGATGTTCCGATCGGCGGGGTCGGCATCGTAGCCCAACACCAGATCGGGACTCGAGAGGTAGAAGAAACTCAGGGCGTGACTCTGGAGCACCTGCCCCATGTGGAGTAACTCCCGGAGCTTGTGGGCACTTTCGGGAACGTCGGCGTCCATGACGTCGTCGGCAGCTTTGGCCGCCGCCAGCTGGTGGCTGACCGGACAGATGCCACAGATGCGGGCGGTGATCTCGGGCATCTCCCAGATCGGACGGCCCTCAACGAACTCCTCGAAGCCACGGAACTCCGTGACGTGGAACTGTGCATCGTCGACACTCCCCTCGTCGTCTAAGTGGATGGTGATCTTGCCGTGCCCCTCGACGCGCGTGACCGGATCGATGACTTCCTTCTTGCTCATTGTGATCCTCCTTAGTCGTACTGCAGTTTGTCGCCTTCGATCTCGGGGGTCTCCCCACGAGCCAGCGCTTCGAGGCTCTCTTTCATGACCTCGGCGTCGGGCGGACACCCAGGTACGTAGACGTCGACGTCGATGTACTCGTCCAGCGGCCGGGCGTCTTCGAGCAATTGCGGGACGCCCTCGTCGTCACCGAAGGGCACCTCGCTCTCGTCGTCGGCCTCCTCCTCGAAGGTCGCTTCTAGCATTTCATCGCGATCCTGGTAGTTGCGCAGGCTCATAATCCCGCGCAACGCGGCACAGTCGCCCCAGGCCACGACAGTATCGCAGTTCTCCCGGAGTTCCTCGGCGACTTCGACGTTCTCCTCGTTGGTGACGACGCCCTCGGCGATACCGACGTCGGCTTCGGGGACGCCCTTCTCGTCGACGATCATGTGGCTGGCAACGATATCGACCTCTTCGACGAGGTCGATCAGGCCGTGATCGACGTTCAGGAATTCCATGTGACAGCCCGAACAGCCGCCCAGACACACCGTCGCGACGGTGGTCCGGTCGTCCTGCGTGTCGGGTTCAGCTTGGGCGCTCATGCGGCCACCTCCTGTAGGTCCGCGAGCAACTCACGGTCCGAATCGATCTCTCCACGGGGGTCGAGGACGCGTTCGATCGCGCGGTCCTCGCCGTCGACGTCGACGATTGTCCCGTCGCGCTCGAACCAGTCCAGGGCCGGAATCACGATGTCGGCGAGCTCCGTCAGGGCCGACGCGCGAGTCGCCTGGGCGATCACGGTGTCGGCCTCACGGGCGAGTTTGATCGCCCGATCGAGGTCATCGCCGCGGTCGTCAGCCGAACACAGGTACGCCACGTCGGCGCGCTCGTCGAGATCGTCGGTCTCGACGTCCGCAACCGCGCTGTTGGCTCCCGCCCCGAGGCTGAGAACTTTGTTGTCGCTGGTCGCCGCGAGACCGAAGATATCGACCATCGTCTCGGTGTCCTCGACCGCGGGACCGAGGACGAACGTCGCGTCCCCGGACAACTGCAGCGAGACATCGACGGCATCCTCGACGGTCGCATCGGCGAGTGCCTCGGTCCCCTCCTCGAAGACGTCGGAGACTTGCTCGGTGACCGTCGCAGCCGGGGCCGTAAGTTCGATCGAGTGATCGGCAAACCGTTCGAGACGATCCTCGCCGTCGTCGATCGTGACCACCGTCGTCCCGTCGTTTGCCGCCCGGCGGACGTAAGAGGCAGCAACCGGATGACTGTCGACGATGCCCGTATCGTAGACGACCAACGTGTCACTGTCCTCGATGCCGTGCAGCGACTCGACGAATAGATCGTCCGTCTCGATGTCGAGTTCCGCTTCGAGGGCTTCGAGGACGTCGGCTTCACGCTTGGCACGGTCGGCTCCGGGCACTTCCAGATTGGCATCGTAGGCCGAAAGTGCCTCCGAGAGGGCAGCAAGCGTCTCGGATGGCAGGCGGTCGGAGGCAAAGGCGTTGACCGCGTTTGCCTCGGCTAAGGTCTCGCTGACGCGATCGATCGCCTCTTCGAGGGCGACCGTCTCGCCGTCGATCTGTGGCTCTGCGAGCCGCTCGCGGCCGTCGGCGAGCAGTTCGAATCGGCCCATCTCACATAGCTGGCCGCCGGCGGGGCCGTCCTCGTTGCCTTCGATCTTGACGATCCGCCCGGAGTTGGTGTAGACTTCGAGCTCACAGCCGAGCGAACACTCACTACAGGTGGTCGTCTCGACCTCGCAGTTGCGCTCACGACCCTTATAAGCCGACAGCGGACTGTACAGCGCACCGGTCGGACACGCTTGCACACAGGACCCACAGGAGACACAGGACGACTCCCCGAGGGAAACGTCGTCGTCGGCGACGATCGTCGTCTCTCGACCGCGGTTCCCGAAGTTCAGCGTCCCGTTGCCGACGATCTCGTCGCACGTCCGGACGCAGCGACCGCAGCTGATACAGCGGTCGAGATCCATCGTAATGTAGTCGTTCGAAGCGTCCGGCTCGATATCGGCGTACTCCAGCGGAACGCGACTGCTATCGAGACCGGCCCGGTTGAACATGTCCTCGAGTTCGCAGTCGCCCTCCATCTCGCAGTACATGCAGTAGTGGTTCTGGTCGGCGAACATCATCTCGAGCATCGTCCGCCGATGATCCCAGAGTTCGTCAGTCTCGACGGAGATCTCCATGCCGTCCTGGGCAGCCGTCGTGCAGGCGGTCTCGGTGCGCTCGCCGTCGACCTCGACGAGACACATCCGACACGCCCCGACGTTCGAAAGGTTCGCGTGTTCACACAGCGTGGGGATGTCGATGCCGGCTTCCCTGGCTGCATCCAGAATCGTCTGTCCGTCGCGTGCCTGTACCTCCTGGCCGTCGATTTCGAGGGTGACGCCGGATTCGGCCTCCCCCTGAGTTGCCTTGCTCATGCTATCACGTCCTCATGTCGATGGCGTCGGTCGGACACGCCTCGACGCACTGTCCACAGCCGATACAGGTCTCGGGGTCGATCGTGTGTGCCTCGCCGGTTTCTCCGGAGATGGCGTCGACCGGACAGACGTCGACACACTGTCCACAGCCGACACAATCCTGGGCAGCGATCTTGTACGTGCCCGCGTGATCACCACCGCCGATCTCACACTCCCCAGCGGGACACTCGTCGTCGTAGATGTGGGCCTCGTACTCATCGCGGAAGTGTTCGAGCGTACTCAACACCGGGTTGGGTGCCGTCTGTCCCAGCCCACAGAGAGACCCCTCGGCGATCGTCTCGCCGAGTTCCTCGAGGCGCTCGATGTCGCCAGGTTCACCTTCGCCGTTGGTGATGCGCTCGAGGATACGCAACATCTTGTGGGTCCCGATCCGACAGGGCGGACACTTCCCACAGGACTCGTCCTGGGTGAAATCGAGGAAGAACCGTGCGACGTCGACCATACAGGTCTCGTCGTCCATGACGACCAGCCCACCCGAGCCAAGCATCGCGCCTTCCTCCTGAAGGGAGTCGAAGGTGACCGGCATGTCGAGGTGTTTCTCGGCGAGACATCCCCCAGAGGGACCGCCGATCTGGACCGCCTTGAACTCCTTGTCGCCCTCGATACCGCCGGCGACGTCGATGATCTCCTGGAGGGTCAGCCCCATCGGAATCTCCATCAGGCCCGTCGCCGAACAGTCCCCGGAGACCGCGAAGGTCTTGGTTCCGGGACTGTCCTCACTACCGTACTGTTTGAACCACTCGGCCCCGTTGTTGATGATCAGCGGGACGTTCGCCAGCGTCTCGACGTTGTTGATCGTCGTCGGCTTGTCCTCGAGACCGGACTGGGCCGGATAGGGCGGACGCGGGGACGGCCGGCCGGCCCCACCCTCGATGGAGGCCATCAGGGCCGTCTCCTCACCACAGACGAACGCGCCGGCCCCCTTCTCGACCTCGAAGTCGAAGTCGAAGCCGGTCCCCATGATATTCTTGCCGAGGTACCCCGCCTCGTAGGCGTCCTCGATAGCCTGTTGGATCCGGTTGACAGCGAGCGGGTACTCCGCACGGAGATAGATGATCCCCTCGTTGGCACCCGTGGCGTACCCGGCGATGACCATGCCCTCGATGACGCGGTGGGGGTCGCCCTCGACCAGACAGCGGTCCATGAACGCCCCAGGGTCGCCCTCGTCACAGTTGGCGATGACGTACTTCTCACTCGCGTCCTCCTGATGGGCGAACATCCACTTGTTGCCGGCCGGGAATCCGCCACCACCACGGCCTCTGAGACCCGCATCCTGGACCTCCCCGTAGACGTCTTCGGGATCCAACTCGGAGAGGACAGTCTGCATGGCCTCGTAGCCACCAGTTTCCTCGTACTCTTGGACGCTCTCGGGATCGATGCGGCCACAGTTACCCAGCGCGAGACGGCGCTGTTCGGCGTAGAAGGGGATGTCGTCAGTCCGGGACTGCCGCTGGCCGGTCTCGTCCTCGAAACAGAGGTCCTCGATGACCTCGCCGTCCTGGATCGTCTTCTCGACGATATCCTCGACGTCGTCGGTATCGACCTGCGTGTAGAGGACGTTCATCGGGTCGATCCGGACGAGTGGGCCGAGTTCACAGAAGCCGTGACACCCACTCTTTTTCGGCTCGACACCGAGTTCGTCGTGGTCGATGTCGCCCTCGCTCCAGGAGAGGGCGACGTTCTCGGCCCCTTCGAGAGCACTGATCTGCTCACGGAGCGCCTCGTACACTTCGTCGGAGCCCGAGGACATACACCCAGTCCCCTGGCAGACGACGACGCGGATCTGTCCGTCGACGGTATCGATGTCGGTCGGTCGCTGAAGGACTTCAGCCATGCTTAGTCACCTCCCTCCTCGTATTCATCGATGATCGTCTCGGCATCCTCGGGTTCGATCGGCCCGTGAACGTCGTCGTCGACGGTGACGACCGGCGCGAGCCCACACGCACCGACACACCGGACGTGCTCGATCGTGAACTTCCCGTCGTCGGTAACCTCGTCCAGACCCACGTCGAGTTCGTCCTGCAGTTCCTCCGATACCTCGTCGGCCCCTGCCACGTGACAGGCCGTACCAGTACACACTCTGACGCTGTAGTCGCCCCGTGGCTCGAGGTGGAACTGCGAGTAAAAGGAGGCCGTGCTGTAAATGTCGGCGAGGGACTTCTCGCAGTGATGAGCGATCAGTTCGAACGCGAACTTCGGTAAGTAGCCGTACTCGTCTTGGACGCCCTGGAGTGCCGGAATGACACCGCGTTTCTCCGGGCGGACGTCAGTGAGAATCTCCTCGACCGTCTCGATTTCCTCGTCACAGACGTCTTCGACCCCGGCGTCGGCCGGAATGATGTCCGAATCGGTCCCGGCTTCGGACTCCTCCGACCGTAACGATTGCTTGACGCGTTCTAGCGTTGCCATATAGGAGAGAATTACCGGTACGTCCTGTAAAGGAATGTACCGTATTCTCACTCCATGAAAACATATATATTAGAATGTGATGGACTGGTCGTGATTCGAGATCCATCGAGTGCGAAACACAATGTTGGCTGTCAAAACCTCAATTTCGAAGGTGTTCGAAAATCAAAACCAAGTATCGAAGACTTTTTTTGAACGATTTGCGACTCCAAAGCGGGCGTCGAGACGGAAAAAGCATTAAACGGGTTCCGCGAGAAGGGAGGCCATGTCGCCGTCTCGCCGCGTTCTCGCGCTGACTGGGTTGTTCCTCGCGTTGGGTTCGCTCGCGATGATCACGTTGTGGAGTGTCTTCGGGACAGTCTTTTTCGCTATTACGGTCGCGTACGTTCTGTACCCGGTCCGTCGCCGACTCGCCGCCAGAGGTCTCCGGCCACGCGTCGCTGCAGGACTCAGCACGGTGGTGGCCTTCGTCGTGGCATTGGGCGTGCTCACGCCCCTGGGATATGCCGTATACGTCCGCAGATCTACGTTTTTCGGGCTCGTCGGGGACCTCCCACAGGAGGTTTCGATCACCGTCCTGGAGATGACCCATACGTTCACGCTGACGTCGATCATCGACGCCGTACAGGAGACGGCGACGACGATGGCACTCGATGCGGCGAGTGCCACGCCCGTACTCGCGTTGAAGTTCTTCCTGTTCGTCCTGCTGGTGTACGCGTTACTACTGAAGCCGACACTGCCGGCCAAGGCCGTCTACCAGACGGTCCCGCCAGCCTATCACGGTATCTTCGAAGCGCTACACGAGCGGCTACGAGATACCCTCTACGGGCTGTACATCCTCCAGGGGGCAACAGGGGTCGGGACCTTTCTCATTGCCCTCCCCGTGTTCTTCTTGCTCGGCTACGACGCGACTCTCACGCTGGCTGTCCTGAGCGGTGTCTTGCAATTCGTCCCGATCATCGGGCCAAGCGTCCTGATCGGTGTGCTCGTCGTCGTCGAAGTCCTCGCCGAGAACATCGCACAGGGACTGCTGGTCGGCGCGGTCGGCATGGTGTTCATTGCGGGCCTGCCGGACCTCATCGTTCGCCCACGCCTCTCGGCAATCGCTGCTGATCTCCCTGGGAGCCTCTATTTCATCGGGTTTACGGGTGGTATTCTCACGATGGGGGCGATCGGAATTATCGCCGGACCGGTCGTGATCGCGCTGTTCGCCGAATCGGTCGAACTACTGGCTAGTGAACAACGCGCCGAAGACGGGGCCTAAGCACGGCTGCCGAGGCTGAAAGGATCGGTTTAGTCGACGGTCTCGATCGGTTCACCCGCGGCTTCCCACTCGGTGAGGCTCCCCTCGTAGAACGCGAGATTCCGATAGCCAAGGTGGCGGAGAACGACGTAGGTGTGGCTGATCCGGCGGGCGGTGTTACAGTAGAGGACGACCCGCGTGTCGGGGGAGATGCCGTTGGCTGCGAGAAGCGACTCGATGACCTCGCGTGACTTGATGCCCCGGGTATCGTCGTCGACGAAATCACGCCAGTCGAGTTGGACGGCCCCCGGGATGTGGCCGTCCTCGTACTCCTGGCGTTCCCGCGTGTCGACGATAGCTGCCTCGGTGTCGATCGCCGCCGCGACGGCCTCTCGATCGACCAGCGGTGTCTCGGAGGGCCGGTCGATCGTGTAGTCGGTCGCCGGGACATCTGGCACATCGTCGGTCGTCGGTCGTGCCCGCTGCCAGGCGCTGAAGTCCCCGTCGAGGAGGTGGAGGTGGGCCGGATCGTGGCCGTACAGTTCCGCAGTCACGAGAAATCGCGCCGCGAAGACGCCATGGGTGTCGTCGTAGGCAATGATGTCGTCGCCAGGCGCGATGCCTGCATTCGAGAGCAGGTCAGCAAAGACGTCCTCGCCGGGCAGCATACCCTCGTCGCCGTCTGTC
The DNA here is from genome assembly GCF_009797925.1 of Halorhabdus sp. CUG00001. Classification (NCBI taxonomy): domain Archaea; kingdom Methanobacteriati; phylum Methanobacteriota; class Halobacteria; order Halobacteriales; family Haloarculaceae; genus Halorhabdus; species Halorhabdus sp. CUG00001. The sequence goes on from NZ_VOLB01000001.1 coordinate 1,797,792, forward strand.
GCGCGGAACGTCTCGAAGGGGATCGAGACGGCTCCCGGGAGGTGTCCGATACCCTCGTACTCCCAGGCGTCCCGGACGTCGACGATCGTGACGGCATCCCGTCGGTCGGCCAGCCAGGACGCAGAGACGATATCTGTCATCGGCAAGACTTGGCCATCCCGAGGTTTGAACGTGTGGGCGTCACCGCTGGCTGCCAGATCTCCGAGATAGCGACAGTACTTGCAGGTTCGGGCGTGGCGGACACCCAGTCAGACCGACAGGGCTGAGTCGGCAGGCGGTCGTGGTCGCCGCCCCCCTGACTGGCGGCCGCCAGACGGCAAGACCTGCCCCTAGGGGCAACGAGTGGCCGTACCTGCCGATACGTCAGCGGCTTTATGAGTGGGGGTGTTACGGATGTGTGTACAATGACTGAGTACGCAAACGACGTCCTGGTCTCGGCCGAGTGGGTCGAGAACAACCTGGACGCATTCGAGAGCGACGATCCCGAGCATCGACTCGTGGAAGTAGACGTCGACACCGAGGCCTACGAGGAGGCCCACGCTCCCGGCGCGATCGGGTTCAACTGGGAGACCCAACTGCAGGATCAGACCACCCGCGACATCCTCACGAAAGCGGACTTCGAAGACCTGCTGGGCAGTCACGGCATCAGCGAGGACTCGACGGTCGTCCTCTATGGGGACAACTCCAACTGGTTTGCCGCCTACACCTACTGGCAGTTCAAATACTACGGCCACGACGACGTGAAGCTACTCGACGGCGGCCGCGAGTACTGGGTCGAGAACGACTATCCGACCACGAGTGAGGCCCCCGACTTCTCGGCTGTCGAGTACGAGGCCAGTGGCCCGCGGGAATCCATCCGTGCCTACCGCGAAGACGTCGAGAATGCGATCGAGCGCGGCGTTCCGCTCGTCGACGTGCGCAGCCCCGAAGAGTTCACCGGCGATATTCTCGCGCCGCCAGGCCTCCAGGAGACTGCCCAGCGCGGCGGTCACATCCCGGGCGCCCAGAACATCTCCTGGGCCGCGGTAACGAACGACGACGGGACGTTCAAGGACTTCGACGAACTGCAGGAGCTGTACGGCGAGTACGGTATCGACGGCGACTCCACGACCGTCGCCTACTGCCGAATCGGCGAGCGCTCCTCGGTCGCCTGGTTCGCCCTGCACGAGCTGCTGGGCTATGAGGACGCCATCAACTACGACGGGTCCTGGACCGAATGGGGTAATTTGGTTGGTGCCCCGATAGAGAAAGGCGAAGCGGACGACTAAGCGAAGCGCAGGAGTCCGCTTCGATGTGGAACGGCGACCGATAGGGAGCCGTGAAACAAGGCGAGGCCGAGTGACGCGAGGCCGAACGAAGTGAGGCCTCGGTATGCACGAGCGGTGACTGAAAGGAACCGCGAAGCAGGGCGAGGCGGAGTGAACTGAGTGAACCCCGCCTCGTGGTGAGGCGGGGAACGCAGTGACCCGCCGAACGAAGTGAGGCCTCGGTATGCACGAGCGGTGACTGAAAGGAACCGCGAAGCAGGGCGAGGCGGAGTGAACTGAGTGAACCCCGCCTCGTGGTGAGGCGGGGAACGCAGTGACCCGCCGAACGAAGTGAGGCCTCGGTATGCACGAGCGGTGACTGAAAGGAACCGCGAAGCAGGGCGAGGCGGAGTGAACTGAGTGAACCCCGCCTCGTGGTGAGGCGGGGAACGCAGTGACCCGCCGAACGAAGTGAGGCCTCGGTATGCACGAGCGGTGAGGGCGAGGGCGACCAAAGCGAGCCCTCGGTTGCTCGAACGGTGAGTGAAACGAGCCGTGAGAACGTAGTGATCCGCGAATAACTAAGAGGGAAATTTTTGCGGCCAGACACCGAGCGACAGTTCCAGCCGTCGCTCGCCGCAATTGCCGGGCCGCGTTAGATCCGCTTGGCCAGTCGCTCGTTGACGAACTCGGCGGCGGGGAGAACGGCACGGGCGTAGAGTTCGGTCCAAGCGAGTGCACCCTGCTGGCGGAGTGGTCCGGCGTGCCCCTCTTCGATCCAAGCGGAGATACTTTCGTACCACGACAGTGCCGGCCTGGCGATTCGCACCGCGAGTCCGTCGGCCTCGGCCGTTCGGATCGCGTCGATGGCATCGTTGGCTCGGCGGGCCGTCTGCTCGATGGACTCTCGCGTCACCTCGTCCTGGTAGCCGCCGTCCTGAATCCCCTCGATCGCCGTTCTGAGTGCCTCTACGGCGGCGAGAGTCTCGCCGGCCTCGATGACGGCGGTCGCATGAGAGCCTTCGTCGCGCCGTTCGTGGAACGCGTTCTCGGCGGCGCGGGCCTGGCTTGCGGCGGTGGTGAACAGTTCGTGTGCGGGCGTCAGGTCCAGGTTGTGATCGAACGCGTCGGGCCCGGCATCGAGGAATCTACGTACTGGCTCGATAGTTTCGCTGACGGCGAATCGAAGCCGGTCGGTCGCATCGATGAGCGCACTCCACTGTGTAGTGACAGCGGAGCGATCGGTCAGATATGTGTCTTTGAGTCGACGGGCATCGTTGAGCGTCGCGGCGGCGACCTCAACTTGCTTGATCGCATCACCGGCCCGGAACGGGTCGGCAAGCGGATCGTCAGGATAGCCGGGATCGGGGCCGGCTCGGCGACGAGTACGCGAGATCAGCCGTTCGAGCGGCGCATGGACGAGAACCGCCTCCCGGACCGTCTCGGCCCGATACTCGTGGTCGGATTCGAAAGATCCGAGCCGGTCCCGGACAGTTCGTCGTCGATCCGAAAGTGTCGCGCCATCGTTCTGGCCGGTTGCCGCCCGGTAGGCACCGGCGACGTCGGCTGCCGAACCGCGCCATCGCCGCCACCACGAGAGTCGGTCGAGAGCCACCGGTTCGTCCGCCACTCTGTCGAGTTGCGCTGCGACGCGTTCTCGACGGGACTGAATTTTCGTCGCGACGGCGTGATTCGGGACCGAAGGGTCGACCGGGACGCCATCGAGCAACGCGTTCGCACGCTCACGATGAGTGTCAGCAAGTGCGTCCGGGACGGCGACCGGGAACGGCGACGCCGGCCACTCGATCGGTGGGATCGCGTCAGTCGGAACATCGAAGTCGGGGCGATCCCGCTGGTTTTGGCCAAGGAACGGCAGTCCCGAACAGCCAGCCAGCCCAGCGATGCCGACCGTCCCCAGCCCGGCGAGGAATGTACGGCGCGATCTCACGCGTCGTCACCGCCGCTTGCAGGCGTCACGTTGCCCTCGAAGTACTCGCCAGACGGGTCGGGGGCCGAGCCACACTCGTAAGACATGCCGCTGCCACTGCCGGAGGAGTGGTCGGCCACAACGGGGAGCCGGATGACGAATCCACGTGTGTGCATCGTCTCCGTACTGCACTCGACGTCAGCCGGCCGGGTGGTCTGGCAGAACTGTGCGTGTGGATGAATATCGTCTGTACCCTCCCACTGGACGGTTACAGACCGCAAGCGAATCTCGTGGCAAGCGTCGACCGAGTGTGACAGCATGTACAGCGAGGACCGCTCGAAGTCGGTCTCCGTCGCGAACGTCCGGAGGCGATCGGCCTCGGGGGCGTCACCGAACGTGATCGCGTCGAGGCCCTCACTGGAGACGATAATCGAGTGATCGCGGCGGGCGTATCGGTTCGATCGATCGCTGTCCGTGGCTGTCGGTATCTGCCCTTCGGTAAACAACACGGCACCGTCGTCGTTTCTGGCAGCGACGACCTCGTAGTCGTCGATCGGCTCGCCACTTGAGCGATCGTCGATCGTCACGCGATCGTTTCCGGAACCGCTACAGCCGGCGATGGTGGCGGCTCCCGACGCGGCCGCGAGGAGGGCGCGGCGGCGGGTCAACTCGGGCATCGCTCGCTGTTCGACCACGACCATGAAACGTCTTGTGGACACCTCGATCGCCGTCGAGAGCGACTAGCCTGTGGTGGCTGATCGGTCGACACACAAAAGCCGCCGTGCCAGTACCCACTCAGTATACACTGAGTCCGTGTGCGTCCTGTGCGTGTTCGATGAGTGCCTCCGTCGACTCGAAGGACTCACCACAGCTGCAGGTGTGATACCCCGTCGTGGGTTGCTGGCTTGTCGCCATATCCCTCCCATCGGGCCATACCATAATAATTGTTTATTACTATTTGGTAACATACCACAGTTGTCGTGGTACCAGACCACAAACTGAGTGCGGAGTGCGCAAGTACGCAATTACCAAAATTATCGCGGACTGTTTTCCGTATTACTGGCCAATCGTCCGATTAGTATTCCAGCGACCGCGGAGCCGTCGAAACACGGCCGCCCGGAGAGAGGGCCGAAACGTCGTCGGATCGGGAGTCACAGTCCTTATACCCGGAGTCAGCCAAAGATTCGCCAATGACTGTTATCGGACTCGTGGGGTTGCCCGGCAGCGGCAAAAGCGAGGCCGCCGCGGTGGCCAGCGATCTAGACGTGCCGGTGGTCACGATGGGCGATGTGATCCGGCAGGCCTGTCGCGATCGCGGACTCGATCCGGCGACCGACCACGGCGAGGTAGCGAAAGCGCTTCGTGAGGAGAACGGCCCGGCCGCGATCGCCGAAGCCTCACTCCCGCACATCGAGGACGGACTCGAAGGAAGCGAGTCCGTCGTCGTCGACGGGATCCGCTCGGACGTCGAAGTCGAACGCTTTCGGGATGCTTTCGGGGAGGACTTCCTGCTGGTCAGCGTCGAAGCGCCCTTCGAGACACGCGCCGAGCGACTCGATCTCCGGGGGCGAGACGCCAGCGCCGACGACGGCGGCGAGCGCCTCGACGACCGCGACCAGCGCGAACTCGGCTTCGGCATGGGCAAAGCGATGGAGATTGCCGACCTGACCATCGAGAACGTCGACAGTCTCGGGGCCTTCCAGGAGCGCGTCGAAACGCTGTTGGTCGACGGCCCGACCGCACTCGACGGCGACGAACGCGTCGAGGGGGTGAACCGATGAGCGAAGCCTACCGCGTCGACGTCCAGATCACCGCCCCCGTCTACGACACCGAGGTGACCGACCGAGTTGCCGACGCGATCACGAACGTCTTCCCGTCGGCGACCGTCCAGCAGCGACCGGGCGAACTGCAAGCCGAGGCCCACGAGCTCGAACACTTCTCTGAGCTGCTGCACCGCCGAGAGATTCTCGATACCGCCAGGGGCGTGTTCTTCGACAACCGCCAGGGAGATCGCTTCAGTTTCACGCTGAAGAAACAGGCGGCCTTCGAAGGCGTCGTGACGTTCTCGGTGGGAGAACCGGACGAACTCGGGGAGATTCACGTCAGCGTCCGCGTCGAAGAACCCGACGTCGAATCGTTCATCGACCACATCGCGCCACGGACGCAGGACGGCCGACCGATCGACCCGGACACCTGAGCACACCGAACACGTACGATGACGACAGCGATCTACTTCGATCTCGACGGGACGTTGTTGACCTTCGAGCAAGGCTATGGCTCGCTGGTGGCAGACGTCTTGGCCGGCCACGTCGAGGACCCGGCGGCCGCCGCCGAGACGTTCTTGGACACTTTCGACACCCACTTCGAGGCACTCGAACCCCGGCCATACCGGCAGGGGATGGTCGCCGTCTGCGAGCGCGCTGCCGTCGACGCCGATCCCGACGAGTTGGTCGCGGCCCTCCGGGAGGCAGAGTGGACGCACTCGCGAGTGAGCGATGCGGCCCGTGAGAGTCTCGCGGCGCTGGGCGAGGACACCCCACTCGGCGTCCTGACGGATGGTGTCGGCGAGTTCCAGCGAGCGAAACTCGCCCACCACGACCTGGACCAGTACTTCGAGAGCGTGATCGTCTCCTACGAGGTCGGCGCACACAAACCCGACCAGGCGATCTTCGATCGAGCGCGCGATGCGATCGACGCCGACGAGTACGTCATGGTCGGAGACAGTGACGCCGACATCGAGGGGGCCAGAGCAGCCGGGTTCACGCCCGTCCGTGTCGAACACGGCGAAGACGTGCCGGATTTCTGGGCGACCGTCCGGGCGCTAGTGTGACCGTTCACACGACGACCTGCACGACGACGAACAGTACCACGACACCAAGCACGTCACAGACGTTGGTGACAACAGGAATCACGACGTCATCGGGATCCAATTCCAGTCGATAGGCGACGTACGTCGCGACGATCGTCACGACGACGGCGAGCACTGACAGAACCGCCCCGCTGGTCACCGCAACCGCGAGAACGGTTGCAATAGCGAGGTCGGGGCCGCCAGTGAGGACACCCAGTCCCCAGGCACCGACGCCGATCACGGGAAAGACCGTCAGCGCGAGTGCGACCGTCGCGAGTACGTTCCCGAGCAGGCGATCGTCCGTCGGGGAAAACGAGAGAGTCCCGAGATGAAACGCCGTCGAGAACCGGGCCGCGAGAATCGACCCGAGGTTCCCGGCCGTGCCGATCGTCACTGGCACGAGGATCAGCAACGAGGGATGGGTCAGCAGCTGTGACTCGAAACTTTCCAGGACGAGGCCGCTCCCGATCTCGATCGTGGTCAACACGAGCAAGACTGGCAACATCGCTCGCGTGATCGCCCGCATCGTCCAGTCGGTCCGGGCCATCATCCCACCCCCCAGATGACGAGTCTGGCAGCGAGCAACAGCGCGGCCATCCCGAAGACGTCGCCGGCAGTCGTGACCAGCGGCCCGACCAGCGTGTCCGGGTTGTAGCCGCGACGGAAGCCGGCGAAGACGACCAGCACGACCGTGGTGGCCAGGGCAATGCCCGAGAGAATGCCCGAGATGAACGCGACAGCGACTAGTACCGGGAGGCCGGCGCCCGGGCGGCCGAGCCAGACGAGTGCCGCCGTCGCCACGACCGCCGCGAAGACGCTGGCGAGCAGGCCGTTGGCGATCGCCGCGGCGACCGCTTTGAGCAGTCGGTCGTCGGCCTCACTCACACGAGGTTCGAGCAGACCCTGGTGGAGTGCAGTCGCAATCCGCGCCCCGAGCGAGCCATAGACGTTGCCTCGCGTGGCGAGCAACGCCGGCACGAGCACGAGCAAGCCATCGATCGCGGTGAGTTCGGCCCGCATCCCGCCGAGGACGACGCCGGCGAGCAGGCCACCGACGAGGCTGGCAGAGAGAGCCGGAAGCCCTTCCCTGTAGGCCCTAAGCGCCACCTCGCGGACGGTCATTACCGGACCGACGACCGGCCGACTCAAAAAACGCCCGCGTCCCCGACCGAATAGTGGTACACTGTAACGCGACACACAGCACCAGTACACATTATTCCCACTATCTTGGAAACATTGCGAAATACTATAAACGGCCGAGCCATAGATACGGGTGTGAGAGATCGATGACAGGCTACGCAGTTGTGCTCGCATCCGGCGAACTAGAGCGTGTACAGGCAGTCAGCATGATTAGCTCGATCGCGGCCTCCTCGGACACGCCCGTCGAAGTGTTCGTGACGATGAACGGCCTTTCGGCCTTCGAGAAAGACCGCATCGAGAGCGGCGACTTCCAGGTCGCCGGACCCGCGGGCGAGGCGATGTTGCAGTCCGGCGGCGACGAGGTGCCGCTGTTCTTCGAGCAACTGGAGCGGGCCAAAGGGATCGGCCCGCTTGAGGTCTACGCCTGCGAGATGGTCATGGACATCATGGACACGGATCTCGACGATTACGTCGACGTCTTCGACGACACGCTGGGTGTCGCCGGGTTCCTGAACCGTGCGTCGGACAAACAGGTACTCTTCGTCTGAAGTGATTCCAATGAGTGACACACCAACTCCCGACATCGAGATCGATTCGCGCGGTGCAACCTGTCCCGGCCCGCTGATGGACCTGATCGGCAAGGTCAAAGAGGTCGAGGCAGGGACGACGATCGAGCTGCTGACGAGCGACGAGGGCTCGAAAAACGACGTGCCCGAGTGGCTCGATGAGGCCGGCCACGAACTACTGACGGTCGAAGAGATCGACGACCACTGGGCCATCTACGTCGAGACTACATGACCGACGAGATCGTCGTCGTCGGTGGCGGCACCGGCGGCACTGTCCTGGCGAACCGGCTCGCCGAGCGCCTCGAACCGGCGATCGACGCCGGCGAGGCCCGCGTGACCGTGATCAACGACGGCGAGCACCAGCACTACAAACCCGCCTACCTCTACGTCCCCTTCGGCAAGAAGACCGTCGAGGAGGCCAAACGGCCACTGACCGATCTGTTGGATCGCCGCGTCGAGTTGCGTATCGATCGCGTCACGGGGATCGACACCGACGGCAAGTCCGTCACGCTCGAAGACGGCGACGAACTCGCCTACGATCACCTCGTGATGGCAACAGGCGCGAGTCTCGACCCCGAGGAAGTCCCCGGCCTCACCGAGGGCGGCCATCACTTCTACGGACCCGAGGGTGCGGAGGCGCTTCGAGACGAGCTGGCGGACTTCGATGAGGGGCATCTCGTGCTGTCGGTCATCGGCGTCCCGCACATGTGTCCGGCCGCACCTCTGGAGTTCGTCTTCATGGCCGACGATTGGTTCCGGAAACGCGGCATCCGTGAGGACATCGAGATCACGTACACGTACCCGATTCAGCGCGCCCACGGCCTGCAATCGGTCGCCGACTGGGCGAGACCGAAACTTGCGTCCCGGGACATCAACCTGGAGACGTTCTTCAACGCCGATCGGGTCGATCCCGACGCACAGGTCTTAGAGACCATGGAAGGCAACGAACTCGACTACGACCTGCTCGTGGCGATCCCGCCCCACACTTCCAGTGACCTCGTGAGCGAGGGCGGACTGGGCGATACCTGGATCGACGTCGACCGAGCGACCCTGGAGGCCGAACAGGCCGAAGACGTCTACGCGATCGGCGACGTGGCCGACGTGCCGACGAGCAAGGCCGGCAGCGTCGCCCACTACGAGGCCGGCGTCGTCGCCGACCGGATCGCCAGCCGCGTCCGGGGTCAGACGCCGACCTCGGTCTACGACGGGAAGACGGTCTGCTTCATCGAGACTGGCATGGACGAGGCGACGTTCGTCGAGTTCGGGTACGGCGACGAGCCGGCGATGCGCGAACCATCCAAACCCGTCCACTGGGCGAAACTGGGCTACAACGAGTCCTACTGGCTGACCGCCAGGGGACTGCTGTGAGGTGCCAGTCATGACCGAGGACCCTGCCGACCGGCTCCGTACTGACGGCGGTGCTGGCCACGTCGAGACGGAAGAGGCAACCGAGAACGGGCACGGAGAGAGTGAGACCGACGTCGATCTCGAATCACTGGTCGCCGAGAACCCCGAGGCGGTCGCCCGCCTGCTCGAACGTCTCGATCTGGTCAACGACCTGCTGGACGGCGCCGACGTCGCCACGTCGGCGATGGACGACGAGATGGTCCAGTCCCTTGCCGGCACGGGGACGAATCTCGGACTCGCAGCCAACGAGATCGCGACCGACGAGACCGTCCAGCTCGGCGAGGCCGTCGGGCAAAACGCCGACGATCTCGCCGATGGCGTCGAGAAAATAGCTGAATTGCAGCGAACGGGCACGCTGGACGACCTGCTCGAACTGGCGGAACTGGCCTCCCTGGCCAGCGCCGCGATGGACGACGAGATGGTGATGTCGCTTGCCTCGACCGGGACGCGGCTTGGCGAAGTCGCCGATACCGCGGCTGACGACGACGTTGCACGCGGCCTCGAGGAGGTGCTGGCTGCTCTGGGTGAAGCCACAAGCAAGGATCCCGAGCAAATCGGTACAATCGGACTGCTGAAGGCCACTCGTGACCCCGACGTTCAGGCCGGGCTGGGGCTTGTGATTGCACTTGCCCGGGCACTCGGCCAGCAGACGCGCGAGCGGGCCGAAGAGTAACTATTTTTCGAGTCGGCAGTGAGACGAGAGACCCCGGTAGGCACCCGCGGCTACCTGTCCGTCCACCGGCGTCAGAACCCTGAATCGGTCGGTCGAATGCGGTTGCAGCGACGTTTCGAGCAGTTGGTCTGACCGAGACCGGTCGCTGCTCGCAGACGGTAGTTATCCGAACGGGTTGCCGCCCATGCCACCCATGCCGCCGCCCATATCGCCCATGTCGCCCTGGTCCATCTGTTTCATCATGCGCTCCATGTCGGCGTCGCCCATGCCCTGGAACTGCTTCAACGTGCGTTCCATCATCTTGTGCTGTTCGAGCAGTTCCCGAATCCGATCCTCTGGTTTCCCAGAGCCACGGGCGATACGATCAGTCCGGCTGCGGCCGATCTGGCGCGGGTTCTCTAGCTCGTCTTCGGTCATCGAGTCCATGATGACCTCGAAGTCACGCATGCGCTCTTCGGTGACGTCCATGGCGTCGTCGGGCAGTTGGTCCATCATCCCACCGCCCAGGCCCGGGATCATGTCCATCACCTGATCGAGCGGCCCCATCTTGTTCATCGCCTCCATCTGCTTGCGCATGTCCTTCAGGGTGAACTCTCCCTGGAGCATGTCCTCGGGGTCCCAGTCTTCTTCCTCGCCCGTCTCCTCCATCGCGCGCTCGACGCGCTCGGTCAGCTGTTCGAGGTCGCCCATCCCGAGCAAGCGGGAGACGAATCCGGAGGGCTCGAAGCGTTCGACGTCCTTGACGGTCTCGCCGGTACCGAGGAACGCGATCGTCGAATCGGTCTCGTTGACGGCCACCAGGGCCCCGCCACCTTTCGCCGTCCCGTCGAGTTTCGTGATGACGACGCCGTCGATCCCGACAGCCCCTTCGAAGCGCTGGGCCTGCTCTTTGGCCTCCTGGCCGATCGCGGCGTCGAGCACCAGCAGGTTCCGGTCGGGCTCGACGACCGATTCGATCTCCTCTAACTCGTCGATGAGGTCGTCTTCGAGGGCGTGGCGACCGGCGGTGTCGACGATCCGCACGTCGGCGTCCTGGGTGGCTTCCAGGCCGTCACGGGCGATCTGGACCGCGTCGTCGCTATCGGGATCGCCATAGAAGTCGACCTCGGCGCGTTCGGCCATCTGCTCGGCCTGTTCGTAGGCGCCGGGCCGCCAGGTGTCGGTCTGGATGACCGCCGGGCGCAGTCCTTTCTTCGAGAACCACCAGGCGATTTTCGATGCCGTGGTGGTTTTCCCCGACCCCTGGAGGCCGGCCAGCACGATCGTCTGGGGCTCAAGCGGGATCGGCGTCGATTCACCGACCAGATCGACCAGTTCCTCGTAGACGATGCGCAACACCCAGTCACGGGCAGAGGTGCCGGCCGGTGGCTCCTCCTCTAAGGCCCGCGTCTCGATGTTGTCCGAAAGTTCCATCACCAGGTCGACGTCCGCGTCGGCCTGGAGGAGCGACCGCTGGACCTCCCGGACGACATCGGCGACGTCGTCCTCGCTGATGCGGGACTTCCCCCGGAGGTTGTCGAGTGCCCCCCGCAGAGACGATCCCAAATCGTCGAGTACCATTTGCTCGCGGCTACGCTGTGGCAGCGGTAAAGGCTTTCCGTCGGTGCCTACTCGGGAAAGCCCGGCGTTCTGCACGCTCACACTGTGAGGGGCAGTCAGCGAATCGTGGTGCCGTTTCGCCCCGTCAGTGGGACCACCACGTCCTCACCATCCGCGATCGCCCCTCGCTCACGAAGTCGCGCCACGCCCGCCACCGCTGTCGCGCTCGTCGGTTCGACGACCAGTCCCTCTCCACGCAGTCGCTCGTGTGCGCGCTCGGTTTCGCCGGCCGTGACTGCGATCGCATCGCCCTCTGTCGTCTCGATCGCATCGAGTATCTGACGCCGCCGCACCGGGTCAGCGATCTGGATGCCGTCAGCCACGTCGTTGCGGGCCGCGTCGCGCTCGTTGCCCCGAGCGGCAGCGATCGGGGCGACGCCGCTGGCCTGGACACCGTAGCATCGTGGCAGCGAATCGATCCAGCCCGCCCGGTAAAGGCGCTGAAAGCCCTGTGCTGCACCCAGAAACAGCGTGCCGTGACCCAGCGGCGTCACCACTGCGTCGGGGGCCGTCCAGTCGCGCTGGGCGAGCACTTCCAGAGCGAACGTGGCCGTCCCGGCCAAGAAGAGTGGGTCCCAGGCGTGACTCGCATAGTACCCGTCCCCTCGCTCGACGGCCCCGATGCAGGCGTCAGTCACGGCCCTTCGGGAGCCGTCGATTTGCCGGACTGTGGCTCCCGTCCCCTCGATCGCCCGAATCTTCGAGGGCGTGGCGTCGCTGGGGACGAAGATCTCGGCGTCGATCCCGGCCCGGGCCGCATAGGTGGCGATCGCCAGCCCGGCGTTACCAGAAGAGTCTTCGAGGACGCGATCGGCCCCGCGCTCGACGGCACGAGAGATGACGACGGCCGCACCGCGATCCTTGAAACTCCCCGTCGGAAACAGGTGTTCGAGTTTGTACTGGATACCGCGCTCGCTGTCGATCAGCGGGGTCCAGCCCTCACCGAGCGTGACCTGGCGGGCGACGGGGACGAACCCATCACAGGCCCACAGCCCAGCGTCCCGATCGAGAGCGGGTGGCGTCGCCGGCAGCCTCGACAATGCCTGGAGCGCCAGTGGCGACCCACACGAACACCGCCAGGGACCCGCAGTCGGAGACGTCCGTCCACAGTCGGTACAGACGCGTTTCATACCGTCACTCCTCGGCCCCGAGACTCGGATCTATCGGTCGATGCTCAGTCGGCCGCCGATGCCGGATCGGCCGGCGACTCCCAGTGAGGGTCGAGTCGCTGCCGGATGGCGGGAACGAGCGAGGAGTCAAGCGAGTACCGGCCGCTCCCGACGACCAGCAGCGCCGAGAGGAGGCCAAACAGGGTGATGTGGGCGAGGACGGGATCGTCCGGTAGGCCGAACAGCGTCGTCGTCAACATCAGGAAGCCGACGGCGGCACTCCCGCGGGTGAACAGCCCCAGGATGAACGCCGCGCCGACGGCGGCCTCGACTAAGCCCGCGCCGAACACCCACAGTTCGGGCGCCACGGGGACGACCCGGGTCAGTTCGTACTTCTCGACGACCGCGAGGGCGCTTGCAGGGTTGAACCACTTTTGGGTCACACCCAGATACAGGAAGTTCGCCCCGACGAACAGCCGGAGCAAGGGGGCGAGGGGCCACTCGTCGATCCCGACCCGGCCGGCGAGTTCGGCCGGCGTCGGCAGGCCGCGGCCGCGGCTGGCGAGGGTGCCATCAGTGACGACCAGCCGCCGGATGAGCATATCGGCGCTGGGCTGGCCGGCCCCGACGATCATGATACCCAGAAAGCCCGCGATGTACTCGCTGGCGAGCAAGAGCGTGGCATCGGTGGCGAGCAAGCCGAGATAGACGACCAGCCCGATCGCCGCGACCACGCGGGTCGCTAACCCGAACAACAGCAGGAAGCCGATCGCGACCTGCAAGAGTCGGGCTTCGACGGGGAGACTCGGCGTGAACAGGTAGCCGGCAAAGCCAGCGCCCACCAGCGGGAGGCCGACCGACAGCCGGAGCATCCAGGGGAGATAGGGCCGGTAGGACTGGAGGGCCTTGCTGGCGACGGCAATGTCCGGAACGACGCTGGCGAAGCGGAGATACCCCGCGACCAGCGCGAGCGCACCGATCGCACCGCCGGTGAGCAACACGAGACTGCCCGGATCGGTGAAGACAGCGGTGAACAGTTCAGCGGCGTTCCCAGTGCCCTCGTCGCCGGTGACGTACTCGACGTGGGCACTGACCGGCACAGCCGAGAGGACCGCCGCGAGACTGGCAGCCAGGAGGATAGAGAGCCTGCGTTTCGAAGACGTTCGCATAGGGGGAGTAAGGGAGAGTCCCGTAATACCCCTTGTTCCCCGGAAGATCGTGTCGCTATCGAAGGTGCCACCGACCGATCACGCCCCATGGACACGCAACAACACACTCGACTCAGCGTCGGAGTGAACGCTCTAGGGAGCGGGTGACGACGAAGCCAGCACCGTGCGTTCGATGATAGAGCCCCGAACGATCGTGTCTCACCCGCCAGAGTGCCAGTGGTGTCGGTGACGGGACGTCGATACGACGGTGTGGCATCGGGCGATACTCGACGGTCAGTACGAATCGATAGTGGTCCCGACCGAGCAGACGTACTCGCCGGTCGCGACCTGCGGGAGCCGGCGTGTCCGCCAGAAGATACCGTCGGAGTCGGCGCTGATACGCTCTTTGACGGTCCCGAAGACGTCCGTCACCGAAAAGAGGTGATCGCCGGCCGCGACGCGCTCGCCCAGGTCGGGTTCGAAATGAACCAGCCCCCCAGCCGGTGCACCGTACTGGTCGAAGCCACTGGCGCGGGTCTGGGTCTCCATCGGGGCCGTTCCGTCGAGGAAGCCGTAGTGTCTGAGCACGTTCCGGACGCCCTCGACCCCCACCTGGATCGAGCCCTCGTCCCAGCCGACGGCCCCGCCGAGTTCGGGATCGATCGTCGGGATGCCCTCGTCGGGCGCGGCCCGGGCGAGCTGGCCGTCTGGCCCCTTCTGGTCGAGGACGTGCCCACAGCCGAAGGCTTTCGCGAGTTCGAGACACGCCTCGTGAAGACGGTGGCGTGTGCCACACCGGATCCGGGTCTCGTCGATCATCCGACTGGTCGAGCCCTGATGCAGGTCGAGCACGAGATCGGCCCGGGAGGCAGCCGCGAAGGTCGCCGCGGCGAGGCGCTCGCTGGTGGTACCGGCTTCCTCGCCGGGGTAGGCCCGGTTCAGCTTCGTGTCGTCGATGGGATTGCGATGTTCGGCGACCTGGAACCCGTGGTAGTTGACGATCCCGACGAGCAAGATCGTGCCACTGATCGCGTCGGGATCGAGTGTCGGCACGAGCCGTGTGAGGACGCCTGCGCCGTTGAGTTCGTCGCCATCGCTGACCGCCTGGACGTACAAGGTCTTGCCGTCCTCGCGGCCGTTGACGACGGCGACCGGCAGGCCGACCGCACTCCCATCGCGGGTCTCTCCGACGTGCATTCGTCCGGTGGCGATCTCGCCGGGCGCGGCGGTCGCCGTCCCCAGACTCGTCATTGTGCGTACTGGACGGGGCCACCGTCTTTAGCAGTTCGATGTGGGTCAAGCGTGCCGGAAAGGCACACGGCGGTGTCGCGGCGGCACCACGGCCGGCACCGTTCCCAGCAGCCGGCCGGATCGCTGGTCCGGGGAGTTCTTGACGGTCCCGCGCCAAGTCGACCCGTGTCCGAGGCATCGAACGGCCGTAGACGACTGGTCCGTGCACTCCGGGTCCAAGAACACGCGAAGCTCGGCTTCGGGGCGGGTATGGCCTTCGCCGTTGGTCTCTACGTGCTGTTTGTCCTCCGGGCGGGCTCGCTCGTGACGCGAGCGCTGTACGTGACGCTCCTGGTCGTCCTGGCACTGAGCGTGGGCGCGGTCGTAACGACGGTGCTGGTCGGGGCTGAAGCGTACAAACTGGCCGCCGAGGACGGCCCGCCGGATCGCCGGTGACGGCGCCCAGTCGACACCCACCGCCGCTCAAGCACCGTCCAAGAGGGTCGCCAGCCGCTCGGCACCGCTGCGGGTGCCCTTGGCGATGAGGACGTCACCCGCGTTGACCTCCGTCGTCGGCCCAGGCGAGAGTTCCCACTCGGACCCGTGTTTGCCAGTCGGCTGGTCGCGAGGCCGGCGGACGGCGATGACGCGCATCCCCGTCTCGGTCTTGAGTTCCCGCTCACCGAGCGTGACGCCGTCGAGTTGGCTGTCGGCGTCGACGGCCTCCCGGACGATCACTTCGTCACTCTCCTCGACGGCGGCCGCGACCACAGGGTGGGTCCCCAATCCCCGGAGGACACCTTCACTGATCTCCAGGGCGGCATCCGAGATCACCTCCGTCGCGTTGGCGAGGCGGACCATCCCCCGGAGGCTGATCGGCTCCTCGACCCGGCCGGCCGCCCGGAGCGTCCAGGCTTCAAACCGGGACTGGAGGGCGTCGACTTCCGCTTCGAGTTCGAGGACCTCCTCGGCGACGGCCTCGCTGTCGAACAGCACGGCCCCATAAGCGAGGTCGACGGCGAGTTCGCTCATGTTCTTCATGAGGACGATCGAGTCGACCGCCCGTTCGAGGTCCTCGATGGCCGGTTCGGGGGCGGCCGGCGGCTCGTAGTCTTCACCGGTCGCAACCGCGTAGACATCGGCGATCCCGTCGTCCGGCCCGCGCACCAGGAGGACATCCCCGGTTTCGAGTGCCGTCGTCGCGTCGGGATTCAACAGCCACTCGCCCTGGCGACGAATTGCGATCACGCGGACCCCAGTGGCGGTTTCGAGGTTGAGATCACCGAGGGACCGGCCGGCGTAAGACGACCCATCTGTGACGGTTGCCCGCACCAGCGTCTCGACGGCCTCCGGAAGCGTCGCTCGCATCGCCGGCGGCAGGCCGACGTCTTCGAGGACGACCTTGGCGATGTCGCCCGCGGCGTCGCTGATCTTCTCGGCAGCCCCGACGACCCCAAGCACCGGGGCGAGCGCCTCGGCATCGGACGGGTTGCGGGCGGCCATGAGGAGACTCATCCGTGCCTGCAGGTGCAAGACGTCCATGCGCTCTTCTAAGACGAGCACTTCCTCGGCGATATCGTCACTCCCCAACAGGACGGCCGAATACGACAGATCGATCAACAGCTCGGCAGTGTCTTTCATCTCCGCCAGCACTGCCTTGACACTGACCGGCTCGTAGCTGACAGCCTCGTCGGGCGACATTCAGTATCGGTTCAGCGCCACGGGCCAAAAGGATTGCCCGGCGTCGACCGGGATCGGTTATTGGTACCATACCACTCGCCAAGAGAGACGAACGTCCAGCGACAGACCCGAAACGGCGCCATTCGACCAGTAAACGGACCAAAAACAGGAGACGCCGGCAGACGAGACCGGGAAACGATAATGCTTTTCCTTGACGGAAAGCAGTATAGGGTATGCCTGAGGAGCTCCGGAAGGGACTAGAGGGCGTGCTGGTCGCCGAGTCGACATTGAGTGACATCGACGGCGACGCGGGCCGACTCGTCTACCGGGGGTACGCCATCGAGGACCTCGCCAGAAACGCCAGTTTCGAGGAGGTACTGTACTTGCTCTGGGAAGGGCAGTTGCCGACCGAATCGGAACTGGCGGACTTCCAAGAGCGGATGGCAAACGAACGCGAGGTCGACGAGGCCGTCCTCTCGACGATCCGGGAGCTGGCGGCCGCCGAGGAGAACCCGATGGCCGCTCTCCGGACGGCCGTCTCGATGCTGTCGGCCTACGATCCCGAGGACTCGACCGGGGAGGGGGGCAACGGCGAGATCACCCAGCGGAAGGGGCGGCGAATTACGGCCAAGATGCCGACGATCGTCGCCGCCTACAAGCGCTTCCGTGACGGCGAGGAGTACGTCCCGCCCCGAGAGGACCTGGGCCACGCGGCGAACTTCCTGTACATGCTCAACGGTGAGGAACCCGACCAGACGCTCGCGGACATCTTCGACATGGCCCTGGTCGTCCACGCCGACCACGGCATCAACGCCTCGACCTTCGCCGCGATGGTGACCGCCTCGACGCTGTCTGACCTGCACAGCTCGGTCACCAGCGCCATCGGCGCGCTGAAGGGGGATCTACACGGCGGTGCCAACCAGAACGTGATGCACACGCTGCTCGAAATCGACGAGCACGAGCTGACGGCCGTCGAGTGGGCTCGGGAGGCCATCGAGGGCGGCGAGCGCATCCCCGGCTTTGGCCACCGCGTCTACAGCGTCAAGGATCCCCGGGCGAAGATCCTCGGCGCGAAATCCAAGGCCCTGGGCAAGGCCGCAGACGAGTTCAAGTGGTACTCCTATAGCCGGGCCATCGAGGAGTTCATGGACAAAGAGACGGGCATCGCGCCGAACGTCGACTTCTACTCGGCGTCGATGTACTACCAGATGGGCATCCCGATCGACATCTACACGCCCATCTTTGCAATGAGTCGCGTCGGCGGCTGGGTCGCCCACGTCCTCGAATACCAGGACGAAAACCGCCTCATCCGGCCGCGGGCACGCTACGTCGGCCCCGACGATCAGGCATTCGTTCGGATCGACAAGCGTGGGGAATAGCGAGAGAGATCGATCCGAGAATCCGGAAGACGAATCGATGTGCCGGAAAGAACTATCGGACGACAACTCGGACGATCTCCGTGCTCGGGTTCGTCGTATTATCGACGAGGATCGGACTCTCTTCGACGAACTCGACGAGTAGCTTTCCTTCGATCTGTTCAGCGGAGCGACACGCGCCGTATTCGAATTGGCTACGGATCGATGCCGTCCAAATCGGCCAGGTCGACATCTACACGCCCATCTTCGCGATGAGTCGCGTCGGCGGCTGGGTCGCCCACGTCCTCGAATACCAGGACGAAAACCGCCTCATCCGCCCGCGAGCCCGTTACGTCGGTCCCGACGATCAGGCATTCGTCCGGATCGACGAGCGGTAGGCTCGGCGCCGAATCGCTCGACAAGTTTGGATTCTAGTCCGTCAGTTCGTCGGTTCGAGCAAGGTCGAAACGAGTTCGTAGGCGTACTCAGCTTCGTCCGGGCCTGCCGTGACGCCGAGTTCGACCTGGTACGGACCGTCTGGTCGCTCCTCGACGACGGCGGCACGGTGGCCCCCGGTCCCTTTGATCGGGACGGCCTCGCCGTCCTGGTCCGTCGCGGTCACCTCGGTGACGATCAGGGCGTGGCCCGCCGCGAACGAACCGGGCGCACTGAGTGGACCGATCGAGTACCCGGACTCGATCTCGGTGAGGTCGATCGTGAACGGGTCTGACCGATGGCAGGCGTCCTGGGTTGGCGTCGGAATCGGCGTTGGCGTCGGCTTGTACGGTCCCGTGTAGGTTTCCCGCAAACAGGCCGTCATCTCCCCAGCGTCGCTGAGGAAAACCACCTGGAGAGTCACGTCGAGAGATTGCACGGTATCGGGAACGTCGCCGGCTCGAACGTCGTACTCGACGGTGACGGGTGACGTCTGCGTCGTTTCGGTCCCAGTCCGGGTGCTCGTCTCGATGTCTTCCTTCGTCGGTGTCGCGGTTTCGTCGGGGCCATTGGAGTCGATGCCGGTCGGGGACGCCGCTGTCGTTCCAGGCTGCTGTCGGGTCTCGCTTGGCGAGTGACCGTCGTCGCTCGCCGTGGACAAGCAGCCGGCAGTGCCGAGGGCCCCCGTTCCACACAGTGCCAGGAACGTTCGTCGGTTCATGGGCGTCCCTACCGGGGCCACTGAAAAGTGCTTTCAGAAGACTCAACGGCCGGTTTGTGTTATCGATGCGCTCGACGATTCCCGTTCGCCCAAAAACATATACCACATTGATGGCCAGTGATCGGTATGTCGAGCCGCCTTGTCCCCCTGCTTGTGGTCGTCGGTATCGTCGCGATAGCAGGCTGTGCGACGACGAGTGCGCCGACGACCCAAACGCCAACCGCCACTACAACCGCAACGCCGACCGCGACGCCGACGACAGCAGCCCCGACAGCGACCCCAGCTACAACGGAGACGGCAACGACGACGAGCGAACCCACGACGATCCTGGATGGTGACGATGCCCCAGTCGTCCTCACCAACAATGACGACGAGCGTCACACACTGCGCGTTTCTGTCACCAACGAGTCGGCCGTCCTTTTCAACGAGACAGTCACGGTCGAGGCCGACGCCGAGCAGACGATCGTGACCCTCCAGGGACCGGAGACGACCTACCGGGTGCAGGCGGCGCTGGACGGCCAGTCGATCGACGAGAACGTAACGCTGTATCCGGGATTCGTCGAGAGCCAAATCGGGATCGACGACGACGGAGACCTCGAATACACGACACTGGTCAATTAGCGGTTCAACGCGGACACTGCAGATGTCGAGACACAACCCAGAAATGAGAGCCACACGCCTGCTCACAGCGAGAGAGGGACCGAACCGACGGTGGCTGGGAGAGTGATCGATCGGGTCACGCTGACACGAAGACACGACCGGCGACTGGGACGCACCACGAACGGATCACGTTGTCACGAGCGGATGATCGCTGTCTCGGTACGACCGCCGGAGATTCTATTGAAGTAACCGGACGTCCGTCGGTCACCCGTCAGACTGCTCCTCTAACCGCTTTGAGTCCTGCGATTTTACGCCCATCACGCTACCACGAGATTTAAGTACTCTCCACCACCCGCTTCGAGTGCAGTCACACGCTCTCTTCCCCTACCCTTACTGGCGTCCAGTCGGAAGTGCAGATATGCTCACCCGCGAGGACGTCCTGGCGGCCCGCGATCGGGTCACCCGGACAGCCAGACACACGCCCCTAGAGCGGTCGTACTCGTTTTCCGAGATGACGGGCGCGGACGTACACTTGAAATACGAGACCGTCCAGCGGACCGGCTCGTTCAAGATCCGTGGCGCGACCAACCGGATCGCAACACTCACCGAAGCCCAGCAAGACGCCGGTGTCGTCGCGGCCAGCGCCGGCAACCACGCCCAAGGTGTTGCACTCGCAGCCAGCCAGATGGGGGTCGATTCGACGATCGTCATGCCCGAGCGTGCACCCGTCGCGAAAGTCAAAGCCACCCGCAGCTACGGGGGCAACGTCGTCCTCCACGGCGAGGACTACGACGCGGCAGCCGAACACGCCCACGAGATCGCCGACGCAGAAGATCGAACGTACGTCCCTGCCTTCGACGACGAGATGGTGATGGCCGGCCAGGGAACTCTCGGCCTGGAGATCGAAGAAGACTGTCCCGAGGTGGACACGGTGGTCGTCGCGGTCGGCGGCGGGGGACTGATCAGCGGCGTCGCGACCGCGCTGAAAGGCCTCTCAGAGGACGTCCGCGTCATCGGCGTCCAGGCCGAGGGTGCGGCCAGCCTCCCGCAGTCGCTGGCAGCGGGCGAGATCGTCGAGCGCGAGGGCGTCGACACGATCGCGGACGGCATCGCGACCCGGAAGGTCGGCGAGCGAACGTTCGAGGTGATCCAACGGCGGGTCGACGAGGTGGTCACCGTCCCGGACTCGGCGATCGCCGTCGCGGTGACGAAGCTGCTAGAGCGAACGAAGACACTCGTCGAAGGCGGCGGGGCGGTGCCCGTCGCTGCCCTGTTCGAGAACGCCTTCGAATACGAGGCCGGCGAGACGATCGTCCCGGTGTTGTCCGGTGGGAACGTCGACCTGAACGTCCTGACGACGATGATCATGCGCGGGTTGATCGAGACGGGCCGGTACCTCCGGATCCGGACCGTCCTCGAGGATCACCCCGGGGCCTTGGAGGATCTCGTCGAAATCATCTCCGCCCAGCAAGGCAACATCTACGCCATCGAGCACGACCGCGCCTCGCGTGACATCGCGATGGACGATACGGTCGTCGATCTCGACATCGAAACGCGCGGCCCGGAGCACGTCGAAACGCTGCTCGGGACACTTCGCGAGAACGGGTACGCGGTCGACGTGTTGGTCTGAGAGGCTCACCCGACGCGATCGTCGACGTCGATGTGCACCCCGACAGCACGGAGCGGGTCGCCGTCCTCGTCGCGGCGAGTCACCCGACCGATGTCCTGGACCCACTTCCAGGCCCCGCCGGCCGTTCGCATGCGATGTTCACTCTCGTAGCGGTCGGTCTCACCGGCCAGATGAGCGTCCAAGGCGGCCGTGACGTCGGGGAGATCTTCCGGATGGACGCGCTGTTCCCAGGCGTCGAGGGTGTCGTCGATCTCCGCTATCGAATACCCAAGCATCGTCGCCCACTGCTCGTTGAATTGGACCTCGTCGGTCCGAATATCCCAATCCCAGATGCCGATTTCAGCCGCCTCGACGGCGAGATCGTACCGTTCCTTGTAGCGTTTGAGTTCCCGCTCGGCGATCTTTCGCGGTGTGATGTCCCGCATCGCCCCGACGACCCCGAGGATCGTACCGTCGCGGTCTTTCAGTGGATAATCGCGGACCGAAAAGGTCCGTTCGTCACCGTCCGGGCCCGTCCGCGTCACTTCGTAGTTGAGAATCGCACCATCGAGAACGCGATCCTCGCGTGCTTTGATTTGCTCGGACCAGACCTCGCCTAAGGCGTCGGGCAGCGGGATCTCGCCGACGGCATCCTCGGAAATGCCGTGAAATTCCCGGTAGCGCTCGTTGGCGAAAATGAGCGTATAGTCGGTATCGATCCCGGCCAGTAGATCACTCGAAGACGCGACGGCCCGCTCGTAGACGCGCAGATCGGCCTGTTTGTCTCGCAATTCCCGCTCGTTTTCGGCCCGATGGATCGCGTGTGCGACGTCTTCGCCCAGTTCGGCCAGCAGAGAGTGTTCCCGCTGATCGAAAAACGCCGGCTGGTCGCTGTAGACACTCAAGGCCCCGAACTGCCGGCCGTCGTGAACGAGTGGTACGGTGACGACACCTCGGAGGCCGTGCTCACGGGCGAGGGCTTCCCAGGACTCCGGGGCGGGATCGTCCGGGATCGACTGGACCACGACCGACGTGGCCCCGCCGAGAGCTTGTGCAGTCGGTTCCACCGCGGGAGCGGCATCATCGATCTCGACAGTGAGTGCATCCAGATAGTCGGTTGCGGGACCGGCACTCGCGCGGACCGTGACGATGCCGCCCGCAGGCGCGCCAATCCAGACCAGTCCGTAGGGCTCGATCCGGCTGATAACTGTACACACGTCCGCTTCGATCTGAGCCCGACTTTCAGCGCGGACGAGACGCTGGTTGACGTCCCGGAGGACTTTCTGCATCCGGTGCATCGTCGCCGCCCGGTCCCGACTGCGGGCGGTCGCGACCGCGTTCGTGACCCGATTGGCCAGGACGGCGTACTGGCTCGTGCCTGCCCCCTTCTGGAGATAGTCGGTCACGCCAGCAGAGATGGCATCGCTGGCGATCTCCTCGCTCCCTTTGCCCGTAAAGAGGATAAACGGCAGGTCATCGTACTCAGCACGAACGGCTTCGAGGAACGCGATCCCGTCACAGTCGGGCATCTCGTAGTCGCTGACGATGCAATCGACATCGATCTCCGCCAGTACGTCCAGGGCCGCGGCAGCACTGGTCGCGGTTTCGACGACGAGGCGCTCGTCCTCACGGGCGAGCAACTGGCTGGCCGTCTCGACGAACGCGGACCCGTCGTCGACGTGCAACACGACGATCTCGTCCCGCGACTCCATGATTGTACCCGGTCTTGGAATCCTGAACCATTAAATCATGGGTACAGTTAGCAAATGCCAGCTTTCGATCGCCGGCGACGAGACTAACCGGCCGTCACACGAAATCCCGGACGTCAGAGTAGTACATGTCGTGGTGGTCGACAGCGTCGATCTCCCGGGCGATCTTGACCGCCAAAACGTGCCAGCAGAGGGCGGTCGGATCGTCGGGATCCAGATTGTAAGCGGCGTCCTCGCAGGTACAGCCGCCGCCCTCGATGACGTATTCGTCGCTGTGGCCGACGACAACCGTGAAGTCCTCGTATTCCTTGACGCGATCCTCGGCGACAGCCTCGATGGCCCGGACGCCACGGGAGTCGTGGACAGTAGTGATACGGTCGACGACGTCGGCGGTGAGTTCGCCCGCTTCAGCGAGAGCCGCTTGCCACTCTTCGAGGCCAGTCACTGGTTCCGTTTGGATGGCGTCGGGCAAAACAGGTTCGGTGCACGCAGTGTTCGGGACACAGCAACGAAGATCGAATCACAACCCCGCCCGAAAAAGAGCGGTGAACGTCAACCCGCCGGGACCGGCAGTTCAAGGCGGAGGGGACGGCGCTCGGCCCGCTGGGGCCGACAACGCGTCGAGGCTAGTCCGCAGACGACGAATCCGATCGGAGCGCTGCGAGCAGTTCGCTGACACCGGACGACTGGGACGGGGATTCGAGATCGGCCCAGACCATACGGTGGTCGGACGCGGCTCGGACCGTCTCGATCCGGCTATCGCTCGGTTTGGGCCAGACGACGCCGCCATCCTCGTAGGAGAGGGCGGGAGAGGGCAGCACGCGATCCAGTTGGCCGACGACGGTATCGCCATCACCGGCCTGGCCAGGTCGCGGCCCGCGAATCCGGGTCGCATGCGGCTTGCCGAGGTTCTCGCCGCCGGGACTGCTCGGGAGTTCGTCCGTGTAGAAGTCCTTGTTCTCCCGGAAGAACGCGTGGGCCGGCTTCAGGATGCGTTCGCCCATGACCGCGGCGTTTTGATCGCCCATGAGGACGTAGCGATCGTCGTCGAGTCCGCCCTCGTTGCCGTCGTCGTCGTAGATGTACTCGGCGTTGGCGACGTAATCCGCCCAGAACCGGACTTCGTCGTGGTTCCAGCGGCCGTTGAAGTTGTTCGGCCCGTCGTACTGTGGCGGGGTCGGGTGAGACGTGAGGACGTGAACGGGCTCGCCGTCTACGCGAACCGGAATGTCGGCGTGAGTCTTCGAGGAGAGACGGAACGCGTCTGTCTCCTCCGGAGTCAGGTAGATGCCGTCCTCGTCGAGGTCCATCGAGCCGTCGTCGAGGGGCATCAGGTTGTTGGGCATGTCCGCCCAGAGGAACTCCTGGAAGGTTCTGATATCGGATTCCAGGATGGGATACTGACTGGCGATCGCCATGCCGTACTGGCCGGGGTAGAACCCGAACCCGTAGGCGTCGCCGGGCCGCTCGCCCGCACTCCCGTCCTTGTTGAAGTCGTAATCCTCCTCGGGGAGGACGCCGGTGTTGACCGGTGGCTGGAAGGTGTACGGGAACGGAATCGGGTCCAGATCGTCCCGCTGTGGCACGCGGAGGTAGTTGTCGATGAACGCCCGGATGTTCGTCTTGTCCGTCTTCTTGCCCTGCTGAATGTTGTTTGTCAGCTCGTTGATGACGAGGACGTCCGGCCGGATCTCTTGAATGAGTTCTGCGGCCGCAGCTGCCTGCTCGTCGCCGGAGCTGTCTTCGTAGAAACTAGTCTCTTCTTCTTGAACCTGCGACGTTGTGAGATCCTCGATGTTGAACTGTGCAAACCGCGTCGCCGAACGAGGCTCGTACGCACTCGCCGTTCCGGCGATACCCGCGGTCGCTACAGTCGCGCCGATCCCTTGCAGGAACGTCCGCCTGGTCGTGTCGTGCGACATCACATACTTATATACTCTATATAGTTATAAATGGAGGGGGTCGATCATGACATATAAAATGCGGGAGCACAGGGCCGATCGGCTCTCCGGCAAGCGGTTGAACGCAGCGATTGCCGTGTTTATACTCACAGAGCGGTAGTGAAAAGTGGCACAGCATGCACTCTGGGACGAGATTCGCGCCACCGACCGGACGATAGCCTCTCGGGCCAACGATCGGTCCGTCGTCGTCCCGTCCCCAACATTTTTATATTGTAGATGCTGGCGCGACGAGCACCCTCGCAGTACTTATGATCACAGATGGTATAAAAGGCGATACGCCCGACGGGTGACGACAGGCCTGGCAGAGCGGTGGCCAGTTGGGCACTCGAGGATGGCCAAGAGCGAGGGGCTTTTCCTCACGGCCGGCCCAGCGAGGATATGCGTGTCACGGAGGGACGGGTAACCGTCGATGTCCCCGAGCAGGCCGAGGCAGGTGTCGGCGATGCCGTCTTTTTCAATCCCGACCAGGAGTTGAATCGAGACCTGACGGTCGCCACACTCAAAGCCTACCGCGAACGGATCGACGCTCGCGACGAGCACCCCGTCGAGACCTATCTCGATGCGACGGCGGCAAGTGGCATCCGCGGCGTGCGGGCGGCCGCAAACGACTTCGAGACGACACTGTGTGACGTCGATCACGATGCTGTCGAGCGCTGCCGGGCAAATCTCGCTAGCAACGACCTCGATGGCGACGTCGTCCACCGGAACGCAAACGCACTCATGCACGAACGACAGTTCGACGTCGTGGATCTGGACCCGTTCGGGACGCCGATCCCGTTTGCCGACGCCGCGGTCAACAGCGCGAGTCGCCTACTCGCGGTGACGGCGACCGACCTCGCGCCCCTGTGTGGGGCTCACTTCAACAGTGGCGTCCGGTCTTACAGCGCGGTCCCGCGAAACACCGAGTACCACGGCGAGATGGCGGTCCGGATGCTCCTGGGCGCGCTGGTGCGGACCGCCGCACGCTACGACGTTGCGGCCCGGCCGATCCTCACTCACGCGAGCGATCACTACGTGCGGACCTACCTCGAGTTCGACTACGGCGCACAGGTCGCCGACGATGCGATCGCGGGACTCGGCCACGTCCACCACTGCCAGCATTGTCTGTATCGCTCGACGGCCGATGGACTCGTCGCCGACCCGCCAGAGAGTTGTCCCCACTGCGGTGAGCACCTCCAGACAGCCGGGCCGCTGTGGCTCGGGTCGACCCACGAGTCCGGCTTCCTCGATACGGTCGAAACACACCTCGAAGAGACGATGGAGAGCCGCGACCGTGCAGGAACGCTCCTCGAAACGCTCTCGGCAGAGTTGGACGAACCGACCCACTACGATCAACACCGTCTCTGTAAGCGCTGGGACCGGTCGGCGATGGCCATGGACGACTTTCTCGCCGCGCTCCGGGAGGGGGGCTACGACGCCAGCCGCACCCACTACGGCGGGACGACGTTCAAAACGGATGCCGACGTCGAAGCGATTCGGACGGCAACGGCAAAGCTGTAGGCGGCGACGTGGAACGGGGCAGAAGCGTCAGGCCAGCGCACCCGAGAGGCGAGTGACGACGAGAGAGAGCAGGCCGTAGATCGGGCGCAAGAGGTGATTGAGCAGCGCGAGGAGGCCAACGACGCCGCCAAGCGTCTGGAGTTCACCCGGCGACGCCCCGGCAAAGACCAACAGGACGAGGCCAGCAACCAGTGGGCCGGCGGGAAGGGCGGTAAGATATGCCTCGAACGCTCGATTGTCCAGCAGGCCATAGAGACGATGGCGCAGTGCCGTGCCGGCGAGGCCACTGCCGATCAGGGCGATCGAAAGCGGCAGCGACCCGGGAAGTCCCGCGAGTCCGCATCCGACCAACAGGAGGCCGCCGGTAAAGCCCGCACCGGTGACCTGGCGAATGCGCCAGACCAGTCGCTGGTTCATACCATCAGTTGCGGGAGCCTGACGTAATCAGTTTTCGCTCCAGGAGAGATACGGTAAGTTGCAGCCCCGCCCAGCGGACAGACAGCGAGAAACCAGCCAAGCGGTTTTGTCGTGGCCGGGTGGAGCAACGCCCATGCAACGACAGGGACGTGAATTGATCGGGACGACCCGGGAGATCGTCACTACCGTTCGGGAGACTCGACTATCTTTTCTGGCGGCGGGGACGGCGTATTACGCGTTCGTCTCGGTGTTCCCGCTTGTCTTGCTGGTCGTGGCCGTCGGCTCGCTGCTTGGTGGCGATGCGATCGCCCAGCAGGTCATCGGTACGGTCAGCGGGGCACTCTCGCCCAGTGGCCGTCAGTTGCTCCAGGAAGCCTTCGTCAGTGAGAGCGGTCGAACCAGTGCGACCATCGTCGGGGTCGGCGTGCTGGCCTGGAGTGGGTTGCGTGTCTTTCGCGGTCTCACGATAGCGTTCGGAACGATCTATGGCACCGCCGACGAGGAAACGTTCCGCGGCCAGTTGCGGAGGGCAAGTCTCGCGTTACTCGCGCTGGGGATCGGCGTGGGGACCGTCGTCACTGGCACAGTCCTCCTCTCGGAGGCGGGTATCGCCTTCGCCGGGTTCGCCCAGACGAGTGCGGTCGTTGTCGCGTTATCGGGCCTGTTGTTGCCGGTGTACATCGTCCTCCCAGCCACGTCAGTCGGGCTCCGCGAAGCAGCCCCGGGGGCGATCACGGCCGCCGTCGGGTGGACGGTATTGAGTGTCGTCTTTCGGGTCTACGCCGCGAATGCCGGCCAGTTCGACGTCTACGGCGTGGTTGGCGGCGCACTGCTGTTTGTCACCTGGCTGTACGTTGGGGCAAGTGTCCTCCTGCTTGGGGGCGTCGTCAACGCCGTCCTTGCGGGGCCAGACCGGCAATTACAACTTCGATCGCCTCACACGTCCGGGAGAGACCCGACAATGACCGGGAGAGACGGGGCGGGCGACGGGACCGACGCGCTGGATCGGGAGGGCAGCGGCCAGACTGAGGCCGACCAGCACGCGGAGGTCGAACAGTTACGCGCCGAGATCGAGCGCCTCGAAGCCGAGATCGACGACCGGACGGTCGATCGAGATGACTTCGAAAGCGACCTCGAGCGGTACGTCCGCCGGCGCGTCCGTCGGGGTCACGCCCACGGCTGGGGACCGTACCTCGTCTTGCTGTACGGGACAGTCATGACGCTCGGGGCCTTCTACTTCCTGGGCGGCGGCTGGGCAATCCTGGCGATGCTGGTGATCTGGTTGTCGACACTCGGCCTGTACGCGCTGATGGTGCTGATCGGCGTGGCGACCAAAATCGTAGGCGCGCCAGGTCGCCTCCTGGATCGAATTCGTGACTGGCGCGATTGATCCGTGATCGATCCGATCTCGGCGGCGTGGCTCGCCGTCGCCGGTGTGACGCTGCTCGGGGACCCGCTGGTGGTTGTGAGCATCGGCATCGCCGCGTACCTGTTCGGTGGCCGACTCCGTAGCGGTGGGCGCGACCGCACGCGGGAAGCAATGCTTCTGGGGCTGATCGCCGGCGCTCTCGCGTTGACGGCCGCCCTCAAGACAGGGCTCGCAATCACTCGCCCGGGGGGCGCTTCCACCCTGCCCGGCAGTGAGGGGATGGGGCCTGTCGTCGAATCGATCTACACCTGGGTCGTCGGCCCTGGCGGGTACGCCTTCCCGAGTGGCCACGCCACGGGCGCGGCCGTCGGCTGGGGCGGCCTGGCGTGGGTGTTTGCCGACGACGATCGACGACCGCTCCTGGTGGCCGGAGGCGCGATCGTCGCGATCGCTGCCTCACGGGTCGCTCTGGGAGTCCACCGACCGCTCGAAGTGAGTGTCGGCATTGGCCTGGGCCTGACCTACCTCGCCGTCGCGACCAGAGTGGCAGGGACGCCCCGACGCACCTTCGCGCTGGCGGGCGTGATCGGCACAACGAGCCCACTGTTTGTCGCACTCGACACCGATGGATTGTTCGCCGCTGGATTCGCCCTCGGTGGGTTCGTCGGCTGGGAACTGCTGGGGGCTGGCCGGCCGAGCTATCGGACGAGCGCCATCGCAATCGGCGGCGGGCTCGCAGTGATAGGGCTGTTCGCACTCCGGCTCGAACTGTCCCAGGTCGCGCTGACGCTGCTCGCCGCCGGTGGCGGGGTCGCCGTCGTCGCCGCGCCGCTTGCCGTCGGCAACGACCGCAAAAACGAGTAAAAAGCGATCCGGTGGCTCGTCTCAGAACGTCTCGAGGTAGCGATCGAGTTCCCACTCGGAGACGTCGACCAGGTAGTCCTTGTACTCCTGGCGTTTGGCCTGGAGGAACTTCTCGCTGGTGTGGGGGCCAAGCGCGTCGAGAATAACCTCGTCGTCTTCGAGGGCGTCGAGCGCTTCGCCGAGGTTCTCGGGCAGCGTGTTGATGCCGTACTCCTCGCGTTTGGCCTCGTCGAACTCGTAGATGTTCTCCCGGACTGGATCGGGGCAGTCGATTCCGTTCTCGATCCCATCCAGGCCAGCGTGGATAAGCGCCGCAAAGGCCAGGTACGGGTTCGAGGACGGATCGGGGAAACGGGCCTCGATCCGGCTGGCGGCGGGGACGCGCGCGGCGGGCTTGCGGATCAGCGCCGAGCGGTTCCGATCGGACCAGGCGACGTAGACGGGTGCCTCGTAGCCTGGGACCAGGCGCTTGTAGCTGTTGACGGTCGGGTTCGTGACGGCGGTGATCGCGGGCGCGTGGTCGAGGATACCCGCGAGGAACTGCTTTGCCGTCCCGCTGAGGTCGAACTCGTCGTCACCGTCGTGGAAGGCGTTCTCGCCCTCGGCGGTGAACAGTGAGATGTGGGTGTGCATCCCCGAGCCGTTGATTTTCGGGATCGGCTTGGGCATGAACGTGGCGTGGAGGTCGTGTTCGGCCGCGATGGCGCGGACGACCGACCGGAAGGTGGCGACGTTATCGGCCGTCGAGAGGGCGTCGTCGTAGGTGAAGTTGATCTCGTGTTGGCCCTCGGCGACCTCGTGGTGAGAGGCCTCGATGTCGAAGCCCATGTCCTCTAAGCCGAAGATGATGTCCCGGCGGACGTCGCTTGCGAGGTCCTTGGGCGCGAGGTCGAAGTACCCGCCGACGTCGTTGGTCTTCGTGGTCGCACGACCGTCCTCGTTCTCTTCGAAGAGGAAGAACTCGGGTTCGGGGGCGACGTTGACCTCGTAACCCATCTCGTTTGCGCGGTCGATGGCCGTCTTGAGAATGCCACGCGGATCGCCCTCGAAGGGTTCGCCAGTCGAGGTGTTGATCACATCACAGATGAGACGGGCGGCAGCGCTATCCTCGCTGGTCCGCCACGGCAGGACGGCAAAGGTCGACGGATCGGGGTCGAGGCGCATGTCCGACTCTTGAATCCGGACGAACCCGTCGATCGACGAGCCGTCGAAGTAGATCCCCTCGGTGAAGGCTTTCTCGGCCTGGTCGGCCGTAATCGAGACGTTCTTGACGGTCCCCAGAATGTCCGTAAACTGCAACCGCAGGAAGTCGACGTTCTTCTCGTCGATCGCTTCGAGCACTGCCTCGGCCTCGGCGGACAACCCGCCGTCTGTGAGCTGATCGTTTGTCATCTTTCTCGTCACTCCCGAACTGTACCCCCGATATAAAAACACTGCCGCTCTGCGCAAATCTTCCGTGTCACTTCGAGAATTGGATATTCGTAAAATTCTAATGGGTAGATCCCGTCAGTGACGCCAATGACGTACGAAAATCTCGACCGCAAGCTCATCAACGAACTGCTGAGCGACGGGCGCGCAAGCCTCCGAAGCCTCGCCGACGACCTCGACGTCTCGGTCACGACGGTCTCGAACCATCTCTCGGATCTCGAAGAACAGGGAATCATTCAGGGGTACACACCGCGGGTCGACTACGGCGAGATCGGCTACGACGTCACGGCGATCCTCCAGTTGAAAGTCGAAGGAAGCGCCCTGCCCGAAGTCACTGATCGACTCGAAGAACTCGACCAGATGATCAGCGTCTACGAAGTGACGGGCGATCACGACATCATCGCGGTCGGGAAGTTCGCCGACACCGACGACATGAACGCCGAGATCAAGAGCCTGCTTACCGACCCCGAGATCAAAGAGTCAAACACGAGCGTCGTGCTCAACGCGGCCGTCGAACACGAACAGTTCGAACTCGATATCGAGCAGTGAGCGCCCCGGCCGAACCGACGGCGTAAATCGCGACTCGGCGTGGCAGTCGGGCTCGGTTGCGACCGCTCACTGTCGCGGATCACGATCCGGCCCAGGATAGTCCCCACCGACCGTCGCTTCGTACAGTGATTGGGCATCGAACACAGCCAGGAATGCCGCTGGCGAGCGGACGCTGACCGTGTATCTTCGGAGTGCGACACCGGCTTGTGCGCCAGTGAGTTGCTCGTCGAAAGAGAGGACGTGCCCGGCGTCGCCGGCGACAGCCGATGCCAGGGCCGGATGGTCCCCATCCGGATGGGTGACCGAGTGGCGTTCACGCTCGATCCGGGCACGCCAGTCAGTAGCCAGTGACTGCCCCGCGATGTCCGCAATCAGGGCCGCGGCGTCGGCGAGGAGAGCGTCGCTGGCGAGCAGCGTCAGCCAGTCGTGGGCACGAATACGTGCCATCGCCTGCCGGGCCTGGCCGCCGACCAGCAGGTCCGCCGCCAACACGTCGGCGTCGGCCACGAACCGCGTGGGGTCACTCGTCGTCATCGGCCCGGTGGGCCGCCAACCGCTGGCCGATAGCGTCGACGGACGTCTCGACGTCTTTCGCTCGGTCGAACAACACGTCCCAGGAGTCCATGTCCTGCCTGTCGGTGCTGACGGGCAAAAGCCCTCGGATCAGCGAGCCGTCATGCACTCGTCTGACGCAGTTTTTTGTAGGCCCCACCAGGCAGTTAGGATGGGCGCGCACCGACGGCCTCGTCGTTTTCCCATCCTCCCACAGCGCGCCCGGGCACCCACCCGTTTTCGACGGGCCCGAACGGCACACAGTGATACAGCCACGCGTTCGTGAGTGAAATAGCCAGCGAGAGCCACTCAGGCGTCGACAGCGGGAGTCAGATGGGTGCGGATCTCCTCGATAGCCTCGGGTGGGGCAGTGATCGCGATGCGATCGCCGGGTTCGATCGTGGTTCTGGGCAGCGGAATCGACATCGGTTCGTCGTTGCGACCGTGGGCGTAGATTTGGGCGGAGCCAGGAAGATCGAGCGTGACCACACGATCACCGACCACCGGCGAGTCCGCCGGGATACGGATCGACGTGACGGTCAGGTGCTCGGTGAGGTCCGCCAAGACGTCGAAATCACCGCCGAGCATAGCCGTTTTCGCCCCCGCGGCACCCAGCCGCTCGGGATAGATGACTTCGTCGACTTCGCTGGCGTAGTTGTCGTACAGTTCCTCCCGATAATCCGCATCGATCCGCAGGACCGTCCGACAACCGTGTTCGGTACCGATCATACACGCGGCGAAATTAGCGTTGAGATCGCCCGTCAACCCGGCGATGGCGTCCGCCTCGGCGATGCCCGCTGCGTCGAGGGTGTCCGTATCAGTGCAGTCGCCCAGTACCGTCTCGAAGGACTCCTCGCGTGCGCGCTCGGCCCGCTTGGCGTCGATCTCGACGATCGTGACGTCGTGGTCCTCCTCCCGGAGCACCCTGGCGGTACGCATCCCGACCCGCCCGAACCCGACGATGACGAAGTGCATACCTGTGTGAAGTACCACCACACCTAAAAACGCTCCCCTCATTGGCTCCTCCAAGCAGCCGATCGGGAGCATCTCGATGAGAAGTGAGCCACAGCCATAGAAGCCTCTCCCGTGGAGCGCTCGAATAGTGACAATCGAGAGACCAAACAGTGACGACCGCACCGATGGAGTGGGCCATTCTAGGGCCTGGAAAGTAGCTGACAGGGGTCGCTGGGGCTAGGGACAGTCGATCACAGGATCAGGGATGCAGCACGCGTCGGCCATACCAAGTAAGAGTGTGTAGTGCGTTCACATCACCTCCGATAAAAGTTCTCACGACCCACGCTGTAAAAAGGCTTTGCCATACCACCAAATTTGCACCCCAAAACGACGACGATGCGTCGAGTCTTTCCGATATTACAATCAAAATGAAAGACTATCCGACTACGAATACAACAGTCGCTGTTCAGGAGCAGTCCATTCGACGACGAGCAGACCGCACAGGGACAGCACAGTGATCCAGCGAACCAGTCGAGATGACCTGAGACAGATTGGTCACGGTCGTGGGGAGAACTGGCAGATGTGTGTTTCCCAATCGACGAAGTAGTCGGACACGGGGAGATCGACAGCCGATATCAACACTGATTTGGGAGGAAGTACAGGGGGTGGGTGAGATGGGTGAGGAGGACAGCGACGAGTACCCCTACACGTTCGAGTGTGCCAAGTGTGGTTGGGAGACAGCAGGCGAGCGCCGGCCCGTGGCCTGTGCCGTCTGTGGGGGCCGGATGCTAGCGACGCCATCACGGTGAGAGGCCGACAATCCCGAACCGGTAAGAGACGAGCGGTCGCCGCCCGGTCGATTCGAAGGGCGTTTAGCCGTCGACGGGTGACAGACGGGTAATGCGCGTGACGTTCCTTGGGACCAGCGGTGCGGTGCCGACGACCGAACGTAACCCCTCGGCGATCATGTTCTCCCGAGACGGTGAGCGACTGCTCTTTGACTGTGGTGAGGGGACTCAGCGCCAGATGATGCACTTTGGGACGGGATTCGACGTCGCACACATCTTCATCACCCACCTCCACGGCGATCACGTCCTGGGCATCCCGGGCCTCTTACAGACGATGGACTTCAACGACCGCGAGGCCCCGCTGGCGATTCACGCCCCTCAGGGCACGCGGTCCCGACTGGAGGATCTCATCGGAGCGACCGGCGACCGTCCCTCCTACCCCATTCGGATTACGCAAAATCGGGCAGGGGACGTGGTGCTAGACGCCGACGAATACGAGATTCGAGCGATCGAGACCGAACATCGCACACGGTCGATCGGCTACGTCCTCGAAGAGGACGACCGCAAGGGCCGATTCGACCGCCAGAAAGCCGAGGAAAAGCTCGGGATCTCACCGGGGCCAAAGTACTCCAAACTCCACGACGGCAAGCCAGTCGAACACAACGGGCGGACGATCCAGCCCGAGGAGGTCGTCGGGCCGCCCCGACCCGGACGGACCGTCGTCTACACGGGCGATACGCGGCCAGTCGAGGCTGTCCGGCGAGCCAGCGAGGATGCAGAGCTGTTGATCCACGACGGCACGTTCGCCGACGATCGCGCCGAACGGGCGGCCGGAACCGGGCACTCGACGGCGCGCGAGGCGGCGACGCTGGCTGCCGAGGCTGGGGCAAAGCGGCTCGCACTCACCCACGTCTCGACGCGGTACGCGGGGCAGGGCCACCGCCTCGAAACAGAGGCCCGAGACGTATTCGGTGACGGTGCCTTCGTCGCGGCAGACGGCCAGACGCTCGATGTCCCGTTCCCGGACAGCGAATGACACGGTAGAGGAGGAGAGCGCGATCGTCACCGTCGAAACGGTCGAAAACTGGAGAGCGAAAGCGCCAGTGTCTCGAAGTCAGAACAGTTACTTCCCTGTAGTCTAAGTACGTCGTAATGGCCAAGCAGCGGGCCGATGCCCTCATCGCACGGGGTCTCGACGCCGCGTCGCCGCGGGGTATTCGTCTCGCCAGTGCCTGGTTCATCGCTGCAGCTGGCCTGGCCGGGGTCGTCGTCCCGCTGATACGGGCCGTCACGAGTGCCAGCGCCACCGGGTCCCCCCTGCTTGGCACCGTCGTGCCGATGACGTTCGGGCTGAGTGTCCTGGGCGGCGGCTACTGGCTCGCAAACAGCGATTTCGACGGCGAACTCGCCGTTGCCGTCACAGTGTGGTGGTTCCTCGGGACCGCCTTCGGCGCGTTCGCCGCGCTTGGAATCGTCGGCTATCAGTTGTCCGCCGGCGTCGAGTTGACCAATATTTCCGTCGTCGTTAGCGGCTTGGCGTCGATCGGTGGGATCGGCGGGCTACTCGTCGGCCGATACGACGCTCGCAGCCAGCGCCGTCGCCGCGATCTCGAAGCTGAACGGGAGCGACTGGCCGACGAGCGGGAGAAACTCGCCTTGCTCAACCGAATCGTCCGTCACGATATCGGCAACGACCTCCAGATCATCAGCGGCATGACCGGTCACTTAGAGAGCTACGTCGAAGACGACGGACAGGACTATCTCGAACGTGTCCAACGCACCACCGAGGAAGCGATCCAACTGACCGAGCAGGTCCGGGCGTTCGTCGCGTCACTGGGTGTGGACGATCGGTCGACCAGTCGTCGGATCTCACTCGAACGAGTCCTCGAAACGCAAGTCGACAACGCACGCGAGGTCCATCGCCGGGCGACGATCGCCGTCGACGGCGAACTGCCGGACGTCGCCGTCGCCGCCGACGAACTCCTCTCGACGATCTTTCACAACCTGCTCACCAACGCCGTCGAACACAACGATCGGGAAAACCCGTCCGTCGAAGTATCGGTAGAAGCAAGCGAGAGGGCGGTGACTGTCTCGGTAGCCGACAACGGCCCAGGCATCCCGCCGGCCGAGCGCACAGCCGCGCTGAACCCCGATGGCCACGAGGTAGACAGTCAGTCTGGACTGGGCCTGTACATCGTCGGGATGCTCGTCGATCGCTACGGCGGCTCGATCTCGTTTGCGGATCGGGATCCCAGGGGCACAGTCGTGACCGTCCAGTTGCCGATTGCCGACGGAGACTCCGAGTAACACAGCCTAGACAGGGGCCGTTAGCGTCTTCCGTCAGGAATGGGAACCGTCCCGGCATGAACCTGACGCACGTCGCACTCTGGGTGTCGAAGTTGGATCGCTCGCTATCGTTCTATGGGGATCTGGGGTTCGAACGAACCTGCTCGTTCACTGCCGACGGCGTCGAGAACGTCTACCTCAGTGCTGGCGACGGCGAACTCCAACTCAAGCACGATCCGACGCGAACGACGCCGATCGCGCCGTCGCGGGCAGACACTGACCACGTTGCGTTCCTCGTCGAAGACGTCGAGCGCGTCGCCGAGCAGGCCCGCAAAGCCGGTGGGTCGGTCCGCACCGAACCACACGTCGTCAAGGCTGCCGACGCCAAGGCGACGTTCCTCGAAGATCCAGACGGACACACCATCGAGTTCTACCGACCGCTCGACGGATGAGCGTGGGGACGCCACGGCGTTTATACTCCTGACTCCCCTACCGACGGCCGTGCAACGGACGGCTGCCCTGGACGACGTGATCTTCGGCGTGGATATCCAAAGCGGGGACGTCAGAGGTAACTCGCCCGCCTACGCGCTGGTGATCTTCGACGGCGAGTCCATCGAGCGAGACGTGGTGAGCCACCGGAAGCTCCGCCGGCTGATCGAGACGAAGACACCGGCGATCGTCGCCACGGACAACATGTACGAGCTCGCCGAGGACAAGGACGCCCTCGTGCACTTCCTCCGCGAGTTGCCCGAGGAGACGCGACTCGTCCAGGTGACCGGTGACCAACAGCCGGAGCCGCTATCACGGGTCGCGACGCGCCACGGCGTGCCATACGGCAAGGACCCGATGGAAGAAGCCGAGGCCACAGCCCGTCTGGCCGCGGGAAACGTGGGCTATGAAGTCTCGGCGTTCACCGACACGACACGCCTGAAAGTCGCCCGCGGTCGCTCGACGGGCGGTGGTGGTGGGTGGAGCGAGGACCGCTACACGCGGCGCATCCACGGCTCGGTCAAAAAGCGAACGCGCGAGGTCGAACGCGAACTTGACGCGGCCGCGCTGGACTACGAGCGGGAGGTCACCGAGAAGTACGGCGGGTTCGCAAACGCAGTCTTCGAGGTGCAAGCGAGCCCGGGTGAGATCCCCATCTCGGCCGAGCGGTCCGGCGACACCCGCATCGAGATCGAGCGTGAGCGTCGGGACGGGATCGAATTCGAGCCACTCGCCCACCGGCGCGATCACGTCGTCGTCGGGGTCGACCCGGGAACGACGACCGCCGTGGCCGTCCTCGGCCTCGACGGCGAGGTACTGGACGTCTACTCGACGAGAACCGACGATACCGCAGCAGTCATCGAGTGGGTCATCGAGCGTGGGCGACCGCTCCTCGTCGCCGCGGACGTGACACCGATGCCCGAGACCGTCGAGAAGTTGCGCCGAAGTTTCGACGCCGCCGGCTGGACGCCCGACAGCGACCTCGCCGTCGACGAGAAACTGCACCGAACGCGCGAACAGGCCTACGACAACGACCACGAACGGGACGCCCTGGCGGCGGCCCTAGAAGCCTACGACGATCACGAAACGCAGTTCGAGCGGGTCGCGGCGAAAGTCCCGCCACGCGAGGAGGTCGGCCCCGTCCTCGCGCGGGTCGTCGCCAACGACGAATCCGTCGAGAGCGTCCTCGAAGACCTCAGCGACGACGAGAGCGAAGCCACGGAGACGAGCGAGCACGAACCACGGGAGTTGAGCCCCGAAGAGAAAGAGATCAAACGCCTCCGGGAACGCGTCGATCGCCTCGAATCACACGTCGAGGACCTCCGTGGCACGATCGAGGACAAAGACGAGACGATCGCGGCCTACGAGGAGAAACTCGAAGCCGCCCGCAGCGAGCAGCGCGCCGAGACGCGCAAACGGCGGGAAGTCAACCGCCTCGAACGCGAGAACGACCGCCTCGAACGCGAACTCGAAGACGAGCGCGATCGCGTCGCGGATCTCGAAGGCAAGCTCGAACGTCTGAAAGCCCTCTGGAAGCTCGATCACTCCAATTTTGCCGACGTCGAGAAAGCCAAAGAGGGCCTGGTCCCGGTGAAGGTCGTCGAGAAGTTCACCACCGAGGCCATCGAGGACGCCGACGACCGCTTTGGCCTCGCCGAGGACGACATCATCCTGTTCCGGGACGCCACCGGTGCCGGACGCTCGACGGCGGCGTTACTGGCCGACCTGGAACCGCGGCTGGTCCTCCGGACAGGCGGACTCTCGGACGTCTCCGACGAGGTGCTGTTCGAGCGACGCGTGCCCATCGCGCCGGCCGACGCCGTCACCGTCCAGGAGGTCGACGAACTCGCCGTCGCCCGCGAACGGGAAGTCGAGGCCGCAATCGAGGAGTGGCGCGACTACGAGAGCGAGCGTGAGAAGGCCCGGACCGCCGAGATGGTCGACCAGCTCATCTCCGAACACCGCGCCTCCGGACACGGCGGGAGCGTGTGAGGCAAGTCGAGCACTCACCGACTCGCGCGTGCCACCGCTCGTCGGACCCGAAGTGAGGGTTCTTGTGGACCAGGGACCGACGAGTCCGCATGGAGGAGTTCGTCGCGAAAAACCTGGATCGGTACGCGGACACGCAAGGGTTGTTACCCGAACGCCTCGCCGAATTCGGCGAACAGTATCGCGAGCAGGGCCATCTCACCCGCGAGCAACTCTACGACCTGGCCTTCGAGAGTTCGACCAGAAGCGCCTACCACGTCGAATCGAACCCAAAAGCGCGCTGTATCGAAGTGACGCAAAACGTCCGACGAGTCGAGGGCGACTTCTCGAAGATCCGGCTCATCA
This sequence comes from Halorhabdus sp. CUG00001, assembly GCF_009797925.1. Classification (NCBI taxonomy): domain Archaea; kingdom Methanobacteriati; phylum Methanobacteriota; class Halobacteria; order Halobacteriales; family Haloarculaceae; genus Halorhabdus; species Halorhabdus sp. CUG00001. Next base: position 1,836,286 of record NZ_VOLB01000001.1, read on the forward strand.
GCGGGCTCTCGGGGTTCAAAGCGCCGACGGCCTCGGCCGTGCTGACCGCGCTCGATCCCGGCCGGCACGCCGTCGTCGACACGCGCGTGTGGGCCTCGTTGGAGCGCCTCGAACATGTGGAGGGACGCAAGGAATCGTTCGACGCGGCCGACTACGTGACGATGATCGAGCCGATCCGTGAGATCGCGCAAGCGACGGGTTACTCCCCCGCCGAGGTCGGCTATGCGCTGTTTGCCTACGACGAGCACGTCCGTGAGGGGACGCTACACTGAGCGGGGGGCGGTCGGCGTGTGGCGAGTGAGTGGCCAGGGACCAGACCGGCCCGAGGCGGTTTCCAAACCTTAAACCCCTGCCTCCCGTAGCGGGAGATATGAGCGATCAGGAGCGCACGGATCTTCGCATGCCTGACGACGACGAGGTGTTCGCAATCGTCACAGAGATGCTGGGGGCAAACCGCATCAACGTCCGCTGTATGGACGGCGTCGAGCGGACCGCTCGTATCCCGGGCAAGATGCAAAAGCGCATCTGGATCCGCGAAGACGACGTTGTTCTGGTCAGTCCGTGGGACTGGCAAGACGAGAAAGCCGACGTTACCTGGCGCTACGAGAAACAGGAAGCCGACCAGTTGCGCGAGGAGGGCCACATTCAGGAACCGTGACGGGCGAGACATGACGGTGGCACCCCACCGACTGGCTGGGTCGAAGCGGGATCGAGGCCCACACCGACTGTTTTCGCGGGGCGACGATGGCTGAGTTCGGCCTGATCGACGACGAGGGAGCCGAAAAGCCAGGTGACGAGTTCGAGGAAATCGAGGTCGCGGATACCGAAGCCGACCGGATCGCCCGCCGCCGAGATCGGGAGTTCAGCGAGTTTCGCAAACGCATCAAGAACACCGAGCAGTTCAAAGTCGAAGCGTCGGTCTTCGACGACGCGACCTTCGCTGCGCTGTACAAACTCGTCCAGGACGGCCACATCGAGGCCTTCGGGGCACCGATTTCGACTGGAAAAGAGGCAAACGTCTATACTGCATTAGGCCCGGAAGACACCGAGGTCGCGGTCAAAGTCTACCGGATCAACGCCTCCGACTTCAAGGACATGCGCGGGTATCTGGACGGCGACCCGCGATTCGAAGGGATCGGCTCGGACAAGAAGAAGGTCGTCACTGCCTGGGTCCGCAAGGAGTTCGCCAACTTACGGCGCGCCAAAGAAGCCGGCGTCCGGGTGCCCGAACCGATTGCCGTCGAGCGAAACGTCCTCGTCATGGAGTACATCGCGACCGACGCCGAGGGTCGGGCCAAGCGACTCAACGAGGTGCACATCGAGAACCCCGAGACGGCCTTCGAGGTCCTCCGGGAGTACATGCGCCGCCTCTACGACGCCGGCCTCGTGCACGGGGACCTCTCTGAGTACAACGTCGTCTTCCACGAAGGTCAGCTCGTGGTGATCGACCTCGGCCAGGCCGTAACGGTCCTCTCGCCCAACGCCGACGACTTCCTGCAGCGAGACTGTGCAAACGTCGCGAACTTCTTCGCCGGACTAGGTGTCGAGGTGACGGCCGAGGAGTTGTACGACGACATCACCGGCGACGACGAGTAAGTGAGACACGCCTCGATTGGACGAGGTGGTTCGTGGATGGCAGCCATCATCGCACGTGCCGACTGAACGAGCGCGATAGCACACTGAGAGAGTAACAGCACAGCCAGCGAGCAGTAGAGACGTTTGCTGCAAACCGCAAAGGACACCACCACCCAGTCGAACAACCAGGTGGTGAAACGACGCACGTTCCTTCGAACAGCCGGTGTGGGTGCCGTCGGGATGACGGCACTGGCCGGCTGTACGGGCGGAGAACAAACGGACGAGGGATCGTCGACGACCGAGACGGAGACGAATACCGAGACGGACACGAACGCCGAGAACACCGCAACGCAGACAGACACGACGACCGGTTCCGTGACGGCCGAGCGGACGCTGCGGGTGGCGACATACTCCTCGTTCACTGGCGAGGGGACCGCCGGCAACTGGCTGAAGTCGGCCTTCGAGTCGGCCCACGACGGGGTGACTGTCGAGTTTGTCACGCCCGAGAGCGGCCTCAACCAGTACATCCTGCGCCGTCAGCAAGGTGCCCCCCTGGATGTCGACGCCTACGTCGGGCTGAACACGTCGGAGCTCGTCCGGGCCGATCAGGAACTCGATAGCTCGCTGTTCGCGACGCCGGACTTAGAGCGGGCTGGAGACGTCAAGCCGGGACTGCAGGCCGACCCACGCGGGCGGGCAGTCCCCTACGACACCGGGTACATCTCTCTGGTCTACGACGAAAACGAGGTCGAGAACCCGGCAACCTTCGACGCACTCACGACCGACCCGTATCAGGGTGACCTTATCGCGCAGAACGCCCAGCAATCCGATCCGGGCCGGGCGTTCCTGCTGTGGACGATCGCCCAAAAGGGACCGGACGGCTACCTTGAGTACTGGCGGGACCTGCTGGCCAACGACGTGACGATCCTCTCCGATTGGGAGCCGGCCTATCAGGCCTACCAGAACGAGGAAGCGCCGATGGTCGTCTCCTACTCGACCGATCAGGTCTACTATCACGGCGAGGGCGTCGATATGTCGCGCCACCAGGTCGGGTTCATCAACGACCAAGGGTACGCCAACCCGGAGATGATGGGGCTGTTCGCCGATGCCGACACACCGGAGCTTGGCCAGCAGTTCATGGACTTCGTGCTCTCACCGGACGCCCAGGCCGAGATCGCGGTCCGGAACGTCCAGTTCCCGGCCGTCGAGGGCGTCGATCCCGGCGCGGAGTTCTCGAAGTACGCCTACGAGCCAGCCGAACCCGTCACGTTCTCCTACGACGAACTGGCAGGGAACGTCGAGGGATGGATCGAGGACTGGGCCCGCGAAGTCAACGCGTGAGGATGCGGTGGCCGTCGTCGGATCGGGTCGTCTTCCCGGCCGGCGTGGTGGCCACGCTGGGAGTGCTTGTCGTCGTCTTTTACTACCCCGTCGGTCGCGTGCTTCTGGCCGCGATCGACCTTGGCGGGACCCCGCTGGCACCGATCGTGGACGTCCTCGCTGACCCGTTCTACGTCGGCCTGGCCCACCATGTCTTTGCTGACCCAACGGGCATTCCTGCAGGCGTGGGCTCGTGGCTCGCTGCGGGTGGGCCCCTCAGTGCGATCGAGTTCGGTCTGTTCGGTTTTACCGCCTACCAGGCAGCCCTATCCGCACTCGCGAGCGTTGCACTCGGCTTTCCCGGCGCGTACGTGCTTGCCCGCTACGATTTTTGGGGACGGCGAACGCTTACGTCGCTGACGATTGTTCCCTTCGTCCTCCCGTCGATCCTCGTGGCGGTCGGCTTCCAGGCGATGTTCGGCCAGACCGGGCTCCTGAACGACGCCCTCGCGGTCGTCGGCCTGGGACCGATCGACGTGCTCTATACGCTGCCGGCGATCGTCCTCGCCCATGCCTTCTACAACGCGCCGCTGGTCACTCGCTTCGTGACGGGTGCCTGGGAAGGGGTCGACGCCCGCGAGATCGAGTCGGCCAGAGCGATGGGCGCAACCCCGATTCGCGCGTTCCGGGACGTCGTCCTTCCCCAGTTGCTCCCTGCGGTGCTCTCGGCGACGGTGCTTGCGTTTGTCTTCTCGTTCATGTCGTTCCCGATCGTGCTGTCGCTGGGCGGCCTGGAGTTACAGACCGTCGAGGTGTGGCTCTACGCGAAGGTGCAATCACTCGACCTCGAAGCGGCCGCCGCGTTGGCCGTCCTCGAATCGCTGCTCTCGCTGTCCCTCATGTACCTCTACCTCCGGTACGAGTCGGGGCAGATCGCGTCCCGTTCGGGCGGCCGCTCGCGTTCACGACGGTCGCTGTTGGACGGATTGGGGACCCTTCGTGATCCACGTCGCCTGGCAGTACTCGCCTACGGCTGTATCGCGGCAGTGGTCTTTCTCGGGCCAGTCCTCAGCCTGCTGGTCGAGAGCGTCACCGGGCCAGAAGGGGCGTTCACGACGGCGTACTACGAGTTCCTGCTCGCACAGCAGGCCTCCGCTGCGGTCGGGACGATCGCGCCCCTCACGGCGATTCGCAACTCGCTTTTGTTCGCCCTGGGAACGCTTGCCGTCGCCGTCCCGATGGGCGTCATCGTCTCGCTGGTCGCGACCCGCGGCGGGCGGGGGAGTCGCCTCGCGGAGACGCTGCTGTCCGCGCCGATCGCCGTCAGCGGCATCGTCGTCGGCCTGGGCCTGCTCCAGACACTCGTCTTCGGCGTCGACGTGTTTGGCCACCGGCTCACCGTGACCGGCTGGCTCGCGGTCGTCGCCGCCCACGCCGTCGCGGCCTACCCGTTCGTGACGCGAAACGTAACTCCCGCTCTGGCCGGGATCGACGACCGGATCGTCGACGCCGCGCGATCGCTGGGGGCGACGCGGTTCCGTGCCCTGTTGACGGTAACGCTGCCGTTGATCGTCGCCCCGCTGGTGGCCGGGGCGGCCTTCGCCTTCGCGATCAGTATCGGCGAGTTCGACTCGACTGTCCTGCTCGCCGAGGGCGGGGCGAGTCACACGATGCCGGTCGCCTTGGAGCGCTACGTCGGCAACCGCTCGATCGGGCCGAGTCTCGGCCCCGCCACGGCGATGGGCTCGGTCCTGCTCGCGGTGACAGCCGCCAGTTTCGTGGTTATCGATCGCGTCGGGGGACGATACGATGGCTAATTCGACCGGAACAGGGGTCGAACTCGAAGACGTCGCCGTGACCTTCGGTGACGTCCCGGCGTTGTCGGACGTGACGCTGTCGGTCGCCGAGGGGGAGTTCTTCACGCTCGTCGGGCCCTCCGGGTGTGGCAAGACGACGACCCTCCGGACCGTCGCCGGCTTCGAGACGCCGGCGAGCGGGTCGGTACGGATCGGCGGCCGCGACGTCACCGGCCTGCCGCCCGAGCAGCGCGACGTGGGGATCGTCTTCCAGAACTACGCGCTGTTCCCGCACATGACCGTCCGGGAGAACGTGGCCTACGGCCTCCGGTACCGGTCGCCGCCGGGCGAGACCGCTCCCGACGAACGCGTCGCCGAGTTGCTGGAACTCGTCGAGGTGGCTGGCCTGGCGGATCGACAGCCGGAGTCGCTATCAGGCGGGCAACAACAGCGCGTCGCCCTCGCTCGCGCACTCGCACCCGGCCCGGACGTCCTCCTGCTCGACGAACCGCTCTCGGCGCTGGATGCGCGACTGCGCGAGCAGTTGCGACTGGAAGTGCGGGAGATCCAACGCGAGTTGGGGATCACGACGATCTACGTCACCCACGACCAGGCCGAAGCGCTGGCGATCAGCGACCGGATCGGCGTGGTCAACGACGGTCGGATCGAACAGGTCGGGACCCCGGAGGAGGTCTATCGCAACCCCGCGACACGCTTTGTCGCCCAATTCGTCGGCGAGAACAACGTCTTCGACGCGCGGGTCGACGGTGGCGGTCAGTCCCTGAGAAGCGACGACGGCGAAATCGTCTCGATCGACGACGAGCGGTTCAATCTCCCGCAATCGCCCCCCGACGGCGGCGATGTGACCGTCTGTATCCGTCCCGAGGACATCTACCTCGGGGCCGGCGAGACGACTCTCTCGGCGACCGTCGAACACGTCGAATTCCTCGGCGACGCCTATCGCGTCCACTGTGCGTGGAACGGCCACTCGATCCGAGCCAGGACCCAGCGCCCACCGGACGGCGAGACCGTCACGCTCGGGTTCGACGCCGCGGACGTCACTGTCGTCGGGGCCGAGTGATCGGTCCGACGCCTCGGCAGTGTCGCCCCCACGGGAGGAAAGCGCCGACGATTTGACGGCGACGGACCTACGGGTGGCAATGCCGGATCGCGGAAAGATCGACGACGCGACCTTCGAGGAGATCATCGCGCCACAACTGGGTGCCGACCGTGCGGACGTGGCGCTTGGCCCCCAACACGGCGTCGACTTCGGCGTGCTCTCTGTCGAGGACAGCGCGATCGTGACGGCGACCGATCCGCTCTCGATTCTCCCCACGCTTGGCTTCGAGCGGGCCGGGCGCATGGCGCTCGATATCGTGCTAACGGACGTCGCCGTTTCGGGCATCGCGCCGACACACGTCACCGTGAGTCTCTCACTGCCGACGGAGATGACCGACGCCGAACTCGCCAGGGCCTGGCACGGAATGGCCGCCCACGCCGAATCGCTGGGTGTGAGTGTCGTCGCCGGCCACACGGCCCGCTACGAAGGCATCGAGTACTCGTGGGTCGGTGGCGCTACGGCCCTGGGTGTCGGTGACCCGGCGGATCTCGTCCGCCCGGACGGGGCACAGCCGGGCGACGCGATCGTCCTCACGACCGGTCCCGGCGCGGAGACGGCCGGACTGTTCGCGACGCTGTTCCCGGACGCCCTGGACCTCTCAGCTGAGACCGTCGCGACGGCACAGGAGCGCGTCGAGGACATCCTCGGGGTCGCAGACGCAACCCGGGCCAGCGAGGCCGGGGAGCTGCACGCGATGCACGATGCCACCGAGGGCGGGGTCGTCGGCGGGCTCGCCGAGATGGCAACGGGAGCCGGCCACCGGTTCGTCGTCGAGCGGGAGCCGGCCCCGATCCAGCCGGGCGTCCAGCCCGTGTGTGAAGCCGTCGGCGTCGATCCCTGGACGGTCTCCAGTGCAGGGAGCCTCCTGCTCACGGCACCCCCCGAAGAAGCGACGGCGGTCGTCGAAGCGATGAAAACGCGCGGGACGCCGGCCGCAGTAGTCGGAGGAGTCGAGGCGACCGACGGGAAAGGGGGCGTCCACCTCGACGGCCAGCGAGTCGAGCCACCGGCGAGCGATCCCGCCTGGGACGCCATGGCGCGGCTGTCGGACCGCTGAGGCGACGTGTTCGTCGGCGTGGCCGAATACAAATTAGTTTGTACAATAGCAAGCAAAGTTGTTTAGTAGTCCCGGACAGAACCCGGGAGTCACATGCTCGAGGAGGTTCGCAAGCGCGATGGCTCACGCGAGGAGTTCGAACGGACGAAGATCACGACCGCCATCCGGCAGGCGTTCGACGCGGGTGGAACCGACCCAGGGACGAGCGTCGAGACGCTGGCCGATGGAGTTGTAGACCGCCTGGACGCGACGGACGGGGCAGTGGCAGTCGAGACGATACAGGATCACGTCGAGCGGACACTCGTCGCGGCCGAGGAGTACGAGGCCGCCAAGCGGTACATCCTCTATCGACACCGCCACGCCGAGTTACGTGATCTTGCGGGACTAGTCGAGCAAGGCGGTGGGGCCACACAAGAGAGCGATCAGGGAGCGGTCGATGCCTACGTCGACCGCGAGGACTGGCGCGTCCGGGAAAACTCCAACATGGATTACTCCCTGCAGGGGCTGAACATCCACCTCACCGAGCGCACTATCGAGGACTACTGGCTGGAGAACATCTACAGTACCGAGGTGGCCCAGGCCCACGAGTCGGGCGCACTCCACATCCACGACCTGGGCGTGCTCGGACCCTACTGTGTGGGCTGGGACATCGAAGACATCCTCCGAGAGGGCCTGAAGGGCGTCCGCGGAAAGGTCGAGTCCGCGCCCGCAAAGCACTTCGACGTGGCGCTGATGCAACTCGTGAACTTCCTCTATACGCTGCAGGGCGAAGCCGCCGGCGCCCAGGCGCTGTCGAATTTCGACACCTATCTCGCGCCGTTCGTCCGCGAAGATGACCTCGCGTACGAGGAGGTCCGTCACGAGATCCAGCAGTTCGTGTTCAATCTCAACGTTCCGACGCGGGTCGGCTTCCAGGCCCCCTTCACCAACCTCTCGATGGACCTGACGGTGCCCGACCACCTCGCCGACAAACCCGTTGTGATCGGGGGCGAACAGGGTGAGGCGACCTACGGCGACTTCCAAGCGGAAGTCGACATGATCAATCGGGCGTTCGCCGAGGTCATGCTGGAGGGCGACGCGAAAGGCCGACCCTTCACGTTCCCGATTCCGACCTACTCCATCACGGAGGACTTCGAGTGGGACAACGAGACCCTCGATCCCGTCTGGGAGATGACCGCCAAGTACGGGACGCCCTATTTCTCGAATTTCGTCAACAGCGAGATGGACACCGAGGACGCCCGCTCGATGTGTTGTCGGCTCCGGCTGGACAACCGCGAACTCGAAACGCGGGGCGGCGGCCTATTTGGCTCGAACCCACTCACGGGCTCGATCGGGGTCGTCACGATCAACCTCCCGCAACTGGGCCACCGGGCCGACGACGAGGCCGACTTCTACGACTGCCTGGAATCGCTGCTGGACGTCGCAAAGCGGAGTTTAGAGACCAAACGCGAGGTCCTAGAACGGTACACCGAGCGAGGGCTGTATCCCTACGCCAAATTCTACCTCCGGAACGTCAAGGCGGCACAGGACAGCTACTGGGCGAATCACTTCTCGACGATCGGCCTCATCGGTACCCACGAGGCGTTGCTGAATCTGCGCGGTCCCGATGCAGGGATCGACACGCCAGAAGGGAAGCAATTCGCGGAAGACGTGCTGGAGTTTATGCGCGAGCACCTTCGGGAGTACCAGGCCGAGACCGGACACATGTACAACCTCGAAGCGACCCCCGCAGAGGGCTCGTCCTACCGGCTGGCGCGTCGCGACCGCGAGCAGTTCCCCGACCTGCGCGTCCACGCGACCGACCGACTCGGCGGCGAGGAGCCGATCTATACGAACTCGACGCAGTTGCCCTTCGGTGCGGAGCCGGATCTCTTCGACGCCTTAGACCACCAGGACGATCTCCAGACGAAATACACGGGTGGGACAGTCTTCCATGGGTGGTTGGGCGAGCAACTGCCCTCGCCCGAATCGACGAAGCAACTCGTCAAAACCATCGCCGAGAACTACGAGTTGCCCTACTACACGCTGACGCCGACGTTCTCGGTCTGTCCGACCCACGGCTATCACAGCGGCGAACACGAGGACTGCCCCGAGTGCGGGGAGTCCTGTGAGGTGTACTCGCGGGTCGTCGGCTACCTTCGCCCGACCGAAAACTGGAACCCCGGCAAACAGGCTGAGTTCGACGAACGGGCAGATTTCCGCCCGAGCGTCGGGGACTGATGAATCTGGGTGGTCTCCAGCGGACGACGCTGTCGGATTTCCCCGGCCGTGTCGCCTGTACCGTCTTTACCGCCGGTTGTACCCTCCGCTGTCCGTACTGTCACAATCCGGAATTGATCGACGAGACGCCATCGCTTCCCGAAGCAGAGTTGTTCGCGTTCCTCGAAGCGCGGGGTGACGTCCTCGATGGGGTCGTGGTCAGCGGCGGCGAGCCGACGTTACAGGCGGATTTGCCGGCGTTCGTCGAGCGAATCGCCGATCACGGACTGGACGTGAAACTCGACACGAACGGGATGCGGCCGGACGCATTGGAGGGGGTACTGGCAACCGGGGCGATCGACTACGTTGGGATGGATCTGAAGACGCGACCCGCTCGCTACGGCGAACTCGGGGCCAGAAATGGCGTCGCCGAGGCCATCGAACGTAGCGCCAGGATCGTCCGCGAACAGGCACCGGCCTACGAGTTCAGGACGACGTTCGACCCGGGCGTGGTCGAGCCGGCCGATTTCGAACGACTGGCCGCCCTCGCCGGGGACGGCCCGCTGTACGTCCAATGTGTCGAAACCGACGCCACACTATCGCCCGAGCGGGTCGAACCGACGCCCTCGGAGCCACTCGAAGCGATCGAGGCGGCCCTCGGAGACGTGCCGTCGCCGATCACCCGACGATCGACGGAGCGGTAACACCCTCACGTCGAGTCAGCGGACGCGAAACGGAGGGTTTTGGATCGCAGGTGGTGCTCCGGATCGACTACCACCGCTGGAAGCGCTCGCGCAACGTACTCCCGGCCGCGCCGATCACAGCAGCACCGATCGCGACGCCGATCGCCGGCGTGAGCAAGTCACCGAACGACGGAGACGCCATCTCGGGGGCAAAGAGGATGACGAACACGGCCAGCAGAAGTAGTGTCCCGAGCACAGCGCCACCGTTGACCGCTGCACTGACGGCCGGCGGTGACGACCCCGGCGAGACCCGCTGGGCGACGAAAAAGCCCAGTCCGATCGCAACCAGCGGCGAGAGAATGATAGTGAACTCGAAGGCACCGTACGACGCCACGAACAGCGCTTGCTCGCTGGCTATCGAGATGCCAGCGACACCGCTAACGCTGTCCCCAGCGAGCGTAGACACGAGAAACAGCATGACTAACGAGCCCAGTCCGATCGTGAGATACACGCCCAGCCCGAGTTTGCCGAACTTCTGGAAGTCAGGCCCCAACGCCGAGCCGCCCCGCCCCTGGCCGTAGCCGGGTTGGCCCGCAGGTTGCTGTGGGACACCCTGCTGGTGCTGCTGGCCCTGCTGTCCGCCTTGTGGCGGTGCCTGTTGCTCTGGCTGGCCCTGCTGGCCCTCCTGGGGGTGGGCTGGTTGTCCATCTTGCGGTTGTCCACCGTCGGTACCGGTTTCGTGATTTCTTCCCGACATATGCAAGGGCGATACAGACACGAGACAAATAAGTTCCGGAAGAAATGCCACAGCGCAACGACCGTGCCCGAACGTGGCAGAGAACTTCGAGCGGACGGGAGCTCACACTGCGGGTTCGGCCGAGCGCTGAATCGCGTCGGCAAGCAGCGGTCGCATCATCCCGACCAACGGCGCGGAGTCGCCATCGGTCCAGACGGCCCGGTGTTTCCGGACGCCGGGAAGTGACGTTTCGACGTCGGCACTGACGAGTAACTGTTGGCCGTCGACCATGAGAATCGCACTGACGGCCCCCGGCTGGATCGGGTGTGAGTCCCACCACGTCCAGGTCTCTTGGAGGCGTGCCTTCGGGAGTTCCTCCCGCAAGCGCTCGCGAATCCCTGCCGCGGGAGAGCCGATCACGACATCGACGTCGCGTTCGGTGGCCCCACGTACGGCGGCAAGCAGATCGTCAGTCAGGAGATCCTCGACGGCTGCAGCGAGCAACACCTCCTCGTCGGCTTGCTGAACGAGCCCTTCCATGCGCTCGCTGACCTCGGCGTCGCCCTCCATCACCCACACGTCGCCGCTGTCTTCGGTCGCCTCGGGCGGCTGCAACCGCGGCAAGAGTTCCGCCAGGCGGTCCAGCAGATCCGAGAGGCGGCGATCAAGTAGCGAGACGGCCTCGTCCGGGTCGGCGACACGGAACTCCCGGGGCGTCCCCTGCTGGACGTCGACCAGCCCCCGTTCCTGCAAGCCCTCCATGCAATCGTAGACGCGAGCCCGCGGGACGTCCGCCACGTCACTGACGTCCTTGGCCGTGCCCTGGCGAACGCGCTGGAGTCCGACGAAACACTTCGCCTCGTATTCGGTGAAATCGATCGTCTGTAACAGCGAGACACACTCCTCGACGATCGAGTGATCCGATCCGTCTGTCGATGACCTGTCGTCTGTCATGGTTGCGTGGCCCCCACTTCGGGTACGTTCGGTTCGATCCACATCCGAATAGTCCTTTGGACGTTTCTACGTTTGTCACAACTGATTTGCCTCGCTATCCGAGCGCTCTACTGCATCACCGCCACAAATAGCCCAGCGACGGGGCAGGTGAGTTGTTATTTGTCCCGTATCGATTCTGTTTCGATCTCAGTGAAAAACTGTCGAAAGCCCTAAATAGTCCGGTCGGCTACTGGAGGTACGGAACAACGCAGCAAGGTCAGTCATGTCAGAAACGAACTCGGCACGGACGGTCTCTAAGCACCGAGCGGGCAACCGGCAGAACGGACAGCAGGCCGAATCGACGACAGCGTGTCCCGAGTGTGACGGGACAGTCGTGACGGACGAAGAGCGCGGCGAGCGGGTCTGTGAGGCGTGTGGCATCGTCGTCGAGTCCGAGGCCATCGACCACGGGCCGGAGTGGCGTGCATTCACGCCCGCAGAGCGCGACCAGCGGAGTCGCGTCGGTGCCCCGACGACCAAGCTGCTCCACGACGAAGGGCTCTCGACGTCGATCAGTTGGTCTAACAAGGACGCCAGCGGCCAGACCCTCTCGGCCTCCCAGCGGGAGAAGATGGGGCGGCTTCGCGTCTGGGACGAGCGCTTTCGCGCCCAAGACGCCCAAGATCGGAACCTGAAACAGGCGTTGGGCGAGATCGACCGGATGGCTTCGGCACTGGGACTGCCAGACAACGTCCGTGAAACCGCCTCCGTGATCTACCGGCGAGCCCTCGAAGATGGGCTGCTCCCGGGGCGCTCGATCGAAGGGATGGCCACGGCGTCGCTGTACGCCGCAGCCCGCCAAGCCGGCACACCCCGCAGCCTCGACGAGTTCGAGCCCGTGAGTCGAGTCCCTCGCCAAAAGTTCGCCCGTGCATACCGGTATCTCGCTCGTCAGCTCGAACTCGGGATCGCTCCCGCAGATCCGGCATCGTACCTGCCACGGTTCGTCTCGGAACTTGGGGTCGGTGACGAGCTCGAACGACGCGCCCGCAAGCTGCTGGCGAGGGCAAAAGAGGATGGAGTCCACAGCGGCAAGAACCCGACAGGACTGGCTGCAGGCGCGATCTACGCTGCCGGACTGCTGACCGGCGACCGGGTTACCCAGGGTGCCGTCGCCGAGACGGCCGACGTCAGCGAGGTCACGATCAGGGATCGGTACTCCGAGCTCCTGGCGTTGCTCGAAAGCGGCGACGTGGACGCTCGCAGTGAGGCTGCCGGCCTGTAGCCGAGCGCTGTCTCCGACGACGCCGGGCGATCGTTCGATAGGGTGACCAACAGTTTTAGGCCCTCGCCCGGTAGGGTCGCCGATGACCGCGAGTGAACGGATCGCAGTGGGCCAGGCGCTAACGCCGTCACGACAGCTCGAAGGAACCGTTGTCACGATCGAAGACGGGACGATCGAGGCAGTCCAGAGCCGGGCAGCGGCCGAGCGCTCGCCGACACGAACGTATCCAGATGGGATCGCAGTCCCCGGCTTCGTCGACGCACACATCCACGGCTACGCGGGCGATGCCGTCTCCGGCGATCCGGACGGGCTGGTGAATATCGCGGAAGGAGTCGTCGAGACCGGCGTGACGTCGCTGTTCCCGACGACCGTCTCAGCCCCCCAAGACGAGCTCGTCGCTGCGGGGGCAGCCACCGCCACGGCCGTCGATCGCGACCACGACGGCGCCTCAATCGCCGGCCTCCACCTCGAAGGACCACACGTCAACGACGACCAGCGTGGGGCCCAAGATCCAGCTGCACTCCGGGACCCGGCTGTCGAGGAACTCCAGGCCGTCGCCGACGCCGCCGAGGGGACCCTCGCTCGCGTCACGCTCGCCCCGGAATTGACCGGCGCAGACGAGTTCATCCAGGCGGCACGCGAGCAGGGACTGGTCGTCTCGGCCGGCCACTCCGGGGCCGATTTCGAGACGGCCACCACCGCCTTCGATGCCGGCATCTCGATCGCGACCCACCTCTACAACGGCATGATCGGCTTCCATCACCGTGAGCCGGGGATCATCGGCGCGTCACTGCTCGACGATGGCGTCACTGCCGAACTCATCACTGACTTACAACACCTCCACCCGGGGGCGATCGAGCTCGCGCTGGCCGCCAAGGGACACGAGGGGTGCATGCTCATCACGGACGCCATCGCCGCGACAGGGCTGCCAGATGGCGAGTACAGCCTCGGTGAAATGGACGTCGTCGTCGAGGACGGAACCAGTCGACTCGTCGAGGATGGCTCACTCGCGGGCAGCACACTCACGATGGACGCCGCCGTCCGGAATCTGGTCGAGGAGCTCGGACTGGACCTGTCGAGGGCGGTCCGGATGGCGACGGACATCCCAGCTCGCGCGATGGAACTGGACGACCGTGGACGGCTAGAGCCCGGCCTGCGTGGGGACCTGACGATCCTCGACGGCGACCTGACGGTCCAGGCAACGATCGTCGGCGGCGAAGTCGTCTACGAGCGCGAGGCGGCCCGAGAAGCAACACGGCAGTAGTATCACCCCCCGAGTAGGCTTCGACCGCGACGGTCTCGACGCCGGCCGGCGACAGCCCCGAGGCGGTCGTGACGACAGCGATAATCGACTCGCAGTGTTTCCTCCCGAAACCCCCGACCGATCCATGATCGAGGTCGTTCCCGGAGGCCGCCATGAGTGAGGACGTCGAGTACGGCGCCCGCGCTCGCGACGTGCTCGGGTTCTCACGGTGGTGGTTGGTACTGGCGGCCGCGGGGATGATGGCCGTCGTTGGCCCCTACCAGTACGTCTGGAGCAGTCTCCGGGATCCCGTCGCAGCCACTCTCGGCATCGACAGCGCCACACTCTCGACCGTGTTCACGCTGTACGTCGTGATCCAGGCCGGCAGCCAGTTCCCCGTCGGCTGGTGGCGTGATCGTCACGGCCCGCGAGCACTGTCGATGCTCGCTGCTGTCCTCGCCGGCGGTGGCTATCTGGCGTTGTCAGTCGCGACGAGCGTCTGGCAAGTCTATCTCGCCTACGGACTGGGTGCACTGGGCGTCGGGATCGTCTACACGGTGGCCGTCAATACGGCACTGAAGTGGTTCCCGGACCGTCGCGGCCTCACGGCTGGGGCCGGGACGATGGCGTTTGCCGGCGGGAGCGCCGCGTTGGTCCCGTACGTCCGGGCGAACACGGGACCGGGCAGTCCCGTCACGGCGTACAGTGGCGTCCTCCAGCAGGTCGGCGTACTCATCTTCGTGGTCGTGTTCGTCGGCGCGCTCGTCCTCCGTGATCCGCCGGCCGACTGGCAGTCGACAGAGACCGAAGACCTGGGAGCGACTGGCCGGCAGTTCACCTGGCGGGAGATGGTCCGGACCCGGCAGTTCTGGCTCATGTACGCGATGTTCGTCGCCGTCGCCAGCGCCGAACTCATGCTCATCGAGAAGGTCGTCTCCTATGCGGGGACGCGCTCTCTGCGGGCGGCCGTCGCCACGGCGGCTGCGACGCTGCTACCGGTTGCCAGTGCGGCGGGTCGGCTGACGATCGGCGGGCTCAGCGACCGACTCGGGCGCACGCGGACGATGACGGTAACGTTCGTTCTCAGCGGCCTCGGCCTGTTCGGGGTCGTCGCCTTCGGAGAGGGAGGGATCGGGACGGCGTTCGTCGCCGCCGTCGTCGCCAGCGTGTTCTGCTCGAGTCCACAGTACACCTTGTTCCCGAGTGCAGTCGCGGACTTCTATGGCGATGCCAACTCCAGTGGCAACTACGCGCTGCTGTACTCCGCGAAGATCTGGGGTGGCGTCTTCGGCGGGACCGTCACCGGCACAGCGGTGGTCGCCCTGGGCTGGAACCCGACGTTCCTCCTCGGAGGGAGTCTGGCGGTGCTGGCCGGGCTCGGGGCGCTCGCTTTGCAGCCACCGTCGGGGCCTGCCGAGAAGTCCTGACCGCCCGCTGTGATGGGGGTCGACACCCGACAACGTGCCGACTCACAGCGTGACCGTCTCACCGCGTTCGGGTGCCGACGCGTCGAAGCCGTCTGCGGCCAGTTCCGCGGCGAAGTCGACGGTTCGATCGCCGTGGACGACGAGCAGTTCCGAATCGCGGTAGTTCCCAAGAAAGTCGAGCAGGCCGCCACGGTCAGCATGCGCGGAGAACTCGTACTGTTCGACCTGGGCGGCGACGGGCATCACCTGGCCGTCGATTTCGGCCCGGCCCGTCTCTAGCAACGCTCGGCCGGGCGTGCCCGCGACCTGGTAGCCGGTCATCGCGATCTTGTTCACCGGGCGATCCCGGATCGCCGGAACGTACGTCATCGCCGGACCGCCCGAGAGCATCCCCGAGGTGGTGATGATCGCCGTGTTCTGCTCGGCGATGCGCTCGCGCTCCTCGCGGGAGGCACCGGTGCCTCCCGCTCGGAATCCGGGGGCTCCGCCCCCGCTTTGCCCGTCTCTCCCCGTGACGAAGCGAGCGTGTGATTTGGCCCGCTGGAGTGCCTCGGGATCGCGGAGGAATTCAGGATGGCGACGGAGCAATTCCGTCACGTGCGTCCCCATCCCGTCGACGTAACAGGGGATGTCGTGAGCCGCACAGATCAGCATGGCTTCCTGGGTCCGGCCGATCGCAAAGGCCGGGATCACGACCGTCCCACCCTCCCACAGCGTCGTCTTGATGCTCTGGGCGAACCGGTCTTCGATCGCTGCTCTGTCCTCGTGGGTCACGTCCGAGTACGTGCTCTCGGTGATCACGACGTCGGCGTCGGGCCGGGCAGTGGTGCCGGCGACGAGTCGCTGTCCACGGATCGGCCTGCCGCGCCGATCCGTACGGCTCGCGGGAGCGTCGCTCCCGCGGTGATCGCCCGTGTGAAAGTCACCCGTGTACAGCAGTCGCGTCTCGCCGTCGTCGATCAGAACGTGGGCACTCCCAGGGATGTGCCCGGCGTCGAAGAACGTGACCTCGTAGCCAGCCGCCTCGAAGGGCTCTCGATAGCCGTGCGTCTCGCTAACTTGCGTCACTCGCTTGACTTCCTGCTCCGTAAAGGGGCAGTCGTAGGTGCCACCGTGGAGTTTGATCGTGTCCCGGGCCAGCGTCAGCGCCAACTCACGAGTCGGTGGCGTCCAGTGGATCGGCGGCCGCCGATCACCCGACAGCAGGGCGGGGATCGTCCCGACGTGATCGAGGTGGCCGTGGCTGACGACGACTGCTTCGGGGTCTGCATCGAGTGGAAACTGCGGCGGCGTCGCCGTCTGCATCCCGAAGTCGACGAGCAGTCGATCGTCGATCAGGACCGCGCTCCGACCAATTTCGCGAGCGCCGCCCAGAAACTGCACGTCCATTGCCGGCGATTACGAGGAGGATCGGTTTGTGGGCGTCGATTCGGGCCAGGGTCGGGACCGAAGTTTAAGACCCTCCGGTGGCTGGCTGTGCAGTATGGTTCGCCTGCAGACGATCCGTCGGAGTTTCGTCGCCGGAATATTCTTCGTCGCACCACTCATCGTCACGATCGTCGCCCTCCGACTGTTGATCGGGTGGGTCTCCGGGTTCGTCAATCCGATCGTTCAGGCGACGGCGCTGTCACGGTACACCGCCGATATCGCACTGGTCGCCCAGGGCATCACCCTGGTCGCGTTGCTCGGATTGGTAGCCCTGCTTGGCTATCTCGCCCAGCGATCGTTCGGCCAGTGGCTCTTCGAGTGGTTCGATCGGGCCTTCGGCATCGTCCCGCTGGTCAGCGTCATCTACACCAGCGTTCGCCAGATGACCAACGCACTCCGCAATCGGGAGAACCACTACGAGAGTGTCGTCCTCGTCGAGTACCCACGCGACGGGGTCTATGCAGTCGGATTCGTCACCGGCGAGAGCCCCGACTCCGTCCAGACGGTCACCGGGGAAGCGTTCAACGTGTTCGTCCCGACCAGCCCGAACGTGACCGGCGGGCGACTCCTGATAGTGCCCGAAGCCGACGCCTACGACATCGACATCAGTGTCCGCCGGGCGTTGCGGCTGTTGATGACCACGGGCATGGCCGAAGAACAGTCCGATATCGAACAGCTCGCGGCCGAGACTGACGTCACCCTCCCGGATGTGGACGGCCTCGGGGGAAAAGACAGTGACGACACCTAGATCGTCGGCTGAAGCCTCGACGTCGAGAGGGGCCGATCCGACGACTGGTCGCCGCACGCGCCTGACAGGCCAGTACGCACAGATCGTCGGATCCGAGACGAGGACGTGCCGGTAGTTAGTCCCCCAGATCAGTGGACAGTGGCGGCACGGCACTGGACATCGCCGATCAGCAAGCTTTTAGGCCATCCTAAACTAGGCGGCGACAGGAATGCCACCCCAAGATGTCTGCGTCGTGATGCCGACGATACGCGAGTACGAGGCCATCGCGGCCTACGCCGAGAACGCCCGCAAACACGGGTTCGACACCGATCGGTTGTTCGTCGTACTGGTCACCGAGGATTGGTGTGAGACCGACGAGATGGAGCGACTGCTCGAGGAGGAAGGCCTCGATGGGGCCGTCTTCGACGCGACTGCTCGCGAGCAGTGGTTTCACGAGCACGGCATCGCCGAGTACGAGTACCTGATCCCGGCCGGCAGCCACGCCCAGACGTCGTTCGGCCTGCTGTACCTGTGGGCCAACGAGCGCTTCGAGTACGGCGTCTTCCTGGACGACGACACCCGCCCACACGAAGAGACGGATTTCTTCGGGACACACCTGGCCAATCTCGCCTACGAGGGCGAGCTACCCGCCGTCGAGTCCGACGAGCAGTGGGTCAACGTCCTCTATCAGAGCGACCACGATCTCTATCCGCGCGGGTATCCTTACAGCGCGATGGACGAAGACTGGACGGAGACGAGCGTTGGCGTCGAATCGGTCGTCGCCTCCCAGGGCCTGTGGACGAACGTGCCCGACCTCGATGCCGTCCGGATCCTGATGGACGGTGACCTCCAGGGCCAGGCCCAGACCCGCACGACGGCCGAGGACTTCGGGCCGGACTTCGTGGCCAGACCGGGCAACTATCTGACCGTCTGCTCGATGAACCTCGCGTTTCGCCGGGCGGTCGTGCCCGCATTCTACCAGTTCCCGATGGACGACAACCCATGGGACGTGGGCCGATTCGACGACATCTGGTCGGGACTCCTCCTCAAACGGGCCTGTGACGTCCTGGGCAAGCAGATTTACAACGGCAACCCGCTGTGTGCACACAACAAGGCCCCGCGGTCGACGTTCGACGACCTCGCGAACGAAGTGGCCGGGTTAGAACTCAACGAACACGTCTGGGAGATCGTCGACGACGCCGGGGCAGACGCTGACTCCTACCGCGAGGTGGCCCGAGCGGTCGCCGACGCGCTCGTCGCAGCCGACGCAAGCGAGTACCAGAACGGCGAGTTCCTGGCATACTGTGGCGAGCACCTGCGTGACTGGCTCGATTGTCTCGGCGAGATCGAGCAGGCACCGGCCCAGAAACATCCCGTGGCCGCCGACGGTGGCCCAGGAGGATCATGAAGCTTTTATGCATTTAGGCAAACCTAAAACAAAGATGAGTGAGCCATCGACGAGTCGACGACGGTTTCTAGGCGCGATCGGCGCCGGCGCGCTGGCCGGTCTAGCCGGTTGTGCAGGACAGACGGACGGGACGACGACCGAGGGGGCCGGGAACCTCGACATTCCCTCGCTGTCGCAGTTCCGTGGCTCCGGTACGCTCGCGGAGGGCCGGCCCGCGCCGGGCGGGACGTCGATCGCGGACCTGCCGGACCTGTCGGGATCGCTGAACCTCTACATCGGCGGCGGCGAAGGTGGCATCTATCTCAACTTCGTCGAGATGCTCGAAGAGATCTACCCGGATTTTTCGGTGTTCAGCAGCGCCGCTCCCTCCTCGTCGCTGGCCCAGACAGTCGTCGAAGAGGTCGAAGCCGGGGCCGCCCAGGCCGACGTCTTCTGGTCGATCGACGCCGCCTCGCTCGGGTACGTCGCCAACAACGACGCCTACGAACCGCTTGCCGACGCGGCGCTCGATCCCGTTCCAGCCGACTTCCAGGGCGAGGACGGCTCGTGGGTCGGCGTCGCCGGCCGCGCCCGCAGTGTGCCCTACAACACCAACGCCATCAGCGACAGCGAGATACCCGAACAGATCGCGCAGTTCCCCGAGACTGGGCCACTCCAGGGCACGATGGGCTGGGCACCGACCTACGGTGCCTTCAAGTCCTTCGTGACCGCGATGCGATTGCAGAAGGGTGCAGACGCCACTCGCCAGTGGCTCCAGTCGATGGGACAGGCAGGCACCAGTAGCTCCCCCAACGAGTACGTCGTCGCCCAGGAAGTCGCCGACGGCGATCTCACCGCTGGCTTCGCCAACCACTACTACGCGATGCGAGTGAAAAATCAGCGCCCCGATGCCCCACTCGATCTGGCCTTTACCAGCGGTGATGCCGGTGCCCTCGTCAACGTTGCCGGGGCGCTGCAGGTGAAAGGGACCGAGAAGGGTGACCTCGTGGCTGATTTCGTCCGGCATCTGCTGTCGGCCGAAGCCCAGGAGTTCTTCGCGACGGTGAGTTTCGCCTACCCGATGATCCCTGACGTCGAACCTGTCGGCGGCCTGCCGACCGTCGACGAACTGAATCCGCCCGAGATCGATCTCGCCGACCTCTCCGACCTCGAACCGACACTCGATCTGATGCGCGAGGCGGGCGTGCTGGGATGAGTTCGCCGGGCCGCACTGACCGCCTCCGCGAGCGTCTCCCCAGAGCTGGACGCGAGCGTCTCCCCGACGGGCTCACGGTGCTTGCCGTCGTCGTGGCCGTCGCGCTAGTCGTCCCTCTCACCTGGCTGTTCGTCGAAGTGTTCGACCTCGGGCCGCGTGCCCTCGAACTCACCGTCGACCCACAGACGATCGAAGTCCTCCTGCGCAGCGTCGCACTCGTCGTCGTGGTCACGACGGCAAGCGTCCTCGTCGGCGTCCCGATCGCCGTCCTCACCGCCCGAACAGACTTGCCGTTCGCGCGTTTTTGGACGGTCCTGACCGCACTCCCGCTGGCGATCCCGAGCTATCTCGGGGCGCTTGCAGTCATCTCGGGCTTTGGCTCGGGGGGGAGTCTCAATACGTTGCTCGCGCCGCTGGGCCTGCCGGAGTTGCCGGCCGTGACCGGCTTTGCCGGCGCGGCCGCCGTCCTCACGCTGTATACGTATCCGTACGTCCTCCTGACGACGCGAGCGTCGCTACTGTCACTCGACACCTCACTGGTCGAGGCCGCCCGGACGCTCGATACCGGGCGTCTCGGTGCGTTTCGACGGGTTACACTCCCCCAGATCGCCCCCGGGATCGCCGCCGGCGCGCTGCTGGTTGCGCTGTACACCCTAGCTGACTTCGGGACGCCGAACTTCATGGGTGTCGAGGTGTTCACGCAGTTCATCTACGCGCGCTACCAGAACCTGATGCGGCCCTACGCAGCCCTGCTGTCGCTGCAGTTGCTCGGGGTGACGGCAGCGATTCTCTACCTCGAATCGCAACTCGGTGCCGACGACGAGGGGGCCTACGCGAGTCGCGGATCGCGCGGCGGCGCCCTCATCAAGTTGGGGAACTGGCGCTACGTCGCCGCCCTCGTTCCAGCCACGGTCGCGCTGCTTGCGGTCGCCCTGCCAGTCGCCGTGTTCGGACTCTGGCTGACCGGTGACGGGGCAGGCTACAACACCGGCGGGCTGGCCTTTTCCTGGACGTACGGCTGGAACTCGGTGTACCTGGCCGTCTTCGCGGCGATCGCCTCGATCCTCGTCGCGCTGCCGGTCGCGGTGGCGGCCGCCCGCGGCCGGTCACGGCTGGCCCGGCTGGCCGACCGGCTCTCCTACGTCGGGTACGCGACACCGGGAATCGTCATCGCGATCGCCCTGTTGCTCGCGAGCCTCCACGGGCTCCCGAAATCGGCCACGGAACTGGTCTACCGGTCGCTCCCGCTACTGGTGTTTGCCTACGTCGTCCGGTTCGTCCCACAGGCCATCGGGGCGATCCGGGCCTCGACGATGCAAGTCGATAGCCGACTGATCGAGGCCGCCCGGACGCTGGGTCGATCCCGACTCGGTGCCTTCCGGGCGGTGACGCTCCCGCTGATCGCCCCCGGGATCGCGACCGGCGCGGCGTTGGTCTTTCTCACGACGATGAAGGAACTACCGGCAACACTGATGATGCGGCCGCTGCAATTCGATCATACGCTGGTAACCTACATCTGGAAGGTCCGGGAGGCCGGACTGTACGGCCAGGCCGCGATACCCGCTCTCGCCTTGATCGTCATCTCCGGCCTCTCGATGGCCGTCATCCTCTCCCAGGAGGGTTCGAACACATGACTGCATCACAACCATCAACTCCAGTCGACACACAGCCCCAGACGACCGGCAAATCCAACGTAACCGACGAAAAGCAGGAAATGATCCTCGCACTCGACGGCGTGACCCGCCGGTTCGGCCCCGAGACAGCCGTCGACGACATCAGCCTGACCGTCCAGGACGGCGAACTGCTGACGCTGCTTGGCCCCTCGGGCTGTGGGAAGACGACCACGCTACGCCTGCTCGCTGGGCTGGACGAACCCGACGAGGGGACGATTCAGGTCAGCGGCGAAACCGTCGCCGGCGGCGATACCTTCCGCCCGCCAGAAAAGCGGGACGTGGGACTGGTCTTTCAGGAGTTCGCGCTGTTCCCACACCTGACCGTCGGGGAGAACGTTGCCTTCGGCATTCAGGACCGCGAGGAGGCGGCAATCGACGAGCGCGTCGAGGACCTCCTGGAGCTGGTCGGTCTCGGCGACTATCGCGAAGCCAGCCCGGAGGACCTCTCGGGCGGCCAGCGCCAGCGGGTCGCACTGGCACGCTCGCTGGCCCCGGAACCCGAGGTCCTGCTTCTGGACGAACCGTTCTCGAATCTCGACGTCGGCCTGCGCGAGGAGATGCGCCGAGAAGTCCGGCGGATCATCAAAGAGACCGGCGTCACCGCCGTCTCCGTGACCCACGACCAGGAGGAAGCCCTCTCGATCAGCGACCGCGTGGCGGTCATCGACGACGGCCACGTCGAACAGATCGGCCGCCCGGAAGTGGTCTTCCAACAGCCCGAATCCCGCTTCGTCGCCGAATTCCTCGGCCAGGCGGGGTTCGTTTCGGGTACCTTCGCAGACGGCTGTGTCGAGACGCCACTGGGATGTCTCGACGCCGATCGCATCGAGGGGCTGGACACTGAATACGAGAGTGCCACGATCGACGTGCTGGTCCGACCCGACGACATCCGGGCCGTCCCGGCCGATCCCGCGGGCACCAACGCCCGGATCGTCGATCGGCAGTACACCGGCCCGTCGTTCGTCTACACGGTCGAATTAGACTCCGGGGCCGTCCTGCACTGTGAACACAACCACGCCGAAGAACTCGGGATGGACAAACGCGTCCGGGTCCGCCTGGCGACCGACCATCCCCTGGCCTGGTTCCCCGCCGAGTGATGAACCGACGCCGGTTTCGAATCGCCACGCTCGCGATCGCACTGGTCGGGGCCATCGCTGTCTGGTCCGTCTCGACGGAACTCTTTCCGTACCACTCGCTGAACCACGACGAAGGCGTCTATCTCCAGCAGGCCGCGATGTTGCTTGAAGGGAAGCTCCATCTCAAGCCGCCCGTCGAGGGCATCTTCCGGCCGTGGTTCTTCGTCGAGGGAAGCGGGGGCCTCTATCCGAAGTACGCCCCGGTCCCCGCAGGCATGTTCGCGCTGGGGGAACTGTTCGGGGGCTACCGACTGGCCCTGCCCGCCATCGCCGCCGGGATTCTCGCGGGCGTCGCGGGCGTGGCGAGGGAGGTCTTCGATCGCCGGACCGGACTGCTGGCGGCCATCTTCGTCCTGGCCTCGCCGTTGTTCCTCCTCGACACGGCGACGTTCCTCCCCTACGCGCCGACGACGCTGCTAAATGTGGCCTTTGCCTACGCGTACCTCCGGGCCGATCGGACCGACGACTGGCGGTGGGCAGCAGGGGCCGGCACAGCGATCGGCCTGGCGTTCTTCGCACGGCCCTTCACGGCTGTGCTCTTTGCCGCGCCGTTCGTCGGCCACGCGCTGTGGACGCTTCGAGACGACTGGCGAAACGCACTCCCCCGACAGGCCGCGACGGCCGGACTCGGCCTCGTCGGCGTCGCGCTCGCGCTGGGCTACAACGCCGTCCTGACCGGCTCGGCACTTACCTTCCCCTACGAGGCATTTGCCCCACAGGACGGCCTGGGCTTTGGCCACAGAGAGATCCTGAACCACGGCATCGAGTTCACGCCCGCACTCTCGATCGAAGCCAACGGCCAGGTGCTCACAGCGTTCGTTGGCCGGTGGATGTTCGGCAGCATCGTCGGGGCTGGCCTCGCACTCGTCGGACTCGCCATCGCCATGCGCCGGAACTGGTCGCCGCGGACAGCCACCCTCGCCGGCCTCGTCGTCTCGATTCCGGTCGGGAACCTCCTCTTTTGGGGCAACTACAATCTGCTCGGGAATCTGGACGTGGCCGGTGACGGCCTGATCGCCGCGCTGGGGCCGTACTACCACTTCGACCTGGTGGTTCCGACGGCGGCGTTGGCCGCAGTCGGCGCGCTGTGGGCGTTCGATAGTCTCAGAAGCGTCCTCGAAGCGCGCCTCGACCAGCGAAGCGCGGTTGTCGCCCTGACGGCAATTGCCCTCGTGGGCACACTCGTCGTGGGCGGGATCACAGTCGATCGGGCCACGGAGCCAGTCGAGCGGAACGCCGCCGTAACCGACACCTACCAGCGCGTCTACGAGCCGTTCGAGCCGGAACCACCGGACAACGCCGTCGTCATGGTGGAACCGCCCTACGGCCCGTGGCTGGGCCACCCCTTCCAGGCGTTACGAAACGACCCCGGCTACGACGGGCACACCGTCTACGCGATGGAGTATCGCCCCTTCGCCGTCGCCGACGCCTTCCCCGACCGGGACCTGTATCGGTTTGGCTACCGTGGGATCTGGGACCCACTGGGTGGCTCGCCCGAACATGCCCGGCTCCAGCGCGTCCACGAGCGATCGGGTGCGGGCGTCACACTGGATACGAGCGTCGGGCTCCCCGAGGGGATCACGGGTGCGACGATCACTGTCACAGCGGACACTGAGACAGCCCACTACGTCGCAACCGAGACCGACGGAACCCTCGCGTTCGACGTCCGGATCGCCGACGGGACCGTACAGGTAACAGGGCCACTCGATGCAGTCGATGGGGACACACTCAGCGTCGAGGGCCGAGAGGACATCGACGTGACGGTCTTCGCCGATTACGGCGCGAGTGGCTTCGAATATCGACTCTCAGTACCAGTCGAAGCCGAACGGAACGGAGTCCGAGCGCTCACCCCGACCGTCGAGTACTGTCTGGACGTCCGTGCCTGTGGTGGTGCAGCGACCTATCTGCCCGAACAGGCCCCCGATGGCGTGTTCGTCCAAACAGCACTTCGGACAACCGACGAGGAAGCCAATCCATGAGTCACGAACTCACCAGACGCGACGCGATCGCGGCGCTGTCGGCCGCGGGCGTGGCCCTTGCGGGCTGCGTCGCAGCGCCCGGCACTGACGAGCGCGCGACCGACACGGACCGCCAGCTAACCGACCACGACCGGGAAACGATGGTCGCGACTGCCGACGTCCTCTATCCGACCGACGTCTCCGGAATCGAGGGCTTCGTCGAACGGTACGTCGATGGACGTGTAGCCGAACGGCCCGAACACGCCGAGGGGATCGCCGACGCCCTCGCGTATCTCGACGAGTATTGCCAGGCGTGGTTCGAGAGGGACTTCGCAGCGCTGTCACGCAAAGAGCGCGACAACGCACTCCGGGAAATGCGGGCCAACGAGGCGACGCCCGACCCCGACGGGAGCGACATCGAGCAGGTGCGTTACTACGTGATCAACGACCTGCTGCTGGCGCTGTATGCCTCGCCGACCGGCGGCCAATTGGTCGGGATCGAGAACCCGCCGGGCCATCCGGGCGGCCTCGATAGTTACCAGCGGGGGCCACAGTCGTGAGCGTCGACCGGACGCCACGCGAGCGGGTGGACGTCTGTGTCGTCGGCGCAGGCCCGGCCGGGTCGCTGCTCGCCCACCGGCTTGCCGAGGCGGGCTACGCGGTCGTCGTACTCGAGGCCGGCCCACGCTTCGACCCCGAACGACGGATCGAGCAGATGGGCGATGCCCTCCGGCCGACACATGGACGCCCGGAAATCTGGGAGATGGGCGGGGCTCGGGACGCCTTCACTTCGAGTGGAGATCGCCACTACCCGCTGAATCACGCCCGGGTGAAAGGCGTCGGCGGCTCGACACTGCACTGGCAGGGCATGGTGATGCGGCTGCACGAGCGGGATTTCTCGGTCGCAACGCGGGAGGGTGTCGGGGCGGACTGGCCGATCGACTACGAAGACCTCCGGCCGTACTACGCCCAGGCAGAGAGCGCGTTGGGGGTGGCCGGTGCGAGCGACAACCCCTTCGCCCCACCGCGCGAGCAGGCCCACCCGATGGCGGCATTTGCCCCGTCACACAGCGACGGGATCTTCGCCCAGGCCTGTGAGTCACTGGGCATTGGGACCCACTCGGTGCCCAACGCCCGCAACTCCGAGCCGTACGACGACCGGGCGGCCTGCGTTGGCTATGGGACCTGCCAGCCCGTCTGTCCCTCCGGCGCGAAGTACGACGCCACCAGTCACGTCGCGAAAGCCGAGGAAGCAGGCACACGAGTGATCGATCGGGTTCCCGTCCAGCGTCTCGAACACGACGCGGCGGGTGAGCGCGTGACAGCGGCGGTGTATGCGACGCCAGAGGGCGAGACCTACCGGCAGCGAGCCCGGCAGTTCGTCGTCGCGGCCGGCGGCGTCGAGACCCCACGGCTCCTCTTGCTCTCTCAGTCGTCGCAGTACCCCGACGGGCTGGCCAACAGCAGCGGGCTGGTAGGGCGGTACTTCACCGAACACCTCTTTGCGGGGACGGGCGGTCGAATCGAGCAGGCGACACGCCAGCACCACGTCGGGTTCAACACCACCGAGTCCCACCAGTTCTACGACGATCCCGCGGCGGGGACAGACGAGGGGATCCCGTCGGCCGGAGCCGACGCGGACGACCTCGGGGCGATCAAACTCGAATTCCACAACTACGCCGGTCCCGCACCCGTCGAGGCGGCACTGGCCGACGGCGGCTGGGGCGACGGGCTCCGGGAGCGAGTCGCCGATGCGTACGGCAATCACCTCGCCGTCGGGGCCTTGATCGAACAGACCCCGCGCCGGGAGAACTACGTCGGCCTCGATCCCGCACGGACCGACGACCACGGCAATCCCGTCCCGGAGATCCACTGGGGACTGGACGCCCGGACCGAGCGGACGATCCGACGGGCAAACGAGATTCAAGAAGCGATCCTCTCCGAACTCGATGCCGAGAGAACCTGGCAGGTCGGCCCCGAGAACACCGGGCCGGCGTCCCATCACATGGGCACGACACGGATGGGGAGCGATCCAGCGGCGAGTGTCGTGAGCGGACAGGGACGGAGCCACGACCTTTCGAACCTGTGGCTGGCCGGCAGTAGCGTCTTTCCCACCGGCGGCGCGATGAATCCCACCCTGACGATCGCCGCACTGGCGTTGCGGACAGCCGCCCACATCCAAAAGCAGGTGTAGTGCGACGGCGAAACCACGCCAGGCCGACACCGGCACGCCCGACGATCGCTGATGGCGACGAGATGGGACAAATCACCGCGCGTATCGTGTTAGACAGGCTAGCATAACGATTATCAGTAATTAGTCACCTTGCAGACGTATGGGTGCTGCAACCGGGATTTGCTACGTCACCGCCGACCCGGACGTCGAAGAGAGCGTCGGGGAAGCACTGGAAGCCACCCACTCCCGGTTTCGCGTCGAGACGGCGACGAGCGTCGAGACGGCAGTCGATCGACTCCAGGCGGTCGATTGGATCGTCAGTGACCACGACCCGCCCGAGATCGACGCCATCGACGTCCTCGAAGCCGTCCGGGCGGTCGACCCCGAGATGCCGTTCGTGGTGGCGACAGCGAACGGGTCAGAGCAACTGGCCAGCGAGGCCGTCTCGGCAGGCGTGACCGAATACATCAGCCAGACGTCCAGCGACGACGGCGAAACACTCGCCTCCCGGCTCAGTGAGGTAATCGAACGAGCCGGCCGCGAGCGGCAAACCGACACGGATTGGGCACTCCGGGAGATCGCTGCCCAGACCGACGACGTACTGTTCGTCGTCGATGCGGACTGGGAGACCCTTCGGTTCGTGAACGGAGCCTACGAGGACATCTTTGCGGGGTCGATCGCGGACCTGCGGGCCGACCCAGCGTCGATCGTTACGCAAATTCATCCCGACGATCGGGAGACGGTACACCGGGCGATGGGGCGTCTCTCGGCGGGCACAGCAGCGACAGTCGAGTGCCAAGTGTATGGCCCCGAAGGGACAGTGCGATGGATCCGGGCCGAAGGCAAACCGGTCTTCGACGACGGCACGGTCAGCGAAATCGTCGGGTTCGTCCGGGATATCACCGAACAGGTCGAACGCACGCGACGTCTGGAGACACTCATCAGTAACGTGCCGGGCATCGTCTATCGCTGTCGGAACGATCCCGACTGGCCCATGGAGTACGCCAAAGGGGAGTGTGAGGCGACCACAGGCTACACAGCGACAGAACTAGAGAGCGACACACTCGTGTGGGGCGAGGATGTCATTCACCCGGCAGACCAAGAGCGCGCCTGGGAAACCGTCCAGGACGAACTGGCAGCCGACGGTCGCTTCGAACTCACCTATCGAATCCAGACACAGGGAGGCGAGACGAAATGGATGTGGGAGCGTGGCCAGCTGGTCGAGCGACGAGACGCCGCAGACACCCTCGAGGGGTTCATCACTGACATCACCGAGCGCAGAGAGCAGAAAGAAGAACTAGCGGAACTGAACACGCTGCTCTCGACATTGTTCGAGACGCTCCCGGTCGGCGTGACAGTCCTGGACGACGACGGCAACATCACGCGTGCAAACGAGCACGCCGAAGCGGTCCTCGGTCTGGACGAATCGGAAATCATCGGTCGAACGTACGACGACCCCGAGTGGGAGATCATCGACGCGGACGGCAACGAGATCCCCCCCGAAGACCTCCCGTTCGCCCGCGTGATCGCGAGTGGTGAACCGAGCTACGACTATCGCCACGGGATTCGCTGGCCCGATGGCTCGGTCCATTGGCTGTCGATCAACGCGGCGCCGCTGGCGACGGATCCCGACGATATTCAGGAGGTCGTAACGGTGATATCGGACATCACCGAGCAGCTGGAAAACGAGCGGGCACTGACACGGCAAAACGAGCGCTTAGAAGAGTTCGCAAGTGTACTCAGCCACGATCTCCGGAATCCGCTGAACGTCGCCAGCGGTCACCTGGAACTGCTCGCCAAAGCGGACGACAGCGAACACGTCGCCGCGATCGAAACAGCCCACGAACGGATGAAAACGTTGATCGAGAAAATGCTGCTGTTGGCCCGTGAAGGCGATCGGATCTCGGAGACGGAACCAGTCTCGCTCCGCTCGCTGATCGAGAACTGCTGGCAGACGGTCGACACCCCTGGCGCGCGACTCCGCGTGTCGATCGATCGGTCGGTCACCGCAGACCGGAACCGACTGCGACAGCTGCTGGAAAATCTGATCCGGAACGCCATAGAGCACGGCGCTGACCCGGCCGGGACGGTGGCCAGAGACGGCGACGATACCCCCGCGGTAACCGTCCAGATCGGCCCACTCGACGGCGGCTTCTACGTCGAAGACGACGGGCCAGGGATTCCGCCAGACGAGCGTGAGGCGGTCTTCGAGACCAGCTATTCGACCCAGGACAACGGGACCGGGTTCGGTCTGAGTATCGCCAGGCGCGTCGCCGAAGCGCACGGCTGGGCGATCCGCGTGACCGAGAGCCAAGCGGGCGGGGCACGATTCGAGATCACGGGCGTCGAGTTTGTCGACTGATCGACGGCAGGCTGATCGTCACAGGAAAGCGGGTCGGTGAACCGCATTCGAGGGGGGAGAGATCACACTCTCAGACGGAGGGCACGCGTCCCACGCGTGCGGTCAAAGAGCACGCTATCGGTCGCGCCTTCGATGTCGAACCGTACAATCGGTCAACACGCGTTCTCTTTCCGAAAGAATCGGCAATAGATTCAGGGCATTCCGGTATGGATCATCACGTATGAGTCCCCGATCGAGTCCTGCAGTCGATGCAATCGACGACGAGGAGAGACCAGGATTCGATTCCCGACGCCCGCTGACTGCCGTCCTGAAAGTCGAGGGCGCCGACTGTGTCTGTCCTGCGGTCGACACCGGTGACAGTACCCCACCACTCGACCACCACATAATCGACGATACCTGCCACGTCACCTCGTGTGGGAGCATCGAGGACGCCGCAGTCCACTACCGACGGACGACGGTCGACGGAGAGTGTGTCTGTCGGATCGTGGCGTCTCACGGCTGTAACCCCTCCCTGCAGGTACTGGGCGAACAGTCGGTCGTCGTGCGGACGAACCCGCCCGACAAAGAGACCTTACGGGAGGTCGTCACGGACATAAGAGAGATCGCAGAGAGTGTCCGCTTGCAACAACTGGTCAGGGGTGGGCCTGGCGACCGTCGCTCTGAGCTCGTCGATCTCGACAATCTGACCGAGACAGAGCGTGAAACGATCGACTGGGCGATCGTCGCCGGCTACTACGATCGACCGCGGTCGATCGATTTCGAAGAGTTGGCCGACGAAATCGGTATCTCGAAGTCGGCCCTCTCGAAGCGGCTTTCGGCGGCGGAAGCAAAGATCATGCGCGATCTATTCAGCGACGAACCCTAGCCCGCTGGTGGCCGGGTTTCCGGGGTGTATATAAAGACCTCAATTGTGTCCGGACAGTAGGTTGGAGGGGGAGAACGTGGGTACAGTCGTGGTGGCTCGAAGTGACTGATACGACCGACACACACGACGAGATGGAGCGGTATCTCAACGGGGACAACTGGGAACAGTCAGTCGAGGCAACTCTCGACGAGAGCGCCCACAGTACGGAATTGGGCAAGCAAATGGGGCGGGACGCAGTCCGAGTCAGCATCGGTGAGATGTCCGAGTCGGACTTCCACGAGAAGTATCACGACGCCGTTCTCGAGGAGTTCGGCGTCGATAACCGACCGACGAAGCCGGAGGGATTCGATGAGTGAACACGACGGCGTCACGCGCCGGAACGTCCTGCTCAGTGCTGGAGGGGCCGCAGGCGTCCTCGGCCTCGGCGGTTCGCAGGTCCTCCAGTCGTTGAGCGACGATTCAGGGGTCAACGACGTCGAGAGCTTCCTCCAGGAGAACACGGTCGTCCACGGCTACTGTTCGCCCAACTGTCGAGGTCACTGTCCCCTCGACATTCACGTCCGGGACGGGCAGATCCGGAAAGTCGAGCCGGCGATTCCCGACCGCGAGGAGTTCCGACGGGCCTGTACGCTGGGACAGACCCACATGCACCGGACGTACAATCCCAACCGGCTGAAGTATCCGATGAAGCGAAGCGACTGGTCGCCCGAGACCCCGAACCCCCAGGGACGGGGACCGGACGCCGACTTCGAGCGCATCGAGTGGTCCGAGGCCCTCGATTACGTCGCCGACGAGATGCAACGCATCCGCAAAGAGTACGGTCCCGAGAGCGTCTACTTCGAACTCGGATCAGGCGGTAGCGGCATCAACGGGACGGTTTATAGCCGTCTGGCGAACCTTTTCGGCGGGACGATGATGTCCTGGTCGATCGACATCAACGTCGGTCTCGGCTTCCGGCGGATCACCGGCTCGGGGTACTTCAACACCCCGACGAACATGCGGACCGACATCAAGAACGCCGACACGATCCTCATTTGGGGTGGCAACGTCTTCAGAAGCCGCCTCAATCCCGACGCACGGTTCCTGCTCGATGCCATCGAGGGTGGAACGAAGATCGTCGGTATCGATCCGGTGTACAACCAGACGACAGCGAAGTCGGACCTCTGGTTGCCGGTCAAACCCGGCAAGGACATCCACCTCGCGATGGGGATGATCCACACCGTCCTTGAGGAGGGACTGGAAGACACCGAATTCTTACGAGAACGGACACTCGCGCCGGCCCTCGTCAGAACCGACAACGGCGATCTCCTCAAGACGGGAGACGTCTTTGCGGACGGTGACGACGAGACACCGGTCGCCTACGACGAGGCGGCCAGTCAGGCGGTGGCACTCGAACCGGAAACGTACGGCGAGTACGCACTGCGTGGCACCTTCGACATCGGTGGCCACGAAGTCCGGACAGCGCTGACGGAACTCGATGCGGCTGCGTCCGATTACGCACCGGAGGACATCGAAGAGACCGTCGGCGTCGAGGCCGAAAACATCCGGCAAGCGGTTCGCTGGCTCGCAACGCGGGGACCCGGCGGCGTGATGACGGGCCTCGGCGTCGACCGGTACGTCTACGGCCACGTCTTCGGCCAGGCGTACGCGATCCTCCTTGCGCTCACTGGCGATTACGGCCGGAGTGGCTGTGTCACCGGCGGCCGATTCGCCGGCTCCGGTTACAGCAGCGATTACGGGACCGTCGAGGGAAGCCCAGGAGTGCGGCGGTTCCAACAGAAGGGGATTCTCTCGGCGCTGCAGGGTGACGCCGACCCGCCGCTGAAAATGATGTACACCCAGTCCTCGAACTTCGTGGCCAACCAGCTTCCCGACCGCCAGCAGTGGATCGATGCGCTGTCGAATCTGGATCTCGTCGCAGTGGCCGACATCCACCACACGCCGACTGTCCAGCACGCCGACATCGTCCTGCCTGCCTCCCACTGGACCGAACGCGAGGACATCACTGGAGCCGGTGAACACCCACATGCCATGTACCGCGAACCGGTCCACGATCCGCTGTGGGAGTCCAAATCCGACCATTGGATGATCGCGGAACTGGCCGACCGGCTGGGTTACGGCGAGCACTTCGAACGCGATCGCACGGCGTTACTCCGGACGATCCTGGAGGCCGAAGACCGGTTCACGTTCGAGGAGATCCGTGAGAAGGGGACGATCCACCTCGAAACCGACGAGGTCATCTTCACAGGCGAGTTCAACACGCCCTCCGGGCGGCTCGAAATTTACGACGAAGACGCGCCCACCGAAGATGGCGTCTCCCTCGAAGTGCCGGTTCCCCTGGAAGATCGAACAGCAGACGATCACGAACTGGCCGAGGAGTACCCGCTGTTGTTCATGCAAGGCCACTCGAAGTGGCGCATCCACTCACAGTGGGCCGAGAACCCGCTGATGCGGGAGATCAACCCGGAACCGCGGATCGACATCAACCCACAGGACGCCAAAGAACGCGGCATCGAGGACGGCGAGTACGTCCGAGTGTACAACGACCGCGGCGAGATGATCGTCAAGGCGAAGTACAACAACGCCTACCGGCCCGGCCACGTCAACACTGACCAGGGATGGTGGGGCGATCACTACATCGCCGGCCACCACAACAACCTGACACACACGGACGTCAGTGAGACGATCGAGAACTTCGCGTTCTACGATACGCGTGTCGAGATCGAACCGGCCCCGGACGACCTCGATACGAGCAAGTACGACGACCCGGCCGAGACAGAGTGGATCGACGAACTGCAACACGGCGGTGATACAGCATGACCAACTACGGAATGGTGATCGATCAAGAGCGGTGTATCGGCTGTCACTCCTGTGCAGTGGCGTGTAAAGACGAGAACAACGTCAGCACGGGCCAGGCCTGGAACCGGATCCTCACCACGGGTGGCGACAACATCGACACGCCGGCAGGCGAGTATCCAGTCGATGGCGGGGACGGAACGCTGTCGATGGAGTATCAGCCGACGGCCTGCCAGCACTGTGAGAACGCGCCCTGCGTGAAGGTCTGCCCGGTCAACGCCACGTACACGCGTGAAGACGGCATCGTCGAGATTGACTACGAGAAGTGCATGGGCTGTCGATATTGTATGGCAGCCTGTCCGTACAACGCGCGAGTGTTCAATTACGACGAACCCGAGACGACACCACCCGACGGGACCGGCAACGTCGAGCAACGCGAACGGGGCGTCGTCGAGAAGTGTACGTTCTGTAGCCACCGCCTGGAGGAGGGCCTCGATCCGGCGTGTACGATCGCGTGCCCGTCGAGTGCACGGATCTTCGGCGACTTCGACGACCCAGACAGTGCCGTCTCGCGGTACGTCAAACAGTACGAAACCACGCAGTTGCTCGAAGACCTCGAAACGGACCCCAGTACCTACTACATTCGCGGGGAGATGAGCCCCGGACGGAACCATCTCGGCAACGAGATGGAGTCCGAACTCGACGACCCGCCAAAGCGTCGCAACGCCAAGCCTGGGGTGCCAGCGACCGACGGAGGTGAAGACAGATGAGCAACGCGGCCGCCCAATCCGGCGCGTTCGGGACCCGTGGGAAGGCCTGGATCGGTGCATTGAGCGTGCTCGTCCTCGCGGGGCTGGCGGCTTGGGCCTACCAGCTCAGCGAAGGGCTAATCGTCACGGGGATGGACAACGTCTTCTCGTGGGGGCTGTACATCATGTTGTTCGTCTTCTTCGTTGGCCTGTCGGCTGGCGGGTTGATCATCTCTAGTGTCCCGAAGTTCTTTCACTCAGACCGGTACGACTCGATCGCGGCACTCGGCGTGCTGGTCAGCTTTGCCTGCATCGTGGTCGCAGGACTGCTAATCTTGCCCGATCTTGGTCGCCCAAGCCGGGTCGTCGGGTTCTTCCTCTCGCCGGACTTCCGATCGCCGATGGTGTGGGACTTCGGGATCGTGGTGCTATATGGCCTGTTCTGTGCCGTGTACTTCTGGCTGCTGACCCGGCGTGACCTGGCCGCTCGCGGGTCGCGACTGGCCTTTGGCGTCCAGGATACGGCGGCCGGCCGACAACGCGATCGGAAACTGTCGTTTTGGGCAGCAGCAATCGCGATCCCGCTTGCGGTCGCATTGCACTCGGTGACCGGTTGGATCTTCGCGCTACAGATCGGCCGTGGGAGCTGGTTCAGCCCGCTGGTGGCCCCCATGTTCATCATGAAGGCACTGGTCTCGGGGCTGGCACTGGTGCTCGTGGTCGCGATACTCGCCGATAAGTTCACGCGATTCGAACTGTCGAAGGAGCTGGTGCCGGAACTCGGGAAAGTGCTTGGCGTGTTCGTCGCGGTGCACATCGTGTATCTCGTCGGTGCCGAGCGGCTGCCCCACGCCTGGGCCGCGAACTTCGATTTCTGGGCGATCACCAGTGGCTTTCTCGTCGGCGATACGGTGTCGTTCTGGCTGTGGACCGTCGTCGGCGGGGTGGTCCCGCTGGCGTTGCTGGTCGTTCCGGCGCTCCGAACACGGACCTGGGCTGTGTTCACTGCCAGCGTGTTCGCGATCCTCGGTATCCTCTTCGAGGGCGTGAACCTCATCTTCACCGGCTACAACGATCTCAACATCGGGGCGGCTCCCGGCGTCACGACCGGGACCGGATACAGCGGCGTCGGCTCGAACATCTGGGCGACGGTCGGCACCTACACGCCGACGGCGATCGAGTTGCTGATCTCGCTCGGGCTGGTCGCCCTCGGGGCGTTGATCCTCACTCTCGGCCTGCGGTACTTCCCGGTGTTCCCGAGCTCGGCACTCGGGGATGGCACACGGACGAACCCGACCGGTGACACCGCGACCGCAGACGGCGGAACGATTCGACCAGACGGTGGCAGCGATGAGTGACGCCACCGCAGGCGGAGAGGCGACAGCCGCCCAGGGCTATGCGGTGCTGGCGCGATGCTGGCGCCAACCGGACGAACAGCTCCGGACCGCCATCGAGTCGGGGGCACTCGCCGGTGTCGTCTCCGAACGCGAGACACTCGACTTGACGGCGTTGGGGACCGAACACGCCCGCCTGTTTGTCGGACCGGACAGCCCGCCGTGTCCGCCCTACGAGAGCATCTATCGCGATGGCGATGGCGACACCGCCGGGAACGTCCTCGGCCCGTCGACGCGAGCGGTCGTCGACTGGTACGACGAGTACGGCCTCGGGCTCGATCCGGAGTGGTCGGATCTCCCCGATCACATCGCGACCGAACTCGAATTCGCGGGCCATCTGTCGGCGGTCGCCTCTCGGGAAACCTGTGAACAGTTCCTGGATGAACATCCCCGGCAGTGGTTCGAGACGTTCTTGGATGGAGTTCGGGCAGAGACACGCGAGCCGTTCTACGCCGAGCTCGCGGACGCGACCGCCGCCGTCGTGCGATAATTTTCGATCCCACCTTTCGTAAGGTGTGTCTCACCCCCAGTACAATCTTAACGCCGCGAGATGGCGCTTTGTCCGCCTCGGTTCGTCGGCCCGGTAAACCGACGTGACCGTGTGAAGACCGACTGGGTGAGCCCCAGGCAGGGACGGCCCCAAAGGTCACTGATCAGAACCGAAGTATCCAGACCGCCGATCCCGATAGACTCGCGAAACCGAACGCCCGTGGCACCTCTGATCGCTACCCCGCTACCGATGGCGTCGACTCACCGGACGGCCGACCTGGTGTCGTCGTGGCACCGAACGGCCACCTCGGCATGCAGACAGTTGCGAGCGAATAATCGAGGCGCTCGCCGTGGCGAGGGGGTTGGCTACTGGCGAGCGCAGCGAGCCAGTAGCTATTTTTGGGCCAGCTTTTTTGCAAGGAGAGGTGTGCCTACGGCGTACCCGACCAGGAAAACGGTGGTACAGTGGGACCGCGCGGATTTGAACCGCGGTCAACGGCACCCAAGGCCGCAAGGATACCAAGCTACCCCACGGTCCCGCATTACCCGTTTGCAGCGAGGCGATCTAAAGCGTTTCGTTCTGGCCAGAAAGCACATACGAGGGTGTCGCGAAGTTGTCGTATGGTCGCACTACTCGAAATCGGTGCCCTCCTAGTCGTCTTAGCGGTCGTCTTCGGCGCGTATTGGATCGTCAAAGCGGTCAAGCCGTTCATCTGGAACGCCATCCTGGGACTGCTCGTGTTCTTGCTCGCCGATCTGCTGGTCGGACTCGAAGTAGCGATCAGCCCGCTGGCGGTGTTGGTCGTCGCCGTCGGCGGTGTGCCGGGCGCAGTCCTGGTGATCTTGCTATCGATCCTCGAAGTCGCGTTCGTACCCGGCGCGATCGTCTTTGTGCTCTAAAGCGGGTTCGAAACGAAGCCAGGGTCAGTGAGCCGGTTCGTCCGGCGCGTCACTCTCGACAGCCATCGTGAACGTGTCGCCGTAAGTGAGTTCGAGACGCCCGTCGACCGCACTGCCACTCACGTCGAAGGCAGTCCAGTCCGGGACGGTCCCGGACTCGGCCGAGCCAGCATCGAAGAGGAACGGTTCGTCCTGCCAGTCCCAGGTCGTAAATCGATAGGAGACAGATGCGTCGTCGGGATTCCAGACGACCAGTCGCTCCGCGCCATCGTGGTCGAGCCGGGCCGCCCCGGCGCCGGTGATCGTCTCGACGAGCGCCCGCATCTGGGCAGTCGTGAGTGGCCCGGAGTACTCGGCCAGCCATGCGATCGAATCGGGCTCGAAGTCCTCCAATATCGCCTCCTTGACGGCGACGTGGGTCTTGAACGACCACAGGAAGTCCTCGATGCGCTCGCGGGTGTGGTCCTGTCGAGAGATCAGCGAGTCGGCGTCGGTGTCGAGGGTGACTGACAGGCCCTCGCTGACGGCCATCGCGTCGAACGCCACCACCAGCGTAGCGTCCGACTCACGGTAGGTCACCTCGAAGTCGACCGGTGCATCGACCCTCACGTCCGTCGGTTCGCTGACGCCCCGGAGGTGGAGGTCGTAGGTGCGCTCGTCGGGAATGAGCGAGCGGTCACCGGCCGCGGGTTCGATCTCGAAGGTCAGGCTGTCGCCATCGAACGTCTGTGTCAGGGTCGTGGTTGCGGAGGCACCGTCACGGTGGGCCATCGTAGTGCCGTCGTCCTCGTAGAGCGTAAACTCGTTGTCCGCGCCAGGGAACGCGACGACGCGCAGTCGGTCGGGATTGGCGACATCCTGACGCGCGTCGGGATCCATGGGCACGATCGCCCCCGCTTTGGCGTACACCGGCAGATCGTCGAGATCCCCGTAGCGGGCGAGCCACCGGCCGCCATCGTGGTACTGGCCGGACGTGAAGTCGAACCACTCACCCTCGGGCAGCCAGACCGACCGCCGGGCCAGATTGGTCTCATCGTCGCGCTCGCTGAGGTGGGGCGCAGCGAGCAGTTCGCTCCCGAAGTAGTACTGGTGGACGGTCTCGTAGGCCGCCTCGGCGTCGGGATGGTGGTAGTACATCGGCCGGACGAGCGGGACGCTCTCGGTGTGATCGCGCCACGCCATCGTGTAGATGTAGGGGAGCAACTCGTGACGCAGCGTCAGGGCGTCTTCGAGGCTCTCCGAGATCGTGCCATCGAAGGCCCACGGACGCTTATCAATAAAGCGGTGTTTGGTGGTGTGGATGCGATTGATCGGCGAGAGGGCACCGAACTGCGTCCAGCGGGCGTACAGTTCCGCAAAGTCGCGCGGGTCGCCCTCCCCGCCCATGTGGCCGCCGATGTCGTGACTCCACCAGCCGTACCCGACGTTGGCCGAGGTGGCCGTCAGGTGGGGCTGGAACCGCAGGGACTCCCAGGAGATGTAGGCGTCACCGGAGAAGCCGATCGGGTAGCGGTGGCCGCCGAGGCCGGGCCACCGCGAGAAGATGAACGGCCGTTTCCCGTCACGGGTCCGATCGAGCGAGTGCAAGTGATTTAGCGCCCACAGCGGGTCGAGTCCCTCCATCTCGGGTGACTCGTCCCATTGTTGCCAGTCGATCCACCAGAAGTCGACGCCCTCCTCGTCCTCCATGGGGTCGATCAAGTGCTCGAAGTAGCCACGGAGGAACTGCGGATCGCTCGCGTCGAACTCGACTGGCTCCTCACTCGCCGGGTCGATCCCCATGAAGTCGGCAAAGTCCTCGTACTGAGCCTCGTGAGGATGAACACCCTCCGCAGGATGGAGGTTGAGCGTCGTCTTGATGTCGTTGTCGTGGAGCCAGTCGATGAACCCGGAGGGATCGGGGAAGTACTCGTCGTTCCAGGTCCAGCCGGTCCAGCCATCGTGGTGTGCGTTGTCGACGACGTGCCAGTCCATGTCGATCACGGCGACCGACAAGGGGATATCCCGATCGAGGAAGCCCTCGACAACCTCGCGGAGTTCGTCCTGGGAGTACTCCCAGTAGCGACTCCACCAGTTGCCAAGCGCCCAGCGGGGCACCATCGGCACCTCGCCGGTGATCGCCCGGAAGTCTGCTAAGCGAGTCTGGTAGTCCTGCCCGTCGCCGAAAAAGTACAGGTCTTCGTAGCCGTCGGCCGCCTCGCGGGGCTGGACCCAGCCGTCGTCGCCAAAGACCAGCCGGTCGGTGTCCTCGACGACCGCCCACCCGTCACGGGACACCAGCCCGTCTTCGAGCGGGGCCGACCCGTCGACCTCGTCTACGGTCCGCAACGATCCGTTCAGGTTGCCGTCGTTGTCCGCACCGTAAACCCACTCAGTGCCGTCGGCAAGTTCGATCGACAGTGTTTCGGCGCTGAATCCATCGCCAGTGTGGTCGTACTCGAGTTCCAGGGCGTCGGTCTCGACGACCAGAGACTCGCCGGTCCGGGTTACCTCGAAGTCGGGAACCGGCTGGTCGCGATACCACACCAGTTGGCTCGGCCGGTCCTCGAAGGTCTCGGTCGGATCGTACTCCAGCCGGAGAACCCGGGGCGAGAGGACCGTAATCCGGCAGTTGGGAGCCGAAACGATGGCGTCTGGCTGTGCGTGCGGTTCGAAATCCGGAACGTGTCGATTGGACAGATGCATAACTACTGGGTAGTGGAGGGCGGGGAGGCGCCCGCAGACCGGAGGTGCTCGTTGGGGGCAAGCCACGTCGAGAGGGGGCCGACCACCGATTTCGGGGTCTCGTCGTCGATCGAGCCCCGGTTGCAACCGTCGAGGGAGACAGCCGGGCCGGTGTCGTCCGGCGACCCATCGTCGGTTGGTCGCCGTTCCCAACCCACGGGAGTCCCGCATAGGCGAGACACACCTCGTCGGCGGGGGGACTAGGCATCAATTTACTATGAAGGAACGGCAATAATAAAACTTCTGGGAGAATGTATTCTTCAAAGCTCTTAGCGGGCGTCCAACGCCGTCCCTGGCCGAAACAGTACCCAGCGAAGCGAGACACGGTACTGAACGAAAATGCGTACACGATCGAAGAGCGGAGCCGATCACGAACAGCCACTCAGGCAACGGTTGCACGTCGGACAGGGGGCCGGCAACGAGCAGGACAGACCAGACGGTCACTCTTCCGAGAGCAGCCGAACTGATTCGGCTTCGTACCCCTCTAAGAACGAGTCGTGTCCGCCGACGGTGACTGGCCCGTCGGCCGTCTCGAGGCACAGAGAGTGCTGTAAGGAAAAAGTCTCACTCCGGGGTTCGATGAGTTGCTGGACGACGTCGGTGATCCGGCCGGTCAAGCGTTCGTCGCTTGCCGTCTCGACCTCGGCCCGAAGCGTCGTGCTCTCGGAGTCGGACAACGCAGCCTGGAGGACAGCGTGGCGGAACCACTCGAAGGTCTCTGGCAGTGGATCGGGCGAGGTGACGGACAGTTCCTTGGCGGCAGGCCAGTACGTCGCGATGAACATGCTGAAGATGGTGCTCGTCAGGAACGCTTCGGTGACGTAGACGGCATAGCCGTCGTGGTGAGGTCCAGCGAGGACCGGCGCTTCGCCGACCATCCCCTCACGGTAGTTGTCGACGGCGTACAGAAAGGGCAGGTGCTCGTCCCAGTACCGAACGACGTCGGCGACAGGTTCGAACGGTGCCGGATCGGTGTCGCCCTCGTAGTCCCCGAGCAACAGCAACACGAGCACCCCCCGCTCGTTTGCGGCCTGAAGCGCGGATTCGATCTCGGGATAGATCGCTTGGGGGATCGAAATGACGATCTCGTGGTCGGCTAACTCGATGGCCTGGCGCAGGCGTTTCAGCGCTGTCTCCCTCGATTTGATGATCCGGATGTCCGGAGAGGTCTCTGCCGTTTCGTCGTACGTTGCAGCCAGTTGGGGTCGGATCGATTCGAGCCGGGTGGTGAGGTTCTCGATCGCATCGTCGGGGGGCACGGCACTGATTGTCGTCGGTGATGCGTGCTCTTTGACCCGGACCAATCCACGATCGGCCAGCCGTTCGGCGATGTTGTAGACCGCTCGCTGGGTCACGTCGGCCGCCTCGGCGATCGTTCGCGTCGTCGCCTCGTCGTGGGCCAATATCGCAAGGTACGCGTCGATTTCCGTGTCCGAGAAGCCAAAGACGGCGAGTTCCTCCCGAATCTCCCGGTCACGGCCGTCTGATCGCTCGCTCATCGTCTCACATTCTGCGGGTTGCCTTGAATACGTTACCCATCCACGACGGCCGGGAGACGAAGGCCTGCCCGTCGCCGCCCGGCCAGTGGCGAGAAGAGCGACGATCGAACCGATGGCCCGACTGGACGGGACGTGAGATTTCCCACCGACCCATAGAGTTGTAGTATATGTTCTTCGTAAATTTAGATAACGTTAAGAGCGTGCGACGAGTGGTGTCTAAACGGACATGAGTAACCCGAACGAGCCGGCACACGGGGCCGATGGGTCGACAGAACAGCCACGAGCGTGGTGGAAACGGGCGGACATCTACCAGATCTACCCACGGAGTTTCAACGACAGCGACGGGGATGGCATCGGCGACATTCCCGGGATGATCGAGAACGTCCCGTATCTCGACGAGCTGGGTGTCGATGCCGTCTGGCTGTCCCCAGTCTATGCGTCACCGCAGGCGGACAACGGCTACGACATCAGCGACTACCGCGCTATCGACGACCAATACGGCGAGCTAGCAGACTGGGAAGAGCTGCTCGCAGCGTTGCACGACCGAGACATGCGCCTCATCATGGATCTGGTCGTCAATCACACCTCGGACGAACACGAGTGGTTCCAGCGCTCCCGAGCCGGTGAGGAACCCTACGACGAGTTCTACTACTGGCGAGAGGGCGATCCCGCGGAACCACCGAACAACTGGGACTCCTTTTTTGGCGGCTCCGCCTGGTCCTACGACGAGACCCGCGAGGCGTGGTATCTCCACCTCTTCGACGAGAAACAGCCCGATCTCAACTGGCGCAATCCGGCAGTCCGGGAGGCAGTCTACGAGATGATGCGCTGGTGGCTACAGAAAGGGATCGATGGGTTCCGGATGGACGTCATCAATCTCCTCTCGAAACCCGAGGGGCTCCCGGACGGCGATCCCGACGGAGGGCTGACCGGGGCCGAACACTTCATGAACGGCCCGAAGATCCACGACTACCTCTCGGAAATGATGGCCGAGACGGTCGAAACGGTCGACCGAGAGATTATGACTGTCGGGGAAACCCCCGGCGTCTCCGTCGAGGACGCCCAGGAGTTCGTCGGCGAGGACGGCGACGGCCTCTCGATGGTCTTCCAGTTCGAACACGTCAGCGTCGGCGACGGCGACAGCAAGTGGGAGGCCGGCGAGTGGCATCTGCCGGCGTTCAAAGAAATCATCGAGCGCTGGCAGACTGGGCTGGCCGAGGACGGCTGGAACAGCATCTACCTCTCGAATCACGACCAGCCTCGCATGGTCTCGCGGTTCGGCGACGACGACCAATACCGCCGGAAGTCCGCCAAACTGCTTGGAACGTTCACCCACACGCTACAGGGGACGCCGTTCGTCTACCAGGGCGAGGAACTCGGGATGACGAACACCCCATTCGAATCGATCGAGGAACTGCGCGACGTCGAGGCGATCAATTTCGTCGAAGAGGCCATCGCTACCGGTGACGCCGAGTCCTACGCGGACGTCCGGGACGCGATCGAAGCGGTCAGCCGGGATACCGCCCGAACGCCGATGCAGTGGACCGACGGGACACACGCTGGATTCACCGACGGCGACCCCTGGATCAAGCTCAACCCCAACTACACGAGCGTCAACGCCGAGCGCGAGCGGACGGACCCGGCCTCCGTCTGGCAATACTACCAGGACCTGATCGCCCTGCGCGAGGAACGCGACGTCCTCGTCTTTGGGGACTTCGAGTTGCACTATCCGGATCACCCGTCAGTGTTCGCGTACACGCGGACACTCGGGGACGAACGCGGATTGATCGTGCTCAACTGGTCCGGAGAATCGCGGTCGATCGACGTCCCCGATCACGTCGATCCGGGGCTCGAACTGGCGATCGCCAACGACGACGCCCCCCAAACCCTCGGGACGACACTCGAACTCTCGCCGTGGGAGGCACGCGTCTATCTCACGGGGTGACTCATGGACACGCACGTCGAGACGAGCGAGGACAGCCTCGATCGCGAGTGGTGGACCGAAGCCGTCGTCTACCAGATCTACCCACGGAGTTTCAACGACAGCGACGGCGACGGCGTTGGCGACCTCTCGGGTATCGTCGAGAACGTCGCGTATCTCGACGAGCTAGGTGTCGATGCCGTCTGGCTGTCTCCAGTGTACGAATCGCCCGGCGAGGACAACGGCTACGACATCAGCGACTACCGCGCTATCGACGACCAGTACGGCGAGCTAGCAGACTGGGAGCGCCTCGTCGAGTGCCTCCACGACCGGGACATCCGCCTCATCATGGACCTGGTGATCAACCACACCGCAGACGAACACGCGTGGTTCCAGCGGTCCCGAGCCGGTGAGGAACCCTACGACGAGTTCTACTACTGGCGAGAGGGCGATCCCGCGGAACCACCGAACAACTGGGAGTCGATCTTCGGCGGGCCGGCCTGGTCGTACGACGACCAGCGCGAAGCGTGGTATCTCCACGTCTTCGACGAGAGCCAACCCGACCTCAACTGGCGCAATCCCGACGTTCGCCGGGAGATCGCCGACGTGATCAGCTGGTGGCGCGAGAAGGGGACCGACGGGTTCCGGATCGACGCGGCCTCACACATTTCGAAGCCCGAAGGCCTCCCGGACGGCGATCCGGACACCGATCCGACCGGGATCGCCCACTACAGCCACGGCCCCACCCTGGACGCGTATCTCGAAGAACTCACCGAGCGCACACTGGGCGAGGCCGGGGTGATGACTGTCGCCGAGATGGGCCACACGACCGTCGAACAGGCCGCCGAGTACGTCGCCAGTGAGTCAAATGGCCTCGAGATGGTGTTCCAGTTCGATCACGTCGGAATCGGAGACAGTCCCGAGGACCTCTTCGACCCGGAAGCGAGCGACGAGTGGGACCTCACGGCCTTGAAGGACATCGTGACGCGACAGCAAACTGAGATCGCCTGGCCGGCACCGTTCCTCGGTAATCACGATCTGCCGCGTGCCGTTTCGCTATTCGGCGACGACGAACG
The DNA here is from genome assembly GCF_009797925.1 of Halorhabdus sp. CUG00001. Taxonomy (NCBI): domain Archaea; kingdom Methanobacteriati; phylum Methanobacteriota; class Halobacteria; order Halobacteriales; family Haloarculaceae; genus Halorhabdus; species Halorhabdus sp. CUG00001. The sequence goes on from NZ_VOLB01000001.1 coordinate 1,880,133, forward strand.
ATACCATCGCGAGTCGGCGACACTGCTTGCCACGTTCCTGTTGACGCTGCGGGGCACACCGTTCGTCTATCAGGGCGACGCGATCGGAATGCACAACGCCGAGTTCCAGCATCTGGCCGAGATCGATGACGTAATGACGATCGGTCGGGTCGAATCGCTCCAGGAAGCCGGCGTCATCGATTCTCGCGAGGAGGTCCGCCAGTTCGTCAACGAGCGGAGCCGGGACCACGCCCGGACGCCGATGCAGTGGACCGACGGCAAACACGCCGGCTTCACCGACGGCAGCCCCTGGCTCAAAGTCAACGAGCGCTACACCGAGATCAACGTCGAGGCCGCACGCGCCGACACACACTCGGTGCTCGCCCACTACCGAGAACTGATCGACCTGCGCCACGAGTGGGCCGTCCTCGTCGACGGCGACTACGAACTACTGCTCCCCGAAGACGAGCAACTCTACGCCTACAGGCGGACACTGAGCGAGGAGACGGCACTGATCGTGCTCAACTGGTCGGCCGAACCGGCCACCTTCGAGTCGCCGGTCCCGACCGACGGTGCTGACGCCGTTACCGGAAACTACACCGACGTTCCGTCGACCCCTGACGGGACGACGTTCCGCCCCTACGAAGCAGCGATATACAGGCTCTGAGAACGTTCCCGAACGTAGTCCACTCATGCCGCGTTCTCAAAAGCGCCCCCGTTTGTCGGGTGCCGGGACGGCAGTCCACCATAGTCACAAACGACATACCATCCGTCGCGGCGCCCCCCTATTATTGTCCCCTCTTGGCGGCGCGGCACTTGCGGCGGCGAAACCGCCGTTCGGAATGTCAAAGATTTATGCGTAGACTGAGACAAGTACGCGCTGATGACGGATGAAAACAATCCGCGCGAGACGCAGAATGGCGAGCAGGACAGTCAACCACGTGGGAATACGGGTGGACAACCAGCGAATCAGGGTGGAGCTCCCGGCGGCCAGCAAGCGGCGGGCACGGGGGCCCAGGGCCAGGGCAGCCAGCACACCCAGGGTCAGCAAGGCCAGGGCGGCCAGTACGCCCAGGATCAGCAAGGCCAGGGCGGCCAGTACGCCCAACAAGGTCAATACGCCCAAGGCGGTGGCTACGGTGGTTCGAGCCTGTTGAACGACCTGCAACGGCCCGAGCCCAAGCGCTATCTCAAAGGCATCGTCGGAACGATGGGGATCGCGTCGGTGCTACTGGGCGCGATGACGTTCCTGCTGGGAATGATCGGCGGATTCTCGTTCGTCCCGGGAGCGGTTGAGGTGGCCGGAAGTACCGCTTCGGCGATGGGCACCTCCAGTGGCCCGCAAGTCGGTCAAGTACTGGGAACGACTCACCAGCTGACGATCGGATATCTGACGGCCGAGATCGCCCCCTTCATCGCGTTCGGTCTCGCGCCATTGATCGGCCTGTTCGTGGCGACCCAAATGAGCGACGACGTACAGACCCGTCGCATGACGGCAGGTGCCGGTGTCTTCCTGGGCGGATTCGTGTTCGTCCTTGTAACGACGCTCATGGCGTCGTTTATCGTCCCGTCACTGAGTGCATTCACTGAGGCCGCGGGATCGAGCGCGGCCGGTCTCGGCGGTCTCCCCGCGGGAGCATCAGAGATGTCAGGATCGCTCAACAACCTCAGTTCGATCCAGTTCGGCAATCTCATCATCAATAGCGTCATCGTCGGACTGATGTCCGGCATCGCGGCGTTCGGAGCCGCCTACGCAGCCGACACCTTCCTCGGTGAAGGCGCGGGCTACTGACTCATCGCTGTTCATCAGCCAACTCCGCGTCGGCGACGATCTCGAAGGGGTCCATTCCCTTGCGGATCCCGTCCAGTAGCAGGAACGCCCGATCGGGCGAGAGGAAGTGCCGCGTCACGGCCCGTCCTAGCGGCGTCGGCTCCAGGCCATCGATGAACTCGTACTCCAGAAGCTTTCCAAGAGCGTGTTTGGTCGGCACCTCACCGAGCATCCGACCGTTGAGTCGCTTGGTCGCACTGCCGCCGACGACGACGTTCGCCAGCGTCTCCTCGACAGCTGCGCTCTCGTCGTAGCGATTCATGACGGGTTCCATCTCTCCTTTGAGGAGCTTGAATGCCACCTCGTCTTCGGTCATTTCCTGGCTGTTGTGATAGACGCCGTCGGGTTCGACCAGCAGGTAGACCGTCCCTTTGTCGTGGTAATCGGGCCGGCCGGCCCGCCCGAGCATCTGAGAGAACTCTTGGACGGTCAGCCACTCGATGCCCATCGCCAGGGAGTCGAAAATGACCTGGGAGGCCGGGAAGTCGACGCCGGCCGCAAGCGCTGCCGTCGTGACGACGGCGGACAGTTCCTGGTCGGCAAACATCGACTCGACTTTGCCGCGGCGGCTGTTGTCCAGCCCGGCGTGATAGGGAGCCGAGGAGTACTCCAGTCGACGAGAGATCTCGTGACAGCGCCGCCGTGAGTTGGTGAAGATGATCGTCTGGCCGCGATACCCCTTCGAGGATTTCGTGTCGAAAGCCCGCTTGACGAGTTTGTTCTCGATATCGACTTTCTCGTAGTCGTCGGCGAAAGTGACGTGCCGTTCGATCGGCACGGGCCGTTCCTCGAACTCGATGAGTTGAGCCTCCAGGGAGTCCGCCAGCGAGCCCGGATTGCCGACGGTCGCCGAGAGGTAAATCCACTGGGTGTTGCCGGGCGCACTCGTCTGCCCGCCCCGGTCGTCACGGACCGCCGTCCCACCGCCTTCCTCACAGTAGTACTTCAGCCGCGAAATGAGGCCGTCCAGGCGGTGGCCGCGCTCGCCCTCACCGAGGGTGTGGACCTCGTCGATGACGACCGTCCCGATCTGACCGAGATCGTGGCCGACCCGCAGGGCATGATCGATTCCCTCGTAGGTACCAACGATGATGTCCGCACTCGGGTCGAACCCGCCACCTTCACCCCGGATACGACTGGAGCCAACGCGGAGACTCACGTCGACGAGATCGCCGTACGCCTCTTGAAAGTCCTGGTATTTCTGGTTTGCCAGCGCCACGAGCGGGACCAAAAACAGCATCTTTCCCTTGCCGTTGAGGACCCGATCGATCCCGGCCATCTCGCCGATCAGCGTCTTCCCGGTCGCCGTCGCCGAGACCACGAGTTGGTCCTGTCCATCCGTGACGCCGTGCTCGACCGCCAGACTCTGGACCGGCAGAAGTTCCTCGAACTGGGATTCGAGTTTCTGTTGCATGCCCGGATGGAGGCTCAGCGAGTCAGTTGGGACGAGATCGACGTCCTCGACGGTGGCGCTGATCTCGTCGAACTTCGTGAGTTCCGGATCGAGTTCCCCAGAGAGGAGGTTCTTGATGCGTTCGAGATCCTGGACTTCGAGCAAGAGCGCTTCGAGGCGATCGCGGGCAGTACCCGTCACGTCGCCGTGGTAGGCGAGTTCACGCTCCAGTTCCGCGATCGCACAGTCCGGACAGATATCGTCGCCGTCGGCAGCGATCGCCGTCTCGCTCGTGATCGGCGCGTACTCGCCACTGGAGGCACAGTACCGACAGGTCCGGACGACCTTCGCTTCGAGTTGGTAGGCATCGAGCATCTCGCGGGCGACCCGTCGACCACGACTGGAGGTCTGTTCGGAGACGCGGATCCGGTCGGCCCGGCGAGCCAGTTCGACGAACTGGTCGGGGCTGCGCAGATCCTCCTGGCTGCCCCGCTGGACCCGAAGGCGGGCCGGGCGGGGACCGGCCGAGGTCTCTTTGACCTCCAGTCGACCGCCAAGTACCCGCTGTCCGTCCTGCTGGACGACCACCCGAAAGTCCTCGCCGTCTTCGTGGACGAATAGCGTGTCGACGGCCGAAAGCTGCTGGGACACACCGCCAATAGGAGCAGGATCCACTTGACTCACTCGGACCCGATCGGACCGAGACGCCATGCCGTGACACGGAGCCTTAAGACGCTGCCAAGACTACGTGCGGACATGCGACGCATCCGGATCGGTAGCGCCTTCGGGATCCCGATACAGCTGGACTTTACGTTCCTGCTGGTACTCCCGCTGTTTGCCTGGATCATCGGCGCGCAGGTCGGCCAGTCGGTCGAACTCATGAACGAGGTCTGGGGGGCCGGCATCCCCATCGAGCCACTGTCGACGGGTGCGTTCCCGTACGTCCTGGGGATCACTGCGGCCGTCGGCCTGTTTGCCTGCGTCGTCCTCCACGAACTGGGCCACTCGGTCGTCGCAATGCGGTTTGGCTTTCCGATCTCGTCGATCACGTTGTGGCTCTTTGGCGGGATCGCCCAGCTCGAGGAGATGCCCGAAGACTGGAAACAGGAACTGTTCATCGCGATCGCCGGCCCCGCCGTCAGCGTGGCCCTCGCTGGCATCTCGTATGCCGGCTTCTGGCTCGTGCCGACGGGCGAGGCGGTCGGGATCGCGTCGGTGAAGTTCCTGCTTGGGTACTTCGCGCTGATGAACGTCGCCCTGGCGATCTTCAACATGCTGCCCGGCTTCCCGATGGACGGCGGACGGGTCCTCCGGGCGCTGCTCGCCCGGACGCGCCCGTTCGCCCGGGCGACCCAGATCGCCGCCGAGGTCGGGAAGCTCTTTGCCCTCCTGCTCGGGTTGTTCGGCCTGTTCGGCGGCGGCGGCCTGTTTCTGGTCGCGATCGCCTTCTTCATTTACATCGGCGCATCCAGTGAAGCCCAGATGACGACGATGAAAGCCGCCTTCGAGGGCGTGACCGTCCGAGACGTGATGACGCCGGCCGATCGGGTTCAGTCGGTCGATCCGGACATGTCGGTCGCGGAGTTGATGGAACTCATGTTCCGGGAACGCCACACGGGCTTTCCCGTCGTCGAGAACGACGAGATCGTCGGGCTGGTGACCTTAGAAGACGCCCGTGCCGTCCGGGAAGTCGAACGCGAGGCCTTCACCGTTTCGGACGTGATGACGACCGATCTGCGGACGATCGGCCCGGACGAAGACGCGATGGCGGCCCTGACGCGCCTCCAAGAGAACAACATCGGGCGGCTGTTGGTCATGGAGGCCGGGGAGTTCGCTGGCTTGCTCACCCGGACAGACCTCATGACCGCTCTGGATATCATCAAGCAGAGTGGCCGCGACAGACTCGTGGGTGGCGGATCGTTCGGGAATAGGACGGTCCCGACGACTGGTCGAGATGCCGACGACGACGACATCTCCAAAGAAGACCGCCGCTTCGAGGACTGAGCCGACAGCGAGGCTCAGATTGGCAGAGAGACACTACTTGCGGGCTCACCGCGTCGGGCGTCACGAACGGTCAGTCGCGAGACCGTCCAGGTGATCGGCTCGATCGAGCGCTCGGCCAGTCCGGTGGTCGTCGCCCGATCGCCGCCCCGGGCGATCGTGACGTGTGGGGAGTAGTCGTCGCCTTCCATCCCTTCGACCGGGGAGAACTTCGCGACGAGTTTCTCGTGAACGCGCCGGAGTTCGGGACTCTCGACGGTGAGATAGACGACGGGCGAGGGGCCGTTCGTCGCGTTGGCGAAGTAATCGATACCAGTCACTTGTGCCTCGAATGGCGGCTGCCCAGCGAGATACTCCCGGATCTGGGCCTGGAGTCGCGGCACCGATCGATCCTGCCCGAGTCGCTTGAGCACCAGCGTGTGCTCGCCGCGCGTTCGTTCCTGGGCCCGTGGCACTTCCCGGGCGAGTTCACTCGCCAGTCGGGCAACCGACGAGGGAACGGGGACGTTCAGACTGTACACGTCTTGAGTGGAGAGGTCGAGCAGAATAAGCGCCCCGATCGATCAGACAGGTCCGGATCACTCGCTGAAAGAGCGAGATCCCTCAGATCCGGTCGAGAAGCCACAGCACGATCAACACGACGATGATCAGCCCGAGCAGCGGCCGGAATGGGCCAAGAAGCCACGCCATCCACCCCAGGACCTCGCCAACGATTTCGAGGACAACCAAGACGATTACCAGTGCGAGGACGATCTTCAGGAGGTCTTCGACGTCGAGATTCATGTAAATAACTCCACACGCGAGAAGCATAGGTGTTGTGGCAGTTGCCGACCACGAGGACACAGAACCGTGACCCAGCAGTCACGACAGAGATCAACACGCAAGGAACAAACCCGGAAGATATTTGTACTCCATGCCGGATATTCCGGGGTACATGACGCCGATCCACCGGTCCGCGTCGATCGCAGTTGTGACCGGCGGGTCTGTCTCCCTTCTTCGACGCCGACGACGGGGCCGTTAGCCCCATCACTACTACTCCTTTCACGCGTTCGAACGTTCTCATCGCCGCCCACCGTCGGGTTCCGGGGCGGTCATCTCTCACCCGACAGTCACGACACTATGACACACTCCACGACACAACAGGACGGAAACGGCACAGTTGCACTCGCCTTCTCGGGCGGGCTCGACACCACAGTCTGCGTACCACTACTCAAAGAGGAATACGGCTACGACGACGTCATCGGCGTCACGGTCGACGTCGGCCAACCGGAGTACGAATTCGACGAAGCCGAGGAGACGGCCGAGGCCCTCGGTCTCGACCACTACGTCGTCGACGCCCGTGAGGAATTCGCCGACCTCTGCCTGTCCGCCGTCGAGGCCAACGCCGACTACCAGGGCTATCCGCTGGGAACCGCCCTCGCACGGCCAGTCATCGCCGAGGGAATCGCCGCGGTCGCCAGAGAGCAGGGCTGTAGTGCCCTCGCGCACGGCTGTACTGGCAAGGGCAACGATCAGTTGCGCTTCGAGGCCGTCTGGCGCGACACCGACATGGACGTCATTGCGCCGATCCGCGAACTCGGGCTCACCCGCGAGTGGGAGAACGAGTACGCCGAGGAGAAGGGTCTGCCCGTCGAGGGCGGGGCCGGCGGTCGCTACTCCATCGACACGAACCTCTGGAGTCGCTCGATCGAGGGCTCGGAACTCGAAGACCCCGCGACGATCCCAGAGGACGACATCTACCTCTGGACGGAGAATCCGTCCGGGAAGGACGCCGAACTCGTCGAGATTACGTTCGAGAACGGCACTGCTGTCGCCGTCGACAGCGAACAACTCGGCTCGGTCGAACTCATCGAGGAACTCAACGAGCGCGCCGGTGCCCACGGGATCGGGCGGACGGACATGATGGAAGACCGGATGCTCGGCCTCAAAGTGCGCGAGAACTACGAGCACCCCGCGGCGACGGTGCTGCTGACGGCCCACGAGGCCCTGGAGGGACTCGTCCTCACCGCCGAGGAACGCCAGTTCAAGACCTCCATCGACCAGCGCTGGTCCGAGAAGGCCTACGAGGGACTGATCGACGCACCCCTCGTGAAAGACCTCGAAGGGTTCATCGGCGAAACGCAGTCCCGCGTGACCGGGACAGTGACGGTCAAGCTCGAAGGCGGGCACTGCCGGGCCGTCTCGCGTGAATCCGAGTACTCGGTGTACAACGAGTCGGCGGCCTCGTTCAACGAGGAGGCCGTCACCGGCGGGATTACACAGGACGACGCCACCGGCGTCGCGAAGTACCACGGGTTCCAGTCGCGCCTGGCCAGCGAGGTCACCGAGTCTCTGGCCGACGAGGAGTGAGTTATGCCCGAGGAACCCACGGACGAGAGCGGGACCGACGGCGATAGCGTCGTTCGCCGCGAGCGCTTCAGCGGCGGCCCCGCCCGGGGGTTCCTCTCGTCGCTCGCCGCGGATGAGCGCATCTTCGCCGCTGACCTCGCAGTCGATCGCGCCCACGTCGTGATGCTCGCCGAACAGGGGATCGTCGAGGCGGAGACCGCTGGCGAGATCCTGGCCGCACTCGACGACATCGAAGCGGCAGGTCACGACGCCCTGCCCGACGGCGAAGACGTCCACGAGGCTATCGAGACGGCCGTCATCGACCGCGTCGGTCCTGACGGCGGTCGGATGCACACCGCCCGCTCGCGTAACGACGAGGTGGCGACCTGCATTCGTTACCGCCTACGCGAGGACCTGCTGGACGCGATCGAGGCGACGCTCGAAGCGCGCGGCGCGCTGATCGAGACCGCCGAGGCCGAGGGCGAAACCGTCATGCCCGGCTTCACCCACCTCCAGCCGGCCCAGCCGACGACCGTCGCTCACTGGGCACTGTCCTACGAGCGCGCGCTGGCCCGCGAGACGGCCCGCCTGTTCGATGCCTACGAGCGCACGAACCAGTCGCCGCTCGGCGCGGCCGCCTTCGCGGGCACGCCGTTCGATGTCGACCGCGATCGGACAGCCGAACTGCTGGGCTTCGACGGACCGATGGACAACGCGATGGACGCCGTCTCGGCGCGGGACTTTCTCGTCGAGTCGACGGCTGTTCTGGCAACCCTGGCGACGACGCTGTCGGGACTGGCCGAGGACGTCGTGATCTACGCCAACAAGGGATACGTCGAGGTGGACGACGCCTACGCCTCAACCTCCTCGATCATGCCACAGAAGAAGAACCCCGACACGCTCGAACTCGTCCGCGCACGTGCGGGTGACGCCGCGGCGGGGCTCAACGGCCTGCTGACGACGCTGAAAGGGTTGCCACGGGCGTACAACCGCGACCTCCAGCGGGCCGGCGGGCACGCCTGGCGGACGATCGATGGCGTCAGCGAGGCCACCGAAGTCGCTGCCGGCGCGATTGCCACAGCCGAGTGGAACGACGCGGCGCTGGCCGACGCGGCAGGCGAGGGATTTTCGACCGCCACTGGCGTCGCCGACGCCTTAGCGATGGCCGGCGTCCCGTTCCGGACGGCCCACGAAGTCGTCGCGAGCACGGCACAAGCGGCTGGCGAAACGGACTTCCAGACGCTTGAGGCCGCCACGCGGAAAGTACTCGACAAATCATTGACCGAGTTCGTCGACCGCGAAACGGTCGAGGCAACGCTCGATCCCACAGAGAGCGTCGCCAGTCGCGACTCTCCCGGCGGCCCGGCCCCAGAGGCCGTCGCCGAGCAGGTTGTGACGGCCCGCGAGGACCACGCGGCAGACAGCGACGCGCTGGCCGAGCGCCGGGAGACGCGTGCGAAAGCGGACGCCGCGCTACAGGCAGAGGTGGAGACGTATGTTTGAGACGATCAGCACGACCACAGTGACCACTCACCACATGACCACGAGACCGTCCATCGAATCGCCCCATCAGTCGCCCGACGACGGGCAGACAACGGAGCGTGAATCGCTATGAACGTCGGATTGCTGTACTCGCGCATTCGCCAGGACGAGAAACTCCTCCTCTCGGAGTTGCGCGAGCGCGGCCACGAGGTGACGAAAATCGACGTGCGCAAACAGCGCTTCGGCCTCGATTCGCCCCCGGCGGATTTCGAGGGCGTCGATGTCGTCCTCGATCGCTGTCTGGCGACCAGTCGGAGTCTCTACGCGACGGAGTTTTTAGACGCCTACGACATCCCCGTCGTCAACAGCCACGAGACGGCCGAGACCTGCGCCGACAAGGTGACCAACAGTCTCGAACTGCAGAAAGCCGGCGTTCCGACCCCGAAGACGGAGGTCGCCTTCACCAAGGACACCGCTCTCGAGATCATCGAAGACTTCGGCTATCCCTGCGTGCTCAAGCCCGTCATCGGCTCGTGGGGCCGCTTGATGGCCAAGATCGACACGAAGGATGCCGCCGAGGCGATCCTCGAACACAAGGCGACGCTGGGTCACTACGAGCACAAGGTCTTCTACGTCCAGGAGTTCGTCGAGAAACCAGGCCGGGACATCCGCGTGCTGGCGACCGACGGCGAGCCGATCGCGGCGATGGTCCGCTCCTCGGATCACTGGCTGACCAACGCCGCGAAGGGTGCTGAAACCGATGTCTTCGAACTGGACGATCGCGCCCGCGAACTCGTCGCGGAGGCGAGCGAAGCCGTCGGCGGCGGTCTCCTGGGCATCGATCTCATGGAAACAGGTGAGGACGAAGACGGCAACCCCACCGGCTACACCGTCCACGAGGTCAATCACACCGTCGAGTTCAAGGCGCTGAACGACACCGTCGAGACGGACGTGCCCGGCCAGGTCGTCGACTGGCTGGAGACGAAAGCGGAGGTGAACGAGTGATGTCCGCGAGCGAGGGGGAAGCGTCACTCACTGCCTCGGTCGTCGGTGCAAGTGGCTTCACCGGCGGCGAACTCCTGCGGTTGCTCGCCGGTCATCCCGATTTCGAGATCGCCCAGGCCACGAGTCGCTCGAAGGCAAACAAGACGATCGGTCACGTCCATCCGAATCTCCGTGAACTGGACCTGCGGTTCAGTTCGCCCGAGGATCTGGAGTCGGTGGACGTACTGTTCGCGGCGACGCCCCACGGCGTCTCGATGGACCACATCGACGCGTTCCAAGACGCCGCCGACACCGTCGTGGACCTCTCGGCTGACTTCCGCCTCGACTCGGAATCCCAGTACGACGAGTGGTACGACGGGCATTCACGGCCCGAGTTGCTGGCCGAATCCGAGTACGCCCTCCCGGAACTCAACCGCGAGAACCTGGCCGGCGCGGATCTGATCGCCTCCGGCGGCTGTAACGCGACGGCGACGATCCTCGGCCTGCTGCCGCTGTTCGAGAACGACGTCCTCTCGGGGGACGAACAGATCGTCGTCGACGTGAAAGTCGGGTCCTCGGAAGGTGGCGCAGGGGGCGGCGAGGCCTCCAGCCATCCCGAGCGCTCGGGTGTCGTCCGCCCCTATGCGCCGACGGGCCACCGCCACGAGGCCGAGATCGAGCAGTTCCTCGGGACGAGCGTCTCCTTTACCGTCCACGCGGTGGAGATGATCCGCGGCGCGAGCGCGACGATCCACGTCTTCCCCGAGGAGCCCGTCTCGAAAGGGGACCTTTGGGGGGCCTACCGCGGAAGCTACGAGGACGAACCGTTCGTTCGGATGGTCGCCGGCGGCGGTGGCGTCTATCGCTACCCCGAGCCGAAGGCCGTCGCGGGCTCGAACGACGCCGAGGTCGGCTTCGAACTCGATCCTGGAAACAAGCGTGTCGTCGTCTTCTCGGCCATCGACAACATGATGAAGGGCTCGGCCGGCCAGGCCGTCCACGCGGCCAACATCGCGCTCGGCCTCGAAGAGACGGCCGGGCTGGACTTTGCGGGAATGCACCCGGTGGGATCGCCATGACGGAGGTGTGTCGCGCGTGACCGTGGTCGTCAAAGTCGGCGGCGCTCGCGCTGTCGATCCAGAAGGTGCGCTGGCGGACGTAGCCACACTCATAGAGGAAGGTGAAGACATCGTAGTGGTCCACGGCGGCTCGACAAAAGTGGACGAGACCCTCGAACGCATGGGGATCGAGCCGGAGTACGTCGAGACGCCTTCCGGTGTCGTCGGCCGATTCACCGACGAGAAGACCATAGAAGTCTTCGAGATGGCATTTGGCCACCTCAACACGCAACTCGTCGCGGGCTTGCAGAGCCAAGGCGTCGACGCGGTGGGACTCAACGGCGTCGATGGGAAACTCCTGGCCGGACCCCGGAAATCGGCTGTTCGCGTCATGGAGGACGGCAAACGGAAGATCAAGCGCGGCGATCACTCGGGCTCGATCAAGGAGGTCAACGAGGACCTACTGTATACGTTGTTAGACGATGGATACACCCCAGTTGCCGGGCCACCGATGGCCGGTAAGGATGATGCCGAGTGGATTCCGGTCAACACCGACGCCGACCGCTCGGCGGCCGCCATCGCCGGGGCACTCGACGCGAGGCTCGTCCTACTGACGGACGTTGCTGGTGTCTACGAGGATCCCGACGATGCCGAGACGCTGATCGAATCAGTCGAGACGGGCGAGGACTGGGAGACGCTCGAAGACGCCGCCGAGGGCTTCATGGAGCGCAAAATCATGGCTGCCAAAGAGGCACTCGTCGGCGGCGCACCTGCGGTCGTCGTCGCTGACGCCAACGCTGCCGACCCAATCAGTGCTGCCCTCGACGGAAGCGGAACACACGTACACGAAACAGCGATCGATACGGAGGATCAATCATGAGCGGATTCGTCTTTTCAGAGAAACCGATACAGATCGAGGACGGAGACGGTGCAGTCGTCTACGACGACGCGGGTAGAGAGTATCTAGACATGGGCGCAAGTTACGCTTGCGTCCCACTGGGGCACAGCCACGCAGCCGTCGATACGGCCGCCAAAGACCAGATCGACGACCTGACCTACGTCCAGGCGTCCTATCCCGTCGAAACCCGGACGCAACTGTACGACCGACTGGCGGCCGTCGCACCAGGCGACATCGACAACGTCTGGCTGTGCAATTCGGGGACGGAGGCCAACGAGGCCGCCCTGAAGTTCGCCCGGTCGGCGACGGGCGACTCGAAGATCGTCGCCACCATGCAGGGCTTTCACGGCCGGACGATGGGGGCGCTGGCGACCACCTGGAAGGACAAGTACAAGAAGCCCTACGAACCGCTGATCGGCGATGTCGAGTTCGTCCCCTACGACGACAGCGAGGCCCTCGCCGAGGCTGTCGACGACGAGACGGCCGCGGTCATCATGGAACCCATCCAGGGCGAGGGCGGGATCCACCCCGCCTCGACGGAGTACCTCGAGGCCGCCCGCGAGATCACCGACGAGGCCGACGCAGCACTGATATTCGACGAGGTCCAGACCGGCATGGGCCGAACGGGAGCGCTGTGGGCCTGCGAGAAAAGCGGCGTCGTCCCGGACATGCTCACGACGGCAAAGGGACTGGCCAATGGCTTCCCGATGGGTGCGACGCTGTGTCGGGACTGGATCGCCGAGGACTACGGCTCTCACGCCTCGACGTTTTCGGGCGGGCCAGTAGTTTCGGCGGCCGCCGAGGCAACGGTCTCGACGCTCGTCGAAGAAGAGATCCCGAGCCACGCCGCCGACGTGGGCGAGTACCTTCGTGGGCAACTCAGCGAAGAACTCGGTGACAGTGCCCGCGAGGTCCGTGGCGAAGGACTCATGGTCGGTGTCGAGATCAAGCGGGGGGCCAACCGCGTGCTCAAGGATCTCGCCCTGAACCATCAGGTGCTGGCGCTGCCGGCCGGTCGAACGGTCGTACGGCTGCTCCCGCCGCTGGTCGTCGATCGCGAGGACGCTGACGCGGCCGTCGCGGCGCTATCGGAGGCGATCGACTGATGAGCGCCGCGACTGAAGATCAAGCGGCGGAAGTCTCGACAGCGGCGGCCCGCGAACTACTCGTTGATCTTGTCAGTACGCCGTCTGTCTCTGGCAACGTCGAGGCGGCTACCGAAGAACTCGTGGCCTTCTTCGAGGCACACGACCGCGAGGTCTGGGTCGACGACGTGGGCAACATCCGTGCCCCGGCAGACGATGGCGTCCTCCTCACCTCTCACATCGACACCGTGCCGGGAGACATTCCAGTGCGGTTAGAAGAGAACGACGACGGCGAGACAGTGCTGTGGGGTCGCGGGAGTGTCGACGCCAAGGGACCCCTGGCGGCGATGGCCGCCGTAGCAGTCCGGACGGGGGCGAGCTTTGCCGGCGTCGTCGGTGAGGAGGTCGACTCGACCGGCGGACGCTACCTGGTCGCGGACCGCGATAGCGAGCCCGACGTGGTGATCAACGGCGAACCCTCCGGCTGGGACGGAATCACGCTCGGGTATCGCGGTCTGCTCGGTGGCACGTACGTCGCTACCAGCGAATCCGGGCACTCCTCGCGGCCCGACAACAACGCGATTCAAGACGCCATCGACTGGTGGAACCGCGTCGAAAGCGAGTTCGCCAAAGACGAGTGGCACCCCGTCTTCGAGCGCGTTACCTGCAAACCAGTCGATATCGACGGCGGGATCAGCGGTGACGGCCTCTCCGTCGAGACGACGATGCGCGTCCAGTTGCGCGTCCCGCCGGAGTACACGACCGACGAACTCAGAGAAATGGCCGGCGGCCACTTAGAGAACGGGACGGTCAACTGGGACGATTGGGTCGAACCGGTGATGATGAGTCCCCGGACCGAAGTCGCCCGCGCCTTTCGTGCGGCGATTCGTAAGCGCGACGGCGACCCACGCCTGTTGCGCAAGACCGGGACCAGCGACATGAACATCTACGCCGACGCCTGGGACGCCGAGATGGTGACCTACGGCCCCGGCGACTCGGATCTGGACCACGCCCCGGACGAACACCTGCCGCTGCCCGAGTACGACCACTCGGTTGCAGTCTTAGAGGACGTCACGACGACCCTCTTAGAACCATGACACGCAACGTACTCGACGTCGACGATCTCTCGGCCGAGGAGTTGACGACCGTCCTCGACCGCGCGGCCGCGATCAAGGCCGGCGAGGAACCGGGCAAACCGCTCGAAGACGAGACGCTGGCGATGATATTCGAAAAGCCCTCGACCCGGACACGGGTCTCTTTCGAGACTGGCATGACCCAACTCGGCGGCCACGCCATTTTCCTCGGGCCGGACGACATCCACCTCGGAGAAGGCGAGCCGGTCAAGGACACCGCGCGGGCGGTCTCGCGGTACACTGACACGATCATGGCGCGGCTGTTCGACCACGAAGACGCCCAGAAGCTGGCCGAATACGCGACCGTGCCGGTGATCAACGGGCTCACTGACGACGCCCACCCCTGCCAGACACTCGCAGATCTGCTGACCATCCGCGAGCACTTCGGCGGATTCGACGAGGTGAGAGTCGCCTGGGTCGGCGACGGCAACAACGTCGCCCAGTCGTTCGTCCTCGGCGCGGCGATGGTCGGCCTCGACCTGACCGTCGCGACCCCGGAGGGCTACGGGATCGACGACGACGTACTGGAGCGGGCCGGAGAACTCGGCACCGCACCCGAGACGACGACCGATCCCGAGGCAGCCGTTGGGGACGCCGATGTCGTCTACACGGACGTCTTCGTCAGCATGGGCCAGGAGGATCGCCGCGAGGAAAAACTCGAAGCCTTCGAAGGATTCCAGATCACGGCCGATCTACTCGGCGACCGCGCGCTGATGCACTGTCTGCCGGCCCACCGCGGCGAGGAAGTCACCGACGAGGTAATCGAGAGTGACAGCGCGATCGTCTGGGACCAGGCGGAAAATCGACTCCACGCCCAGAACGGGCTGTTGGTGTGGTTGGCAGAACGGTAGTTTCGCGAGCGACCGACTGGAGCGAGCGGTTTTTGGTCCACCGGTAGAGCAAGCTCTGCCGAGCCCACACTCACTTCGCTCGTGAGGACCACGTTTTTGGGAGTCGAGCGGGACCGGCGGTCCCGCTGACCATGCGAATGGCGTGGGAGCGTTGTTCCCACGGACAGTGTGAGCGGGCCTACGGCCCGCGAGCATTCGGACGCTGCGCGTCCGCGAGCAGATCGGGTTCACAGAGCGAACCCGATGAAGTAAAAAGTGGTGGCGTGGATTCCGCGGCTTTTTTCCACTGCGACACGTCGGGACACCCAATGAGCCATCTAGAGATCACGCAAGACGAACCGGCCACCGCCACCGATGGCGTTTGGCTGACCTGCATCGAGTGTGCCGAGACGTACCCGCCGTTCGATGGCATCCGCTATACGTGTGACGCGTGTGGCGGGTTGCTCGAAGTCCGGTATGCCGACCTGCCGACGTTCGATGAGTTCGGTGACGAATCGAGTGCCTTCCACGGCGGCGTCTGGCGGTACAGTGCCGCCTTGCCCTTCGACACCGGCGTGACGCTCCCGGAAGGTACCACGCCACTCCACGAAGTCCCCCAGCTGGAAGCCGAAATCGGTATCGAGCGCTTGCGGGTCAAACACGAGGGAATGAACCCGACCGGGAGTTTCAAGGATCGCGGGATGACAGTCGGCGTCCGCGTCGCCCAGGAAGTCGGTGTGGACCGGCTGGCCTGTGCCTCGACGGGCAACACCTCCGCCGCGCTGTCGGCCTACGGGTCACGGGCCGGACTGCAAGTGCTCGTGCTCTTGCCGGAAGGCAAGGTCGCTGCCGGGAAAATCGCCCAGGCGAGTCTCCACGGCGCGCGCATCCTCGAAGTCGACGGGAACTTCGATCGCTGTCTCGATATCGTTCAGGACCTCGCTGACCGCGGGGAAGCCTACCTGCTGAACTCGCTGAACCCCTTCCGGCTGGAGGGCCAGAAGACGATCGGCCTGGAGATCATGGAGCAGTTCCGCGACGAAGAAGGCCACTTTCCCGACCGAATCGTGCTACCGGTCGGCAACGCCGGCAACACCGCCGCACTGTACAAGTGCTTCCGTGAACTGGAAGCCAGCGGCGCGATCGACGCCGACGACATCCCGAAACTCACCGGCGTCCAGGCCGAGGGATCGGCACCGATGGTCGAAGCCATCGAGAAGGGCTGGGATCACGTCGAGCGCTGGGAAGCTGTCGAAACGATCGCGACGGCGATCCGCATCGGCAACCCGGTCAACGCGCCCAAAGCACTCCCGGGTATTCGAGAGACGGGCGGGACGGCAGTCGCGGTCAGCGACGAGGCAATTACTGACGCCCAGCGAGCGCTCGCCGAGGAGGGCGTCGGCGTCGAACCCGCGTCGGCGACTTCGATCGCAGGGCTGCGGAAACTCCGCGAGCAAGGCGAGATCGGTGCCGAGGAGTCCGTGGTCTGTCTGACGACTGGCCACCTACTGAAAGATCCCGACGCCGCCGTCGCGGCCGGGACCGAACCCGAGCCAGTACCCGACGATACCGACAAAGTGCTCACGCATCTGCGTTCCTGAAGGCCAATCGGGCGGCTGTGAATCGAGTATCGAGACGATAACAGCAGAGCGCCGGCTGGGTCACTACTCGATATATCGAGCGACCCCAGCGAGAGGCGGTCTCTGGCAGATCGGTCGTCGCTCTGTGGCAACGAGTAACGTTATCGGGTGGTCAACACCCCAAAGGTGGCGTGCTCAAAACGAGCCCAAAGAGGTGCGCTGGGCCGGGGGTCAGAAGCCGTTGAGTTCGACAACCGTCGTCTCGAGGATACGGTCGTCGTCGTTGAGCGCTTCGAGGACAGCCGTCGTCGGTTCGTCGTCGAGGTTGTACACCGACATGGCCTCTCCACCGATCGCTTCGCGGCTGTTGAACATGCCCGCGATGTTGACGTCGTGCTCGCCAAGGACCGTCCCAATGTACCCGATGACGCCTGGTGCGTCGGCGTTCCGGACGATCAGCATGTAGCCGTGGGGGATCGCCTCGAGCCAGTAGTCGTCGATACTGACGATACGGGGGTCTTGGTCGGCAAACTGCGTCCCTTCGACGCTGAGGGAGCGGTCACCATCACTGACGGTGACGGTCAAGAGATTCTGGAAGTCCGGCGCATCGTGGCTCGTCGAGACCTCGACAGAGACGCCTTCCCGCTGGGCGACACGGCGAGCATTGACCGGATTGGCGTCCCAGCCGAGTGACTCGAACACACCCGTGAGCGCGCCTGCCGTGATCGGTTCGACGTCTTCGGTCGCGATCTCGCCGGCATAGTCGACCGCGACGGCCGAAGGTGTCCCCTCGAATAGCTGGAGAGCGATCCGACCAGCCGTCTCGGCGAGATCGGCGTACGGCCGGACCATCGGGTACTTGTCGGGTGAAATCGAGGGCGCGTTGACGGCGTTTGCGACCGGTTCGTCGGCGAATGCAGCAAGGACCTGGCGGGCGATTGCGGTCGAAACGGATTCAGCAGTCCCGGTCGTGCGAGGGGCGATGCCGGGGGTTACGATGACGTCCTCGACGTCACGGAGCGGACTGTCCTCGGAGAGTGGGGCCTCCTGTACCGTATCGAGCGCGGCACCGTGCAACGGTCCATCGTCGACGGCCGAGGCCAGCGCGGATTCGTCGATCAGCGCCGGATCGCCGCAGTTGACCAGATACCCCTCACCGAGGGTGTCGAATGCATCTTCCCCGAGTACGACGCCCTCGTCGGCGCTTGCGTGCAGCGAAAGGAAGTCAGCCTGCTCGAGGACCGTCTCGTAGTCGGCGACCGCAGCACCGACCCGTTCGACCTGCTCGTCGTCGGCCTCGGGTGCGTAGACGACGAGATCGAGCCCGAGGTTGCCTAGCCGCTTTGTGGCTTCCTGGCCGACGTCGTCGAACCCGATGAGGCCTGCCGTCTTGCCGTCCAGTTCCGAGCCGAGAATGTCACCTTTCGCCCACTCGCCATCTTTGAGCCGGACGTGTCCTTGCGGGATCCCACGCCCGGTGGCAAAGACCAGTCCGACGACGAATTCGGCGATCGATCGAACGCTCTCTTCGGGGGCATTAGCGACCAAGACGCCACTGTCGGTCGCCGCTTCCACGTCGATGGCCTCGACGTCGATCCCGGCCTGGCCGACGATCTGCAGGTCCGGGGCACGCTCGAAAACAGTGGACGTGACCGCCACGTCACCGGCGACGATCAGTGCGTCGGCAGTCTCGGCTTGGTCGGCCAGTGCCGCCGGGCCGTCGACCTCGACAGTCCGGACGTCGTGGCCCGCCTCGGCAAGCAGTGTCAGTCCGGCCTCGTCGACCGGGCCCGTGACTACGATCTCCATATCAGGGGTGACTGCACGCCCCGGCATAACGCTTGTTTTCTCCCGCTGGCGACGGCAAGCAGTCCGGGAAGGCACAAACCGCAAAAACAGCGAGCCCTATCGCCACGCCGACAGCGACGCCGCCTCCGCCACCGGCATCGAAAGATACGCATTGTCGCGGCTGATGTCGGCTATGACGAGCGCCTCGTCGTCCTCGATTGCGGCCATGATTTCACCGTCTGAGTGACCGTCTGCCGCGAGCGCGTCGGGCTGTTGCGACATACTATGTGAGTAGGTAACAATCATACATAAACGTGCCGAAACCCACTGACAGTATCGCGATTCGTCAGCCAGACGTCTGACGCTTGGCGTCAGTTGACCGATACAATTGGCCCCGATCCGAGCGGAGCCGCTCACGTAGCGGGGTGAGATCGGGCACGCCAACTAAACAAAGATTTAGTACGTGGACCTGGGAGTACTTGCCAGTATGAACGTCGCGGACGTCATGACGCCACGGGAGGATGTCGTCACGGTCGAGATACCGGGCACCAGAGACGACGTCCTCGAGTATTTACAAGAACGACAGTTCTCGTCGGTCCCAGTCGTCAAAGAGACCGACGAGGGCGAACAGTTCCGCGGGATCGTCACGCGTGACTCCCTGATCAAACATCCTGATGAGGACCAGCTCGCCTTGCTCGTCGAGGAAGTACCGACGACGACTGCGGACACTGCGCTGGAAAACGTCGCTCGGACGATCGTCGAGACGGGCGAGCCACGCGTCCCGGTCGTCGACGGCCAGCTCGAAGGGATCGTCACGATCACGGACGTCGTTCGAGCGATCGCGGAAGGAAGCGTCGACGACGGTGATCGAGCAGTCGGCGACCTCGCACGACGTGACGTCAATTGTGTCTACGCTGGGACGCCGTTGCCCGTCGCAGAACGAGAACTGTCTCACGCCGACGTTCCCTACGGGGTCGTCCTCGACGACGACACAGACATGTGTGGCATGCTGACCGAAGTCGACGTCCTGACGGAGGCTGAAGTCGTCGAAGGCGAGGCCGAGACGGGTGAATCCATCGCCAACCAGGACGACGAGTGGATGTGGGAAGGCATCAAAGCCGTCGGCAACAGCTACATGCCGACCCGGAACGTCGAGATTCCGGACGAGCCGGTCAGTGAGTTCATGACGGCCGATCTCGTGACGGTCAACGGCCGCCGGACCGCCCAGGAAGCGGCCCAGTTGCTCATCAGACACGGGATCGAGCAGGTGCCGCTAGTCTCGGGTGACGACCTCGCGGGCATCGTCCGCGACATCGACGTCCTGAAAGCGCTACGATGACCCAGGTAGAGGCACAACGACTGGTCGAACTGGCCAAACGCCGCGGTTTCTTCCTCCAATCGGCCGGCGCCTACGGCGGGATCTCCGGTTTCTACACGTACGGCCCGCAGGGTGCCGCGCTGAAACGCAACGTCGAGGACACGTGGCGTGACCGCTTTGCCATCCAGGAAGGCCACATGGAGGTCGACGCGCCGACGGTCCTGCCCGAACCCGTCTTCGAAGCCTCGGGCCACCTCGATGGGTTCGACGACATGCTCGTGGAGTGTCCCGAGTGCAGCGAGTCCCACCGGGCCGACCACATAATCGAGGACGACCCCGACACTGGGATCGAGGAGGCCGAATCGCTGGCCCCCGAACGCGTCGAGGAGGTCATCGCCGAGTACGAACTCGTCTGTCCGACCTGCGGGACGGGACTTGCCGGCCAAGCTATCGAGCAGTTCAATCTGATGTTCGAGACCAATATCGGGCCGGGGTCGTCGTCACCGGGCTATCTTCGACCCGAAACAGCCCAGGGGATCTTCATCGAGTTCCCACAACTCGCAGAGTACGCCCGCAACCAGCTACCGTTCGGGGTAACACAGATCGGCCGGGCCTACCGCAACGAGATCAGCCCCCGGAAGTCACTGCTTCGCGTCCGAGAGTTCAGCCAGGCCGAACTCGAACTGTTCGTCGATCCAGAAGAAGACGAGCCGGATCTCTCGTCGGTGGCAGACGTTTCTGCACGGTTCTATCCAGCCACCGCCCAGGACTGCGAGGGCGGCGGCGTCATCGAGACCACGATCGCCGAGGCGGTCGACCACGGTATCGTCGCCGACCCGTGGATCGCCTACTACCTTGGTGTCGCTGCCGAGTGGTACGACCGCATCGGCCTAGATATGGACCGGTTCCGCTTTCGACAGCACCGCCCCGGCGAACTCGCCCACTACTCCGAGGATTGCTGGGACGCCGAAGGTGACGTCAGCGATCCCGGTGAGGACCCGGACTGGATCGAACTGGGCGGGTTCGCCTACCGGGCCGACTACGACCTCTCGAAACACGATTCCCACTCCGAAGAAGAGTTCACGATCTTCAAACAGTACGACGATCCCGTCACCGTCGAGACGCCGACGGTCGATCCGGACATGAGTTACCTCGGGCCGGAGTTCGGCGGCGCGGCCGGCGACGTGGCCGCGGCCTTGGAGACGCTTGCCGCGGACGACCCAGATGCCTTCGAAGGCGAAGAAGTAACCGTCGAGGTCGACGACGAGAGCTACACCGTCCCCGTCGAACAGACGGGCTTTGCCGTCGAGGAGGTCACTGAATCCGGCGAGCACGTCACACCGCACGTCGTCGAACCCTCGCTGGGCATCGACCGGGCGCTCTATACGGCGCTCGATCACTCATACCGTGAGGACGAAGTCGACGGCGAACAGCGGACCTACCTCTCGCTCCCGCCCGAGGTCGCCCCGACGACCGTCGGCGTCTTCCCGCTGATGGACAAAGACGGGTTGGGCGAGCGCGCTCGGGAACTCGCTCAGGATCTCAGAGCGACAGGCCTCGCGGTCACGTACGACGACTCGGGGGCGATCGGTCGACGCTACCGCCGTCAGGACGAAGTCGGGACACCCTACTGTGTGACCGTCGACTACGACACCCTCGAAGACGGGACCGTGACGATCCGTGACCGGGACAGCACCACCCAGCGCCGCGTCGCTATCGAGACTCTCGGGGCGACGATCGAGGCGTTAGTCGAGGGCGAGCAGGCCTTCGAGGACATCTGAAACCGTGGCGGGCGGCCTCCGGGACGCTGACGGCGAGATCGCCAGACGGCTCGTCCACGCCAGTACCAGCGTCGTCCCGCTCTCGTACATCTTCGTCGACGCGATCGAGTGGCGTCACATCCAGGCTTTTCTCGGCATAGCCGTCCTCATCGCTCTTGGCTTCGAGTCGTTCAGACTCGTCGCCGGCTTCGAGTGGTGGGTGTTCGATCGACTCACCCGGAGCTACGAACAGGAGAATCTCGCTGGGTACTTCCTCGGTGCGGTCGGGCTGACCGTGGTCGCGTTCGCCTTCTCGCCGCCGGGTTCGACGGCGCTCGTCGAGGGGCTTGGACGGTCGCCAGTCGCCGTCCCGGCGATGCTCATGCTCACCATCGCCGATCCGTTCAGCGGGCTGCTGGGCTCGGGCGAACTCCGGACAGCCAAACAGGCGTGGGTGTTGCTCGCGACGTTCGGGCTCAGTACGCTGCTTGCTGCCCCGTTCGTCCCGACCGTGCCGGCGGTGCTTGGCGGGATCGCGGCGACCGTCGCCGACGGTATCAAGCCCGTCGTGGGCGGGTACGTGATCGACGACAACCTGACGATCCCGATCGCGGCCGCCGTGGCGATGGAAGGCGCACTGACGGTGCTGTAAGGACCGTCGAGGGGACGCTAGACGACGATTCGAGATACGTCGCAGGGCTCCCTCGTGGGCCGCCCGTCCGGACAGGCAGATCACTTTCACCGTGGTATCCGAACGCTTAGGCGCTGGCAGGGCAAACGATGGGGAAATGGCAGCGACAGGCGAGGGCGAAGATGCTGACGGCGAGTACGTCGACGGGCCGCTCGTCGAAACCGGCGTGCTCGAACAGCGAGCCTACCAGACCCAACTGGCAGACGCAGCGGCCACGAGCCACACCCTGGTCTGTCTGCCGACGGGGTTGGGGAAGACGACCGTCAGTCTGCTGGTGACCGCACAACGGCTCAACGAGGCCGGCGGGAAGGCCCTCCTGTTGGCCCCGACCAAGCCCCTCGTCCAGCAACACGCCGAGTTCTACCGGGAGGCATTAACGATCGACGACGAGGCAATCGTCGTCTTCACCGGTGAGGTGCGGCCCGACAACCGCGCCGAATTGTGGGACGAGGCGACAATCGTGATCGCGACGCCGCAGGTCGTCGAGAACGACATCCTCGGCTCGCGGATCGACCTCTCTCCTGTGACCCACTGCACCTTCGACGAGTGCCACCGCGCCAGCGGCGAATACCCCTACACGTTCATCGCCGAGCGCTACCACGCCGAGGCCGAAGAGCCACTCGTGACGGGCATGAGCGCCTCACCGGGCGACGACGAGGAAGCAATCTTGCAGGTCTGTGCCAACCTCGGCATTCGGGAAGTCGAGGTGATGACCGAGGACGACGCCGACGTGGCCGCCTACACCCACCAGACGAGCGTCGACTGGGAGCGTGTCGAGTTGCCCGAACCGGTCGTCGAGATCCGGGATGGCCTACACGAAGTGATCAAAGACCGGATGAGCCAGCTGAAAGAACTGGGTGTCACCGGCACGACCCAGCCCGACGTTTCCGAACGAGAGATCCGGAAGATCCAGGCCAAGGTGCAGGAGTTGATGGACGCAGACCAGTCGGAAGGCTATCAGGGGATGAGTCTACTGGCCGAAATCCGCAAACTCCGGACGGCCGTCACCTACGCCGAAACCCAAAGCGTCGAGAGTCTACGCCGGTACTTCGAGCGATTGAAAAACGCCGCTCGCTCTTCGGGGGCCTCGAAGGCCGACCAGCGGCTGGTCAGTGAACCGAAAGTCCGGGAGGCCGTCCGGAAAGCCGAGGACTTCGACGATCTGCACCCGAAATTCAGACGGACGCGCGTGCTGATCGCCCAAACGCTCGGCATCGAGGACGGCGAGCGCGTCATCGTCTTCACCGAATCCCGCGACACCGCGGAGACGCTGACGGACTTCCTGGGTGAGCACTTCGATACCCGGAAGTTCGTCGGCCAAAGCGACACCGAGGGCAGCGATGGGATGAGCCAGAGCGACCAGCAAGAAACCTTAGACGCCTTCCGCGCGGGCGAGTTCGAAGTCCTGGTCTCGACCAGTGTCGCCGAGGAGGGCCTGGACGTGCCCGAAGTCGATCTCGTCCTCTTTTACGAACCGGTTCCGACGGCGATTCGCTCGATCCAACGCAAGGGCCGGACCGGCCGCCAGACCGAAGGGGCCGTCACGGTCCTGATCGCCGAAGACACCCGCGACGAGGCCTACTTCTGGAAGTCCCGCCAGGACGAAAAGCGCATGGAGCAAGAACTCCGCGGACTCAAAGACGTCGCCGGCGAGATCGAATCCCGGCTGGACGAACAGGTCAATCTAACGGCTTTCGACAGCGGTGAAAAGAGTGCTGACAGCACGGCGACCGACGATACCCACGAAGGTACCGGGAGGAAGGACGACGATACCACGGCGTCCGACGGAGACGATGACAGCACGGCAACGGAGAACGACGAACGCACGGAAACAGACGACGACGGCCAGACCGGCCTAGACGCCTTCGCGCCGACCGAGGCGGATGCAGTCGAGTCGACTGCCGATGAGGACGACGACAGTGACGACGATCCGGAGGGGACGGTCGCCACAGCCAAGCGCGAGGAGGGGTGCGAAGTCGTCATCGATCAGCGGGAACTCGACAGCGCGATCGGGCGGGACCTCGCCCGCCAAGAAGGGATCGAGACACGCCTAGAGACCCTGGAAGTCGGCGACTACGTTCTCTCGGATCGGGTCGTCGTCGAGCGCAAATCGGTCGCTGACTTTCTGGATACCCTGACAGGCGGGGATCGGTCGGTCTTCGAGCAGGTCAAAGACGACGCCCGGCACTACGATCGGCCGGTCGTGATTCTGGAGGGCGAGGGCCTCTACGAAGAACGGAACGTCCACCCGAACGCGATCCGTGGCGCGCTGGCGTCGCTGGCGGTGGATTTCGGAGCGAGCGTCCTCCGGACAGCCGACGAGGAGGGGACTGCGGCGTTGCTCGCGACGATCGCGACCCGCGAACAGGAGACAGCAGACCGGGAGATCAGCGTCCACGGCGAGAAGCAGTCAAAGACCCTGGCCGAACAACAGGAGTACGTCGTCGCCTCGATCGCCGACGTCGGGCCGGTGACGGCCCAGGCACTGCTCGAACACTTCAGCACCGTCGAGGCGGTGATGACCGCAAACGAAGAGGACCTGCTGGAGGTTGGCGGAGTGGGTGAGGTCACCGCCGAGCGGATTCGGGAAGTCGTCGGCAGCGACTACGATCCCTGAACAGTCCTCACACGGGAACGGCCAGCGCCTACTGCATGCCCAGCACTGTCGAAAACACCCAGTAGATGCCGTAGCCGACGCCAACGGAGGAGGCTAGCGTAACGAGCCAGAAACCGACGGTGACGCCGATCTTCCGACGGGAGACGCCGGCCGACCCGGCCGCGAGGCCGCCGCCGATCACCCCCGAGATGATGATATTGTTGAACGAGATCGGGATACCCAGCGCGATGGCTACCTGAGCGATGATGAATCCCGGGACGAGCGCGGCGATCGAACGTCGTTCGCCGAGCTGGGCGTACTCCCGCGAGGTGGCCTGTAAGAGCCGTGGTGCGCCCATCCACGCGCCGGTGAGGATCCCCGCGGCACCGATCGCCAGCAATGCGAGCGTCGGCAACCCGAGTTCGGTGACGAACAACGCCTCGAGGGGGCCGGTCGCCAGTCCAACCTGACTACCACCCGAGGAAAACGCGACGACGCTCCCCAAAATCACGAGAAAACTCCGGATCCCCCGCTGGACCGACGCCTGGGTCCGGCGACGGAACGTGACGAAGCCAAGCACCGCAAACGCTGCCGTGATAGCGCCCCGTACCAGTGGAGCCGGGAGATCGACGAGCATCGTCGCGAAGCCGGCGACCGAGTTCTGGGTCGCCCCCGCGGGGGCCGGCACGATGCCGAGTTCCACGTTCGCGATGATGCCCGACACGACAGCGGCCAGCAATGGGACGCCGACCGTTTCCGGGATGTCGTCACGACGAAGGATCGTCGCCGTCCCGAACGCGAGCCCACCCGAAACGGGGGGGACGAGGAGCCAGAACGTCGCGAGTTCCTGATACTTGGCGAGGGCCGGATCGCCACCAAGAGACAGACCGACCCCGACCATCGCACCGGTGGTGGCGAACGCTGCGGGCACTGGATATCCCGTCCGGACACCGAAAGCCATGAACGCCGCCGCCGTGAGCAGTCCCGCCGTCGCTGCCAGCGGCGAGATCTGCGTGTTCAAAATGAGGTCACGGCCGACCGTTTCGGAGATCGAGCCACCCTGTAAGAGTGCACCAATGGCCGCAAGAATGCCGATGAGGAACGCCGCCCGCATCGTCGAGATGGCGTTAGCACCGATGGCTGGCGCGAACGGCGGCGAATTGGAGTTTGCCCCCAGTGCCCAGGCCATACCGATACAGGTCAGCGTCGCCAGCACTGCCAGCACCCAAAATGTGAGCGCCATCTCAGGATCGCCCCCCACGACGTCCGGGACTGCACGCGTCAATCGACCACGATTGGGCTGACATCAGGTACATCTTTGATCGGTGTATGGTAACAAGTTACGGCAGTCTCGGTTCGAGAACACGCAAGTGAGAATCGAGCAAGACGTGCCTCGTCGGTGGAACTATGTGCTAGCCAGTACCACTCACAGTATGGCGGATTCCCCAGTCGACGCCGAAGCGAGCGGGGAGAACATCGAGGGGGAACAGCCAGAACCTGCACCGGAGGCAGTCACCGAGGAGGCGACCACCCACGAGGAGGGCGTCGAGCTAGAGCGGACGATCGGGCTCGTCGGCGGCCTGGCGATCGGCATCGGGACGATGATCGGCGCAGGGATCTTCGTCTTTCCCGGACTGGCGGCAAACGAGGCCGGCCCGGCGGCGGCGCTATCCTTCTCGATCGGCGGCGTGATCGCGCTGCTGGTCGCCCTGCCGGCTTCGGAACTCGCGACAGCGATGCCCCGAAGCGGGGGCGGATACTACTTCATCTCCCGCAGCCTCGGGACGGCCGGGGGTGCCATTGTCGGCCTCGGCCTGTGGCTGGGGCTGGTGTTTGCCGCTGCGTTCTATCTGGTCGGCCTGGGTCACTACGTCGTCGCCGTCCTCGAGGAAGTAGGTATCGTCCTCGCGCTCGGGCCAGCCCCACCACACGTCGTGCTCGGATTGATCGCCGGGGCCGCCCTCACCGCCCTCAGTATGGCCGGGACCGAGCGGACGGCGGCCCTCCAGAACGGCATCGTCGTCATCTTGCTGGCGATCCTGACCGGCGTGCTCACGTTCGGCATCCTCGATGCACTGGGCGTCTTTGGCCGCCAGTCCGTCCCGGATGCGTTCTTCTCACAGGGGTACTTCCCGGTGCTCTCGACGGCCGCGCTGGTGTTCACGTCGTACCTGGGATTCGCCCAGGTGGCGACGGTCGCCGGCGAGATAAAGCAGCCAAGCCGGAACCTCCCCCTGGCGATGGTCGGCTCGGTGATCGTCGTGTCGATCTTCTATGTAGTGACGATCTTCGTCGCCACGAGCACCTTCGGGGCGAAGCGACTCGGCCAGTTCGGCGAGACGGCGATGGTCAACGTCGGTCGGGACCTGCTTGGCTTTCCCGGGGCTGTGCTGATCCTCGTCGCCGGCCTGTTGGCGACGTTTTCCTCGGCGAACGCCTCGATCCTGAGTGCTTCGCGGTCGATCTACGCGCTGAGCCGTGACGCCTTGCTCCCCCGGAAAGCCAGCGAGATCAATCTGAAATACGGGACGCCACACGTTGCGCTGGCGATGGCCGGCGGGCCGATCCTCGTGTTGGTCGCCACCGACAGCGTCGAGATTCTCGCCGAGGTAGCGTCGTTTCTCCACCTGGTGATGTACGCGCTCATCTGCGTCGCGCTACTCGTGGTGCGCCGGAACGATCCCGCCTGGTACGACCCGGCCTTCCGAATGCCAGGCGTGCCCGTCTTGCCGGCGATCGGTGCCCTCGCGAGCGTGTCGCTGATCGCGTTCATGAACGGTGCCTCGATCGTCATCGGGATCGTGATTATGGCACTGTCCTACGGGTGGTATCGCTATTATGCCGACGACGTGCAGCTCAAGGGTGACATATAACATGACCGACCGACCGTCCGTCCTCGTTCCGATCCAGGTACTCGAAGGCGAATCGCTACCCGAAGGCACGCCGGACTTACTCGCGAAGGCCCACGTCGTCCTCCTGGGATATCACGTCATTCCGGAGCAAACCGCGCCGGGGCAGGCCCGGATGCAGTTCGAAGAGCAGGCCCTCTCGCGCCTGAAAGCCTCGGCGGAACTGCTGGTCGAGGCGGGGGCAACCGTCGATCATCGACTGGTGTTCACCCACGACGCCCAGCAGACGATCGACCGGCAGATAGCCGAGTACGACTGTACTGCCGCGCTCGTTCCTCGCGCCCTCGCCAGCGTCGAAGACGTCCTCGTCGCCGTTCGCGGGACGGTCGGGCTCGATCGACTGGCGCAGGTGGTCGCTGGACTGTTCGCCGACGGTGTCAACGTGACGCTGTATCACGTCAAAAGCGACGACGAGACGGCTGCCGACGTCGACGTCCTGCTGGATGGCCTCACCGACCGCCTCGGCGACAGCGATTTCGACACCGATCGCGTCGACACCAGGATCGACCACGATGTCGGCGCCATCGATGCGATCGCCGAGCGTGCCAAAGCCTACGATGTCGTCGTGATGGGCGAGTCGGATCCGTCGCTGTCGACGTTCGTCTTCGGAATGCCGGCCGACCAGATCGCCGAACGATTCCTCGGGCCAGTACTGGTCGTCCAGCGCGAACCGCCGGCAGACCCCGATACGACCGAAGCCGACGACCGGTCCTGATCAGCGCCGACCGGCACCGGTCGGCAAACCGATATATATTTCGGGAGCGAGCGATCACGAACAGTCGTGATGACGTCTATCGCCGGTGAGTGTGTTCATCTCCGCTAAGTTCTCCGGAGTCGCTCGGTCAGTCCTCGACTTCGAGGTGAGTCACGATGGCTGGTGAGCGAGTGCTGGTTCCCGAGAAGGGGCGCAACGCCGGGGCCGCCCTGGCGATCGAACTCGACGGCGAGGGCTACGACCTTGAGTGGATACGCTCGCTGATCAACGGGAAAGGCAAACGCGCCGCCAAGACGGGCGAGGGATTCGAGGCGTTACAGGCCCAGATCGACCGGTTGAATGCGATCAACGACACCGGCGATCCGGAGACCGGATACACCGACCAGCTGGGAACCTTCCGGATCGGGTTCAAACACTTCGGGCGACTCAATCCCCGCCCAGTGCTCGAAAAGATCGAATTCACCGACCGCCGGATCGAGGGCTACGAATCGCCCCGCGACGCCTGGGAACAGGGCGCAAGTCGCTTCTATGCGGGGTACGACGCGATCCTCGAAGAACTCCTCGGGTACGAAGAACTCGACGTCAGCGAGGGCTTCGAGACGGCCGTCGAAAACGCGCTGGGCGAGCGCGGCTATCGGCAGACTGGCGCGACCGGCAGCGACGTGACCTGGGCAGCGATGTCGGGCGACGAGGCCATCCCCGAGGTGCCCGAGGCTGTGCTGGTCCCAGAATCGTTCCGGCGGCTCGGAGCCGCACTGGCCCGCGTCGTCTGGGGCGAGCAACCGCCCCTGTACACGTACGACGAGTACGCACACAAGCGCGACATCGACTTTGCCGACGAGGAGCAGGTCCTGGCAGACGCCCCGCCCGGCGTTGCGGGCATCTACATGTTCGTCACCGGCGGGACCGCCAGGGAGTTCGGTCTCGCAATCGAACCGATTGAGGGCGCAGAGAGTCGTCTCGGTATCTTCGAAACGGAAACACAGCAAACCATGGTCGAAACAACGAGTCTGAAAGGTATGTACGATCGCCTGCCCGGGGAGTTCTCTTCGTGGCGGGCGCTGATCGACGTCGTCGAACAGACAGCCCAGGAGTTCGGGTTCAGAGAGATCGATACACCCGCCATCGAACGGACGGAACTGTACCGGATCAAATCCGGCGAGGAACTGCTCGAACAGACCTACAGCTTCGAGGATCGGGGCGGCCGTGACGTGACACTGACCCCCGAGCAAACCCCGACGCGGGCGCGGATCGTCCAGCAGCGCAAGGACCTCACCACGCCGATCAAGTGGTTCGACACCTCAAAGCGCTGGCGCTACGAAAACGTCCAGAAGGGGCGAGACCGCGAGTTCTTCCAGACCGACATCGACATCTTCGGGATCGAGTCGGTCGCCGCCGACGCCGAGCTGATCGCCTGCGGTGCCCGCATCTACCAGAAACTCGACGTCGAAGACAGCGTTGAGTTTCTGATCAACGACCGCAACCTCTTGGAGTCGATTCTCGAAGCCGAGGGTGTCGAGAACACCCAGGCGACGATGGAAGTCATCGACGACAAGGAGAAACTGGAACGCGAGGAGTTCCGCACGGCGCTGACCGAGAGTGGCTTGACTGGAGCACAGGCCGAACTGGTCGACGAGCTGACTGACATCAGCGGGCCGATCACCGAAGCGATCGACGAACTCGAAGCGATCGCCCCAGACGAGGCGGCCGCCCAGGCCGCCGTTGGCCGCATGGCCGAGCTGGCCGAGCACCTCGAAGCCTACGACGTCGCCCCGATGTGCAAACTCGACCTCTCGATCGTGCGCGGACTCGCCTACTACACCGGGCTGGTCTTCGAGGCCTTCGACACCCAGGGCGAGTTGCGGGCGCTCTTTGGCGGTGGCCGCTACGACGAGCTGGTCGGCCTGTTTGGCGACCAGGAGGTCCCCGCCGTCGGGTTCGCCTTTGGATACTCGACGACCCGGGAACTCCTCGAGCGGGAGGGTGTCTGGCCCGAAGAGACTGTCTCGACCGATGTCTACATCGCGACCGTCTCGGCGAGCGTCGCAGACGTCGGCGTGGAACTCGCGACCGACCTGCGAACCGAGGGGCTAACCGTCGAGACGGACCTGGCCGATCGAAACCTCGGCAGCCAGTTCGGCTACGCCGACGGAATCAACGCCACCTACGCCGTGGTCGTCGGTGAGCGCGACCTCGAAGACGACGAAGTGACCCTGCGAGATATGGAAAGCGGCGACGAGGAGAACGTCCCAGTCGACGATCTCGTCGATATCGTCGACGACCGGCTTTGACATCCTCCCACGGCTGAAGCCGTGGGATTCCCACGTTGGGATATTAGGGTCTACGGTGCTACCTGTTCTTGTGGGGCGACTCGCCCCGTGGATTTGTCGAACAGGCGTACCGATGGCTGTGCCAAGCAGCCGTTACTCCTATCCTGTGACGGATTCGGAGTTACCGTCGCTCGCATATTCTCTGCCGCGTTCAAATCACTATTAGCGACGAACTCGCAGTTTTCACAGACGTACAGGCCACGCTCAACACGGTTTGAATCGGCTTTCGTACCACACTTACAGCACGTTATCGACGTAGCCAACTCGTACTCATCAACCCACTCAATCTCGATGCCACGCTCTTCAGCCTTGTACTCGATATGACTCAGCAAAATTTCAAACGCCCAGTCGTGCAGGCGTTTGTTGCCGTGTCTACCCCAGTCTTCACCAGCACGAATGTTCTTCGGATGGCCGACTGCAATTGTCCCAACGCTTCATCCCACCCGTGAACGGGTGGGCTTTCGCCTCGCTACCGCTGTAATTCCTGCTTGTCCGTGCTGTAGCCGCGTCCGGTCCCCGGACGCTCGCGTTTTGATTGTGAGAGTTGGCAGTCAACCAGTGCAAACGGGACTGAGAGGCTGCGATCGGGAGATTGGATATACCGAAATAAGATTTACAGGCGTTGCACAGCAGCCCCCAGCACCATCGGAACGAAAGGGACTCCCCCGCACCGACCAGTGCGATCCGGGCAGAAGGGGCGATCAGTGCACCGAGCCCACTCTGGAAGCCCCCACCCGATAGTCACACCCAATCGAACAGATCATCGAAGCGGCCCAAACTATCGTACCGACTCCGCCTGTGGGCAGCCCGTAGCGAAGGGGGAGTCGCAATAAACCAAATTCAGCTATATTGAACGAGAGGAGTGGCTTCACCCTCACTGCCTCGCTGGCCGAAGATGACGATAGCGACACACCGAGAGAGACAGGAGCAAGCCGATCTGCCAACGGTTCGACGGTCTCGTCTTGCTTGCCTCGCCACTGCCACGAGGACGAAGAGTCTTCACAGAGGCGCCACGGACGGGCGCGGCCACTACCGGAGCCAACGAGCACAGGTATTTGCAACGTCGAAGGTCGCTCGTCGGGGCTAGTTGGTCTCGCTGTCAAAGTGGTGGGTCACTTCGTAGGAGGTGTGTCTGAGTCCCAGCCGGCCAACGCGTCGGGCTATGTGTTGACTGTCACCAGGACCTTGATGGCCTCGCGCTCGTCCATCGCCGCATAGCCCTCCGGGATACCGTCGAGATCGACAGTCTTCGTGAAGATTGGCGATGGGTCGAGTGTGCCTTGTAACACGTCAGCCATGAGCTCCTCGGCGTAGGCCCGGACGGGGGCAGGGCCACCAGTGAACGAGGCGTTCTTTGCGAACAACTGACTGACGAATTCGGAACTCTCGATGTGAGGAACACCGACGTAGCCGATATTACCGCCGGGCCGAACGATTTGGGCAGCGGTTTCCAGTGCCGACTCGGCACCGACGCATTCGAGGACGTGATTCGCGCCACCGTGGGTGAGTGTGTTGACTTCCTCGATGGCTTGTTGGCCCCGACTCGAGACGGTCGCTGTCGCGCCGAAGTCACGAGCCATATCGAGGCGGTCGTCGTGGTGGCCCATGGCGATGATGCGTTGGGCGCCGAGGCGACGCGCCGCGAGCACGCCACAGAGGCCAACGGCGCCGTCGCCGACGACGACAACCGTATCGCCGGGACTCACGTCGGCACTGACCGCAGCGTGGTGGCCGGTCCCCATCACGTCCGTCAGTGGAAGGAGCGCTTGGAGGGTGTCCTCGTCGTCGGCATACCGATCGGGAACGCGAACGAGCGTGCCGTCGGCCTGGGGAACACGAATTTGCTCGCCCTGCCCGCCACAGTCCAAATCACCCCAGAAGCGACCGTTTACGCAAGCCGTCTGGAGGCCGTTGCGACAGAACTCACACTCGCCACAGCTGATTGCAAAGGGTGCAAACACGCGGTCGCCGGGCTCGACCGATCGGACGTCCGCACCGACAGCGTCGACGATCCCCATGGGTTCGTGGCCAACGGGGGACCCCGTTTCCCGGTCTTCCTCGCCACGGTAGAACCACAGGTCCGAGCCACAGATCGCGGTGTGGGTAACGCGAACGACCACGTCGGTTGACTCCTCGATATGAGGGTCCGGTCGGTCTTCGATCCGGATATCGCCAGGGCCGCGGTAGATTGCAGCGTTCATGTTGTCCATCGAAAAGCAGGAGGGCCTCACTGATGTATCCGCTGGCGACAGGAGCGGCGGGTACCCGATACTGTCGAGCGATCCCCAGACGCATCGCCGTTGCCGTCCGGGGGCGGACAGCGGGCAAGAGAAGGCCAACATAGACCCGGAACTGTCCCCACGACCGAGTGGGGACGAAACGTCGCCTGGTGGTTGGCACTAAGGGCCGAAGTCCAAATGGCGGTCTGCCCGCCAGCAGTGACAAGGGCTGGGCAATGCCCACCGTTGGCAGGAGGTTTGGTGTCGAGACCTGGCGCGGATTCTCAGAGGAGCCTCGCGACAGCGCTTCGTGCTGGCAGTTGCTCGATCCAGCGGTCGGTACATCGTCGGCGTCGTCACCGAACCGGATGATTTACCACCGGGAGTGTGTACAACTCGGGTATGAACAGCGTTACGGATCGCTTTGCGGATCGGCTAGAACCGATCGGGATCGTGACAGGGGCGTTTCTCGTCGTCGTCGGGCTCGGCACGATGGCCGGCCAACCGTGGAGCACCAACGGCAGCGCACTCGTCTCGGCGGTACAGCTCCTGGGTGTCGCGGGGATGGTCGCCATCGGCGTCGGGTTGGCCTGGCTCGCCCGGAGCGAGTAACGAAAAGCGTCTACTCAGCCTTTGACTGGCAGGTATCCCATCGCGAGCAGGACGATCGCAGCGAGGAAGCTGAGAATACTCACACCCCAGAGTCCGTTCATCCGTTCGTGGTAGTAGTCGATATCGGCTTGTTGTTGCTGGTAGGACTGGGCGGCGTCCTCGCTGGGGAGGATTTTGACGGACGACACCTCTGGAAAGTACACGAAGTACTGTTGGTCGTTGAGCGTGACGGTGCTCGCACCCGCAAGCCGGACCGTGTTCGGCCGTTCGGCCGACCAGACCAGGGGCACGCCAGCACTGGTCACGTTGCCGATCGTCGCGTCGTTACCCTGGTACCACACCTGCTCGCCCTCCTCGAAGGTAGCGGTGTCGGGTTCGGGCAGATACGCCGACAGGGCGACGGTTGCGTTGTCTTCCCGGGAGACGACTGACTGAACGCCATCGACCGAGACCGTCTCGTTGTAGACGGCAGGATCGCGTTCGAGCCGGCTCGAAACGTCGAACACTTGGCGGAAGGTTGCCGAGTCAGGCGCGGTACCGTTCTGGACAGTCACGCGGTAGGGCTCGGCCCAGACCAGGGTCACGCCGTCGTCGTCGATCGCCGTGACGGTCGTTTCGTTGTCGCGGTAGGTGAGGGTGTCTTCGACAGCGATGGTCGTGTTCTGTGAGGCGTTGTCGGTGTTCGAGAGCATCGCCATCGGCGAGTCCGCCGAGGTGTTGACCGTCACGCGATAGGTGCCGTTCTCGTAGGGGATCGTCGAACCGGCTTCGAGCGTCCGCGACCAGCGCGCGTCTTGGCCGTCCCACCGGACGTCGAGTGGTGAGACCGTCGAGTCGTTGGCGAGGGTCTCGGTGTACCGGGCTGACTCGTTGGTCCAGGCGAGTTCACCGGAGCCATCGCCCGAGCCATCGACACTCTCGACGGTATAGGTGCGGTCCTGGACGCTGAACGTGTCGCCAACAGTGTGTGCCTCGCCCGGCAGCGAGATCGACGGGGCCTCAGAGATGCCGATGAAGGCGTAGGCCCCGGCGCCGACGACGAGGAAGAGCACGACAGAGATCGCGACAGCGCGTCGTTGCATATCACGTCGATCCGGCGGGCCACCCGGTAAACGTTACGGCACCGGGGAAATCGGTCGAGACTGGCCGCGCCGAGACGGAAGAATCACGCCGGGTGTGGGTCCGGGAGCGCCCGATGGCGGCGCGGCGGGATCAAAAAGTTCCCCCGGTGGGTGGTGAAAATATATTCCAGAATGCCGTTGTTGACCCGCTGGCGAATCGCCGGTTCGTCAGTCAGGTCGGTCCCGTTCATCGCCCGCCGGACGTCCTCGAAGGCAGAAATCCCCTGCTGCAGCGACGGGAAGTGCAAAGCGGCAACGTCGCCGTCGGTCGATTCACAGTGCCGCCGGAGGAGGCGGACGTTGCCCTCGCTGTCGCGGTTGGCCCGGGCGGCCTTCTGTGCGTGGCCGACGCGGCCGAACTCGCGGGCGTGCTCGCGAACGTGTTCGATCATCTCGGGAGTGAGTCCGCTGTCGCTACCGAGATTGTCCCCGACGCCCTCGACGAGTTCGTCCGCCGCGTGGACGGGGCTGAACAGTTCCGCGACGCGTTGGGTGAAGTCCTGTTCGCCATACCAGTCATCGAGGCGCTGGCGGAGCCGCGAGACGTGTTTGGTCGTCCCGCCGGCAAAGGGCCCATCGTCGATCGTCACGTAGTCCTCGGTCGCCTGATTGCCCGTGAACCCAGCCTCAAAGCCCATAAACAGCGGCGAAGCCTCGGGGACGGGCTCGGAGTCGGGAATGCCAGCCACGTCCT
The DNA here is from genome assembly GCF_009797925.1 of Halorhabdus sp. CUG00001. Classification (NCBI taxonomy): domain Archaea; kingdom Methanobacteriati; phylum Methanobacteriota; class Halobacteria; order Halobacteriales; family Haloarculaceae; genus Halorhabdus; species Halorhabdus sp. CUG00001. Next base: position 1,915,468 of record NZ_VOLB01000001.1, read on the forward strand.
GCTTCTCGGCTGGGAGCCCCGCACCGACGAAGCCCGTCCGGCGGTCGGCAACCGAGAAGACGTCGGTGAGTGGCGTCTGGACGGTGACGCCGTTGGCCCGATCACGCTCGCCCCGCAGGGCGCGGTCGGCTTCCAGGACGACATCGGCACGGTCGCTGGCGAGGTGGACGAGTGCGTCCTGGGTGTCGAAGGCTGGATCCTCGAACGGCGAGAGGCGGCGCGGGGACGGCAAGTCGATGGTGTCGGGCACCGATGCGTCGAACCGGTCGAAGTAGGCCGGCGAGTACCCGATCGAAGATAGCAGGCCGTCGTTCGAGCGCTCGTAGGCTCGATCGATCGTCGAGAGCGCCGATTCGACGGCCGCCCGGTCGGCGTCGGTCGGTGGGCCGTCCCGCTCCAGTGTCAGATACAGGAAGACCTGGTGGCGCGGGAGTTTCACGTTGCCGTGCTCGTCAGTCCGGACGCGGTCGTTCCAGGCGTGCTGGCGTTCGGGCAGGGTCGTAGGGTCGTCGACCCCTGTCGGTACTGGATCGTCTGACTGTTCGAGACACGCACTCAGCGCCGCCGCGCCGCCAGCCGCCACCGCGGCCTTGCAGAACTGGCGTCGGTCGAGTCCGGATCGCTCCGCTGGCATTGGCTACTGTTGGGCGTCGACTCCGAAAACCACACCGCCTCCGGCGACTGGAACATGGTTCGCCAGCGCCGGCGACCCAGGGCGACCCGCTACAGTTGCACCGACGCCGTCGGCAGGTCGAAGAAGGCCGTCTCGTAGCCCTCGTGGCGGGCGACCTGCGGCGGTGTCTCGGCGAGCAACGAGATGGATTCGCCAGCTGGATCCGCCGACAGGGCCGTCCCGTAGTGATAGCCCAGTTCGGGATCGAACGTGCGGGTTAGTTGGGTTTCGATCGGACCACCGCCGGTGGTGAAACGGGCCGACAGCCCCATCCGAGAGAGGCGAATCCGGTTGTACCGGGTGTGGGGAATGACCGCGAGGTACGGGCCGGAGTCGATGCCAGGGGGCGACTCGTCGCGGAGGGCAACGAGATAGCGCGCGTCGCCGGCCCGGGTCGTCGCTGTCCGACCGGAAACTGTCGCTTGTTCTGGAGCTCGTGCGCCAGCGACTGCCCCGCCCATCGGTTCGAGTGCGCCGCGCTCGCCAGCCCGGTCGAGTCGGTCGAGTCGCAACTCGGCCATCGCGCGTTCGTCGAACGAATACGAGAGTGTCTCGGTGACTGGATCGGTGAATCGGTCGCGAAAGGCCCCCGTCAACCGGACCGTCGGCGTGCCGACAGTGACCGCAAGGTCGTACTCGCGACCGTCTTCGAGTCCGCTGAAATTAGCACCGTGGTGGAGGCCCATCGTCTGGGAGAGCATGGCGTAGATCGTCTCCTGAGAGGCCAGAGACCCTTCGCGCGTGATCGCCATCGAGAGGCCGACTTCGGGGACGACGAGGCCAGTCTCACGATCGCGAACAGTCGCCATCAGGTGAGTCGAGTCCGCCTCTTCCAGCGGGACGCGCTCGGTGTCGGTGCCAGTCACCATCCAAAAGCGGTGGGGATAGCTGTAGGTCACGACGAGTTCGTACGGGCCGGCCGTGACCGAGCCAACGCGCGCCATCCCCTCGATGTGGCCGGGAACGTAGCTGCCGGCCGGCCGCTCGGAGACGACAGTCGGGACGTCGATCGACCGGGATTCGATCGAGCCACACCCGGCCAATGCTGTCGCTCCCAGCGCACTCGTCGCGAGGAACGTCCGTCGGTACACATCGGCTGTACGGGCGGCACATCAAAACGAGTTGTGGTGTCGGTCGCCCCTACCGGGACCAACGGGCCGATCACTCCGGGCGGACGACCGCCGAGCACCCGGGACACGTCGCATACATGGCCTCGCCGCCGGCCCGTTCGTAGGTGATCAATACGCGTCGCTGTTCGATTGTGGCCCCACAGTGCGGGCAACGGCCGACGGCGTGGCTGTGTTGTTGCATTGGAAAGGGGAACAGTGTGGAACGTGTGACGGCGTGTCGTCAACGACGCTCCAATTCAGTCTGGGTCGGGAGATGGTAAATAAGCCAGCCCACCGGAGTGAAAGTGAAACTGTGGGATAGCGACCGCACGGACCGACAACGCGAAACTGGTTTCTCTCCGGGCACCGAATTCCCTGACAGTGAGCAGCAAGGTCTATCAGACGATCGCCGAACCCGGGCGAGCGGAGTTCGTGATCTCGGGCTCTGAGTTCATCGGTCACGCCCGGCCCGTCGAGACAGTCCAGGACGCCGAGTCGTTTATCGAGGAGGTCCGGGACGAGTACGACGATGCGACGCACAACGTCCCGGCCTATCGGGTCCGTGCCGACCCGCTCAGGGAGTACGAAAGCGACGACGGCGAGCCCTCGGGATCGGCCGGCAAGCCCGCGCTGAACGTCCTTCAGGGCCAGGAACTGGAGAACATTGCCATCGTCGTGACGCGGTATTTCGGCGGGACGGAACTGGGCGTCGGGGGACTCGTCAGCGCGTACTCACGGGCGGTCAAAGAAGCGATCGAGCAGACGGAAGTCATCGAGGAGCGGCCCCACGAACAGCTGGCGATCACCGTCGAGTACGACGACTCGGGGACCGTCAGAGGGATTCTGGAGAGCGAGGGCGTCGAGTTCGAGGCCGAGTACGGCGAGGACGTCCAGTTTTCGGTGCGGGTGCCGACCGAAGAGAGCGACGATCTGTGCGATCGGATTGCGAGTGCGACCAGCGGACGAGCGGACGTCAGCGGGCCGACAGAGTAGCCTCGCGAGATCGGGGTGTCGATCGCGAGGCAGTCGATACGTGTCTTCGGACAACACGGACCGAAGAACAAAGAACAGAGGGAGTCTGGAGATATTCGTTACGTCGTCCGGAACGCCCGATCGCCGGCATCGCCCAGTCCGGGAACGATGTAGCCATCGTCGTCGAGGCGATCGTCGATGGCGACGGTCAGGAGTTCGATGTCGGGGAATTCCGAACGGAGTCGATCGAGTCCCTCGGGGGCGCTGACGGCCGAAAGGACGATCACACGCTCGGGGTCGGCACCGTTCAGCACCTCGTCGATGACGGCACACATCGTCGAGCCCGTCGCCAACATTGGGTCGGCGATGATGAGCGTGTCTTCGTCGTGGATGTCGGGCATCTTGTTGTACTCGATGGAGATGTCGAACTGGCCCTCACTATCCATGCCACCTTCCTCGTCGCGGCCGGCGGAGATGACACCCTGCTTGGCTCGCGGGAATGCCTTGAGCAATCCTTCGACGAACGGGGTCGCCGCGCGGAGGACGTTGACGATCACCACGTCGTCCATGTCGCCGACGCGCTCGCCTTCGGTCGTCATCAGGGGCGTCTCGACGGTGACTGTTTCACGCTGCATGAGGCCGTCGATGATCTCGTAGCCACAGATGCGGCCGAGTTTGACCAGTCCTTTCCGGAAGGCGACCTGTTCGGTATCGACATCTCGCAGTCGTGTTAACGTGTCCTGGGCAAGCGCGTGGGAGACGACCTTGGCTCGGTCGTAATCTTCGATAGTCATCGTCGGAACTGAGACGGTGACACCTCAAAGGCGTTGATATTTGGGGCCGACAATCCGCGGGAGAGATCCGCACACGGCGATAAGCCTTATGCGGAGCGAATTCTAACCGGGGCCAAGACGGGAGACGACCACCGTCACACCTCCCGTGATCGTCTATGGAAGAGAGTGTCTCCGGCTTCAAGGTTCGCGGCGAATGGATCACCGTGGTCGAACACGGCGAGCGAATTGTGCGGGCGCTCCAGGAACTCGCCGACGAGTACGACGTCGACGAAACAGTCCTCGGGGAGTTCGACGAGTGGCGGCCCAAGAGTCACGAGCGACTCGACGAGGACGTCAACGAGAAAACGGCCCAACAGGCCCGCGTCAACGAGGGTGAAGGCGAAAAGCGGGGCAAAGACCCCGACGACGACCTCCGATCGGCCGGTGAGAAGCTCGCAGACTCCTACGAGAACCTCAACGACCCCGACGAGGCCGTCGACGCCTGGAGTGATTCGATCGACTACGTGGCCCGGGCGGCCGATTCGGCCGGCCGGAAGGCGGTTCGAGCAGTCGAAGACCGTGTTTACCGAAACGTCATGACGCAGGTCGCACCCTACTACTTCGATAATGACCTGATCAGCGCGAACATCCGCCGTGTCGACGACACGAACCCCGAGTACGTCTTCGAGGTCAACGTCAACGACGACGACCTGAAAATCCGGGTCTCGAACAAACTCGCCGACTTCGACCAGGAGGTCGATCGTTGGCACGTCGACACCGAAAAGGAGATCGAGACGCCCGAAGCCGCCGAAGGTGTCGAAGTGCCACAGACGAACCACGACGACGTCGACTCCAGAACGAACTGACGTCTATCCGGACAGTCCCCGTTGTCGAGCCGTTCTCGCCGAGACCGTAGCGTATTAGCGGACACAGGACAACCCCGAGACCATGGGACTGGTCGTAACTGTCGGAACCGTGCTCGTCGCCGCACTGGCCAGTCTGTTCATGGCGTGGGCCATCGGTGCCGGGTCCTCGGGCTCGACGCCGTTCGCGCCCGCAGTTGGGGCCAATGCCATCTCGGTGATGCGGGCTGCCTTCGTCGTCGGGATTCTCGGACTCGCCGGGGCTGTCCTACAGGGGGCCGCAGTCACGGAGACCGTCGGACGCGGACTCGTTCTCTTTCCCGACGGCAGCGGCCTGACCTCGACGGCCTCGATCTTGTTGCTCACGATCGCCGGCGGCCTGGTCGCCGTCGGTGTCTTCGCCGGGTACCCGATCGCGACGGCTTTTACCGTGACTGGCGCAGTCGTCGGCGTCGGGCTGGCACTCGGGGGCGAACCCGCATGGGGAACCTACCAGGGGATCGTGGCACTGTGGGTCGCCACACCCTTTGTCGGGGGCGGGGCAGCCTACGGCACCGCTCGCTGGCTCCGAAGCGGGGTGGGCGGGGAAGCCCGCATCGTCGCCGCCCTGGCCGGGTTCGTCGGTGCGATTCTGGCGAATATCCGCTTTGCCATATTGGGGCCAGCCGACCAACAGGCGTCGGTTGCGGCGGCGATCGCGACGAGGCTGGACGCCGGCATCGCCGTACAGGTGGCCGTCACATTGGCGTTTGCGAGCCTCGCCGCCGGGCTCCTGTATCGGGGAACGCGGGCGAATCGTGCCCAGAGCCAGCGACGATTCCTCCTCGTGCTCGGTGGCCTCGTCGCGTTCTCGGCGGGTGGCAGCCAGGTCGGGCTCGCGATCGGACCGGTCCTCCCGGTCCTGGAGCCGTACGACCTCCCGCTGGTCGTCGCCTTGCTCGCCGGTGGAGTCGGCCTGCTGGTCGGCTCCTGGACCGGTGCGCCACGCATGATCAAGGCACTCAGCCAGGACTACTCTTCGCTGTCCCCGCGGCGGTCGATCGCGGCACTGATCCCCGCGTTCGTCATCGCCCAGATCGCCGTCTTCTTCGGCATTCCCGTCTCGTTCAACGAGATTACGGTGAGTGCGATCGTCGGCAGCGGCTACGCTGCCGGGGGCAGCGGAATCAGCCGGGCGAAGATGGGCTACACCGTACTCGCCTGGATCGGCTCGCTCGTGATCGCGCTTGTTGCGGGGTATGGTGGGTATCGGCTCCTCACACTGCTGTGAGCCACAGCGACGTGGGACTCTCAGGACTCGTCGGTCGCGTCAGCCTCGTCGGATTCATCGGAGGGGTTGCCATCCCTCGGCTGAGATTTGTCCTCGGGCAAGGAGATTCTCGCTTTCATGATACGGGTGTTCTCGACCTGCTGGACGCGGATCTCGACGCCGTCGTACTCGATAGATTCGCCTTCTTCGACCAGCCGGCCGGCGCGATTGAAGACGAACCCCGCGATGGTCTCGAACTCCTCGCCTTCTGGCAGATCCAGACTCAGCGCCTCGTTGACTTCCTCGATGTTGACCTCTCCTTTGACCAGGGCAGTATCGTCGTCGATGAACTCGATCGGGTGTTCTTCTTCGCCTTCTAGAATCTCGCCGACGATTTCCTCGGTGAGATCCTCCATCGTGACCAGCCCTTCGGTCGTCCCGAATTCGTCGATGACGATCACCAGATGAAGGCGTTCGGCCCGCATCTCGGCGAGGAGATCGTCGACGTTTTTCGATTCGGGGACGTGTAGCGTCGGTTCGATGAGGTCCTCGAGTTCCACGTCGTCTCTGCCACCATACTGGGCATCACGGACGAGATCGCGAATATTGACGACCCCGATGACGTTGTCGAGACTCCCCTCGTAGACGGGCAGGCGGGCGTGGCCACCGTGGATACACTGCTCGATGGCTTCGTCGACCGAGGCATCGACTGAGATGGCATCCATGTCGAGCCGGGGTGTCATGACTTCCTTGGCGATCGTCCGGTTGAACCGGAGGGTACGCTGGAGCATCTGGCGTTCCTCCTCGTCGAGGACGCCTTCACGCTCGCCAGTCTGGATCATGTCTCGGATCTCCTCGCGGGTCAGATAAGACGTCTCGATGGCCGAGCGACCGCCGGTAACCCTATTGACCAGCCCAGTCAGGAAGTCGAACAGGGTAATGAGCGGCCACAGGACCTTCTCGACGAGCTGCAAGACGGGGGCGACCCGACGTGCGTGTAACTCGGTGTTGTCGACGGCGTATGACTTTGGCGCGCTCTCGCCAAACAGGAGGACGAGCGAGGTGATCCCGAGCGAGGAGACGATCACGGCCGCGCCGGCGTCGAAGTAGAAGCCGACGATCGTCGTCGAGATCGAGGACATGGTGATGTTGACCATGTTGTTGCCGACGAGGATCGTCACGAGCAACCGATGGGGATCTTCCTTGAGTGCCTTCACGGCGGCGGCACCGCGCTTGCCCTCCTCGAACATCGCGTCCAGCCGGTGGGCTGGCAGGGAGAACATCGCGATCTCCGAAGAGGAGAAAAATCCCGACCCGACGAGAAGGGCCAGGATCATGAGGGCACCGACCAACGTGACCGCCATCTGTGACAGTTCGATGCCAACGACCGGCACGGTGTAGAGGTGGATGCCAACCTCTGCCGCTGCTGAAAGTCCAGATATACCCATCAACACCCTGTGTTGCCATGCCGGGAAATTAACTCTTGTGTGGATTCGTGCTCGTTGGGGTCTCGGCGGGCGAGAGCGCCGACAGACTTAGCCACAGGCGGCCCCAACGAGAAGACATGTCAGAGACTGCGCCGTCGATCACGCTCTATCGGCTCCAGGCGTGTCCGTTCTGTGAGCGAGTCGCTCGCGTCCTGGACGACTTCGGCCTCGAATACCAGTCGCGGTTCGTCGAACCCCTGCACTCGAAACGCAACGCCGTCAAGCGACTAACCGGCGCGCGGACAGTCCCCGCGATCGTCGACGAATCGACGGGCGTAACCATGAGCGAGAGCGCCCAGATCGTCGCGTACCTCGAAGACACGTACGGCCAAGCGAGCGCCACGGCGACCGAGCAGACTGGAGGTGAGGCCTGATGGATCTCGAGTTCGACGTCGTCGAGTTCGAGGCAACCGATCACGTCGCCGAAGGCGAGGCCGCCCCGGCGTTCACCCGCCCGCTGGTGAACGACGAGTACTGGGAAGACGTCCCGCTTGCGGCCCTGCTCGAGGAGCCGCCCGTCGTGCTCGTGTTCCATCCCATGGACGGGTCGTTCCCAGCGACGTACGTTTGGAACGAAATCGCCGATCGCGAGTGGCACGAATCGGCGACGGTCGTCGGCGTCTCGATCTCGACGCCTTATGCCCACAAGCGACTGATCGAGTCCGAAGGCCTCGAAGCGTATCGCCTCTATTCGGACCCGAGCAACGAGATCGCCCGCGAGTACGGCGTCGCCCACGATCTTGACGGCATGGCCGGCATCGAAGAACCACGACCGGCCGTGTTCGTCCTCGACGGCGAGGGCGTCGTCGAGGACGCCTGGGTCGCCACGGAGTGGCCCGAGTTCCCCGAGTACGACGAGATCGAAGCCGCGATCGAATCGCTGTAGTATGGTCAGCGAACAACGACTGCAAGCGGCAGCCGAAGCTGTCGACTCGGGCGGCTTGGTCGTTTACCCGACCGAGACGGTCTATGGCCTGGGCGCTGACGCGCTCGATCCCGAGGCCGTCGAGGCCGTCTTCGCCGCGAAAGACCGAGACAGGACGGACCCGATCTCGCTCGGCGTCCCAGACGTCTCGACCGCCCGAGAGCACGTCGAGGCCGGCGAGCGCGAGCGGGCGTTCATGGAGGCGTTCCTCCCCGGTCCCGTAACGGTCGTCGTCCGGCGAGGGGGCGATGTGCCGGATGCACTCACGGCTGGACGTGAACGCGTCGGCGTTCGCGTGCCGGAGCACGACCTCGCGCGGCGATTGCTCGAACAGACCGGGCCGCTGACGGCCACCAGCGCCAACGTCTCCGGCCGGGAGAGTGCGACCCGGGCCGAGGATGTCGACCGAGAGATCCGTGACGCCGCCGGCGTGGTTCTCGATGGCGGTGACACGGCCGGCCAGGCGAGTACGGTCGTCGACGTCAGTGACGGCACGATCCACCGACGCGGCGCGAACGCCGACGCCGTTGCCGCGTGGCTAGATGCGAACTGATCGGCCACGCTCGGAACGGACGGGCTCAGAGGAGCGAGCCGAGCGAGCGGGTCCGGACGCCACAGGAATCGCGATAGTCACAGGTCTCGCACTTCGTTCGATTCCGGACCCGTGAGGGTGGGCCGTCGATGGACCGGACGGTCCGGAGGGTCGAGCGGTAGCCAGCCCGTCGGTGAGCCGACAGCGAGACGCGCCGAACCACCCCGTGAGCCGGATACTCGGCGAAGGCGATGTCGATGGGTCGCTCCCGTTCGTAGGAGAGAGCCAGTGCGGCGGCCACCAGTCGGACGGACTGGGGCTGCCAGACGCCGGTATCGGGCGGCTCGCCGGTAAATAGCAGCGACGGGGCGACCGGCTCCTCGAGGATCTTGTGGGCGACGCCTCGGCAGTCCCGGCCCTCCAGTAAGACGTCTCGGTCGGCGGGGTCGACAAGGCTTTCCCAGGCCTCGGAGCGGGCTTTCGCCCGGTGGAGTGCCGAGCGATACTGGGTCGCGGTGACGGCGATGGGCTCGTCGTCCAGATCCGCGTCTGCGAGCAGCCGCGGATATTCGTAGGCGAGTTCACGCCGCAGGACGACTGAATCGGGCACTTCGGGGGTCTCGTCGTCGCGCCGACGGTAGTACAACTGGCGGGGACAGTAGGCGGCGGTCGCCAGGTCACGGAACGTGGGCACGGCCGGGAGTGGCCGCGCTCCGCATCATAAACGGACGGACTGCGGGAATAGCAACGGCCCGGACTCAAAAGGAGACGTCGGTCTCGATGTCGGCCGCCGCCTCTTCGAGGCCGTCCTCGGTCACCTCTTTGGTCAGCCGATCGGCCAGCTCGGCGTCGGGAATGACGTCCCGGAAGGTACTCCGGTAGCGGTGGCTGACACGACGGGCTTGCTGGCGGGCCTCGAAGACGCGCCGATACCGCACAATGGTATCGGAATCGATGGTCAGTTCCGAGGCGAGAGTCTCGGCGTCGTCAGTTTCTCGGAGCCGCTCCCGGAGTTGATCCCACTCGATCGAGGCGTCGGTATCGGACGCCCGAAAGAGGTGCAGTTCCAGCCGGGCCAGAAAGACGGTCTCGGCGTCAGTGTCGAGTGCGTCGGCGATCGCGTCGTCGTCGACCCCCTCGTAGAACAACTGGACAAGTTCGACACGCTCCTCGATCGTCAGATCCGCCTCGAACGTGAACGTCTCGGCCATGGCCTCGACGACTGCCCGGACCCGTTTCGTGACGGTCTCGTCGTCCAGATCGGCGAGAGCAGCGAGTGTGCCCCGGTCGGCGGACTGATCGGCCGTGACGGTGTCGGTCCCTGCCACGTCGACGAACAGCTCCCGGAGTTCCTCGGTTTTCTCGTCCATCGATCGACAATTAGTCGTCACGACCAATGTAGGTGTCGGGGAGGATTCGATCCGCCCGAACACGACCCTGCGGTTCACTCTTCGACGATCGAGGCAGCCGTCCGCCGGCCGTCCGCGATACGGCCGACGATGCCGGCCCGACTGGTGTAACTGGCGGCGATCTCGATGCCGTCTGGCAGCGAGAGATCCTCGAGGGCGGCCCACGAGCGGTCGTAGGCGGGCATACCCGGCCGGAGGATCGACACGTCGAGAACGTCGGCCGGCTCGCCGGTGACCGTCTCGAATTCCTCGGCCGCGCGACGGCCGATGACCGCCGGATCGGCGTCCAGGGCGTCGGCATCGCCGCTGCCGACGTAGGACGTGAACACGCCGTCGCGATCGAGCATGCTGTGATTCCAGGTGGAGCCGTCGGTCAAGAAGCCGTCGTCGATGATGTGAAAGCCGTGCCCGGTCCCATCGAAGTCAGACCGCAAATGGACGACGCCGATCGGGTTGTACGTGAACTGCTCGAGGACATCGGCGGCCGCCGGATCGACGCCATCGAGCAAGGCCGCGGTCGTCGGAGCCGGCGTCGTAAACGCCACCGTCTCGACGGCGTGAGTCTCGTCTTCGGTGTGGACGAGATAGCCGTCACCGGCCCGTTCGACGCTGGTGACGGGTGTATTCAGCTCGATCGTGTCGGCGTGGGCCTCTGAGATGGCGTCGGGGAGGCGCTGGAGCCCAGCCTCGAACGTGACGATCGACGGCGGATCGACGCCTTCGAGCAGCTTGCGGGCCGCATAGAGGAGGATGCTCCGCTCGATGCCGACGTGATCGAGCGCCCGCCCCAGCGAATACTCGACGTACATCTCGTCTGGATCACTGCCATAGAGGCCACTGTACAGCGGCCCCATGAACCGGCGGGCCGCCTCGGCGCCGAACTTCCGGGTGAGAAAGCCATCGACGGTTTCCTCGGGCTGTGGCCCCCGCGTCAGCGGTTCGAGGAGCACTCGGGCCTTGCCCGGCCAGGACAGCAGGTCAGTCGTGATCGCCTCTCGGACCGACAGCGGCATCGTGCGCAGTTGCCCGTCGTGGTAGGCAAACAGTGGCTGGTCGTCGTGACCATACCGGAGTTCGTCTTCGAGGTCGAGCGTCTCGACCAGTGACTGGACTGGTTCGGAAAGCCGCAGCCGTTGCGGTCCGGTTTCGAGGACATGTCCGTCGACGGTCTTCGAGCGGACGACACCGCCGGGTTCGGCGGCGGCCTCGAACGTGTGGACGTCGGCCCCACGCTCCGCGAGGAAGTGCGTCAGCGCCAGCCCGGACATCCCCGCTCCGACGACCGCGACAGTCATGCGATCACCGCCAGAGCGAATCCAGCACGACCGGCACGCGGGAGACAATTGACCATAGCTACGGGTAGGGAATCGACGTACAAAGTCTCATTGAACGGCCGGAAAGGCGAGCAGCCAGGGGACAGGGGCGACCGAAGACGTTCGGGAACAAGCCGATTCCCGTCGGACAGTGAGTGAACAGTGCATGACGACACTCGACCTACGAGACGTCCCGCCGCCAGAGCGCCATCCGAAGATCCACGAGGCCTTTGCCGACCTCGACAGCGGCCAAGCACTGACGATCGTCAACGACCACGACCCAAAGCCGCTGTTCTACGAGTTCCAGGCCGAAGTCGAGGCCTTCGACGCCGACGGGTACACCGTCGAGGAAGAAGCCGAGGGGAAGTTTGTCGCAACGCTACCCAAAAAGTGAGCAGCCGCTGTGCGGTCGGGGGCCCAACCCACCGTTGTTGAGACCCAAGCGCACACTCAGACGACCTCGAGGCTCGCCGAGGAGTCCGCGTCGAGTCGGTCGAGCAGCCTCGGCGATTGTGTCGGTCGACCGGACCCATCGGGATGCCGGCAGACGAGCCAGTCGATGTCGTTTGCCGTCACGTACGACTCCATGACGTCCTGTGGATCTCCCTCGGTAACCCGCGATTCGAAGTCGATCCCGCGGGCCTGACAGCGATCCCGGATCTCATCGAGAATGACCTCGCTTTTCTCGGTGTGTATCTCCCGGGCGAGTTCCTCCCAGCCGTAAACCGAGTATTCGCCAAAGCGCCACGCGTCGATCACGTAGACGGCGTGGAGCGTCGCCTCCTCGTCGGCCGCTTTCTCGATCGCCCGATCGACGTGTGGGCTCGTCCGGTCCCCCTCCGTCACGAGCACGGCAATCTGTCCCCCCATACCCAACTATCATTCATTATAGAAAATAAGGATTCGGATGGGGGGCGACGAATCGGCCGATCATCCAGTTTTGCCGGCGGTGAACGGATTCGCCAACACCCTTTCGAGTGCACGAGCCCTGATATCCTCATGAACGACGCTGAGGTTGCGGACGCCGAATCGACGCCGGTGACCGATCGGGTCCACGAGAACTCCTGGTCAGCGAACCTCGAACAGCCAGCACACGCCGAAAACCGAAAGCGGGTCGTCGAGGGGGCGCTGACAGCGATCGAACACACGGCCTCGGGGTACCACGTTAATCTCGTGACCCACGCCGAACACGGCCATCCGGAGACGTATCTCTACGAGGTACTCGATGCGGAGTACGGCGACGATCTGACCTGGGAGTACATCGACCAGTGTGGCTGTGGCGGGCACGTCCTGCGGGTTCACGTGCCTTGAGGGGTCGATCACAGGGTACTGTCCGCAACGAGTAGCTGCCAGTCTGTAGTGCGAACTTGTTCGGGAGAGAACGATTACGGACGAAGCGACTCTAGGCAGGCATGGCACAATCCGCCGACGCATACGACGCGACGCTGGACGCCCGCGAGATCGATGGTGAACCGTTCGGAGCCATTATGGACGCACTCACGGACCTCCAGTCCGGGGAGACACTCCTGTTGATCAATAGCTTCGAACCGGAACCGCTGTACGACGTCCTCGAAGAGCGTGGCTTCACTCACGAGACCGAGCAGGTCGACCCCGAGGAGTTCCACATCGAAATCCAGCACGCCTGAGCGAGCGAGTCGGGAACCCTTACTACCGGCGCAACCGACCGACCAGCAATGGCACGGATCGAGCGATTGCGCGTCTATCCGGTCAAGGGCCTGGACGGGATAGACCTCGAGACGGCGCGTGTCCGTCCGGGCGGCACGCTGGAACACGACCGTGAGTTCGCCCTCTTTGATACCGACGGTGACGTACTCAATGGGAAACGAACTGATCGCGTTCACGACCTGGAGACGGACTTCGATCCGGGATCCTCCACGTTGACGGTCCGACCCCCCGACGGCGACCGTCGCGAGTTCGATCTCGACAGCGACGCCGAGAGCGAACGAACCCAAGCGTGGTTTTCCGACTTCTTCGACATCGAGTTGACCCTCGAACGTGACGAGTCGCTGGGTTTCGTCGACCGCCGGGAGATGGGACCGTCAGTGGTCAGTACCGCTACACTCCGGGAAGTCGCCTCGTGGTTCGACACACTGAGCGTCGACGGTGTCCGTCGCCGACTTCGGGCCAACATCGAGGTGTCTGGCGTCGACGCGTTCTGGGAGGACCAGTTCGTCGGCGAGAAGGCACCAGCGTTCGCGGTCGACGGCATTCATTTCGAGGGTGTGACGCCCTGCGGGCGGTGTATCGTTCCCGAACGCGACCCCGATACCGGCGAGCCGACCCCCGACTTCCGTGCACAGTTTGTCGAGATGCGCGAGGAGACGTTCCCCGAATGGGCCGACGAAGCGGCGTTCGATCACTACTATACGCTCATGCTTATCGCGTCGATTCCCGAGTCCGATAGGGGCGCAGAGATCCGAGTCGGCGATCAGATCGAGTTCGTCGAGTGAGATGGGCTGACCAGGAACGCTCTCGAGGACAGGACTCACGACTCCGTGAGCAGCCGATCCTGCACGATCGTCTCTAGTTCCGCCCGAATTGCGTCGACCCCAACGCCATCGGCTGTCGCCCGGCGGAACAGTCCGCCCAGCATGACAGTCACCAGAAATTCCGCAGTTTGATCGGCGTCAACGTCCCGGAATACCCCTTGATCGATGCCTTGCTCGATGACGCTGGCGAGTCGATCGCACATCGAATCGTCCATCTCGGTGAAGCGATCGCGGTAGGCCTCGTCGTAGGTGCCTTGCGATCGCAGTTCCACGTAGGGACGACCGGACTGGATGTCCACAGCACCCTCAACGGGCGGGACCGATCCGTCAGCCAGTCCGTACAGGCCGAAGTCGACGTACGCCCAAAGCATGTCGAGTGGATCTGCGGTCTCTTCGATACCCTCTAAGGGACCACCGAACTGGCTGAGCATCGTATCGAGAAATGCAAGCAGCAGGTCGTCTTTGTCATCGAAGAAGTGATAGAACGAAGACTTGCTGAGATCGGCCTTTTCGGCGATCCGCTGGATCGACAGCCCCGCGAACCCGTACTCCTGGACGGTTTCGAAGGTCGCCTGCATTATTCGCTCGTGGGTGTCTGCCGGCTCGCCAATGAACGGCGACCCCTCCGTGTCAAAATCAGCCATACCGAACGATTATTCGGCGATCGGTGATATATGTCCGGTTTCCGCGGGTGGAAGCACTCTGTGACCTCAGAATCCATTCGAGGAAAGACCTATGTAGTTTCCGAACGAACGTTCGGTACACAATGGCCGAACGATCGTTCGGTAACACAGTGAGACAGGCTGGAGGTACCCGTCAATGACGCCTGGCGTCGCCCAAGCTATCGCGGACAACGCACGAGTCGTCATCGTTGTCATGCTTGTCGCGTCGGTCGTCGTCGGTGCCGGGGTGACGATGCTCGACCGATCGACCTCGCTCGATCAATTCCAGACCGACGCAGCGGAAGCCGACGCGCTGGAGTATGCCGACGCGAACTTCTCGTCGGGGACTGCAAACGCGACGCGGGCACAGGTCATCGTCCAGGACGACGATGTCCTCGATCAAGAGACGCTACTCGCGATGCTCGAATACGAACAGTCGCTACGTCATAACGAGACAGTCAACGAGACGCTCGCAGACGAAACCCCGACGGCCAGCGTCGCGCAGGGACTTGCGACAGCGTCGATCCGCGAGAACCAAATCGAAGCTGTCCGGGAACGACAGCGTGAACTCAACGAAACGAGAGCTGTACTCCACGAGACGCTGGAGTCCCTCGTTGCGAACCCGAATGCGAGTGTTCGTCCGGCGTTCGAGCGCGTCGACGCCAACACCTCGGTGAATCTCACTGAAGACGACTACACACTGTTTGCAGAGACAATTGAGGAGCGCCGTGCGTCACAGGCGAACGGGACTCTTGATGGTGCGAACGGAACGGAACCAAACGGTAGCACAAATACGGCGGACACCTCTCCGAACCGCAACCAGAGCATCCTCGCTGAAGAGTACGCAGCACTCGAAGACGACCGGACGGCCATCGCCAACCTCGATCCCGATCTCGACGAGCAGATCGATGAACTGCGATCGCTGAACGATTCACAGATCGACGCTCTCACGGCGGATGTTCTCGCCAAGAATGCAAGCCAGTCATCGAACGCGCTGGCGTTCATGCCGGATTACTACGAGCCAGGTTCCGCGGACGTCAACGCCACGTTACTGGTCGTTACCCAGGAGAGTCCCGGCGGTTCGTTCGCGCCTGGCGACGCACCTGAGAAGATCGAAGACGCACAGGCCGCCCTTGGGGATCTCACTCCCGACGACGGGTCGATGTCCGTGCTCGTCTACGGTGACGGAATCGTCTCGACGGAGATTATCGATTCGATGACCGACAGCATCTTGCTGGTCGGCCCGCTCGCCGCGGCGTTCGTCCTGTTTGTCCTCGTCGTCGTCTATCGGGATCTGCTGGACATCCTGCTGGGACTCGGCGGGATCGGACTGGTTCTCGTCTGGACGTTCGGCGCGATGGGTTGGTTCGACATTGCGTTCAGTCAGCCGTTCATCGTCGTCCTCGTCTTGCTGATCGGCCTCTCGATCGACTACGGACTCCACGTCGTAATGCGCTACCGAGAGGAGCGTGCCGAGGGAGACACCTCGCCATCCGGAGCAATGGCTGTCGGGCTCGGAAGCGTCGGAATCGCGCTGGTGTACGTGACCACGACGACCGTCATCGGCTTTCTGTCGAACCTCACGAGTCCCCTGTCGATCTTCCGCGAACTCGGGGTCGTAAGCGCGATCGGCATTGTCGCCGCACTGCTGGTCTTTGGCGTCCTCGTCCCGGCGCTGAAAGTCGAATTCGATGAGCTGCTGGAATCTCACGGCTTCGATCGGGTAAAGCCCGCAGTCGGTACCGGACGCGGCCCGATCAACCGACTGCTGGATACGGGTGCGACGCTGGCGACGACGGCACCCTACGTCGTCATCGTCGTCGCCGTGTTGATCAGCGCCGGCGGGGCCTACGGCGCGACCGAGATCGACGCGAGCTTCGAGCAATCGGACTTCCTCGCCGAAGATCCGGCCGACTGGCTGAAAGACCTCCCCGAACCGATCGCACCCGGGACGTATACTGCTGAGACCGCGATAGATATCCTCAACGAGGAATTCGTCAGGAAAGATACGACCGCGACGATCCTCGTCCGTGGTGACGTGACAAATCCGGCGACGCTTGATCGGATAGATGACGCACGGATGAACGCCAGTGGCCTTTCTGTGACTGAAACATACGCCGGCGGTGCAGCCGCCATTTCGGATCCGATCACAGTGATGGACAACGTGGCAGCTGACAACGTCTCGTTCAACGCGACGATCGCGGCCGCTGACACTGACGATGATGGCGTCCCTGACCGGAACGTCACGGCGGTCTTCGACGAACTCTATCGCGTCGCACCAGACGCAGCCGGGGACGTAATCAATCGAGACGGCGGTGAGTACGAGGCGGTTCGGATGGTCGTGACGGTCGACGGTAACGCTGAGGGCGAGACAGTCACCGATCAGATGGATTGGGTCGCCGACGACGTCGAGGGCGGTGGCGTCTCCGCGATCGCGACGGGTGGCGTGATCGTCAACCAGATCACCGCCGACCAGCTTGCCGAAACGGCCATTTTGAGTCTCATCGTCGCGCTTCTGTCGGTACTTGCAGTCCTGACAATCGCCTACCGGGTGACCGAAGAGAGTGCGACTCTCGGCGTCATCACGATCGTTCCCGTCGCCATGACGCTGGCGTGGGTTCTCGGAACGATGGCACTGCTCGAAATCCCGTTCAACATCGTCACGGGGATGATTACCGGCCTGACGATCGGGCTCGGCGTCGACTACAGCCTGCACGTGAGCGAGCGGTTCAACCAGGAACTCGAGGACGCGGAGACGATTGCAGCGGCCTTACACGAGACGATGACTGGGACCGGCGGGGCCCTGCTGTCGAGTGCAGCCACGACCGCTGCTGGTTTCGCCGTTCTGCTCGTCGCGATTTTGCCCTTCCTCCAGTCGTTCGGCCTTATCACCTCGCTCACTATCGTCTACGCCTTCCTCGCGGCGGTCTTCGTCCTGCCGAGCCTGCTGGTGGTCTGGGCCCGATTTACAGGAGACGGGGAATCCGATCGGCTCCGGCAGCCCTGGCTGGAAGAAAAGTAACCGAACAATTCGCCAGAACTCAATCGGCCGGATGTTCCGCCATACCCTCGGGCAACGGGCCGTCGTAGCCGTCGGGAACGTACCCACACAGTGGGTCGCTCGCCATCGGATCGCCCGTGGTCGCAAACGCTCGTGAGCGACTGCCGCCACAGACGAACCGGAACTCACAGGCCCCACACTTCCCGGAAAGTTCGTTAGGGTCACGCAGTCGCTCGAAGAGTTCCGCGTTGCGGTAGATGTCGACGACACTCGCCTCGCGAACCGACCCGGCCGAGTTGGGCAGAAAGCCCGACGGGAACACCTCGCCGGTGTGGCTGACGAACGCGAAGCCGTTGCCGGCCGTGATGCCCGTCGAGCGATCGTCGCCGGCGGACTCGCCGTTCCCACTGGGCGGTCGGCCGCCGCTCTCCCGGTGGTGCTGGAGTGCGACCCGCCGGTAGTGGGGTGCTTCGGTCGTCTTGATGCCGAAATCGGCTTCCTGGTTGACGTCCACGAGCCATTCCATCACCGTCTCGGCACGCTCGGGCGAAATGGGGTCGAGGACGGTCCCGCGACCGACTGGCACGAGGAAGAACACCGACCACAGGACCGCCCCGAGATCGGCCACCAGCTCGCGGATCGCCGGGAGGTCCTCAACTGTCTCCCCACAGACAGTCGTGTTGACCTGCAACGGCAGCCCCCGGTCGCGTGCAGCACGGGCGGCCGCGATCGTCTGGGCGAAACTCTCCTCTTCCTTTCGGAACTCGTCGTGGGATTGGGCATCCGGGCCGTCCAGACTCACCGCCATGCGGCGAAGGCCGGCCTCGGCGAGGTCGTCGATCCGGTCGGCCGTCAGCGAGGCCGTCCCGCTTGGCGTCAGCGTCATCCGTAATCCCTGCTCGGTGCCGTACTCGACGAGTTCGGCCACGTCGTCCCGGTAGAGTGGGTCACCGCCCGAGAGGACAACGAGCTGGTCGTCGCCGAAGTCGGCGGCGTCGGCGAGGAGTTGCTTGCCCTCTTCGGTTGTGAGTTCATCGGGGTGACGGAGGTCTTCAGCCTCGGCCCGACAGTGTTTACAGGCCAGATCGCAGGCCTGGGTCAACTCCCAGATGAGGACGACCGGCCGCTCACTCGGGTCGATATCGGTCGGCCGCACGCTACCTCACCCCAGTGCAGTCAGCGCCCGCCCGTCGAACCAGAAATGTCGTGGCATACCGATCCATGGGAAGACGTTGCCGTCTCCAGGCAAGTCGCCCGTGCCGAACGTGTTCGACCGGAGACGGCTCACGACGGCTGGCCCGGGTCCGCCCCGATCGTGTCGGCTCGCTCGACGTACAGCGTCTCGACGCCGGGGATCGCCTCCAGCGTGCGAAAGAGATCGATCATCGCTTCGTCGCTGTCGATCGAGTCGGGATCGGCGACCAGCCAGACCGCGCCCTCGCCGACGAACAGTACCTCGATCGGGCTCGCTGCCCCTTCGTCGGTAATGGCATCGATCGAGCGCCTGACCTGCGAGGAAAGCGTGTCGGTTGTCATTGCTTCGTGAGTGGCGTCGGCGGTCGCTCAGAGCTGTGGCGGTTGGTCGTGCGATCCAGTCGGGTCGGTCCCGTCCGGGGCGGTTCCGCCGGGTGGCCCCGGCATCGAACCATCCCCCTCAAGGGCGTGTGCAGCGGTCTTTGCGACGATGGACGCCTCGTCGGCCCGGAGTTTTCGAAGGGCAGCCTCGGCGTCCGGATCGTCGATCCGACCCAGCAGTTCGGCGACCCACTCCCGGACACGATCGTTGTCGTCGTCGGTCAGGGCAAGCAGTTCCGGCAGCGCGTCCGCACCGCGGCTCTTCCACAGCGAGATGACAGCGTTCCGTCGGACTGCGTGGTGTGTATCGTCGAGAGCCGCCTCGATCCGGTCGGCCTGTCCCGCCCGGTCGAGGTGATCGAGGGCGACGATCGCTTCAGCACGAACCCAAGGGTCTGGATCGTCAGTGGCCGAAAGAACAGCCGCCGGCGTCGCGTCGGCCAGTTCTCCCAGGGCTTCGACGGCGAACTGTCTGACGAGGGCGTCTGGATCGTCCGTCGCCCGGTCTCCGAGTGCGTCGATGGCCGCCTCGCTGGGACCGCGCTCGGCCAGTGCCAGGGCCGCCCGCTGGCGTTCGGTCGCCGCTTTGGCAGCCAACTGGTCGAGCAGGGCCGCGAGGCCGTCCTCGGCGACCGGATCGGTGTCGGCTGCCGCGAACTCCGCCTGGCTGGCCTCGCCCAGTGTCACGTCCGCCCGGCTGGTCGTCACGTCCGGATGAGCGGGGTCACTGCTGTCGGGCTCGTCCGCCGCCTGGTCGCGATCGGGCTCAGGCATCACGAGCACCTCCGGTCGCCGTCTCGACGAGCAACACGAGCGCGAGGACGACAGCGACTGCGCGCGGAAGCGTCGCCGGCACGCCAGCGAACAGCAGCAAGCCGGCGCCCAGTGTGGCTGCATGTTGGCGCGTTCGTAACGCGGCACTCGCGGTGACTGTCAGCCCGCCGACCGAAAGCGCCATCAGCGGGAGCGAGGCCCCGACGATCCCGCCGGCAACGAGGCCGGTCGCCCCGAGCAAGAACGGTGCAACGATCCCGAGGGCCACCAGCAACCCGGCTGCCACAGCACCTGCCAGGTAGTCGGTCCGGCCCCGCACGAGGAAGATCGGTGTCCCAGCGACGCCGAGCAACGTCAGTTGTGTCCCCAGCGATCGGGTTGTCGCCGCGGCAATCCCGAGGGAACTCCCAAGCGAGGCCGTGAGGCCACCGAGGAGGACACCGGTGACGACGGCCGGGCCGATGGGGAACGTCCGCTCTGCATACAGTCGCGCCCCGGCGGCCACACCCGACCCGGCGACGAGTGCCACGACGGCGGGCACGGAAGCCGGTCGCGCGATCGTGCCGGTGACGCCGAAGACGCCGACGAACGCCAGCCCGACCGTCTCGTAACCCCCAGCGTCGAGGACAGCTATCGCGATCAGTGAGCCGGCACAGGCAAGCGCCGTGACGGGGACGAGAAGGTCCTGGACGGCAACAAGATCGAACGGGACAGGCGTCCGTGCGTTGATCGCCAGCCGGCTCACGAACAGCGTCGCCACCGCAAAGACCGCCGGGGCCGAAAGCGTGACGCGATCGAGTGTCACACCGTGAACTGACCGCGGAGCCACAACGGCATTCAGGGCCGGGACGCGTCCAGCCATCACCAACTCACCTCGCGTCCGTCCGTCGAGGCAGAGGTGTCGAGACGGTCTGTCAAGTCCGCGTGATCGGCCGCGACGACTCGATCCAAGACGGTAGCCAGAACAGTGTAGATTCCCGCTGTGGCGGGTTCGGCAAGGGATTCTCGAAGTGAATCCGTAAAGACAGTCAGGTGGCGGTCAAGAAGGTCCCGGCGGGCAGCCGCGGCGTCGTCCTCGCCGAGGGCTTCCCGGCGGGCGAGATAGCCGGCGAATTCCAGTTGCAGGCCGAGGTTGTCGTGGTGGTCACGTTCGTCAGTGTCGACCGAGAGTCCGTAGTACTCGTAGGCTCGCGCGAGGTCGACGTTGACCGTCTCCCAGGTCGCGTCGTCCCGATGACTCGACTCGTACAGCGAGACGGCCGGCCCCTCGGTCTCGACAGAGCCGTCGGTTCGGTCCGTGGTGACGGCCGATCCGAGGGCGAACAAGCCGTTGTACCGCGCACTGAGTTGCCGGTAGTCGTCCTCGACAGAGAGGGCGGGCACCGTCACTTCGAGAGTGGTCGCTGCGAGCGCATCGCGCAGTCCGGTTTCGATGTCTCCGCCAGCGAGATCGGCATGGAGTTGCTCGGTCGGGTGCTCGAAAACCCGGGCGAGCGTCTGGTAGAGGACGCCTCGGGCGGCCGGATCGGGTTCGACAGCTTCACGGTCGAGACGAGTGTCGGGCTGGTCTGGCCCGGCGGCGTCGGTGTCACTCATCCCGACTCAGCCTCCTGGCCGGCCCGACGAACGCTGATGGCCGTGACCGCGATCACGAGTGCGATCGCGATGCCGGCGACTGCCCAGAGGATCGTCTGGAAGGGGGCACCGTCCTCCGCAGGTCCAAAGGGGAAGTAGTACCACTCGCTGACGGCTTTCTGACCGGCGCGTTCGGTATTGTCCCCGTTCCAGACGCCAAAGGCGACGTTCAGATCCGCGTCGGCAGCCAACTGCGTCCGATTGTCGACCGAAGCGTTCAACGCTCGCGTGAAGACGACGCTCCAGCCGCCATCCTCGCCAATCGTGGTCCGCGTCGCCTCGACGCTCACCTGGGGCTGTTCGAACGCCGTCGTCGAGCCCGGGCCGCCGGCGAGTAGTTCCTGGGTCGTCCCGGTGCCCGTCCACTGCCAGACGTTCACCAGATTGCTCTGACTCCCCATCGCGATCGCCGGCTGGGTCGTGGCGTTGACGGGAAACTGGATGGCCGCCATGTCGGCGAACGCCCGTGGCGAACTCGTCTGTCGATCAGTGCTCGAATCAGCCCAGCGCAGGCGGACGAACAGCGTGTCGTCCGTCGTGGCAGCCTCGACCTCGACGGCGCGAACGCTGGTATCGTCGGCGTTGGGCACGCCACTGGGGGCACTCGCCAGCGGAATCGTTGCCGCCGGCACGTCACTCCAGCCGTCCGCTCCCGGATCGGCCAGCGATCCATCGACGTTCTCGACGGGAATCTCACGGGCCGGGCGGGCATCGGCGATCAACGGGACGAGGGCGGCGCTGGCGACCAGCAGGCCCGCGAGCAGGCCGGCGACGAGCAGTGGGCGTCGTCCCTGGGCAGCGTCAGTCATCGTCGAACACCCCCGGAACGCCGTTCCGGCGAGCTCCAATTCGCTCACTTCGTTCGCTCATTGGAACACCGGGAGACTCACTTCGTTCGTCTCCCGAGCTCAACGATTCCTTCCTATCGTCAGTCATCGTCGAACACCGGGAGGCGAAGCGTCCCGAGCTCGACGATTCGTTCCTGTCGTCAGTCATCGTCGAACACCTCCAAACGGTACTGCTGGGCAGGATTCTTGTCCTGGAGGATCTCCATGAGTTCGCTGTGGCCGCCGCGTTCGACCTTGGCGCGTTCGCGCTCGATCGTGTCCAGGGCGTCGTTTACCTGCTCGCCGAACAGCTCTTCGAGGTAGGATCGGGGAATGCGCTCGACGTCGACGCTCTCGCCGTCCTCTGAGTGCTGTGGCGGGGCGACCGGCGGAATGTAGTAGACGTTCGGCGTCGTCTGGTACTCCGGATGGAGCGGGAGGGCAACTTCGTATTGCTCGACGAGTTTGTAGATCGGCCCGTCCTGATCGTCGAGGTAGCCCACCAACCGCAGTTGGGTCGTACACTGATCCGCACAGGCCGGCGGATGCACCTCGTCGTCCGGTCCCTCGCCCTCGATGCGAGGGTAACAGAACACGCACTTCTCGCTGTTTTTCGTCACGGCATTGTAGTAGACTTTCTTGTAGGGACAGCCCTCGACACAGTATCGGTAGCCCCGACAGCGCTCCTGATCGACCAGGACGACGCCATCTTCCTCGCGCTTGTAGATCGCCTTCCGGGGGCAGGCCTCCACACAGGAGGGATGGGTGCAGTGGTTGCAGATCCGCGGCATGTAGAAGTAGTAGTTGTTGGGATGCTCGCCGGCACCCTGGTCTTCGTCCCAGTTGGGTCCCCACTCGGGATCGCCGTTCTCGGGTTTGAGGGCCTTGTCCTCGCCCTCCTTGAGGATGCCCTCGTGGTCGAACTCCCAGGCCTCGCCGTACTCCTCCTGGGAGGGAATCTCGCCGACGGAGCGCTCGTTGTGCTCTTCGGACTCCCAGCCGCCACCTTTCGATTCCCAGTCACGTGGGTAGCCGGATCCGGGGCGGGTCTCGACGTTGTTCCAGTACATGTACTCGGTGCCCTCCCGTTCGGTCCAAAGGGTCTCGCAGGCGACCGTGCAGGTCTGACACCCGATACACTTGTTGAGATCCATCACCATCGCAACCTGGTGGTCGACGCCGTCGGCGATCTCGACGTCATCGTGGGCCATCAGTCCTCACCCCCTTCTTTGGGCCTGATATCACAGCGAACGTCGTTGTTGACGCCGGTCGGTCCCCAGAAGTTCGGGAAGAAGTGGAGGTGTTCGCCCGAATCTTCGGGGTACTGGACGAGTTGGGTGGGTTTCATGTACATCGGGATCAGCGAGTTGAAGTTGTCGCGACTGGGGTACTGGTACTTCTCCCAGGCGAAGTAGTGCCGGACCGTTCCGGGTTCGCTGGCCGGGTAGATTTTGGCGTTGGCCTCGATGGTCGCCAGATCGTTGTAGATCTCGACGGTGTCGCCGTCTTCGATCCCGCGATGCTGGGCGTCCTCGGGATGGATGAACACCACGGGCTCGCCCCGGTTGAGCTGGAGCATCTTCTCGCTGTCGCGCCACGTCGAGTGGATCGACCACCGGCCGTGGGGCGTGTTGTACCGCAGCGGATACTCACTCTGGTCGTTCGTCTCGACCGGGCGCTTGTGGGTGGGCAACTGCTCGTCGACGTCTAAGAACCAGTCGTGATCGATGTAATACTGCTGGCGGCCCGTGAGGGTAGGCCACGGTTCCTTGTCCTGAACGAAGTCTTTCCAGGGCGCGTAGGCTTTCCCTTCCTCCAGATCGGAAGTCCAGTGGCCGCCCGCAGCCTCGAAGCGCTGGGGCTGTTCGACGGTATCGGCGAAAGTGATCTCGCCGCCGTCGTCGGGATTGGTCTCCGTCGAGTGTTCGAGGACGAACTCACAGGCGGCCTTGTCTTCTTCCAGACCACCCGCCTCGTCGGTCTTCCAGTCTCGGACGTAATCGTCGTAGACCGACTGCAAGTCGATCTGCCGATCGAACTTGCGGTCGTCGATCGGGTCGATGTCCCGCTCGATGGCGAGCTCCTGGATCTTCGCCGCGAGTTCCTTGAAGATCTGCCAGTCGGACTTGGACTCGCCGATGGGTTCGACGGCGGGCGTGAACGGATGCACGTAGGTGTGCATGTCCGTCATGTTGAGGTCGTGTTTCTCGTAGTGGCTCGCGGCCGGCAGCACGATGTCAGCGTACAGCGCCGTCGAGTCCAGCCGGAAGTTGATGTCTACGACGAGATCCAGCTTGTCCCAGAGAACTTCCTCGACAGCGATGTTGCCTTTCGCCTGGTTGAAGAAGTTGCCACGCCAGACGAACATCGTCGAGGGGTCGGGTCGGGAGCCGTCCTCACGTTCCTCGGGATAGACCGGCATCCAGTCCCTCTCGACGGCCTCTTCGATCTTCGCGCGCGTATCCGGATCGGTGTTTTCGAGGATTCCGGCGTGATAGTAGGTCCACAGCGTCGTCGGGACACCACGGACGGAGCCGGTCGGGAACGAGAGGGATTTCCAGCCTTTGAACGTCCAGATCTTCTCCTGACCGACGTAGTGGTCGACGCCGGTGCCGTTCCGGCCGATGTGGCCGGTCAGCGTCACGAGCAACTGGATCGCGCGGTTGCCAAGGTCGTTGTGATACCAGTCGTTGACACCTTTGCCGTGGATGATCTTCCCGCGGTCGACGTCGGCGAACTCCCGGGCGATCTGCTGGTGGGTTTCGGCCCCGACGCCGGTCTCCTCGGCGATGTACTCGGGCGTGTAGTTGGCCAGTTCCTCCCGGAGGTTGTTCCAGACCGAGGTGACCGAGACTTGCCCGTCGGTCGTCGCAACGGTATCCTCGACGGCGAGCTGGGGGTCGAAGTCGAGTTCGATCGACAGCGAATCGTCGTACTTCCCCGACCGCTCGCCCAGCGAGCCAGGCGCAGCGCGGAGGTTCCCGTCGCCGTCCTGCATGACCATGACCTTCTCGGGCTCGTCGGCGTCGACATCGAGATCCGGCACTTCGTCGGCCCGAAGGAACTTGCCCGTGTCTTCCCGGACGAGCAGTGGCATGTCCGACTGCTCTTTGAGATGTTGTTCGTCGTGGAGACCTTCCTCGACGATGGTGCGGGCCATCCCCAGCGCCAGGGCGGTGTCGGTCCCGGGGTCCGGGGCGATCCACTCGTCGGTGTGGATAGCAGTCTGGGAATAGTCCGAAAAGATCCCAACGCGCTTTGCGCCCTCGTAGCCGGCGTCGAGGAAGTACTTCGCGTCGGGGATACGCGTGACGTTGATGTTACTCCCCCAGGCGATGATGTACTCGGCGTTGTGCCAGTCGGCACTCTCGGCGTTGTCGGTCTGGTGGCCCCACGTGATCGGCTGGCCCGGCGGCAGGTCGGAGTACCAGTCATAAAAAGAGTGGGAGACGCCGCCCAGGAGGTTGACCAGCCGGGTTCCCGACGCAAAGGAGATCGGACTCATCGCCGGGATCGGCGTGAACCCGGAGATCGCGTCGTAGCGGCCAGCCTGGACCTCCTCGATGACGTGCTCGGCGATCTCCGTCAGGGCCTCGTCCCAAGAGATGCGTTCCCACTCGCCAGCCCCGCGCTCGCCCGTTCGGCGCATGGGGTACTGGACGCGCTGTTCGGCGTCAACGTAGTCGTTATAGCAGGCCCCTTTCTGGCAGCCCCGCGGGTTGGGGTCGGGCAGACTCTCGTCGAAGCGGGGGTAGTCGTTGGCCTGCTGTTCGCGCCAGACCTGGCCGTTCTTGACGTAGACGTCCCACGAACAGGAGCCGGTGCAGTTGACCGAGTGGGTCGAACGGGCGACCGAATCCCAGTCCCACTCCTCGCGGTAGAAGTCCTCCCAGTCGCGGTAGGGGTAATTGCCGATCGGGTCCTCGACGGTTTCGAGGCCGTCAAGTGCCCGGTCGGCGACCGACAGGCCGGTCGCGCCGACCACGCCGGCCGCACCGGCACCCAGCAGGAAGTCACGGCGCGAGAGGCCGTCTGTACTGTCGTCGGATGGATTTGCGTCGCTCATTGGTTCTCGATGAAGACGGTTGCAGTCGCGAGTATCGCTCCGATCACGACGAGGACGATCCCGGCAGCGGTCGTCGGCCCAACCTCCAGGGCCGCAGTCGCTACCGCCAGGCCCGCGAGTTTACTCGCCGTATCTACGCGTCGATACGTCCGGCCGGACAGCGCCGGCAGGTACTCACTCATCGTCGGGCACCTCCACTGGTTGGGCTGTGTCGTCGTCCGATCCTGCCGGCGACTCGTCGGGCTCGCGTTCGCGGGTGATCGCCCAGTGGACGATGCCGAAGGCAGCGATCGGACCGACGATCATCGCGGCCAGGAGCGGTAGGTTGACGGCACCAGTCGTCGTCCCCAGCGCCTCGGCGAGCAGGTTGTTCATGCCCGCGATCGAGGCGATCATGACGAAGACGACGCCGGCGACGCCGACGCCCGTCTGGACCGGTCGCTCGAAGGGATCGGCCGTGAAGTGGACGCTCTCCCGCCGCCGGTCGATAAAGGGCCAGGCGAACACGGCCAGGAAGACCAGCGCCGGCAGGGCGACCCCGCCGAGGAACTCCGCGCTGATCTCGATCGGGCCAATGTGAAAGCCCAGCGAGGAGGGCAGGACTTTCAGGAAGCCATACAGCCACATGAAAAACCAGTCGGGCATGATCAGCGCAGGCGTGCCCGCCGGGTTGTTCGGCCCGTACTCGGCGATGTTGTGGACGGGCAGAAACCCGGCAAGTGCCGAGAGCGTCGCCAGCGTCAGGAAGAACACGACAGCACTGACTGCCGCCTGATTGGGGACGGCCGGGAGCCCGACGACGACACTATCGTCCTCGCGATCGACGGTATCGTGGTTGACCCCGCCGTCGGCGGCCGCCGACGAATCGACCGGCTCGACGTCCTCCTCACGCTGTGCCTCGGTGTGTTTCTGCCGGACGAGCAGCCCCATGTGGGCCGCCAGGCCAACGGCGATCAGCGCCGGAATGAGGAAGACGTGTAAGAAGTACAACCGCGGGATCGTCGCACTGGAGGGGAAATCCCCACCGAAGACGATCGCGGCGATAGCATCTCCCAGAATCGGGATCGAGCCGGCGATGTTGTAGCCGATCCCGGTCGCCGTCGAGGCGAACTCGTCGAAGGGCAGCGCGTAGCCAGTGTAAGCCGCCCCCATCGCCAGGATCGCCAGCACGGTCCCGACGACCCAGTTGATCTCCCGTGGGTTGCGGTAGGCCCCGTGGAAGAACACCCGCAGCATGTGCAGGCCGATCGCGGCGACAAAGAGGTGGGCCGCCCAGTGGTGGAACCGACGGATGAACATGCCGAAAGGCACGTCGTAGGTCAACTGGAGGACACTGCCAAAGGCTGCCGGCAGGTCTTCGCCCTGGAATTTGGCGACACTTCCCTCGTAGGTCATCTCTGCTGTCGACGGCTCGTAGAAAAAGGCCAAGAAGATGCCAGTCAGCCCGAGCATCACAAAGGAGAACAGCGCGACCTCCCCGAGCAGGAACGAGTCTTCGGCAGGGAAGGCTTTCCCGAGGAAATCCTCGGCGTCACCCAGATCGAGGCGGTCGTCGAACCAGTCATAGAGGCGGCGAGTTCGGGACATCACTCACCCCCCGCGCCGACGTGGCCGTCGAAGTCGCCCGTCGCGATCAAATGGCCGTCGCTGGCGAGCGTGATCGGGAGCTGGGGCAGCGCTCGGGGTGGCGGCCCCCCTGTCACTGCCGCACCGTTTGTCGGATCGAACTTTCCGTAGTGACACGGACAGACGAGTGTGTCGTCCTCCCGATCGGAGACGGTACAGCCCGCATGCGTGCAGATCTTCGAGTAGGCCGCATAGCCCTCGACGGTGTAGGCGAGTTCGGTCCCGTCGCCGTAGTCGGTCTCGGGGAAGCGCACGAGCAGCGTGGGTGCGTCGCCGATCCCGGGCCGGGGCTCGGGGAACACCGTCAACTGCTCGCCTGCTTCGAGGCGATCGGGCGTGATCCGGTTGCCGTCCCCATCAACCAGCGGGATACTCTCACCGTAGATCGGGCCGGTGTAGGTGCGCTGGAAGACCTGCTGGAGGCCCGCAAGCGGTGCGGCGAGGCTGGCCAAAGCAGTGAGTCCGCCCCCCGTCGCCAGGAGTTTGGCGATGTCACGGCGCTGGAGTGTCGCCCGGTCGTCGTCGAAGAGGCTCGGCCGGACGGGGGCTTGCTCCTCGTCGCACTCACAGGGGCAATCGTCACTCACCGTGACCCCTCCGTTCGGCCACCGCAACGTGGGGCATGAACCAGGCGTAATACGCGACTGTGAGCAGAGCCAGCGAGAGGAACAGCCCGGTCGCGTACAGCCCGAAGTACTGGGTGCGTGCAAGCGTGAGGTATTCGCCGGTGAACAGCGCGGCAAAGACGATCGAAAGCACCGTCAGGCCGGCCATCGCGACCAGGCCCTCGATCGAGTCCGGCGCGTCCTCGTAGGCGACCAGCCACCGGTCTTCGGTCTCAAGCCAGGGGAGGAGTCGATCCGGGAGCGAAGGGGAATCCCCTGGACTCGATCGCCGCACTGCCCGGTTCATGAACCGGTGGGCGGCGGCCAGGACGCCCACGAGGGCAAACAGGACGACCCAGATGATCACCCCGACCTGGCTGGGCGAGAGTTTGTTCGGCGTATCGACCAGGCTCCCCAAGGGCTGCATTTCGGAGACGCTCTGGTCGATCGCGATCTCTGCTGCGGGGGGCTCGCCGTGCAGCGCTACGAACCACATCGGCAAGAGTACGGCGAGCACCACGACCGCGATGACGAGTGTGGACCGTCTCATATTGATCACTGTAAACTGATATCTCGCGCTCGGGACAGCAGCGGATGAGCGGAGATGTCGGTCACATCGATATGCTGTCTCTCCCCCCAAAGCTTGAGAACCTCAACGCTGAGGGCTTTTATGTTAGAAGATAATGAAATATGTTCGGGCAGATGTTTATAAGCGAATGGCGACTCGACCCGAACCCGTTCGGCCCAAACGAAATATGGGTCGTGGGGCTGTACATAGAGAGAGAATGGAGGGTATTCGGGCAGAACTCGTCGTCGAGGACCCCAAGCAGTGCGACGTGGCGGCCGCGTCCCGGGAGTGTGGGCCGGTCGCGTCGGTTTCGCGAAGTGGCGTCCCGGACGGCGAGGGACGCGTCCACGACGAGTTCACGGTCCGGGACGGCAAGCGGCCGGATTCCCTCGGCGACGCGACAGCCATCTTCAGTGACGACCGCCGGACCATCTACCGGCTGGCGCGCACGCCCGGCCGGGGCTGTGTCTGTGAGTGTATCGAGCGCGAAGGCTGTACCGTCCGGGACGTCCAGGCCGCCGACGGCACGCTGTTCGTGACAGTCCTCGCCCGGGAGCTCGACGGCATACGCGCGATCGTCTCAGCGCTGCGGGAGACTCACGACGGCGTTCAGGTCGGGAAGCTGGTCCGTGCGCCGCCGGAGAACGACGCCGGCCCGCTGTGGGTCACTGATCCGGACGAATTGACTTCCCGCCAGCGGGAAGTGCTCCGGACGGCCTACGAGGAAGGGTACTTCGAGTACCCACGGCAAGCGAGCGCCGAGGAGATCGCCGACACCCTCGGGATTGCGACGCCGACGTTCACCGAACACCTGGCGGCCGCCCAGCGGAAGCTACTCGCGGAGTGTCTCGAAACAGACGGCGAGCGCCGGACGTCCCCACGAAAGAAGCCCGATGGGGACTGATCAGGAGTCCAGATCGTACAGAGAGAAGTGTCTCCGCAAGTTCCTCGTCGTGACACTCTTCGGCCAGCGAAAGCGCCGCCTGGGGCCGGGCGAGCAGTCTCGCGACGAGTTGGTCGGCCAGTTGTTCGAGGGCCTCGTGGTGGCAGTCATCGACATCCCGGCGGGCCACTGCAAGTTGGCGCCGCTTCTCTCGCTTTGCCCGCTCGCGGAGTCGGCGGGCAGCCGCCTGTACATTGTGATCACCCTGTTCGGCTCGGCTCGCGGAACACTGCACAGACCCACGGAAGACCAGGACCGGCTAGTGACCTCCTCCTCGCCGTAAACGGAGAGGGATCGAAGATCCCTCAGGCAGTCGGGCTACGCCCGACGACGGCGAGGCTTCCCGTACCGCACCGCAAGCGTTGGGATATTTGCTGGTCTACGGGCAGACCTGTTCTTGTGGGGCTATTCTCCCCGTCGATTTATCGAACAGGCGCACCGAAGGTTGGGCCAGACAGCCGTTACTCCTATCCTCAGCAGGACTTGGAGTTACCGTCGCACGCATATTCTCCGCCGCGTTTAGGTCGCTGTTCGCAACCAGTTCGCAGTTCTCACACACGTACAATCCGCGCTCAACCCGGTTCGAATCTGCTTTTATGCCACACTCACAGCACGTTACCGATGTAGCCAACTCGTACTCGTCAACACGCTCTACGTCAATCCCACGTTCCTCAGCCTTGTACTCGATGTGACTCAGGATGGTTTCAAACGCCCAATCATGCAGGCGCTTGTTCCCATGACGACCCCAGTCTTCATCCTCACGAATGTCTTTTGGATGACCAATCGCAATTGTTCCAACTGCTCGGTCAGCACATTGTTCTACAATGTCTTTGGAAACTGCGTGGAGAAAGTGATTTTGCCGCCGGGATTTCTTCTGTCGTGCCCATTCAGCATGGGCGCTTGGACCGTTTTCGCCTTCCGTGTCATATTCTTCCTGTCGGAAGTAGTGGGCGTCCTCCTTCAAGGCGTTCCCCGGATATAACAGCGTCTCGTCACCAACAGAGACAGCGGCAGTATTGCAGATACCAAGGTCAACACCAGCCGTCTTCTCGCCAGACGAGTCGGCGGTGTCGATGGCGACTTTACAGACGAAGTGCAGTTCCCAGTGGTCGCCGGTCCAGACGATGCGGACCTGTTGTACGTCTTCTACGGCAGTCAGGTCTGCGTCTGGCCCGGTGTCGTATTCGCAGAGAACGAAGTCACTCCATCCGTCTTTCAGGTTTGTGCCTTTCGAGAGGCGGACTTGGTGGTGTTTGGTATCGAGTTTGAACCCGTCTTCTTTGAACGTGATTGTCGAGCGTGGGCGTTCGTCACCGTGTTTGCGGTAGCCCGGTGGGTTGGCGTCTGGGTCATCTTGTTCGAACCAGGACTGGAAAGCGCCAGCCAATTCTTCGACGATTGCCTGGCTTGATTGGGCGTTCAAATCTCTCCAGCACGGTTGGTTCTTCATGTAGGACTTGAGCGGTCCTTCATCGGGTATTTCACCGGTTTCGTCCCAGATGCGGCCTGCAGTCCACCGAGCGACGTTCCAGATTTTACTGCCGGAACGAGCGAGTGAATCCAGGTCACGCACAACACCGTCACGGTCGTTGGTGAGTGTCGCTGTAATGGTGCGTGTTGTGACCAGATTCACCATACATAGCCCTTGACAGTAAAATGACTTAATGGTTCGTGTCAGCGTTGAATATCCAGCCGGGCGAAGTAGTGACGGTCTCTCACCAGAGCGTACGCGAGTCACTCCCGTCCTCGAAAATCGAAGATTTTCGGGTGTGGTTCGAGACGCTACGCGTCTCGTCATCACGAGAGACTCCGTCTCTCGAACGACAGCAAGACCTTCGGTCTTGCCATGCCCCTGTTCAGTCCTCGGTTCCGACTGAGCGTCGGAACACTCGTCACTCACGGGAAGGGCGGGATTCTCTCGCTGAATCAAGATCGCCCGCCTCACCATCCGCCCGCTCGTCGTCGATGGCCTGCCGGACGCGTCGCAACTCGGCGACCGTGTTGACGTTCCGAACCGACCGCGCCAGATCGAATTCGTCCGGGCGTTCCGCCGCCGGAATCGGCCGGACTGCCAGTCCGTCGAGCAACTCACGGACACGTTGAGTCTCTGGATTGGTAACCAGTTCGTTGCGGAGGGACTCGCGGCGATACCACGCGTGGAGCGGGTGAGTCTCGCCGCCGGTCTCCGGGATGATCGCGTCGATTTCCGGGGAGCGCTGGTCCGCGAGCCAAGAGAGCACCCCAGGGTCGACCAGCGGAAGGTCACAGGCGAGGACGAGCAGCCACCCCGAGTCAGCGACAGTGACAGCGCGTTCCAACCCTGCGAGCGGCCCCGCACGATCGCCGGCGTCGACGACGAACCGGATGGCTGTATCCAGGGCGTCGGCATAGCCCTCACGCTGGTCGGCCGATCCCACGGCGACGATCGGCGTCCCATCAGTCACTGACGCGGCCGTTCGGACGACGCGTTCGAGCATCGGCTCCCCGTCGACGGTAGCGAGGGCTTTCGAACCATCGGCGAAGCGGCGGCTCCCCCCACCGGCCAGGACGACTGCCGTCGCTTCGTCAGTCGGCTGCATAGCCATCCAGACCGGCGAGGAAGCGAGCCTCATCGAGGGTTCGTGCCAGCGATGTGACCCCGGATTTCCCGGTTCGACCGCTCGCTGCGACGGCACGCACACGCTGGGTGCCAAGCGACAGGAACGCCAGTCCCAGATCACTCGCGGTCGATCGCAGGCCAAGCCCGGCATCCGCGTCACCGCGGGCGACCCGGCGGGCAGGACTCTCGAGGCCCGGAACCGCCACATCGTACCCGTCGATCGACTTCCGCA
This sequence comes from Halorhabdus sp. CUG00001, assembly GCF_009797925.1. Classification (NCBI taxonomy): domain Archaea; kingdom Methanobacteriati; phylum Methanobacteriota; class Halobacteria; order Halobacteriales; family Haloarculaceae; genus Halorhabdus; species Halorhabdus sp. CUG00001. Next base: position 1,948,396 of record NZ_VOLB01000001.1, read on the forward strand.
GTGCCTCGGGCTCGGCTCGCTGGTCGATCACCGCGTCGAATACCGCTCGCAGCCCCGACTCACGGTCGCGGTTGACCAGTCGATAGTCACCGACGGCCAGCTCCTCGAGCGATTCGACGTCAGTCGCGTCCGCAGAAAGGACCACGCCCCACTCGCGCGTCCAGGTCGCGAGAGTCTCGCTGTCCCCGGGGTGGGAATCGCCGGTGAGGACGGCGACATCGGCGATACCGTCCCGGAGCCAGCGGGCACCGCCGCGGGTTCCAATCGTGCGATAACGGGTCGCGTCGATCCCGGCGATCGCAGCCGCAAATCCGGGGTCTGATTCCCCAACTGCCAGCAGGGCAGGGGGGCGATCGGCCGTCGAAAACCGTTCGACTGCGAGGCGTTCGCCGGCCGGCAAGACGCGCGTGTCGGCCGGCATCTCGACGACCCCGTCGGCGTAGGCCAGGCTCGTCGTCGCGCCGCTCCCTCGGTCGACGGGATAGGCCAAGAGTTCGTCCGCACCGTCCCGAATCAACCCGACCGGCAGTGCGCGGTGGCGTCCCTCGGCGTACCGTTCCTCGACGGCCAGCTCAGCAGTGACGGTTTCGGCGTCCCGCTCGGTGCCCGTCCACCGGCGGAGCGTGGGCGCGACCAGCAACCGGAAGATCGACAGCGCCGAGACGGGATAGCCTGGCAGCCCGACCAGCGGCGTCCCGCCGTACCGGCCAACGACTGTCGGCTTGCCGGGCTTGATCGCGACGCCGTGGACGGACAACTCGCCGTCTTCCTCGACGATCCGGTACAGCATATCGCCGCTCCCAGCACTCGTCGACCCGGAGGTGAGGACGAGATCGCACTCTTTGGCCGCTCGCTGTAACGTCTCGCGAATCGCGTCCTCGTCGTCTTCGACCGTACCATATGGGACCGGATTCGCGCCTGCCGCCCGGACCGCGCTGGTGAGAGTGGTTTCGTTGACGTCGTAGATCTGGCCGGCAGTGTGATCGAGAGCACTACCGGGAGCGACGAGTTCAGCGCCGGTCGAAACGACGCCGACGTCCGGGCGCGCACGGACAGTGACAGTCTCCTGGCCGATCGCCGACAACAGCCCCAGCGTTCGCGGCGCGAGTCGCGTCCCGGCACTCAACGTGCGATCGCCGGCCGCGACGTCACTGCCCGCGGGTGCGACGTTCGTTCCGGATGGGACGGCCTGCTCGACGGCGACAGTCTCGCCCCGACGCTCGGTACGCTCGACTTTCACGACGGCGTCGGCGCCGGGCGGCAAGACGGCGCCGGTCGCGATCTCGATGGCCGTTTCCGGCCGGACCCGATAATCTGGCTCCTCCCCGGCCGCCAAAGAGCCCTCGACACCGAGTTCGACAGGGTTCGTCTCGCCGGCCCCCGTCGTATCTGTCGCCCGGACGGCGTAGCCGTCCATCGCCGCCCGGTCGAAGCCGGGCACGTCGATCGATGCCGTGACTGGTTGGGCGAGTACGCGGCCCGACGCGGACTCGACTGGAACCGCCTCAGTCCGGGCGGGCCGCTCGACGGCCGCGATCGCCTCGCGAGCGTCTTCGGGAGTTACCAGTTCGCGCATTTCCCGGCGCTCTGTCATAGGATCTCGTAGGCCCCGGGCGCCGAAAAGCACGCCGGTGAACGCGTTCGGCTGGACACTTTCGCCAGCAGGTTCAAGGGCACCGATCCCCCCTACCCTAACGATGAAGCCGGTCTCGATAGTCGGCCCCTCCGATGCAGGAAAGACCACGCTAATCGAACGTCTGACCGAGCGACTCGCCGATCGCGGACCGGTCGCAACCGTCAAACACCTCCGGTGTACTCCCGACATCGACACCACCGGGACTGACACTGCCCGCCACCGGGAGGCAGGTGCCGCCGAAACCTACGGGATCGAGGCCGACGGAACGTGGTTCGGGACGGGGACTGACCGGACACTCGGGGCTGTTCTGGACGACCTCGCGCCCGACTACGAGTACGTGCTCGTCGAGGGATACAGCGACGCGACTCTCCCGACGATCGCGCTGGGCGGGCGAGACCACACCGGCGAGACACTCTTAGCCGCGAGTTCGGCCGACGGTGTGAATCTGGACGCCGCCGTCGAGGCGATCGAAAGTGTCGAGCCGTACGTGACGCTGGACTCGCTGATCGCGCGGGCAGTCGGGTCCGAACAGGCCGAGTACGCAGGTGCGATCGCGACGTTTACCGGTCGCGTCCGGGTGAAAGACGCCCCCGAGGACGCCCGGACCGAATCCCTCGAATTCGAGCGCTACGACGAGGTCGCTGCCGAACGCATCAGGACAATCCGGGAAGAGTTGACCGACCAGGAGGGTGTCTTCGAAGTGCTGGTCCATCACCGGACGGGCGTCGTCGAAGCCGGCGAAGACGTCGTCTACGTTGTCGTCCTCGCCGGGCATCGGGCCGAGGCCTTCAGCGCAGTCGAAGACGCCATCGATCGTGTGAAAGCCGAAGTCCCGCTGTTCAAAAAGGAAGTGACCGTCGAAGACGATTTCTGGGCCCACGAACGATAGCGTGAGCGGGTGAAGTCAGGCAATCCGCGTTCCGCACCCGAGAGTGAGTTCACCAGGGCTTTCGAGTAGCCGGCGGGAGTGATGGGATACATGTCGATCCGTTCGCTCTTTCGAAACCAGGCCCGACAGGCTCGTTCGCGGGCCATCGTGAAGACGCTGCTGTACCGGACGGTGATGATCCTCATTACCATCGTGGTCGCGCTGGCGGTGACCGGGGAACTCGACCAAGCGTTCAGTATCGGGCTGGTCACGAACGTCGTCAAAACAGGGACCTATTACGGGTACGAGCGCCTCTGGGATCGGATTGCGTGGGGCGTTGAAGACGTCAGCGGGTAGCCCGCCAGTCCTCGACTCGAACGCGTTCGCCAGCCTCGTATCCCTCGACGGACTCGGGGACGACCACCCAGCCATCAGCAGCAGTGACGCTCGACAACACGCTCGCGCCCGCGACCCGAATCGGTTCGACACGATCGGGGTTGTCCTCGCTCTGGCGCACTCTCCCAAAGGTGCGAACACCCGGCTCGCTGGCTATCTTGCCGTCCAGTTCCGCCGCGAAAGTGTGAATCGACGGCGGAGTACGTCCGACAGCGTGGGCCAGTGACGGCCGGAGTAACTGAAGCGCACCGACATAGCACGAGACTGGATAGCCCGGGAGAATCAGCACCGGTGTCTCGTCGACGGTCCCGAATCCGAGAGGGTGGCCGGGCTTGATCGCGACGCCGTGGACGACCAGTTCGCCGACCGACTCGATAACCTCGGGCAGCAGGTCACGATCGCCCACGGATGAGCCCCCAGTCGTCACGAGCAAATCCCGGTCGGTTCGTCTCACGATGGCATCAGATAGTCTATCAACGTCGTCGGTCACGATCTCAGCTTTCGTCGCCTGCCCACCCCACTGCTCGACCAGTCCGGCGACCATTGTCCCGTTGGTCTCGACAACTTCACCCGGGTCGGGGTCGGCCGCCACGAGTTCTTCGCCAGTCGGAACGACCCCGACGGTCGGCGGGTCCCTGACCGGTATCTCTGTCACACCGGTCGCCTTCAAGAGCGCGATGTCGGCCGGCCCGAGTCGATGTCCCGCATCGAACAACGTCTTGCCTGCTGGGATATCCTCACCAACCGGGGAGACGTTCTCGCCAGGCGCGGCGGCTGACTCGACGGCGAGTTCGTCCGCTCGTTGGGTGACGTGCTCGATCATGACCACGGCGTCACCTCCCTCGGGGATCGGCTGCCCGGTATGGACGCGAACGGCGTCGCCGGCCGAGATCGACCCACTGGCGGGCTGCAACCGTCGGGGAGACCGAGCGCCTGCGCCAGTGGTGTCGGTTGCCCGGACAGCGTACCCGTCCATTGCTGCCCGCTCGAAGTGTGGGACCGGTCGGTGTGCGTCGACCGACGCGGCGAGTACCCGACCGGCGGCCTCGTCCGGAGGGACAGAATCGATCCGGTCGTGTGGCGCGATCAGGTCCAGCCATTGCCGGCGAGCGTCAGCCAGTCTTGTTACCGACTGGAACCCAGCTCGGTGACGATCAGCCATGTCCGGGGTTGAGAGCCCCCGAGCAAAAAGCGAGTCGGGACCATGTTCGGTCCACCTACCGAGTGTGTGGAACGGGCGCGCCTTTTAGGTACCTGGGTCACTGGATATCGAACATGCTTGCGGACCGCTTCGATCGAGCGCTCACCGGGATCCGGGTGTCACTGACCGACCGGTGTAACTTCGATTGCGTTTATTGCCACAACGAGGGCTTGGGTGATACCCGCGGCCCGATGGCCCCCCGCGAGGACGAACTGGGGACTGACGAAGTGGTCCGCGTCCTGGACGTGGCGGCCGACGTGGGCGTCGATGCCGTCAAGCTCACCGGCGGGGAGCCGATGTTGCGCGAGGACCTCGAAGCGATCGTCCGGCGCGCGCCCGACGCCCTCGAGGTCTCGATGACGACCAACGGCGTCTTCCTCCCGGATCGAGCCGAAGCACTTGCCGCGGCCGGCCTCGAGCGCGTCAACGTCTCGCGAGACGCGATCGACCCGGCGGCGTTTGCCGATCTGACGAACGCCGGCGCGTCCGGGCAGGTCTTTGCAGGGATCGATGCCGCGCGCGAGGCCGGGCTCGATCCCGTCAAGCTCAACGCGGTCGTTTTCGAACAGACAGCCCATCACATCCCCGACCTGGTCGAGTACGTAGCCAGCCGGGACGAATTAGTGTTGCAACTCATCGAATTCATGCCGGAACTGGTTGGAAGTCCAGAGTGGGCGGTCGAAATCGAGCGCGTCCACGACTGGTTGTCCGGTCTGGCCGTCGAGATCGAATCGCGCGAGATGCACGACCGGACCCGCTACCACATCCCAGCGGGCGCGGCCGACGCCACAGGCGATGGGTCGACAGCACAAGCGGGCGAGGGTATCGGCATCGTCGAGATCGTCGATCCAGTTGGCAACGAAGACTTCTGTGCGAACTGCCACCGCGTGCGGGTGACGCCGGAAGGGCACCTGATGGGCTGTCTCAATCGCCCCGACGAGCGTGTCTCGCTTGGCGAGTGCTCCCGGAAGGCAATCCGCGAGGCGTTCGAAACCGCCGTCGCCGAGCGTGTCCCCTACTACGGTGAGTACATGACCCGCGAGGACGGCGAATGGGTGCGAAATCCTGAGTACGCCGACCGCGACGTGCCGACTCCGAGTACCGACGACTGACCGGGGTATGCAACCAGCGTGCCACCGAAGCCGAGCCTGTCAGCCCATCGCGTCACCCGCGTCGAGTTCGTCGACGGTCTTCTCGACGACCCGGACGTCCTGAATCGCCGTCCCGGAATACTCACCAGTGGCGTCTTTCTCGGCAGCCTTGACCATATCCCAGACGACATTTAGCCCCGTCGTCACGCCTTCCAAGGCTTCCATTTCACAGCCAGTCTGGCCGGTCGTCTCGACGGCGACGCGGAGAGTGATCGCCTCGTCGTCGAGAGCGAAATCTGTCTCGACATTCGTGATTGGAATCTGGTGACAGAGCGGAATCGTCTCCCAAGTGTGTTTGACCGCCTGTATCGCGCCGATGCGGGCTGTCGCGAGAACGTCACCTTTCGCGACGGCGTTCTCGCGAATCGCCTCGAGAGTGGAAGGCGTGAGCACGATCGACCCAGCCGCAACTGCGCGTCGCTTCGCTGATGGTTTCTCGCCGACGTCGACCATGTCGGCCGCCCCATCCTTGACGTGGGTAAACTCCTCGGTCATGCACGAGCCTTGACCGCGCCCGATGTTGTAGGTTCGGGCAAGCCCGATCAACGCTACCGAGTCGCCATCGCAACGAGGTGGGCAATTTCCGGCAAGATGATCTCTTCAGTCCCGAGCGTGACTGCGGCTTCGCTGCCGGGCAGGCAAAAGACAACGGTCTGATCGATGACGCCAGCAGTCGCCCGGGTCGCAATCGCGTGCGTGCCAATATCCTCTATCGAGCGTCGCCTGAAGTGTTCACCGAACCCCGGTAGTTCGACCTCGAAGGCGTCCTCGGCGACATCGATTGTCACGTCGTCCGGCGTAATCCCCGTGCCACCCGTCGTGACAATCGCGTCGACATCCGGATCGGCGACGAGGTTACCAAGCGTCGTCTCGATCGCGTCGGCATCATCGTCGACGAGTCGCCGGTCAGAAAGCGTCACACCAGGAGTGTCTGTAACCGCCGCGACGATGGCACCACCCGAAGCATCCGTCGCTTTGGTCCGGGACGTTGAAATCGTCACGAGGGCGATCGACACCTCATCGACACCGTGGTCGTGATGTGGACTCATGCGTGGGTAGTCGGGAGCCTGATAGAAGAGCCCACCGTCGTCGAAAATTGCTCCAATAAGGGTAGTACTAAGAGCTGATCCACACCACTAGTTCGAACCGAGACTGAGGACCCAACTGTCGCCGATGAATGTGACTTCCACTCAGCTATCAATCCACCCCAGTTTGGTGAAGTGCAGTTGTACCCCGATTGTGTCACGATCGCAACTACTACTCAAAAGGCAAAAAGCCAAGGGCCGGATTTGAACCGGCGATGGGCGGCTCTGCAGGCCGCTGCGTTAGGCCGGACTCTGCCACCTTGGCACAATAGACACTCGCCAGTCCGTCGATTTATGTTTTACGAGTGGTGGCCGCCGAGAACGGAGTCACGATCCAACGACTGAAATGGAGATTACCCCAATACGCCGCCTAGTCAAATACCCAATAATTGTATACTATCTACGCATATTTATCAAGATGTAAAAACGTTCTTGCGTGTCCTCCTGATACTCGTACGCAGATGTCGACACTTAACCAACCTGCCTCCCAGAAAGACAGCACATGGCATCTGCTCACGATCGGCGCCGTCTTAGTCGTGGCCAGTCTAGGATTGTCCAGCTGGCTGCTGAGTAACGGCGACATCCCAGGTGGCCTCGGCACACTATTGCTAACGATTGCTGGTAGCCTCTTCATCGCGATCGGTAACGCGGAGTCGCCGCCACAAGGTGCATAACTACCTGTAGAGCCTGTCTCCGGTCTTTAGAGTATTTTTGTCGGCTTTTCAAGAGTGTTGCCACTCACGGTAAATGAAGCGCACTACATAACGATAAAAACCCATCCGAGAGAGAAGGATGTCTCTCTCGGATGGGTTGAATATGGTATAAGTGGAGGCGGCGAACCGGATTTCCCAGAGACTCTCGTACTCCAGTACTCGCCGGAACGCAGGCGGGCTTAACTTCCGTGTTCGGAATGGGTACGGGTGTAGACCCCGCCGCTATGGCCGCCTTAACGCCGATCCGCGGAATCGAACCGCGCTTGGCCAGCGATCGGTTGATGCGATACCGTTGTACGTGCGATCCAGTTTGCGCCTGGACGCGATGCGTCGCGTTCACATGCGGTATGAATGGTGGCTTCGGTCAGTTAGTTCTCGCGGGCTAAACACCTCGTTACCTCGGTGCGTACACCCCGAGTCTATCGAACTCGTCTTCTACGAGTGACCTCAGCGGTACCTCTTTTCCAGGTGGGTTTCCGGCTTAGATGCGTTCAGCCGTTACCCCGTGTGGCGTGGCTGCCCGGCAATGCTCTCTCGAACAACCGGTACACCAGTGGCCACCATCCGTAGTTCCTCTCGTACTATACGGACGTTCCCGTCAGGTACCAAACACCCCCAATAGATAGCAGCCGACCTGTCTCACGACGGTCTAAACCCAGCTCACGACCTCCTTTAATAGGCGAACAACCTCACCCTTGCCCGCTTCTGCACGGGCAGGATGGAGGGAACCGACATCGAGGTAGCAAGCCACTCGGTCGATATGTGCTCTTGCGAGTGACGACTCTGTTATCCCTAGGGTAGCTTTTCTGTCATTCATTGCCCGCATCAAGCGGGCAAATGAGTTCGCTAGACCACGCTTTCACGTCAGCGTTCCTCGTTGGGAAGAACACTGTCAAGCCATCTTTTGCTCTTGCGCTCTTCTCCGGATCTCTGACCCGGATGAGATGGCCTTAGGGCGCGCTCGATATTCTTTCGAGCGCGTACCGCCCCAGTCAAACTGCCCGGCTATCGGTGTCCTCCTCCCGGAGTGAGAGTCACAGTCACTAACGGGTAGTATTTCAATGCTGACTCGGTGGCGTGCTGGCGCACGTACCTGTGTAACGTCTCCTACCTATGCTGCACATTAGCGACCATGTCTCAGCGACAGCCTGCAGTAAAGCTCCATAGGGTCTTCGCTTCCCCTTGGGGGTCTCCAGACTCCGCACTGGAATGTACTGTTCACCGGGCTCAACGTTGGGACAGCGAGGCTCTGGTTAATCCATTCATGCAAGCCGCTACTGAAGCGGCAAGGTACTACGCTACCTTAAGAGGGTCATAGTTACCCCCGCCGTTGACGGGTCCTTCGTCCTATTGTACTAGGTGTTCAGATACCCGCACTGGGCAGGATTCAGTGACCGTACGAGTCCTTGCGGATTTGCGGTCACCTATGTTGTTACTAGACAGTCCGAGCCTCCAAGTCACTGCGACCTGCTCATTTCCTGAGCAGGTACCCCTTATCGCGAACTTACGGGGCTAAATTGCCGAATTCCCTAACGTCGATTGATCCCGACAGGCCTTGGCTTTCTCCGCCAGAGCACCTGTGTCGGTGCTGGGTACGAGCACCGTACTGTCTTTTCAAGGGCCCCAGGTTGAACCAAATTACTCTATCTCGCCGTTCGCCCGCTTCGTGCCATTACGGCTTCCACGAGCTTTGACGATTCGACCGGGCGAATGCCCGGCATGGTCTACCCCGAGGCGTCGACATTGAATGTACGGTGGCACTGGAATATTAACCAGTTTCCCTTTTGATCCGCTCGAGTTGCGACGGATCTTAGGATCGGCTAACCCTCGGCTGACGAACAGTGCCGAGGAACCCTTGCTCTTCAGGCCGTCAGGATTCTAACCCGACTTTCGCTGCTACTAAGACCAGGATTTTCGTTTCTACGCGGTCCACACGAGTTCTCACCCGTGCTTCCACCCGCGCAGAACGCCAACCTACACAACCACCCTCTAACAGGTGTGGCCAGGTATCGGTGGTGGACTTGAGCCCCGATCATTTTGGGCGCCTCAAACCTCGGCCGGTAAGCTGTTACGCTTTTCTTGGAGGGTAGCTGCTTCTAAGCTCACCTCCCGGCTGTCTAGGGCTTGAGACCACCTTCGATCGCACTTAGTCCACACTTGGGGACCTTAACCCAGCTCTGGGTTGTCTCCCTCACGGTACACAGGCTTACCCCGCATACCGGACTCCTCGCATCAATGGCGTCCGTAGGTTCGGAGTTTGACAGCCGCGCCGACTCCTCTCGGAGGCGGACACGGCAATCGGTCGCTCTACCCCACGGACTACCTCAGCGAAGGTCATGCTTCGACATGTTTCGGTTGGAACCAGCTGTTGCCGGACTCGATGGGCCTTTCACCCCTACACATAGATCACGAGAGGGTATTGTAGGACACCAACTCTAACAGGCTTCCACGTAGCTTTCGCCACGCTTCACCTTGTCCATGCGTAGATCGTCCGGATTCGGGTCGTGCCCGTATGACTCCCCGCCCTTGAAGACGGCGGCCCTCGTGCAAAGCACTGCGGCCATGTCGGTTTCCCTATGCCTTCCCCGATAATCGGGTTAGACTCGCCATACAAGCACACTCCCTGGTTCGTTTTTCAAAACGTACGACTGAACAGCGGCTTCCCTCGAGTCCTACTGTATCCTCGCGGATAGGTCGTTCGTCGAGGGACCTTTCGTGCCCAGTCGCTCCATCGTCAACTGATTTTAGGCCCTATTTCGCCTCCCTTCTGAGGGTACTTTTCAGCGTTCGCTCACGCTACTTGTTCACTATCGGTCTCGGGACGTATTTAGTCTTGACAGTAGATGCCTGCCAAATTCACGAGGGATTTCCAACCCCCGCTACTCGGGAACTGGCGCACGTCGTACTTGACCTCGTTACGGGGCTGTCACCCTGTATCGCGCTCTGTTCCAAGAGACTTCAAGAGGACGTTCCGACGATGAGTGCCAGTCCACACACCACATTGGCCGTAAGGCCTTCGGTTTGGACTGTGTCGCGTTCACTCGCGGTTACTGACGACATCACATTCGTTTTCTCTTCCTGCCGATACTGAGATGTTTCAGTTCTCGGCGTTCCCCATTGCGCAAAGCAATTGCGGTGAGGAGTTCCCATTCGGGAATCTCAGGTTCTACACCTCCGTGCGGCTCCCCTGAGCTTATCGCAGCTTGGCACGCCCTTCGTCGGCGCCCGAGCCGAGCCATCCACCAGCTGACATAGCAGCCAACTTCACTTCAAGCGCCGAGTGTGAACTCGACGCAACGCGTCCAGTGGACGCCTGGATCGCACGTACACACGGTATCATATACACGCCCGTCGGTGGCGGTGCGTGCATCAACCCTTCCCATCCCCGCGTTGACGCGGGATGGTGCATCGGTCGTCCGTACCCAATCGAAGCGCCGTCCCACACTTAAGGGACACGGATTCGATCGGACACGAGCTATGGACCCACTGGGATTTGAACCCAGGGCATCCTCCTTGCAAAGGAGGCACTCTACCGCTGAGCTATGGGCCCTTCCGCCGTACAATGTTAGCCTCGGTAGTTCATAGGTGCCCGACTGGCTGTCGGCGAACGTGCAGGTGGGTCGGGGCAACGCCCCGATCCCGGTCAGTAGGAGGTGATCCAGCCGCAGATTCCCCTACGGCTACCTTGTTACGACTTAATCCCCCTTGCGGAGCCCAGATTTGACCGTCGCATGACGGCCTCATCCGGACCCCACTCGGGTGATTTGACGGGCGGTGTGTGCAAGGAGCAGGGACGGATTCACCGCGCGCTTCTGACACGCGATTACTACCGAATCCAGCTTCATGAGGGCGAGTTTCAGCCCTCAATCCGAACTACGACCGAGTTTAGGGGATTAGCGCGTCCTCTCGGACTGGCATCCCACTGTCTCGGCCATTGTAGCCCGCGTGTCGCCCGGCACATTCGGGGCATACTGACCTACCGTTGCCCGTTCCTTCCTCCGCTTTGGCAGCGGCAGTCCTCCTAGTGTACCCAGCCATCGCAAGATGCTGCTGGCAACTAGGAGTGCGGGTCTCGCTCGTTGCCTGACTTAACAGGACGCCTCACGGTACGAGCTGACGGCGGCCATGCACCTCCTCTCAGCAGCGTCGGGTAAAGTCATCAACTTGACCGTCATTACTGCTGTCGGTGCCGGTGAGATGTCCGGCGTTGAGTCCAATTAAACCGCAGGCTCCTCCGGTTGTAGTGCTCCCCCGCCAATTCCTTTAAGTTTCATCCTTGCAGACGTACTTCCCAGGCGGCTCGCTTCGCGGCTTCCCTACGGCACAGCGCAGGCTCGTAGCCTGCGGCACACCTAGCGAGCATCGTTTACAGCTAGGACTACCCGGGTATCTAATCCGGTTCGAGACCCTAGCTTTCGTCCCTGACCGTCGGGTCCATCTTCTCGAGGCGCTTTCGCCACCGGTGGTCCGTCCAGGATTACGGGATTTCACTCCTACCCCGGACGTACCCCTCGAGTCTTCTGGCCCCAAGCCAAACAGTTTCCGCCGGACGCCGACGCGTTGAGCGCGTCGATTTCCCAACAGACTTGTCTGGCCGGCTACGGACGCTTTAGGCCCAATAACAGCGGCCATCACTCGGGCTGCCGGTATTACCGCGGCGGCTGGCACCGGTCTTGCCCAGCCCTTATTCTTGTACCACCTTAGGGTACAGAAAAGCGAGGACTATATGCCCTCGCACTCGGAGTCCCCCTATCGCACTGTCGTGCAGTGTAAAGGTTTCGCGCCTGCTGCGCCCCGTAGGGCCCGGTATCTTGTCTCAGATACCGTCTCCGGGCTCTCACTCTCATGACCCGTACCGATTATTGGCACGGTGGGCCGTTACCCCACCGTCTACCTAATCGGCCGCAGCCACATCCTGTGGCGCCAGGACGTTTCCGACTCGCCGCACTCCAGCGTGCGAGTCGTATCGGGTATTAGCCTCAGTTTCCCGAGGTTATTCCCGTCCACAGGGTAGTTTGGCCACGTGTTACTGAGCTATCCGCCACGGGTCTAAACCCGTGCGACTAGCATGGCTAAATCGGACTCCGATAGCAATGGCCTCCGGCAGGATCAACCGGAATGTCTCCCCATAATGGGGAGGGTTAGGCGGGAACACACCCAAAAGGGTGTGATCGCTATCGTAGCACGTTCGCTGACACCCAGTCGGGTGTCACCGAACTACCAAGGCTAACATCAGATCCCATCTATACGGCGGACCGCAGGGGTGGAATCCTCATGTCTTCCGGACCAGATCGTAGGCCAGGAAGGGTCATAAACCCTTCGAGTTGGCCCCGAACCGACGTTCGGATGGTCCGTCGCGACCGGGGCAAATCGAGCCCCGTCCGAGCCGCGTTCGTATTCAATCCGAAGTGCCCTGTTACACTTAAGGGCATCGGATCGAATCGCACCACGCGAGTGGCACGACGCGACCGGAGGGGCGCCGATCGCCCTTCGTCGCTGCGTATTTCTTCAGATGGGAGGTTAATACTTAAGCCCGTCGAAGGAGACCCGCCACGTCATGCGATTACAAGCGTTTCGGCATGCCTTCTCTTGACATGGGGTATAGAGAGAGAGAACCGTGTTGGAGGAGGCCAGAATATCGAGGGAGAATGCTGCGCGGCTGGAGGCCGACAGTTCATGCCGCGCTTATTGCACGTCGGTCACTGCCGAGTGGATGCCGCGCACTGGCGGCTAGTACGTGCGCGACCGAGAGACTATCGACTTCGTGGTGGGACTACCGAAAGGAATCTAGAAGTGAACCGACCAGGTTAGATCTCGTCGAGGTGCTCGACGCCCTGCTTCGAGACGTTACCTTTGGTGATATCACCGGGCATCCAGTCAGGTTTGTCGTCTGGCGCAGATTCCTCCCACGCCCAGCCTTCATAGACGTGGACTTTCTTCGTGCCTTTCTCGCGGAGCCGAAGTGGCTCCGGGTCAGCTTCGTCTTCACTCGGTGCCGGTTCGAGCCGACGTGCCGCTTTCAGAGCTGCTTGTCGAGGGGTGCCCCCCGAGAAGACGCTTGACTCGGTACCGTCGTCTTCGCGTAGCGCGAAGTTTCGTTTGTCCGTATCACGTGCCATGGTTTCGACGCTCCATGCCAACCCAGCACATGACCCATTATAAAAATACCCCCGGATCGAAGGGGGGGACGGCACAAAATATATAAGTGGAGGTCCGAGGCCTTGCGATATGCGGGACAAATCGAGGCAATATAGGCTGAAATACTGGCGCGCGCGCTAAACAGAGCGCAGCGTTCCTGTATCCCAGCATGCCGAGATCCAGGCACGGTAAGCTTAAGTGTGTGGTCCGGCGATGCTCAGGGTGAGATACCGCGATGGTGCGAAAGAAGAAGCTTAGCCCGAGTGGCGCAAAAGACGAGGACGGCGAGTATCACAACGTCCACATCAATCTCCACGAAGACGAGTTGGCCGTCGCCGGGATGGAAATCGGCGACGAGGTCTTTGTCCGAGTCCGAGACAATAAGATCATTATACAACAAGCAAACCCAGACGACGTCGAGCACGAATTCTGATGCACTATCGTCAGGGCGACACCCGGAGAATAGGCAGAAGAGACCAGCACAAATGAGCGTATACGATATCACAAAGCCACTGTTGTTCAAACTGTCACCAGAAACCGCACACAGTCTCGCCCATAGGGGGCTGGGAGTAGTAGAGGGAACACCGCTTGCCACACTACTTGAGCGAGCATTTGTCGTCGAAGACGAGCGTCTGGCAGTCTCGGCGTTCGGCTGTGACTTTCCGAACCCAGTCGGTGTGGCTGCCGGCTTCGACAAAACAGCCGAGGTTCCTGGCGCGTTGCGATCGATGGGATTCGGACACGTCGAAGTGGGAGGCGTCACCGCCCAGGCACAGGCGGGGAACGCGCGCCCGCGCGTTTTCAGACTTGTTGAGGACAGAGCGATCGTCAACCGGATGGGACTGAACAATCCTGGTGCGGACGACGTTGGCCCACGTCTAGCCGAGACAGACGTCGCCTATCCCGTGGGTGTGAACCTCGGCAAGTCCGAAGGTGTTCCACTGGATGAGGCGGCCAAAGACTACCGGTATACCTACGAGCAGGTTGCAACGGGCGGGGACTTTTTCGTCGTCAACGTTTCCTGTCCGAACTCGCCAGGGTTCCGTGAGTTACAGAGCCGGGAGCCGATGGCAGATATCTTCGAGACGTTGACCGAGGCCGGCGCGAGCCCACTCTTGGTCAAATTATCACCCGACCTCTCGGAAGGGGCGATCGAAGACGCACTCGAATTGGTCGCGGAGTACGACCTCGATGGGGTCGTTGCGACGAATACGACGACGGATCGCCCCGACACCCTATCTAGCCCGGATCGCGTCGAAGAGGGCGGACTGTCGGGAAAGCCACTCGAAGGACAAGCGACCGAGCTGGTCAGATTCGTCGCCGAGCGGACCGACGTCCCAGTAGTCGGCGTCGGTGGCGTATTTACGGCTGCCGACGCCTACCGGAAGATCAGGGCCGGCGCGAGCATGGTGCAGGTTTACACGGGCTTTGTCTATCGCGGGCCGACCATTGCCCGCGATATCAATCGCGGCTTGGTGACGTTGCTCGAACGGGACGGATTCGATAGCGTCGAAGACGCAGTCGGCGTTGATCTCTGAGCGTGCCAAGGGTGGCGAAAAAGAGAATTATCGACAGTCCGTTACGGTGACAGCGTGGGCAACGTCGACGCTAATCCAGGTCGTACCGATCTCTGGCCATTCAGCGTCAGCCGGGAAGACAGTGAGTGTCGAGGGGTCCTCGCGGTCGTCGAACGCTCGATCGAGCCGTGACGACGGGTCTGCCTCGGCCGTCTGAACGGCGGGAAGCTCGAACGTCGATTCCGGACTCGTGTCGTCGGTCGAAGACATCGAATGTCGCTCCTAGCATATTGTATGTGAGCGAGAGGCATATACCGACGCGAAGCGGTAATACTGACCAAACCCGCCGATAATTATTATAAATACGTGTATATTGATGGTAATCTCGAGGAAAATAGAGGGTATGAATGCCAAATGCGGGGAAGAAAATTCAGATGCGCACTGGAACTCTCGCTTCGGCGAGAGACAGATGACCACGGCAACCGGGAGAGCCGCTACTGCAGCGCTGCTAGATCAAACTCGAAGGCCACAACCGGTAATTCTAGCTCGTGCTCGATGAGGACTGCCGGATGGAGTTCACCGATCACGCCGACGGCATCGCCATCGATCTCCACAGTCGCGACCCGGCCCTCGATGAACGAGGGGTGCTCAGTCGGTGGGGTCGCAAGATCGACGTTGAAATCCGCGACGAGAGCCTGAAGTCGGGCCTTTGCGTCTTCGTAGGATACGTCGTGGCGCGCGAGCGCGCCCGCGAGGTGACGCTTCTCGCTGACCCCGGTAGGATCTCCGTCGTCGCGCTGGGCAACGAACCCGACCTCCGCAAGGTCCTGTGGGTAACGGCGGTGGGTATTGTTCTCGAGAACCTGCATGATCGAAGGGAGAAGCCACGTCCGGACGACTGTGTAGTCCTCACTGTACGGGTTCGTGACGCTGACGGGTTCGCTGGCCCCCAGGATATCTGCCTCGGTATCGAGGCGCATCCGTCCGAGGAGTTCGTCCGCGCTCGTCAGGTGGAAGTTCAACAGATCCTGAAACCCAAGCCCAATCAGGGCCGTCCGGACGGCCGCCGCCAATCGGGCGCGCTCGTGACGCCCGCCGATCGTTCCGACCGTGGGATAGCGCGGGTCGAGTTCGTTGAAGCCGTAGGCTCGCCCGACGTCGTCAATCACGTCGACCGGGTGGAGCACGTCGACGCGATACGGCGGGACCGTCACGTCGTAAGCCGGCCCGCCGTCCAACGCTGTGACGTCACCGTCTAGCCCGGATCGTTCGAGTAGGTCGATCACGTCCTCTTGGGCAAGATCGATCCCAAGCGTGCGCTCGATGCGGTCGTGAGCCACTGTCTTGGTCTTGGTTGCAAAGTCCGGCCGAATCAACTCGGCACCGTACTCCGAGGGGGGATTCTCGTACTCGACGCGAACTTCTTCGATCGTCCCACCGCGGGCGTCAAGCGCATAGCAGACGACGTTGAGCATGTGATCGATCGTCCACTGATCGGTCCCGGTCATCTCGATGAACAGATCCCGAGAGTCGGTCGAGACTTCGGTCCGGCGACCGTTTACCACCGGCGGGAACGAGAACAGACCAATCGAGTCGTAGATTGCCGGGACGGTGTCGTAGGCGGCGACGAGATCGGCGTACTCCTCGCCGATATGGTGTTCCTCGAGAACCTCTTCGGGCGCCAGTTCGGCATCGCCCTCCAGGGGCACGAACGTGTCACCGTCGGGTTCGATACCGGTGTAGCGAAGGGACTTGCCCTCGCCATCGTCGGCGGCTTCCCCGCCTTTCAACATCGTCAGATCGTGGACCCCGATGGCGCCTTTCGCGCGCTTGCGGCCCATCGTGGCGTGGAGTTTCTCCTGTAGCTGGATCAGCGAATCCAGCGATGCCTCGTCGAGATCGAGGCCACGGACGACGGCGCCAGTGACGTACGGGCGCTCGTCGGGCACGCCTTCGACCTGGATCGTCCAGTCAGGATCGTTCGTCGAGGGAACGTGGACGCCCCGATCGTCGCCGTACTGGTAGCGCAGCGAGCGGGCGACCCCCTCAACGGAGAGGCGATCGAGTCGGTCGGGTTCGAACTCGAAACGTAACTCGCCGTCCTCAGTTTCACCCTCGTACTCTAGGCCGAGTTCGAACAGATCGGCCCGCAAGTCGTCGTCGCTCTTTTCGTCGTGGCCGGTTAGCGTCCGGAGTTCGTCAGTGTCGATATCGACGGTGGGCATCAGTAACGCACCTCCTCGTTGCGCAGGTAGTCCAGATCGACCAGCGTTCCGTGGACGTCACGGATGTCCTCGGCGCCAGTAACGAGCATCATCAGCCGTTCCAGGGCCAGCCCCCAGGCCATCACGTCACAGTCGACGCCGAGCGGGTCGAGCATTTCTGGCCGGAAAATCCCGGAGTTGCCGATCTCGACGACTTCGCCAGTAACCGGGTGTTCGCCGAACAGCTCGAAGCTGGGCTCCGTGTAGGGGTTGTACGTCGGCTTGAATTCCAAGTCGGTGATACCGAACTGTTCGTAGAACTCCGTGAACGTCCCCATCAGATCCCGGACCGAAAGGTCTTCGGCCATCACCCAGCCCTCGATCTGGAAGAACTCGAGCAAGTGAGTCGCGTCGATCTCGTCGTTGCGGTAGGCCTTCTCGACGGAGAAAAAGCGCTGGGGCGGTTCGAGGTCGCCTTTCGCGACGCCAGCGAGGTGGCGGGCCGACAGCGACGTGGTGTGACCCCGAAGATCGACCTTGCGGGCCATCTCCTCGCCCCACGGTGAGTGATAGCCCTCGCCGTCCGGGCCAACGCCCTCGCGATGAGCGCGTTCGACCGCCTCGCGGACGTCACTAGGGAGATCGTCCATCGGGGGCACGTCGAGGGCGAACTGGTCCCAGTGCGTGCGCGCGGGATGATCCTGTGGCATGAACAGCGCGTCGTTGATCCAGAACTCCGCGTCGGCGTGGGGGCCGTCCATCTCCTCGAAACCCATGCCCACGAGGACCTCCGTGACGCGCTCGGCCATTGATCGAAGTGGGTGCGCTTTCCCGCCGTCAACGGCGGGGGCGTCGGCTTCGACGTTGTAGTCGGCGAACTCGACACGCTCCCACTCGCCGCTGGTGAGCAGGTCGGGCGTCAGTCGGTCGACCCGCTGGGCTTCCTCAATCCCAGCCATCAGTTCCGTGACGCCCGCGTCGGTGAGTTCGATCGAGCGGACAGTTCGCTCGTCGCGCTCGAGAAGCCCACGTCGGTCCAGTTGATCGAGAATATCGTCGTCAGCGACTGGTTCCCCGGCGTCGATGGCCTCGAGGGCAGCCGCTTCCGGATCGGCGTCGAGATCCACGTCGGGTTCGGCGGTGATCTCACCGGCATCAATCGTGCCGTACCCTTTCCGGGCGAAATTCGAGAGGGCGATGTCGACGGCCTCACCGTCCAGATCGGCAGCTCCGATGACTTGGCCCATAGGGGCGCTGGCCTCGTCGGCCCCTTGCTCGACGGCGACACGGTGGAGGCGGTGTTCGGGCAAGTCAGCGTCGAGATAGGACAGTCCCTCGTCGGTCAGCGAGACGGATTCCTCGGTCGTCTCGGTGACAGTGACCAGCCCCTCGTCTTCGAGTTCGAAGGCGGCACGGGTCACCGCCGCTGTGGCCAGGCCTGTGTCCTCGCTCAGTTGGGCAACGGTGCGTCGGTCGTCGGCGCTCGCGGCTTCGAGGACCGCGAGTTGGTTGCTCGGGAGTTCCATCAGTTGTTGTCGGATACACTGGGGTTGCTCAGTTAACGGTTCTCACTCGTCCTTGCAGGTGAACGAGCCTAGATGATCAGTTTCGTTACCGGCCCGATCGCATTGGGGCCGGGAAGTCCACCGATCGTCAGAACGCATCAAAGAGGGCGAACGCCCGGCTGAGACGAGACTGACTGGCGATCCACCGACGATGGGCGTTCAGTGACATACCCGTGGGTTGTCAAGCCATCACAGAAAAGCGTTGGGAGTTAATCGTCCAGCGCAGCCTCGGGGCGGTACTCCCGGCTGATCGCCTTCCACTTACCCGTCGAAAAGCGGTAGTAGTTACCCACGGCCGGGACGAGCGTCTCACCGAGGAACGCGATATAGATTCCCCAGACGCCGATGAGCGTCGTCGCACCCAAATAGGCAGCCGGGAGCGAAACGGCAAACATACCGAGGACCTGGTAGATGAACGGCCAGTTCGTGTCGCCGGTAGCATCGAGGGCCCCGGCAGCAGTCCCTTTGATTCCCTGTGGGATGATCGCAATGGTCGCCGCCAGCACCATCCCGACGGCGATCGGGACCGCATCGGCCTCGGCACCGAAAGCAACGACAGCAGGGCGGGCAAGGACCGCGACGATAGCCGCCGAGACGGTGTAGGTCGCAACTGCCATGAGGGTGATTTCACGACCGTAAACGGCGGCCGTCTCCTCGTCGTCCTCGCCGAGGTGCTGACCGACGAGACTGGAAGCAGCGAGCCCAAAGCCCCACCCGGGGACGTTCATCAGCCCCCAGAGCCGTCGGGTGATAGTGTAGGCCGTAAGTGTCGCCGTCCCGAACATGCCAACGAACACGAGCATTGGGAATCGCGCGACCGTCCAGGTCATGTTCCGACCGACGACCGGCGTCCCGATCGAGACGACGTCAGTAATATCACCCCAGTGAAAGTACGTCCCGCGCGGCGAAACTGAGACCGGGAACTGGCCGATCCCGGGAAGCCGGCCCGCGATCAACCCAGCGATAAACAAGCCGGTAACGAGGGCGTTTGCCGCGACCGTTCCCCAGGCGGCACCGGCCACGCCCATCCCGAAGACGAAGATGAACACGCCGTTGAGCACGATATTCAGGACGGCACCACCGCCCCGAAGGAGCATCGGGATCTGTGCGTTGTCGGCCCCGATGAGGACGCGACTCGCAACGAGGTTCAACCCAGCGAAGGGCACACCGAGGCCCAGGATCTTGAGGTAGGTCGCACCGTAGGCGACGACTTGGTCGTTGCTGTTCAGCAGGCCGATGAGCCACTCGGGAACGAACCAGAACGCCGCGCCGACGGGGATAGTGACCGCGACGACGACGACGAAACTCGCGCGGACGGCCTGGCCGAGTTGAGTGAACTCCTCGGCACCGAAACGCTGAGAGACGAGTGCGATCGTCCCAGCGGCGAAACCGCCGCCAAAGGCGAATGCAAGCCCCCAAAACGGACCGGCGAGACCGACACCCGAGATGGCGTCGTTGGCAACGAGCCCCGACGCGGCCCCGACCATGGCAACGTCAGCGGCGTTTTTCGACATGCGAGCGATGCCGGTGACGACACGCGGCCAGGAAAGATCCGTCGCTCGGCGTGCCCGAGCGCGGTCGACCACTCCGAGGCGAGCGAGTCCGAGTCCGATCAGGAGAATGACGCCACGGACCGGGTTCGCGCGAGCACCGGCACGCTTGAGCGACTGGGCGGCCCGACTGACTGCCGAACGGAGACCAGACACGAAGTAGTAGGTCGTAGCTTATCGTCCGAAAAATGCCTTCCTATCTCGAAGTGATCTACAATCGTCGATCGCCAGAAGCAACGAATTCCAACCGAGTGAAAGACTCAGAGGGCAACGGACCCAAAACAACCACAAAAATAGTTATATAATGGGTGTGTGAAGTGAGGGTGAGGATGGCGCTTACGGATATAAATACGCGAACGGTACTGTTCGTTGTTGCACTTGTGCTGGTGGTAGTCGGCAGTGGAACAGCCTATTGGGTAGAAACGAACGGACAGACAGTGGAAGTCCGGGACGTGCAGTTCGAAGCGACCAACGGGACCATGATGAGCGGGGAGTTGTACATCCCACCAGATGCTTCGACGGCCGATCCCGCACCGGCGATTCTCGCGACTCACGGCTATATCAACTATCACGAGACCCAATCGCCGTTTGCCATCGAGTACGCCAGACGAGGGTTCGTCACGCTGGCAGTCGATCAGGCGGGTCACGGGGGGTCAGACCCACCGGCGTTCGCCAACGGGTTCGGCGGTCCGCCTGCGCTTTCGTACCTCCGGTCGTTATCGATGGTCGATACGGACAACGTCGGCCTCGAAGGCCACTCGATGGGTGGCTGGGCAAGCGTCGTCGCGGCGGCTGTCTATCCTGACGGCTACGAGTCGATGGTGCTTGCAGGCTCCTCGACGGGGTCGTTCGGTGCCCCGCCAGGGTCGCCCGAGTTCCCGCGGAACCTCGCGGTGATCTACGGCGAGTACGAGGAGTTCCGGTACATGTGGGCCGTCGAGCAAGCCCGGAACGTCCCGGACAGTGCGAAGCTACAGAACGTCTTCGGGACGGACTCGACGATCCAAGAGGGCGAGACCTATGGGTCGATCGACGAGGGGACGGCACGGCAGCTGTACACACCGAGTCGAACCCACGCGGGCCTGCACCTCTCACCGACCGCGACCGCCGACTCGATCGAGTGGTTCCAGCGAACTTTAGACGGTGAGGATCCACTACCGCCGGGCAACCAGACCTGGTATTTCAAAGAACTGGGGACGTTGCTCGCGATGCTCGGGGGAGTCCTGTTCATGTTCCCGCTGGGATCGCTACTGGTCGAGCGATACGATCGATCGACCGGATTTCGTCGAGACCGGCCCGACTCACTCGGCCTCACGGGCGTGGCTCGGATCGGGACGGCACTGATCGCGTTCTTCGTGCCGCTCGTGACCTACTACCACCTCCAGGAGTGGGGCCAGAGCACCGTCGCGGCGAGTGCGCTCCTGCCACAGGAGATTACGACCGGCGTCGCAGTGTGGGCGACGTTCAACGCACTCGTGATCGTGGTTGGCTTTGCCGCGTTCCACTACAGAAACGAGGGGTCGTTCGCCGACCTTCGGGCGTCCTACGGCCTCGGGACCGACGACGGCTTCCGGACGATCGGACGGGCAGCACTAACGAGCATCGGGATCGTCGGTGGCTTGTACCTCCTGTTGTCGGTCACGGAGTACCTGACCGGGCAAGGATTTCGCTTCTGGGTGTTCGGCATCCGCCCGCTCGAGACGTTCCAGTTCTGGATCTTCCTCCGGTACCTGATTCCCTTCACCGTGTTCTTCGTCGCGCTGGGCGTCCTGCTGCACGGTGAATTGCGACCCCAGGGAGGCTACACGTCGTTCCGAAAGGAGATGGCAACCAACTGGGCACTGGTCGGCGGGCCGTTCGTCTTGTTGCTTGTCGTCCAGTACGGGACGCTGTTGACGACTGGCTACCTGATGGACAACTTCCTGACGGCCGGCGTGGAGCTGCTGACGATCCTCGCCTTCCAGTTCCTCGTGTTGCTCTCGATCGCGCCGCTGGTCTCGACGTACTTCTTCCGCAAGACGGGCCGCATTTGGACGGGTGCGTTCACGAACGCGCTGTTGGTCACCTGGGTCATCGTCGCCGGGACGGCAACCCACCACCCGATTGCGATCTTCTGAGCGGGGCCACAGATCCGCCCCCTCGCACCGTCTCCGTTCTGAGTCGGCTAGGATGGCCGTCACAGTGCAGTTCCCGCCGGCCGAACGCCCGGAAAGATCGACGATGGCTGAACACGACCCAGACGTGACGACGAACTGAACCGCTCAAGGCACCAGTTGCTCGCCGTCGTCGTCGAGCACTCGAATCGCGTCTACCGGACACGTGCGGGCAGCGAACTTCGCGTCGAGTTCTTCGCCGTCGGGGACAGCCAATGAAACGAGACCGTCCTCGATTGCGTCGCCGTCAACGAGCACCGCCTTGCCGTGTGCTTCGTCGCGCTCGAAGCCGTCCCACTCGGCGACACACTGGAACATCCCGATACAGGTATCCCGGTCGAATTCGACTCGCATACGTCTCCTCTCGACCCGGCGATGTATAAACGCCGCCCACCGGCTCGGCCCGCGAGCGAACCCTTAAACCGGGGGACGACCCTACCTACCTCCAATGGACGTTGCGGACATTCCGGGGGTCCCGTCGTGGGTACCAGCACACCTCCGCGAGCAGGACATCGAAGAGCTCTATCCACCCCAAGCCGAGGCCGTCGAGCGCGGGGTCACCGACGGCGAGAACCTGGTGGCCAGCGTGCCCACAGCCAGCGGGAAGACCCTGATCGCCGAACTCGCGATGTTCTCGGCGATCACGGACGGCAAAGACAGTGGGGACGACGGTGACGAAACCGACGGGACGGCGCTGTATATCGTCCCGTTGCGGGCGCTCGCCAGCGAAAAACGCACGGAGTTCGAACAGTTCGAGGCCTATGGACTGGACGTGGGCGTCTCGACGGGCAACTACGAGAGCGACGGGGGGTGGCTCGGCGACAAGGACGTCGTCGTCGCGACCAGCGAGAAGGTCGATTCCCTCGTGCGAAACGACGCGCCGTGGATCGACAACCTCGATTGTGTCGTGGCCGACGAGGTCCACCTCGTCGACGATGGCGAGCGTGGCCCGACGCTGGAAGTGACCCTCGCAAAGCTCCGGAAGCGAAACTCGGATCTCCAGACAGTGGCGCTGTCGGCGACGATCGGCAACGCTGAGGCGCTGGCGACGTGGCTCGATGCGGAACTGGTCGACTCGACGTGGCGGCCGATAGACCTCAAAAAAGGCGTCCACTACGGGCAGGCTCTCCATCTCGAAGACGGGAGCCAGACCCGACTGCCAGTCAGGGACAGCGAAAAGCAGACAGCGGCCATCGTCCGGGACACGCTCGAAGACGACGGCTCGACGCTCGTGTTCGTGAATTCGCGGCGAAACGCCGAAGCAGCGGCCCGCCGACTCGCGTCGACGACCGAGCCACACCTCGGAGACGAAGAGCGAGAGCGGCTCAGAGAGATCGCGACCGAGATCCGGGAAGTTAGCGATACGGAGACCAGCGACGATCTGGCAGCGGCCGTCGAAGACGGGGCAGCCTTCCATCACGCGGGTCTCTCGCGGGAGCATCGGTCGCTCGTCGAAGAGGCCTTCCAGGAGCGACTCGTGAAAGTCATCTCGGCGACGCCGACGCTGGCGGCGGGAGTCAACACGCCATCCCGGCGCGTCGTCGTCAGGGACTGGCGACGCTACGACGGGACCGCCGGCGGGATGCAACCCCTCTCGGTTCTTGAGGTCCACCAGATGATGGGGCGGGCGGGCCGGCCCGGACTCGACCCCTATGGCGAGGCACTCCTGCTCGCCAGCAGCCACGACGAACTCGACGAACTGTTCGAGCGATACGTCTGGGCTGATCCCGAGCCAGTGCGCTCGAAACTCGCCGCCGAACCGGCGCTGCGGACCCACATCCTCTCGACGGTCGCTTCGGGGTTTGCCAACTCCCGGGCGGGACTGCTGGAGTTTCTCGAAGCGACACTGTATGCGAGCCAGACGACAGAGAGTGGCCGTCTGAAGACAGTCGTCGACGAAGTGATCGCCTATCTGGAAGCGAACGATTTCCTCACGCGTTCGGACGGAGACGACCACCTGCGTGCCACCTCGATCGGACAGACGGTCTCGCGGCTCTATCTGGATCCGATGAGCGCCGCGGAGATGCTCGACGGGCTGAGAGAGGTCGAGCAGACAGCCAGCCAGCAGGGAACTCGATCGCCCCACGACGGACAGACAGCCACGGATGGCGAGCCGCCGGGCTTCGAGACTGCCAGCGAACTGGCCTCGGCCAAAGTCGACGGGACCGACGACAGCCCCGACCCGACAGCGATGGGGCTGTACCACCTCGTTTCCCGGACGCCCGATATGTACGAGCTATACCTCCGCTCGGGTGACGAAGAGGAGTACTCCATGGAGGCCTACGAGCGTGAAAGGGAGTTTCTCGGAGCGATGCCAAGCGAGTTCGAGGACGATCGCTTCGAGGACTGGCTGTCGGCGTTGAAGACAGCCCGGCTACTCGAAGACTGGGCGGACGAGTGTGAGGAGGGGGTGATTACGGACCGATACGACATCGGGCCGGGCGACATCCGCGGAAAAGTGGAAACGGCGAGTTGGCTCCTCAACGCCGCCGAGCGCCTGGCTGGGGAGGTCGGGCTCGACGTGACGCCAGCCATCCGAGAGGCACGCGTGCGCGTCGAACACGGGGTGCGCTCGGAACTGGTCGATCTGGCGGGCGTGGGCGGTGTGGGTCGCAAACGCGCTCGCCGCCTCTATGCGGCTGGGATCGAATCCCGCGAAGACCTCCGAGAAGCCGAGAAGGGGGTCGTGTTGGGGGCCTTACGCGGTCGGGAGAAAACGGCCCAGAATATTTTGGAAAACGCCGGCCACCGTGATCCGTCGATGGATGGTGTCTCAGCGATCGAACCGGACGAAGCGCCAGCAGCAACGGAGAGTGAGCAGACGGCTACAAACGAGACCAGTAGAGACACTGGCGAGGAGGCCGGCGAGTCGGCCGACCAATCCAGTCTGGGTGATTTCTGATGGAGGTCGTTGAGGGCCACCTCGAAGTTGACGATCTCGATGCCGTCTTGGAGCGACTGGGCGCGATCGGAGCCGAGCACGACGTGGCAATCCAGGCGTTCGACGCCCGATACGTCACCGGCCGGGAACACCTCCGACGGGCCTGCGAATTAGCTGATCGCGCACACGCACGCGAGGAGATGATCGCACACGATCCCGAAGTCGAGATCCTGCTGTACGCGGCGGGCCGCCGGCAGATCCAGGACGCCTTGGCGATGGGCGTCTCTCAGGGCCAACAGCCGGCAGTCATCGTCTGTCACGCAGTGGGCGACCGACAGAATGGAGACGGTGACGAAAACGTGAGTGAACGC
The DNA here is from genome assembly GCF_009797925.1 of Halorhabdus sp. CUG00001. Lineage (NCBI taxonomy): Archaea > Methanobacteriati > Methanobacteriota > Halobacteria > Halobacteriales > Haloarculaceae > Halorhabdus > Halorhabdus sp. CUG00001. Next base: position 1,973,825 of record NZ_VOLB01000001.1, read on the forward strand.
GAACGGGCAGCCGGCGAGGTCGTCGAAGCGATGGAGTGTCTCGACCGAGCCGACACCCTCGGGGCAGCCGATCCCGATCTGGTCGCGGCGTTTTTCGACATTGCAGACGCCGAGCGAGCCGCAACCGATGCAACGCTCTCGGAGCTAGTGCTCGAACGCGTCGCGATGTTGGTCGTCGAAAAGTAGCGACGCTGCTGTCAACATGCCGACTGCCAGTCAGGCAGGCTCCTCGTCGATCAGGACAACCGCTTGGCCGTCGATGACGACCTCCTCGTCGACGAGAACCTGCGTCGAGAGCTGGTAGCGCCCGCCTTCGAGGGTATCGGCTACCTCGACGGCGGCCGTTGCCCGGTCGCCGATGCGGACGGGGCCTTTGAACTCGAAGTCCTGAGAGAGGTAGACGACAGTACCAGGGAAGCGGGCCAGTGCGGCGCTGATGAGCCCGCCGACGAGCATTCCGTGAGCGATGCGACCACCGAATCGGGTCTCGGCGGCGTAGTCGTCCTCGATGTGGAGCGGATTGGTGTCGCCGCTGGCTTCGGCAAAGTGCATGACGTCCTCGTCAGTGATGTCTTTGCTGAAGGTGACGCGATCCCCGACCGCCACGGCGTCGCTGTCCTCGACGGTTCGATCCCACTCCCACCCCGGGAGGTCGCTCCCGCCTTCGACTGTCGGCTTCGGATTGTCGCTCATTGCAGTCGATCGTTCGGCGGCCGGTTACTAAACTGTAGGGTGACCGGATGGTCCAGCCACACCGGCCACGGACTGAACGAAAACCACCCGACGACGGGGCCCAGTGCCTTCGTGGGAACCAAAACACCCAGCTAATAGGTGAAAGATGGTATCAGATGGGGCTGAATGGTTCTCAGAGGAAAACTTATGTACTTGTAGGGTGTATGTACAGTTGACCGATGACAGACGAGGACGATGGCTTCCAATGGCCGCCCGCGATGTTCACGGAAGCGAGCGAGCAGGCGCTCGAACAACAGCAGGAGTTCCTTCGCCAGATGATGGGAGGGGGAGCGTCCGGGCTGGATATGAACCAGCTCGGGACGATGAGCCAGCTGGCGAATTTCAAGACCCGTGTGCAAAGTGGCGGCCGGATTAGCATCCCCGATGCCGAGCGCGAGGCGCTGGACATCGAAGAGGGAGACATCGTCCAGGCCGTCGTCCTCCCGGTCAAACGCAACCGGAGTGAGTAAATTATGGCAGACTACACCGCACCAATCACGACCGCCTTCGAACTACAGCGCGCATCGATCGAACAGGGACAGTCCGCCCTCGAACAGGGCGTCCAGTTCCAGCAGCACATGAGCCAGGCCATGCTGGGCAGCCTGGAGAGCCAGGAATCCGTCCAACGGCGGAGTGTCGAGCTGAGCCAGACGGCCATCCACACGTATCTCGACACGCTCGAATCGAGCATGCCCGGCGTCGAGCCGGCCGTCGAAGAGCTCCGCAGCACCGTCGACGAGCAGTTCGAGTTCCTGCTTGAGAACCACGCCGAAGCCTTCGATGCAGTCGAAGAGGAACTCAGCGAGGGCGTCGAGTCCTACGACGAGCTGTCGGCAGACTCCCTCGACGCCTTAGACGAGCAGCTCTCGATGTTGATCGAGGCCCACGAGGACGTCGAAGCCCAGTCGGTCGACGTCGTCGAAGACATGGCAAACCAGGTCGAAGACCTCCAACAGCAGGTCGAAGAAGTCCAAGAGCAGGTCCAAGACGTTCAGGAACAGGCCGCCCAAGCGGTCGAGGCCTGAATCGTCCCGTAGTTTTTTCTCGCATGCACGCGCGATTCTACCCATGAGCGACAAGAACACAGACGTACAAGAGGAGTGGAGTGGGATGGTCGAACAGATGAACGACGCAGTGGCCGAGTCCATGGAGCAGAACATGCAGGCCCAGGCTGCGTTCGTCGAATCCTGGACGGAGGCGCTATCGGATTCAGTGCCCGAAGACGACGAGCTTGCCGAGGGAGTCGAAGGATACAACCAGGCCTACGAGGTTTGGATGGACGCAGCCGAGCGGATGTTCGAGCGCTCGGCGGACGCCGCCCAGGGCGAGGACGTCGATCCCACGGAGTTCCGGGATATCTGGCTACAATCGGCCAACGAGGCCTTCAAGGAGATTATGGGCACCAGCGCGTTCGCGGCCACGAACGGCCAGCTTATCGAGTCCATGATGGAGATGCGCCAGCAGGCCGACGACGTCACCCAGGAGACGATTGCCGAACTCGGCTTCCCGACGCGAGGTGACGTCGAAGAAGTCGGTGAGCGCCTGATCGAGCTCGAACGGCGCCAACAGGACGTCGAGGAAAAACTCGACCGGATCCTCGAGGCCGTCGAGGAGTGATCAGTATGTCCGACCCAATGAGTGCCGCGCTGGACATCCAGCGTCGGGCCCTCGAAGAGATGACCGACGCCACCGAGACGGGCGCAGTCCTCGACGAACGCCTCGAAACGATGGGCGACGTCGAGGTGGGGCAGACGCCGGCCGACGTCGTCTACGAGGAGAACAAGCTCGAACTCCTCCACTACGACGCCGAGGCCGCCGGCATCGACGTGCCCGAAGACGAACAGGAAGAGGTACCGATCCTGCTGGTGTTCGCGCTGATCAACAAGCCCTACATTCTGGACTTACAGCCAGACCGGTCGGTAGTGCGTCGGCTGCTCGAAGCGGGCCACGACGTCTACATGATCGACTGGAACGAGCCCTCACGGCTCGACCAGCACCTCACACTGGACGATTACGTCAACCGGTACATCGAGAACAGCGTCGACGTGGTTCGTGAGCGCTCGGGCCAGGACGCGATCAACCTCCTGGGGTACTGTATGGGCGGCACGATGAGTACGATGTACAGCGCGCTCAACCCCGAGAAGGTCAATACGCTCGGCCTGCTGGCGGCCGGCCTGTACTTCGAGGAGTCGGGCGGCGTCTTAGAGATGTGGGGCGAAGAGGAGTACTACGATCCGTCGGCCGTGACCGACGCCTTCGGAAACGTTCCTGCGGACTTCCTCGATGTCGGGTTCGCGATGATGGACCCGATCGACAACTACGTCACGAAGTACGTCCGCTTTGCCGAGAACGTCGACGACGAGGACTTCGTGAAGAACTTCGCCCGTATGGAGCAGTGGCTCGACGAGGGTATCGACGTTGCCGGGACGACCTACACCCAGTTCCTCGAAGAGATCTATCAGGGGAACAACCTCTACGAGAACGAGTTGCACCTCGACGGCGAGCACGTCGACATCGAGAACATCGACATGCCCGTCATCCAGATTGTGGGGGAGTACGACCACCTCGTGCCCCCGGCGGCGAGCAAGCCGTTCAACGACGTGATCCCGAGCGAGGACACCCACCTCATCGAGTATTCGACCGGCCACATCGGCCTCTCGGTGTCTTCGAGTACCCACGAAGACGTCTGGCCCGAAGTCGCCGAGTGGTTCAGTGAACGGTCACAGGTCGAGGCGGACGAGGCCGACGAATCGGCCGAGACAGACGAGAGCGAAGCTGAAACGGCCGAGACCTCGCCGGGCGTCGAGACGGTCGATGGCATCGGCCCGACCTACGCAGAACGACTGCAGGCAGCCGGCATCGAGACGGTCGCCGACCTGGCCGGGGCCGATGCCGAATCGGTCGCCGACGCCGCCCAAGCCCCCCTCGGACGCGTCGAGGATTGGTTCGAAACGATCGAGTGAACGGGCGGTCGCGGCGACGAATCGGCAGAACGCGCGGCCCACGGTCTCGCCCCACGTTCACCCCGGTTTGGGAACCTTCTTGAGGCAGTGTGCACAATAGAAGCTACCAGAATGGCTCGCGCGGAGAACACTGAGTTCATCGATCTCTTCGAGGAGTTTTACCGGGACTACTACCGCAACGAGATCGGAGACCTCGCCCAGAAGTACCCCAACGAGCGTAAGTCCCTGTTCGTCGACTACCAGGATCTCTATCGATTCGACCCCGACCTGGCTGGGGACTACCGCAACAAACCCGAACAGCTCCAGGAGTACGCTGAGGAAGCCCTGCGCCTGTTTGACCTGCCGATCGACGTGAAACTTGGCCAGGCCCACGTCCGGATGACCAACCTGCCCGAATCGACGGACATCCGGGAGATCCGGGCCGACCATCGCGGCCAACTCGTCAGCATCCAGGGTATCATTCGGAAGGCAACCGAGGTCCGGCCGAAGATCACCGACGCCGCCTTCGAGTGCCAGCGGTGTGGGACTCTGACCCGCATCCCACAGTCGACTGGCGACTTCCAGGAACCCCACGAGTGCCAGGGGTGTGAACGCCAGGGCCCCTTCCGGATCAACTTCGATCAATCGGAGTTCATCGACGCCCAGAAGCTCCGTGTCCAGGAGTCACCTGAGGGACTCCGCGGCGGCGAGACGCCCCAAAATATCGACGTCAACATCGAGGACGACATCACGGGGGAGGTCACCGCCGGCGATCACGTCCGGGTGACGGGCATCCTGAAGCTCGATCAGCGGGGCAACGACCGCGAGCAGTCACCGATGTTCGACGTCTACATGGACGGCGTCGACGTCGAGATCGAGGACGAGGAGTTCGAAGAGATGGACATCGACGAGGACGACAAAAAGGAGATCGTCGCCCTCTCGGAGGAACAAGACATCTACGAGCAGATGACCGCCTCCATCGCCCCCTCGATCTACGGCTACGACCAAGAGAAGCTCGCGATCGCACTCCAACTATTCTCCGGTGTGACAAAGCACTTGCCTGATGAATCCCGGATCCGGGGCGACCTCCACGTGCTCCTGATCGGGGACCCTGGTACGGGAAAGTGTGTTAAATTTGACACTAACGTTCGACTCGCCGATGGGACTACGAAAGCGATCGGCGAACTTGTGGAGGCGAACCTCGACGATCCGAAACCCGTCGACGACGGCGTCTGGGATCACGCATCGATCCCGCTCCCGACGCTCGCGCCTGACGGGACGCTCTCGACGGCCGAAGCGACCAAAGTCTGGAAGCGGGAGGCTCCCGACCATCTGTATCGGATCCGGACCGAGAGCGGCAGGGAACTCGATGTGACGCCATCCCATCCGTTGTTCGTCCAGCAGAACGGGCAGCCGACGGCGATGGAAGCTGAAAAGCTTGAGGAAGAACAGTTCGTCGCGACCCCCCGATCAGTTCCGACGGCAGGGGACGATCGAATCGAAGTAGACCATCGCGAGTCACAGTCACCCAACGCGGTGCGGTTTTCGGCCCCCGAGACGTGGACGCCGTCACTTGCTCGGCTCGTCGGATACGTCGTCGCGGAGGGACACGTCCAGTACCGGGCGGACAATACCGCTGACCTCCGTATCACGAACGAGGACGACCCAGTTCTGGAAGACGCCCGAGCGGCCTTCGAGGCCCTCGACTTACCCCACTCCGAGGACGTGCGAGAGGAATCCGGTGTCACTCGTCTTCGTTGCCATTCGAGCGAGTTCGTCAGCTTCCTCGAATCTATCGAGCCAGCGATCCTCGAAAACTCGGCACAGCAACGCGTCCCGGAAGAGATCAAACGAGCGAGCGACCCCATCCGTCGGGCCTTCCTTCGGGCCTACGTCGAAGGGGAAGGCCACGTTGCCGCGTCCGAACGCGAACTCACGGTCGCCTCGATAAGCGAAGCGCTCCTCGAAGACGTGCGTGGGCTTCTCACCTCGTTCGGTATCGACGCAAGCATCCACGAACGCGTCAATGGGAGCTACCGTCTCCGCATCAGTGGAGACGACTTCGGCCACTATGTTGCGGAAGTCGGCTTCGTGACCGACCGGAAACAACTCGCCGCGGAGTCCTACGAAAGGACGACCGGGAATACGAACCGTGATGTCGTCCCCATTTCAGGCGATATGTTGCGTGAGATTCGGGAATCGCTTGCACTCACACAAACGGACTGCAACGTCCCCAGAACCACCTACCAGCACTACGAGCGCGGCGATCGAAACCCCAGCCGCGAGTCCCTTCGAGCCGTCGTCGATGCGTTCGAGGAACGTCTGGCGTGGCTGAACGACCAGCGTAAGGGGCTGGCTGACGAGGACTGGGAGACGATCGTCGAACTGCGGGACGAACTCGGCATCTCACAGCAATCGCTCGCCGACGGGATGGACATTACCCAGACGGCGATCAGCTACTACGAGCGCAACGAGGTCGCACCCGACGGCGGTGAGACGGTCGCCGCGAGTGGGGTCATTCGTGACCGACTTGAGGAGGCGCTCGCCGTCGAATCTACTGTCGACCGATTGGGCGACCTGGCTACGAACGATGTTCGCTGGGATCGCATTGCGTCGATCGAAATGGTCGAGCCTGACGACGAGTGGGTGTACGACCTCGAAGTCGAGGGAACCCACAGCTACGTTTCCAATGGCGTTGTCTCCCATAACTCCCAGATTCTCCAGTACATTCGCCACATCGCGCCACGGTCAGTTTTCACGTCGGGGAAGGGGTCCAGTTCGGCGGGGTTGTGCGTCACCGGAGACACGCGGATCCAGACCGAGGACGGATTCAGAGAGATCCGGGATCTCGTGACGGAAGACCTCCCAGAGCCAGTCCCCACCGAAACGGCGGCCGAGCGAGCGATCGATGTCCAGACGTTCGACCGCGACGACGGCGAGATCGACGTCCGGGCGTCGAGTCACGTCTGGCGGATGCCCGAGAAGCCGACCCGCCGGATCGAGACCGAGTACGGCAAGGAACTCGAGGCCTCGGTGAACACGCCGGTGTTGACCTGCGGGGACGAGGGCATCGAGTGGACCGAAATCTCGGAGATCGAGGCTGGCGATTTCATCGCCGCACCGCGCTTCGAGGACCTCGACCGCTCCGAAGTCGACGTCCGGGAGTTTCTGACGCTTTCGACGGAGAAAGTGAAACTCACGGAGGAGTCCATCGAGTTCCTCCGGACGGAACTCACTGAGGAATTCGGCACGCTTCGGGACGCGGCCGCCGCCCTCGACCTCTCGGAGGATTTCATCTACGCCCACCTGAAGAACCGACACGTCCCGCTGGAGAAACTCGATCGGATGCTCGAGGCCATCGGCGCGACGCGTTCGGATGTCGACTTCGAGCGCCTGATGGTGCGTCACGGCGACAGCATCACGGTCCCGGAGACGTTCGACGCGGATCTCATGTACCTACTTGGGCTCGTCTTCGGCGACGGCGACATCTCGCTGGACCGCCGCGACGGCAATCGTGGGATGGTCCGGATCTCCAACGGGAACGAACGGTTGCTCGAACGGGCCGCCGACATCTTCGAAGCGAAGTTCGACAAGCGCCCGGAGATCGAACGCCAGGACGATCGCGTGCCGTGCATTCGGGTCAACAGCGTCACCATCGCCCGGCTGTTCGAAAACGCTGGCATGGAGAGTCCGAAAGAGGGCCTCGCGCTCGCCCCCGAACTCACCGTCGCCGAACACGGGGATGCCTTCCTCCGCGGACTGATGGACGCCGATGGCTCGGTTTCGGTCCGTGGAGAGAAAGGCGGGTCGAGCGTCCTGCTGTCGACGATCAGCGAGACGCTGGGCGAGCAGGTCCAACTCATGTTGGAGTCCTACGGCGTGAAAGCCCGACTCCGGGAGCGCGATCGGCGCGGGACATTCGAGTTGGCCAACGGCCACGAGATCGAATCCAGCCACGTCCAGTACTACGTGGAGATGTACGGAGCCGAGATCGACCGCTACGCCGAGGCGATCGGTTTCGAGAGCGTCGAGAAGGCGACCGCCCTCGAGGAGATCGTTCGTGAGGAGCGACGCCAGCGCGAGAAGATCCCGGTCGGGTCGGCGCTCGCCGCCGTCGAGGGCGTCGCCGGCGACTACTATCAGAACGTCAATCGCGGCGACGATCCGGGGCGTGCTCGCGCCAGGTCGATGCTCGCGGACATCGACCTCGGGCCGGTCGAACCGCTCGTCGAGGAGGCCGTCGAGGCCGATCTCCGGTGGGAGGAGGTCGTCGCTGCCGTCGATACCGGCGAGAAGGAAGTCTTCGACCTGACCGTCCCGGGGACGCACAACTTCCTCGGCAACGGGCTGGTCACGCACAACACCGCTGCGGCTGTGAGGGATGACTTCGGCGACGGCCAGCAGTGGACGCTGGAAGCGGGTGCGCTGGTGCTTGCCGATCGCGGGATCGCCGCTGTCGACGAACTCGACAAGATGCGTTGCGTGACGGGCAATACCCTCGTCCGCCTTGGCAATGGCCGGATTTCTCGCATTCGGGAACTTGCGCGCGAAGCCGCGATCGACGGCGAAATCGAACCACACGCGAATGGCCGGACGATTCGGGACGTGGACTTCGAAGCCTGGACGATGACGGACGATGGACGGCTCGCGAAACGTCCAGTGACGGCCATCCACGAATACGAGGCTCCTGACGACCTCGCGACCGTGACACTCGAATCAGGCGAGGAACTGACCGCGACACGCGATCATCCGTTCTTCGCGTTCGAAAACGGTGAACGGATCGAGAAGCCAGCAGCAGATCTCGAACCCGGCGATTGGGTGTACGTCCCTCGGTCGATTCCGACATCGGTGACTGACGGGGGTGTTGCTGCGAGTCCAGTTTCGACGGAACGCGATACGGGAACGCCTTCACCGGCGTTCGCCGCGGTACTCGGATACCTCTCCGGCGACGGGAACGTCTACTACGACCGACAGGCAGGCGTCTACGGGATCCGGTTTACGAACAAGGAAGAACAACTCCTTGCTGATTTCGAACGGAACTGCCGAGAAACGTTCGACGTCGAACCGACGCGGCCGCCGAGCGAACAGCGGGACGACGGGGTCGAGACTGTCCGGGTGCCGGGGCAGGAGTATGCCGACGCCGTCGTTGATGCCGGGATGAATCTGGAAACGTACGACGAGAAGGCGTTCCCCGACGGCGTGACCGAGGGGTCGGCTGATGCGAAAGCTGCATTCGTCCGGGCCCTGGCCGATAGCGAGGGGAACGTCGACACGTCGACCGGAAACGTGAGGATCTTCTCTGCAAGCTATGAACTCCTTCTCGGAACAAAGCAGCTCCTCCAGGAGTTCGGTGTGTCGAGTCAGATCCAGACTCGTGAGCGGGCGGGAAAGCGTGATCTCTACATTTTGGCTATCACGGCGGCGGACTCGCTTGCGGCCTTTGCCCGCCATGTCGGCTTCACGCTCGACAGGAAACGGGCCGCTCTGGACGAGGTCTGTGAGGAGGTTTCGGGAGAGAGAACGATTCTCAACGTGATTCCGGAGTGTGGCGATCTGCTGGCCGACATCCGAGAATCACTTCGACTCCACCAATCGGAGTGTGGGATCGACGACGCGACTTACTGCAACTTCGAGAACGGCGACGCGAACGTTTCCATTCGCCTGAGCAAGCAAATTCTGGCCGCCTTCGAGGAGCGAACGGAACGTGCGGCTACGGACAGCGAAACCTTGGCGTCGGACCCCACTTGGGAACGCTTGACTGAGATCAAGGCACGCTATCACGTCTCACAGGCCGAAATCGCTGACGGGACACGATACACACAACAGCGGATATCGCGCGAGTGGGGCGAAAGCGACGAGCTTCGTAGGATAGTCGCCAACCGTCTTTTCGAGATGGTACGCGCTGTCGAAGATACTCAGATAGAACCATTCCGGACACTGGTTCGCGGCGACGTTCGGTGGCGGCGGGTCGACGCGGTCGAGTCCGACGTGCCTGGAGTGCCGTCCGATACGGTCAATCTCTATCGTGGAGAGCTTGCCGATCTCTTGAACTGTCCGCCGAGGGACGCTGTCGACCGTGCCCACGATCTGCTCGCCACGAAACTGTCCACCGAGAACTGGAGCCAACTGCAGGAGGAACTGGACCGATCCGGCGTCTCCCATTCCGAACTGGCTCGCGACCTCGGCGTCGACCAGTCGACAGTCTCCCGGTGGTTCAACGGCACGGTTGAAACTGACAGCTTCGACGAGGTCTGCACGGTCGCACGAACGAGGATCGAAGCCATACGCGACGAAGCTGAGCGGTTGCTGGCTGAGGTCGAAACGGCCCAAAAGTCGAAGGTGTACGATCTGACTGTCGAAGGCACCCACAATTTCCTTGCCAACGGGATGGTCGTCCATAACTCCGAAGACCGCTCGGCCATGCACGAAGCGCTCGAGCAGCAGTCCTACCATCCCGATTCTGAACTCCTCCTCGCAGACGGCCGACGCGTCGAGATCGGTGACTTTGTTGATGAGCGGATGGCTGAACGTTCCGATGATGTGATCGACGGCGTCGATTGTGAAATCCTGCCTGTTGAGGACGTGCGGGTTCATTCCGCTGATCTGGACGACAACGACGTACAGAAGCTCTCTGTGGATCGGGTCAGTCGCCACGAGGCTCCCGAGGAGTTCGTCCGTGTTTCGTTCTCGAACGGACGAGAGGTCGTCGTCACGCCGGAACACCCGATGTTTGTCGAGAGCGATGACGAGTGGGATACGGTCCCTGCCAGTGAAACATCGGCCGGCACTCCCGTTCCGGTTCCGGTCGCCGTCGACGGCGGTGCAGTTGCGCAAAGTCCCGGTTCCGCGACCGGGATCGGGACGGAAACGATAACCGACGTCGAAACGCTCCCCAACGAAGGCGAGCACGCCACCGACTGGGTCTACGACGTGACGGTCGAACCGACCAACACCTTCGTGAGTCAGGGTGTCATCCTGCACAATTCGATCAGCATATCTAAGGCTGGAATAAATGCGACCCTCAAGTCCCGCTGCTCACTCCTTGGCGCGGCAAACCCCAAGTACGGCCGCTTCGATCAGTACGAGCCCATCGGCGAGCAGATCGACCTCGAGCCCGCGCTGATCTCGCGCTTCGACCTCATCTTCACCGTCACCGATCAGCCCGACGAGGAGGAAGACGCCAAACTGGCCGAACACATCCTGCGGACCAACTACGCGGGCGAACTCAACACCCACCGCCAGCAGAACAGTACGCCCGATTACAGTGCCGAGGAAGTCGACAACGTCACCGAAACGGTCGCCCCGGAGATCGACCCCGAACTCCTCCGGAAATACGTCGCCTACGCAAAGCGGAGTTGCTTCCCGACGATGACCGAGGAGGCCAAGGCGGCCATCCGGGACTTCTACGTCGAGTTGCGGACGAAGGGGTCAGGCGAGGACGCGCCAGTTCCCGTCACGGCACGAAAACTGGAGGCGCTGGTGCGTCTCGCAGAGGCCAGCGCGAGAGTGCGACTCTCGGATACCGTCGAGGCGGAAGACGCAGAGCGGGTTATCGGGATCGTCCGGTCCTCACTGGAAGATATCGGGATCGATCCCGAGACGGGTGAACTCGACGCCGACGTCGTCGAGACAGGGACCTCCAAATCCCAGCGCGATCGGATCAAGAACATCCGTGGGATCATTTCGGACATCGAAGAAGAGTACGACGAAGGGGCACCTGTCGACGTCGTGATCGAACGCGCCGAGGAAGTCGGCATGGAGGCCAGCAAGGCCGAACACGAGATCGAGAAACTCAAACAGCAAGGGGAAGTCTACGAACCCCGGACCGACCACCTGCGGACGACGTGATCGGAAGCGGCCCGTGACGGTCAATCGGCGCCCGCGTTTGCGGTAGTGGTGTCGGCCTGTCCGATGGCTGCGTCGCGGATATCCTGATACGTCGAGCGGAGCGTCGCTGGTGCGACACCGGCGACAGCGGCGGCTTGTTGCTGGGTCACGTCGGCCCCGTGTTCGCGGCCAGCAGTGTACAGACAGGCGGCAGCGACGCCACTCGGTGCGCGGCCACCAGCGAGGGTTCGGTCTACGACGATCGCCGCGAACTCGGTCGCGCGGCGTTCGATCGCCGGAGTGAGATCCAACTGGTCGGCAAAGCGGGGCAGGTACTCACGCGGGTCGATCGGCCCCGTTTCGAGGCCGAGTTCCTGATTGAGCGCGGCGTAGGCGACCGTCAACTCGTCGCTGCTGGCCTGGGCGACGGCCGTCACTTCCTCGACCATCCGCGAGACATCCGCAGTCCGACAGACAGCATAAACAGTCGCGGCCGCCATGCCTTCGATCGTCCGACCGTGCAACAGTCCGGCGTCCTGCCCGGCCTCGAAGAGGACACAGGCATCGTCCCGAAAGCTCTCAGTGAGAGACAGCCGGTCGACGATCCGCCGAATCTCCATCATGCCGTACATGCGGTTGCGATCGGCCTTCGAAGCTGTCCGAGAGCGACGGTGCTGGCGGCGAAGGCGAGCCATGCGGCGTCGTCGTCGCGGTGGGCCGGCGCGATCCCGACCAATGCGAGTCGAGAAGCCCCGATCGTGTCTGGCACGCGTGAGCGGGGGACCGGTTCGGCGACGCTGCTGGCCGTCGTCTGCCTCGAAGGTTCGCCATTCGGGACCGGGGTCGATGCGTGACTCGTCGACGACCAGTCCGCAGTCGGTACAGATCGTTTCGCGGTCGCGACGCAACAGTCCACCGTCACATTCCGGGCACTGCCCGGTCGAGCGTGGAGGGCGCACAGTGGGCGAGAAAAGTAAACTGAAGGTAATTAATCTATTGATGTTATTTCCCCAAACGAATGTTTAGAGACGGGCAGCGATCGCATCGGCCAGTTCCGTTTGCGCGTCCTCGGTGACGGTCGGGCGGCCACGAAACAGCGCGTGGACCGGCCCAGCAGCGTCGTCTTCGAACCGTGGGACGACGTGGGCGTGGACGTGTGGTACTTCCTGGCCAGCGGCCTCGCCGTTGTTGACAGCGACGGTCGTGGCCGGTGCATCCACGGCCGCTTCGACAGCCGGAACGACATCGTGGAGGGCCGCGTAGAATTCCGTCGCCGTTTCGGCGGGAACGTCGTCGAGTTGTTCGTAGTGTGTCTTGGGGACGACGAGCGTATGGCCCTCGGCGAGCGGATTCGTATCCAGAAACGCCAGGGCGTCCTCGGTTTCGAAGACAGTGTGACTGGGCAGCTCCTCGGCGACGATTGCACAGAACACGCAGTCGGTCATGGTAGGGGGGTAGAGGTGGTGGCCCAAAAACCGCCGGGTCCCGCCTAGCTTTTTTAGCGGCCTCTGTGAAGGTTGACCCAGCATGTCGTTCCAGTTCGATCCCGAGGTCCAGGCGACGTGGTTTCACAGTCCCTTAGAGGACTTCGAGGAGGTATCTGTCGAGACGGAAGTCCGCCGGGATCCACTCACCGGCCGACAGAGTCGAATCGTCTCGGAGAACTTCGTCCGCCCGGAGGGCGAACCGGAGATCGAGACTGTCCTCAACGACGACGAGGGCTGTTTCTTCTGCCCCGAGATGGTGACCGACGCGACCCCGACCTATCCAGACTGGGTGGGCTTCGAGCGTGGATCGTGGGGTGAAGCCACGTCGTTCCCGAATCTCAACCCCTATGGCGATCACTCGAACGTCGTCGTCCTCACCGAGGACCACTACGTGCCAATCGATGAGTTCACGGTCGGGCAGTTCGCCGACGGGCTGGCGGCCGCCCTGGAGTTCGTCGACGTCGCCTTCGAATCAGACGCCGCCGACGAGTACGCATCGATCAACATGAACTTCCTCCGGCCGGCCGGCAGCAGTATCATCCACCCGCACATGCAGACCTTGGTCGATGAGTGCGGGACGAACCGCCAGGCCGAACGCGCCGAGGCGGCCCGTGCCTACCGGGACGAACACGGCGAGTCTTACTGGGAGACCCTCCTCGCGGAGACGGCGGACGGCGATCGCCATATCGGAGCGACAGGAGGGGTCGAGTGGATCTCGCCCTACGCACCAAAACACCACCGCCACGTTCGTGGCGTCGCCCCGGAGGCGACCGTTCCCGATCCGGGCGATTCCGTCGTCGAGGATCTGGCAGCGGGGATCGTCTCGATACTCGAGTACTACGCCTCGGCCGGCCACAATAGCTTCAACCTCGCAGTAACGCTACAAGACGACGACCCCGCCAACCCACCCGTCGTCGATCTGGTTGCCCGCTCGGTGTTCGAGCAGTACTACTGGTCGGACTCGCCGTTCTTCGTCACACTCCACGACGAGAGCGTCGTGGACGTCCCGCCCGAACAGTACGCACCAGCGGCCGCCGAATTCCTCTAAGGTTCAAGAACGCGCCTCGATCGCCACTCACTCCGTCAACGGGAGCACGATCCCGAAAATTAGCGGCGCGAACAAGCCGATCAAGATACCCGCGATTTCCAAGTCGAGCAACAGTGCCGCTTCCCAGCCGGGCAGAGAACCGACGATGGCCGGGCCGACAACGTGGCCGAGACCGCCGATCAGGAACAGCGCTGCCCCCAGAATGAAGCCGCGTCGTGCCAGGGAAGGATAATTCAGATTCCGTGTCGTTGACATCGTTTCAGTTTTTATAACGCTGGTAAAAAGCGTTTCGTCACAGCGGCGAACAGAAAAGATCATAGCAGTCCCTACGAGAGCGTACCTATGATCGACATGGTACTCGAACAGCTTTCGACGATCGTCTACGCAGTCATCGCCGGTCTCCTGAGCGTCGGCGGCTTTCTGGTCGAATCTGCGGGTATCGACACGCTCATGGCCGGGCAAAGTGCCCTGGGCGCCTGGGAAGCAGTCGTCGGGGTCCTGTTGCTCGTCGCCGGCGTGAAACTGATCCGTGAGAAGGTGCTGGTCGAGTTTTCTGACGTCTGAATCGAGCGTGTGGCTGCAACACTGGACGGGTCGTTTTCGTGACTCCTGGGTTACCAGCGATGGTGGACGTGATCGTAGAGGTGGGCCTCGTAGACGTCCCTGACTGTGCCGTGGGTTTCGTGTGAGAGTGGCTCGAAGTCCGCTGCCGCGGCGTTTTGCTCGACGTGTGCGGGCGTCGTCGAGCCGGGGATCACCGTCGAGACGGCGTCGAAGTCGAGAATCCATCGGAGCGTGAACTGAGCCATCGTCATCCCCTCGGGGACGGACGGGCGCAGTGCTTCGACGGCGTCCAGTCCCGCTTGGAAGGGGACGCCGGCGAAGGTCTCACCGCCAGCGCGACCGATCCCCGCATCGACACCGTCCTCGGCAGCCGTTCGACGATGGTCGTCCTCGCCGAAGTCTTGGACGCCCTCGAAAGCGTCTGCGAGCAGTCCAGAGGCCAGCGGGACGCGCACGATGATACCGACGTCTTGGGCGGCAGCCCGCTCGAAGAACCGTTCTGCGGGGCGATGGCGGAACGGGTTGAAGATGAGCTGGACCGTCTCGACGACGGGGTACTCGATGGCCTTGTCCGCCTGTTCGACTTTTTCGACACTGACCCCGGCGTGGGCGATCTCATCCTCCTCGCGGAGTTGCTCCAGCGTCTCGAACGTACTGGGGTCGTAGAACGCCTGCGTCTCCGGGCAGTGCAACTGGACGAGATCGAGTGTCTCGACGCCCAGGCGCTCTTTCGAGCCGGCGATCGAGTCCCGAAGCCCGTCTTCCGAGTGACCGCCGTCCGGGTCGGGGGCGGCCTTCGTCGGGACGAAAACGTCCTCCCGGCCGCGCTCGTCCAGTACCTCGCCGATGAGGCGTTCGGCGCGGCCGTCGCCGTACACTTCAGCCGTGTCGATCAGGTTGACACCCGCATCGAGGGCGGTCCGGATCGCCTCGCTGGCCTGTTCGTCACTAACCGATGCCCAGGAAGGGCCGACGTTCCACGTGCCCAGCCCGATCGCCGAGACGTCGCGTTGGGTCGAACCGAGTGTACGATACTCCATGCGTGGACGGTCGGGGGCCGACGCGAAAAAGCCGGGGGTCGTTTTGGACAGCACACTGGGACGGCCGGGGGCGCGTGGGATCGATTCTCATTTAATGCCGGCGATAGTGGAAACGGGTATGACCGACGCCGAGGACCGCGATCCGCCGACGTACGACCGGTTCGGCGACGTGGCCGAGCAGTACGACCCCGACAGCGTCCGGCAGCGGGTGTTCACCTACTGGGACGCCGTCGATGCCTACGAGCAGACCAAAGCCCACCGAGCCGACGGCGAGGACTTCTTCTTCGTCGACGGCCCGCCCTACACCTCCGGAGCGGCTCACATGGGGACGACCTGGAACAAGACCCTGAAAGACGCCTACATCCGCCAGCTCCGCATGCAGGGGTACAACGTCACCGACCGGCCGGGCTACGACATGCACGGCCTGCCCATCGAGACCAAAGTCGAAGAAAAACTCGACTTTCAGAACAAGAAAGACATCGAGGAGTTCGGCGAGCAGGCGTTCATCGAGGAGTGTAAGGACTTCGCCGAGGAGCAACTCCGTGGCCTCCAAGAGGACTTCGAGTCCTTTGGTGTCTGGATGGACTGGGACAACCCCTACAAGACGGTCTCCCCGGAGTACATGGAGGCCGCCTGGTGGGGCTTTTCCCAGGCCCACGAGAAGGGATTGGTCGAGCAGGGCAAGCGATCGATCTCACAGTGCCCGCGGTGTGAGACCGCTATCGCCAACAACGAAGTCGAGTACGAGGACGTCTCCGACCCATCGATCTACGTGAAGTTCTCCCTTGCAGATCGGGAAGGCAGCCTCGTCATCTGGACGACCACGCCCTGGACGATCCCCGCCAACACCTTCGTCGCCGTCGACGACGATCTGACCTACCAGGCCGTCGAGGCCGAAAAGGACGGCCAGACAGAGGTGCTGTGGATCGCCGAATCCTGCGTCGAGGACGTTCTCTCGAAGGGACGGTACGGCGACTACGAAGTCGTCGACGAAGCCACGGGCGAGGAGATGGTCGGCTGGAGCTACGAGCACCCACTGCGCGAGGCGGTCCCCGACGCACCCGAGGGCGAGGACGCACTCCAGGTCTACACCGCCGAGTACGTCGAGGCCGATCGGACGGGACTGGTCCACTCCGCGCCGGGCCACGGTGAGGAAGACTTCGAGCGCGGCCAGGAATTGGGTCTTGACGTGTTCTGTCCGGTCGGTGGCGACGGTGTCTACGAGGACACCGCAGGCAAATACGCCGGCGAGTTCGTCAAGGACGCCGACGAGGCGATCATGGACGATCTGGCGGCCAACGGCAACCTCCTCTCGCGAGGGACGACCCACCACAGCTACGGCCACTGCTGGCGCTGTGACACGGGGATCATCCAGATCGTCACCGACCAGTGGTTCATCACGGTCACGGACATCAAAGAGGAGATGCTCGAGAACATCGAGGACAGCCAGTGGCACCCCGAGTGGGCGCGGGACAACCGCTTCCAGGATTTCGTCGAGGAGGCCCCAGACTGGAACGTCTCCCGGCAACGCTACTGGGGAATCCCCCTGCCGATTTGGCTTCCTGAAGGTAGCCCGGACTCGTCGGCGAACGGAGGCGGCAACGCCGCCGACGGCTGGAACGGCTCGATGGACGAGGCTATCGTCGTCGGCGACCGCGAGGAACTCGCCGCACGCGTCGATCAGGACATCGATCCCGAGGCCGTCGACCTCCACAAAGGGACCGTCGACGAGTTGACGATCACCGAAGACGGCCGAACCTACAAGCGCGTCCCGGACGTTTTCGACGTGTGGCTCGACTCCTCGGTCGCCTCCTGGGGCACGCTCGATTATCCCGAACAGACCGAGGACTTCGAGGACCTATGGCCCGCCGATCTCATCATGGAAGCCCACGACCAGACCCGCGGCTGGTTCTGGTCTCAGCTCGGGATGGGGACGGCCGCTGTCGGGGAGATCCCCTACGACGAGGTGTTGATGCACGGCTACGCGCTGATGCCAGATGGCCGCGGGATGTCCAAATCCAAAGGCATCACCGTCGAGCCCCAGGAAGCCATCGAGGAAGGTGGCGCGGACCCGATGCGGGCGTTCCTGCTCTCTCAAAACCCCCAGGGCGAGGACATGCGCTTCTCCTGGGACGGGATGGACTCGATGGGCCGCAACCTCAACATCCTCTGGAACGTCTTCCGGTTCCCGCTGCCGTATATGCGGATGGATGGTTTCAGCCCCGGGGAAACGACCGTCGAGAGCGCCTCCCTCGAAGAAGTCGACGAGTGGGTGCTCTCGCGGCTCCAGACCGTCGAAGCCGAGATGAGCGGGGCCTTCGAGGATCGCCGTCAAGACCGGGCCATCGAGACGCTGATGGACTTTATCGTCGAGGACGTCTCCCGGTTCTACGTCCAGGCCGTCCGGGATCGCGTCTGGGAGGAGGGCGAGAGCGCCTCGAAGGACGCCGCCTACGCGACGCTGTACCGCGTCCTGGAGGAGACCGTCGCGCTGCTCGCGCCCTTTACCCCCTTCGTCGCCGAAGAAATCTATCAGTATCTCACCGGCGACGCTGGTCACGACACCGTACACATGTGCGACTGGCCCGAACCCGACGACGACCTGCGTGACGTCGGCCTCGAAGACGAGATCAGCGTCGTCCGCGCTGTCGAGGAAGCGGGCTCGAACGCCCGCCAGCAGGCCGAACGCAAGCTCCGCTGGCCAGTCAAGCGCGTCGTCGTCGACGTCGACGATCAGGCGGTCGGCGGTTCGGTCGAACTCCAGGCCGATCTGCTTGCCGACCGATTGAACGCCCGTGCGATCGAGGTCGTCGGTCCCGACGAGGCGTGGGGCGAACTCACCTACAGCGCCGAGGCCGACATGAGCAAACTCGGCCCCGCCTTTGGCGAGGACGCTGGGCAGATCATGAACGCGCTCAACGACGCCAGCGTCGCCGAACCGTCGGTCGCGGCCCTGGAGTCGGCGGTCACGAGCGATCTCGACCGCGCCGTCGATCTTGAGGCAGAGATGGTCGAGTTCGTCCGCAACACCCCCGAAGGGATCGCCAGCACCGAGTTCGAGGCCGTAGATGGCGGTGGCGTCGTCTACGTCGACACCACGTTGACCGAGGACATCGAGAGCGAGGGCTACGCCCGCGAGGTCGTCCGCCGCGTCCAGGAGATGCGCAAGGATCTCGACCTAGAGATGGACGCTCGCATTCGCGTCGAGTACGAGATCGACGACGATCGCGTGGCCGATCTCGTCGCCGACCACGAGGAACTCATCGCCGAGGAAGTGCGGGCCGACGCGTTCGGGTCGGTTGAAGAGGGCTACCGCAAGACCTGGGAGATCGAGGGTATCGAGGCCGAGATCGCGGTCGAAGAAGTCTGATTCCGACGGCTGAAGAGCATACGCGGCCGGCGGCCGCGTTTCAACGGAGTCGAGCAGCGAAGACGCGAGACTCCGCCTTTTTGGTCCAGCTTTTTCGAGGAGTGGGCGGCCGAGTGGGACGAGGCCGCCGAGCGCTCGAACGGCGACGCCGTGAGAGCGGTGTGCGAGCGTCGCGAGGTTCGAACGCAGTGACGAACCTCGAACGCGAGCGGTGTAGCCGTGAGCGTCGCGAGCACACCCGACGAAGAAAAAGGTGGTGGCGGGATCGAGGGTATCGAGGCCGAGATCGCGGTCAAGAAAGTCTAATAGCCGTCCACTGTGTCGGGAAGCCCGAGGCTATCTATTCGTCGTATATCGTCACGTTCCGGAACTGTGAGACACCGTTTCCACCGGTGTCGTCGTCGTTGACGAACACGAGACGGGAGACAGTTTCACCACTGGACGCAAGCAGTGAGGTGACGTCGATCTCGTAGCGCTCCCAGCCGTCGTCGCCCGAAGAGACGGGGGTGACTTTCGTGGCCCAGGACTGAGTGCCGTTAAAACGGACGAACCGTGATTCTGTCTCCGAGTTGTCGGTTTCCAGGCCGACACCGTGGATCTCACCCTGGCTCGATGCGTTGAATTCGACCGCAAGCACGGTGTCGTCGGTGACAGATTCGTCGATCGGCACGTACGCCCAGGTGTTCTCTGAGAGAGTCAGCATCGCGTTGTCGTCGCTGACCGCCACGCCAAAGTCCTTGTCCTGGCTGCCGTAGCTTTGAACGGGTTCGGTGACAGTGGCCCCGTCGGCGCTGAATTCGAACTGTATCGACGAATCCTCCGGTGGTGATTCATACGCGCGGATGTTCCGGAACTGAGAGTCACTCGGCCGCTTGGTGTCGTTGTCGACGTCGTTGACGAGGGCGAGAGAGGAGGTCTGGCCGTGCAGTGATGACCCGTAGAGTACCCCGACAGGGATCTCGTAGTGGACCCAGCCATCACCGGTCTCGTACTCGCCGTACTCGATGCCCCAAGGCTGTGAGCCAAGCAGCTTGAAAATCCGGTCACTGGAGATGCTGTCGTCGGTCTCGAAGCCGATCCCGTGGATTTCCCCGGCGTTCGTCGCGCGAAAGTCAAATTCCAGGACCGTTTGGGCAGTGACGTTGTACTCGAAATCGAGCAGCTTCCAGGTGTTGTTCTCGAGGGTCACCGCTCTGGCCCCCGTCGTGGACGTGAACTCGGCATCGGCGTCCTGCCCGCCGCCGTACGATCTGAGGGACCGCTCGTCGAATCGAAGATAGGCGGGGACGGTCCCCTCTCGGGGCGGCGTGGCTGTGTACACGATCGAAGACGTATCACCCTGCTCCCAGACGAGGTGGGCCTCCCGGGACGCGGCCGGATACAGCGGACCGATCTGGGTCCCGGCAGTGAGGCGCTGGTCGTCGACGAACGCCGAGACCGGGTACGACCGGCCGTCGAGTCGGACGGACAGTCGATCGGCGTCGATACCATCGCCGTGCTGGTGGCGGACGAAGAGTCCATTAGCGGCAGTATAGTCCGTCTCGAAGGACGCTGTCGGTGGCTCGGCTTCGAACGGCTCGGCGAGACCGAGGGCAAAAATAGTGACCGTGACCCCGAGGACGATGGCAATCGCGACCAACAGGACGTTGGCCACGACGGGCGTCATGCCCCGATCGCTCCCAGTCTCGTCTGGCCGTCGCGAGGGTGGACTGTCGTCGCGAGAGGCAGACTCGTCAGTGTCGCCCGAGAAAACGGTCCACGCACCACCGGTTGGCATAGCCTGACTTACGCAACCACCCCCAAAGTAATTGGGTGCGACGACGGCGGGACAAAAGACAGGCTAAAGCGAGTGTCGGAAGACTTTACCGCCTCTCTGAGAGGAATACCGATACAGGTGACGAGCAACCGGGAGGCCGATCGAGAGGGGTTGGTATCGGGGAACAGCGGGACACTACTGGTGAGTGTCGCCGCGGGCTGGTTTCTCGCACTTGGGTTGCGATTCGTCCTCCAGGCCATCTTGCCGACGATCACGGCGTCGTTCCCGGCGACGACCGAGACCCAAGCTGGGATCGCAGTTACGGTCCTGTGGGCCGCTTACGGCGTCTTGCAGTTCCCAGCGGGGATCACCGCCGATCGGATCGGTGAAGGACGGGTCCTGACAGCGAGCCTGCTGCTTTCGGCTGTTAGCGTGCTCGCGTTCTCCGTGACACCGACCTATTCGCTGTTCGTGCTCGCGATGGGACTGTTCGGGGCCGCGACCGGTCTGTACGGCCCGCCGCGGGGAACCTTACTCACGCGAGTGTTCGACGAACGGGCCGATCGGGCACTCGGTGCAACGCTGGCCGCCGGGAGCCTGGGTGCAGCTGTCCTCCCGGCGCTGGCGGCGTTACTCGTCGAAGGGCTAGGCTGGCGGACGATGCTTGGACTCACCATACCCGGATTCGTCGTCGCTGCACTGCTCGTCTATCGGAGCACGCACAGACTCGACAGCAAGCCCGACGAGAAACGAGCGGACGGCGGTTCGAGCGCCGCCGAAGACGGCCCGTCGGTCCTGAGTGCGATCAAAATCGCGGGACAGTCAGTCTGTCGCTATCGGACTGGGCTCGCGGTACTGGCGGCGATCATCATGTACTTTGGCTATCAGGGCGTCACCGCCCTGGCGACGACCTACCTCATCACGGAGAAGGGATTCGCCCAGTCCAGTGCGGGCGTACTATTCGGGGGCCTGTTCGTCGTCGGCGCACTGTCTCAGTGGCTGGCCGGGAGAGTCGCCCAGCGGCGGCGGTCGGCCCGCGTCCTCGCGGCCATCGCCGCGGTGAGTGTCCTCCCGCTGGTCGGACTGGTCGTCTTCGAACACCGACTCCTCGTGGCAGCGAGTACACTCCTGATCGGCGTTCGGATGGGCTTTGCACCGGTTTCGAACGCGTTCATCATCGACCACCTTCCGGCCGACGTCGAAGGCACGGCTTGGGGAGCAGTCAGGACCGCCTTGTTCGTGGTGAGTTCCGTCGCCTCGACGGTCGTCGGCTTGCTGGCTGACATCGGCCTGTTCGACGGCGCGATCCTCCTGCTGGCCGGCCTGACCGGTGGCGCAGCAGGGATCTACCTGGCGTTGCCGTCCTGTGAGTTCTCCAGACAGCCCTGGTAATCGTCGTTTCGGGGCGTGGAGATTCCGTCGATCGTCGCGGGTCGCTGGCCTTTTGGACACGCCCGGCCAACGCCGGTCTATGACCGGAAGAGACGGCGACTGGAACCCGGATGCAAACCGCCGTCAGTGGGCCGAGCGGGAGGGGGCGTTCTCCCCGGAGTACTACGCCGAGATCGGCCCCAACGAGGTCAGCGAGACACTCGTCGACGCGCTGTCGTATTACGCCACAGCGGACGCCCGGATTCTGGAACTGGGGTGTAGCTCGGGCCGACATCTCGAAGCCCTCCGGCAGGCCGGCTATGAGAACCTGACTGGGGTCGACCTCAACGCCGACGCACTGGACGTGATGGCCGAGTACTTTCCCCGGACCGCTGAGACGGGGACCTTCCACATCGGCGCGATCGAAGACCTCCTCCCCGAGTTCGAGACGGGTGCCTTCGAAGTGGTCTACTCCGTCGAGACACTCCAGCACGTCCACCCCGAGGAGACGGCCGTCTTCGAGGAAGTGCTGCGAGTGACCGACGATTTGCTGCTCACGGCCGAGAACGAGGGTAACGCGCCCGACCGGGGCCGATCCGGGGCAGAAGTGTCGGCTGTCCACGACGAGTTTCCGCTCTATCACCGCGACTGGAAGGCTGTCTTTACCGACCTGGGCGCTGTGCAGTTGTTCTGTGAACCGACCAACCGAGACACGATCCGCGCGTTCCGAGTTCTTTGACGTCTCGAACGTCGGAACCGGCTACCAACGTCGCTGACAGAGACGCTACGCGAAAGGAGGGCCATAGCACTGCCCCGAGAACAGAGACGGCACCACTGACCGCCAGTCACCGAGCGCGAGTGCGACAGTCACACCGACCGTACTGCCGGAAACCCGTCCACTCGACGTCCCAGAGAGCGACAGTGTGGCCACCGTTCGATGGCGTCACAGAGTGTCGTCGCTGGCCCCACACCCCGTCGAGAAGACCGAGGCGACGGTGAGGACGGGGCGAGGCACCATCGTGGAGTGACGACGTAGAGAAGAGTCCCCCGGGACCCGTCGCCGTTACTCGGGGCGGACTTGGCCGTCGTCCATTGGCAGCACGGAGTAACTGACCGTCTGGATGTCTTGTGTCGCCCGGATCGAACCGACGACCGTCGAGATCGCGTCGAGCGAGCCATCGAGAACGAACAGTTCGAGACAGAAGTTATCACCGACGTGGGTGTGAAAGTTCGATTCGACGACATCGTCGAATGCGTGACGTATTTCCATCATTTCGGACTCGATGCTGCCGGCCTGATACTCGAACAGGACAGTCACCGTTGCCAGGAGTCGTCGACCCTCCAGAGATTCGTCGTCGAATTCGTCGAGTAAGTCCCGGCCGGCGTCCCGGATGACTTCGCTGCGACCGCTGTAGCCGTGTTCCTCGGCGAACTGATCGAGACGCTCGACCAGGGTTTCGGGCATCGAGACACTGACGATGGGCATAAGCAAAGGCACGGCCGTCCGATATTAACGGTTGGCATAGACACGTCGAAAACGGCGCGCCTCACGTTTCGATCCTTCTCTGAACACCGGCTAGATGACAGTGTGACAGTGGGCACGACGACTCCGAAGGAGACTGGCAGCGAGCGATTGGCATTCGTTATCAGTGGCCCAACAGCGACCGTGTTCGCTACGATCGCCCGCGATCAGCGGGCTACCCACCCGGCAACGATCACTATGAAGCGGTCAGTGGAGTGGGCTATCCCGTCCAGTAATCACAACGCGTCGGCGATAACGGGCGCGACGCTGACGTCACTGACGATCCGCTCTAAGGTGTCCGTGGCGTACATCTCGTCGACGCCCGCCCGGAGGAGTTTACTCCAGGCTCCACTGGCAAGTAGTGGGTGGACACAGGTCGCGAAGATGCGTTGGGCACCGCGGTCGTCGACCGCCGCCGCGGCGGTTGCCATCGTTGCGCCAGTCGCAACGAAGTCGTCGACGAGAACGACGTCCCGTCCGTCGACACTCGTTTCGGCAGGTGCGATCGTCGCAGGCGCCCCAGTCCCGGCGGCCGGGTCCAGGTAGTCAGCCACACCGGTGCCGTGGCCGTCCCTGACGGCCTCGGCCAGTGGGAACGCTTGCTCGTCGGTCCCAACGAAAAGTGGGTCGACGAGCCCAGAAGGCAGCGGTTCGGCCAGCCGGCCGGAGGCGTCGATAGCCGTCGCCGGCACGTCGAACATCGACGTGGCGTTTTTCTCGTGGGGGTTGACAGTGATAACTCGGTCCGTCCCGGGCGAGAGCGCCCCCGCGACGGTCGACAGCGAGACGATATCGCCCGGCCGATACTTCCGGTTTTGACGGGCATAGCCCGGGTAGGGGACAACTGTGATGACTTCCTCAGCGCCGGCCTGACGGGCGGCGTCCTGTAAGAGAAGCGCCTCGATATGGGCATCGTTCGAGACCGTCGAAATGACGACGATCGCCCGACCGTCGATCGATTCGGTAACCTGTACGTTCAGTTCGCCATCGGGGAAATACTTCACCTCGGCAGCGCCGAGCGGTTCGCCGGTTGCCGCGGCGATTCTGGCCGCCAGCGTCTGGGAAGCCGACCCGCTGAGGATCATATACGTTCGGTAGCGGCGGCTGGTAAACCCGTTTTCGGTTTTCAGGCCGTCGATCCAGCGACCGCCAGACCAGTGACGTCAGCCAGGCCCAACGATCGCGATCGCCACCCCGTCGCGCCGTCTTTGGCGGCCGGCGGATCGACCAGCATCGTTCCGGCAGCGGTGACGACGACTGGTCCCTGGGCGTACTCCACGTCGACGAGAGACTCATCGACCGGGAGCGATCGGCCGTGCCACGCGCCGTCGCGACGCTCGACCAGGCCCGTCTCGCCGACAGCGTGTGCCCGAGTGCCGTCAGTGGCGACAGCGGTGAACGCACCGTCGTGCTCGCGAGCCCAGTTGCCGTCTGCGTAGGCGTAGAGACCGTTGTCGGTCGCAGCCAGCGGGATGTCACCGGCCGCAACGTCCCGAACGCCCGAGAGACCTGTCTGCTCGACGCTCGATTCGGTCAGTCGATACGCACCGTCGGGAGCCCCGACCCACGCACCGTCGATCGCCTGGACGTCGGCGATCTGGCCGAGCGTCTCCCAGTCCTGGCCGTCGTAACGCGCCAAGTCGCCATCGGGGCTGGCCGCGATCGGGCCATCGTCGAGACCCACCGCGACCGCCAGACCGAAGCCGAGATCCTCGAAGGTGTCCTCGCCGTGACTGGCTCGAAAGACCCCCTCGTCAGTGGCGATCGTCACCTGTGAGTCGCCAGCAGCAACGCCGTGTACGTGGCCCCGTCGGAGCAACCGGAAGCGGCCGACGCGATCGTCCGAGATCGCAACGAGCGTCACGCCGAGTCCAGCCCCGACGTAGACGTCACTTTTTCCGCGTCGGTCGGCGTAGATCCGATCTTCCGCCATCTCGCCCATGTGTGGGCCTCGGCAGGAACGGCCGAAAGGGTATCGACTCGGAGGCGAGTGCCGGCGAGCGAGTGGTTACCACCAGACGAGGTTCTCGGCGTCGGCGGGCTTGGCAACCACTTCGAGCACGCGCGAGTCGAAGAACTCCCGGCTGTTTGCCGCTTCGACGACCAGAATCGTGTCGGCACCTTCGCCGGTCCCCGCGATCGAGAGTACCCGATCGCCGGCATCGACGAGACCGGCGTCACAGGCCATCAGCGGGCACTCGACGGCGACTTTCGTTCCCTGACCGAACAGCCGCAGGACGTCGGCGACGAGTTCGTGTGACGAGAAGCCCTCTTTTTGGGCGATGGCCGACCCGAGGTTGCTGAACACCATCGGCCCGGTGAAGACCTCGCCGCCAGCGTCCTCGATCGTCTCGACGTGGTCGGCGGCCAGTTCCTGCTCGTTGGCCACATCGTACCCATACGAGTGGCCGACGACGACGAGATCCCCACCGAAGCGTTCGGCCGCCTTTGTGCCCGTCTGGCCAGAAGTAGAGGCGACACAAACCGCGTCGATCGGCTCGCTCTGGGCGTAGTCGAGTGCCTCGTCGAGTACGGCGTCCGTGTCCATGTCGTCAGTGTGGATCATCCGATGGATCTCGGCTCGCCCGCCCGCTATAGATTACTATCTCGAACGAGAGGCTGGATGTCGCCTGTAGATCCGATTGACAGCGCCGATCCGCAACCCCTGTTTCGAGTGGATCCAGTGGAACAGGAGTTCCACTGGAAGTCGAAGTGACTGGCTCTGGCAAGTTCGACACCGGTCGAGCGTGAATTGGGGCGTAGTCGCCGGTATGGCGGTCGTTTCCAGGTCCAATGATATATTTTGGCATGGTAACGCCCACCGTTCGATCCGAAACGAAGGGGTTCGAGGGGGAGCGATGCTGGCGTTCGAGTGTCAGACACACGGGTGGTTTCAATGGGCGCCGGATAGGCCGACGAGTGAGCGGGCGACCACAAAGCCCGAGAAGGGCCGGCTCGGGCGGGTTCGGACCGATCCGAGACAGAATCGTGGCGGCGACCGTCCGCCGGGCCGACAGCACTCCGAAAGGGGACGAGCGCCTTCACGCGGGGAACGTTTATGCGGCCGCCGGTCGGCCTGTTGGACATGAGCACGGCAACCAAGGTCGTTCTGGTGACAGTCGCGGTCTCAGCGCTGCTTGCGGTCGCGCTGATCGTAAACGTCGCACTTGCGGGCTAAGACCGGCGAGACAGAAGCCTGACAGAGAGCAGCGGCTCGATTTACTCGCGATTTAGGGCATCGATATCGGCAGTTACAGGCCAGAGATCCAGAGCCACGAAGCGCCACGCCGTCGAGATACTGCCAGCGAGGACACCAATCTCTGGCGTCACTCGCTCCCGGACTGCTCTGAGTCGCTACGAATGTCCGCAGGGACCTCTGGCACTGCTGGGAGATCGACCGCCCGTGGTTCGAACGCGTAGCTGAACTCGTATCGGTTTGCAGTGCCGTTCCGCTGGGCGACGATACGCTCGGTGGCAGAGCGAATCAGTCCGTCGGCCCCGATTCGAACCGTTGCGTTGTACGCCACGACGTTCCGGGCGTCGAACAGTTGCCCGCCTGCGTACCGGTCGGCACGAAGTATCACGGTATTGGGATCCTCGCCATCGTCGACAGTAGCGATACTGAAGTTCCCGCGCCGGAGCGCCCCTCGGAGCGGACTCGTCGCCGTCGAGAGACCACGGAGCGACCGGTCGAACAGCTGGGTTCGGTTCCGTCTGTTGTCCAGCGTAACGTTGCCATCGGTGACGGTGTACTGCCTGACAGCCGTCCCGTTGGCGGCAAGGACCGTCGTGCTGTTGTGGGTCGTGTTTTCGGTCGTCCGCCGGCTCTGTGAGGCGTACAGCACCCGCGTGAGGTTCGCGTCGGCTGTCACTCGCACCGGTGTGACCAGGGAGATATTCCGGAGTGTCATGTTCGTCGTATGGGTCAGGACACCCGGTGTGTCGATCGCCCGTGCCTGGTGTGTGCGGAGTAGCTGTGTGACGTTACGAACGCCAGTGTCGGTCAGTCCTGGGGAGAATCGATCGGAGGCGGTCGTAGTCGGCGTTGGCGTCGCTGTCGCCGTTGGCGAGGCGGCGGTCGGCGTTGGCGTCTGTGTCACTGACGGCGACGGAGTGGTGGGTTCGGCTGGTGTCGGTGTCGGTGAGTCGGTATCCGACAAGCCCACACAGCCGGACAGCGCGACGAGGACGAGCAATCCAACGACGAGGGCGGTTCTGGCGGGCCGTTTGGTGGAGGGCATGCATCAGACACTTCGAGATCCGACATAAAAACACGGCGATTCACCCCTTCAGCGACGACGTTCCCCGAATGCTGTCTCGACTGATCAGAGAATAAGAGACGGCTGTGTTACTCTCTGCGACACGTCATGTTCTGACCCACCTCAGAAGTGGATCAGGGGCTTGATCATCCCGTCGTCTTTGGTCTCCATCATCTCGAAGGCCGTCTGGATCTCGTCGAACTCGAACTCGTGGGTGGTCATCTTCGTCGGATCGACCTTCCCCTGATCGAGGAGGCGCAGCAGACGCTGGATGCGCAGGCGGCCGCCGGGACAGAGGTCTGTGACGATATCGATTTCGGCCATCCCGACGCCCCATTCGGCGCGTGGGATCTTCCGGAACTCACCCTCGCCGTGATAGCCGACGTTCGAGACGGTGCCGCCGGGCTTGGTTACTTTGATGCAATCCTGCAGTGTCTCGTCTGCGCCGAGTGCCTCGATAGCGGCGTCGACACCTTCGCCGTCCGTGAGTTCCATGATCTCCTCGGCGGGGTCGACCTCACCGAAGTCGACGACGTCCGTTGCGCCGTACTCACGGGCGAGTTCCTTCCGATTCTCGACAGTCTCGACGGCGATGATCCGGCCGGCACCCTGGAGTTCGGCCCCTTTCGTCGCCATCAGACCGACGGGACCCTGCGCGAAGACGGCGACGGTCCCGCCCATCGGGATATCGGCGTTCTCCGCGCCCGCAAAGCCCGTCGAGAGCATATCCGCGACGTAGGCCGCCTCGTGGTCGGTGACGCCGTCGGGGATCTTCGCGAGGTTGCCGTCGGCATCGTTGACGTGGACGTACTCCGCGAAGGTGCCGTCTTTGACGTTGGCGAACTTCCAGCCACCGAGCGCTTCGTTTGACTGGGAGGGGTGGCCGTCTTGGGCAGCCACGGAGTTCCAGTCGGGCGTGATCGCGCCGACAGCGACCCGATCACCGGGTTCGAAGTGCTCGACGTCACTGCCGACGGACTCGACGACGCCGACGACCTCGTGACCCAGCGTCAGATCCTCACGCTCGCCGATCGCACCGTGTACCGTGTGGCAGTCTGACGTACAGATCAACCCCTCTGTTGGCTTCAGGATCGCGTCCGTCGGCCCCGGCTCGGGCTGCTCCTTTTCGATGATGGCCGTTTCGCCGATCTCGCGCATGGCAAATGCTTTCATTGTACAACCACACGATAGATTCGCATAGATAGCTTATCAATCTATGCCTGAGCCGACCGGCCCCCATTTCACCTCAGATCAGTGCTTCTCTGGGGTCTCGACTGAGCAGACAGTCCGGTGTGCTATGCCCAGTGGGCCCGCCGGCCTCACTCGCTCAAACGCGGGTGGGTCCGTTGCTCGCCGGGATGGCGGTCAGCGAAGCAGTCACGCATTAGCGCTCGTGACGCCTCGGCACGCGCGTTGCGTTCGCCCGCGTCGATCTCCTCACAGTCGGGCGGCAGAGCCCGGTCGCGATCGACGCTGACACCGGGTAGTTCGTCGTAGACGTACGAGTAATAGCGGTCTGTGAACCTGATGTCTTGGATGCCGTCGGTCTTGCCCAACGCGACTACCATGTCGGCGTAATCGCCGCTATAGGGCGTCCACGTTTCGGAACTTCTTCGAAGGTGACCCCCCGACAGGGACCATCTCAACGGTGTATGCCATTTCGGTGGCCGTTTCCGTCGCCGTTTCGGTGGCTGTCGCGGTCGCCGTTTCCTGGTCGGCCGGTTGGGCTGTCTCGGTACTCTCCTCACCACTACAGCCCGCGAGCAATCAGCCGGTCCCGACCGCGAGGCCGTACTTCAGGTAGTCGCGTCGGTGTGTCGGTCGTGTCGTTGTTCTCAGTCATCCTCAGATGTCTCCGTTGATGGCGTCAGCGACCCGCTTGCGGTCGAACAGCTGCTCCTCGGGGTCGATCTCGGGATAGGGGCCCTCAGTGTAGGTGGGCCAGGCCCCGAACTGGTCAGGATACAGTTGCTTGGCCGTCATCTCCAACTGGAAGAGGTTGAGGATGGGGCCCTGATACCGGGCACCCTGAGGGTAGACCCGGTCTTGTTGGACGGCGGTGATCTCGCCGGCGACTGGATCGGACCGGAACTCCTCACGACGCGCGGCGATGTCCGTGTTCGGCTCGAACCCACCCAGGTGCAAGATCACGTCCGGGTCGGCCTCGAGCAACACCTCGTAATCGACGACCGACGCGGACTCGACTTCACCCTCGAAGGCGTCCCTGGCACCGAACGGGCGGGTGTGTGAAGTCAGGTATCCGGGGTCACTGAGCCTGTAGGCGTAGATCTCCTCGAGGTCCTGAGCGGCGATCATCACGGCCGAGGGTCTTTCGGACTCTGCGGGCAGCTTCTCGTCGATGGTTCCCGTCAGGTCATCGTACACCGTCGCGAGTGCCTGATACCGGTCTTCTTCGCCGAACAGTTGCGCGACGCGTTCGAACTGCTCCCACAGCGTGTAGTACTCGTAGCCCTCGGCGTAGGACTCAGGGGGCTCCTGATGGGTATCACTTAGCGAGTTCCCGAACCAGGGCGAGACACCGCTCGTGATCTCCGCGATGTCGGCCGGATCCCAGTTGTCCTGTTTCGTGATCCAGGCTGGGTCCGCGAGGTGGATGTCGCTATCCAGTTCGTAGAGCTTCTCTTTGCTGGGCTGCCACGAGGAGTACAGCCCCTCCCAGTCGAGGGTGACGCCGGGTAGTCGTTCGACGAATTGGTTCCACAACCGATCGTAGTAGTCCGGCGCGTGCATCGCGGTGATGGTGTCACCGCGACCCAGCGCGAAGGCCATGTCGGCATGATGCGTGAGCCGGGTGAAGACCGTCTCCGGGGGCTCCTCTAGGCTGACCGTCCCCATCGGGGCGATCGATGCGCTGTAGCTGTTCGATTCGGTTGCAGTCTCTGTTTCTGTCGCATCTGAGGCGGCCTCTGTGGGACTGCCATCTGAAGCAGTCTCTGTGGGACTGTCAGTGGTGGTTGTATCGTCTGAAGCAGTGCTCGAACAGCCGGCCAACAGGCCGCCAACGAGTGCCGTACCGCCGTATTTGATCGCCTCCCGTCGGGTCGGTGTCTTGCGTTTTACGGGTTCGTCTGCTATGGGGCTCGAATCGTCTGCCATCGGTTTTAGGCTAGCCTAAACCAAGAAAAGGCTATTGATTTTAGGCGAGCCAAAAATAGGCAATACTCACAGCCGGTTGTTGGGTCCACTCTGTCAGCGCTCGGCTGGACCGGCCGATCGATCTCCCGATCCGGTCCCGGCGGCCTGAGGTGAGAGGCAGTCGATGCCCGACTGGCAGGTGGGCTCGACGATTACGTCTCACCGTCGCTATCAGCCTCGTGTCGGGGGCAGAGCGGTTCGATCCGTGGTCCCCGGGGCGTCCGCTCGACCGCGGCGTCGATCTCGAAGACCTCCGCCAGGAGCTGTTCGGTGATGACCTCCTCGGGCGACCCACGTGCCCTGATTTCGCCGTCTTTGAGTGCGACCATGCGATCGGCGTGCCGGGCAGCCTGCTGGATGTCGTGCAGGACAAGCACGATCGTCATGTCGCTGTCGTCCCGGAGGGTCCGGACGATTTCCATCACTTCGAGCTGGTGATGCAGGTCGAGGAACGTCGTCGGCTCGTCGAGCAGTAGCACGTCGGTTTCCTGGGCGAGTACCATGGCGATCCAGACCAGCTGTTGTTGTCCGCCACTCAGCTGTCCGACCTGCCGCTCGCGCAAGTGAGAGATCCCTGCCAGCTCGATTGCCCGGTCGATCGCCTCCCGATCGGCCGTCGAGAGTCCGTCAAAGAACTCCCGATGTGGGTACCGGCCGTGTTCGACGAGCTGCTCCACCGTGATGCTGTCCGGGGCGACGCTCTCCTGGGAGAGCAACCCGAGCTTCCGCGCGAGTTCTTTGGTCTCCATGTCGTGGATGTCAGCCCCGTCGAGACGAACGACGCCTGATTCCAGTGCAAGCTGATCGGCCAGCCCTTTCAGGAGCGTACTCTTGCCGCTCCCGTTCGGACCAACCAGGGCAGTCACTTCACCGGGCGAGACGGTGATCGACTCCCTATCGATGACCGGCTGTTCGCTCGACGGATAGCCGATGACCAGCCCCTCGCCCCGGAACTCGCTCGCTGTCGTCTTGCCGTCGGTACTTCCGTCGGCTGTCTGCTCCCCATCAGCTGGTGTCTCGCCGTTTTCTCGCGATTTCGGTTCCCTGATAACCTTGCTTGCACCGCCATCCGGTCGTGGGGTCGTCTCTTCGGTCATCAGATCTCACCCATTGTGTCCTGTTTTCGCATCAGGTAGAGGAAGTACGGGCCGCCGAGCAGCCCGGTGACGATGCCGACGGGCATCTGCTCGCTGCTGCCTGCAAGCACCATCAGGCCCAGTCTGGCGCCGACGTCGGCGGCCACCATCAACGCCGGGCCGGCAAACAGACAGCCGACGATGAGTCGCCTGTAGTCGCTGCCAACGACGTTGCGGACCATGTGTGGGACGATCAATCCGACGAAGCCGACGATGCCCGCCACTGCGATGGCTGCCGCGGCAGCCACGACCGCGACCGCCGAGAGGGCAAAGCGCATTCGCTCGACGTTCATCCCGAGCGACGACGCCGTACTTTCGCCTAACAACAAGACGTTCAGCTGTCTCGCACTGACCACCGAAAACACGACAACGGGGATCGTCCAGGGAAGTACCATCCTGACCTCTTCCCACTCGACACCGGTGAGTGATCCCGTCGTCCAGGCGATGGCCGACTGGACCACGCCGATATCACTCGCGAAGAAGAACAGTCCCGTCTGGAGGCTCTGAAAGACGGTGCCGACGATGACTCCCGCCAGCACCAGTCGGACCGGAGAGGTGCCGTTCTTCCAGGCGATGACGTAGACGAGCAGGAACGCGCCGATCCCGCCCAGCGCGGCGATGATCGGGAGCAACGACGAGATTCCCAGCCTCAGGGACCCGAGGACGTACGGGATCACCAGCGTCGCACCCGAAAAGACCACGAGCACGAGGAGGATCATCAGGCCCGCCCCCGAGGAGACGCCCAGGATGAACGGACTCGCGAGTTCGTTGCGGGTCACCGCCTGGAAGATTGCCCCGGAAACGGCCAGGTTCATCCCCACCAGGACGGCGACGACCACCCTGGGTAACCGCATCTGCCAGACGATCAGACTCCGCCGGTTCATCTCCGGTAGTTCGGCGCCCAGCAGGAGCGATTCCCAGGTTTGCAGGGTGAAGATAACGTCCGGGTTGAACAGGGCTCGCCAGGCTTCGATCGGCGTCGTCGAAAACGCGCCGTAACTCACCTGCACCAGGGTTCCCCCCGCGATGACGAGGAGGCTGCCGAGGACGACCGTCCATAGCGATCCCGACAGCCAGTCGAACACCCGATTGCGCCGGGACATCGAATCCGTGACCGTGGCTGATTCGCTCGCCATTGTCAGTCACCCGCCTCCGTTATCACGTTCGGTGTCGGCATCACGGGCGGCCTCGATCTCGCGGGCACGGGCGAGGACCCGCTCGTCGTCGACGTGTTCGAGCAGGCGATCCTGGCCACGTTCGCGGCGGTTTGCGATCTCGTCGTCGTCGATGTAACTCCCGAGGATGCGATCGATCTCGGTCGTCCTGGTTGCCGCTGTCCATGTCTCACCGGCCGCCTCCCCCACGCGATCGTCCAGATACTCGCGCCACGTCTCGCGGTCATGCCACTCCTCGTCCAGTTGTGCCCGTCGGCGGACCCAATCGTAGTGGTCGGCCAGCGTCTCCGGGATTCCTGACGCGCGGCGGTGATCCCGCAGGAGCGTGCGTGCCGTCGCCGCCCCGCGGCCGGCGGCGATGATGGCTTGCTCGTCAGCGTCCGATGGTGTGGCGACGTACAGTCCCTCGATCGGTGTCGAGCCGTCGGCGTTGGGATAGTCCCTCTTGAACTGTTCAGTTTCCTCGCCATCGTCCTCACTGGTGGTGATCATCTCACTGTCGGCGTCGAGGGGCCAGAGGTACTCCCCGTCGTAGCGCGTCGCCGCGATTACCCGACGGGCCGTAACCTGCTCTCCCTCCTGTGGATCGACGACGAACCCTCCTGCTGCGGGAGTCTCAAGGGCCGTGACGGACTCGACGAGGTCCTCACGAAGGGCACACCCGGCCTCACGGATGTGATCGTGGAGTCGTCCGTAGAACGTCTCGATGTCGATGCCAGCGGGGAAGCCAGGATAGTTTTCGAGATGTGCACACCGCCGGATCGAGGAGCGGCCGCGGTCGAACACCAGCGTGTCGAGGCCGTACCTGGCGGTGAATATGCCGGCCGAGCAACCGGCCGGGCCGCCACCGATGACGACCACGTCGTGGTCGTACTCGCCAGCCGATCCGCCAGTCGCGTCAGTCATGGGCTGCGGTCACCAGCGGCGGCGTTCGGAACCTGATTAACTCCGTCAGAGTAGCGTTGACGTCGCTCGGAGCGCCCGTCGGTGCCTCGCAAGCGCCCTGACTGTCGGTCTACCGTGTCCGTCGCTCGTCGCTGCTCGTTTTGCCGCCGTTGACGTGGGCTCTGGGCGTCGGGTTCGCCGGGTCGCGTTCCCTCATCCATGATTTTAGGCTAGCCTAAAGAATATAAATGCGTTCCGGATTTTAGGCTAGCCAAATTTCTCTGGAGTAGGCGCCGGTCGCTCCCCGGCCCGGCTCCAAACGCCGGCAGGCTGCCCTTCTGAACGACGACTGGTAACGGAAAACAGACACACAATATCCAGTCGATTGGTCCCACGATGCAGACCCGAGAGCGCGATCACCCATGGTGACCGATCCTTTCGTCGACCCCGTGGGCGAAAACACCGTCGTCCGGGCGCTGGTTGACGGGACCGTGATCGCGACGTCACTCCTGCCGTACGCGATGGGATTGGCCGGCGGCACGATGTTGGGCGTCATTAGCGACGAGAGCGTTCCCGAAACCGACACTTGCGGTAACGAACGCGTCGCGACATGTGCCACGACGGCCGGCGTGCTCGTGGTTCTGTATCTGAACGTGCGCTGGGTGAATCAGACAGCAACCGAGATACTCGGTTACGCTTCGAGGGCCGCGTCGGGCCGTTGCTCGAACAGCATCTCGAGGAACATCGTCTCGAAGCGTTCGCCATCGAATGATTCGACGACGCGAGTCCGGGGTTCGCCCGCTGTGACACCCAGTTCGTCGACCGCCGTGTACCCGCGGGTCAGCCCCTCGCGTTCGTCTACGTCGACCGCGTACGTCCCCGTCTCCTCGATGAGATCGGGTTCGACCAGCGCCGCCACCAGAGCCGAATCAGGCTGCGTGACGGTATCTTGGCCCATCCGCTCGCGATTGAATTGCCGTACCTGTGTCGTGATGTCGGTATAGAACGTTGTGAGCGGTGTCTCCGGGCCGGCTTCGATCCGTTCGAGCGTTTCGGGGCCGAACTCGGTATCACGGAGCGTCAGACCCCAGTCGAACAGCGTGACGTCGAAGTTGTTCATGACGATCTTCGCGGCGTCGGGGTCGACCCAAAAGTTGTACTCGGCGGCCGGGGTGATGTTACCCAAGCAATTAACCGCCCCACCCATCACCCAAACCTCGTCGAGCAACTCGTCGAGGTTCGGTTCCTGCTTGTAGGCGAGGGCGAGGTTCGTCAGCGGAGCGATACAGGCGAGCGTGATCTCGCCGGGGTTCGCCCGTGCCTGCTCGACGATGTAATCGACGGCGAATTGCTCGCCCGACTCGATTCCGGTCTCGGGGAAACGGTCGCCACCGAGTCCACCTTCCCCGTGGATGTGGTGGGCGAGCTCGTGCTCTTTCTGGAGTGGCGATCTGGCGCCTTCGTAGACGGTCACGTCCTCGTCGGCACCCGCGAGTTCGAGGGTCCGTTTGGCGTTCTCGACCTGGCGGTCGAACGCGACGTTGCCGGCACAGATCGTAATTCCGGTGACGTCGATGCGGTCGGACAACAGCCCCATCAGCAGGGCCTGCGTGTCGTCACCAGCCGTGTCCGTGTCGATGATGACCGATCGCTCGTCTCGATGAGTCATACCCCAAGCCTGGGCCAGGGGACAAATGACTGTTTGGCCCACCCCGCGCTGGCAGGGACTCGCCCCCCGTCGGTTCCTGGGCAGTGGATTCGTCTCCGCAAGCACTTTCGCGGGCCGGGAGCAGGCCATCGAGGCGAAAGTGTCTCTGTGCACGTCTCAGGGTGTGCGGTGACGCCGCTGCAAGGGGCCGAGGCGTCACTGGCCGTCGGGCTGCTGTCCCAGACGAAGCGCCCGATCCAGCCGATGGGCGTCGAAAGAGCTACCCGTGTTTGTAGGAGACGCCGCTCCCGTTCTCGGGGTACTCCCAGACGACGTTGCCGTGCTGGCAGGCCCACCGGCAACTGCCACATTCGAGGCAGTTCTCGTAGGCGATGGTCGGGACGCCCTCGTCGTCCTCTTCCCGCCAGACGTTGGCGGGACAGACGGAGACGCAGTCGTAGGTGACACACTTCTCCTCGCAGATCCCGGGCAGTTCCACGTCCAGGTGGGAGTCGCCGGGATCCTCGTATTTGACCGTGTACAGGCGGTCTTCGATCGATGGCTGCTCGACGTCGGGGGTTGATGGGTGTGCGCTCATGGGTCTAGCGGAACAGCTTGCGGTATTTCCAGGCTTTCTTCGCTGCGCCCAGGTACCCGCCCATCGCGGAGACAACTCGCTTGCGGGCGGATTTCGTGTGGCGGGTCTTGGGGTCGTCGTCCATCCGGAAGTACTCGGCCTCGGCGTCGGCCAAGGCTTTGGGCAGGTCGTCGAAGAGGAACTGTCGATCCTCGGCCGCGGTGTCCAAGAACCAGCCGTAGTGGTTCAGGTTATCCATGACGTAGGAGTCGGCCAGCGCATCCTCGTAGTCGGCGAGGGCGCTGGCGTCGGTCCGGCCGGCTTCTAAGGCGTCGGCGACGGCTTTGCCGGCCTGGTAGCCGCTCTCGACGGCCATGTTCGTCCCTTCCAGGTGCAGGCCGTTGTTCAGGACGAGGCCTGCCGCGTCGCCCGTGATGACCGCGCCATCGTGGACGAGGTCGGGCATCGCCTCCGGGCCGCCCTCGGGGATCGCGTGGGCGGAGTACTCGACCATCCGGCCGCCCGTGATGAGCGGCGCGACCGCCGGATGTGACTTGAAGTCATCGAGCACCTCGTCGGGGCTCCGCTCGTCGTGGACAGCGTCTTCGATTGAGTAGACGACGCCGATGGCGAGCGTGCGCTTGTTCGTGTAGATGAACCCGCCGCCGACGGCATCGCCGACTGCACCGTCGCCAAAGTAGTGCATGGCGGCCCCTTCTTCCTCGGAGAGGTGAAAGCGATCTTCGATGGTCTCTCGATCGTACTTGCGGACCTCTTTGGCGGAGATGGCAACGTCTTTGCGCTCCTGGGGATCGGCCAGGCCGGCCCCTTCGCTGACGAGGGAGTTGGCTCCCTCGGCGAGGACGACCGTCGGCGCCTGGAGAGTTCCGTCCGGGCGGTCGGTCTCGACGCCGGCGATCGCCCCGTCCTCACGGACGAGATCAGTCACCGTCGTCTCGGTGATCAGCGTCGCCCCGGCCTCGACGGCCTGCTCGGCGAACCACTCGTCGAAGTCCCCGCGCATGACCATCCAGGAGTCGTTGTGTGGCTCCGCACGCCAGCTGTCGGGGCGCATCGAGATCTCGGTCGCGTCACCCTCCTCAGACAGCATCGAGAAGGTCTTCTCGGCGACAAAGCGCTCTTTGGGAGCGTCCTCGAAGTCAGTCAACTCCCGGATCCGGGGCGTGAACATGATCCCGCCGAAGACGTTTTTCGTCCCCGGAGAGTTGCCCCGTTCCAGCATGATGACGTCCTTGCCTTCCTCGGCCAGCGTCAGCGCAGCGGTGCTGCCGGCCAGGCCCGCCCCGACGACGATCGCGTCGAACTCGCCGTCGTAGCTGGGCGTCTCAGTCTTCGGCGTTGGCATCGTCGGCCCCTCGCGCTCCTCGGGTTCGGGTTCGACGCCGGCGTCCTCGCCGGACTGGGCGTCAGTGCTCATGGCTCTCCCTCCTCGGCCTCAAGGCGATCACGTAACATCTCGATGAGTTCGGGCAGCACCTCGGCGTAGTCGGCGACGATCCCGTAGTCAGCGTTCTCGAAGATCGGCGCGTTGGCGTCGTTGTTGATCGCGACGACAGTCTCGGAGTCGTCCATCCCTTCGACGTGCTGGATCGCCCCGGAAATGCCGACGGCGATGTAGAGTTTCGGCCGGACGGTCTTGCCGGTCTGGCCGACCTGGCGGGCCGGTTCGATCCAGCCCTCCTCGACCACTTCGCGGGTCGCCGCGACCTCGCCGCCGAGCAGGTCTGCCAGTTCCCACAGCGGATCGACGTCACCCTCGATACCCATGCCGCCGGCGACGACGATTTCGGCGTCGGTGATGTCCGCGACGTCACCGACCTCGCGGCCGAGCACTTCGGTGAGCGTCTCGTCCTCGCCGACGACGACCTCGACGTCTTCGACCGCGCCCTCGCGGCTCTCGTCCGGTTCGGGCGCGTCGAAGACGCCCGGGCGCACGGTCGACATCTGCGGGCGGTGGTTCGGGCAGATGATCGTGGCCAGGGCATCCCCACCGAAGGCGGGTCGGCGCATCTCGTATTGGGATTCGGTGATCTCCAGTTCGGTCGTGTCGGCAGTCAGTCCGGCGTGAGTTGGTACCGCCACGCGACCGGCGAAGTCACGGCCGGTGTGGGTGCCACCGATCAGCGCGATGTCGGGCTTGCGGACCTCGACAAGGTGGCGGAACTGCTCGCCGTAGGGGTCAGCACGGTAGGGTTCGAAGACCGGATCGTCCGCGACGAGTACCCGATCGGCGCCGCGGGCGATCGCTTCCTGAGGGATGTCCGTCTCGCGGACGTCCTCGCCCATGACCAACGCGACCAACTCCTCGTCTTTCTGATCGGCCAGCTCCCGGCCCTTGCCGAGTAACTCCCAGGTGACGCCGGCGACGTCGCCAGCGTGCTGTTCGACGAACACCCAGACATCGGCGTGGGCTTCTAGCTCGGCCGCCGTGTCGGCGTCTGTGCCGGCTGCCATCTAGAGCACCTCCACGATGCGGTCGGCCAGTGCCTCGACCTCCTCGACCGTTTCCTGTTCACGCGGGACGGGTTCGGCGGTGTCCATCCCGCCGACCTGTGTCGGCGAGACCGCCAGTCCGACCTCGTCTTCGATCCCCAGGTCAGAGGCAGACCACTCGACCGGTTCGAAGTCCGTCTCGGCGTAGATCTGCCGGTGGAGCCCGGCCGTCCGTGGCTCGTTTTCGCCGAACTCCATGGCGACGACCACCGGGAGATCGGCCACAACCCGCTCGTAGCCACCCTCGACATCACGCTTGGCGAGGAGCTGGTCCTCGTCGGGCCGGGGTTCGAGATCCTCGACGTAGGTGAGTTGTGCCCAGTCGTTGTGGGCGGCGATGCCCGGCGGGACTTGGCCCGTCGAGGAGTCGGTCGTCTCCTCGCCGCCAAAGACCACGTCGGCGTCGAGTTCCGCGGCCGCCCGGGCCAACGCGAGGCTCGTCGGCCAAGTGTCGCTGCCGCCAAAGGCCCGATCGGTCAGCAACACGGCGTCGTCAGCACCCATACCGACGGCGACCTGCAAGACGTCGTCCGCGCTTGCCGGCCCCATCGTCAGGGCAGTGACAGTGCCACCGACCGTGTCTCTGAGTTGCAGTGCTGCTTCGACGGCGTTGTAATCCGGCGCGTTCATCACGGCTTCGGCGTCCGCCCGGTTGAGGATCCCCGTCTCGGGGTCGATCGATACCTCGTCGGCGTCGGGTACCTGCTTGACGCAGACAACGATGTTCCATTCGTCAGTCATCAGTGATTTGACCCCCTATATAATGGGAATTCGATTCGATTCACGGCGGAGGATCAGTCCTTAACATTAGTAAAAGACTGCGCTATTCTCAACTCATGGGAACCGAACGGCCCGAATTCGGCATGCATCACGGTTTCTATGACCCCCCGTTATTTGGGTGACAATCGAGCCGAATCAGTTCGTGTCCGTTTTTATATTCGTCGCGACGCGGGACCGAAGTGACTCAGTTCTTGTCGTTCGACAGACAGGTCTCGGCGTGGTCGCGCAGTTCGTCGGCGAGCTCGCGGGCCTGGGCAGGCGTGAGTGTAACCGTCTCGGCGTGGGCATCGATCGCATCGACAGCGGTGTTGTCGACTTCCAGTTGCAGATCGACGGTTTCGGGGTTGTCGCGGTCGGTCCGGACGTTCAGGACGGCCGGCGCACGCTCGTCGAACCCGTGGCCCTCGACACGGGCGTCCAAGAGGTCGAAGGTCGTGTAGGCGGTCACAGGGAGAATTCGATCGGCCATGGAGGCAGTGATAGTGGATCGACCTTAGGCGTGACGTCCGGGACAACGGGCTGGGGCCACGTCTCCGGGCCACCGCACCTTGGCGTCAGCTGGCCGTCGCTTCCTCGGGGATGGAAATCGAGACGTCGGTGCCGTAGTTTTCCAGCGTGTACGTCACGTCCACGTCGACAGTCTGGCCCTCGGCGGAGGCCGTCAGGCTCACTGCGGATCGCTTCGGGAGGGAGTCGTCCGTGCGGACGTACTGGGTCAGTTCGATCTCGTCGATGTCCCCCGCGGAGAGTTGGCCGGTCCCCGACTGCTGGCTGAGCAGGTCCTCGACGGCCTGCTTTGTGGGATCGATCCGGATCTCGTAGACCTCAGTGCCGTCGATCGTGGTCGTTCCTTCCAGAGTCACGTCCGAAGAGTCCATGAG
The DNA here is from genome assembly GCF_009797925.1 of Halorhabdus sp. CUG00001. Taxonomy (NCBI): domain Archaea; kingdom Methanobacteriati; phylum Methanobacteriota; class Halobacteria; order Halobacteriales; family Haloarculaceae; genus Halorhabdus; species Halorhabdus sp. CUG00001. The sequence continues at coordinate 2,014,495 of NZ_VOLB01000001.1, forward strand.
ATCGCGCTGGGTTTCCAGGACGGTTCCGCTGTCCCAGAGGTTCTGCTCGGAGACGTCCTGGGTCCGCCAGAGCGCATTGGTCTGCTGGTACATCGTCGCCCCGTCGACGTACTGGACGATCTCCTGGCCGTCCATCGTCATCTCCATGCGCATCCGCTGGGTCTTCTCGTTGACCGCACCGTCGGCTTCCGCATCGACCGTCAGGCCGTCACCGGTGGCCGACATCTCCATGTGGAACTCGTAAGTCGAGATGTCCGAGATGGCGTCGATCGACTCGTCTTGGATCGTCGCGACTTCGCCAGTCGGGCCGCCGTCGCCACCACCGCCGGGCAACGCCGAACAGCCACTCAACGCGACCAATACTGTCAGGGCGACGACGAGGAGGGCTCGCGATCGCATATATCGAGGCTGTACCAGTCGCCACAAAAAAGTTTTCAGGTTGATTGGTCCAGTCTTCGGTCGACGGCCGCTCAATCGTCGACCGGTAACGGCTCGCCCTGGCCATCGGTCGGCGCTGGCGAGGCGTCCATACTGTCGTCCTCGGCGTAGGGGTACCACGTCTTCTTCGTGTTGTGCATGTAGGGATCGTGATAATCGGTCTCCTCGGGGTCGATCAGGTCGCCGAGTGCGTCCTCGTCGCGGGCCGCGACGAACTCCCGGAAGGTCTCACCATCGGCACGTTCGGCTTCGAAGTTCTCGATGAGATTGGCGATAGCACCCGGCACTTCGTCGGCGGGGACGCGCATCTCGATCCAGTCGGCAAAGCGCGGATCGTCGCCCAGGCCGCCGCCCAGCCCGATATCCAGGGCTTCGACCGGATCGCCGTCCTTGCGGGTCTTCATGCCGCGCAGGGAGACGTCGGCGATCTGGGGTTGGGCACACGAGGCCGTACACCCCGAGAGGTGGATGTGGAACTCCTCGTGATCGGCGGGCAACTCGACGTTCTCTTTCAGCCAGCGGGCGTAGCGAACCTGGCGGTTCTTCGTCTCGACGATCGACAGCGAACAAAACTCCGTCCCGGTGCAGGCGATCGAGCCGCGCATGAACGGCGACGGGTCTGGCGAATAGTCTTCCAAGAGGGGTTCGTCCAGCAGCGCGTCGAGGTTCTCCTCGGGGACGTCCGTGATGATGACGTTCTGGCGCTGGGTCAGCCGCACTTCGCCGCTGCCGTATTCCTCGGCGAGATCGGCCAGTTCGAGGGTGTCCTCGGCACCCATCCGGCCGACGAGGACGTTCAGACCGACGTAGTAGTTGCCGTCGACCTGTTCGTGGACGCCAACGTGGTCGTTGTGGCCCTCCTGGGAGCCGGTATTGTAGGTATACTCATCGCGCAGGTCCTCGCCGGCGGTGTGGAGATCGAAGTCCACGAAGTCCTCCTGGAGGACCCGGCGGATCTTCTCGACGCCCCACTCGTCGACGAGGAACTTGATGCGGGCGTTGTAGCGGTTCTCGCGGTCGCCATGCTCGCGAAAGAGCGCGGAGAGTCCGCCAGCAACGGCGTCGGCCTTGTCCGGCCGGACGAAGACGTCGATGTCCCGCGCCAGGCGGGGTTCCTTCCGTGAGAGGCCCCCGCCGACCCGGACGTTGAACCCGGTAACCTCCTCGCCCTCGATCTCCTTGCGTGCGGGTTCGAGCGCGAGGTCGTTGATGTCGCCCTGGCCACACCCCTCCGTACAGCCAGTCACGGAGACCTTCCACTTTCGGGGGAGATTGGTGTGTTCCTCGTTGCCTTTGAACGTATCGTGCAGGTCCCGAGCGATCGGCCAGGCGTCGATCAGCTCGTGGGTGTCCTTGCCGGCGACCGGACAGCCGACGATGTTCCGCCAAGAGTCCCCACAGGCCTGCTGGGTCGAGAGACCGTTGTCCTCCAGTTTCTCGAAGATCTCGGGAACGTCTTCCAGCTTGATCCAATGGAGTTGGATCGACTGGCGGGTCGTCCAGTCACAGTAGGCCTCGCCGAATTCGGGGTTTTCTGCGGGGCCAGTCGCGTACTCTTTAGCGATTTCGCCGATGACTCGCAGCTGTCCCGGTTCGATGACGCCGTTTGGCGTCCCGATCCGCATCATGAAGTAGCTCTCCTGGCCGGCTCGCTGGTGGTACAGCCCCCACCACTTGAAGCGCTCGAACCAGGCGTCGTGTTCGTCCTCGGGGATCGAGTCCCACCCCTCCGCGGCGAACTCCATGAGATGCTCGCGTATCTCCGTCCCGTAGGCCTCGTCCTTCCAGCGTTCGACGTCAGTGGGCATGTACACGTCCCTAGACTGGGCCACGTAAACGACCGGTCATCTCGTCAAGCCTCCCGCCCTCTCCCGAGAAGCAGCGATTGTTGCTGGTTTCAGGCGCGAGGTATGCGAACGTCCCGCGTATCGAGGGAGGCAAAGCGACGATTCGGACCGACGATCCGGCCGACAGGAAGCCAGCCGGAGACGGCACTGTCGCCACACGTCACACACTGGCCGGCCGCCCGGACGAGCACAGATTGGCCGGCCGCGTCGACGTCGACGAATCCCTCGATCAGAAAGTCAGCCGTCTCACAGCCACAGACGTCGTGGTCGGCGAGTTGCCAGAGTTCGCTCACGGAGACGACGCGCTCGTCGTCGACGCTGATCCAGGCGCCGTCGTCTAAGATCCGCACGGCAGTCGTCATTGGCGGACGTTCGTGGGCCTCGTTGGTGTAGGCGTCGCCCCGGACAAGCATCGCCGCCAGTTGGACGGGCTCGCCGAGTGCGTATCGCCAATGGGTCGCCATCCCGGCGGCCAGCGCTGGCAAGCAGCGGTGAGTGTTGTGTCACTGATAGCGGCAGATATTGTGCCTAGACGGGAGTTCGGGTAGTGATTACCACTGCGAGGGGCCTTATACGCCTGTGACTGGTATGGAAGAGTGATGATCGAGAGTGCCGACGTGAGTGTCCCACAGGCCTCGGCCGCCGGCACGGCTGGGCGTGGCCAACACGGACTGGAGGGATCGACAGATGAGTGAGACGGAGACCGACCACCTCGACAACGTCGAGGATGGGTGTGGCTGTGCCGAAGTGTGGGAGCACCTCTCCGAGGAGCGAGAGGCCGAAGCCGCCCGCGAGTGACCGGCGACCGGACGTTTTTACCCCCGCATACCCTGGAACGCACACGAATGAGCGACGAGACGCCGGAGCCGGACCTGCCAACTGACCGCGAATCACCAGTCGGCCAGCCGGTGATTCGTGGCGACCCGGACGCGACCGGCGAGCACGCTGACCGGGCCGTGAAGTTCGATCCGGACGACCCACAGAGCGTGCGAGAGGCGGCCGAGACCGTCCGTGCGTTCGCCGAGAACACCGTCGGCGACGAAGACAGCGTGTACATGCTCCGCGGTGCGGCCGCCTGTGCGGCACTGGTCAGAGGCGTCGGCTCCTACAAGGCCGCTGCCGAACGCGCCGGCGGCGAAACCACAGTCTCGTTCGTCCGGAAGTGGTCCCGGGTCCACGACCTGCCGCGCTCGATCCGGCGACACGTCGCCAAAGGCGAAATCGCCCCGACAGCGGCCAAGCATATCGCCCGCGTCGGTGGCACCGCTCGCTTCCTCCTGGCGTTTGCCGTTCTGGATCACGGACTGACCGTCCGGGAGGTGCGCTCGCTTGCGAGTGACATCAACGAGGGGACGAGTCCAGTGGCTGCACTCGCGAGTGCCGGCTACCGGTTGGGCGAGATCAGTGTAACACTCCCGACCGACGCGTATTGCGAACTCAGACGGCGAGCGTCACTGGCGGACGAGTCACCGGGCGAGTTGATCGCTGTGGCACTGGCTGAACATTACGACGCGGTCGGTGCGTCCGACCGTCGACAACCGTAAGGACTTAGCCGGCGACTCCCCCAGACTCTGATGAGGGCCGGTAGCTCAGTCAGGCAGAGCGTCTGGCTTTTAACCAGACGGTCATGGGTTCAATTCCCATCCGGCCCGCTATTGCGACGAACGGACGTGAGGAGCTATGCGGCCAAGGGAATTGAACCCTACCAGTGGCAGCCCGCGCAGCGGAGCGAGCAGGAACCTCTGGTTCCGGTTCAATTCCCATCCGGCCCGTAGTATTCTGTCGCGAGCATACCGCGAGCGACGAATACGCTATGATGGAATTGAATCACGGCAAACGGGCACAACGTAGTGAGCGCGTCTGGCATCGGGTTCAATTCCCATCCGGCCCGTAGCATTTTTACTGCGAGCAATCGGCGAGCAGCGAATGCGCACTGAGAGGAATTGAATCAAGGAGAGGGAGAGGAGCGAATCAGCGAACGTGCGCGACCGTCAGCGAACCTGATCGAGTGCGGCCAGCGCGTCCGCGGCTTCGCTGACGGCTTCAAGTGCGTCTCGGGCCCGCCGTGGGTCGTCAGTCGCTTCGGCCTGCTTGGAGAACGTCGCCAGCGTCCTGAGCAACGATTGACGGGCCGTCTGGAGGTCGCCTGCGGGCGTCTCAGACACGCGTTCGGCCTGCTCGCGACCGGTCGTGGGGTCGACTGTCGGCACTTCGACCCGACCGGGATCCGGTTCCGACCCGCTGTTGGCAGGTCGATCGCCCGTCGACGCGTGGGCTGACGGTCGCTGGTCGTCGGCCGGCCCCTGTCCCGTTGGTTGACCGGCGGCGTCGGGTTGTGCCTCCGGACCGGAGTGCTCTGTTGAGCTCGGGTGGTCCGTTTCGGCTTGAGTGCTGTCGACCGCGGATTGGGCCTGCTGGTCGGTCTGCTCGTCGGTCGACGCCCCGTCCTCGGCCCCGACCGGTTGCTGGCACGTGGGACAGAACTCCTGGCCGTCGTACCGGAAAATAGGGTCGCCACACGCATCACAGTGGGCGTCGGTCATCGTCGCTCCCTTCAACAGGAGGTCACTCATGTGTTCGGTCGCCTCGCGCTTGCGTTGCTCTTGCTCGTACTGCTCGCGGAGTCGTTCCCGCTCGGCTTCCTCGTCGAAGTCGCTCATATACGTATCTAGGGCCGTCCAACGGGCATAGACGTTGCGACCCACACCCAGCACTGTCGTCGGCGTGTGGCCGGCACACGAGAAACGCAAGACCGGAACCGTCGCTGTCGAATGACCGCGAGGAGACGGCGGGGTCGTGCCCAGCGTTGGGGGAACGCGTCGGTGTCGAATACCCGATATCGGGCGGCTGAATCGCGTCGACGTCAGTCCGTCAGCGAGATATTATCCCGGAGGTCGTTCTCGATGGCTTCGAGGGTCCGTCCCTTCGTCTCGGGGACGAGCTTGAAGGTGAACGCGAATGCCACGGCACTGAAGACGCCAAACAGCCAGAACGTCGCCGACGGCCCGACGTTGGCAGTCAGGATCGGGAACGAGAGGGCGACCGCCAGGTTGGCGACCCAGTTGGTGACCGTCGCGATCCCTTCGGCCGACCCGCGGACAGCAAGCGGGTAAATCTCCGAGATGAGCAACCAGAACACCGGGCCCAACCCGATCGCGAAAAAGGAGATATACAACATGAGACAGACAGTCGCGGTGATGCTGAGCACGCCCGAGAGACCCGGCAGGTAGAAGACGACCCCGAGGATCGCCAGCGTGACCGTCATGCCGGCAGTCCCGACGAGCAACAGCGCCCGGCGGCCGACCCGATCGATGTACATCATCGCGACGACAGTCATCACCACGTTGACGACGCCGATCCCGACGGTCGCGAGAATCGAGGCCGCACTCCCGAAGCCGGTCGATTCGAGGATCGTCGGCGCGTAGTACATCACGGCGTTGATACCGGTAATCTGCTGGAGAATTGCGAGGCCGATCCCGACGACGAGTGCCGGGCGCAGCCACGGTTCAAGCAGCTGCCGGAGGTTCGACCCGGACTCGCGCTCGACGGTCTCTTTGATCTCACTGAGTTCCTGTTCGACGTCGCCCTGTCGCGTGCGATTGAGGACAGCCCTGGCACGTTCTGGCTTGCCGTGGCTGTAGAGCCACCGCGGGCTTTCGGGCATCTTCAGGACGCCGATCCCGAGGATGACCGCGGGGACCATCCCGGCCCCGAGCATCCAGCGCCACGCCCCGTTGCCGGCGAAGGCGTAGTTCACGAAGTACGACGAGAGGATGCCGATCGTGACCATCAGCTGGTGCATCGAGGTGAGAGCGCCCCGGATCCGTGGCGGCGCGATCTCGGAGATGTACAGCGGGCCAACGACCGAGGCGAAACCGATCGCGAGGCCGTCGATCAGTCGGCCGGCCACGAGGACGGGCACCGTCGGTGCGATCGCCATCAGGAACGAACCGGCGAAGAACACGCCGGCCGACAGCATGATCAGCCGACGGCGGCCGAGTCGATCGGCGAGTCGGCCGCCCAGCGCCGCGCCAGTCGCCGCCCCGGCCATCGCACCACTGACGACGATGCCTTCGACCAGAGGCGACATCGAAAAGCTCTCGTTGATGAATAAGATCGCCCCGGAAATAATGCCTGTATCGAATCCGAACAACAGCCCGTTCAAGGCTGCCATCGCGGAGACGAGATACACGAATCGATCTCCGTCGCCACTCAATATGTTGTGCACGGCTGTCGTCGACATACAGTCCCGCGCTCGCCAATTGACACGGTTAAGCCCTCTGAAGATTCCCGCGTGATACTGTGAGAGACGATTGTGTCCGTCTTCAGTTTGCAAAAGATCTCGAAAAATAAAATTTCGAAGTAGGTATTCGACGTCTTTTTGAGAGGGTTGGAATGAGTTGTCGTCCCATAGATTCGGCGATCGACAGCGAATAGGCTCGCGCGCGCAGTGGAACCGTGATCGGTTGTCCGGCTCCCGAACGACGTCGAGAAGAGGCGAGTGTCCGTCCGGTACGGTGGGGCCGGAACCGTCCTCAGCGTTACCCATCGGGCGCAACTACCAGGACAACCCCAGAGTTACGCGAACCGATAGCGGCTGGTGTCGAAGCGCGGACTCACCGGGCGTCCTCGAAACGCTCGACCAGCGATTCGTTGCCGATCGCCAGCGGTGACCTAGCGTGGAGGTCATCGACAGCAGAGGAGAGCAACGAACCGGATTCGTCCGAAGAGGCCCCACCGGCGGCTTCGACGATATAACTGACTGGGACTGCTTCGAACTGGTGGCGTGGCTTGCCGTTGGGATGGGACGAAACCGACGGGTACGCGTAGATACCGCCGTTTTCGAGAATGCGCGGGAGATCCATGATCACGGCGCCGGTATACCGGAGTTTGTACTGGCTGCGGATCGCGTCGGCGAAAGCCTGGAAGTCCGCGTCCCACTCCCACTCGCGACCGCCGAGGGCGAAGATACTCGGCTCGTCGGGAAGAGTCACGTCCGAACGCAAGACCGTCGGCGTCCCGCCTTCGAGCAGATACTCCGTCACCGTGTCGTTACGAGCAGTGATCATCACCGTCGTCGGGCCGAAGGTGACGACTGCCGCGGCGATCAGGTCCGCCCCTGCCGCGGGAAGGGGGGCGTCGTAGATCCCGACGACCGTGCCGAGGCCGTTGTTCGAGGCCAGGTTGCCCGAGCCATCGAGCGGGTCGACTGCGACCGAGAGCCCGTCGCCGTCGCCGATCACCCCCTCACGTTCTTCGCTGGCGTAGGCACCGACGCCCTCAAGGGCGAGCAAGCGCTCTTCGAGGACGCGATCCGTGAAGGTGTCTGCGGCCAGTTGGATCTCGCCGCTAGGATTGGTGGAGTCGACTGCGTGCCGGTTGGATCCGAGCGCGTCCCTGATGGCGGGAGTTGTTGCGGCGACCGTCGTGAAAATCTGAGTGACGGCGGTCCGGGTCGTCTCGGGATCCGTCTCTGTGGCTCCGGCGTCGATGACCGGCATCGTACGTGATCGGAACACAACCGCGAGTATGAATCTTCCGAAAAAGTGACTTAACAGCGTTCAGAAAAGCAGTTGTCCCTCAGCGGGCCGAGACAGTCGCGTGCCGTTTTCAGCGCGTCGACCAGGCGATGGCCTGTTCGAGATCGTGAATGATGTCGTCACGATCTTCGAGACCGACCGACAGCCGCACCATGTCGTCGGTGACGCCGGCAGCAGCCTTCTCCTCGTCGGTCAGTTGTTGATGGGTCGTCGAGGCAGGATGGATGATCAGCGTCTTGGCGTCGCCGACGTTCGCCAGCAGGCTGGCGAGTTGGGTCGACTCGACGGTGTTACGAGCGGCCTCGTAGCCCTCTTCGAGGCCGAACGTGATCATCCCACCGTAGCCGCCCTCGAGATACTTGCTGGCGTTGTCGTGGGTCTCGTGACTCTCGAGGCCGGGGTAGTTGACCCACGCCACGTCGTCGTGGTCGGCCAGGAACTCGGCGACTGCGAGTGCGTTCTCTGAGTGGCGGTCCATCCGCATCGGCAGCGTTTCCAGGCCCTGGATGGTCTCCCAGGCATCGAAGGGGGCCTGCTGGTTGCCCAAGTCACGGAGACCGCGCGCGATCGCAGCGTAAGTGAACGCGGCCTCGCCGAATCGATCGCTGAAGTTGACCCCGTGGTAGGCTGGGTTGTCTGTGGCGATCTCGGGGTACTTCTCGGCGTACTCGTCCCAGGGGAACGAGCCACCGTCGACGAGAACACCACCGACGGTCGTGCCGGAGCCGTGGATCCACTTCGTCGTGGAGTTCCAGACGAGATCGGCGCCGTGTTCGATCGGATTCGCGAGATACGGCGTCGCGAAGGTATTATCGACAAAGAGTGGAACGCCGTGGTCGTGGGCGATGTCGGCGATGCGCTCGATGTCCGGCGTCACCAGCGCCGGATTGCCGATCGTCTCGAAGTGGACGTAGGCGGTGTCCTCGTCGATCGCCTCCTCGTAAGCATCGTAATCGAGCGTGTCGACGAATCGGGCTTCGACACCGTTGCGTGGTGCGGTGTGGGTGAAGTAGGTGTAGGTCCCGCCGTACAGCGCCGAGGCGGTGACAACGTTGTCACCGACGTCCGCCAGCAGGAAGGTGGCCAAATTGAGGGCGGCCATCCCCGAGGCGGTCGCGACGGCACCGACCCCGCCTTCGAGTTTCGCCAGGCGCTGCTGGAGAACGGAGTTGGTCGGGTTCATCAACCGCGAGTAGATGTGGCCGTCTTTCTCTAAGGCGAACTGCTCGGCCGCGTCCTCGCTGTCTTCGAAGACGTAACTGGTCGTCTGGTAGAGCGGCGGGGCGCGCGCGCCCGTCGCCGCGTCGGGCTCTTCTTGCCCGACGTGCAATGCGTCCGTGTGGAAGCCGCGATCGTCGTCGCTCATAGCGCTCGGATCTACGGCACCGTCCATTGTATAAGTGCGGTACCAACCCCCCGATTGGCCGCCGTCGGCGACAGCCGTCGAGATTCGCCGGTATCGAAAGTCGTCGACGAGACCGTTGCGACACAGCAACAGTTACCCGAACGTCCTGATCGTCAGGAACTCGCCGGCGTCACTCTCGTCTAAGGAATCGAGGTGGACGATCGGCGCGTATCCAGTGTCCGGGTCGATGTTGACACTCTCCTGGAAGCTGGTCTGGCGTTGCCAGCAGGCGCTGTTGATCGTCAAGACATTGTGATAGGTGCCGTAGCCGAGTTTGTGGACGTGTCCAGCGTGGAAGATATCCGGAACGTCCTCGATGATCATGTAGTCACGTTCCTCCGGCGCAATGCGCGTGTGGCCACCGAACTGCGGGGCGACGTGGCGCTTTTTGAGCAGCTGGCGCATTGCCTTGTGAGGCTCGTCGTAGCTGGCTTTGTCCTCGGGCAGTTCGGCAATCACCTCATCGAGAGAGACGCCGTGATACATGAGGACGTCGACGCCCTCGATCGTGACCGTCGAGGGATTGCCCGTAATCGTCGGGTCGTGGGCCGACATGATCTCTCTGAGTTCCTCGTCGAAGGCTGGCTGGGGTTCGGCCAGGCGGACGGCGTCGTGGTTGCCCGGGATCATCACGATCTCCATGTCGCCGGGCACGTCTTTGAGGTGTTGGGCGAAGGTCTCGTACTGCTCGTAGATGTCGATGATGTCAAGTTCCTCGTCCTGGTCGGGATAGACGCCGACGCCTTCGACCATGTCGCCGCCGATCAGCAGATATTCGACGTGACTGGCCTCGGGTTCGTGGAGCCAATCGGCAAACTCCTGCCAGGCGGTCCGGTCGAATTCCTGGCTGCCGACGTGCAGATCACTGATCAGTGCCGCACTCACCGGGCGATCGGCCGTCGACGGTTCGAACGTCCGCGGGATATCGGGGAAGTGAATCGAATCTGCAAACAGGATCCCGCCGTCGTCGGCCAACGTCCCCTCGATGGCGATGATCTCGTCGTAGAGGAGTTCGTCGACGAGGGCGGCAAAGTCCCGATCTTTCATCACGAGCGCGGGAAACGTCCCGTTGGTGTCTTCGAGGTCGATCAGCCAGTGGCCACTGGCCGTCGACCGGATATCCGCAACCATGCCGACGATCGCGGCCTCGCTCCCGCCCGGCATGGATTCGACGGCGTTGGTCGGCCGGTGGTTGACCCGCCCGCGGAGTTGCCGGGACAGGCGCTCATAGCGGTCCCGAAAGACAGCCAGAAAGTCGGTGTACTCTCCCGTCCCAGTAGAGCGACCGGTCACGTCGCCGGCGATTGCGGGCTCGATCGGATCCCGAGTACTCGCGCCAGCAACCCCCTCCATTTCGACTGGAGAGCTCTCGCTGCCGTCGACAGACGATGACTCGGCGTCTGCAGGTGAAACGGAGGGGGTCGACGGCGGCTGATCCGAAGCGGGATGTTCACCGTCAGTACTATCGGCATCGACGACGGGAGAATCCGGTGCAGGGCGGGAGTCAGTGACAGCCTGGCGGGCGTGCTCGACAGTGATCTTGATTGCCGTATCGGGGACGGCTTCGAGTGCGTCTTCGATCGCGGCGTCAGTGTCGGCTGCGTCCGCCAAGATCGTCACGGCTTCTCGATCCGCGTTGTACCCGCGACTGGCGAGTTCGGTGACGATTCTGGCGGGCGTCTCGCGAGGCACAGTCCCACTCGGGCACCCGGTCAGCAAAAGGATGGCGGTCGGGGCCGATCCCGGCCGTCGGTGGACCGTGCCGGTCGGGACGAGACGGGATCAGTGACTGGGCGGCCACGGTCCGGGAAGGGAAGAATTGTTACTGTCGGGGCCAAAGGAAGGGTGCGATGAGTGAGCCCTCCGACGACACCGAGCAGACTGGCCCCCGAGTCGATCGCCACGGGGATCCTCCCAGGTCTGACCGCGATCGGACGTATCCGGAGGGCACCCAGGACCGACGATACGACGAACCCTCCCGTGAGAACGACGGCGTCTCGGGCCGTGGGGACGACCGACAGCCGCGTGTCGACCGGGACCGGACCCACCCTGGCTCGGGCGGCCCGGGGAATCGGCCACCCGAAACACGGGGAAGTCAGCACACAGCGACACGCGCCGATCGGATTTTGCGCTATCTCTTCGACATCGCGAGCAGCATCTTCGTCGTCGCGGCCATCGGCGGGCTCCTGTTTGCAGCCAGTGGCGTCTGGCCGCCCTTGGTCGCCATCGAGAGTGGCAGCATGAACCCACACATGCAGAAGGGCGATCTCGTGTTCGTCATGGAAGAGCAGCGATTCCCCGGGCCTGGAGCTGAACGCGAGAGTGGCGTTGTCAGTGCCGCCGCAGGGGCCGAGACGGGCTACCGGATGTTCGGGGAGTACGGTGACGTGATCGTCTATCAGCCCAACGGCGACCAAGGAGAGACACCGATCATCCATCGGGCGATGTTCTGGGTCGAGGACGGCGAAAACTGGTACGATCGGGCAGACCCCGACTATCGCGGGAACGCGGACAACTGCGAGGAGCTAAATTACTGTCCGGCCCCACACGCCGGGTTCATCACGAAAGGCGACAATCCAGTCACGAACGATTTATACGACCAAGTGATGGGTGGAAATGGGCTCAGTGAACCAGTCAAGCCGGCCTGGATCATGGGGACTGCCGAGAAACGAATTCCATGGCTCGGCCAGGTTCGATTGCTCTCGGGCGCTGGCAGTGCCACGACGAGCAACGCGACTGGAAGGTGAGCTTCGAAAGCCGTCGCCTCGAGAATTTACTGGTCGAACCGCGCCTGGATGAACGGCTGGACGTCTTCGATATCGCCCAGGCGTGAATCCGAATGGAGGACGGTCTCGGTTTCTTCGATGGGCACCGAGAGGCTGATCTCTTTCGTTCGACCGTACCGGCCCTTCGAAACGACGACAGCGTTGACGATACCCAGCATGTCGAGTTCGGAAATGAGGTCAGTGACCCGACGCTGCGTGAGGACATCGGCGTCGATCTCCTCACACAGTCGCTTGTAGATATTGTACACTTCGCCGGTGTTGATGTTGTGGACGCCGTTTTTCTCGAGCAGGATGATCGAATAGAGGACGAGTTTCGACTGGGTAGGCAGCGTCCGGACGACTTCGACGACACGATCGAGTTCGATCTTCTCTTGGGCCTGGCGGACGTGATCTTCTGCCACGATATCGGTCTGGTCGCGCTCGGCTAATTCACCGGCCGTCCGCAGCAGATCGAGCGCCCGACGAGCGTCGCCGTGTTCCTGGGCCGCAAAAGCGGCACACAGCGGGATAACATCATCCGAGAGTGGGCCGTCTTTGAACGCGACGTTCGAGCGGGCCTGCAGGATATCCCGGAGCTGGTTGGCGTCGTAGGGCGGGAACACGATCTCCTCCTCGCCGAGGCTCGACTTGACACGCGGGTCGAGGAAGTCGGTGAACTTCAGATCGTTACTGATCCCCATGATCGAAACGCGGGAGTACTCCAGTTCCGAATTCATCCGCGAGAGGTTATACAGCGTGTCGTCACCGCTCTTCTCGACGAGTTTGTCGATCTCGTCGAGCATGATAACGACGACGCGTTCGGTGTAATCGACAGCATCGAAGAACGTGTTGTAGACACGATCGGTCGGCCACCCCGTCATCGGGACCTCCTCGAAGCTGTCACGATCCTCACGGAGCGACTCGATTTCGGCATCGATTTCCTCGACGGACTCGAACTGAAGGTCTTGGAGTGCGTTGGGGTCCGATTCGGCGCGCTCTCGTTTCCCGGTCAAGTCGTCGATCCGGTCGTCGATGTGGGCCTCGTTTTGCTCGATGAACTTGTTGGCGAGTTGAGCCAGCACCCGATATTGGGTGTCGGTCACCTCACAATTGATGTACTGGACTTCACAGGGGACTTCGTATTTCTGTGACGTGCGCTCGAGTTCTTCGCTGACGAACTTTGCACTGGCCGTTTTGCCGGTTCCCGTCTTCCCGTAGATCAGAATGTTCGAGGGTGTATCCCCACGGAGGGCAGCGACGAGGATGGTCGCAATATTGTTGATCTGTTCTTCGCGGTGGGGAAGCTTTCGAGGTGTGTAAGACGGTCTGAGAACTTCCTTGTTCTCGAAAATCGGCTCGCCGCTGAGCAAATCGTCGAACAGACCACGCGAGGCCTCGTCCGTATCGGATTCTTCCTCCAAGACGAGCTCGTCGAGGAGATCCGATCGGGTTTCGCGGTCGGATGACTCCATTGATAGTTGCTCCGCATCGTCCGACGGAGACAGCGCAGTCGACTGGTCGTGTTGGTCGCTCGTGCGATGCTCGTCTGCGTCGGCGTCTGTATCGTCCGTGTCTTCCATGGCGAGAGGCCCCCTTTTCGGGTGGAAATCAGCACGCGTAACCGATATATTCGGTAGAGACGGCTGAGAGCCGCCGTATCTGGTGATCGTAGATTGGCGGCCAGTGCAGTTGAACCACACGAACCGGTGGGAGAGAGAGTATTAAAAATTTCGGTTGCTTCGAGCCGGAAAGACACATCGGGCCCAGATAGCACAGAGATTTCACCAATTGGACGTCAGTAGATGGGGGATGGACAGACGGTCAAATCCTGTATGGTCGTAGGTCACTAATCGCATACAACAGCGGAACCCCCCACACCCCTTCGTTTCGACTGGAACAACTCTCAAGAGAGGGTGGGGGGACAGCGACGACAACGAGTTCAACTAGTATGGCAGGGTTTTAAATAAATGGAAATACAACAAAACCCGTAAACCACTAAAAACAGTACTTGTTGTGGAGTGATCTATCACTGTTGTTACGGACCTATTAATCCCTAGAGATACTCCGCATGGCTAGAACACTCGTTCCTGCTTAGAACACACACTACTGGAATCTAGTTCCACTCGACGTTGCCATCTACCTCTTTCCACTGCAAGAACGCATCGTTATCCTCGGGACCATCGTCGAAAGTATCATCGCGCTAGAGTGGACTCGTGACGGTATCTCCCCCAAATCGATCGTGTAACCCGGCAACTCACGACCGCCCATCCACCATCTCGGGGTGTTCCAGTCGAAACGAAGGGGTGGGGGGTGTAGCGAGTACTCTCGTCAGTATACCGTAGGTACCTTCGCCAGTTTCGTGCCAGTCTCGTTTGGGTAACTATCTCACAGGGCACCGTTCTAACTGGACAGCCAACTCTTCTCTATCGGACCACACCCGGACCGATAGTCACTTTCCGGTGAATCTCGATCCGATCGCTTCCCGCAATCGCCCAGCTCAGGATCGCTCGGATCTAAATTCTTGCCATTAGCTTTCGGAGAAGTTATATATGTCTGACGTACAGTTAAGTGGATTCAGGAAGGTAGTTCGGGCAGATGCCCCGACTCGCTCGGGCGCGGGAGGATAGGATGGGCCTGCTCACAGAACTCAAAGACAGCATTTCGCGTGCCGCATCGAGCCTGTTCTCCGAACAGGATCCGAAACGTATCGGGATCTACGGTCCCCCCAACGCCGGGAAGACGACGCTGGCCAATCGCATTGCGCGTGATTGGACCGGCGACGCCGTCGGGCCGGAGAGCGCGATTCCACACGAAACCAGGCGTGCTCGCCGCAAGGAGAACGTCGAGATCGAGCGGGACGGCAAATCCGTCCAGATCGATATCGTCGACACGCCGGGGGTGACGACGAAAGTCGACTACACCGAATTCCTCGATCACGACATGGAGAAAGACGATGCCGTCCGTCGCTCACGGGAAGCCACCGAGGGTGTCGCCGAGGCGATGCACTGGCTCCGTGAGGACGTCGACGGCGTTATCTACGTCTTGGACTCGACGAAAGACCCCTTCACCCAGGTCAACACGATGCTCATTGGGATCATCGAGAGTCAGGATCTCCCGGTGTTGATCTTCGCCAACAAGATCGACCTCGAAGAGTCTTCCGTCCAGCGGATCCGCAACGCGTTCCCCCAACACGAGACGGTCCCGCTGTCGGCCCTTGAGGGTGACAACATGGACGAAGTCTACGACAAGATCGCGGAGTACTTCGGGTGATCTGTGATGGCTGAAGTCAAACAACCGGACGAGGGCGTCCAGATCGACCTTATCAGTGCCGAGCGGATGAACGGCTTGGCGAGCATGGAGAAGATTCGGATGATCCTCGATGGCGTCCGGGACGGCAACATCGTCGTCTTAGAGGAAGGCCTGACGCCAGACGAGGAATCGAAACTCATCGAGGTGACGATGACCGAGATCAGTCCCGACGAGTTCAACGGGATCGAAATCGAGACCTATCCACGCTCGGAGGCGGCCGATCAGAGCTTTCTCGATCGGCTCATGGGCAGAGAGTCGACGAAGAAACTGACGGTGATCGGGCCGGCCAATCAGATCGAGACACTCCACAAGGACGAAACTCTCATCAGCGCCCTCGTCTCCCGGAAATAATGCCCCATCAGTGTACGGACTGTGGCACGACGTTCGCGGACGGCTCGACGGAGATGTTGTCGGGCTGTCCCAGCTGCGGTGGTAACACCTTCCAGTTTCTCCCGGACGGTGCCGATCCCGACTCGGCTCCAGCGGCCGACCCGCCGGAGAAAACGCCCGATCGGTCGACCCCCGATGGTACCGTTGCTCGGACCGTTGGCAGTGCTGCGGCGACTGTCCGGGATATCGTCGGCTCCGACCCCGACAGTGCGGGGACCGCTCCGGAAGCGGCCGATCCACTGTCGCCGTCCGCAGCGGACGAAACGGCGTCACCATCGCCCGAGGACCCCCCTGCGTCGGCTCCTGACGAGACGACAACAGCCGACGAATCGCAAACCAGCTCGGCTGTCTCCGAAATGGAGTCGGGGACTCCTCGGCGTGACCCAGTGACAACTAACACGGAAGATGCCGCTCAGGCGTCCGCACGGTCGGCGGTGGTCAACCCGGACGAGCTTCCCGAGACACCCGGCGACGCGGACCTCGCCGTTGGATCGTCTCCCGGTGCCACAGCGAGCGCTGAGGCCCCCGCCGACCAACCCCAAGACGAACGCCCCGATCTCGAAACCCTTCGGGCAGAACTCAACGACCAGTTCGAGTCCATCCGTATCGTCGAGCCCGGGCAGTACGAACTCAACCTGATGGAGCTGTACGAGCGCGACGAGTACATCATCGCTCTCCAGGAAGACGGCCGCTATCGCATCCAGGTTCCCGGTGACTGGCGGGATTAACCTCGAGACGCACTCGCGACACCCCGTCAGCAACCCTTTTTGTCATCCTCGCCGTGGGTAGTCACATGCACTATCGGGAAGTCGCGGGTTCGCGCGAGTTCGTCGCCCGGCTGGCCCACGGCGAGGACTGGCGCGCCCAGATCGAGGAGTTTGCCGCCGAGGAAGGGATCGAGGCCGCGTTTTTCTTCGGCCTCGGTGCTGTCGAAGATGCGACGATCTGGTATTACGATCAGGAACGCCAAGAGTACGACGAGGCTGTCTTCGCGGAGCCACTGGAAGTCGCCACCTGTGTTGGCAACCTCTCGAATCTGGACGGTGAGCCGTTCGCCCACACCCACGCCGTGCTCTCGCGGCGCGACGGGACGACCCTGGCCGGCCACCTCGACGCAGCGACGACCTTCGCCGGTGAACTCTACGTCAGGACGTTCGAGGAACCGCTCGTCAGGACACACGACGAACCGACCGATCTGGACCTCTGGGAGCTGTAGATGCCCAGCGACAGGGAGATATAAATGCGCGAGGCTGACGAACGCTACTTTCAAACCCTGGAAGACGAACTCGAGGCGGCCATGGCCGTCGCCCGCGAGGCCAGACAGCGTGGCGACGATCCGACGACAGACGTCGAGATCCCGGTCGCCAAGGACATGGCCGACCGAGTTGAGAATATCCTCGGAATCGACGGTGTTGCCGAGCGCGTCCGTGACCTGGAAGGCGAGATGTCCCGTGAGGAGGCCGCTCTCGCACTGGTCGAGGATTTCGTCGAAGGCTCGGTCGGTGACTACGACACGAAGGCCGGCAAGATCGAAGGCGCGGTCCGGACGGCCGTCGCCTTGCTCACTGAGGGGGTCGTCGCTGCCCCGATCGAGGGCATCGATCGCGTCGAAATCCTGCAAAACGACGACGGCACGGAGTTCGTCAACGTCTATTACGCCGGCCCGATTCGCTCGGCCGGCGGGACCGCTCAGGCCCTCTCGGTGCTGGTTGCCGACTACGCCCGGACGCTACTCGATATCGACGAGTATCGCGCTCGTGAGGACGAAATCGGCCGCTACGTCGAGGAAATCGACCTCTACGACGAAAACACGGGCTTGCAGTACTCGCCAAAGGAAAAGGAGACCCGTCACATCGCCGAGCACATGCCGATCATGCTCGACGGCGAGGCCACGGGTGACGAGGAGGTTTCGGGGTATCGCGACCTCGAACGCGTCGACTCGAACAGTTCTCGGGGCGGGATGTGTCTCGTCCTCGCGGAAGGGATCGCTCTGAAAGCACCCAAGATTCAGCGTTACACGCGCCAACTCGAAGAACTCGAATGGCCCTGGCTGCAGGCTCTCATCGACGGCACGATCGGCGACGACGAGTCGGACGATGCCCCAGCGGATAGCGACGAAGAGAGCGATACTCCAGACGAAACAAAGGGGGTAGAAGACGGCGAAAAAAGTGACGGTCCACCGCGTGCAGAACCGGCTAAAAAATACCTTAGAGATCTTATAGCCGGGAGACCAGTCTTCTCCCATCCGAGCGAACAAGGTGGGTTTCGACTGCGGTATGGACGCGCGCGCAATCATGGCAATGCGACCGCTGGAGTCCATCCGGCGACCATGCACCTGGTCGATGACTTTCTCGCGACGGGGACCCAGATCAAGACCGAGCGACCGGGCAAGGCCGCCGGGATCGTTCCCGTCGACACGATCGAAGGGCCGACAGTCCGGTTGGCAAACGGTGACGTTCGACGCATCGACGACCCGGCAGAAGCACTCGAAGTTCGCAACGGCGTCGAGAAAGTTCTCGATCTGGGAGAGTATCTGGTCAACTACGGCGAGTTCGTCGAGAACAATCACCCACTCGCACCGGCATCCTACACCGTCGAGTGGTGGCGCCAGGAGTTCGCCGAAACCGAAGCGGACGTCCAGGCGATGGCCGATTCCGTCAACATCGATCTCGCCGATCCCGCTCCCGAACAGGCCTTGGAGTGGGCGCGAACGTACGATGCGCCGTTGCACCCGAAATACACCCACCTCTATCACGACGTCAGTGTCGAGGCGATCGACGCCCTGGCTGTGGCCATCGCCGAAGGCGAGGTCGGTACCGGTGACGGTGCCGCGATGGCAGGGCGACAGCCGGCCGATGCGACGACCGGCGATCTCAAACTCGATCGGACCGATGTCGTCCAACATACGCTCGAATCACTCCTGGTCGAACACACCCAGACAGACGATTCGATACTCGTTCCGACCTGGCGACCACTCGTCGAGACACTTGGCTTCGACGACGACCTGTCGAGATCCTGGACGCTCGGAGACCTCTCCCCGCGCGCCCGTGAGTACGCTGACGGCGAGAATGCTGTTCGAGCGATCAACGAGATCGCGCCCTTCGAAGTACGCGAGCGTGCACCGACCCGGATCGGCAACCGGATGGGTCGACCGGAGAAATCAGAGGAACGGGAACTGTCCCCGGCCGTCCACACGCTGTTCCCCATCGGCGAGGCCGGCGGCAACCAGCGCGACGTCGCCAAGGCCGCTGGCCACGCCGACGAGATGAGCGATGTCCCGGGCGAAGTCGAACTCGAAGTCGGCCGACGCCGCTGTGTCGAGTGTGGCACGGACACGTACCGACCGCGCTGTCCCGACTGTGGTGGCGTCACCGAGTCGGTATACGTCTGCCCGGACTGCGATCGGGAGGTCGAACCCGACGAATCCGGCCGCGCGGAGTGTCCCGGTTGTGAGACGCTGGCTTCGCCGACCCGCCAAACTGTCATCGACGTCGGCCAGGAGTACCAGCAAGCCATGGCTGCCGTCGGCGAACGCGAGGTTGCCTTCGACGTGCTCAAGGGCGTCAAAGGGCTGTCATCGAAAGAGAAGACGCCCGAACCGATGGAGAAAGGCGTTTTGCGCGCCAAACACGACGTTAGCGCGTTCAAAGACGGGACGGTCCGCTATGACATGACGGATCTGCCTGTCACGTCGGTTCGACCCGAAGAACTGGACGTCACCGCCGAGCAGTTCCGCGAGTTGGGCTACGAGGAAGACATTCGTGGTGACCCCCTCGTCCACGACGACCAGCTAGTCGAACTCAACGTTCAGGATATCGTCCTCTCGGACGGGGCGGCCGAGCACATGCTCAAGACCGCGGCCTTCATCGACGATTTGCTCACCTCCTACTACGGGCTCGACCCCTACTACGAACTCGAGGACCGCGACGACCTCGTGGGCGAACTCGTCTTCGGAATGGCGCCCCACACCAGCGCGGCGACTGTCGGCCGCGTCGTCGGCTTCACCTCGGCCGCCGTGGGTTATGCCCATCCGTACTTCCACGCCGCGAAACGCCGGAATTGCTTCCATCCGGAGACCAAGGTGTGGTTTGAAGACGAGTCCGGTGAGTCGCGATACCAATCCATCGAACAACTGGTAGAGAGTCGGCTTGACGATCCCAGAATGGACGACTTTGGAACGTTGGTCGAAGAGTTACCAGGGACCGTTCATGTCCCGTCCATAGACAGCGACGGAACACCGGTCCGAAAACCGATCGAAGCTGTTTCGAAGCATCCCGCTCCGGATCATCTCCTCAAAATCGAAACGAAGAGTGGACGGACAATCACCGTCTCAGCAGATCACTCGATGCGTCGATGGGAAGACGGCTCGGAGGAAGTCTCAGCGAGTGACCTAACGTCTGGTGACCGATTGCCCATGCCTAAATCGGTCGACATTGCGGGTACTCGCCAGACGTACGACTTGCTCTCGGAATTCATGGCTTTGGATCGTCTCTCCAACGAAGAGTTAGTGGTTCGTGGCTTGGGGAGCGAACGTATCAAATCACTTTTCGACGAAGCGACAGAATCAGATCAGTATCTCAAACCAGTCGCAGAGTGCTTGGGAGTAAGCGATTCAACGGTTTACAATTGGGTTAACCGAGACAGCGTTCCGATTTCGGTTTTGACGACACTGTTTGATGATGTGCCTAGCCGAGTTCCTTCTGATGTTCAGCTAGCTGTCAAACAAGATTCGGCTACGATCTCACGACACCTCAACCTCGATGAACCGTTCGCCAAGCTCTTAGGATACTACGTTGCCGAAGGCTTCACACGCTCTACCGCTGATTGTTATCAGACGACGATTTGTATCCCTGATGAGTCTGCTCGTGAGTTGGTCAGACAGGTTATCGATGAGTCGCTATCGATTGAAGCCTACGAAGAGAACGAGTGGAAAATGACGGTATCGAGCCGTCTCGTCGCTGTTCTGTTTGATGAGGTACTTGGTCTCGGAAGCACCGCTGATGGTAAGCAGATCCCCGAATCCATTTTGACCGCTCCGGATAGCGTTCTTCGTGCGTTCCTCTCGTCGTATTTCAGTGGTGATGGTAGTGCGTCCAGTGATCGAATCGAAGTTCGGGCGCACACGGTAAGTGATCGACTCAAAGATGACCTGGTCGCGGCACTGAAGCGATTCGAAATCGTCCCCAAAATCTATCGTGAAACGCGGATCCCGCAAATCGGAGCGGTCGCTGATTTCTATGAAACAGAGCAGGAATTCGAGACGTGGGTCGTGAAAGTCACTTCCGAGAACGCGGCGCGGTTTGCCGAACGGATCGGATTCCACTTACCTCGAAAGTCAGAAGCGCTTGACGTAGCCTTAGAATCAACTGAACTCAGGACACAGCGACTTTGCGGTGACGGTGGCGACGTTTGGCTTGACGAAGTATCTGATATCCAAGTCGTTGAGAGTGACGTTGATCACCTGTATTCGGTGACGGTCTCGGACACGCACACGCTCGTGGCAAATGATTTGTATACTGGCCAATGCGACGGTGACGAAGACTGCGTCATGCTGTTGATGGACGGGTTGATCAACTTCAGCCGGAAATTCCTACCCGACCAGCGGGGTGGCAGGATGGACGCGCCCTTGGTGATGTCTTCCCGCATCGATCCCGCAGAGATCGACGACGAGGCCCACAACATCGACATCGTCGCAGAGTATCCACTGGAACTGTACGAGGCCACCCGGGAGATGGCCCATCCGGAAGACGTCGACGTCACGATCGCCGAAGACACGCTGGGGACCGACGACGAGTACACTGGATTCAACCACACCCACGACACCAGCGATATCGCGCTGGGTCCGGATCTCTCGGCGTACAAGACGCTGGGATCGATGGAGGAAAAGATGGACGCCCAGCTCGAACTCTCCCGGAAAATCCGGGCGGTCGACGAGAGTGACGTCGCCGAGCGGATTATCGAATATCACTTTCTGCCGGACCTGATCGGCAACCTTCGGGCCTTCTCACGCCAGGACGTCCGCTGTCTGGGATGTGGCGAGAAGTTCCGCCGCGTCCCGCTCACGGGCGAGTGCCCGCAGTGTGGTGGCGACGTCAACCTAACCGTCCACGAGGGGTCTGTCAACAAGTACATCGACACTGCGATGCGGGTCGCCGAGGAGTTCGGTGCCAGAGAGTACACGAAACAACGCCTTGAGATCCTCGATCGGTCTATCAAGCGCGTCTTCGAGGACGATACGAGCAAGCAGACGGGGATCGCGGACTTCATGTGAGGAGTCGGTACGATCCGAGCGAAGCGAGGATGGTTTTTTTTGGTCCAGATCTTTGCGCGAGCGGTCGCGAACGCAGTGAGCGACCCCGAGCGGAAAAAGGTGGGAGAGATACGAGCAAGCAGACGGGAATCGCGGACTTCATGTAATGTCTGTAGGACCGGGACTGGAAGGTGTCGACGGATTCTTGTCACGCGATCGCATGGACTGAGATATGTTTAGGTCCGCCGCTGTCTCTGGATCGACTCACCGGACACGATACTCTTTGGACTGTTTGCGGGTGGCCTAGCGTGGCCTCGATACTGACGGTCGGGAGCGCGGTGCTCGATCGCGTCTACACCCTCACAAACCTCCCCGAACGGGACGGTGGGGCCTTTGCCACCGACTCTCTCGAGCGGGCCGGTGGCGTCGCCGCGAACGTCGGCTGTGCCCTCGCGACGCTCGATCACGATGTCGGGGTCATCTCGCGGGTCGGCGACGACGACGCGGCCGAGACCATCGTTGGCTCCCTGCACGATCACGATGTCGACACCTCTGGGGTCCGGCAGGGCGATGGCACGTCCTCGTACACGCTCGTCCTCCGGGGGCCTGACGGCGACCGTATGATCGTCGCCGGGGGGAATAGCGTGCCACAGTTGCGACTTCGGGCGACCGATCGCGAACGGCTACGTGGGGCCGACTGCGTGTTCACGAGTGCTTACGCCCCCGATACCGTCGTGACTGACCTTCTGGACCTCCGTGAATCGGGAGTATTCGACGCTCTCGCGTTCGATCTCGCCGGCCCGCTCGAAGAGCTCGAAGGTCGTGGGACAGCACCCGAGACGATCGATCGTCTCACCGAGAGCGCCGACCTGTTCGTGGTCGGGGAAGTGGCTGCCCGGTCGTATCTCGGAACGGGTCCACGGGACGCCGCCGAGCGACTGTGCGCACGCGGGGCCGACCGGGTTGCAGTTACCGTCGGGGCAGAGGGAGCGTACCTCGCCGCGGACGAACTGTACCGTGTCGATGCTGTCGAGGCCGACGTCGTCGACACGACCGGCGCTGGTGACGCGTTCACTGCGACACTGATCGATACGTGGGTGTTGGGTGACTATCCGGCCGCGGCCGCAGGCCGCCTCGCGGCGGCCGCGGCGGCCCAAAACTGCACCGCCTCGGGTCCCCGTGGTGGGCTCCCCACGCGCGAGGACCTCCCCGAACCCTAACTCCAGCCCTCAGCTTGCGCGCTGGGCTATCAGCGGTCGCCGTCGGCTTTTGCCGCTTCGACCAGCTGCTGTACCCGTTCTTCGTCGACGGGCCCAGTCGTTTCTCCGTCTTGCTTGAGTGCGGTGCCGACGATCGCGCCGTCGGCGAGAGCGAGCGTCTCAGCCGCCGTCGACGCTGTGACGCCGCTCCCGACGAACACCGGCGAATCAACCCCGAGCTCGTCGCGTGCATCGACGACGCGACGGAGATGGTCGCGGTCCGTCTCGGCCCCGGTTCCCGACCCGCTCGCGACGACGCCGTCAGCGTGGCCTCGTTCTAGCAGCTCGGCGATTTCTTCCTCGAGTGGCCGGTCGGCCAGTGGCGCAGAGTGTTTGACGTCCACGTCCGCGAGTATCGAGACATCGGTGTCCAGGCGCTCACGGAGCCGGACTGTTTCGGCTGCCCGCCCGGTGACGACGCCCTGGTCGGTGAGGCGCGCACCCGAGTGGACGTTGACGCGGACGAACGACGCCCCGGCCGCTGCCGCGATCGACACCGCCGCTTCGGCGTCGTTTCTGAGCACGTTGACGCCCACGGGCAGGTCGATCTCTCGACGGAGGTCGGTGACGAGAGCTGTCATCGATGCGACGACGTGTTTTGGCACGTCTTCGGCATAGAAGGGTGCATCACCGAAGTTCTCGACCATCACGGCGTCGACGCCGCCGGCGGCCAAGCGCCGGGCATCTCGCACCATCGTCTCTCGGATCGCGTCCCTGTCGCCGTCAAACGCCGGCGCACCGGGCAACGGTGGTAGGTGTACCATCCCGACGACCGCTCGATCGCCGCCGAAATCGAGACTCATCGGTAGGAGCGCCCTCCTGTTGCAGTCTCTTGGCTTTCGGTCTCAAGCTTGCCAGCGATACTGTTGTCGTATGTCATATCTGACCCACGTGCCACGTGCAGAAATATGTTCAGTCAGCCGGCCGCGTCCGCTCTACACGTGACCTCGACGGATCGACGGTCGGGACCACCGCTCTTACTCTTCAGCAGGGTCGATCTCGGTGACGAGGCTCGGTTCGTCACTGGCGATGACGATGATCCGGTCGGTGACGTCTTCCATCGTGTTGGCGAGGTCGTCGAAACGGATCGCCAGTTCCCGGTACATCAGCGCTTTGGCGGTCTCTTCGTCACGGAATGCGGTCTCGATGACGTCGTTTTTGATCCCGTCACACCGACTCTCCATGTCCCTGATGGCTTCGATCTCGTCGTAGAGCGTGTCTGACCCACTGGTCGTCCCGAGGCCGTGAACGAATCGCTCGACGACATCTTCTAGGGTCTCGGTCATATCAGCGACGTGTTCGGCCATCTCTCGAAGCCCGCTATAGCAGTCGGTGTCGGTCGGTGGTTGCATCATCGAGAGCTCGTCGGCGATCAATTCGGTGACGTTCGCCAGCGAGTCGACTTCCTTGTAGAACTCGATGAGTTCCGACTGGTTCTGGTTGATTCGGGAGTTCAACAGCCCCATATCTTCCGGGTCCGCGTTGGTGATCGAACTCGTAATCGAGCGAATCATCCGATCGCCCTCGCTCTCGAGTTCGCCGATGCGGTCGACGGTCTCCGCGTAGTCCTCGTCGTTCTCGTACTGTTCGAGCAGCTCCGGCAGGAGTCCGACACACTCGTTGAGGTGATCGAGATACGTGTCTGTCTGTGATTCGAGCTCGTCGCCGAAGTCGTATCCTGGTGGCATGTTCTAGCCACGCGCACAGAGCGTAAAGAGCGTTCCTTCCTTCTCCGTGCGTGTATATACCACCCTCTAGCTGATCTGGCCTGCCCTGGCCGGCCTCACTCGCCTGGATCGAGGCGATACCGGGTCGTCGACTGCCCGAGAAAGCGCGGCCCGTCGCCGACAGCGGTGAACGCAGCGGCCTCGACTGCCCGCCGGACAGCAGCTTCCTCTTCGGGGACCAGCAGTTCCACGTCCATGTCCTCACGACGCGCAAAGCCGATCGGCTCCTCGAGCAAGCGTGTACACGCCGGTTCGGTGCCACCGATCTGGGTAACGTAGACTGTCTCACCGCGGACGTCGAAACTCACGAACCCGACGAGTGAGGGCGTCTCGTCCTGCTCTGGCGACGTGCCCGGAGTTTCAGCACTGTCCGCCGCCGGACTGTTCTCGGCGGCCTCCGCGTCGTTCGCGATCGCGACCCGGACCGTCCGGTCGTGGACCAGGTTCCGCATCACGTCCACGGGCGAGTCAGCAAGCGCTGCCAGGCCATTGGCATCAGCTTCGACCGCGTTGCGGACGTCCATCGATTTCCCATGCGGTCCCGACGTAGTTAATCGCTGTGGCGATGACTGTGTTGCGTGCCGGAAATTCCAGCATCTCCCTCACTGGTGCCCATACACTCAATCCAACAACGGCAATGCGGTCTGAAGACAACTATAAGCAGGATCTCCCTGCTGGAGGCACATCGAATACACCCGTTGTGGGGCACTATTACTACATGCAAATCCAGAGGCGACTGATAATATGTCTACCTTAGAGGATCTTAACACGGTTACCAGGAGACAACTCGTGGCGTCCGCCGGCGTGACAGTCACTGGCACGGCAAGTGCATACGTTTATGTCAAGTCTTCGATCGAGGGGACCACCGACATTCGATATCGAAGTCCGATCGGCTGATGGCAGCGTATTGGACTCGACAGAAATCCTCGTCGAATGTGGGCCGGCCGAGGAGATCACCTGATCGCCAGCGAAGCACCGAAGTGAGTGCTCGCGTATCGATTTCATATGTACGTCTCACCGGCAGTCCGTTCGATCCAGCGCCATCCGATCGACGGCGAGATGGCGACACTCCTCGTCCGTCTCGATGACGCGGCCGACGTCGAGACCGTCGCCGAACAGATCCGGGAGTGTGGCGGCACGATCGAACAGCGCCTCGAATTCGATGCGCTGGCGATCACTGTCGACCATTCCGCCGTCGCCTCAATTTGTGAGCTCGATGGCCTCTCAGCCGTCGAAACCGACGACACGCTGACGATGGGGGCCGACGGTGCCGGCGAGGACGTCAGGCTCGGTGACCAGTCATAGTCGCATTCTGCTCGGCAAATCTAACTGATCGGCAAGATCGGACCAGACGCAAACGTTTTGCCGACACACAGATAACCTCGAATCAGCATGCCGGACTGTCCACTCGCCGACGATTGCCCCGAATTTACCGAGCGGATCGAGGGGATGGGGTGTACCCACTATGGCGACCGTGGGGGCGCCGAGTGGTGCAACCACTACAACCAGCCGATCTCGGATCTGCAGTCACAGCCAGTCAAGCCGGGCGAGGAAGTCGTGGTGACCGTCGAAGACATTCACGAGAGCGGGGCCGGCTTTGACCCCATCGCGGACGCGCATACGATCTGATAGTATTCCTTTCCCCGTCAATACTCTCGCTTTTACAGTCCTTACCGAAGCTTCGCCGCCTCCTCACAATACATGTTAGTATATCCTAACAATTAGTATGTTAGTTCAATTAGAAACTTATACGTGTATGTGGAGATCGTATTGCATGATATGAAGACAGTACTAATACCCGGGAAAATACTGCGAACCAATCTCATCTTGGGACTGACATTTAACGAGCTAATCACGCTCGGGACGATACCGCTCGTTGTCGTCCTTCCGAGTTTGTATATCGGCCAAATCCCTCTCTCAATTTCTATCGGAACTATCGTTTTAATGACTTTACTTGTTGGACTAGTCATCGTTCAAACGCCTGAGGGGCAAACCCCCCTCAGCTGGGCTCCAGCTGCGTTCAAACGCCGAATCACTCCTGATACGTATTATCTCAAACCACGGGCAGTCGGCCGAGGCCGGGTGACACATCTGGATATCGTCCATACCATTTCTGAACTGGGAGATACGTCAACAAGCACTGGTCAGTACACAATCCAAGACTCTGACGAAGCGGATAGCAACGGAACACTGTGGAATAAAATCGCGTTTGATGATATTTTCGGGAATTAAATAAAGATGACTAATAGTTCTCCATCTACAGCACCGAGTGAAGAGATCGAAACGGAGGCGGCTCATCTCCTAGAGGAGACAACTGCTTCAGTCCAAGATCGCATTTCTCGGCTTGAATCTCTCCTCGATGGAGAGGAGGCCTTGGAAGATGCCCTGGCCACGTTTGCGAAGGCCGGCGAACAGCACGTGTTAATCGGTGAAGGCCGGCGATTAGCCCACCTCGAGCGATATTGCCAGCGATTACCAGAGTCGTACGATATCACGCTCACACGGATACTGGCTCACACATTGGACAATGGGGTTTCGACGAATTCGCTTCGAGCTGCGATCGAGTCGGCTGACCATCTTTGTACTGAACAGATAGATCATCGGCTATCTCTGCTCAGTTCAATAGAGCAATTATCGTCCTCTCATACTGTAGACCAATCCCAACAAGGCGCATCCGACCCGAAACTGTCGGAGAGACATAGCACGGAACCCCAAGACGGCACCCCAACCGAAGCAACTGCCGAAACGACCGGCCATTTCTCCCGAGAACAGGCCCGTTCACGAGACGCAGATCGTGATAGGCCTCCGAACAAAACTGCCCGGGATAATGTCTCGTCTCCCACTGACCAATCCAGTGAAGATAACACGTTACGGTCCGGTGAACAATCGACGAACGACGACAAAGCTACTAATGAACAGTCTGGAAGTCCCCAATCGGACCGTCTTTCTCAGAGTTCTGTGACAGACTCTTCTTCAGTGGATTCGACAGTATCGACAGCACAGTCAGAGCAGTCTGATGAAGGAGCCGACACGCTTTCTCAATCAGCGACACTCTCGGAGACGGAGACTGTTAGCGACCAAGGGTGCCAGCAAACATCAACTTCCAGTTTTGGATCTATGGAATCGGACGACACGGGTGTCTCCCAAGCACCTGATGACCGTCATCGAGGCACTATCGATCCCCCGCAGCGCCGTGACCCCACTGAAAGTGGTTCGCTGTCGATATCAAATTATGCTCAAGACCTCGTCTCTTTCGATTTTGTTCTCGACTCGAACGAAGAATTCGTACCAGACGACGTTCGGGCTGGCGGCCTCATCAAATTAGATGACAAACAATATGCTGGAATCACCCGTGTCCACCCCCGGACGTGGTCAATCCACACGAATGAAAAGAAAGCGGAGATTGTCGGTGCGTATAAATCTTCGTTCCTAGCGACACTGGATTTCCCGATCCAAATTGTTTCGTATCCTACACACTTCGATATTTCGGACCACTTAGAGCGGCTACAATCTGTACGTAATCTCTCAGAAGATGACTATGGAGAGAGTGGCCTTGCAGATATGGGACGGTCACTCTATCCCGAGTGGCTCACACAGTTTCTATCTGACAACGATATGAAACAGCGCGAATTCTACATCATTGCACCGATATCAGCCGACCAGATCGACCAGTTTCGAAGTGATGATGACGGGTTCCTTGATTCACTGGCTGATTCGTTTCCGCCGGCAGAGCCGGTTGCTGACTTCTTTGGCGACGATTCTGAATCAATCAGCACCCATCAAATACTGCGAGAACTGGATTCACGGCTCAACCGAATTTCGAGCGGACTACAACGGTTCGATGTCCAGTCAGAGCGGCTCACTGATCGAAACGAAGCAATGGCTGTTCTGTACCACTATTATAACAATGAAAAACCATTGACTGATGAATTTTCTAAAGGAATGCAAATTGACACAGAGCCGTTCAATCTGGATAGCTCAAACGTGAGGGATGACGATACATGATAGATAGTGCGACGCCGATCGAGTTTACGATCAGTGGTATTGATCATAGTACCACGTTGGTACCGTTATTGATTCAGGACTTTTTAGACACGTTCGGGGTAGTTCCAACCGTTGGAATCCTCCTTGGTGGCGGTATTGTTTTCATCGGTGCAATTGTTCTAATGGCGCCAATTGACGGCCTTCTCGAAACTGATCTCAGTATGGGGTCTGCAGAGACTTCGAAAGACGATATCGATACAGAGGTTCTCACAGAGGCAGCACGCCGACTCGAACAATCGAGTGAAGATATATCAGAAGAAACGCTTTCAGAGCATATTGAAGCAGTTCAACAGGATAAACACTCTGAAGACTCGACTGATGTCGGTATCATTGGCGATGAGAACAAACGGAGTGAATCAGCCAGAGTCAATGTCGCCCCCGATCGTATCACAGAAACCCAAAGCTATGTCAAACGGTTAGGGGATTCTGGTGGGGAACGATACGCTAGGATACTTATAATTTCGAGTTTTCCGAACCGAGTGGCCCTTGGATGGCTCGACCAGGCATTCACGAGTGGGTTATCGGTAAATGGAGCAGAATTGCGCGTTTCGTACCAGATCTGGCCACGTGATTCCGAGCAAATGAAACGAAAACTCGATGTGAAAGCAACCCGACTCACTTCTCAAATCCGTCGGAAAAAAAGTGATGGGAAACTCAACACGATTGAAGAAGAAAAGCAACTCTCTCACGTTGACCGTCTACGGGAGGGATTGACTGAGGGTTCGACGAAATTGTTCGACTTCGGCGTCTACTTTGAAGTTATTGCCGACTCCGAAGAGACGCTAGACGAAGCAACGAAGGAACTCAAACAAATCCTCTCTCAATCGAACGCTCGTGTGACGACCTTGTACGATAGACAGCTCGAAGCGCAGAATGCCGTTGCTCCTCTCGGAACAGATAGCGTCAAGAATACCCAAATTATGGACCTTGAGGCTCTCGGCACAACCTACCCATTTACTGATAAGTCTGTCGTGGAGTCAAGCGGTGTCCTCATGGGCTTTCAGATGTCAACCAACGCTCCAATAATCGTGGATCGGTTTGCTCAGTCGGGCCACAACATGTTGATATCAGGGAAGATCGGCTCTGGGAAGTCCTATCTAGCCAAACTCGTCATGTGGCGTCGATTGATGATGGATCCCGAGACAGAAGTTCTCATTATCGATCCTGTGGGTGGATTCGGTGATCTGGTGGAAGCGGTAGGTGGGCAGAGAGTAACGATCGACAACCAGACCACGATCAATCCACTCGAAATCAAGCAGGTAGAAAGCATCGACGATATCGAAGGTGATCCGTACGACGACAAGATCCGGAGTGTGATGGGGTTGTTCGAATCGCACTTCAGAGGCAAACGCGAGTTAGGCAAAGAAGAAGAAGGTGTCCTCAGACGGGCGATCCGGTATGCGTACCTCGAACGGGGGATTACGAAGGATATCGGCACCCATCACCAACCCAGTCCTCAAATTGGGGATGTGATAGATGTCTTACGCAAGATGTCCAACGGCGATCCACCAGGAGAGTTCCTCGACGTTCCAGAATCAGTTCGTTCAGAAATAACGACAATAAACACAGAAACATCTGTCGAAGAACGCGAGCAAGCCGAACGAATTGCCGATTACGCTCATAGTGTCTTGCTGGGACTGGAAGACTTCAAACAGGGCGGGCAGCGATCGAATCTCAATGGAGAAACGAACGTCCGCCTCGAAGATCGCATCGTACAGTTCGATCTCTCGAGCGTCGCCGATGGCAGTAACGAAGGGCTCATTATGCATATCGTGCTCGACTGGCTATTCCAGCGAGCGAAGGCGAACACCGAGAACATGGTGGTCATGATCGACGAGGCACACTATATGCTGGGTCACGAACAGGCACTGGACATGCTCAACCTGTTTGCACGGCACAGCCGCCACTATGGAAGCGGTCTCACTCTCATCAGTCAGACCGTCGATGAATTTATGGCCAATTCGAAGGCGAAGGAAATCTACGACCAGTGTGACATTCGTGCGCTGATGCGACACCAGGATATCGGCGACACAGCGATCGAAGCACTCGATCTCACTCCCCGAGAACGGGATTTCGTATTACAAGCCCAGGCGGGTAACTCAGCGGAGTACTCTGAATCGCTACTGTATGTCACTGACAAAGGGAAGATGCGCATGCGAGTCATTTCGAACGAATTCGAACATCACGTCATTGACAGCAATATGAACGTCTGGGCATTACTCTACGATAATGAGATGATCGACTGGACAGATATTCCAGACGACGAGCGACAATCTGTCCACCAAATTCTTGAATCGGACTCGCCCGGCACGGTTAGCTAAGCATCTGTAACTCGCTTTCGGTCAATCG
This sequence comes from Halorhabdus sp. CUG00001, assembly GCF_009797925.1. Classification (NCBI taxonomy): domain Archaea; kingdom Methanobacteriati; phylum Methanobacteriota; class Halobacteria; order Halobacteriales; family Haloarculaceae; genus Halorhabdus; species Halorhabdus sp. CUG00001. The sequence continues at coordinate 2,045,818 of NZ_VOLB01000001.1, forward strand.
GGACAGTATACAATGAGGTGCCGACCCGCCGGTATAGTGCACTCTTTACGTATAATAATTCGACGCGGGATGTCGGTGCCGTGTGTCTGAGATTTCTGACGGACGGTATTCCAGAACGTGATGTGCCGACTGCAACTCGAATCCGCTTGATGCGGCGCTCGTTCTGAGAGGTCTTTGAACTGCCGAACTACTACGCTGCAGCCGGTACCCGCAACCAATCGAGCGGGAGAACCGGAGTGACAACACTGCATCCGTGATGGTCTGTCTCGCGTCGATAGTAGCCACTGAACGATTGTAAGCAGTTCTCTAACTGGACATTGCGGCGTCCCGAGCGAGTAGTGACCCTTTGAAACCAGTCACACGGACACGTGTGACGTGGTGAGATAGATATGCTCTATATTCATTCGAACAATCCAAAGTGACGGATGTACCCATACAGAAACACGAGCGGCGCTACAAGGAGTATCGTCTCCAGTAGTGAATGCGCTCGCTCCAATAGCAGTACATTCGGAAGGAACGTCCTCGATGCCACTGTTTGTCCGTAAAACACTGATCCTGTTGGGCTTTCCCAGTCGTCTTGTTGCACTCTCGCTCTGACCAGCGTATTCGTTCGTTTTCCCACAACGTCTCCAGAAGCGTCAGTAATGGCGACACCGTTGGGGTTTGTTCGGTTGGGATCGACGCCGTAGAGACGCACTTGGCGACCTCCCAACGGCTGGTTCGTAGCTGGATCTTCGACGTGAATCTTGACTCGGTTATCGGAGATCGCAGTTATCGACACGTTCGGTTGCCGATATTGGAGTACTTCGTCGACATCGACTTCTACTCGCTTGCCGTGGATCGTCCTCAAGGACGTGACGTTACCAGGTGCGTTCTGAATTACGAGACGCGAATATTCGATCGGGACCGACGGATCGATCGTTACCTCAGAGTGATTTGTCTGTGGCAACGTCACGTTGTATCCTTCGAATCCGATTATTTGCGAACTCGACACAGATGACGATCGATCTACCGGGTTGATCGTTGGGCGACGGTCTGTTCCTATCAAGAACGTTCTGGGTACCTGCGGCGGTGAGTGGATAGTATTCGAACCACTCTCGGTAAACCGTCGGGCTTGGGTATACTGTCGCGCAGAATAGGTTCGCCAGGTCGAATCGACGAATGCAGTCCCTGACCCGATCGTCAGGTGGCTCCAGAGTAATCGATCCATGAGGTGCTTCGTACGAACAGCATTGTTTCCGCGCGGACCATCCAGTGTGAGCACGATGTGACTCGTTTCGTTGTTGACGTTGATGATGCGTTGGTGGATGTCTAGATCGCCCGTGTCAGTTACCAAGGTATCATATGATGCACTCGACAAACTAACACTATCCTCCCGATACAAGCTCGGGGATCCTGTTGTACTGTCCCAGTAGCCGTCGCTCCATCCGTCTGCATACCGTGTCCTCGGGTTCCAGTCTCGATAGATACGCGTTTCGGTTACGCGGACGGAGACTGACCCGCGCATACTGAGGTCCACTTTGGAATTCGACGTGAGCCCAGTATACTGAATGGTGTCTTCTCCAGAAAACGATCTTCCACCGATAGACACTCTACGAGTATCTTCGACCTCCATCGAATATCGATAGCAGGTTTGGGAGCCGTCAATCCAAAATGTTTCCACAACCGAATCGTTGTCGTAATCCCTGGTACGTGTGTCTTTGTCCTTGGGTCCACAGTAGTCAGCCGGCGGGATATCCTCACGAATTCGATAGTCGAGATGCGATAACACTGTTCCCTCAGAGCCAATTACAAACGTATTTGCCAGCGCATGTGAGCCGTGGCGCCCGCTTCGTGCCAGACTCATTGCCCCGCCGTGTATGCCCAGAAACGTTACGTGTGCGTCTTTGATAATATTCGAATCAGTAGTTTCTGAACGATCTAATACAAAGGATGAACGCAGGTCTGAATCTATGTTATCCAGACTGTCTTTTTGGTATTCGAAGAGTGTTGTATTTCCAATCTCGTACTCCGGCTTTGTGGTATAATACGGAATATCGGCTATTTTCACAAAATTTTCTGGCTCGTTCGGGTTGGACAACTGGCTTCCGTTGATGTCATCGTCATCAGAGAAGAACGCTCGCTCCTGATCCGATGATACTGCCGTGGCCGTGACCATCGCTCCAGTGACTGCTGTGATCGAGACGAGAACGACCAGTAGCGCTACCAACTCCTTCTTCATTGGTTAGCCAAGGAGATATCTCGAATCAGGTTAGACCATGTTGGCAAGCACTTGCACTGCCATCATGACGATTGCGGCCCCTCCGGCACCGATGAAAGAGTTGCGTATCCGTTTACGGCCTTTGTCACTTTGTTCCGTGTCCGTCCCAGCAGTCATCCACTGGAATAGCCCAAATGCCCCATTGGGTACTGCTACGGCGACGATGACTATCGAGAGAAATTGCCCGACTTGATTGATCTTATTTTTTAGATCTTGCTGGGTCGGGGCACTCGAATTATTTTGCGCAAGGGCAGGGCCAACGGTTAGTGTCAACACGACCGTCAGGATGGCCAGTATTCGTAGTATCTGTCCAAGTTCAGACGTCAATCGCTGGTTGCATCTGCGCGTCATATAGCCAGAGAATACATTATTGTCTTAAAAGATCTTTGATTTGGATGTCTAGAAATGCAATTAAAAATGTATGTACATATTGCCTGTGTGCTGTATAATCGGCTTACAGAGCTGTTTAGCAACTTGCACTCGACTCTAGGGCTCGATCTGCGGCCTGTTCGAACGTCCCAACTTCCACGACGCTGATGCCACTTACATCAATACCCTGATTTGGGGGGACGAGAAATACCTGTATCCCCCGATCACTTGCGGTTTGGGCTTTCTCACGCACGTACTGTACGTCCACGATGGTCCCGTCTGTGGTGAGGCCGCCCGTCGCAGCGACACTCTCGTTTATCCGGGTACAGGAGTTGGTCCCAGCAAACCCGAGCGCGAGCGACAGTGCTGCACTCCCGCCGCCGACGGTCTCCCATTCGGACGGGGGTTGCAATTGGAGCACCGCACCCTGGTGGGCTGGCGGCGTGTCACTCTCACTTGCGACAGTCCACGCCCTGGCCATCGAACGCTGGACGTCTGATGTCTGGGCCACGTCACTGATATCTGTATAGAGCCCATCGACTGGGATCGAAACGACAGTCGCAGGAATCGCAATCCCGTCTCCGGAACGTGTGCTGTAGGCATAGAGTGACACCGATTCTCTCGTGGGCTCGATGCCACTTCGGTTGACACCGGCAAACACACCGAGTACGTCCTGAGAGTCTTCGAGCGTCTCCAACTGTGCTTTTAGCTCGGTAACACGATGATTAACCGCTCCAGTCCAGCTGGCGGTGATGACGACGAACCCTATTAGAACTCCTATAGCAATATGCGAACGGTTCACTATATTGAACGCACCAATTAGATATTCATACGCAGATGGAATAATATTTATGCAATTGGAATATACAGAGTGGTGAAACAAACTGTGCTGTGTGGGGGTACTGATCGACAGCAACGGGCTGCTACCAGCTTGAACGAATAGTTGTATATGAGTGATGTTTTCTGGTCGATTGTGTTGTTACCGTTCGTCCCTGACGTATATAGCGTCCTCAAGGACGCAGTAACGTGGCTGCTCACGACCTTCGTCGACGGTCTCATGGATGCGTTGAACGTCGTTCTCTCGGCGGGATTCGAGACGTTCTTGTTTTTCCCGAATCCGGCCGACGTTCAGGTGCTAGATACGTTATGGTGGCTCTCCCTCAGTATTTTGGCAGCTGCCGGTGCTCTCTCTATCGTCTACGTTCTGCTGTTGTCACAGTTTTTCCCGGGGAAAGACAGCGCTGACCTGCAGTACTACATCGAAAAGTTCCTCAAAACGTTCATTATCGTCTTCATTTCGCGTCCGCTAATCTCGTTCAGTGTTGCATTCTCTCATGGGTTGACTGGGATTTACTACAAAACGACGTACGATCTCTCTATCGCGGTCTCGATCAGTACACAACTCGTCGATCAGTTCGGCTTGTTCGTGGCGCTTTTGTGGGGTTTGCTCGCCTCGGGTGTGTTACTGGTAGCCGGGGTTGGATTTATCATTCTCCTTGTTGTCAGGATGCTTATCGTCTACGTCACCTTCGCGTTGTTACCGGTGTTGATGGGGTTCCAACTCGTTGAAGTCGGCCCCTGGTCGCGAGTAAATCAGATGGGAAAGAAGTTCATCGCGGCGAGTGGGAAATTACTCATCTTTGGGGTGTTCATCACGGCACTCATCTGGGGGAGTACGATACTGACCGACTTCGACCAGTACGATTCCTCGGGCGGGACGTTCGCCGGTGGCACGGCAGAGCAGGCCCAACCGCCGGCGGGTAAGTTTGGGTCGGCTGGTGGCGGCATTTCGACGCTGATACTCGATTTTTTCAAATTAGTCACGCCACTGTTGGTTATCAACTTCCTTGGATTTCAGTACGTGATGGAGGTGATTTGAGATGATCTTGCAGTATGTCCAGCGGTTATCATTACACGCAGTATACCAGAGAAGGGGTCGTGATGTATGATTGGGCGTTTGCAGAACATGCGGATGATCGTCCTTATGTTCGGCATCAAGGACACGATTCGATCGATCATCAACGACCTGTTCAACACAGTGTTCGATTTCATGCTGGAGCTCTTTGCAGATCTCACGAATGCCTTTTTGACGCTTGATCCGGCCCAGCTACAGCCCTTCGAGGAAATTTGGACCGTGGGGACACTCGCCTTTTTCAGCATCCTCACTTTGTATGCTGCTTCGATGCTGGGATTGGCACAGATTTTTCCAGGCGCTCAACAGACCGACCCAGCCCGATTCTTCTCACGAGCGCTCGCTGCGACACTTTCTCTGTGGATCGTCAACCCGCCCGACTGGGGATCGGATCTGTTCTCGAAAGGAGCGTTCGGCTGGGCGTTCGTCGTCGTAAACGAGATCTGTACGGTGTACCTCGATCAGGTCGGGACGACTTTTTCCTTCCAGAGCGAGGCCCTCGCCGGTGCACTGGGTGGTGGATTCATTCTTCTCGGATTCGCCTTCTTCATTGGCTTACCGATACTGGTATTCGAGTTCGTCCTCCTTGCCCTCCTCGTCGCCAGGCAAGTCATTGTCTTCTTTACGTATGGACTCTATCCCGTGTTGATCGTGTTCTGGGTAGCCGACGCTGGTCCACTGCGGTACGGCAAGCAACTCTCTTCGAAACTGTTCAAAACGGCTATCACGGCACTGGTTGGTGGCATCCTCATTGCGGGTATCTTCACGACTGGCATAGCTCTCATCAGTGGTAATAGCCATGTCTTCGGTGGTGGGGTAGTGGCTCAGGGTGTGAGTGGGAGTGCCCCTGTCGCAGAGGGCGTGTTCGCCACAGGATCTTCGAGCGATTACCTGACGACCATCGTCTTCAAACTGATGGTCATCGGTGCAACGTGTCTGTTGCCGACTCTCATGCTGGTCCAGATGCTCGGTGCAATTGGCGGTGGTATTACGTCGGTCGCGCGACTGGGTGCCGCCGTCGTGTCGGGTGGTGCGAGTGTCGCTGCGTCGGGGGCGATGATGGCCACCAAGGAGATGAGCAAGAAAGGCATCAAGAAGGGGACCAAATCGGCAGCCAAAAAGAGCAAAAAGAAGGCCAAACAGGGGATCAAAGATCGGGCGAACTCCGCAGCCAGTACAGCCGCCGAGCGGGCGAATCCCGTCGCCAGGGGGAGCGGAGGGACGGGTAGCGGTGGGGAAAAATCTGTCTTGAAACGCAACGCCCCCCAGCTACAACAGCCCCAGCTTTCAGGGGGCCAGTTTGACGGTGACGAATCAGCGACCGACGAGGACGACGAGACGTCGGGCCAGTCGAAATATCGTCGCGATAACGGTCGATGAGATGCGCAGCCGGTACTGTGGCCGATCCGTCGTGACAGGTACTTTGACAGAGATAACAACCATTAAGTACGCATACGGTACGTAGTTGTAACGTACACCAATGGGGGTGCTGTTTGCGGGTGAGGTCCAGTGGTTGGTTGGCAGCCTCTCCAGCAACGGCGTCGTGTTGATCAGTTTCGGTCTCGACGCGCTCGTCGAGTGGATCAACACGCAGATCTTCAATGCGGTGTTCACGCTGATCGGGTATCTCCTCAACGGGTCGATGCAGACGCTGTTGCACCTGAACCCGACTGCACTCAAGCAGTTTCAGGACATGTGGGAGCTGTCGGTGGGGATCTATTTCGCGCTGTTGACAGTCTTTGCGCTGGCCCACCTCGGGATGTTTCAGTTCTTCCCGGACGGCAAGAAGTCGGACCCGTATCGGTTCGCCGGGCGGGCACTGGCGGCCACGCTGTCGTTGTTCATCATCAACCCCCCGGGGTGGGGGCCGACGCTGTGGGGGCAGGGATTGTTCGCCGCAGCGTTCCAGGTATCGAACGCGACGATCGACATGTTCCTGGAGTCGACGACGTTCACGATATCGGCGAGTCCGAACACGGGCGGCGTGGGATCGTTCGTGCTGTTGTTGTTCGGGCTGGTGATGGGGTTGATCGTCACCATCGGGCAGTTGCTCATGTTCGTGGTGTTGATCGCCCGGAAGGTAATCGTCTACCTGACCTACGGCCTCTATCCCTTGCTGATCGTGTTCTGGATCGGCGAACTCGGCCCACTGAAGTACGCGAAGGCGGTGAGCGAGAAGCTATTCAAGGCGACGGGGATGTTGATCCCGGGTGGCATCCTGATCGCGGGCGTGTTCGCGGTGGGGATGGAGTTTGCGACGGGGACGCTGGCGATGCTGGCGGGCGGGTCGGTCGGCTCGGGCGGGGTCGATGGGGCGTTCGCGTCGGGGAATTCGGTGCATCCACTGCTGGCGGCGGCGATGCCGTTGATGGCAGTGACGGCGATGAACCTGGTGGCGATCACGTACGTGGTGAAGTGGTTGAGCGGTGCGATGGGTGGTGCGGCAAGCAAGATGACGGGCAAAGCGAAGAGTGCGATGAAGGGTGGGGCAAGCAAGGCGAGCAGAGCGGTGTCGGGCGGTGCAAGCGGCGGAATGGTCGGTGGGATGAGTGGCGGACTGATGGGCGGCGGCGATCAGACGGCAGTAAACAACCGATTTGGCGGTGGGTCACCAGCCCCAGCGGGTGCTGCTGGCGGTGGTGGCGGTCGTGACGAGCGTGATTCGAAGACGGTCACCGATACAGCGCCGGACTTAGAACAGTCCTCACTGAATCAGTACGGTGAGGGCAGGCTGGCCGAAGGCCAGCGCGAGGAATACACCGAGCCCGGTCGTGAGGAGTACGAAGAGCCTGATGCCGACAGTGGGGAGCGTAGTGGAGACGTGGAGGGTCGCCTCGACAGACTCGAAAGCGAGGTAGATGCAGGGAGCGAAGAAGATCCGGCAGCGTCGTACACGCCGGGAGAATTAACAATAGACGAAGCGAAGTCGATGACGGACAACGAGGAGATGGCAAAGACGATGGTGGCGATGGATGAGAAGATGGCGTCACTGTCCGAGCCCGATGAGTCGACGGCGATGGGTCAGGAGGCGGCGAAAGGCGCGGTTGCCGGAGCAGCGGGCGCGGGCGCAGGGCAAACGGTCGGTGCGGTGCTAGGCGGCATCGGTGGATCAATTGCAGGGCCAGCTGGGACTGTAGCAGGAGCGGCACTGGGTGGTGCAATCGGCGGGGCGGCAGGCGGTATTGGCGGCCACGCAGCGTCGCGGATGGTCGGCGAAGGGTCAGTGCGAGGCGGCCTCGAACGCGTGTCGGACGCGACGAGTGGGATAACGAACAAGACCAAACAGACGTTTTCGGATGCCTTGCCTGGCGGTTCGGGCGAAGGCGAGTCGGGGAGTGAGGAGTCAGCGAATGTCGGAGACACAGATGGAAAAGATGCAATTAGAAATGACTAATAATATCTATGGAAACTGAAATAACTGGGTCTCACCCCGAGCAAGGCATTGGAGTTGATGTGTACGACGAAAACGACCACTACCACTGGCTTGCGATAATGTGGGATGGCTCCGTTGATGCGCATGAAACCGACGACTACCCCCACGAACCAGAAGACCGAACGGACGACGAGCAGCGGATCATGTGCCAGGTCGAGGAGCGCTCCCGCTACGCGGCTCAACAGGAGTTTCCGGATGCAGACATCCTGGATCCGCTGTGGGACCCGGAGCATATCGAAGAAGGGCTCGAAGCGTTGACGAACTACCCATTAGCAGATTTCCAAGAGCAGTTCAGAGACTACTACGAAGCGTTGCAGCGGCCGTCAGAGTTCGTGGACGACCCGAAGATGGACCCAGAGACGTCGGGGATTGCGAAGCCATTCCGAGTACGCAATGGCCAGGTCGTAGAGGTCTCAGATATCGAGATAGTCTACGAGCGGACAGACGGAACGGCACACTCGACGGGGAAGACGTGGGAGTACCCGCGCGAGGAACTGATATTCTGCAAAATGCCACGAATAGCGTTCGAGGACCACATCACGTTCGAAGAGCACTTCCCGGATTTTCTGGTCAATCACCTGATGGCCCAAATACGAGACATCTACCTGAATATGGGTGAGCAGCCACCGCGGGAATACCGGGTGCAGGGGCACGGAAAATTAGATATCTACGGCGACGAAGACGGATCGGCCGAAGAGTTGCTGCTAGAGGGAATGTAGGTAGAGAAGAGTCGTGTTGCAGTGTCGTCGCGGTCCCCAGCGTTCGAAGGTTTGGAACGCCCTGGTAGCAAAGCCGTCGACTGGCGAGGAGCGTAGTGGAGACGTGGAGGGTCGCCTCGACAGACTCGAAAGCGAGGTAGGTGCTGAAGACGAGGCGTCCGAAGCCGAGAGCGACGAGAGCGTGGTGATGGACGAGCAGGCCTACACAGAGCTAGCTGGTGGTGACAAGCACCTGGCCCAGCAGTTGCAGGCGCGAGACGAACTACTCCAAGAAAAGCTCGAAGGTGCCCAATCAGAGGGACTTTCGAAGACTGTCGGTCGGAAAACGGCGGGTGCGGCGGCCGGGATGGTCGTTGGAACAGCACTGGGCGGGCCAGCGGGAACGCTGGTCGGGGCGGCGGTCGGGGCGGCAGCCGAGCGCAAGAGTGGGCCGCCTATCGAGAAGGGTCAGAGCTTAGCCAGGCAGTTGCCAGATACGGTCCGATCCGGGTTTACCACGGTCGAATCGAAGGCTTCCGAGTACCGGGACTGGGCAGACACAACAGTTGATGACATTCAAGAGCGCGTCTTCGATGACGCTGGCGGTTCGGGCGAAGGCGAGTCGGAGAGTGCGGGCCAAAGTAACGATAGTAGTGGGCGTAAGGAATTCAATTAAATATGGATGCAGAAATATACGGTCACGACGAGGCAAATTGTGGTGTGGAGGTAACCGATGAGAACAATTACCTTCATTCCGTTCTTGTAAATTGGAATGGGGATATTGATGGACATTACGTAGATGAATACCCCCACGACCCAGACGACCGGACTGAAGAAGAACAACGTATCATGTCCCAGGTCGAAGAACGCGCCCGCTACGAAGCCCAGCAGGAGTTCCCCGAGGCAGATATCCTGGATCCGATGTGGGATCCGGAGCATATCGACCGCGGAATCGAAGCGCTGGTGAATCACCCACTGGAGCAATTCCACGAGGAATTCAGAGACTTTTACGAGGCGCTGGACGATCCGGTCGCGTACCTGGGCGAGTCATACGATGGTGTCGAAGACGATTCCTTCACGATCACGAAGTCGTACACGCTGTCGCCAGATGATCGCATTGAGGTGGTCGATGACGTATCGATCTCGTATCGGCGTACCGACGGCACGGCACAGCGAGTCGGGCCGTTTCGCGAGCCGGGAGAGGGCGTCGTCGTCTGTGGGATGCCCTGGTTGGAGTTTAACGACGATTATAATTTCGAGGAAGAGTTCCACGACTTGGTTGTGACGCATTTGCTCGCCCAGATACGCGATATCTATTTCCACATGGGCGAGGAACCACCAGACGAGTACAAGGTACAGGGGATCGGCAAGCGTGATATCCACGGCGATGGAATTGGCGAGACGTAATTAACCAGCGAGCAAGGAATGATCGTTGAGCAGCCCGCGCTGTCAGGCGGCGTGATGGGCGGTGGTGATCAGACGGCAGTGAACAACCGATTTGGCGGCGGCCCGGCTCCGGCAGCGGCGTCGGCTGCTGGCGGTAGTGGCGGTCGTGACGAGCGTGATTCGAAGACGGTCAATGATACAGCGCCAGACTTAGAGCAGACGCCGATGTCGGCCTTAGAAAGTGACCGCCTGGCCGAGGCCGACAGCGACCGGCAGGAATACACGTCCCCGGAGAGCGAGTCCGAGCAATCCACCGCGGATGATTCAGAGCCGACGACGAGCACCGAATCGTCCGATGGGGTCGAGGAGTCACCGTCGGATCTGGAGAGCCCGAAAGCGTCGGATATCCACTTCGAGGAGATCGAGCGCGAGGAGTTGGGTGAAGCGATGACGAAGATGGACGAGGAGGAACAGGGCAAGCTACTGTACGACGTGATGAACAAATCCCGGACGGTGGACCAGGCCCAGGGTGATGATGGGAACAAGTACCTGCGTGGAATCGGTGGAGATGCAGTGAAGGGAGCGGTGGGGACAGGAGTAGGGATAGCAGCTGCTGGTGGAGCAGCGCCGATGGTAGCGGCTGGCGCGATAGCAGGTGCAGCAGTGCTCGGCGCTGGCCAGGGGATTGCTGGGACTGGAATGGAATCGATCACGTCGAAAATCGGCCAAGGGAAGGACCTGAAGAACTCGTTCAAGAGTGAGCTATCAGAGTTCAAGTCGGAGCTGAAAGACTGGACGGAGAAGGGCTCGGTGAAAACGGCGGAGTGGCGCACTGGCGATGGCGAGTCGGCCGGCGGGAGTGCAAGCGCCGACCGTGGATCGACGGGAGATACCGAACACACAGAACACTTCGAAACTGAAACATGAATGTGGAAATAGCAGGTGCTAATGAAGGAAGCTCTGTAGGTGTACGGGTATTTGATGAAAACGACTACGAACACAGAATTACGATTAACTGGGATGGGTCAGTTCGAGTCCACGAAGTGAACGAGTACCCCCACGAACCAGCCGACCGAACGTTCGAAGAGCAGAAGCTGATGACGCAGGTAAAAGAGCGGGCGAAACTCGCGGCCCAACAGGAGTTTCCGGATGCAGAAATCCTGCCGGCAGGGTGGATTCCGGCAGAACTGGACCGGGCGATGCTGGCTTTAGAGACGCTCCACGTCGATGACTTCGCCGAGAAGTTCGAGGACTGCTACCGGATGCTAACGGATCCGGCCTCGGTACCGGAAGTGACAGAGGGATCGGCAGAGATCCTGCACCAGCCGTTTTTGATCAACGATGCGGACGAGGTGGCATACGTGCCGACGCCAGTCATCCAGTATCGAGACGAGTCGGGGGAGGCTCACTACACGGCACGGGAGTCGCGATACGAGGAACTAGTGGGCGAACCCCATCTGACGAAGTTTCAGATCACACTCCCGCCGCTGGAATTCGACGAGGGTGCCTACGAATTCCCGGACGGGTTCCAGATATTCATCATCGAGCATCTGTTGGCCCAACTTAGAGACGTCTATCGGCACGTGGGTGAGGAACCACCGGAGTACTGCAAGGAAACGGACATCTGGGGCAAGCCACTGACGACGGAAGACGAGGAATACTACGACTAGTGACGACGAGCGTGGTGAGTGGTGGCGTTGGGCGGTCGATTCACACGACGCCGGACTTAGAACAGTCATCGCTGGATCAGTACGGTGAGGGCGGGCTGGCCGAAGGCCAGAGCGAACGCGAGGGTACACCGAGCCCGGACGTGAGGAGTACGAAGAGCCATCGAGCGAGGAGCGTAGTGGAGACGTGGAGGGTCGCCTCGACAGACTCGAAAGCGAGGTGGATGCCGAGGACGAGGCGTCCGAAGCCGAGAGCGACGAGAGCGTGGTAATGGAGAAGGAGGCCTACATGGAGATGGCCGGTGGCGACGAGCAACTGGCCGAGCAGTTAGAAGCGCGCGACGAGATGATCGAGTCGAAGCTGAGTGATGATAGCACGGCAAAGGGGATGACAAAGGAGATAGCGAAACAAGGCGTCTCAGTGGCAGTCGGCACAGCGATCGCTGGCTCTGGGCTTGGTGCAGCAGGCGTGGCAGGGATGGCGTTAGCGACGGGAGCGCAGGCGGCTGCGGGCGGGATTGGCGGGTACATGGCAGCGCGAAGTATCGATGAGGGAGCGTTGGGGACGTTCAAAGAAGCGAAGACAGCAGTGACAGATAGCGCGTCGGCGGTAAGTGAGTACACACGAGATACGGTGAGCGAGTACTACGGCACTGGCGGTTCGGGCGAAGGCGAGTCGGGCGGAGGGGATGGTGTTGACCACTCTGACAACCGTTTCTCATAATTTGTAGACAACAATGAAAACCGACATATTGGGGCACGATGAAAAAGCAATTGGCGTTGAGGTAATTGACGAGTGTGACATTCGTCATATTGTAAATATCGAATGGGATGGTTCTATAGAGAAACATTCTCGGGATGAAGGGACATATCCAAAGGAACCAGACGACCGGACAGACGAGGAGCAGCGGATCATGTGCCAGGTCGAGGAGCGCGCCCGCTACGAAGCCCAGCAGGAGTTTCCGGATGCAGATATCCTGGATCCGATGTGGGATCCGGAACACCTCGATGCGGGACTCGAAGCATTGATCAATTACCCGTTGGACCGATTCCACGAGCAATTCAGAGACTTCTACGAGGCGTTGGCCGATCCAGCAGCATTCATTGAGAAGCCGTCGATCAACCTGGAGGGTGTGGTGGTGCTGAAGGTGTTCCGCTTCCAGGGAAGTGAGATACTGGACGTCGCACCGGTATTCGTTCGGGAGGTACTCAACGAGCGAGAAGCAAACGATTACGGAACGTTCCCCGATTATCCCGAGGACGAACAGATCGTGTGTGCCATCCCAGCCTTAGAGTTCGAGGAGGGGTTCACCTACGAAGAGGACTTCCACGAGTTGGTGGTGGAACACGTGATGGCACAGATACGAGATCTATACCTGCACATGGGCGAGGAACCACCGGAGGAGTATCTGGTGCAGGGGGTCGGGAAACTCGACATCCACGGCGATGGCATTGGCGAGACGTAGGGTTCGAAACGACCCACTGGGAGCTGTTCTGAAGGGTCCTGGAGCCTCCGAAGCGGCGATGCCGTTGATGGCAGTGACGGCGATGAATCTGGTGCCGATCAGACGCCGGTCTACGATCCGGGCATTCGATGAAGGAGTCTAAGACAGCGGTCACATCGTTCCGTTCCGATTGCTGTTGCCATAGATGGTTCCCAAGTTGCCAAATCGATCAGTCAACGTCCGATCGATGGCTTCGAATCGGCCGAGACCGAGAACACGCTGGTGATTGACGCTGACGGCGCGGGCGAAGGCGTCGAACAACACTGCTTTCAGAAGAGCTGACGCGGAGCGTTCGAGTGAGTGGACGGATAGACGCAAACGTTTTGCCGACACACAGATAACCTCGAATCAGCATGCCGGACTGTCCACTCGCCGACGATTGCCCCGAATTTACCGAGCGGATCGAGGGGATGGGGTGTACCCACTATGGCGACCGTGGGGGCGCCGAGTGGTGCAACCACTACAACCAGCCGATCTCGGATCTGCAGTCACAGCCAGTCAAGCCGGGCGAGGAAGTCGTGGTGACCGTCGAAGACATTCACGAGAGCGGGGCCGGCGTCGGCCGCACTGAGGACGGATTCATCCTGCTGATCGATGGCGTCCTGCCGGAAGCAAAGGCCCGTGTCAAGGTGACGACCGTCCACTCCAATCACGCCCGTGCAGAGGAACTCGAACGCCTGCCGATGGACGACGAACAACCGCAAGCGGACCCAGCGGACACCGACGAGCCCGTCGACGAGGAGCCAGACGACGATCGTGACGGCCCGGATCGGCCCGAACTCGGCAGCCGTGATAACTTCTGGGGCAGCTAAGTACCCGCCTCGGCCGCCATATGTCGTCAGATATCTCGCCACAAGCCACTCCCCGTGGCCCTTTTTGAGACGCCGTTCGATTTCCGAACATGGATCTCGAGCTATCGGGCAACGTTGCGCTCTGTACCGCAGCCACCAGCGGCCTGGGTCTCGCCAGTGCCCAATCCCTCGCCGCCGAAGGCACGAACGTCGTCGTCTGTGGCCGGACCGAATCCCGACTGGAAACGGCCCGCGAGCGACTCCAAGCGGCGGGACCGGGCGACGTTCACGCCATCGAGGCCGATATCACCGAGCCCGATCACGCGACAGCCTTGGTCGAGGAAACAGTCGAGACGTTCGGCGGCTTAGATCACGTGGTGACCAGCGCCGGTGGCCCGCCCAGCGGCTCGTTCATGGACACCCCGGTCGAAGCGTGGCACGATGCCTACGAACTCCTCGTTATGAGCGTCGTCCGCCTGACCCGCGCAGCGTATCCATACCTCCAGGAAAGTGCGGCGGGAACGATCGTCAACATCACGTCCCGGTCGGTCAGGGAAGTCATCGACGACCTCGTGCTCTCGAATGCGGTCCGACGTGCTGTCATCGGCCTGATGCAGACCCAGGCGCGGGAGTTCGCCCCTGACGTGCGGGTCAATGCCGTCTTGCCAGGCGCACACGAGACGGCCCGGATCGAGGAACTGATCGACGATGCGGTCGATCGTGGGGAGTACGACAGTTACGAGGCGGGCTACGCGGACTGGGCTCAGGACGTCCCGATGGAACGTATCGGTGAGCCACGGGAGCTTGGCGATGTCGTCGCGTTCGTATCTAGCCCCCGGGCGAGTTTCGTGACGGGCACGGCCGTTCCCGTCGATGGCGGGTCGATCAGGGAGTGACCTACCGGCCATCCGGGCGCGTCATCGAGAGAGCGATCATGACGCCGACGGCAATCACCGAGACGCCCATCGCACCGACGTACCCGACTGGCGGCATCTCGCCCCACGGCGGGTTCGGATAGAAGAAATCGACGACCAACACGACGATCGCGCCCAGAGAGACCATCACTGACAGGGCAAAGCCCCAAAACCAGAGGTACCCGCGCATACGGTAGCGTTCTCCGGGATGACTAAAGGAACTTCCGGGTGCCTGCCCACCGCTACAGCTACCCGCGTCACTCCATTTCCGTTTGGCGTGATACTGCGCGCTGTACCTGGGGCGCTCCCTTACCACGTTTCGACGGTGCCGTCCGCGATGTCTTCGATACAGCCCTGGCAGTCGGGATGGTCGGCGTCCAAACAGTGGGGTCGGCCCTCCTCATCGAGCCGAACGGTCCGTCGCTCGGCGTGTCGCCGACAGACGATCCGTGCCTGGCCCTGCTCGTCTACGGGCAGATCCTCCTGGGCCGACCGCTTGGCATCGTCGTAGGCCTGCCTGGCTTCGGCCAGCTGGCGGCCAGCCGATCGAAGCGTCGATCGAACCAGGTTGGTGAGGTGATCGTCCTCGGCCATACGTCTCCATCTGGACTGGCCAGCTATCAATCTTCGCGCCCCGGATTTCACTTTCGGTCCGCTCGCCGCGATTTTAAATAGGAGGGCGACCAAGCTTCGGGTGTCTCCCACCGAAAACACGCGGAGACAGCACAGCTATGACGGATTTGCATACCCACGCGGAAGAGATACACGAGCAGTTTGCCGACCAGCTCGACGTTTCGATCGACGACATCGAGGAACGCCTCGAGACGCTGGTCGAGGAGTACCAGGTTCCGATCAGTGAGGCCCGCCGGAGTGTCACCAACTCCTATCTCGACGAGGCTGACCTGGAGCGCGAGGACATTCGCAGCGGCGATGGGGGCAACGAAACTGTCCAGGCCGCCGACGTCGACGCACCTGAAGAGTGGGTGGACATGACTGCGAAAGTCGTCGAGCTCTGGGACCCACGGAGCGACGCTGTCGCCCAGGTCGGTCTGCTTGGTGACGGGACGGGGACGATCAAGTTCACCAAGTGGTCGAAGTCAGATCTGCCCGAACTCGACGAGGGCAAGACGTACCACCTCCGGAACGTCGTCACCGACGAGTACCAGGGTCGATTCTCGGTGAAGCTCAACCGGACGACCGTCATCGAGGAGGCCGACGAGGACATCGAGGTCGGCGACGATTCCCTGGAAGTCGAGGGGGCC
Source organism: Halorhabdus sp. CUG00001 (assembly GCF_009797925.1). NCBI lineage: Archaea > Methanobacteriati > Methanobacteriota > Halobacteria > Halobacteriales > Haloarculaceae > Halorhabdus > Halorhabdus sp. CUG00001. The sequence goes on from NZ_VOLB01000001.1 coordinate 2,062,015, forward strand.
TTGGTCGACGTCCAGAGTGGCAGTGGGCTGATCAAGCGCTGTCCGGACGACGACTGTACGCGCGTCCTCCAGAACGGCCGCTGTTCAGAACACGGTGAAGTCGAAGGCGAGTTCGACCTGCGGATCAAGGGCGTCCTGGACGATGGCGACGACGTTACCGAGGTCATTTTCGATCAGGAAGCCACCGAGAATCTGACCGGGATCACCTTAGCGGAGGCCAAAGACATGGCGATGGATGCACTGGACACGAGTGTCGTCGCCGACGAGATGCGCGAGAAGATTCTCGGGCGCTACTATCGCGTCCAGGGGCCGACCTTCGGTCGGTACTTGCTGGCCGACGACGTAGCGCAACTCGACGATGCCGTCGATCCTGAAGCGGCCCTCATCAAAGCGAGGTCGATATAATGGCTGCAACACCGACCCGAGAGGTTGCCCAGCGTGTCTTTGCCGGCGAGTTCAACGACGCAACCTACACGTTCAAGGAGAGTGACGACGACCGCGCGCCGGTGTACGTCCTCCTCCCGACCGGCGAGCGTGCCAATCGTGTGTTCATCGTCGGCACGCTCACCGAGACCGAGGACGTCGGCGAGGATAGTGAATACTGGCAGGGGCGGGTCGTCGATCCCAACGGCGACACGTTCTTCGTCTACGCCGGGCAGTACCAGCCCGACGCGGCCTCAATGTTGCGGGAACTGGAGGCGCCCGCCTACGTCGCCATCGTGGGCAAACCCCGCACCTACGAGACCGACGACGGCGAGGTAAACGTCTCCGTTCGCCCCGAGTCGATCACGCCGGTCGACGAGGGAACCCGCGACCGGTGGGTCGTCGAGACGGCCGAGCGGACCCTCGAACGCGTCACCCAGTATCGCGAGGCCGACCCTTCCCAAGAAGAGTTCGCGCCCGACGAGTACGTTCGCATGGCCCACGAAGAGTACGAACCGGCCATCGAGAACTATCGCCGACTCGTCGTCGATGCCCTCGAAAGTCTCGACGAGGAGACCGAGACAGAGACCTAACAGTTGTCGTTGGGTCGCGTCGGCTCACAACGCACGAGGCCAGGTACTGCCGCCGGCAATCGTCTGACAAATCATTAAGTAGGTGCGCGAGGGACCGTCCAACAACAATGGGCAACAAAAACAAGACGATCTCTTTTCGGGTCAGCGAAGAGAAATTCGAGACCCTCAGGGAGATCGCCGAGGAGCGTGATCTCTCGTTGTCGGCGGTCTTCCGTGATTACGTCGACAAGCTCGTCGACCACAACGGGCAAATCGAGGTCGTCCCCGAGCACGAACTCAACGGCGGCGAGGAGAGCGACGACGATTCGTTCCCACCGAAAGTCGAGGTGCCAAAGGCCTTCATTCGCGAACACGAGCGCCTCGAACTCGAAGCCGACCACCTCCGGGAACAGTTAGAGGAGTACAAACGCTACGTGACGAATCTCCGAGACGAACTCGATGGCGACGAGGAAGAGGTCATCATGCTCGAAGAGTTAGATGCTAGCGACGAGGAAGACAGCGAGTCGGCCTATCGGATCGGCGAGTTCGAAGAGCCCTAGACCGTCCCTACAGCAACTGTTCGCGTCTGTGCTGTGCCTCTCGCGCGACGTCTCCTTCGCCGTCGACGTCTGCCAGTGATTCGATCGCTTCTAGCGTCCGGACCGAATTGTCGAGAAAGGAGAGCACATCGCCGGGATAGGCATACAGCATGTAATCGTCGCCCATCACGTCGACGATGGCGTCGGGGCCGAGCCCGTTGGCACGCAGTTCGAGCAGATAGTGGGCGAACTTCTCCTGCGGGTGGCCACAGTGCGGTGCCGACTCACAGTCACAGTCCATGAAATCCTCGGCGAAGTCCATGACTCGATCCTGGGTTGCGTCGTCCAGATTCGCCAGATTCTCCCCGCGAAAGAGCACGTCCAGGGTCGCACCGGCGAAGGCACTCTTGGGAAACGACTGTTCCAGCTGGGAGACCAGCTGGCGGTGGTTCTTGACGTACACTTTGTCGGTGATCGCCACGGTAGCTCAATCGACGTGATGGGCGGGCAAAAGCGTCCCGGACGCTGGTGACGTCCCGTTTTTCCATCCCGCTTGGCGGGCACTGTTCGGTCGGCGTAGATAAAGCTCGAAGCACCTAGATCAAACGTCTTTAGGGCACCTAGATCAAACGTCTTTAGGTATCGTTCGCGTAGCATGTGTATGAGCGAGACCGAACACGAGCACGAGAAGACACCGGCTGGCAAGCAGACGGCAGTCACCGTCACGGATCACCTTCAGCACGCGCTGGGTGCCACAGACGACGAAAACGTCGAGTACCACCTCACCACGGCCTTAGAGATGCTCGTCGGCCAAGACCAGTAACCGTGCGCTTGTCGGTGGCCAGCATCGAGACAGCCTGAGCACGGTCGGCGGGCACTTCCGAGCAGCACTTTTGGACCCGATCGAGAGCGCGATACCGGGAGTGGCTTCCAGAGGCTCCTGCCCGGTGTGGGCCAGTACCCGTCCCGACGCTGCTGTCTTCGGGCAACCGTCACTACTGCAATCGACCTCCCTAATCGTCGCCTGCAAGCCCGCTGGTACCGCCCCTCAGGTCCGTTGCCCACACGCCTTCGTCGAGATCGAGTGCGTCGTTCCACTTTCCGACGACCGTCGACACAGCGAGGTCACCGGTGACGTTGTTCATGGTCGCAATCCGTCCGAGGATGGGATCGACGCCGGCGACGAACCCAACGACCTCGAGTGGGAGCCCGACCTGCGTGAGAATCACCGTGAGCATGACGATCCCAGCCCCTGGGACGCCTGCGGTTCCAATACTGATGAGGACAGCAACGAGCAACACGAACACTTGCTCGGGCACCGCGAGTGGCTGTCCAACGGCGTTCGCGGCGAACATGACCGTGATCGCCTGCCGGATCGCAGCGCCGTCCATGTTCGCCGTCGCCCCGACCGGGAGCGTGAACGAATAGATGCGCTCGCCGATGCGAAGATCCTCTTCGGCGTTGCGCATCGTGACCGGGAGCGTTCCGGTCGACGAACGTGTCGCGAACGCCGTCACCATCGCATCTTTTGCCCCGCTGAGGAACGCAATCGGGGACACGTCGACAACTACACCCATGAGAACGATCAGGTAGGTAAAGACGATGTGTACGACGATCGCGATCGCGATCGCCAACACGAGTTCACCAAGCGAGGTGAACACGCCGATGCCCTCGGTCCCGATGCCGGACGCCATCAACGCGAAGATGCCGAGGACACCGAATTCGAGGACGCCTCGAACGATCACGAACATCGCCTCGGCACCGACTTCGAACGCTTCGAACACCGAATCAACAGCGTCTGCGAACTGTGCTTGTTGTGAGCGGACGTAGGTCAGCGCGATGCCAAAGACGATGACGAAAAACACCGTCGCGAGCAAGTTCCCTTCGGCAAGTGCCGCGACGGGATTGTTCGGGACGATACCGAGAATTACCTCCATCAACGACGGTGGTGCCTGTGATTGGGCCTCGCCACTGACAAACTCGACTCCTTTCCCAGGTTGGAGTACGTTCGCAACGACGAGACCGATGACTCCCGCAAACGTTGTCGTCACGGCGTAGAGGGCGACTGTCGCTCCACCGATCTTCCCGAGTTTCGCCGGCGAGAGTTGTCGAATCCCGGTGAGGAGTGTGAAGACGATAATCGGGATGACCAACATATTGAGCAGCCGAAGAAAGAGCTCGCCTACCGGCTGTACGACGGCCATCCGTTCGCCGAATGCAATGCCAGCGGCCGATCCCACCACGAAGGCGACGAAGATACGCCAGATGAGTGGAACCGACCGATATTGACTCCACAAGCGACTCCCGACAGTTACCATGTTCTACAGCACCCGCTGGACTCCCAAAGCGCCGTCCGCCCCGCCAGTATCTGGGGCCATCTCTGATCGACTTTCGTTTGGGCAAAGCTAGCCCTATTTCGATATATCGGATGTATATTGTAACTTATCGCAGGTTTCCTGGATACTCATGGGTGTATACTCTATATATCTGCCTTATTTTAACCAGATGGGATCACAGCGAGCTATAGTTACTGGCAACTTTTGCAGGCTTTTTGGCTGTCAGTGTTCGTGACGACGGCTGCTTCGTTCGACGGTCTTGGGGTGGACCCCGGGCTGTCGTCTCTCAGACCACGCTGTAGTCGATGTGCGCCAGCCACTCGCATCCGTCCATGCTTTCGACCAGAAACCCACGCTCCAACGTTCTCGCCGGCACCTGAGCAAGCTCATGTCTCGACGGCCAGTCCTGTAGGGTCACGTCTGGCCGCTTTAAACGGGGAGAGCGTGAGTTACGTTCCTTCGACGAGTCGTTCGAGTTGTTCGGGCGGGACTGCACCCCGAGCCCCCTGCTCGTCGTAGACGAACGTCGGGACTCCTCTCACACCGGCTTGCTGGGCTTCGGTGAATCGTTTCCGCAGCCGGTCGCGAAGGTGTTCGTCGGCGACTGCTGTTCGAATCTCGTCTCCGTCGATTCCCGTCTCCGCTGCAATGTCAGCCAGTACGTCACCGTCACCGATATCTTTCCCATCGATCCAGAGCGCTTCGAAGATCGCTTCGTCGAAAGCGAGCCACTGCTCGGGATATTCTGTCTTCACGTAGAACGAGGCAACCTGGGCGTCGAGTGAATCCAAATCTTCGGGGAGCTCCTCGAACTCGAGCATCTCGTCTGCGCCGTACTCCGCTTTCAATCGGGCGACGTTCTGTCGGGCCTGCTCGAAATAGTCCTCGTCTTTGCCATCGTCGATCGAGTGATCGATCTCACCGTCGGGACCGCGCTTGTGACGCCGGAGATCGAACGGCTGCCAGTCGATTTCGAGGGCCGTATCGCGTGTCTCCTGATACGCCTCTAATGACTGTCGACCCAAGTAGCAAAACGGACACACGTAATCCGAATACACCGTGATTTGATCGTCGCGTCCTTCCATCGTGTCTCAACACGCCCGCCAACTGGATAAGGCTTCCAGTGGCCGGAATCGTGGTTGGGACTGTTGTCAGTTTGTCTCGGTATGTGGGCCTGTACAGCACTGTCAGTATCGCTGCACCCGACTCGATCGGGTATACCGGTCGTGGTCGTTTGTCCGGCGGCCTGTTCGGCGTGTGCTCTGGGCTCGATCAGTGTCTCGTCGAAGTCGCCGTGACCCCGTGTGTTTCCGGGTGCTGCTGGACTCGGCCGCCCCGCCACCGCTGATAGCACGACGGCTCTGGGACTCCCATGGGGGAGCGTCGTCCGGGCGCGGGAATCTGAACCACGGTCGTTTCGCTCACTCTGTTCGCTCTACTCCCTGATTCAATTCCCTTTTGGGATGTTCGGTTGCTCAGGTTCGTCCCCAGACAGAAAGTCCGGACGCGGGAATCTGAACCGAAGGAAGAAATGCTCGTTTGCCCCGCTCACTGCGCGTTCCTTCCAGGGTTCAATTTCGCCCATAGACCGGTGGCTCGTCACGTCTGTGTCTCAAAAAGGTCCGGGCGCGGGAATTGAACCCACGTCTTGGCCGCCACAGGGCCAAAGGATACCACTACCCTAGCCCGGACACGCACGTGAACGTAGCCGAGTTCGAGTAAAATACGTTACGACTTGTGATCCACCGGTACTTAGATTGCGAGAAGGTTCGTTCCCTGTCTCAGTCCCGCCTGCCCCTCTCATTACTCACCGGAGTAGTCACTCGTCACTGCAGCAAGCGCCGGGCCAGCCAGCCGACCAGGAGACCCACTGTGAGAGCGCCGGCCAGCTGTCGGCGGTCACTGACCCGGACGAACCGTGTGCCATCCTCCGTGATTTCGAGCGCACCGACCGGTTTCGCCATCCCGCCGCCGCCACCGCCAGCCCCAGACCCGCTTCCGGCAGGCTCGCTTTCGCCCTCCGTTTCGGTGCTCGTGGCCGATCCCTCGCCGACGCCACCGCCAAACCCGTAGGCGACTCTGGCGACGGGGACGACAGTCCGGCCGTCGCGGTCGATCGGGTCGCCGTAGACGCGCTCGACGCTCGCCCTTTCGGTGATCTTCTCGACGGCCGTGGTCATCGCATCCGGGACCTCCATGGCTACGCGTACTGTCGCCCGCCGGTAAGATAACCGTTCGTGTGGGGCGGGGTTGCGTTCGCTCCCTTTCGGCGATTCGATCTTGCCGTGTTGGCTCTCGAAGAGTAAGGTATAGCAGTGTCGCCCCCCCAGAGTGGGCCAACGATGCCAGCAGAGCACGACCAGCGAGAACGTGGGTTCGACCACACTCAGATCGAACCCGCCTGGCAGGAAGCGTGGGACGAGGCGGACGTGTTCCGCATCCCCGACGACGCCGAGGACCCGGCGTACGTCCTGGCGATGTTCCCCTACACGTCGGGGAATCTCCACATGGGGCACGTCCGGAATTACACGATTACCGACGCCTTCGCCCGCTTCGAGCGGATGCGCGGCGAAGATGTCCTCCATCCGATGGGGTGGGACTCGTTTGGCCTGCCCGCAGAGAACGCCGCCGAGCAACGAGACACCAATCCGCGAGATTGGACCCTCGATTGCATGGACTCGATGCGTGAACAACTCACACGCATGGGCTTTGGCTACGATTGGGACCGGGAACTGGCCACCTGCGATCCCGACTACTACCGCTGGAATCAGTGGTTGTTCCAGCGCTTCCAGCAGGAAGGGTTGGTCGAACGCCAGGCCGCCGAGCTGAACTGGTGTCCGTCCTGTGAGACCGTCCTCGCAGACGAACAGGTCGAAGGCGAGGCAGAGCTGTGCTGGCGGTGTGACACACCGATCGAACACCGTGAGATGGATCAGTGGTTCCTGACGATCACGGACTACGCCGAGGAACTCCTGGCGGATCTGGATGGCCTCGAGGGCTGGCCGAACAACGTCCGGGAGATGCAGCGCAACTGGATCGGCAAACAGGAGGGCGCGAGCGTCGCCTTCGAAATCGACGGCTACGGCGCGGTGGATATCTTCACGACGCGACTCGACACGATCTACGGCGCAACTTACTTCTCGTTGGCGCCTGGTCACCCCGTCGCCCAGGAAATCGCCGAATACAACGACGAGGTTGCCGAGTACATCGAGATGGCCGAGCAGGCCGAGGAAGACGACCTCGACGTCACCTCGGGCGTGTTCACCGGCGAGTACGCGATCAACCCCGCCACGGGCGCGGAGATTCCGGTCTACGTCGCCGACTACGTGCTGACGGACGTCGGGACGGGTGCGCTCTACGCCGTCCCCGGCCACGACGACCGCGACCACGAGTTCGCGACGGCCCACGACATCCCGATCCAGCAGGTCGTCGAACCAGTCGAGGCTGCCGAGGCTGATCCCGAGGCTATCGACGTTCAGGAAGCGGCCTACACCGAGGACGGCGTGCTGATAAACAGCGGCGAGTTCGATGGACTGGAAAGTGAGGAGGCCCGCGACCGGTTCGTCGCCGAGTTCGACGGCGAGCACCGAACCGAGTACAACCTGCGAGACTGGGGCATCTCCCGGCAGCGCTACTGGGGCACGCCGATCCCGATGGTGTGGTGTGATGACTGTGGCGCGGTACCTGTCCCAGAAGAGGACCTCCCGGTCGAACTCCCGGAGTTCGTCCACACGACCGGCAACCCACTCGACGCCACAGAGGACTGGAAGCACGTCGCGTGTCCCGACTGTGGAGGAGATGCCGTCCGGGAGACCGACACGATGGACACCTTCATCGGGTCGTCGTGGTACTTCCTGCGATACGTTTCGCCGGGCTTGGAGGATGCCCCCTTCGACACCGAGCGTGCCACAGAGTGGATGCCCGTCGATCAGTACGTCGGCGGGATCGAACACGCCGTGATGCACTTGCTGTACGCCCGCTTTTTCACGAAGGTCCTCGACGATATCGACCTGCTCGATGGCGTCCGCGAACCGTTCGAGAACCTGACCAACCAGGGGATGGTGCTGGGCGAAGACGGCCTCAAGATGTCCAAAAGCCGCGACAATGGTGTCTCCCCCCAGCGGATCATCGACGAGTACGGGGCCGACACGGCTCGGCTGTTCATCATGGAGGCCGCCCAGCCCGAGAAGGAGTTCGCCTGGAGCGGGGAGGGCGTTCGCTCGGCCCATGACTTCCTGCAGAGCCTCTACGAACTCGCCAGTGCGTATTCGAGCGGGGCTGTCGAGACGACCACCACAGGCGACGGCGATATCGCCGCGTACGTCGCCCGCGAGATCGAGGCGACGGCCGCAAGCGCCACGGACGAATACGAAGACTTCCGGTTCAACCACGCTCTACAGGCGGTCCGGGAACTCGTCTCGCTGCTCCGGCGCTACCGGGAGGTCACGGCCGTCGATCCCGAGACCTTCGAGGACGGACTGATCACGGCGACGAAGTTGCTCGCGCCGGTCGCCCCGCACGTCGGCGAGGAGATCTGGGCCGAACTCGGCAACGATGGGCTGCTCGCCGAAGCCGACTGGCCGGATGCCCAAGCGCCCGAAGGCTACGACCTCGAAGGCCGCCTCATCGAGGGCACTCGCGAGGACGTTCGAGATATCGTCGAGACGGTCGGAATCGAGGATCCCGCGGCGATCACCCTCGCCGTCGCGCCCGCGTGGAAACACGACGTGGCGGACATCGCTCGCGAGGCCGACAACGTGGTGCCGGCGGTCATGCAAAACGAGGGCCTCCAGCAACACGGCGAGGCTGCAGCGGACTTCGCGAAGGACCTGGCGGCTCGCGGCCACGTCGAAACGTTCCTCTCCCCCGAGCGCGAGCAGGCGGCACTCGAACGGGCCGCCTGGCTGATCGAACGCGAATTCGAGGCTAGCGTGACGGTGCTGGCTGCCGAAGATGCGCCCGACGACCTCGCCGGGGCGGCCGAACCCGGTCGGCCGGCGATCGACATCGCTGAATAATCACAGACGGGTGGCCTTCACGCAGAGGAACACTGGTTCGTTGGATTCGGTTTCGTAGCGCTCCGGCCGCCGTTCTTCGAAGGCTGCGGTCGGCTGTGGTTCGCAGACTGCATCCAGCCGAAATCCGGCCTCCAACAGTGGGTCGATGATCGCTTCGAACGGCCGTCTGTCGTACGGAACGTCCACGGCCCACTCGTGGGTCTGTTCTTCGACCGCGTAGTACGTCGATGACTCGTCCGCCTGGAAGGTGTCCAGCGGATGCATCACGGAGAAGACGAGAAAGCCACCGGATTCGAGGAGCCGTGCAAACTCCGAGAGTGGGGTTTTCCACCGTTCGACGTAGCCGAGTGCGAGGGAGCTAACGATACCGTCGAAGTCGTCGTCGTCCGCAAACGTGAGTGCGTCGCCGAGGTCCCCACGCGTCGAGGGCATCTCGCTGGTCGACAGTCTCACCGGCAATTTCGAGTCTGCTGAACCCGCGGGCGACGTAGATATCGAGAGCGCGGCGGACGCGGCGGCCGAGGCCGACGTCGCCGTCGTCTTCGCCCGCGACGTCGCGACCGAAGCCCTCGATCGGGAGTCACTCGCACTGCCCGATCGCCAGGACGAACTGATCGAGGCCGTCGCCGAGGCCAACGACCGGACGGTCGTCGTGCTCAACACGAGCGGGCCGGTTGAGACGCCCTGGCGCGATGCGGTGGCGGCCATCGTCGAGAACTGGTACCCCGGCCAGGCCCACGGCGAGGCCATCGCTGCGGTCCTGTACGGCGACCGGGATCCCGCCGGCCGACTCCCGGTCACCTTTGCATCCGAGGGAACGTACCCGACCGCCGACGAACAGCGGTTCCCGGGCGTCGACGGGAAGGCCCACTACGAGGAGGGCGTCTTCGTCGGCTACCGCCACTTCGACGCCGCCGACGCCGAGCCGACGTTCCCCTTTGGCGACGGCCACTCCTATGCGGACTTCGAGTACGTCGAGGCGACGCTCGCGGGCGACACGCTCACAGTCACCGTCGAGAACGTCGCCGAGCGAGCGGGCACCGAACTCGTCCAGGCCTACGTTCGCCCGCCGACTGTCGCGGGCGTCGACCGCCCCGAACGGGAACTCGGTGGCTTCGCGGCCATCGATCTGGACGCTGGAGAGCGAACGACCGTCACGATCGACCTCGACGACCGCGCATTCGCCCGGGACGACGAGGGGGCGGGCTGGACGGTCGATTCCGGCGAGTACGTGATCGAAGTCGCTCGCTCCTCGCGGGACGCCCGGATCGAACTGACGACCGAGCGATAGTGGACTGTTGGGCCTGGACTCGGCGACGGACTGCCGGCGGCGCGTGTTTTATACCCTCTCTCCGAGTACGAACCACCATGAGCACGTCCAATGGGGACTCCGAGTCTGTCGTCGAGACGCTCCGGACGGTGACGCCTCTCTCGACGGACAGTCCCGATACTCAGATGAATTTCTTCGGCTACATGGTCGCTGCCCCAATTTTCGTCATTTTGCTCCCGCTGTTGCCGTTCGTCGTCGCGGGATGGCTCGTTTCGAAGGGGCTCGGTGCACTCCGGGGGAGTTGAGACGACCGCAAACCTGTTCGGACTGTTGGGCGAGCAGTCAGGACGTGGTGTCGACCAACCGATAGTCCTCGCCGAGCCCCGCGGCCTGTGCACTCTCGTAGGCCACGTGGCTCGCTGCGACGTCCTGGATTGCAAGCCCGGTCGAGTCGAAGACGGTCACGCCGGTGGCTTCCGTCCGGCCGGGAACTTCCCCGGCGACGACGGCCCCGAGTTCGGCCCCAATGTCGTCGTCGGTCAGGACGCCCTCGCTGTAGGGGACGTTGAGTTCCCCGGAGTGAACACACTGCTCGTAATCGTCGATGACGAGCCGGGCGTCTTCGAGGACGGCGTCGGCGATCTCGTGTTTTCCGGCTGCGTCGGCCCCCATGGCGTTGACGTGGGTCCGCTCGCCGACTGCCATGACGATCGGGTCCCTGACGGGCGTGATCGTCGACACCACGTCGCAGGCGGCCGCTTCGTCGATCGTCCCCTCGCGCACGTCGAAGCGATCCCCAAACCGATCCAGAAACGCCTCGACGGCAGCGCGATCGGTGTCGGCGACGATCACGGTCTCGATGTCTCTGACTGTCGCGATGGCCGCGAGTTGCGTGTATGCCTGTTGTCCCGCACCGACGAGGCCGAGCGACGACGCGTCCTCGCGAGCGAGGTACTTCGTGGCGACGGCCGCTGCTGCGCCGGTCCGCAAGCGCGTGATCGTCGTCCCGTCCAGGATCGCCAGCGGGAATCCGGTCTCGGGGTCGGTGTAGACGATCGTCCCCATGACCGTCGGCAGGTCGTGGTCGGCGGGGTTGTCGGGGTGGACGTTGACCCACTTGACGGCCGCCCCCTCGAACTCGCCCGTATCCAGATAGGCCGGCATCGATCGGAAGTCCCCGCCATACTGGGGTAAGTCGACGTAGGATTTGGCGGGCATCTGGGCGTTCCCGCGGGCCTCGGCGACGAAGGCCGCCTCGACGGCGTCGACCACGTCGCCGATCTCGATTACACTCTTCACTGCTTCGGGGCCGAGCAGGACCGTCTCCATGGGTAAGTATGACTAGCCTGCGTACTTAAGCAGTGGTCCGGTTGTCGCCGTAGATCGGCTACAGGTGGCCCACGCAGTCTCGTCACTGGGCTCTCAGCGCTCGGGATGGGTCGGCGCGTCGAACCCGCCCCGGACCAGCGGTTTCGCGATGTGGCGGCGAGCGACCGGTGGGACCTCGTACCAGCCGACTTCGAGGTCCCGATCGAGGCGACGCTCCGTTTTGCCGTCCCTGCTCGTCGTACAATCCCGGCAGCGATACCCCTGGTCGCGGCCGGCACTCTCCATCGATCGGCCACAACTCGGGCAGGTGGGGGTGACCAATTCGGTCTTTGCGAGGTCTCGGACGGCGAATTTCTCCAGTTTGAGCGTTCCGTCGGCGACTTCTCCACAGGCTGTGATCCGATCGCCAACCCGGAGGTTCCGAACCCGGTCCCGGAAGCGCTTGGTCGGCTCGAAGGCCGCACACTGGAGTCGCTCACTGCTGTCATCGCCCGCTACTTCGAGAAAGACGTGCCCGCCTTCCCGCGTTTCCGGGGCCGTCTCGACGGTGCCCGTCACGCGATAGGCGCGCCCGTCTGTTACCGTCCCGAGGCTCCCTGCTTGCAGGTGGGCGTCGGTTCCCTGATTCGTCACGAACAGCGAGCGGCGTTCGACTGGCTCGCTCTCGATCGACTCGGCGACGTCCTCGACGACAGCGCGATCGTCACCACGGATGCCATGGAGGATCGGCCCGGGGGTGTGGGGGACACAAACGAGGTCGCCCTCGACGCGATCGACGGTGTCCCAGGCGTCGGGATAGGCCCGGTCGGCGGCCCCAAAGACCGACTCGGCGTCGACGTCTCGGGGCGCGCCGCGACGGGCCGGTTCGCGGTAGGAGATACACTCGTCGGTCCACTCATCGTGGGCCTGCCAGGCACCGACGGCAGCGAGGGCGCCGATCAGGCCACGCCCGTTGCCACCCTCGCGAGTCTCGTACCCGTAGTCGCCGATCTGTTCGCGAGCGTCCGCTATCGTGTGATGGCTTCGGACGGCCCCGCGAGAAAATTCGACGACCCTTTCGGGGACCGCGTCCGGATCGTCCGGTGTGACGACGACGCCGGGATTCGTCCGCGGATCGGCACTCGCCACGAGATCGAGGTCGGTTTCGACGGCCTCCAGCGCGGCGGCAGGTGGGGCCGACGTGTGAATCGCCAGCGCGGCGTTCCCGCGGGTTTTGTGCTCGACGGCCGGGTTGAGACGCACGAGGAGGCGCCGCTTGACAGGCCAGTCACTGGCCAGCCGATCGGCGACCCGTGCGGCGAGATACGTCGTGCACATCCCGCGCTGTCGGGAGTCCGTGTCGTCGATCCCGATGACCGTCACAGCGGGTCCTATCCGGGCGGGCGACTAACGGGTTTCGACAGGAATCGAACCGATACATATTTGAAACAACAGTTCGCCCGGGTTAGCCGAATCGACAGAAGGCGGTATATCGGACGGCACAACGCATTTATAGAACGATCTCCATACCTTTAGGTAGCGATACCTATGTCACGATCGGCACTGGTCAGTAACGTCACAGCCATGCTCGAGGACGCGGGCTTCCTCGTCAGCGACCGGTGTGCGATCCGACCGAAGAGCTTCGACATCGCGGCCCGCCGTGGGAGAGACACCGTTCTGGTGAAGATATTGGGGAACATCGACGCCTTCGACGCCCAGACGGGTGCGGAGATGCGACGCCTCGGCGAGTACCTCGAAGCGACGCCGATGGTGATCGGTCTCCGGACACGCGACGAGGAACTCAAGCCAGGCGTGGTGTATTTCCGGCACGGCGTGCCCGTGTTGAGCCCGGATACGGCGATGGACCTGTTCGTCGAGGAAGTCCCACCGCTGATCTATGCCGCACCCGGTGGCCTGTACGTCAACATCGACAGTGACGTCTTGGCCGACGCACGCAGAGACGAAGAGATGAGCCTCGGAAAACTCGCCAACGAACTCGGCGTCTCCCGACGGACCGTCTCGAAGTACGAGGACGGCATGGACGCGTCCGTCGAGGTCGCAGCCGAACTCGAAGATCTCTTCGACGAGCCGCTGACCTCGCCGGTGGCGGTCTTGGAGGGGGCCGAGGACGTTCGCGACACGGAGCCGATGCCCGACGAACCCGAGGTCGAAAGCGAAGACGAACTCGTCATGACGGTCCTGACCCGGGTCGGGTTCGACGTGCACCCGACCACGCGCGCGCCGTTCAAGACGGTCAGTGAGAACGACCGCCGGCGCGACCGGGTGCTGACTGGTCATTCGGAGCTGACCGAAACGGCCGAAAAACGTGCCCGGATCATGTCCTCGGTCGGTCGCGTGACCGAGACACGCGCGGTCTACGTCGTCGACCGGGCGACCCGAGAGGCCGTCGACGGGACGGCTCTCCTCGAAGAGGCCGAACTCGAAGACATCGAAGACGCCGACGAACTCCGCGATCTGATCCGTGAGCGCGGCGAAGAACCGGCCTGACCGGGCCAGTGCGGCTACCGGTCGAAACCGGAACGCACTACTCACTGCTTCTCCCAGAGCATCCTATGACAACGGAGATGACGGTCTACGACGACCGTCTCGCCCGCCAGATGGACAGCGGCGAGTTCGTCCTCGCCGTCGTGACAGCTACCAAACCTGATTTCTACAAACAGGCCCCTGTCGTCACGGCCGCCCGCGAACACGGGATGCCCTGTTTTGTCCTCCACACCGGCCAGCACTACGACGATGTGCTTGGCCACGGTCTCGCCGAGTACGGCATCGAGGACCGCGTTGCCGTCGATCTGGGCATCCGTGGGAGTCTCTCGGAGAAGACTGCCCAGGTCCATCGCCGCATCGACGCTCTCACCGACCGGCTGGCCGAGCAATGGCCCGAGACGACGGTCTTACCGATCGTCCACGGCGACACCCACGCTGCCGGCATCGTCCCCCAGGCGTGGCTCTTTGCCACCAATCAGGCCGTCGCCCACAACGAGGCTGGCCTCCGCGGGATGTCCCCCGACTACGACGATTACGACGATATCGCCGCATTCATCGAACGCCAGTGGAACGGCGAGTGGTCGATCAACCGTGCCGAACCGTTCCCCGAGCAGTACGACACCTTCGTCGGCTCGGCTGGGTCGATCTATCAGTTCGCCCCCGTCGAACTCAACCGCGAACACCTCGAAAACGAAGGGTATCCGGCTGAAGTCGACGGCCAAGAGCGGATCCCGGTCGTCGGCAACAGCGTCGTCGACGCCATCGAGATGAAAGCCGATGCCGACCTCGAAGAGAGTATCTTCGACATCTACCCCGTTCTGGAGGAACGTGACGACTGGCTCCGTGTGGACATCCACCGCCGGGCGAACCTCTTGCCCGATCGCTTCGAGGCGATCGTCGAGGGCGTCATCGGCCTGGTCGAGGCTGGCTACAACGTCAACTTCGTCGAACTGCACGCGACCGAACAGGCCCTCAAAGAGTACGGCTACCGCGAGAAACTGCTCGAACTCGACGAGAATCGGGAGAACTTCCTCTTTACCGGGCTCTGGAAGAAACACGCTCACGTCTATGAGTTTCTCACCTCCGGGCAGTGTTTCGCGGAGTTCACCGACTCGGGAAGCATGCAGGAGGAACTCAACTACATCGACGAGGCGGCCTGTCTGACGGCGCGGTTCAACACCGACCGACCCGAGACGGTCTTCGACGCCCAAACGAACCTGCTGGTCCCACCGATCGACGGCGAGTACGTCACGGACATGATCGAGTACGTCGCCGAGACTGACGCCGTCCGCGAGGAGATCGCGACCGGGCCGAACCTCTACGGTGGTGACGTCGGCGAGACGATCGTCGACTATCTCGAAGACAAACGGGACACAGCCCCCTTCGACTGGGCGCACGAACGCGTCGGCTTTTCGACGAGCGACCAGGACTTCGAGTACCTCTGAGACGGACCGAGCGCGTCGACGACCGCCCTCGAAACGCCACCTGGGTTGGAAACTGACTTGTTCTCTGCCTGCAGTCCAGTGACTATGCGACCGTTCTTTGCCCTCGCCGTCGCGATCGCCTCGGAAATACTGGGTACGACCGCGCTGAAACTCTCTGACGGCTTCACGAATCCGCTCCCGGTCGTCGCAGTCGTCGCTGGGTACAGCGCCTCGTTTTATTTCCTCTCGATAGCGCTGGAAGCGCTCCCGATCGGCCAAGTCTACGCGATCTGGGCGGCCGTCGGTATCGTCGGGACCGCGACGGTCGGCGTTGCCTACTTCGGGGAATCACTCGATGCGACCGCCGTTGCCGGGCTGGCACTGGTCGTTGCCGGAGTCGCGCTGCTGACGCGTTCCGATGCGTACGCGGCCGCCCACTGAGTCGACCACGACCCTCTCTACAGAAAGACTCGGACGAACCCTCCCTTACGCGCCGTTGCCGTAGGTCTCTTCGAGATACTCGACGATATCGTCGCTCTCGGGCATCCCCTCGATGCCGTTGTCGGTGTCGACGAGGACGGGGACGCCCGTCTGACCGCTGACTGCCTTCACTTCCTCGCGGGCGCTCTTGCTGGATGGGACCTTGTGTGACTCGTACTCCAGTCCGAGCTCGTCGAGTTTCTCCGTGACTTTCGCACAGTACGGACAGCCCTGCAGTTCGTACAGTTCGAGGTTTGGCATCGTCGAAAGCTACGACGCCGACTCAAAAGAGTCCGGCGGTTGTCTCAATCTGTCCCTGCCGACGGTGCCGTTCACGCCGTCTCCCACAGAGACGACGGTGTGCTTAGAACGCCACGAACTCCCCGTCGACCAGGAAGAAAAACACGTAGTAGACGACCAAGAGCAACGCAAGAACCCACTGGCCGAGTTTGACGTCTTCGCGCTCACCGGTCGCGGTCTTGATCAGCGGGTAGCTGCTGATCCCGGCTGCGAGCCCGTTGGCGATCGAAGTGGTCAACGGCATCACGGTGATGGTAAGGCCACTCGAAATCGCCCAGGCGGGGTCGTTCCAGTCGATGTCGGCCACGCCCTGGAGCATGATGATCCCGACGACGACGAGGGCGATGTACGTCGCGTACTGTGGGATCAGCGAGATCAGCGGGACGACAGCGAGCGAGACGACGAACAGGAGCCCAACGACGAGCGCGGTGAACCCGGTGCGGCCCCCCTCTTCGATTCCCGTCGAGGATTCGATGTAGGTCGTCACCGTCGAGGTTCCCATCATCGAGCCCACGGTGGTACCAACTGCATCTGCCATGAGTGGCTTGTCCATCTCGGGCAGATTGCCGTCTTCGTCGAGGAATCCGGCGATGCCGGAGACGCCGATCAGTGTGCCGGCGGTGTCGAAGAAGTCGACGACGAAGAACGTGAACACGACGAGTACGAAGATGGCGGGATCCGCAGCAATCTGTCCCAGCCCATCGATGAACCCCTCGACTAGCGGGAGGAAATTGTACTGGGTGTCCAGTAGATATTCGACCGTCCCCTGACTCTGCAACTCGGTGTAGCCCGGTGGCGCGAACGTATCCTCTCCGCCCGACGCCAACAGTGTCAGCAGCCAGCCGAAGACGGCTGTCGACGCGATGCCGATGATGATCGAGCCGTTCGTCCCACGGGCATACAGGAACAGTGTCAGTGCAAGCCCAGCCACCGCAAGGACGGCTACTGGGTCCTCAATGAAGTTCCCGAGCGTCGCGACGGTTGCCTGGTCGGCCACGACGACGCCCATCTCCTGAAGGCCCAGAAATAGCAGGAAGACACCGATCCCGGCTCCGACTGCGCGTTTGACTGGTTCGGGAAAGAGTTTGATTACGTACTTGCGTGCCCCGATAGCAGTGAGCGCGATGAAGACGACCCCCTCGACGAAGACCGCAGCCAGCGCGACCTGCCAGGGGACGCCCAATCCGAGCACGACAGTGAACGCGAAAAAGGCGTTGAGTCCCATCCCCGGTGCCAGCCCGAACGGCCGCTTTGCATACAGCGCCATGACGGCGGTCGCGACGACCGATGCGAGGATCGTCACGACTGACAGTGCCTGCAGGACCTGCTCTTGGCCCCAGCCCGCCGGCGGATCGGTCATGATTGCCGGCCCGATGATCGTCGGATTGACCACGACGATGTAGGCCATCGCCAGGAACGTCGTCGCTCCGGCGAGGGCCTCGGTACTGAAATCCGTGTCGTGGGCGTCGAACTCGAAGTACTCTGCGATCGTGTCGGTTAGCGCCATGTATCCACCACGATCGACCAACTTGCACAGAGAGACTTAATCGTTTATTTATCTACGCCCAAAGTATACAAGAACTTGTATATCACTCGGCGAGTGACGTGAACGCGACGACGGGGGCGTCGGCCCGGTTTCGTACCGATTCGATCCCGTCGTCACCGACGGCGATGAGCGTGATCACGGCTGTGACGGTGACACCGGCCTTTTCGGTGAGTTCCAGCAACAGCTGTTGGGTGTTGCCCGAGCGAACGAAGTCGTCGACGACGATCACTTCGTCACCGCGATCGAGCGCATCGGCGGGCAGCGAGTAGGTGATCTCGATGCCCGGTGTGACCCGCTGGCGGGCCTCGACGAATTCGGGGACGGCAGTCTCGCGGGACTTCTTTGCGTAGACGGCGGGCACGTCGAACTGTCTCGCCATTGCGCTGGCAAACGTGATCCCGTCGGTGGCTGCAGTCAGGACGGCATCGGGCGCGGTGAGACCCTCGGACTCGACGGCGACGCCGGCCACCAGGTCCAGTAGTGTCTGATCGAAGACAACCGCGGTGTTGTCGACGTAGCCGTCCTCGTCTCGGTCGATCCGCGCTTCGATCTCACCGGCGAGGACGTCCGGGCCAACCTCCCCGACGATTCGCCGGGCGCGTTCGACGCCTGGGAGGACGTGGCCGTTGACGTAACGGTTGAGATCGCCCGCCGACAGACCTGTCTCGTCGGCGAGGGTGTCGTACGTACGGGTCGCTTTCAGCTCTCGGAGCATGGAGACGGCCCGCAACTGGAGGGCTGCCTTCTCGTCTCGTCTCATACGCACCCATTGTCACGTCACGAACGTGAATATTTCGAATGGGAAGAACGGAGATCTATACACTTTCGTGGGGTCGGACGCACTCTCACTCGTCGTCTCGCTCGGCCAGTAGCTCCTCGGCAGTCACCAGTGACTCAAGTTCGACGTCTCTTTTGGCGAGGTTCTCGGCAGCACCCGCCTGGCGATCGACGACGACCAGCACGCGATCGACGACGGCCCCCGCCTCGCGCAGTGCCTCGACGGCCTCGACAGCGCTCTGGCCGGTGGTGGCGATATCTTCGAGGACGACGACTTCCTCACCGGCTTCGAGGTCGCCCTCGATCAAGTTCCCCGTTCCGTACTCCTTGCGCTGTTTCCGCACGATGACGTACGGGCTTTCGGTTTCGACGCTCGTGACCGCGACCAGTGGGACCGCACCGAGGGCGACCCCGGCGAGTGTCGTCTCGTCCAGTCGCCGGGCGAACGCCTCGGCGATCGCCCCCAGACAGTCGGGACTGGTCTCGAAGACGTACTTATCGACGTAGTAGTCGCTGGTGCCGCCGTGTGAGAGTTCGAACTCGCCGTACTGTACGGCGTCTGCTGCCCTGAGCGCGTCGATGAGGTCCTGGTTTGCCATGTGCTCGAATCCGCAAGCGGAGAGGTATAATAGCCATCGGAATCGGTGCGCTCGGTCGCTGCTTCGCTATCGCTCCGGGTGGGCGTCGAGGGCCTCGCCGAGCGTCTCGCGTGCGGGCCGTACGGTCGCCAGCTCGTCTTCGACGGCCCCACTTTCGAGCCGTTCGCGTTCGTCGTCGTCGAGTTGCTCTCTGGCACGGACACTCTCCCGCAGGCGCTCGTAGTCGACTGTCTCTGGTAGTTCCCGGATTGTCCGCAGTTTGGTCACCGTCCCGTCGGGGGCAAACTTGCCGACGACCGGGATCAGTTCCCGACACCGCCACCACAGCGTCTCCGGATCCGGCGGGGGCCAACTTACTGTCAGGGGCTCGGCGTCGAGCCGGCGGAGGTACGTCTGGTGGGTAGCGACGTTGCGTTTCAGTTCGCGGGCATCGGGGACGTAGTGCTGTAGTTTCGAGATCGAGTACTCGGCGTATTCGAGCAGCGTCGGAATCGATTCCGTCCCGGCCTCGCTATCGGTGACGTAGGTCGCCAGATCGGTCGGGGGCTGTCTGTATTCGACCAACGGATCGGTCTTGGTCGCCTCGACGAACGCCAGCACGTCGCGGGTCGATCGATCGCGTTTGAACGTCTCGAAGGCCTCACTGACGGAGCGATTGTACTGCTCGATCGGCTCCCGCAGTTGCTCGACCGGGGCATTCAAGTCCGCATCGCCCAGCGCCAGCAGCGACTCCAGGTCGTCGATTTGTCGAGCCAGTTCGCGTTCGCGGGCGGCGACGTCGTGGCGCGCTTCCCGATACTGGTCGCGGGCACGCTCTCGCTCGTCTAACCGTTCGACGAGCGTCGCGATCGGCTGGAGTGCATCCCGTGCCGCCTCGAAGTCCGACTGCTTGACCCACCGCTGGTGCATCTGCTCGTCGACCGCCTCGAAGGCGTCGTAGTGATCTATGTCCTCGGGTAATCGCTCGATGAATCGACCGACCTTCTCCTGAAATTCGATGAACGCCTCCATGTCGACGTCCGTCTCACCGTCACTGGTCGCCTGTTCCTCGTAGCGATCCAGCAATCCCGCAATCTCGTCGTAATACTCCCTGAGTTGCACGAGTCGGTCTTCTCCGGCCTCTTCGACCCGCTTGCACGCCTGCTCGTAAGCTGTCGCTGTCCGTTCTAGCTCGGCCACCAGTGCCTCGGCGTCGGCCTGGACGTCCTCGACCGCCGAGACGTCTGCGTGCTCGCTCATGGATTCACTCGTAGACGGCTTCGGGGTCGAAAACTTGCTCGCCGACGACTTCGCCGTCGATCGTCCGGTGGAAACAGGACTGATACCCCGTGTGGCAGGCTCCACCCTCCTGGTCGATCAGATACAGCAGGGCGTCGCCGTCACAGTCGACGCGGATCTCCTCGACGTGCTGGACGTGGCCGCTCGATTCCCCCTTCTGCCAGAGTTCGTCGCGACTCCGCGAGTAGTAGTGTGCCAGCCCGGTCTCGCGCGTTCGCTCCAGAGCGTCCCGTGTCACGTACGCGAGCATGAGGACGTCGCCCGTCTCGGCGTCTTGGGCCACTGCCGGGAGATACGTTTGCTCGTCGAAGGCGAGATCGACCTCGGCGCCAGTCATATCTTCCCAGTCGGAGGTGTCCCCGCATAGGCCTTTTGTCGCGATCGAAGCTGTCGTTGCAGACACCTTTTGTCGCGATGGCCCGACTGTGAGCCTCGCTTCCGCCGATGGCGGACAACTCACCGGCCCAGCCGGTCCCGAAAACGAGTCCACTGATGGCGAGGCTCGTCCGGATGGGCACGTCCACCCACAGCGAGCCGCCCGATCACCCACGTTTCACTGTCGACTCAAACCGCGCCCAGCCCGACCAGCGAGAGCAACCAGACGAGGATGTCCCCGGCCGTCAGGCTGACCAGCAGGCCACCGAACATCGGGACGAGGAACGGGATCCCCGGTGTGATCCAGACGGTTTCGGCCGACGCGAGGACATCCAGCCCTTCCCGAAGCCCCTCGGGCGTCGTCCCATAGGCCGTGCTGTCGATATCGTCCAGAAACGCCTGGGCTCCCCAGGGGTCGTCGAACTCCCCGCCGTCCGGGAGCGCCACACGGTCCTCGCCGACTGGAATCGACCCATCACCGGGCGGGTTCGGATCGGCCGGGAGCGACTCGGGATCGCGATACGCTTCTGGGTCGGCCCGGAGGTCAGAGAGCGAACACCCACGCCAGCGCAGGTACATCCGTAGGGCATCGAGATCGAGCCCCCGGCGAGTGAAGCCAGCGGGTGTCTCCAGGAGTCGGCCGTACTCCTCGATCGCACGCTCGGCCGAGATCGGTCGCCCGATGAACATCGCCTTGCCGAGGTGGCCGCCCAGGGCGTTCCGACCGGCGAGTGCGAGCGGGTACGCCAGCCCGACGAGCACGGCGTTCGAGAGGATCGTCAGCGAGAACACACCCAGCGTCGGTTCGAGTGCCGGCAGGACGAACCCGTCGAACAGGTAGGTCGGATATGTCGGGAAGATAATCGCCAGGACGATCAACGCTTTGGCGTCAGCACCGCCGAACCCACCGAACCACCAGAAGGCGTAGGCAAACGGCACTAGCAATCCCAGGCTAAACGCCACACGCAGGGCGAATAGCCTGGGGTCTACAACTTGCATGCTCGTCCCAGTCCAGGCCAGCCACCCGTCCCAGGCCAGCAAGACGACTCCAAGCACGCCAAGTGGGAGCCACGTTCGGTTCGGCACTCGCCGCGTTCGCACGTCCCGCCAGGCAGCCCAGCCGAGGACGGGCACGACGACGAGCCTGAGCAGGTCCGGAAGCGTCGCGTTCACAGTCGCATCTCTCGTGGCCGGGAGTTAGCCCTTGTGGAAGCACTCATCCCCTATCGTCTCTCCCGAGCGACTGCTGTCTCTACGACTGGTCGGGTTCCCAACGACGAAAGAGTGGGACGCGTTAGATGACGCGGTTCTCTTTACCCCCGTATTTACATACTCTAACGTTCCGTTGTTCCAACTACCGTAGTTTGAGCTACGATAGTTTGAGCTACGCTATCTGCACGTTTTATGTGCTGGTGGTTCAAAGGTGGGGTATGCCTGCGTTCGTGAACCGAGAACAAGAACTCGACAGACTCCACGATTTATACGACAGTGACTCTGCGGAGTTGAGCGTCGTCTACGGACGTCGGCGGATGGGCAAGACAGCGCTCGTTGTCAAATCCATCGAAAACCGTGACGACGCGGTGTACCATCAAGCTGCACACGGGACAACGGAGCAGCAACTCGACTCCTTCATCGCTGATGCTGCAACGGTGTTCCCGGGAGTCAACCGGATTCGGAAAGACTGGGAGAATGTTCTCACGTACCTCGCTGAACAGGATGCGATCGTAATCCTCGACGAGTTCCCGTACCTCGTGGACGAAAACGAAGCGCTCCCGTCCCTTATCCAGCGGATCTGGGATCACGAAGTCGCTGATACGGCTACGACCTTCGTGTTGACTGGCTCGGCGATCGGGATGATACACAAAATCGCGCTCGACGGGAGTTCACCGCTGTACGGTCGCATCTCGAAACGGCCGAACGGAAAACTCGAAATCGGCCCGTTACCGTTCGGTGCCGCGATGGAGTTCTTCCCGAACTACGCGCCGGCTGAGCAGGTGATCGCGTACGGCGTGTTCGGGGGGACGCCGGAGTACCTCCGTGCTGTGGACGACACGCAGTCACTCCAGGGAAACATTACGGAAACCTTGCTTCTCCGTGATGGCGGCCTCCATGAGGAGCCCGAGGACGTCCTGTACCGGGAACTGGACGAGGTGGATCGGTATTTCGCCGTTCTGAAAGCGGTGGCGGAGGGGAACCACAAGCGAAACGAGATCATCCAGGCTGCTGGTATCAACGCCAACAGCGCGAGTTACTACCTCTCCCGCCTGCGGGAACTCCAGATAATCGAGCAGGAGTACCCAGTAACGGTTGACCCGTCCCGGAGTCGGAACAGCCGGTATCGAATCCGGGACCAACTGTTCGCGTTCTGGTTCCGGTTCGTGCACGGTCGCTCGTCTCGGTACGAAGTGTTCGGGGCGGATGCATACGACGAACTGGTCGAACCACATCTTCCGGACTTCGTCAGTTCGTCGTTCGAACGACTCTGTCAGCGGGCCGTTCTCTACGAGTACGGAGACGTGTACACGTTCACGGAATCCCCGGGTCGGTGGTGGGACACCGACGGACGCGAGATCGATATCGTGGCCCCGACGAACGGCGACACGCTACTGGTCGGGGAAGCGAAATTCCAGCAGCAACCGATGGGGTACGATGTTCTCGCCCAGCTTGAACAGGAGGCACCCGAAATCGAGTGGTCGCCGACCGACGGCGACGTAAACTACGAGTACGCACTGTTCAGCCGAAGCGGGTTCGTGTCGTCACTGGAGGAAGCAGCCGAGGAGCGGGACGGCCTCGGTCTGTTCACAGTTGACGGCGTCGTTGAAACACTGTCCGAATAGTCCGAACGAAACCCGAAAACACAGATCTGTTCTGAACGCAGTTGGTGCTGAAGAGAAACGGTCAGGAGGGAGCTAGTTCAGGCCGGAAACAGCTGGTCCGAACTGTCGCTACCCCTCGAAGGGACCGCATCTGTGTAACGAGCGTTTTACGCTGTTAATTAGATGACGCGGTTTTGCAGGTAATCGAGGTGCTTTGCGTTGTAGACGATTTTGACCTCGTCGGTGGCCGGCGTGCCGACACAGGTCAGGCGGACGCCTTTGTCTTCGACCTCTTCGTCCGAGAGAATCTGCTGCATGTCCATGTCGATGTCGCCTTCCTTGACGATGGAGGCACAGTTGGCACAGGCACCGGCCCGACACGAGAACGGCCAGTCGTAGCCCTGTGCTTCGGCGGCTTCGAGGACGTACTCGCCCTCGGCGACTTCGACTGTCCCGTAATCCTGGTCGTCGAGACCGGCCCCCTCGGCCTTCTCGAAGAGGTCGTCGTCGTCCATGTCCCATCCTTGGTCGTCCAGTGCTTCGTAGTTGAGGTACTCTACAGTGGGCATCACTGCCAGTGTTCACACCCCTGACTGTTAGACTTTGCTGTTCCGGGAGTCGCTTTCCCGGAAACGCCGGCGAAAATCCCCGGAAAACGGTCGATTGTGCCACTTTCGACCACCTGGTACACGCACCGTCTGGCGTCGCCTTTTATGTCTCTCCATCCGGCCGCACTTCACACCCGCCCTATTGCATCTGTGCCGCTCGCGAGTTGCTCGCGTCTCTCACGGTTCGCTCCGCTCACGGGTCAGTTCGTTCCCCGTTCCCAATCCCGCGGTCTCACTTCCCTCGACCGCGCTCTCCCCGTTCGAGAGTTCGGCGACCCCTCACAACGTTCGGGTCGTCCACGCCAGGACTGGGAGTTCGCCGAGCCTCGCGAGGCGAACTTCGGGAGCCGAACGAAGTGAGTCTCCCGGTGGTGAGCAGACGCAGAGCGTCTGCGAGCCTCGCGGGACGCGATGCGTCCCGCGGTGTTTGAACCGGAGGAAGACGTTCCGGGCGTGTGACCTCCTGCCTCACGGCTTCGCCGTTCGGCACCTCGAGGTCGCTTCGCCCCCTCGCAACGCTCGGTCGTTCCGGGACTGTGACTTCCAGGGCTTCAAATTCCAGACTGGTCGCTTCGCTCGTCACGTCTGTTCCTCACAGAAGACGCCAGGACTGGGATTTGAACCCAGAATCCCGAAGGGGAACACGCTTTCCAGGCGTGCGCCTTACCGTTCGGCCATCCTGGCTCGCGGTTGCTGTTCAGTGCGGGCGCGGTTAAGCGTTTACGTTCTCCGCCAGCCGTGGACCGACGATCGCACTCAGTATGCTCGCCCCGATCGTCACTGCCAGGGCCGTCCCGAACTTCACCAGCGGATCGACGGCAATCGCACTCACAAGCTCGTAGCCCTGGAGCAACACCAGATACGAGAGCCCGCCGACCAGTCCCCAGACTGCCCCATTCGGCCAGTTACTCTCCATCGCCAGTCGTCGCGATGGCTTCGATTTCGATGTCGACGCCTTTGGGCAACGCCGCCACCTCGACAGCACTCCGGGCTGGGGGCTCGTCCTCGAAGAACTCCTCGTAAGCGGTGTTCATCGCGTCGAAGCGCTCGATGGAAGCCATATAGACGGTGACTTTGAGCACGTCGGCCATACTCACGCCTGCTTCCGCAAGGACGGCTTCGACGTTTTCGAGGGCTTGCTGGGTTTGTACGTCGATCGCGGCGTCGTCCAGCAGATCACCGTCGGGCGTCAGTGGAATCTGGCCGGCGGTGAACACCAGGTCCTCGGTCGCCGTTCCCTGACTGTAGGCCCCGACCGCGGCGGGCGCGTCGTCGGTTTCGATCGTCCGTTTCATGTGTGTTAGCGTGTCGGCCAAGCGCATAAAACCCACTTTGTGACGGGCGATACCCCGTATTTAATTGAGTGCCCGTCGACGGCGTTGGTATGAACGACCGCTTTCGCTACGGACTGGGCGTGCTCATGCTCGGACTCGGGAACCTGTCTTTGGGTGTCTCACAGCAGCTTTTCGGCGAGCAGCCGACGGTCACGATCGTCTTGGAGGTCGGTGTCGGTGCCGTCTTGACGGTGTTCGGTGGCCTCGTCGTCAACAACCCCGAACGAATCGATCCCGACCAGCTCTCGCCCCGCGTGTTGAAGATCGTCGGCTGGCTCGGCATTGTCCTGGGAATCGGGATGGTGGCTTGGGCGGCAACACTCGTCGTGACGTCGCTTTAGCTGATTGCAGGCGCTAAGCCCCCTTCCTCAAGGAGTAACGCAGGGAGCGGAGCGACCGAGTAGCGTTAACGAGAACGGAGTTCTCGTTCGCACATCAGAAATCGAAGATTTCTGAGGACGCAGTAGGAAGGGGATACAGCGCCGTCTTTGTCTCTTTTGTACCTTCCCGTTGCTGGCCCACAGGCCAACGAACCGACACGCTTATGTTGAAACAATGTCTAAACACTGGTAATGGATAGACACGAAATTGAAGGCCACGAAGTCATCGAAGGCGAGGTGAAAGCCACCGGCAACGGCGCACACGTCCTCGTTCCGAAACGGTGGCGTGGCGCAGACGTGAAAATCGTCCGAACATCAGAACCAACCGACTAACCGATGCACTGCGCCTACAGGTTCCGACTCAAGCCAACCGGCGAACAGCAGCAACTGCTGGACTACCACCGCGATACCTGTAGGCAACTTTACAACCACGCGCTCAGTGAGTTTAACGAGATTCCTGAGTCTGAAGGAACACTCAATCAACGAGTGCGACAAGTCCGCGACCAACTTGCCGACCTCAAAGACTGGTGGGATGGATTAAACGATCTGTACTCGACGGTTGCACAGGCCGCTGTGATGCGTATCGAGGGTAGCGTCAAAGCACTTTCCGAACTGAAAGAGAACGGATACAACGTCGGGAACCTCAACTGGAAGGCACCCAGAGACTTCCACAGTTTCACCTACGTCCAGTCTGGCTTCGAGTTCGACAAGAAGAACGGTCAGACTGTACTCTCGCTGTCGAAACTTGCGGATATACCGATTGAGTGCCACCGGGACATTCCAGATGAGGAGACTGTCAAGGAAGTCACGATCAAGAAAGAGCCGACTGGAGAGTGGTACGCCTCCTTCGCCGTTGACGACAAGGATGAACCTTCCAAACCGCCGCTTGAAGATGTTGACGCCGACGACATGGTTGGCATCGACGTGGGGATTCTGAAGTATGCCCACGACACTGACGGCACAGCAGTTGGTTCACTTGATCTCTCGGACGAACGCGACAGACTTGAACGAGAGCAACGGAAGCTCTCACGCAAAGAGCATGGGTCGAACAACTGGGAGAAGCAACGTTAGCATGTCGCTGAGTGCCACCAGCAAATCAAGCGCAAGCGGCGTGATTTCCTACACAAACTCTCGAACTACTACGCTCAGGAGTACGAGCTAGTCGCGGTCGAAGACCTCGACGTGAAAGGGATGATAGAATCGCCGCGTAACAGCCGCAACGCGGCATCAGCGGCGTGGAATACATTCACCGACCTACTCGAATACAAGTGCAAACGCGAGGGCGCGCACTTCGTGGAGGTTGACCCTGACGGCACCACCAAAGAGTGCGCTCAGTGTGGCGTCAAAACCGAGAAACCGCTGTGGGTACGTGCACACTCCTGTCCTGCCTGTGGTTTTGAGGCTGACAGGGACGCAAACGCGGCGTGGAACGTTCTTTCTCGCGGACTCACCGACCTAGGAGTGGGTCACTCCGAATTAACGTCCCCAGAAATCTCCGATTTCTGGCGGGCGAACGAATCGCAGAGCGATTCGTCAACGCCTGTGGAGACTGCGCTCCCTGTGGACACTGCGGTTGTGTCTGCAAAGCGCGTCGTGGAAACAGGAAGCCCCTGCCTCAAGGAGCCGCCAACGGCGGCGAGTAGGCAGGGGTAGTTCACTCGGCTGTCGACGCTTCAGCACCGACGTAGGCGACGAAGTTCCGTAAAATCGTCAGTCCCGTCTCGCCTGATTTCTCCGGGTGGAACTGCGTCCCGATCACGTTGCCGGCCTCGTTGGCAACGACACTGGCAAAGCGCTCGCCGTAGTCGGTCTTGGCGACGACGGCTCCCTCGTCGTTCGGATCGGCATAGTAGGAGTGGACGAAGTACGCGTACTTGCCGTCAATCCCGTCGAACACCGGGTGGTCGCGCTCGACCCGGAGTTCGTTCCAGCCCATGTGAGGGACCTTCTGATCGGTCGAAAACCGGACGTTCGTCCCGGGGATCAAGTCGAGCCCTTCGGCATCGCCCTCTCCGGCGTGGTCGGCTTCCTCGCTGGTGGTCAACAGCATCTGCATGCCGAGACAGATCCCGAGCAGTGGTGTCCCGGCCTCGGCCGCCTCGATGAGGACGTCCCGGAACGGGCCGGCGTTGTCCATCCCCTCGCTGAACGCGCCCACACCCGGCAGCACGATGCCGTCGGCGGCGTCGATGTCCGCGGGATCGTCCGAGATCGTCACCGCGGCGTCGGCCCGCTCCAGGCCGCGAGTGACACTCCGGAGATTGCCCAGTCCGTAATCGACGACCACGATCTCTGGGGTCGTCCGCCCGCGCTCGCTCATACGAGCCGTTCGTCACGCCCAGTCTTGTCCCTTTCCGTTCGTGGGAGCGTCTCATAGCAAGATCTGCATGCGCTATCCGTTCAGGTCTTGTCAAGACTCGCAAGCAAGATACAGGGCGCAAGTGCAGCACCCCTCCTACCGAGGGTCAGCTCACTACACCCCACTATTTGTGCCTCGTCTGAACGGTTTCAACCAGGGGATTCCAAGTATTGGCACGACCGCCCGAAACGACTCAACAGAAAGTCTGGGAAGCGTATACCTTGTTACCAGACACCGCTATTCCGACGCCAAGTTCAGTCCACTCCTCATTGAGGATATTTGCCCGGTGGCCGTCAGACCTCATCCATCCATTGACTAAGTACTTCGCTAACTCTTTTTCTGTGGTCAGATAGACAGTCTCGTTTGTGCCCCAGGCAGTAAAGCTCTCCTCATAGTATGCACTGGCAGCGTTCTCACCAAAGGAGTATCCCGACCCAGTATAATCACAAACGTCTTGATAGCGCTCTTCTCCGGTTTCTCCGTTTGGTTCAGTGTGGCCGATGTAATCGTGCTTAGCCATGTTTTCGGAATGTTCCCGGGCAGCGCTCGCGATTCGCGGGGCATAACTCACGTTGCTCAGTCCGTGCTGGGAGCGTTCAATGTTAGTATAAATCCAGATCCACCGTCCGATTCTCGTGTTGTTTAGGCCCTTGTCATCAGTATCGGTTGTTGTCGGACGCGAACTGTCGGTCTGTGGAGTGGGAGTATTGTCGTTACCTGCTTTGGAGGGTGATTCGCCTGCAAGCGCACTTCCGTCCGCTACTGAATCGAAACTACCGATAGTAACACCAGCGGTTAATCCTGAGACGACCAATACGGCCGCAACAACCACAACCAGAAGTTTCGGACCAATTACGGTGCGCCGGAACTGTATACTCGGGACAGACCGAGTAATCCATCGGAAGCCCGGCCAACCGGGTTTCCATCCGCACGTGTGGCATTTTAGAATCCATTTTCCCTGCTTTCTGTATCGCTGAGCATCACAGTTGGGACACCGCTCATAATAGATTCCCTGGGTGCCTCGGTTGAGCCAATAACGGATACGGTATACCCATGCAATCACCCATCGGACACAAATGTAGACGACTACGCCAATAGCAAAGCCGGTTCCTATGCTCTGTTCGTTTTGGACAGTAAACCAGATTGCTCCGATTGCGCTAACAGCAGCAATTGCAATCTGGCCCCAATACATACTCAAACACTAAATATTTCAGAGATAAATAATTTATTAGGCATTCTCCTGTTGAATCGGTGAGTCATTTATTGGCGCAGTTAGAACTCACAGTAAGCGATAAATCCTGGAAACTTTGCTTGTTGAGAATCAGATGAAACTGGTTCAAATCACGGTTGCCAACGGCTGAACTTGGGATCGGACGAGTACAGGCCGAGTTTCGGCAGTGCTACCAACAACCTGCTTCTGAAGAGCGTTGCTGGATATATCCTCTGTATCTTGCACGGTCTGCTGCAATCGTATCTGATCTAACAGCTCCTCTCAGGGTATACCGTCCCAGATCGCCTGCGAAGGATTCTATGACAATCTATTCGTGAATTGAGTTCACCGCCGGAGCGACCCCTCGATGAGCGCCGGGTAGGTGCTCGCCACATCCGAGACGCTCGCCTCGCTCGCGTCTCGCTGCTCGCGGATCATTCTTCCCTGCTCGCTCGTATCGAGGCCTCGCATCGCTCGGCCTCGCTACCGCTCGACGATCTCGATCTCGTGGCCGTCGGCGTCCTTGGTGAACGCGTAGTTGTAGTCACAGGATTCGGGATCGCGGTAGTCCTCGGCTTCGCGCCGGCAGAGCGTCTCCCAGGCGTCTTCGAGGGTGCCCTCTTCGACGCGGGCCGCCAGATGGCCCCAGGCGTCGCCCATCTCGTAGGAGCGCCCGTCGTAGTTGTAAGTCAACTCGACGGACATCGCTTCTTGTGGGGCGTCTGCTGGTTTCAGGAAGTACAGCGCGAAGGAGTCGTGTTCGCTCCGGCGAAAGAGATCGTACTCGAGCGCGCGTGTGTACCAGCCAATCGCTTCGTTTGCGTCCTCGACGCGGAGCATCGTGTGGTCGAGACTCCAGCGCGCGCCGTGATCGCGCTCGACGATCTCGATCTCGTGGCCGTCCGGGTCTTTGACGAAGGCATAGCCCGGGTTGTCCTCGGGCCGGCGGTAGTCCTCGACGCCCTCGTCCATGAGTTCGTAATAGGCCTCCTCGACATCCTCGACGCGGACGGCGATGTGACCCCAGGCGTCGCCCATCGTGTACGAGCGCCCGTCGTGGTTGTAGGTCAGTTCGAGTGTCGCGCCGCCCTCGTGGACGCCTTCGGGGGCGAGGTGGACGTTGGTGAACGTCTCGGCCTCCCAGCGATCGACCTCTTCGTAGCCGAAGTGGGACTGGTACCACTCCAGTGATTCCTCCAAGTCCTCGACGCGCATCATGACGTGATCGAGTGTGCCGTCCATGTCTGAATGGACGAGCGCGTCGCCGAAAAACGTGCCGGAGGTGGAGGGTACGTGACGGCGTGTCAGCCCCGATAGCGTTCGAATCGGCCGATCGCTCGCAAGTCCGGCCAGTAGAACCACCACGCGATCGTCCAGGCGAGCAGGGTTCCCAGTGGCACGACAACGTAACTCCCGCGACGTACAAATCCCCAGGCGACCGTCAACTGCGTCACGCCGACGAGCACGAGCAGCCCACCGGTCAGGCGCGGATCACCGCGCTCTATCGTCTCACCGAGCGCGCTCATCACTGCCAGGCCGTAGATGCCGACGCCGAGCGGCCAGGCGAACAGGAAGGGGGGCGGGCCACTGCCCGTGGCGGCGAGGTACTCCGGCAGGAGCGTCAGGTGGGGGCCGAACGGATCGAGGAGTCCCCAGGGTACCAGGAGTGTCACGTATCCGTCACTCAGCAGTCCCGTCCAGGGAACCACCAGCAACGAGAGGACAGCACAGAGCCGTATCCGAGCGCTATCGTTCGTGGGCACGCCATCACCGATTGACGACGATCCGGAGCACGTCTTCGTCTGTGAGCTCGTGGTCACGGCCGACCTGCTGGTCGTCGTGGGCGGCGCTCTCGCCGGAAACGCGCGCAAACCGGAAGCGATCGTCGAAGCGCCCGCCGATCTTTTCACAGGCGTCGCCGACGGTATCGCCCGCGGTGAGGATCAGCGGCTCCTCGTAGTCGATCCCCCGACCCGGCTTGTCCATGTAGATGCGAATGAGGCCGAGTTCGTCCCAGATGCGCTCGGTGAGACTGTCCAGCCCCTTCTCTTTCTCGGCACTGATGAAGATGGCCTCCTCGGGATCGACGTCGACGTCCCGGAGATCTGCCTTGACGGTGTCGACGTAGCTCGGATCGATCAGGTCGACCTTGTTGACCGCGACGATCGAGGGGAGATACTCGCGGTTGTCCATGATGCCGTCGATCAGGCGATCGATGTCGATGTGCTCGCCGATGGTCACGTCGGCGTTGACGAACTCGTGTTCCCGGAGGACGCTTTTGATCGTCTGCTCGTCCAGATCGAGGTCGACGGAGGCGTTGACGGAGATGCCGTCCTTGTGTTTCTTCCGGACGGTGACTCGGGGGGAATCGACGTCGAGCCGCACCTTGTTCCGGTACAGTTCCTCCCGGAGGCGCTCGTACTGCTCGATCTCGAACGCCGAGAGGACGAACAACACGAGGTCGGCCGTCCGGACGACCGAGAGGACCTCCTTGCCGCCCCCGCGCCCGCCCGCAGCCCCCTCGATCAATCCTGGCACGTCGAGTAGCTGAATGTTCGCGCCGTTGTACTGGAGCATCCCCGGATTGACGTCCAAGGTCGTGAAGTCGTAGGAACCGACTTCGCTGTCAGCGTTGGTCAGGGCGTTGATCAGCGTGGACTTGCCGACGCTTGGAAACCCAACCAGAGCGACCGTGGCGTCGCCGGTCTTCTCGACGGCGTACCCCGGTCCACCGCCAGAACCGGACTGGCGCTTTTCGAACTCCTCCTTTTTCTCGGCGAGTTTGGCCTTCAGGCGGCCGATATGCTCTTCGGTCGACTTGTTGTAGGGGGTGGATGCGATCTCCTCCTCGAGTTCCCGGATCTCCTCCTCAAGGCCCATCGTCGAATCCTCGGCCGTCGCCCCTCAAAAGGGCTTCCGTCCGAGACGGTCGATCGCGTCGGATCGGGATTCCGATACACTGATACGACGGGACGGCGAGAACTGAACCGATGTCAACCGCCGCCCGTTTCCGGGACAGCACCCAGATTCAGCTCCCGGCCGACGCTCTCGAGACCGTCGGGCCAGCCCTGACCGATCGGTTTACAGTGACGGTCCGCCACGAGGACGCGGGTGTCCGGATTATCGGCAGCCCGGTCGAGATCAAGCGAGCCAGTGATTTTCTCGCTCGGAACGGGATCGCCGTCGAGTGACAGTCCGGTCGCGTGCAGGCGACCATCGGCGGCGGTTTCGAATCGCTCTCTCCATCCCCGTCAACGAATGGCGGTGCCGATATCGAAAAGCAATTCTTAACTCTGCGCCGACGGATTCTCGTGTATGGCTGAAACGATCGAAGTTCTCGTCGCTGGCGGCCAGGTCGATCCCGGACCGCCGCTCGGCCCCGAACTCGGCCCGACGCCGGTCGACGTCCAGGCCGTTGTACAGGACATTAACGACCAGACAGCGGCCTTCGACGGTACGGAAGTCCCCGTCACTATCGAGTACGAGGAAGACGGTTCCTTCGAGATCGACGTGGGCGTCCCGCCGACGGCCGCACTGGTCAAAGACGAGGCCGGCTTCGAGACCGGAAGTGGCGAGCCCGCCGATGAGTTCGTCGCCGACCTCTCAATCGAGCAGGTCAAAACCATCGCCGAGCAGAAACACCCCGACCTGCTGGCCTACGAACTGACCGAAGCCGCAAAGGAAATCGTCGGCACCTGTGTCTCCCTGGGCGTCACTATCGAGGGCGACGACCCCCGCGAAGTGGCTGCACAGATCGACGACGGTGCCTACGACGACACGTTGGCCGCCGAGACTGCCTGAGACGTCCGGCCACTCCTGCTGCTGGCTGGCGTGTGAGTGCATCGGGAGAGCCGAGCCTCTGTTCGCTTTTCGCCCGTCGTACTCGTTTCTCACCCGACGACGCGCCACGTTGCTCGGTTACTCGTCCGTCGGCGGCGTCGCGGGCGCTGGCAAGTGGATCGTGACGGTGGTTCCTCGGTCGATGCCCGTCGAGACCGAGACGGCCCCTCCGAGCTGGTCGATGAGCCAGTTTGCCAACCACACGCCCAACCCGCTACCGTGTTCGATTGGTGTCTCTTCGAATTGATTGGTCAGCAGTGCTTCTTCGACCATCGGCAGCCCAGGACCGTTATCGGCGACGACGATCCGCGTCTCGTGTTCGGTCTCGATACACTCAGTCGAGTCGTGTTCCGGTTCGACGGTGACGGTCACCGTTCGCTCAGCTTCCGGTAAGTCGTTGTGGACGATCGCGTTCCGGACAATCTCTTCGACGACGATCGGGACCGCCGTCGAATCGAGCGCCCAGGCACATTCTGGCAGCGTCGTTTCGATCGTACTCTCGGGGTACTCTGCGGCCAGTCTCTCCGTCCGCTGTTCGACGATCGTCGTGACGTCGACGGGTTCGATCGTCTGTGTTGGCGTCGCCAGGAGATCGTCGTACAGCGTCCGGGCGTGCTCACTCGTGTTGATGAGCCGGGTCGCAGTCTCGTGGATCTGCTCGACGTCTTGTTTGACTGATGCCGGCGTGTCGTCGTCGGCCAAGGCCCGCTCTGCCCGGGCCGTAATCACGTTCATGTCGTTGCGCAGGTTGTGCCGGAGGACGCGATTGAGCACGCGCAACTGGGAGTCCCGCTGTTCTAGCGTCTCCGCCAGTGAGTTGAACCGCTCGCTTAGCTGTCGCCACTCCTCGATGTTGCCGAGGTCGAGGGCGGTCCGGTAGGCCCCAGATTCCAGATCGGCCGCCGCTTCGAGGAGGTCTCGGATACGCGTCAACGTCGTTCGTGAGATCCAGACGCCGACGATGCTGACCGCCAGTAGTGCGATGAACACGCCACCAAACTGCATGGCCGTCGCCAGGGTAAGTCTGCCAGCGATCGTCGATCGCGGGCGCTCGACAGCGACGGTCCAGCCGGTCTGTCCGACGGTCGCGGTCGCTTCGAGTGTCTTCCCATCGGCCGAAGAGTCTGCCAGTAGCGTCGTTCCGTTTGCCGTGATCCGAATTCGGTCGTCGTCGTGGCCCACGCTGGCGATGTCTCCCAGCAGTGATCCGTCGCCGATCTCGAACGTCCCGCTGAAGACGCCGGCGACGGAGCCCCTCTGGGTTCTGATCGGGGCGGCGATTCGGAAGACGTGTTGGCCCGTTACCGACTGTGTCGGCTGCCCGACGTAGACGTCCCCGGCGAGTGCCTCCTGTACGAACGGTTCGTCCGTGTAGTTGTGCCCGACCAGTGTCTCGAAGTCCTCGGGCGTCAGTCCCGATCCGGCGACCAAGGTGAGGACGCCATCTGCCGTGTAGAGCCCGGCTCTATCGAATGCCGTCCGATTGGTGAACGTATTCAGTGCGCTGAACTGTCCAACCGGGCCATCGCTCGTGACGGCGATGCTCGCTCCCCATAGATCGACGGCTTCGACTGTCGTCGTCAGGCGCGCGTCGATCCGGTTGGCGACCACAGCGGCCGTGCGTTTGACGTCTTCGCGCTCCTGGTCGACGACGCCGTTTTTGTGCATCGTGAACCCGGCGTAGATCGTCCCCGAGAGGACGACTGCGACGAGGAGTAACACGCCGAGCAGCGTCGTCCGGAGGCGCATCGGGCTAACAGAGGCCCGAGAGCGGTGAAAAGCTCCGCGGTCGACGGCAACCGGCGGTAGATCGACGTTACCTGCCGTCCTGACGGTTCGACGGGTTTAAGTGTCGCTTCGGCGTTGCTTCGGTCGAGACAGGCAAGCCGCCTGTTTCACTGACCCGTAGGAGCCAAATGGCGCACTACGGAGGTGAACAATGGCAGATCAGGACATAGAGGATGCAGTCTCTCGCGCACTCGAGGATTCGCCCGACCGGAATTTCACCGAGACGGTGGACCTCGCAGTCAATCTGCGCGATATAGACCTTGACGACCCGTCGAATCGTATCGATGAGAGCGTGGTTCTTCCAGCCGGCACTGGCCAGGAGACCACCATCGTGGTCTTCGCCGACGGCGAGACCGCGATCCGTGCCGAGGACGTCGCCGACGACGTTCTCGACGGCGACGATCTCGAAGACCTCGGCGACGACGACGACCAGGCCAAAGACCTCGCCGACGAGACCGACTTCTTCATCGCCGAAGCGTCGCTGATGCAGGATATCGGTCGGTATCTCGGGACTGTGCTCGGTCCACGCGGGAAGATGCCCGAGCCACTCCAGCCCGACGACGACGTCGTCGAAATCGTCGAGCGGATGAAAAACACGGTCCAGCTGCGCAGCGGCGACCGACGCACGTTCCACACGCGCGTCGGTGCCGAGGACATGTCCGCCGAGGAGATCGCGGACAACATCGACGTCATTCTGCGCCGGCTCCACGCCGACCTGGAGAAAGGGCCGCTGAACCTCGACTCGGTGTACATCAAGACGACTATGGGTCCCGCTGTGGAGGTGGCCTGAGATGAGCGCCGAGCGCAAGACCGAGACGATTCCCGCCTGGAAGCGGGAAGAAATCGACGACCTCGTCGAGACGCTTCAGTCGTACGACAGCGTCGGTATCGTCGACCTGACGGGGATCCCCAGCCAGCAGCTCCAGGACATGCGCCGGAACCTCTACGGCACCGCGGAGCTGCGGGTCAGCCGGAACACACTCGTCGAGCGTGCCCTCGAAGCGGTCGACGACGGCCTCGGAGAGCTCGTCACGTACATCTCGGGCCACGTCGGCCTGATCGGGACCAACGACAATCCCTTCGGGCTCTACCAGCAACTGGAAGCCTCGAAGACGTCGGCCCCGATCAACGCCGGCGAGGTCGCACCCAACGATATTGTCATCCCCGAGGGTGACACGGGAATCGACCCCGGGCCGTTCGTCGGCGAGCTACAGAGCGTCGGCGCCAACGCCCGCATCCAGGAAGGCTCGATCAAGGTCCTCGAGGACTCGACAGTACTCGAAGCCGGTGGCGAAGTCTCGGCCGAGCTTTCGAACGTGCTGGCCGAACTCGGCATCGAGCCCAAGGAAGTCGGGCTGGACCTGCGTGCCGTCTACGCCGAGGGCGTCCTCTTCGAACCCGCGGACCTCGAACTCGATATCGAGCAGTACCGCAGCGACGTCCAGGCGGCGGCCGGCCGTGCCCGGAACCTCTCGGTCAATGCCGTCTTCCCGACGGCCGAGACGGGGCCGACGCTGCTCCAGAAGGCCCGCGGCGAGGCAAAGAGCCTCGGCCTGCAGGCCTCCATCGAGAGTCCGGACCTGGCCGACGACCTCGTGAGCAAGGCCGACGCACAGGTTCGCACGCTCGCGAGCCGGATCGACGACGAGGAGGCCCTGCCGGAGGAGCTTCAAGGCGTCGAGGTCACCCCCGAGACCACCGAGGAACAGGCAGACGAAGACAGCGATGCCGAGGACGCCACCGAGGAAGCCGAGGCGGCTGACGCCGACGGCGACGACGGCGACGACGGCAACGACGGCGACGACGAAGACGGCGGCGATGCACTCGGCGAGATGTTCGGATAACGGAGGATACACCAATGGAATACGTTTACGCAGCACTCATCCTGAACGAAACGGGCGAAGAGATCAACGAAGACAACCTGACGGACGTGCTCGACGCTGCCGGCGTCGACGTCGAGGAATCCCGCGTGAAGGCCCTCGTGGCCGCCTTAGAGGACGTCGACATCGACGAGGCCGTCGAGGAAGCCGCTGCCGTGCCTGCCGCGACGGGCGGCGCTGCCGGCGGCGAAGTCGAAGCTGCTGAGGAAAGCGACGACGAGGAAGCCGAAGCCGACGACGAGGACGAAGGCGGCGACGAGGAAGAAGCCGGCGACGACGATGACGAGGAGGCCGACGGCGAAGGCCTCGGCGAGTTGTTCGGCTAACTGCCGACGGCACCGTCTTTTCGACGTTGACTCTGCCCCCACAGCGACTGGTCGGTCTCGTTTACTCGCGTGCCCGATCCGGGTCGCCAGCGACGAGCGTCTCGACGAGCACTGCTTGGAAGCCGTCCGCATCGACGGACTCGATGACGTCGGTTCGTGGCTCGCGGTCCGTGACGTCATCGCTGTCGACGGACGTGTACCCACGCGTCAGCCCCTCGCGGTCGTCTACGTCGACGGCGTCGGTCCGGCGTCGCTCGATCAGCTCCGGGAAGACAGCCACAGCGGTCGCGAGCGCGTCGGGCTGGATGCCGGAACCGTCGACGTCACCCGGCTGGAAGACCGTCTCGTAGAACGAAGCCAACCGGGCGTCCTCGGCGGCGTCGACGATTCGCTTTTCGGCGGTCCCATCGAGCGTGCCGTCCCGCAGGGTGAGTCCCCAGTCGACCAGCGTGACGTCGAAGCGGTCGAGAACGATCTTTGCCGCGTCGGGGTCGGCCCAGAAATTGAATTCGGCAGCCGGCGTGACGTTGCCCGCAGTGTGGACGTTCCCGCCCATGACGACGATATCGGCGAGGAGGTCGTTCAGATTCGGCTCGCGTTGGACGGCGAGTGCGAGGTTGGTGAGCGGGGCCAGACACACGAGCGTGATCTCGTCGGGATGCTCGCGGGCCATCTCGACGATATACTCTGGCCCGAAGCCATCGGCCGAGGGGACGTCAGTCTCAGCGACGAGATCTGGCCCGAGTCCGCCTTCGCCGTGGACGTCCGTGGCGTGGTCGTGGTCTTTGACCAACGGCGATCGTGCGCCCTCGTAGACAGGGATCTGCGCGGCGGCGTCAGCGAGCTGTAGCGTGTACTTCGCATTTTCGACCTGGCGATCGAAAGCAACGTTGCCGGCCCCGATCGTCAGTGCTTCGACAGTGACGCGGTCGGATAAAACGGCAAGCAGAATGCCAAGTGTATCGTCGGTCGCGGTGTCGGTGTCGACGATGATGCGGTCTGCCATGTCGTCGGTTCTGGTCCTCGACTTAGATATCTTGTGTCGCGCGGCCTGCCGGGTCTTTCACGCGTCTTGACGGATGTCTTGGATCGCTGTCCGCCTCGGCAGCGAGGGCGTCGCACCGGCCTCGGTCGCCGCGAGTGCTCCGGCGGCAGTCCCGAGATCGAGCGCGTCACGGAGCGAGAGGCCATCACCGATCGCCGTAGCGAACGCACCGACGAACGCGTCCCCTGCCCCGGTGGTGTCGACGGGATCGACAGCGTAGGCGTCCAGCTCGATTGTCTCCGACGGTGTGCTCGCGAAGACGCCCGCCCCGCCAAGCGTGACGACGACGACCTGCTCGTCGTGTGCACGCAGATCTGCGGCCGTCGCCGCCAGCTCGGCCATCGAGAGCTCGCTGTCGGCGTCTCCATCGCTGTAGAACAGGGCTTCCGTTTCGTTCACGACGAGATAGTCGACGACTTCGAGAAGCCCGTCACGAACGTCCTCGGCCGGTGCCGGGTTCAAGATCGTGGTCGCGCCCCGGGACTGTGCCCACTCGAAAAATGCCTGGATCGTCGGCTGTGGGACCTCGAACTGGGAGAGGGCGACGGCCTCACCGGTTATTTCGACGTCTGTGACGTGTTCCGGGGCGAGTGTGGCGTTGGCTCCGGGGACGGCGACGATGGCGTTTTCGGCGTCCGCATCGACGGTGACGAGCGCGACTCCGGTCGAGGTGTTCGGCATACGCCTGACGTGTGCCGTCGAGAGTCCGTCTTCAGCGTCGAGATCGGCCAGCAATTCCTCGCCGAATCGATCGCTGCCGACGGCGCCGAGCAGGTCGACGGACGCCCCCGATCGTGCGGCTGCAATCGCCTGGTTGGCTCCCTTTCCGCCAAGCGCGTACGAGACGGACTCGCCCGAGACCGTCTCGCCGGGCCGCGGTCGGCGCTGGACACGCGCCGTGATATCCTGGTTGATGCTGCCGGCGACGTAGACGTGGCTCATACCGTCCTATCCGTCGGCTCGCGAAATACGTCTTCTCCCCGAAGTCCGTGTCTCCCGGACCGGTGACTCAGCCCGCAAACTCGTAGAGGTCGTCCCCGACGTGGTGGATCGTGTCGACGACCTTCCCCTCCTCACCGACCATCTCTGCGCCGTCGACCCGCGCCCGTCCGACTGCCAGCACTTTCCCGTGGTTCTCCTCGGCGATGACGACCAGATCGCCGGCCGCGATCGACTCGTCGGCTTCGGTGATCCCGGGCCGCATCACGTCTGCCCCGTCGGAGACGAACGAGATCGCGCCGGCGTCGACGGTGACGACGTTCTCGGCGGGTGGGTGGTCGTTGGCACCCCGGACCGTCAGGAACGGGTCGTCGGCCCCGCCGGAGTCGTCGTCGGGGACATAGAAGACAGTGGGTTCCCCGTCGACGAGGACGACCTCCCAGTCGCTGTCCTCGAAGGTGACTTTCTCGTAGGTGTCGGCGCCCAGTTCGACGCCCAGTCCGTCGGCCAGGGCGTCCTCGATCGCATCGATGGCGTCCGCCCGGAGGTGGTGGCGGGATTTGACGTTCATATCCGTCCACTGGCGTCGGCAGGGGTTAAATCGACCGCTCTCCGCCACCGGCGTCTCGCTCGGCCGGTGTCTCCACCTGCATGGTCGTCTGCCAGGAGCATTGCACTCCGTTAGGGGTCGATACCGAGGAGTCACTCGTCCCAGGACTCGTTGCTCACGTAGATTTTGTACCCGACGGACTCTGGGTCTGCGTCGCTGAGATTGAGAGGGCCGAGACTGAACGTGCCGGTTTCCGCTGGATCGAGATTCCCCACGAACATCGCGTCCGTCTCGCGTCGGTCGTTGGGATACTCGATATCGAGGAGAACAAACGAGCACGTACTGTCGCTCCCCTCGTTTCGGACGGTTCCCTCGACGTAGTATATCTCGTCGGTCGTGGCTGCCAGCGAGTGGTTCACCACGTCGATGTCGTCGTGGTCGGGACAGAATGCAACGTCAGGTGCGGTGGCCACGTCCGTTGGCTCCTCGACGGTGACGTCTTCGACGGTGACAGTCTCGACAGTCACGTTCGCCGGGTCCGGAACGGTGATATTCCCGACCGTCGGGACGTCGGCGGTCGGGCCAGCGCTGGAGGTCGCGGTGTCCTC
Organism: Halorhabdus sp. CUG00001; assembly: GCF_009797925.1. NCBI lineage: Archaea > Methanobacteriati > Methanobacteriota > Halobacteria > Halobacteriales > Haloarculaceae > Halorhabdus > Halorhabdus sp. CUG00001. Next base: position 2,102,448 of record NZ_VOLB01000001.1, read on the forward strand.
GCTGCCTTCTGTGCAACCCGCCAGGGCACTCCCGACGACGCCACCGAGGACAGCGAGGAGGTCACGACGCTTCATGGCCCAAACTACGCACAATAGTCGGAAATAATTGCCCCTAACGCTGTGTCATCGCCCAGCACTTCGTCGGTGGACGGCGTCGAAACGCCTACCTACCGGCTGACCGTACCGGTGGGCATGACCGCCCAAGAGGAAGACGCCCAAGCCGCCCATGGCACGCCCGAGGGTCAGGGGCCAGTCGAGATCGACGAGGAGATGGCCCGCCACTTAGCGAACAAACGTGAGGAACTCTTCGAGAAGTTCGAGATTCCAGACGGCTTCCCCCCAGACGTCATCGAGGAGGCCGAGGAAGCGACGACGAACTACGAAGCCGACATCGCCGACGCCGTCGACGAGCGCCAGGATCTCCGCGAACTGACGACGTGGACGACCGACCCGATCGATGCCCAGGACTTCGACGACGCTATCTCGATCGAACGCCGCGACGACGAGATCGTCCTGTGGGTCCACATCGCCGACGTGACCCACTACGTGAACCCGGACACGGCGATGTGGCGTTCGGCCGTCGAGCGGGCCAACACCGTCTACTTGCCGGGCTACACCGTCCACATGTTGCCGCCGATCCTCGCCGAGACCGTCTGTTCGCTGGTTCCCAACGAGGACCGGCTGGCTCACACCGTCGAGATGCACTTAGATCCCGAGACCCTCTCATACGAGAACATCGAGATCTACAAGTCCGTCATCCGCAGCGACGCCCGGTTGACCTACACGGAGGCCGAGCGCTTGCTCGACGAGCCAGAGACGGCCGAAGATGTCCTCGAAGACCAGTCGGTCGATCTCGCCGAAAAGACCCAGCAGGTCTGGGAGTTGGCCGACCAGATGCACGAGCAGCGCAAGGAGGACGGCAGCCTGGTCTTGAATCCCCGTCGGGATCGTGCCCACACGATCATCGAAGAGTGCATGCTCAAGGCCAATAAGGCCGTCACGCACGTCCTCATGTGGGATCGCGGCGTCGAGGCGATGTACCGCGTCCATCCCCAACCTAGCCCCGACGAGTGGAGCGAGGCCCTCCAGGAAATCCAGGATCTCGATGGTGTCTCGATACCCGGCGGGGCCTGGGACGACCCCCGCATGGCCGTCAACGCCACCCTCGAAGATGCCCCTCAGCGCCAACTGGACAAGATCCAGTGGGCCGTCATGAAGGTGATGCCCCGGGCGAAGTACATGAACGACCCCTTCGGGGGCCACCACGCGCTGAACTTCGAGATCTATGGGCACTTCACCTCGCCCATCCGCCGACTTTCCGATCTCATCAACCACTGGATCGTCCACACCAACGACGTGCCCGAAGACCTCCTGGCGTTGTGTGATCGAGCCAGCGACAAACAGCAGGACGCAGAACAGTGTGAACGTGAGTACAAAGGCTTTCTCGAAGAAGTCGGTCTCGACCCCGCGGCGGTCAACAACCGCGGCATCGAAGTCGTCGCGGACGACTGATCGCCGCCACTGGAGCCAACTTAGACGAACGCCGGCCCGCTGATCGATTCGTCTTCGGCGGTTTTCCAGGAATGCTCTGGTTTCCAGTCCAGCAGTGACTCGGCCTTTGCAGTCGAGAACGCCGATTGCTCGCCCGTCAGGTCACAGTCCTCGGGCAGGGAGCCAAAGCCTGCCTCGATTGCTCTGGCCGTCTCGACACCGAGGAAGTTGTCGGGGCCGAACGCGTTGAACACTTCGTGGCCCTCGAAGTCAGCCTCCAGTGTCGCCTCGACGAGCGAGGCGACGTCCCGCACGTCGATGTACGACCAGAAATTGCCGAAGCGTCCGGCACTCTCGACGTCGAACTGCTCCCGGAGCGGCGTCACCTCGTATCGGCCGGGATACTGGACCCAGGAGACACGCAGTGAGGCGACGGAGACGTCGAACGCGTTCGCTACACGGGTGGCTGCTGCCTCGCCCGCGAGCTTCGACGTCTCGTAGCCGTTCCACGGCTCGACCGGCTGTGTTTCAGGTATCGGCAGTGAGTCCGGGAGTTCCGGCTCGGGCCAGTGGGTCCCGTAGACGGTTTCACTCGACGTCCAGACGATGTCCGCCCCGGCCCGCCCGGCCGCTTCCAGGGTGTGATACGTGCTCGTGACGTTGTTCTCGTAGACGTCCCCACCGGCGTTGTCTTCCTCGTGAGGAACGTTCCCACAGTGAACGACTGCGGCCGGATCCGCATCCAGAATGGTCTCCCAGACCGGTCCCTGGTCGGTCAGATCGACCGCCTGGAAGTCTACACTATCGACAGTGGTTGTCTCCGGCAGTGTCAGATCGACGGCGACGACGGTGTACTCCCCTCGTAGTCTCTCGACGAGCCAACTCCCGACACCGCCGAGTGCGCCAGTGACGACGATTGTCTCGGGCATAGGTCGCTTTCTGATCCGCTGGACATAAAGATGCGTTCTGCCCTTCCACGAGCTACATTCCGGCGTGGTGTTCAGCGGAGATCCCTCCCCGTCGACGAACATCGAGGCCAGTTGCCGGGCCCGCCAATGAGACGCAGACGTAACCGACCGTCCATAACTTATGCGTTGAATATAAATATATTTTCGTAACTTTTATGTGTGTTTTATAGAATAATGCAGACTGTTTCGCGTGTGTTCGTTCAAGTCTTGCAGAATTTTTTTAGTGCGGACAGCGATTAGTGACAGACGAGGTGAAACGATGGCTGTGAGTGATCGTTCCCGCGGTTTGACCGTCGGCAAGCGCCCACTTGCTCTGCGGTCCCGGTACGATATCCATCTCGCGGCCATTCCCGTGGTGTTCATCGTGGCCGCGATGATGAGCAGTATCGGCTCGCTACCGATCCACGTGACGATGGTTGGGGCCTCGCTTCTGGGTGCGGTGGTCGTACTCGATGGACTGTTCTTCAATCCGCCCCGGGTCGGCGACTCGCCGTGACTCGCGACACATTTTCGTGGCCCCTCGTTCGGTGTGCGTGATGTCGCTTGCAAAGCTGACTCGTCGGGAGCCGGCAGTGGGTGTCGTTCCCAAACTGGTTGGGTATTCTGTTTAACAAAATCCTCAGCTAATGTCTCACGTGACAACGAAGTCACCACATTGCGACTGTCGGTACCCTTACAAACGACGGATGCTAACAGCGTCACTGTCACGATAGATCTCGATGTCATCTGAACCCATCACAACCAGCAAAGCCATCCATCGCCGCACAGGGACGACGTTCTACGTCGCGACGAGACTACTGCCAAATCGGACTCGGCGAGCGACGTACGTACTGTACGCGTTCTTCCGGATCGCAGACGAGGTCGTCGATCAGGAGGATCCCCCACCTGTCGACCAACAACGGCACAAACTGAACGCGATTCGCGCTGCGGCGAAAGGTGAGAGCGCGGAGACGTCAGTGCTCTCGGCGGACGAACGGGAGGTTCTCGATGCGTTCCGGACGCTGGCCGAGCGCAACGACCTCGATTCCGACGAGATCGATGTCTTCGTCGATGCCATGGAGCAGGATATCGAGAAAGCACGCTACGAGACCTACGACGAACTGACCGAGTACATGCGTGGGTCGGCTGCCGCCGTTGGCAACATGATGATGACAGTCATGGACGTGGCCGAACGCGACCGCGCCGACCCTCACGCCCGGTCGCTGGCGGAAGCCTTCCAGCTGACGAACTTCGTCCGTGACGTTCGGGAAGACATCTGTGAGTACGACCGGGTGTATCTCCCCCGTGAGACTCTCGAACGCTTCGACGTGACGGAAGACCAGCTCAGACGGGGCGAGATGACCGAGGACGTCGCTGCCGCGATCCGGACTGCTCTGGCCCGAACGGAGTCGCTGTACCGCCATGGAGTCGCGGGGATCCGCTATCTGCCTTCCGACGCCCAGTTTGCCGTCCTGCTGGCGGCGGTCCTCTATGCCGAGCACCATCGGCGCATCAGAGCCATCGACTACGATGTCTTGAACGAAGACGCTTCACTGTCGAAAACCCGGCGGCTGTGGCTCGTCGCCAAGACCTACTACCACTGGCGCCGCACCGGCGACCCGGAGACGGCGTTCTACGCCGCCAGTGCGATCGGCGACACCGACGAGGACGCCGATCGAAGCCGGGCTTTCCGGACTGTCCCGGAGCAAGTCGCCTGAAGTGCTCGTGCCTGGACGTCTGGCGTTCCCTGCCACTGTGTCTGACGTAAAGCCTAAACCCGTTCCGGCCGCTCACACGCCTATGGGACTAATGAGCAAGATTCTCGGCGGCACTGGTACCTCTCGGCGGACAGACGATTACGTCGAACTGGACGCACAAGACATCGACACGACAGCGGAAACCGCCCAGCGAGAGGTCCGGATCGCCCGGATCGGCGAGAAACAGGACGTCATCGAGATCAAGGATGCGGTCTACGACGGCGATATCGTGATCGCCGATATCACGCGCCACACGACCAAAGATCGGACGATGGAACACATCAGCGACGAACTCAAACAGGTCGCAAACGAGGTCGGCGGCGACATCGTCCAGAAAGACGACGACCAGTTGATCATCACCCCATCAGGGGTCGCGGTCAGTCGCGAACGCCTCGGCCGGTAGATTACGAGATATCGTCGGGTGCGTCGGCGTCGTCTTCGACGTCTCGCTTCATCGAATCCCGGCGTGCTTTCGCGTCACGACCGGTCGACTCTTCGAGGAAGTCGTTTTTGATCGCGACGGCTTCTTCGGCGGCTTCGACGTCTCCTGCCGCGATGACTTCCTCTGCGGGTCGTTCCTCGATGTCGAGTGCAAGCTTGTCTTTCTTGCCGCTGTAGGGGACAGTGCCGACCGTTACCCGTTCGAAGACGGGGTTGTCCGGGTCTTCGACGATGAGCAATTCCGTGTCGTTGTACGGTTCAGTGCCGGCGATGGGGCCGAAAAACTCCTCGACTTTCGCCCGCATGTCCGGGACGCGCTCTTCGAGATATTCGCCCCGTCGCATCTTGTACTCGCGCATGGAGGTCCGTTCGTGAAGCGCGGGTTTACCCTTTTCGCGTCGGTTCGATCACTCGGCCTCGTGGACGAGTGTGCCCCGGTGACACTCCGGACAGTAGTCCCCAGCGCGGAGCGACGAGGCTTCGACCGAGGTACTGAACGCACACTCGCTACACTGGAACTGCCCGTCCGGGACGGTTGCCGTCGTCTCACTGGCCTGCTCGCCATCCAGATCGGGTGCCGTCTCCGACCAGACGGCCGAGTCGGCTTCTTCGGCGTGGTCCTCGACCGACGGTGACTCCTCGCCGACAGACAGCTCTTGTTCGGGCGGTTCCAGATCCACCGGCGGTTCGGCCTCCGGTTCCGCGGTCTCTTCTTCGGGCCACTCCCCAGGGTCACGACCCGATTGCTCGGGTTCGTCGTCTTCGAGGATGACACCGTCGTCCTCGGCCGCCGACGTCGGCGGCTCGACGGTTGCTTCCTCGGGGCCAGAATCGGGGGTCCCGCCATCGTCGCCCGCTTCTGCGTCGACGATCTCGGCGTCGCTCTCGGCTGGGTCCTCGGCTTCCGACTCGTCTGCAGCGTCGGCCCCTCCTAACGCCACGTCGTCGGGCGTTTCGACGGTCGTTACTTCCTTGTTCTCGGAGACGACGCGCGTTTCGCCACAGCGCTCGCACGTTTCGACTTCCCGGATCGTGATGACGACCTCGCTCCCTTGCTCTTGGCGCTCGCGCTCGACGGCCGCCTCACCGAACGCGTGTCCGAACAGCGAACACTTGATACCCATTGCCATGAAGTCGCCGCCTACAGGTTAAAAGCGTACTGCTTGGCGGAGTCGTCGGTTCCCCTTCGAACGAGGACGCCGTCGTTCGATCCTCGGGTTCTCTGCTGGGCCGTGTCGGGAACAAGCGTAAATCCCATCGCCTCGAACACAGCGATATGCAAGTCAAGCCGGAGTACCGCACGCGTGAGGAGACTGAGGTCGCGGTACTCGATGCGCTCGCCGAACGCGCCGAGGACGGCATGACTGTCTTCGAGATTCGGTCGCGTGTCTCGGTCGACATCGACCGCCTGGAGACGGCCCTGGCCGATCTCAAAGCCGACGACCTGATCGAGGCGACCGAGGAAGACGACGGTCGGACAGTCATCGTCCCCGACGAGGACGTGATCGGGCCGGAGTCGGACGAGCAATCCCCATCACTCTTCGAGCGCGTTCGCGACCAATTTGGCGTTTGAATTCGTCGTCGCCGCGACCACCGAGTGGAGTGGGCTCGGCAATAACTGAGTCGACAGGGGCCGCGCCACGGGGCGTCGATACCACTGCAGGCCCCACCCGATCCCAACAGTCCTTGCTTGTTGGCCTTTCGTGAATACGTGTCGGACCCGCTGCTCGTCGCTCACTCTGTGATCGCACAGTCGCCCTCGTAGGTGACGGCCTGGACCGAATCGACGGCCGGCTGGTCGCCACAGATCGGGCACTCCGGCCGGGATTGCAGCGGGACTTCATCGACGTTCATCGTCGTCGCGTCGTAGTGGAGCACGCGGCCCTGAAGAGAGTCCCCCAGCGCAAGCAGGTGTTTGATGGTCTCGGTCGCCTGGATGGTCCCGATCGTGCCGGGCAAGATCCCGAGAACGCCCGCCGTCGCACAGTCGGGGATGGCATCTTCCGGTGGGGCCGTCGGGAACAGACACCGGTAGCAGGGACCGGTTCCGTCGAAGGTCGTGACCTGTCCTTCGAAGCGATAGACGGCACCGTGGACGAACGGCGTGCCCGTCAGCGTACAGGCATCGTTGATGAGGAACCGAGCCGGGAAGTTGTCGGTCGCGTCGACCACCACGTCGTACTCGTCGATGAGGGCCGGCGCGTTCTCGGCCGAAAGCGTCGTCTCGTGGGTCTGGACCGTGACGTCCGGGTTGAGATCGCCGACGAACGCCGCGGCGCTGTCGACTTTCGGCCGCCCGACGTCCTCGGTTCCGTGGACGACCTGTCGCTGGAGGTTCGATCGTTCCACGACGTCGCCGTCGACCAGCCCCAGCCGGCCAACGCCGGCGGCGGCCAGATACTGGACGACCGGCGCGCCGAGTCCGCCGACGCCGACGACCAATACGGCACTGTCGAGCAGTTGCCCCTGGCCGTCTGGGCCGACTGATTCGAGGACGATCTGCCGGGAGTAGCGATCGAGTTGCGCTGGATCGAGCGACGCCGCCATACCTACGCCTGGGGGGCCTGGATCATAAGCGGGTCGTTCCAGCCGACCGATCGCTCGGGGCGTCTCACTCTCTGGCTTGGGTCCGCACGTCGACTCGCGTCTCGCCCCCGCTGTCGTCGATATCGATCGACCAGCCGTGAGCCTCGGCGATCGTCCGGGCAATCGCCAGTCCGTAGCCGTGCCGGTCGGCTTCGGTCGTGTACCCGACGTCGAACAGTCGATCGTGCTCGCCCGCCGGTGGACCCGGCCCCTCGTCGGTCACAGCGAAACCCGCTGCGGTCTCGCGAACCGTCACCGTCGGTTCCGGACCGCCGTGGACCTCGGCGTTCTCGAGCAACTCCTCGAGGAGTTGCTCCAGTCGCTTGGCCTCGGCTTCGATCGTCGGGTCGCCATCGACGGCCAGCGTGCCCGCAGTGTCGAGGCGATCCCAGCTTTCTCGCGCCAGTGTCTCGACGTCGATGGTCGACGTCTCGTCGACCGGCTCGCCGGCTTCCGCGAGCGTGACCGTCGTTTCGATGCGCGCCTCCAGATCCCTGTGTGCCTGGAGTACCGTCGAGAGATGCTCGCTGTTGCAGTCCTCGGTGACCAGTTCGAGGCGACCGGCCGCCAACTGAAGCGGATTTCGTAGCTCGTGGGAGACGGCGGTCCGGAGTCCTTCGACCAGCCGGTGATAGCGGTCACACTCCCGCTTTGCGTCTTCCCGTTCGGTCACGTCCCAGGTCGCCCCGACCACTCCAGTCACTTCCCCGTCCTCGTCGCGCCAGGGGACTTTCGTGTTCCGAACCCAGATGTCACGTTCCGGGTCGTACCGCTCTTGATCGACGATCGGTTCGCCGGTCTCGATGATTTCGAGTTCTTCGCGGGTGGTTTCTTCGGCCCACTCGGCGTCGAAGTACTCGGCGTCAGTCTGCCCGACGAGGGCCGGTGAGCCGAAGCCGTAGTCGCTGACCCAGGTGTGGCGGGCCTGCTCGTCTTTGACGTAGACGTGTACCGGGACGTGTTCGAGAATGGCTTCGAGCACCCGGTCTTTTCGGCGAAGTGATCGTGTCTGATCGCTGAGGCGCTGTTGGGCGCGGTGCTGCTCGACGGCGTTTTCGATGCGGTTTGCCAGGATCGCCACCCGCTCGGTGCCAGTCCCCTTCCGGACGTAATCGGTGACGCCGGCGGCGATGGCGTCACTGGCGATTTCCTCGCTGCCCTTGCCCGTAAACAGGACGAACGGAAGATCCGGGTACCGTGTGCGGACCCGATCGAGTAACTGTAGACCGTCGACCCCGGGCATCTGGTAGTCACTGACGACACAATCGAAGGTATCACTCGCCAGCCGACCGGGCACGGCTGCCGGGTCCGATTCGATCTCGACGTCGAAGTGGTCGCTGTGGCTGGCCAGTAGTTCGGCGACCACTTCGGCGAATTGCGGATCGTCGTCGACCTGTAGTATCCGAACCGGCCCGTCCATACGCCCCCATTCAGCACACGGTGCCAAATCTCTATCCCCGTCACGCCAGGCCCCCCAGGCCTCGGTTGTCTCCTTTAACGGTTGCTGACTGCTCCGCGAACGCTTTTATTCTGCAGCCACGTCACCGCTTGCGGGCCGAATCGAACGACATATCGAGGTCGTCGAGTCGCTCCGCCCACTCTTGGCGGTCCTCTTGGTGGTCTTCGAGGAACTGTGCCATCAGTTCGGCGGCCTGCTCTTTACAGCCGCCACAGAGGCGTTCGCCGCCGGCACACTCCTCGTAGACCTCGGTCGCCAGGTCGTCGTCGTCGTTCGCCAGGAGATACGCGTACAGCTCGTAGACCGGACACTCGTCGGGCTTGCCGCCCTTCTCGCGTTGCTCGTCGGCTGTCTCGCGGCCACCCGTCGTCGCGGCTTTGACTTTGTCGTACCCGTCTTCGGGGTCGTCCAACAGGCTGATGTGACTCGCCGGGACCGACGAGGACATCTTCCCGCCGGTCAGCCCGGTCATAAAGCGGTGATAGATCGAGGATGGCGCCAGGAAGCCATAGCCGCCGTGGTCGAGTTCGACTTCGCGAGCGAGTTGCTCGGCTTCGGCGTGGTCCAGGTCGAAGGCGTCGATGTGTTCGTCGTAGACGCGCTTTTCGCCGTCGATGGCTTCGATCAGCGCCTCGAAGGCCGCCTCGGTCGCGTTGCGATCGAGGAACCGAACCCGGGGCCGGAGTGGTTCCTTTCCAGCTTCCCGGAGCATCGTGATGACGCGATCGACGGTCATCGCGTCGGGATCGGTGGCGTCGCGATCCCGCCCGTTGTCCAGATACGTAGCGGCGTCGCCACACCGGATGGTCTGGTCGGGATGCTGTGCTGTGAGCGTCTCGTAGGCCGCCGCGAGGAGCTGCCGTTCCTCGTCGTCGGTCTCGAAGGAGGCGTAGGCCGCCGTGACGCCGAAGTATCGCGTCCGGGCGGCGACGTCCCGTGCCAGGCGCATGTGTGGGTCCTGGTCGGGGCCGACCGGGATGACGGTCGGCTTTGGCTCCGCGAGTTGTGGGTAGAGGATGTCGGCCATCTGGGTGACGACGCTTTGCATGTGGCTGACGTCGGTCTCACCGTCGAACCCGTAGATCCCCTCGAACTCGGCAAAGCGGGCCTCTGCGCCGAGTTCGAAGGCCAGGTCCTGCAACTCGCGGTTCTCGGACTGTCGATAGAGCGTCCCTTCCTCGGGGTCGAAGCCGAGTGCGAGCAGCGAGAGGATGTAATCCCGGGCGTGCTCGTCGATCTCCTCCCAGGTGAGCCCGCGGGCGGCGTGGGCTTCCAGATCGGCGATCAGCCCGTAGGCGTCCCCGCCCTGCTGTTGATGCCAGATGATCTCGTCGAAGACCAGCTTGTGGCCGATGTGGGGGTCGCCGGTCGGCATGAACCCCGAGAGGACCGCAAAGGGGTCGCCATTGCGCATCGCGCGGGCGACCGGTCGGTAGTCCCGATGGCCGAAGATGACGCCACGGCGCATCAAGTAGTGGGGATCGGGCACTTCGGGGAGTATCGTCTCGAACTCCTCGATGCCGAACTCCTCGAAGAGATTGCGGTAATCGGCGACCGTCGAAGACCCCCACGGATCAAGCGTCGTGTCGTCTGCGCCGGCGGCGGCCCCGCCGTCAGTGCGGAGATGTGGGTCTATCGGCCCGCCCTGTTGGTTGTCTATCGATTCGTCGTCGGAGTGTGTATCTCGCGTCATTGCTGTCGTGTCTTGCGTGATTGGAGTCTGCAACCACCGGGCCGAGAAAGCGGAGGGAGCATCGCCCGCCGGGCGACGAGTTACGCCCGCCGGCCGGCGACGGCGACACTGTCCACTTCCCGGGGGTGCCAGCGACGGCCGTCGGGGGAAGTGGACGCCATGTGCGTACGTCTCCACCAGGAGGGCTTTAATGGTTTTCCATCCTCACGGCGTCAGTCGGCCGACTTCGAGCCACTCGATGTCCGTCTTGCTGTCGGAACTACTCACCAGTGCGAACACCATCCGTTTGCGGACGCCGTGTGCGAGGCGTACGTCGAGCGCGAGGTCACGCGGCGAACACGCGTGGTCGGCGGGCAGCACTCGGACGAGCAACTCGGAGTGGCCCAGTGAATCGACGGTGTCGACGTCAGCGTAGGTCCGGAAGTCCGCACCGAACTTGTACCCCGTCTTGGGCACGACGCCACGGTCCCGGAGGGCGCGGTAGACTGCAAGCCGGCGGTCGAATCGCTCGCCTTCGACCTCACGGCCACACTCGACGATCGCGTCCTCGCCACCCGCGACCTCGAGCACGCCACGCCCGGCCAGGGCCGCGGCCTCGACCAGTGAGAGCTGGAGCGGTTTGCCCGCGTCGTCGTCCAGCGGCTGTCCGTAGAACCCTTCGTGGTAGAGTCTCGACGGGGGCTCCCATACCAGCACCCGATCGCCCAGCAGGTCGGCCTCGACGTCGGTCGGTAGATCGAGCCCGGAAGTGCCCTCGACAGTCGGGTAATCGGTTTCGAGATACGTGATCGCCGACTCCTCGTCGACGACCGCCAGGACGCTCTCGCCGAGCGAGGCCGCCGAAACGGCCGTCCGCTCACTTTCGGCCCGCACGCGGTAGGCCACCTCCTCGTCCCAGGGGCCGTTCCCACGAGGATAGACGACGAAATCCGCCCCCGAAGGATCGTCGACCCAGCCGTCCCGTGCCGGCGAGAGGTAAAAGCCCCGATCCCGCAGGTCCTTATACACGAGGACGTCGATCTCGGAGACGGCAGCCGAGGACAGCAGTGCCCGGAAGTCCAGCGATTCACCGCTTTCCGCGTCTCGAACGGACTCGATGTCGCTTCGATACAGCAGGTGGGCCGCCTCGACGGGGGCCAGTTCGAGGCCCTCCGCGACCGGCCGGCCGTACCCTCGCGAGTCGTAAAACTGCTCGCGAGCCCTGCCATCGCCACGGACGACACCGCTTTCGAGGACCAGTTCCATGTACTGAGGTTCTAACGCGGGATCAAAGGGCCTGCGGTCCGCCCTCGGCGTGCCTCAGGCGTTCGCCGGTGTCTCTGATTCCGGTGTCCGCCAGGCTTCACAGGTCGCGTCCAGACACCGCTGCCCGCCGGCCGTCTCGAACAGCGGCAGGCCACAGTCACATTCGTCCACGACGACACCGGCTGGGAACGCAAATCCCGTGTCACACGCTGGGTACTGTTCACATCCAGCGAGCAACCCACCGCGGCGAATGATCCGAAGGGCACTTTCGCAGTTCGGACAGTCCCACTCCCGATCGAAGGCCTCGGTGACGGCCTGGTCCATCGACTCACAGTCCCGGTCGACACAGACTTCGAACGCCCGGCCTCGTTCGACTCGCATCCGCGGGAGACCACACTCACACTCGGTCTCGAGCACCTCGGCGTCGCCGGGGAGTCCGTACCGGGCGTCACACCCCGTACAGACCACCGCGTCGGCGGCCCGGACCAGCACATCACGACAATCCGGGCACTCGCCCACTGGCGTCCCGGCGGCGCTTGCGGGGTAGCGACCGCTCGCCGTTTCGTCGTGAATCGTGACCGCGAGGCGCTGGTCGCCGTCGCTGGCAACGAGGTGTGCCCCGTCGATCGTCACCGTCTCGGCGCGGGTGAGCCAGGCGATCGGCTGGTAGCCGTCGGCGTCGTGGACCAACACGGTGTTGTCGGGTTTGACGACCACCAGTACCTGGCCGCGCTGTTCGTGCTCGCGAACCCGCGAGCCGTCGAAGGTAGTCGTACACTCTCCGGCAACGACGTAGATGCCATCGTGCATACGCCCGCTGGCCGCCCTCTCCGGTATAAACGAACGGCACGATCGACCCCTGCGGCCCGGATCGACCAGCCTCAATCTCCGGTGTCTCCGTCCCATGCTGCCGCTGGTCGCGGCCCGCTCGCCGCTTCATGGCGGTCGGTCACCCTGTCGGGTACCGCTCGTGTTTGCCGCCGTTCCGAGAGGCCAGTGTCATCTCTCACCGTGTGCCCGGCTCGACGATCCAGTCGGCGTCCCCCTCGACGGCGTTGTGGATCGTCAGTCGGGCCACTTCCGGGTGGGCGTTGGTCTCTCCGCCGGCAGGGAGAAATTCCATCGTCTTCGGGCTGCCACTGTCGCCGAGGTGTGCCGCGAGGGTGAGGACGGTCCCCGCCTCGGCAGCGACGAACTCGCGGTAGACCTGGGTTTCGCCGCCGGGGACCGTCGTTTCGAGCGCCGCCTCGCAGTCGTCTTCGAGGACCGTGATCGAGACCCGTACCGACTGGTTGGCCACGTTCTCGATCACGACCGTTCCGCCTGGGTGTGTCGGCTCGGTCCCGTCGAGCACCCCCGGTCCGGACCAGGCGAGGATCGATGCGACTCCGAGCGCGCTTCCGACCGCTGTGAGGAACTGGCGTCTGTCAGCCATCGGTTCGGGAGTCGCCGCTGGCAATCGCTCGGGGCACTGTTTGCCAACTCTGTCTCTCGATTCTTCGCTCGCTGTAGCCTCGTCTGGAAGGGACCGACGTCCCGCCCGACGTGAGCCGGGGGAGACGAACGCTTCGGCCCAGTGCGATGCCGACGGAGGCGAACGTGGCGGGCATGGGTTGGATTCCTGACGTGGGGCAACGGGTCGACGTCTCGTTCTACGGGCGTCGGGACCGATCGTCGATACTGCGTTCGTTGTCCTCTTCGGACGGAGTGTCATATACGGGTTGTCCAGCGTTTCGCGTTGGGAAACTGTGTCTGGCCTTTATCCGTCCCCGTCCGGAAACGCGGGCATGGGTATTTTCAGACGCTTCAAAATCGGGTTCGGCATGGCACGCCGGAGCGGTCGCGTGCTCAGAACCCATCCGAAACTCCTCGTATTCCCACTGCTCGGTGCGCTCTCCGGTATCGCGTTTCTCCTGACGCTGTTCGGGAGTCTCCTCGTGGCTGGGCCGGTGTTCGAAGAACCCGGTCTGGCGATCTTCGGTGCGCTGTTCGTCGCGTACCTCGTCGAGACGTTCCTCGCGTCGTTTTTCACGGCGGCACTGATCGCGGCGACCCGGACCGCCTTCCGTGGTGAGGACCCGTCGATCCGTGCCGCTCTGGCGGCCGCCTGGCAGCGGAAATTGCCACTGCTTGCCTGGTCGATCATCGCCGCGATCGTCGGCGTGATTCTCCGCGCAATCGAGAGCGAGGACAATCTCGTCGCCCACCTGCTCGCCGCGGTCTTCGCCGTCGCCTGGAGCGTGATGACGTATTTCGTCGTCCCGGTGATCGTCTTCGAAGACCCCTCGGTCACCTCGATGTTCAAACAGAGCGCGCGGACGTTCAAGGACACCTGGGGTGAATCCATCGGCGCGTTGGCCACGATCGACGTGGTGACGCTCCTCCTGGCACTCGTCGGCGTTGTCCTCGGTGCGATCACCTACGTGGCCACGACCGGCCTGGGGACTGTCCAGCTGGTGGCGACACTGCTGGTCGGTGGCACCGCTATCGTCATCGGCTTGCTCCTCGGTAAGGCCCTCAGCGGGATCGCCAGAACTGCCTTGTACGTCTATGCGACCGAGCGTACCGCGCCCGAACACTTCGACGGCATCGACTTTGGCGAACTCGGCACCGACGGACCGTCTTCGACCACCGCCTCCCGTGGCGGCGGTTCCGGTCGGATCTGAGCGGTCGTTTTGCGGGGGTCGGCCACTTCCACAGCCCCTGAGCAACTGCTGTCGATTGTTCGCCGTGTCACATCGTCGCCACATTTATGCACCTGTGTAAAACATGCTTTACTGTAAAGAGTAATTTACACCCATGCTGGACGACTTCCCACCACGGTCCCTGCGGCACGCATCGCCACGCTGTCGACGCCTGCCCGCCGATCGTTTGTCCGCGCGGAGTGATAGCTCGTGACCGACCCTGCGATCGTCGCCGACGGCCTCACGAAACGCTACGGCGACGATATCGCCGTTGCTGACCTTTCGCTGTCGGTTCCACGAGGGAGCGTCTACGGCTTCCTCGGGCCGAATGGGGCCGGCAAGACCACGACGATGCGACTGCTGGTCGCCCTCACTGAACCGACAGCCGGATCCGGGGAAGTGGCCGGCGTGTCCCTCTCGAATCGGCCGGCGTTGACCCACAAGATCGGCTATCTCCCGGCCGACCCGCCAGTCTTCGACGAGCTCACTGCCTGGGAACACTTGCGCCACGTCGCCCGCCTCCAGGGCATGTCAGACGCTCGGGCCGACGAACGGATCGAGACGCTCCTCGATCGGTTCGGTCTGCTTGGCGATGCCCACAAGCGCATCGAAACCTACTCGACGGGGATGACCAAGAAAGTCGGCATCATCGCGGCGCTGTTTCACGATCCCGACGTGGTCTTTCTCGACGAACCCACGAGTGGCCTCGATCCACGTGCCGCCCGCACTGTGCGGGACACGATCGCCGATCTCGTCACCCGCGAGATGACCGTCTTTCTCTCGACGCACATCCTGCCGGTCGTCGAAGAGCTGGCCGACACCGTCGGCGTCATCGACGACGGGACCCTCGTCGCCGAGGCCCCGCCCGCACAACTGAAACAGCAGGCCGCGGCATCGCCCGACCTCGAGACGGCGTTCCTCGAGATCACGGCCCAACGGGACGGCCCAGCCCCTGACCAGCCGGCCTCGGCAGCTACCCAGCCAGCCACTGATGGAGGCGGGGCGGATGGCTGATGGGTCTGCCAGCCTCTCGGGGTCCTCGGCGCACGTCTCGGACGACCCCGGTGTCCGCTCGCCAGCAGGCAGACGTAACTCACTCGTGCCAGTCCCTGCCCGGAGTGTAGAGATCGCCCGGATCGACCTGCTTCGGGGGTACCGTTGGGTCAGACAGCAGGACCTCTGGCTCGCGTTCATGGCGGTCGTGGGCGTGATGGGCGTGTTCTTTCTCGTCCAGACCTACGCGGTCGCGAGCGATGTCGGCGCGGCCCTGGCCGCCGGGGAGGGACTGCCACCGTGGCTCGTCGTGGCGACCAGCGTCGTCTGGCTCTTCCTGACGGTCTTGTTGGCGGCAGACGCGTTCGGAACGAACGGTGACCTCGATCACGGTGGGCAGTACCTGACGATCCGGCCGACCCCGGACGTGATCGGCGGCTTGTTGCTCTCGGCCGCGGCGAAGTTTTCGGTGTACACGATCGGCCTGGCCCTGGCCGGCGGCGCGGGGCTCGTCGCCGGGACTGGCTCACCGCTCCCGTTGGTCGGGATCACCGCCACAGCCGTGCTCGTTCCGGTGACGGCGACCGCCGTCGGCTACCCGATCGGCCTGGCGCTGAAAGGCGTTGTCCGTCGCTCGGCGAATCTGGGGCGGCTGGCGACGCTGTTCGGTGTCGCGATCGGCTTCGCGTACGTCACACTCTCGGTGACCGGTGAGTTGCTCACCCTGATCGTCCGTCTCCAGCCGGTTCTCACCTCACCCCCGCTGACGTGGTTCGGCGCGCTCGCGTTCGCGACGACACCCGGTGCCGGTGTGCCAGCCGTCGACGTCTTTGCCCTCCTCGCTGTCGGCCCGCTTGCCGTCGTCGGTGGCACGATTCTCTCGGTCCCGGTCGCTCGCTACGCGTGGGTGGCGGATCCGACCCGTACGACCGTCGACGCGGATTCGACTCTCCAGACGCCCCCCGATTCCCGGCTCGATGCCGTCCTCGCCGGGCTCTGTCGAGCGCCCGCGACGCGTGGCGTCGCGAGTACGACACTCCGCCGGGCGGTCCGGTCGCCCTTCCAGTTCGTCTTCGTCGCCCCGCCGTTGCTGGCCGCGATCCTCTTCGTCGAGCGCGCCCTGACGACCGGCACCGTCCCGTGGTACCTCCCCTGGTTCGTCGTCTGGTACGGCGCGTGGGCGGCCGGTGCGGTCGTGCCGCTGAACCCACTGGGCATCCAGGGCGCGACGCTCCCGGCGTTGCTGACGGCCCCCGCCCGGGGTCGGCACGTCGTCCATGGGACTGTCCTGGCGGCGATGCTGGTCGCCGCTGCCCCGACCGTCGGCATCGCGCTCGGGGTCGGCTACCTGGCTGGCAGTTCCCCGCCCGTGCTGGCCGCCCTCGGCGTGACTGGCGTTGCCGCGGTCGGCGCAAGCGCTGTCCTTGCCAGTGGTATTGGCTCGGTCTTTCCACGCTTCGAGGGGCTCAGTCTCGACGGCGCTCGGCGGGCGACACCGCCGAGCAAGCGTGCCTACACGCTCTTTTCGATCGCACTGAGTATGATCGTCCTCGCGATCGTGGTCGCCGTCGAGGAGACCGCCCGGGTGCTTGGCGCTGTCTTGCTGTCGCGGTGGCTACCGTTCGGACTCGACGTCAGTCCTGGCACGGTTACCACGGGTGGGTGGCTCGTCCTCGCCAGTGCTGTCCTCGCAGTTCCGCTCGCCTACCGGCTGGCCGTCCATCGTCTCGAAACCTACCAACTCCCGTGACTGTGGCCGCTCGCCTCTCTCGTTCCCGATCGACCCGTCTCACCAGAAGCCGGATGACGCCACCTTTATTATCTCGGTGTAAACCACTCTTTACTACGAGACGGAGCTCAATCGTGACTACTACCAACGGACCGAAACTGACGCGCCAGCGCTACCGTGGACTCGTTTACGGCATCGCCGCCGTCGCCATCCTCGGATTCCTGGCCGGGTTCGTCCTCGACCAGCACCTCGCCGGGGCGGTCGTCTACATGCTCGGGGCGTGGCTCGGGGGCGGCATCGCCGTGGGGGCACCGCTGTGGAGTGACCGGACGCTGCAAGACGAGCGCGATTACCACCTCCACAACCGGGCGAGTGGGTTGCTCGTCGGGATCACGATGGTCCTTGGTTTGAGTCTGCTCCCAGCGCTATACGTGCTCGACGCCGGTGATATCGTCGAGATCTCGGGTGTCGTCTCGGGCATCGTCCTCACACTCTCGGCGCTGTTCTTGCTGTATGGCGTCTGTTTCGGGATCGCGAAACAGATGGAGTGACCGATGCGCAACGACCTCTCTGCACGGCGGGAAGCCGAGGGCCTCAGCCAGGGCGAGCTCGCCCAGGCAGTCGGTGTGACCCGCCAGACGATCAACGCGATCGAGCGCGATCGCTACGATCCGTCCCTGGAACTGGCCTTCGCTCTGGCCGAGCACTTCGAGTGTGCCATCGAGGATATCTTCGATCCGGTCGAGATCGATCCGTGAGTCCCGATCCAGTGACCACCGCCGAACTGCTCGACCGACAAACCGAAGCCAATTCCGGCCTGTAACCTCGATACGTGCGCGCCGCCCCCTCCATCACCGATTCGTTGCCCGCACCTGCTTGGCTTCGTGATCTCCCCGTCGTCGTGGGCAATCTCGTCCCGATCGCCGGCGTCGTCTTCTTTGGGTGGTCACCGACGGCGTTGTTACTCGTCTATCAGGCCGAACTGGCCGCGATCTGCGTCTGGACCATTGTGCAAATCCCCTTCGCCCACAAGCGACCCAACAACGCCATCGACGACCGCTTTAGACTGCTCGGGCCGCTACAGGAAAAGCGAGGGGCCATCCGACTGCCGGGACCACTCCCCCCAGTGTATCCGCGCAATCTCCCGACGCTCGTCTTCTCGGTGGTCATCGCGCCCGTCGTCGTGGGACTGGCCTTTTTTGCCTTCGCTCTGACGCGACCGACGGTCACCGAGGCTGATGCGGCCGCGTTCCTCCTCGGTGGGGCCGCCGTCTTTCTCACTCGTGGGATCGACACCTACCGCGAGTACTTCCGTGAGAGCGGGTATCGCGAACACTCTCCGCGATCCTTGCTTCTCGTGCCGTTCAAGTACCTCTTCGTCGTTGGTCTCCTGTTTATGGTCTTTCTCGGCCTCGAATCGACCGTAAACACGACCGCGATCCTCGATCCCGGGCGGTCGGTTCTCGCCCTCGCGATCGGCAAACTCGCCTACGACATCCGGGCGAGCCGACTGGAACGTGACGACGATCGCCGGAGTCTGTTCTCGCTGCTGTACGGCAGCAAACGTACCGAGATCGAACCCGAACCGGTCGAGATGCCCGCGGGAGAACCACGTCTCCGGACCTCGATGAGTCAGCGGGCGGCGATCGTCGACGCCCTGCTTCACGGCGGTGCCTATCTGGCGGGCTCGATCGGGTTCGTCACCACTTTGATCGTCGGCTTTGGCGTGCTCGCATCGAGCGTCGGGATCGTCGTCGTTGGCCTCGGCCTGGGTGGGTTCTTCGTCGCATTGCGGGCGACAATCCGCTATTTCCGGTACGGGACGCTCGAATACTACTGCTACGACGACGTTCTGGTGGCCTACGACCGACTGCTCGAGGAACCACAGGCGAAACTGGACGCCCACACGGTCACCGGGGTGACCCGTTCTGCGGGACGGCTCGATCGCTTGCTTGGCACTGCGTCCCTCGAATTCGACGTCTACGCGACGGACGAGACGACAGTCGAGCTGTTCGTCCCGGCCCCCGAATCGGTCGACACCGACGACGATGCCAACGAGAGTGTCCCGATGACCGTTCCGCACCTCTCGGAGCCTCGTTCGATCGTCGAGACGCTTGGTCTCTCGTGGCGTCTCGACGACGAGGACTGAGTGAACGCGCCTGCGACCCTGGCGGTTGCTCGGCGCTCGGACAGAGCGACTGGCTCAAACACGCGTTTGACCGTCTGTTAGGTATATAGTCGTGGCTCGTGTCCGGTGAGATGTGGCGATATCACAATGGCGCTGCTGAAATGTTCCCACTGCTCTCGTCGGTTCGACTCGCTGTCAGACGTCCGTGCCCACGTTTCCAGCACCCACGAGCGAAACTCGACAGCCGGTTCCCGTCGTTGAGAGGCCTCGCCGACGCCCTTTCCGGCGGCGACCTCCGCTCGTCGCGGACTGTTTCACGGGCAGAAATCCGGTCCGGGGCTTGATGGTCCATCCCGCCGTCGCTTCGCTTGCCCGCCCGGTTGGCGGGCAGCGAGTCGCCCCCACTTTCCCCGTCCGACGGCCGTCACGCTCTTTCCCCCACCTCCCGACTGCTTTTGGCCGTGCTGGCAACCGGGGCCACCGAGGCCGCGTTGGTCGGCCACTGTGGCGGGCCACTGGGCGGGTTACCGACTCCCGCGGGCGATATCGTCGAACGCGTCGAGGAGGGCCTCCGCATCGCCAAGCAGCCGGCGCGCACGCTGTTGTAGTTGTCGTGCCTGCTGGTGGCTGTGCTGATACGCCTCGTGGGACTCCCGCTGCTCGGCCGGGAGCTCGGCCGCGATAACCTGGCGCGTGGCCTCGACGCTGAAGTACTCTCCGAGCGTCGCGTAGCCGAGGATCGTACACTGCTGGGTCACGGCCGCCCGGACGTCCTCGCGGTCGACCGGCTTGCAGAGATAGTCGTCGAACGGCATGTCGAGGATGTCGAAGTCGGGATCGATCGCGGTGATCATGATGACGCGACCGGCAAAATCCATCGCTTCCAGTTCCGCCAGAACGTCGTCGCCGGATAGACCGGGCATGTGTCGATCGAGCAACACCACGTCGATCTCGCGATCGCTGACGATTTCGACGGCGCTTTCGCCGTCGTAGGCGGTCTCGACGTCACAGAGTCCGCGCAAACGCAGTGCGTAGGCGTCGGCGACCTCCCGCTCGTCGTCGACGATCAACGCCTGCGGGAGCTCTTCGGTGGCACCCATCGGTCACAGTTGGACGGCGACCGCCTATAAATGCCGGTCCTTCCAGCAAGATGGGGCGCCGTTCGTTCTTCCGCCCTCGAGCCAGCCTCGCTCACAACCGAGTAGCGCCCGTCCCGCCTCCTCTCGGTTCTGTTTGACGACTCGATGGTGTCGCTACTCTGCCATTCTGTCAGTGGCTCCGATCCGATCGCCATAGCGCATTCCTTTGGGTACGTTACGCTATTTTCTACGTATACTATCATACAGTTATTCACTAACTATCGGGATGCCAAATGGTACGAGCAATAGGTCTCCGTTTAGCGTTCCAAACTTGGAAAATAGTGTCACGATCGGTTAAAATTTCGGCATATTTCATCGGTTCTGGAAGTATCCACTGTACTATCATCGAATCGATCGAAGTCCTTGCCGTCGTACGATGAATGGCATCCAAGATTCGGTGGCGATCGTGACAGGTGCGAGTACCGGGATCGGTGTGGCGGCTGCAAAGCGCTTCGCTGGGGAGGGCGCCGCGGTCGTGGTGGCCGACGTCAACGTCGAAGCCGGGACGGAGACAGTGACCGAAATCGAGGCGGCAGGCGGTGAGGCGACGTTTGTCGAGACGGACGTCAGCGATCCCGACGCCGTCGATGCGATGGTCGAGACGGCTGTCGAGACCTACGGTGGTCTCGACTTTGCGTTCAACAACGCGGGTATCGACGGAGAGCGTGCACCGACCGCCGATCAGTCTCTCGATACCTGGGAGCGCGTGATCGATGTCAACCTGAAGGGCGTGTTCCTGTGCATGCAAGCCGAGATCCCTGCCATGCTCGAGGGTGGCGGCGGGTCGATCGTCAACACGTCTTCGATCGCTGGCCAGGTCGGGCTAAGCCACGTCAGCCCGTACGTGGCGAGTAAGTTCGGCGTGATTGGCCTGACGAAGAACGCGGCCCTGGAGTACGGGGCTGAAGGGATCCGCGTCAACGCGATCTGTCCCGGATTGATCGAGACGCCGATGACCGATACCAACCAGGAGTTTGTCGACCGGGCGATCGCAGCCACGCCGATTGGCCGAGGCGGACAGCCCGAAGAGATCGGTGACGCCGCCGTGTGGCTCTGTTCGGAGGACGCTTCGTTCGTCACTGGCGAAGCGATGGCTATCGACGGCGGCTATACCAGCCAGTAGTCCGAGCGTCTGTCGGCACACCGACGTCGCCGTGCGGTCGTTTTCTCTCCTCGGCCCGGTCTGGCACTCTCGTGACCATCCGTGGGCCACCGTTCTGGATCTATATAACTAGATCGTGCTGGTCGCCGGGACCTCGATAGCTAGCTGCTATCGATACCAGCTCGGGCTGTCTGTCTCAACGTATCGATGTCGAGCGAACCAGTCCGGCCCCGAGTTGGTCCCGACGCTCCGAAAGCGGCCCCACACGCGAAGAACCGAGACGACGAATGGCACCACGACGATCCGACGGCACTGCTCGACGCGCTCGGCGACGAGTACACGCGGGCAGCCTTCCAAGCCGTGCTCGATCGTCCACGAAGCGGACGGGAAGTCGCGGCGGCGACTGCCATGTCCCGGCCGACTGCGTTTCGCCGACTCAACACACTTCTCGAAGTTGGCCTGCTCGAGACCGAGCGTCGGATCGACGCGGCTGACGGCCACCACCACAAGGTCTATCGCCCCGTCGTCGAGTCCATTTCAGTGACGATCGACGACGAAGCGGTCGCTGTCGTCCTCGAATCCGCTCTGCCGGCCAGCCCCCAAGTCGAGCAGTCGACACCCGTGCCAGCAAACGACTGACCGCATCACGGTACCATTTCCTCACCCCTGGCATCCAAGTGTCCCCGGCTGTCACTCGAAACCACGCGCTGACGATCGGCTGTAGTCGTCCGCCAATTCGTCGCTGTGAGGCTCGTTGCAGGCGGCTGCCGATCCCTCCGGATCGACTGACCCATGGTGTTGTTCACCGCACTCCGGCTTGGAATGACTGCCCTCGCGGCGGGCGTAGCTGTTGGGCTGTTCGCGGCGCTCCTGGCCGACCGGGAACGGGCCAGTGCCCGGGCGCTCCTCGGTGTGAGCGTGGCTGTGGTGGTCGGGACCGTCTGTCACTTGCTCGTCGCCGATCTCACGCCGCCGAATGCGGCCCTCGCAGTGACGGGCTGGGACTTCGAGTCGACGACGTGGGTCCTCCTCGCTACGGCCACCGCGGTCATCGTCGGCGGGCTGTGGGTCCTGTTTGCGTTTCGGTACACGGGCCGCTCACGGCGCCTCAACCGCGTTACCACTGGCATTGTCGCCGTGGTCTCCGTTGGAACCATCGGCATCGTCGCGGTCACGATCGGGGACCCCTCGACGATCGCGTTTCAATTGCTGACGGTGACGTACCTCCTGATCGGATTTCTGGTGACGATCGGCGTCTTCTTACTCGTCTGGCTATCGGTCGGACAGCAGGCGGTTCCTCTCCGGGAGCCGCTGTTGCTGTCTGCCGGAGCGGTCGTGTTGGTCTCCGGGAGTTTCGTCGCACAGGTCTTCGAACGGCCGCTACTTCTCCCCGTGTGTACGTCGATCGGGAGTGGCTTATTGCTGGTTGCCGTCTGCCGGTATCCAGTCTTCGAGACGCCGCCGGCGGCCCGAGTGTTGGGCCGTGATCGGGTCGTCGAGGAACTGGCCGATGCCGTTCTCATCTCCGATCGGCGTGGACGGCTGCGGGACCTCAATCCCGCGGCACAACGAGTGTTCGACGTCTCACGCGCGTCAGTTCTCGGGGACTCGATTGCCTCGCTTTTCCCGTCCGCGATCGATCCTGAGAGCCTGGCCAGAGCCGAGGAGCCGATCCGGATCGAACTGGCCGAGGAGACAACACTGTCCGTGACTGCTGATGTCGTCACCGACGACCGGGGCCGCTCGTTCGGGCACCTGGTGCGCTGTACGGACGTCACCGACCAGCGCCGGCGGGAGAACCAACTGACGCTGCTCAGCCGGTTCGTCGTCGACGTGATGCGCGATCGCATGGCGGCAGTCGCCCAGGAGGCGTCCCCGCAGGCAGCGACAGCCACTGACACTGGGGCCGTCGCGGATCGCATCTGGACCGATACGACCGAACTGACGACCCTCATCGCCCAGACGCGATCGATCGAGCGTGCTATCGCCGAGGGACCGGCCAGCGCCGACCAGCGACTCGCCGTCGAGCCCGTCGTTCAGGACCTCCAGGAGTCGATCGCGGCCGCGGACGATCGATCGGTGGCGGTCGCTGTCCAAGGCGAGGCCATCGACACGACCGTCAGCCAGGCGCTGCTGTCGTCCCTGCTCGAACCGGTCCTCGCCGATGCCTGCTCGCACGCGGCGACCCGCGTCGAGATCAGCGTCGCCAGTGGGGAGCCGACGATCCGGATCGCCGACGATCGACCGGTAGCGACGGATCGCGGCGGTAGGCGACGTACGCCAGCGCTGCCACTGGCGGTCACGCGCCTGGCACTCGACCAACTCGGCGGCTCCTTGTCGGTGAGACGGACAGACGCCGGGCGACGGCTGGTGGTCCTCGCACTCCCCCACAACGAGACACGCGAAGACGGGCACACCGTCGTCACCGGGGGTGCTGGTCGGTGAGCCAACTCGGCTGGGCCGCTCTCGGTGTTCTCGTGGTCGCGACCGGTGTCCTGATCGCTGGACGCACCGCCCGCCGCCATCGCCATCCCGGGATCGTCCCGTATGGACTGCTTGCCGTCCTGCTGGGGACTCTGGGCGGGGTGATCGCGTTCAGCCGGTCCGGCATCGTCCCTATCGAACTGACTGCCCTCAGCGAGTTGCTGCTCATCGGCGGGTACGCCTTCGCGTCGTTACTCTGGATCGCGTTCGTCTTCGAGTACACCGGCCGGGGGCCGTCGATCACGTCGCGTCGCTGGGTCGGACTCGGACTCCTCGGTGGCTTGACGGTCGCCAGTACGGCGATCACGTGGGCTCAGCAGACCGGCCGGATGCAGCTAGGCCCGCTCGGGCGAGTGGCCGCACTCACGACGTTCGTCTTGCAGATGACGGTCTTTTCCCTGGGGCTGCTCGGTGTGGTGTTGCTCGTGCGTTCGGCCGTGACATACGACGATCTGCCGGCCGGGTCCGGGGCGGCGTTCGTCTTTGCGGGACTCGGTATCACGTTCCTCCCGCTTGCGATCGGCTACGGGGGGCAACTGGGTGAGGAGTCGATCTATCTACTCGCCTTCGTCCAGATCGCGGCCGTCGTCGCCATTTTCGCCTGGATCGCCTTCGGCACCGACGCCTTCGAGCGCGGTGCTGCGGCCGGCCATCTCGCCCGCGAGACGGCCCTCGATGCGATGTCGGTTCCCGTGGTTGTCGTCGATCGATCCCGACGACTGCTTGACGTCAACCGGGCCACAGAGCGCACCTTCGGCGTCGAGCCGACCCGACTCCGGAAACGATCTCTTGCCGCCGTCGCGGACATCCCCGACTCTCTTCCCGAGGAGCGGCCACTCACCCTCCAGACGACGGCCGGACGACGCGAGTTCGTCGTCGACCGAACCGAGATCACCGATACGGACGGTAACGTACTCGGCCAAGCCTACCGGTTTGCGGACGTCACGGACCGCCAAACCCGCAAACAGCGGATTCAGGTTCTCAATCGAGTCATCCGTCACAACCTTCGCAACGACCTCGACGCGATTCGCGGGTTCGCCGAACCGATCCGTGAGGAGGGCCTGCCAACAGCGGAGGCGAGCCAGTATTTCGATCGGATCGAGACGCTCGCGACCGGGCTGGTCGACCTTGCCGATACAGTCAACCGATCCGAACGCGTGTTGACGGAGGCACGACTGAAACGAGAGCGGTGTGACCTCGTTGCGATCGCCCGGACGGTTGGGACGGGGCCGATGGACGCCGATATAACGCTCGAAGTCCCCGACAGCGTCTCGATTCGCTCTGACCCGGACGCGATCGAGTTGGTACTCGAAGAGCTACTCGACAACGCCGTGACACACACCGACCGTGCGACGCCGTCGGTGACGATCCACGTCCGCTCGACGGCCGATGGTGGACGGATCGCGGTGGCAGACGATGGGCCGGGGATCCCACCCGAGGAGCGGGCCGTGCTCCTCGAAGGCAAAGAGACCCCGGTCAGACACGGGAGCGGCGTTGGCCTGTGGCTGGTCGCCTGGACCGTGACACGGCTTGGCGGTAGCCTCTCTTTCGAGACACGGGAGCCACGCGGGAGTGTCGTGCTCGTCGACCTCCCCGATTTCGATACCGTAGCCCGTCTCGGCCCGACCGAGGGCGACTAGTGTCGACCGCCGGCCACGGCCCGTGAGGACATGGTTTATGCCGCTGGTTGCCCAACGATTCGGCCAAGACGGCCGCTCTCCCGGTCGGTGATCGCTACCCATGACATCCCTCCATCGCCGTCGATTCCTGCGCCTCGGTGGGGCAGCGACAGCTGTCGCACTCGGCGGTTGCCTCGGCACGACGAACGGCTCTCCCTCGTATGCGGAGTGGCTCCCGGCGCCGGACGGCGGCGTCAACGTCGCCTATCTGGATTTCAGCATCGCGAGTGAGACGGCGGGCG
Source organism: Halorhabdus sp. CUG00001 (assembly GCF_009797925.1). NCBI lineage: Archaea > Methanobacteriati > Methanobacteriota > Halobacteria > Halobacteriales > Haloarculaceae > Halorhabdus > Halorhabdus sp. CUG00001. Next base: position 2,128,247 of record NZ_VOLB01000001.1, read on the forward strand.
GCGACGAACTGCTGCCCCTGATTCTCCCGGCAGACACGGCTGGAGGCGCCGATCGCGTCTTGACCGACGTCTCGGGCTTCGATAGCGTCGATGATCCGTTGCTCTCTTGGCCACTCGCCGTGGGCGGGCGGCTGGTCGCCGGGGCTGCCCTGGCGATTGCCGTGTCCGGATTCGGGCCTCTCATCGACCCCGAACAGCCAGATCGCGGGATCGGTGAGCTGTTCATGGCGGGCAACGTCGCGATCGGATTGGGCGAGTTCGATCGCTCCGAAGCCGCGGAGACGCTTCGCTCCGGGTCTGCTGGCCCGGTCGGTGACGTCCCGTTCGAGGAAACGGGGTCTATCGGCTCGTTCACGCTGTATGCACCCCCTGGTGAGGAATTGGACGGTGTGACGGCGATCAACGACACCGCTGTCGTCGTCGCAGACACCCGCGAGGAGATCCGCCGTGTCGTCGAGACCGCGAACGGCGATCGTGCAAGCGCGATCGAGCACTCCGAGACTCTGACGTGGCTCCTGGAGACGGCCGGGACCGGCCACGTCGCTGGCGGGTGGCTCGGCCCGGTCGATCTCGACGACGCGTATTTCGGCGAGCCGGCCGACCGTCCCGTGACTGACCTCATCCGCCCGACGGACGATGTACTCGCCTCGGTGACGTTCGAACCCGACACCGGCCACATTCGGGCCGATTTCGCCGTCCAGCGCTCTCTCGATGACGAGGTTGCCAGCCAGTTCGACGCACGGTTTGGCTCCGCAAGCGAAACCCACTCCGTGTCGATCGACGGCGATCGGGTGACTGCCAGTGGGACCTACAGTGAGGGCGTCCTCGATTTCGAAGTCATCCAGCCAGATCGAACGACGACCGCGACCCCGGACACGAGCGCCCCTGTCGATCCGCCCGAGGCAGTCGCGACAGCCGTTCCGGACGAGGCCTTCGCGTTCACCTACGAGGCCGACCAAGAGCGCGTTCGGGTCGGTATCACCAAGCCCCTCGACGTCGACGAGGTGGCCTTCGAGGCGGTCGAATCGGGCTATGAAGCCTCGACGACGACTCCGCGGGCGGACATGTACATGTATCTCTACGTCGATCCAGACGGCGACACCGTCGTCGTGACCGCTACCGTCGACGGCACGTCGGGCGTCGTGGCCCGCCGAGCGGTTCCGTGAGTCCCTGGACAGCCACGCGCTCTCCCAGGCGTCCCGACGGGCGCATCGAGGTGGGGCCCCCTCACCCAGTCGTGTCGATCAGGACCGCACGACGATCGTCTTGCCGACGCGATCACCGAGACGCCTGTCCGTCTCCGAGACCGCGATCGTGACGATCCCGACCAGATACAAGAATGGCAACCAGTCGATAAGCCGGAGCACGTTCCGGGCGAGCGAGCCACGCAACGACGGTAACGACCCGTCCGGTCGCGTGACGCTGATGGCGACGAGATACTTCCCGAGCGTCTTGCCCCACCGCCACTCCAAGAGCGTGTGATACAGGATCGAGAGCCCAAGCCAGAGGGCAGTGCCTCCCAGCGCCGGACCGCCTTCGAGGTGGGTTTCGATCCCTTCGCTCGTGGTCTGTAGCTCCCCGGTCAGGAGGCCGACCGCCGAAACAGCACCCATGAACAGCGCGATCCAGACGATCGAGTCGATCGCCATCGCGACGCCACGGATACCGACGCCACACCGTCGTTCGGGACGCTTGGTCATCGTTACTCAGGTGTAGACGGTCTCTCCGTATAGTTCGGATTCGCGTGTTTCTACCGGTGAAACGCCTGCCGATGTGTTATTGTGCTCGGACCATACTGACCGCTATGGCATCGACTGACCGATCAGCACGCACTGGCCCCGAACCGACGCCCGCCTTCGACCGACCGCTCGACTGGGCGATCGGTGCCGTCCTGGGCGTCTTTGGCCTTCTGGTTGCCCTCGGCGGGGCGGCCCTCCGGGCGGCGATCGAGCGCCCGGCTATCGCGACACTCCTCCGAGACAGCGAGTTTCACTCCGACGTCCTCACCGAGGCCGAGGCGATCGATACCCTGGTTGCACTCGGTGAGTGGGGTGGGCTCGGCCTCGTCGTTGCTGGCGTCTCGATTGCCCTCCTCGGGATCGCCGTCGTCGTGGCCCACGGGCGGGCCCGACGCGACGGCCGGCCGACGCCCCGGTGGATCCTCGGTGTGGTCGGTGCGATCGTCAACACCGTGCTCAGCTTCGTCCCCCTCTCGCCGATCCTCGGCGGCGCGGCCGCGAGTTACCTCTCGACCGATCGCGACAGTGGTGTTGCGACCGGTATCTTCGCCGGCCTCTTTACGATCGTCCCGGCGCTTCTCGTGGTCGTGTTCGTCGGCGTCGGACTGTTTACCGGACTTCCGGGGCCGAGTGCGGCGGCTGCCGTTGCAGTGGTGGTGGTCGCTGGCCTGTTTGGGATCGCTTACGTCGTCGGGCTGAGTGCACTCGGTGGCTACATCGGCCGCCGGAGCAACGCCTGAGGGGCGACCGGCCACGGTGTATGGTAGCCAGCTTTCCCGGCCCGTCGAGGGTGGGGACTGCCATTTTGGTCGTCTGTCATCGCCGCCAGGCGTACCCTTAACAGGCCGCCAGACGGTGACTCAATACGATGGATACTGGGTTCGCGCACGCACCGATCGGGATTCTCGAAGTACGCCCGGACGGAGTCGTTCGTGACGGCAACGACGCCGCCGAGACGCTTCTCTCTGTGGACATGGGCACTGTCGCCGGCGAGTCGATCGCGACTGTCTTCCCGGACTCCGTCGAGGGCCGCGTCCCGCAGGCCTTCGAGACCCCGGACGGGGAACTGTCCGTCGAAGAATACTACCCGGAGCTGGACCGATGGCTCGCAGTCGATCTCGTCCCGGCAGAGGAGGCCGTCTACGTCTATCTTCGAGACGAGACCGACAACCGACGTCGCGAGCAGCAACGAGACGCCCTCCAGTCGGACCTCCATCGGCTGACGATCGGTACCGAACTCATCGCGGACGTCCTCGGTGACCTCGTGGCGGCCTCGACGCGGGAGGACATCGCCGAGACCATCTGTACCCAGTTGGGCGGAACCGACATCTACGAATTTGCCTGGGTTGGTGAGCGCGCTGTCGGGGCCGAGACGATCGTGTTGCAGGCCGCCGCCGGGACGACCGGGCGCACGCTCGATCGGATCGAGGCGGCCCTCGACGACGACGCGGACCTGCCCGAATTGCGCGCGATCGAACGGGGTGAACCGACGGTCGTCGCGTCGCTTGGCGAAGACGAGTCCGTGCCCGAGCCGATCCGTCGGGCGGCCTTTGCCGACGGACTCGGGTCGTTGCTCGCCGTCCCGCTCACCTACGGGTCGAGTGTCTACGGCGTCGTCGGCGTCTACGCGACCGAACGTGACGCCTTCACGGCCCGCGAGCGTGAGACCTTCGGGACCGTCGGGGAGATGGCCGGCTTTGCTATCAACGCGACCCGCAACCGATCGTTGCTCGCGGCCGATCGGGTCGTCGAACTCACGCTCAGACTGTCCGATCCCGCAACCCCGTTCGTCGCTGCGACCGCCGATACCGACGCCCGGATCGACGTCACGGGCGTCATCCAGCAGGGCGAACAACTCCTCTGTTATGTCGACGCTGCGACCGCTTGCCGGTCGGTCGAGGCGATGGCGACGACGCTTTCGGCCCACGAGGCCGTGACCGAGACGCGGGTCGTCGCCGAACACGACGGCGGCGGTTCGATCGAATTGATGCAGCGTATCGAGACGCCACTGGGCCAACTCGTCAGTCAGGGCGGGACGGTCCAATCGGCCACGTTCGGCGCTGCCGACGATCGCATCGTCGTCGAACTCCCCCCGGACGAAGACGTTCGCCGGATCGCCGACGCGATCACGCGCCGCTACGACGCTGCGGTACTCGCAAAGCGCGAGCGCCGACGGGACGAACAGACGACGGGGGCGGTCCGAGACACCGTGACTGCCCGATTGACCGATCGCCAGGCCGAGGCCCTTCGGACTGCGTTCTTCGCGGATTACTTCGAGTCTCCACGAGGGAGTACCGCCGAAGATGTCGCGACAGCCCTGGGGATCACCGGCCCGACGCTGCTTCACCATCTCCGGGCCGGACAGCGGAAACTTCTGGCAGCGGTGTTCGACGCAACCGACGAACAGACCGATTCGGGACGATCGAACGGCGACCGTTGATGTGTCTCTGCTCGTTTGCTCTCTTTGGACCCAGCGGACAGTGCCGATCAGGCGTGTTCTTCGAACGGCTGGACGACGACGAAGCCACCGGCGTCCGTGAATTCCATCTGGAAGCGTTCACCCGATTCCTGGCCGATCATGTCCGAGAGATTGGTGTTGACTTCGACCGCCGGCGTGGTTGCGCTCCAGGCGACTGTCGCCCCCGGGTCCGTCGTGACGGGTGGGTCCAGTACGACCGGCTCGCCGTGGGTCGTCAGCGCGACGTGGCCGGGACCTTCGAGGGTAACGTTGGTGAACCCGCCGGCAAACGAGCCTGCGAGGCTGTCCATCGTGGTGATCTCGTAGGACAGTCCCGACTCGAAGGCGAGTACGTCCTCGCCGTTGATCGTGATCGACTCGCTGTCGTCCAGTGTGAGGATCTGAACTTTCTTCTCACGATCGGCGAGCATGAGCGTCCCGGTACCCTCGACGCGCATGATCGGTGTCCCCTCGCCGGTGGCGGCTTCCTTCAGAAAGCCAGTGATGCCGCCTTCAGGGGTTGCCTGGCCCGTAAACGAGAGGTCTCCCGTGTAGGCGACCATCGAACCGGCTTTGGCCAGTACCGACCCGTCGACGGCGACGTCGAGTGTGTATGTGTTTTCGAGGCTGAACGTCTCGGCGGCGTCTGTGGGCGCGTGTTGCGCGGTGAAATCTTCTACGTTCATGGGTTTCGGGAGTCGTGCAACTTTCCTCCGGGTTCCCATCGAAGGGATACGGCCATGAACGGTAGCACAGGGTTTCTGTCTGCGAAATCCGTTCGACCTGTCGCTCACGGGCGTTCGAGACCGGTAATCTCGAAGCGAGCGCCGCCGGTCGCGGCGTCGGTGACGGCGATCGACCACCCGTGGAGGTCGACGATGCGGCTGACGATCGACAGCCCCAACCCGGTCCCGTGGTCGTCGGTACTGAACCCGGGATCGAAGACGCGTTGGCGTCGCTCCGGTGGGATGCCCCGGCCGTCGTCGGTGACGTAGAATCCCGCCGCGTCGGCGAGTGGGCCGACCGTTACCGTCACGTCTGTCCCCCCGTGCTCGACCGAATTTCTGAAGAGATTTTCGAAGAGCCGCCGGAGGCGATCGGCGTCGGCGACGATCGTCGGCAACGACCTGTCGAGGACGACTGTCGCGTCGTCGGTCTCGACGGTTTCCCACGCTGCGTTCGCGGCGGCGGCGAGCTCGACTCGATCGTCGGGCTGGACGACTGCGGTGCCCCTGGCCAGCGTCAGTACGTCTTCGACGATCCGTTCCATCCGCTCGTGGGCCGTCGCGACGTGTTCGAAGTGTTCGGTCTCGCCGGTTTCCCGGGCTGCGTGCAAGCGGGCTTTCGCGACGTCGAGGGGGTTTCGGAGGTCGTGACTGATCGCGCTGGCCACGTGGTCGAGCCCAATTTCGCCGGCCTCCTGGGCCGCCGTCGGGAGGGGTGTAAAGAGGAGGACGCCGCCGTCTGCCTCTGCGGTCACGACGCGAAGGAGAAACCGGTCACGCGAGGGTGTTCCCGAGGTGGATGGCTGTGTTTCAGTTTCGACGACGAGCCGATCGTCGGTCCTCCCGACGGCACCCGGATCGGCTTGGCCCTGTACGATCGAGAAGTCACCCGTCTCGAACAGCGCTCGTACCGGTTCGCCCGCCGATACGGGTCCGAATGTATGCTCGAAGGCGTCGTTCACCGATTCGACGACTGGGGTGCCATCGGCATCGGCGTACTGACAGAGCGGATCGGGCCACTGCTCGCCGGCGAACGGTCCCGTCGTCTGTGTCTCGGTCATCGCTCGTGTGTCCCTGTCTGTGACTTCTGTGGTGTGCCGATCGGGCACAGTCGTGCGGCTCTCATCTTTCGGGAGCGATGATCGTCGTTCGCCCCGTCCGGCTAAAGTCCTGAAGGCTAGGCATATAGACAGCACCGGCCTGGCCCGGTCCAGTTCCCGACTCAGTGTGCCTAGCCAGCGAATTCAGGCGGCCGTCGGATGTGTCTCTCCCTATGACCGGACGACACCCACGCGGCCGTAGCGGGGCTGGAGCAGCGACCGACGCGCCCGGCCACCAGCACTGCGAGCAATCTTCCCCGGACAGCGCCTCGAGTGGGGCGCTTCTCTCGTTGCTCGGGGATACCTACGCCCGCCAGATTCTGGCGTTGCTCGTCGAACAGCCACGGACGGGCCAGGAACTCGGCGCGGCCACGGAGATGTCCCGACCGACGATCTATCGACGGCTCGAACGATTGGTCGAACACGGCCTCGTCCGGACGGAGATGCAGTTCGATCCGGACGGCCACCACCGGAAGCAATTTCACGCTACCGTCGACGGCTTCGAGTTCTCGCTCGGCGAGGACGGGATCGACTCTCAGGCTCGGCGTCCGGATGCCGACCTCCCCGACGACCATCAGTGAACGCGAGGGCGTTGGCGGCCGCCACCCACGGGCTGGACGAGCACGCCTTTCTCGTTTAGAAACAGCGCACCCATTCGTAAGGTCGCCGTCGCCGTCCCTCGATACATGCCGACCAGACGAACGCTCCTCTCACAGGTTGCCGCCATCACGCTCGGCTCCTCACTGCTGGGTGTCGAAGCGACTGCAGCGAGTCCGCCCGCCGAAGACGACACGTCTCCGTCCCCTCGACAGGACGTCACGACTGTCTCTGTTTCGGGCGATCCGACCGTCTTTGGCCACCTCGGCTTCCCGGCGGCGGCCAGTGGGTCCCTCGGAGCGATCGGCCCCTACGCCACAATCCTCTCCTCGAGTGACGTCTCTTGGGTCTCCGGGACCGTCCAGACCCGGGACGGGGCACTCGACGCCGGATCGGGCACGGCTGTGGGTGCGTTCGATCCGAACACGATCGCCACCGACCTTAAGCGCCACACCGCCTTCAGCCGGCTCGACCGGTCGTCTAGATCCACTGCCGGTGTGAGCCCAGACGTGTCCCGTGTCGGTGACTCGTCCGCCCCATCCCAGCCAGACCGTCGGTACAGCACGACGGACGCGCGCAGTGAGACCCTCGTCCAGAGCGCTCCCGCTTCGGTCGCGCGCATCGCGCCGACCCGGATCGACGTGGCCGTCGACACCAGCCGTCCCGATGTGAGTGCGCGACTTGCGAGGCGGCGACGCCGCTTGGCAACCGCCGACGACTGTGCCTCCCGGACTGTCGACCCCATCTCTGTCCACCAGCGTGACCTGCTCGCCCACGTCGATCTCGGCACCTCGATGCGAGGCCGCCTCCTCGATATCGTCCCCGCCAGTGCCCGGCAACTCAACCGGTTCGTCCGGTCGATTCGGGAAGCGAGCGTCGCGATCGACGCAGGGCCGGAGACGACTGCTCTCCAGTATGGGGCTTTGCTTTCCGAGGGCGACCGGGCCAGCGAGGCATTCCGGGGGCTGCTGGCGGCGCTCTCGGCCGACGAGCGGACACAACTCCTCGACCGTACCGTCACCGCCCGTACCGTCAGTGCCCACGTCTCGATGCCGACAGATGCGGTCTGGAACCGCCACGGCGGCCTTCTCGATGAGTGATTTGCCGTGTTGCACCTCGCTTGTGGCCCGTCCGCGATGTCGAACGGCATATCCGCCGGCCGACAGTACACACCCCGCGTATGAGTGAACCCAATTTCGTGCAACTCACGACGCTGTGGTTCGTGATCCTGGTTTTCATCCAGACGAACCCGGGGAATGCCGACGGGGCCCTGATCACCGCAGTCGGCATCCTCGCGATTCTGCTCATGTACTTCCTCCCGGTCCTGATTCTCTCAGCACTTCTCGCGCGGTTCATCGAATCCGAATAGGCTGTCAGCACTTCCTCGTCCCCTTTCGACGGCCCGAGACTGGAGCGATCCGACACAGTTTGCCCCGGTGAGACTGCTGGCGCGTACGTGTGTTGCTCCCCCACGTCGTGTCGGATCCGAGCGTGCTGGCGTCGGCGTCTGTGCGTTCGCCGTCGCTTGGCACGGGGACCGGCTTGGGATGAGGGTCGGGCTCTTTGTCGGCACGATGTCATATCGTTGCCATCGATCGGAACGCCCTGTGGCTGTTGCTGTTGCTGTGGCTCGCTGGACCGTTCCGCGAAAATATCGGTCGTATCCGCTGTTCAACCAGCCGTCACAGTACTAACTGGATCTGTGTTGTGAGCCATCCGCTTCGACTCGAGAGGAGGGTCGGCCAGAGCGTTCCTCTCTGTCCGACCGGTCACGACGGCCGTCTCACGGGTCCCTCGGCGACTGCACTCCCCCGTTTCCCGGGACTGCCCCATCGCTCGATTCGCCCAGTTGCTCGCGTGCACTCTCGTTGACTGTCCCGGTGACCAGGTAGTCCGCGACGTTGCCGATCAGTACGTTGTTGTCCGCGCGGTAGGCGTTCTCCGGTTGCAGGAAGCTCGTATCGCCCACGATCGCGACGTTCTCGGACACGGCCGCGACCCCGTAGGTAGCGGTTCGCTGTGTCGTCGAGCGTTCGGCGTTCGGTTCGACGACCAGTGCGGGTGTCCTCTCGGCGTGGCCGATCGAGGCCGCGCCACGGAAGACGACCTGCTCGACGCCATCAGTTAGGCCAGATGCGCCCGTCGGCTCGGCGAAGATACTGAGGTAGTTCTGATCGTTCTCGGCGACGTTGTACAGGTAGCCCGTCTCCTGGTAGATGCCGATGGCAGCACCGATGTCGGTGACGCCGCGTGCCTCGCCGGGGTCGGCCCCGACGAAGACCCGCCCGCCCGCGTCGGCGAAGTCGGTCACCGTCTCCCGGTCTGCCGCCGAGAGCGCGCTCGGGGCAGTCGTGAGGAAGGCGTCGGCGTCTGCCAGTTCGTCGGCGAGCGTCGGCGACTCACCGAACGAGTTGGTGCTCGTCGATCCAGTGTACAACGTCACGTCGTGCCCGTTGTCCACGAGCGTCGACAGCAGCGTCGTGACACCTCGTTCACGGCCGGCAGCCGAGCCAGTCGTGATCGCTTTCTCTGCTCCCTGGAGTGGGATCCCGTCCAGCACCGACCCGCCACTGCCCTGGGCCGTCCCGACGTGGACGACCACAGTGTTCGTCGGCTCGGTGCTTGCCATCTCGATCGCCCCAGCCTCGCTGGCGCTGTCTGGCTGGACGTTGTCTAGTTGCCACTGACTCGTCTCGAGTCCGGGCTGGTCGGGCGTCTCTTCGGTGAGGACGACCCCACCGACGGTGGCGGTCCCGACGGTCACCACCAACACTGCGAGGAACACCCCGAGTGCGGTCACGTATCGGTTCATTCGGCGTCACCTCCAGTGTCTGAGGCCCGCTCGCCGGCCGGTCGACGCCGCTCGTCGGCTGTGGCGGTCGTGCCGGAATGGGAGACGATCTCGACGTCGTCCCCGACAGCGCGATCGAGGAACTGTGGGGCAACGGCCAAAACGAGCTGTCGGTCGAGTCCATCGTCCGTCCGGACGGTCACGACGGCGTCGCTGTCGGCGTCACCGATCGGCAAGCTACCGAGGAGGCTTCCCTGTTGTTCCATCTCGTGGGTCTCGACCGCGTAGGTATCCAGGCCGGCCCGGTCGGCAACGTCGGCGATCGCGTCGTCGACGAAGCCCAGCTTGTCGGCGAAGCCGTTATCGACGGCCTCTGTACCCAGATAAATCTTCGCTCTGGAAATTTCCGTCCGGTTCAGCTCGATCTCGTCGCCGCGCTGGGTCAACACACTTTCGACGAACAGCTCGGCGAGGACTTCCCGATCCTCTCTGGCCTCGTCGGGGTGGAGGCCACCCTTGTTCGGCCCGGTGTCACCGGCCGACGGCGACAGGGGCCGTGGGGCGGCTCCAGTCACGCCGACGCTCCCGATCGCCTGGGCCGACGGGGCGACGTAGATCTCGTCGGCCGGGACCATCGAGAGATACGCGCCCGAGGCCCCAAGCGTATCGACCGTTGCGATCACGGGCATCCGCTCGCTCGTCCGCTCGACTGCCGCGTAGATCCGTTCGCTCTGGCCCGGGAGCCCACCCCCGCTCTCGACGTCGAGGACGACTCCCTTGATCGAATCGTTGTGCCGGGCGTCCCGGAGCTGTGCCTCGACGAACTGGGCCGTGGGCTCGTCGATCGTCCCGGAGAGTTCGACGACGGCCACGGTTCCATCCGGCCCGGTCACTGCACTGTACACCTGTGGTGTGAGTATCACACCGGCTCCGATCGCGAGAATCGCGACCAGAACGAGTCGGTTTCGTCTCGAACTGTCTGGACCAACGACCATACAGCCCCGATTCTACCGGGACAGCAAAGGTGGGCACGCGCTGTTTCTGACTCTGAGACACTGAATCGTACTTTAGGTGTCTCTCGGGCGTCGGTTGCGCTATGCGTTCGACCGCAACACGCATCGCCGGTGTTGTACTGCTCGTGATCGCCTTCGTCGCCGCGCTCAAACTCCGTCGCGGCCCCGATAGATCAGCGTGAGCCCGACCGCGGTCGCTGGCCAGTCCGCGTCGGTTCCTTGTCCTCACCCATTCTGCCGCTGGTCGCGATCGCGTTTTTCACCCGCAGTCGATCGATTCGCCGACAGCGCGGGCTGTCTCCCCCGAGATATCGCCAAAGACACTGTACCGATACCCGCCACAGGACCACCGGAGCGACGTCCCACTATCGAAGGTCTGTCCGATGGCCTGCTGGCCGTTGATCTCGAGGCGCTCGCCCTCTGTGAGCGTCTCGATGTCTCCTCTCGGGTCTGCCTTCGTCACTCGGAGCGTCGCCGTCTCGTTTGTGTACTGGAGTGACGTCCTGACGGTCCCGTTGTCGTTGAACCGCCGTCCGGAATCGAACGCCAGGGAGTCGGGCACCGACGGCTCCGGAATCGTCATCTCGCTGGCCGCGGCTAGATCGGCTCTGGAATCGAACGACTGGCTGGTGACGGTCCGTTCGACGATCGTCGCGTTCGCGGGCGGTTCGAACGTGAACGTCCCGGCCGGGATTTCGGGGTTGAACGTGACGTTTCGGAGGGTCGTCGTCACGGTCTGTGGCCCGTTCTCGCCCGAAATCGTCGCCTGCCACTGGATCGGATGGTACCACTCTTGGTCGAGCCACATCGTCATGTTGCTCGCCTGTGTGTCCCCGCCCGGTACGATTTCTACCACGAACGTCTCCCGACCGTCGACGGCCTCCGTCCCCGCGTAGCTCAGCGAGGCGTCTGTGAACTGTTCGAGCACTCCCGCGTACGGTTGGCCGCTGCTACCAGTAGACGGGAGAATAAGCGGATTCAACACGCCGTCCGCGTTGGCGTCGTCGCCGTTCGCGCTCAACCGCCCGAACATCGACTGCAGCACTTTCGCATATTCGGTGGTATTGCGCCCGCCGCTGTCTGCACCGTGATGGGTCAGACGAACGGTATTCGCTGCCCGATCGTATCGCCAGGTCACCGACTCGTTTGCCACGACCAGCGTTTCGGACCCGCTTGCTTGGGTCCTCGCCCGTCGCCGCTCCGTTCCGAACTCGAACACTGTTTGGTGTTTGGATATCGCTGTGCCGTCGAGCGAGGATACGATCGTCGCTTCGACTGTATCGAGTTCATCGACAGTCTGTTCGACCGCTTCCTCCGTCGGTAAGGTTGTCTGTTGGCTCCCCAGTGAGACACAGCCGGCAAGCAATCCGCTCACTGCAAGCGTCACTACCAGGAGCAGATACATGCGAGAGATGGAGGGCGTGTGCATATCTGGCTCCTTCTGGATCGATCCAGTTCAATTGTGTGGCTCCTGGCGAGGCTTTCCAGGCCGGTGGCCTCGGTGTCCGGGGCCAGACAGGCCGTTTCGGTCCGGAAGCTGAATCGCCATGGCTTTGTCCCGCCTGCCAAACATCGAGGTATGACTGCAGTCCTCTGTGACATGGACGGCGTGATCGTCAGCTCCGAGGCCCACTGGAAGCGCCACGAGAGCCAAGACATCTATCCCGAAGTCGTGCCCGAGGAGGATGTCCCGCCCGAGGAGACGACGGGGATGTACTATCGGGAGATCTACGACTACCTCGACGATAATTACGGCGCGGCCATCTCCCGCGAGCAATTCCTCGAACTGTTTGAGGCTGCCGGCCGGCAGATCTACGGTGAGGAAGCCGAGATCGTCGCGGGCGTCCCCGAACTCCTTCGGGACGTTCGCGCGGAGGGGGACAGTGTCTCGCTGGTGACCTCCTCGCCCCACCACTGGATCGACGTCGTCTTGGACCGCTTCGGGCTGGAAGATGACTTCGACGCGATCGTCAGTGCGGCCGATGTCGAGGCAGGCAAGCCCGCCCCCGACGTCTATCAGCGGGCCGCCCGGCTGGCCGGCGAGGATCCGAGTGACTGTATCGCGATCGAGGACTCGACGAACGGGGCGTCGGCGGCGAAGGCCGCCGGTGCGTTCACGATCGGCTTTACCGGTGTCCACGACGGCATCGACCGCTCGATCCCGGATGTCGTCGCCGAAGACGTCGACGAACTGCGCGAGCTGCTGCTCGAACGGGTCTAATCCTGTTTTCCCCGGCGCGTCACTGCTGGCACGTCGTGAGCGGCAATTGCCTCATCGGCTTGCGTTGGCCGGGAAGAGCCACCTAGCGAGGCCGTTGCTGCCGGGACGGTCGCCCACTGACGTGTCTCGTCGCCGAGCGATGGCTCTGCCTGCAACGCCTCGCCAGCGACGATAGCTACCCGACTCCTACGAGAAGATCTGGTAGAGCAAGAGTACCGACAGCAGCCCAATGACTGTCGTCTCGAAGGTCACCAAACTGAGTCCGTGGCCTGCGTACAACCCCACGAACAAGACTAGTCCGATGACGTCCCGTGGCGGCACTCCGTCCCCCTCGGAACGTGCTGTCTCTGCCTCCATGGTGTGTCTCGGAGCTATGACATACGACTATCAAAAAGCCCGCTGTTTGGGATGACGGCGACAAACCACGCCTCTTCGTACCGATAGCAGGGCTCTTCGAGCGGTGACGATATCACACGACGGCGACCGATCTGGTCGCCACCACGGGCTGGAGGGGCAACTCCGGGAACGTCACTTCGATCGCGAACTCCAACTCCTCGGCGTCGCCACCGAAGACACCCACCGGAAGCGTCTCTTCGCCGAGGTAGCTGTCGGTACTCGACATCTCGACATCGTTGACGGTGACGCGGACGCCGGCCCGTGTACCGCCGGCACTGTTGTGGACGGTCACTTCACACATCTCGTTGTCGCCGTGGGCGATCGTCTCGGGGAACTCGCCCCACTCGACGTCGATGGCCGGCAACTCGGCCGCGCTATCGCGAACGCGTTCTGCCACCCCTTCGCTCAGCCCCGCTTCGACGAGACCGTCGACCCCTGCCGAAACGACGTCAGCGGGCGTTTCCAGGCCTTCTGTGGCGAGTTTGCTCGCGCGTCCCGAGCCGACGCCGTCGACGGCTGTCAGTCCGACAGCGCTGGCGCTGATCCCGTGCTCGACGCGGGCCTCGACTCGACGGGCGAGATTGGCTCCACGTGACCCGTCGAATTCGTCGAGAAAGGCCCGCAGGGCCGCGAGCAAGCGCATCGCGTTCTGGCGGATGACCCAGGCGTCACTCTGCAGTTCCGCGGGCGTCGTCCCGCGCATGCTCGCCTCCAGGATCGCCAGGACCTTCCGCTGGCCGGCATCGAGATCCACGTCGAGGATGGTGGCAGGCTCGTTGGCCTCACCCAGGACCGCACGGACGGCATCGCGTTCGTCCGTCCGAGCGTTGACGCTGTCGAACTCGCCGGCCCCAGCGACCGCCGTCAGCACGTCTCGCTCGGTGAGGTCGACGTCGCTGGCCGCCTCGGCCAGATCGGCGAAGTGCCGGGCGGTATCCAGCCGGAGGTAGAACCGGGAGGCGAGCCGACCCAGCGGTGTCGCCGAGACACGGAGGTCCTCGTCCATCTCGACGAACCCGCGATCGACCAGCCCGCGGAGGGCACTGGAGGCTTGCTCCCGGAGCGATCCGGCCGCCTCGTAGCGGTCCGGGGCGGCCTGTGCCCGGACGTAGTAGAAGGTGGTCTCAAGCCAGTCCAGGACGTCATCCAGATCCCGCAACGTCCCCATCGCAATCTCGGCGTTGAGGTGGGCATCCAGGCTCTCGGCCAGCCGGGACTCGATCTCTTTGCCGTCACGCAGCAAGCGCCGGTACTTGTCGGCGTCACTCCGATCGGCGATGACCCACGCATAGCCCTGGTCGTCGTAGCCTGGCCGGCCCGCCCGCCCCAGCATCTGGAGGACGTCCAGCGGACTCATGTCCACCTCCCCTTCCAGGGGATCGTGGAGTTTCGTATCCCGAATGACGACACAGCGGGCGGGGAGATTGACACCCCAGGCGAGCGTCGAGGTCGAAAAGAGGATCGCCAGTTTCCCCTCCCGGAACCAGGCCTCGACGCGGTTCTTGTCTTCCCGGGAGAGGCCGGCATGGTGGAAGCCGACCCCGTCCAGCACCGACTGCCGCAGCGTGTTGTTGTTCAAATCCGACGCCTCGTTGTGGAAGTCGTAATCGCCGCGAGCGCCGACGGGAATGTCTCGCTCGGCGAGTTCGTCACGGGTCTTCTTTGCGGCCTGGACGGTGTCCTGGCGGGAGGAGACGAACACGAGCGCCTGGCCGTCCTCCCGCAGATGGGGTTCAGCCAGATCCAGTGCTCGATACAGTCGGCGGTACTTATCGGCGAAGGCGTTCTCGCCGTGGCTGTAGGTCTTGACGTCGGCGTTGAGCGGGACGGGACGGTACTTCTCGCCGAAGGCGAAGGTGGCATCGGGCGGGGCATCGAGCCACTCGGCGACGTCTTCGATGTTGGTCATCGTCGCCGAGAGGGCGACGATCCGGGGGTCACAGAGCCGTCGGAGCCGCGAAATGGTGACTTCGAGGACGCTCCCGCGCCGAGCGGCGTCGAGCAGATGCACTTCGTCGATGACCACACAGTCGACGTCGGTGACGAACCCGTACCGGCGAGAGTCGTGCTTGCGGGTCGCCGAGTCGGCCTTCTCGGGGGTCATGACGAGTACGTCGGCCCGCTCGGCCCGGCGGGAGTTCAGATCGCGCTCGCCCGTGACGACGTAGACGGAATAGCCCAGCTCCTCGAAGCGCTCCCACTCGCTCTCTTTCTCGTTGGTGAGCGCTCTGAGAGGGGCCAAAAAGAGGGCCGTCCCGCCCCGATCGAGGACCTTCGAGATGGCGACCTCGGCGACGGCGGTCTTGCCGCTTGCGGTGGGCGCGCTGACGACGACGTTCTCCTCGGTCTCCAGCAGGGCCGGGAGCGTTTCGGCCTGCATCGCGTTGAAGGCCTCGAAGGGGAACGCGTCGGCGAAAGCGGGCAACACGTCGGCGACGGGTATCTCGCTGGTCTCGACTGGCTCTGCCACGCGTACATCAACGACAGGGCTGGGGCGGCCATAGGCGTTTCTGTCGCGGGCGGCGAAAGCGTCACGCTACTCAATATAGCTCGGAAACAGCGTACACAGAGGATTCTCTCTGGTTGGAGAGGAATTAACGAGCGTCACGAATAGTGTATCAATTAGCACCAAAGGTTTTGGCTAGCCAAATATAAAAATTTAATAACCTTCCGTAAAACTTCCAATTTGGTTGTTCAGTATGGCTGAACCGAATTGGTCCCGCGGAACGAGTCGACGCACGGTCCTCAAAACGACTGCCGCTTCGATTGCCGGGCTCTCCGGAGTGAGTTCACTGTCATCGCTCGCTCGGGGTGCCGAGGCCTCGGGTCCGCAGCCAGTCACCGATCCGGATCCCGCGCCCGCACCTGACCTCTACATTGGCCCGGACCTTCGCGAATTCAACTGGCTCGTGCTTTTGGGCAACGAGCGTGATTCGATGGCCGACGCACTCACAGGTTACGTTGACGAAGCGACAGTCGATCGGGAACAAAAGCGCGCGGCCCGCGAGTCGCTGAAAGACATCTGGGCGGATATCGAGATCAAATCCCAGACCAAGCCCTGGCACGTGATCCAGAAGCAACAGGAGAAACGGAAGCGCAAGCGGAACAAAAAGCGCAAACAGGAACGAAAACAACGCAAGCAGAAGCGCGAGAAGGATCACGGGCCCGAGAAAGAAGGCAAGACGACGCTTTACACACTCAAGAGTGACAAGTCGTCGGCTACCCAAACACTCGAACGCGTTGAATCGAACCTTCAAAGCTCAAAGGGTATCCGGACAGCCAGTACACAAAAATCAGAAGTGACAGCACTACCTGCCCTTTCTGAAATCATTAATTCTGGCGTGAGTGATAGCGAACCCGATAGTGGTACTGTGATCAGGCCGATGTGGTTCCGAAATCCATCTCATTTTCAAATAACTGGTGCAGCAGTTGACAATTGGAATAGTTTCCAACCTCCATCGAAGAACGATTTATGCAGTTGGTCAACCTGGCCTGATGAACCAGATCAGCATAGTGAAATAGAATATAATTTGGTCGTTCCAGATTGGTTCCCGATTGATGTGTTCCCCGAAGATGGTGCGAAAGCATACGCACACGCGTTCAATCCACAATATGATGCAGCAGATTATATTTCCCCGGCCCCTATTCCGGCTGGTGACGGACCAAACTACACGGATCAATACATGACGACTGCAATTGGGAAAGCTAGTTACAAGCATCTAGGATTTGCATTACATATCATCGAAGATCTGGCAGTTCCCTTTCACACAGGAGCCTGGGCAAGAGGGACTGGGCTTTCCAACGCTCAATCACGGTATGAAAATGCTGTAAATGCGAGCATCAAAGAGGATTATCTTGATCATTTAGAAAGTATCGATAACTGCTATGTGGTACCTGACTCTGCGTGGTGGGATCCAGATAGCGGTTTTGTCAAGCACGCGAAGAACATTGCTAACAAATCAACCGACTACGCTCATTCGTTTACTACGAAGATTACGGAATGTGATGAGGATCAGCCACAGGAACTAATCGATGCATGTGGGATCAAGGAGGAGACACAGCATTTACTCGGTCAGGCGACTATGTATGCTATGGGCCTCATCCGAGAATTCAAAAGAGAAACATAACCAGATTCACGAAAACAGTTAGGACTGTCAAATGAGATCGAAGTTAATGGTTATGACCTTGTCGTTGTTGCTCGGCTTCATACTCGTTACTAGCGGTTGCTTAGGTATAGTCAGCAATGACGGGCCACCAGACAAGTTCAACGTAACATTCGAAGAACCCACAACAGGCGAAGTATTTACCAATATGTCCTATTATGGTCATACCCACAGCGAGCTCAGCTATGAAGTAAATGCTTCTACTGCAGTTGACCGGACCGATGAAATTCGGGTCTATAGACAAAACAATGATAGCTGGGAACTATTCTATCGGATTAACATAACGTCTGATTTTGTTCACTTCGATATTCATGCTCCACCCAGCCGATTCGCCTCTCCAAAACATCATCAGATACGGGCCTGGAACGAGACGTACGGTGTGATCGATATACTCAACGCGACATCTCGTTACGAAGGGTGATACTGCCAGCTGTTACATTTCGAACGAATTCGGCCTGCCGGTGGGCCGAATATCTTCACGAACTCACGGCCGGCAGTATGAGTCTGGCCGATTACTACCTGCCACAGATTCTCCAAGATGGGGACCGATGCGTGCATAGGCGTTTCTGTCGCGGGCGGCGAACTGTTTTCACTTCGCCGTCACAACGTCTACATTGAACATGTACGACCAAATCCTCCTCCCGGTCGACGACACTACCGGACCGGCGGAAGTGCTGCATCACGCCGGCGAAATGGCCCACTATCTCGACAGCGAGATCCGACTGTTACACGTCGCCGATACCGAACAACACAGCGTAACCCTCACCGAGGAGGGTGTCGTCGACGGCCTCGTCCGGCAGGGGGAACGGATCGTCGCCGACGCGGGCGAGACGCTGGAGACGCTGAACGTCGCGTATTCGACCGACGTCGTCCAGGGGAGTCCGGCCGAGACGATTGTCGCGTACGCCGCCGAATACGACTACGACCTGATCGTGATGCCGACCCACGCTCGCCAGGGACTCGCCCGGTACCTGCTTGGCAGCGTCACTGAGAAAGTGGTCCGACTCTCGGACGTGCCCGTCCTCACGGCTCGAATGCAGGAAGACGACGAATTCACGGTCCCCTACGAGGACATTTTGCTTCCGACCGACGGCAGTGCGGGCGCCAGACAGGCCGCCAGCCACGGCATCGACCTTGCGACGACCACAGACGCGACCGTCCATGCGCTCTCGGTGGTCGAGACGGCCGCACTCGGGCCGGACGTCCGTTCAGACGTGACAATGGGTACGTTCGACCAGGGCGCACGCGAGGCAGTCGACGAGATCGCCGGCATGGCCGACGAGCAGGGCGTCGACGTAGCGACCCACGTCCAGAATGGTTCGGCCGACGAGGAAATCCTGGCGGCGATCGAGGCCCAGGACTGTGATGCCGTCGTGATGGGAACGACCGGCCGCCGGGGTGTCGACCGAATCTTGCTGGGTAGCGTCGCCGAGAAAACAGTCCGCACGGCACCAGTACCAGTCGTGACCGTCCGGCACGCAGACCAGGGTGACGACGGGCAGTAGTCGACCGCGGGATGGCAGCCGACGCGTTCAAGACCGCGGCCGGCCAGGTGCCGACAATGGCAAACTCGAATGCGAAAGGTGACCGCCGCGAGCGCGAACTCGTCAACGAACTCGACGAGGCGGGCTTTGCGGTGATGCGAGCGCCCGCCAGTGGGTCGGCCACCGAACGGGAGCTGCCCGACGTACTCGCCGGTGACGGGGAGGACTTCTACGCCATCGAGGCCAAATCCAGTGCTGGCGACCCCATCTATCTCGACGGCGAGGAGGTCGAAAATCTCGTCTACTTCGCGCAGAACTTCGGCGCGAAACCACGCATCGGTGTCCGTTTCGACCGCGAAGACTGGTATTTCTTCCACCCGGCCGATCTCTACACCACCGACGCCGGAAGCTATCGGGTCAAAAAGGAGACCGCACTCGCGGATGGGACCGACTTCACAGAGCTGACCGGCGAGAGCGAACGGACGAACCTGACGGAATTCGACGGCGACGAGGCCTGACCGCTCTCCCGAGGACGATTCAGTACCTCTCGTCGATATCGCCACTCATTGCTAGTTCGCTCGTCGTCGTGTGAGCGTTGGTCTCGGACGGTCCCGCTCCGGTGACGAGCTCCTCGCGAGCGTGGGAACGCGCGTCCTCGGCGACGACGGTATCTGTCCCGCTGGCACTGTCGACGCCGTACTGGCCCGCACGGCGTGTGCGATCGGCCATCAGTTCGAGCATGGCCCGTGCCGCGTGGTCGTCCAGCGGCCGCAGGTCAGCTGCGAGTGGAACGCGTGTGGCTCCCGTGGGTGGTGGCTATCGGTCATCTACGGTCGGACACGGCTCGTTTCTGGTATACGTCCACACGAAACGAGGGGATCCAGGGGCCGTCATCGTACGGCGAGCGGTGGCTGTCAACAGTGCTTCGAAGCGCTTTTCGGGCGTCCCGCGGAACGCTCAGCACAGAATGGACCGAAAAACGCAATTACAGATCGGAGTCTCTATCGGCGTCGTGTTGGCGTTCATCGGTGTGCTGGCGGTCCTGAGTACGTCCCTCTCGACGAACGCTGGGATGACCGAAAACGGTGGGTACGCGTTGGTCGCCGCACTGCTCGGGTTCGTCTTCGTCCTTTCGGGCGCTGGCTTGTGGATTTCCAGCCGCTTCGACGATAGCGACGCGAACTAACTCCGTCAAACCGTTCTGTCGGTGGCCGATCACTCGTCGCTATCGTGGCTCGCGGGTCACTTCGCTGCTCGCTCGCTTATTCCGAGGCCGCCTGCTGGTCGGCCTCGCAGCTCGCGGTTTCACCGCTCGCAACCTCCGCGCTCTCACTTTGTTCGACCGCGCGGTTCGTGTGTCGCGCTTTCCAGTCGCTCCCGCTCGCTTATTCCGAGGCCGCCTCGTTCCTTCAACTCACTCGGCGGCCTCGCGCTCCCGCCAATCGACCACTTCATCTTCGTCGGTATCCTCTAACTTGGCCTCGTAGTAGGACAGCGGATGGGAGATCTCCTCACAGAGATCGTCCATGTTCACGCAGTCACCGTAAGACTGCATGGTCGCACAGGCGGGCGGGGAGTATTCGGTCGGTGACGTTTCGCCCCGGATGTGGTCGGTCTGGTAGCGCGTCATCTCCTCGCCGAAGCCAGGATTCATCTCGTAGAGGTCGACGATATCGTCGGTCGTCATTCCGATCGAAGTCAGAAACGAGGTGATCGCGAACCGCGAGTGATGGGCGAGGTGTTCGCCCTTTTGTATCTGATCGAGCAAGGCGGTCATACAGGGGGGAAACAGTTCGGGCACGACGGTATCGATCTCCCGGGTCAAATCGAGTTCGTCGAGTCGCTCGCTGATGGTCTCGACGTCCTCGGTGAGCCCCTCGGCGATCGGCTCGGGGACGTTCAGGGGCAACCCCTCTAGTACTCGTTCTTCGACGGCCGCCCGAAGCAATTCGAGCAATTCCTCGCGGTCGATCGGCACCCGACCGTCGGCAAGCGACCGGTTGACGAGCCGCCAGTCGTCGCCGTACTCCCCGGCCGCCAGTTCCAGGTAGGTCCCGACGGCCACCGAAAACCGATCGGCATCGTCCAGACCGGTGGTCCCGACCGGCTCGACAGCCCCGCGCAGATCGAACTCGGCAAGCAACGTTCCGAGGGTTAGCTGCTGTCCGTCCGTCGAACGGAACGACGTTGCCGTCAAGTCCTCCTGAAAGCGCTCGTGGGCTGTTGCGGCCTCGGCACGGGCATACCGGTGGGTCAGGGCCGGCTGGTCGACCAGCGAGACGAGGACTCGGGCCACCGGATAGGAGAGCAGTTCCACGCGGGGTCGGCGATGGGTCTGACCGACTGTCCCCTCGAACAGCCCCGAGAGGATTCGCTCGCGACCGCGATCGACGGCCGGTCCGCCTTCGCGGGCAACAGTCACGAGATCGACGTCGGCCGCTTCGACGGCCTCCCTGGCCGAGCCCAGAAACGGATACCGCGCGTGGCGTGGCTCCATCGACGGCAGGGTTGCCACTGCGGGCGAATAAACCCTCGGGAGCGCTCCCGACGACGCGATCGGTCGAACCGGCGAGGAGAGGGGGCCTCAGTCGTCGTATTTCGACTCGATCTCCCGGATTACCTGCGACTCCTCGCCGCCGTCGCTGATCGCACGAGCGTACCGCTGGTAGTCCTCGCGGCTCACCTCGACGGTTCTGGTCTTCCCCTGGCGAGTGACGCGCAGGCGAACCGTCCCGTGGGGGTTGTTCCGGACGTGCGCGCCGGCCATCGCCGCAAAGACGAACCACAGCGCCAAACAGCCCCCGAGAAAGTAGACGACGGCCGTCGGGAACGCCAGACTCTGTGGGCTTGCCGTCCAGCGACTGGGATAGGCGTAGGCAAACAATGCGACGCCGCCCACGGCGATGGCTGCCCCGACGACGACCCCGATGCGCTGGCGACGCGAGGTCGGCAGGACGGCGACGACACCCAGGAATGCAGCGGGCACGCCCAGGCCGGCGACGATCCCGGCGACGCGATAGGTTTCCATTTCACCGAGACCGAACACGGCCGAAAGCGGTGTCGTTACGAGCCCGATCGCAGCCACGATCGCGATTGCCCCGGCAGCGAAGACGGCAATCCCCGCCCAGACCTGTCTGGGGTCGCGATCGCCCCACCGGGAATCGCCGTAGGCGTCGCCGAGACTCGGCATACGCGGGTGTTCGGACTTCGCACACAAAACGATGCGTCAGACGCGCGTCCGACGCCTGGGGACCAATCCACGGGTCGTGTGAGCGCGGGCCGGCCGAGCGGTCCTGTCGAACGGACAGACAGCCACTCGATCAGTCGCTCTGGACGCGTGGGGCGAGCATGTACGTGACCGACCCCTGTCCCTCGGCGATGTCGAAGTGCATCTTGACGGGGAATTCCTCGCCAAGTTCCATGCGCACCTCGGCGTCGCTCGGGATCGCCTTGTTCATGTCCTTCAGATAGTCCAGCGAGAACAGCGACCGCGCGGGACCGGCGGTGAGATCGATCAGCTCCTCGCGACCGAGTTCGAAGTGGACGTCGTCGGTGTCGCCCTCCGCGTCGACGTAGAACATGTCTTCGGCCTCGTCGACCCCCAGGGCGATGTGATCTGACACCATATCAGATGCCTTGACGGCCCGGTTGACGTCCCGGCCTTCGAGGACGATATCGGCAGACAGATCCAGATCGGGGAGATCGGGTTCCTGGCGGATCGAGTCGGGGTCGATCAGCGCCAGGGTGTACTCCAACCCGTCGATGGCGATTTCGAGTTTGCGGGTCTCCTCGTCGAGTTCGAGGTGCACCAATTGGCCTGCCTCGGCCATCCCGGCGATGTCTTCGAGTCGCGAGAGGTTCACGCCGATGACGCCGCCGTCGGTCTCGTAGGACTCGAAGGCTGCCGCCGACAGCGAGAGATCGACCATCCCTACGTTGGCCGGGTCGACGGCCCTGATTTCTAGCCCATCTTCCTCCAGCCGGAGCTTGCATTCCTCGACCAGCACGCTGACCGAATCCAGCGCCGTCCGCAACGTATCCGCGCTCACGATGGCGTTGAACATCTTGAAATCGAATACGATCGCATCATTTAAAAAGACTTCATGTTCCGGCGGCGAACGGCGGTGGTTTCGCTGTCGTTTCCAGTCCCCTGAGCGTCTCCCGGAATCCCGTCGTCCTGGCAGGCTGGGCCTGCTTCGTGGCCACCAGCATCTATCCGACGTGTATTTCCCCCTCGGTGGCGTCTAGCCGTCTATGAACGCGCATTCGCCAGCGACCGACGGCGACCTCACGGTGAGAAATCCATGAGCGGCAAAGACGAGTATTACAACCGCGCCAAACAAGAGGGCTATCGCGCCCGCTCGGCCTACAAACTCCAGCAACTCGACGAGACCGCCGATTTGCTCGGTGAGGACCGTACGGTCGTCGACCTCGGGGCTGCGCCCGGCGGCTGGCTGCAGGTGGCTGCCGAACGCGTCGGCGAGGGCGGCCGCGTCGTCGGCGTCGACCGCCAGCGTATCGATTCACTCGAGGAGCCTGCGGCCCTCGTCGAGACGATTCGTGGCGATATCACCGACGAGGCGACCATCGAGGCGATCACCGATTCGGTCGGGGAAGCCAACCTCGTCCTCTCGGACATGGCGCCGAACGTCACCGGCGAGTACGACCTCGACCACGCCCGGTCGGTACACCTGGCCCGACAGGCCCTGGAGGTGGGCCTCGAACTCCTCGCTGCCGGCGGTGATCTCGCGGTGAAGGTCTTCGACGGCCGCGATCTTGACGACCTGAAAGCCGACATCGAGGCGGAGTTCGAGTACGTCCGTGAGGTGCGCCCGGACGCCTCGCGTGATTCCTCCTCGGAACTCTATCTGGTCGGCAAGAGTCGCCTGACTGCACCCGTTCGCGAGGGTGACTCTGTCGAGGTCGAGATCGTCGACGAAGGTGAGGAGGGAGACGGTATCGCCAAGGTCGAGGACTTCACGCTGTTCGTCTCGGGGGCAAGCGAGGGCGAGACGGTGACGGTCCGGGTCGACGACGTGAAACCGCGCTACGCGTTCGCACAGCCAGTAGAGTAAGCGGGTGTCAGGCGATCACTCGCCTGGGAACGTATCGACCGATTAGTCTCCGACTGCGGGCGACGGCGAGCGGCCGCGACGCCGGACGAACCCGACGACGGCGTAGACGAATGGCGTGTCGAACAGTGCGACGCCGAGTTTGATCAGGTACTGGCCGACGATCAATCCCAGGGCGTCGCCAAGGGGCATCCCTTGAAAGACGATGAACGCGACGGTGATGAAGATCACCGTGTCGATCGCCTGGCTAGTCAGCGTCGAGCCGAGGTTGCGCACCCACAACAGGCGGCCATCCGTGCGGTCGCGAAGCCAATGGAAGGTGACGACATCCAGATTTTGGCTGACGAGATAGGCGAGCATACTCCCGACCACGATACCCGTACTGGAGCCCAGCACGTCCGAAAACGCCGACTGGCCGACCGGCGAGTTCGCGAAGATGGGTGCTTCGATGGCCAGCCAGACCAGCCCAAGCAGGACGAAGTTCATCGCGAAGGCGACGTTGACCAGCCGCGTCGCGTCTTCTCGGCCGTACAGCTCGGCGTAACAATCGGAAGCAAAGAACGTCACTGCGTAGGCGAAGGCTGCGGCGGGAACGAGTATCATCGACTCGACGAAGGGCAACGAGACCGGCAATTCGATCCCGATGACTTTGCTCGCGGTGACCTGGGAGGTCACTAACGCGGTGACGAACACCGCAATCAGGCCGAGTTGTGGCAGCGGGATCGAGACACTCTCCTGGTTAGTGTTCATCCTCTGCCCTCCCGTGTCGCTGGTCGATTTCGTCTAAGAGATCCAGCGTCTTCCGGACCGACGCCCGGATCGCCTCGCTACGGTTGACGAACTTTCTGTCTTCGCCGACGTGATCGTCGAGGTCGGTGAGTAACTCCGCGGGCACCTCGACGCTTATCTTGGGCATATTCAGCGATTCGTTCGGGAATACTTGAGCATCGCGATCCGCAGCGGCCGGTGCTTTCACTCGCGTTACGTTTTTCTCACCCGAAAGCTGTGCCAAGATAGCCGCCTTCCTGCGTGGTCTGAGACCAGCGAGGCACAGACCGAGACATCCCCGAGTCGACTGTCCCATCGTGATCCCTTTCGGGCAGTCCCGTCGGCTCTGCCCTAACCGTGCGATTGATAGTGGGCACGGCAGTAGCCACCGACGACACACTCGGGGTGATCGAATGGTCGAGACGCTACTGGTCGTCGGTGTTCTGATCGCGTGTTTCGTCGCGTACAACGTCGGCGGTGCCACGACGGGGCCGGCCTTCGGGCCGGCCGTGGGTGCAGGCGCGATCGGGAAGGTCGCTGCGGCGGGGCTCATGTCGGTGTTTTTCTTCCTGGGGGCGTTCACGATCGGCCGCCGCGTCGTCGACACTTTGGGCCGGGACCTCTTGACCGATCCCGGTGTCTTCTCGCTGCCGGTCAGCATCGTCGTCCTGTTTTTCATCGGCGGGGCGCTCTTGCTCGGCAACGTCTCAGGCGTTCCCGCTTCGACGTCGATGACGGCTGTCGGGGCGATCGCCGGCCTCGGCATCGCGACCGGGAACCTCGATTGGGGAGTCGTCGGCGGCATCGTCTCCTGGTGGCTGGCCTCGCCGATCCTCGGGTTCTGGGTTTCGGCGGTGATCGGCCGGTACTTCTACCCCCGACTCCGACGGTTGATCGCGATCGACCAGTCGGCTGGCCCGCTCGTGGTACTCGACCGGGAGGGGTTCGTCCCGCGTCCCGTCCCCGGACCGGAGACGAGCCGACGGGAACTGGTCGGGACGGTCGTCCTGGTCGCGATCGGCTGTCTGATGGCCTTCAGTTCCGGGACGAGTAACATCGCCAACGCCATCGCGCCGCTCGTGGGCTCGGGCGAATTGGATATGAACGTCGCTATCGTCGTCGGGTCGGTCGCCGTCGCTGTCGGGACCTTTACTATTGCCCGCCGGACGATGGAGACACTCGGCAACGACATCACGGACCTGCCACTGACCGCGGCGATCGTCGTCGCAATCGTGGCATCCTCGATCGTCATCGGGCTGTCGGCGGCCACGATTCCCGCGAGTTTCGTCGTGATCGCCACGACCTGCATCGTCGGTCTGGGATGGGGGCGTGCAACCCGCGCCGTTGCCTTCGAGGAGGCGGTTGCTGGTCAGGAGTCGCCCCGAATGTCGGTCGGTGCCCTGGCGGCAGACGACGACGAGGCGACCGTCGGCGACCCGGATATCGAGGCCCCCGAGCAACCGGAACCGGAACCGATCGAAGCGGGTGAACCCGAGAGGGTCCCGAACGCGGCTGACCTCTTCGATCCCGCCACGACCGGTCGCGTCCTCTTCATGCAGAACGTGGTGCCGGTGCTCGCCACGGTCGCCTCTGCGGTCACCTTCGAGATCGCGTTTGCGCTGTGACCGAACGCTGTTGCACGATTCAGCTCACGGCAGCGACGGCCGTCGTTTCTTACCGTGGGACGTTACCCGGCGACTTCTGGTTGCCGACCGCCGCCCCGCCGACCGCCGAGCGTGATCGCCCACAGGAGTCCCAGCCCGAACAGGTACGCCAGCGCTACTGGCAGGGCAAGCAGGAGCATCGAGAACATGCCACTCGGGGTCAGCAGTGCTGCGACCACGAAGATGGCGATCACGACCCCACGCCAGTACTCGCGCATCGTCTGATAGGAGACGATGCCGCCCCGATCGAACAGCACCATCGACATCGGGATTTCGGCGAGCAGCCCGATCCCGACCGTCGTGAACACGACCAGCCAGCCGAAGCTGTTGATCCGGTAGGCGACGACCATGTGTGCCTCCAGGGCGTCGGCAGCCAGCCAGGAGATGACAGACGGGGCCAAAAACGTGTAGCCGATATAGCTCCCGAGCGTGAGGCCGGCGACGATCGAACCGCCCCAGACGAGCAACACACGGCGGTCGCCGGTCGCATAGCCTCGCTCTTTCAGCGCTGGCCAGATGTAATAGAGGATCAGCGGGAGGACGACGACCAGCGCCAGCAGCGTCGAGAACTTGATCTCGAAGATGAGGTGCTCGACGGGGTGGAGGTTGACGATATCGACGTCTGCGGCCATCTCCGCCGGGAGTCGCGAGACGAAGTCTCCACGGATGTCGTCGATCCCACCGGTGTACAGATACATGAACGCCGCCGCCAGAACGGTACCGAACACCGCGACTACCCGGAAGGCCTTGGACGTGAGCGAGTCGAAGATGAAGGCGAGGTCGTAGTAGTACCCGCCGATGTCTTCCTCGGTAGTCTCCTCCTCGGTGAAGGCATCGACGACGTTGGTCGTCGTCTCGGAGACGACACCGCCCTCCTTGGCTGCCTCGCTGTCTTGGCTTTCCGTGCCGTCCTGGTCGGCCCGTTCGACCGCCTCGTCGAAGCGCTCGATGATGAGTTCAGCCTTCTCGGGGTCGTCGTCGTCCATCGCGCGCTGGGCGTGAGCGAGTGCCTCTTCTTCGGCGAGCGATTCGAACGCTTCCGGGGGTGCTGCCTCGACGCCGGCCGCGTCGAGGTTGTCCAGGTCGATCGCGCTGGGATCACCGAGTGTCTGGGCCGCGAGGCCGGCTTGTTCGTCCAGCCGTGCCGAGACGGTCCGGTAGGCGACCCAACCGACGACCAGCAACGCGACGATACTCGCGACCAGCGCCGACGCGAGAGCGTTCGAGACGCCCAGCGCCTCACCGAGTGTTGGCACGCCTCCGATGTCGTATGGCACGGCGTCTAAGCCACGGTTGATGGCCGCGATTCCGCCGCGGGCGAAAAACGCCCAGACGGCACCGAAGGCAACCACGGCACTGCCGGCGAGGACGTTCCAGCGCTCGCGTAACGCGGCCATCACGTCGATGCGATCACTGGAGCGTTTGGCCACGACGACAAGCCGTGTGATCCGGAGACTGACGGCATAGAGGCCGACCAGCGGCGTTGCCCACATGAGCTGGGTCAACGGATCCGGCGGCGTGAACACGGCACCGCCGGCGTACAGGCCCAGGACGGCGTATTTCCACTTGTCGCGGAACGTCTCGTAGGGAACGATCTCGCTGTAGGCGAGCGTACTCATCATCAGCGGGAGTTCGGCCGCGAGACCAAAGGAGAGTGCAAGCAAGGCGACGAACTGAGCCCACTTGACGATGTGATAGGTCGGGGTAAACCCGGCGTTGATCGCGTTCGTCGCCAGGAACGAGAACATGATCGGGAAGAAGACGGTGTAGGCATAGAAGATCCCGCCGACGAACAGGACGACCAACGCCGTCGCCAGCAAGACGAGCTTCCAGCGGGCGACCGGTGCCTGTGGCCACCAGCCCCGACGGCGAAGCGCGTCACGGGAGAAGTAAAGCAACAGCGGGACCGCGAGCAGTCCACCGACGATGAGGCCGATTTTCACCTGCAGGAGGATCACGTCGAAGGGCGTGACGGCGACGACGCGTGTCGCCTCGCGAATCTCCGGGGGCATCTGGGCGAAGAGATCGACCTTCAACCGTTCCCAAGCGTAGGTGCGTAGGAACCAGATCGAGCCCACGAGACCGAGGACGAACGCGATGAAGATCTTCTGTAAGTCCTTTTGGGCCGATCGCATCACTGCACCGACCGTCTCCCGGCCGCTGGCGAGGGTGCGACGGGTGTCGTCGTCGAGCGCGCCGGACATAGCCGTTCGGTTGTGGTAACGAACTCTGTGTTATCAATTTGTTCATCGGCTCTCCCGGAAGCGAAAAGAAGGCTTACAATAGCCGGGGGCTAACCCGGCGAAACGATGACCGACGGCGACGTCCCCGATGGCGACGACGATGACGCCACCGCGGACGAACCCGCCCCCGAGCGATCGAACGGCCCAGACGACCAGAGCGATCACTCGGCGGCTTCTACCGAGACCAACGGGGACGATCGCTGCGAGGAGGCCGCGACGGCCGACGCGGACGACGACAGCCCCGATCCTTCGACGGCTGCTGCGGGCGACAAAGCGGCCGGTGTGGGTGGCCAAGAGGGTGACGACCGAGCCGAGGCGGACCCAAGCACCGAAGACGATGACGGACCCGCTACCGAGAGCGGCCACGAGTCCGGCGATGGGAACGGTGACGCGTCCGATGACGACGGTATCGAGCCCAGCGAAGAACTGGCCAGAGAACTCATCGACGAGGACAGCGTCACCGACATGGAGACGATGGAGCCGGATCCTGTCGATGGAAAGATCACCAGCGAAGACGAGTTCAGCACCGTCGAATGGGAGCCCGAAGACGACGAAGATCCCGATCCGGCAGCCCACGGCGACGCTGGGGTCCCGACCGAGGGTGGCGATGGCGACGATAGCGCCGACGAGTCCGAAGGAGTCCCCGACGGGCCCCAAGAGCAACGTGGCGACCGAGCGGCGGGACAGCCACCGTCTCCTCGACAGGACCACGCCGAGCGTGTCGACGACGATGGCCACCCAGCAGCGGGCGACACCCCAGAAGGCGACGCCTATCGAGGCGGCGAACCCGCAGGCGATGTCGCGCCCGATCACGCTCCCGACGACGAGGAGATGCCCCTGGCGGTACACGTCGAAGAGATGGTCAAGCGGTTGGGCTTCGTGATCGTGTTGATGGCCGGCGTCAGCGCCGTCGTGTTTCCGTTTGGTGAACAGATCATCAACACGATCTGGTACGCGTTCCTGCCGGGATCGTTCGAATTGTGTCCGACGACGAGTGCCGTTCCTCGGCAGCCGGCGACTATCGTCACGGGCGTGATGGGAGACGTTGGTGCCGGGCCGGGCGTGGCGATGGCCGATGCTGCGACGATCAAGCCGGCTTGTCCGCGGGTCTATACACCGCTGGCGACGATTTTTGCCCGACTCAAAGTCTCGACACTGGCTGGCTTCGTCATCGCGCTGCCTGCTTTCGTCTACCAGACGTACCTGTTCATGCGCCCCGGTCTGTTCCCGCGTGAACGGCGCTACTATCTCGCGGCCGTTCCGACGAGTCTCGTCCTGGCGGCGGTCGGTGTCGCCTTCGCGTATCTGCTCGTCCTCCCGGCGATTTTCACGTACTTCCTGTACTACTCCGAGGGGGCCGCGGACATCGCCTTCGGGCTGACCCAGACGTTCGACCTGATGGTCCTGATGATGGGCTTTTTCGCCGCGATCTTCCAGATTCCACTCTTTATCATGCTGGCGATCATGATGGGTGTCACCTCCCGGCAGTGGTTGGCCGACCGGCGCCTGCTGTTCTGGGCGGCCTTCGCCGGGGTCGCGTTCATCTTCAACCCGGACCCAACCGGGATGGCGCCGTTCATCGTCGCCGCGACCATGATCGTGCTGTTCGAGGGGACGCTCCTCCTCCTGTCTTGGACGGGCAGTGAGGGACTGTTGCCCGCTCCGGACGCGGTGGCTGCGCGCCGACCTTACGCCTGGGTTGTGGCCGGGCTGACGGGCTATCTCGCCAGTAGCGCCCCGTTACCGGAGGGGTACTACGATGTGCTCCCGGCCCTGGTCCGTGGGTTCATCGAGAGCAACGACCTGCTGGGCGTGACGCCGCTGGTCGTCGGTGGGGCGATCATCGCCGGCTACGAAATTGCGATGGTCCTGCTCCGACGGTACCTGCCGATCGGCAAGTGGCGTCGGAAACTGTTCACCGGCCGAGTGTCGCTCTTCCGGCTTCGGTCGCCGGTGTGGCTGCTCTCGCTGGTGGTGGGCTATCTCACGAGCCCGAATCCGTTCCTGCTGGATCGGGCCGCCGAGGTGGCGCTTGCCCCGATCGAGGCCACCGGGCTGACCGTCGGGCTGATCGTCGCCTTCGAAGCACTGCTAGTGCTGTGGCGATACCTGCGGCCCGAGAAAGGCGAGCGACTCCCGCTCGAGCAATAAGTTATTGATCAACGATTGGATGAGGGTGTTTGAGCTGTCCGTTACAAGCAGTGAACACAGAGTGCGACAATGGAGGCCATGTATAGAAAGACTGTCGAGAGCTACTCCGTGTTCACGTCGTCAAGGAGCATTCGCTTAAAGGCAAGCAGAATTCGTTTCATCCCGTTGTCGCTGAGTCGGGTATACTGCCCGTCGATGTCCGCTGGTGCAACGTTGAACGTTCCCCAAGGCGTGATCACTGAGTCGTTCTTGAGGGATGGTTTACCCTCTGCGTCCGGTCTTTCGGCAATGGGACGGTCCAATCGTGTTGTGCATACTGGCCACTCGAGTCTTTCGTGATTGTGACAAGTGAGTAGATGCGTCCGATGTTGGGGTGGTTTGGTGTTTTCATACCGTCGATAACGACTGCTGACCGGGTTCCAGACGCCCTGTATGGGTCATAGGAGAGATTAACCACATCGCGCTGTTGCAGCGCAAACATACAATACAGAGGTCCGCTCTAGAATAAAAACGCGAGCACTTGCTGGGTCCGCAAGCGAAACGCCATCGTTAGGCGTCGGGTAGTTCGTCGTCTATCTCCGATATTTCGTCATCAACAGCAGCATTAGAGAGCGAGTCCGAGTTACTGTCGGCCGATCCATCGTCGAGGTCCACTTCGTCAGCGGCAGCAGTCTTCTGGGCCATGTCTTGCTGGTGGGCGCTCCCGAGGGCGCGACGCGCGGCGGCGGCAGTCGCGTCGTCCTGTGGCAGGTAGTAGTGGCCGTTCTCGCTGTCCGCCGCGCCCATTTCGGCGAGACGTTTACACACGGTTGGGGCGTTGTCGGCCGGGATATCCGCGCGAGTGGCGATCTCCATCGGTGTGAAGGCCATCTCGGGGTTGCTCACGAGCACGGCAAGTGCGGCCGCCTTCTGGGTCCCCGGGGTGATCGAGAGTCCCGCTTCGGCCTGCGCTTTGAGATCGGCGATCTGCATCGGCATTGATATTCTATGTTAGTTCTTGTTATCGAGCGTTATTAACTGTTGGTTCTCTCGGGGAATACTGAGTCCAGTCGATCGATTACTGCCGAGCCACATCCAGCAATCACAGTAGGGCGACGATCCACCGTACCACACCCAATCAAGGGAGAAGCACGAGAACACTGTCCGGGCAAGCGGTTGGATTCCAGATCAACGACTCGGAGATGCGGAAATGGAGGCAAGCCCGTGGCGTTCCAGCCGACGCATCACAACACCCAGACGTAGAAAACAACGTCCAAGTCAGAGCACAATGCTTCCAAGGCAGCGACATACCCGACAGTCAAGACGCAGGAGTGGTGTCGAACACGACAGCGACCGTCGAACTCGGTGACGGCGAACCTACCCGGGTTGTCACCGAGATACCGGAACGAGACTCGTTGACTCAGGACGAAAAGAAACAGTTCCAGTGTCTCTACGGATTCGTCCAAAACACCGGTATCGACCTTTTGCCAATCCACAACTCCTGGCGCGGCGACAATGAAATCACAGGCTACACCTTTGACGTAGACCCTGTACCACAAGACGGAAGAATTATAGAAGGAATCCCCGCTGACTCACCAACAGACTACGGTGGACTAATCAACCTCAATTCAGGCACATTACTCAAAACAGAAGAAAACGAACTCGACCAATACGCCTCCAACATCAACAACCAAGACGTCTACAGCGACGGAGACACCCTATTCGGACAATTCCCCGCCGAAACAACAGCATCAAGTAGGGGTGGAAATCCGGTTAATAGAAACCCCCGGGCCTATTGTGAAGATCCTGATAATGAATGTTAGAAGATTAAGAGGGTGAAGGAGCCATTCCGGCTCCAGTATCCCACTCCTCCAACTCGCCGATGTCGTACAGGAACTCTGCATCCTCTACGCTATCAACTTCATTTGTATTGGCATCTATCCTCACGAATTCATCATCTTCAAGAGCGTGTTCATATTCTTGGACTCCCTGTCTGGCTTTCTCATATTCTTCGTTGATGTGGTCGAGGAATTTCCATCCATCAAAGTTCTCGAACTCGCTCTCAAGTAACTCGTAACCTGCTTCTGTGAATCCTATCTCGAAATCTTCAGGGGCGATGCCATCTTCATATGAGATCTGGTCAAATGCATCGCCGTAAAGTACCTGATGCAAGTCTTCATGAGTTTGCTCCCAATCTTCTTGACCCCAATCTTGATGACCTGTCTGCCAGAAGCTTTTGTCAAAACTGGAGCTAGCAATGTCTCCATCATCGCTGAAGAATTTACTTCCGGGCAGGTTTTGGATCATGTTTTGTTTGTCGGTGATGCCTGCTTGGGGGCTGAATGCGTCGAATCGTTTTTGTCCGTTTTGTGTTTTGTAGAGGAGTTGTGTCCAGTCGCCGGGGCCGCCGTTGTAGAATCGGGTGTGGTTGCCGCGGAAGTTGTTTTCGTTGGTCCAGTCGAGTTCTGTTTGTGCGATGTAGTTGATTGCGTCTGCGGCGGCGTCTCTGTCGTATGCTTCTATTGAGGCTTGGATGCCGAGTTCTGTGAGTTGTTCTCTCCGGGTGTCTTTTGCTTTGATTTCTTCAAGGTTGATGTCTCGAAGGACTGGGTCGATGTTTGACGGTTTGGATTCTTCCAGTCTCTGGGCGTGGATGTCTCCCGCAGTGATCTGTGATGGTTCGTAGTCATGCGGAGTGACTGTGTCTTCCGGTGTCGTTGTGTTTCCGGGTGTTGTAGTGGTGTCTTTAGGTGTGGTTGTTGTTTCTGTTGGCGTGGTTTCGTTTGTGACTGTGGTTGTGCCGTTTGGTGTTTCGACCGTGACTTCTGTTTCATTTGGCTGATACTCAGTATAGGTGTGGACCGGTGTTCCATTCGTGGTGTTTGCTGGCCCTGCATCGCCGCTGCTCGAACAGCCAGCGACGGCCCCTGTGATCGAAGCGCCGAGCGCGACGAGGAAGTGACGGCGCGTTTTCATACCAGGACTGTCCCGGGACTGGTACTTGATTCTGCTGGTCGAACCGGAGCACGCTCTGGCACGGCCCTCGATATCGGACGTGACGGACGGTATCTCGGAACCGCCACCAAGCGGTTACTGATCGCCCGCAGTGGGATATTCCGCCGAAAACACGTCCCCTTCCACAGAATTCTCACCCTCGCTGCTCGCGGCTTCGCCGCTCGCATTCTTCGAGACCTCACTCCGTTCGGTCTCGCTCCCGCTCACTCGCGGGTCACTTCGTTCCCCGCTCGTAGTTTCCGAGGGCTCCCTTCGGTCGCCCTCGCTCGGACTCACACTGCCCGTCCGATACCCCTCAAGATCCAGCGTGACGTGCTCGAAACCCAGATCACCGATATGCTCGCGGGCCGCGGCGACGAATTCGGGATCGAGCGCGGCTTCGAGTTCGTCTTCGCCGACTTCGATCCGGGCGATGCCGTCGTGATCACGCACCCGAAATTGCTCGAAGCCCCACGTCCGGAGGACGCGCTCGGCCTTCTCGATTCGCGTCAGTTTCTCCTCGGTGACTTCCAGACCAGTCGGAATACGGGAGGACAGACAGGCCATCGAGGGTTTCTCGGCGACTGAAAGGTCGTAGTGGCGGGCGATCTCCCTGACTTCTGCCTTGGTGATGTCGTGTTCGAGCAGCGGCGAGTAGGCATCCAGTTCGTCGACAGCCTGCAAGCCGGGGCGATGGCCCTCGCCGGGATCAGAGGCGTTGGTGCCGTCACAGACGGTTTCGATGCCGAGGTCCGCCGCGTGGTCGAACATCGCCGAGAGACGCATCGATCGGCAGTGATAGCACCGATCGCCGTCGTTTGCGGCGAACGCCTCGCTGTCGAGCTCCGAGAACTCAACGATGTCGTGCCGAATGCCGACCTCCTCGGCGACACGTTTGGCCTCACCGAGTTCGGCCTCGGGTAACGTCTCACTTCTGGCCGTACAGGCGAGGGCGTCTTCGCCCAGTGCCTCGGCGGCGATCGCGGCGACGACACTGGAGTCGACCCCGCCGGAGAACGCGACCAAGACCCCATCGCGCTCGGCCAGATCGGCACGGGCCGCCGCGAGTTTTTCCGTGACGGACCGCTGGCTGGATTCCATTTGACCGCGGTACGGTTCCGACGCCGAAAAGCCCGTTGTCCGATCCAAGCGGTCCCGACCAGCGTCCGGCCTCGACGCGCGCCGGGCGACTCAGCGTTTCGCCCCGACGGTCTCGCTCACCGTCGGAAGCACTGTCGAGACGGCCGTTGCGTAGCTGTACCAGCCAACGTATCGATCGATTTGGTCGAACACACTGTCTTCCTGTGCGATCCAACTATCATCGTCTGCAATCCGATCGGCGATCCGTTCGTCCGCAAGCGCGACTGCGGCTGCCATATCGGCGAGCATGGGACGGGAAAGCAACGGATACGACAGTTGGTCGCTCGCAGTTTCGAGGGTATCGATTGCCGAGCGATACACCCGGCGAGTCCGGACAGCGTGAGCGCTACACTCTGGAGGGCAGACCGCCGCGACAGGGGCATGCGTGAAGAGATCACATCCTTCAAAACAAACATTTTGGTATTGTACCCACCCAGCCGGAGCGACCGAATGAACGAGCGAGGAACCGACCGACTCAGCGTTGCTGGTTACCGAACGATTACCCCTGGCGACGCCCGAATATCGGCATGGATCTCTCGATTGTCGACCTCTCGGCGGTCCCCGACGGCGGGACCGCAACCGACGCCTACGCAAATACCGTCACTGCCGCACAGCAGGCCGAGCAACTCGGCTTCTCCCGGTTCTGGGTCGCCGAACACCACGCGATGGGTGACACCCTCGCGGGCACGACCCCGGAAGTGCTACTCGGCCATCTCGCGGCCGCAACCGACTCGATCCGGCTCGGATCGGGGGCCGTCCTGCTCAACCACTACAGTCCCTACAAGGTTGCCGAGAGTTTCGGCACACTCGACGGGCTCGCGCCGGGCCGGATCGACGCCGGCCTCGGCCGAGCCAACGGGTCGCCGGCCGCCGACCGCGCTTTGGGCACCGACCGCCGTGTCGACGATCCCGACGAGGACCACAAAGAGAACATCGAGGCCGTGATCGCCCATCTCTACGACGAGTATCCCGACGACCACCCCTACAGTGACCTGGAAATCCCGCGCTCGGGCGCGGCCCCGCCCGTCCCGTGGGTACTCGGGTCGAGTCCGTCGAGTGCGGCGATCGCTGGTGAACTCGGCCTCCGGTACTGTTTTGCGGCGTTCATCCGCCCGGGGTTCGCGACACAGGCGTTCGACGCCTACCGCGAGCACTTCGAGGCCTCGGACAGCGGTACGGGACTCGACGAACCTACGGGAATGGTCGCGGTCAATGCCATCGCCGCCGAGACCGACGCGGCGGCAGCCCGCAAGCGCGCGGTCGCCGAGGCATCGTTCCAGCGCATGGCTCGCGGGGTCGTCGGCTCGACGCCCTCCGTGGAGACGGCGATCGACGAACTCGGGGGCGTTCCCGAGCCGACGCCGGCGACACTCGATCCGGGCGAGTGGCCGCGGGCCATCTCGGGCAGTCCGGACACCCTCGCTGGATTGCTCGACCAGCTCGCCGACCGGGTGGGTGTCGAGGAAGTCATGCTCCAGCAGGTCGTCGCCGACCACGACGATGCGCTCCGGTCACACGAACTGTTGGCCGAAGGTGTCGGCATCGAGCCAACGTGATCCCAGCCGATCGCCTGCCGGGCCGGCCAGGGGCTGATTCGCCGAGATAGCAATGCCGCCGCCGAAGACACGCTTAAAGGTATTGTTGCCCAATAACTGGTAATGGATTCGGATGCCCTCGCCCAGCAGGCTTTCGAGGAGGCGGCGACGATCATGGTCATCCTCGGAGCCGACGGGACGATCCGGCGCATCAACGATCGGGGCTGCCGGATACTGGGGTACGATCGATCCACGCTCGATGGGGCCGACTGGTTCGAGACGGTCGTCCCCGCGGACAGCGACATTGGCTTGGCGGACGTGCTGTGGGCGCTTCGAGACGAAGACGGGTTCGACGTCCACGAGAACACGATCCGGACCGACGACGGGGAGATCCGCTGTATCAAGTGGCACGTCACGGGCGTCCGGGACGACACCGGGGCGATCACGTCACTGCTCGTCTCGGGATCGGACGTGACCGAGCGCGTCGAGACAGAACGCCGCCTCCGCCGGTACGAACAAGCTGTCGAAAGTTCGACGAACCTCCTTGCGGCCATCGACTGTGACTACACGTACCTTCTGACCAACAGCCGGTATCGGACGTTTCACGGGATCGACGACACGGCAGCGGGAGCGACAGTGACTGAGGTAATGGGGAGAGCTGGATTCGAGGACGTCAAAGCGCATATCGACAGTGCGCTCGACGGGGAATCGGTCGAGTACGAGACAGCACGCACCGGCCCGGACGGAGACGAACACGTCTTTGCCGTCCGGTATTTTCCGCTGGAAGCGGCCGACGGCTCCGTTCAGGGTGCCATGGCGTCGCTGCGAGACGTCACCCAACGTCGCGAGCGCGAGCGGAGGCGCAAAGAGACATTGGATACGTTCGAAGCACTGTTTCATGGCATCAACGACGCCATATTCGTCCACGATCTGGACGGCCGCTTTCTCGCCGTAAACAACACGGCTCACACGCGCCTCGGGTACGAAGAGAGCGAATTGCTCGGGATGACGCCGTGGGACATCGAAGCCAACGACGCGGGGGCGAAAATCGACGACCGGATCGAGACGATCCAGGAGGCTGGTACCTTGACCTTCGAGACGGCCCACCTCACGACCACTGGCACGGAAATTCCGGTCGAAATCACGTCTAGCCTCGTGACGTACTTCGGTGAGGACGCAATCTTGAGCGTCGCCAGAGACATTTCCGAGCGGAAAGAACGGGAACGAAAGCTCCGTCGGGAAATCGACCGCCTAGAGGAGTTTGCGGGCGTCATCTCTCACGACCTGCGAAATCCGCTGAACGTCGCCCAGGGACGGATCACACTGCTCGATGAGGAGTGTTCGACCGAACACACGCACATCGAGCCCATCGAGACCGCTCTCGACCGGATGGAGGCGATCATCGAGGATACGCTCACGCTCGCCCGCCAGGGCCAAACCGTCGGAGAGACCGAACTGGTCGCCATCGCGAACGTGGTCGAGCAGTGCTGGGACGGGGTGTTGACGGAGGCGGCGACCCTCGAACGCGACGCCGACTTTACCGTCCGGGCCGACCGCGACCGGCTCCAACACGTCTTCGAGAACCTCTTGCGGAATGCCATCGAACACGGCCAGACACGCTCGGACTCTCGGGCCGACCGGGACGGCCACCCCGACGACGCCCTCACCGTCCGGATCGGCCGGCTCGAGGACACCGGTTTCTACGTCGAGGACGACGGGCCTGGCATTCCGGTTGCTGACAGAGAGCGTGTCTTCGAGCCAGGAGTCACGACACAGGAACACGGGACTGGCTTCGGGCTCTCGATCGTGCGCCAGATCGCGGATGCACACGGCTGGACGGTGAGCGTGACCGACAGTTCGTCCGGCGGCGCGCGGTTCGTCTTCGAAGGCGTCGAGATTGTCGAGTGAGCGGGCGGCCGGGAAGTTTTTCTCGTGGGGCTGCAAGACACCGATAGATGGAACTGACGGCGATCCCGGGCGTCGGCGAGAAGACCGCCGACCGGCTGGCCGAACTGGACGACCCGGCGGCGGCGATCGAAGCCGGCGACGTCGCACGGGTCGCCCGTGCACCGGGGATCGGTGAGGGGCGGGCCGCCCGAATCGTCCGGGCGGCGATCCAGCAACGCCACGACGACACGGCGACGTTCCTCGCGACGCCCCGCGCCCAGGACGTCTATCAGGACGCCCTCGCACTGCTGGAAGACCGGACCGTCACCGACTACGCGGCCGCACGACTCCGGACTCTCTATCCCAGCGCCAGCCAGAGCCGCATTACCGACGTCCGTCACCTGGCCGAGCGGGCCATGGAACGGGATCCTGACGAGGCGACGCTGTCGGCACTGAGCGGCGTCGAGCCGCTCGACGAACCGGGCGACGTCCGGGTTCGGGACCGCTGTCTGGCGACGACGGACGGCGAGACCTACGCGACGGCGCGGGAGGCAATCCCCGAGGTCAGCGTCGAAGTCGTCGAGGATACCCGGGACCTGGCGGAACTCGCCCGCGGGTACGCGACGGTGATCGCCCTCGATGAGGCCTTTGCCGGTGTCGACGTCGATGGTGACGTGCGAGTCGAACCCAACGCCGTCGAGGACCCGGCCGCAGTCGTCCCCGAACGGCCCCTTTCGTTCTTTGCGCACAATCGTGACCGCCTGCTCGCTGCGATCGCGGTCCACCGGCACGCCGACCTGGAACCTCCCTGTGATCTGGATGCCCTCGAAGCAGCCCTCGATCGACTCGACGAGGATGGCACCCCGACCGGTGACGAGGAACTACAGCGACTCACCCGGGCCGTCGACGATCTCGACGCGGCGATGAGCGAAGCCGAGTCCGTCGCGAACGACCGTCTCCGGGCGGCAATCGAGCAACAGGACGTCACGATCGAAGGCGCGGATCTGCTGTCGCTGGTCGAACGCGGCGCCGGCGTCGACGAAGTGCTCTCTCGGGAACTGGCCGCCGAGTACGCCGATGCCGTCGCGGCGGCTCGCGAGCATGTCGTCGACACCTTGGATCTCCGGGAGACTGCCGATATCGCCCGGCGGGCGTTCTCGGACGAACCCACGTTTCCCGTCGAGCGTGAGGATAGCATCGTTTCACGGGCTCGTGAGGAACTGACGACTGCCCGCGATCGGCGCGCCGAGGCGCTGAAAGCAGACCTGGCCGACGACCTGGCGGCGATGCGCGAGCAGAGCGAGACCCTGGTCGAGGCCGCCCTCGAACTGGACGTCGAACTCGCGATCGCCCGCTTTGCCGCGGATTTCGACGCGACGTTGCCCGAACTGGGTGGCGAGGGGGTTGCGATCGAGGGCGGCCGGTCGCCGTTGCTGGACGTTCCCCACGAGGAAGTCGAACCTGTCGATTACGAGGTTTCCGGCGTTCGCCTCCTCTCGGGGGTCAACAGTGGTGGGAAGACCTCGACGCTGGATCTGCTCGCACTAGTGGTCATCCTCGCTCACATGGGGCTGCCAGTGCCGGCCGAGCGGGCTCGTCTCGGCCGGATCGATGCGCTGCACTACCACGCAAAGACTCAGGGGACCTTAGACGCCGGGGCCTTCGAGAGTACGCTTCGCTCGTTTGGCGAGCTGGTCGTCGAGGCCGCAAGCGAAGCCGAGACGCTCGTGTTGGTCGACGAGTTAGAGAGCATCACCGAGCCGGGGGCCAGCGCGAAGATCATGGCCGGCATCCTCGAAGCACTGGGCGAGCGCGACCAGACTGCCGTGTTCGTCTCCCATCTCGCTCGGGAAATCCGTGAGACTGCCGACTGCGAACTCGGCGTCGACGGTATCCAGGCCCTCGGGCTCGAAGACGGCGAGCTACAGGTCGACCGGACCCCACGAAAAGACACATTGGCGCGCTCGACGCCCGAACTGATCGTCGAGAAACTGGCTGCCGACGACACCGACGGCTTCTACACGACGCTGCTCGGAAAGTTCGAGTAGTCCGGCGCTGGTGTCCGGTCAACGCGCCAGTGCCCGCGTCGCCGTGGCCTTGAACGTCGCAACGACGGAACTACCGACCGTCAGGTCGAGTGTCTCGACGCTCGCGAGTGTGACGAGTACGTCGACCAGTCGGTCGTCGGCGACCGCGACGGTGACGTGGGCGATCGCTGCGCCACGTTCGATGTCGGTGACGGTCCCACGAAAGCGATTGCGCGCGCTCGTGTCGGCGGCTGGCGGGGCTGTCTCAGGGTGGTGGAGCGTGATCGCATCGGCCCGGAACAGGACTTCGACGTCCGTGGCAGCCTCGAACAGCAGGGCACGGATCGTGCCCGCCTTCGTCTCGATCGTCGCGAGTTCGCCCTCCCGATCGCGAACGGTTCCCTCGAGGACGACTTCCTCGGTCCGGGCAGTCCCTTCCAGAGTAGCCTGCAGGCGGGCGAATCGCGCCAGCAGCTCCTCGGCGTTGTCGGTGAGTTCACTGCCACCGCCGTCGGCCCCACCCCGGCGGCGTTCGACTAACGGGCCAACGGCCGCTTCGAGCTCGGTCACACGATCGTGGGCGCGTGAATACGACCGCCCGAGTGCGTCGGCCGCGGCCGAAAGCGAGCGGTGGGCGTCGATCGCCCGCAATAGGGCTGCGTCCGCAGCATCGAACGTGCAGCCGTCGATCACGAGATGGGCCGAAAAGCCCGCATTCATGTGCTCATCGTTCGACCGGCCCGTTCATAGACGTTACCACCACGACCGTGTTCGACACAACCGTTATGTCTGCTGGGACATATCGAACGCACGTCTTCGATGGTCTATCGACCGACGGCTCCCGACAGCACCGTCCGACAGCGGGTGCCGGGTCACCGTACCCGTCGACGATTCCTCGCCGGAGCTGCGAGTCTCGGTGTGGGTGCTCTGGGTGGGTGCCTGGGCGGTGTTGAGACAACGGTGTCGGTCCTCTCGGCCGGCAGCCTCGCAGCGGCATTCGAGGAGCAGGTCGGCCCGGCCTTTGCCGACGCGACCAGTTTCGCGTTCCAGGGGACCTACTACGGCTCGCGGGCAGTCATGCGACTGCTCGTGGACGAACAGCGACAGCCGGACGTGGTGGTCAGCGCCGATGCCACCCTCCTCCGTGATCGCCTCCAGCCCGCCATCACTGGGTGGGATGTCGTCTTCGCGACGAACGCCCTGGCCATCGTGTACAACCCGGCGACTGACGTGGGGCGTCGGCTCGGGGCTGGCGACCCCTGGCACGAAGTGCTGGCCTCCCCTGGGGCCGACATCGCCAGGACTGATCCGGCCCTGGACCCGCTTGGCTACCGGGCAATCCAGCTGTTCGAGCTCGCCGAATCGTACTACGACCACCCGGGGCTGGCCGCGACGCTCCGAGACAACACGACCATCGAGCCCGAAGAACCGCAACTGCTGGCGGCCGTCGAGAGTGGCCAACGCGCGGCGGCTATCGCCTACCGGAACATGGCTCACGACTGGGGGCTGCCAGCCGTCGATCTGCCGCCGAAACTCGATTTTTCGGCCCCTCGACTGGCCGATCACTACGCGACGGCGACCTACACGGGTGCGGACGGCACGTCACTCCCTGGACGGCCGATCAGGTACAACGCGAGTGTCCCGGACAGTGCGACGAACCCAGACGCAGGCCGACGGTTCGTCCGCTATCTCACCGAGCACCCGGACCTGCTCGAACAGACGGGACTGGTCGTCCCCGACAGCGTTCCGAGTGCCCACGGTGCCGTTCCGGAGGCGGTCCGCCCGTCAACCCCACGGTCTGGCGAGCCCGGAGCGAGCGACCACGAGGGGGACCACGATGAGTGAGGACACCCGTGCCGAGGAGAGGCTCACCGATCGACCAGTGCCGACACTCGGAGCGACCAGCCAGTGGACGGTCCTCGCGCTGTTGGGTGCCGTGCTGGCGCTATACCTGGTCGGTCCGTTCCTCGCGTTCTTACTCGAGAACGGACTCCCGGCCCCGTCGGCGTTCGCCGAGCCGGCAGTGGGGGCGGCGATCACGGCCTCGGTGGTGACGGCACCGGTAGCGACGCTGCTGGCGACGGTCTTTGGCGTCCCACTGGCGTACGTCCTCGCGCGGTACAGCTTCCGGGGGAAGCGACTGCTCGATGCGCTGGTCGTGTTGC
Source organism: Halorhabdus sp. CUG00001 (assembly GCF_009797925.1). NCBI lineage: Archaea > Methanobacteriati > Methanobacteriota > Halobacteria > Halobacteriales > Haloarculaceae > Halorhabdus > Halorhabdus sp. CUG00001. The sequence goes on from NZ_VOLB01000001.1 coordinate 2,170,559, forward strand.
CCCTCGCGATGCCGCCGGTCGTCGGTGGCGTCGTCCTGTTGAGTGCGTTCGGACGCCTCTCTGCGGTCGGCGGTCTGGCAGCCGCGATCGGGGTGCCCCTGACTGAGGGGTATCTCGGTGTGATCCTCGCACAGACGTTCGTCGCCGCCCCGTTTCTCGTCGTGACTGCTCGCTCGGGCTTTGCCGCGGTCGATCGCGATCTCGAACGGGCTGCCCGGAACCTCGGGAACGGGCCACTGGCGACGTTCTTTCGGGTCTCGCTTCCGCTGGCCAGGGGCAGCATCGTCGCCGGGATCGTCTTGACGTTTGCCCGCGCACTGGGGGAGTTCGGTGCGACGATGTTGCTTGGCCATCCGCCCGAGACAATGCCGACGCGCATCTGGGTCGAGTTCGTCAGTGGCGGGACCGAGGCGACGGTGCCACTGGTCGTGGCACTGCTTGCTGCCGGCTTGACGGTCGTGTTCGTCTTGCAACTGCTTGGGGAATCCCTGGAGGTTTCGCCGTGACGCTCGAACTGGCCGGCCTCGAAACCGCTTACGAGGGGTTCGCGCTCGGCCCCCTCTCGCTCACTGTCCCCGACGGCGTCACGGCCGTCCTTGGCCCCTCTGGGGCGGGCAAGTCGACCGTGCTCGAACTGATCGCCGGCTTCGAGAGCCCCGCGATGGGGACGATCACCCTGAACGGAGCGCGGATCGACCAGGTTCCGCCCGAGAATCGGGACGTGGGCATGGTGTTTCAGGATGCAGCGTTGTTCCCACACCTCTCCGTCGAAGCAAACCTTCGATTCGGCGCGCCAGCCGGAGCCGATATCGACGAGACAGTCAGCACACTCGCCGTCGGTGACTTGCTGTCCCGCGATCCGACGACGCTCTCGGGCGGGGAGCGCCAGCGCGTCGCCCTGGCCCGGACGCTGGTGACCGATCCCGACGCCCTGTTGCTCGATGAGCCCCTCTCCAGTCTCGATGCACCGATTCGACGCCGCCTTCGACTCGACTTGCGTGACGTACTGGCTGGCCTGGATATCCCGGTCGTCTACGTGACTCACGATCAAGACGAAGCCGCTATCGTCGGCGATCGGCTGGCTGTCATCATCGACGGCGAGATTCGCCAGGAGGGGGCCATCGAGGCTGTCTTCGACGCCCCGGCGACGCCTGCGGTGGCTCGCTTTCTCGGTGTGGCGAACCTCATCGAAGGGACGGTCATCGAGCGGACGGACGGGCGGACGACGGTCGATATCGGCCCCACGACACTCTCCGTCCCGATCGCAGACGATGGCGAGCCACTTCACGTGACTGTTGGGGTTCGTCCAGATGCGATCACCGTCCAGCAGCAGACGGCCCAGCCGAATGCCCTCTCCGTTCGTGTCGAGCGCGTTTTCTCTCAGCACGCGGCTGCCATCGTGGTTGCCACGAGCGACGACGTTGGCCCGCTCCGAGCGACGGTCGACGAATCCACGGCAGCAGCTCTCACTCTCGGACAGCGCTGTTCGTTCGTACTCGCCCCCGAGCAGATCCACCTGTTTCCCGCCGAGCACGCCTGATGAACGACGACCGCTCGCTGCCGCGCAAGCGATGAATTGATTCGTAACACATTTGGCTGCGCATTGGCGACCCACGAAAGAATGGATCTCAGTCGCGACCGGTTGCAGTTCTCTTCGCTGTATACGATGCGGTTTGCGGGAAGTTTCGGCTTCATGACGGTGATGACGCTGTTGCCCGACTACATCGACGCCCTCGGAGCGACAGGAATCACCATCGGCGTGTTCGTGACAGCACTGGAACTGGCCCGGACGGTCGGAATCGTCCCGATCGCGTGGGCTGGGGACCGCTATAGCAAGCGCACGGCCCTGCTGGCAGGGTTGGTGACCAGCGTTCTCGCGTACGCGGCCTTTGCGGTAATCACCAGCATCGAGGGATTCCTCGGCGCGCGCCTACTTCAGGGACTTGGCATGACTGGCGTCGGGTTGCTCGGGCTGGCAGTCGTCGGTGATCTGGCTCCCGCGAGCGACCGGGCGAACTACATCGGGAAGTACAATGCCTTCCGGATGGCCGGCGGCGGACTGGCCCCACTCGCCGCCGGTGGACTGTTCGCCCTCACCGGCTTCTCGACGGTGTTCGTCCTGGTCGCGGTCATCATGGGTATCGCGACAGTCGGCGTCTATGTGTTCGTCGAAGACGACCAGACGTCCATCGAGGGCTTTGCGTTCGCTGATCTGGCGGTCAATCGCCGCATTCTGACGATGGCGACGTTCCGCGTTCAATATGCCGTCGCGGTCACGCTCGTCCGGAAGTGGGTGCCGATCTTCGTCGGCGTCTCGGCCGCGAAGGGTGGGCTGGCCTACGGCTCGCTCGTCGTCGGCGCGGTCTTGGCTGCCGAACAGTTCGCGAACATGCTCGGCCAGCCCTACACCGGACGGCTGGCCGATCGGTTCGGCCGCGCCCCGTTCGTCATCGTCGGCGGCAGCGCCTACGGCGTGATCGCGATGGCGTTCCCCTTCATCTCCGGTGCAGAGGGGCTGTTCACTATTGGGGTGCCGATCGCGGGGGAGATTACCGGGACCGTTCTGGCTGCGATCGTCCTGAACGGATTGCTCGGTGCCGCCGACGCGTTCCGTGAGCCCGCAAGTATGGCACTGTTCGCCGACGAAGGCAAGGGAGAGGGGATCGCCAGCTCGATCGGGATTCGCTCGCTGCTCTGGAAGCCCGGCAGCATCCTCGCGCCATTACTGGGTGGGTGGCTGATGGGGGCGGTCGGGATCGAGTGGGTGTTCTTCCTCGGTGGTGTCGCCGCGTTGACCGGAGTCGGCTCGTTCCTCGCGGCGTTGACCTATCAATATGGCTGCGGTGCGTTTGCCCCCTGGTGAATGGAATCGTCCCGTGCTGACAGCCCGGATAGCCTGGTGTTGCGGACTGTGCCGTCCGGACGCGAATCGCACCCTTTGAAAAGGAGCGTCGCAAACCCGAAGCCATGATAGTCGCCTTCGACTTCGATGGCACCCTCTCCGGGGACGAGATGACGACGTTCCTGGCCGAGCGCTGTGGCGTCGTCGAGCAGATGGATTCGATTACCGAGCGCGCAATGGCCGGCGAGATCGAGTACGCCCAGAGCCTTCGCGAACGGTGTGGGCTCTTGGAGGGCTTGGACGACAGCGAGGCCGTCGAGGCCTTCCAAGAGGTCCACTTGCGACCCGGCGCAGCCGACGTGATCGAGGCGCTGAACGACGCCGGCGTCACCACCGCGATCCTGACTGGCGGCTTCGAGCGCGGGGTCGCGGCGGCACTCGAAACGGCCGCCGTTTCCGTCGACCGGATCGTCGCCAACCGATTGCCCGTCGAAGACGGCCAGCTCACGGGGGAGGTCGAGGGACCCCTGATCGAAGGTACCAAGGACGACGCCTTGGCAGCACTGGTCAGCGAGTACGGTGTCGATATGGACGAGACAGTCGCCGTCGGTGACGGCGCCAACGACCTGCCGATGCTGGAAGTCGCGGGGCTTGCCGTCGGTTTCGAGCCGAAATCGGCCGTCGAGCCGGCCTGTGATGTGGTCGTCGAGTCGATGCCCGAACTGCAGGCGCTTCTCGAAGACGACGGCGTACTCTGATAGCGGTCGACAGCGCCTAAGGGGATGGGATGCAAACGACTCGATAGATGAGCGAGTCCCCAGCGGGAACCGAAGACGACCCATCGGGTGCCGACGGGCCGGCCGTCGCCGTCCACGAGGACGTGACTTACGCCAGCCGGGACAGCGGCGATCTTCGGCTGGACCTGTTCGTGCCCGAGACTGCGGGACGGCCGCCGTTGGTCGTCTACGTCCACGGCGGCGGCTGGGTGTTCGAGACCCGAAAGAACGCACCGGCTCTACAGCGGTATGCGGCCGAGTGGGGGGTCGCGATCGCCAGCGTCAGTTACCGACTGGCCGAAATCCCGGATGGCGTGGCGATTCCGTTCGATATCGATCCCGAGAACCCGACGCCGCGGGGCGTCTTCCCCGACCAGATCCTCGACGTCAAAGCCGCGATCAGGTGGCTCCAGGCCCGGGCTGAGGCGTACGGCTTCGATCCCGACCGTATCGCGACGTGGGGGGCCTCGGCTGGCGGGCACCTCGCGTTGCTTGCGGGCTTCGTCGACGATGTCTCGGACGTCGCTGGCAACGTGTATGCGCCCGAGCGCGTCGAAAAGACAGTTGCGCCCGAGCAATCCGGGGCCGTCCAGGCTGTCGTCGACTGGTACGGTGTCACCGATCTGACTGCCGTGCCCGTCGCGCCTGCTGGCGTCGCGTCGTTGCTGGTCGGTGGCTCGATTTCACAGCACCGTGATCGTGCGCGCCGAGCCAGCCCGCTCACCTACGTGGATGCGGATAGCCCGCCTGTCCTCGTCATGCACGGACGGGCCGACGATGTCGTGTCGATCGAGCAGACCCGCTCGCTGGTTTCGGCCCTCCGAGGCGTCGACCTCTCGGTCACGAGCTACGAACTCCACGGGATGGGCCACGTCTTCGGGGCGGACTCCGAACGAACGGCGATGGCACAACTCACGGGCGAGGAGCGGCCAACCCAGACCGTGACGGCCAGCGCCAGCAGCGATCCGGGGGCCAGCGACGACCGACTCCTCCCGGCCCATCCGTTTGCCGGTCCGGACGCGATCGAGACGTTCCTCGATCGGACGCTTTAGACGGCCTGGGACCTCTGGCGGCTCGCGACCGTCCGAGTCCAGTCGGTCCGTCAGCGTCCCAGCTCGGGCAAAGAATCTTCATGGGTCCCTGTGAACAGCGAGTATGTCGAGTGCAACTCCCAGTGACTGGCATCTCCGCCGGTTCAACGCGGTGATGGCTGTCGTTCACTTCCTCCAGGGTGCGTTGATGGTTTACCTGAGCTCCTCCCGGGAGTGGACGATCAATGCGACATACCTCGCATTCGATACCGAGGCTGAAGTACTGACACCCGTTTTGACCGCGATCGGGGCGATCGAACTCGCCTCCCTGGCTGCTGGCTTCTTGTTCGTCTCCGCGATCGCTCACGCACTGATTGCGACGGTGCTGTACGACCGGTACGTCACGTATCTCGATCAGGGCATGAACCCGTATCGCTGGTACGAGTACGCTGTCAGCGCCTCGCTGATGATCGTCCTGATCGCGATGCTCGCCGGCGTCTGGGATCTGGGTACCCTGATCGCGCTGTTCGGTCTCGTCGCCGTGATGAACCTCTGTGGACTCGTGATGGAACGGCACAATCGCTTGACCGAGGAGACCGACTGGAGTGCCTTCCTCGTCGGCTCGCTTGCCGGCCTCGTCCCCTGGATCGCGATCGCTGTCACGATCGCGGGCACCTACACCTTCGGCGAGGGGAGCCCCCCGGACTTCGTGATCGCGATCTACGTCTCACTTTTCGTCCTGTTCAACCTCTTTGCGATCAACATGCTCCTCCAGTACAAGGGCGTCTGGAAGTGGAAAGACTACCTCTATGGCGAAGTCGCGTACATCGTCTTGAGTCTGGTCGCGAAGTCACTGCTGGCCTGGCAGGTCTACTTCGGGGCACTGAACTCCCCGGTGTAGCTCTCCTTTAGGCCAACCTAAAGCCTCAAGTGTGCGTGGACGAACGGGCGAGTAATGAGTGACGACGGGACCGGCGAGGACGTCTACACGTTCGCAGACGTCAGTGTCGTGATGGGGACGTACAACGAGCGTGAGGCGATCACCACTGTTCTCACAGACATCGATCGAGTGACCGACGGGCAGGCCGAAGTCGTTTGTGTCGACAGTTCGAGCGATGGGACCGCCGAGGTCGCCCGCGAACATGGGGCGACAGTGATCGAGCAAGAGCCACAGGGCTACGGTGTGGCCGTCCACGAGGCGATCACGACGCCCGACAGACCGGTGATCGTCACGACTGACTGTGACGACACCTACCCGATGGAGCGATTGCCGGACTTTCTGGACGCCATCAACGATGGCTACGATGTCGTCAGCGGTGATCGGCTCTCGAAGGGTGCACAGACGATGCCGCGATTCAATCGCCTCGGAAACCACGCCTTCGCGTGGTTGGCCAGCGCATTGATCGGCCAGCGCGTCCACGACACGACCACGGGGATGCGAGCCTATCGCCGTGAGGTGATCGAAGCCATCGAGTGGACCGAGAACACCGGACTGTCGGCGGAACTGATAGTCCGGCCGCTGTGTCGGGGCTACCGCGTGACGGAAATCCCGATCGCGTATCGCGAGCGGCTAGGAGAGACGACGCTGAACCCATTTACCGGTGGGGCGGCCATCGCGAAGTCGATCTGTAAAGTATCGCTTCTCGAGCGATTTGGCCGCCAGTCGGCGAGCGATCGCCCAGGGATCGATCGGGCAACGGAGTGACCGCTGGCGACCGTGTCTCGCCAAGCAACTGGATCGGTTCCGTGACGTCCGCCTCATCGGCCGCTCTCTCGACAGTGCCGACGGCCGTAAATATCTTGTTGGACGATACCAGTAAGCACGTATGCAATCTGTCGCGGGGGCACTTCGGATTCTCGCCGTTGGTTCGGACAGCGAGTGGCGGCGCTCGATCCGGGACGCCCTCGGTAGCGACCACCCCGAGGGCGACCTCTCGGTATCCGAAACCGTCGCCGAGTCGACGCCGCTGCTGGAAGCCAACGCCATCGACTGTGTATTGGTCGGCTGGCAGGGGAAACAAGCGTTCGTCCGGACCGTCGAAACGCTCCAGCAGGCTGATGCCACGATCCCAGTGGTAGCGGTGGTGGCCGACGACCGAATCGATACGGCCAGCAACGCGATCGATGCAGGCGCAGACGAGTACGTCCCAGCAGGGGTGGTCGTTGACTATCCGGAGGTGGCGCTGTCCCGAATTCGCGGGGTGATCGAGCACGGGAGGCCGCCCCGAGTCGACGCGTCCGACCACTGGATCACAGAACGCTCTGCTTCTGACGATGCTTCGACCGTCCCAGCAGCCCCGGAAGACTGCCTTGCCAAAGCTGTCTTCGATGCCTTTCCTAACGGGGCGGTGACGCTCGTCAACGAGCAGTTGACCTATCTGCTCGCCGGTGGCGATCTCTTCGACAACCTCTCGTCCGAACCGGGCGACGTGATCGGCTCACACGTCAGCGACGTGGGGCAGGGAGATCGAGACGTCTTCGTCAGGGCCTACACGGAGACACTCGCAGGGTCCCAGACGGCCACGGAGACGACGATTGGCGAGATGACGCTGCAACTGCGTACGGCACCGGTACGCGCTTCCGATGGCTCGGTCATTGCTGCTGTCGGCATGACACAGGATATTACCGAGCGCAAACGGTACGAACGGAACCTCAAACGCCGCGAGCGTATCCTCCAGGATCTTCACGTTGCCACGCGAGCGTTATACCCACCGGAGTCGCCCAGCGAGGTGTGGGCGTTCCTCGTGGAATTCATCGAGGAGTCTTTCCAGTTCCCCTACGTCAGCGTGAAACGCTTCGACGAGCAGGCAGGGGTGTTGCGTCCAGGCCCGAAGTCAGTGGCCTTTGGCGACGAGACCGACGGCCCCGGCGTCGTCGAACCGGGTACTGGTCCGCTCTGGGAGGCCTATCGCGTCGGCGAACGCCGCGAAATTGACATCTCGACGGTAGCGGGCCTGGCCAACAAGCCCCTTTCAGGTGTCCTTGCTGTTCCGCTTGGCAACTACGGCCTGATCGTCGTCGGCCAGCGCGACGGTACGATCGATGCCGTCGACCGGGATTTGATCGAACTGGTGGCCACAAACGCCAAAGCAGTCCTCGATGTCCTGAAACAAGCAGAACAACGGGCGAGATTAGCAGGCCAGCTGGACGCCGAACAGCAGTCCCTCCACGAGATGCGGACCGTCGTCACGGCGATCCAGGCGATTCAAAAGCGGCTCTCCGAGGCGGAGAGTCGAGACACCATCGAGACGGCAGTCTGTGAGGAACTTACCGGCATCGAGACGATCGATTTCGCCTGGGTCGGCCACCCACAGCGCAGTGATTCCGACCTCGAACCGAGTGCGTGGGCCGGTCACGGGACAGAGTATCTCGATTTCGCCTTACAGGAGACGGCAGGGTCACTCCCGGCTCGGCAGGCTACCGCAAATCGGGAGGCCTACGTCGTCCCCCGGATCTCAGAACGTGTCCACGACGATGCCTGGGCCAAAGAGGCCCTCTCGGCTGGATTTCGATCGGCGATGAGTGCGCCGCTGCTCTCCGATGGGGTACTGTACGGCGTCTTGACGGTGTATCTCTCTGTCGACGGCGAGCTCGATTCGGTCTACAGGGACTTAGTCGAAGACGTTGCCTCGTTGCTGGTTACCTACAGCCGACTCCTAGAACAGCGCCACTCAGGGGCGAACCAGCGGTACACTGCACTCGAATTCCAACTGGCCGATACCTCGTATCCGCTCCAGCGCCTCGCCGAGCAGACGGGTGCCCACATTCGATACGACACCGTTGCCGAGGTCGACGACGAATCTATCCGGATTCTGGTGACTGTGACCGACGGTGACAGGCAGGCGGTTCTGCAGCGGGCAACGGAGAGTCCTGGCATGGGCGAGCCACAGTGGTTCGGGGACAGCGATACAGGCCAGTTGACACTCTCTGTCGACCGGCCGTTTCTGGCCGACATTATCGTCAAGCACGGCGGCACTCTTTGCCAGGCCGTCTCGGAGCCTGCGGGAACCCGACTCAGCGTAGCAATCCCACAATCGACCTCGACGCGTCCGCTGCTCGAAGCACTGACCAGTCACTACACGGATATCGACCTCCGCGCCCAGCACAGCGAGGTCCAGCGTCCCGACGACTCGAAGTCCCTTCTCACCGAGCGACAATACGAGATTTTGAACGCCGCGTATCACGGCGGATACTACGAGACGCCACGATCTGTGACTGGTGAAGACCTCGCCGATACCTTCGACATCTCCGGGCCAGCAGTGTCGAAACACCTCCAGGCTGCCCACCGGAACGTGATCGGCTCGTTCCTCGATGGTGGGAGCAATATCAGGAATGATAATTGAATATTAAGATAGTAACCACCGATCCGGAGCAGGCCTTTCACACCTAACGGATTCCTTGACAACTCTTCACATTGTACCTCTATAGAGAGGAAAGACCAATGTCATTCACAGATCGCCTCACGATCGATCGATTCGACCTCCGGGCAAAGCTCGTCTTCGCGTTCGTGCTCGTCGCGGTACTGGTCGTCGTGACCGGTGCAGTCGGCTACTTGGCGGTCGGAAGCGTCGACGCAGAACTCCACTCGATCGTCGAGGACGACGTTGCCGAGGCCGACGCGGCGATGGAGATGAAGTACGACCTCGAAATGGAACGACGTGCGTTACTCGCTGTCCTCGCTGGGGACGACGGTGCCGTCGAGGAGTATCGTCGTGCCTCCGCGGACTTCGAGGAGTGGTACTCACAGCTGGCACAGCGGGACGATCTGACCGACCAGCAGCAGACACGTCTCTCGGAGATCGAAGCGGATCACGAAGAAGCCAGCCAGACGGCTCAAGCAGCGATATCGGCGATGGAAGCCGGGAACGAGGAGTTGGCCCGCGAACGTATCAATGACGCAGACAGCATTTACGAGGAACTCGAATCGGATACGATCTCGTTCGAAGAGGACGCCAACGAGAAGATGGAAGCGTCAGTCGCCGCGGCTGACGCCACGACCGATCAGAGTCACGTGGCCATCATCGGGTTGACGATCGTCGCCTTCGTCGTCGCGATTGCAATCGGGCTGTTCGTCGCCCAGCGGATCACGACGCCCGTCAAGCAACTCGAAGCAGCCTCGATTGCCATGAGTGAGGGCGATCTGACGACCGAGGTCGACGAGCACGTCGAGAACGACGAACTCGGGCGGATGAGTGGGGCATTCACGGAGATGCAGACGAACCTCCGGGAGGTGTTCGACGAGATCAACACCTTTAGCAACAATCTTGCGGCTGGCGACGACGATCTTCGGGACCGCGATCGGCAGACGGATTTCCCCGGGTCCTACGGCGAGATCATGACCAACCTCGATCGAGGGGCAGACGAAATGGTCGGCGGATTCGAGGAGATTCGAGCGGCCAGTGATGATCTGCAGAACGGCCGCCTCGATCAGGAGATCGACACCGATCGGCCGGGCAACTACGGCGCGATTCTGACGAGTTTCGACGATGGCATGGAAACTCTCTCGACCAGCTTCGGGCAGATCGCTGCTGCCAGCGAGGGCCTGAAAGACGGGCAGTTGGACCAGCGCCTCGATACGGATGCCCCCGGTGCGTACGGGCAGACGCTCGCAGACTTACAAGCGGGCATCCAGCAGCTGGGTGATAGCATCGAATCCGTCCAGTCGATTGCCACTGACGTCGCCGAATCCAGCGAGGAAGTGACCGCCAGTGCCGAGGAGATCGAGACCGCAAGCGAGGAAGTCGCGAACTCGGTCGAAGAGATCTCACACGGGGCCGAAACCCAGACCGAGAACCTCCAGGAAGTCGCCAACGAGATGAACGACATGTCCGCCACTGTCGAGGAGATCGCCTCGTCCTCCGAAGAGGTAGCCGCAACGGCGACGACGGCCGTCGAGCGAGGCGAAACTGGTCGCGACCACGCCGCCGAGGCCTCCACGGAGATCGAAGCCATCGAATCGACTGCCGAGGAAGCCACCACGCAGGTCCAGACCCTCGACGACAAGATGGACGAGATCGGCGAGATCGTCGAAATGATCACCGACATCGCCGAGCAGACGAACATGCTCGCGCTGAACGCCTCGATCGAGGCTGCCAGGGCCGGCGAGGCGGGCGAGGGCTTTGGCGTGGTCGCAAACGAGATCAAGTCACTCGCAGAGGAGGCTGGACAGGCGACGACGGAGATCGAAACCCGGATCGGGGAAGTGCAAGCGACGACCGACACGACGGTCGAAGAAATGGAAGAGATGCGCGAGCGGGTCGCTAGTGGGTCAGAGACGATCGAAGACGCCATCGACATGTTCGACGACATCGCCCAGGCAATCGAGGAAGCCGAAAGCGGCATCCAGGAGATCAGCGAGGCGACCGACGATCAGGCCGCCTCCAGTGAGGAAGTCGTCTCGATGGTCGATGAGGTCTCGAGCGTTAGCGAACAAACGAGTGCCGAAGCCAGCAACGTCTCGGCGGCAACGGAAGAACAGGCCTCGTCGCTCTCTGAAGCGACGACAAACCTCCAGCAAATGTCCGTACTGGCCGACGATCTCCACGACGAAGTGTCCGATTTCGAGGTCACTGCAAACGGTAGCGGGCAACTCGACACGAGTGACTACCAACCGACCCCGGAGGCTGCTAGCCACTCCGCCACGGCAAGCGCCAGCAAACCGGCCCAAGCGAGTGCGAACCAGGCTGTGGTGACCAACGGCGGTCGGGTCGAGACGAGCGACGAAGACGAAACGGACCAGACAGCCTGGACCGATTCGGGTGGGGACGTTCTCGATTCGCTCGACGACGAGGAGGACGCCGAGGCGGCCACGACGGGAGGGGACGACTGATGGCCAGTGCTGTCGCTTCCGTCGAACCACCGGCGCAAGTACTCGTGTTCTCGCTGGCCGATGAAGAGTACTGTGTCGGGGTCGACTGGATCGACGAGATCGTCAAGGCCGAAGCCGTCAGACCCATCCCTGACACCCCACGCATGGTCGATGGCGTGATGGACCGCCGCGGAGAGACGACGACGATCGTCGATTTGACCGTTCCCTTTGGCGTCACTCGTTCGGCCGACGAGCAACAGGTAATCGTCTTCGAGACCGACAACGATCGAAGTGTCGGTTGGCTTGTCGATTATGCCGATCGAGTGAGGGACTTCGAGAACCCGGACCTCGAATCGGTCGAAGACAACCGCTACATCAACGGCATTGTCCAGGCCAACGACAAATTTATTTTCTGGGTCGACCCCACGCAGGTGAACGACCAACTCGCGTCGACTGGGTAGCCGACGGGACCTCCGGCTGTGAAACCGTGGGTGATCTCTCTCCCATCCGGTTTGGGGTAATCGGCTCCGACTGGGGAATCGATTATCCTTCGTGAACGCCTTCGTCGAGACATGCGCGAACTCGTCTTCGCCCTGGAATACGATCCAGGGTGCAACGCCGTCGCGGATACGCTTGCGGAGTTCCCCGACGCACACATCCGCTCGCTGTCGCTACACGCCACCGACGAGCGTCTCTGGCGGGTCGACCACGCAAGCGGCTCGCCCGACGCCCTCGATGCCATCGAAGATACCTTCAAATCGACGGACTACTACGCCGACTGCTTGGCGACTGACGACTGCGGGGCGAGCCAGACGATGGACGTCCTCGACCGGTCGGCCGAGACGCTCGTGCTCTATTCGTATTGGGAGCGGACGCCCGTCTGCGTGTCCGTCCCGCATCTAGCATTGGATCACCTCGGCGACGGATTGCTCTTTGACACCCGCCACGAGGGCCGCCACTACACCTGGCGGCTCATCCACTCGGGGACCGGCGACGTGGCGGCTTTTTTCGACGCACTGGAGGCCGCTGTCGGTGACTGTGCCGAGATGGAGATGCTCCGGACGGGCGCGACGGCCGAGCCCGGGAGGGGAGTGGACGACGAATCAACGGGCCTCTCGGGCGAACAGGAGGCCGCGCTTCGGGCCGCTGTCGAACACGGCTACTACGAGACGCCGCGAGAACTCGACGTCAGCGAACTCGCCGACCACCTAGACGTCCCACGGTCGACGCTGACGTATCGATTGCGACGCGCCGAAGACTCTCTGGCGAAGGCATACGTTGCCGACGAGACGCGTCCCGATGCTTCACACACCGGGCGACCGTGAGCCCCAGATGTCCGCAGTCCCCATTGACCGGCCGGGTTGACTGTGCCGCCGAAAGAACGGCGAAGGCGGTGTCCCGAGTACCCGCTCTTAGCTGTCACTGCCCGGCCGAGGACGGGCCGAACGCGCCCCTCTCATCGAACTCGCAGCACTGCGGCAACCAGTGCCTGGGGGCGTACTTCGAGTGGCCCCAGCGACAGGGCTCGCCCTAGCCGACCGGGCGTTGCCTCCGCTCCGGCGAGGGCGACCACCGCACTTCCGACCCGTATCTCGGCGGTCAGAGCGGCCGCCGAAAGCACTCGCGAGAGCCGTGGAAGGCGCTCCCGTTGACCCCGCAGCAGACGAACGCCAGCCTCGACTGAGGGCACCTGTACGCGGATGCGATCTTCGACCGTGCTGATCGCGAGGTCGACATCGTCGATGCACACTGAGAGATTAGCTGTGACGCTGAGGGCTGGCCTGCTGCGAGCGAGACTCTCGATGGGTCCGACCACGTCGTCGCTCGCTGCCACGTTCAGTCCCTCTCGTCGGTCGTGATCCGAACTGTTCCATCGACGTGCCAGTGAGCGTGATCGGCGTCTTCCCCGACCTTGCTCGGAACGGCCACGTCCATGTCCTCGAACTCGTAGACGATCTCTGCCCCTCGGCCGGTCAACCTATCGTACAACCCGACTGCCAGTTCCGGCCAATTGGTTGTCTCGCCGATGTGGGCGTCGGATTCTTCGCCAGATTCACTCATGGTTTTTCGTTATGGTCCTGTCAACTTATACCTATGCCATATTTCAACAGCAACGACGACTCACGCGCCGGGACGCTCCCGACGGAGACACCGAGACAGGACCACCGACCACTTGCCCGTTCGCGTCGGTCTGTCGCTACTTGCTCCGCTCACTCGCGTTGTTTTCCCGCGCCGTCGCTCTGTGCGACCGGGTAGCCCCGACTCGCCCGGGCGGATTACGCGGATTCGAATATTTCGACGAGCTGGTCGACGTCTGGAATGTCGCCCTCGGTCTGGACGTCACCGTCGACGGCGACGGCGGGCGTGTGCATCACGCCGCGGTCGATGATCTCCATCTGTGCTTGGACTTTCTCGACGGTCGCATCGAACTCGTCGTCGAGTGCTTCGAGTGCTTGCTTGACGTGCTGTTCTGTTTTTTGGCACCTGGCACAGCCAGGGCCGATGACTTCGATTTTCATGGATTGTGTGGTGTTTTGTCGTGGTCGTTCGAGATCGATACGTCAGACGAGCACCAGGCCCCAGAGCAGGCCCGCGATGGTGGCTGCGACGGCGACGAGGCTGACGTACAGCGCGGTTCGCTTTGCGCCCATGGTCTTCCAGATGACGAGCATGTTCGGCAGCGACAGCGACGGCCCGGCAAGTAACAACGCCAGCGCCGGCCCCTCAGCCATCAGGCCGTTGGTGTAGCCGAACAACGAGCCGATGATCGGCACTTCCAGTAGCGTCGGCATGTAGAGGATCGCGCCGATAACCGATCCGAGGCCGGTCGAGAGCACGGTCGTCTCGCCGAAGATGTTCTGCGTGAGCAGGCCAGGTGCGACTTTGTGCGCGACGAACGTCTCCCCGCCCCGCGTGATCATCTCTAGAGGCCCCATATTCTGGGCGATGGCTGCGATCGCGCCGATGAGGCCAATGACGAACGTCCCGGCGATCAACAGCGGGAAGATCGTCCGCGTGAAGAACCACGTCTCCTGGAGCCACTCGTCGATCACGTCGCGATCGAACTTGGCCCACAGCAGATACCCAAGCAGGGCAAACAGCGGCACGAGTAGCGGCGCTTTGACCGCCCAGGTCAGCAGGCCAGTGGCGGCGATCAGCAGGATTGCAACCTGCGTGCCGAAGAAGCCGCCCGTCACCCACAGGGGGCGCTGGCGTTCGGTGACGACCTCTCCGCCGTCAGTCATGGCGGGTTGTGCCTCGGTGCTCTCGGCCTCACTACTCCCGAAGACGAACGCCATCGTCAGGCCGATCGCCCCAGCCATCGTGACCGCGAAAAACGCTCGTGCGCCCCCCAACGGGAGGCTGAGCGCACTCGCGGTGAACACCACGGCCAGGACGTTGATCGCCGGCCCGGAGAACAGGAAGGCCGTCGCGGGGCCGATCCCCGCGCCCTTCTTGTACAGGCCCGCGAACATCGGCAAGATCGTACAGCTACACACCGCCAGCGCGATGCCCGACACCGAGGCGATCGAGTAGGCCTGGAGTTTCGGGGCCTGGGCACTCAGGTACTTTTTGACGAAGTGATCCGACAATACGGCCGAGATCCCGCCGGCGATGAAAAAGGCGGGTACCAGGCAGGTGATGACGTGCAACGTCAAATACGATAGCGTCTCGTCGATCCCTGCCCGGAGTATCTGGACGAGGAGTTCGACTGGTGTCACTGGCTCACCACCATTTCAAATTAGATTTGAACAGCGTCGCACAAATACGCACCGGTTTCAAATAGTATTGAAATACGGTCGGTCAGCCAGCCGACGGCGACTGCTCTGTTCGGTGCGGTCGACGCCGACGTCGGCCATCGTCTCGATCACTGTATCGTGGACCGCCTCCGCGGGATCGGTGTCGCCGGTGAGAACCGCCAGTCGGCCGTCGAGTCCGCGTTCGGCGACGGCTGTGGACATCTGGGAGCGGCCGGCGTCCTGAGCACACCTGCACACGAGACGAGTCTTTGAGCCGATGGGTCAGGCAGGGCCTAGTCGTCTTCGGTGAGTGGGTCCGTGCCGCTCTCTGGGACACTCGGTGGTTTCGTACTGTCGAGTTGCCCGGTGGTGTGGCCACGCCAGTCGACATTGCGCTGGAGCCACAGCGCGACAGACACCAGCGAGAGCAACACGGGCACCTCGATCAGCGGGCCGATAACGGTCGTGAAAGCCACCTCAGAGCCGACACCGAAGACCGCGACTGCGACGGCGATCGCGAGTTCGAAGTTGTTCGAGGCCGCTGTAAATCCGATCGCCGTGGTCGTCGAGTAGTCCGCGCCGATCCGGTGGCCCATCGCGAAACTGACGACGAACATCACGACGAAGTAGATCGTCAACGGAACGGCGATCAACAATACGTCGGTCGGCTGAGCGACGATCCGCTCGCCTTGCATCGCGAACATCACGATCACAGTAAACAGCAGTGCGATCAACGTCAGTGGATCGACCGTCGGGACGAACTTCTGATCGTACCACTCGACGCCCTTGCTTCGAGTGCCGACGTACCGCGAGACAATCCCAGCGGCGAAGGGGACCCCGAGGAAGATCGCGATCGCTTTGAACACCTCGCCGGCAGTGACCTCGAACGCGGCGATCCCGGCGGTCAGTGTCTCCAACCCGAGTACCTCGGGCAGGAACAGCGCGAAGACGGTGACGTAGATCCCGTAGGTCAGGATCTGAAAGACGCTGTTGAACGCGACCAACCCGGCGGCGTACTCACTGGATCCGTCGGCAAGGTCGTTCCAGACCAGCACCATCGCAATGCAGCGGGCCATTCCAATGAACACCAACCCGAGGAAGAATTCGGGGCGCGCGGGCAGGCCCGGGACGACCCCACCGAAGAAGACGAGCGCCAGTCCGAACATCAACGTCGGACCGATCACCCAGTTTTGGATCAGACTCAGGCTCAATACGCGCCACTGGGCGAACACCCGTGGCAACTGGCCGTAGTTGACCTTCGCCAGTGGCGGGTACATCATCAGGATCAGGCCGATCTCGACGAGATGGAAGTCGTCGATCGGTTGGGTGACACTCGGTGCGATGTATCCGAGGCCGACGCCGATCGCCATCGCGCCGAAGATCCAGACGGTCAGATACTTATCGAGGAAATCCATCGACCGCGGATCCCCACAGTCCGGACAGTCACACTCCGGCCCGTGCTCGTGATCGACGGCACTCATTGATCTTGCTCCGTGCTGGCTCCCACGCTCCCTTCGAGGACCGTCACGATCGCGACCGCGCGGTTGGTGGCCCGGTATTTCTTCCAGCGACCGTCTTTCCGGCCTTCGACCAGTCCGGCCTCGACGAGCTCTGTGAGAGCGTGACTCAGCCCGCTCTCGCTGACGTCGACCAGCGGCTGGAGCTCACACACGCACAATTCATCCGCCGCAGCGACCAGCACCCGAACGAGCGTGTATCGGGTGTCACTCGCCAGCGCCGACAGTATGTCGAGTTCGGCTGCCAGCTGGTCGCCGACCGCTCGCTCTACGGTTCCCAACTCTTCGAGGCGCGCCTGGACGTCTTCGTCTCGGCACTCCCCCAGCTCGTCTTCCATATATCGCCGGAGTCGATCTGTCGCGTGACTCATCGCCAAATGGTTGAATAAGGCTTCAATTAAAGTTGTCGGATAACTCCGAGTTTTCCGCTCAGATGACCGGTCTTTAGTTTCCCGTCGTGTTGCTATACCCGAGTACGGAAGTCTCGTGTGTGGCTCCTCTCTGCGTCGAACGTGGCAAAATGCCGTTTTGCGGCCACAGCCATTTACTTGAAAATCTATTCAACAAAAAGTGCTCCCACCGCGGTCACCTGCTGCTCGCCTCGGCCTCAGCAACGCGCTGTTTGGCTACCTACTGCCCAACCGATCCTCGGGCAAGCGGCCACAACTCGTGGTCTCGCGTGTCTTGTCTGTCTTCTTTGTCTCATTCTCGTCCATCCCTCCCCGTTTCGACGAGCCAGCGGCACATTGGAATATTCCAACGAAGGCTTATCGAGCTGTCTCCCTTACGAGGCGGTAATGAGCGATGACGAGACTGCGGGGCGATCGATCGATCGCGAGGCCACCGGGCCGGCGGCTGATCGCGAGCCAGCCGATACGGTCACGACCCGGCTTGCCGTCCCGGAGATGGACTGTCCGTCGTGTGCGAGCAAAGTCGACGGGAGCCTCGAACGCGTCGCGGGGGTCACCGACGTGTCCCTCTCGCCTACGAAGGGCACCGCGGCAGTGACGTTCGATCCCACACAGACGACCGAAGCCGACGTGATCGCGGCGATCGAGGGCGCAGGGTACGAGGTCCTCGACGACGATAGCGGGGCCGACGGAGCCGCCACCGGCGGCCCTGACGTTGCCCCACCGACGGCAGTCTGGACGAGTCCGCGGGCGATCAAGACCTGGGTCGGGGCCGTCTTCCTGACGCTCGGACTGGCCATCGAGTTCGTCTTCACGGGCGCCAACGTCGACATCGCTGCCGTCCTGGCGTCTCCGATTACCGTCGCTGACGGCCTCTTTCTCGTTGCCATCGTCGTCAGCGGTGCGCCCGTCGTCCGCGGTGGGATCTATTCGGCGCGCAACCGGAGTCTGGACATCGACCTGCTGATGGGTGTGGCCATCATCGCGGCGACGGGGATCGGCTACGTCGTCGAGGCGGCGACGCTTGCGGTCCTGTTTTCCATCGCCGAACTGCTCGAAGACTATGCGATGGACCGGGCACGAGACTCTCTGCGTGAGTTGCTGGAACTTTCGCCCGACGAGGCGACGGTTCGCAGGGACGGTGAAGAACTGACTGTCCCGGCCGAGGCTGTCGAGGTCGGTGAAACCGTCCTCGTCCGTCCCGGCGAGAAGATCCCGCTGGACGGCGAAGTCATCGAAGGCGAGAGCGCGGTCGACGAGTCGCCGATCACCGGCGAGAGCATGCCCGTCGAAAAGAGCGAGGGCGATGCGGTGTTCGCAGGTTCGATCACCGCAGAGGGGTATCTCGAAGTCGAAGTCACCTCGACGGCGGGAGACTCGACGCTCGCCCGGATCATCGAACTGGTCCAGAGTGCCGAGGAAAACCGCACCGACAAAGAGCAGTTCGTCGACCGCTTTGCGGGCTACTATACGCCCGCCGTCGTCGTGGTGGCGATCCTGACTGCGGCCATCCCCCCGCTGCTGATCGCCGACAGCGCGACGTTTGCGGTCGCGGGGTACGAACTCGTCTTGCCCGGGGGTTGGCGACCCTGGTTCGTCCGCGGGTTGACGCTGCTGGTGATCGCGTGCCCGTGTGCCTTTGTCATCTCGACGCCCGTCTCGGTCGTCTCGGGGATCACGAGCGCCGCCAAGAACGGCGTTCTCATCAAGGGCGGCAACCACCTCGAAGCGATGGGTGCGGTCGATGCCGTCGCCCTGGACAAGACCGGGACCCTCACCCGCGGTGAACTCACCGTGACCGACGTCATCCCGTTGGGCGAACGCGACGAGCGCGATGTCCTTCGGCGGGCGGCCGCCCTGGAACGCCGGAGTGAACACCCGATCGCCGCCGCGATCCGCGACCGTGCGGGCCGTACAGGACTCGACGATGTGCCCGACCCTGCCGCCTTCGAGAGTTTGACCGGTAAGGGCGTCCGTGCCGAGATCGAGGGCGAAAGCGCTTACGCGGGGACGCCGGCCCTGTTCACGCAACTGGGCCACGACCTCGCGGCGGTCGGCGGTGGCGACAGTGACGACTCGCCACACCCCGACGGCGGGACCCTCCACGCGCGACCGGCGGCAGCGTCCATCAAAGAGCACGTCGAGACGCTCGAAACCGAGGGGAAGACGATCGTCCTCGTCGGCACCGAACGCGAGGTATGGGGGATCCTCGCGATCGCCGACGAGGTGCGACCCGGTGCCAGTCGGGCGGTCGAGCGCCTCCACGAACTCGGTGTCGAGACGGTCGTCATGTTGACCGGGGACAACGAGGGCACTGCCCGGGCGATCGCCGAGGCAGTCGGCGTCGACGAGTATCGTGCGGAACTGCTCCCCGAGCAGAAGGTCGCTGCCGTCGAGGAGTTACAGGAGACGTACGGCGGCGTAGCGATGGTCGGGGACGGTATCAACGACGCGCCGGCGCTGGCGACCGCGGACGTCAGCGTGGCGATGGGGGCCGCCGGCACGGACACTGCCTTAGAGACGGCCGATATCGCCTTGTTGGGTGACGATATCGGGAAGTTACCCTACCTCTATTCGCTGTCGCACGCGGCAAACGGCGTAATCAGACAGAACATCTGGACCAGTCTCGGCGTGAAGGCCCTGCTCGCGGTCGGCGTGCCGCTGGGCTACGTCAGCGTCGCGATCGCGGTCGTCGTCGGCGACATGGGGATGAGTCTGGGCGTCACCGGCAACGCGATGCGTCTGGCTCGACTCTCTCCCGATCACGGCACCGGTGTCGAACGCAACCAGGCGACGGCGGTACCCGGCACCGACGAGACGCCGGATCCGACCGCCGAGTGACGCTCATCCGAATCGTTCGTTGAACGCTCGAATCCCCTCGTCGGTGCCCGCGATGACGAGTTCGTCGCCGTCCTCGATCCGTACGTCCGGCCCCACGTCCGTCAGAATCTCATTCTCGCGTCCGACGCCGACCACGGTACAGCCCGTCTTCGAGCGGACGCGGGCCTCGCCCAGCCGGGTCCCGACGAGTCCGGGGGCGGCCGTCCGGACGACCTGGATCTGGGCTTCCACCGAGAGGACGGCCTCGTCGTCGAGGATCGCCGAAGCGATCATCCGGCCGCTGACGGTCGCAAGCGCCAACACGTAGTCGGCACCGGCGCGGTACATCTGCTTGACGTTGCGTGGTTCTTCGACGCGAGCGATAACCTCCGTCGTCGGGCTCAGATCTCGAACGACGAGTGTGGCAAACTGGGTCGTCGTGTCGTCGGGCAGGGCGAGGATGACCGACCGGGCGTCGTCGATGCCTGCCGCCCGGAGGGTCTCTGGATCGACCGCGTCACCGACCACGTCGACGCCATCCATCGCTTCCTGGTCGACGACCGTGAACGGCAAGCCCGCGGCATCGAGTGCGCCGACGATCGTCTGGCCGACTTCGCCGTACCCAACCACGATCGTTTCCCCGTCTCCGAACCGGCGAACGTCTGCGAGTGTGTGCTCCCGTAGCCGCTCGATGTCGCGTTCGTGACCCGCAACGAGCAGTACTGTGCCGTTGGTCAGTGTCGCCCCGGGATCCGGTGGAGCTTGGAACTCCCCGTCGAACCACGCGCCGATCACGTTGCCTCCGGCGTCTTCACGGATCCCGCTGTCGGCAAGCGTAGAGCCGACCAGCGGGCTGCCACGCTGGAGGGGCAACTCGACGAGCTCGAAATCCTCGCCGATCTCGACGGCATCCCCCAGATCGGCGTCGAGACTGGTCGTCACCTTCGCGGCCAGGCTCTGTCCGAGCAACGGCCGCGGCGAGAGTACCTCGTCGGCCCCGGCAAGGCGGTGATACGGTCGGCTCCCGGGCTCTTCGAGGACGCTGATGACCGGCACGTCGGCGTCGACTTCACCTGCCGCGAGGACGATGCTCGCATCTACCGCATCGGAGACGTCCGCGACGAGCGCTCGCGCCCCCGCCAGATTCGCTGCTTCGAGGCCGGCTGCCGTCTCCGGGTCCGCGTTGACGACCCGATACCCCGCATCCGAGAGTGCGGTAGCCTGCTGACGGTCCGGTTCCAGAATGAGATAGGGGACGTCCCACGAGCTCAGTTCGTCGATCAGCGCCTCAGCGCGGGACGTGTACGTACAAATGATGACGTGATCGGTGACCCCATCCGGGGCACGTTCGGGAACGGTCGTCTCCAGTAGTTCTTCGAGCAGCGGGATCGCAAGCACCGGCAGGGCCGTGACAATGAGAACGACGCCTGCAAGGTCCATGAAAATGACATAGACGGTCATCACCGCGCTGTTCCACGGGGAGTCGGCCCCGTACCCGGTCGTGGTGAACGTCTCGACGACGAACTGTACGGACTCCAGAAACGTCCGGGGTCGCCCGTCGTACACGGCCATCCCCTGCTGATAGAGCACGGCAAAGACGAGGATAACCACCGCCAGGATGGCTGCGTACCCGACGGTCCGGCGCTGCCAGGTCTTCATGCTGTGGGAAATCCGTTGCAGGCCCAAGAAACCACCGTGCGATATCTGGGCAGTGACCCGGATGGCCGCCGAGCTTGTCGAGACACCCCTCACGACGCCGCTTCACTCAGTCATCTGCTCGTCGGCGTGCCACGCACTCGGCGTCGGCAGTCGGATGGTGACGACGCTGCCGCGGGGCTCGTTCTCCTCGAAGGTCACCGTCCCGTCCGAATACTGGACGATCAGGTGTACCAACCACAGACCGATGCCACGGCCGTGATACAGCGGCTCGATGTCCCGATCCCCGGTCAGGACGTCTCGCTCCATCTCGGGCATCCCTGGCCCGTCGTCCTCGACGCTGATCTCGACGACGCCGTCGGTCGTCGCCAGGGAGACCTGCACCGATGGGGTCGCCCGATCGGAGTGGGTGACCGCGTTTTCGAGCAGTTCTTCGATCGCCCGATCGATGTACGTGACGGCAACGACCGGCTGTGAGGCGGGTCGCTCGACCGTCAGGTCGGCGTGTGGATATTCTTCTCGAACGTCCGTGACGGCACTCTCGACGATCGTGACGCCATCGTGCTCGACTGTCGGTCGTGATTCGGACAAGAACGTGGTAATCTCGCGCTCCTTTCTGGTGGTGGCCTGGAGTCGCTCACCCGTCCGGATGATGCGTTGGGCACTCCACTGCGGGTCCTCGACCTCTTTGTCGGCGATCGACTCCGCGTTACCCAGGATGACCGTCAGCGCATTGTTGAGGTTGTGCCGGAGCACGCGATCGATCGTCCGGATCTGGGTCATCCGTGCCTGCCGATCGGAGACGTCCCTGACGAGACCGATATAGCCCGTTATCTCTCCGTCTACTGTCCGGCGATAGAAGATGTTCGTCTCGCCTGGAAACACCTGGCCAGACTGTTTCTCGTAGCGGACCGTCTCGACGAACGTGGGATCGGCAGCCTGCCTGTCGAGCGTCTCGCCGATCGCCTCGAATTCCGCCTCACTCTCGTAGAGCAACGCGGTCGACTCCCCTTCGATCTCCTCGAGTGTGTACCCGAACAGCTCGGTAAACGCCGGGTTACAGTCGACAATGTGGCGGTCGGTATCGGCGACCAAGATGGCGTCCCGGATGCTGTCGAACAGTGACTCGTAGCGTTGCTCGCTTTGCTTGAGTTCCGCGACGATCGCTTTGCGTTCGGTGACGTCGCGGGCGATCGCGATCCGGTAGGCGCGGCCATCGATATCGACCGTCGCGGCCGATATCTCGACGGGGAACGTAGTCCCGTCGGCCCGCACGTGTGTGGTCTCGTAGTACTCTATGTCCTGCCCTCCGGCCGAGTCGATGAATGCCGCGAACGCTTGCGGGTCTTCGAATTCCGGGTTGATCTCGGCGACCGAGCGGCCCAGTAGCGCCGAGCGATCGTACCCGAGTGTCTCACAGGCTCGATCGTTGACGTCTGTAATCCGTCCCGTCTCCGGGTCGATGACGTAGACGCTATCGGTTGCTTCATCGACCAGGCGTCGAAACAGCGTCGCCTCCCGTTCACGTTCTTGCATCCGACTGGCTTGTACTGCCGTGACGAGCCCGAAGGCCACGAAGACAGCCAGGATGAGCACTCGAATGTACAACTCGTGGGCAGGAACATCGGTCACGAGCACTGCGAGAAACGACATCTCGCTGTAGAACAGGAGTGCATCGAGCACCGCATCGAGCACCCACACGCCGATGCCGAGCCCGGCGGCCAGGGCCAGCATCCGCCGTGGCGTTCCCATGTTCACTATTGACACCCGGCCCGTCATTAATTCCTCGGGCACGGGCAATCGACGGCCAGCTCGGTTACCGTGCCTCAGCAACGATCGCGCCCAACTCGCGGGTCGGGACTGCCGGCTCGGCCCCGTCCGTGATCTCGGTGATGACAGCGACGCCCTCGGCACCTGCCTCGATCACTTCGGCGGCGTTTTCGCTGGTGACACCGCCGATCCCGACGACTGGGATGTCCACGGCCGCGACGATATCGGCCAGTCGGTCGGTCCCGATGGCGTACTCCTCGTCGTCGATGTCGTCTTTCGAACCAGTGGCGTAGATCGCCCCGACGCCGAGGTAGTCAGCGCCGGCGGCTTGGGCGTCTTTGGCGTCTTCGACGAACGAGACCGAGCGGCCAATGGTCGCCTCCTCGCCGAGTAACTCACGGGCCACGGGGACCGGCAGATCCGCGTCGCCGAGGTGGACGCCGTCGGCATCGAGAGCCAGCGCCAGGTCGACGCGATCGTTGACGAGCAACGGCACGCCGGCTTCGCGTGTCAGTGCCCGCACTTCACGCCCGATTTCGTATCGCTTGCGGGCACTGACGTCTTTCTCCCGGAGTTGCACCACGTCGACGCCGCCCTCGATCGCCGCCGCCACGACCGCGGGCGTCGACTGCTCGCCCGAGAGCGATTCCTGCGTGACGAGATAGACGTCCCAGTCAGTCATGGCCGAAGGTGTGACCGGATCGATGGTGTGTATTGCGGTTCACTCCCCAGACCGAGCCTGCCGGTGGGCACGCTCGATCACATCGACCAACGCCGCCACGTCGGGCGCGTACACGAGATGCGTGTCACAGCCACAGTCCGAGGCCCCGATCCCGTCGATCGGCGTCGTCTCGGCTGTGAGCGTGCTGGCGACGGTACATTCGACGTCTTGTCCGGCCGTCGTCACGACAGCTTCAACGTGACTCTCTGGGTGGCAAAGCAGGTAATCGACGTGCCAGTGGCGCGTCTCGCGCTCGCCGGCGGCGAGTTCGCGATGGCGGTCGATCCGACTGAATCCGCCCGCGCCGAAGGCGCTGCCCGTGTACGCGTAGCCGCCGGCCTGGAGGTCGCGCTCGCCGGCTGCCCCGAACGTCACCGTCGTCTCCGTCTCGAGTACGATGCCGAGCGTATAGGTCCCTTCACCGTCAGTCATCGCCGGGACTCAGCGGCCAGCGGGCAAAGCCCCAGCGGTTGCGGGCCGTCACGTTTCCGGCTGGCTCCCACGCCGGCCCATACCACCGGCTGCATCCCCAATCTCACGAAGAGAGCGGTCGCCCTCATCTCTCACGTTTGTCCACATCTGTTTTCAGAAGTCGGGAACACCCCCTTTTCTTTTTGGTTGGCCTAGCTTATGCCGACTTAGGTGAGACTAAATGGCTGAGGTACTCGGCGACGTGGACTCGGGTGAGTTCGTCCGGCTGGCCGATGTCCCGGATGGAGACACTCGGGCGCGGCTGTTGCGGTTGGGGTTTTTAGACGGGACCGTGGAGTGTCGCCACCACATCCGCAAGGGGCCGGTCATCGTCCGGCGAAACGGGACGGAACTTGCGCTCGGTGCGGATCTCGCCGACTCGATCGAAATCGAGCGGCCACGCCCGGAGGCCAGTGATTGATCATGGAGGGGTGTCACGACGCCGGCTGTGACCCGACCGAGATCGATGCCGAGGACACGCTCGCGCTGGTGGGCTGTCCGAACGTCGGCAAGAGCGTCGTCTTTGGCGAACTCGCCGAGCAGTACGTCGACGTCTCGAACTACCCGGGGACGACCGTCGACACGACGCTGGCTGAATTCGGCGACTACACGCTGACCGACACGCCGGGTGTCTACGGCATCTCCTCGTTTTCCGAGGAAGAGCGCGTCACCCGCGACATCGTTTTAGAGACCGATGCCGTCATCAACGTCGTCGACGCGACGCACCTCGACCGTGATCTGTTCTTGACGCTGCAGTTGCTCGATATGGGCATCCCCACCGTCGTTGCGCTGAACATGATGGACGAGGCCGAGGCCGACGGGATCGATATCGACGTCGAGGCCCTCGAAGCGGCCCTGGGCGTCCCCGTCGTCACGACGGTCGCCATCGACGGCGAGGGGTTCGACGAACTCCGCAAGCGGGTCCCGGAAGCGACCGCGCCCGAACAGACGGCCATCGACGAGTTCTACGACGAACTCCCCGAACAACTAGAGGCCGATCGGCCGGAGAAGACCTTGCTGGTCGAGGGTGACGAGGAACTCCCCACGGCGTTTGACGTCGGCGGCGTCATGGCCGACGGTGGCTCGCCAGCACTGGTCGAGTCGGGCCTGCGTGAAGAGATCTACAGCCAGCGCCGCTCGCGCGTCCAGTCGATCGCTGACTCGGTCCAGACGGTAACCCGCACCGACGACTCGATCGCCGAGCGGGTCAGCGATCTCATGATCAACCCCCTGACCGGGACGCCGATCGCGCTTGCCCTCCTCGGGTTGATCTATTACTTTATCGGTGATCTCGTCGCTCAGCGCCTGGTCGATACCCTCGAAGGGGAACTGCTTGGTCCCCACTACATCCCGGCCGTCGAATCGTTCGTCGCCGGGCTGTTGCCCGACGTGGCCTGGCTCGAACCTCTCGAATTCCTGTTGATCAACGACAATCTCGGCCTGCTGACGGTCACTGTCCAATACGTTATCGGCACCCTCTTGCCACTCGTCGTCGCCTTCTACCTGGCGATCAGTGTTCTCGAAGACTCCGGCGTTCTCCCCCGACTCGCCGTGTTGACCGACCGTGGCCTCAACCGGATCGGTCTGAACGGACGGGCCGTCGTCCCGATGATCGTCGGTGTCGGCTGTGTCACCATGGCCGTGATCACCACCCGGATGGTCGGCTCGAAACGCGAGCGGACGATCTCGACGGCGCTTCTCGGGCTGGCCGTCCCGTGTTCGGCCCAACTGGGCGTCATCATGGGGCTGATGGCCGGGCTCGGGTTGATCTACTGGTTTGGCTACCTCGGTATCTTGTTGGTCGTGCTGGGGGTCGTCGGCGTCTTCCTCGACCGAACCCTGCCGGGCCAAAGCGAGTCCCTGGTGACCGAACTGCCGCGAATGCGCGCGCCACGACCGGGAAACATCCTCCGGAAAACGTACAACCGCGCGAAGATGTTCCTCCGTGAGGCCATCCCCTTGTTCGCTGGGACGGCGGTGGTCGTCTCGGTACTGGATTACGTCGGCGGGCTGGCGGCGATCAAGGATGGACTTCGGCCGCTGACCGCGCTTGTCGGGATGCCCGCGGACTTCGGGCAGATCCTCGTCCTCGGGTTGATCCGCCGGGACTTCGCTGCCGCGGGCATGACCGATATGGCTCTTTCGAGCGCGCAGGTCTTTATCGGCCTCGTCGTGATTACGCTGTTCGTACCCTGTATCCTCTCGATGGTGATGATCCTCAAAGAACGAGACGCAAAGAGCGCCGCGTTGATGTGGCTCGGCTCCTGGGTCACGGCGTTCACCGTCGGGGGCGTGCTCGCGGCCGCCTTCGGGGTGTTCGGGTGATGCAGTGTCCGACCTGCGAGTACGAGTTCGATCCTGCGGGCGACCTCCAGTGTCCTCGCTGTGGCTCGATGCTCTCGTGTTCGGCGACCGCCTGCGCAGAGTGTGACGGCTGTTCGGGACTGCTCGAACAGCTCCGCCGGAACGGCAAAGATCGCCTGCGATCGGACGGTGGCACACAAACTGATTCGGTCCCCTCCGACAACGACTGACCCGACCGACCGTTTTTGATCGCTCGGCTCCACACTCGCGTATGGATAGGGCCACGAGTCCGACCACGACGCTGATCGGCGTACTCGTCGTCGTCTTCCTGCTGCAAGTCGTCGTGGGACTGTTTGGCGGCTCTCCCGATGCGTTCGCACTCGCCTGGCCGCTGACCGAGCGCCCCTGGACCCTCCTGACGAGCGTCCTCGCCCACGGCGGTCCACTCCACCTCGCGACGAACGCCATCGGGCTGTTCGTCCTCGGACTCGTCCTCGAACGCCGGACGGAGCCCTGGCGGTTTTACGTGTTCTTCTTCGTCGTCGGAGCGATCGCCGGCGGTACAGAGGTCGCTGTTGGCCACGTTCTCGGCAACGAGATCCCGGTGTTGGGGGCCAGCGGTGCGATCTTCGGGCTGTTCGGGTACGTGCTTGCTGGCAACCGGCTCACTGATGCCATCGCCAGCCGGGTGGCCGTCAGCCCCCGCGTGGCGATCGTCGTCGTCCTCGGCGTCGCCCTCGCGATCACGTGGCTGACGCGGGGCCGTCGGGTGGCACTGATCGCCCACTTCACGGGCCTCGTGTTGGGACTGCTCGCCGGCCGGGCACACGTCCTCCGGCGTCCTGGGTCGACGACCGCGCGTGACGGTGACTGTCGTCGCGTCTAATCAGAGCCCACAACCGTCGGGCACCGTTCGCTCGTGAAGTCTGGTGACGACCCGATCGGCGACGGTCTGGAGATGATCGACATCCTCGCGGTTGTAGCCGACGAGTGTCTCCAAGGCGGCCTCGTCACCACGCTGGTAGTCGTTCCACAGCCGAACGGCGTCCTTTCCCGAGAGGTCCGGCCGGTCGCGCTGGATACCGACGTCTTTCTCGATCTGTTTCAGTCCGCCCGTCAGGTCGAGTCGCCGACAGGGATACATGAGATCGAGATGTGGTCGATCGAGCACACCGTCGAGGTCGAACGACTGCTCTAAGAATGGCACGTCGAAGCGCTTGCCGTTGAACGAAACCAGCAGGTCGGCGTCCGTGAAGGTTTCCCGGAGGCGCTGGGCCGTGAGGTCCCGATCGCGGACGAAGGTTTGCGTCTCGCCGCCCTGGCGGACGCTGACGGTCGTTACCGCGTCGTGGCGTTGATCCAGCCCCGTCGTCTCGATGTCGAAAAAGGCCGCCGACTCTTCGAAGGTCTCGTAGAGTCGCCACTGGGCCTGGCTGGGGAACTGCCGGCCGAAGTAGTGGCTGTCACGCTCGGCCAGGCGCTTGCGGGCGTCCTCGATGAACGCCTCGATGCGGTCGGCGGTGGTTGTGCCGACGGCGTCCGGTTCGAACTCGTCCCAATGGGTGATCCCCTGTTCCCACAGCGATCGCTCGGTCTGCTCGCCGACGCCCTCGACCGGGATGAAACTTGCTTCGACGCGCACGATGACTGGTCTCGGTCGTGGATCGCCCTAAAGGTCGCGGTGACGGGCGAAACCTTGTCTCTTAAGGGCTTCACTTTCACCTTGATACAATGAACCTTATTACAGAGCCGTCTGATTTCGAGGGCGCAATGCTGACAACTAACCGACGCGAGGTAGGGTGACTCTGGATGCGTGTACTCGCCCGCTTGCGGGCACGAGCCGACGCGGCTTATGACAACGCGTATCATCACAAACTCCGCGGGCGACTCTGGGGAGCGCTCGACGGGACAGCATATGAGGCCAGTCACGACGAAAACCGCCCGAAGGCGTTTACGTACTCGAACCCGTTTCCGCCGGGCGACATGGAGGAAGGTGACGAACGGACGCTACTCGTCGCCTCGCCGGAGGAAGAGCTACTCGCCCACGTCGCCGCCGATCTGAAGGACGACCCCGAGTTGAATATCGGCGAGATGCCATTCACCGTCGAGGAGCTTACGCCACTCTCGCCCGATGTCGGCGAGCCCGGAACGAACGGGACCATTTCGACTGGAACCGGCGTGTTGGTTCGGATTCCGCCCTGGCGTTTCGCGGAGTACGGGATCGACACCGAGCACGACGAGGCTGAGTTCTGGCGGCCCGAGCATTCGATGGAGCCGTTCCGCAACCAGATCGAGGCGAATCTGGACAAGAAACACGATCTGTTCTGTCCGGACTATCTGCCCGGACCGAGCGAAGTCGACGGCGAGTTGTTCGACGGCTACGAGTTGCTCAAGACCTTCGCGATCCCGGTGACGCCGACGACTGGCGAGACCGAGACGTGGGTGTTGAGCAAGTGGCGCTTCGAGTATACTGTTCGGGACGACGACCATCGACGGCACTTGAACCTGCTGTTGGATGTCGGGATCGGCGAACGGAATTCGCTCGGGTTCGGGTTCGTGAACATCGTCGACAAGACAGAAACAGGCGAGACGGAACTGGAGGGCGAGAATGCTTTCGCCTGATGAATTTCGCGAGGAGTACCCACCGGAGCGACTGGACGACGAGCTTCCGGACACGCCGATCACGTCGCTCCGGACGATACAGTACCTCTACGGAAAACTTTACACGCTCGCGACGGCGGGCGGTGGGACATACGGCCCCTATCTCACGCCGGACGAAGCGGGCGATCTCATCGACACCGACGACAGCCTGATCGTCGTCCGCGTGGATCTGAGCGGTGAGCAACCAGTCCTCGCCACGGACGGTAGCGGCCCCATTGAGGTCACCCGCTACAGTGCCGACCTGGTCGAACGCGTGGGCCACTGCAAGTATCCGGCTGCAGCGGGCATCGATCACAGTATCACCCACCAGGCGGGCCGGAACAGCGACCCCGAGAAACTCGCCCGCTATGCGAAAGAGCGCCTCACGAAATGGGCGACCGATCCGGTCGTCCAGGAGGCTTCAGGCGACCACGAGGACGGCTGGATCGTCGAGGCACTGGCGACACTCGGCGAAGACGATGACGCACTCGACCGTATCGAGGACGAACTCACCACCAAACTCGGCGGCGAGTCGACGACTGCACTGCTCACTGTACGGGTCAAAACCGAGCCCGACGGTGAATACCAGTGGCCCGGTGATCTCGACGTGTTCAAGGAGGCGATGCGCCAGCGCAAGCTCTCGAAACTCGTCACGAAGAACAAGGCCGACGATTCCTCGGGCGAGGCGACCGATCTCGTCACCGGACAGCGAACACGGACCGTCGGCACGTCCGAAGACCCGCAGAACTACTTCCTGGGCAAGCAACTGGAGAAGTTCCCTGGCCTCGATATCGAGGAAGCCTGGCGAACCCATTCCATCTCCGAAGACGCGGCAGTGACGGTGATGAACGCCGAGACGTTCGTCGAGGCCTGTAAATACCCAACCTTCGGAGCGAAGGTGTACTACCTGCCATACTTCTTCGGTCGGGCATCGACCGAGGAGATCTACGAGTTGTACAATCTGCTGTACCAGGCCACAACAGAGGATGACGACCTGACGCCAGTCGAGAAGGCCTACGAGGACTTCCAGGACCAAGACGACACGGCGCTCCGATTCTACGTCTCGGCAGTCATGCCACACCAGATGTCTCGCTACGACGTCTTCGGTGAGACACTGAACGGGCGGCTGCTCTATCCCCGGGATCTCGCCAGACATCACAATCGGATCGTCAGCGACACCTCGGCGTTCAACACTGACACGGACTGGAGTGCGCCGCTTCCGACCAACGAGAACTGGGGACTGCTGACAGCAGACACCGAAGCACTCCACTCAGTCTCGTCGGGATGGTACTTCTACCAGACGTTCGCGGAACGCGACGACGACGAAGCCGACGCCGACGACCCACGGATCGAGGCGCTCGTCAGCGTTCTCGGCGGGGATGCCATCGCCGTCGAGACGCTCCTCTCGGAGTACGTCGACCGGATCATCGCTGACGAAGACGACGATGACCTTGAGGGATTTCCGTCGTTCCGAGTCGCCTCACAGTTCGCCCAACTGTGCGCTCTGGCGACCGAGACACTCGATCTCCTGACGACCGACGACCCAGGGAAGCGACCGATCACGATCGAACCAGACTACGAGGTAGACATAATGGAATCACTCGAAGACATTCAAATCATCCCAGACGGCGGCCATCCCGCCGCACCGAAACTCGAATCGTTCATCGAAGACACGCCTGCGATCGCGCGAACGTCAAATGCTGACGAAGTGCTCGATGAGGCTGACGCAGAGCACCGCCAATCGGTCAGAAACCAGCGTCGAGGCGCGTTCATGCTCGGTGCTCTCGTCGGGGAGGTCGGGAGCTATCAGGAGTACAGCGAAGATCGGTCGACGACGCTCGTCGATCAGTTCCCGGTGAAGTCGATCACGCAATCCCGGGTGAAGAAAGTCACACGCGAAGCGATCGGCAAGACGCTCACCTACACCCGTCAGGAGAAGAAAAGCGGCGGCAGTTTCCCGGGCACGAAATTCGAACACGTGGTCGAAGAACTGCGGAAGACGATCGTCAAGCCCGACCCAGACGACTGGGACATCGATACCGAGGACCTCCGGTTCTACTACGCCCTTGGCGTGACGTACGGATTGAACGACCATCCCGAATGGGACAATCAAGCTGACGACACCGAAGAGGACATCTAACATGAGCGAATCCACACAGACCGTCGAGAACCGTTCCGAGATCGTGTTTCTGTACGATGCCGTCGACGCAAACCCAAACGG
This sequence comes from Halorhabdus sp. CUG00001, assembly GCF_009797925.1. Classification (NCBI taxonomy): domain Archaea; kingdom Methanobacteriati; phylum Methanobacteriota; class Halobacteria; order Halobacteriales; family Haloarculaceae; genus Halorhabdus; species Halorhabdus sp. CUG00001. The sequence goes on from NZ_VOLB01000001.1 coordinate 2,202,286, forward strand.
CAATCCACTGAGCGGATCGAACAGGCCGCGTATCGATCCCCAGACCCAACAGGCTATCGTCACGGACGTTCGGCTGAAGCGGTATCTTCGCGACCAGTTGGACGACGACGGTCACGGCGTCTACATCCGGAACGTGCAAGACGAGGGCGAGCAGTACACGCGCGCAGAACTCCTCGAAGACCGGCTGAAGGCCGTCGATCCCGACGATTACGACCTCGATGACGACGAGGAAGCGGCGCAGTTCCGAGACGATGTCTTCGGAGAGTACCTCGAAGAGAGTGCAGACGTGCGGTACTTCGGAGCGACGATGTCCGTCGATACGGACAACGCCTACGCGAAACACCTCCCGGACCACTTCACTGGTCCAGTCCAGTTTTCGCCAGGCAAGTCGATCCACGCTGTCAACGAAAACGAGGAATACGACAGTCTCACGAGCGTTATCGCCACTCAGGAAGGGAAAGAACAGGGTGGATTCGACCTCGACGACCACCGCATCCAGTACGGGCTCATCCGATTCCACGGACTCGTCGACGAACACGGGGCCGCCGATACAAATCTCACGCGAGCGGACGTAGAGCGTCTCGATACGCTCTGCTGGCGGGCGATCAAGAACCAGACCATCAGTCGGAGCAAAGTCGGCCAGGAGCCACGTCTCTACTGTCGGGTCGAATACGGGGAGGAGAGCTATCATCTCGGCGGCCTGGACAAGGATCTCACCCTCGACGACGAGGCCTCGAAGGACCACGACGAACTCCGAAACATCCGCGATCTCACGCTGGACATCGATGATTTCGTGGATCGGATCTCGAATGCCAGCAACCAGATCGAACGCATTCGAGTCGTGGCGAGCGATGTCCTGAAGGTTTCTCACGGGACCGACAGCGGTGGGCCGGACCTCCTGTACGACGCGCTTCGAACGGCAGTCGGAGCGGACCGAGTCGATGTCGTCGATATCTACGACGAGTACCCTGAAACGCTGCCACAGAACACTGGCGAGTGACCATGGATCAGGAATCGCCGAATCGGAGGGCCGGGATTCCCGGTGAGAGCGACGGCGATTTGGATCGCTGTCTGTCCTTCGAGATTCGGGGTCCGTGGGGACACTTCCGACGCGTCGAGGGGAATATCGTCAAACAGACCTACCGAATCATACCGCGAACGACGGTCGCCGGGTTGATCGCGGCGATGCTGGGCATCGAACGGGACGGGTATTACGACCTGTTCGGACCGGACGTATCCGCGATTGCCATCGAACCCGTCGAGGAACTGCGGACGGTCAACATGCCGATGAACACCCTCTCGACGGCAGCCAGTGACCTCACCTCACTCAATCCACGTGGGAAGATCAGCATCAAACTTCCCAATCCCACGAAACTCCGCCAGCAACACAACTACGAGGTACTCGTCGACCCTGCCTACAGGATCGACGTTGCGCTCGCTGACGACGAACGGTACGAACAGCTTCGTGAAACACTGGCCGCCGGGAAATCTCACTACGTCCCGAGTCTCGGTCTCTCCGAGTACCTCGCCGAGATCGACTACCTCGGGGAGTTCGATGTCGAACCTGGCCCGTCTTCTGGGACCATGGCCGTCGACTCGGCTGTGCCCGACGCGATGGACGACGTCGTCCTCGATTCCGAGACCCGCTGCCAGATCGAACAGTCGCCGGCGTTCATGGCCTCCGACGGGGGCGGACGGACGACCACTGAGTACACTGCGTACACTTACAATCCCGACGCAGAACCCTTGCAGGTCAGGGACGTACAAACCTCGCGAGTGGACGACCGGACCGTGGTGTTCGTCTGAATGGCAGAACCGTATTCCCATCCGCCCGAGGACGGGCGTGAAGGGGTCGCACTCGAAGCCCATCTTTCCGACGTCGCCGACCGCGTGGCACACGTCGTCCCTGACGATGCGACCACCCCGACCGACGAATCACTGCGATCTGTCGTCGAAACGCTGGCCTGGGTTCACGACTTCGGGAAAGCGACGACCTACTTCCAAGAGTATCTCCTCAAAGACCACGACGCTGACCCGCCGATGCTTCGGCATCACGCCCCGATCGGGTCGTTCGCGGCTTACCAGGCCCTCGACACGCAGGGGTTCGACACCGAAACGTGTCTGGCGGGCTTCGTCGCCGTGGCGAAACACCACGGCAACCTCCCGAACGTTGCGGAGTACGTCGTCGATCGAACACACCGACGAGACGGCGCTTCGAGACAGAACAGCGTGGAAAAGCGTCAAACGGTGGTACTCAAACAGATCAAGGACATCTACGACAATGTCCCGGATCTCGCAAAGAAGGTGTTCGAGAACGCGACTGGTAGTGCCGAGGGCTGGGAATCGTTCGTACGAAAATATCAGTCGGGGTCGCTACTGAGTGAGATCGAAGAAACGGTGGGAACGGAGACGGCCGGTCGCGGCGTCGACCCGGATACACTCTCCTCGTCGTGCTACGGGCTCGTCTTGCAGTGCTGGAGTGCACTCGTACTCGCAGACAAAACCAGTGCCGCCGGTGCAACGAACGAATCGGAGACGTACACACCCAGACAACCGGGATTAGAGACGCTTTCCGAGTATATCGAGGATCTGGAGGCTGGCGTTACAGCCGATACGGACGGGACGAAAACCGAGCGCCTGAACTTCCATCGATCGGAAGCCCGGAAAGATGTACTCGACAACGTGGCATCGTTCGCCGAGAGTGGAGGGGGCATTGGGACACTTACGCTCCCGACAGGAATGGGCAAGACGCTGACCGGATTGTCGGCCGCATTCGCACTCAGGGACGCCCTTGATGGCGATCGCGTGGTGTATGCGCTTCCGTTTACGAGCATCATCGATCAGGTCGTCGACGAGATCGAAGCGATCTATGAGACCGACACGGCAGGACGACTCTTCACTGCCCATCACCATCTCGCCGAGACGACGATTCGCGATATCGACGATCAGTCCGCCGACGATGCCGATCGGAACGACGACATCGCAGGGATGCTCGGTGAAAGCTGGCGGGCGGGCCTAACTGTCACGACGTTCGTCCAGTTGTTCGAGAGTCTGGCCGGACCGCAAAACAGGCAGTCGATGAAGCTCCCGGCACTCCGTGACGCCGTCGTCATCCTCGACGAACCACAGAGTCTCCCGCTGGACTGGTGGAAACTCGTTCCACGGCTCGTGGATGTTCTCACCGAGCAGTACGACGCGACGGTGATTGCGATGACCGCCACACAGCCACGACTGTTCGAGGACGAATTCGAACTCGTGGACGACCCGGACCGATATTTCGAAGTCGTTCGTCGCGTCTCCTACGCTCTCGACGAATCGACCGAGCGGTATATCGAGTCTCAGAGCGAGCCGAAACCCTACGCAGCAGCTGCCAACGAACTCCGTGAAGTCGTCGAATCGGGACAAACTACGCTCGCCGTTTGCAACACCATCGACAGTGCGCGAGAACTCACAGAGCAGGTCGGCGACGATGGCTTTGTCGATGTTGGTCGCCTTTACGACGACGAACTACAGAACCAGGGGACAGTTGAGGATGTTGATCCTGTAGAGATCGCGAAAAACGTTGCAGCGACCGACGATAATGCACTCCTTCACCTGTCGACTCGACTTCGACCAGCAGATCGCCTCACGTTGATCGAGACGGCGAAAGAGCTCACCGAACGGGACCATCCAACGCTTACGATCTCGACACAACTCGTCGAGGCCGGCGTCGACATCAGCTTCGATCGAGTGTTTCGCGACCTTGCTCCGATCGACAGTATCGTTCAGGCAGCCGGCCGGTGTAACCGATCCTTCGAGCGCGAACAGGGAGTCGTCACTGTCTGGTGGCTCGACGTGCCCGACGATCAGTCGAAGACGCCGGCCGAAGCCGTCTACAATCGGGGGACGACCCTGCTCCCCACCGTCGCAGATACACTCCGACAGATCCGGGACGAATCCGGATCGCTTTCCGAGATCGACGTAGCTCGAAGGGGCGTAGAGCGGTATTTCGAACGGCTACGAGAGGACAAGGATGTCGGGAAGCAAACGTACGCCGACTGGGTTGACGACGCGAAAGCGAAAGAACTCGGAACTATTTCGCTCATCGACGAACAGCTTTCGGCAGAGATCATCGTCAGTCGCACGCCTGCTGAACGGGAGCGGGCGGAAGCGATACGGAACGCCCAACACAATTTCGAATTCGAGGAACTGCGCCAGTTGCTTGACGAGACGAAACCGTTGCGTATCTCGGTCCCGTATTACTCCGAAGATAGCGAGACCGCCGACGCGATCACAGATCTACCCCCACTCGTCGAGGACGAAGGAATATACGAACTCGACGTACAGCAGAATCCGTCACACTTCGATCGAACGACGGGCTTCGTCGTTCCCGAGGCGAGCGTCGATCACCAGTTCCTATGAGTGGATCCGCTGACGATCGAACCGGAGAAGCCGATCCCGTCGATCTCCTGCTTGAATCCGCCCGCGACGAGGCCGTCGAGTCGCCGTTTCACGTCACCGGCGTGATGATGCAGTATTACGAGGTCTGTGAGCGCGAACTCTGGTTCGAAAGCCGGGACATCGAGATCGACCGGGAGAACCCGAACGTCGTCCGTGGCACGCACGTCGACGAGACGGCCTACGACGAGAAACGACGGAACCTGAGTATCGACGGCCGGATCGCGCCCGATTTACTCGACGACGGTCGCGTCGTCGAGGTGAAACCGTCCTCAACGTTGGTCGAACCCGCCCGCCTCCAGTTGCTGTACTATCTCTGGTATCTCGATCGGGTCGTCGGTGTCGAAAAGGAGGGGGTGCTGGCTCATCCAACCGAACGGAAGCGTGAATCAGTCGAGTTGACAGACGAAAATGAACAGCAAGTCGAAGACGCGATTCGTGGAATCTACGACGTTGTTCGGAGCGACACGCCACCGCCTGCAAAAGAAAAGCCGTTCTGTGAGTCGTGTGCGTACCACGACTTCTGCTGGAGCTGTTGACCCATGAACGACAACTATCACATTTTCTCGGACGGACGGGTCGAGCGGCATAACGACACCGTACGGCTCGTCACCGATGACGACGAGAAGAAGTACCTTCCAATCGAGAACGCCGAAGCGCTGTTTCTCCACGGGCAGATCGACTTCAACACGCGAGTGATCTCGTTTCTCGACGATCACGGCGTGGCGATGCACGTCTTCGGCTGGAACGACTACTACTCGGGGTCGATCATGCCCGAGCGCGGTCAAACGTCAGGTCAAACCGTCGTCGAGCAGGTTCGGGCCTACGACGACGAAGCCCACCGGGGTAAAATCGCTCGCGAGATCGTCGACGGGAGCATTCACAACATGCGGGCGAACGTCACCTATTACGACAACCGGGACTACGACCTCGATTCGACGCTCGATGCACTCGACCGTCGTCGTGAAGAGATACAGTCCGCCGAGTCCGTCGAGGAGGCCATGGGTGTCGAAGCAAGTGCTCGACGGGCCTACTACGGGATCTTCGATCAGATCCTGCCGGAAGGCTTCGTCTTCGGGGGTCGAAAGTACAACCCGCCGAACAACAAGGTGAACAGTCTGATCTCCTTTGGGAACAGCCTGGTCTACGCGAACATCGTCTCGGCGATCCGGGCGACGGCACTCGATCCGACGATCAGTTATCTCCACGAACCCGGCGAGCGACGGTACTCACTGGCGCTCGATCTCGCGGACCTGTTCAAGCCGGTACTGACTGATCGCGTGGTGTTTCGCCTCGTGAATCGGGGACAACTGTCCGATGACGACTTCGATTCGGAGATGAACGCGTGTCTACTCACCGAGACCGGGCGAGAGACGTTCTCCAAGGAGTTCGAACAGACACTCGATCGGACGATCGAACACCCTCGTCTTAACCGAAAGGTGAGCTATCAGTATCTCCTTCGAGTTGAGGCGTATAAACTCAAGAAACACCTGTTGACTGGCGAGCCCTACGAATCCTTCGAGCGGTGGTGGTAACGTGGTGTACGTCGTCGCCGTCTACGATGTCGAGGCGGATCGAACGCGCCTCTTCTTGAATTTCCTGCGCCGGTATCTGACTCACGTCCAGAATTCGGTGTTCGAGGGAGAGATCACGGAAGGCGATCTCGAAGAGATCAAGCGAGAACTCGATTCGATGTTGGAGGCCGGTGAATCCGTAATCGTCTACCGGATGAGCTCCGAACAGTACGTCTCGCGGACGGTCTATGGCGAAGACCCGACGGACGACAGTCACTTTCTATAGTGTCGTCATCGACCCCCCGGGTTTGAGGGGCCATTGCGGGTCGACGAAAATACTAACTCCCAGGCGCAGGTATGACGCTCTATATGGTCGATTTCGGCCATGGTTTCAGACGGACCCTTGTGGGGTTGAAGGTACGTTCTCAGTTACCTCGGGTGACTCTCAAATGAAGTTTCAGACGGACCCTTGTGGGGTTGAAGGCCTCCTTGGATACGATGTTGACAAGCAAGGGTATATCGTTTCAGACGGACCCTTGTGGGGTTGAAGGTTTGAGTCTGCACCGGATTTTGACACCCACACTTGTTGTTTCAGACGGACCCTTGTGGGGTTGAAGGGGTCAGCAGAAGGTGCCAAGCAACTCAAGCACGATAGTTTCAGACGGACCCTTGTGGGGTTGAAGGACTCCACGGGAGAATATACTCAAATAACTCCGGTAGTTTCAGACGGACCCTTGTGGGGTTGAAGGCATTCCGGGCTTCAGCGTATCTATAACCTGTTCGTGTTTCAGACGGACCCTTGTGGGGTTGAAGGATGATCGGGACGAACGGCGGGGAGAGCACGAGCCAGTTTCAGACGGACCCTTGTGGGGTTGAAGGGTGATAGGCGAGGTTAGTCATCGGCGACCCCCTCGAGTTTCAGACGGACCCTTGTGGGGTTGAAGGACTTGCGCTAATGGTTTTGCCAAGTTCTTCCTGCTGGTTTCAGACGGACCCTTGTGGGGTTGAAGGGTCGGCGGCTTTGTACCATTCACCCTCCTTTTTGAGTGTTTCAGACGGACCCTTGTGGGGTTGAAGGCATTGACAAACGGAGACTCCCAATCAATGTTGCTGGGTTTCAGACGGACCCTTGTGGGGTTGAAGGCCTTGTGGCGAGTCCGTCGTTGATGGATGCTCGCACGTTTCAGACGGACCCTTGTGGGGTTGAAGGACGTAGACTTCCCGGACGTAGTACCCATCTGCCTGGTTTCAGACGGACCCTTGTGGGGTTGAAGGCCCGCGATCATCCATATCATCCTCGGCGCTCTTGCGTTTCAGACGGACCCTTGTGGGGTTGAAGGTGAGCAACCGGCGCGACTAATCGCACTCAAAGCATGGTTTCAGACGGACCCTTGTGGAGTTGAAGCGTCCCTGCCTCCGCTGCTCCGGGAGACAGTGAGACCGGTTTCAGACGGACCCTTGTGGAGTTGAAGCAACGACAGCGGACAGCATGAGCTACGATTTGCGTGTTTCAGACGGACCCTTGTGGAGTTGAAGCAACGTGAGTTTGAGATTAGCACTGAAAGCGACGTTGGTTTCAGACGGACCCTTGTGGAGTTGAAGCCAATCCTAACCACTGGCCTTGCAGTTTCGACTAAGAGTTTCAGACGGACCCTTGTGGAGTTGAAGCGAGACGTTGCCCACGTCAAAGTACGTCTCATTTGCGTTTCAGACGGACCCTTGTGGAGTTGAAGCCTGATCGGCGATCCGGGCGTCGGGAAATCCGTGGCGCGTTTCAGACGGACCCTTGTGGAGTTGAAGCGCACCAACTACCGATATATTGGCCAGTTTCGGCGTAGTTTCAGACGGACCCTTGTGGAGTTGAAGCGTCATCAATGAACCGGATGTAATCAGTCCCGAGCGGTTTCAGACGGACCCTTGTGGAGTTGAAGCGCACCGAAGGAAGCGGCCAAGAGACTTCGGAATAGAAGTTTCAGACGGACCCTTGTGGAGTTGAAGCGCTATCATCCATTATATCCGTCCGGCGGTTTTTGATGGTTTCAGACGGACCCTTGTGGGGTTGAAGCTATCGGATGCTTTTGTCGCCCAGGCATCACACCCTTCGTTTCAGACGGACCCTTGTGGGGTTGAAGCAACCGACCTTCGAGCAGTGTGCCTTCTGTGCTGGAAGTTTCAGACGGACCCTTGTGGGGTTGAAGCCCCACGGAAACAATCTCAGACCTGAACGATGGGCTTGGTTTCAGACGGACCCTTGTGGGGTTGAAGCCGCCCCTGTAAGTGTTTGGGTGTAGAGGTAGCTGTGGTTTCAGACGGACCCTTGTGGGGTTGAAGCAAGAAAGTCCGTCTGTTGCCTGGGGACCGAACGGAAGTTTCAGACGGACCCTTGTGGGGTTGAAGCTGCGACATCTCTTGCAGTTTATGTCGAAAACCTCCGTGTTTCAGACGGACCCTTGTGGGGTTGAAGCGAGGACGGCCCGCTGGCCCTGCCACTGTTTGATTGGTTTCAGACGGACCCTTGTGGGATTGCACCTTCACACGTCGTGTTTGTGCGGGCCACTGAGCGGTCGAGGGTGCTGAAACGAACTCGTGTCTTCGTCCAGGCCTACTGTTCCTGGTGCTGCCCCGAGCCACGTTCAAATACTAATATTCCTTAAAAGTGAGTCGTCTAGTTCTCTTTGGCGGCTTCGATCTCTTGGGTTGCTTCGAGGACGAGATCGTGTGCACCACCGTTCGAAGCGACCAGGCCCGTGCTGTCCGGTCCCCAGGCGTCGCCGTTCAGGTCTGTCACCGTCCCGCCGGCCCATTCGACCATCGCTGCACCGGCGATCGTGTCCCACGGGTTCGTTTCGAGATTCGTGATCGCGGCTTCGATCTCGCCGGCAGCGACGAGTGCGAGTGCCAGTTGTGTCGAGCCGACCCGCCGGAGATCACTGAAGCGCTCGACGACGGCACGCGCCGCGACGGCGAACTGCTCACGGCTGTCGAAGCCCCAGAAGTACGTCGGTGCGACCATGAACCCGCTCGGGTCGGTGCGGTCGCTCACACTGACGGGTTCGCCGTTCCGGCGAACGCCTTCCGGAGTGCCGACGTAGGCGTCGTCCAGCGCTGGGGCGACCGAGGCGGCTGCGACCGGCTCGCCCTCTTCGACTGCAGCGACACTGGCACACCAGAGACGGTTGCCCCGGGTGAAGTTGTACGAGCCATCCAGTGGATCGACGACGAACGACAGTCCCGAGTCAGGCACTTCCTTCGCTGCGTCACCTTCTTCTCCGACGATCGTCGCATCGGGCTGTAGTCGTTCGAGCGTGTCCATGATCGCCGCCTGCGCCCCGCGGTCTGCTTTCGTCACGACGTTTGCCTTCGTGTCGTCTTTGTATTCGACCTCAATATCTCGGCGGAAGAGATTGGCTGCGACGGCGCTGCCGGTTACTGCTGCCTGTTCGACGACTGGCGCGTAGTCGGTATCGGTTGGCATGGGTGTCGGTTGGGTTTCGGTCGCTGTGTTGGTCTCCCGTTGCTCCGTCTGGAGGGATTCGGTTGTCTCCTGGCCCGAGGAACAACCAGCGAGCCCGATGCCCGCCCCGCTCGCTACGATCCCTTTAATATACGATCTCCGGTTAAGTGAGCGGACCATCGGCCAATTTTACCTATTTAGGCCAAATAAATGTTTTCTTTATATATTGAAACGTACTAAAAACACAGTGGCCGTGGTGGCCTGGGACCGGTAGCGGAACACGGCGTGGTGTGGTGGCCGGCGCGCTACTGGTCGACCCACCACGTTCAAGGGAGCCGACAAACAAGCCGCGGGCATGTCAGCCTCGGCGCTCGCCGCTGCGGTCCGTGAGGCGCTATCGGTCGATCACGAGGCGTTCCTGGCCAGAGCCGACCAGGAGGCCCACGACCTCAAAGCGGAGGTCAGGGCAGGGACGTTCGACAACAACCAGGCGATCGTCGGCTTGGAGTTCGAACTGTACGCGGCCGACGAACAGACCGACGCCCTCCGGCGAGTCCCGCGGCAGTTGCTCGAACGCATCGGCTTCGAGAAGGAACTCGGCCTGCACAACGCCGAAATGCAGACCAGTCCTCAGCCGTTGAACGACTACGGGCTCGACGCCCAACAGCGGGAGTTACAGGCCAACCTCGCGCCGGCCCTCGAACGGGCCAACACCGAGGACATCCGCCTGGTCAGTGACGGCCTGTGGACGGTGCCGCCAAACGGTGAGACAGCCACCGCGTATCTCTGTGACTCCGTTGCAGAGGACGGCATCCGCATCGGGACGAACATGTCTGACAGCGTCCGGTATCACGCAATCGCCAACACCGACTACCCGTGTGCGTTCGAACTCGATGCCCCACACGTCTCGGTGCAGGCAGACACCGTGATGCCCGAGAGTCTGATCACGTCGATCCAGCCCCATTACCAGATCCCTCACGCCCCCGACCTCCCGACGTATTTCCAGTACGCCCTGCGGATCGCTGGCCCGCTGCTCGCCCTGGGTGTGAATTCCCCGTTCTTTCCACCGGAGTGTTACGACGGAGACGCCCGCGATCGCGAGATCGTCGCCGACGCCCACATGGAACACCGGATCGGTGTCTTCGAGTCCGTCCTCAACCCGCCCGACGGCAGTGACGTCCAGCCGAAAGTCACCTTCCCCCGGGACCTCGAATCCGTCGAGGAAGCTATCGATCGCATCGTCGCCGATCCGTTGATCGTCCCGATGGACGTCGAGACCGGCCAACGCTTCGACGATCGCTTTGCTCACGTCCGACACAAACACGGCAGTTACTGGCGCTGGATCCGGCCGGTCTTCGACGGGGCAACGCGGTCGGACGCCAACGCCCGCATCGAATTTCGACCCCTGCCCGGCCAGCCGACGATCAGGGACGCGGTGGCCTTCGAAGCGGTCTTCGGCGGCCTGTTGGAGAGCCTGCCACGCCGGGACCACCCCGTACGGGATCTCGACTGGGAGACGGCACGGGAGAACTTCTATGCGGCGGCCCGTGATGGGCTCGAAGCGGAGTTGACCTGGCTCACGGACGACGGCGAGACGACGGCCATCGAGGAACTGTACGCCGACCTCTTCGAATACGCCCGGGACGGACTCGAACTCCGGGGTCTCTCGACCGAGCAGGCCCAACGATACATCGAGCCACTCCGCGAACGCCTCGACCGGCGGTTGACACCTGCCCGGTACAAACACGACATCGTGAGCCAGCAGGTCCAGGCCGGGGTACCGCTGGGTGAGGCGATCTGGGGCATGCAGTCACAATACATCGCCCGGCAGCGCGAGACGCTACTGGAGGGAACCTTTGTCGAGTGGCTGGCCTGAGAGCTGTTATCGACGTCTGACGAACGCTAGCCAGCGCTGCCAGACACGTTCACGAAGGTCTTCGGTGAACCGCCAGACGACGTATACGGGGATGACATAGTAGGCGGCGAAAGCGATGACGAATGGGGCCCCCAACCAGAAGCCCTTGGGCGGGTACAATTGCATCCAGGTATGGATAGAGACAAACCACAATGTGGTCGCCAAAAACAGGAATTCGATCCGATCCATAGTTCACCGATCACATCGAACTCTCAAAAGAGTATTCTATTCAATGCCAAGAACGTCCTCGGTGCCGACAGTCAAACCGAACGCAAACTGAGGGGAAACGCACTTGCCGTCGCTGGCCGGGAATAGCGTATGGCCACGGCACGGTTCGGCGTCGATCCGCGGCGGATCGCCGTTAACGGCGGACTTGGCGTGACGATGGCACTGTTCGGGGCGTTTCTCGTGGGGTCCTGGCGAGCGCTCACGAGTGAGACAGTTCCCGTCACTGAGATCGTCTTTACCCTCGCGGTCTTTTTCGTCTCGGCCCTGTTCTTCCTCTCGACGGTCGACCGATCGGCGCGAAGCCAACACCAGGGGCCGATCGCGGTCGGTGGCGCGCTCTTGGGTATCGGTGTCGCCCTCTTCGTCCCGCCCGTCTGGAGTGACCTCTCGGTCGTTCAGCTCCTTACGTATCCGTTCGTGCTGCTGTGGGTCTTCGCGCTCGTGGCGACCGGCGAGTGACGCCGCCGTCTCGTCACTCCTGTCTTCCCTGTTCGACGTATTCGACGGCCGCTCGCGGCGACGTGACCGCCTCGACGCCAGCAACGTCGTGGGTCTGTAGACCCGCAACCGGCTTGCCAGCGTCCAGTGCCAGTGCGATCTCCGAGAGCGTGCCCGTTCCCCCGTCGATCGCGATGGCGGCGTCCCCGTTCATGACGACCAGTGCGTTCCGGGCGTTGCCCAACCCCGTGGCGATCGCCGTCTCGACGTACTCGTTGGCCGCGGATCGATCGTCCCCCGGAAGGATGCCGATCGTATGGCCGCCGGCCTCGCTGGCCCCGCGACAGGTTGCCTTCATCACGCCACCGCGCCCACCACAGACGATCTCGTGGTCGCGCTCGGCCAACAGTCGGCCGACAGCACGAGCCTGTTCGGCCAGTTCCGGGCCGACTGTGCTCCCGCCGATGACGCTGACGCGCATAGTGGGAGCTCACTGCCCAGTTCCGTAGCCCTATCGGTCGCTCCGGTTGCCGAATATGTTCACCAGCAGCCCCAAGCGTGGGCCGGCCGAACGACGGGTATGAGCGACAATCAACTCGCGGACTTGGCCGGATCGGCACTCGAAGTTGCGGACTTGCTGGACTATCAGGACGGGGCGATCGTCAGCCGAACCTTAGTCGACCGGGAGGCCGCGACGCTGACGGTCTTTGCCTGTGACGAGGGCCAGACGATCAGCGAGCATACGGCTCCCCACGAGGCACTCCTGCAGGTGCTCGATGGCACGGCACGCGTCACCATCGACGGGACCGACCACGAACTGACGGCGGGCGAATCGATCGTCTTTCCCGCGGATACACCTCACGCCGTCGCTGCCGAGGAGCGGTTCAAGATGTTGTTGACGATGGTTCGATAGATCGCTTCGACGGCGCGTTCGGGGGCGGACTGTTCAGGGGTCCGAAAGACCCGAATCGTGTCCCGATTCGTCCGTTCACAGACGATCTGGGCCAGCCTCAGATCTGTGAAAACATCCTTCCAGTCGCGACGATAGAGCGGGAAGTCGTTCACGACGGATCGGTTGTTCCGACGGCATCTGTCTCTTCGGTCGTGTGGTGGTCGCCGATTCAATTATGCTACCTTAGCGTATCAACGCTCAAAGTATCATATTCAGAGTACGATCATGGAAAATACTATCGTCGATGCGGAGATATAACGGGGACGGGACAGTGGTGGTACGACGATCACGGGAACGACGTGATGGGCCTCACGACGGGCGAGACGCTGATCGCCGGCGAGTGTAAGTTCACGCAGGCTCCGCTCGGGTACGACGCATTCTCCAAGCTCCAGAACCACGTCGAGGAACTCCGATGGACGCCCAAAGACGGAGGCAATCGGGTCGAGACGTATGCGCTCCTTTCCCGGAGTGGGTTCATGTCGGCAGTCGAAGAAGCCGCTGCGGAACGCGACGATCTGAAACTGTTCAGTGCTGAGGATGTCGTCGAGGTACTCACATGAGCAAGTTTTGGGATGATGGAGCGGAAGGACTGCGTAATCGTCATTGGCTCTTCCCTAACTGAGCGAAACAACGGTCAGATTCTAGATATTATTACTGGTTGCCGTGCAAGATGAAGCGCGCGTATTCAGCACGAGCGGTTGTGTCCATTCCTCGATAGCGACTGTTTCACTATGTCCGGCAAGACCTTCGTGCCTTCATCAAGCACCACGAGCACATGAGAGAACCGGATTCGTGAGGAGCGGCTGTCTCACTGAACGTCTTCCTTCGAGACGCTGGGGATGTCGTCATCCCAGTCGATCACATCGAGGATGTCCACGAGATCATCGATTCGTCGATCAAAGACATTGAGCGGATGGACATCGAGAAATGCTGCACGCTCTCGTTGTACTGTCTCCCCGTTGTAATCGATCTGGAAATGACACTCTCCGAGATCCATATGGGTTTCGTCCTGATGCCATCCGAGCATGAGTTCACGTTCTGACTCGACCCACTGAATAGAATAATAATCGTGGGCGGCGTCCGCGGGAAAATCGAACGAGACTTGCAGCTCAGCTTCCTCGGCAGGGTAGGACGTCCCGAGGAACACGCTGGGAGTGATCCTCGCCTGGACGCCGACTTTGTTCCCTTCTGAGGTATGATACCAGACCTGTTCAATCGGCGACGTCTCGTCAGTGGCCTGGGTCTGAAGTTTGTTGTGGAGTCGCGTGAGGAGCGTCCGTGTATCGAGGTTCGCGCGATTAGCGAGGAAGATCATCGGGACTACTGAGTGAGTGAGACTGAAGAAGTCGAGGACGCGTTCCCTCCGGGATAGAGCGACCGAGCATCGTCGTAGAGTTCCAGCGCGTGCTTGAGGAGTCGTTTGTTGTCCTCGTGGCGCTCCCACTGACGGAGTACGCTGTTGCGGTCCCGAACAGCTTCACTGGTAAGCTCGTTGTCGGCCAGCGTCGATTCGAGTTCGTCTCGGGATTCGACGTCGAATTCACGCTTCCATTCGTCGATTGTCTCTTGGATCGTGGCGATCTCCTCACGCAGTTCCTCGCGCGTGTGACTGTTGATCAACTCGGCCACTTCGTCGAAATAGCGTCGCTGGTAATTCGGCGCGTACTTCGTGTTTCCGTCGTCACCCTCAATGGCGTGGATTTGCCCGAATTCGACGAGCATCTCCAACTCGTCTTTGGCGGTCTGCCAGGCGGAGACCTGCGCCTGGTCGCGCACCCACTCGACGGATTGCGGTTCGGTGAGCGTCGTTGCGATCTCCCTGACGCGTTCGCGGGCCGTCATGTCCTTCGTCCACGATTCGAGACCCTGGTCTGTCATATCCGATAGTAGTCTCCACACTCTATTATAGTTTTGGATGGATCACGGATATACGAGAGTGGGAAGCAATCTTGATACAGCGAAGGGGCCTCGGCGTCGATGGCGCTTCGCGCCGTCTGCCCGTGGCGTCGATAGTGATTCAAAGAAGTTCTGGGTACAACTTCAGCGAGACATGCCGCGTTCAACTCTGTAGACGGTGGACTTGTAGCCCGATATACCCAGAACTTCGCTTAGGTACTATCGATCTTCCGAACGACCCCAAGGCACTCGGCCTGCTCCGCCTGTAGAGGCATATCCCGCTCAAGAATAGTTATCGAGACCCAATGAAAGTGCCAGCGGTACGTTAGCAACTCACATGTAGGTTGTTCCGCAGTTCAAGATGCGGGACGAACATTACTCGCTTGCTAAGCCCACACTCTGCACAGGTCGATCCTATAATTTCGAGAGGAATACCGCTGTTTCGCTGTCTTCGGAAAGAACCTTGTTGCCTCAGGCTGACGCCGCGCTACAACGCTTCCTTGTACGCTTCAAGCGCTTCCTCGATGTCGCCCTCAGTATGAGCGGCAGAGACGAACTGTGACTCGAACTGGTTGGGGGTGAGGAACACACCCTCCTCCTTCATCGCCGGCCAGAACAGGCGCTCCCAGCGCTCGGTCTCGGCGCGATCGACGTCGGTCCCGTGTTTCGGACAGGTCTCGTAGCTCGGACAGGATTCCCGCTGGCGACAGCCCGATCCGCAGTGGTTCTCGCCATTCTCGCCGTCCCGGGTGAAGATCACCTTGAACATCGAGTCCGTCCCGACGACGGTGTACTCCGGGGCTCGATCCTCGACGATATCGGTCAGGCCCGCCCGCATCTGCCGGCCGAGGTCGTTGACCTGTTCCCAGACGTTGTTCTCTGTCGCGTACCGGAGTGTCTCTAGCCCCGCGGCCATCGTCACCGGATGGCCGGAGAAGGTGCCCGACTGGAAGACGTCGCCGGCGGGCGTAAACTGTTCGATGATCTCGCTTTTCCCGCCGATCGCACCCACCGGGAAGCCGCCGCCGACGATCTTTCCGAACGTGGTCACGTCGGGCTCGATCCCGAACTTGCCCTGGGCACACTGCGGGCCGCCGACTCGGAAGCCCGTGATTACCTCGTCGAAGACGAGCAGCGAGCCGTACTCGTCACAGAGGTCCCGCAGGGTCTCGTGATAGCCCTCCACGGGATGGACGATGCCGTGATTGCCCAGAATCGGCTCGGTCAGGACGGCCGCGATCTCGTCGCCGTGGTTCTCGAAGACGCCCTCGACGTATGCCTCGTCGTTGAACGGGACCGTAATCGTGTGCTCGGCGAAGCTCTCGGGAATGCCCGGGCTGGAGGGCTGGGTATGGTGACCCTCGCCCTCGACGAGGGTCGACTCCTGAGCGCCGTGATAGGACCCCTGCATGATGACGATCTTGTCCCGGCCCGTATAGCCACGGGCCAGCCGGACGGCCGAAACGGTCGCTTCGGTCCCCGAGTTGACGAACCGGACCATCTCGACGCTGGGGACGTGGCGCGCGACGAACTCCGCGAGTTCGACCTCGACTTCGGTGGGCGTGCCGTACATCGGCCCTTCGGCCGCGCGCTGCTGGATGGCCGACTGGACTTGCTCGGGCAGGTCGTGACCCAGCAGGAGCGGGCCATACCCCATCACGAAGTCGAGATAGCGATTGCCGTCGGCGTCGATGACGTGGCCGCCGTCGCCGCGCTCGACGAAGAAGGGGTACGGTTGGATCGCCCGGACCGAGGAGTTGACCCCGCCCGGGGCGACCGACAGCGCGCGATCGTACAGGTCCCGTGAGCGATCGTGGTTCATGGGCGGCGGTTCGGCCGGCAGTCGAAAGTACTTGACGACGAACGCGCCCCGATCGTTCGCGGGGTGCCCGTGGCTTTACTGTGCCTGCCGTCGCCGTTCACGTATGCGCGATCTCACCCACCCGATCGAGACCGGGATGCAGACCTATCCCGGCGATCCACCCGTCAGCGTCGAGCCGGTCGCCACCCACGAGTCGGATGGCTATCGAGAGTCCCGTCTCTCCTTGGGCTCACACACTGGCACGCACGTCGACGCCCCGGCCCACATCGTCCCCGGCGGTCGCACGCTCGACGAATTCGATCCCCAATCGTTCGTCCGGACCGCCCGCCGGGTCGACTGCCGGGATGTCGAGGCCCGCGAGGCGATCCCGGCCGATCGCGTGCCGAAAGTCGAATCGGCAGTCGACTGTCTCGTGTTCTGGACCGGCTGGGACGACCACTGGAACACCGACCGCTACCTCGATCACCCGTCTCTCTCGCCAGCGGCCGCCGAACGCTGTGCCGACCAGGACCTGGCGGTCGCACTCGATACGCTCAATCCCGATCCGACACCCAGCGACGGGGCCAGCGATGCCGAGCCCGAGGGCTTCCCGGCCCATCACGCACTGCTGGGATCGGGGCTGTTGCTCTTCGAGAATTTGCGGAACCTCGGGGCCGTCGACACGCGGTTCGAACTCCGGGCGCTCCCGCTCAAAATCGACGCCGATGGTGCCTCGGTTCGCGCTGTCGGAGTCGATCGCTCCTGATCGGGAGAAATCAGCGGCATCTCACGTCCGTGGGTCACGATCGGAATGCTCGTGTGCGGTTCCGATGAGCCACCCACCGAAGACGATCGTCCAGCACTGAATCGGGAGACTCACCACCCGTTCGAGCCCGCCGCGTCCGAGTGGCGTCTCCCCACCGAGTACCAGAAAGGCCAGCAGTGCCACCAGCGCGCTCGCACCGAACAGGACCGATAGCCAGCGAATCGCGCCTCGTGTCTCCCAGGCCGCAAAGAGGGCCGTCAGACCGCCACCGGCGAAGGCAACCAGTGCGGCGATGGCGTGTGGACCACCGACGTCCAACGGAAACACGGCGACCCCGACGACACCGGTCCCCGTTATCACGAGTGCACTCGCCAGCCGTCGGCCGAGTTCCGATCGAGCCACGGTACCGGCCAAAACCACAAGCACGCCGGAAAGTGCCATCGCCAGCGTAAACACCGCCGCGGCAGGCTGGAACCGTTCCCCCGACGGCCCGGTCGCCCCGAGTTCGCTGATCGTCTGGGTGTGTATCGAGTAGTCGGGATACAGCGCTCCAGCAACCACGATGCCGACCGTGATGAGCGTCCCCGCGACAGCCAGCGCTTCACCGGCCAGTCGACGACGGCCAGCCTCGTCTAATTCGGAAAGCAATGCCACGGCCCAACGATGTCGGCCCATATGCGACGTGTATGATCAACTGCCAAAATATCGTCGACCGTTCGACGGCTACGGCCAAGCGCCCACCCGGATCGACTGGGTGATTCAATCGTCCGAGTCGCCCAATCGAATCGGCTCGCCCGCCCGAACGGTGTCCAGCACCACGTCGACGGTGACCGACCGGACCGTCGGCTCGGTCAGCAGTTCGGCCACCTTCCCGTGCATGTCGTCGGTATCGCGGACGGTCCCGACCAGGATGCAGTCGTCCTCGCCGGTCACTTCGTATGCCGAACGAACCCAGGGATAGTCCCCGAGCGTCTCGCCGACGGTTTCGGTCGACTCGCCGACCCGTAGTCGGACGACGGCGGTCACGTCGTACCCGAGTTCGTCGTAATCGACCTGGGCAGTGTAGCCTTCGATGACGCCGGCGTCTTCGAGGGCTTCGATCCGACGATCGGCCGTCTCGACGGCGACACCCGCCTCGCTGGCGAGTGCCTGGATCGACGCCCGACCGTCCGCCATGAGGGCATCGACGAGCGCGCGATCGGTGTCGTCTATGTCCATGGCGTCCCCGTGTTCTCAGACTGCTTCGGGGCCGCTCTCGCCGGTGCGGACCTGCACGGCGTCCTCGACGGGGAGGACGAATATCTTCCCGTCGCCTTTCTCGCCGGTGTGGGCCGCCTCCCGGATCGCCTCAACCACGTCCTCGGCAGGGACTTCGGAGACGACACACTCGATTTTGACCTTCTGGAGCAGGTCGACCACGTACTCTTCGCCGCGCCACTGGCCCTTCTTTGCGGCCTGGGAGCCCCGGCCAGACACCTGGGTTACCGTCAGCGAGGGGGCTCCGATCTCCGCTAAGGCCTGTTTGACGGCCCCCAGGCGATCGGGCCGGATCATCGCCATAATCAGCTTGATGTCGTCGTCACTCATTCGTGTTCACCTCCGTTGGGCGAGCGACCGCCGTCGGTCCGGACTTTGCCCCCGTCGGGACTGACAGTCGGGCCGCTCCCGATCGAACCGGGTTCGCCGCCGACGAACTCGGGGTAGACCGTGACGCCGTGTTCGCCCTCGTCGAGGCCGACGGTCTCCTCTTCGTCGGTGACTCGAAGGCCGAACAGCAGGTCGGCGAGGCCGAAGGCGATCACGCTGCCGATCACGGCCCAGAGGCCGATCACGACCACGCCAACGATCTGCATCACGAGCTGCGTGCCCGAGAACCCGGCCGTCGCAAAGACCGGGATCAGCGCCGTGCCGAGGCCGCCGGCCATGCCGTGGACGGCGAAGACGCCACACACGTCGTCGATCTTGAGCGTGTCGACGGTGAACCGGAACGTCGGCAGCACGAGTGCCCCGGCCAGCAGGCCGAGGATGAGGCCGCCCCACCACTCGACGTGGGGGACCGCGCCGGTGACGGCGACGAGTCCGGCCAGCAGCCCGTTTGCGGTCCACAGCGGATCCGGCTTGCCCTGCCAGTACGACGAGACTGCCATCGCAGCGATTCCACCGCCGCCCATGCCGAGCGTGGTGTTCAGCGCGACGCGGCCGAGTTTGGCACTCAGCAGTTCGCCGCTGGCGTTGAAGATCGACGACGTCCCGACGTTGAACCCGTACCAGCCAAAGGCCAGGATCAGCGTCCCGAGAACGGCAAGCAGCATCGAGTGGCCGGGGATCGGCTGGCTGTTGCCGTTGTCGTCGTAGCGGCCCTTGCGGGGACCGACCATGTACGCGCCCACGAGCCCGGCGATCCCGCCGAGCATGTGAACGACCGTTGCACCGGCGAAGTCCTGGTAGCCGGTGCCGATCGCTTCGCCGAGGAACCCGCCCGAGGCCAGCAAGCCATCCCACCACGCGAACGCCTCGCTGACGGGGTAGATGAACGCGGTCATCACGAAGGCGACGACGACGTAGGCCCTGAAGTCCATCCGCTCGGCGACCGCGCCGGAGACGATCGTCGCCGCCGTCATCGCGAAGACGGCACCGACCAGCCAGGTGACCCAGCCGCCGGGGCTGCCCCAGTAGGCGAAGGCGGCACCGACGTCGATGCCGCCGCCGCTGGTCGCCGGGCCGACGATCCCGGCGATCCCGTACCCCAACAGGAAGTACGCGATCACGCCCAGCGTCCAGTCGGTCATGTTCTTCATCAGGACGTTCCCGACGTTTTTGGCCCGCACCTGTCCGGCCTCAAGCAGCGCGAACCCGGGCTGCATGAAGAAGATGAGAAACGCCACCGTCAACGCCCACACCATGTTGATGCCGCTGGCTATCTCACCACCGACTGCCATCTACGACACCTCCATTTCAGCGTTCGACGCTATTTCTGCTATTCCGTCTGCTTTTCTGCCGTATTCAGCAACGTTCGTGGTTGCCATCTCGGTTCGGCCCCAGGAACAGATGGTATATAATTCCTTGGGTGAACGCGTTTTTATTTCGGAGGCATAATAGGACAAGTGTCCAAACTGCAATAGAATATTATCTGTATAAGGTTGTTGTTCGTCAAGTGGTCCCATCGAGTACTCCGGCGAACTGGACGATCGTCGAGTGGGGGAGCCATCGCTGTCGCGTTCAAGCAGGTCGAAACGGCGCGCGCGCCGGATCCAATCGAAAATGTGGGGGCCGAGCGTCGGGGTCGGCGATCAGAGCGCGTCGACGCCGCGGTCGCCGGTCCGGACTTGAATCGCGTTGCTGACCGGGAACACGAAGATCTTGCCGTCGCCTTTCTCGCCCGTGTGGGCACCCTCTTCGATCGCTTCGACGACGGTCTCGGTCTGGTCGCTCTCGACGACACACTCGACTTTGATCTTCTGATGGAGGTCGACGACGTACTCTTCGCCGCGCCACTGGCTCGTCTTGGCTGGCTGGGAACCGCGACCGGAAACCTGGGTGACCGTCAGCGACGGCGCGCCGGCTGCCGCCAGCGCGGCTTTGACCTCGCTCAACTTCTCCGGCCGGACGATCGCCATCACCAGTTCGAGGTCGCCGTCGGCATTCTCAGCTGCCATGATCTTGACTGCCAGGCGTGACGGCATAAAACTCACTGCCGGCGTCGAGACCGGGTTCGGGGTAACTCAGAGGTGCGTGGCCAGGTCCTCGGCGAAATACGTCAGGATCAGGTCCGCGCCGGCCCGTTTGATCGAGAGTAGCGACTCGTACGCGGTTTCCTCCAGATCGAGCCACCCCTGCTCGCTCGCGGCGTGTACCATTGCGTACTCACCGCTGACGTTGTAGGCCGCCACGGGATGGTCGAAGCGCTCCCGGACGTCTCTGACGATATCGAGGTACGGCAGTGCGGGTTTGACCATCAACACGTCGGCACCCTCCTCGACGTCCAGTTCGACCTCGCGCATGGCCTCGCGGGCGTTGGCGGGATCCATCTGGTAGTGGCGGCGGTCGCCGAAGGCGGGTGCGCCGTCGGCGGCATCCCTGAATGGGCCGTAGAAGGCCGACTCGTACTTGGCGGCGTAGCTCATGATCGGGACCTCGGTGTGGCCGGCCTCGTCCAGTTCCTCGCGGATCGCCCCGACCATGCCGTCCATCATCGCGGATGGGGCAACCATGTCCGCGCCCGCTTTGGCGTGTGAGACGGCTGTCCGGGCCAGCACGTCGAGGCTCGCGTCATTGTCGACCGTCAGCGTCGGCTCCCCGCGAGCGTCTGCTTCGAGGATCCCACAGTGGCCGTGGTCGGTGTACTCACAGAGACAGACGTCGGTGATGACGTAAGCATCCGTCTCCCGGGAAATCTTTCGGACCGCCTTCTGGACCACGCCGTCCTCGACCCAGGCACGGGATCCCTCGTCGTCTTTCGATTCGGGCACGCCAAAGACGATGACGGCCTCGACGCCCGTCTCGCGGATTTCTGCGACGCGCTCGGCGGCCGCACTGACGGGCACGCGCTCGTGGCCGGGCATCGTCTCGATGGGGCGGCGTTCGTCGGTCGTCGCATCCACGAAGATGGGGGCGATCAGATCCGACGCCTCCAGGTCGGTCTCGCTGAGGAGGGGTCTGATCCCGTCGGTTCGGAGGCGGCGTGGCCGAGCAGACTGATTCATGGGCTATCGTAGCCGTCTCGGGGCCAAAGCCGTGACGCTTAGCCGGCGAGTTGTCGTCTATCACGTTCGCTCTCACCGTCCGCCTTCGATTGGCCGATGCGATACACGTGGTTTGCTTTCCCAGTAGCAGTTCCTCTCAACAGAATTATGCGTCGGCATTAACTCGGCACGTGCCAAATCAGCAACTATGAGCCTCGTTTGTGAGTTCGAACTACTCTCGTCGACCCTCCCCCTCACAGCGGTCGCCAGCGACCTCGAAACCGTGCTTCACGTCGACGACGTGATCTCCGGGACGAAGGCGGTCCCCGCGTTGGTGTTCTCGGTGACGGGTGTCGACCCCGACCGCCTCGAGGAGCGCCTGGATGAGCGGGCACTGATCCGTGAGTACGTCGCCCTCGAGTCAGCGTACGTCGAATCCAGATACCGGGTCAGGCTCGACGAGGATCCGACTGGCGTCTACACCCAACTCGTCGACCTCAGGACCCATCCGATCGGGGCGGTGGTAACCGGACGCGGGTGGAAAGTCAGTGCCCGTTTCGCGGACCGAAGCGACCTCGATGCGTTCCGCAACGCCTGTGGCGGAAGCGATGTCGAGTTTCGTCCGTTACGTCTCTTCGAGACCGAGGCCGATCCGGCCGACGACTACGGCCTGACCAGGCCCCAACACGAGGCGCTTCTCGTTGCCGCTCGGATGGGCTACTTCGACGTGCCGCGAAACGCGACGCTCTCGGATCTCGCCGACGAACTCGATTCGACGACATCGGCCCTTTCAGAGCGGCTACGGCGGGGACAACGCCAGTTGGTCGAACGGACGATCGCCGGGTCTGCCTGAGAATCGACGAGAGATCCGATGGATAAGCAGCAGGATATATCCTGCAAACTGTTAGCACCGGGGCGGTCGTAGTACCATGTGTGTAGAGCCGACGGACGATGCGAGTTGTGATCCGTCGCCATCGAACACGAGGGACCAGCTATGATCGCACTACTGAGGGTCGACCCGAGCATCGCACGCAGAACCGCGAGTGACGTGCTGGAGGGAGACCGATGACCGTCCGGAAACGTCCCCGCAAGCCCCGGGCCAGCGAGCGTGTGGCCCACTTCGCGGGCGGCGGTATCGCTGGACTCGCCGGGGCCGCCTTCCTGATCCGGGACGGCAACGTCCCTGGCGAGAACATTCACGTCTACGAGACACTCGACGTGATGGGCGGCGCGATGGACGGTGCTGGCGATCCCGAGGAGGGGTACGTCATCCGGGGCGGGCGGATGTTCAACTTCCCCGCCTACGAGTGCACTTGGGACCTCTTCCGGACGATTCCCTCCCTGGAAGACTCCGATCGCTCCGTCAAAGAGGAGATGAACGAGTTCAACCGGATCCACGAGTCCTACGCCGAGACGCGGCTGATGTCGGGCAGTCGCCGGATCGACGCCTCCCGGTACGAACTTGACACGCGGGATCGACTCGCGTTGGCCCGCCTGCTTGCGACGCCCGAGGAGCGCCTGGGCGACACCCGGATCGAGGAGTGGTTCCGCGAGGAGTTCTTCGAGACGAACTTCTGGTACGTCTGGGCGACCATCTTCGCCTTCCAGCCCTGGCACAGCGTCGCCGAGGTGCGCCGGTACATGTACCGCTTCTTCCACGAGTTCCCCCGCCTGCACACCATGGAGGGCATCGACCGGACGAAGTACAACCAGTACGACTCGATGATCCTCCCGCTCCGGCGGTGGCTCGACGACCACGACGTGAACTTCCACTACGACACCGAGGTGACCGACATGGACATCGTCACCTCGCGTGAGGGCCGGACGGTAGAGCGCATCCACGTGGAGACCGACGACGGCCACGAAACCGTCGGCGTCGATCCGACGGACATGGTGTTCGTCACGAACGGCTCGATGACCGATGGGTCCGACCTCGGGGCGATGGACGAAGCGCCCGAAACGAACGAGACCGGGGCGTCCTGGGAGCTCTGGCGAAATCTCGCCGAGGACAATCCACAGTTCGGGAATCCCGAGGTGTTCGCCGGCAACGTCCAGGAGACCAAGTGGGAGTCCTTTACGGTCACGTTGCACAACACCGACCTGTTCGAGCACATCGTCGAGTTCACGCGGGAACAACCGGGAAACGGGTTGGTGACCTACGTCGACTCGAACTGGCTCCTGTCGACTGTCGTCGCCGCCCAGCCTCACTTTGCGAACCAACCCGACGACGTGAAGATTTTCTGGGGCTACGCGCTGTTCCCCGACCGGAAGGGCAACTACGTCGAGAAGAAGATGTCCGAGTGTACGGGCCGGGAGATTCTCGAAGAACTGTGCTACCACCTCGACTGCGAGGACCGACTCCCGGAGATCCTCGAGGACGTCAACTGTATCCCCTGTATGATGCCGTTCATCACGGCACACTTCCAACCCCGGACCCCTGGCGACCGGCCGAAGGTCGTCCCCGACGGCTCGAACAACCTCGCCTTTCTCGGCCAATATGCCGAGCTGGACCGTGACGTGGTGTTCACCGTCGAGTACTCCGTTCGGTCGGCGATGACTGCCGTCTACGAGTTCCTCGATCTCGATAAGGGGGGGATCCCGCCGATCAGCAAACACTATCGCGACCCCACTGTGCTGTTGGACGGAATCAAAGCCGCCTACCGGTGAACCGCCTCGGGGACAGCGACTGCCGTTCGGCAGGCCAGACAAGAGTGGGGTGAGCTCGGTCAACAGCCGAATATTTCGGGATTGAACAGCAAGAGGCTCTGTCCTGTCGCACCCATAGCTTCTCCAGGTGGGACCTTCCGGGTGCTCGTCTCTAGAAGGGCCCCTCGAAATCCTCGTGAGTGAACGGCACGGCGTCCTCGCCGGCATAAGAGGCCACGAGGTGACCGTCGCCTTCGAGGTAGTACTTGTAGGTCGTCAGCCCCGCCAGGCCGACCGGGCCACGGGCGTGGATCTTGCCCGTCGAGATGCCGACTTCGGCGCCGAGGCCGTAGCGATACCCGTCGGCAAAGCGCGTCGAGGCGTTGTGGAAGACGCTGGCGGCGTCGATTGCGGTCATGAATTTTCGAGCCGCTTTCTCGTCCTCGGTCAGAATCGACTCGGTGTGTTTCGAGCCGTTCGCGTTGATGTGATCGATCGCCGCCGTCAGGGAGTCGACGACCTTGATCGCGAGGATCAGGTCGCCGTACTCGGTTCGCCAGTCCTCGGCCGTCGCTTCGAGCACGTCGACGCCCGTGTCCGCGAGAATCTCCCGCGTGCGTTTGTCGCCCCGCAGTTCGACACCGGCCTCGGCGTAGCGATCAGCGACCGCGGGCAGGAACTCCCTGGCGACGTCCTCGTGGACCAGCAGCGTCTCGACGGCGTTACAGACGGCAGGATACTGGACCTTCGCGTCGTAGGCGACCTCGACGGCCTCCGCTAAGTCGGCCTCGTTGTCGACGAAGACGTGACAGACGCCCTCGGTGTGGCCCAGGACGGGAATCTGCGTGTTGTCCTGGACGTAACTGACGAAATCCGAGGAACCCCGGGGCATCAGCAGGTCGATATGGTCGTCCATTTCGAGAACGGTATCGACAGCCTCGCGGGCCTCGATCAACTGAACCCAGCCGTCCGGGATGGCCTCGACTTCCTGGGCGGCTTCGCGGATGATCTCGAACAGTTCGCGGTTGGAATGGCTGGCCTCGCTGCCGCCCTTGAGGATGACTGCGTTGCCCGACTTCAGTGCGAGGGCGGCGATCTGGACCAGTGCGTCCGGTCGAGACTCGAAGACGGTGCCGATGACCCCGATCGGGACTGCCACCTTGTAGAGGTCCAGATCGTCGTCGAGATGGCGCGCTTCGAGGGTCTCGCCCAGCGGGTCGTCCATCGCGGCGACGCTGTCGACCATCTCGACGATGGAGTCGACCTTGGCGTCGTCGACTTTCAGTCGATCGACCAACGCCTGGGTGTACTCGCCGGCTTCGAGCAGTTCCTCGGCGGTCGTGACGTCCTCGTCGTTGACCGCGATGACCGCTTCGCGGTGCTCGTCGATGGCGTCGGCGATCGCCGCCAGGGCGGCGTTGCGGTCGGCGTCGTCGACGTTTGCGAGTTCGAGTGCCGCTTTTTCGGCGGCCTCGACCTTGCGTTCGGTGTCTCCGTCAGTCATCGTAGGCCCCGTTGACAGGCAGGAATATTGTGCCCACCGGTTCACCTTCGGCGATCCGTTCGAGGACGTTTGGCTCGGCCGATCCCGCGATCACGGCCGGGCTGCCGTGTTCGTTGACCGACCGCGCGCCCTCGACTTTGGTCGTGATCCCGCCAAAGCCATCACTGGAACTCTGCTGGACGATCTGCTGGATCGCGCCGTAATTTGTCCCCACGGCCTCGATCTTCTGTGCTTCCGGATCGTCTTTCGGGTTGCCCGTGTAGACTCCATCGACGTCCGTCAACGTCACCAGCAGGTCCGCGTCGATGCCGACCGCGATCGACGACGAAAGCATGTCGTTGTCGCCGATCTGGATTTCCTCGATAGCGATGGCGTCGTTCTCGTTGACGATCGGGACGACACCCCAATCAAGGAGGGTCTCGATCGTGTTGTGGAAGTTGGTGAACCGCTCGGGATCGTCGAGATCGGCCTGCGTGACCAGGATCTGGGCAACCTTGCGGTCGTAGCGCTCGAAACTCTCCGTGTACCGGCGCATCAGGTGGCTCTGGCCGACCGTCGAGAGTGCCTGGGAGGCCTCGACGGTATCGGTCTCGGATTCGACTCGCCCCTGGCCGGCCCCGATCGCTCCCGAGGAGACGAGGATGGCCTCTTTGTCGTGTTCGAGGAGGTCCACCACGTCGTCGACCAGTTTGTCGAGTTTGGCGTCGTCGAGGTTCGAGTCGTCGTCCGTCAGGGAGTTGGTTCCGGCCTTGACGACCACGCGTTTTGCACCCGCGGCCTGCTCGCGGGCACGTTCGATCGTCTCTGCTGCAAGGGGTTCCGTTTCAGTCATCGTCGACCTCGCTGGTGATCTCCGCCGACCAGCGCTCGGCGGTTGCGCAATCGTCAGTGCCGTCCCGTGTGTAGGATGTCTGCCCACTTTGGTGATCGATCAGAGTGGCGTGTCTCATTGTAGTGTGCCAAATGGGCGACGGACAAACCTACTACGATCCGTAACGAGTTCGGTCGGTACACTACAACCATCTCCAACGTGGATTTCGTATATCGCTCACGCGCAGATTCATATGGAGAATAATACAATCAGAGAATAGATATCGAGTATGGATTATAGAGTATCAAATAGTGTCGTCACTGTACTCTCCGTGGGCGTTATGGGATGGAGCCTCCTGTGGCTTGGCCAACTACTATTCGGGGTTGTGGTCGTCGCCGGTTTGACAACGACATATACCAGGTGGCGACAACAAAAACCCGCGGAGGCAGGTTTACTCGTGGCCCTCTGGAGTTTGATTGCGGTCGCTGCTTGGACAAGCAATCTACGCCTCATCGTCGGATCGGTCACAATAGCGGCAATTGTTTACGCAGCGTGGTCACTATGACGAATATCGGTATTTGAGGCTGTCCATGCCCCTCTGCGAACGCGTCCGAGAATGTGGCCCACCGAGACCCATCCACCCAGAACTGGTTTCAGTTCATCTTCTACACCCAAGCGAAGCGTCATTCCAACGCAGTCTCTCTCCACGACGGGGGTCAAGTTCCGCTGGTGAGTAGCGATTCGAGTGAACCTGTGGCCCCCATCAACTCACTCATCGCCGACCTCGCTGGTGATCTCCGCCGATCGCTCTTTGGTGGCGGCCACCGTCTCGCCGAGGACGGCTTCGACGTCGCTGTCCCACAGCACCTCCATGCCCTCGATCGTCGTGCCGCCTTCCGTCGCGACGGCGTCGATCAACTCGTCGACGCCCGTCTCGCTCTGGAGGACGGTCTCGGCGGCCCCTTTGAACGTCTGTGCCGCGAGGGCGTGGGCGGCGTCAGGATCGAGCCCACCGTCGATGCCCGCCTCGGCCATCGCACCGATCAGGTAGAAGACGAAGGCCGGCCCGCTGCCGTTGATCGCCGTCGCGAGATCCATGTGGGCCTCGTCGATGGGCACCCACGTCCCCAGGTCATCGAGCAACGTGGCGACGTTCGCTCCCGGCTCGGGCGAGACTGCTGCGGCCATCTCGCCGTACTCGGCCGCCACATTGGGCATCATCCGGACGACTGTGGCCTCCGTTCGTGCGTCGAGGAACGCCGTCGAAATCCCTGCTGCCACCGAGACGACGGTCTGGTCGGTACCGAGAGACAGGTCCCCCAGGAGAGCCCCAACGATATCCGGCTCGATGGCGAGGACGACGACCGGAGCCTCGGCCGCCTCCGTGAGGTCGGTCGTCGTCTCCTCGGCGACTCCGGCTAGCTCTTCAAGCGCCGATTCCTCGACGTCGCAGGCCGTCACCCGGTGCTCGCTGTCGGCGAGCCCACGGACGATCGCCCCGCCCATGTGGCCACAGCCGATGACGCTCACGTGAACCATTTCTTGTCTTCTCTGGGGCACTGAGCGATATACCGATGGCGATTCCCTCTGAACAGCGACCGGCCGCCAAGCACTGACTGTGACATCCGTCGGCAGTCCCGACGAGCCGGTGTCGGTTGCGTGTCTCCGGCGTCGTGGTGCAACCGCCTAGGCAGTGTCCGCGTCGCTTTCCTCGGCAATTGCCCACCGCTTGACGTTTTGACCGGAGCGACCGAAGACGGCGTCTCGAAGCCCCTGCTCGTCGAGTTGCTCGTCTAAAACCCGATCGAGTCGGTTGACGCTGGTCATGTCCAGCCCGTAGCTGTCGATCAACTGCCGGTATCGCTCGTCGTCGGTGATCGACTGGAAGTGATCGTACAGTGAAGCCATCTCGTCGGGCGTCAGTGCGGCGAGTCGCTCGGGGTCGTCCAGGCCGAGTGCCCCCTGGCGCTCGCTGTCGACGACGTGCTGGATGACCACTAGAGCGACCTTGGGGATCGCTCGCTGGCTGCCAAACGCCGTGAGGTCGATCTCGGTCACGATGCCAAGCACGCGATCGCGTTCCCAGGGCGTCAGATCCAGGGCGTTACACAGCGCGTGGGTGATCCGGGCCTTATCGAGGCGGTGCATCCGTTCGGCGTGGCCGGCCATGGCGGGATGTTGCTCGTTGTGGAGTCGCCGCAGTGAGTCATCGAGGTCGTCACCGGGGCGATCCGGGCGACCGATCGTGGTCGCACTGGGCGTCACCATGTCCCATTGCCGGATCAGTTCGTCCCGTCGGGCTTCCGCTCGCGACAGTGCCCCGTCGCCCGGCTCGGCGGAGACGTCTCGTTGCTTTCGCCACTCGCGACGCTCACGCTCGGCCGGTTCGGCGACCTGCCCACTGCTATCGACGCCCTCGCCGTTCATCGTCACCTAGTCGTCGCTACGAACAGTTGAATCCACGGGCTTTGGACCCACCACTCACGAGTATTGCTCCCGGAGAAACCCCGTCTATATCTTCACCTTGTAACCAGAACCACTTAAAGAGATGCGGGCAACAACTCGGGTGAAGCTCGGTCGGGAGAGCGGATTGTCCAGGTATTCAGTCGTATTTGGGCTCTCGTCGCTCGGCTCGTTGTAGTGCCGTCTGGACGACATCCCGGACGTCACCGTGGAAGACACCGCCGTGACCGCTATACATGTGTTCGACTCCCGCTGGTAGCCGATCGAGGATCTCGCGAATGCTCTCGATAAGTCGCTCACGGGACTGGCCCGGCTTGTCCGTCCGCCCGAAACTGCCGTTCTCGAAGGCACCGTCGTCGTGGACCACGACGTCACCCGAGAACAGCGCCGACTCACTGACCAGCGAGACGTGATCGTCGGCGTGCCCGGGCGTGGCGATGACCTCGAACGACTCGTCACCGATCTGGAGCGTGTCGCCGTCTGCGAGCGCGTCCGTCCGGCGTGGATGCCCAGCCTCGGCGTACAGATCCGCGTCGAAGGCATCGAGGACCGCATCGAGTTCGGCAACGTGATCGCCGTGCTGGTGAGTGAGCACGACGGCGTCCACTGTGTCGGTATAGTTCCGGATCACGTCGACGACACCAGCCATCGCACCGGCATCGACGAGCGTCGGACGCTCGCCGGTCGCCAGGTAGGCGTTGGCGGTGAACGTCTCCGCGTCGGCTGTGACATTGTACACGTCCATAGACGAGCGTGGGGCCAGCGCGCTGTTGAGTCTGACGGTGGTCTACGATGCGCTCTGTCGTGTCGCGTTAGCATGGAACGTGGAGTGTGCGTGTGATTTTTCACCACGAACGTCATAGCATCACACGATATGGGGTTCGGGAGTTACGACGAATCCGAACAGGAGAACCAGGACCTCGATGCCGATTTCGACGATGATGAAGGGGTTAACGCCGCGGAAAACACACACAACGGTGACGTCGAATTCGAGTTTACCGCCTCGAACGACGAACTGCTCGATAAGTTATCCGACATCAAGGAGAACACGTAACGTGAGCAGCGTCGCCGTCTCCGGGACCGCCTTCGAGAGGCACCTTGTCGACTACTCGGGACAGTTCCTGTCGTGAAATCCGGCGTCCGTGTCCTCGGGATCGCCGAATCCTTCGTCGGCGAGCAGTCGACGCTCTGTGGCGCAGTGGTCCGTGCGAGTCGTGTCGCCGACGGTTTCGTCTTCGGGCGGTGTACCGTCGGCGGGCGTGACGCGACCGCGGCCGTCCTCGGGATGGTCGATCGCTTAGACCGAGCGGACGTCCGCTCGCTTTTGCTCGCGGGGATCGCACCCGCGTGGTTCAACTTCTTCGACCTGCCGCGGCTCCACGAGGAGACGGGGCTGCCTGTCGTTGCCGTCACCTTCGAGGACAGTTCGGGCCTCGAAGCGACGCTCCGTGAGGAATTCGACGGCGAAGCACTCGCCTGGCGGCTGGCCACCTACCAGGCACAACCGACACGAGAGTCCGTCAGTGTCAACGGCGAGACGGTCTTCGTCCGGCAGGTCGGCTGTGATCACGCGGAGGCCCGAGAACTCCTCGCCGCGTTTACGCCCGACGGCGGGCGACCCGAACCACTCCGAGTGGCTCGACTGGCCGCCAGAGCTGCCGACGAACGGTTCGAAGACGACAGCGGGAGTCGATCGAGAGACTAGAGCACACGGCTCGGGAGCGATAGCGACGCTTTTGCCGCCCCGCGCCCCAGACCCGGCTATGGAACACATGGACGGCCTCTCCGTGAGGGGGTGTCGACGCTGCGAGGCGCTCGTCGAGTCGCGCTCGCGGATCGTCGACGGCGTTGGCCCCGCCGACGCCGACTTGCTGTTGGTCGGTGAGGCCCCGGGCGAGCAGGAAGATCAGGGGGGCGAACCCTTTGTCGGCCGGAGCGGGGGCGTACTGGACGAGGGATTGCGGGACGCGGGACTCGCCCGCGCGGACGTACGCATCACTAACTGTCTGCGGTGTCGGCCACCGGAGAATCGCGATCCGACGACCGAAGAACTGGAGCATTGTCGACAGTACCTCGAACGCGAGATCGAGATCGTCGACCCCGAAGTGATCGTCACGCTGGGAAAAGTACCCGGCGAGCACCTGCTCGGGCGAGACGTTGCCGTCACCAACGAAGCCGGCTCGATAGAAGACGTCGAGATCAGAGGGACGACCCGGCGTGTGCTGGTGTGTGTTCATCCTGCCGCGACGCTGTACGATCGGAGTCAGCGCGAAACCTTCGACGCGACCATCCAGCAAGCGAGCGACCTGGCCGGCGACGGCGGGCAAGCAGAACTGGGCGACTTTTGACTCCATCCCGAGCAACGACGCCTCGGCTGGACTCGACGGAGGTTCGCGCGTGTAACTGCCACCACCTGTCACCCAAGGTGACGCCAGGCGTGGTCGAATCGCAGCGTCATCGCGGCTCCATGGTCCACGTCGTGGGACGGCGAGCGCCTCTGATACCGCTGGATTCCGTTCGTCCACAACCCGGCACAGGCCACCTGACGGCAGCCCAATCGGCCCTGGATGACGATCGCGGTTTCCTTTAAGTGGTTCTGGTTACAAGGTGAAGATATAGACGGGGTTTCTCCGGGACACTTCGCTGAAAGCGGCTGTGCCGTCAGTCAGCAGCCGTGGCGACGGCCAGAACGATACGGTTTTGGGACGCCACCGAGAATCCGCGTCCATGTTACCACGCCAGTACATTCGCGAGCACCCTGAAGACGTCCGGAAGATGCTCGCGGCCCGCGGCGTCACTGACGTCGATCTCGATGCCGTCCTGGAGATCGACGAGGAGTGGCGCGAGTTGAAGGCCCGCGGCGACGACCTCAGACACGAGCGCAACGAAGTCTCTTCGAAGATCGGCCAGCTCAAACAGGACGGCGACGACGAGGCTGCCCAGGACGCTATCGAGCGCTCCCAGGAACTCAAGACCGAACTTCAAGACGTCGAGGAACGCGCCGACGAACTCGAGCGCGAGCTGGAACAGCGCCTCCTCGAAATCCCGAATATCCCACAGGACGACGTTCCCGAGGGTGACGACGAGAGCGATAACGTCGAAGTCCGCCGCTGGGGCTTCGATGAGCGCCGAGATCTCCCCGAGAACGTGGCCCCACACTACGACCTTGGCGAGGAACTGGACATCTTAGACTTCGAACGCGGCGCGAAAGTCTCGGGCGGCGGCTTCTACTTCTTGAAGGGCGAGGCTGCCCGGCTGGAACATGCCCTCATCCAGTTCATGCGCGATATCCACCGCGAGCAGGGGTACGAAGAGGTGTTTCCGCCGATCCCTGTTTCGAGTGAGTCGATGACAGGGACGGGTCAACTCCCCAAATTCGCCGACGACGCCTACAAACTCGAAGACGAGGACCTCTGGTTGTGTCCGACCGCCGAGGTGCCGGTGACGAACATGTATCGCGACGAGATCCTCCTCTCTGAGGATCTGCCGTTGAAACACCAGGCTTACACCCCGAACTTCCGCCAGGAAGCCGGCGAGCACGGCACCGAGACCCGTGGGATCGTTCGTGTCCACCAGTTCAACAAGGTGGAGTTGGTCAACTTCGTCGAACCCGACGACAGCGACGCACGTCTCGACGGATTGCTCGATGAAGCCGAAGCAGTCCTCCAGCGGTTGGGCCTCCCCTATCGCGTACTCGATCTCTGTACTGGTGATTTGACATTTGCGTCGGCCAAAACCTACGATATCGAGGTCTGGGCCCCCGGCGACGACATGGCGGAGGGTCCGGCGGAGGGCGGTCGCTGGCTCGAGGTCTCTTCGGCGTCGAACTTCGAGGACTTCCAGGCCCGCCGGGCCGGGCTACGCTACCGGCCAGAACGGCACGAATCGGCCGAGTATCTCCACACGCTGAACGCCTCCGGGGTCGCGCTGCCCCGCGTCTTGGTGGCGATTCTGGAGTACTATCAGAACGACGACGGCACCGTGACCGTCCCCGAGGCGTTACGCCCGTACATGGACGGCCAAGCACGCATCGAAGGCTCGGAGAAAGTCGGCGAAAGTGCCCTCGGTGCCGGCGACCGGGACTGAACGACTGACTCGATTCCGTCGCCCTCAAAGTTTCTATCTGGCACTTCGAAGCAGGTAGCTGTACTCTTTGGTCAAAACCTACGTATCGAACGGACAGAATCGCGTTGCTTTGCGTCGAGAGCGATTCGGGGGAGACGCCGGCTGGGCTGGGGGCCGATGGCCCGCTCGGCTGTCCGGAGAGTCTCAGTTCCTCGGCTCTCCTACATCATGCCGCCCATACCGCCGCCCATGCCGCCCATGCCGCCGGGGGCGCCGCCCGGACCGCCTTCGCCTTCCGTCTGCTCGGCCTGGATGATGTCGTCGATCTTCAGGACCAGGTTGGCGGCTTCTGCCGCACTGGAGAGGGCCTGGGTCTTGGCGTGGGCCGGTTCGACGACGCCGTCGTCGTACGTGTCGACGACGTCACCGCTGAAGACGTTCAGACCGGCGCGCTTGTCGCCGCTCTCGTGGGCCGAGCGGAGTTCGACCAGCGTGTCGATCGAATCGAGGCCGGCGTTCTCGGCCAGGACGCGCGGGACGAGTTCCAGCGCATCGGCGAAGGCTTCGACGGCGAGCTGTTCGCGGCCACTGACGCTGTCGGCGTAATCGCGGATCCGGCCCGCGAGTTCGACTTCCGTCGCGCCGCCACCGGCAAGCACTCGCCCGTCGCTGACTGTCGAGGCAACGACGTCCAGGGCGTCGTTGATCCCGCGTTCGAGTTCGTCGCTGACGTGCTCGGTCGAGCCACGGATCAACAGCGTCACGCCGTGGCCGTCGCTTTCGACGACGAACCAGCCATCGTCTTCCTCCCGGGTGATGTCGCCGGTGCCGAGGTCGGCCTCGGTCAGCGATTCCAGGTCCGAGACGATCCGTGCGCCAAGCACTTCGGTCAGGAATTCGATGTCGGATTTCTTGGTGCGTTCGACGGCCAAAATGTCTCGCTTGGCCAGGAGATGCTCGACCATGTCGTCGATGCCCTTCTGGCAGAAGACGACGTCAGCGCCGGCCGCATCGATCGTCTCGACCATCTCCCGGAGCTGGGCCTCTTCTTGCTCGATGAACTGCTGGAGCTGCTCGGGATCGTCGACGCTGAGCTGGGCGTCGGCTTCGGTCTCGTCGAGTTCGAGTGCCGTATCCAGCAAGAGAGCGTTCGCGTCCGTGAGGTCTGTCGGCATGTCCTCGTGGACGGGATCCTCGTCGACGACCGCGCCCTCGACGAGCGTGGAGTCGCTTGCGGGACGGCCCGGCTTGGACTCGATGTCGACGAACTCCAGGTCGACGATCGTCGAGCCGTCCTCGGCGTCGACGGTGACAGCCTGGATCGCGTTGACGACCAGATCCGAGAGGAGGTCGAGGTTGAGTTCGGCCCCCTTGCCCGTCATACTCGTCTCGGCGACGGACTTGAGAATCGCCTCGTCGTCAGGGTCGACAGCCTCGGCGATGTCGTCGATCTCCTCGCGGGCCTGCTTGACGGCCATGTCGAACCCACGAATGATCGCCGTCGGATGAATGTCCTGTTCGAGCAGGTCCTCGGCGTTTTTCAGGAGCTCGCCGGCCGTCGCGACTGCCGTCGTCGTGCCGTCGCCGGCCTCGTCCTCCTGGGCCTCGGCGACCTCGACGACCATCTCTGCCGTCGGGTTGTCGATGTCCATCTCCTGGAGGATGGTGACGCCGTCGTTGGTGACGGTGACGTCCCCGATCTGGGAGACGAGCATCTTGTCCATTCCTTTCGGTCCGAGTGTCGACCGGACCGACTGTGCGACCGCCCGAGCCGCCGAAATATTGTGACTCTGGGCGTCGTCGTCTTTCATCCGCTGGGCCTCGTCGTCGAGAATGACCATCGGTTGGCCCTGCATTTGCTGGCTCATGTGTCGATCGAAAGTTTGTCTGTGGTTCTATATAAATGTACGGGTTTCTGTCTCCGCCCGCGAGGGCGCTCACGGCTCACAGTTTGCCCGATAATCGCCGTACAGCGGGCAGAAATCGACTATCGTGCCATGGAATGGCATACGACTGGCCTGGGGCCATGCATCGTCTCCGATGCGGTATTTATATACAGTATGACGCTTGCTCACTCGCCGCTCGTCCGGGAGAGATCGAGCTGGATCGTGGGGTACCAACCCGCCAACGCCGGCAGGTAGACTCCCAGGAATCGATCGACCAGGATCGTCGGCGCACCGACCGCCGGTGGGACGCCCAGCGCGGCCAGGACGAGCGTTCCCGAGGCTTCGGCGACGCCGACACCGCCGGGCGTGACCGGCACGAACGTGACGGCGTAGGCGGTCACCAACGCCAGTGGGAGGAGGATCGCGGGGGTAAACGGCTCGCCGACGGCGTCTAAGAGCAACCAACTCCGTGCGGCGGGGACGGCCATGAGCGCGACGATCCACCCGGCAGCGTACGCGATTGGCGTCCGGGGAGAGCCAAGCAGCGTGGAAAACGTCTCGGCGGCATCGGCGCCCAGGTCCGGCAGCGCTCCCAGAAACCGCTCGATTGCCTCGCCCGCGAGCGGAATGCGATCAGTGGGAAGCCGTCGTTCGAGCCCGCTGGCGAGTGTGCCTACCCCGTCGAGGCGTGTCCCAGCGACGATCACCGTCACTCCGACAACGAGGTAGACCGCCGCCGAGACCGCCAGCGCGGCCAACAGCCACGGCGCCATCGACAACCCGAACACGAGTAGACCGACGGTAGCGACCAGCCCGTACAGCGTCGCGTACAGCGCGGTGTGGAGTGCGGCGACAGCAACGAGTGTCCCCCACGATCGGCCGGTGTACTGTCTGAGGACGACGGGAGCGAGCGACCGCCCGACGGCCTGGGTCGGGCTGAGGTGATTGACGAACGCGACCGACAGGGTCGTGCCCGCAGCCACGCGAAACGGCGTCCGGGCGAGTCGATTGAGCAGGACGTGCCAGGTCCAAAAGCGGGCCAACAGTCCCACGATAGAGAGGCCGAGGATCGCCACGACGACCAGCGGATCGATCTGCCCGAGAGTGCCGGCGACTTTCCCCCAGTCGGTCTGGCTCACCAGCCACGCCAACACCGCCAGCCCGATCGCGTAGCGGGCAGCGGTCACCAGGCGCTGTCGGCTCTCACTCATCGTCTCGCGCCTCGCTTGGGCGCTGACTAGCCAGCGTCAGCATACCCCAGATCCTTGAGTTGTTGCTCGACGGCCGCCGAGACGTCACTCGAACTGACGGCCGCCGTCTCCTCGCCGCGCTGGAACGATACCTCGGCGTCGCGAGCGATCAGTTTCCGCTCGAAGTCCTGCCAGCAGACCGTCGCCTGCTCGTGCCACGGCGCAACCGTTAGTGTCTGCTCGG
Organism: Halorhabdus sp. CUG00001; assembly: GCF_009797925.1. Taxonomy (NCBI): domain Archaea; kingdom Methanobacteriati; phylum Methanobacteriota; class Halobacteria; order Halobacteriales; family Haloarculaceae; genus Halorhabdus; species Halorhabdus sp. CUG00001. The sequence goes on from NZ_VOLB01000001.1 coordinate 2,239,178, forward strand.
TCCGTCCACTCGTGAGATCTGTCCCCTGCCAGGCGTTAGGGGTCTCCAGGCCGACGCCCGCGACCAGCGTCGGCGCGATATCGAGCAGACTCAGCCGCTCGCCAAGCGTCTCGATGCCGTCGAGGACCACCGGCACCTGTATCAACGAGTCGGCTACCCGGCGGCGATAGCCCTGGTGGTAGTAGTAGCCCTCTTCGCCGAGTTCTTCGCCGTGATCGGCCGCGAACGCGAAGATGGGATCGCTGTCGAGTGCGTCGAGCAACTGTTCGATCCGCTCGTCGGCCCGCCCGAGAGCGTCCCGATAGGCCGAGACGATCCGTTCGTGGCCCGCGTCGCTCACTTCGTTCGAGCCGAACCAGTGGCGCCCGCCCGCGGCCTCGGCCGTTCGATCGAGGGCGTTCGGGATCGCGTCGTCGCCCGAGCCGTACGGGCGGTGGGTGCCCATGAGGTGGACCCACAGAAACCGCGGCCCATCGGCGTCGTTGAACTGCTCGATCGCGGTTTCGAGGACTTCCTCGTCGTCGGGCAGGTCGTCCATATTGGCGGCCATCGGGTAGACGCGCCGGTAGACCTGCCGGACGAGATCGAACGAGCCCAGGTACTCCCGGAACCGGCTGCGTCGGTTCTTCGCGGGGTTGCCTGCCCCGGACATGAAGTTGTCGTAGTACTCGAAGCCGGCGTCGAAATCGAAGGTTGGATCGGCCTGGGCGGATGGCACGAGACCGATGGTGGTGTAGCCCGCCTCGCCGAGCACCTCCGCAAGCGTCGGCCCGATGACTTTCGACTCGACGGCAGCGCGCACCCGGGAAGATTGCAGTGCCGCCAGGCTCGGGCGCGTGTAGTGGCCGGCGGTCACCCCGGTGAGGACGTCGTGGCCGTCGAGAAACGACATCGCGTCGACGAAGTCGCGTCGCACGGAGTCGGCCGTCACGAGAACGATGTCGTCGGTCATGTCGATCTTGGGTCAACCTCCCCCCGGGCGAATACAATAGCTTCGGTCTGGCGATGGGCTTGGTCGGGTACCCTAGTTGTCCGGCGCCGCGCCCGGTTCGAAGGTGTCGGTCTCGCTCTCAAGTACCGAACGGGCAGTCACGAACTCGAAGTCGGCCTCCAAGATGCGTTCGAGCGCTCGCCACATCCACGCGCCGGTCCGGACGTACACCCGACGGGGCACCCCTTCGACGCGTGGCAGGTCGGCGAACTCCCAGGGGTGGACGTACAGCACCGGCGCAATCCCGCGCCGTGCCAGCCATCGCATGCCGGCGATCGTATAGCGGACGCCGAAAAAGCGCAGCCACGTCCCCGTCAGTGGTAGTCGAAGTCCGGGCATCACGGCGACCGGGAGTTCACCGATCGACGCGTTCGCGCCCGACTGGATTGTGTCGGCGGTCGTCGGCCGCTGGATCGACCACTCGCCGCCGTACCAGCCCGGAATCGACCGGCACGGGACAGTACTGGAGTCGTACTGGTAGCCCGTCTCGGCGAGCATCTCGAAGTGATCGGCCCCAATATCGAAGGATGGGGCACGGAAGCCAGTCACCGACTGGCCCGTGATGGTTTCGAGCGATTCTCGGGAGTCCCGCAGTTCCGCTTGGCGTGTGTCGGCAGCCAGATCCGTGAGGTGACGGTGAGTCACCGTGTGGGACCCGATCTCGTGGCCGTTCGCGGCGACCTCCTCGATCCGATCGGGGTGATCGCGTGCCAACTCGCCGACGACGAACCAGGTCCCTCGGGCGTCGTACTCGGCCATCGTCTCGACGAGTCGGTCGATCTGTTCGGGGCCGACATCCGGATCGGCGACGGTGCCACCGGCCGTCCGGTAGGCGGGCGTGTGGGCGAAGCTCTCGGCGTCGATCGTGAGGACGGCCCGCGGTGGTGACGCCATGGGTCGGCCCGGGAGTTCTCGCCCGGCCCACCTACGCCTGTCGGTGTCGGGGCCCGATGCACAAGGCCTAATATCCGCATCGCCGATCGTCTATCCAATGGGAGTATTGCCCCTCAAGCCGTTCGATTTGGGAGCGACGGTCCTCCAGACGCCCGCGCTGGGAGGGCCAGAACTGACGGCTGTGTTGGGTGTGTTGGCCGTTATCGTCTTCCTGTGGGGCCTGGAGCGCTACCGGACGACCTTCTCGAAGGCGGAGCTACTGGTCTCGCTGGCTCTCTCCGGTGGGATCGCGCTCATGGCCTTCGCGCCGACGCTGTTCAATCGGATTGGGACCCTGCTCAACATCGAACAGCGCCCGCTGGTCATCGCGTTGTTGTCGAACGTGACGCTGACGGTGCTTGTCCTCTGGCTGTTCGCCCGGACACGCTCGAATCAGCTCACGATCGGTGACCTCACCCGCTCGCTGACGGTCGAACGCGCCCCGACGGTCGAGACGCCGGAGGGGCCGGTCGCGTTCGTCGTCATTCCGGCCTACAACGAGGGTGGGGCAGTCGCCGATGTGGTCGCCTCGCTGCCCGAGCGTGCCGGTGGCTACGCCATCCAGCCGGTCGTCGTCTCGGATGGCTCGACGGACGACACCGCGAGCGTGGTCGCCGACACGCGCGCGATCGTCGCCGAACATCCGATCAACCAGGGCCAGGGTGGCGCCCTCCAGACTGGCTTCGCGATCGCCCAGCGCAACGGTGCCGACGCGGTCGTGACGATGGATGCTGATGGCCAACACCCCGTCGAGTACCTCGGAGAGTTGTTGGAGTTGATCGCGACCGACCAGGCCGACTTCGTGGTCGGGTCGCGGTACGTCGGCACCGACCGTTCGGACAACGGGCCGGCCAGACAGGCTGGCATCCGGGTGTTCACCGCACTGATCAATTTGGTCGCGAAACTCGACGTCACCGACTGTACCAACGGGTACCGGGCGATACGTGGGTCTGCTCTCTCCGCGTTGACCCTGACCGAAGAGCGATTCAGCGCCCCCGAACTCCTCATCGAGGCCCGGAAGAACGCGCTCCGGATCGAGGAGGTGCCGGTGACGATCCGGCAGCGAGACGACGGCGAGAGCAAGAAACCGACGCTTGGCTACGCGTTCGGCCTGACGCGGACGATTTTCGTTACTTGGCTGCGGTAGGCGTTCTGTCTGGCCCACGCTGGCCCGCTGCTCGGTCGCTCTCGGCAGGTTTATTCGGGCGAGCGCCGGATGATCCCCCGATGGGCGCCCTCCGTGAGTGGGTCGGTCGTGCACGCAGACAGGTCAAAACCGACCTGGCGGTAGACCGGAAACTCCGGTATATCCTGCTGTTGTCGGCGGTCCTGTCGCTGTTTTGGATCTGGCACCGCGTGCCCAACTTCGCGACCCGAGACGAGCGCTGGCGCGTCGTGGATCCGCTCGAAGTGCTGGGCTTTTATCTCGACGATCCAAGCATCCAGGGGATCCGGGACGGTCTGTCTCACTGGCGGGCCTACGGTCCGACGATGTACCTCTACGGACTGACGGCCTTGCCCGTCATCGCCGCGACGGCGTTTACGGGAGACTTCGAGACCTTCGCCAATATCCGGGCGACGGCGACGAAGGATCTCTTTGCCAACTGGCACGCGCTCCCAGGGTGGGTCTGGACGGGGAGTATCATCGCCGCGCGACTCGTGACGGTGCTCTTGGCCGTCGGTTGTGTCTATCTCGTCTATCGGATCGGAACCCAGTTACGGGACCGGGCAACCGGTCGACTGGCCGCGCTGTTGTTGGCACTGACCTGGGCGCTGGTCTCGCTGGCCCACGAAGCCGGCGAGGACATCCCCATGCTGTTTTGTTTACTCTTGGTCCTCTATCTCTCGCTCCGGTTTCTGGAAACTGGCGACGGGAACCTCGTGGTCGCTGGGGCCGGGCTGACTGGACTGGCGATGGCGTTCAAGCTCACCGCCGGGATCGGCGTGATCTTCTTTGGGGTCGCGTACCTGCTTCGGGCCCGACGGTCGGCTGATTTCTGGGGGTCGGTGTACCGACCGACGGTGATCAAGCGCTCGGTGCTACTCGGCTTGGTGGTGTTTTTCCTCTCGTTCCCGAGTGTCTTCGCCGAGGGGCCGATGGTCGTGCTCGAACGGATCGGTCGCGGTGTGTCCGCGAAGTCCTCGCCCCACGGCTGGCTGTACGATCACCCCTCGTGGTGGTGGCTCACCAGAAGCTACCTCAACGGCCTCGGCTGGCCGCTGTTCGTCGGTGTCCTCGGCGGCGTCGCCGTCTCTCTCGGGCGACTCCGTGACCGAACGCGAGAGACAGATGGCCTGCTCGTCGTCCTCTCGGGACTGTTCGTCGCACTCGCGGTGTTCTCGATGTGGTCGTACCTCCGGACCCACCACCTCTTGCCGACGATTCCGCTGCTCGTCGTCCTGCTTTCGATCGCGCTCAGACGACTGGCCGAGCGCCGCCAGCGCCTCGCCCGCGTGCTGGCCGTTGCCCTGGTGGTGTCGACGGCCGTCTATACCGGGATCGGCACGGTCGGCTACGCTACACAGCCCCGTGACCAGGCTGTCTCGTACGTTTCGAACAATGCCGGCCCGAACGCCACGGTCGAAACCTACCCGTGGGATCCACAGGAAGCAGCCGTCCCGCACGGGGTCGAGACCTATCGCTGGTCGAACCGCACTGATCCAGGCCAGTCGATCGGCGAGTGGATGCGTGATCTGCCAGCGCGGTGTCCGGAGTTCATCGTTCTCAACCACCAGCAGGCGCTGCTGTATCTTGCCCCTTCGAACCACAGCGCTCTCGCGGCACGTTACGAGGATCCGATCGTCGAAGCGTACCTCCGGGACCTCCTCGCTACCGACACCTACCCTTACGAGATCGGCGGCCGGTTCGGCCCAGCACCGATCTTCCGGTCGACTGGCGCGCCTCGCGATTCGACGTGGGATCTCCTCCAGGCTGGCGTCAACCCGCGTTCGATCCAATACGGTGATCCGCAGGACTTCGGTGTCGACCAGTACGCGATCGTCTTCGAACGGACCGGGGCCTGTTCGGTCGGGAACGCGACCGGCTCCTAACCGTCCCGGTTCAATCGCCCGACTGCCTCTTGGATCTGGTCTCCGTTGGCTGTCTGTACTTCGTTCCCGGCAGCGACCTTGGCGACTGCTTGGGCGATCGTCCCGCCTTGCTCGAGGATCGCTGCCAGATTCGCCACCGTGGTCTCGCCTCGATCGACACCCTTTATGGGGTGGCTGACGGCCAGAGAGGTATGTTCCCGGAGTTCGAGATCATCCCCGCGGTCGACATGCAGGACGGCGAGGTCGTCCAGCTGGTCGGTGGTGAACGTGGGACCGGAAAGACCTACGGCGAGCCAGTGGCGGCGGCAAAGCGATGGGTCGAGGCCGGCGCGGACACGCTCCACGTAGTCGATCTGGACGGTGCCTTCGAGGGCGAACGCCACAACGCCCCGGCGATCGAAGCCATCATCGACGCTGTGGATGTCGATATCCAGCTCGGCGGTGGCATCCGTACGGCAGAGGACGCCCGCGCCCTGCTCGATACCGGCGTCGATCGGGTCATCCTGGGGACGGCTGCCGTCGAGAATCCCGAGATCGTCGCCGGAATCAGCGAGACCCATCCGGGCAGCGTCCTCGTCAGTTTAGACGCCAGCGACGGCGAGGTCGTCGTCTCGGGCTGGACGGAGGGCACGGGACTCGATCCCGCCGAAGCCGCCCAACGGTACGCGGATCTCGGGGCCGGGGGAATTTTGTTCACCGACGTCGACGTCGAGGGGAAACTGGATGGGGTCCGCACCGGCCCGGTCGAGCGCGTTGTCGAGGCCGTCGATCTCCCCGTCATTGCAAGCGGCGGCGTCGCTTCGATCGCGGACGTTCGCGCCCTGGAAGGGGCCGGCGCGGCCGCAGTCGTCGTCGGTAGCGCACTCTACGAGGGCTCGTTCACACTCGGCGAGGCGATCGAGACGCTCCGGTGAGCACCTGTCGCTCGACGCCCGGTCGACATCGGTGGACTCAACTCGCCTCTGGGCCTACGCCGAGAGCGTGACCGACAACGGGCAGGCTCTGACCCGGCGGTTCTGGACGGGAGCGATCCTGCTGGCGGTCGTCCTGTCGGGGCTCGGCCTCCAGATGCGGGGTGCCGTCGTTCCGGAACTCGAAATCGAGTTCGTCGTGGGCAAGGACCTGCTCGGCTTCGTCGGACCCGCTGGCACCCTCGGCTATGTCCTTTCGATCGCGGTCGTCGGCGCAATCGCCGGACGGCTCCATCTCGTTCGCTGGTACACAGTCGGCCTCGCGGTGACGACTCTCTCGATTGCCGGGCTGGGACTTGCCCCGACGCTGTTGACCTTCCTCGCGGTCCTCGTCGTTCGCGGCCTGGGTGACGGCATCATTCGCGGGCTCGACCGTCCGATACTCAGTCACCTCTATCCCGACGACAGGGGTCGAGCCTTCGGGATCTACGACCTGGCGTGGGCAGTCGGCTCGGCTGCCGGCCCGCTGGTGATGACTGGCGCCATCGCGCTTGGCGACTGGCGGCTGGCCTACTTCGGACTGGCGGCAGCGCTCGTCCCGCTAGTCGCGTTCGTCTGGCGTCTCGATCTCCCCTTCGAGGCGGGGCGAGAGGCGATCCTCGACCGCGAAGCGCTGGGCGAACTGTTCCGGACCAGTGAGATCGTCGCGATGGCGCTGGCGATGTTCTTTCACACCGGTCTGGAGGGCGGCCTGTTCCTCTGGTTGCCCACCTTCGGCATCGAGGCCGCTGGACTCTCCCAGTCGAATGCAAACCTGTTGTTGTCGACCTTTACCATCGCCTATGTTCCCGGTCGACTCATCGCGACGGCCATCGTCGAGCGCTACGACTACAGCCTGTTGCTGGTCGGGATCGAACTGTTACTGGTTCCGACCTTCTTCGCCTCGTTTTTCGTCGTGGGCGGGGTCGCCACGTTCCCGATGGTGTTTGCCTTGGGGATGCTTGTCTCTGGGGTCTATCCCTTGCTGGTCGCGTTCGGGACCGACGCCGCCCCAGAGTACAGCGCCCCGATCAACGCCATCGCCGCGGTCTCCTCGTCGATCAGTTTCGCGCTCGTTCCGATGGCGATGGGGTTCGTTGCGGAAGCCCAGGGTATCCGGCCGGCGATGTGGATTCCGCTTGCCCTGACAGTCGGCGTGTTGCCGACGATTCTGGCCGCCCGGCGGTCGATCTCGATTCGGGACGGGGTCGGAACGTAACCCCCTCCAGTCTCGCTTTCATCGTCGTTTCGGTTCCCACACAGGTCGGGTTGTTCACCGACGGTCCGAGTCCCCGACTGTCCTGTTCAACGCACGGTTCCCGCCTTTCGAGTCCAACGCTTTCGCCCCTCTCACAGCACGAGTTGCTGGAAGACGACGAACCCACCGAGGCCGACGAACGCGAGACCGATGACTGTCGAGAGGCGTTCCTCGGAGACTAGATTCGCGTACCGCGCGGCGAGGAAGGCCCCGGCGATCCCACCGATCCCGCTGACACCCACGGCAACGAACGGGACGGACGACTCGACGACGAAGTGGCTTACGCCACCGAACAGCGCGGTAAAGATCATGATGAGGACGGACGTCCCGACGGCGGTGTGGACCGGATATTCGAGGACGAACGTGAGGGCGATGAGGATCATCACGCCCCCGCCAGCGCCGAAGACGCCGGTCATCGTTCCGATGAACGCGCCAGCGAGCACCGAGACGCCTGTCTTGTGGGCCCGGACAGTCGAGAGGTCGGCCCGCTCTCTGAAGGCCGCTATCCGCTCGTCGAGTGACTTCCGCATGAACGAGACGCCCATGAGCAAAATGACGATCCCGGATAGCCCGCCGAGCGTCGTCGAATCGACGCCCCCTGACGCCCAGCTCCCGACGATCGCCGCGAGAACCGCCGCTATCGCGATCCCCAGGCCGCTCCGGAGTCGGACGTTCCCGTTCCGCCAGTAGGTCGCTGCGGACACAGTAGAGGCAAAGACGTCCGTCGCGAGACTGATGCCGATCGCCGTGTAGGGGTCGTATCCCAGGACTGTGACGAGTACCGGCGTGACGACCACTACCGCGGACGCGCCGATCAGCCCGGTGACGACGCCGGCACCGATACCAGCGAGCAAGACGACAAGCAATTCCATGCAGCCGGTGATAGCGCTCGCCGGTATTTCTGATCGCGGGTTCGAACTCGCCCGTGTGAGTGATCTTGCATCCCGGTCGCTGACGGCATCTTGAGAGTGGTGGCCGCAAGCGGGACCTCCAGTGAGGTAGACACTTAACCCATGGCGACGTGTTCCAGGATATGACCGATCGAACCGCCGTAGTCTCCCGCGAGACGGGCGAGACGTCGATCGAGGTGACCCTCGATCTCGACGGCAGCGGCGAGGCGACCGTCGCGACGGGGATCGGGTTCCTCGATCACATGCTCGACTCGTTTGCCACCCACGGCCTGTTCGACCTGGCCATCGAGTGTGACGGCGACCTCGCTGTCGACGACCACCACACGACCGAGGACGTCGCGATCACGCTCGGAGAAGCGATCGACGCGGCGCTGGGTGACCGAACGGGCATCGTCCGCTTTGCCGACCGACGCGTTCCCCTCGATGAGGCCGTCGCCGAGATCGTCTTGGACGTGTCCGGTCGCCCGTTCTTTGCCTTCGACGGGGAGTTCTCTCAGGGCGAGGTCGGGGATCTCACGAGTGTCATGGCCGAACACTTCCTGCGCTCGCTGGCGACCAACGCCGGTTTGACGCTACACGCGAGTGTCAACGGCCAGAACGCCCACCACGAGATCGAAGCGTTGTTTAAGGGTCTGGCCAGGGCGCTCGATGATGCAACCCGAATCGACGACCGCCGGACCGACACGCCTTCGACGAAGGGCGAGCTGTGACCATGGCCGAGTCGGCCTCTTTCGAGGCGATCATGGAGAAGTTCGCAGACAGCCCCAGCCAGCAGCGGGTCATCCGGCTCTTGCTTGCACGCGGGTTCTCGGTCAACGACGAAGGGCGGGTCGTCTCGGGCGGCATCGAGATCCCTAATACGGGCATCGCCCGCGAGATCGATGTCGATCGTCGGGTGGTCGACGCCACGACCGACGCGATTCTGGCGGATCCACAACTCCGTCGGATCTTTCAGAATATCTCCTCGATCCCGAGTCTCCTCGATTTGGCTCCCGTCCTCGACTTGGCGGCGATGACCGTCACCGTTCGCGAGGCCGACGAGTCGGGGATCGTCGCCCGGGTCACGAACATGCTCGCCGAGCGGGAGATTCCGATCCGGCAGGTCATGACCGAGGATCCGGAGTTCACCGACCAGCCGCGGCTGTACGTCATCACCGACGAGCAACTCCCCGGCGAGTTCATCAACGAGATTCGCGCGTTACCCTTCGTCATCAAAATCGAGTTGCAGTGACCGCTCGGGCCCCTGATGGCGGGGATTGATGTCCGGGTCGGCCCACGCTATCGATATGGGTCTGTGGATCGAACTGCGACGGGGCCTCGCCCGAGCCCGTCCGTACCTCCTCACCCATCACCGCCCCGAGCAGCGCTATCGCTGCTATCGAGTGTCTCTCTTTGGCTCCCGGATCGCCCTTTGTGCGCGGTGTTCGGGCCTTTACCCGGGTGTCGCGGTCGGACTCATCGCGTTCTTTCTCGCTGGCCCGCCGTTTGTCGGCCTGGTACCGATCGCGTTACTTCCGGCACCGGCGCTCTGTGATTGGATCGTGACGTCGGTGCGTGATCGTCGCGGATCCAACGTGATCCGGACGGCGACTGGTGCGTTGTTGGGCTACGCGTACGGCCTCGGACTGGCCACGCTGTTTCTCGATGGCGACCTTCGTGTCCTCGGTATCGGGGTTGGCTATGCCGCGATCGCGGCGGTCCTTCTGGGCGTCGAGCGCGCCCGCTGGTCGGCGTAGTTATTTGTTTGTCGTGGCCGAATACTGCCCATCGAGATGAAACATTGCATCAACTGTGGCGTCGAGATCGCCGAGCAAGCCGACGTCTGTACGGAGTGTGGCGTCGACCAGTCGACCGAACTCGACGGTTCGTACGGCGATCGCGAACCGGACGAGCGGTACTGTCTCGCCTGTGGCGAACTGATTTACAAACAAGCCGCCATCTGTCCGGCCTGTGGCGTCGACCAACCGTCGACTGGCTCCGGCGACACCGACCAGGTTGCCGCGGGCATCCTCGCGATCCTGCTTGGCGGTCTCGGCGTCCACAAGTTCTACCAGGGGAACACACGCAATGGCGTGCTCTACCTCTGTTTCTTCTGGACTGCGATCCCTTCCTTGCTGGGATTGATCGAGGGGATTCTCATGCTCGTCGCCGACGAAGCCGAATACGACGAGCAGTTCTCGGATGGCTCAATTCTCGGGAAGTAAGCGACAGTCGCTTCGACGGCCGCCTGTCAGACTGAATCGAGAAACGCCTGGAGTTCGCTCGTCGCCCGTTCGCGCTCGTCCCGGAAGACCGTGTGGCCGGCACCGTCGACGTGAACGAGTTGGCCGTCAGGGAGCTGTGAGGCGATCGATCGATGCTGGTTCCGTGCCGCTTTGTCGGCGTCGGCCTTGATGAGCAGCGTCGGTGCCGTGATGTCGGGGTAGGTTTCGCGTGGATCCAGCCACCCGTCCTCGAAGACGGCCACGATCGCCGGATCGACGCGTCGACGGGCGGCCGCAAGTCGCTTTGCCAACCGCTTTTCCCCGGCCTCGACGTGTGCCTGGAGTTCCGGATCGGCTTCGATGAGCTCCTCGGTCGTGTGGTCGTGCCACTCGGCGATCTGTTCGCGGACCGCCGCGACGATCTCGTCGTGGTCCCGTTCGGGATCGTCGTCTCTTCCGCTGTCGAGCAGTCCGGCAGGATCGATCAGCGCGAGGGCACGAACGCGGTCGGGGTGGGTCCCAGCGGTCGCCGCGACGGTATCCCCGCCCATGGAGTGACCGACAAGTGTTGCTGTCTCGATCTCCAAGGCGTCCAGCAGGCCCACGAGGTCGGCGACACGATCGGCCATCGCGTATCCCGACTGTGGAGCCGAGGAACGACCGTGCCCGCGGGCGTCGTAGGCGATCACGTCGTACTCCCCGGAGAGTGCCGCTATCAACGGTTCTCGACATAGCGCGTCGTCGAAGGCCCCGTGGGCGATCACGAGCGGCGGGCCGTCGGTCCCTGTTCTGACGTAGTGCAGCTCGATGCCGTTTGCCTGCACCGTCGCGCTCGTCCAATCCGCCGCCAGTCCGGGCGTCTCGTCGTTCATCGATCGGGTATTCACCGGACGCGATCAAAAGGCTCCGGTCGATTCCCGTTCGACGCTCGCTCGGGATCGATAGAGGTACGTGGGTGCCGACAGATCCCTGTCGTATGCAGGTAGACATCGGCAACGCACTTGCGGAAGTCGCTTCGCCGGGTATTCCCCGTGACGCACTCGACCGACTCGACGACCGGGTTGGGACGGCCCACGAACGCATCGAGGACGGGCGAGCCAACAACGAACACGGGTACGAAGCGCTCAACCAGCCCGACAACGTCGACGTCGCGGCCATTCAGGAGGCCGTCGAACCGTTCGAGGACTGTGAGACGCTCATCAACGTCGGCATCGGCGGCAGTGCGCTGGGTGCGGCGACGATTTCGGCTGCCCTCGATAGCGACGTCGAGGCCTACTACCTCGACAACGTCGACCCGAAGTGGGTGGCCGATCACGTCGACGAGATCGACCTCTCGAAGACGGCGTTGAACGTCGTCTCGAAATCCGGGACGACTGCCGAGACGCTCTCGAACTTCCTGGTCGTCCGGGACGCCATGGACGAGGCTGGCGTCGACTGGACCGAACGGACGTGGGTCACGACCGGTCCCGAGGGCAACCTTCGGGACCTCGCCGAGAAACACGATCTGCCCTCGCTCCGGGTCCCTGACGGCGTGCCCGGCCGCTTCTCGGTCCTCTCGACGGTCGGCCTCGCGGCGGCGGCCCTCCAGGGCCACGATATCGAGGCTATTCTCGACGGCGCGCGGGCTGCCGACGAGGACCTCGGCCCGTCGCTCTTTGACTCGCCGGCCTACGCCTACGGCGCGGTCGCCTACGCCCTCGACCAGCGCGGTGCGGGCATCAACGCACTCTTGCCGTATGCCGAATCCTTAGAGACGCTCGCCGAGTGGTACTCCCAGCTGTGGGCAGAAAGCGTCGGCAAAGACGGGCTCGGCCAGACACCCGTCCGGGCGATGGGCGCGACCGACCAGCACTCCCAACTGCAACTGTACCGGGCTGGCCCCCATAACAAGATGGTGACGTTCATCCGCCCGACCGAGCGTGAGGACACGGCGATTCCCGAGACCGATCTGGAGGGCCTCTCGTATCTGGGCGGCTCGACGCTGGGTGAGTTGATCGACGCCGAATTCGAGGCCACCGAGGCCAGCCTCGCGAACGCCGGACTCCCGAACGTCCGCGTCGAGATCGACCGTGTCGACGAGCACGGGATCGGCGAACTCCTCTACAGCATGGAGGCCGCGACGGTCATGGCCGGCGAGTTGTACAACGTCGACGCGTTCGTCCAGCCGGCCGTCGAGTGGGGCAAGAAAGCGACCCGCGGGTTGCTGGGCGGTGGCGACTTCGAGGAAGCCGACGAAGTGGCCGAAAAGACCGAGCTCACGATCGAGTAGGCCTCTTCTCAGGATATCTCGCCCGGATCGAGACGGTCGACGATCCCGTCGAAATCGTCGTCGAACGCCAGTACGTGGTCGATGTCACGATCCTCGACGAGTGCAATCGTCGTCGCATCGGTGAAACTCAGATCGTGGTCGTCGTAGCGCTCGAACGTGTCGACGGCGCGTTCGAAGTCCGCTTGGTCGGTTACGAGGCAGTCGATGGCCGATGGAAACGCTCCACGCCCGAGAATTCTGTCCGCGGCTTGTTGTGCTTCGTCGTAAGAGTCGGTCCGAGCCCGGACGAGCGTTACTGCCTCATCGAACACGTAATCGCTTGTGAAAACCAGGCCGTACTCCGAGCTGAGAACAGTCTCGAACGCGGCTTTTGCTACCTCGTGACGGGTTGCCCGTTCGTTCTGGAGCGCGTAGAACAGCCCGGTATCGAGAAACACGCTCATTCGTCCAGTGGCTCCTCCTCGTAGAGGATTCGGTCGACCTCTGCCTCACTCGTTTCCATTCCCCAGTCGCTCGTCCCCGAGAGGAACTGTTCGATCTCCGCCTCCGAGAGTCCCTCGAAGTCGTCCCGGAAGGAGTCGATCAGCGCCCCCTTCGAGTCGAACCCGTGTCTGACGAGCCGATCGAGCAACTCCTGTTGGGTCACCTTCCGCCCCGTTTCGAGCTTGATCTCGGCCTGTAACTGCTCGAGCTTGTCCTTCGTGTTCGTCGCGATCTTCACAGACGTCGTCATGATTACCCGTAGTAGTTACTACTCTGTATACTTTTCCACCCTTTACTCTCCACGGTCTTCCCGATAACTCAAACGCCTGTTGTAGTCATCTCAAGCCCCTTTACACGAGATTTCCAAATGACAGCTATGCACCGACGCGAGCTTCTGACACTCGGCGGACTCGCTCTCGCCGGTCTCGCCGGCTGTCTCGACAACTCCGGGGCCAGCGGTGACGACCAGACCGAAACAGAGCCATCGACACCAACAGACACGAACACATCGACCGTAATTGGGACGACCACGCCGACCGAGACGAACACGGAGACACCGACGGAGACCACCACGATTGGAGAGAGTTCTCAGTTGTCAGTCTCTATCGAGCGTCTCCAGCCGGCCGTCGTGGAGATGGGGACGCCAGATAGCCTCACAGTGACCGGCGGCGAAGAAACACAGTACCTCTATCTCTGGATCGAGGTGGCGGCAGGGAAAGCGCCGGCATGGGACGATCTGACATTTCGCCTCGGGGGCGAGCGCCACGCGCTCCGGCCGTCCGAGCACACGCTTGGGCTCTGGCGGGCGTACAACCACAGCGAGAAGTGCTACGATGCCGAACGCGGCTCGGGCTGGGTTCTCTTCGAACTCTCCGACGTCGACGATGCAAGCGATCCAACGCTGGTCTGGCCCGGCGGCGAGTGGCAACCAGGGGCTGACATCCGCCAACGCCTTTCCTCACAGGCCCCATCGCTATCCGTCGAGTGGTCGGCCCCCGACACCGTTACTGTGGGCGACCAGCCGCCCATCGAGTTCACCGTGACAAACGAGAGCGACCGACCGGGGCGGTTCGTGGCGGCACTCAACCGAACTGGCGGCGGGATCGTGTCCATGCCCGTGGCAGGGATCAGCAAGTCGGTCCCGGCTGGTGAGACCGTCTCCTGGTCTCTGACCGACACCTACGATATTCGGGCACCCGGCGGAGATGAACAAATCGGCGATGGCGAACCCGATATGACCTACAACCTCGCTTTGATCGGCGATCGGCTGGAGCAGGATATCCGCATCGTCGCCGGGTGATCGGCCGGTGTGGACTGATCTCGTGTGGGGTACGTCGGTCCGACAGCAATCGCCGAGCAGTCGACAACGACAAGCCCTTTATTCGGACTGACGAAAGGATAGACAGACTCAATGGTAGAGCCGATCATCGACGCCCTGGCGGCGCTACACGGCTATGCGGGTTCGATCGCCTGGCTCGTGCTCGGGGTGTTCCTCGCCGGGACTCTCCTCGAACGGTACGACGAGGAGTTGGGCGCTCGCGTCTACGCTGCCGGGTGGGTGGTCCTCTCCGGGTACTGGCTCGCGTACGTCCACTACTTCGTATTCGCTCAGAAGTCGATCACCGAGAGCGCCGGCGTCATCATCGGTATCCCGCTCTCGCTGTACGTCGCCTACTTGATCGTCGACGGGCGCCATCGTCTGCTGGTTGTCTCACGAGCCGTGACCTTTGCCTGGGTGTTCTTCCTCCCGTTGTCGGCACTGGCGTTCGTCCGCCGGCCACTGATCGAGCTGACGACTGCTCACACCGATTTCGTCCTGTCGCTGCTGGGGAACAACTATCAACTCGGAGACTGGTATCCGGCACTCCCGGCTGGTCTCGAACTCCCCGGCGGGTCGACGCTGGGCACCGAGAGCACGCTCCCGGACAAGAACTTCCCGTATCGGAACACGTTCCTCTATGCGCCCGACGGGCATGCAGTCACGTACACGATCCGGATGGCCTGTACTGGCATCGGTAGTATGTCCATTTTCGTCGGTCTGATCGGTGCGGTCCGGGGCACACTTCGGAAAAAAGCCACGGCACTTGCGGCTTCGATCGGCGTCATCTACGTCCTCAACATCGTTCGGAACGTCTTTATCGCCTACACGATGGGCAACCAGCGGCTCCACATCTTCCCCGACGTGATCCTGTCGCTGTTCTCCGCGACCGATCCGTATCTGGTGTCGTACTTCATCGGTGATCGCATCATCGCCCAGTTTGGCTCCGTGATCGCGCTCCTCGCCATCACGTGGCTCGTCGTCCGCTGGGTACCGGACGTCCTCCGCGTCGTCGAGGAGGGAATGTACCTCCTCACCCGCCGCGAGTACGACCTCAAAGGGGCACTGGGCGTCGAAACGACTGAATAGCCGATTCACTCGGCGAGGGAGTCCTCGAGCAGTGACTCGGGAGCGTCGGCGATCGTCGCCAGTGCATCCCGCTCGATGTAGTGGAGTGAACTCGGGAGCAAAAGCAAGTGAAGCGGCTCGCCAAAGTCCATCTCAGCGAGTGCGTCGAGGCGGTCGGCCCGGACGACGGGATCGGGACTCCCGGCCCGAGCGACGACGACCCCGAGGGCATCTGGACGCCAGTGTTCGGCGAGCAGTTCGCCAGCGGTGTCACCGGCCATGTAGGCCTCTCGGTCGTCGTCGACGTCGATGTCCAGAAAGACCAGCGTGTGCAGATCACGCTCGGCGTTTGCTTCGATCGTCTCGATAACGCTCGCTGGCACCCCGTCGCCGCCGTGTGAGCGCTCGAAGGGGAGGGTCGTTGCCTTGCCAAACCGGTAGTTTTGCAAGCCAGTCAGCGAACTGGCGGCCGCCTGGGCAGTCGTCCCGTGGATGAGGCGGGTCTCGATGCCTCGCTGTTCGGCCCGCAGGCGGAGGTCGACGTGCGTCGTCGAGATCATCGTATCCCCGGCCGTCAGGAAGACCGCGTCGCCTGCTGCTGCAGCGTCGAGAATCGGGTCCGGCGCTTGCTCGACGCCCGCTCGGTCGCGAACCTCGATGTCGACATCGTGGAACACTTCGAGGTCAGCGACGGTCGCGTCGACGAGGCGACTGGTGTAAAACTCCGCAAAGATACGGTCAGCGTTGGCGATGGCGTCCCGGCCGGCGAGCGTGATCGAGCGCTCGTCGTAGAGCCCGAGCCCGACGAACGTGAGCATACTGTTTCTCGGCGTGCTGGCGGGAAAAGCGCCCGGATCCGCTATCGATAGTATCGACCGGCGAAGCCCCTTCCCGTGGCCGCGTGAGAACGCCGGTCTCAGCCGATCCAGTAGTTGTCGGGATCGTTGCCGCCGATAACGGTCCCACAGCCGCTACAGCGCCAGGCGTTCGCCCCGACTTTCTCGTAGCCGGATTCGAGGTCGGGGCCGTGCCACGTGCCCCAACTGAGGCTACAATCCGGACACTGCTTTGGCAGGCCACTTATTGTCGGATCGTTATCCTCGCGAACATCGTTGATCATCCGTTTCATTTCCTCTCGGCGATCCCGTATATTGTCGAGATCGCCGGGTTGGAGATACTGTTTGAAGTACGTGAGGTGTGATTCCATCAGATCTCGCGACGCCGTGAGTTTCCGGAGTCGTTCGTCATCGTGTTCCTCTTCCAGCTTGGCGAGTCGGTTTTGCCTGGCGATACACAGCGAGTAGTACCGTTGTAGTGCCGTTTCGTAGTATGCCCGAATGTAGAGCCGCTTGAGCCGATTTTGAAACGTCTTGCGGTCGGCCGACTTGTAGAAAATTTCGTCGTGTGGGATCGGCTTCTCCCTGATTCGGTCCCGGTCGCCCGTCAGGAGTCCAATTCTCGCGTATTTCGTTTCCTGGACCGTGCTGAGACTCGCTGTCAGTAACTCGGCTTCGGGGAGCCCCATCGAGAGCAACACCACTGCAACGTTTCCGGCCAGTCCCTCTGTGAGCGTGTCCGCGTCTTCGTAGGTTCGCACGGAAATTACCTCCGGAATTGCCTCCTGAATCGACCGCTTCCGGGCTCGATCCCGGGCGAACAAGAAGATCTCGGCCCGGAGCTCCGGTGCCCTCCCTTCGATCTCGTCTCCAGCGGTCGCTTCGAATAGTTCGTCTTGCTGATTGGACTGTTTCATCCGCCGTTGCTGTGTGTATTGTTGCCATTCCTAATAAATCATTGTTCGTTTGTCGATTCTGGGCACGCATCGGCTCCGACAGTCTCCTGTGGGCACTTTCGACACGCTCGGCTGTGATAGCGGTCTGGCCCACTGTTTCGGGTGGTTCGCCGCCAGTTACAGCGGAGTCGTCTTCGCGCCGTCCCACCGGTCTGTCGGTGAAGCGTTAGGCTTACCGCGAGCAGGGACTGACTCGACGTATGACCGTCCCGTGCGTTCGCGTCCCGCGTGCAGACGGCGAGGAAACCAGAGCGGCCCTTGCCGACCGGGACGTCATCGCCGAAGACTACCAGATCACCGTCGAGGACGGATCGCTTTTCATTCCTGTGACAAACCCTGACACAGTTCCGTCGGCATACACCGTCGTCGAGCGAGCGGTGCCCGTACGGAACACGCAGACGATGCCCGAAGATATTCTGGGGTTCGAGCCCAGCTACGAGCGGTTGGGTGAGGTCGTCATCCTCGACGAAGATGATCCCGACCGCGCCCGGGAAATCGCCGAGGCGATCATGGCCTCGGATCTGCCGGCCGAGACGGTACTCAACCGTGCCTCGAAAGTCAAAGGCGAACAGCGCGTCCGCGAGTGGGACGTCCTGGCCGGCGATGGCACCGAAGCCCTCCACCGGGAGTACGGCTGTGAATTCGCGGTCGACCTCGCGAAGGTGTATTTCTCGCCGCGTCTGGCCACCGAGCGCCACCGCGTCACCGAGCAGGTCACGGCCGGCGAGCAGGCTCTGGACATGTTCGCCGGCGTCGGTCCCTTCGTGATTCCCTTCGCCGACCGCGGTGTGACCTGTGTTGGCGTCGACGTCAATCCCGATGCGATCGAGTACCTGCGGGCAAACGCCCGGCACAACGGTGTCGAGGAACGCGTCACAGCAATCGAGGGCGACGTTCGGGAGATCGTCCCCGAGTACGCAAACTGGGCCGACCGGATCGTCATGAATCTGCCCCACAGTGCCGGGGAGTTTCTCGACACGGCGATCGAACTGGCCGGTGACGAGGCCGTGATCCACTACTACGACATTCAACACGAGGACGACCCCTTTGGCCCGGGCGAGCGCGCGATCCGCGAGGCGGCCGGCGATGAGTACGACGTCGACGTCCAGACTCGACGAACCGTCCGGTCGTACGCCCCCCACGAGTTGAACGTGGTGCTGGACGTGGCACTGACTCGCTAAGGGATTCGGATTCGCAATCCTTATTGTGGTAATCAGACCTACGTTGTGGTACGCGCCGGTGTCTCGCCGAACGCAGCGAGGCAAGGCTCGGGGCGCGAGGAACGGAGTGACGAGCGCGCCGGTGTAGCTCAGACTGGCTAGAGCGAATCCTTCGTAAGGATTAGGCCGGGGGTTCAAATCCCCCCACCGGCTTTCTGCTGCGAACGAACTTGCCCAGCGAAAGCAATGGAGATTTGAATCAGGGAGTGGGGCGTAGCGGAACGACCGTGGTTCACAATCTCCCCCACCGGCTTTCTGCTGTGAACGAACCTGCCCAGCGAAAGTCATAGCGATTTGAACGAGACGAGACGCGCAGCCAAGCGCGTCGTCTCGGCGGCGTTCACACGTCTCTATCGGCTTCGGTGGCGTCTCTGCAACGCCGTTGTGTACACCGTCCTGTCGGGATCCGTGCTCGCTTAGGTTGCGGACAACGTTCGTTCGATTACGACCGCGTTTGTCGGCGTATGGACGACGCGAACAGTGATCGTCTCACCGCTGTTGAGTTGGCATCCTCCGCTCTTAATTCGAAAAGTAGCAGTTTCGCCAGCACTCCAAGTCCCGTCTGCACTCGTATCAAGTTCTCCTCCGTCCGGGCTATAATAGTCAAATATGTTATCGCCGTCGTAATTTGTCGAGCCAAGGGTGTTTGTTGGGAGATTTACAATCCGCGATCGCTTCCCACAGGCATCAGTTGCGTCCACAACTATTTCCAACTCGGATACGGTTAAATCATCGCCCGCAACGTGGGTAAGTCGAACGATTTGATCATCACGTGTGCCGGTCGGTTGGTCAGAAACAAGTTCCCCGCTCGACTGGCCGACGATCGGGCCGGGTTGGGCCCCGTCCTCGGCAACTCCGAGTGCAAACGTGGAGGCCGTCGCGGCGAGTACCACTACGATCGCGACCAGCAAAATATTCCCGACGACCGGTGTCGCCGCCCGCGATGATTCGGAGAACACGTTATGTCTGGTACTCGTCCAGTGCCACTAATTTGTTTCCCCTCCGTCGGCACTTGCAGCCGTGGGCGGGACGGATCGTTTCCAGCGGCGAGGGCCGGCGATTGGCTGGGTCTTTCCTCGCCCGCCGTTTGCTCACGCCCCGCGTACCTTTATGATGCTTTCACTCGTTCGTTTCCGTATGGGAAAACGAATGCAGAAAGCCCTGAGTCGAGCGAAGTTCGCCGCGGCCGGTGGAGCGATCGGTGCCGCCGCCGGTGCCGTGATCAGCCGCAATGCCGCCAGCACGGGCGCGGGCGTGGGCGCACTCGTCGGTGCGACGATCGGCGAGAAACGCGTCGACTTGGGTGACATGGCCGAGAAAGTCACGGACCGTTCTGCCGAGTGAGGTGCTGGGTACTACCGCGGGCGAACACACACGGGGGCCGGGACAGCAATCGGCTGGTCTGTTGCCGCCAGGCGCCCGGTCGCGTCGTCGATGGCGAACGGGACGAGTGTATCCGTCTCAGCGTTTGCGACGAGCAGCTGCTCGCCGTCGCGATCGAGCGCGAAATCGCGGGGCCACTCGCCGCGGGTCGAAACGGTGTCGACGACATCCAGGCCGGTCGCAGTGACTTCGAACGTCGTGATGCTGTCGTGGCCCCGGTTGGACGCGTAGACGAACCAGCCCGAGGGATGGATGGCGACAGCACCGGGTGCGTTCTCGCCGTCGTAGTCGGGCGGGATCGTCTCGACAGTCTCGCGGACCGTCAGCGTGCCGTCGGTCGCCCGATCGAAGACCGAAAGCGTCGAATCGAGTTCGTTGACGCAGTAGACCCTTCTGTCGGGAGCGTACTCGAACTGGCGCGGCCCGGCACCGTCGTGCAGAGAGACAGCCCCCTTCGTATCGAGTGTTCCCGTCTCGGCCTCGAGCACGTAGCGGACGATCTCGTCCGTCCCGAGATCGGCGACGTAGACGAAGCGACCGTCAGGGCCTGGTTTGATCGTGTGCGGATGGGGACCGGTCTGTCGCTCCGGATCGACACTCGAGCCTGCACGTTCCTGAACCGTCGGTTCACCCAGGCGACCGTCGTCGTCGATCGGCACCACCGAGAGTGCCCCGCCGGTGTAGTGGGCGACCAGTAGGTACTGGCCCGTCGGATCGACGCTGCAGTGGCAGGGATCGGCCGGACCGATCGCCCGGCGGTTGAGTCGGCGGAGGTCGCCGTTGGCCTCGATCGCAAACGCGGTTGCCCCACCGTCCTCGACTTCGTTGACGGCGTAGAGATAGTCACCGGACGGATGAACGGTCAGATACGACGGATCCGTCGCGTCGGCACCTAGCCGTGCCTCGCCACGCTGTCCACCGTCGGTATCGATGCGGTAGATCCCCTCGCTGTCGCCGTCGGTGTACGTGCCGACGTACGTGTGGGCGGTAGGCATTGCTGGCCTGTCGTCCGGCCGGCCCATGAGCGTGTCGGCGGTGAGGACCTGCCGGTCACCGGCCAGGGACCCGGCCATTCTCAACAACTAAATGGCCCCACACCCCACACCGGGACAATGAACGGCAACAGTTTCGGTCGACTCTTCGACGTCACCACGTTCGGGGAGAGCCACGGCGAGGCGATGGGGTGTACCGTTTCGGGTGTCCCCGCCGGTGTCGAGTTGAGCGAGGACGACATCCAGCAGGACCTCGACCGGCGCAAGCCCGGCCAGTCGATGATCACCACCTCGCGGGACGAACCCGACGCCGTCTCGATCAAGTCTGGCCTGCAGGACGGCTACACGACGGGCACGCCGATCGGGATGGTCATCCAGAACAAAGACTCCCGGTCGGGCAAGTACGAGCCGTTCGTCACGGCTCCCCGTCCGTCCCACGGCGATTTCACCTACTCGGCGAAGTTCGGCACGCGCAACTGGGGCGGGGGCGGGCGCTCTTCGGCCCGAGAGACCGTCAACTGGGTCGCCGCGGGGGCCATCGCCAAGCAGGTCTTAGACCAGAGCGAGTACGACGTCCAGATCAAGGCCCACGTCAACCAGATCGGTGACATAGAGGCCCCAGAGGTCTCCTTCGAGGAGATGCTCGAACACACCGAGGACAACGACATCAGGTGTGCCCATCCCGAGACGGCCGCGGCGATGCGCGATCTCGCCGAGCAGTACCAGCAGGAGGGCGACTCCATTGGCGGCTCGGTCTACTTCGAGGCCCGCGGTGTCCCGCGCGGGCTGGGTGCGCCCCGCTTTGACTCCATCCCGTCGCGGCTGGGCCAGCTCATCTACTCGATTCCGGCGGTCAACGACTTCGAGTACGGGGTCGGCCGCGACGCTCGCACGATGGCCGGCACCGAGTACAACGAGGACTGGGAGTTCGACGAGAACGGTGATCCCACGCCCGTCGGCAACGATCACGGCGGCATCCAGGGCGGGATCACGACCGGCGATCCCATCTACGGCGAGATTTCCTGGCATCCGCCGGTTTCGATCCCGAAAGCCCAGGAGACCGTCGACTGGGAGACGGGCCAACGCAAGGAGATTCAGGTCGTCGGCCGCCACGATCCCGTTTTGCCACCCCGTGCGGTCCCCGTCGTCGAGTCCCTGCTGTACTGTACAGTGCTCGACTTCATGCTGCTGGGTGGCCGCCTCAACCCCGACCGACTCGACGACCGGCCCGGCGAGTACGACACCGACTATCACCCGAGCAGTCCGGTCAACGATCCAGACGACGCCCCCACGCAGGCCGAGACACTCGACGACGAGTAAGTCTGTGCACGGGCCAGGGCCACGTCGCAGCTGGCGGACGAGCGACGGGCGAAGCCGCTCTCTCAGGCCGTGAAAGCGGCGGACTGGCTGTTACCCTCGTGGTCTGTCAGTCCCCGGTTGATGCGTCCTCACCCACCAGCGAGGTGTCCATCGACCGCCACCCGCGGACGGCACACACCAGTGAGTCAAGGCCCACGATGGCGACGCCGACGATCCCGAGCAACTCGAGTGTTGGATACGTTGTGAACACGCCTGTAAACTGCTGGACGACGATGAACGCGAACAGGTACACCACGCGTCCGATGCGTCGACGTGACATACGTCGTGTTAGGGCCTCACGCATATGAGCGTACGGACTGCAGCCGAACGTCTCGCGGCGTTCGTGCCATTGCCTGCCGACGCGGCTTACTTATTTGATGGCGGACTGTGATTGCTCGTGTATGTCTCGTCTCGACGCCGGTGTGCTGGCGTTCGGGCGCGTTCGCGGCCTCGCCGACTCGTCGCTTTGGCACCGCGATCGGACCTCTCGCCGTGTCAGCGTCGGTGGTGCCCGGTGACCGATCCCACCGAAGAGACGGTGACAGATGGTGAAGAGACGATCCGGGAACGCCTGTTCTATGCGGACGTGGCGCGGGAGCCTGGCGATACCAACGTCCGCCACTGGGGTATCGAGGTCCACCCGGTCGTGTTCCCGCTCGCGTTGGCGTTCATCGTCGGATTCGTCGCGCTGACGGTCGGATTCGGTGACGGTGCCGCCACCGCGTACGAAACGGTCTTCGATGCCGTCACTGCAAACTTCGGCTGGTTTTACGTTCTGTCGGTCAACGTCTTCCTCATCGCGCTGGTTGCGTTCGGGCTGAGTGAGTACGGCACGATCAGGCTCGGCGGTCCCGATGCTGACCCCGCGTTTTCTACCGTTGCCTGGCTGGCAATGTTGTTCAGCGCCGGCATGGGGATCGGGCTCCTGTTTTTCGGTGTGGCCGAACCGATGTACCACTTCCTGTCGGGCGGTGGATCGTTTTTCGACGTGCCGGCTCGCTCACCGGCCGCGGCGCGGTCGGCGACGGCCCTGTCGATGTTCCACTGGGGGCTGCACCCGTGGGCGATTTACGGGATCGTCGGCCTCGGACTCGCCTTCTTCTCGTTCAACCGTGGCCTGCCGATCACCGTGCGATCGGTTTTTTACCCCCTGCTCGGTGAACGGATTTACGGCTGGCCCGGCCACATCGTCGACCTCGCAGCCGTTCTCGCGACGGTGTTCGGACTGGCGACCACGGTGGGGCTGGGCGCACTCCAGATCCATGCCGGCCTCGACTTCTTGGGCCGGAACTACCTCGCCACTGGCTTGCCAAGTGCGACCTGGGTGACGACTGCGATCGTCGCGGTCATCATCGGCCTCACCACGCTCTCGGTCGTGGCCGGGCTCGAAGGCGGGATCAAACGGCTGTCGACGGTGAACGTAGTGCTCATGGTCGGGCTGCTCGGGTTCACGCTCGTCGCTGGGCCGACGGTCTATCTACTCGATGGCTTCGCCAGCGGTCTCGGTGTGTACTTGGGGAACTTCTTGGCGTTGAGCTTCTACGCGGAAGCGTTCGCTGGGGCTGATGCCGGCTGGCAACACGACTGGACGACCTTCTACTGGGGCTTTTGGATCGCGTGGGCGCCGTTCGTCGGCATGTTCATCGCTCGGATCTCGAAGGGGCGGACGATCCGCCAGTTCGTGGGCGGCGTGTTACTCGTCCCGACGCTGTTTTCGCTGCTCTGGATGGCGGTGTTCAACGGCTCGGCGCTGTTCGTCGAACTCAACGTCCTCAGTGGTGGCATCCTCGGCCCGCTGCAAGAACACGGGCGAGCGGTCGCGTTGTTCGAACTGCTGTCGTCCTATCCGCTTACCTTCCTCACGAGCGTCGTCGTCACTGCGAATCTGCTCACGTTTATCGTCACCTCGACCGATTCGGGGGCGTTAGTGACGAGCTATCTGGCTGCTGGCGGCAAGCAAGACACTCTCGCCCGCCAGCGGGTACTGTGGCCACTCCTGATCGGCGCCACCGCGGTGGCACTGCTCGTCGGGAACGGCCTGAACGGCCTCCAGACGGCGGTGATTGCGGCTGGCCTGCCCTTCGGCGCGATCATGCTGCTGATGGTCTATACGATCTCTCTCGGTCTGCGTCGTGAACTCGATATCCACCGGTCGCCAGCGTATCGCGCGGCCGTCGAGGACGCTACAGACCAGGGGACTACCGCTGGCGACTCGTCGTCGAAGGCCCGCGGCCGGAGGGAGTGACGTTTCTGCCACGTTGCACGCCTGCTGTGTCACACGCTCAGGTCACTCTCGGGAGTTCTACGACGAACACCGCGCCCGCGGGATCGGTGTCCTCGATGTCGACCGCGCCGCCGTAGCTTTCGACCAGTGTCTCGACCAGATACAGTCCGATACCGGTCCCCGAACTTTCCAGTCCCGTCTCGCCCTTGCCGAAGATCGCGTCTTGCTGTGCGGGCGGGACGCCGGGGCCGTTGTCCGCGATGCGAACGACAACTGACGCTTCTTGGGCCGTCGCCGAAACGGTGACTTCCGGGACGTCTTTATCGTTGTGCTGGACGGCGTTTTTCAACAGGTTCCGGAAGACCGACGCGAGCATGCTGCTGGCCCGGACTGTTTCGGCCGGAATCTCGGTGTCGACGGTGAAGACGGCGTCGGGATAGGCCGAGCGAACCTCGTCGAGTTCGCGTTCGAGGACTCCTTCGAGGTCGACGTGCTCGATGTCGTCGTCCGCCGAGAGCATCACGTCGGCCATCTCTCGGGCCGTCTGCGTGAGTTCGATCGCGTGTTCGGCACTTTCCAGCACCGTTTCGATGTACTCTCCGGTCGATTCGTCGTCGGATTCTTCGGCGACGAGCTCGGCGTAGGCGGTGACCAGTTGCAGATCGTTCCGGATATCGTGGCGCAACACGCGATTGAGCACGTCGAGGTTGTCCCGTTGGGCTTGGAGGCGCTGTTCGTACTCTTTGCGTTCGGTTATGTCCCGGACCAGGGCGTGGAGGGCGGGCTCGTTCTCGTACTCGAAGCGACTGAGCTTCACCTCGGCGGGAAACGTCGTGCCGTCGGCCCGCTGGTGGGTCCACTCGAAGAACGCTTCGCCCGTCTCGAAGGCCCGCTCGATGTGTTCGAAGGCATCGTCCTTCGAAGGCGTGCCGTCGGGCTGTGTCTGTGGGGCCAGTTCCCAGGGTGCGCGGTCGACGAACGCCCCGACCGAATCGAGGCCGAACAACTCGAGGGTCCGTTCGTTGCAGTCGATGTAGCCGTCCCGGTCGAGAACCATGAGCGCATCGCGGGTACCTTCGAACAGATTTCGGTACTTCCGCTCACGCGCTTCCAACTCGCGCTCGTGTTCTTTCCGTTCCGTGACGTCGACGAGATAGCCCAGCAAGTAGCCCTGCGCTGCCGGTTCGTCGACGATTTTCGTATGCTCCATCACCCATCGAACAGCCCCGTCCGCGGTCCTGATTCGATACGGGTCCGGACTGAGGCGGTTGCTCCCGTTTGAGCGTTGCTCGGCAACCTCTTTGGCGACCCGCTCGCGATCGCCGTCGTGGAGGAGGTCGCTGAAGCGGACGTTTCCCGTCTGGAGTTTCTCGGGCGCGTACCCAAACACCGCCTCGACGTTTTCCGAGACGTACTCGATCGGCCACCCCGCCGCGTCCGCCCATTTGAACACGACGGCCGGCCCGTCCGTGAACATCTCCCGCTCTTCTTTCAGCGCCAACTCGGCCCGCTTGCGATCGTCGATGTCCTGGTGGATGCCGACCGCCCGCAACGGCGTGCCGTCATCGGCACGCTCGACTACCGTCCCCATCGTCCGGACCCACTTCCAGTCGCCCGCCTTCGTCTGCAGCCGGTACTCACACTCGTAGTACGGCGTCTGGG
Source organism: Halorhabdus sp. CUG00001 (assembly GCF_009797925.1). Lineage (NCBI taxonomy): Archaea > Methanobacteriati > Methanobacteriota > Halobacteria > Halobacteriales > Haloarculaceae > Halorhabdus > Halorhabdus sp. CUG00001. The sequence goes on from NZ_VOLB01000001.1 coordinate 2,265,246, forward strand.
CTTCGACGTGTTCGGCCAGGGCTCGGTCGTGTCGCTGCTTGCCCGCCGGATGGACGAGCGCTTCCCAGTCACGCAGGTGCGCCCCCATCTCGGCGGGCGTGTAGCCGAGCATCTCGGTCAACAACTCGTCGCGTTCTACCTCGTCGGTCACCATATCCCAGTCCCAGATCCCGAGGTTTGCCCCCTCTAGGGCCATCCGCATGCGTTCTTTCGTGGTGGCGAAATCGGTATCGCGGGCCTCGCGCTGGTCGATCGGGCGGCTGGTCACGAGAAACTCACCGCCCACGCCGTCGGGCACACACACCACTCTCGATTCGACCCACCTACAGGACCCATCTGCCCGCCGTGTGCGGACTTCGACGGTCTGTGGTTCGTCGGCACTGACCCGTCGTTCCTCGATCGTCTCACTGACGGACGCACGATCAGCGGGATGGATGTATTCGCTGACCAGCTCGCCCGTCAGGTCGTCGGGGCTGTATCCGAGAATCGCTTCTACCGCAGGGCTGACGTACACTATCGTCCCATCTGCGTCTACGATCGTTGCCGCGTCGGGTGACAACTCGACAAGCTGGCGGTGCCAGTCTGGCCCCGCCTGGTCGCCGTTGGTCGCCGTGTCCCCGGGATCGGCCATCAGTGTCTCTACTGTCGTCGGTATGGGACTTAAACTGGGTGCCCGTTGGCGGGCCTCGTCGCCGCAACCAGTCGCGTTTTGAGCCAGCCCCACTAGTCCAGTCCTATGACTCCCCACGCGCCCGATCCACAGAACCCCTACGGCATGGACGCGGAGTGTCAGAACTGCCCGGCACTCGTCGAAACGCGCGAACAGGTCGTCCACGGGTACGGTGACGTCGAAGCCGACGTGGTCGTCCTCGGTTCGGAACCCACTGCCGGCCCCGATCGCACCGGGGTCCCTTTCACGGGCGACGAACCCGGCCGGAGCGTCCAGCGGATCCTCGCCGAGTTGGGATTCAACGACGCTGCCCCGGACAGTACCGAACCCGAGCTCGAAAACATCTATCTCACCTACGTCACGCGCTGTCGCCACCCGGATCGCGACGCCACCGACGACGAGACGCGCAACTGCGAGGGGTATCGGACCGCCGAGTTGCGGATGATCAACCCCGAACTCATCGTCGCCGTCGGGCAGGCGGCTCTGGACGCCTTGGCGTTCGAGTACACGACCCGCAGCGCCGAGGAGTTAGACGTGACTAGCGAACACGCGACGACGATCCGGGGCCGTGGCTTCGAGATTCTGCCGATGCGCTCGCCGAGCGAGGCCAGTGAGGCCCAACTGGAAGCGTTCCGAGCACACTTCGCCGACGAACTCGGTCGGGATTATCGACAGACCAAAGGGCAACGTCGGAAGTGAGCGCTCAATCCAACTCCCACTCCTCGGGTCGCGTGTTCAACTTGCCGACTTCCGCGCGGATGTCAGAGAGATGCCAGACGATGTCGGTCAGCGTAATCATGCCGACCAGTTCCAGCCCGTCCATCACGGGCACTTTCTTGACGTCGTTGTCGGCCATCTTCTCTGCGACCCCCTGGACGGTCGTCGCGGGATCCGTCGTTACGACCGGATGGTGGGCGAGCTTGTCGACAGGGATCTCCTCGAAGGGTCGCTCGGTGACGTAGCCCGCCCGGAGTGTGTCGGATTCGGTGACGATTCCCACCGGGTTCCCCTCGTCGCTGAGGACGACCACCGAGCCGACTGCGTGTTCGAGTAGCTGCCCGACTGCATCTCGCACGCTCGCATCGACCGGGACCGTGATGACCTCGGTCGACATCAGGTCCTCGACGAGCATTTGCCTGGGATAACTACGTGGCCGAGACGTATAATGGCACCTGGTGGCACGATGACGACTCACTGCGCACACTCATTCGAGCGGCGGGTTCAAGGATCCACTACGCGAAGGTGACGACATGGCTACTGTCGCACTCCGCACACAGCGACCAGTCGAGGGCAACGCACTGGCTGAACTGGCGGCCGGGACGCCGTTGACCGACACTGAGGCGGCGACGCTGTATCGCCACGCCTGCAAGGATGTTGCCGAAATCGCCGAGTCCAGTGGGGCATCGCTGCTCGTCACCTATCCGGAGGGGAGCGAGGCACAAGTCATCGAGATGGTCGAGCCGGCGCTCGATGACCCCTCGGAAGCACGATTCGAGCCACAGGTCGGGTCGACGCCAGCGGCGCGCATGGGGAACACGGTCACGCACTTACTCGAAGCAGAAGCCGAATCGTCGGTGGCGGTGCTCGATCCGACGGCCGTGCTTGCCACCCGGAGCACGATCGATCAAGCGGCGATGAAACTCCGGTCCAGCGCAGTCGTCGTCGGGCCGGCCGCCGCAGGTGGGATCTACTACGCGGGGTTCACCGACACGCTGGACTTCGAAGACATCGATCGCCAGCCGATGGTCGAAACCCTCGTCGATCGGGCCGCCGAGGCAGGGCTCTCGACGGACGTCCTCGCGCCGTCGCCCACACTGTCGACCGTGCCGGACTTGCAATCGACGCTGCCGATCCTGTGTGGGCGTCGCCAGGCCGGTCTGCCAGTCCCCGAGCGGACGAGTCAGTATCTCGCCGACCTGGATCTACACGTCACTGCATCGGACGAAACTGGTGTCGAAAGCAAGAAATCGTCACCGGCGGGCGGCGAGTAGTGGCGGCAGCGGCCCTTACTGGAAGGTCCGGGACGTTTCGGTCTCTTCGAGTTCGTTTTCGCGCTTGTCGAAGCGCTGTTCGATCTCCTGGTAGCGCTCGCGGGTGTCGCTGTCGACGCTCGGACCCACCTCGTCCATCGCAGTCTCGAAGTGTTCGGCGTTGATCAGGACGTTCCCCATGCTGTCGTCGACGTCCTCGGGATCGACGCTCCGGATGAACTCCCGGGTGGCCGCCATGGCGGCTTCGCGGGCGACGGCTTCGATGTCGGCCCCGACGTACCCGTCGGTCCGGCGAGCCAACTCGTCTAAGTCGACGTTCTCGGCCAGTGGTTTGTCGCGGGTGTGGACCTCGAAGACTTTCCGGCGGGCCTCCTCGTCGGGAACGGGGACGTGGATGTGTCGGTCGAGTCGCCCCGGCCGCAAGAGTGCAGCGTCGATGAGGTCCGGTCGGTTGGTCGTCGCGATGACCACGACATCCTCCAGGTCCTCCAGGCCGTCCAGTTCCGTCAGCAACTGGGAGACGACGCGTTCGCCGACGCCGGAGTCACCCATGTTGGCCCCGCGTTCGCCGGCGATGGAGTCGATCTCGTCGAAGAAGATGACGGTCGGGGCATTCTCACGAGCCTTGCTGAAGACCTCGCGGACGCCCTTCTCGCTCTCTCCGACGTACTTGTTGAGTAGTTCCGGTCCTTTCACGGAGATGAAATTCGAGTCCGCCTCGTTGGCGACGGCTTTCGCAAGCAGCGTCTTGCCGGTCCCTGGCGGGCCGTACAGCAACACGCCCTTCGCGGACTGCATGTCCATCTGTTCGAAGACCTGCGGGTACTCCAGGGGCCACTGGATGGTCTCTCTGAGGCGTTCGTTCGTGTCTTCGAGGCCACCCACGTCCTCCCAGGAGACGTCCGGCACTTCCACGAACACTTCCCGGAGTGCAGAGGGCTCGATACCCTTGTGGGCGGCCTTGATGTCCGTCTCGGTCACCTCCAGGGATTCGAGGATCTCGGCGTCGATCTCGTCGGCTTCTAAGTCGATCTCGGGGCGAATGCGCCGGAGGGCGTTCATCGCCCCCTCCTTTGCCAGTTGTTCGAGGTCGGCCCCGACGAACCCGTGGGTCCGTTCGGCGTACTCGTCGATGTCGATCTCCTCGTTTAGGGGCATCCCGCGGGTGTGGACCTGCAGGATCTCCTTGCGGCCTTTCTTGTCCGGGACGCCGATCTCGATCTCCCGGTCGAAGCGCCCACCACGCCGGAGAGCGGGGTCGAGCGCATCGAGGCGGTTGGTCGCACCGATGACGATGACGTCCCCACGCTCTTCGAGCCCATCCATCAACGAGAGCAGCTGGGCGACGACCCGACGTTCGACGTCACCGCTCGTGTCGTCGCGCTTGGGCGCGATGGAGTCGATCTCGTCGATGAAGACGATCGCCGGGGCGTTCTCTTCGGCCTCGTCGAACATCTCCCGCAACTGCTCTTCGCTCTCGCCGTAGTATTTGGACATGATCTCCGGCCCCGAGATCGTCGTGAAGAACGCGTCGATCTCGTTGGCGACGGCCTTGGCCATCAGCGTCTTGCCGGTTCCCGGTGGGCCGTGCAGGAGGACGCCTTTGGGCGGTTCGATACCGAGCTGATTGAACAGCTCGGGGTGGCGCATCGGCAACTCGATCATCTCACGGACTTGCTCTAGCTCGTCGTCGAGTCCACCGATGTCCTCGTAGGTCACGTCCGGGGTCTGGCGCGCCTCCTCGGGTGCCTCCCCGGTGATCTGTTCGGCCGGCTGCTGGCTGACCTCGATCTCGGTCTGGTCGGTGACGACGACCGTCCCTTCGGGGTCAGTGTCGGCGATCTTCAGCGGAATCTTCTGGCCGCCGACCGACGAGACCGGCCCCAGTCCCAGCGAGAACGGGACGGTCTGGCCGGTCGTGACGGCCTGCCCGGAGAGCTTGTTGCGGACGTGCGGGCCGATGTTGCCCCGGACGCGGAGGTTCTGGGGGAGAGCGACGGAGATCGATCGGGCGGGCTTGACGTCGGCCTTCTCGACGTCGATACGGTCGTCGATCCCGACGTCGGCCTCCTGGCGAAGTTGCCCGTCGATCCGAACGATTCCCTCGCCCGTGTCCTCGGGATAGCCCGGCCAGACGCGAGCGACCGCTCGCCCGCCTTGACCATCGAGTACGACGTAGTCCCCGTTCTCCAGGCCGATTTCGTCCATCGCCGCGCGATCGACGGCGGCCAGGCCACGGCCGGCGTCTTTCTGTTTCAGTGGTTTGACAGTGAGCTTCATTGGTCCACCTCGATAGTGAGGACGCCGTTTTTCATAAACGCTGTTGCGCCCTGATTTTCGGGTAGCGAGAGGTCGTACTGCCCGTCGTCGGTGACGACGATCGCGGTGTTGCCCACCACGTCGATCTCGGCCCCGTCACCGAGATCAGCCACGAACGTCGTCGCGTCGTCGTAATCGAACCGGCGGATCTCCGCGTCGCCGACCGTCTGCTGTTCGAGTGTCATGCTAACCTTGAGTTAGCTCTAGGAGTATATAAATCTTTCTCCAATGTGACCCTTCAGTCCGGGGGTAACAGACTAACGGTTGAATTGCGGTTCACACCGAACTCAGTCGAGATCGAGGGTGGATTCGTCGTGGGTGTGTTCCCTCGCGGGGAACGAGTCGTCTTCGACCGCCTCGACGTACGACTCGATCGCGTCGGCGTACGCTGAACGGACGTCGCCAAAGGCCTCGGCGAACGGCGGCGTCGATTCGCTCAGGCCAACGGCGTCGTCGACGACCAGCACTTGGCCGTCACACTCCGGACCAGCGCCGATGCCGATTGTCGGGATCGAGAGGTCCTCGGTGACGGTACGTGCGAGGTTCGCGGGGACGTGTTCGAGGACCAGTGTGAACGCGCCGGCGTCCTCGTGGGCGCGGGCGAGTTCGCGGATCTCGTCGGCCGCTTGCTGGGTCGTCCCCTGGCGGGTATAGCCCAGGCGATTGACGTGCTGGGGTGTCAGTCCGAGGTGGGCCATGACGGGGATGCCCAGGTCGGTGAGGCGCTCGGTCAACTCGACGGTGTGGGGACCACTCTCGATTTTGACAGCGTTCGCGCCGGCTTCCTTGAGCATGCGCCCACAGTGCTCGATCGACTCGCTCTCGTCGACGCCGACGCTGAGAAAGGGCATGTCGGCGACGACCAGCGCGTCGTCGGTCCCGCGGACGACCGCGGCCGTGTGGCTGTGCATTTCTTCGACGGTCACTGGGAGCGTAGTGTCGTGCCCGAGGACGACGTTGCCCAGGCTGTCCCCGACCAGGAGCACGTCCACGCCCGCTTGCTCGGCCAGCTCGGCGGTCGTGGCGTCGTAGGCCGTCAGCATCGTAATCGGTTGCTCGCCAGCCTTCTCCCTGACGTCCCTGACCGTAGGCATAGCCGAAGATCCTCGTGGCTCGGTCTTACGCCTTCGGGTCCGGAACGACCGATAGACGCAAGACCCAGGCGTCCCCAGCAGTTCGTGTGCCAGACCGTCTTGGCAGTACTGACCCGGAGGGCGTCGACTACGGGTGGGTTATGCAGGTCACGTTCGCGCTGACGATCGTCGCCGGGGCTCCGATCGTCGCGGTTGCCTCCCTCGGTGTGGCGCTTCCGACCTGGAGTGAAAAAGCGATCTTCGCTGTCCGGGTCGGAGCTGTCGTCTGGTTCCTCACGGCGAGTGCAGTCTATCTGTACGCACGCTCGCGGCGATAAGCCTCTCCGAGGCTTCTTTGGGCTATGCCGACAGCCGTTGTTCGACGTACTGAAACGGCATGCCGGCGCGCTCGGCCGTCGTCTCGTCCGTCCGGGAATCGCCGACGAACACCGTCTCGGCTGGATCGACGCCGAGCCGATGCACGACGGTACGTAGCGGTTCGGGATGGGGTTTCTGTGTCGCGACACTATCTCGGCCGACCACGGCGTCGACGGCCATTGCCAGGTCGTGGCGCTCGAGGGCCATCCGGACGGCCGACTCGGCGTTCAACGAGCACACCCCGACCGGGACCCCAAGCGGCAGTTCCTCCGCCAGTGCCAGCCGATCTGACGTCCGCGCTCCCACGCGTTCGTGGGCCGAAATGACTTCTTCGGCGACGTCGCCGACCCCGGCAGCATCGGCTCGTTTCAGCAGCGTCCACAGATCGACGTCAGCCGTCGCCACACCCCGAGATTCGAGACGGTCGGCGACCTCGCGTGTGACGACAGCCCAGTCGACGTCGAGGCCGACCAGGGTTCCATCGAGGTCGTAGACGACCGCCTGATACGACTCGCCCATACCGGACGTTTTCGGGTCCACACCAAAGGCGCTTCGACGTCACCTGCTGCTTTCCTGGGTGGGCTGGGCGCACGGGATGGCTGTTCCGATCACCGTCCGTATCGCCGCTGTCGCTGCTGGTAGTCACGGATCGCCCGGAGATACTCCCGCTTGCGGACGTCCCGCCAGTTGACGTCGGTGAAGTACAGTTCGGAGTACACCGATTGCCAGATCATGAAATCCGAGAGTCGCTCGGCACCCGTCTTGATGACGAGATCGGGTTCGGTCGGAAACACGAGTCGGCGTTCGATCTCGTCTTCGTCGATGGCAGCGGGGTCGAGATCGCCGGCCTCGACTTCCCTGGCGAGCCGCCTGACGGCGGTGGCGAACTCGTGTTTACCTCCCAGACCGATCGAGATCGCGATCGGGGCCTGGGCGCGCTGGTCGTCTTCGGGGCCACGGACGGCGACCGCTCGCGGGGCATCGATCGCTTCGAGTTCTCGCTGTAGGGTCGGTACAGCGCCCTCGTCGAGGACACTCACGTAGACCATCAGCTGCTCGGCACCGTACTCGATGGCCCACTCGAAGACGGATTCGAGTGTCTCGTATGCCCCTTGTTCGAGCAAGTCCCGTTCTGTCAGGACGATCGCGACGCGCTCGGGCAGGGCAGCGTCACTGTAGCGGACGCGAGCGGCGAGGTAGCGGTCGTACAATCCCACGGCCCGGCTTTTGGCCGGGTCGACAAGAAGGTCACGGGATTGCCGACTGACTGGCGCCCGCAAACGAGACACTGGACGAACACGTCCGCTCGCGGTCGGGCGCGGGTCGGAACTGGTAAGTATCTCTCGGGGAAACCGCCGACAGTGACGACCGCAGTCCGACGCGCGGGAGCGTTCGCCGTCGTCGGGGCGGGGGCGCTCCTCATCCCACTCGCCGCTCGACAGCTGCCGCCGGCGGCCGCGACGGTTCTCGGGACGGTCCCGTTTCTGGCGCTGGCAGCCGCCGCCTTGCAGTTTATCGACGCGGGATTCGTCTTCGAGCTGTTCGCTCGCCCGGGCGACCGACGAGACGGGCGATTGTACGGCCTGGCCGGATTTTCGCTTTCGATCGCCGCACTCGGGCTGCTCGCTTTGCAGTTCGACATGCCGGTCGCCGTCCCGGTGATGGCCGCGTTCGTCCTCGGGGTCGGCAATCTCGGTGGCCACGTCGCTAGCGACTTGGGGGCCGACCCCGTGGGATCGACGGCCGGGTTCGTTGCCACCGGCTCGGTCGCCGGCGTCCTCGGCCAGCTCGCGAGCAATGGGATCGTCGGAACCACAGCGGCGATGCCCGTGACCGTGTTCCTGGCCGTCAGCGGTGCCTTACTCGGTGCGCTCCTCCGGTCTGTCTTGTTCGAACGCGACGATCCACTCGTGCTCATTTCGATCGGACTGCTGCTGTGGCTGTTCGCCGATCTGCCACTCTCGGTGACGCCGACCGGCATCGCGCTCGCGCTCGCGATCACGGTCGCATTGGGGTACGTCTCTTATGCCCTGGACACCGCCTCGCTGCCGGGGATGTTGACCGGCGTCTTCCTCAGCCTGCTGACGATCGTCGTCGGCGACTACGGCTGGTTCGCCATGCTGATCACTTTCTTTGGCGGTGGCGGGTTGGCCAGCAAGTTCAGATACGCCGAGAAAGTAAAGCGCGGGGTCGCCCAGGAGAACGAGGGGGCACGCGGCAGCGGGAACGTGTTGGCGAACTCGCTGGTCGCTCTCGGGGCCGTCCTGGCGGCCGCCGCAAGCCCCCGACTCACGACGCTCTCCCCGGAGGTGTTTTTGTTCGTGTTTGCCGGTTCGGTTGCGGCGGCCATGAGTGATACACTCTCGAGTGAGTTTGGCGGGCTCTACGACGCGCCGCGACTGATCACGACGCTGGAACGCGTCGAACCGGGCACTGACGGTGGTGTCACCTGGCAGGGGGAACTCGCCGGGTTGTCGGGCGCGGCGCTCATTGCGGCTATCGCGCTGGTCGCCTTCGAGACCATCGCCGCGTTGGGCGCGACAGTCATCGTCTGTAGCGGATTCGTGGGCATGACCGTCGACAGTCTCCTCGGGGCGACACTGGAAGGCCAGTGGCTGGGCAACCAGGGTGTCAATTTCCTGGCTACGCTGTCGGCCGGTGTGGTCGGCGGGGTGCTCGCCGTCGGCGTGGGGCTGGTGTGACCGACGCCACACCGGCCGTCCGGATCAGGTCTGCCAGGGAGAGTGACCTGCCGGTGCTCCGGTCGATTCAGCACCGAACACTGGCCGAACCAGCCCCGGACGTCCTGACTACGATCGTCGGAGGGGCTGGGCTGGCCCTGGTTGCCGTCCGTGCCCAGCCAGTCGGCTACGTGCTGGCGTTGACGCCGGGCAAACTCGCGTACGTGCCGGAACTCGCCGTTGTGCCCGCCCACCAGCGGAACGGGATCGGGACCCAACTCCTCGAACGTGTCGTCCAGCGAGCGGGAGCCGATGGAGCGAGGCAACTACGTGTGACTGTTCATGCCGACGACGAGTCGGCCAGACGGTTTTATCGCGACCGCGGGTTCGACATCGAGAAGCGTCTGCCCGAGCAGTTCGATGCCGGGTCCGGTGTCGGTCTGCTCTTGGTCCGGGACTGCGGGTGATCGAGGGGTGGACGTCAGGCCACTTCCACGGTCGAGACGCGCACGCTCGTCGGTTGTTTGACGAACTCGTCGCGGTCGGCGGCGACGATCCGGCCCACACCGCGCTGGGCGGCCACGTCGAGCAACCGCTGGGTGACCCCGCCATCGAGGACGACCGTCGCGGGGACCGGATCGGCGCCACGGACCGCTTCGAACGCTTCCTCGGCCGGGGCCTCGGCCAACGTTGCCAGTGAGTCATCGAGAAGGCGGACGGCTGCGGTGCCGTCACCGATCACGGCCTGGACGTGATCGTCCAGGGTCTCGTCTGCAGCCGGCTCGGTCTCCGTCTCTCCCCCGCCCTCACCGTCACGTTCGCGTGTCGCGGGCTGGTCGCTGGTCGCCTCGTCCGTTCTCGCTTCTTGGGTGGTGTCGGCGGGTGGGGTCTGCTCGTCCTCGCGGCCCCCGCGTTCACTCTGTGCTTGTAGGCTGTCTTCTGTGGCTCCGCCGTCGGCTCCCTTCGCGGAAGCGTCCCCGCTGTCGGCCCGCCCGATCATCTCCTCGGTGACTGCTTTGGCGGGGACCTTCTCCTGTAGTGCCCCGGTCACTTCCGACCGCGAGAGGTCCTCGACGGACCGGCCCGCTGGGGCAAAAGCGACGTAATCGACGCTGCCGACTTGCGCGAGTTCTTTCAGGATGAGGTCGCCCCCGCGATCGCCGTCCAGAAAGGCGGTCACGGTTCGCCGCTGGGTCAACTCGGCGATGGAATCGGGAACGTCAGTTCCTTCGACAGCAACCGCGTTCTTGATTCCGTATTCGAGCAGCGTCGTTACGTCGGCACGACCTTCGACGACGACGATCGCATCACTGTTTGCGACGCGTGGGCCGGCCGGCAGCCCCTCGTAGTCGGTGATCCGGTCGACCCGGACCCGACGGCGGACCTCCTCGACGAGTTCCTCGCTGGTGACGGCCTCTTCGTCGAAGGCCGCGAGCAGTTCCTCGGCTCGATCGACGATCGCCCTGCGTTTTGCCGTCCTGACGTCCTCTAACTCGGTGACTTCGACGTCAGCCCGGCACGGACCAACGCGGTCGATCGACTCCAGGGAAGCCGCGAGAATGGCCGTCTCGACGCGATCGAGGCCGCTGGCGATAGTGACGTTTCCGCGCGATTGCCCGTCCTGTGCCTGGACTTCGACGTCGATCCGGCCGACTTTCGAAGACTCCTGAAGCGTCCGGAGATCGAGGTCGTCGCCGAGGAGCCCTTCGGTCTGGCCGAAGATCGCGCCGACGACGTCACTCCGCTCGACCACCCCGTTGGCTTCGATCTGTGCGTGAATGAGGTATTTCGATGAATCTTGCATTGGTGATCTGCCCCGTGATGAGGCGTGATGATGGTGATGATGCCATGGCCGGTCGCATGGACGCCCACGAGTACGGTATCCGATAGCAAATACCTGTCGGGATGCAGACATCGGGTGTCCGTTGCCAGGGGCAGAGGCACTCTCGCCGGCTGCCGTTGCCCTCTTTGGGCCGTTCGCGTACTGAATGGCCTTCTTCCGTTTGACTCCAATTTGTTCAGATTTTCTTTTCGAACGGGCCGATTGGATATGGGTAGTAACTATTAAACCGAAACGTCGACACATCGAATATACAGATGGGAGACGCCCGCGAAACGTGGTTTTGGGGTGCCGTTGCCCTCCTGTTGAGTGGCCTGGCGATTCCGTGGTTTCTCTGGGGCAGCGACACCGTCGTCGCCGGCCTTCCGGTGTGGCTGTGGTGGCACGTCGGTTGGATGGGTCTGACAGCCGTTGTCTTCTATCTCTTCACCAGGCGCGCCTGGGGTGTCGGCATCGACGGGGGTGTCACGGATGGCTAACGTGGCCGTCCAGGTCGGCATCGTTGTCGGCTATCTGTTGGTCGCGTTGGCGGTCGGACTGGTCGCGTACCGCCTCACCGAGCGCTCGGCCGAGGACTACTACCTGGCCGGCCGGACGATCGGGACTGTTGTCCTCCTGTTTACGACCTTCGCGACGCTGTTGTCGGCGTTTACCTTTTTTGGCGGCCCCAACCTGGCGTTCGGTGCTGGCCCGGAGTGGATCCTCGTCATGGGCCTGATGGACGGCGTTATCTTCGGGATCCTGTGGTACGTGATGGGCTACAAGCAGTGGCTGATCGGCCGGGCACACGGCTATGTCACCGTCGGCGAGATGCTCGGCGACCGGTTCAACTCCCGCAACTTGCGCGGGCTGATCGCGGCGATCAGTCTGTTCTGGTTGTTGCAGTACGTGATGCTCCAGCAGGTCGGGGCCGGTCGCGCACTCGAATCGCTCACTGACGGTGCGATCCCCTACTGGGCGGGCGCGACACTGATCACCGTCTTCATGATCGGGTACGTCGTCCTGGCGGGGATGCGTGGTGTCGCCTGGACGGACACGCTCCAGGGGCTGTTCATGCTCGGGTTGGTCTGGATCGCTCTGGGCTGGGTCGTCCTCTCTGCTGGCGGGCCGAGCGAGCTGACGGCGGCGATGGGCGAGGCCAAGCCCGCGTTTCTCGCCTTGGGCGGGGGGCTGTACTCGCCACAATACATGCTTTCGATGGCCATTGCCATCGCCTTTGGCGTCGCCATGTTCCCCCAAATCAACCAGCGATTCTTCGTTGCCCGCAGCCAGCGCGTCCTCAAGCGAACCCTCGCGTTGTGGCCGGTGCTGGTCATCTTGCTGTTCGTCCCGGCGTTCATCCTCGGTGCCTGGGCGGCCGGACTCGGCATCGCCCCGAACGCCGAGGGCAATATCCTCCCGCCGCTGTTGAACGCCTACACGCCGACGTGGTTCGCGGCGCTGGTCGTCGCCGGCGCGATGGCCGCGATGATGTCTTCCAGTGACTCGATGCTGCTGTCCGGGTCGTCGTACCTGACGCGGGACCTCTATCGGCCCTTCGTCGACCCGGATGCCAGTGACCGTCGGGAGGACTTCGTGGCTCGGCTGGCTGTGGTTGCCTTCGCGCTGATCGCGCTCGTGATGAGTCTCGGGACGGACTTGACGCTGATCGAGATCGGCGCGACGGCTTTCAAGGGCTACGCACAGCTGACCTTGCCCGTACTGGTCGCGCTGTACTGGCGGGGAACCACGCGAGCGGGCATGCTCGCCGGGATCGGTCTCAGTCAGGCGTTCTACCTGCTAGCGACGTTCACCGACGTCGTACCGGCGACCTACTTGGGCTGGCAGGCCGGTCTCGTCGGGATGGGGCTTGGCCTCGTGTTGACGGTCGGTGTCTCGCTGGTGACCACCGCCAGCCAGGACGCCGATCGGTCGCTGTTCGAGGGGCTGAACGCAGACTGAGTACGTTTAACAGGTGTACCTGAGAACTCATACCCATGCAAACACACATCGTTCCGGTCGGGTTCGACTACGACCGGCTCATCGCGCCGCTGGTCCGGGAGCAACGTACCGTCGACCGCGCCATCCTGCTGGAAGGAGCGATCGGCACCGAAGCCAACGCCGAATACTCTCGGCTGTTGACTAGCCAACTGGAGAAAGACTTCCAGAACCTGCTTGGCTCGAACACCGAGCGCATCCTCGTCGAGGACGTCTACGACTACGATGCCGCCTTCGAGCAGGGTTTCTCGCTGATCAGCGCGGAACTCGACCGCGATCCCGACGCCGAAGTTTGGCTCAACATCTCGGCGATGCCACGGACGGTCAGCTTCGCCTTCGCCACTGCGGCCCACTCGATCGCCGTCGAGCGGGAGGGCGATCGCGAGCGGATCCACACCTACTACACGGCCCCCGAGAAGTACCTCGAAACGGAACTCGCCGAAGAGTTGCGCGAGCAGATCGACCTCTTAGAGGATCTCTCGGCGGATGTCGACGCCGAACAGATCGACGACCGCCTGGCCAGCGCCACGGATCTCATCGAGGAGTTCGACGAGCGCGGGACGACCATCGGCGCAAAGGAGATCGACGGCAGCTACATGGTCGAAATCCCCGTCGCCTCCTTCTCGAACATCAAACCCTTCGAAGAACTCATCCTCTTTACGCTGGGCGAACACGGCGAGTTCGAATCCGTCTCGGAACTCGCTCAGGCCCTGGCCGAGGACCTAGAGGAGGAGTACACTGATAGTTTCCGCTCGAAAGTTCTCTACAACGTCGATCGCCTCGGGCCGGGCGGGAAAGGCTACATCGAGCAAGAGGAACACGGCAAGTCCTATCGGACGCGCCTCTCGCGGATCGGCGAACTCTGGGTTCGTGCCCATTCTGGCGAGCGACCGGACGCCGCTGTTTCCGGCACCGGCTCGTAGTCGCCGTCGGTGAGCGTTCTGTTCCCTCTCAGGCCTGTAGAACGGCGGCGAGATCGCCGCTGTCCTCGTGTTCCTGCAGGATGTCGCTGCCACCGACGAACTCCCCGTCGACGTACGTCTGGGGGACCGTCTCCCAGCCGCTGTGGTCCTCTAAGGCCCCCCGGTACGCGGGCAACGATTCGAGGACGTTTACCGTCACAAAGTCCTCGCGATGGGCACGTATCAACCCGACCGCCCGCTGAGAGAATCCACACTGGGGGCGCTGTGGTGTCCCTTTCATGAACAGGACTACTTCGCTGTCGGCGATAATTCGATCGACCTGATCGGCGACAGCTTCCGAGCCTGTGGGTGTCTCTGTTGACATCGTCAGTGCCACGCCTCGTGGCGGGCTACCTGTTGGGGACGGAGCAATATCCGCCCCTTCCTGTGACGTGCTATCAGGGGTCGGGGTCGTCGACGCTCGACTCGGCTTCAGCCGGCGTGCGAGTCGTTACCTTCAGCGCGTGGATGTCCGTCGTCATCTCCGCTTCGAGGGCGTCGTAGACCAGTTCGTGTTGGTCGACGAGTGACTTCCCTTCGAAGGCGGGTGAGACGACCTCGGCGGCGAGGTGCTCGGTGTCGTTCGGTCGCGGGTGGGTGACGGTCGCCTCCGCATCGGGAATGGCCGCTTCGATTCGGGCCTCGACGTCGGCGGGGTCCATAGCTGTGCTGGCTGATCACCGGCCAAAGGGATTGTGCTCGTGACAATCTTCGTCCCGCGGTCTCTGTCCGAACCAACACGAAACCTTCAATCCGGCGGGCCGTCGAATCGGGTATATGCGACGGTACGTCCAGTCTGCCGGCCGCGCCACGCCGCCGACCGAGCCCGCTGTGGACGCCCATCTCGTAGTAGTAGGGGCGGCCTAGCCCCACCACTCTCCTCACCAACGTTTCAGTTGCAGATTGTGAGCACAGCCAGTCAGCGAATACGGAACACGGAAATCACCGACCACCAACGGACAAATAATGAGCACGGATCACTCAGACGACGCGAGCGACGAACCGACACCTGATGCCACACTCGATGGGGACTACGACCCCAGCGAGGCAGAGCCTGCGTGGCAGGACTACTGGGTCGAGACGGATACCTACGCCTACGAGGAACCCGACACGCCCGACGCCGATACGCAGTTCACCATCGACACGCCGCCGCCGACGGTTTCAGGCGATCTGCACATGGGCCACCTCTATCAGTTCACCTTACAGGACTTCGTGGCCCGGTTTCACCGGATGGCCGAGGACACGGCGTACTTCCCCTTTGGCTACGACGACAACGGCATCGCTTCCGAGCGCCTGACCGAGCGGGAACTGGGGATTCGCCACCAGGACTACCAGCGCCACCAGTTCCAGGAGAAGTGCCGAGAGGTCTGTGCCGACTACGAGGCCGCCTTCACCCACAACGTCCAGTCGCTTGCTATCTCGATCGACTGGGACAACACCTACAAGACGATCGAACCCCGCGTCCAGCGCCTCTCTCAACTGTCCTTTCTCGACCTGTACGAACAGGGCCGGGAGTACCAACAGCGCGCGCCGACGATCTGGTGTCCCGACTGCGAGACGGCCATCTCCCAGGTCGAACAGGAAGACACGGACAAGGCAACCACGTTCAACGACATCGCCTTCCCCTTGATCGAGGACGGGGCGGGCGATGCCGACGACGGTGAGACGCTGACGATTTCGACGACTCGCCCGGAACTCCTGCCGGCCTGTGTCTCGATTTTCGTCCATCCCGACGACGACGAAAATCAGCATCTCGTCGGCGGGACCGCCGAAGTCCCCCTCTTTGGTCAGGAAGTCCCGATCATCGAGGACGAGCGCGTCGACTTAGAGACCGGTAGCGGCGTCGTCATGTGTTGTACCTTCGGCGACCAGACCGACATCGAGTGGTACCAGGCCCACGACCTGCCCCTCCGGATCGCTATCGACGAGTCGGGGACGATGACCGACCGCGCCGGCGAGTACGAGGGTCTGAGTACCGAGGAGGCCCGCGAGGCCATCATCGAGGACCTCGACGACGCGGGACACCTCCTTGAGAGTCGCGACCACCAGCACACGGTCCAGGTCCACGAGCGCTGTGAGCACGAAGTCGAGTACCTCGTCACCGAGCAGTGGTACGTCGAGATGCTCGATCGGACCGACGAATACCTCGAAGCCGGCCGGGAGATGGACTGGTACCCCGAGAAGATGTTCTCCCGCTATCAACACTGGATCGAAGGGCTCGAGTGGGACTGGTGTATCTCCCGCCAGCGGGACTCGGGTATCCCGATCCCGGTGTGGTACTGTGATGAGTGTGGTGAGGCGATCCTCGCCGACCACGAAGACCTGCCGGTTGATCCACTCAGTGACGACCCCCCCGTCGACGCCTGTCCGGAGTGTGGTGGGGAGTCGATCACGCCTGAGGAGGACGTCTTTGACACCTGGGCGACCTCCTCGCTGACGCCGCTGATCAACGCCGGTTGGGACTACGATTCCGACGCCCAGGCGTTCACCTTCGACAACCCGGAACTGTACCCGATGAACCTCCGGCCCCAGGGCCACGACATCATCTCCTTTTGGCTGTTTCACACGATCGTGAAGTGCTACGAGCACACGGGCGAGGTCCCCTTCGAATCGGTGATGGTCAACGGCATGGTGCTCGATGAGAACCGCGAGGCCATGTCCAAATCGAAGGGCAACGTCGTCACGCCTGCGGAGGTTCTCGACGAGTTCCCGGTCGATGCCGCCCGCTACTGGGCCGCCGGGACCTCCATCGGCGACGACTTCCCCTTCAAGGAGAACGACCTCGAAGCCGGCGAGCGCTTACTCCAGAAACTCTGGAACGCCTCGAAGCTCGTCGACCAACTCGCCCCCGAGACCGAGCCCGCCGAGCCCGACGAGCTGGCGGCGATCGACCGCTGGCTGCTGGCGAGTCTGGACAACACCGTCGAGAACATCACCGAGAAACTCGCCGACTACGAGTTCTCGAAGGCCCGTGACGAACTGCGAACCTTCTTCTGGTCGACGTTCTGTGACGACTACCTCGAAATCGCCAAACAGCGTGAGGACGACTCGGCGGCCTACGCACTCTCGGTCGCTCACCGCACGTTCCTGCAGTTGTTCGCCCCGTTCTTGCCCCACGTCACCGAGGAGATCTGGCAGGCTCGCTACGCCGACGGCGAGTCGATCCACACGACAGACTGGCCGGAAGTGCGGGGCTATACGGCCGATATCGCGGCCGGCGAGCAAGCGATGGCCGTCATCGGGGCGCTTCGACGGTACAAGACCGAGAACGGTCTCCCGCTGAATGCCGATCTGAATCGGGTCGAAGTCTTCGCGGATGTCGCCGGCTTCGCCGAGGCCATCAGCGGCGCGATGCACGTGGGCGAACTGATCGTCAGGGACGACGCCCCCGAGATCGGGACCGAAATCGTCGACATCGACCTCGATTACGCGACGGTCGGCCCGAAGTACGGCGACCAGGTTGGCGATATCGAGGCGGCGATCGCCCAGGGTGACTACGAGATCGACGGCGAGCAGTTACACGCTGGCGACATCACCCTCGAAGCCGACGCCTTCGAGGTTCGGGAGGCCCACACCTACGCCGGCGAGGGCGAGCTACTCGAGACCGAGGGCGACCTGGCGGTCGTCGTGCAGGATTGAACACTGGCCGATAACTCCCGACAGCCTTCGCCGCTTCCCGACGTGGGTTATCCGTCGAACCCGTAGGCCGACTCGATGGCACTCGAATTCGACGGCACGACGACCGGTATTGCCTTTCTGGTCCTCCTGGCCGTCTTGATCGGTGGTACCGTGATGAGCCCCATGCAAACGAGCACTGTCGCGATGGTCTCGGGCGGGCTGGCTGTCTTTGGCCTGGTGACGCTGTTGCTGGGCGTCAAACACGGCGAGTATCGCGCCGGGCACTGACCACGACTCGTTTCTGGGCGTTCACTCCCGTTGTTTGATACGGTGGGTCAAGAGCGCAAGCACCGTCGCGAGGACGGTCAATCCAACCGCCCCGATAGCGGCGAGGTGGTGGGCGGCGACAGTGTGGTCGAAGGCGCCATTGACGTAGGGTTCGGCCCGCAGCCAGGTGTGATGTGGCCCGTCCAGTACCGGCCAGAAGTAGTCGACGAGATCGTTCAGCCCGTACCAGCCGACGGCGAGGCCGATCGCGGGCAAGCTGAAGGTAGCGTAGCGGTGGATGACGAACGCTTCGAGAGCCATCGCCAGGTGACTGCCGATCAGGAAGACGTACAGCCAGGTAGCGATCCCCTCAGGGCCGTTGAGAAATAGCTGGACAAACGGGGTCCAGAATCCGAGCTTGATACAGCCAAAAAAGGCCAGCACGTGCAGCCAATCGACGTCGAGATCGAGTCGCCAGGCGATCAACGAGAGCCCGATCAACAGCGTCGCCACGGGGCTGTCGGGGATCAGCGGCCAAGCTGCAAGTGGCGCCGCGCCGAGTTGCCCTTCGATCAGCGGCGGGGTGACGTCCAGTGGTCGACCGGCGTAGTACCAGACCCCAAAGACAGTGCCAACGAGATTGACGATGGCGATCGGCCAGGCAAGTCCCAAACCAACGTCTTCGAGCCACGCGGGCAACGGCGCGACGTAGCGTGGGGCGTCACCCCGTTGTGGCAGGTCGGCGGACGTATATCGGGCGACGATCCCTCCCGGGCGCCGCCCTGGCCCGTGGCTGTCGGTCATACACAGGGCAACGGCGACCGGAGGCAAAACTCCCGTGATCGGCGAGTGTGTCGGTGATATCGAGCCCAGATCCCGTCAGGCTCGCCACTCGTGGCCACACGCCTCACAGGCGAAATAGCGCCAGTCGATGCCGCCCGGGACCTGATCGGTGCTGACTCGTTCGCGGTCGCCGCTGCCACATGCCGGACACGCCGAGAGGGATGACACACTCGTTGCCATGGCCGACGAATCGATGGCCTGACAAAAAGAACTTACAGAAGGGGCAATCTCGAAGGGGTTCTCTGTGGCTGCCCACCTGGGCTCGACGGCGACGGTCGCTGACGTGGCGTTCAGGAGCCGATCACTCCATCGAGAGCGTAATCTCTCCGTCGAAGTTCAGGATAACCTCCTGGGTGACGTCGCCGAACAACGCTTTGCCGGTCGGTGAGCGTCGCTGCCCGACGAGGAATACGTGTTCACAGTCGTTGTCTCTGGCTGTCGAGAGGATCGTCTCGGCACGCTCGTCGTCGTCGACGATAGCCAGGCGCACCTCGGCAGTCACGTCAGTTCCGTCGGTGGCTTCCTCGGCTGCCTTCCTGGCATCGCTTTTCAGCCCCTCCCGGAGTTCGTCGTCGGAGTAACTCCGTTGTTCGACCTCACCGATCGTCTCCATGGTCTCTGCCATCTGATCGTAGTCTGCCGGGGAAGCGGTACGCAACACCAGCAACTCCGCTCCACGACAGTCACTGAACGCCGTCGCCGTCTCCAGCAGCTCGATCTCTCGCTCGTTGCCGTCCATGACGACAACCAAGTGTCGTGCCATGCCCACACGTCCGGCCGAAACCGTAATCAACGTGGCGGTCAGCCAGGCACCGGAGTCAGCTCCGCCCGTGCAATCCCGCCCGACGGGGGTACGAGCGAGACTGAAGCCGGCCGTCGGGAGTCGATCCGAAGAGGAGTGAAATCAGGCGAAAAATCATCTTTCGTAGATACGTCCAAGTCCCAACGCGATATCGCCGAGGACACGCTCACCTGTCCAGTATTCACTATTGTGTGGCCCGTTGGTGGTCTTTCGCCTGCTGCACGGCGCCTATCGCGTGACAGATGCGATCTGGCTGGGCCAGTACTTGGCCGACGCCGTCGGCGCGCTGTCCAGTGGCAAATCCTCGGCGATGCTGGTCGCTGTGAGCGGAGGGTCGACGCCACGTGTCCTGGCCCGATCGCTGTCCACTCGCCCGAGGCGTCTTTGCTCTCCATGTCCACGATGACTCGCCGACAGGTGTCAATAGCCAACGGAGCCATTTTTCCGCGTTCCAAACCTTGAACCGCATCTTGGGGTCACGGTGTACGTATGGGAAAGCCCTCCAGACGATCGGTGCTCGTGAGCCTCGGGACGGCAATCGCCGGACTCGCCGGCTGTTCGGACGCGACGACGTCACCGACCAACAGCGGACCCAGCGACACGACCGCACCGATGGGGACCACTACAGCGACGCCGACGCACAGTGGGACCGAGACGACAGCCCGGGCCGAAACGATCCCGAAGACCGGTCAGCCGGGCGGCGTCGAGACCTTCGACGAGGCACTTCCTCCATTTCTGGAGGAGTGGGGGATTCCGGGCGCGACGGTAGCGGTGATGGAGCGGGAACAACTCGTGTTCACGCGCGGGTACGGGACCGTCGGCCCGGACAGCGACGAACCCGTCCGCCCGGCGGCCCCATTCCGCATCGGCAGCCTCTCGAAGCCGATCACCGCCGTCGCAACCCTTGATCTCGTCGAGAAGGGGACACTGTCGCTCGACGATCGGGCCTTCGAGATCCGTTCGGACCTGCTCCCGGCCGAGGGACCGGCCGATCCCCGTGTCGAGGAGATCACGGTCCGCCAACTTCTCGCCCATACGGCTGGCTGGGACCGCGGGACGATCGGGTTCGATCCGGTATTCGCGCCGACCAAGGTGGCCAAAGCACAAGGGACAACGCCGCCAGCCAGCGCGGAAACGACGGTCGAATTCGCGCTCACCCGGGACCTCGGCTACGATCCCGGAACCCAATTCCAGTACGCTAATTTGGGCTACTGCGTCCTTGGCCGTGTTATCGAGGGTGTCACCGGCGAGGACTACGAGCGTCACGTCCGGGAGACCATTCTGGAACCGCTCGGCGCGGGGGATGTCGCCATCGGTGCGACCCGAAAGACGAACCTCCGCGCCGAGGAGGTCAGCTATCTGAGTCACGCCACGGTCGAGTCCCCGTTCCCCGGTGAAGGGGAGGTTCCGCGTCCCTACGGCGCCGGAGTCCTGGGAGAAGCCCTGGACGCCGACGGCGGGTGGGTCGGATCGGCCCCGGACCTGTTGCGGTTCGTCCGTGGCATCGATGGGCTGGGTGGTGTCCCGGACGTACTCGACGTCGAAACCAGGGAGCAAATGTTCGCTCGCCCGGACGTGAGCCACTGGGACGGTGCCGATCAGTACTACGGCCTGGGCTGGTTCGTCGATCGCAGTGGGGACGGGACGCTGCTCTGGCATAACGGATCGCTGCCCGGCAGTTACGCCTTCCTCGCACACGACCGGACCAACTCACGAACCCTCCTCGCCCTGTTCAACGGACGGTCACCGGACCAGCTGTTCGAACAGTTCAACGTGGCCGCCCAGCGAACCCTCCTCCGAGCCACTCGCAACGTCGACACCTGGCCCACTCGTGACTACTTCGAGAACGACATCTGAGACAGGGGCGACCACGATTGGAGACGAATACGGTCGAAGGCACACACCGTCTAGCTGTTGCGGAATCGCTTTTGACCTCGTTCGAACGCACTTTGTCAACCTCCCGGAGGATACCGACTGGCTGTTTGCGGAGAGGATTCCACGGCCAGTGACTGTTTGCGGGGGGGACCGACGACCGGCGAACACCCGGACGGCAACGATCCGAAGAGTATTAAACCACAGCGGGTGAACTATTTCTTCGTGGGGAAGTCTGAGTCCCAGAGCGATATCACCGAGGGGACGCTTATCCGCCCGATGCTCTCTATCGCCTGGCCGCTGGTGGTCTTTCAACTGCTGAACGTCGCCTACAACGTGACAGATACGATCTGGCTGGGCCACTACTCGACCGACGCCGTCGGTGCGCTGAGCATCGCCTGGCCCCTCATTTTTCTCTTTATTTCGATCGCTGGCGGGTTCAACTCCGCCGGCGCGATCCTCGTTGCCCAGTACACCGGTGCTGACAGCGATGGCTCGGCCGGCAAAGTGACGGGCAACCAGTTGACCTTCGTCATCAGTATGGCCGCGATTCTGGGCATCACGGGCTTTTTGTTGTCCGACCAGTTGCTCGCCTTGCTGCCGTCCGGGGCGGCGACGACCGAGCGGATCATCCCGATGGCCAACGACTACATGGAAGTCTTCTACCTCGGGTTGCCGTTCCTGTTTACCTTCTTCGTGTTCTCGACAGTGATGCGTGGGTACGGCGACACGAAGACGCCGATGTACGTCATGGCCGGCAGCGTCGCACTGAACCTCGTTATCGATCCCATCCTCATCTTCGGGTTCGCCGACAACCCACTGTTCTACCCGCCCGGTCTCGACGCGATCGGTGCGACGCTGGCCGACCTGACGGCCTTTGGCGGCCTCGGCATCGAGGGTGCAGCCATCGCGACGGTCTCCTCGCGCGGGCTGGCAGCCGTCGTCGGGATCGCGCTGCTGTTCTTTGGCGGGTACGGCCCGGCTGTCGAGATCCGCCACCTGTGGCCGGATCTGCGTGTCATCCGGGATATCGTCGACCTGGGCTTGCCGACGACGGCCGAGCAATCGGCCGCAGCGCTGGGACAGATCACGATGACGGCGATGGTTTCGATGTTCTCGCCCGCGGTCGTGGCCGCCTACGGCCTCACGAATCGCATCGGGACGATCGTGTTCCTGCCGTCGATGGGGCTGGGTCGGGCGACCAACACCATGGTCGGCCAGAACCTCGGGGCCGGCAAGCCCGAGCGGGCCGAACGGGCCACCTGGCTCGCCTCGAAAGTCGCTGTCGGCGTGCTGTTGGTCGCGGCCGTGGTGGCTTTCATCTTCCCCGAGCAGATCGTCGGCGTGTTCCTCGGGACCGGGACTGAAAAAGCGGCAGTTACGCTCGCGTTCGCGGCGACGTACCTGCAAGTCAGGGCCTTCGAGTTTGGCTTTATGGGCCTGTTTCAGGTCATTCTGGGGGCGTTCCGCGGTGCGGGCAACACCCGGATCGCGATGGTCCTCTCGATCGTCGCGCTGTGGCTCGGTCGTGTCCCGCTCGTGTACCTGCTCGCGGTCGATCCAGGGATGCTCGGCGAACTGGGTATCTGGATCGGCTTCGCGGCCGGTGACGTCATCGGTGGGATCGTCGCCGTGTTGTGGTTTACTCGTGGGACGTGGAAAGAGGCCGTCATCGAAGAGTCCAGTGGCGAGGAGTCCGCTAGCGAGGAGGCTCCCTCTGCTGGATAGACGGCAACGGCCGCGGCCACCGTTCCCTGTTCGGTCAGTGACACCCGGCGCGCCGAGAGCGTGACATATATCTCGGTTGGGTCGTAGCCTACTCCCATGGGAACGAGTAACCAGGTCGGACCGGGGGTACCCGAGCACACGGATCCGGCTACGGACGTCCGCGCGGATTATGACTATACGAGCGAGGAGGTACAGCGGCCGGGGCTCGTCGCGGATCTTCGCGAGCGGATCGACGGGGACGTCCGCTTCGATGAGTATTCACGGGAACTGTACGCGACCGACGCAAGCGCCTACGAGGTGTTGCCCATCGGCGTCGTCTTCCCGACATCGACGGCCGACGTGGCCAGTGTCGTCGAATACTGTGCCCAACGGGAGATTCCGGTCCTGCCACGGGGTGGGGGTACGAGTCTGGCCGGCCAGACTGTCAACGAGGCCGTGGTCCTGGATTTCACTCGCTACATGGACTCGGTGCTGGAGACGGACCCCGAGAACGCTCGGGCTCGGGTCCAAGCCGGGACGTACATCGGCGACATGAACAAGGAGTTCGCCGAACACGATCTCAAATTCGCGCCCGACCCGGCCTACGGCGACAAAAGCGCCGTCGCCGGCGCAATCGGCAACAACTCTACCGGCTCACACTCGCTGAAGTACGGCAAGACCGACGCCTACGTCGACTCGGTTGAAGTCGTCCTCGCGGATGGGACGGTCACGGAATTTGGCGAGGTCACGCTGGAGGAACTACAGGATCGAGCCGATCCGGACGGCGACCTCGAATCGCGGATCTACGCGGAGGTCGATCGGATTCTCGAGGAGGAGGCCGACACCGTCGACGAGCGGTTCCCGGACCTGAAACGCAACGTTTCGGGATACAACCTGGATCGGCTGATCGAGGAGGCCGCGGAGGGCACGGTCAACCTCGCGCGCCTGTTGGCCGGGAGCGAGGGTACCCTCGCCGTCATCACCGAGGCCGAGGTCTCCCTGGAGCCGGTCCCCGAAACGAAGTCCATCGCGCTGTTGGCCTACGAGGATCTCGTCGCCGCGATGGAAGACGTCGCCGTCATCCTCGAACACGATCCATCGGCGCTTGAAGTGCTCGACGAGACACTGCTGGAGCTTGCGGGACAAACCGAGGATTTCGGCCCGCTCGTCGCGGAGATGGTTCCAGAGGGGACGGGGGCGATGTTGCTCGTCGAATTCTACGCCGAGACCGACCAGGAGGGCCGCCAGAAAGTCGCCGATCTGATCGCCGACCGTGTGCCCGATGGCGAAAGCGAACTGCAACCCAGCGACGGGGCCACAGAGATCACCGACGATCCCCACTACGCCTTCGACGCTCAGGAGGCCCACGCCGACGACGAGCGCAAGCGCTTCTGGAAACTCCGCAAGAGCGGCAACCCAATCTTGCTGGGCCGGACGACCGACGCCAAACACATCAGCTTCATCGAGGACACGGCCGTCCCGCCGGAGAATCTCCCCGAATACGTCGCGGACTTCCAGGAGTTGCTCGAAGACGTCGGGACCTTTGCAGCCTTCTACGCCCACGCCGGCCCGGGCTGTCTGCACATCCGGCCCTTGGTCAACACCAAGACCACGGAGGGCATGGAGCAGTTCGAGGCTATCGCTGAAGGGGCGACCGATCTGGTCGTCGAGTACGGCGGTAGCGTCTCTGGCGAACACGGTGACGGGCGGGCTCGCTCGCAGTTCAACCGCAAACTGTACGGCGATGATCTCTGGGAGACCTTCGAGGAACTGAAGACCGCGTTCGATCCCGACTGGTTGCTCAATCCGGGCAACATCTGTGGCGACCACGACATGACCGAGCACCTCCGGTTCAGCCCCGACTACGACTTCGAGCTCGGGTTCGAGCCGACCCTCAACTGGGACAACGACAACGGGATGCAGGGTATGGTCGAACTCTGTCACGGCTGTGGTGGGTGTCGCGGTCCCCAGGATACGACCGGCGGCGTGATGTGTCCCACCTTCCGGGCAAGCGAGGAAGAGATCACCTCGACTCGGGGTCGAGCGAACATGCTCCGCCAGGCCATGAGTGGCGACCTGCCCGACGACGTGACCGACGAGGAGTTCGTCACGGAGGTGCTCGATCTGTGTATCGGCTGTAAAGGTTGTGCCAAAGACTGCCCCAGCGAGGTCGACATGGCCAAGCTCAAAGCCGAAGTCGTCCACCAGCACCACCAGGAACACGGCTCCAGCCTCCGGGACAAGCTGTTTGCCAACGTCGATCGACTGTTCCCACTCGGGAGTGCACTCGCGCCGGTTTCGAACTGGGCACAGTCGGTGCCCGGAGCGAGCTTCCTCCAGGAGAAACTTCTCGGGATCGCTCGCGAACGGAGTTTCCCGACGTTTTACCGGGAGACGTTCGTCGACTGGTTTGCCGACCGCGGACCGCAGGTCCCCATCGAGGAGGCCAAGCACAAGGTGTTGCTGTTTCCCGATACGTTCTCGAATTACAACCGGCCCCAGGCCGGCAAAGCTGCCGTGGAAGTGCTCGAAGCTGCCGGGGTCCACGTCGAGGTCCCCGCCGCGGTCGAAGACAGCGGCCGGGCAGCCCACTCGAAGGGCTTTCTCGATATGGCCCGCGAGCACGCCCGCGAGAACGTCGATACGCTCGCGCCCCGGGTCGCCGAGGGCTGGGACGTGGTGAGCGTCGAACCCTCCGTCGCGGTGATGTTCCAGCTCGATTATCTGGATCTCCTCTCGGGTTCGGACGTCGAAACGCTCGCCGAGAACGCCTACGGCGTCTTCGAGTATCTGGAGACGCACGGGCTGGTCGAGCAACTTGACGTCGAGCCGACCGGCGAGACGTTGACCTACCACGGACACTGCCAGCAGAAGGCCGTCAAGAAAGACCATCACACGTCGTCGGTGCTGTCGCGCGTCGGGTTTGCAGTCGATCATCTCGACAGCGGCTGTTGTGGGATGGCTGGTTCCTTCGGCTACGAGGCCGAACATTACTCGTTGAGCCAGGCCGTCGGGCAGATCTTGTTCGATCAGATCGAGTCGAGTCCGGGCGAGCGCGTCATCGCCCCTGGTGCGTCTTGCCGCCACCAGATCGGCGAAGGTGAGACTGCCAGTGACGATCCGCCCCATCCCGTCGAGGTGTTGGCCACGGACCTCGTGGCGTAATTGGTCGCCGATTCACCCGACGTGGCGGGGACGAACCCAGTCACAGCGCTTATATGCTGGCGAGCGGACTAGTCGAACAGATGTCCCGACGGGTCGCTGCGGTCGGGTTCGTCCTGGTGGTCGCCGCCCTCGTCGGGGCCCCGATCGCAGCTGCAAACGGTCTGCCTCTTGCCTTCTCGTCCGGTGACCAGCTGGACGAGGCGGCTCCGTCTTCCCCCTCACCTGCCGTCGCGGCTCCCGATCGTGGGGCGACGCTTCTGGCGGTCGGGGCCGAGGACTTCGATCAGACTTTGTTCCGCATCGAGGTTTCACAGACGACTGCTGCACGTTGGACGTTCCAGTATGCGCGGGTATTCGGCGACAACGAGTCTGAACGGGACAACTTCGAGGCGTTTGCAGCGAACTTCCGGACCAACCAGACGGATCTGTATGCTGGGTTCGTCGATCAAGCAACAGCGCTCGCGGCGACTGGGGCGAACGTCACCGGGCGCTCGATGAACGCGACGAACTTCAGCCGTGATGCCTACGTCACACCACTGGGTAACCGTGGCGTCGTCGAAATGTCGTTCACGTGGACGAACTTCGGGACACGCCAGGGCGAGGACATCCTCGTGAGTGACGTCTTCCAGGGCGGCCTCCACATCCAGTCCGACCAGCGACTGCGGTTCGTCGCCGGGCCCGAGTTGGCGTTCGAACGCGCCACCCCATCACCGACCAACAGCTCCGGATTGACGATCCCACAGAGCGACTCCATCACTTGGGTTGGCGAGCAAACGTTCACCGACCAGCATCCGTCCGTCGTCTTCCAACCGTCCAGTGCCCTTCTCACGCCAACGACGACAACGCGCCAAGCCGGCGGGACCGAGCCAGGCGGAACCGGATCGACACCGACTGCGACACCAGCCCTGACGACCACCGGTCAATCGCCGACGACCGCCGCCGGGGCCACGGGTCCCGATTTCGGTCCCCTGGTGGTCCTGGCAGCACTCGGTCTCATCGCCCTCGGGATCGGGGTTGCAGCCTGGCTGAATGGCGTCTTCGACCCGGATGAAGCGGGCGCCAGCGGGACGACCACCGACGACACTGACCGACCGGCCGACACTGTGGCCGACTCCCCCACCCCCGCCGAACCGAGCGTCGACGAGGCCGAGTTGCTCAGCGACCGTGATCGGGTTGTGAATCTTCTGGAGGAGCATGGTGGGCGGATGCGACAGACCGCTATCGTCGACGCCACCGAGTGGTCGAAGTCCAAGGTGAGTATGCTCCTCTCGGAGATGGAAGACGACGACGAGATCACCAAACTGCGGGTCGGCCGAGAGAACATCATTAGTTTGCCGGGCAACGAGCCTGCGGCCGCTCGATCACCGTTCGACGATATCGATGACAGCGAGCAGTGAGCGTGGCCCTGTGAGAGAATAGCGTAATCGAGTGAAAGCGGAACCGTTAAACCCGTCTCTACGCAACGTCTGAGTGCGCTCTGGTGGTGTAGTCCGGCCAATCATCTTGCCCTCTCACGGCAAGGACCAGGGTTCAAATCCCTGCCGGAGCACTTCTGTCGCGAGCAAATCCGTGAGTGACGCATGCAGCATTTGAACCGGGGCCACAGTCCCAGAACTGAAACGAAGTGAGCACCCCGGGACGTCTTCACTCGGCTCAATCCCTGCCGGAGTTCTCGTGAGCGAGCGTTCGCGAGCGAACGAGGGCACGGGAGACGGGCGGCACTCGTCTCACGGTGCACTTCTGTCGCGAGCAAATCCGCGAGCGACGCACATTCCCCGGGTTTTGACCGATCACCATTCACGTGCGACTCGAGAACCAAGTGAGTTCGAGCAATCAGCGCCGGGTGTCGGCTACGCTTCAGATCCCGAAAACGGCACCCAATCGACACGGAGAATGAGGACGATACCGGCCAGAATGATGAGCTGTAGGATACCTGTCACGATTGCGATGGCGTGGACGGCCGTGCCAGGTTCGATCACTGGGAACACCAGTGCGAGCATCGTCATCAGGATGAGATCCATCGTCAACAGGAACGACCACAGCGTGTTCATACTCATAGCTGGCAGCTACTCTATTACTTGTGCAGGGTGATATCAAGTGCCCGGTAATCCTCGAGGAACGCCCCTTCGCCACCCACTTTGATCTCATCTGCCCCGATCTGTAGTTTGAGGCCGTATTCGAGGGGGAAACTGTTCGTCGTGGGGGCGACGAGGCCCTGGATGACATCGATGACATCGCCTGTGATCTCTCGTTTCCGGGTCCCGTTGACCGGCACGGCAGTAGCCGTGGCCTTGATGGGTTGGTCTCTGGCGACGTGGAGGATCGCCTGAATGGCTGCCGGGCGGATATGATGGTAGGTGAGCGGCAGGTCCCGCGGCGGAGCCAGATATATCTCTTCGCCCATCTGCCAGAACCCACTCACGTACGAACCGAACAGGGCGGTCGTCAGGCGTCGCTCGACGACCGAGATACTGTCCGCTTCGGGCCGTGACCCGGCGATGAGGTCGTGATCACCGATCATGCCAGCCCGGTTGTCCCGCGCCAGGACGAACGGCGTCGGCTCTCCCCAATGTCGGACGACGGTCGCGGCGCCCTCGTACTGTTCGGTATTCTCTCTGAGGTCTTGTCGGTTCCCGGCTGTTTTCAGCAGGTAAATCGAGACGTCCCGATCGATCGCCCCAGAGAGTGACGGCCGCAGCTCGTCGAAGGTGGACTTCGGGGCGACGAGGAACAGCTCTTCTTCGGCGTCCCCGATCATTTCTCGAAGCTGTTTGAGGGCCGTCTGGCGGGATTTGATCACGTCGAAGGTGATCATCTCGTCGGGATTCTCGTCGTATCGCCGTGAGAGGAGATCACCAACCGCTTCGAGATCGCCGACGATCTCGTCGATCACTTCCTGTGGCGGTCGACTTTCGATGATCCGGGGTTCGGTGTAGTCGTGGACTTTCACGAAGCCGTGGTCTTCGAGCTCTTCGACGAGACTGTAGACGTATCGCCGCGAGATATCGGCGTTCTCGGCGATCTCACTCGCAGTCCCCTTCCCCAGATCAAGGATCTCCAGATACGTCTCGATCTCCTTATCCGAGAGGTCGAGCCGTTCGAGTTGCTCGATGATCTGTGATCGCTGTTTCGCTTGACTCATGACAGGCGAATGTGGGCGTTATACCGTTTCGTCGATGGAAGCCATTGTGTCTTCGTCGGTGAGCGGTTCACTGTCCCAGTATTCGTGATCTTCGTCGTCCCGGAAGCAACTTGCGGAATGGGTTCGTCCACCTTCGATGTCGCCACCGAGGGCCGGAGACTCGTGTTTACAGACTTCTCGGGCTTCAGGACACCGCGTGTGGAACCGACAGCCCGACGGCGGGTTCACCGGATCGGGGATGTCGATCGATCGAATCGGCGGCTCCGAAACCTCCTGGTCGGGTTCGACCGAGGCAGTTGCCCACTTCAGGACTTTCGTGTAGGGATGTTTCGGATCTGTGAGCACTTCGCCCGCAGGACCGATCTCGACGATCTCGCCCAGATACATGATGCCGAGTCGACCGTCGGATTTCTCGGCGAGATACCGGGCGTTCGAGAGGTTGTGAGAGATGAACAGGTAGGACGTATTGAACTGCTCTTGGAGCTCCAACATGAGGTTCATCATCTCGACGCGCAGCGAGACGTCGAGCGCCGAGACGGCCTCGTCGGCCAAGATCATGTCGGGGTTCATCAACAGTGCGCGGATCAGTGCGACCCGCTGTTGTTCGCCACCCGACAGTTGGTGTGGATAGCGATTGGCGTAATCAGCTGCCGGTTCGAGCCCACACCGCTCGAGCATTCCCAGGACGCGTGCCTGTCGGTCTTCGCTCTCTAAGTCCGGTTGCCACCGCTTTAGCGGTGCGGCGAGAGATGCCATTACGGTCCGGTTGGGGTTCAACGCGCCGCCCGGATCCTGGTGGATGATCTGGAGGGATTTGCGGATCTCCTTGTAGTCGATCTCGCCGATCCCGTCGTCTTTGGTGGCCCAGATGTCCTGACCTCGATAGGAGACAGTCCCGCCCGTTGGTCGCTGGGCGGCGATCCCGGTCTTGCCAAGCGTCGTCTTGCCACAGCCACTCTCCCCGACCAGCGCCACCACGTCGTTTTCTGGAATTTCCAGGGAGACGCCGTCGACGGCCCGGACGATGTCCGGCTCTTCGAAGAGATCGAGGATGTTCTGGTCTTTCTCGAAGTGGACTTCGACGTCATCGAGAGTGACGACTGTCTCGTCGTCGGCCGTCGGGCGCCGTTCCCGATCGACGGTACCCTCGTAGGCGTCGGCGTCGATCTCGAGTGGCATCTCCGCTCTGGCTCGCTCCCAATGATAACACGCCGCGAAGTGGTCTTCGTCCGTCGACGCTGCCCCGCCGTTGTCCGTCCCGATGTCGTGGAAGGGCGGGTGTTCTTCTAGACACTCTTCGGTCGCGAGCGAACACCGGTCGGCGTACGTACAACCTGCCGGGATATTCGAGGGATGTGGGGCCGATCCGTCGATTGGTTGCATCGTGTCCAGTGGCGCATCGAGGTTCGGAACGGCCTTCAACAGCGATCTGGTGTAGGGGTGGCCCGGCTCCGTGATGATCTCGTCTGATGGCCCCAACTCGACGATCTCGAAGGCGTACAGGACACCCAATCTGTCAGCCAGCCCCGCGACCAGCGGGAGGTCGTGGGTGATGAACACGATCGAGAGATTGTACTTCTCCTGGACGTCGTCGATCAGGCTCAAAATCGAGCGCTGCATCAACAGGTCCAGGGCGCCGGTCGGCTCGTCCATGACTAGCACTGACGGTTCGAGGACGATGCTCAGCGCGATCAGTGCTCGCTGGGACATGCCGCCACTGAGTTCGTGTGGATACGAATCCAGTACCCGATCCGGATCGAGATACAGGTCAGAGAGCAGTTCCCTGGCCCGCTCGATGCCTTCGTTTTGACCGACGTCGTGGGCTCTGAGCGTCTCCTCGAAGTGGCCCTTGATCGTCATCGTCGGGTTGAACGAACTGAGTGCCCCCTGGA
Organism: Halorhabdus sp. CUG00001; assembly: GCF_009797925.1. NCBI lineage: Archaea > Methanobacteriati > Methanobacteriota > Halobacteria > Halobacteriales > Haloarculaceae > Halorhabdus > Halorhabdus sp. CUG00001. The sequence continues at coordinate 2,296,445 of NZ_VOLB01000001.1, forward strand.
AGACCATCGAAATCTCCTCCCAGCGAAGCGACTTCAGCTGTGCGGTCGGGATGTCGAGGACGTCGATCGCCTCACCTTCTGCTGGTTGATAGGTAATGTCTCCCGAGACCTTTCCGGGCTTCTCGACGGCGTCGAGCAGTGCCGAGGCGAACATCGACTTGCCACTGCCGCTTTCGCCGACGATACCGAGGATCTCTCCTCGGTGGATATCGACGTCGACGCCGTTGACGACGTTTGCCTTGCCTTCGCCCGTCTCGTAGGAGACGACCAAATCTCGGACGGTCATGATATCGTCTTGCTGACCGCCGATCGGTTCCGCCTGCGTCACCGTGTCGATAGAATCGTTCGTTGCCATTATGAAACCGCTCCTACGGAGGTTGTCGGTTCACTTTCTTCGTCCTCTTCGGGTCCGTCTTCCCCGGTTACTGTCTCGGCGTGGCGCGCACGCACGCGCGGGTTGAATAACCTGTCTGCCGACTGCGCGAGCAACGTCAGGCCGAGTGCGACGAGGACGACTGCGAACATCGGCACTGCGAGCCAGTGGAACGCCTCGAGTGACGTGACAGCACCGGCTTTCTGGTATGCCGAGTTCATCATCACTCCCCAGTTCGTGCTGCTGTAGGGCAACACGCCGAGGAAGTACAGTGCGACAGAGTTGAAGATCACCCAGCGGGCCTGCTGGACGAAGTTCATCGCGATGTACGGCATCAGATTCGGAATGATGTCGATCCCGAGGATGCGCGTCAGCGAGATATCCATGATCCGTGAGGCCTCGACGTACTCAGACTCCCTGAGCGTCAGCACCTGCGAGCGCAGCGAGCGGGCCAGTCCCGCCCACGCGTTGATCGACAGCAGAATGCCAATGAGGTACGGATTCCCGGCGATCGGCAGCGATGCCGCGAGGATGATAACCAGGGGCAGGCCGGGGATCGTCATGGCGATGTCAGAGATCGTCATCAGGACGCCATCGACAGTCCCGCCCTTGTATCCGGCCGTCGTCCCGATTACCGTCGCGACGACGACGGTGAACAGGGCCCCGGAGAGGATCATCTTCAGCATGCTCGGCGCGCCGTGGACGAGCTGTGCCAGTACGCTCTCGCCGAGATAGGTCGTCCCAAGCGGATATTCGAGGGTTCCCCACGGCCACGGTGCTGCCAGGAGCGGGCCGAGTGGTTCCGGCCGCGCGACCAGGCTAGGCGCGATCAACGAGAGAAAGAGGAACAGCCCGATGATGAATAGTCCGATGCGTGCTCGCCAGTCTGTCCAGAGGATCCGGGCTGGGGCAAGCAGGAACTGGTCGACGCGATGGCGGATCCGATCGCGCCGTGACAGTGTCTTTTCGGCCGTTACTTCGAATGCATACTCCGAATCTGCGTTAGTACGACTCACGTTCAGCACCTCCGCTAGCTCGCGGGTCGATAAGACCGTACGTCAGATCGGCGATGAAGACGCCGATCACCACTGCGATCGTGATGAGGAGGAACGCACCCATCATCACAGGGAAGTCACGCCGCCCGATCGACTGGATCAGCTTCCGGCCCAGCCCCGGATACGCGAAGATCTCTTCGAGGATGACCGAGCCGCCAAACATGTAGCCAATCGAGATGAGCAACAGCGTGTACATCGGCAACAGCGCGTTCCGGCCGACGTATCGCAGCGCGATGCGGCCCTCCGAGAGTCCCCGGAGTCGCGCGACCCGGAGGTAATCTTCTCCGAGGATCCGGATACTGTTGCCCCGCATGTTCAGCGCCCAGCCCCCGAACCCGGTCAACACGAGTGAGCCGACCGGGAGTGTCGCGTGTTTGATCGAGCTAATGACGAATTCGAGGTTCAATCCAGGTGTGACCCCGGACGCGTAGTGGCCCCCGGTGGGCAACAGTTCCCACTGGTAGCCGACGAACGCGATCAACACCAGTCCAACGACGTAGAACGGGACTGACTGCAGGAGGATCCCAACGCCCGTCGTCGTGATGTCGAATTTGCTCCCTTCCCGGTAGGCCATGAACGCCCCGAGTCCGATCCCGATGACGAACATCAGGAACAACCCAGTCGTCATGATGAACAGCGTCCACGGCGCTCGCTCGGCAAGGACCATCGAGACTGGCTCGTTGAGCCAGACGGACTGGCCTAAGTCACCTTGGAGGAGCCCCCAGAGATAATTGCCGTACTGTACCCAGATTGGTTCGTCCGGAGAGATCGCCGTCAATGCCTCGATCCGTGCCTGCAACTCGGATGGAGAGATGCTCGGATTTTGCTGCATGAGGTAGCCGCGCAGGGCTTGCATTGGGCCACCGGGTAACAATCGGATCAACCCGAACGTGAGCGTGATGACGGCCCAGACGGTAAAGACAGCGCGTCCGGTTCGTTTTAGTACATAATTCATGGTTATTCGTCGTGTATTGTGGACGAAACGGAAGTATTTGTGGTGGTTTCGTCACCGGCGTGCCGAGCGAGCGACCCTGTGGGGAAGTGGACGATCGGCGTGTGGTGGACAACCGCTCGCTCGCCAGCCGGTGTGTCGTTGTCTATTCGAGCTTGGCCGTCCAGTCTCCCCGTCGCGGGAGCCACTCGTTGGGCCAGTAGGTCTGGAGCTTGTCGCTATCCTTGGCCGGGACGTTCCAGTCGTCGGTCGTCATGAACGTCTGGGCCTGTTTCTCCATCATCGGGATCGCCGGCAGTGACTGGTTGATGATCCAGGCCAGCTCTTTGACGAGTTGCGCGGCCTGGTCACCGGTCGCAGACGACAGCTTTTGGAGCTTCGGAAGCGGGTTGACTTCTTCCGGTTCGGCGTCCGGCTGCCCGTACGGCGGGACCTCGACGGTCTCGGGCACGTTCCAGTAGGACGTCGCATCGTTGCTGTTGAGCATCCAGCTCTGGTGGAAGAACGGGTACCGTCGGCCGTAGTCCGTCCAGGACTGGGTGGCCATATCGAAGTCGCTGTTGACGTAGGATTTCCCCCAGTACGTCGAGGACGATTCCGTGATCAAATTGGCGTCGATCCCGAAGTCCTGTAGCAGTGAGACGATGGTCTGGTCGGCAGAGACCCAATCGGAGAACGCCGACGTCACTTTCAGATTCATCGAGATCTTGTTCCCGTCGCTGTCGCGCCACATGCCGCCGGATTTGGAGTAGCCGGCCTCGCGCATCAGCGTGGCTGCCTTCTCGGTGTCGTACTGGTACTTTTCGAACTTGTCGTAGTCGTCACCGAGCCACTCCTTGACGTCACCGGTCAGCTGACTGGTGATTCCACTCGGCACGTTGACGCCGGCCTTGGTGCCGGTGCCGCCGCCGGAGTTACGAGCGACGAGTTGACGCCTGATCGCGTAGGCGAACGCCTGGCGGACCTTTCGCTTACCGAGGTGCTCGTTGTCCCAGTTGGGAATCAGTCCCATCCCGTAGTGGCGCGGGATGGTTCCGATCGTCACGCTTTCGGGGAGTTTCTTGACCTGGTTTTGGGGCATGAACAGGGTGTCGTACCCGTCCGTGACCCCGTTCTGGAGCATCTGCCAGCGCTTTTGATTCGACGGCGCGTAGAGGTACTCGATCTCCGGGAAGTTGAACTGGTCCGCATCCGGATGGTCCTCGTACTTCGTGAGGAGGGTCCGCTGTGAATCGGCGTCTTCGAACTGGAAGGGACCAGCGCCGACCGGATCGTCGTCGGGTGTGATCGTCCACTTGCTGGTCAGTTCGTTGGTGACTGCCGAGCGCTCGTCGTCCGTCGTGGCGTCGTGATAGCGCTCGACGAACCGCCCGAAGCCGTCGTAGGACGCCCCATCGAGAGTGTAGGGCGTGTAAATGTGCTTTGGCTGCAACAGGCCCATCGCGATGGACGTGTTGACATCGCTCAACCGGAGCTCGACCGTCTTGTCGTCGATCTTCTGGACGGATTCCTGAATGTCCCCAGCGAGGTAGTTCTTCAGGGTCCCGCCGGTGTACATGTCCAGTTCGAGCTGGGCGAGGAGGTCGTCGGCGGTGACGGACTGGCCCGTCTGCCACGTGAGCCCGTCCCGGACGGTCAGGGAAATCGTGTTGCCGTCCCACTCCCAATCCGAGACAGCGTAGCCCTCGTACTCTCCCGACGCCAGGTTGAAGTACATGAACCGGTCGAACATGAACCGGCGGGGCTTCGGGAAGTTCTTCGTGTTGTACGGGTTGTAGTTCGACGAATTCGGATTGGGCCACTGGGCGAACGAGAGGGTTGGATCTGCCGGATCGCCCTGCTCGCTGGTCTCGGTTTCCTCGCCAGTGTCTCCCCCTCCGGTGTCCGTCTCCGTCGGCGTCCCATTGCTGTCTTCCTGTGTCGTCGTGTCGCCGCCACCACACCCGGCCAACATGCCAACTGCCGCCGCACCGCCGGCACCCAGCAGCCGGCGTCGTGTCATCCAGTTCATCTCCGTCGCGTCGGTATTGCCGTCCGGCATACCCCCATAGTTTATAGCCGTGGTTGAAATAATTTGTGCTCCAGTTGTTCACCCCGATTGGTGACACAATATTTATAACGGAAGACGAGAATGTACCAGTATGAACGCAGATTCTACCGCCAAAGCGGCTCCACAGTCGCTGCTTGGTGGCTTCAGGGACGACCACCCGGCAATCGTCGGTTTCGTCGTATTGGAGCTGGCTGTGGTACTCTTATCAGTCATGACGAGTGTTCTCGCCGGCGGGCAAGGTGGTGAACAAACGTTACTCAACGAGCTGGCTGGACTATTGTTCGCCGTCGCGATCATTTACGGCGTTGTCGGGACGATCGGGTTCGCTATCGTCCTCAGTGTGCGCTTTTTCACCACGTGAGGAACTGGACACGTTCACGCTTTGCCCGCGCGACGCGAGTTGCTTATAAAAACATAGGATCGCAGAAATCTGAATAAAACTATCTCTTTTTCAGATTGAATATAAAATAGCGAAAAATCATCGTTGAGCTCTTCTAACGTCGGTATTTAGCAGTATCGGTCGTTCATTCGATATCTGTCGTTTTCGTTAGCACTCGAATATTCCATCAGATTTTTAAATGCGGGTAATCGAGATGCGAGAACGATGACCGCAACCGATACGACCACCGACTTCGATGGACGCATCGCCTACTATACGATGGAGATCGCCATCGACAATGCCCTCAACACCTACAGCGGCGGTCTGGGTGTCCTCGCCGGCGACACGATCCGCTCGATGGCCGATATGGAGGTTCCCGCTGTGTGTGTCACACAGCTCAACGAGAAAGGGTATTGCCGACAGACCCTCGAAGAAGACGGTTCACAGATCAGCGAACCGGACCCCTGGCCGGTAGAGAAACACTGTGACCGACTGGACGTCGAGACGACCGTCTCCGTGTTCGGCCGTGATGTGACCGTGACGGCCTGGCGGTACGACGTCGAGTCGACGAAGAGTGACGGCGTCGTCCCGATCATCTTTCTGGATACCAACGTCGACGACAACGACGACAAAGCCCGTCAGTTCACACAGCGCCTCTATGCGCCGGGATACGGTGAGGACGTCACTCTGGCCCAGGAACTCGTTCTCGGGATCGCCGGGACCCGGATCCTCGACGAACTCGGCTACGACGTCGACACCTACCACATGAACGAGGGCCACGCGGCGTTTCTCACGACCGAACTGCTGCAGGGCCGCGGACTCTCCCCGGAGCAGGTTCGTGAGAAGAGCGCGTTCACGACCCACACGCCGGTCGAGGCCGGTCACGACGAGTTCGATTGGGAGATGGTCACGGACGCCCTCGGCCCGTCCTTCGACGTCGACGCGCTTCGGGCCTACAGTCACGATCAGGGCCTGAACATGTCGCTGCTGGCGTTGCACCTCTCGGGGTACGCAAACAGTGTCGCCAAGAAACACCAGGAGGTCTCGCAGAACATGTTCCCCGAGTTCGACATCGATGCGATCACCAACGGCGTTCACGTCCCCTACTGGATCGGGGACGCCTTCGGTGACCTCTATGACGACCACATTTCGGGGTGGCGCGAGAACCCCTACAAGTTCAAACACGCCACGGTGCTTCCCGACGAGGATCTCTGGGAGGCCCACCAGGCACAGAAGCGCGAGACAATCGAGTTCATCAACGAGCGTGAGGGCGCCGACCTCGATCCCGAGACGCTGACGATCGGCTTCGCCCGGCGGGCGGCCGCCTACAAGCGTGCCGACCTGCTGTTTTACGATACTGACCGTCTACGGGAGATCGCCGAGACCGTCGGTGACTTCCAGGTCATCTACGCCGGGACGGCGTTCCCGGGAGACGAGAACGGCGAGCAGAAGATCCGCGATGTCGTCGCCAACGCCAAAGACCTCGAGGGCGTCGTCGACGTCGAGTACGTCCAGAACTACGACATGGAACTGGGCGCAAAGCTGACCTCGGGTGTCGACGTCTGGCTCAACAACCCTCGCCGCCCACTCGAAGCCTGTGGGACCTCCGGGATGAAGGCTGCCTACAACGGTATCCCGCAGTTTGGAACCCTGGACGGCTGGTGGGTCGAGGGCCACATCGAGGGCGAAACAGGCTGGAAAATCGGCCCCGAACCTGCAGAGAGCACCCCTGACCAGACCTCCGACGAAGAAGAGACCCGTCAGGACGCGATGGCGCTGTACGATCAACTCGAGAACGAAGTCGTCCCGACGTACTACGACGACCGCGAGCAGTGGATCGACGTGATGCGCCAGACGATCGCGTTCAACGGTCCGTACTATCACACTCGCCGGATGGTCCGGGAGTACCTGATGGACGCCTATACGAACTGACCGGCGCTGAGAACACTTTCTTCGCGTCTCTTTTGTGTTCGTCGCGGGAATCGCTTCGATACGTCCACTCGCCCGCCTTCGACCAGCGGGGAGCACGCGTGATCAACCACTGTGGCGGCGCGGAGACACGATTGCCGTGCCAGCGTGGAGGCACGATTCGAACTCACTGGCGGTGCCTTCGTGGAGTCTCTGCCTGTTTTCTCTTGGCTGCTGTACGACATCCGGCACTGGCGGACTGCCCAGCCGTGTACACGTCTTTTCACGCACCCGGTCGAAACGCTCCCGTTTCCTTACTCTGCCGGGAGGATGACGGCGTCCTCGACGGTAACACCGGCCTCTGTGGCTACGTTCTCGTCGCTCAGTTCGTCGACTGGCTCGACAGCTGTCTCGGGGAGTCTGACTGCTCTCGGTTCGTGGCCGAAGTTCAACACGACGACGTAGCGGTCCGTCCCGCTCCCGCGAGCGTAGGCTACGACTCGTTCGGAGTCTGTTTCGACTTCGACGGGTTCGAACTCAGCCTCGCCTCCTAGGGCGTCGATCTCCTCGCGCGTGCTACTGAGTTGTCGGTAGAATTCGAGTAACTCCTCGTCCGGGTGGTCCCAGTCGGGCTCCCCGCGCCGCTTGCGCTCGCCGAACTCCTGGCCCGCATAGAGCATCGGCATGCCGGGCAGCGTGAACGTCGCTGTCGCGGCCGCCCGGACAGCGTGGGTCCCGACTGCCGACACGTACCGTTCCTCGTCGTGGTTCTCGATGTACGTCAGGAAGCCTGCGTGATCCGGGAAGCCGATCCGGTAGCGACTTTCCAGGGACTCATAGAGCTGTTTGGCCGGCTGATTGCCCCGTCCGATCTGCAACAGGTCGAAGTACAGCCCGGCGTCGAAGTGGACGTCGAAACAGAGGTTGTGGAAGTCTGCGACGTACGGAATCGTCTCGTCCATCAAGAGGAACTCCTCGTCGACGGTCTTGACTGTCTCGCGGATTTCCTGCCAGAATGGCATGGGGACAGCCCAGGCCATGTCACACCGAAAGCCGTCGACGATCCCGGCCCACTTCTGGACCGCATCCAGCAGGTGGCGACGGACTTCGAGGTTCGTATAGTCGAAGTTCGCGATCAACTCCCAGTCGAAGTACGTCTCGGGTTCACGGGCCTCGCGGTCCTTCCAGTCGTACCATTCGAGGTACTGTTCGTCACCGGCCAGGGCACGCTGGTAGAACTCGTGGTCCCGGGCCGAGTGATTGAGCACGAGATCGAAGAGGACGCGCATGTCCCGATCGTGGGCCTCGGCGACCAACGTCCGGAACGCGTCTTCCCCACCGAGGTCTTCTGCGATCGAGAAGAACGCCGTGATATTGTAGCCGTGATCGTTGCCGTCATGCTGGAGGACGGGCGTGAACCACAGCGTGTCGACGCCGAGATCTTGCATGTAATCGAGTTTCTCGGTGATCGCCTCGAACATCGACTGGCCGGGCTCGGGGTCGACGTATCCTCGGACGTAGATCTCCGAGAGCGTCATCTCCTTGCTCCAGGCCGGGGGCTCGTTGAGCCGGTCGACAGTCCCATCCGGGTGGAGGCAAACCGAATCGGGTACGCTGTACTGCTCGCCGACCGCGATGGCATGAACGCGGGCGTCGTCGTCGAGTGCCTCGATTGGGACGTGTAGTTCACGACCGTCGACTGTATACCCATCCAGTGTATCACGGTCGTCGACGTAGAATTCGACGTCGAGATCAGCGGCTGGCGCGCCGCGGTGTGGTTCGGTCTGTGGCTGGGCTCGCAAGACGACTGTGCTCCCGTCTTGTTCGCTTTCGAGTGTCAGTCGTGGTCGCGCTTTGCCGGGCTTTGGAGGGCCATGCCCGGAGCCAACGCCCGAATCGGATCGGCCTGTGGTCCCGCTTGTCTTTCCAGTCTCACTGCTACCGCTCGCGCCGCTGTGTCCGTTCGTGGGCGTCGCTGTCTCGTCGGCGATTGCCATCTCAGCCGGGAACGTTCGGATGGTGAGTTCGTGTTCCCCGTCCGGTGCTGAGAGGACGATAGTGTATCGCCCCGGGACATCCGGGGCGAACGTCTCGACGGCATCGTCGCCCACTACTGTGTGACTCCCGTCTGGAGCCTCCTCGATACGCCAGGTGTACGTACCCGACGGGTCGGGCTTTCGCGGGGCGAGCTCGGTCGACTCTCCCACGGCGAGAAAGCGCGGTGGTCCAGGATGGTGCATGGACATAATCTACCTGTTTGGTACGGGTGTTGAAAATAACTGTGGGAGTGACGTTCACCGACCACTCTGCCTCGGGGCTCTACTGGCCAAGGGGGACCACGCTCTCGGACACCCTTTCGCATTATCGGCGGAGCAAACGCAATACTACGGCTATTCGACCGTGGATTCGCGCTGGCACTCCACGATACAATCCATCGGCAACACCACAGCTGGCCATTCCACGGTGTTTAAAAATAAGCGACCCATACCAATGAGTAGCAGATATAAACCGCATGCAGCCTTTGGGTCTGTCGTATCCAGAACCACTCCCAGATGGTTGCTGCATCTCATCGACTACACGGCCTAACGGTCGAAATGCCCGGCGAGTGCGGTTATCATCGCCGCCCAGTGTGTACGGACGAAGATGATGCCGGTCGTGTTGGGCGTGGCTTGTGGGAGTGCACCCGATGCGGTATCGTTGCACAGAGCGACGTGCACGGAATCGGTACCAGCAGACAGAAACCGCTCCCCGTGACTTCCCACTCGGTGATAGCTAACGGCTGTGTGGCACAGCTATCGCCACACTTGTTCGACTGCGCGGGCGGGACGTCCACCACGAGAGAACAGGCCGTCTCGTCGACCGGCAAATGTCCGACTTGCGGTACGGGACGCCGTCCCTCTCCGCTTATGGCGGAGAGAACATCACTCGATAAATACGATGACAGAACACGACGATTCTGACAGCCACCATCCGGGTCCGCCACGGTTTCTCCAGTTGGGAGAGAGCATCGCCGACCCGATCTACGTCGACATGGAACATGGCTACGACAGAGACAACCTCGCGCCGACGATCACGGGCACGCCTGAACGCGATCCCGACCCATATCGGAAAGAGACGTTCGTCTGGCGCCTCCGAGAGAAACCAGAGGGCAGCAAAGCGGGCCTCGAGTACGCGCCGACGCCCTTCGAGAACGACGCCGAGCAGTACGACGAGGGGACACACAATACCGCCGAATTCGAACCGGACAAATCGGGGACGTACGTCTTCGAACTCGATGCACCAGACGGTACCCACGAGCTGACCATCGAGGTGGTTCCGCCGCCAGTTACCGAAGACGGCACCGAGCTATTCGATATCGAAGACGAACTCCCGACCGACGCCCGAGAGGCGACCGGCGGGCCGCCACGGCTCGCACTCGACGGGGCCTACGATGCTGACGCCGGTGAGTTCGTGATCGAATCGAACCCGGAACTCGCGCCCGATAGCTACGCGGCCCCCGAGGATCTGGCTGTCTTGGTTCTCCCGCACGACGCCGCGTCTCTCGATCGTGACGAGATCGACGTCGAGGGGAACACTGCCCGCGTGCCCATCGAGGCACTGGATGGGCCGACGCGAGTGTTCGCCGCTCCCTACGATGGCGTCCGCCTGGGCACGACCGACGAGATCGTCCTCGACCCGGACGAGACGGCGGTGTCTTACCCTAATCGTGCCCCCGAGTGGCTCGACGATGCCGTCGTTTACGAGATTTTCACGCGGTCGTTTGCCGGCCAAAAGGGCGAAACCGACTTCGAGTTCCTCACCGAGAAAGTAGAGTACCTCGACGAGTTGGGCATCGACCTCCTCTGGTTGACGCCGATCGTCCCTGCCTGGAGCGGGACGGCCGACACCCCGCCGGGCGGTCCCCACGGCTACGATACCAGCGATTACTTTACCGTCGCCGAAGATCTGGGGACGATCGAAGAGTTCGAAGCGTTCGTCGAGACCTGCCACGATCACGACATCAAAGTAGCGTTCGATCTCGTCGCCAATCACGTCGGCTGGGACCACGCGTACTGGCAAGACACGATCGCCGATCTCGGCGACGGTCCGGAAGATCCCAACGGGTTCCCCGAGGTCGACGCCTGGGATACCGACTCGCCGTACTTCGACTGGTTCGACCGCCAATCCCGGACCAACGGCATCGACGCCACCCCGGCCCAGACGAGCTTCTTCGACGTCCGCCTGCACCCGAACCTGAACTACGGTAATCTGGCGCTGCGAGAGCACATTCTTGCCGTCGTGGATTTCTGGTCGGATATCGTCGACGCGTTCCGGTGTGACATCGCGTGGGGCGTCCCCCACTCCTTCTGGACGGAAGCCCGGCGGTTGACCCGCGAGAAAGACGAGGCCTTCCTGTGGCTCGATGAATCGATCCCACGCATCCCGGAGATGGGCGAGTCCGAATTCGACCTGCACTTTGACTCGACGGAGTTCATGCGGACGGCCCACGCCGTCGCTCGCGGGGAACGACCGCCAAAAGACCTCATCGGTGCCATCGAGGTGCGGCAAAACGATGGCTTCCCGTCGTACTCACGCGTCATCAACGCCACCGAGAACCACGACGAGTCCAGACTCTACTACGAGGCGACAGCCAACGGCCACCGCACCGACCCCGCGGCGGCCCAGCGTGCGGCCCTCGCCGCCGCGTTCACGCTGCCGGGCGTCCCCTTCCTCTATTATGGCCAAGAGCGCCTGATCTCCGAATACGGGGAGCGCCGGGAGAGCCCTTATGCCGGTCGCGAGGACCAGACGGGCGACATCAAGGCCGACCCGTACAAGCGGGCGTTCATGAACTGGGCGGAATACGACGCCCCACACCTCGAGTTCGTCTCGGCCCTCGTCGACTTCTATCACGAGTCGCCGGTCTTGGGTCCAGAGGCGACCCTCGTTCGGGAGGCCCACCGGGCGGCGGCCGGTGACGACGTGCTGGTGTTTGGCCGCGACGCTGGCGAGGAAAAACGCGTCGTCGTGATCAACTTCGCTGATCACTCTCACTGGGTCGACCTCCGGCTGCCGGTCGAGACACACGATCTATTCACTGGCGAGGACTTGCTCGTCGATCGCAAAGACGACGCGGTGACCGTCGAAGTCGAGACGCTCGCCGTCTTCGAGACGCCGACGCTGTTCGAGCAGGGTGGCAACTACTGGCACGAGGACGAACCACTGCCGAACGATCCGTAACCTGTCTCCCGGTCCCGTGTCGGACCCTGGTTACGGACGATCCAGCCCGCTGAGTACTGTCCCATCGCCGGCCGTTGCCCCGTAGCGGTCTGGTGACCACTCGACTACCTTGCCGTCACGCTTTTTGAGCCACTCGAACTCGAAGGTGGTGCCTTCGGGAACCTCGATCTCGGCCGTCCACGTCGGGTACTCGTCGGCGGCCATCGGGACTGCTTTGTCGGGATCGAAGTTCCCGAGTGCGTCGAGACTCCCTGTGAGGTAGACTTCCGTTCCCCATTCGGTCTCGACATCGACCGCGATGGGCGTCGAGACTGGCTCACCCGACTCGAACTCGGGAGCGGGCTGGACCCACCGATACCCGTACGGAGCCACCAAGAGTCGGCGGTCGGCGAAGGTCACTGTCTCGTCGTCGAGGATGTCTACGAGTCCGCCCCGCGTCCAGACGTCCGCGAGTCCGTCCAGTGGCACTGCCTGTGGCTCGCCCGAGAAGTTCGCGAATGCCAGCATGCGCTCGTCGTCGTAGACGCGCTCGACGGCGAAGACCTCGGCTGGCCCGACCTCGAGGACGCGCTCGTCGCCTTGGGCGTGTACCGGCGTCAGTCCCTTTCGGGCATCCGAGAGCGCGGCGATCCCGTCAAATAGCCGCTGTTGGACGGTATCGTCTTCGGTTCGCTTCTCGGCGGCGTCCCAATCGAACGACGGGCGGTGGACCCACCGGTTGTCGTCGGCCTTGAGCGGATCAGCGAGATACGAGAAGTCGTTGCGCTGTCCGATCTCGATGCCGCTGTAGAGGAGTGGCATGCCCTTCATTGCGTAGACGACGCTGTGCAACAGGAGGCCACGGCGGATCGCCGTATCGACATCTTCACCGTCGCCTTCGATTTGGGCACGCTGGAGACCGGTTAGGGCCGCCATCGTTCCGGAGGTACGGGCCTCGCCGGTCGCTTCATCGACCTGGAAACGGTACCCCTCTGCGTAACTGTCTGTCGTGTCGCCGGCGTAGAAGTCCGCACAGAACCGGCGTTCGGCCGTCGGATCGCGCCCGAGGGCGGCTTGGACGTCGCCGTTGTCCAGTCCCCAGCCGATGTCGTCGTGACACCGGACGTAGTTGAGCCAGGTCGCCGACTCGGGTGTCTGTGGGAGTTTTGCCATCGCCTGAGAGAGCAATCGGGCGTCCTCACGGGCCAGTGCGTGCCAGGCGTGGGCCATCAGCGGCGCGCCGTAGGCAATCTCACATTCCTCGCCCTCGTGGCCGCCCGTCCCGAGGTACTTGACCGTCTCTTCGGGTGAGACGATCGCTTCGGCCTTAAAGAGGACACCCGGCGCGGCAATCCGCACCAGGGCGCGGTAGGCCCGGAGAATCTCGTGGGCCTCCGGCCGGTTCCGGCAGTCTGTCCCCATCTCTTTCCAGAGGAATGGGACTGCATCGAGGCGAAGCGAATCCGTCCCAACGTTTGCGATAAACAGCATCTCCCGCAGCATCTGAACGAAGACGTCCGGATTCGCGTAATCGAGATCCCACTGGAAGTCGTAGAAACTCGTCCAGACCCACCGGTCCATCGCTTCATCGTAGGTGAAATTGCCCGGCGCAAAGTCGGGAAAGACCTCGGGAACGGTCTCCTCGTATTGGTCGGGCTCGGTCCGGTCCTCGAAGGTGAGATAGAACTGCTCGAAGCGCTTCTCGCCGGCACGGGCGGCTTGTGCCCACTCGTGTTCTCGGGCAGTGTGGTTCATCACGAAGTCCAACGATAGCAAGATGTCCTCCTCTCGGAGATCCGCGGCGAGGGTGCGGAGATCCCCCATCGTCCCGAGATCGGAATCGACCGACCGGTAGTCTTTGACTGCGTACCCTCCGTCAGACCGCCCGTCCCGGGGCTCTAGCAGTGGCATCAGGTGGAGATAGGTCACCCCGAGCTCTTTCAGGTACGGGATCTTCTCGCGGACACTATCGAGATCACCGGCAAACAGGTCTACGTAGGCCATGTACCCGACGTGGTCGGGTTGCTGGAACCAGTCGGGCTGCTGGGCGCGCTCACGATCGAGTGCCCGGAGTTCCTCGTCGCGACTTTCGTATCCCGAAACCGCCGCATCGACGGCTCGAATCGCCCACTCGGCCGATCGGGCGTCGTCGCCGTAGACCGTCGAGAACGCTTCCCAGAACGTCTGTAGGTTCGCTTCGAGACGGTCGAGGATGGTCTCGGCCTCAGGGTGGTCGGCATAGCGGTCCGTGAGTCGTTCGTGTAGTGCTTCTACCGGATTGTTGTCGTCCCAGTTGGCTGGGTTGACATCGGGATCGTGTCTAACCATCGTATCAGGCTTCTCTTATACTGTGTGCAGTGTCCGTCACTAGCGCTCGATGCTCCGCTCTTCTGTTAGTTTCTTCGACCGCCGGCACCGAGTCGGTGCCTCCTGTGGGGGTGTTCTTGTCCGCGTCACTCTGTGAGACGAATCGTCGTCGGTCACTCCCGGATCGACCGGATATAGCCGTCCGATCGTCCCGAGAGACGGGACGGCAACCTGCCTGCTGGCTCGTTTCGAGCCTACCGTCCCCTTTCGCTTTGCTGGCATCCCGGTGTCGGCACTGACGGCGTTATCGGTCCTGGCCCGTCTCACAACGCGAGCTCTCGTTTGGGTCTCGTACGCTCATCTGCGGGCCTCGCTCATTGCTGTTTTGATCGATCGTTGGCGCAGTTCGGTGACAGACGCCCGCTCGGTTGGGTTCACTGCTCGACGTTCGAACAGCCGCTGCATTTCCTTCCGGGGTGCCCCCACAACGACGAGAACGCGTCCCTGGCAGGCGGCCTGGCGATCATCTATCGAGACTGCCTTCGCTCTCGCTTGCTCGATTGGCCCTCCGCCACGTGAGTGTCATTGTGAGACATCGTATCCACAGCAGTCATTACGACCCGTCACGACAATCGGAGATATGGATCCTCTCAAGCAACTCACGGAGCCAGCCTACACCGGCGAGAATCGGTGCTTGCCGTGTACTGTTGTCAACACCGTTCTGGTGGGTGTGGCCGCGGCGCTGCTGTATCGACGAGAGCGAACGCTCACCAGTCTCGCGGTAGCCGCGATCGGCGCGGGCCTGGTTTACCTCCGTGGCTATGTGGTCCCGTACACGCCGAAGTTCGCTCCGCGCCTCGTCGAGGCGGCCCCGATCCCGTCCTCGATATTTCACGACGGAACACCGACACCAGGTCCCGAAGCATCTACATCGCTCGGCGACGTCGAAGACGACGGCGATGCCGTCTTGGACGAACTCGCGGCAGCTGGTGTCGTCACGGTCGCCGACGACACGGTCGAACTCACTGATGCGGTCGATTCGAGTTGGCACGACGAAATGCAGCGACTCGCGGCCCTTTCCGACGAGGAGCTTGCAACCGAGATCGAACGAACGATTCCACATATCACCGACGCCGAACCACTGGACGTCGAGGACCAACTGTGGTTCGTGCTCGGGGCCAACGACGAATATCTCTCCCAACTCGTCGCAATCACCGAACTGGGTGCCTATCGGGCGCTGGAATCGTCTCTCGACGATTCGCTTCGACTCGCCGGGGCACGCTCTCTCCGGATGTTTCTCTCTGTCTGTCCCGTCTGTGGCTCCGAGATCGTCCCCTCGACAGAGGCCAACTGCTGTGGGGCCTACGCGGATTCCGGTGTCCCCCCGAAGGATCTCCTCGTCTGCCCGGAGTGTGAACAGCGAGTGTTCGAGTTTCCCGCCGAAGACAGCGTTGCCTGATCAGGTGCCAGTGCCAGTTTACGGTCACCAGCCGTTCAGGAGTACCCGAGGGACGTCGCCATCACGGGCAAATTCGTCTGTGCCAGCCGATCGGTTCGCTGTGTCCCACCGCTGTCCGGGACGTCGCCGTCTGCGGGCGTCTCTTCGAAGGCGCGTTATGTCCCTCGAGTCGACGAACTGACCCGCGAAAAGATTTTTACAATTCGGGTTGTAAATCTATTGCTAGTATGGGTCACGACACTCCGCAGTTCACGTCGCTTTTGCGAGGCGATACTGGTGGCCCGGGTTCGACACGTCGGTACAGCCGGACAATCGCCGGTAGCGTGCCGACCGCGATCGTATCGACGACATCTATCGAATACAATGACTGACACTTCCGAAACGCAGGCGATGAACGAGGCGACACTCACGACGATACTCGAAGACGCTGGGCTCTCTCCGTACCAGGCCAGTGCGTACGTCGAGATTCTCAAGCTCGGATCGGCGTCGGCGACGACAATCGCCAAGGAGAGTGACGTTCCCGATCCGCGGATCTACGACGTGCTGCGAGATCTTGAGGAAGCTGGGTACATCGAGACCTACGAACAGGACAGCCTCCGGGCCAGAGCGTTCAGTCCCGCGGCCATCTTGGAGGATCTCCGTGAGCGGGCGACCAACTTCGAGACTGCTGCCGACGAGATCGAGAACCTGTGGGAAGCGCCGACAATCGAGACTCACACGGTGAATTTCGTCAAGCGGATCGACACGGTTCTCGATCAAGCTGCGGCGATCATCCGCGAAGCGACCGACCAGGTGCAGCTGGCAGTGAACCTCGACCAGTTCGAGCAACTCCGCCCCACGCTTGAGGCGGCCCACGAGAACGGCGTTCACATTCGGATTGGGATCTATATCGACGAAGACAGTGACGAACCGTTTCCCGACCTCGACGAGCTGGAAAACGTCGCGACGGAAGTCGGTTACCGGCCAGTCCCGGTCCCCTTCGTGGCGGTCGTCGATCGGACGACGACCTGTTTCGCGCCGCACAAACTGTCGATGAATCGATACGGGATGATCGTCAAGGATCGAACCTACGCCTATATCTTCCACTGGTTTTTCCTCGCCGGTATCTGGGAGTCGAACTTAGAGCAACTCGTGACGGACGCTGACGCCCCACCGATGACGTACATCAACGTCCGTGAATGCATCCGAGACATTGCCACGCCCCTCTCGGACGGGGCCACGATTACGGCGACGATCGACGCTGTTGCTGTCGACACCGAGGCTTCTCGTTCCCTCGCCGGGACGATCGTCGACGTCTACTACACCGGACTCGAGAAATATCCGGCCGACGCGCCAGTCCTGTATCACGGCGGGCAGGCGACCATCGTCTTAGACACTGGAGAGCGGGAAATCGAGATCGGGGGCTGGGGTGCCGTCATCGAAGATTACGAGGCGACCCGCATCGTCATCGAATCGATCGAAGACTGACGACCGCTTCGAGACGAATTCGCCGACGAAACGTCGGGGCCGTCCGTCGGGTTTTATACTCCCGCTCGCTCGCACCAACGTATGGACCACGTGACGGCACTTCCGGACCGGATTGCGGAGCGAACCGCCGAGGCGCGGGCCCGGCGACGACGCTTCGACGATGACCCGTTCCGTCCCAACTACCATTTTTTCCCGCCGGGGGGAGTGCTTCACGATCCTAATGGAGCCCTGTACTGGAACGGTCGGTATCATCTGTTCTATCAGTTTTGGCCGCCGACTATCCCCGAAACCCGCGAGTGGGACGCAGCTATGCACTGGGGGCACGCTGTCAGCGACGATCTCGTCCACTGGCGTGATCTCCCGATCGCTCTCGGGCCAGACAGTGGTCCCGAACGCGGGTGTTACAGCGGACAGGCACTCGCCGAAGACGAGCGCGTACTCCTGGCGTACTTCGGAACGGATGCGGGGATCTGCCTCGCGACTGGAACTGACGAGTATCTCCTCGACTTCCAGAAGTTCGAGGCGAATCCGGTCGTTCCGGTCGACGAGGACGCGCCCTACGAGATCTTCGATCCCTGCCTGTGGGCCGACGGTGAGATCTATCGCTTGCTGTCGGGCTGGAAGACCGACCGCCGGGCCACCGAGTTTCTCTTCGAATCCGACGACCTCCGGGAGTGGACCTATCGCGGGCCACTCCTCGAAGACGGGTTCTATACCGACCCCGACGAAGACGGGGCGGTCCCGAACTTCTTTGCCCTCGACGGAAAACACGTCCTTCTCTGTTTTTCCCATCCGCGAGGACCTCACTATTACGTCGGTGAGTACGACGATACAGGGCCGACCTTCGATATCGAAACGCACGGCCGCTTGAATCACGGCCCCGTCGACCAGGGGAACCTCCACGCACCGTCGGTCCTCCACGAGGGCGACCGACGCGTCGCCTTCTTCAACGTGGTCGAGGGCCGGCGGGACTGGCAGGACACTCCCACTGAGGGCTGGGCGGGCGTGATCGGTCTGCCCCGCGACCTCTCGATCGAGGACGGCCAACTCCGCCTCGAACCCGTCGAAGAACTCCGGACGATACGGCGCGATCACCGTCGTGTCGAATCAGTCTCCCTCTCGCCCGAAGACGAGTGGCAGTTCCCCGAACCCGGCGGTCGGAGCATCGAACTCCACGCGACGGTCGATCTCGGTGATGCCGACCAACTCGATCTCGGCGTGTTGGGGTCCCAGGATGGGTCCGAACGGACGACGATCTCCTACTGGCGTGGAAGCGACGCCCTCGGGATCGACACGAGTCACTCGAGTACCGACGCCGCGGTACTGGCCCGCCCGCCGGAAGTCGGTTCGCTCGTACTCGACGACGACGAGTTACTGGACCTCCGGGTGTTCGTCGATACAACTATCGTCGAGGTGTTCGCCAACGGCCGCCAGACGCTTACGGCGCGGGTGTATCCGAACGTGGAGAGTACTGCTATCTCGCTGCTCGCGCGTCGGGGATCGGCCCACCTGCACTCTCTGGACGTCTGGACGATGGACGATATCTGGCACGCCAACGAGTGAGTCAGACGCCCGACGATCGGTCCGGCCAGACTACGCCCGAAAAACGACCGCCGTTCAGTCGTCGGCTTGTGCTTCGTCTTCGCCGGACTCGGTACCCATCATCGCACCCTGGATCACTCCGTGTGAGATCGCAGCGCCACTATCCGTATCGAAGAGGTGGAGCCGGGACCGGTCGAAGACGATCTCGACCGTTTGGTCTTCGGTG
Organism: Halorhabdus sp. CUG00001; assembly: GCF_009797925.1. Lineage (NCBI taxonomy): Archaea > Methanobacteriati > Methanobacteriota > Halobacteria > Halobacteriales > Haloarculaceae > Halorhabdus > Halorhabdus sp. CUG00001. Next base: position 2,315,362 of record NZ_VOLB01000001.1, read on the forward strand.
ATGTCGGTCGCCGGATCGACACTCATCAACAGGCCCTCACGCTCTTCGACGCTTCCCATCCCGTCTTCACTGCCAGCCCCGACCGGTTTGAGATAGACGAAAATCTCATCGCCCATCGGTTCGAGCACGTCGGTGACGACCTCGACGCGGGTACTTGGCTCGGCCGCTTCTGCTTCGTTTTCGACGAGATAGATATCTTCGGGCCGGATGCCGATTTCGACCGCTTCGCGGGCGGCGAGGCCGTCGACGGCGGCGGTATCGTACGACAGGGAGTACCCGTCCGCCTGCAGGTCGCCGTCTCCCACCGTTGCGGGAACGAAGTTCATCGACGGCGAGCCGATGAATCCCGCGACAAACTGGTTGGCCGGCTCGTTGTAACAGGTCAACGGCGGGGCAATTTGTTGGAGTTCGCCCCCGTTGATGACGGCGATCCGATCGGACATGGTCATCGCTTCGGCCTGGTTGTGGGTGACGTAGATGATCGTCGTCTCCAGTTGCTTGTGTAGCCGCTGGAGTTCGGTCCGCATGTTGACCCGGAGTTTGGCATCCAGATTCGCCAGCGGCTCGTCCATCAGGAACACGTCCGGGTCCCGGACGATCGACCGAGCAATCGCGACGCGCTGCCGCTGGCCACCGGACAACTCGTCGGGCATCCGGTCGAGCATCCCCTCCAGCTCGACAATCTCGGCTGCGTCTTCGACCCGCTCGTCGATCTCGTCTTTCGGGAAATCACGAAGCCGGAGGCCAAAGGAGATGTTGTCATAGACGTCCATGTGGGGGAACAGTGCGATGTTCTGGAACACCATCGCGATCCCACGGTCCTTTGGCGGGAGGTTCGTGACTTCCCTGTCGCCGATGTGAATGGTCCCCGATGTCGGCTTGGTGAGTCCGGCGACTGTCTCGAGTGTCGTCGATTTCCCACAGCCGGACGGACCGACGAGCGTGATGAACTCGCCGTCCTCCAGATCGAGATTCATGTTGTTGACTGCCATTACGTCCTCGTATGATTTCGATACGTCGTCGAGTTTGACTCGTGCCATCGTTAGTTACTCCTTGAGTGCTCCTTGTGTCAGTCCGCTTACGATCTTATCCTGTGCGAGGACGACGAGGATCGCGACCGGCACGATCGCGACGAGACTCGCTGCGGCCTGTAGATCGTACCGAACGGTGTACCGCGACTGGAAGGCGAGGACGCCGTTGACGATCGGTGCCCACTCGCTTGCTGCATCGCCGGTCATCAGGAACGAGAAGAAAAACTCCGTGTAGACAGTAATGAACGTCAGGATGCCGGCTGTGGCCACTCCCGGTGCCGACAACGGCATGATGACTCTGAACAGCGCCCCGATCCGGGTCGACCCTTCGACTCTGGCGGCGTCTTCGAGTCCGTCGGGGATCTGCGCGTAGAACGTCATGAGGATGAAGACCGCAAGCGGCATCGTGAACGCACTGAGCGGGGCGATCACGGCCCCTGGGGTCCCGTATACCTCCGCCGGGAGCATGAAGAGGCCGAGCATCTTCACCTGCTGGTTGAACGCCCGGAACAACGGCAAGAACAGTGTCGCGGGCGGGAACCAGCTCAGTACGAGCAGTGAGAACAACAGCGGAAGTTTGCCGCGGAAATCCAGACGGCCGAACGCGTATCCTGCCAGACTCGCGACCAGAATCACGACGACGGTGACGGTAGTCGCGTAAAACAGGCTGTTGAACATGAACCGCGCGAACGGCACTTGCTGGAAGATATCCACGAAGGCGTAGAGATCGATCTTTGTGGGGATCAGTGGGATGTTCGTCTGGCCTGGCGGTGCCATCGCAACCGCGAACAGCCAGTACAGTGGGAACAACGTCGTCGTCAGCAAGACGCCGCCCATGAACACACCCAGCACCGCGTAGGCCTTCTGTGGGTTGCGTATCCAGTCGGCGGCCCACGCTTGGATTCGGTTTTTCGACTCCTCGTCCTGGTCGTCGAGCGTTTCTGCGTCGTCGTGGTCTTGTGCGTCGATACTCATACTATGTCAACCCCAGGCTCTGGTTGCTGTACCGGATGAACAGCAGATATACCGAGATGAACACGCCGACCGTGATGGCGATGAGGACGCTCACGGCTGCTGCTGACCCGTACAGTGTCGTCGATCCGAAGGTAAACTCCGTCACCAGACACGTCATCGATGGGACTGTCGAACAACCGACTCCGGTGGACTCGATGATCCCGTAGACGCGGAGTGCCCCCATCGTCCGGAATAGCATCGCGACCATGAGCGCGGGGAAGACCAGTGGGAACGTGATGTACCGGAACCGCTGCCAGGTCGAGGCACCCATCACGTCGGCTACTTCGTACAGGTCCTGGTTGACGCTCTCCATCCCGGCCAGGATCAACAGCGCCATGAACGCCGACGTCTTCCAGATGTCGGCTACCGTGACGATGACAAAGCCACTGAATGCATCACCCAGCGGTAGCTGTGAGAACACTCCCAGCTGATGGAGTGGGCCGGTCAACAATCCGTACCCGGGCCGGAACAGGAGGAAGAAGATCATCCCCTGGATGACGATCGGAATGGCCCACGGGATGATGATCAGGACGCGGACGAGTCGCTGGCCACGATACTCCGCTTTCATCAACATCGCGTACGCGAATCCGAGCAGGGTCTCCCCGGCGACGCTGATGATCGCGAACAACAGCGTCACGACGAGCGCCTGCTGGAGGAGCGGCGTTTCCATCGCCGGATCCAGGAACGTCAACGTCGCGAAGGCGTTCGAGTCGGTGAGCAAACTGACGTAATTTTCGAGCCCGATGAACCCGCCCAGACTCTCCGGGCCGACGATGACGTCTTCGAAGAACGACATCCGGAACGACGATGCAAGCGGCCAGAAGGCGAACAGGAGCAAGATGAGAAATCCTGGAGCCAGCAACAACAACGCGTAGGTTTGCTCGCTCAGGTTTTCCGTCCACGTCGCCAGGCGCGAGACGATGCCACCCCGCTCTGAGGACCGTGTTCCCTCAACTCCCATGGGTCGGGGCACCTCTGTCAGTATTTGCGTGTGATTGCCACTCAATCATGCGTTCGGTCATCCTCAAGTCTATCATTTGAATATTGTGATTCGTTTGAACGTGTGTCCCAGCTTTGGTTGTCTCTCCATGCCGACGGGATCGGTCCAGACTGCTCTCCGTCTCGAGGAGGTGCCTGATAGCACGGGTATCCGCCGTCCCTGGGCCCCTTCTCCACTACAGGCACCCTGTCGACTTTGCTCGGTGTTCTCTATCGAGCCGGACCGGCCTTCGACGCGATCGTCCTAGGCCTGGTCTTCGATCGCTTTGATCTTGGTTTCCAATTGCTGGGCTGCGTCGGCTGCCGACTTCTTTTTCGTGAGTGCAGCGTTGACTTGTTTCGCGATAACAGTCGATTGGGTGGGCCAGACGGATGTCGTCGGCCGTGGCATGAGGTTCTCGGCGGCGTAATTGAGGGGTTTGAAGTACGGCCCGTAGGTCGGGTGTTCCTTGACGTAATCGTACAGCGACGGCTTGGGCGGCATGTAGTTTGCGACGTCGAGTTGGGTCTTGTGCATCGCGTCGCTCCACCAGGCTTTGATGACTTCCTTGGCTGCAGCCTTGTTGTCGCTGTAGGGATTCATCGAGAGGATCCAGCCACCCTGGGCGTGCCAGGAGCCGTTGGGCCCTTTCGGTAACGGCATCACGCCGAGTTCCGCGTCTGTGCCCTCGAACTTGTTCGCCGCGCCACCGATGGCGTACGTCCAGTTGCGCTGGGTGACGGCGTTCTGGGCTTCGAAGATGCTCTTCGTGTCGGGTTCGATCCACCCGGCGACCTCCTTGGGTGAGACGCCTTTGACGTCCAGCGGCGATTCGCCCTCACCGTAGATCAGGTCACGCCCGAGTTCGATTCCGTCGATGGCCTTTTCGTTCCCGATCGTGACCGGACGGTCTCCGATCGGACCAAAGAGGTTGTCCTCGCCACCGAAGAAGGACCCACCCATGCTCGTCAGGAACTCGTTGAACGTACAACACGACAGCCCGCCGTAGTTTTTACCTTGCCAGACGTGGCCGTACTCCACGTCGCCGGCCTGTTTGGCTTCTGCGACGATACTCGAGAACTTGCTCCAGCTGATCGGGTTCGACTGCCACTGCTGGAAGTCGGACTCAGTATAGCCGACCTCTTTGAAGAGGTCCTTTCGATACTGCACGGTCGGGAAGTCCGGGAAGACCGGAATCGAGTACAGATCGCCCGTATCTGGGTGTTGTCCTGTCTGTACCATCGACCGGACGCCTTCGTCGTAGACCTGGGAGATGAACTCGTCGCTCATCTCCTCAGTCAAATTGACGAGATCGCCCCGAACGATGAACGGGATCGTCCATCCGTTGTCCGTCAACACGAGATCGGGGTCCTTCGACTCCGCGTTGATCTGTGTTCTGAGACGCTGCTGTTTGCTCCCCGTCTGTTGGGCAGCGGAGTTGAGTTGGATGTCGACCGAATCCGGCACGCCCTGTTCGTGAAGGACTTTCGTGAACTTGTCCTCGTTCTGTTCCCACACCTTCCCCGCGAACACCGAGACCTTCCCACCGATCTCGCCACCGTCGGCCGTGCCAGTCGTGGCGCCGTCTTGGTCGTCTCCGCCCGTATCGCCCCCACTGTCTGTCGTGGTGTCTCCACCGCCACATCCTGCGAGACCCGCTGTCACGCCTGCCGCGCCAGCAGCCTGGATGAACCGTCGCCGGGACACGCTCGACGAACTGCCGTTGTTGCCGTTGGGCATATTTTATTCCAGTGTTCTGGGGCCACTTCAATCTTCCGCCGGTATGACTACAGTTGTTGTAAACTTCTCTCACTACCGACAAATAACATCCTCTAGTGACATGATTACGTACTCGAAGATTCACAGCGCTGCTCTACCGTCTGCTGTACTGTGTCCGGTCGTCGACAATGGGGCCGACAGCCGTTGGGGGTCTTCGGCGTGCTGTATACGCCCTTCGTACTCCTGGACGGGCTCTCCTGGCGCTGTCTTGGCCCCTTTGTCGTCGCTGGTCTCTCTCACTCACACTCGATCGTTCCCCACTGCTGGCAGACAGTGCGCGCTCGTTCTATCCGGTCTCACACATTGCCATCACCCCGCGGACAGAGCCTCCAACCCCATCTCTCTTCTCCACGTCACGTACAACCACCTGCGGGGACCGCTAGGTCACACTCCCCTCGTTCATCGCTTCGCTTTCAGGACCCTGTGTCGGCCATCCACGCATCGACCACACGGGGGAACAGTCCTGTCGCCGTTGCGCTGACAACGAGCGACCATAGCACTCCAGCCGCCACTCCTGTTTGGCCAGCCACGATACTCCCACCGTGGATCGCAACGAGGAGGATGCCGTTAAAATAGAGCAGTCTGAGCCAGATGAGCGTGGGCAACAAGCGAGCCCACCCCGGAGCGTCGGTCAACGGTGGCGAGATCCAGCCACCCCTGAGGAGCGTCCCGACAACGATCATCGTCAGCAGGGCCACAATCCACGCCTCGAACAGGGCGCCCGGTTCCCGGACCGGGGCGACAGGGAGATACAGCATCACCGGCAGTGTGAGGCTTCCGACCTCACCGGCAATCCGACCGATATCGGCCAGCACCACACCGAGGTGCCCTTTCTCGCTGCCGGTCCGGTTTCCGATGGCCAGAAACTCCCGTCGGTAGTTGGACGTGGCCGCGCTCGTCTCTCGACCGGGCGGCCCATGTCGTGGACTGTGCCCCCCACCTCGATGTGCACGCGTCCTGTTTGGCAACCCGTCGCCTCGGCCTGGCCGTGTCGAGTCGCTCATTACGTTTCCTTTCGAGTAAGTGGAGTTAAATGTCCCTCCGGACACTCTCTTGGGCGCGCTCTCAGACGAGCGTCGCCTCGAAACTGTCGGGACTCGACCGGCGAACCTTTGTATGCACCTCTCACATCGTGACGTATTGCAGAGTGCCCCTCCGCGGGACGCCACGAACGGAGTGATTACGATGACAGACACAATCGAAACGCTGTGGGAAGACATCTACGGGACAGCGTATCCAGACAGGAAAGCCGCGCTCCTCGAATTACTCGAGGAACGCAACGAACAGGCCACGTACGTCCCCGAAGAGACCGACTGGTATCAAACCGGCGTCGTCTACTCGCTGTACGTCGATCTGTTCGCCGAGGACTTTCACGGGTTGATCGATCGACTCGACTATCTCGAAGAGTTGGGCGTGACGGTCGTCTGGCTGTTGCCAGTTCTCGAATCGCCGATGGTCGATCAGGGATTCGACGTCGCTGACTTCTCGCGTGTCCGAGACGAACTCGGCGGGAACGAGGCGTTCCTCACGTTCATCGAGGCAGCTCACGATCGCGATATCAAGGTCGTGTTCGATGTTCCCATCAATCACACATCTGACCAGCATCCGTGGTTTCAAAATGCTCGCGACAGTCCGGATGCTGCGTACCGTGACTACTACATCTGGAACGACGATACCGACAAATACGCCGAGACGCGTCTCCTGTTGAAAGGCGTCTCGGACTCGAACTGGACGTACAGCGAACCCACAGACGAGTACTACTTCCACCGGTTCTACGACATCCAACCGGATCTCAACTACGAGAATCCAGCCGTCTTGATCGATATGATCCGGATTCTGACCCGCTGGCAGGTGGCGGGCGTCGACGGGTTCCGGATGGATGCCGCGCCCTTCCTCTGGAAACGTGAGGGGACAAACTGCGAGAACCTCCCCGAGACCCACACGATCTTGCAACTCTTCCGGGCGGCCTTCGATTACGTTTCGGAGGGGACGGTCATGATCGCCGAGGCCAATCAGGAACCGTCCGACGTCGTCGATTACTTCGGTAGCGGCGATGAGTGCCACGTCGCGTACAACTTTCCGATCATGCCGACGTTCTTCCTGGCGCTCGCCGAGAACGATCCGACCTACATCACCGACGAGCTCGAACGCCTAGAGACACTCGATATCCCCGACACCGCACAGTGGTTTACGTTCCTGCGCGTTCACGACGAGTTGACCTTGGAGTTCGTCGACCCGGACGAGCGCCGCCTCCTCAACGACGAGTATCGCAGGGACGACGACTGGGACTTCCGTGACGGGGAGGGTATCTCCGGGCGGCTGTATGACCTTCTCGAGACAGATCCCGAGCGTGTCCTGCTTGCGTACTCGCTTCTGTTCTCTATCGAGGGGACGCCGATCATCTATTACGGTGACGAGATCGGCATGTCGAACGATCGTGCGTTTTTCGAGGAGATGAACGAGAAACTCGGCTACGACGATAGCCGCTACCTCCATCGTGGCCCCTTCGACGAGGAGCGCAAGGCAGCCGCGATGGCCGGCGACGATCCAGATGCCCACACGATCTGGACTGGCCTTCGGGAGATGATCGGGACTCGAACCAGTAATCCGGCATTGTTCGCCGAACAACCGACCTACCGGGTCGAAAACGGTGTCTTCGTCTCGACGCGAACCCACGGCGACCGGACCCTCTCTACGTACAACAACGTGACGACGGCCTCACGCACGGTCGACGGCATCGACCTCGATGGCCACGAATACGTCTGGCGTCTCTCAGACCGATAGATCCAGGGGACGGCCGACAGTCGTGCCCGAACCGAGCCGGAGACGCTGGGAGTTCAACGTGGCCGCTACCAGGCGATAGCCCTTCGCGTCCCTGGAGTGTTGTTCGGATCGGCCCGATCGACCGTTCGAGCTCTTCCTAGACCGGGGACGACTCGGCTGGCGGCCTCACCTGGAGTCGCCCTGATCGAACAGCGTCGGCGTCTCGAAGACGGCGAGCGTCTCGACTTCGACGGTCACCGCGTCTTCGGCACTCGCAACTTCGAGGTCGGTATCGGAGAACTGATCGTGCGTGTCCACGACACTGCGTAGATCGACCTGCTTGGGTTCCGCACCGAAGTTGATCACGACGACGCGTTTTTCCTCGCCGGCGTCGCGGCCAAACACCAGCACGTCCTCGCTGGCGTCGGTCCGGTAGGCTTCACGGACCAGCGTCGCCTCGGGACCCGTGACTGGCGACTCGTGATAGAAGTCGACGAGGGCCGAGACGAACTCGAGGTGTGGGGCGTCGTATTCCTCCCAGTTCATGAACGCCCGCTTGTACGGGTCGGCTTCGATGTCGTCGGTCTCGTCTTCCCGATCGCTGAATGGACTCTCCCGGCGTTGCCCGTACTCACCGATGAGTCGCTCTTGGCCGTAGTACAGCATCGGTACGCCCGGGAGTGTGAACGACGCCGCCAGTGCCCCACGCTCGGCGGCGGCCGGGTCTTCGCGGACCCCGTTGGCTTTGGCCTCGTGATAGATGCGTGATTCGTCGTGGTTCTCCGTGGCGTTGATGAGGCGGCTGTGTTCGGGGAACCCGTAGGATCGCCGGGCTCGGACCTTCTCGAAGAGGTCTTCCGGCGGCCGTTCGCCCCGAGCGACGGCGTGGGCCGTGTGCATGTATCCCATCGAGTCAAAGTGCAGGTCGAATTCGGACTCGCCCATCGACGGAATCCGCGGGATCGACTCGTCGAGCCACATGAAGTCGGTATCTTTCTCGCGAGTCAACCGACGGGCCTCCGTCCAGAAGGAGTGGGGGACGCCCCACGCGATGTCACACCGGAACGCGTCGACGATATCCGACCAGAAGTCTACGGCGGCGAGGATGTGTTCTCGCAGCGCCAGATTACCGTAGTTCAGGTTCGGGTGCAGGCGGACGTCGAAGAAACTCGTCTGTGCGGGTGTGGCATCGTTGTCAGTCGAGCCTGTCTGGCGGTCGAACCAGTCGAAGTACGGCGACTCGGTGTCCCAGGCCTGGATATCAGGAAACGCGTAGGGGTCCTCGGGATCGTCGCCGAGGTCGGCGATCGTGTCTTGCCAGTACGCGTGGTCCCAGCCGGCGTGATTGACCACGAGGTCGAAACACACCTTGATGTCGTGATCGTGGCAGGCTTCGGCGAACGCTTCGAACTCTTCGATCGTCCCCAGATCTTCGGCGACATCGAAGAAGTCGCTGGTATCGTAGCCGTGGGGACCGCCCGGCGGGGTGTCGACCGTCCCACTCCAGGCGGGCACGATCGGTGTCAGCCAGACGACGTCGATGCCCAACTCGTCGAGATACGTGACTTTCTCGGTGAGGAACTCGAAGTCGGTTTCGCCCTTTTGGCCGGCAAACGACCGCGTGAAAATCTCGTAAACGACGGCATCGTCGAGCCACTCGGGGGCACGATTAGGGTAAGACACCGCCGTTTCGTCCGGGTCGAGGACGATCTCGTCGGTCGCGCCGAGTGTGACGCCGTCGAAGGGAGCGGCGAACACCCGCGTCGGCTCATCCAGTGCCTCGATGGGCACGCGAGCAGTGTTCCCCTCGACGTCGATCTCGTCACGATCGAGGCTGGCTCTGTCTTCGGGCAGAAACGACACGCGCAGATCAGATTCGGTCGCGAAGCTGTCGGGCGCGAGTTCCGGGTTCGATTCGATCACGAACGATTCGGACTCTGGGTCGTAGTGGCTCTCGAGGTCGATGCGTGGTGGGCCACCCGCTTTCTCGCCCCAGGCGTCGTCATCGTCGAGATCGAATTGCTCGAAGCCGTCTTCGAGGCCCGGTCCAGGGAACACCTCGATGGTCAACTCGTGGGTGCCGTCCGGGGCCGTCAGTTCCAGCACGTACGTTCCCGGCTCGTCCGGCTGGAACTCGGCCGTATTGTGCGATCCCTCGTCGTACCGCACCGCGTCGCTGTACGGGTTGGGGGCATACTCCAGGCCAGCCTTCGATCCCGCTGGTTTCTCCCGGAGCTGCCAGGTGAACGCGTCGGCGTCGTAGGCGTCGGGATCTCGCTCTGGGTTACCCGCGATCGTCGGCGCGAGGTTGTCTCTGTCGTAGCCGTGTCCCAGGTCGACGAAGCCGGGATCGACGATACGCTCTCCGAGTTGCAGAAACCGCGGTGGTCCGGGGTGGTGGCCCCCGGTGCGTTCGGTATATGTCATGAAATTTTTCATCAGCGGCGTTGTGCCGACTATCCGGATACCCGATTTTTCTCCTTAAAAATGTTGTGTCTCGGGAATTTACTCGCTGTTTCAGCCCAGAGCCCGTCTCGCTGGCCTGAAATCAGGCTCTATCGGTACGACGACTCACGGCGGCGAGTCGCTCGGCAACGTCGTCAGTCAGCTCCGATGGCAGGACTCGCCATTCCCAGTTGCCCTCGGCGGTCCCGGGGAAGTTAAACCGGTGGGCAGTCCCGAGTCCCAGCAGGTCCTGACACTGTACGAGCGTCAGGACGGCCTCGGACGCCCAGATCGTTTCGACGATGTTCCAGTGGGGATCGTCGCTGTTGCCGTCGACGACGTCGTGGAGGCACTCCCGTTGTGCGTCCGACAGTGACGCGTACCAACCGGGTACCGTGTCGGTGTCGTGGGTACTCGCATAGGCGACCGTGTTTTCGGTATAACTGGCCGGATGATGTCCCTGGCTGGGATCACACCAGTCGGCCATCGCGGCGACGCTCATGCCCGGGAACTCGAAGGCGTCCCGGAGGGCACGGGTCTCCTCGGTGATGTGGCCCAGGTCTTCGACGATGATCGGCAACTCGCCAAGTTCCGCTTCGACGGTCTGGAACAACGCTTCGCCGGGGCCGGTCACCCACTCTCCGTCGACGGCGGTGTCGTGGTCGGCCGGAATCTGGTAGAAACTCTCGAAGCCCTTGAAGTGGTCGATCCGGAAGACGTCAAAGCGGTCGAGCAACCCCTCGAACCGTTGGAGCCACCACTCGTACTCGTCTTCGGCGTGGGCCGCCCAGTCGTAGACCGGCATCCCCCAGAGCTGTCCCGTCTCGGAGAACTCGTCCGGCGGCACGCCCGCGACGTAGGCGGGTTCGAGGTCCTCGTCCAGCTTGAACAGCTCGGGATTGGCCCACACGTCGGCGCTGTTGGTGCCGACGTAGATCGGCATGTCGCCGACCAGTGAGACGCCGCGATCGTCCGCATACGACCGGAGCGCCTGCCATTGGGTCTCGAAGACCCACTGGAGGAACTTTCGAAAGCGGATCTCTTCGGCGAGTTCCTCACGATATCGATCGAGTGCGTCGGGATCGCGGTGTTTGGCTTCGGCTGGCCACTCGACCCACTCGCCGTCGAAACGGTCGTTCAACGCCCGAAAGAGTGCGTACTCTTCGAGCCAGTCGCCGGCCTCCCCACAGTAGGTCTCGAAGTCCGTCTTTGCCGCCGGCTCGGCGTCCGCCTCGAACCCGGCGAAGGCATCACGCAGCGCCTCCTGCTTGAACGCGTCGACGCGATCGTATTCGACCTCACGCTCGTCGAACCCCGGCCGGTCGAGGTCGGCCAGCCAGCCCCGATCGACGAGTGCATCCAGATCGATGAACAGTGGATTCCCGGCCCGCGCTGAATACGCCGAGTACGGCGAGTTCCCCACGTCGGGGTCGGTCGGCCCGATCGGGCAGGTCTGCCAGAGTGACTGCTCGGCCGTGGCGAGGAAATCGACGAACGTCTCGGCCGGCGCGCCGAGCGTCCCGATTCCATCCGGCCCAGGAAGTGACGATACGTGTAGGAAAACCCCGCTTTGCTTTTCGAACGCCATGCTTCCGGTCGGTTGACGGCACTCCCTTGAAAGGCTGTCGCGTTCGCGCCTGCTCACGCCTGGCCGAGAGTGCCCAGGCCAAGCATCCAAGTGCCCTGGCTGCGAAGTCGTCACATGGCCTCGTTTCTCACGAAGCTGGTGAACAGTCTCTTCGACGCACCTGCCGAATTCGTCGACGTGGCGAGCCAGGGGCCGATCAGCGCGCTTTTGGTCGCACTGGGGGCCCTGTTCGTCGGCGCGGCGGTCCTGGCCGGCGGGGTACTGGGTCTTCGTGCTGTCGTCGACCTCCTCACGCCATTCCGGTCCGATCGAGTGCATCGGCCGCGAGATCGATAGCTGTCTCGACGTCGGGGCCAAGCGGTGAGGCGACGACGACACTATCGACGTACTCGCCGGCTGCTTGGAGGCGATCGGCGACAGTCTCGGGCGTTCCCGCGATCGTGAACGCGTCGATCATTGCCGGTGTGACAGCCTCGAACGCGGTGTCGAAGTCACCTTCCTGAATCGAGTCACCGATCGCGTTCGCTCGCTCGTGATCGAGGTCGTGCCGATCGAGCACCGGTGGGGCCGCGCTCCCGGCGATAAAGGCGACCGGCGGCCGGGCTGCTTCGCGAGCGGCCTGGGCGTCGTCGGCGACGCTGACGCTCGCGTAGGCGGCTACGTCCAGTTCACCACGATCGTCCGGCCGGTCGGCTTCTCCCTCGGCGATCCGGTCGGCCGACCAGGAGAGATCGCGGGGATGGGCAGCGTTGACCAGCACGCCGTCGGCGTGCTTTCCGCTCATGCGGAGCATGTGTGGCCCCTGTGCGCCGACGTAGACCGGAATCGCGTCCACTTCGTAGTTCAGGCTCGCGTCGCTCACTTCGAACAGTCCGTCGTGGTCGACGGTCTCGCCCGCCCAGAGTCGCTGGGCCACTTTGAACGTCTCCAGAACGCGCCGGAGTGGTGACTCGCGTTCGACGCCGAGGTTCGACAGCGTCGCGGCGTCACCGGCACCGATCCCGAAGACACCACGACCGTCGCTGACCTCCTGTAGGGTCGCCATCCGGGAGGCCAGTCTGACGGGGTGGGTCTCGTAGGGGTTGACGACGCCCGGACCCAGGTCGATCCGGTCGGTCGCCGCCGCGATCGCCGAGAGCGTCAGGAACGGGTCGCGGTTGTTGTAGTGGTTGCTGGCAAAGACCGTATCGAAGCCGGCGGCTTCGGCACGCTCGGCCAGTTGCGTTACGTCCTCAACGGGGTGTTCGGGGGTAAGTTCGATTGCTCGCATGTGTGTGGGGTTGTCGATCGGGTCGGCGGTGGTGCTGTCGGCGTTCGATGTCTCAGTCGGTGCTGTACTCATAGCCCCTGAGTGCCTGGCGGACGAGATCCGACTCGGGGTCGCGAAACAGGGCGTCGTGACCGTCGTGGTCGCCGAACGCAAACTCGCGGACGACGGCCACGGGCCGGCCGTCTGCGCCTTCGCCGGTGACCAGGTTGGCCGTCGCGGCGAGTTCGTCGGCGACGGCCTCGACGGTCGCCGTCAGTTCCCGGCCCTCGCGGTCGTGTTCGCCCCGCCAGTCACGGCAGGCTGGCAGACCCGCCCAGCCCAGAGCCACACCGCGTTGGCCCTGTCGGAACGGTCGTCCGGACGTGTCGGTGACGACGACGGGGACGCCGAGCGCGTCGTGTAGCCGTCGTGCACTCGCCGTGGGGTTTTCGGGCAACAGCAGTAGGTCCGTCTCGGGGACGTTCGAGCGATCGATGCCTGCGTTGACCGTGATATGGCCGAACTGTGTCACCGCGAGGATAAACGGGGCCCCAAGCAGGATCTCCTCGCTCTCTTCGAGGACGGCCTGGGCGAAGCGGGGGTCCTTTGGCTCGTCGGCGATCTCGCCGATCCGCTCGGCGATCGCCCGTGCACGCTCGCCCGGTTCGAATGCCGCCAGATTGGCCCCGCGGCCCTCGGCCTTTGAGACGACCGTGCTGGCGACACAGAGAACGTCACCGTCCTGCAGGTCGACGTTGTCCTCGATCAGGCCCGCCAGGTCCTCGCCCGGGCGGACCTCCGGCAATCCATCGACCGCGAAGACCTCCATACGTCGACTCGGGTGGGTGGCCCAAAAAGTCGCCCGGTCGTGACGCTTTCAGCCGACGACGAAACCCTGCGTGTCCGTGGCTGGCTTACTCTCGGTGGACTGTCACGTCGAGTTCCCCGTTGGCGACCTCGGCGGTCAGCATCGTCGCCTCCGCTGCGGGTGCCGCGCCGGTGACGCTGCCGGGGTTGAGCAGGCGGACGCCGTCGACGGTCTCGTCGCACAGTTCGTGGGTGTGGCCGGCGACACCCACCGTCGGGCCGGCTGTCGCCGCCTCGTCGACGATTTCGGCGACGCGCTGTTCGTACTCCTGGCGCGAGCCAGTCCCGTGCGTGATGACGAACTCGACGCCACCCAGCGTCACGGTCTGTCTCTCGGATAGGCCAAGCGATCGGGGGTCCATGTTGCCCGCGACGGCCGTCAGCCGCGGGGCGACGGAGCGAACGTCTGCCAGCGCTTTCGAGGAATCGAAGTCGCCGGCGTGGATGACGTGATCGGCCGCTCGCATGCGATCGCGTGCCCACGAGGGTATCGAACCTTCTCGCGACGGGACGTGTGAATCGCTGACGATGGCAACCTCCATGTTCGGGCTACCGTGACGGGGCGTCTTAACTTCGTGGTCACCCGATCCTCGCGCCACTTTTGAGAGCATCCGACCTCTCACTCTCGATATGGACGAAACACACGTCGTCACCTGTTTCCTTCGTCAGCGGGGCGAGGTGTTGCTCTTGGATCGCAGCGAGGCGGTCGGCTCCTACAGCGGCCAGTGGGGGGCCGTCTCGGCTCACCCAGAGGGTGATCCGGACGCGGCTGCCCGCCAGGCGATCGCCGAACAAACGGGACTCGACGGGCGTGTCACGCTGATCCGTGCGGGAGAACCGCTCGATGTCGTCGACGAGGGCCGTGACACGCGGTGGGTCGTTCATCCGTATCTGTTCGACAGCGACGACCGAACAGTCGAGCCCAACTGGGAGACCAGTACATTCGAGTGGGTCCACCCGACGGCGATTCTCCGTAGGGAGACCGTCCCCGCCCTCTGGGCGTCCTACGAGCGCGTCCGCCCGACCGTCGAGACCGTCCAGTCCGATTGGGAACACGGCTCGGCCTGGCTCTCGATGCGGGCGCTGGCGGGACTCCGCGACGAGGCCGGACAGGTAGCGACGGGAACGCAGGCGGGTGACTGGGATCGACTCGCGGACGTGGCCGCAGACCTTCGGGCGGCCCGTCCGTCGATGCCCGTCATCGAAAATCGCGTCAACCGCGTCATGGCACGGGCGGACCAGACGCCGGCGAGCATCGAGACGACGGCCATAGACGGACTGGCACGTGCGGCCGATGCCGATAGCGAGGCGGCGCGAACCGCGGCCGAGCGGTTGCCCGATCGCGTCGCCACGCTGTCGCGGTCGGGAACCGTTCTGGCAACGCTCGACCGCGCGACCCCCGAGGCGGTGTTGATCGCCGAGTCACGGCCGGGCGAGGAAGGGGTCGACGTTGCAGCATCACTGGCTGGGGAGATGGATGTCACGCTCAGCCCAGACGCCGGCCTGGCCTGGGCGATTTACGACTGGGACGCCGAGGCACTCCTCGTCGGAGCCGACGCGATCTATCCTGCTGGGACGGTCCGCAACAAGGTCGGCACGCGAAGCGCGGCCCTCGCCGCTGCCTACGAAGGTATCGATGTGCTCGTCGTCGCTAGCGTCGACAAAATCGACCCTGATCCGAGTGGCTCCCTCGAACGCGCTGACCCAGCCACGATCTACGACGGCCCGGCAGCCATCTCGACCGCCAGGCCGATCTTCGACGAGACGCCGCCCGATCTGATCGACGCGATTTGCACAGAGCGTGGGGTCCTCTCAGTCGAAGATATCGAGGACATCGCGAGGGTACACCGGGCCAACGCGGACTGGTCCGCGTGAGGGACGCGCAACGTCGTCGACTGGAGGTGGGCAACTTATCTGCTTGCCAGTCCAATCGGCCAGTGGTGGCGATGACGAACAGTTACCCCCACTGAGCCCCTTCTGATGAGAGCCTTTCCCGAGCCACCGTCTTCGTGCCCGACAGCGACCGCTCAGTTCGCGTCGGATTGTTTCGGCGGGTCCTCGCTGCCTGTTTCGAGGTCGCCGTCCCAGCCTTCTAGTCCACATGCGAGACTCTCGACCGGGCCCGAACAGCCCTCGTAGGCGGCGATCAATCGGGCGGCCCGGACGCTGGCCTGGCCGTGCGGGCAGACAGTGACCACCCGATCGGCCCCGTCGAGACGCTCGATCTCCTCGGGCAGGCCCGAAAGCGGCAGATTCTCGCTTTCGGGAATGTGGCCCCGTTCGAAGGCTCTTGGCGGTCGAATGTCGACGATCCGCAGGTCGGCCTCGGACTCGCGCAGTTCTCGTAGTTCTGCAGCTGACAGTTCCCCGTCCATATCCTTTCTCAGTGCTGTCGCCGGGAAAACCGCGACGATAGCCGCCGGCTATTCCGCTATCTCCGGTGGCGGTTTAGAGTACCCCGTCTGCCTGAGCCAACAGGAGCGCCTCGATCGTCGCGTCGTTGGCGGGCTCGGCCCGGACACGATCTACTGCGTCTTCGATGGGGACGGTGACGACCTCCAGAAACTCGTTGTCGTCGAGACTGGCCTCGACGGGTTCGAGCCCTTCCGCGAAGACGATCCCGCGCTCGTGGCGCATCGCACCCGTCGCCACCCAGAAGTCCTCGAGGAGTGCAGTGCCGGCCGGATCGAAGCCGGTCTCTTCCCGGAGTTCACGCGCGCCGGCTTCGGTGTAGGATTCGCCGTCCTCGACGATTCCGGCCGGCAGTTCGAGACAGTGCTTGCGGATCGCCGGCCGATACTGCTGGACCATCACGATCTCGTCGCCGGCCACCGGCAGGACGACGACCGCGGGCGGTAGCTCGGCCCAGTAGTAGCGTTTCGTACTCCCGTCTGGCTGTTCGACCAGATCGTAGCCGGCGGTGAACCAGCCGGTCTCGTATTCGGCGACCGATTCCCGGATCGGCCAGTCGTGATCTTCACTCATCGGCCGTTCCTCCCAGCTCTTGTGTGATTGTCACTCTGTAGTAGCGGTCGCCGTCACGGACGTAGATAGCGTCGCCGTCGTTCGCGTCGGGATTGCGCTGCCGGAGGGCGTCGATCTCGTCGAACGGCGAGTGAGTGAACGCCTCCTTGAAACCGATGTACCCCTTCCAGTAGCGATCCGAGCGCCCGGACTCTCCTTCGCTTGCGGCAGCCATCGCGGCCGCCGTGTACGGATACCGCCGCTCGTCGAGGTCGCTCACGTTGACAGCCGAGTGCTCCTCGACCGGCGTCGCGGTCAGGTAGTAGGGATCACCGCTCTTGATGAGACTCGGCAGCGCCCCCAGCGCCAACAGGAAGACGACGATACCGAGGACGACCAGCGCCGCGATGCGGGTCCGTCGGCGCATCTACTCGCCCTCCTGTCGATCGTCGCTGTCTGGATCGCCGGGATCGGCCAGGATATCACGGTACAACTGACCGAACGCTTGCCTGCGGAGGGTTCCAACGGCAGCCTCCCGGGCGTCTTGGAACGTCGTCGCGACGATCCGGTCGGCAAACGGCGGGGCGTGCCAGACAACCCGATCGACGTTTTCACTCCCGGTCTGGACGAGTTCGGCGTCTCGCTTCCCACAGACGGTCTCGAATTCCTCGCGTGTGCCGACCGTGACCTCGAGCATGGACGCAAAGAGTGCGTCTTGGGCCGTCTCGACGACGGTCTCGGTCACATGGCGGTCGAATGCTTCGCTGCTCAGGTCCATCGCCCTGGCCACCTCCCGGACGACGACGTCTGCGACCGGTCTGAGTTCCGCGTACCGGTTGCGGGCAGCGTCCCGAGTGTCCGGGGTAAACAGCCCCTCTGTTTCCATGCGCGTCGTTTCGAGTGGCGGCCACTACTCGGTTTCGCCCGTCTCGTCTTCGCCCTCGTCTGCTCGCTCTCGGCCGCCGCGTTCACGTCGTGCCCGCGTCATCTCGTAGGCCTCCTTGAGGGCAGCCTGGGCATCCGTGTCCAGTGGTGGGTTCGAATCGGCAGTGACGGCCTCGTCGAAGTCATCGAACGCGACACCAGGTTCGTGTTCCTCAGTGTCGATCTCTGTCACTCCATTTGGGCGGTCGGCCCGTTTGCCGGTCGCGTCCGGCGATCCCTGCGTGTGATCGTGCGGGTCGCTGTCTCGCGAGAGTTCCGTCTCTTCGGCATACTCGAGGACCTGTTCGGCCAGGCTGTCGTCGTCGGCATCTTCCCAGTCTGGCGCGTGTTCTTCGAGCCAGGATTCGTGGTCGTCGTCACCCAGCAGTGCCGTAAACGCCAGGTGGTCGGCAAGGTGTTTGGCGTCGGCCTGTGGGGACGTACAGACCGGACACGCGTATCCCATAGTCGTATCGAGGCAGGCCCCACGGAAAGACTTCCCGACTGTACACCACTGGCGTCTGTCTCCGGGCTCACCCCCAGGTTTGCAACATGACGAGGGCGTCTTCGCCGTCGTCGTAATAGCGTGGAATCGTCCGTCGGTGGACGAACCCAGTCCGCTGGTAGAGGCGCTTTGCCGGATCGTTGCTCTCCCGAACTTCGAGCTTGATCGAGCCAACGCCCGTCGAGCGCAGTGTACAGACGGCTCGCTCGAGCAGCTGGCGGCCGATCCCCGTTCGGCGGCAGTCGGGGTGGACGGCCAGGTCTTTGACGTGCCCGAGTGGCGTCCCGTGATTTGGCACGGCATCGGCGACGATGTACCCGATGACGGCGCCGTCCTGGCCACTGTCGCGATCGACGGCAACGAGAAACGCGGGGGCGTCGAGAAATCGCTCGAAGGCACCGATCGACCACGGCTGCGGGAACGACCGCTGCTCGATATCGACGACGGCCAGCAGATCCGAGCGCCTGGCCGACCGGATGAACGGCACGGTCGTCGTCTCGGAAGCGATCGCCGTCACAAACACGGGTAGGAAACCGATCGGCATAGGGCTATCGCCCTGGTCAGTCGGTGACCGACCCGTCGAAAACCGAGACCGACACGACTCTGCGATCAGTCGTCTGCGGGCGTTTCGGTGTCTGAATCCTCGTATTGCATCTTCGTGTGCGGGAGCTTCCCGCCGTTGGCGAGGATCTCACGCTCGCGCTCGGAGGCATCCAGGTGGCCGGTCGCTTCCCACTCGTCGTTGACGCGGATCGTGAACTCTTGGGCACCCGAGCGGACGGCACCCGCGACGTCGTCGACGATCTCGATATCGTCGCCCTGGTCGATTTTCTCGTAGGTGTCTGCGTCGATCTCCAAGGGCAGTAGGCCGAAGTTGAACAGGTTGGCCTTGTGGATGCGCGCGAAGCTCTGGGCCAGTACACCCTCGACGCCCAGATACATCGGGCACAACGCTGCGTGTTCACGCGAGGAGCCCTGGCCGTAGTTCTCGCCGGCCACGAGGAAGCCACCGTCGGCCTCCAGAGCGCGGTCGGCGAAGTCTTCGTCGACCCGTGAGAGCGTGAACTCCGAGAGTTTGGGGACGTTGGACCGATACATCAGGATGTCCTGGGTCGCCGGGATGATGTGATCGGTCGTGATGTCGTCACCCATCTTCAGCAGCGTCGGCCCACCGAGGTCGGCGTCCATCGGGTCCTTCAGGGGGACGTCCGCGATGTTCGGCCCCTTGATGAGGTCGTCGTCGACGGCGTTCTCCGGCTCGATGATGTCCGTGTCGGCGCCGTAGTACTCCTCGGGCAGTTCCATGCCCGGGGCCTCCAGGTCGCCCAACTCCTCGGCCAGATCGCGCGGATCGACGATCTCGCCGGCGATGGCCGCGGCCGTCGCGACCTCCGGGGAGACCAGGTAGACGTTGTCGTCTTCCAGGCCCGAGCGCCCCTCGAAGTTGCGGTTGAACGTCCGCAGGCTGACCGAATCGCTTGCGGGCACGTGGCCGATCCCGATACAGGCGCCACAGGTCGCCTCCGAGAAGTTGACGCCGGCGGCCATCATCTCGGAAGCCCACCCTTCGCGGGCGAGCATCTCCGAGGCCTGCTTCGAGCCGGGCGCGACGATCATCTCGGTCGTCGGATCGATCTCTCGCCCTTCGAGCATCTTTGCCGACGGGAGGATGTCCTCGTAGGCGCCGTTGGTACAGGAACCGACGATGACCTGTTCGACGTCGGTGCCTTCGACTTCCCGGACTGGGACGACGTTGTCGGGCATCGACGGCGTCGCGATCAGCGGTTCGAGCTCCGAGAGATCGACCGTGATCTGGTCGTGGTACTCGGCGTCCGCGTCGGGGCCGATCTCGACGTAGGCGTCCTCGCGGTCGAGCCGGGAGAGGAAGTCTCTCGTCTCCTCGTCGGTCGGGAAGATCGAGGTCGTCGCGCCCAGCTCCGTCCCCATGTTGGTGATGGTCGTCCGCTCGGGCACGGTCAGCGTCTCGACGCCCGGGCCGGTGAACTCGAGCACCTTGCCGACGCCGCCTTTCACCGAGAGCCGGCGCAGTAGTTCGAGGATGACGTCCTTGGCGGTCGCCCACTCGGGCAACTCACCCTCCAGGCGGACGTTGACGATCTCGGGCATCTCGATGTAATAGGCCCCACCGCCCATCGCGACCGCTAGATCGAGGCCGCCGGCACCGATCGCCAACTCGCCGAGTCCGCCGGGTGTCGGCGTGTGACTGTCCGACCCGAGCATCGTCTTGCCCGGCGCAGCGAAGTGTTCCTTGTGGACCTGATGGCAGATCCCGTTGCCCGGCCGCGAGAAGTACGCCCCGAATTTCCCCGCCGCCGATCGCAGGAAGCGGTGGTCGTCGGTGTTTTTGAAGTCGAATTGATACGTCTGGTGGTCACAGTACTGGGCGGCCAGCTCGGTCTGTACCTCTTCGAGTTCGAGGGCCTCGAACTGCAGCCAGACGAGCGTCCCAGTCGTGTCCTGTGTGAGCGCCTGATCGATCTCGATCCCGATCTCCTCGCCGGGGACCAGGTCCCCTTCGACGAGGTGATCGTCGAGGATCTTCTCCGTGAGCGTCTGTCCCATATCGTCCGGAGACACACCACGCACGGACATAAATCCCCGGTGTTGGCGCGAATGCTGCGGATTTGCCCTCGGGCGGTTTTGCCGGTTTCTATCGATCGACCGTGTTAGTTCGTTCACCGCACTGATTCGGGACGACGGATGTGGTGGCGGTCTCGTGTTCGGCCTCGGCGATGTGGTTGGCAGCGAGCCGGCCGACTCGCTCGGGACTCGCTCGCAGCCACCGTCGTTTCAGGGCTGTCGGAACGCTCTTGGTCGTCCCCGGCCACCGCAGAGACGATGTTCGAGAGTGGACAGTTTGTCGCGGCACAGCTCGATGACCTCCGCGCGGATCAGATACAGCCAAACGGTGTCGATCTGACTGTCGAGGCGGTATTCGAGCAGGTCTCTGCGGGACGGATCGGACGGGATGGCAAGGACGTTGGCGACCGCGAGCCCGTCGAGACCGACGACGGGCACTTCCATCTCGACCCCGGCGGGTACGTCGTGCGATACGCGGAACCGGTCCGGATCCCCGACGGGCACGTCGGGTTCCTGTTGCCCCGCTCGTCGCTGCTGCGCAACTCCTGTATGCTCGATACCGCGGTTTGGGACGCCGGCTACGAAGGGCGTGGTGAGGGACTGCTCGAAGTGTATCACGAGATCGAACTCGAAGTCGGTGCCCGGATCGCCCAACTGGTGGTCGCCGAAGCTGCCCACCACGATACCTACGACGGTGACTACCAGGGAGAAAACCTGTCTTGATACCTCGCCCGTACGCAACTCGCTTGCCGGAGACTAGTCGCTTATATACTGCATGAATATACAGGTGTCATCATTATTATGCGTGGGGTAAGATGTTCGACCACGGTGTTGGCAGTATCCGCCCGTCTCCGGAGCCTGTGCCTCTGACATCTCTGTGCTCCGGGGGTTGCCGGCACCGTGGTCGGAACCGGGGGGAACACCGTCCGGTCCCGTTTTTCCCAACGCCGCTCTCTGGCCAGTCGTGCGTCGATCGCGACGTTTATATCGCGCCGCATTGAGCATCGATCCACGACGTCCGGACAATGATCGCCTGTTGTACGTTCGCCGCGCCGGTTCTCGAAGCGACGTTTTCGACGTGTCCGGACTTGTACCTCGAAGTCGAGGGCATGGATGCTGGGGCATCCGTTCCACTCCGGCTGGTGTTTTGGGCACGGGGAGCCACCGCCGAGACACTCGATGACGCCCTGGCCGACGATCGGACCGTGGCCGATGCGACACAGCTCGCGTCGATGGACGATGCAATCCTCTATCGATCGATTCACGGCGCTGATCTGCCGACGACTGCCGTTTACAATGCTGCCCTGTCCCACGATGCCGTCCTCCTTGCGGCGACCAACGATGGTGACGGCTGGGACGTCCGTATGCGGGTCCCCGATCGTGACGCGCTATCCGGGTTTCTCGATCAGTGCAACCAGTTGGGCGTCGACGTGGCCGTCAACTCGATTCGCGATCAAGACCAGATGAGTCGCTACGGGTTCGGATTGACGCCCTCTCAGCGAGAGATCTTGGCTCTCGCCTGGGATCGTGGCTACTTTTCGGTCCCACGGGAGACATCGTTGGGTGATCTGGCGGCCGACCTCGATATCTCACAGCAAGCGGCTTCCGAACGCCTTCGCCGTGGGTTGTGGCAACTCGTCTCTAACACTGTCTGTGAACGCGAGCCTGCCACGGCCTGTCAAAACTCCTGACCGGCTCGGTACGACTGGCTTGTCGATCCCCGTTGTCTCGTCTCAGGGGCCGCTGGCGGCCGGCGACGCTCTTTCAGCGCGCGAAACTCCTCCGAGGTGCTTTATGCACGACGTCCTTCCACACAGTCACATGTGTCCGGGTGATCGCTATGTCATCCCAGACGGCGCGGACGAGGATTCCTGGATTCAGCCCCGTGCTATCGATACCCTCGTCTTCGATGCTATCGCCGCGGCGACCGACACTGATCCTGCAGCTCTCGATCCGCTGGCCGAATACGTCGACCAAGCGGCCCTCGCGTCGGTATTCGACGACACCGACGGCGCTACCGAATGTTCCTTTACTGTCGAGGCGTACGACGTGACTGTCCATCGCTCGGGAGACGTCGACGTCCAGGGTCCCTAGGCCGGTCGCGATCCAGTCGTGAATACTCAACTTCTTTATTCGCCGCCCTGTCTGGTAGACGTATGACACGGATCGCGCTGATCGCTCACGACGACGAGAAGCCCGAAATGATCGACTTCGTTCGGACTCACGAGGACGCCCTCTCGGAGTTCGAACTCGTCTGTACCGGGACGACCGGGAAGCGAATCATGGAAGAGACTGACCTTGCCGTCGAACGCAAACAGTCCGGCCCCCTCGGTGGCGACACCCAGATCGGGGCGGAGGTCGCAGACGAGGCCGTCGATGGTATCGTCTTCCTCCGTGACCCGCTGACCGCCCAGCCACACGAACCCGATATCTCGGCTCTGTTGCGCATTTGTGACGTCCACGATACCCCGATGGCGACCACTCGCACGTCGGCGGAGTTCCTCATCGACGGGCTCGCCGAACAGTAAGCTCCGGCGCCGGCTTTCGAAATCCTTTTTGTGACGGTCACCGACGTTCGGAGTACGCGCCGCCTTAGCTCAGACTGGGAGAGCACTCGACTGAAGATCGAGCTGTCCCCGGTTCAAATCCGGGAGGCGGCATTCCACTTTTGCTTCGTCGGATCGTTTCGCGTCGCTTCCCTACCCAAGCGGATCGAACTGTGCGATACGCCCGCATCGATCGTGACGACCCGAACGGCCACTGGGTGGCTTAACCATCTCGATTGGGCTGCTCTGGTCATCAATCGTCGGACTGACGGCAGAACGGTGGCTGCCTGGGCTCGCAGTCGCTCCATCCGATCTGGACATCGCCGATACCGACCGCTGCGAAGGCGACACGGCAAGTTGTGTCTCAATCTAGCCGACGGCCGACTTGGTGTCGGACCTCGTCGACCCCACCGCGTTTTGACTGTGGGTTCGCTGGAGTACTTTCGAGGATCGGTCAATACCGGTCTCCAGACCCCGGGGCGCTGTCGCCGGGAGCGACTCGATTCCTGCGAGATGCTCGTCACCGTAGAACAGATACAAATCGCCCCCGTATCGCGGTGCCGAGTAGCAATCCAGAGCCGTCCGGAACGTCTGCTTGTTGCATCGAGCGTGTCCACACTCGCCAGCGGGTTGCCGTAGCCAATCAGTATTTCACTGTTCGTCCACTACTTCCCATCGATGCCGACTGCACTATTCATTGTCAGTGAACACGGCTATTGGGGCGAAGAATGTATCGAACCGTTGACGACTTTCGACGAAGCGGGTGTCGATATCACTGTCGCGACGCCATCTGGCGGTCCTGCCGTTTTGGACGAGCGCTCGGTCGATCCCGATGAGGTCGGCGAGGAGACGGCCCAACGCGTTCGGGAGATCCACGAGAACGACGAGCGATTGAACGATCCCGAACCGCTTGCGGCCCTCGACCCGACGTCGTTCGATGCGATCGTCTTCCCCGGTGGCCACGGCGCTGAATGGGACGTCAATCAAGACAAGCACGCACGGACAGCCCTTCGAGAGGCCGTCGAAGGCGACGATGGGAAAGCCCTCGTCGTTTGTCACACCGTCGGGATCTTGGCGTTTACGCGCGATAGCGACGGCGGGTATCTCGTCGACGGGCGCTCGGTCACTGGCTTTCCCAACGAGTGGGAAGCCGGGATCGTCGACGATCACGACCGCATGCCTGACGGCCGGAAACTACCGTACTGGGTCGAAGATGAGGTCAAAGCCGCTGGGGCCGACTGGGATGCACAACTCGATGCTGAGACTAGCGTCACCGTCGATGGCGACCTCGTGACTGCGCGTGGACCTGGTTCCTCGGCCGCAGGCGCACGGACGTTCCTCGACGAACTGGGCATTTCTTACGACGGATAACGCGGCCTCGTCGCCGCTCGTAACCTCCCAGGTGACGTTCGGCGTACTGACCACACGGGCCAGTCACCAGTCGTGACAGATCGCAACTCCTCGTGTGGCTCGTTGGCGTTTCCTCGATGTGCCTGTTCGTAGCGTTGGCGTCGTCATTCCGGTCGACGGCGAGTTGACTCTCTTCGTGCCAGTCGTGGAGGGCCAACGCTGCGAGTTACCGTGGACAGAGTGGCGACGAGAAAAGTGGGTGGCGTTACGCGATCAGCAACTCTTCGCCACGCTCGATTTTGATCCGGCAGGGCGGTGTGATCTTGTTGTAGGCCCGACGGAAGGCTTCCTTGACGGCGTCGGCCTGATCGACGTCACAGTAGGCGGTGAACAGCCGTTCCCCCGCTTGGACGCGAGCGGCCGTGCCGACGATCTTGCCGAAGGACTGACGCATCCCGTCGGAAACACGGTCGGCACCTGCGCCGGTTGCCTGCTTGTTCTCCCGGATGACCTGGTGGGGGAACTTCCGGAGGACCATCTTGTAGTTGCCCTCGCCCAGTTCCTTGATCAGATGGCGGTTGGCCGACAGCCGCGAGGCCTCCATCGAGCCGTGGCGAAGCTGGACAGTCTCCTCGACGACCAGCGAGATCTGGACGGGATAGTCTTCAGGGTCGGTGTCAGCGTCGCCCATCTTGTGCTGTGCGATCTTCGAACCGGGGATACCGGTGATGTATTCGCGCCGGGTGTAGGACGGCTTGTCGATGTCCCGGTACATCGAGGCTGGTTTTTCCGACATGGGTTTCTCTTGGCGAATCAGAGGGAAAGGCGTCAAATAAGGGCTTCGAAGCCAGTTTCACCGGGCAGATCTCACGCCAGTGCAACTGGTGGTAACACTCACGTCACTCTGAGGTTTATGCGTCGCGGTCGCCAAGTAAGCGGTACAATGAACATGCTCGTCGATGGTGAGTGGCGTACCGACGCCTACCAGACGACCAACGAAGATGGTGCTTTCGAGCGCCAGACGACTGCTTTCCGCGATCGCATCGAGGACGATCCCGACGCGCGATTTCAGCCCGAGGCCGGCCGGTATCACCTCTACGTCTGCCGGGCCTGTCCGTGGGCACACCGGACGCTGCTCACGCGGACGCTGAGGGGACTCGAAGACGCGATCACGGTCGATTACGTCGATCCTTACCGCGGCGACGACGGTTGGCAGTTCACCCCCGAGAAAGACGGCTGTACACCCGACACGATCAACGGAAGCGACTACCTTCGAGAGATCTACGTGGCGGCCGATCCCGACATGACTGGCCGCGTAACCGTGCCGGTCCTCTGGGACAAACAGGAAGACACGATCGTCAACAACGAGTCCGCCGAGATCATGCGGATGCTCGATACGGAATTCGACGATGTGGCCGACAACGACGTCGATCTCTATCCCGAGGGCTATCGCGAGGAGATCGACCGGCTCATCGAGGACATCTACGAACCGATCAACAACGGTGTCTACAAGGCTGGCTTCGCCGATTCCCAGGATGCCTACGACGAAGCACTCGAGGAGTTGTTCGATGCCCTCGATCACTGGGATTCGGTGCTCGCCGACCAGCGCTATCTCGCGGGTGATCGTCTGACTGAGGCCGACATCGCGATGTTCACTACCCTCGTCCGATTCGATGCGGTCTATCACACCCACTTCATGTGCAACCACAAGCTGATTCGGGAGTACGACCACCTCTGGCCGTATCTGCGTGACGTGTATCAAACGGGAGACGTCGCCAAGACGGTCGACCTGGCTCATATCAAAGAACACTACTACACGACCCATCCCGACGTGAGTCCCAAGCGCATCGTCCCGACGGGACCGGATCTGGACTTCGAGGCCTCCCACGATCGCGATGACCTGCCGGGCGGGCCGCCCGCCGATCTCGCCTGACTTCCGGGAACAACATCATTTTACATAATCGTTCACTGTTCTGTACGTTCTGGCCGCTACTGTACGCGAAATTCGACGTTCGCAAACACCGTATAAACAACCTGGACGAACGTGTTCGCTCCCGTTCCCAGAAGACGGGGAGTTGGTAGACGAGGTATATGGGTGGCGTCCGGACAGTGACGTGTATGATGGACTGCCTGCAGTGTGAGCAAACGCTCGACGGTGGCTGTACCGTCCAGGGCGTCTGTGGCAAGGACCCGAACCTCGACAGTTTACAGGAGACGATGATCCTCGGCGCGAAAGGCGTCTCGGCGTACGCCCATCATGCCCGCGAGATGGGATACGTCGATGAGGGTGTCGATGCGACCGTCCACGAGACGCTGTTTCACACGCTGACGAACGTCAACTTCGACATGGACGAGACGGTCGGCCAGGCCCTGGACCTGGGCTCGGCCGCCATCGACGCCATGGAACTGCTCGATCAGGCTCACGTCGACACGCTGGGCAAACCCGAACCCGCCGAAGTCCCGGAGAATCAGGTCGATGGGAAGTCGATCGTCGTTACCGGCCACGATCTGTACGCCCTGAAGGAACTGCTCGAACAGACCGAAGGCGAGGGGATCAACGTCTATACCCACTCGGAGATGCTGCCCGCCCACGGCTACCCCGAACTCGCCAAATACGACCACCTGAAGGGTAACGTCGGCGAAGCGTGGTTCGACCAGCGGGATCTGTTCCGTGAGTTCCCCGGCGCGATCGTCGGGACGTCGAACTGCTTGATGCCGCCGGTCGATGATTACGTCGATCGGTTCTACACGACGACCGTCGCCGGCCTTGAAGGGGCGACCCATATCGAGGACGGTGACTTTGCGCCCGTCATCGAACAGGCCAAGGAACTGCCCGAACCCGCCGACGACGAGTGGAACAGTGACGAAACCCTCTCGACGGGCTTCTACCACGAGACGGTCCTCGACCTGGCACCCCAGATCGTCGAAGCCGTCGAGGAGGGCAAGCTCCGGCACTTCTTCGTCATCGCGGGCTGTGACGCCCCGACCGACGGTCGTGCCTACTACCGCGAACTCGCCAAGAACGTCCCTGACGATTGTGTCGTCCTGACGACCGGCTGTGGCAAGTTCCGCTTCAACGACCTCGAATACGGCACCGTTCCCGGGACGGACATCCCCCGCTTCATCGACCTGGGGCAGTGTAACAACTCCATCTCGACGGTCAAGATCGCCCAGGCACTGGCCGAAGCCTTCGACTGTGGCGTCAACGACCTGCCCGTGAGCATCGTCCTCTCGTGGTTCGAACAGAAAGCCGTCGCCGTCCTGCTGGGCCTGTTCGACCTGGGTATTCAGGACGTCCGCATCGGCCCGACGATCCCCGAGTGGCTCACCGACGACGTGGTTGAGCTCCTCAACGACGAGTTCGGGCTCCAGGCCATCGGCGATCCCGAAGAGGATCTCGCCGAGATGCTTGGCGAACCGGTCTGAGGCTCCGAATTTCCGTTCGGCGACCCCTCGTTTTCTCGGCGGCGGTGACTCGCGCGTCGCGACGAACTCTAAAAGGTTAATGTGGTGGGGAAATTCCCTCCAGGCATGAAGGTACTGGTCACGGACCCGATCGACGACGCTGGTCTGGCGCGCCTCCGGAGTGCCGGCCTGGACATCGTCGAGGACGTCGACATCGATACCGACGGCGTTCTCGAGATCGTCGAGGATATCGACGCAATGCTCATCCGCGGGACGGAGATTACCCGTGAGGTTTTCGAGAACGCACCAAATCTCAAGGTCGTCTCGCGGGCGGGGATCGGGGTGGACAACATCGATATCCCGGCAGCGACCGACCACGGCGTCATCGTGGCCAACGCACCCCGCGGAAACGTCTATGCCGCGGCCGAGCACACGATCGGCCTGGCCTTTAACGCCGCAAAGCGCATCCCGCAGGGCCACATGCAGGTCGGCGATGGCGGTTGGGATGGGGCGTCTTTCGAGGGGCTGGAACTGGGCGGGATGACCGCCGGGATCGTTGGCCTGGGTCGCCTTGGCCAGGAAGTCGCCTGGCGCTTTGACAATCTCGGGATGGATCTGCTCGCCTACGATCCGTACCTGGGAGAGGCTCGCGCTCGCCAGATGGGCATCGAACTCCTCGACCTCGATGAACTGCTCGAACGCGTCGATCTCCTCTCGGTCCAGGCTCGCCTGACCGACGAGACGCGGGACCTGATCGGTCCCGAGCAGATCGATCGTTTCGGCGGCGATCTCGTCGTGTTGAGCTCCCGTGGTGGTATCATCGACGAGCAAGCGCTTGCCGATGCCGTCGAGAGCGGCGACATCGAGGCTGCCGGCGTGGATGTCTTCTCGACGGAACCACCGGCCGAGGACAATCCGCTGCTCGCGGTCGACGACGTTGTCGTCACACCCCACCTCGGTGCCAAGACCTACAACGCGCAGGTCAACGTCGCTGTTACCGCCGCAAACAGTATCATCTCCGGGCTCGAGGGTGACGAAGTCCAGAACGCGCTCAATATCCCCTCGACGGACGCGAGTTCCGATCCCGAGACGCGAGCGTACGTCGACGTCGCCGAGACGGCCAGTAAACTCGCCTTGCGACTGTTCGACGGTCGCGTCCAGTCCATCGAAATCGAGTACGCCGGCGAGTTGGCCAACGAGGAAGTCGACCTGCTCACCGCAGCCGTGTTCAACCCCTTCGGCTGGCAGGACGTCGTCGTCGACGCCCCGACCCGGATCGCCGAACAGCGCGGGATCCAGGTCGTCGAGAGCCGCCGCCGCGAGACCGAAGACTACCAGAATCTGGTGTCGATCACCGTCTCCGACGACGAGCACGAACTGACCGTCAGCGGAACCCTCTTTGGCGACAACGAACCCCGGATCGTCGAGATCGATGGGTTCCGCGTCGATGCGACCCCACACGGCACGATGCTCATCTCGTACAACAACGACGAACCGGGCGTCATCGGCTCGCTCGGCTCGATCCTCGGCGAGTACGACATCAATATCGCCGGGATGGCAAACGCCCGCGAGGCCATCGACGGCGAGGCCATGTCCGTCTACAACCTCGACACGCCTGTCAGCGACGAGGTTGTCGATGCCATGGAGGCCGACGATCGAGTCACGGACGTCGAAGTCGTCGAACTGAGTTAGCCCACTCGTCTTGGGGGCACAGACTTACACTTGTGCTGTCTGTTCGCTTTTGCCCGCTGTTTCCCGAATGTGTTTGATCCGGTCCGGGATCGGCGGGTGATCGTAGTGGAAGGTTGCATACAGCGGATGGGGAAACGGGTTCGAGAGGTTCTCGCCGGTCAGATCACAGAGTGCCTCGACCATGGCGTCGGCCTCGATGACCTCGACAGCGAAGGCGTCGGCCTCTCGCTCGTGGGCCAGCGATAGTCGGTTCGAAAGCGGCGCGGACAGCCGTGCGACTGGTTCGAGCAACAGTGCAGCCACCCCGAGGCCGGCGTAGATCGGCTCCCCCGCGATGCCGAACATGTCGTACAGCCAGGTGGCCTCGACCAGCAGGGCGGCACCGAACAGCAACACGCCGATCTGGACGGTCCCGGCGGCCAACTGTTTCCAGACGTGACCACGCTTGTAGTGTGCCAGTTCGTGAGCCAGGACAGCCTGCAGTGACGGCACCGAGAGCTGCTCGATGAGCGTGTCGAACAGGACTACGCGCTTGGTGGCCCCGAACCCGGTGAAGTACGCGTTGGAGTGACTCGACCGGCGGCTGGCGTCCATCTCGTACAGTTGCGAGCAAGTGAAGCCGGCTCGATCAAAGACGTCACTCACGGCGTCTGCGAGGTCACCGCCCTCGATCGGCTCGAAGTCGTTGAACAGCGGCGCGATCACACGCGGATACAGCACCTGCATCACCAGCGCGAACGCGACGAACAGTAGCCACGCGGCCACCCACCACAGGCCCCCAATCGCGTCGATCGCCGCGAACAGTGCTGCTGCGAGTACCCCGCCGAGAGCGACCAGCACGACCAGCGAGACCACGAGATCACGGAGCCAGAGCGTGAGCGTCTGCTGGTTGAAGCCGAACTGCGATTCGACGACGAAGGTATCGACGACATCGAACGGGAGCGCGATCGTCTGGAGGGCGATAGCGGCCCCGAGGACGAACACGGCCCCGCGGACGACGAGAGGCCACCCAGTCGCCTCCAGAGCCGCGACGGCGTCGGCGTACACTCCCGAATACAGCACCAGCAAGACGACGAGCAGCGTCACCCACGTCTGGAGTTGTCCCAGTGCCGTCCCGAGTCGGTTGTAATCCAGCAGTTCCTGTGGCTCCTCGACGCCGAGTCGGTCCCGCAACCACTCGCGTTCCTCGCTGACGGTCCGCTCGGCGTGTCGCAGGTTCAGCGCGGCGAGTGCGGTGAAAAACGCCTCGGTCCCCACTAACAGGGCGACGAAGACGAGCTGAGAGACGAGCATAGCCGCCGGTTGGGCACGGGGGATAAAAAGGGCCGTGCAGCCAGACTCGGCGCCACCGGGCGAGCCAATCCGCACGGAAGACGAGCGCGGCATCGCCCGGTGGACATCCGATCTCCCCGGGGGGCCGCTTGCACTGAGTGGCGGGACCGCCGGGGGCGAGAGGCTTACGGAACTGCCACCACAAGTGAGCGACGTGCACCGATCGCGGCTGCTCGTGGGCCTCGCCGCTGCGTTCGCACTCATGACAGCAGCCTTGGCCGCAGCTGGCATCCTGTACAACCTCGCGATCCTCGGGCCGGCGGCGCTGTTCGGGACCGTGACGTACATTCTCTGGGCACACGGCACGGGGCGACTCGCGGCCCGCATCTATCGCCGCGTCGAAGGCCGCGCCGCGACCAACGGCGGGCGCGCCGGATCCCGGGAGCCGGGCCGCCAGGCCGGGGATCGTTCGGGTGGTCGCGCTCGGGCGAGTGCTGAGCGCCGACATCGACGGGCAGCCAACGGCGGTGGCCCCCGGACCACTGGCCGGCGTCACCGGGCGGCGAGTGGCGACGCCAGTCACTCCCAGAGAACGCCCGGTACAGCGCCAGGGGCCGGTCCGTCGATGGCCCCCAGCGACGCCCGTGACGTCTTGAACGTCGATCCGGACGCCGATCAGGCGACGATCCGAGCGGCATACCGTGAACGCGTCAAGGCGGTCCACCCGGATGCCCCTGATGGCGACACTGATCAGTTCAAGCGCGTCCAAGAGGCCTACGAGACGCTCACAGCGTGACGGCGAAACGCAACCGGCATGCCGGCCGCCCGCGTTCGTAGACGTATGTCCGCCGCCTCGGTGCCGCTGGTGACAGACATCGACGGAACGCTGACCAACGACGAGATGATCCTCGATCCCCGCGTCGGGACGGCACTGCGGGCCTGGAACGGGCCGGTCGTCCTCGCCACGGGGAAAGTCCTCCCCTTTCCGATTGCGCTCTGTAACTACATGGGGCTGCAACGCAACGTTATCGCCGAGAACGGCGGCCTCTCGTTCGTCGACGGGGCCGATACAGTCCGTATCCACGGCGATCGCGAGGCCGCCCAGGCGGTCGCCGACGCCTACGTCGAAGCCGGCTACGATCTCGGCTGGGGGCCAGCCGATCTGGTCAACCGCTGGCGGGAGACGGAGATCGCTCTAGCCCACGATATCGCGGTCGAACCGCTGGAATCGATCGCCGCCGAGCACGGTCTGGAAGTCGTCGATACCCAGTACGCCTACCACGTCAAATCGCCGAACATGAGCAAGGGCGATGCACTCGAATCGGTCGCGCCGGCCCTCGGCTACGACACCGACGATTTCGTTGCCATCGGTGACTCCCAAAACGACGTCTCGACGTTCGAGCGAGCGGGGACCGCAATCGCCGTCGCGAACGCCGACGAGGCGGCGATCGACGCCGCCGATCATGTCACTAGCGCGGCCTTCGCCGATGGCTTTCTCGATGCGCTCGATCGTGTCGACGCAGGCGAGTGGTAGTTGCCCTCTGGACCGGTTCGTCGATCAGCGTCGGGAGTTTGAGCAGCGACGTATCGAACGTGCTTCGTGAGGGTATTATACAATCACCGGTGTATCCCGAGGTATGGAGCGATACGATACGAAACTCGACGACGGGACACTGTACGTCCAGTGGGACGATGGCTGGCTCGAACTCGGGTCGATGGCGACGATCCGTGACCTACTCGGCGGGGACACCTACGAGATCGAGTACGACGACGACCAGTCGAAAGTCCCGTGGCTCGAGAACGAACTGGAAGACAACACGCTCACGTTCGACGTGACGGAGGCCATCACAGACATGGATTTCAACGGCGACTTCGTCAGTGAACTGGCCGAGGTCTCCATCGACGACACTGGCCGGGCCGGCCATCCTCAACGAACGGCGGCCTTCGCCGAGAAGATGCGCGAAATCTGGGACGCACAGGGTCAGACTGCCGACAACGACGACTGACGCGACTCCCTCGACGGATCGAGTACCCGTCGGCCAACCGCCAACGTACCCGTCTCGTCGCCGCTTCGAACCACGAGGGCGTGTCTTGATCTCCGTGGCCGGTGGCGGTCACCGAGAGAACGCCTTCCCAGCACGAACGGGTACGCACACCCCCTCGTTTCGGGTCTCAACGTCGCACAACCGCGAGAGGGCTGTCCAGCAGTTGGACGAGATCTCACAATCACGTTTCCGAAAAATCTATACTACGCGATTTCGGGGTCGTGAGGCAGCAACTAGCCGTATTAGAAAAAATCCAAAACGGTCAGTTACTGGATGGGCCCGCTCGGATTTGAACCAAGGACGAAGCGGTTATGAGCCGCTCTCTCTAACCAGACTGAGATACGGGCCCTCACACGGCCATATCCGGTCGGTCACTAAAATTGTACCGTCTTCGTCAAGAGGGAGACTGTCGCTCTTCACAAGTTGCCGCTGGCAGAACCACGCCGCCGTCAGAGCAAACTCTGGCCTGCCGTGACTTTCACCCCAACTCACGGCCGCCGCTAGGACTCGAACCGATCCAAGACGGTCCTGCTCACTCACTATGTTCGTTTCGCGGGCTGGGACTGCCGGGCTCGAGTCCTGACGGAATTTCGTCGACACTGCCCACGGACGACTCGCTATCGCTCGCGGTTTCACCGCTCGCATCGAGGGCTCACTTCGTTCGCCCTCGCTACGCTCGTCGTCATGTTCGCAGTAGAACGACGCCGCCGCCAGGACTCGAACCTGGGACAACCACGTTAACAGCGTGGTGCTCTACCATCTGAGCTACGGCGGCAGGCATCCCGAGGTAATCGGAGTTATTTGATAGGGCTTTCGTTTCGAGTCCGCTGCCGGCCGGCGGTCGCGGGCGCACCGTTACGCTTTCCCGTCACTGCCGAATCTTCCCAGTCATGAGCGACGAGGTCACGGCTCTGCTCGATACCGTCCGCGAACGCGTCGACCCCGACGCCGAGGAGCGCCGAAAACTCCGAGACGTCACCGAGACGGTTATCGAGCGAGCCGAGCGTGCCATAGAGAGCCACGACCTCGCGGCGGACGTGATGCTCGTCGGCTCGACCGCCCGGGACACCTGGATCGCCGGCGATCGTGATATCGACGTTTTCGTCCGGTTTCCACCCGAAACTGATCGGGGGCGACTCGAGACGCGTGGCCTCGAAATCGGCCACGACGTCTTGCCGGACGGCCACGAGGAATACGCTGAACACCCATACGTCGTCGGCGAGATCGATGGCTACGACGTGGATCTGGTCCCTTGTTACGACGTCGAGGATGCGACCGCCATCCAGTCCGCTGTCGATCGAACGCCGTTCCACACGCAGTATCTCCACGCTCGACTCACTGACGAGCTCGCGGCCGACGTCCGGCTCTGTAAGGCCTTTCTCAAAGGTATCGGCGTCTACGGGAGCGACTTGCGGACGCGGGGCTTTTCGGGCTATCTGACCGAATTACTGGTGGTCGAACACGGTGGCTTCCGGCCACTCGTCGAAGCTGCGGCCGACTGGCAGCCACCCGTTCGCTTCGATCCGGCGGCCCACGGACAGGCGACGTTCGACGATTCCCTCGTCGTGATCGATCCCACCGATCCCGAGCGCAACGTCGGGGCTGCACTCGCCAAAGCCAACGTCGCAACCTTCCAGCATTACGCCCGTCAACTACTGGCCGACCCCCGTGAGTCACTCTTCGAGCCGGCCGATCCCGACCCGATCTCGCCCGACGACGTGCGTGCGTTCTTCGAGCGGCGTGGGACGACTCCTCTCGCCGTGACGCTGCCGACGCCTGATCTCGTCGAGGACGATCTCTACCCACAACTCGAAAAGTCCCTCGAAGGTATCGTCGGGCTGCTCGATCGCCGGGGATTCGACGTGCTTCGTGCCGATGGGTTTGCCGGCGACCGGGTTGTCCTGCTGGCCGAACTTGCGGTCGCCGAGCGACCTGCCGTCGAACGCCACGTCGGGCCACCCGTGCACGTTCGCGACCACGCCGAAGGCTTCTACGAGTCGTATCAAGATACTGATGCGTATGGCCCCTTTGTCGAGGGCGATCGGTACGTCGTCGAACGGGAACGGGACTACCGCTGTGCCGACGCGTTGGTCCGGAGTGACGAACTCTTTCAGGTCGCACTCGGCACGGCGATCGAAGACGCGCTCGAAGACGGCTACGAGGTCCTCGTTGGCTCGGCGGCCGCCGATCTCGCGACCGATTTCGGCACGGAATTGGCCGCTTACTGCGCGCCAAAGCCCTGATAAATCAGTGCGTCTCGAACGTTACGGCCGTCTTCGCCGGGATCTCCCTCGACTGGTTCGGGATCCTTGCCACTGAGTACGTCTTGGACTTCCCGCACTCCCGCAGAGAGGGTCTCTAATCCGTACCCTCCTTCCAGTACGAACGCCAGCGGTGCGTCGATACGGTCGGCCAGGGTCGCCAACCGCTCGGTGAGCATTCCGTACCCACCCGTGGAGACGAGCATCCGCGAGATCGGATCCTGTTCGTGGGCGTCGAACCCGGCACTCACCAGCAGAAGGTCCGGATCGAACGCCTCGAACTCCGGTTCGACGATGACGTCGAACACCGAGCGATAGTCGGCGTCACCGCATCCGGGCGGGAACGGGACGTTCAGTGTCGCCCCCTCTCCCGGCCCCTCGCCAGTCTCGCTGATGTCGCCAGTCCCGGGATAGAGTCCTTCTTCGTGGATTGACGCGTAGTAGACGTCACCGCGGTCATAGAAGATGTCCTGCGTCCCGTTCCCGTGGTGGACGTCCCAGTCTAAGATCGCCACGCGATCGACGTCCCGTTCGGTCAGTGCCCGCTCGGCGGCGACGGCGACGTTGTTGACGAAACAAAAGCCCATGGCGTCGTCGCCGACGGCGTGGTGGCCAGGTGGCCGGCCGAGCGCGAACGGCGTCTGGGCACCGTTCGCACCGTCGAGTGCGGCTTCGGCCGCCCAGGCGGCCAGGCCGGCACTCGCCATCGCCGCGTCCCAGGTTGCCTCGACAGCGACCGTATCGGCGTCCCAGTTACCGCCGCCGTTGGCGCAGAACTGCCGGACTGACTCGACATACGCCTCGTCGTGGACGTCACGCACTTCCGCCTCGCTCGCGGCCTCGGCCGCGACGTAGGTGACGTCTTCACTGTCTTCGAGCGTCTGCCTGATGGCCCGCAACCGGTCCGGACTCTCCGGATGGCGGCTGCCGGTGTCGTGTTCGAGGCAGATCTCGCGGTACCCGAATTTCATTCAACGTATTGCTGGAGTTGAAAGTAGACTTCGACGTCCGCTGCCTTAATCGTTCGGCGTCCCGCGTGTTCGGCCAGCGACGCCGCGGCGGCAGCGATGTCGTCGCCTTCCTCTTCCAGAATCGATGCCAATGCGATCCTGGCGTCCATCGCGACCCGGTACCGGTCGTCGATATCGAGACGAGCAATCCGATCGACGGGTGCGATCGGCACTTCGAGCGCGTCTTTTTCGGGGACGGTTTCGACGCCGAAATCAGCTGCCATCAGCGTCTTTCGCCCATCGTTGTCGGCCTGTGCAGCGGCGTCGACGGCCAACTCCGCCCCGCGGGATTGGATCCGGCGAGTGAGTTCCTCGGTCGCCTCGGCGCTCACCCGCAATCCACCGGCGTTGCGCCGGATGATCGAATCGACGGGGGCGAACGGTAGCTCGACGCTCATACGCCACACGGGGGCGGTTTGGGTCTTAAGGGTTTCCACCCGGCGGCGATCACTTTGTTCTCAGAACAGTTCTTCGACGTCGATGCGTCCCTCGTGGCGCTGTCCTCGCACCGTCACTTCCTCCCCGAGACGCACTGACTCACCGGTTTCGACACTGACCGTCTCCTCACCGTCGTCGATGATGACGGGATCACCGGTCTGGACGACGGTGCCGGTAAACTCGACCGTTTCGCCGTCGCGCTGCTCGCCGCTCTCGTCGACGCTCGATCCATTCTCGTCGTTCGTGCCTTCGTCGGCAAACTCGGAGAGGCCGGTGTGGCCTTCCTCGCCCCCGGCGTCGCTTTCTCCCTGGTCGGCGGAGGGTGCCATCGAGGCCCCGTCTTCGAGCACGACGACCGTCGATTGCCACCCGGCCGAAGCCTCCAGATCGTCTTGGTAGCCGTCCTGGATCTCGACGTCGGCACAGACGACTTCCTCGCCCGGCGCGAGGTCACGATCGGCCTTCTCGCCCCAGAGCGCGACCCGGATGTCACCGCTGTCGTCCTGGATGCGGATGTTCTTGACCTGTCCCTCCGAGCCGTCGTCTCGATCGAACGTCCGCGTGGGATCGGTCGAGCGAACCACGCCACCGATGTCGACGGTTTCGTCTCTCTGGACGTCGTCGATAGGTGTCGTTTCCGGGGCGTATTCGACGTCGGCGTCTGCGATGGTCTCTATGGCCCCCTCTTCGCCGAGGTGGACTTCGAGGTCGCCGTCGCGCTCGCGGACGTACCCGTCGACGACTTCGACGGCATCGCCCGACTCGACTGCCGTGGCGCGGTCGGCCTGTTCGTCCCACAGCGTCACGCGGACGCGACCTGTCTCGTCGCCGATCGCGACGTTGGCGACCTGCCCCTCCGAGCCGTCGTCCCGTTCGAAGGTCCGGATGGGCTCG
The DNA here is from genome assembly GCF_009797925.1 of Halorhabdus sp. CUG00001. Lineage (NCBI taxonomy): Archaea > Methanobacteriati > Methanobacteriota > Halobacteria > Halobacteriales > Haloarculaceae > Halorhabdus > Halorhabdus sp. CUG00001. Next base: position 2,352,984 of record NZ_VOLB01000001.1, read on the forward strand.
GTATCGAGTACGACACCCCGAACGGTGACGCTCGATTGACCCAGCGACAGCGCGTCGATCGTTTCGCCGCCGCCTGGCTCGACGTCGATCGTCACCGCTTCGTCCGGTTCGGCCTTGTCCACGCTGACCTCCAGTCCGTTGTAGCCGTCCTGGGGGCGGCCCTGGATCCGGAGGACGTCACCGACTTCGAGTGCCCCGTCGTCGATGGCTGTCGCCTCTTGGTCCCAGAAGGCCAGCCGGACTGTGCCCGTCTCGTCGGCGGCCTCGACGTTGATGACGCGGCCGTCTTCGGTGTCTTCCCCGTCCCGTTCGAAGGTCCGCAACTCGCCGATCGAGAGGGCTTTGGCGACGAACTGCACTTCCTCCATGCCGGCCTCGATATCTGAGACGGTTTCGACCTCGTTTTCGGTGAGCTCGTGGGCGATGAGCATCGCCGCTGTCTCCTCGTCTGCCAGGCCCCCCATCTGTTCGACTTTCTCCTCGACTGCTTCGCGGAACTCCGCTTCGGAAATATCGGCGTCAAGATCCGCGTATACGTCCTCGATCGCGCCCATCTGTCTACCGATGGGCACGGTAGCGTTCCGTTTAAGCGTTGTCGTCGGCTTTGGGGTCGCTGCTTGCGTGCGATTCTCGCCCTCTCTTCAGCTGTCGTCTGGGCCGGCGCTGACGGACCCGTGGGCCGCACTCGCGATGCCCTGGCCGTCGTGACTGACCGAGGCGTTTTCGGGCAACTCCTCCTCGAAGGTCAGTCGCGCCTCGTAGGTGATGTCGGCGATACACTGGGCACTCACCTCACAGTCCTCGCGCTCGACAGATTCGATGGCGATCGAGACCGAGCGTTCCCCACTGTCGTAGGCGATGTCGGTGAGTTGGGCGCGATAACAGAGGTCGTCGCCGCTGATGATTCCTTCCACGATGAGTTCCCCAGCGTCCGTGTCGAATTCGATATCGGTCTCGTCGGCTCCTTGCCCACACTCCGGCGGGCCGGACGAAAACTCGAAGGCAACGCCGTCCATCCGTCCGCCGCTGGCCCACCCGACGCTACTGGAACTGTCACCTTCGGTCGTTGTCGAATCCCCGGTCTGGCCCCCGTCCTCGGTCGGTTCCGTCCTGTCACGCTCTGTCGGCGTGGCGTCGTCGGTCGGCGTCGCGGAATCGCTCGGCTCGCCGGTGTCGTTTTCGCTTGGCTGGTCTGTTTCAGCGCCACTGTCCATACAGCCAGCCGTGAGCCCGATCGCGCTGACGATGCCTGCTGTCTTGAGGAATCGGCGTCGTTCCATATCCGATAGGTTGGGAGGGGTGAAAATGGGCCTTCCGTAGGTTCAAACGAGCCTTTGTCCCGTCGCCCTCGCTGAACCGTAACCCCTTTATCCGGGAGCGCGAAATGGTGAGTTGAGTCCGGATAGGGTAGTGGACTATCCTCTTGGCTTGCGGAGCCAGGGACCGGAGTTCAAATCTCCGTCCGGACGTTCACTTCGTTCGCAGTTTTCTGCTCGCTACGTTCACGTCCGGACGTGCCCCACGCACACTTGGCTCGCGTGGGACTCCGTCCGGACGGTTCCTGCCCACGCCAATCGTCGAGCGATAGCGAGGGGACCGCGTCGGTAGAAACTCGATCAGGGAATTTGAGCAAGGAAGCCATGGCCCGGGAAGCGACGGTAGGGAGCGATCCGGACGTCTCCACGAGTTCAAATCTCCGGTCGAACTCCGTTCGACCGTGGTCAGTGCTCATCGCATTCGCACTGACCTCCGTCCGGACGTGCCCCACCCTCACCGCTCATGGCTTTGCCGTTGTCTCGCGGCCCCGCTGTTCGACTGTCTGTGGAACTTCGTTCCACGCTCTTGGCCGTTTCCGAGGCGCTCCCGCCGGCCGCGTCTCCCAGTACTGACGCGTTCGACAACCCGGAGACTGCTCATTCGAGATTGATCGTCCAATCGACGCGCTCCCGAAGCGTCCCCACAACGTCGCGTTCTCGCCGTGAAACCGGATTTTCGGCCCCGAGTTCGTCGCTCTCGAAGGCGTTGAGCACGGCACACTCCGCGTCGGCCAGGTGATCGACGAGCAGGCTAACGTTCCCGTGGTCGGCCTGGAACGGGATCGTCGCGTCGTTGACGAACACGGCCGTCGGTTTCGGCGCTGCTTCCAGCACTGTCCGGGCGTGTTCGGCGTTCTCACGGGCCAACGCGAGCGCTTCGTCGTCGCTCGTGGCGTCGGCCCGTGGCGCGTGTGCGTCCAGGACGCCGTGCCAGACGTCGTCTGGGACAGACGTGAACCGATCCAGGCGACCGCCCAGCAACTCCCCGTCGCGTTCGACTTCCGGTGCGAACTCCAGGACGACGACGCCGTCGGTCCCGTGTCGGTCCAGCCACGCCTCGAAGGCCCGTGCAGTGGTCCGGGTCTTGCCGACCTGTGAGGGACCGGCCAGCAACGTCGTCCCGCTGAGTGGGACCGGCGAGTCCGTCATGCCGGCTCAGAGTCGATCCGGGCACTCGGTCGATCGTGGATGTACTTGCCAACCAGCGCGACAGTCGCGATGCCCAGTATCCCTCCGAACGTCAGCACGGCCCCGGAAAGCGGATCGATGCCGGCGTTCACTTGCTCGCGGACGAAGTTCGCCGCCAGCCCACTAGAGACCACCAGCAACGCGAGGCCCCCGATGTTCCCAAGCGTTGAGTTGGCTTCCGGAACAGCCCCCGAGTTCAGCAGATAGAGGACGACGGCAATAGCGAAGGGGGTCCCGACGGTGCCAAGCGCCAGCACGAGGACGAGTTGGCCCAGTACCTCGCCGCCGATGAACGCGCCGGGGGCCGACAGCAAGGCGAAGCCAGCCAGCAGCGCCCGGTAGCGACTGTCCGCGACGGTCGTGCCCCATCCCAGTTTGTCCGCGAGGAGGAACGGTGGGACGATCGTGTTGCCGCCCAGCGTCGAGATGGCCGCGCCACCGAGTCCCAGCAAGAACAGCCACTCGGCGCTGGTCCCGACCAGCGGGCCGAGGGCCTCGGCCGCGCCGACCGTCGTGAGATTGGGCTCGCTCAGGACGCTTGCAGTCACGAGGAAGATCGCCACGCTGTAGGCGCCAAAGGCGACCAGCATCGACGCGCCGACGTCGACGGTCGCCAGGCCGTACTCGTCTATCGTCCACTCCCGCGCTCGCATCGTATAGGAGTGCATCGTGATCAGGGTGATGTGGACGGCCCCCCCGAGGATGCCCGCTGCGACGACTGCGCCCCCGCCGGGGATCGACGGGACGAGGCCACCCGCTGCCGCGCCGGGGTCGATCGGGACGACGAACAGCGACGCGACGAACGCGATCACGACCGCCGTGACCAGCAGCTTCGCGACGAGTTCGACGAACCGATAGCCGCGCCCGGCCAGCCCGGCCGCCAGCACGAGCGCCCAGACGACGCCCCACAGGCCCGCGTCGAAACCGGTGATCGACGCCGAGACCGTCGCCGCGGTGTTCATGATCACCAACTGGGCGACCCCGGCCGCGATCACGGCGTCGGCGACGAGGACCCAGGCCCACCACTCGCCTACGTGATCCTCGACGACGGCGACGATCCCACGCTCGGTCAACAGTCCCAGTCGCATCGCGAGATACTGCGCCATCGCGCCGGCAAACGCCGACAGGACGACGACCCAAAGCAGTGCGTAATCGAACTGTGCGCCCGCCGTGACCAGACTCGCCATGGTGGCCGGGCCGGCGGCGATCGCCCCTGCGACCCACGACGGCCCCATCTTCCCGAGATATTCACCGATAGCACCCTCCCGCACGGCTGTGACAGCAGTCGTCGGCCGATTCATGTATCGGTGATACCACTCGATAATAAAAACCGTGCCGACTCCGGACGCGTTGGCTGATGGCGTCGTGATCATAGGCTGGCGGATGGCACTGGCCGGCGTCGGAGCCGTTTAGTCCGCTCGTCCGCAAGCCGGGCGCATGGACACGGCCTTACGGGCAGGTATCGCGCTGTACAACGCCGGGCGCTACCGGACCGCCCACGACGCCTGGGAACACGATTGGATCGGGATGAGCGACGCTGACGAACGCAAGGACTTCCTGCAGGGGCTGATCCAGTTTGCCGTCGCGATCCACCACGCGACCTCGGGCAACGCGGCCGGGGCGATAAGTCTCGCCGAGAAAGCCCCGACGTACCTCGATGGCTACGGCGACGCCTTCGCCGGCGTCGATCTCAAGCCTGCCAGGAGCTATCTCGCTGCGGTCCGAGAGGATCCGACGGTCGTCGACCGGCGAGAGCCGCCGACCCTGACCCACCACGGCGAGGCGATCGCACTCGACGATCTGGACTTCGACGGGACTGTGCTGGCGGCCGACGCCATCGCCGAGAGCGAGGGAGAGAGCGAAGAAGCGTTGATCGAGCAGGCGATCGAATATGCCAGAGCTGATCTGGATGCTGGCGAGGAGGGAAGCCAGTTCGTCACGTTCCTGTTCGATTACGTGCGGGAACCGCAGGCGCGGGCCATTGTGACCCAGCGACTCGGCGAACACGTCAGCCGACGACAATCCCGAGAAGACGACGTCTCTGGGCTGTTCGAGTAACGGGGTGGGGGCGGTCGTTCCGGATCAGTGGAACATGACCGGCGTTCCGACGCTGTCCTCGTGGTCGTCTTCCTGAATCTTCTCGATGGCGTCCGTGAAGTCCTCACGCCGGACGTCGGTGCGACTGTCCCGGATGGCGAACATTCCGGCCTCGGTGGTCAAACTCTCCAGTTCCGCGCCGGTCAGCCCGTCAGTTTCGGTCGCGACGGCGTCGAGGGCGACTGTTTCGGCGAGATTCATCTCGCGGGTGTGGATCTCCAGGATGCGTTCGCGGCCTTCCTGATCGGGTTCGGGCACTTCGATGAGACGGTCGAAGCGACCGGGCCGGAGGATGGCGCGATCGAGCATGTCGAAGCGATTGGTGGCGGCGATGATGCGGATCTCCCCGCGGTCGTCAAAGCCATCCATCTCGCTGAGGAGTTGCATCATCGTCCGCTGGACTTCGGCGTCCCCGGAGGTCTTCGAGTCGGTCCGTTCGGAGGCCAGGGCGTCGATCTCGTCGATGAAGATGATCGCTGGCTCCCGTTCCTCGGCGAGTTCGAACAGATCACGGACGAGTTTCGCACCCTCGCCGATGAACTTTCGGACCAGTTCCGAGCCGGCCATCTTGATGAATGTGGCGTCGGTCTCGTTGGCGACGGCTTTGGCCAGCATCGTCTTGCCAGTTCCCGGCGGGCCGTGCAAGAGGACGCCACTGGGCGGGTCGATCCCGACTTTGCGGAACTGATCGGCGTTGATCAACGGCTGTTCGACGGCTTCTCGGACCTCCCGGATCTGGCTCTCGAGTCCACCGATGTCGTCGTAGGTGACGCCAGGCGATTCCGAAATCTCCATCGCCTGGGCGCGAGCGTCCGTCTCGGCTTCGAGCGTCGACTTCACGTTGAACGAGTCGTTGATCGCGACTCGCTCGCCCGCTTCGATCTCGCCTTCCAAGTTGGTCGGCAGATCGGTCAGCACTTCCTGATTGTTACCGTGCTGTTTGACGATCACGCCGTCGTCGGCGACCTCTTCGACGGTGCCGATGTACAGCGAGGACGTCTTGAGCGCTTGGTTTTCACGTTCGAGCGTGTCGACTTCTTCGGCGAGCGAGCGCTGCCGTTGGCGGACGGCCGCGAGTTGTTCGTTCAACTCCTCGTTGACCCGAACGACGTCGACGTAGTGCTCTCTGAGCGCTGCGAGCCGCTCAGAAGGCGACATCTCGGGGTCGAGGTCCAGCGTGGGGCGATCCGGCAGCGAGGGACTGCGGGACATCTAACGTATGAACGTAGTCGGTCGGAGAAAAAGTGCCTTTGGGTCGCGGCTTTGCCCGCCCGATCGACACGTCACCGACGTTTCGTGATGCCCTGTCTAGCCGCCAGGGCGTGTCTCAGAGCAAGTCTGCCATCCGATCGAGGTTGTCGTCGTACTCGGCGATCGCGTCCTCGATCGGGCTGGACTCGGACATGTCCACCCCGGCGGTTCGGAGTAACTCGAGCGGGTAGTCGCTGGACCCACTGGCGAGGAACGCCCGATAGCGCTCGGCTGCCTCATCGCCCTCCTCGTCGATGGCCCGGGCCAGCGCGACGGCCGCCGAGATCCCGGTCGAATACTGGAAGACGTAAAACGACCGGTAGAAGTGTGGGATCCGCAGCCACTCGCGGGCGATCCGGTCGTCGACCTCGGCGGGCTCGTAGTAGTCGCTTTTGAGTTCTCGATAGAGATCGTTCAGCCGGTCGGGCGTCAGCGGCTCGCCCGCCTCGCTCATTTCGTGGGCACGGTGTTCGAACTCCGCGAACATCGTCTGGCGGAACAGCGTCGACCGGAAGCGTTCGAGGTACTGATTGAGCACGTGGCGACGCAGGTGGTCGTCCTCGACGGTCGCAAGCAGATGGCGGGTCAGCAGTGCCTCGTTGACCGTCGAGGCGACCTCGGCGACGAAGATCTCGTAGCCCGAGTAGACGTAGGGCTGGTTCTCGCTGGTGTACTCGCTGTGTAGCGAGTGGCCCAACTCGTGGGCAAGCGTGTACATCGACTCGACGTCGTCCTGGTAGTTCAGCAGAATGAACGGCTGGGAGTCGTAGGTCCCGCCCGAATAGGCCCCGGCCTGTTTCCCGCGGGTCTCGTAGACGTCGACCCACCGCGACTCCAGACCCTCGGCGACGCGGGACTGGTAGTCCTCTCCCAGCGGTGCGAGAGCCTCGACGACGTACTCACAGGCCTGCTCGTACTCGATATCTGGACTCTCGGTCTCGGTCAGCGGGACGTACAGGTCCCACATCTGCAGGTCGTCGCCGTCGGTGTGTTCTCGCTTGAGTTCGGCGTGGCGGTGCAGCGGGTCGAGATTGTCCCGGACCGTTTCGATCAGCGTGTCGTAGACTTCCACGGGGATGTTCGGGCCATGGAGCGACGCCTCGCGGGCAGTGTCGTAATTGCGGGCGGTCGCCAGCTTCGACCCCGTTTTGACCGTGTTCTTGTAGGCCGTGCTCACGGCGTTGTGGACCGTGTCCCACTCGTCGTAGAAGGCTTCGTAGACGTCTTCTCGGAACTCGCGATCGTGACGCTGCTGGAGGGTGGTGAAGTTGTTGAGCGTGATCTCGACGGCCTCGCCGTCGGGGTCCTCGACGGTGGGGAAGGTCATGTCGGCGTTGGTCAGCATGTCGTAGACCTCCCCCGGTGCGCCCATGACCTCACCCAGATCGGCCAGCAGGGACTCGACTTCTGTCGAGCGCGTGTGCGGTTTCATCCGCAACACGTCGTCGAAGTAGTGCTCGTACTCTTCGAGCTCCGGTTGGGCCTCGATCAGCGCCTCGACCTCCTCGCGGTCCAGGGACTGTATTTCCGGTTCCAGGAAACTCGCCGCACTGGAGGCTCGTGCCGAGAGTGACTGGGCGCGAGTAGCCATCGCTTGGGCGTCGTCGTCGCGGGTGTCCTCGTCGCGGCGCATTCGCGCGAACGAACTGACGTTCGAGACCGCGCGCATCAGCTGCTCGTAATCGTCGAGGACCGATAGCAACGTTTCGGCGTCTGCGGTTGCCTCTCCCTCGTAACTGGCGACGACCTCGATCAATTCCTCAGCGTCCTCGTAGGCGTCTTCCCACGCCTCGACGTCTGCATACAGTGACTCCAGAGCCCACTTGTACTCCTCGTCGATCTCGCTTCGTTCGGGTACGGAACTCACGCTCAACGCATAGGGCAGGCGGGCGCTAAAACGTTCGGACGCGACCCGAGCGAATCCTCATCGGTCCGGTTGGACGGTCAGATCGGTCGCAATCCAGCCATCGGGATTGCCGTCCTCCGTGAATACGGTCCGGTTGGGAGACGATTCGAAACACTGCACTGGGACCTCTCGGTCGCGACCGCCGTCACCATTGTCGGTTCGGGCCATTACCTCTCCGTAGGTGGCGTGGCACGTATCAGTGTTTTGGCTAGCCTAAAACACTGGGAACGACAGCGGCACTGATCCGCTACTCACTACGGACGGGGTCCCTCCGCCACTGGTTTCGGGCCTGGGGTGTGTCTGGGCGGCCGGCACCGAGGGATAGATTCATCCGGATGCAACACTCACCGTCGGATATGCCGAAAATTTCGATCTCGTTGGCCGACCGTATCGAGAGCGACATCGACCGACTCATCGAGCAAGGTGAGTTCGTCAATCGCGACCAGGCCGTCGAAGAACTCCTGACGATGGGTGTCTCGGCCTACGAGACGACCGAGGAAGCGACCGAACTGGCCGAAGACGATCTGTTCTCCCAGACCGTCGAAGACCAGCAGGATCCCGCGATCCACGACGACGACCCCGACGAAGGGTACACTTTCTGAACGCCCTGGCAACGGCGGTTTTTCCACTTTCGCTTCCGTGTAGGGACGGGTCTGTGTCGCAAGTCTTATGAACATGTCTGTACGTTAGTGTACGGTAATGGACGCTAGTGAGGAGATGGCGCCCGAAGTACGATCGATCATCGAGGCTGCCCGCGACCGTGGCGAGGGCGACGGGCGGATCGACGTCCAGCCCCGGTCGGTGTCTGGGGCCTTCCAGCGGGCCGAGGGCGACGGGCGCGTGCCGACGATCGCCGAGGTCAAGCCGACGAGTCCAACGACAGAGGGGACGCGCGCTGACGATCCAGTGGCCCTCGCCGAGCAGATGGTCGACGGCGGTGCGGCCGCGCTGTCGGTGCTTACCGAACCCGACCACTTCGGGGGGTCGCCCGAGACGCTCCGGCGGGTTCGGGCGGCCGTCGACGTGCCGATCCTCCGGAAGGATTTCCTGCTCTATGAGGCCCAACTCGACGTGGTCGAGGCAGATATCGTCCTCTTGATCGTCCGATTCCTCGAAGCGGACGGGACAGACGACCTCGAAGCGATGCTCGCGGCCGCCCGTGACCGGGGCTTTCAGGTACTCGTCGAGACCCACTCCCGCGAGGAGGTCCAGCAAGCGATCGACGCGGGTGCGGAGCTCATCGGCGTCAACAACCGCGATCTCGCCGACTTGGAGCTGGATCTCTCGACGTTCGAGTCGGTTGCACCTACGGTCCCCGACGACGTGACGCTGATCGCCGAGAGCGGGATCGAGACGACCGCGGACGTGACCCGGATGCGGGACGCAGGTGCGGACGGACAACTGATCGGCTCGGCGATCATGGACGGCGACGTGCGTGCGAACACGGAACGACTGACAACACTCCCGGAGAACACAGAGCTATGAGCAGCGACACTGACGGCAAGTTCGGTGCCTACGGCGGCCAGTACGTCCCCGAGGCACTGATGCCCGCGATCGAGGAATTGCGCGACGCCTACGAACGATACGTCCTCGAAAACGAGGACGGCTTTATGGACGAGTTCCGACGGCGGCTGGCGGACTTCGGCGGCCGTCCCACCCCACTCCAGTACGCCGAGCAGTTGAGCGACCGTTACGACACCGAGGTCTATCTCAAACGGGAAGACTTGCTTCACGGTGGCGCCCACAAACTCAACAACGCGCTGGGACAGGTCCTGCTGGCGAAGTACATGGGCAAAGACCGCATCATCGCCGAGACTGGTGCAGGCCAACACGGCACCGCGACCGCGATGGCTGCCGCCCATTTGGACATGCCCTGTGAGATCTTCATGGGGTCGACCGATATCAACCGTCAGCGGCCCAACGTCTTCCGGATGCGACTCAACGGTGCGGCGGTCAACCCGGTCACGACTGGCCGCGGGACGCTGAAAGAGGCCATCAGCGAGACGATGCGCGACTGGGCGACCAACGTCGAGGACACCCACTACGTCATCGGGTCGATCGTCGGCCCGGACCCGTTCCCGCGGATGGTCCGTGACTTCCAGTCGGTCATCGGCCAGGAGGCCCGCGAGCAAATCCGCGAGGAGACTGGCGCCCTCCCGGATTCTGTGGTCGCCTGTGCCGGCGGGGGGTCGAACACGATGGGTGCCTTCGACGCGTTTCGTGAGGACGAGGCCGTCGATTTGATCGCCGTCGAGGCCGGTGGCTCCTCCCTCGACGTCGACGAGGAGACGGGCGTTGCCCCCAACTCCGCGACGCTATCGACCGGGGAGGAAGGCGTCCTCCATGGCGCGCGGACGAAACTCCTGCAGGACAGCGACGGCCAGATCATGGAGTCTCACAGCGTCTCCGCGGGCCTGGACTATGCCGGTGTCGGCCCCGAACTCGCTCATCTCGTCGACTCGGGTCGCGTCCGAGCGGTAAACGTCGACGACGAGGTTGCCCTGGAGGCGTTCCATCGTCTTTCCCAACGGGAAGGGATCATCCCCGCCCTGGAGAGTGCTCACGCGTTCGGGTATCTCCAAGAGCACCCGGATGCCGTCGGCGACGTGACGGTCATCAACCTCTCGGGACGCGGTGATAAGGACTTAGAGACTGTCATCGAGGAAACGGAGCAACGCGATTTGGATGTCGACGTCGACATGAGTGTCTTCGCGGAGGCCGAACGATGAGCAACGACGCAATCGAGGCGGTGTTCGCGGCCGGCGAGCCCGCATTTATCCCCTACCTGGTCGCCGGTGATCCGGACTACGAGTCCTCCCTTTCGTACGTCGAGGCACTGGACCGTGGCGGGGCAGACATCATCGAACTCGGGCTCCCGTTCTCGGAGCCGATCGCCGAAGGGTCGACGATTCAGGACGCGATCGTTCGCTCCCTGCAGGCGGGGATGACGCCCGCCCGCTTCTTTTCGTTCGTCGACGATCTGGACGTCGAGGCCCCGCTGGTCTGTATGACCTACTACAATCTGATCTATCAATACGGGGCGAGGGAGGTCCACAGCGCCTCGGAAACGCCAAGCGGCGAAGCCACGAGCCAGGAGCCAGGACCCGAGGCCTTCGTCGCGCGGGCCGCTGAATCCGGGATCGCGGGGCTGGTCGTCCCCGACCTCCCGGCCGAGGAGGCCGACCCACTCCGGGCAGCGTGTGACGAGTACGGACTGGATCTGGTCTTCATCGTCGCGCCGACGACGGAAGGCGAGCGCCTCCAGCGGATGATGGAGCGGGTCTCGGGGTACGTCTACGTTCAGGCACGCTTGGGCACGACCGGTGCTCGCGACGACGTGAGCGATCAGACCGACGAGAGCCTCGCACGCCTCGCCGAGTGGGATGTCCCCAAGGCCGTCGGCTTCGGCATCAAAACCGGCGATCACGCCGAGCGGATCGTCTCAGCCGGTGCCGATGGCATCATCGTCGGGAGCGCACTGGTCGACATCGTTGCCGAAGGCACGGACAACGACGACCCGACCGAGGCCGTCGCCGATCGCCTCGAAGCCAAAGCCCGGGAACTCTCGGACGGAGCACTCCGGGGACTGACGCCGACGGCGGACGCTAACGACTAACTTGGCTCCGGAGCGTGTTGTTGTCGGGCGGTTTCACTGCGGTTCTGCTTTGCCGGCGTCGAAGCCGATCGACGCCAGGTCAGCCCGGTCGTAGACGAGTCGGCGACCGTCGACGTCCACCGTCACGCGAACCGCCGCGCGGCCCTCGGACAGTTCTAGCGTTTCGTCGATCGGTGTGTTCCGTGTCATACCGTTCGATGGTATGTGATGGGGCTGAATGCCTGTTGTCGCGAAGTACTTCGGGGTTTATACGGCACGGCGTTCGATCGACCGGCACGCCCGGCGATCGCGCCGAGCGGAGTCGTCAGTCTTCCCCGGGGAGGACGCTCTCGACGAGGTGTCCAAGTGCCCGGCGGAGCCGCACTGACATCGTGGACTCGGCGACGTCGAAGCGGTCGGCCAGGGTCGCGAGGTCGGTTTCGCGGGGTACGTCGAAGTAGCCTGCCTCGTGAGCCACAGACAAGACCTCGTGGGCATCAGTTTCGAGGGGGACCGGCAGCTCACCGATCGGCTGGCGCGCTTCGAAGACTCGTTCGAGTCGACAATCGATATCGTGGTCGCCACAGAACGAGAGGAACTCGCGGATCGACTCCCGGTCGGTCGTTCGGATACGGACGCGCCACCCCTCGGCCGTCGAACGCAGATCGAGCAGTTCGTCGCCGAAACTGGCCACGTGTTCGGTCATCACCGGGACGTCCGGGGCGATAGTCAGGCGATACGTTCGCCGGTCGGCGTCGGCCCCAAAGACCTCGCTTGCGGCGACGGTCGGATCGGCCGCAAGCGCCTCCTCGAAGGCGGGGAAATCCGACGTCAGCACGGTCACGTGAAACCAGGTCGTCTCCTCGTGGGAGACCGGCAATCGCTCGGCGTACACCGTCACGTCGTGATCACTGGCGAGTGTCGGCCCGAGCACGACGCGTGCGGATGCTACGGTCAGTTCCGCGATAATCGTCTGCTCGTCCACACGCGCCATTGGAGGGGCCACGATATGCCGATTTCGGCTTCTGCAGCGAACGGGCCTCCCTTTATAACGGATGACGAACACAGCAAGGGCGTGGCTACGGAGCACGACTGCATCGAGGCACTCCGAGACGCCGCGGCGGAACTCGGAGAATCGCCGACGAAAGCCCAATACGAGGCCCTCGGGATGACGCCTGCAGCGTCAACGATTCTTCGCGTCGTCGGTGGGTGGAACGAAGCGAAACGACGCGCTGGACTAGGAACATCGCCGTCGACGGGGACTCGCGTCGCACCGAAACCGGATGAGGTTGATCTCCCCGAGAATTTGGCGTGGACAGAACTCACCCAGGACCAGCGGTGGCACTACAAACACGTCGATCGGAACACGCAACGAACCTTGCAACGGCGACATCGACTTCGTGCGTGGGTGAACGATCGGAAAGCGCAACGTGGCTGTCGGAATTGCGGTGAATCCAATCCCGCCTGTCTCGATTTCCATCATTCGAACGATGATAAAGAGATGGCAATCACAGATATGATCACGCACGGGTATTCGATCGACCGCTTGAAGGACGAGATTGCCACCTGCGAGGTGCTCTGTGCGAATTGCCATCAGAAACAGCATGATCGACGTCCTGCTGTCGTTCGTGACGAAACAGCGTCGCCGACGACGAAGCGTGAACGACTCCAGGTGTGGACGTTCGCGTATCGCCGCCAGGCTGGCTGTCAGCGATGTCACGAGACCGATCCAGTCTGTCTACAGTTTCATCACGAGACGCCAGAAACGAAGACTGACTCAATCGGCAATCTGATCGCTAACTCGGCTCCGGAGGCAGCGGTGCGAGGTGAAGTCGAGAAGTGTATCGTACTCTGTGCAAGTTGCCATCGAAAAGAACACCGTGAGTCGCCTGTAGAGATTGGTCCTGATACGTGAGTGTGCCGTCCTGACACGGAACGGCACGCTTCGCAAAACTCAAGTACGACAACTGGATATGTCTCAATGCAGTCCTGTGGTGTAGTGGCCAATCATGTAGCCTTCTGGGGGCTACGACGGAGGTTCGAATCCTCCCAGGACTATTTTACGACGAACAAAGTCGTGAGTCGTAAATCTCCCTGAGATTCGAACCAGGGAACGGAGCATCGCGGAGTGACTGCTTTTCCACCGGTCTCCCGGTGCCAGTGTAACCACAAAACCGGGAGTGAAACGTAAAAAGCCGCGATATTGGGGGATGATATACATACTCTCTCACATCCACCGGGCGCGTGATGTACATCGACATCGAGACGCTCATGGAGGGGGTGTCATACCCTGCGGACTGCGAGGAAGTTATCGAGACGTGTGGGGGTCGGACGGTGGAACTACAGCAGGGGGAGGAGACGGTCGCCGAAGCGCTCGGTCGCTGTAACGCTGGCGAGATTCAGACAGCCCAGTCCGCCCGCGAGACGCTGTTGGCGTCGCTGAGCGAGGGGGCAATCGGTCGGAAGTACTACAGCGATCGCGACCCGCCGGTCCCTGGCACGGAGTGGCGGGAACCACTCTCGCTGTGAGACGAGAGTCGGGCGGTAACCGACCGCTTTCGATGGGCGACGCGACGAGCGGCCAGCATTGAAGGGTCCGTAGCGCGATGAGTCAGGCGATGCGTGTCGAGACGGGACAGCTACCCGACTGCGTCCCCGGTCGTTCGTGTCGGACGTGTTGGCGCTCAATCCAGTGGTTCAGCAATCGCTCTCCTCACCCATGACCGAGCGGAGGCGCCTGGCCTTCGTTGTCTGGGCCGTGTTGGTCTCACAGGTGTTTCTCTATCCCGGCCTCGAGCAGCTGGTCCGGGCGCTGGGCGGTGGTGGGGGAATCCTCCCGCGAACCTGGTTTCTGGTCGCCGAGTTCGGTGCGTTCGTGGTCTGTGCGGTGTTGTGGGGACTGGCCAGCGATCGGCTCGGCCGGCGGACGCCGCTGGTCGTCGTCGGGGCGGCCGGGGGCGCAGCTAGCTACCTCGCTGTCGCGTTCGCGCCGCGTCTGGGTGTTGGCTTCGACGGTGTGTTGGTGCTTCGGGTGCTCGGCGGCGCGTTCACGATCGGTGCGTTCTCGTTGTCGATCACGAAGTTGATGGATCTCGCCGGTGGCCACGGCCGGAACATGGGTGCTGCCGGGGCGGCGATCGGCTTTGGCGCAGCACTTGGCTCGATTACCGGCGGTGGGCTCTCGACGGTCGATCCCCTCGCTCCGCTGTACGCGGGTGCAGCCGTCCTCGCCGGCGCAGCGCTACTCGCGGCGACGGTCCCGGACCGGACGTCGGGCGGCGGTCTCGACCTCGGCCCGCTGCTGGCTCGATTGCGCGGGAGACCGGCATTGATCGTGCCCTACGCGTTCGGGTTCATCGATCGCCTGACGGCCGGCTTTTTTGCACTCACTGGGGTTGCCTACTTCACCGATGCCTTCGGCGTCGGCCCCGCACTCGCCGGCGTCACCCTCGCGCTGTTTTTCTTCCCCTTCGCAGCGCTGCAGTATCCCATGGGGCATCTCTCCGATCGTGTCGGGCGGTTTCTCCCCGTTGTCGTCGGCTCACTCCTCTACGGTGTGACGATCGTCGCCGTGGGAGTTGCGCCGGTGTTCGCCCTCGCCGCGGCGCTGATGGTCGTCGTCGGGGTCTGCGGGGCGGCGGTCGCCCCAGCGACGATGGCGCTCGTGACTGATCTCGTCCCAGCCAGCGAGCGTGGGTCGGCCATGGGCGGGTTCAACGTCTTTGGCAGTCTCGGGATGCTTGCGGGGTTCCTCGTCGGCGGCGTCGTCGCCGACCGCTATGGCTTCCTCACTGCCTTTCTGGCCGCTGGGGGCCTCGAAATCGCGATCGCACTGCTGGCGGCACGAGCTGTCTATCGACTCACCGACGGCCGGATATTCGCCGGCAAAGAAGAGGGCGTCTCGTGAGCGTCTCCGTATCGGGTGTCAGCGCAGTTCGACCGTGATCTGTTCGGCCTCTCCCGACCGGACCCGTCGACTGTACGGTTCGCCGACCGTCCCACCGTCGACCTCCACGGTTTCGCCGCCTTCGAACGTGATGGTCACGGCCGCCGGGGCGACACCGTCCCCGAAGGTGTCCTCGCCCGCCGGATTGCGGTACTCGACGGTCGTCTCACCCAGGAACGTGCCCGTGAGGCGGCCGTCGTCGAACAGCCAGTCGGGCAGTCGCGGGTCCAGGGTGAGGGTGAGTTCGCCGTCTTCGAGCCCGAACGGACGCTCGCCGAACAACATGTGATGGAGCATGCTGAGAAACTCCACTGTCGAGCCGGTCAGCCGGGCGACGAACCCGCGGCCGTGCAGGGATTCGTCGGGGTGATCGGAGGAGACGAGGAACGAGGAATTCTCCAGTGGACTCCGTCCGTACTGCTCGGGATCCTGGAAGGGAATCGCCGCTTCTTGGAGGTCGGCGAAGAACTCCTCGTAGAGGCCAGCCCGCAGCAGCGCCTTGAGGTACTTATACTCCATGTGGAGCCAGATGGACTCGTTTTCGAGCCAGCCGGGCGTGAACGTGCGGGCGCGGCCGATGTCGAAGGGTTGGTCCGAGAGATCGGCGTTGACCTTGTACATGCCCAGCTTCTCGTCGTAGAGCCCACTGTCTTTGACCTGCTCGTAGATCGTCGCCGCATTGCCCGCCTCGGCACCGCTTTTGAGCGCTCTGACGGGGCCTTCGAGGAACAGCGGGAGGGGCTCGGGCTCGAAGGACTCCACCTCGACGAAGGCAGCGTCGTGATCGAGCCCTTCGGGAACCTCATCGACGTTGCGTTCACTGTGCTCCTCGACGTGGAACCGGAAGTACGTCGGGACCTCGCCGTCGTTGCGGTCTTTGGCGCGAGCGATCCCGTCGTCGACTTTCCCCTCGAAGGCCGCGAGGGCCTCGTCCAGTTCCCCGAGGTCGAGGTCGACGGTCTCGCCGTCGAAGCCCCAGTGGACGCGATCGCGATAGCGCTCGCGGGCGGTCGCGATCCGATCCCAGTAGGCGTGATCGCGGTCATCGCGATCGGTCTCGCGGTACCACGCCAGTGCGTCCCGGACCTCCTCCAGCAGATCGTAGATCTCGACGGGCAGCGTGAGGCTCTCGACCTCGCTCGGGGCGTCCGCGATGGCGTCTCTTGCCATCGCGAGCAGCCGGGAGAGTTCGTAGGTCTCGGGCATCGACGACCCGAAAATCGCTGGGAGGCCGGCCATCGCGTCGTCCCAGCCGGGGTTGCCGGCCTCCATCTCGATGCCCATGCCTTTCGGGTCCATCGTTGCGAACTTCACCAGCCCGAGTGCGGTGAGTTTCCCGAGGAGGTTCGTCTCGAAGACCTCGCCGTGGCCGTCGTCGGTCCGGACCGCGTACGGTCGGGCGTCCCGCGATTCGATGAGTTCCCGCTTCTGTTCGTCGTGTTCGAGCGTGTTGGCCTGGCGGATCTGGCCGTCGATGTCGACGTACTTCAGCTTTCGCGGGCGCACCTTGACGGCGGTGTCCTGGAAGGTGTACTCCTCGCGGCCGAAGAACAGATCGGCCTTGCGATCGGGGTAGATGTCCAGATACTTCTCGATGGAATCGAGGTTGTACGTCCAGTGGTCGACCCAGTAGCCGTCCCCGAAGGAGGTCTCGAAGTGGCGGGTGGCTTTCTCCAGGGCGACCGAGAGGAACGCCGCTGCATCGACCGTCAGACCGCCGTCTTCGACGATCGCGGCGGTGAGGAGCCCGCCGGGCGTAAAGGCGTCTTCGAGGGTGTCCTCGACGGCGTCGGGTGCCTCGACCAGATCGAGGATCGCGTCTCGATCCGCGGGTTCGACGAAAAAGCGGTTGCCCTCAAGCACCAGCGGGTTGTACCCGTCGGCCTGGACGAGATTCATGTAGGAGACGACGTTGAAGTCCTCGACGCCGGGCTTGAGCCAGACGTCCTCCCGGCGGTTCTGCAGGACGTCACGGAAGTTCCCGTTGCCCTGGGAGTAGAACTCGGGGGCGACGTAGAAGTCGTTGTAGTCCCGTTCGAGGTCGCCGTGTTTGCGGGAGTAGACGTGCTGGACGACATCCTCGTCTTCGCCGAGCAAGACCGGCCAGCCGCCACGGAGCACGTTGTCGAAGAACGTCTGGCGGGTATATTCGTCGAAGGTCTCGTCTGCCGTCTCGACGGCGACGTGATCCGTCAGGTCCCTGGCGAGATCGTTGGCTCGCTCGCGCTGCTGGGCGGCGAACTCGGCGTCCAGCCGTGCGGCGTGATCGAGTGCCTGCTCGTGCTCGCTGGCGTGGCCGACGAGCTCTTCCAGCGAGAGGGTCTCGCCGGGTGCGAGAGTCTCCTCGGTACCGAAGAAGCCACACGGCGTCCGCCCGACGGTGATCTGTTCAGCGTCGTAGACGGCATCGAGCCCGCCGTCACGGAACCGATCGGGGGCCGAGAGGGACGTCTCCTGGCCGAAGACGACGTTCGGATCGACCACCGGGTCGAGTTGTTCGCCGTCGGCGACGGCCGTGTAGAAGTGCCCGCCGTCGGCCTCCTCGAGCGTCGCTTCCTCGCCCATCGTCGGGTTGACCTGGTAGAAGGGTACGCCCGACTCGAGGTGCTTGACGGCCATCCAGGCCTCGCTGGTCCGGGCGACGAACTTGAGCTCCTCGTCGGGAACGCCGTCGGGGACGACGACTGGCAGACCGTCCAGTACCGAAAGTTCGACCGATTCCGTCCCGGTGTTTTCGATATCGACCTCCCGGACCAGTCCCGCGAACGGCTCCTCGGTCACAGTGAAATACCGGACGGTCACTTCGAGGCCGTGTTCGTCGTGGGTCTCGGTGAGTTCGAGTTCGTTCGCGCCGACGGCCATCTCCCGGTTGCCCGCCGAATCGGGGGCGAACGGTTCGTAGAACTCGCCGTCGACGTCGAGGAAGGTCCGAAAGCCGACCTTCGCTGTCTGGCGGTAGGCCTTGTTCGCCGGCAAGAACTCCATGATCGCGCTGTCCTTGTCGCCGACGCCCATACTGGTGATGGCCTGCCCGCGGTTGACGTACAGCACCCACAGCGGGATGCCCATCTCGCCGGCGATGCCGGGCAGGAAGCTCGAAAAGGGATCGCGGTCGTCGTACTCGCTGATAACGAATCGGTTGCGGTCGTCGAATGAGTGTCGGTCCATAGTTGGGGTAGTGTGGATCGTATCGTTGCTCTCTGTCGCTATTCGAGCGTGACGTCGAGGTCGTGGACTGCCTCGCTGTCGAGGGCAGTCACGCGGTCGCGATCGATCACGACGCCGTCGTCGGTCCGTTCGAAGGCGATAGCTTCGCCGTTCAGTGTGACCTCGCTGATCGCATAGTCGCCAAAGTCAGCCTCGGCAGGATTGTGGTAAGTCACGTCGAGTCGGCGGTCGGCGAACTGGCAGGTCACGCTCGCCTCGCCGTCCTCGAACTGCTCGGCCAGTAACTTCGGTTCCAGCAGCAGGTCCCCGAGCTCACCCGTGACGCCGAAGACCTCCGTGACCGTCGTCAACAGCAGCCAGCTCCCCGAGCCGGTGAGGAACGTGTACAGCCCGCGGCCCCGCTCGTTGAAGTACTCCGGAATCCCGGGGTAGATGCGGCTGACTTCGAAGTCTTTGCTCTGTTCGTAGATGCCAGCGAGGACCTTGTGGCCGGCCTCGACCTTGCCCCGGCGGTACAGCGCGTTCGCGTACATGACGGCCATGTGGCTGAACATCGCGCCGTTCTCCTTGTGGCCAAAGGCAAAGCCAAAGCCACGCCCGAGGTCGGTCTTGACCTCCTCAAAGTCGGTGTTCAGCCGGTAGCCGCGCATCTTCGGTTCGTAGAGGTACTCGTCGGCGGCGTCGACGATCGCATCGGCTTGTTCGTCGGTCGCGACCTCGCCCATCAGCGTGAAGACCTGCCCGGTCAGCGTCATCCGGACGCCGTTCTCGTGGTCGCCTTCGACGCGCCGGCCACTGTCGTCGTAGTAACCGTTGAACCACTGGTGGCCGTCCTCGTTCTCGATGAACTCCTGGTCGCGCAACTGCTCGTAGCACCACGCAGCCTTGGTTTCCAGGTCGGCTGCCAGGGCCTCAATCGAAACGGCCACCGTCTCGCCGGAAACCGTCCGTTCCCAGGTGTCGAGGTACTCGTCGAGTCGGGCCTGCTTGGCTTCGGGGTCCTCGTAGTCGACTGACTCGCCGAGCGTGTCGAGCAGCGTTTCCATCTCCTGAGCGATCTCGATCTCTTCGACGCCGAGTTCGGTCTGGAGATCGCCGAGCAACTCGCTCATGTCGCGCATATTCCATGCATACAGCGCGGTGAAGGCGGCGCTCTCGCCGCGCTCGGGGGCCATGTCCATGGCGTCGTTCCAGTCGGCGTCTTCCAAGCGCATCACGTTGTGCTCGCCGACGTTGAAGAACTGGGTGAGGTGCTGGACGAGCAGGTGCTCTAAGACGGTGCCCTCGTAGACCTCGCCGTCCTCCGTGTACAACTCGGTGCCCTCGGCGGGCGACCACGCGTCGTCCTGCTCGCTGGCCCGGTTGACGTGGAGGTCCTTGTAGTAGCGCTGGTCGCGCAACAGGAACTCCAGATCGCCGCTGAGATCGAGGTAGAAGCGGGTCGTCAGCCACGGCCAGGCGCCGTGGTCCATCCAGACGCGGGGGATGTTGTTTCGGTCGGCTTTGAACTCGCCGGGCTCGTCGCCGATGATCGTCGCGTTCGAGCCATCGAAGCGCACGCCGGCGAAGTTGTGATAGAGGAGATCGGTGACGTTGTCGGGTTCAGTTAGCAACAGCGAGAGGATGTCCTGCCAGAGGTCCCGCCAGCCACGGCCACCGCGGCCGTAGTCGTGATACGGCAGGAAGGAATTGCCAAAGAGACGCCGGAAGACGGGCTGGAGCGTGACCCAGCGCATCCACTGGTCGAAGGTGTCGTCGCCGGTGTCGAACGCGACGGCACTGGACTTCTCGGTCCAGTGGGCCTGGCAGGCTTCGAGTTCTTCGGCGAAGGCCTCGCTTGAGCCGTACCGGTCGACAAGCGTCGCCGGATCGGGATCCCCGTCCCAGACCGTCTGCATGACGACGTATTCGGCGGTTTCGCCGGGATCGAGTTCGGTCGTCGAAAAGCGC
This sequence comes from Halorhabdus sp. CUG00001, assembly GCF_009797925.1. Taxonomy (NCBI): domain Archaea; kingdom Methanobacteriati; phylum Methanobacteriota; class Halobacteria; order Halobacteriales; family Haloarculaceae; genus Halorhabdus; species Halorhabdus sp. CUG00001. The sequence continues at coordinate 2,373,401 of NZ_VOLB01000001.1, forward strand.
AGGCCACCCAGGCTCTCGTAGCCGTCGACCTCGGTGCCGGCCGGAACGCCCTCTAGATCCTCGACGACGGCTTCAGGCCATTCGAGGTTACCGCCCTCACCGATGAAGTCTTCGACGACGGGGTAGAAACTCTCGGGAGCCGTCCCGTCGGCGTCAGTTCCGAGGACGCCGTAGGTCGTCTCGTTGCGCGTGTGGCCACGCTCGTCGAAGGAGAGCGTCGGACTGACGAGGACGCCGTACTCGTCGGTCCAGGTCTCGTGCAGCAGCGAAGTGACGTGGCGGTGATCGCGGATGTTGTCGGCCGAACGGCCGTAGAGAGGTACCGCAGCAGTCGGTGTGATGGTCTTGGCGTCGTCGCCGGTGTTCGTGACCCGGACACGCATCAGTTCGACCATGTCGTCGCGCACCGGCGCGAAGTTGGTAATCTCGGCTTTCAGCCCGCGTTCGTCGTTTTGACGGGTAATCTCGTGATAGAGGAGGCCCCCCTCCATCGAGACAGACTCCACGCCGTCGGACCGTTCGTCGGGAATCTGTGTGGCACTGTTGCCGGCGGCCGACCACGGCCCCTCGCCGTGTTCGTACACCCAGAAGTTTCGGGCCGTGCGCTTGTTGTGCAGGTCCTCGACGGCTGTCGGCGGCGTCAGGAACTCGTGTTGGCTCGCGTTGATATCGCCGTGGAGTTTCGGCGTGATCGCCGACATGATGCCGGCCTCGTTGACCAGCGGGAAATACAGATAGCTCGACCGCTGGGGGGCGTCCAGTTTGAACGTTCCTTCGTCGTCGACGAACGCCCAGTCATCGACAGTTGTTTCGTTGTCGTGTAAATGTCGTTTCGCCATGCGTCAAGAAACGGAAACCTGCCTTGAATAACTTTCTAACCCCGTTTTTCGGCGGAATAGATATTCGCAGATGTATGTGTAACATCCAACCTAACAATTTCTATATGTATTAGAAATGCGAATATTTGTCCGTGATCGGCAGCCTCACTGGCTGGTTGGACCGTCTTCATTCCGCCGCGGCTATTTCGAGGATGAAATTGTTCTGCAAAGATTAAAATGGGCGCGGGAGCGTAGCGCTCTATATCATGCCACTTTCGGACGGTCGGCTCGGCCAGTACGTTGCGGACGGACGTCGGGCCGAGATCCAGTCGCGTGTCAGTTCGCTACTGGAGCAAATGACGCTCGAAGAAAAAGTCGGCCAACTCAACCAGCGGTCGGTCCACTTCGTCACGGGGACCGAAGACGAGGGGGCAGCATTGGAGAGTGCCGTCGCCGACGGCGAAGTCGGCTCGTTGCTGAACGCGACCGATCTCGAGACGAAACGCCACCTTCAGCAACTGGCCGTCGAGGAGTCACGCCTGGGTATCCCGCTGTTGATCGGCTTCGACGTGATTCACGGCTACGAAACGATCTTTCCGATCCCACTTGCCCAGGCGGCCTCTTGGAACCCTGACCTGGCCGAGCGGGCCGAACGGATCGCAGCCACGGAAGCGGCCGCCGCCGGCCACAACTGGACGTTCGCGCCGATGGTCGACGTCTCGCGGGATCCACGCTGGGGTCGCGTCATGGAGGGGGCCGGCGAGAGCCCAGTCCTGGGCAGTGCCTTCGCCGAGGCCCGAGTCCGCGGCTTCCAGGGCGAGGATCTGAGCGATCCCGACACAGTTCTGGCCTGCGCGAAACACTTCGCTGCCTACGGCGCCGTCGAGGGTGGCCGGGAGTACAACACCGTCAACGTCTCCGAGACGGCCCTGCGTGAACGTCACCTCCCGCCGTTCGAAGCGAGCGTCCAGGCTGGCGTCGGCTCGCTCATGAACGCCTTCAACGTCCACGAGCGCATCCCCGCCAGCGGCCACGAATCGCTCGTCGACGGCGTGCTCAAGGGCGACTGGGACTTCTCGGGCGTGCTAGTTTCGGACTGGGCCTCGTTCCGGGAACAGATCCAGCACGGCACGGCCACGGACCGCCGCGAGGCAGCGCGCAAGGCCATCGAGGCTGGCTCGGACATCGACATGGCGAGCGAGGTCGTCATCGACGAACTCCCCGGTCTCGTCCGCGAGGGGGACATCAGCGAGGAGCGTCTGGACGACGCCGTCCGGCGCGTGCTGACGGTCAAGGGCCTGCTCGGCCTCTTCGAGGACCCCTACCGGTACTTCGACGCCGAGCGCCGCGAGGAGGCCATGCTCGCCGACGAACACCGCGAGGCCGCCCGCGAAGCCGCTTGCGAGTCCTTCGTCCTCCTGCAAAACGAGGGCGACCGGCTCCCACTCGATCCCGAGGCCGACGTCGCACTGGTCGGCGCGCTGGCCGACAGCGGCGAGGACACGCTCGGGGCCTGGAGCTTCGAGGGCCGGCCCGAGGACGCGATCACGGTCCGCGAGGGGCTCGAATCGTTCCTCGATCGGGCGGTCCCCTTCGCGCCGGGCTACGAACTCCCGGGTGAGGTGACCGAGGCGTCGATCGAGGCGGCGGTCGAAACGGCCACCGACGCCGACGTGGCAGTCACCGTCGTCGGCGAGACGGCTGCAATCACGGGTGAGGCGGCCAGCCGGGCGGATATCGACTTGCCCGGCCACCAACGGCGGTTGGTCGAGGCGCTCGCCGAGACTGACACGCCTGTCGTGGCCGTGTTGATGAACGGCCGCCCGCTCGCGATCGACTGGTTGGCCGAGTCGGTCCCGGCCATTCTCGACGTCTGGCATCCCGGGGTCGAAGGCGGGCCGGCCGTCGCCGAGACGCTCTTTGGCGAACACGTCCCTGCGGGCCATCTCCCGATGAGCTTCCCCTCCTCCGTCGGACAGGTCCCTCTCGCCCACGACCGATTGCCGACCGGCCGTCCCGCTGAGGATGCCGAGAGCGGGTACACGACGGGCTACATCGACGCGCCGAACGAACCGCTGTTCGCCTTCGGTCACGGCCAGAGTTACACCGGCTTCGCCTACACCGACCTGACGCTGTCGACGGATGCCATCGATGCCGGCGAGACCCTCGAAGCGACAGTCACCGTCGAGAACGTCGGTGACGTCGCCGGCCGGGACGTCGTCCAGTTCTACGTTCGCGATCTCGTCGGGAGTCGCTCTCGACCCGAGAAGGAACTACTAGATTTCGAGACCGTCGAACTCGCGCCCGGCGAACGCGCCGACGTGCCCATCACGATCGAGGATACTGACCTGGCGTTCTGGACGGCCGACCGTGAGTGGGCCGCCGAACCCGGCGAATTCGACCTCATGGTGGGCCACGCCGCCGACGACATTGCCCACACCGAGCGGTTCGCGTTGCTGGAGTGAGGCCACCCGTTTCGAGTGGAAACCGAACGTGCTTTCTGGGATGGCTGGGTGGGGTCGTCTATGTACGTTGGCCGATTCGTCGTCGTTGGACCGGACGTGGGCGCGTATCGGGTCTCCTCGCGCTCGTTTCCAAACCGGAAGGCACTCGATCGTGACGGGACGATCACGGTGGCGCCGACCGCAGACGCCCCCGAGACGGACAACCCCTACATCTCCTACAACTGCGTGCAGGTGACTGATCGCGGTGCCGTCATCGGTAACGGCTCACACGTCGATCCGATCGCCGAGAAACTCGCCCTCGGCGTCCCGGCCCGGGACGCACTGGCCGGTCCCCTGCAAGCCCTCGACTTCGAGAAGGACGACTACGACACGCCCCGGATCGCCGGGATCGTCGGCCTCGATGGCGAGGATCCGACTGCAGGTGAAGCCGGGGCGGCAATCGGCATCGTTCGCCGGGACGCACTGCTGGTCGAAGCCGTCACCGAACCGACGCTCGTGGCGACCTACGAGCGTGACGAGCCAGTGGGCTTCGACCTCGACGCCACGACCGCCGCCGATGCCGCACGCGAGGTGTACGATCATCGCTTCGAACACGCGGTCTGTGCGGCCGGCGTCGCCGGCAGCCCGGGCGATTTCGAGACGGCGATCGTCAACGAGTAAGGCGAGTTGCCAACAGGCGAGCCACGACGACTGCGCCGCTATCGTCTTGTCTTGCCAACGTGAAACTATCACTTCTAACTTTCTTGAGTGTGAACGGAGCGTGTGAAGATCGCTGTCATTTCCGATATTCATTCGAACAAGGTCGCCCTGGAGGCGGTTGTCGCCGACCTTCCCGACGTCGATCGGATCGTCTCGGCTGGTGACGTCGTCGGGTACGGTCCGTGGCCGGCGGACTGTCTGGAGTGGGTCCGCGAGCGCGAGATCCCGACCGTCCAGGGGAACCACGACCGGGCTGTCGCGACCGGCGAGTACCCGTCGTTCAACGACATGGCGGCCGCCGGGGTCGAGTACGCACGTGAGCAACTATCGATCGACCAGCGAGAGTGGCTCGCGTCGCTGCCGACCGAGCAAGAACTGTTCGACGGCCGGCTGAAAGTCGTCCACGGCCATCCCGACAATCCCGATCACTACACGTTTCCCGAGGAATTCGGGCCGGGGTTGCTCGGCGACGAAGACGTCCTGGTGCTCGGCCACACCCACGTCCAACACGCCGAGCAATTCACGGAGGGGATCGTCCTGAATCCGGGTAGCGTCGGGCAACCTCGCGACAGCGACCCGCGGGCGGCCTACGCGGTCGTCGATCTCGATGCGATGACGTTTGAACTGCGCCGCGTCGAATACGACGTCGGGGAAGTGCTGACAGCTGTCCGAGGGACATCCTTACCACGCCGGGTCGGGACCCGACTCAGCCGTGGCCAGTGACCGCTGTCGACATTCGTCTGAAAGATCGCCCCGCGTCGCAGTCAGAACGCCTTCTGGATCAGCTTCAGTGCCTGTTCACGGTCTTCCCAGGGGACGAACACGGCGATCGATGTCGCACTCGTCACGACATCGAGGAGATTGATGTGGGCCGCGGAGACGGGATCGATTACCTGCTGGATGACGCCCGGTTCGTCCGGGAGTTCACCGCCGGTGACGCGAATGATGGCGATCTCGTGTTTGACCGTGATACTCGAGAGGGTGTCGTCGTCGACGACCTCGTCGTGGAGGATCGCCTCGGCGTCTTTGGCGACGTCCGTGTCGAGATAGAACGTGACCGAGTCCATGCCACTGGACACTGCTTCGACGTTGATGTCCTCCTCGGCCAGTGCCGTCGAGAGTTCAGCGAGGATTCCCGCCTGGTTTCGAATCGCCCGCCCGGCGACGGTCACACAGCAGAGTTTGTTCTCCTGGAGGTCGATCAGCTTCTGGAACTCACCTTCGATCGAGGTCCCGCCAGACAGCAGATTCTCGTGTTGGTAGTGGACGACCCGGACGTCCATCGTGCCGCCCTTGTACGCCAGCGCGCTGGGGGCGACGACTTCGGCCCCCCGAAAGGAGAGGTTCCGGAGTTCGTCGACGGTGATCTCGCCGACGTTGCGAGCGCCTTCGACCACGCGCGGATCGCCGGTCATGACACCCTCGACGTCGGTGACGATGATCACCTCGTCGGCTTCCATGTAGCTGCCGAGCATCACGGCGGTCGTGTCGCTGCCGCCGCGGCCGAGCGTCGTGACGTCACCGTGGTGGTCTTCCGCCAGGAATCCGGTGATAACGGGCACGACGTCTTGTAGCTGGCCAGCGAGTGCGTGGGCACGTTTCTGGGTTTCGTCGACATCGACTTCGCCGTACTCGTCGGTGATGATCGGCCAGTCTTCGACGCCCGGCTCGAAGAACGCAGAGTCGATCCCGCGGGCCGCCAGGGCTCCCTTGAGCATCCGGACCGACGTGCGCTCGCCCATGCTGACGATCTCCGCTCGGTCGGCCTCGTCGGCCTCGAACTCGATCTCGCTCAGCAGGTCGTCGGTCGTCGACCCCATCGCACTCGCGATGATGGCGACTTCGTGGCCCTGTTCGACCACTTGGGCGATCGAGTCGGCCGCTCGCTCGATGCGCTCGCCGCTGCCGAGACTGGTCCCGCCGAATTTCACTACGACGCGCATGCGAGACCCCCTCCTGTGTGACTATCAATCATTGTGCATCCTGATTGGTCCCCCTTCGAATAACTGCTTTCATTCGTTGCGGACTGAGTTGTTGTCTACTCTTGGCTACCCAGCCCGTTCTAGGACTGTCCGTGGTAGCCACTGGACTGCCTGCGGTCTTGCTCACCAACCACGAGACGCTACTGTTATGTGTTACACGGGAGAAAACTGGATTGTAAGGTTTTATACGGCCGACAGCGACAGTTCGCTCTCCATGTCGCGTCGTGGGTTACTCGCGGCATTCGCTGCCGCATCGAGTAGTGGGTGTCTCCAGCGCGCGAGGACTCTGGTCAATCGACGCTCACCTGAGCAGGTCTCTGTGACGATCAAGACCGTCCCCGCAGACGACGACGAGGCCTCGGTCGAAATCGCCCGCCGTTTCCAGGAACACATGGCCGCCGTCGGCATCAACGCCACTATCAACCTGCAGGACGAGGCAGTGTTTCTCCGTGACGTCGTCCTGAACAACGATTTCGATGTCTACGTCGGTCGATTCCCGCCACGGGTCGAGCCTGACTTCCTGCGTGCGACGCTTCACTCACAGTTCGTTTCCGAGCCTGGCTGGCAGAACCCGTTCGGTCTCTCGGACCTCGAACTGGACGAGGCCCTGTCCGCTCAGCGCACACTCACTGGCTCGTCCCGACGCCGGACTATCGAGGAGATCGCGACGTCTATTGCAACGATTCAACCACTGTTACCCATCTGCTTTCCGACAGAATCGATCGTCGTCCAAACGGATCGGTTCGAGGGGTGGCCCGACGACGGCCAATTGACGCCGCTTGATTACTTGCACGTCCAAGCCAGCAGCGACGGGACGGCGAGCGACGTCACTCGACTCGCCGTCTCCTACACCGACGCCCGGATCACCCAGAGCCTCAACCCGATCGCTGTCGAGTATCGACGACGCGGGACCATCACTGGGCTCCTCTATGACTCGCTGGCACGGCGGCACGATGGCACCCTCCGGCCGTGGCTTGCATCGCGTATCGACTGGGAGACTGAGACGGCCAAGACAACGGCAACCATTTCACTCCGAGATGGTGCGACATGGCACGACGGCCGGTCACTGACTGCGAGCGACGTGGCCTTCACCTACCGCTTTTTCGACGATACGACACTCGGCGACGGGGACGTTTCGGTCCCTGCCCCACGGTTCCGCGGTCGGACGTCCCTCGTGGAATCGGCCACGACAGTCGACAACACAACAGTCCGCCTTTCGTTCGGAGAAACCAGTCAGACAGTCGCCGAACGCGCGTTTACTGTCCCGGTCCTGCCGGAGCACGTCTGGGAGGACAAAACTGGGAGCGCGGATCTTGCGGGCGTCGACGTCTCGACGGCCATTACGGAGGCGCTCGTGTGGCCGAATATCGACGACCCTGTCGGGAGCGGCCCGCTTCAGTTCGAATCCAGGCAACACGGTGACGAACTCGTCCTGTCGACGTTCGAGAATCACTTCAGGGTGACCGATCCGCCGTCGTGGTTCGATGCGGAACCGGCCTTCGACGAACTCCTCGTGCGGATCGCCCCCTCAGAGACAGCGGCGATCACACTGGTGACAGAGGGACAAGCCGACGCGACGGGTACCCCGGTCCGTCCCGCTCACGACGTGGCACCGACTGATGCCGTCGAAACCAGCGTCGGCACGTCCAGATCGTTCTATCACGTGGGCTACAACACGACGGTCGATCCGTTCGGCAACGTTCGCTTCCGGCGGTTGCTGTCCCAACTTCTCGATCCGTCGTCGATCGTGGACACGGTATTGGGTGGCGATGGGATACCGGCAGCAACCCCACTGGCAGGGACGGAATGGACGCCATCGGAGCCAGAATTGGACGGGACTGATCCGGTTGCCCCGTTCCTGGGGACGGACGGCGAATTGGACGAATCGGCTGCCAGGGATGCCTTCCGGGAGGCCGGCTTCCGGTACGACGGTGATCGACTGGTGCGATGACGCTGTTGCTCGAACTGCTGGCGTCTGTGACTGGTGTGACGCTCGCGGTCGTAGCCGTCGCGTCGCTCGTCGTCATCGGTCGGCCCCGACTCCGGGCGTTTCTGCACCAGTACCGAACACGACTGCGATCCGCTGTGCCGTTCCTCGCGGTGCTCGGTGGCGTTCTCGCCGTCAATAGCATCGTTCGCCAGGCCGGGATGGAAATCTCCTGGATGATCGGGTGGAACATCACGTACGATATTTACGCGCTCGAAGGCGGCTTTGTCCCGTTCGTCCAATCGTTCGCACACCCGACAGTGACACGATTGCTCTCTCTTTCGTACATCTACGGGTACGTCTTCCTGCTGGTGTTCCCGATTGTCGCGTATCTCGTTCTGGCAGACGATCGCTGGCTGCGGACGGCCGCGCTGGCGTACTCGCTGAACTACGTCATCGGCCTGGGCTGTTATCTGCTTTTTATCGCCTACGGGCCGCGGAATCTCCTCCCGGATCTGGTCGATCCCTTGCTGTATTCGGAGTGGCCATCCTCGAAATTCCTGACGAGCAAGGTGAACACGAACACGAACGTTTTCCCATCACTACACACGTCCCTGTCGGTCACTGTGATGTTCTTGGCCTATCGAAGCCGCCGCGAGTACCCGCGGTGGGTGCCCGTGGCCGCGGTCGTCGGCACGAGCGTCATCGTTTCGACGATGTATCTCGGGATCCACTGGCTGACGGACGTCTTCGCCGGCATTGGTCTCGGGATCGGGAGTGTGGTACTCGCCGAACGACTGGTCGACCGTGGCGTCGTCAAAGAGTGGTGGGAGCACGTCGTGATATCCGTCCGAGAACGACTGCGATCACTCCGAGGGGACGACTGACTCGTCCCTTACGCTTCGATCTTCTTGTAGTCGACGTACTCGCCGCCCCGAAAGTCCTCTAAGAGGTTGATCGCCGCCGTGGTCCCCTCGCCCACCGAGACGTTGACCTGGCGTTGGCCGCCGGTGATGTCGCCCGCGGCGTAGACGCGATCGACGCCCGTGTACTGCTCGCCGTCGACGTCGAGGTAGTCACCGTCGCGGGGAATGCCGAGCATGTCCGCGATGTCGGTCCCGCCGGCCGCACCCAGCGCGACGAAGACACCTTCGACGTCGATCACGTCGCCGGACTTCAACTCGACGCCCTCGACCACGTCGTCGCCGACGATCCGGTCGGCTGGCGCTTCGATGAGTTCGATGCCTTCTTCGGCGAGTCGTTCGAGGAGGGCGTCGTCGATCTCGACGGTCTTGCCGTTGGTGAGGATCCGGACGTCGTCGGTGTAATCCAGCAGCATCATCGCCTCCTTTGCGGCGTAGTTGCCCGCGCCGACGACCGCGACGGGGGCGTCCTGATAGAAGAAGGCGTCACACTCGACGCAGTAGGAGACGCCACCGCCCTCGTAGTCGTCGACGTCTTTGATCGCGGGACTCTCGTAGGAGGCCCCCGTCGCGAGGATGACGCCCTCGACCGCGTACTCGTCGACCTCAGTCTCGATGCCGTAGCCGTTGCCCTCCTCGCCGACCTGGACGACCTCCTCCTCGACGATCTCCGCGCCGAACTTCGTCGCCTGCTCCTGGCCTACGTCGACGAGTTCGGGACCGCTCGCCCCCTCCGGGAAGCCGTAGACGTTCTCCATCCAGTCGACGTCTCTGGTCGTGCCATCGCCCTTATCGAAGACGAGCGTTTCCTGGTCTGCGCGTGCCGTGTAGACGGCGGCGGCCAAACCGGCCGGCCCGCCACCGATGATCGCGACGTCTGCCATTGTGTGTAAGTAGTACAATACCGTACAGTGATAAACCGCTCGATATGCGTGTATATATCTCAAACGAACTGCCTAGACAAAATATTCGGTTCGTATACGATCGCAGAAGTGGTCGGGAGTAGCAATACTGTCAGACAAAGCCCAGCAGGTTCGCCAGCGAAATCCCGAGTGCGGTCGCGAACGCGAAGTGCAACAGCGTCAGGGCTACTGTCGCCCATCTATCGAGTCGATAGGTCCTCGCGATCGCTAGCCCGTCGGCCAGTAGCGTCGCGCTGACGACGACCAGCACGCCCAGTTCTGCCGAGATGAAGGCGACACTCTCGATGCCCCACCGGCCCAGCAGAATCGAGACGATCGCCGGCACGGGACCAACCGTGGCGGCCTTCTGACTGGGGACGTCGCCGAGGAAGAAGGTTGCAGCGAGGTGGAGGGTAAGCGCATAGAACACCGAGACGGCCAGGAAGATCGCGATCGTCGCGACGATCGGGGCTGCGATCCCGGTCTGGAGCAGCATACTCGCCGTTGGAACGCCGCCGGTATGTACGATCGGGTTTCGATCGCCTTCCTGGGGACCAAGCAGCCGTCTGGGTCAATTCACCTACAGATCACAAGACAGATATCGCCGCTGTTTGACTACTCACTCAGCTAGTATGGTTGTGTCCCTCGCCGAGACGCATCTTGTCCAGCGTCACTCGACTCACGACAGCGGTCTGAGCCTAGGCCGTGCGGTTCGAGAGACAGTGACGGGACCATGACCCTCGACACCTCGTCCTGGCGATTTCGACGGCTAGTGGTCCTCGGGGTCGTCCTCGTGTTGCTCGCTCCCGCCGTCGTCAGTGGACTCACGCACGAACCCGACACCGTTCACACGAACGTCACGGTGGACGGGAACGCGACTGCCCTCTCGAATGTCACGTTCGCTGGCATCCAGGGACCCTTCGGCACGTCCGGGCACGGCCGAGTGGTCGCAGTCGATACCGACTCCGGGGAGTTGCTCTGGGAGTACGCCAACGAGTCGGCTGCCGAGAACGTCCTCTATTACGACGTCGACCCCCTCTCGGCCCAACGGCTCTTGTTCGTCGAAGAGCGTTCAAGCGGCAACGGATCGGCTATCGTCTACAACTGGCAAACGGACGAACTGATCGACCGCTTCGAGGTGCCTTCCGACACTCACGACGTGGACGCTCTCGGAAACGATCGCTACGTCGTCGCTGACAAGTACAACCACCGCGCCTACGTCTACGATGCAAGCGCACAGCGAATCGTCTGGGAGTATCGCTTCGCCGAGCACTTCCCGGAGTATCCTGAAGCGGGTGAGGCCCCGTCGAGTGAACCATCCGGTGTCGGCGGGTACACCCACCTCAACGACGTCGATGTCGTCGACAACGGCTCGGCGTTCCTGCTCAGTCCCCGTAACTTCGACCGGGTCGTGCTCGTGAACCGCTCGACGAAGACCGTCGAGTGGACACTCGGCGAACAGGACAACCACGACATCATCAAAGAACAGCACAATCCGGACCTTCTCCAGCGCGATCCGCCAGTCGTCTTGATCGCCGACAGCGAGAACGATCGTGTCGTCGAGTATCGTCGGACCAACGACACCTGGACCCGGACCTGGGCTTACAGTGGCAGTCTCCACTGGCCGCGAGACGCGGACCGACTCCCGAATGGTAACACACTGATCGTCGATACCTACGGACAACGCGTTCTCGAGGTCACACCCGACCACGAAATCGTCTGGGAACGGGACCTCTCGACGATGCCCTACGACGCCGAACGCCTCGGGACAGGCCCCGGTTCGGATGGCCCGCCGATCGACCGGCTCCGAAACGCGTCGACGCTCGACGATGGCGAGAGCGGCGTTTCCATCTTTCGGCAGTTCTACGACTTGTCGTTGTACATTCTGCCAACCTGGATCGGCTTCGTCGAGTTCTACGGGGTGGTCGGGGCGATACTCGGAGCGCTACTCTGGACGGCGATCGAACTCGGTGTCCGAATCCGTGACTGGCGGACGTCCTGAGAGAACAGATTTGACCGTCGACAGACGCTCGACGGTTACAGACGAGAGAGACCGATCCGAATCGAGCCGTCTTCTACGATCCGGGGCTGGCTTACTCCAGCAGGCCTAACTCTTCGAGCCGGGAGACGATCTTGTCGACGGCTTCTCTGGCATCGTCGGGCTCTTTGCCACCGGTGATGACGAGTTTACCCGAGCCAAAGAGTAGCGCAACGACGTCGGGATCGTCGAGACGATAGACCAACCCGGGGAACTGCTCTGGTTCGTACTCGATGTTCTCTAAGCCCAGTCCGATGGCGATCGCGTTGAGGTTGAGGTTCCGGCCCAGATCCGCCGACGTCACGATGTTCTGGACGACGATCTCGGGATCCTCGTCGACCTGAATCTCCAGATCCCGCAATTTGTCGAAGACGATGCGGAGACTCTGGTGGACGTCGTCGGTGCTTTTGGCACCGGTACAGACGATCTTGCCCGAGCGGAAGATCAGCGCCGCCGACTTCGGTTCCTGGGTCCGATAGACCAGCCCGGGGAACTGCTCGGGGTCGTAGTCGGCCCCCTCCAGGTCCATCGCGACGCTCTGGAGGTCGAGCTCTTGACCGATGCCCGTCGAGGCCACTACGTTTTCGATGTTGATCGTTTCCTTGGGATCAGCCATGGTTCGCGTCATAAATCGTATTTAAGTCTTATAAAGGTTGGTATTTAAGATATATAAGCACCCCCATATTCGGGGTCCCGGCCATTTCAGGCCCGGACAGGCGGGATCGGCGATATGCCTTGGGTATCCCGAAGTGTGTCATAGCGAAATTCTGGCGCTTTCCTTTGCCACATCTGTCAGGTCCTCCGTCCAAGAGACAGGGTGCGGATCGGTCACCGGTTGGTTGCCATTCAGCGACGACGCATCTTGGTAGATGTTGGCGATGTAAGTCCCAACGATAGTGAGATTCTACTCCCAAACGATTCGTCTCGAATCGAGTTCGACCTGTCCAGAATCGATGGTGGCCGTGATTCGCTTCTCTTCGTACCCCCGACACGCCGAGATGCGCTTTTCAGCCCGTCCTTCTTCGCTGGAAACTTCAAGTACGTACAAATCCCCAATCGGAAGCGGGAGTGACACATCTGTGTTGGACATCGGGTCTACTTGGACAGATCTCTCTGTGACAACCCGGTCGTCACGCCGGAGGGTCAACTCGGCCCTGGCACTGCTGTCGGTCACGTTACGGACCTGTATCGAGACTTCGCGGTCTCCTGGACACCCGATGACTGGCTCATCATCGCCGCGAATACTAACGAGTAACATCGGATAGTTCTGCTCTGACGGGATCCGCCACTCCGTTGTCGTTGACCGGCCCTCCTCGACGGACACTGTAACGGTATACCGACCAGCTGTGGCTGTCACGCCGTCGAACGACAGTGATTCGCCGTTGGTGAGTGTCTGTGAACATGCAAAGAATGTGTTGTCGTCGTGCGCGATGGCGAGCGTGACCGTTGTTTTGGATGCAGTCTGGTTTCGAATCTCGACACTTCCCGATTGGTATGTCTCCGCTGCTCCCGGGATTGAGTACGGGAGTTCGTGGTCGGTTGCACACGGGAACGGCGTGTCCGTCCGCTCGGTGGTTGCTGTGGGCTCTGGCGGTTCGGTGGTCGGCCCGGCGGTTGTTGTCGTATCCTTTACAGGCTCGGTGGTCGGTTCTGTTTGGTCAGTAGAGAGGCCTGAACACCCTGTGAGACCAGCCCCGAACCCGATCCCCATGTACCGAAGGACTGCACGACGAGATGAACCTGTCATAGCGGAGCGACCGAGTTTGCCGGGATAGGCTTTGTGGTGGGAAAGTCGGCTTCCGAACCGGCAAGCGAACGCTCTCTGCGTGGGTGCCAAGACACAGTGAACGGAGAGTTCAGGAGTTGTGATACGAAAACGGGTCGTCGTGTTGAATATACCCTCTATCTCTTGCACTGCTTTCTGTCACTATATCTGTCTTCATATTTTCACATCCCAGGTTGCCCCGCAGTAAATCGACTATAACGGGATCTTTGACACGCTGCTCCAACGATGCTCACCACCGTCCGTTTGCGACACCGAACCGCCAGAGCCAAGCGCCGACGCCGCGACCGTGCTACCGTGTATCTGCTGGAACTAGCCGGCACCGACGACGATTTCGCGGCCACCGAGGCAGCCAGTGCTGCTAGTGATGTCACCGTCGTTGCCGGCGGGCTCGCGACGGCTCAGGAAATCTCCGCGCAGGCTTCGACGCTTTCGCTCACCCATCGCGTGAGCGACCTCCTCGGGACGGCCCAGCCAACAATTGCGGCGGCCCGAGAGACTCTCGAATCGGCGGCGCTCGACCGCACGGGATCTGTTGCCGTCCGCGCCCGTGACGTCAGGGGGGCGACTGGTGTGAGCACCCAGGCCACAGAGCGCGAACTCGGCTCGGTGCTGGTCGAAGCGGGCTTTACCGTCGATCTTGAGGACCCAGATCACGAACTCCGTGTCGTCTTCGCTGGCTCCCCGTCGGTTGGCGACTCTCCGGCTGCCGACGTCGCGTCCGGCGCGGACGCAGGGGCCTGTGCGATCGGGTGGCTCGCTACCGACCCACCACGGACGTTTACCGAACGCGCCCCGACCGAGCGCCCGTTCTTCCAGCCCGGTAGCATGGATCCCACACTCGCCCGTGCGCTGGTCAATATCGCTGGTGCGCGGCCCGGCACGACCGTTCTCGACCCGATGTGTGGCACCGGCGGGCTGTTGATCGAGGCAGGGCTCGTCGGTGCCACGCCCGTCGGCGTCGACGCACTCGAAAAGATGGTCCAGGGTACCCGAGAGAATTTGGGCACCCTGATCGACGAGGAGTTTGCCGTCTGCCGGGGGGACGCGCGTCGACTCCCGTTCGCGGACGATGCCGCCGACGCGGTCGTCTTCGATGCGCCTTACGGCCGACAGACGAAGATCACCGGCGAGACGCTGGCGGCGCTGGTTGGCGACGCACTCGCGGACGCCCGACGACTCGCGGCCCGGACAGTCATCGTCGGCGATCGGTCCTGGCAGACCGTCGCCGAGGAAGCTGGCTGGACCGTCACAGCCCACTTCCAGCGTCGTGTCCACCGGTCCCTCGATCGCCATATCCTCGTCCTCGAACGCTGAGGGCGCGGTCGCCGTCGGAATCGGCACTCAGTGGCGCTCGACCGTGACGTGATGTTCGGTGCCGGCCGTCACTTCGCCAGGCTGTCGGCGTGTTCCTGACCGAGACAGCGCTCCGGTCCGGCAGTTCGGTCGCCTCTCTTGGTGGTTCACCACCAGTGTCCCAATGTCGCCGAGTTGTTCCTACTCTGCGTCCGCTGAAAAACCCAACCCTGCCGGCTCCTGGCACCTTGGCTGTTGGATTCGAACCGCGATTTCTGCGTTTCAATCCCGAACGATGCATGCTACATCGCTCCATCACGCCGTCTCCCTGCCACTCAAACGCCGTCCCGGTACCAATCGTGGGCCGACGAGCTTTCCCCGGTGCCCTTCCCGCACGCCGCGAGCGTTGTCCGTACACAGTCGTCTGGGAGTGCCGTGGGCTGTCGATCGTCCCAGCTCACACATTGGAATTGCTCGGAAGGCGGCCTCGGTGGCTTGTTGCGGTACGTTCCGTCGACTGCCGCTATAGCCGTCTTAACGGCCCTTGGCACGGCCAACGGTGCTACCCTGGGGCGTCCCGCTCTGGGTGGATTCTAAGCGCGGATAGCAATATTTATATAGAACCGCAATGGATGAACTAAGTGAAGATCCACTATGTCACAGTCCGGACAGCCGCGCATGGGCGGTCAGCCGATGTTTATTCTTAGCGACGACTCCCAGCGCACACAGGGCAAAGATGCACAGAGTTCGAATATCTCCGCGGGGAAGGCGGTCAGCGAGGCCGTCCGCACCACCCTCGGCCCCCGTGGGATGGACAAGATGCTCGTCTCCGACGGTGACGTCGTTATCACCAACGACGGGGCGACGATTCTCGACGAGATGGACATCGAGCATCCCGCCGCGAACATGCTCGTCGAAGTCGCCGAGACCCAGGAAGAGGAAGTCGGCGACGGCACGACGACGGCCTCGATCCTCGCCGGCGAACTGCTGGCCAAAGCCGAGGACCTGCTCGATGACGATGTCCACGCGACGACGATCGTCGAGGGGTATCACGAGGCTGCTCGGATCGCCCGCGAGGCCGTCGACGATCTCGTCGTCGACGGTGACTTGGACGACGAATCGCTGATCGAGGTCGCCGAATCCAGCATGACTGGCAAAGGGACCGGCGATGTCGCTGCTGGCCCCCTCGCGGAGACGGTCGTCGAAGCGATCAGCCACGTCCGTGACGGCCGCGTCGAGCGTGAGAACATTACGATCCACGCTCAGGTCGGTTCTTCCTCTAGCGCGACCGAACTCGTCGAAGGTGTCATCGTCGACGAGGAACCGGTCCACGACAACATGCCCCGTACCGTCGAGGACGCCGCGATCGCCGTCATCGACAGCGATCTCGACCTGCGTGAGAGCAACATCGACGCCGAGTACAACGTCAACAACGTCGATCAGCTCAACGCCGCTATCGAGGCCGAAGAGGAGGAACTGCGCGGCTACGCCCAGCAACTGGCCGATCTCGACGTCGAGGTCGTGTTCGTCAGTGGTGACGTCGAGGATCGGGTTGGCGCGTACCTCGCCAAGCACGGCATCCTGGCGATCGAGGGCTCGGACGATCTGGAAGCCATCGCCGGCGCGACCGGCGCGAGCCGCGTCGGGTCCGTCGAAGATATCGAAGCCGGCGACCTCGGTGAGGCCGGCAGTGTGTCCGTCCGCATGTACGGCGACGAGGAGCTGACGTTTATCGAAGGCGGCACGGCCGCCGAGGCCGTCACGATCTTCGCCCGCGGTGGCACCGAACACGTCGTCGACGAACTCGAACGCGCGATCATGGATTCCCTGGACGTCGTGACCGCTGCCCTCGAACACGGTGGTGTCGTCCCGGGTGCCGGTGCGACCGAGATCGCGGTCGCCGACCACGTCCGCTCGGAAGCCGCCGGCGTCGAGGGTCGCAAACAGTTGGCCGTCGAAGCGTTCGCCGATGCTATCGATGTCGTTCCCCGCACGCTCGCGACGAACACCGGCATGGACCCGATCGACGCCCTGGTCGACCTCCGGGCTGCCTACGAGGGCGGCGATCTCTCTGGGCTCATCAGTGAGGGCCAGACCGGCGTCGTCGCCGACCCACTCGAAGCAGGCGTGATCGATCCTGCTGCCGTCAAACGCGAAGCCCTCGAGAGTGCGACCGAGGCCGCGACGATGATCGTCCGCATCGACGACGTCATCGCCGCGAGCTAACGCTTCGCTCTCTCCGGAAGCGCCTGATTTTGGTCGTGTCGGTTTCGCAGACGCCACTCGTGTCGACACACTTGTAGGTCCTCGTCGGCTCGAAACGTCCGCACAGCCACTTCGTGAGGCCCGCCGTGATACCGCTTGGCCGAGGTGTCATCTTCGCGGATGATCGAGAAAAGCGGTATCTCAGGGGCTGCTACTGTCGATCGCCAGTCATCGCTTCGAAGAGGCGTTCGTAGAGCTCGTCTCTGGAGACGCCCTCGCTCGGTCCGAGACCGGCCATGTGATCGAGACGCAGTTGACCGCCGCCCATTCGAGCGTGTCCGCCGGCTTCGGCCATCGGGACACCGTCGACGGCTGCCTGGAGTGCCTTTCCCATGTGGACGCGATCGTCACGCGAGCGCCCCGAGAGGTGGAGGCGGCCGTCGGACTCGCCAAGTACGACGACTGCTGTCACGCCTTCGAGACACAGGAGCTCGTCGGCCGCCTGTGGAATCGCGTCGACGTTCGAGACTTCGCCGACGTCGCTGGCGGCGAAGGCCCCACGGACGTCCCGCTCCATGATCGCCCGGGCTTTGGTTTCGAGGACCGCCGTATCGATCTCCGGATTCGCGACGCGATCGAGGGCATCTTCGTCGATACCTGGGTAGAGATACGAGGCAGCCTCGAACTCGGCCGAGGTACAGCCCTTCGTGAGGTGGTTCGTATCGGCCTGGATGCCATACAGCAAGCCTGTCGCAACGTCCGGGGGGAGATGCTCGCCGGTCTCGATCGCGGTCGCGGCATCTGGATCGATCGGCTCGAACCCGAGAGCGTCGAGGTATTCGGTGACGAGTGTCGCACAGGCGCCGTACGACGGGCGAACGTCGGTGAACGACGACCCCGTTCCGTCGCCCGGATGATGGTCGACGACCGCTACGGGTGAGACACCGTCAGCGCCCGCAAATCCGCGTGGCTCGTTGTGATCGACCAACACTACCGCCTCGCCGTCGAGTGCAGCCGCCTCCTCGATTCGATCGAGATCCAGTTCTAAAACCGTCTCGAAGGCGCGATTCTCCTGGTGGCGGATCTGTCCGGGGTGTTTGAGAGTACAATCGGTGTCGACGCTTGCGGCCAGTTCGGCGACGCCCTGGGCGGCCGCCATCGCGTCCGGATCGGGGTTCGGGTGCAGCAAGACGCTTACCTGATCGTACCCGGCCAGTACGTTGCGAAGGCGCGTGCCCGGCGTGCGCCTGCGACGGCGAACGATCACCGCGAGCCCGACGACGACGAGCAACCCCGTGAGGACGATCGCCCCAGCGAGAAGCGGGTCGGCCGCGACGAACTCCCTGCCCTCGGCGAGCAGCGACGCGGCCGTCTCCCCGATGTCCGCGGGCACCGAAGCCGACATACCGGTCACTGTCTCTCCCGGCTGTTAAGAACTTTCGGCCCGGGTGGGCCACCCGTCAGGTCTCGTCGCTGTCGGCGAGGTACTGGGCGATCGCATCTCGATACCCCTCACGAAACGTGGGGTAGGCAAACTCGTATCCGAGTTCCCGGAGGCGGTCGTTACTGACGCGCTTGTTCGCTCGAAGGCGCTGTCGCCGTTGGTCGGAGTCGACAGCTTCGAGACGGCTCGCCAGTGTCTCTTTGGGCGGGTCGGGTTCCTCACACTGACTTGCGAGCCAGTCGGCGAACGCCCACTTCTCGACGGGTTCGTCGTCGACGACGTTGACGACAGCGTTCCGCCCGTGGTTTGCTTCGAGCAGGAAGCGAACCGCACCGGCCGCGTCTTCTCGATGGACCATATTGAGATGGCCCGCCGTGACTGGCCCGTCGAGATATCGCTCCAGTCGGTACCGATCTGGACCGTACAGCCCACCGAACCGAGCCACTGTCCCGTCGATGCCTGCCGGGGGCCGCTGGCGGGCGATCCGTTCGGCCTCGACCAGCACACGGGTCTTCTCGGTCGTCGGCTGCAGGGCGGTATCTTCGTCGACCTGGGCTCCATCGTGGTCGCCGTAGACGCCCGTACTCGAAGTGTAGACGATTCGCTCGGGGGGCGAGGATCGAGCGGCGAAATGGTCGATGGCCGTCTTGAGGCCTTCGACGTAGGTGTCCCGGGCCGCCTCGGCGTCGCGACCGCCGGCACTCGCCGCAAAGACCAGCCAGTCGGCGTCGGGCACAGCTTCGAGGGCATCCGGCACAGTCACGTCTGCCTGTACCGGCCGTCCACCGGCTGCCTCGACGGCTGCCAGTCCTGCGTCCGACCGGCGCACGCCGACGACATCGGAGTCGGTGAGTTGGCCCGCCAGCGCACAGCCCACGTACCCACAGCCAAGAATGACGACCCGGGTCACCGTTCCTCCGTGACGGCGGCCAGCACGTCTGCATACTCCCCGAGACCCATCGGGTGGCGCCCCTCGATTTTCTGCTGGAGTTCTTTGGCAGTCACGTCGGCGTCGAGAGCGCCCGCCAGTCCGTCGACGTCGAGGACGGCACTCGACATCGCCAACAGCAGGCGGTCGCGGGCGTCGGCGGCGATTGCGTGGGCATCACGGCTATCCTCGAGGGCGCGGATCGCTGCCGCATCGGCGACCGTCAGATCGAGTCCTTCCCCGGCGGCAATCGCCGCGATCGTCTCCCGATCGAGGGCCGTCCGGTCCCGGACCGTCTCGACGCCGGCCGTCTCGACGGTCGTCTGCAGAGCCGTCTCGAAGGCCTGCCGGAGTGACACGGCATCGTGCTCGCCGGGATCGATATCGTCGAACATGGATTCGATAGGGCCTGGCCCTACAAGGGCGCGTCGCCACCGGAACGCGAACCGGCGGCGGGACGAACCTCCGTCGACTCGTGAATTGTCACAAGGTTGAATACCCGCTGACTCAAGGCTGTGGGTATGAAGGTCGTCCTGATTGGTCTCGGCCAGGCCGGTGGGAAGGTCACCGAGGCGCTGGCAACCCACGACTACGAACGGGGATACGACGCCGTTCAGGGGGCATTAGCCGTCAATACGGCTAAGACCGACCTCCAGGCGCTCGATATCGAGACGATGGTCATTGGCCAAGATCGGGTCAAAGGTCACGGCGTGGGTGGTGACAACGAACTCGGCGCCGAGATCATGCAAGCCGAAGCGACGGAGGTATTGGACGGCCTCGACGGCCGAATTACCTCCCGGGCGGAGGCACTGATGGTTGTGGCCGGCCTGGGCGGTGGCACCGGGTCGGGCGGCGCACCAGTGCTGGCAAAGGAACTCAAGCGGATCTACGACGTGCCAGTGTACGTTCTGGGTATCCTCCCCGGACGGAGCGAGGGCTCGATCTACCAGGCCAACGCGGGCCGCTCGCTGAAGACCGCTGCCCGGGAAGCCGATGCGACGCTACTCGTGGACAACGACGCCTGGCACTCTGCCGAGGAGAGCGTCGCGGAAGGGTTCTCGACGATCAACGACAACATCGCCCAGCGGATCGGCCTCCTGCTTGCCTCGGGCGAAGTCGTCGAGGGTGTCGGCGAGAGCGTCGTCGACTCCAGTGAGATCATCAACACGCTCCGGCCGGGTGGACTCGCGGCGCTTGGCTACGCAAGCGCACAGGCAAGCGAGGACAGCGCCGAGAACGTCAACACGATCACGAGCCTCACGCGCAACGCCCTCCTGACTGGGACCAGCCTCCCGAACGCCGTCGAGGCCGAAACGGCCCTGCTCGTCATCGCCGGCCAGCCCGACCGTATCTCACGGAAGGGCGTCGAGCGCGCTCGTCGCTGGCTCGAAGAAGAGACCGGCAGTCTCGAAGTACGGGGCGGTGACTTTCCACTAGACAGTGAGCGCCTCGCCGCACTGGTGTTGCTTGGCGGCGTCGAACGCTCCCAGCGGCTCGAAGCCTTCCTCGACCGTGCGGCCGAAGCCTACCAGGGCGCAAACGACCAACCGAACGATCCGGTCGACGACTTCCAGAACGACGAACTCGAAGACCTCTTTTGACGGTCCTTACTCGCCGTTCGAGTCGGCGTCTGCCGCTTTGTCTTCTTCGGCCAGATCGATATCGGCGATCGCGTCGGCGATCTCGTCGTCGTCGGCGCCGCCTTCCGCCTTCTCGCCCGCGTCGTCGGCTTCAGCTGGCTCGTCGCCACTCTCCGATGGCGGTTCGAGATCGTCCGAATAGGCGAACTCGCTGACGCCCGTGTCTTCGAGAGTGTCGGGCGTGGGCTGCTCGTCTTGGGAGTCGAGACTCGTCGCGGATCCGGCTTCGGTCTCGCTGGGAGGCGACGATTCCGCCGGTGTGTCCGGCCCATCACTCTCCGTCTCTGTGTCGCCGGCAAACTCGAAACCGCCGGCTTCAGCCGTCTCCGTGTCGTCGTCCCACGCCGTTTGGTCGCGAGACTCGTCGATCCACTCTTCGGCCTCGATCGATACGTCCTCGAGCGAGCCGGTAGCCTCGATCGCGCCCCGGAGCCGTTCGATTTCGCTTTCCAGGGCGTCGATACGGGACGCGAGTTGCTCGCCGGGCGGACGAAGTACGGCCTCTCGGTGTTCGAGTAGCCACCGGGCATAGGCCTCGGGGCTGTCGAAGCCACGCTCGGTCGCCTCGGCTGTGAGGTCACCAGCCAAGTCCCCGTCGAGATCCAGCTCCATTCGCTCGCTGATACGCGACCTCAGCGCAAAAATCTGTGGCACGCGCCCGCAGGTGAGTCGGGCGGTCGATCGGCCCGTCAGACCAGGCTCGAGCCGTCGAATGCAGCCCGATCGTACTCGACGTCCAGCAACGAGAGGAGCGTCGGCGCGATGTCGTACAGATCGACGTCGCTGATCCGGGCGTCATCGTCGTCGACGAACAGGCAGGCGTTATCGAAGCTGTGCATGCCGTTGCGTGGCCCGACACCGAAGACGTCTGAATCGCCCTTGAACCCGGCTTTCAGATCGAAGCCGTGGTTGGGGATGACGACCAGATCGGGGGCGATATCGTCGTGTTCGCCACGGTACGCTTGCTCTTTGGTGACGACACGATCGGCCACGGGGCGGCCGTCCGGCCCTTCCCAGGCTTCGAGCTTCGCTTTGAGGTCGGCTCTGACACTCTCGTAGTCGTCTTCCGGAACGCTACCGTTCGCCTCGCGGTCTTCTAGGTTGACGTAGAAGCGGCCGGGAATCAACGAGTAGGCTTTCGTCGACTCGTCGAGATCGCCCAGTTCTTCGGGCTCGTCGGCGTCGTAGCTCAGCCAGCCTTCTTCCCGGAGCCACTCGTTGCAGTGAACCTCGTGATCGAGGGTGGTAAAGCCGTGATCGGAGGCAACGACCATCGTCACGTCGTCGGCCAGCAACTCGCGGAGCTGACCCAGGTAGTCGTCGACTTTCTCGTAGAACTCCAGGAATTCTTCCTTGTACTGGCCGTCTTCTTCGTAGTCTTCGAACAGGAAGTGGTTGACGCGGTCGGTGGTCATGAAGACCCCGAAAAAGAGGTCCCAGTCGTCGCCGTGGACGTACTGCTCGAAGGCCTCGAAGCGCTTCTCGAGTGTCTCGTGGGCATCCTCGATGAACTCCGTCTTGTCGTCGTTGTGGCCGAGCTTGGCGTTGACGTCGATCCGATAGTCGCTGTCCTGGAGCGTCTCGCGGATTTCGTCGGGATAAGCCGCCTTTTCGACGCCGGGCGAGAGGAACCCGGAGACCATTCGCTGGACGTCACGCTGGGGCGGGAACGTGACGGGGACGTTCATCACCGTCGCGTCCCGGCCGGCCGACTGCACGCGGTCCCACAGGCGGGTCGCCTGGACGTCGTTCCCCATCGGGACGTACGTCTCCGCCGACCCGACCTCTCGGTCCTGAAAGCCGTAGACACCCGTCTGACCCGGGTTGACGCCCGTCGTCAACGATGGCCAACAGGCGCTGGACTCGGGGGGCACGATGCTGTCGATGGCGCCGCCAGCCCCCTCCTGGGCGATAGCAGTGAGGTTCTCGAAGCGATCTTCGTTGTCGGCGATCAGGCTGTACGGGACGCCATCGATGCCGAAGAAGGCGACCCGGGGCTCGTCGTCGCCGCGAATCCGATCGAACAGTCCCATACTCGGCGGTACTGGTGACTGACACAAGAAGGTTCTTTTCGCGGCCGTCCCTGACGGGCCACACCGACACCGGCAAAACGGGCAGCGATCAGTCTCCGTCTGTCGAGGCGCTCGTTGGCGCTTCTACGGAGTCTTCGTGGCGGAAATTCTCTGGCACGACGGTCGGGTGGTCGATCCCGACAGCGGGGCGTTCGGTGGCCATCACGAACAAACGTAGGGCTGACACACTCAAATAATTACCCATAATTATACTGCATGGCCGCAACGGGCGGTGATAACCGGGACACATCAGCCGGCCGATCCCGACTGGCGACGCGAAGGCGTTCGTACTCGGTGTCAGGCACGCGCCCAGACGAACGGTTTCTTCGCCGGTTCGTCGGCGACGTCATCCATGACGCGATCGACGCCCTCGACGCTGAATCCGGCGTCGTCGAGCAGCTTCCGGGTTCGGTCCAGTCCGGGGATGTCCCAATACATCGGTCCGCCCATCCCCATCCAGTCCTCGTTGTGGCCCGCCCAATCGGTATCACCGACCGTACAGAGCACGGGCGCTCCGGGCCGACAGACGCGATGGAACTCCGAGAAGGCGTCTTCGTGGCGTTCCCGGGGCACGTGGATGACCGCGTAGAACGAGGTGAGTCCGTCGAAGCTGTCCTCAGCGAAGGGTAATCGCGTCATCTCTCCCTCGACGAACGAGTGGGCCGGAAGACGATCGGTCGCCAACGACAGTTGTTCGCGAGAAAGATCGAGGCCGGTCACTGTACACTCTTCGGCCAACAACGCAGTGACCGGTGTCCCCGTACCACACCCAGCGTCGAGGACAGCTGCGTTCGCCCCGAGAGCGTCCCGAAACCGTTCGACGAGGGACACGTCAGTGTCGTCGGTCGAGCGTTGCTCGTCGTACTCGGCAGCGATGCGATCGTACCCGTCCCGAACGCGGGCAGTGAGGTCCCGCTGGTCGTCCATACCAGCCAGTCGGGGACTTCCCGCAAAAGAGTTGTTCCGGCGATGACCGTCCGTTTACGCGAACTCTTCTTCGTAGAGGTCCTGGGCGTGTTCGATCGCGTCCATCGCCGCTTGTTTGTCCTCCCAGCCCAGCGTCTCGACCTCTTTGCCTTCCTCTAAGTTCTTGTACGTCGCGAAGAACTCGTCGATCTCGTCGAGGGTCTGCTGTGGGATGTCGTCGAGGTCCTCGATGTGATCGTAGCGGGGGTCCTCGGTGGGGACGGCGATGACCTTGTCGTCGGCCTCGCCGTCGTCGTCCATCTTCATCAGCGCGACCGGACGGGCCTCGATGACACAACTCGGGAACGTCTGGTCTTCGACGAGAACGAGTACGTCGAACGGATCGCCGTCGTCGTAGTACGACTGTGGGATAAACCCGTAATCAGAGGGGTAGTGGACGTTGCTGTGCAGGACCCGATCGAGGACGACGCCGGGGATGTCCTTGTCGTACTCGTACTTGTTGCGCTCGCCCTTGAGGCACTCGACGACCGCGTAGATCTCTTCGGGCGGATTCGGTCCCGTTTCGAGGTCTTCGAAGAGGTTCACCATCATCTCCGTCTGCGGCAGGCCACCAAAAATGCCTTTCGAGTTGCCCGGCATCCGGCCCACTGTCTGCTACGGAGGGTGATCGATCGGCCATCAATCGCTTTTCCGTCTTGCGAAAATCGGCTCCGGGAGTTACGCAGATGATCGTTACAGTTAACAAAGGTTAAATGGCGTGATGACATATATCCTACCATGTCAGAGGCGCAGGCTGAGACGGAAGCACCGAGTATTGCCCGAGAACTGACCGCATTCCAGCAGAACATCCTGGCTATCCTCGCCGAGGAGGCACGCTACGGACTCGCTGTCAAACGCGAACTAGAAACGTACTACAGTTCTGACGTCAATCACGGGCGGCTGTACCCCAATCTCGACGACCTCGTCGAGATGGAGTTAGTCGAGAAAAGTGAACTCGACAAGCGAACCAACGAGTACTCGCTGACCGAGAAGGGCTACGACGTCCTGCTCGAACAGCTCTCCTGGGAGTTCTCGAAGATCGTCCAGACCGAAGATCGAGCCGACGACCTCGAAGCGCTCCTCGAAGACGTTCGATAAGTTTTCACACTGGGGGGTGTTCGACCCCAGCGACGTCGAAGGCGATCCGGAGCGACTGCTCTAAGACGGCTCGCTGTTCGTCGTCGGGCCAGACGTTGCGCGGATAGTACTCCTCGCGAAACTCCCGAACCTGGGCCGACGTCGCCACAGCGATCCGACAGACGTGGTGGTTCCCGAGGAAATCCGCGAACGCCCGGACGTTGGCTTCGTGTACGGGACCGTGATGTTCGCCAACGCGGGCGACAATCTCCCGGTTTGCCGCTTCGACGACATCCCAGTCGTCCTCGCCGGCGAGTGGCCGCTCGACCCCGCGCGATCGGTCCTCGATGCGGTCGAAGACGACCTCACCATCCCGGAGCCACTCGGCCGGATAGCAGACCAGGACGTCGCCGTCGTCGTCCGCACGGAGGCGGGCCTCGTATCCGTGAGTGGCCAGCATGGCGTCACGGCGCTGGCGGTGGGTCTCGGCGCGCTCACCGTCCGTCCGTCGGGCCAGCCGCGTCAGCCGGACCGCTTCCTCGAGTACGTCCGGCGGGAGCTCACTGTCTTCGCCGGCCGGCGCCGGCTCGTCGTCGTCAGTCATCCTCGAAGGCCTCGTTTGCCAGTCGGTCGGCCCGTTCGTTGATCTCGCGGGGGACGTGTTCGATCGACCACGCCGAGAAGCCCGTCAACAGCTCCCGGACCCGGACCCGCTGTTCGCGCAGGTCCGGATCGTTCGTGTCCCACTCGCCACGAATCTGGCGCACGGCCAGCTCCGAATCGCTCCGGATCTCGACGCTCTCGAAGCCGTACTCCTCGGCGATCTCCAGTACGTGGACCAATGCTGCATACTCGGCGTAATTGTTCGTCGCGCGCCCGATTCGCTTGCCCCCTTCGGTGACGATGCCCCCCTCACCAGTTACGATCACCCAGCCGATCGCCGCCGGGCCGGGATTACCCCGTGAGGCACCGTCGACGTAGACGTGTGCACGTCCGCCCTCCTCTCGTAACACGGCAGTGAGCCGCTCGGCGTCACTGCCCTGCACGACGACCTTCCCGTCGTAGGCGATCGCCGTCGCACCAGCCTGACTCGCCCGCCAGCGCTCGTGATCCGTGTTCCCTGCCTCGATGTCGACCCCAGCGGCTTCCAGTCGCTGTCGAGCAGCCGCCTCGTCACACTCGATAACCGGCATCGAAAGACGATAGGCCGCCATCGTGTTAGGGCGTTCCGATCCACCGACCGCCCAGTGCTCTGGCTGCACGACACGAACATGCCAGTTGCCGCCTGCGTTTCGAGCCAGCTCAATCACAGCACTGAGCCGAATCGACGTCCAACGGCCACTAGACGCACGGCAACTCCTACCCGGCGACGGTAACCGGCAAAGCCCCGCTACTGGCCGGGAGACTCGTTCTCCAGGCCGTTCGAGTGGACTCCCTCGCTGGTTGATGTGACAATAGGGATAAATTAAATCCAAGGATTTAAGTCGGGAGACACTGCTACTATAAAAGTGCGATGACACGGTCCACCCGCCAGCGGGAGCGCGAGCGTGAATCCGAGACCGAATCCGACGAACGAGAGGGGGTGAGAGAATGTCCGGAGTGCGATTCTGACAATCTCGTCAAGGACGCAGACAGGGGCGAGATCATCTGTGACGACTGTGGCCTCGTCGTCGAGGAGGAGAACATCGATCCAGGACCGGAGTGGCGGGCGTTCAACCACGAGGAGCGCCAGGAGAAATCCCGGGTGGGCGCGCCGACGACCCAGACGATGCACGATAAGGGGCTGACGACGACCATCGACTGGAAGGACAAAGACGCCTACGGCCGCTCCATTTCTTCGAAGAAACGCTCCCAGATGCATCGCCTGCGCAAGTGGCAGGAACGCATCCGGACCAAGGACGCGGGCGAACGCAACCTGCAGTTCGCTCTGAGCGAGATCGACCGCATGGCCTCGGCACTGGGCGTCCCGCGCTCGGTACGCGAGGTCGCGTCGGTCATCTACCGTCGCGCACTCGACGAGGACCTCATCCGCGGCCGCTCGATCGAGGGTGTCGCGACCTCGGCACTGTACGCCGCCTGCCGGAAGGAAGGCATCCCGCGGAGTTTAGAGGAGATCAGCGAAGTCTCCCGCGTCGAACGCAAGGAGATCGGCCGGACCTACCGGTATATCTCTCAGGAACTCGGCCTGGAGATGGAACCCGTCGACCCCAAGAAGTACGTCCCCCGTTTCTGCTCGGAACTCGATCTCTCAGAGGAAGTCCAGTCGAAAGCCAACGAGATCATCGAGACCACCGCCGAGAAGGGGCTGCTCTCGGGGAAATCCCCGACGGGCTATGCTGCCGCCGCGATCTACGCCGCCTCGTTGCTCTGCAACGAGAAGAAGACCCAGCGCGAAGTCGCCGACGTCGCCCAGGTGACCGAAGTCACGATCCGCAACCGCTACCAGGAACAGATCGAGGCGATGGGCATCCACAGCTAGGCCACGCGCGTCGACCCTATTCGCTCCGGGTCTGTGCCCTCCCGAACAGACCTAAGAGACGTCACTTGCTCCCAGACTGGGGGCGTCCGTTTCGGATACCAGAAGGATTCTAACCCCCCGGCCCACAGCAAGTCAGTATGTCCGACGGTTTCGCGGCCACCGATCCCGCCGCTGGGACGGGGCCTGGCCAGCGGGTCCGGGCTTACGTCCGGACCCATCCAGTCGTCGTCGCCGTCCTCGCGGTGGCGGCACTTGGCCTGCTGGCCAGGTTCTTTCAACTCGGCTGGCGTGTCGCTCACTGGGACGAAGCCCGGGTCGCCTACTGGGTCGATCACGCCGTAGAGACGGGCCACTTCGCGTACAACTCCCACACCCACGGCCCCTTTATCCAGCACGTCGGCCGGTACCTCTTCGGGCTCCTCGGTGCGAACGACTTCGTTGCCCGCCTGCCGGTCGCGGTGATCGGCGGTCTCCTGCCGATTGTGGCACTGCTATATCGTGAACATCTCGACGATATCGAGACGGTCGCCCTGGCAGCGCTGCTTGCGGCCAACCCCGTGTTGCTGTACTACTCTCGGTTCATGCGCAGCGATCTGCTGGTCGCGGCGTTCATGTTCACCGCGTTTGGCCTGCTCGTTCGCTTCTACGATACCCGCAAGCCGCGATACGTCTACGGCGCGACAGCGTTGCTCGTCTTCGGGATTGCTTCCAAGGAGAACGCACCCCTGTACGTCATCACCTGGCTGGGAGCCGGCGCACTCTGTCTCGACGCGGCTTTCTACCGCCCCCGGGCGTATCGGAGTGCGGGCGCGCTCGTCAGGTCGAAATTGGGCGGTATCCGCGACCGACTGTTCGACGGGAGTCGAAGCCTGCTGGGCTGGATTTTGTATTACGGTGGCCACAGCCTCGGCGTGGCCGTACTGTTCGTCGCGCTGTTCGTGTTCATGTTCGCGCCCCGGGGCGGGGGAATGGCCGGGATGCTCTACCCCCCAAGTGACGCCAGCGCGACCCTCGGCCTGTGGGACGCGGTGACTGCGCCATTGAAACTCCCCACGCTCGTCGTCGATACGTTCGCGTACGTCGTCTATCCGACGGCGGAGTACTTCCAGTTCGGTGGCCTCGACGGGGTCGTCCTTGACCTCCCCGGGCCACCAGAAGTCAGTGGCACGAGCAACACGGTCCCCTATCTCGAACGCCTCGGATCGATGACCGAAGGGCTGCTCGTCAAGTCCTTCCCGCTACTGCTCCTCGCGGCGATCGGATTCGTGCGGGAACGGTACGCTGCCGCCCGGAGCCGGACGCTGGTGTTGTTCATGACCTACGCTGGCGTAGCCTCCTGGCTGGGCTACCCGCTGACGTTCTCGATCGGGAGTGGCTGGAAGTGGGGTATGACTCACACGCTCGTTCCCCTCGCCATTCCCGCTGCGGTGGGACTTGGCCTATTCGGCCGGTGGGCGATCGACGCCATCCGTCACGACGACCAGATCGAATTCGGCCTCTCGACGGTCGTCATCGGCTTCGTTGCCGTACTGGTTGTCTCGACGGCCGTCGCTGGCGCGTACGGGGCTAACGCCCGATCGGGGGACAATCCGCTCGTCCAATACGGCCAGCCCGGTGACGACCTCCGGCCGGCCCTCGAACAGATCCAACATATCTCCCCAGTGCACGACGGGGCCGACGTCCTGGTCTACGATGGCTCGATAGACGACGGCGGATCGTTCGTCACGGAAAACGCTTCTACCGCCCACAAGGACTTCCGGCCTGTCTGTACGGTGTGGGGCAACACGATCCCGCTCAACTGGTATCTGGCGGCTTACGACGCTGAGACCGAGTGTGCAGCAAACGAAAGTACGCTGCAGGACAGCATCGACGGCGAGGACCCAGTACCGGTCGTCATCGTCCGTGAGAACGACAACACGGTCCCTGAATCGGCATTCGAAGCCGACTACTACGCGCTGACGTACGAACTCCGCACCCACGGCTCGGAAGCGACCTTCTACGTCCACAAAGAGTGGTGGAACGCGGGACAGTGACCACCGTCGCGAACGGAAACCGCAAAGTACCCGCACTCTGGAGACTCCATCGTGACCGACGACGAACGTGAGGGCCACTCCGCTCGTGAGACGACGACAGCGGCTATCGGGCGATTGCGCGAGTCCTATCGATCCACGCTTGGCGAGTACAAGCCGCTCGTGGTCGCGCTGGTCGCCATCGTCGCCGTCGCTTTGATACTGCGCCTGTTCGCCCTCGGTGTCCGCCTCGCCCATTACGACGAGGGACGGGTGGCCTACTGGGCACTACACTTCGCCGAGACTGGTGATTTCGCGTACCGGTATATCATCCACGGGCCGGTCCTCCAGCACGCCACCCGGTGGCTGATTCCGGTCCTGGGGCCGAGCGACGCGACGATTCGCCTCCCGGTTGCTCTGGTCGGTGCTGCTCTCCTGCCGGCATCGGTCTGGCTGTTTCGAAAGCACCTCCGACGGTCCGAACTCGTCGCGACAGCCGGACTCTTGGCACTCAATCCGGTTCTCCTCTATTACTCGCGGTTCATGCGCAGCGATCTGCTGGTCGCGACGTTCATGTTCGTGGCGCTGGGCCTGCTCGTCCGCTTTTTCGACACGCGACGCCCGCGATACCTCTACGCGAGTGCAGTGTTCGTCGCGCTCGGCTTCGGCTCGAAAGAGAACGCCGTCGTCTATCTGTTGACCTGGTTCGGCGCGGCTGCCCTGCTCGTCGAGCACACGCTGTACAAGCCAGCGGCGTACGACAGCGGGGTCGCCCTGCTGGCGACGAACGCCCAGCGACTCGCCAGCCAGGGCCGGACCACCCTTCGCCAGGCAGGGACGTCCCTCGCCCATCTCGTCGGTGCAGCCCTGGTCGGTGGATTGACCGTCTTGTTCATCTACGCCCCGCGAGGAGCTGGAATGGCCGGCCTGGAATATCCCCGCGGTGAGGGTGACGTTGGCCTCTGGGCGGCGGTTTTCGATCCGACGAAACTCCCCGCACTCGTTGGGACAACCGTCGATCATATCGCGGACGGGCTGGCGTACTGGTTTGGCCACAGTGGCGCGCCCAGTTGCTCGACGACGGGCGTGGCTGGGATCGATCTCGCCGGGCTGGCCGGTGTCGATTCGATTACTGGCTACCCCTGCGTCCTGGGTCAATTCCTCGAAGTCCTGCTCGTCGCTGCCCTCCCTCTCACTGCCCTGGCGGTGGTCGGGACGCTCCTCGAACGGTACGGGCGTGGCACCTCTCGCACACTGGTGATCTTCACCGGCTACGCGGGCTTTGCTTCCTTGCTCGGCTATCCTGTCGGTACTGACATCTTCGGGGCGTGGTTGTTGATCCACGTCCTCGTCCCGCTGTCGATTCCGGCTGGTGTCGCACTGGCAGCGATCTATCGCCGTGGCTCGATCGCGCTCGCCCACGAGGACTCGATCGGCGCTGCCATCGCTGGCGTGGTAATCGGCCTCCTCGTCGTGCAGATGCTGGCTGTCAGTACGGGCGTCGTCTACACGAACAGTGCAGGGGGCGACAGCGGACTCGTCCAAGGAGACGGGAACAAACTCGTCCAGTACGCTCAGCCCGAAAACGCCCTCCGCGGGCCGGTCGAGGACCTGGATCGGATCGCAGGCGAGCACGACGGAACGGATGTCATCGTCTACGGCGAGTCAGTGACGCGACCGGCCGGCCAGACGCCGTCACTGGATACCCGGCCCCTGTGTGTCAAGTGGTACAATCCGATGTTGCCACTGCCGTGGTATCTCTCCCGGAGCGACGCGGCCGTCGAGTGTGTCCGCGATGCCGAAACACTTCGAAATCAGATCGGCGACGACCCACCACCGATCGTCCTGACGGCCGGTGAGGACAGAATGGTGCCGACGGACATCCTTGAGGCAGAGTACGTCGCTTCCGAGGCCGCGATACGCCAGGGTGGCGACCGGATGCGGACGTTCTGGATACACGAGGACTGGGTGGCCGACTGAGAGTGGCCCCATCTCGGCCGGTTCTGAAACGCTTAACCGTCATCGCTGAATCTCCCCGCACATGAACGTGACAGCGCCCGGCCCGACCGTCGGCGTCGTCGGTGGGGGACAACTCGGTCGGATGCTGGGGGAAGCCGCCGCGCCGCTGGGGATGGAGCTGCTCGTTGTCGATCCGACACCGGACCCGCCGGCCGCGCCGGTTACTCGCGACCAACTCGTCGCCGATTTCGACGATCGCGACGCCCTCCGGGAACTCGCCGAGCGGGCTGCGTATCTCACCTACGAGATCGAACTCGCCGACCCGGACCTCCTGGAATCAGTAAGCGAGCAGACGGGCACGCCCGTTCACCCCCATCCCGACACGCTTCGGACGATCGAGGACAAGCTCGTCCAGAAGCGCCGCCTCGAAGACGCGGGCGTCCCGGTTCCCCCGTTTCGCGGCGTCGATTCCCTGGCCGAACTGCGCGAGGCGCTCGACGAACTGGGCTATCCTGCCATGCTGAAGGCCCGAAAAGGAGGCTACGACGGTCGCGGGAACGTCCCGATCGAGACCCCGGAGGACGCCGAGAGTGCCTTCGAGACGATCGTCCGGGCTGGGCCGGGGGCCACCCCCGAGGACCCCGCTGGCGCGGCGATGATCGAGGGCTTTGTCGACTTCGAACGCGAACTCGCCGTCATGGCTGTCCAGGGCGACGGCGAAGAAGATGCCTTCCCCGTCACGGAGACGATCCACCGCGCGGAGATTCTCCGGGAGACGGTCTCGCCGGCCCGGGCCGAGCCAGCGGTCCGCGAACGCGCACGTGAGATCGCCTTCGACGTACTGGACGTGCTGGATGGCCGTGGCGTCTTCGGCATCGAGCTATTCGAAGGGTCAGACGGTGACATTCTGCTCAACGAGATCGCCCCGCGGCCGCACAACTCCGGCCACTGGACGATCGAGGGCGGTCTGACCTCGCAGTTCGAACAGCACCTCCGGGCCGTCGCGGGGTGGCCCCTGGGCGCGACCGACCGACGCTCGCCGACGGTGACGGCGAACATCCTGGGTGACGTCGAGAACCAACAGCCGGCGACGCTCCGAAACGTCGATCGCGTGCTGGAAGCCAGCGGTACCGCACTGCACTACTACGGGAAAAACGAGGTCCGTCAGCGCCGAAAGATGGGCCACGTCACAGCGGTGGGAGACAGCGATAGCGAGCCGACAGCACTGCTCGAACGGACGCGAGCGATTCGCGACGACCTGACGTTCGAGTGACGGCGGTTGCAAGCCGATTGTCAGTGCTATCTCGGTAACCGATATTTTCATAGGCCGATCGGCCGATTGCCTACGGGATTCAGTATGCCGGCGATCCGAACCGATGGGCTCACGAAGTACTACGGGGACGTGCGAGGTGTCGAAGCCCTCTCCTTCGACGTCGCGGAGGGGGAAGTGTTCGGCTTCCTCGGCCCGAACGGGGCCGGCAAGACGACGACGATCCGGACGCTGATGGGTTTTCAGTCCCCCACTGATGGGACGGCGACGATCCTCGGTGCGGACATCCGGGATGCCCAAGCGCTCCGGGCGGTCCGGGCCGATATCGGCTATCTCCCGGCCGAACCCAGTTTCAACGAGAACGTCACTGGCCGGCGACTGCTGGCCTACCACGGCGCGTTGCGGGGTGACGTCCGCAGCGACGAGATGCTCGATCTGTTCGATCCACCTCTCGACCGGAAGGTCAGAGAGTACTCCCGCGGGAACAAGCAGATGCTCGCGATCGTCCTGGCGTTCATGCACGATCCCGACCTGCTGATCATGGACGAACCCACATCGGGGCTGGACCCGCTGAAACAGGAGGAGTTACTCGAATTCATCCGCAGCGAGCAACAGCGAGGCAAGACCTTCTTGTTCTCTTCGCACATCCTGAGTGAGGTCCGGAAGGTGTGTGATCGGATCGCGATCATTCGGGATGGTCGGCTTATCGAACTCGAAGACGTCGAGTCACTGATCGACCGCAGCGGCAAGACCGTCCGGGCACGCCTCGGCGGCGACGTCGACCCCGCGGCGATCGGGATCGAGGGCGTCCACGACGTCGAGGTCAGCGGCGACGGGGCCGCCGACAGTCCGGACGAGCAGGCCGAGGCGGCTGCCGGATCTGATCACGCGACGAGCATCTCGTTCACCTACACCGGGGCCTACGAGCCGCTGCTAGACCGCCTGCTCGAATACGACATCCGCGATTTGAGTATCGAAGAGGCACCGCTCGAAGACGTGTTCATGCGGTTCTACGGCGAGGATCCCAGCGAGCGTGTCGAAGCCGTCGAAAACGGGACGAGACGAGACGTCGCGGACGAAGACGACGAAACCGGGGGGAGGATGGCCGAGCGATCGGAGGAGGCCGATGTTTGAGACGACGCGCTTCGAGGCGGAACGACTGGCGCCCAGTTCGGTCGTCATCGGGGCCAGCATCGCGGCCTTTGGCGGGATGATGACGCTCATCGCGCCCGGGATCCTCGGCGACGTGGATCTGGAGACGCTGTTCGAGCAGTTGCCCGCCGCCATGGTCGAGCAGATGGGGCTCGGGCACATGGGGACCCTGGAGGGATTCATCGCGATCGAACTCTACGAGTACGTCTGGCTGCTCGGCCTGGGTGCCTATCTTTCGTACCTCGCCGGGGGCACCATCGCTGGCGACGTCGAGAACGGGCGGATGGACACCCTGCTTGCGGCTCCGGTCTCGCGGGCGCGTTTGCTCGTCGAACGGTACCTCGCCTTGCTCACACCGATCGTGGTCGTGAACGTCGCCGTCTTCGTCGGGGTCTACGGCGCGACGCTGGTGATCGAGGAGACGATCCCGCTCGTCGATCTCGCGGCCGTCCACGCCCTCTCGGTTCCGTACTTGCTCGCCTGTGGCGCGTTCGGTATGGGCGTCTCCGTGGTGGCCCCCCGACGGCGCATCGCGGAAGGCGTCGCGGCCGGGACCATCATCGGAACCTTCCTCCTCGAACTGCTCGTCTCGGGGACGGACGTGTCCTGGCTG
This sequence comes from Halorhabdus sp. CUG00001, assembly GCF_009797925.1. Lineage (NCBI taxonomy): Archaea > Methanobacteriati > Methanobacteriota > Halobacteria > Halobacteriales > Haloarculaceae > Halorhabdus > Halorhabdus sp. CUG00001. The sequence continues at coordinate 2,408,048 of NZ_VOLB01000001.1, forward strand.
GGGGCGATTGCTCCCATGCGCTACTACGATCCACTGGCCATTCTCACCGAGAGCGTCTACGATCCAGTCGGCGCTGGAATTCTCCTCGTCGCTGCAATCGTCCTGCTGGGCGGGAGTGGCTGGCTGTTCGGGGAGGTGGACGTCCAATGAAGACGGTGGCCGACGCCAGGGATACAAACACACCAGTCGAGTCGAGTCCGCTCAGCCAGGTCGCTCGCTTCGAGGGGCGCAACCGCTTGCCGGTGACAGTCGTCCTCGCGGTGCTGTTCTCGCTCTTCGGAGCGCTGTATATATGGGTCGGCCCGCAGATGATCGACGCCGGCTTCTCGGAGATGCTGGACGCGATGCCCGCAGTCGTGAACGAGTTGTTCGGCTTCGAGAGTCTCGCGTCGATCGAGGGCCTGCTGGCCAGCGAGTTTTACACCCTGGGCTGGATCGTCGGGCTCGGTGGCTATCTGGCATACACGGCTGCCGGGACGGTCGCCGGCGATCTCGGCGAGGGACGCATGGACACGCTACTTGCCGCTCCTGTCGCCCGGCGGAGCGTCCTGGGTGGGAAGTTCCTGGCGCTGCTGGTGCCGATCGTCGTCCTCAACGTCGTGGTCCCGGCTGTCCTGTCCGTGATGGCCCTCGCCGCGGGGCAGTCGCTGTCGATCGTGGATCTCGCGGTCGTCCACGCCCTCTCGGTTCCGTACCTCCTCTTTTGGAGTGCGTTCGGGCTCCTCGTGGGTATCGTCGTCCGTCGTGGTCGGATGGCGGGTCGCCTCGCACTCGGCGTCGTCTTTCTCGGGTGGCTCGGCGAGTCAGTGATTGCGACGACCGACCTCGCGTGGGTCGGCGCGATCTCGCCGATGCGGTACTTCGACCCCCAGGGAGTCCTCATCCACGGAACGTACGACATCGCCGGGGCGACACTCCTCCTGATCGGCACAGCCGTCCTCTTGGCTATCGGTCAGCGCTGGTTCCGGAGCCACGACCTCTGAAATCGGAGGACACCCTCGACGGGTCAGCGGACACTCCAACCCGACAAAGTTAGGCCACCCCCGCGAGCACAGCCAGCCATGACGACCGCCCAGAGCGTCCAGTCGCTGATCGACCGACTCGAAGCACAGGCTCAAATGGACCGGCCAGCCGCCGAAACCCCCGACATCGGGATCATTATGGGATCGGACTCGGACCTGGACGTGATGGCTGGCTCGGAAACCGGCCGTCAGGGTGCCTACGACGTCCTGACCGAACAACTCGGATTCGAGGAGCAGACAGACTACGAGGCCCCACCCGAGTCGCAGTTCACCTTCGAGACGTTCGTCGTCTCCGCCCATCGGACACCCGAATTGATGTATACCTACGCCGAGACGGCCGAGGATCGCGGGCTCGACGTCATCATCGCCGGCGCAGGGGGCAAAAGCGCAGACTTACCGAACATGACCGCCTCGATCGCCTATCCCCTTCCGGTGATCGGCGTGCCAGTCCAGGAGAAGTCCGTCGACTCGGTGATCGGGATGCCACAAGGTGCGCCACTCGTCGCCGTCGACGCGGGCAAGTCCTTCAACGCCGCGCTGTCGGCCGTCCAACTGCTCGCCCGAAAGCACCCAGAACTGCGGGAGCGACTCCTCGCCTATCACGATGGTCTCCAACAGGCGGTTGGCGAGGTCTCGCGAGACCTGCACGAACGCGGGACGACCGCGTTCAGAGACCAGTAACAACGAGCCCGATCCCAGCCACGCACCGGCGTATCGGATGTGTTCGCGACCAAGCGACCGATAGCGTCGAATGCATCCAGACCGGTATCTCGTCGGGTTGCCACAGGCTGTTCAGCCGAAACTCCGGAAAACGGCAACATCGGCCGCTATTGGGCACGTTTCCGGGTAAAACACTGAACCCTTATGTGGGACCGCTCCCAAGCCGATCCAGAGAGACCGAATGAGCAATCCCTGGATCGCAATCGGTGCCTTGGCGCTGGTAGGGGTGTTGATCCCGCTCGGCATGATGAGTGTCTCGGCCCTGCTGCGTCCGAGCGTGCCCGAAGACAGCAAGCGGGCCATCTACGAGAGCGGCGAAGTGCCGACCGGCAATACCCGGATCCGGTTCAATATCCAGTATTACATGGTCGCGTTGCTGTTCGTCGTCTTCGATATCGAGACCGTCCTCATCTTCCCCTGGACAGTCATCTACGGTGACGCCGTCGATGCCGTCGGCCTCGGGCCGGCCCTGCTGCCGATGGTCTTGTTCATCGGGATCTTGGGTGTCGGCCTCGCCTGGGCGTGGCGCAACGGCGCCGTCAAATGGGTGCGGAGTCCGCGCGCACAACAGGAACTGACCGAGTGAGTTATGAGCAGCGACAACACACCGCCGGCCGAGAGTACCGACCTAAAAACGACGCGTGAGGCCCGGATGGGCGAGGGCGTCGACGACCGCTTCAACTCCCGACTGCGGGAAGCCTTTGGCTCCTCGCCGTTCATCCTCACGAAGTTCGACCAGTTCATGAACTGGGTGCGGGGCTCGTCGATGTTCATGCTCCAGTTCGGGATCGCCTGCTGTTCGATCGAGATGATGCATACCTACGCCGTCAAACACGACCTCGATCGCTTCCACGCGGGGGTCCCGCGGGCCTCCCCGCGCCAGGCCGACGTGATGATCGTCCCCGGGACCATCGTCTCGAAGTTCGCCCCGCGGATGAAACGCGTCTACGACCAGGTGCCAGAGCCAAAGTTCGTCATCGGCATGGGCTCGTGTACGATCTCCGGGGGCCCCTTCCAAGAGGGCTACAACGTCGTGAAGGGTGCCGAGGAGGTCATCCCGATCGACATCCACGTTCCCGGCTGTCCACCACGGCCCGAAGCGCTGGTCTATGGCGTCGCGAAACTGCAAGAACGCATCGCCAACGGCGAATCGTCCCCGGTGGTCGTCAAACCGTACGAACTCGAAGAGTTCGGTGATCTGGAACGTGACGAACTCGTCGATCACCTCGCCGACCAGATCGACGAGGAAGACCTCGTGATGCGGTTCAACTGGGCTGATGCGCAATGAGCCTCCAGGAACGATCACCAACGGAGCCAGACGTCGGCGTGACCGAAGACGGGTTGGACTACGACGCACTCGAAGCACTGCTCGAGGGCCACGTCCTCGATCGCGAAGAGCACGTCAACGCCGAGGGCTTCGTCATTCGGCCCGACGAAGTCGTCGACGTCCTCTCGACGCTGAAAGAGGAGGCCGGCTTCGATCACTGTTCGGCGGTCACGGCCCAGGAGTACGACGATCGCTTCGAGTCGATCTATCACCTCAAGAAGTACGACGATCCGACCCAAGAGCTGAGTGTCGTCGTCCCGACGAGCAAGGACGAACCGGTCAGCCAGTCGGCGGCGGGCGTCTACGAGACGGCCGACTGGCACGAGCGGGAGGCCTACGATCTCGTCGGCATCCACTACGAAGGCCACCCCGACCTGCGACGGATTCTCCTGCCCGAGACCTGGCAGGGCCACCCGCTCTCCGAGCGGTACGACCAGACGCAACCCCAGATCGTCTCGCTACGCGAACACGCCAATCCACTGCAAGAGGACCACCGCGCAAGCGACGATTCGGACACGATGTTCGTCAACGTCGGGCCACACCACCCCGCGACACACGGCGTCCTCCACGTCAAGACGGTGCTGGACGGCGAGCAGATCGTCGATCTGGACCCCGACATCGGGTATCTCCATCGCAGCGAAGAGCAGATGTGCCAACAGGGCACCTATCGCCACCAGATCATGCCCTACCCCGACCGGTGGGACTACACGCCGGGCGGGTTGCTCAACGAGTGGGCCTACGCGCGGGCCGCCGAAGACTTAGCGGACATCGACGTCCCCGAATATGCGCAAGTCCTGCGGACGATGAGCGCGGAGTTGACGCGGATCGCCGCCCACTTGCTCGCGGTTGGGACCTTCGGCCTGGACGTCTACGGGGACTTTACGGCTATCTTCATGTACGCCGTCCGCGATCGGGAAGTCGTCCAGAACCTCTTAGAGGACCTGACTGGTCAGCGGCTCATGTTCAACTACTTCCGGCTGGGCGGGGTCGCCTGGGACCTCCCCGAACCGCGCGACGAGTACCTCGAAAAGGTCCGGGACTTCCTCGATGAGATTCCGGATCGACTCGACGAGTATCACAACCTCATCACGGGCAACGAGATTTTCCAGTTGCGCTGTGTGGATACGGGCTATCTCTCGCCCGAGACTGCAAAGAACTACGGTGCGACTGGGCCGGTCGCCCGCGGCTCGGGGATCGACTACGATCTCCGGCGGGACGATCCCTACGGCTACTACGACGAACTCGACTGGGACGTCGTCACCGAGGACGGCTGTGACAACTATTCTCGCGTTCTCGTTCGGATGCAAGAAGTCGAGGAGTCGGCGAAGATCATCAAGCAGTGTGCCGACCTCCTCGAAGACTGGCCCGAAGACGACCGCGAGATCCAGTCGAACGTCCCCCGCACCCTGCGCCCGGACCCCGATACGGAGATCTACCGGGCCGTCGAAGGGGCGAAAGGTGAGCTGGGCATCTACATCCGCAGTGACGGGACAGACAAGCCCGCCCGGTTCAAGATCCGCAGCCCCTGCTTTTCGAACCTCCAGACGCTGCCGGTCATGTCCGAGGGTGAGTACATCCCCGACATGGTCGCCTCGCTTGGCAGTCTCGACATCGTGTTGGGGGAGGTCGATCGATGATCCCGTTGCAGACGATCACGCTGACCGACCGTCTGTTGAGCGTGCTTGGCCTGGAGGGGGCCGGGCCGTTGGCCGTCTTTGTCGTCGCCTTTCTGGCTGCCGGACTCATCGGGACGTTCGTCCTGTTGAACACGGCACTGGCCGGCCCGTGGGCAAAGCGAAAGATCACCGCTTCGTTCACCGATCGGGTTTCGGTCAACCGGATCGGGCCGGCGGGGATCGGGACGATCGTCGTCGACGCGGTGCGACTGCTCTCGAAGGAATTGATCATTCCCGAGAAGGTCGACCGACCGGCCTACGACTTCGCCCCGATCATTCTGGCCGGCTCGGCACTGCTCGGGTTCGCGGTCATTCCCATGGGGAGTGGCATCCAGCTGGCCGATCCCGAGATCGGGCTTGCGTACGTCTTTGCCGTCGCCTCGATCGCAACGCTTGGCCTTCTGATGGCCGGCTACGCTTCGAACAACAAGTACTCGTTTCTGGGCGGCCTGCGGGCCGTCGCACAGAATCTCGCCTACGAGATCCCGCTCGTGCTGACGGGCGCGTCGGTCGTCATCTTCGCTGGAACGCTCCAGTTGGGGAACGTCAACGCTCCGGGGACGATCGTCGGAGCCCAGCAGGCGACCCTCGTCACGATCGCGGGGATTTCGATCCCACAGTGGTTCGCGTTCGTCAATCCCTTCGCGTTCGCGTTGTTCCTGATGGCCAATCTCGCGGAAGTCGGGCGCAATCCTTTCGACATTCCCGAGGCACCGACCGAGATCGTCGCCGGCTACCAGACCGAATATTCGAGCGTCTACTTCGTCCTGTTCTATCTCGGGGAGTTCATTCACATTTTCCTCGGCGGGGCGATCATCGCCACGCTGTTCCTGGGCGGCCCGGCTGGGCCGGTCCTACCGGGGATCGTCTGGTTCTTGATCAAGATCTGGGGCGTGTTCCTGCTCACCCAGTGGGCACGCTCGGCACTCCCGCGGGTGCGCATCGATCAGTTGATCGAGATCGGCTGGAAAGGGATGCTCGTGCTCTCGCTGGCGAATCTGCTGTTGACGGCGGCCATCGTCGGGGTGATCGCCTGATGACTGTCCCGACCCTACTCGGAGGGAGATTCCAATGATTGGCATTCTCAAAGGCATGGCGACGACGATGAAACACGCACTGGACGGCAAGACCTTCACCGTGAAGTATCCCGAGGAGGCCCCCGAAGTGAGTCCGCGCTTCCGGGGCGTCCACAAGTACAGCCAAGAGCGGTGTATCTGGTGTCGCCAGTGTGAGAACGTCTGTCCGAACGACACCATCCAGATCGTCATGGACGACCAGCGCAACGGCGAGCAGTACAACCTCCACGTCGGCCAGTGTATCTACTGTCGACTCTGTGAGGAAGTCTGTCCGACCGACGCCATCGTCCTGACCCAGAACTTCGAGTTCACCGGCGACACCAAGGACGATCTGGCCTACAACAAGGAGCAACTCAAGAACGTCCCGTGGTACAAAGACATCGATCCGCTGGAGTCGCGGGAACCGGATCGCGGTAGTTGGGTCGGCGAGGGCGAAGGCGAAGTCGACTATCAATAGCGCATACGCGGCCGGAGGCCGCGTTTCGCTCGACGGAGCGAAGCGGAGTCGAGTTATTTTTGGTCCAGATTTTTCAAGGAGCGGTGCGCCGAAGGCGCACCCGACGCAGAAAAAGGTGGAGGGTGTCGATCCGCTAGAGTCGCGGGAACCGGATCGCGGTAGCTGGGTCGGTGAAGGCGACGGCGAAGTCGACTATCAATAGCGCATACGCGGCCGGAGGCCGCGTTTCGCTCGACGGAGCGAAGCGGAGTCGAGTTATTTTTGGTCCAGATTTTTCAACGAGCGGTGCGCCGGAGGCGCACCCGACGCAGAAAACGGTGGTGGGCGATCAATCGGACGGATCATCGGCAGTTTCCAGCCGCGTGATGTGCTCGATCGCGTCGAAGTCGTCGTCGAACGAGTACAGGTATTCGATCCCCTCTCGTTGCATGTACGCGGCGATCGTCGCATCACCGAACGACAGTCCTGCGTGAGTTTCGAAGAGCTTGATAGCGTTGGTAAAGTCCTTTTGTGCAGCGTGGCGCACCTCGAATCCGGCTGACTGATTCAAACGTTTGTACGTCTCCACGGCCTTTTCATGCCGTTTCCGGGACTGTATCCAGTTCAGTGTTTCAAGTGCAACGTAGTTTGTCACCCGGCCGGCTGGGAGGTCGCCATGATCCATACCACGAACAATCTCCATGGCAACGTCGTGGTGTTCGTCGTCAGCGTCTGCCATCCCGATGAGAACACCCGTATCGATAACTGCGACTGCCATCAGTTCGTCTCCGACAGCGCGGGATCGTCTTCGTGACCGGCAATGTCGTGGGATTCGGACCCGCCCCCACCCATTGCCACCGGCTCGAAATCGTCGAAAGCGCCGTAGCGCTGCTGGACGACTTCGACCGAAAGCTCTCCCTCCGCATCGGTCTCCCACCGGAGTTTGTCGCCCGGTTCGATGTCGAGACGCCGGCGGAGGTCCGCCGGGATGGTAACCATCCCCCGGTCGCTGACCGTCGTTTCCATGGGAGCCTCGTCAGTTGCCATACGTGATTCTACAGGCTTACTCGCCATACATGTTGCGCCCCATGTGGGTGTCTTTCCGCGCCCTCAGACGACGAGCAGAACGAGAAAGGCCACCAGCATCGATAGCGTCAACACGAACTGCATCACGCTTGAGCCAAGGGTTCCGACGAGTGCGTACACGGCGGCTCGGAGACTCTCGTTGCGAGCGTTCCCACGGTAGAGTTCGAGCGCGAAGACGGTAGCCGTGATCCCGAGCACGATACCGACCGGGCCAAGCACGAAGAACAGCGCAAAACCGACGAGGCCCCCGGCCAGACTACTCAGCGCCGAGGCGCCGCCGACCTTCGCGGCGATCACGCCGGCCAGATAGTCGACCACGACGACCAGCAAGCCGACGGCGACGAACCCGGCGAAGACGAGCGGCCCCGGCGTGACGTAGCCCGTGTTCCACCAGTAGACGGCGATGCCGCCGATCGAGAGCAAGCCCGCCGGGACCATCGGGACGAAACTGCCCACGACGCCGCCAACCAGCAACGCCAGGGCGACGACGAGGAAGACCGAAAGCTCCATGCATCATACTGCTGGCCGGGCCTGAAATGCGCACTGGCACTCCCATCGGCCCGGGACCGTCGTTGGCGTCGACGGTCACGGTTACGGTAGCTCGAAAAACGAGCCAACCGTCGAGTGCTCGGCAAGGCGCCATCGAATTGGGACTCAGGTCGCCCTTTTTGCCTCTGGCGTCCGTTGTCTCGGGTATGTCGGACCAACAATACGTATACACCGTCCACGAAACGGAGGCGTCCAAACAATCGATCGGTGACCTGGATGCGATCATCAACGAGTACGCATCCGAAGGGTGGCAACTCAGCGAGACAGTTGCCCAAGGCGGCACGACAGTCGGTCTCGTCTTCGAACGGGAAGTCCGATAACACCCCAAGCTGACCGAACGCGGGGCGACGAGTTCGGGGTGCTGCGAGCGACGAGAACTCCAAGATGGGCAGCTACCTTCGGTCACTCTCACAGAGACACCTTTAGGTGACCGGGTTGTCAACCCCGGCACGATATCGATGGGCCGCCCGCCACACCCCCCAAAGCAGGCTTCTACAGCAGAGGCACCGTCCAGTCGGTGCGCGAGCGACGACGTGGGCAAAAACGACGAGGGAGCTGCCTTAGCCGTCGATGGACTGTCCAAAACGTTCGGCAGTGGCGAGGAGGCAGTCACCGCCGTCGAGGACGTGTCCTTCGCGGTCGAGCCCGGCGAAGTGGTCGGGCTACTCGGTCCGAACGGCGCGGGAAAGACGACTACGATCAAGTCGATTCTGGGGCTGGTCGTCCCCGACACCGGTGATGTCCGGATCCAGGGCATCGACGTGTATGATCGCCCACGGCGCGCCTACGAGCACGTCGACGCGATGTTGGAGGGTGCACGCAACGACTACTGGCGACTGACCGTCCGAGAGAACCTCCGCTATTTTGCCGCGATTAGGGGACACGACCCCGATACCTTAGACGAGCGCCACACCGAGCTGCTTGCGGCCCTCGAGATCGAGGCGAAAGCCGACACACAGGTCCGGGAGCTTTCGCGAGGGATGAAACAGAAAGTCTCGCTGGCGAGCGTGCTCGCGAGTGACGTCTCGGTCGCGTTTCTCGACGAGCCAACCCTCGGGCTTGACATCGAGAGTTCGATGACGATCCGGCGGGAACTGGTTCGTCTCGCCGAGGAACGTGATCTGACGCTCTTGGTGTCGAGCCACGATATGGACGTCATCGAGGCCGTCTGTGATCGGGTCATCATCATGAACGACGGGCGAATCATCGTCGACGATACCGTTCAGAACCTACTCGAGGAGTTCGAAACGACGGGGTACCGAGTTACCGCCCGCGATATTGCAGACACGACGATCGACACATTGTGCGCGGACTTCGATGTCACGGCCGTCGAACGGCTGGGCGACCGAACCGCGTTCGAAGTCGCAGCGGATTCAGCGACGTTCTACCGGCTAATGGACCGACTGGAGGCGGCAGACGTCCAGCTTGCCGGTGTCGAAACGGTCCAACCCGATCTCGACGAGGTATTTCTGGAGGTCACTGGCAACGGACACGGGACGAACGGTGCGGTGTCGCCTGTCGGGGGCGGGAGGCCGGAATCGTGACAGCTACCAATCGCGGCGACGGCGAGGGGACAGACGGTCCTTCGCCCACTCGGTCCGGTGGATACTATCACTTGATTCGGGCGGTGATTTATCGGGATCTGCTGATCTGGCTTCGCTACCCCGTCAACGCTGTCCTGGGGGTCGTGGTGACCGTGTTCTTCTTCGCGTTGCTGTTCTATGGCGGACAGATGATCGCGGGCCAGGCACTGACCGACACGATCGAAGGGCTGATCGTGGGCTATTTTCTGTGGACGCTCTCTCAAGGGGCCTACATGGGGGCAATGCGTGCTGTCCAGTCGGAGGCCAGTTGGGGCACTCTCGAACGCCACTACATGACGCCGTTTGGGTTCGGGCCGGTGATGGCAGCCAAGGCGGTTGCCGTCCTGTTGCGAACGTTTCTCACGTCCTCGGTCGTCCTCGCGTTGATGTTACTGATGACCGGGACGGCCCTGAACGTACACGCTCTGACGATCGTCGTGATCGCCGCTCTCGGCGTCGCATCGGTGCTTGGTATCGGCCTCGCGATGGGCGGTCTTGGCGTGTTGTACAAGCGGATCAGCAACGTCACGAACCTCTTGCAGTTTGCGTTCATCGGGCTGATCTCCGCGCCGGCGTTCGAGATCCCCTGGGCGGCGTTGCTGCCCCTGGCCCAGTCAAGCACGATGCTCCAGCAGGCGATGACCGACAACGTGCGGCTCTGGGAGTTCGAGCCCATCGCCCTGGCGGTGCTTCTGGGGACGGCCGTCGGCTACGTCGCACTCGGCTACCTGGGATTCGTCTTGACGACCCGACGGGCACGCAGTCTGGGGGTTCTCGGGGATTACTGATCGACAGCCGCCACCCGGCTACAAGGGCCAATTTCGGCGCGTTACGGGCCAACGTGGCCGATGGCGGCCGAAATTGCCGGAATCTTTACGTGATAAAGAAATCTTCAAAGGGCGGGCGGGCGCAAAGGCACCTAGCATGGGAGTACTCGAGACAGTCACGTTTGGGCTTTTTGCGCTGACGACCGTCGGGGCCAGCCTGGGCGTCGTCCTCGTCCGGGATGTCTGGCACTCGGCGCTGTTGCTCGGCGTGGCGCTACTCAGCGTCGCCGTCCACTACGTCATGACCCAGGCACCGTTCGTCGCGGCGATGCAGGTCCTGGTATACGTCGGCGGCGTGCTCATCCTGATCACCTTCGCCGTCATGCTGATGCGGGAGAGCAACGGCGACGCCGAACCAGCCCAACGCGGGGTGAGACAGTGAGCCGTCCCCGCTTGGCTGGCGATCTCAATCCCGTCGGCGCGGTGGCCGCCCTCGCACTGTTTGCCGTGCTCACAGCAGTGTTTCTCACCGCGACGTTCCCGGCGGCCGCGGGCTTCGAAGCCGGCGCGAGTATCACTGCCGGGCTCGGCTACGCCCTGTTCGATATGGCCGGGCAGTCACCGCTGGTGACCGAGGGGTTCTTGGTTTCGTTTATCCTCATCGCGATCGTGCTCGATGCCGCCCTCGACGGGGCGATTCTACTTGCACGGCGCGAAGAAGGGTCAGTACTGGACCGGCTTCGCGAGGGGGGTGAGGAGTGATGGTCGGTGTCGTCCACTATTTGATGCTCTCGGCGGCCGTCTTCGCGATTGGCGTCTTCGGCGTCATGGCTCGCTCGAACGCCCTCATGTTCTTGATGTCCGTCGAGTTGATGCTCAACGCCGCGAACATCAATCTCGTGGCTTTCTCACTCCACTACGGGAATCTCACGGGGCAGGTGTTTGCCCTGCTGGTGATGGCCCTGGCGGCCGCCGAGGTCGCGATCGGACTGGGTATCATCCTCGTGTTGGACCGGAACTTCGGAGATATCGACGTGACGGTACCGACGACGATGCGGAGGTAACATGACAGGAGCATTCGACTTCGCGCCGGCGATCGCACTGTTACCGCTTGCAGCGTTCGTGGTTGCGCTGTTCGGCGGGAAGTATCTCCCCAAACGTGGCGCCCTGGCCGGCATCACGGCCCTGACCGGCTCGCTCGTCCTCTCGATCTGGTCGCTCGTGACCGTCGCGGGCGGCCAGACCTACAACGCTGACCTCTATACGTTCGTTGCGGGCCAGGAGGCGCTCACGCTGCATCTGGGCGTCTTGATCGACCCGCTGTCGGCGCTCATGTTGGTCATCGTCTCGCTGATCGCCCTACTGGTGTTCGTCTTCTCGCTTGGCTACATGAACGACGAGGGCGAGACCGGTCTGCCGCGATACTACGCCGAACTCGGCCTGTTCTCCTTTAGCATGCTTGCCTTTGTCCTCGCGGACAACCTTCTGATGGCGTTCATGTTCTTCGAGCTGGTTGGGCTCTGTTCGTACCTGCTGATCGGTTTCTGGTTCCGCGAGGAGGGACCGCCCTCGGCGGCGAAAAAGGCCTTCCTCGTGACTCGCTTCGGGGACTACTTCTTCCTCGTCGGAACCGTCGGGATCTTCGCCACCTTCGGGACCGGCATGTTCGCCGGTACCGAGAGCTTCCCGCACCTAGCCGAGCAGGCCCTCGCTGGCGAACACAGCGTAACGACGTACTTCGGCCTGGGCGAACAGGCCTGGTTCACGGTGCTCGGCCTGCTCGTGTTGGGCGGTGTGATCGGTAAGTCCGCCCAGTTCCCGCTGCACACGTGGCTGCCTGACGCGATGGAGGGTCCGACGCCCGTCTCGGCACTCATCCACGCGGCGACGATGGTCGCCGCCGGGGTCTATCTGGTCGCGCGGATGTACGGGTTCTACCTGCTGTCCCCGACCGCACTGGGCGTGATCGCGCTCGTCGGTGGGTTCACCGCCCTGTTTGCGGCCTCGATGGCCCTGGTCAAACAGGAACTCAAGCAGGTGCTGGCGTATTCGACCATCAGCCAGTACGGGTACATGATGCTCGCGCTGGGTGGCGGCGGGTACGTCGCTGCGGTCTTCCATCTGACCACCCACGCGATCTTCAAGGCACTCCTGTTCCTGGGAGCCGGCGCGGTCATCATCGCCATGCACCACAACGAGAACATGTGGGACATGGGCGGGCTCAAAGAGAAGATGCCCGTCACCTACTACGCGTTCCTCTCGGGCTCGCTGGCGCTTGCGGGTATCTTCCCCTTCGCCGGCTTCTGGTCGAAAGACGAGGTGCTCTACGAGACGCTGATCCACGGGCTGGGCGGCAACCCACTCCTGCTCGCGGGCTACGCGATGGGCCTGCTGGCCGTCGCCTTCACCGGCTTCTACACCTTCCGGATGGTCTTTTTGACCTTCCACGGTGAACCCCGGACCGAGACGGCCGAGGATCCCCACGGCGTCCGCTGGAACGTCAAGCTTCCACTGGCCGTGCTGGGGATCCTGGCGGCCGTCGCGGGCGTCATCAACCTCGCGCCGATCGAGAAGGTCACCGGCGTCCATCTGACCTTCTTACACGACTGGCTGGACAAGGCTCCCGATTCGTTCGGAACGGCCGTCCACCACTACACCGGCGACCACGGCCTGATGCACGAGTTCGCGGGCTACACGGCCGCCAACCCACTGGGTGAAACTGGAACCGTCCTCGCGGGCGCGGCGGTTTCGCTCGGACTGGCGCTGCTGGGTGCCGGGATTGCTTATCGGCTGTACGCTGTCCCGAGCCCCGAGGAACACACCGACAAACTCGGCTCGCTGAAGACGCTGCTCATGAACAACTACTATCAGGACGAATATCAGGTCTGGCTCGCAGAAGACGTGACGCTGCCGCTGTCGCGGAAAGCGGACACGTTCGATCAGAGCGTCATCGACGGGGTCGTCAACGCAACCAGCAGCGTGAGTCTGTTTGCCAGCGAGCGCGTCCGGCGCATCCAGTCGGGGATCGTCACCCATTACGCTACCCTACTCACGCTGGGACTGGTCGTTATTCTGGTCGTCCTCGGCGTCTACGGGGGGTGGTTCTGAATGCTGCTCGAGGCTCTCCTCGTGAGCGTACTGGTCGGTGCCGGAGTCGTCGCGGTCGCACCCAACCGCTATGCCGGGAAGTTGGCCGCGGCGATTAGCCTCGTCCCACTGTTAGGCAGCCTCTACCTGTGGTCGGCCTTCGAGGGGGCGAGCAACGCCCTGCTCGGAAACAATCCTGCCTTCGAGACCACGATCGAATGGCTTGGCCTGGCGGGCTATCAGCTCCAGTGGCACGTCGGGCTGGACGGCGTGAGCCTGCCCCTGGTCATCCTGACGACGATCCTCACGACCGCAGCGATCGTCTCGGCTTGGACGCCGATCGACGAGCGACAATCCCAGTTTTACGCCCTCGTCCTGTTGCTGGAAGCGGGCCTACTGGGTGTGTTCGCGGCCCTGGATTTTTTCCTGTGGTTCGTCTTCTGGGAAGTCGTACTGGTGCCGATGTACTTCCTGATCGCGATCTGGGGCGGTCCGCGCCGGAAGTACGCCGCGATCAAGTTCTTCGTCTACACGAACGTCGCCAGCCTGGCGATGTTCATCGGCTTCATCGCCCTGGTCTTCGGGCTGGGCGATAGCGTCACGACGCTTGGCCTCCCGGAGATCACACAGGCGCTGCAGGAACCGGGTGCTCTCTCGGGGCTGGCCGGACTCGGCCCGGGTGCACTGAAGGGTGCGGCCTTCATCGCTATGTTCGCCGGCTTCGCGGTCAAGGTTCCGATGGTGCCGTTCCACACCTGGCTGCCCGACGCCCACGTCGAAGCGCCGACGCCGGTGTCGGTGCTACTGGCTGGTGTCCTCCTGAAGATGGGGACCTATGCCCTGTTGCGGTTCAATTTCACCATGCTGCCCGATGTTGCGAAAGCCAACGCGGAGATCATCGCGATCTTCGCCGTCGTCAGTGTGATCTACGGTGCCTTGCTCGCGCTGGCACAACGTGATCTCAAACGGATCGTCGCCTATTCGTCGATCTCGTCGATGGGGTACGTCCTGCTGGGCCTGATCGCCTACACCGTCCACGGCGTCGGCGGGGCGACCTTCCAGATGGTCAGTCACGGGTTCATCTCCGGGTTGATGTTCATGACTGTCGGTGTCATCTACAATCAGACCCACACGCGGATGGTCGGTGACATGTCCGGGCTCGCCGATCGGATGCCCGTGACGGTTGGCATCTTCGTCGCCGCAGCCTTTGGCTACATGGGGCTGCCCCTCATGAGCGGGTTCGCCGCCGAGGTGCTGATCTTCCTCGGGGCGTTCCCCTCGACCGTGTTGCCGGGCGCGCCGATCTTCACCGCCCTGGCGATGTTCGGCATCGTCATCGTCGCCGGCTACCTGCTCCTCGCGATGCAGCGGACGCTCTTTGGTCCGTTCGACTTGGAGACGGACTACGACCTCGGTCGGGCACCGCTCGAAGACGTCGCGCCGCTGGTGGTGTTGCTTGCCTGCGTGATCGCCCTGGGGGTTGCCCCTGACCTCTTTTACGGGATGATTCAAGATGCGGTTCGTCCGATCCTCACGCTGGGGGGTGGTGTCTGATGGCGGCGATCGAACTGCCGACGTGGGCCGCACTGGCACCCGCGCTCGTCCTCGCTGTGACCGCACTCGTGTTGTTCCTGATCGACAGCATCGAACCGGAACCTGACACGACGAGTCCGGTACTGTTGACCGCCGTGGGACTGGTCGGTGCGCTTTCCGCCCTCGCGTTCAACGTCTGGTACCTGCTCGCGGGAACCGGCCAGAGTCCGGCAATCGAGCTGTTCGGCGGCCAGCTGATGGTCGATGGGATGACGCTAGTGCTGGGGACGATCGTCGCCAGCGTCCTCGCCCTAGTCGTGCTCGGGAGTTACGATTACATCAGAGACGAGCCCCACCAGGCGGAGTACTTCTCGTTGCTCTTCCTGGCAGCTACGGGGATGACGCTGCTGGGCGCCGTCGACAGTTTCGCGACGGCCTTCCTCGCCCTCGAACTGTCGAGTCTCCCGTCCTACGCCCTGGTTGCTTACCTCAAGGACAACCGCGGTAGTGTCGAGGCCGGGCTGAAGTACTTCTTGATCGGTGCCCTCTCCTCGGCGATTTTCGCTTACGGGATCAGTCTGATCTACGGCGCGACCGGGTCCCTCCAGTTCGACGCTGTGGCGGCCGCGGTCGACCCGACTGCATTACCCGGCGTCCTGGGTGTCGGGATCGTGATGGTCACCGGTGGCGTCGCGTTCAAGACCGCGAGCGTCCCGTTCCACTTCTGGGCGCCGGAAGCCTACGAGGGTGCGCCGACGCCAATCTCGGCGTTCATCTCCTCGGCCTCGAAGGCCGCCGGGTTCATCCTGGCGTTCCGGATCTTCACGACGGCGTTCCCGATCGAAGCCGTGGCGACGACCATCGACTGGCTCGTCCTCTTCCAGGCGCTTGCGGTCGTCACGATGGTCCTTGGCAACTTCGCCGCCGCGACCCAGGAGTCGGTCAAGCGAATGCTCGCTTACTCCTCGATCGGCCACGCCGGGTACGTGCTGATCGCGCTTGCGGCCCTGACGCCAACAGCCAACGCTGATCTCGTGCTTGGGGCCGGCATGCTCCACCTGCTGGTCTACGGGTTCATGAATACGGGTGCGTTCCTGTTCGTCGGCCTCGCCGAGTACTGGGACGTCGGCCGGACCTTCGAGGACTACAACGGGCTGGCAACGGAGGCTCCGGTTGCCTCCGTGGCGATGACGATCTTCCTGTTCAGCCTCGCGGGCCTGCCCGTCGGGGCTGGCTTCCTCTCGAAGTACGTCCTCTTTGGCGCAGCGGTCGGTGCGGGCTTGTGGTGGCTGGCGGCGGTCGGGGCGATCGCCAGCGCCCTCAGCCTGTTCTACTACGCCCGGGTCGTCAAGGCGCTGTGGATCGAAGAACCGAGCCAGGACTTCGAGATCGACTCTTATCCGCTTGGCCTCTATGTGGCCATCATCGTCGCGGCAGTCGTGACGGTACTTCTCTTGCCCGCCTTCGGGTTCGCCAGCGAGGAAGCCATCGCCGCCGCCGGGGCACTGCTGTAGGCCCTGGGTCCTCGCCCCCGCAGGCGACACTCCCGACTGTCGCCTGCTTTCGGCGGCCCGAACCGGTTCCGATTACGCGGTATCTAAGTGCCGGCAGGGACAGAAACAGGTATGAAAGCGACAGCGACAGCCCATCCGATCCAGGGACTGGTGAAATACCACGGGATACGCGATTCCGACCTCCGGACGCCGTATCACGATTCGATCAGTCTCTGTACCGCACCGACTGAATCGACGACGACCGTCGCCTTCGAACCCGATCGTGACGAGGACGAGTACGTCATCGACGGTGAGTCGGTCGAGGGGCGCGGTGCCGAGCGGATTCGGACCGTGGTCGATCACGTCCGCGAGCGGGCTGGCATCGATCACGCCGTCCGGATGGCAAGCGAGAACAACTTCCCGACAAACGTCGGCTTTGGCTCGTCGTCGTCGGGCTTTGCAGCACTGGCGATGGCGCTCGTCGAAGCGGCCGGTCTCGACCTCAGCCATCCCGAAATCTCGACCGTTGCCCGCCGTGGCTCGACCTCTGCGGCACGGGCGGTCACCGGCGGCTTCTCGGATCTGCGGGCGGGCAGCAACGACCAGGACTGTCGGGCCGAGCGACTCGATGTCGCCTTCGAGGACGACGTTCGCGTCGTCGGCGCGGTGATTCCTGCCTACAAGGAGACCGAAGCGGCCCACGCGGAGGCCGAAGACAGTCATATGTTCCAGGCCCGCCTCGCCCACGTCCACACCCAACTGGCGGATATGCGGGACGCGCTCGGCCGCGGTGACTTCCAGCGCACCTTCGAGATCGCCGAACACGACACGCTCTCGCTTGCGGCGACGACGATGACCGGGCCAAGCGGGTGGGTCTACTGGCAACCGGAGACCTTGGAGGTCTTCGAGACGGTCCGTGATCTCCGGGACGAAGGCGTCCCGGTGTACTTCTCCGGGGATACCGGTGCAAGTATCTATGTCAACACCAGGGCTGAACACGCCGATCGGGTCGAGTCGGCGATCGCCGATCTCGGCGTCGAAACGCGCGTCTGGCGGGTCGGCGGGCCTGCCCGCGTCCGGGATGCCGACGCCGCGCTGTTCTGAAGCGTGCATTTAGGCAGCTGGCGATGTAATCGAAACTATGCGCGTTGCCGTCTTTGGCGGCGGGTACGCCGGCCTCGGCGTCGCCCGTCACCTCGAACAGTCGTTGCCAGCCGATGTCGAGATTCATCTCGTCGACAAGTCCGGCATTCACGTCGTTCGCCATCTACTCCACCGGGCGATCCGCCGGCCGGAGGTCGCCCAGTCCCTTTCGATTCCGCTGCGGGAGCTGTTGGGTCGGACGATAGTCGACCAACGGCGCGTCACGGATCTCGACGTCGAGGCCGGGCACGCAACCATGGCCGACGGGTCCGAACTACAGTTCGACCTCGGCGCGGTCTGTATCGGTGCTGAACCGGCGTTTTACGGGATCGACGGTGCCGAGGACCATGGGGCGGTCTTACACCGGGCTGGCGACGCGGCACGGATCCGCGAGGGGTTCATGCCCGTTCTCGACGATGGCGGCCGGGTCGTTGTCGGCGGCGGGGGCTTGACCGGCGTGCAAGTCGCAGGCGAACTCGCCACACTCGCGACCGAGCACGACGCGAGCGAACACGTCGAAATCACCATTCTCGAACAGGCAGACGCTGTGCCGCCGGGACTCGACGAGCGGATGCAGGAGGCGATCGACGAGGCCCTCACCTCGGCCGGCATCGACGTCAGGACCGGCACGACGATTACTAGTGTCGACGCCGACCGCGTCGGCGTTGCCGAGGGCAAGCACCTCGCCTACGATCAGTTCGTCTGGGCCGGCGGGATCCGCGGGCCAACGGCTGTCGGGGCACATCGACCGCGCGTCCCGGCGACGCTACGCCTGAGCGAGCGAGTATTCGGTGCTGGCGACGCTGTGGAAGTCATCGACGAGAACGGTCGGAGTGCGCCGGCGATGGCCCACACCGCGATCCGGCAAGCGCCGGTCGTTGCCGAAAACATCGCGCGACTGGTCGAACACCGCCGATCGGACGCTTCGTCCTTCGAACCGCGGCTGGATCGGTATCGGGACGACGATCTCGGCTGGACGGTCAGTATCGGTGCCGATGCCGTCGCGGCCGTCGGCCCCAGTATCCTCACTGGCCCCGCGGCAGTCGGCGTCAAAACGGTCGTCGGCGCGGGCTATCTCGCCGATATCGGGGCGGTCAGTGAGGCCATCGAACACGTCAGGGAGGCGCTCTAGCCGACGGAACCGCCCGTCGTGCTGTCCAGCCTCGAAAACATAGCACGGCTAGTCGTCGGCCCCGACGTCCAGAGCCATTTCGGGACTCGTCCAGATGACGAACTTGTCGTCGCGCTCGATGACGCCGTTGATGTACGGTTCGTCGATCGGTGACTCTTTGACTTCTGACTCTGTGATCGGCGTGACCTGATTGACTTCGTCGACCAGCCAGCCGATGTATCCGTGATCGTCGAACGTGTCGGCATCGAACACCAGAATGAGCCGGTCGTCGCTCTCGCCCGCGATATCTACGG
This sequence comes from Halorhabdus sp. CUG00001, assembly GCF_009797925.1. Taxonomy (NCBI): domain Archaea; kingdom Methanobacteriati; phylum Methanobacteriota; class Halobacteria; order Halobacteriales; family Haloarculaceae; genus Halorhabdus; species Halorhabdus sp. CUG00001. The sequence goes on from NZ_VOLB01000001.1 coordinate 2,426,971, forward strand.
CCGTTTTCGGGTCGAGGATCGTCGTAATCTGGCCGCGGAGGTCGACGACGCCGCTGACGTACGCGGGCGTGTTTGGCACGCGAGTGATCGCTTCTTCGCGCACGATCTCCTCGACGTAGGTGATATCGAGACAGTACAGCTCCTCGCCGAGACGGAACTCCAGGACGCGGGTCTCCTCTTCGTGTTGCTCTACAACGTCTGCATCCGTGACTGTCGTCCCGGCCGGGGCCCCAGCTTCGTCCGTCGACGCCTCACCGGATGCGGCCTCGCCAACCGCCTCCTCGACGTCCATCGACACCGCTCCGTCGCCTTCGAACTCACTTGCCGCCTGGGCGGCCGCCTGGGCGGCCGATACGGCTTCCTCGTCCGACTCCGGGCCGGCTCGACTCTCTTTGGCCGGGTCAGTCCCGGCTGTCACACCCTCGCCGCGATCTTCCGCCATCGACTGGCCGGTGTCGGGCTTTTCGTCAGTGCCAGGCGTTTCGGTACCGCTTCCCGTCGACTCCTCGCCGTCGCCTGGCTCTGACCTTGCACCCTCGTCGTCGCCAGCGTTCGTCGCATCTTCGCCATCCGCGTGGGCGTCGTCTTGCCCGTCCGAACCAGCAGATTCCGACGGCTCGTCGCGATCCTCGTCCGTGTCAGGTGACTCGTCGGTTGGTTCGTCGCCGCCACGACGACCTTCCCGAAGGTTTCGGATGCGGCGGGCGCGGTCCATCCGCTCGTCGTCTTCGTCGCTCATGCTGTCACCTCCTGGGGCTCCCGTTCAAAGTGTGTCTCGAACTGTTTGGCGATATCCAGAAACACGTCTTCCATGTCTACCTGTTGTTCGTAGGCGAAGATAGATGTGCCGGCCGAGAACGCGCGCTGGAGGGCGACGCGCTTTCGCACTTCCCAGAGCGGGTAGTCCTCGAACACTTCGTTGAGCCACGATAGCATCGTCGCGTCTTCGTTGGTCTGTTCGACCCGATTGGCGACGACGCCAACGGTATCGACAGTGATGTCGACCTGTCCCTCCAGGGCGGCGATCTGGTCGATGAGCAACTCGATCGCTCGCTCGGACGTCGCCTCCGTGAGTGCCGGTACGAGCACGTTCTGGGCGGCGTAAATCGCCGTGTCGGTCAGCTTCCCGTAGAACGGCGGCGAATCGATGATGACGTAATCGTATTCCGTCTCGACTTGCGCCAGTGTCTCATCGAGGGCATCGAGGGCGTGCCCGCCGGTGATCGCCTCGGGCGTGATATTGATCGCCATCTGAGAGAGGGCGGCTGGGTCGACTGCCACCGAGTCGTCGGTCTTGGCCCACGCGAGGAGGTCGGCGATCGTCAGTTCGTGTTCGGCCTGAAGGAGATCGATCGAACTCGGCAACACGTCCATCTCTTCGTGTTCGACGATCAACTCCTCGACCGAGGTCCGTACCGCGTGGTCGGTCAGGACGTCGAACAGCGTCGGCGGTTCGGCGTCGTAGGCATCGAGCAGTCCGAGCCCTTCGGTAGCGTTACCCTGTGGATCGATATCCACGAACAGGACGTCGTGACCGCGCTCGTTGAGTGCCCCGGCGACGTTGATCGCGATGGTTGTCTTGCCCGTTCCGCCCTTTGCGTTGGTCACGCAGACGGTTGGCGTCCGGGCCGATGTCTGGCTGGGCATTGTCAGTTGTTCAACGTTCAGGTTCGACACCACATAAAAATACGCTCGCGGGTATCAAATCCTGAAATCACCGACGGGCGGCGATCACCAACCGCGCTAGTGGCGAAATCCCGGACTTCGGCCTGTCAGACGTACGTACGACGTGACTGCAACCTTTAACAGAGAGTAGCCTGTAGGTATCGGTAACAGAGAGTCATGACGATCAACCCGAAGGATTACGACCTCGACGAACTCCGGAAGATGGCCCGTGAGCGCGGCGGGGCCACGATCCCGGTTGGCGACGAAGATGTCGAGGAAGAGGCCCCGACGCCCGGCTTCGACACCGGCGGTGGCGGACTCGGCGGCGATGTCCTCGGTGATGGGGATTACCGGTCTCAACTGTACCGCCAACTGTTGCCCTTAGAGAGTATGGTCGGGGGCGAACTGGAGAAGCCGTATCTGCACGGACTGCCCGAGAGTTACGCCGGCGAATTGATCGTCTTCGAATGGCTCTCGTTCCTGTTGGAGAAAGCTGGCTTTCGGGGGGCCAACGAGGCCGTCGACTACTACGCCCAAGTCGGCTGGATCACCGAGGACGTCAGCGACGACCTCGAAGACTACTTGCTCGGTCTCGAGGAGACGGGCAGCGACCACTCGGAGTTGTCGATCGACGACCACCTGCTGAGCCTGGTCCACGTCGCCAAACTCACCTCGATGCAGTGAGTGACTGACTCGCTTCTGACTCTCTCCCCCGGCGGGCCGCCTCCGTCCGTCGGTATCAGCGCTGATTTTTCGACACGTAGTTATATACTGTCGCGGGGACAATCGCCCATCGTATGAGTGTCGAGGATGCCGAAACAGACGAACCAGCCGAACAGGAGGACGAAGAAGAGCCACAACCGGATACAGACGAGGATACTGTCGAGGATTCGACGGCAGATGCGGCGGAATCGACGCCGGACGAGCAGCCGGTTCCAGTCGGTGTCAAACTCGGGAGTACGCGGACGGTCCTCGCGAAACCCGACCGCGAAGGTGGCCTGGACACCACCCAGACGCTGACCTGTCTGGCGACCTACGACGACCCCATTAGTGGCGAAGAACAGGTGCTCTACGGAGCGGAAGCCGCCCAACAGTACCCCGATCGCGTTCAGTTCATGCTTCGCTCTGGCCTCCCGGAAGACGAACGCGGTGCCGAATTGACCGAGCGGTTCTTCACCTCGGTCATCGAGGCCAACGACATCCCGGCAAACAGCGGTGTCGTCTACGCCATCCCGACGATCGACAACGAGCGCGGCCTGTCCAATCTCCAGTCGGTCGTCGAGGGCAGCGGTATCGGCGAGCACTTCATCCAGAGCTACCCCGAATCGCTGTGTGGCGCGATTCCCGCCTTCGGTGATGGGCTCGAAGCGATCAACGAGATCTTCCTCGCGGTCAACATGGGCTCGACGAACTTGGAAGCCTCTGCCTACCGCCGTGGCGAACAACTCACGCCCTTTACGACCGGCTCAGTCACCGGGAACGAAGTCGATCGACGGATCGCCACGAACGTCGAGAGCGAGACCCAGGGGCGGGTCAACATCGACGCCCAGACGGCTCGGGAATACAAAGAACAGCACGCCGATTTCAACAACTTCGAGCCGTTTACGGACGTCATCCAGCAGCCCGGCGGCGGTGCCCACGAGTTCACGATCGAGCGATCGGTTATGGACGCCTGTGACGCCTACCTCGATGAGGCCGTCGAGGAATTTGCCAACACCTTCCTGGCCGAACTCGCCAACGATCACATGAAGGTCTATCAGCTCGCCTTAGACCAGCCGATCGTCCTCACTGGCGGGATGGCCTGTATCCCCGGCATCGTCGAGGAGTTCGAAGACCGTCTCAGCGACGCCCTCAATCGTGACGTCGAAGCCATCGCACCCGACGAGCCGAATCTGGCGGCGACGATCGGTGCCCAGCGGATCGCCGCTCGGATGACCGAGAACTGATCGATCGAGACTCGCTCAATCGGCCCAGCAAGCCAGCCACTGTTCGATACGGGGCTGTTCCGTGGCGTCGTCTCCGTTGGGCCGATCGATCGAGTGGTGACTCGACACCGGATCGGACCGCCTCGAACGGTCGGGGCGGGTGTCCGTCCCGGCACCGAGTTCAGTCGGCAGCGAAAGGACGAGCCGTGGCATCGATCCAGTCTTTCCTCGACGGATACGTAAATGCCTGTCAGACGGACGTCCGCCGGCAGGCCGACACGCCTGATTGCCGGGCTCGTATCGACGCGTCAACCGAAAAACAATAGGTGTCTCGTCCGAACGAAGGGGTATGCAATCCGACGACCGTGAGGTCGTCGACGAGCGACTCCTGACGGAGACCGGTCGCGGGGGGCTGTTCGGGGAGGGGTATCTCGCCGACCTACCGCTCGAAGCCCACCTCGGGCTGGCCGAGCAGCCGCGGGTGGTGTTCCCGAGTGGCGACCGTGGGATCGTCTACGAACGCGGGCGGACAGAGACGACCTACTCTCCTGGGTCTGGCTATCGGGCGCTCGTCGCGATCACCGGCCGCCGCATCGTGATGGCAGTCGGCGGTGCAACAGCGGACGACAGTGATCAGATCCACGACGTGGCACTCGATACAATCGAACACGTCACCGTCGAGCGGGGTGGGGGACACGTCGCCGTCCAGTGCTGGAGTGGGGAGACCGAACACTGGACGTGGTTCCCCGTGGGAATCGATGCTGAACTCGCCGCACGGCGGGTTCGTGAGGGCGCTCAGGCCTGGATCCGGTTCGACCGACTCCTCTCTGAGGCCCGGGCAGCCCTGGCGGAGGCTGCCCGCAACCGGACGACCGGCGCGTTCGAGGCCACACGGCGGGCACTCGACCGGGCCGAGAGCTCACTAACCGAAGCCGGCCAGACGGCGGCCGCCTACGACGCCCCAGCAAGCGGGATGAACGGCCGGCTGGCACGCCTCGAGTCACGCCGCCGTGACGAACGCCGGCGGTTGTCGCTTGCTCGCGCCCGGTCGTTTCGCACTCGGGCCGAGAATCACTGGCGGCAGGAACGCTACGAACGAGCCGCCGAGTACTTCGAGCGTGCCAGAGCGACGTTCCAGTCCCTTCGCAGTCGCGAGGATCTTTCCTCGGTGATGGCTGCCAGCGTTCGACAGCACGTGACGGCAATCGACGACGATCTCGACCGGCTCAGTGTGTCCCCGTTGTCCCGTGCGATCGCCGCCCAGCGAGCGGCCGAGCGAGCTGCCGATCCACTGGCAGCCGTCGACCACTGGCGGGACGCATTCGAGCGGTTTCGCGCGCTGCTCCAACTGGAGTGGGGACGAGCAGACGACCGATTCGCTGGCGAGCGATCGCTCCTCCGTGACCGCTTGGCGACAGTCGTCGAGGGGCTGGTCGTCGCCCAGCAGCGTGCCGCGGAGCGACGCTCCCAGGAGGCCCAGCGACTTCGGGACGACGGCCAACTCGATGCAGCGCTGTCGGCTTACGACGATGCACGCGAATCGATCGACCGAGCCCTCGCCACGGCAGCGGAATTCACACCTGAAGATCGCGACGCCCTTCACGAGCGGCGTACCGATATCCGGTCCCAAATCGAGGCGATAGCGCGTCAAAAGCATGGGGACGACGACACGGACAGTGCCTCGGCGGTGCCCGACGAGCCCATCACAGCCCCGACACTGGAGTGTACCGACACCTCGGTCGGGGACGTCGGACGCCACGACTCGGCGCCAGCCCGACAGGCATTCGAGGCGGGCACAGCCGACAACATCGACACGAACCAGCGCCAGTCCGTCTGTCGTCTCCAGACACTCGACGACGACGGTACAACAGCGGCAGTGGGGCGCATCTGGCAGGAACTGGGCTGGACCGTCGACTTGCTCGAGGAAGCCGGACCCGACGCGATCGCAACTCGATCCAGAGACGACCCCACACTCCTGTTGTGGGTCCGTCGTCGGGGCGTCCCGGTGACGGCTGAGAGAGTCGAGGCACTGATCGCCCAGCGAAACCGTCGCGAGGGGGATCACTCGGCGATTCTGGTGACGACTGACCCGATCGATCCCGCCGCGTTCGACGCCGCCATGACACACGGTGTGACGCTCGTTGACAACCACAGACTTAGCGAACTCGCTCGAAAGACGGGCGTCCGTCCGGATGCTATCGACGACGGGGCCGGCGACTGAACCCCATTGCGACCCACAACCGACGACGACGGGCCAGCCCACACGAATCTTGAAGTCCCGATCAGCCGAACCCACCGGTATGGACGAGACTGCTGGCATCTATGCCCGGGACGTCCCCGCTCTGGACCGAGCCGTGCAGGTAGGGATCGCGAGTGGCCGCGTCATTTCCCTCTCGTTTCCGATGGACCCGCCGCCGGATGCCGACCAAGCCCACGACGTACTCGACCAGATCGACGCCTATCTGGACGGTGAGGCCGTCTCCTTTCGGGATATCGAGGTCGCATTGACGATGGCGACTGAGCAGCGAGATGTCCTCGAACGCGTTCGCGACGTGCCCTACGGCGAGACGATCACCGTCGAAGCACTGGCACGGATGACACCCGGACTGGACCCGGACAGCGACGACGCCCGCGGCGTCGTCAGAACGGCTCTCGCCGAAAACCCGGTGCCGCTGCTCGTGCCGGATCATCGCGTCAGGGACGGTCCGAGTACCGCGCCACCACCCGTCGAGCAGCAACTTCGCGTCATCGAAGGGCTCACCTAGGCCCGATCAATCCACAGACGCCGTACTGTCGAGCCACTCGTGGACGAGCAATTCGATCCCATCGAGGACGTAGTGGGCGACGATCACGACAACCAGATTGTCAGTGATAACGTACCCAGAAGCCAGGACGAACCCGAGACCGCCGGTGACGACGACGCCAGTCCGGCCTTGGATGGCGTGACAGCACCCGAACGCGATCGAGGCGGGGACGGCAAGCACCCACGGCGAGAGGCCAAGCCCTGCCGCCGAGGCGCCGATCGCGCCGGCCCGGAACAACAGTTCCTCGCTGATGGCCACGAGCGGGAGCACGACCACGAGGACGGCAAGCCATCCGCCGGCGGTTGCTGGCGCAAGGAGGCCTCGGAGTCGTTCGTCCGGCTCGACTCCCAGGGCCGTACTGAGCGTCGTGGCTGTTTCGCTGGCCAGCCAGAGGACGGTCCCGAACGCGACCCCGATGAGAACCGTCGAGACGGACGGCGGTATCTTCGCGAGCCCGAGGACGGAAGCCGGGACGGCAACGTACCAGACACCAGCCAACACGACACCGGCCAGCAGGGCTTGTGTGAGTGCGACGTTCGCGAGCACTGCCGGTGTCGACAGTGAGCGTGCCATCTCGTCAGTCGAATCCGGCTCATCAGTTGCAGCCGCGACGACGCGCTGTGTGTGTCGAGTCAACACGAAAACGAGTGCGATAAGGAGCCAACTGAGGCCGACGAAGCCGGCCCACCGGAGCACGGGTTACTGCGGGCTCGGGTTCGTCCGACCGACGTTCGTCTCTAGGGCCTGGCCGGTGATCGACTTGAGGCGATCGACCAGCGAATCCTTCTCGGGTTCGCCGGCCAGAGCCACTTCGAGCACCTCCGAGAGGTGTGTGACGGGGATGATCTCGATTTGGTCCTTGTATTCGTCTTCGATCATCACGTCCTGTTCGTTGGCTTTGGGGATGATGACCTTGTCCAGGCCGGTCTTGGCGGCGGCCTCGATCTTGTGGGTCACGCCACCGACCGGCAAGACGTCGCCTCGGACCGACAGCGAGCCGGTCATGGCGATGTTCTGCTCGACCGGGATGTTTTCCAGGGCCGAGATGACGGCCGTCGCGACGGTGACAGACGCCGAGTCACCCTCGACGCCCTCGTAGGACTGGACGAACTGGATGTGGATGTCCTTCTCGGAGATGTCTTCATCCGAGAACTTCTTGATGATCGCGCTGACGTTCTGGACGGCTTCCATCGCGATCTCTTGGAGTTTCCCGGTGGCGATCACCTCGCCAGGCCCCTGAGACGGGGCGACTTCTGCCATGACGGGCATGACGATCCCGCTGTCTTCGCCCATCACCGCGAGGCCGTTGACGCGACCGACCGCGTCCCCAGCGTTGACGGTGAGTTCGTAGTCCTTGCGGCGTTCGATGTAGTTGTCCGCCAGTTGCTGCTCGATCGAGCGCGAACGCCGCTTGGCCTGGAGGACGTCATCGCGCTCGGTGTACTCCTTGTCTTCGGCGCGGGCGATGTCACCCGCAACGCGAACCAGTCCACCCAGGTCACGGAGCTTCAGGGAGAGATGCTCCTTGCGGCCGGCCCGCCGCCTGGCTTCGAGGATGACCTCCTCGACAGCTTCCTTCGTGAAGTGTGGGAGCCGCCCGTCTTTCTCGACCTCCTGGGCGACAAAGCGGGCGTACTTCCGGCGCATCTCGGGTTCGTCGTCGATGGTATCGTCCATGTAGACCTCGTACCCGTAGCCTTTGATCCGGTCGCGCAGGGCCGGGTGCATGTTCTCCATGGCATCGAGGTTCCCCGCCGCGACCATGATGAAGTCCGTCGGGACGGGTTCGGTCTGGACCATCGCGCCCGAAGAGCGCTCGCTCTGGCCGGTGATCGAGAACGCACCCTCCTGGATGGCCGTCATCAGCTTCTGCTGAGAGCGGATATCGAGCGTGTTGATCTCGTCGACGAACAACACGCCCTTGTTGGCCTTGTGGATCTCGCCGGGTTCGACCCGGTCGTGGCTGGGGGTCTCCATCCCGCCGGACTGGAAGGGATCGTGACGAACGTCACCCAGCAGTGCGCCGGCGTGGGCACCCGTCGCGTCCTCGAAGGGCGCGGTCTGCTTGTCGGCGTTGTTGATCAGGAGGTTCGGGATCATCGAATCGTTGCCCCGGGCTCCATAGCGGAAGGCCAGATAGATGACGCCGGCTGCGAGGATGCCAAGCAGGATCTGACCCGCGATGAGCAGCGAGTAGCCCATCACGATGGCGATGATGATCCACATCAGGAACGAGCGCATCTGGTTGCGCTTGTTGGCCTCTTCTTTGTGGGCATCGACGATCTGCTCGCCTTTCCCGGCCGGCACCGTCCGGACTTTCGGCTCGTTGCCGTCGTCCGGGTTGTGGTAGACGAGCACGTCTTGGAGATCCTCCTTTGGAAGGAGTTGGCTCATCGCTTTCGCGAGCATCGATTTGCCCGTCCCGGGCGAACCGATCATCATCACGTGACGGCGCTGTTTGGCCGCCTTCTTGACGATATCGCGAGCGTGATCCTGGCCGATCACCTGATCGACCAGCCGGTCGGGGACTTCGATGTCTTCGGTCGACTCGATATCGAGCCCGCCGAGGGTGTCGTCCTCGTCGTCGATGACGGCCACGTCCTCGTCATCGAGCGTGACGCCACTGCCCAACTCGTCGATCTCCGCGTCCGATCCGTCGCCCTCAGCCGGTGGTGTTTCCGCCGGCGTTTCCGTCGCGTCCGACGGGGATTGCTCAGTCGTCGACTGGGCGTCCGTCGTCTCTTCGTCCACCTCGTCTTCGGGTGGCGGATCGTCCGTATCGATGTTCTCACTCATTTTGAACGGGTCGGTTACTGGAAATCAAGGACTGTCGATTCATATACTTTCTCCTAGCCCCCGTGATTGCCGCGCAACCAAAATCGGCATAGGGCGGCCGGATCGTGACGCAATCGCCGGCTGACGACTCGCCGGGTTTATGAAAACCCCGCCCTGAGTGTGGGTATGACTCGCGGGTTCTACATCGGCCGCTTTCAGCCCTATCACAACGGGCACCAGACGATGATCGAACACATCGCGGCCGACGGGGAAGTCGACGAACTCGTCCTCGGAATCGGGAGTGCCGGCGATTCCCACACGGTTCATGACCCCTTTACTGCCGGCGAACGGATCATGATGGTCACCAAGGCCGTCGCGGAATTCGATCTGGTCACCTACGTCGTCCCAATCGAAGACCTCGATCGCAACTCCGTGTGGGTGAGTCACGTCCAGAGCATGTGCCCGACGTTCGACCTGGCGTACTCGAACAACCCGCTCGTAATCCAGTTGTTCGAAGAAGCCGGCATCGAGGTCCGCCAGTCACCGATGTTCGACCGTGATCGCTTAGAAGGAAGCGAAATCCGCGAGCGGATCATCGATGGCGAGACGTGGCGCGACCGGGTGCCCGACGCCGTCGTCGAAGTCATCGACGAGTGCAACGGTGTCGAACGACTCCGGACGATCTCCCGGTCGGATGTCGTCGAGCGCTGGGAGGCCAGACCGGACGAAGCGAGCCAACACTGACCCCGAGAAGTCCCGAGCGTCTTTGTCGGTCCCGCCGCTAAGCCACCGCAATGATCACGCTCAGTTCCGACTTCGGGTCGCCGTATCCGGCGGCGATGAAAGGCGTCTTGCTCGGCCAGACGGACGCACGCTTGATCGACGTCTCCCATACCTTTCCCCGACAGGACGTCTGCGCGGCCGCCTTCTGGCTCCGTGAGGTCCTGCCGTACTTCCCGCCGGCCGTCCACCTCGTCGTGGTCGATCCCGGCGTCGGCACCGAGCGGGCAGCGCTGGCGATCCGGGCCGGTGAGCACGTCCTCGTCGGCCCGGACAACGGAGTCTTGCTCCCAGCGGCACGCGCACTCGCCGGCGACGAGGGGGATTTGACAGTTTTCGCCTACACGTACGACGATCCAGAGAGCGTCACGTTCCACGGCCGGGACGTCTTTGCCCCCGCCGCGGCGATGGTCCACGAGCGCGGGCGACTGGATTTTGCGTCCAGCGACCGCTTTCACCGCCGTGAGGAGTTCGAGCGGCTGTCGTTTCCCGCGCCGACGATCCGCGAGGACGGGATCGATGGGGACGTGTTGGTCGTTGATGACTTCGGGAACGCGATCACGAACGTCCCTGGCCAGAGCGTGGCCGACCGGTTCGGTGACGCTATCACGGTCAACGGTGCCTGGGCGCCTGTCCGCCGAACTTACGCCGCCGTCGAGGCCGGCAACCGGCTCGTCACCGTCGGCAGCCACGGGAACGTCGAGCTCGCCGTCAACCAGGGCCGGGGCAAAGAGCGCTTCAGCGTCTCGACGGGATCACGAGTCCGACTCCGTTGGACGTGACTCCGTGTCCCTCTTGGCCTCGCTCACAGAACCGCCACGGGAAGGGTTGCTGTCGTTGCACTGATCGTGAGCCAGCCCAGATAGTTCCACCACGGCACCCCGCGAAACCGTGGTCCCGGCAGATCGTCGGTGTAGGTCCAGTACCCGTTTACAACTCCCTGGTGGTCGGTCAGTAGATCAGCTGTCGTCGCGAGTATCGCACCGACGGCGACTGCCGGCCACCCCGCAGTCCACAGCAATGCGAGACGAAACGCGACGTACACCACCCCTGTCCAGCCAAAGAGGACGTACATGGGGACCCCGAAAATCTTCGGACCGACGTGGTGTTCGAGCAAACCGAGAGCGATCACGACGGCCTCGGCGACGAACGCGACCACTGCGCCACCGCCAAAGAAGGCGACTGTAGCCGCCGGTGGCCAGGTGAGGGCGGCGTGACCGAGCGCGACCAGGCCCAGCGCCACCGTGCTGGGGACGAACGGGCGATTGTCAGGCACACCTGCCACTGTGGGACCCCAGTGCTATGAGTGCGAGGGCCAAGCGTTCGTGCGGTCTTCGAGTCAGACAGAAAGCGCAGCCGATCGGTTCCCCCCGGGCTAGCCGACCTGCTGCCACCGGCGGCCACACTCCGGACAGGCCCGGACCGACCCGACCTCTTCGGGGTCGTTCTCGGTTTTCAACTCTTCGTCGCAGTCCGCACAGCGCAATCGCTCGTAGGTGTCTTTCTTCAAATCCCCCGATCGGAGTCCTTTCCTGACTGATTTCATACGTGGAGGTATGTGACGACCTGTCAAAAAGCCCGTGCCTGCATCGCAAGGATATAGATGTGTCCCTGGGTAGCCCGATTGTGTCCCGTCGTTCGGTCTTTACCAGTCTCTGTGGCATGGTCCTCCTTGTCAATCTGGGGCGGGTCGTCTTTGCCCCGTTGCTCGACCCGTTGCGCCAGCAGTTCGGTACGTCGGCGGCAGCGGTCGGCTTACTCGCGACGCTGGCGTGGCTCGGCAGTGCCCTCTCGCGGCTCCCGACGGGCTATCTGCTGACACGGTATCCGCGCCAGCAGGTAATCCTCGGGACGGGGCTGTTGTTGACTGTCGCGGCCGTCGTCGCTGCCACCGCCCTCGACGTGTGGATGCTGATGCTGGGGGCCTTTCTGTTGGGACTGTCCAGTGGGACCTACTTTATCGCGGCCAATCCCCTGGTCAGCGAACTCTTCCCGGACCGGGTTGGCCTCGCGCTGGGCCTGCACGGCACTGCGAGCCAAGTGGCTGCCGTCGGCGCGCCGCTTTTGGTGACGGCGACGCTCGCGCTTGGCCGCTGGCGGCGAACGTTCCAGTTGCTGGCCATCCTGGCCGTGCTGGCGACGATCGCCTTCTATCTCGCCGCGCGACGCAACGAGCTCCCGGCCGCCGGCAGCGAGGATCGTGACCTTTCGGCCGCGGTCGTCCACCAGTGGCGGATCGTTCTCGTTGGCGTCGTCGTGGTCGGCTTCGCGGGCTTCGTCTGGCAGGGTCTGTTCAACTTCTACGTCACCTTCTTGAAGACACTGGAGTACTCGGGGGCCACCGCGCGACTCCTGTTGACTGTCGTGTTCGCCGCTGGCTTGCCCGCGTTTGCGTTCACGGGCTGGCTGGCCGATCACGTCTCGCCGCTCCGACTCCTGGTCGCCATTTTCGCGGCGTTCGGGGTCTCGGTGTTCGCGCTGACCCTGCCCCTCGGGCCGGCCTGGTTGATCGGGACCAGCGTCCTGATGGGCTACGTGATCCACTCGCTGTTTCCCGTCGCCGACACCTATCTCCTGGGCTCGCTGCCCGACCGCCATCGGGCGAGCGCCTACTCGGCCTACAGCGCCACGATGATGATGGTCCAGGCGGCCGGCAGCTGGGTCGTCGGGCTGTTGCGGGACGCGGCGATCCCGTTCCCCGTCATCTACCGGGCGTTCGCGATCGGATTGGTCGCCTGTGCGGTCGCGCTGTTCGGCCTGTATCGGCTCGGCAAACTCCCCGCCGTCGCTCGCGCGTGAGGTGCGCGTCGATGGGCACTCGTCGGGGGGCGTAACCTTTCTGTCCGTCCCGGTCGCAGGGCGATCCAATGGAGTACGTTCAACAGCGGATCGCGACCCTCCACGATTTCGACTCGGCGGCCCCGTCGGCCCCGACCGACCGGGCGGCGGTCGTCGTCCCGATGACCGGTCGCGACCACGCCAGCCTGGCCGCCGAACGCGTTCTCTCGACGCTTGAAACCGTTGCCCCCGGTGAGGTCATTGTTCCGCTACGAGCCAGTAGTGAGGAACTCGCCGACGTCAGCGCGTGGCTGTCGTCGTTCGACCTGCCCCTGGAAGTCCTGTGGTGTTCGGCCCCCGCAGTCGAAACGACACTCGATCAGGCGGGCCTCGCTGGCCCCACCGGGAAAGGTCGTGACGTTTGGCTCGCACTCGGGCTGGCGGCTGCGCGTGCGGAGTACGTCGTTGTCCACGATGCCGACGCCGAGAGCTACGCCCGAACGCACGTCCCGAGACTCCTGTTCCCGCTTGCAAACGGGTTCGCGTTTTCGAAGGGCTACTACGCCCGCGTCGAGAACGATCGCCTCTACGGCCGTCTCTTCCGGCTCCTGTACGCGCCCCTGGTCGAGACGCTCGCTGGCGCTCACGACGCACCGATCTGTGCGTATCTGGGCGCGTTCCGGTACGCCCTGGCCGGCGAGTTCGCCGCGACGGCCGATCTCGCGACCCGCTTGTCCCCGCCGCGCGGTTGGGGCCTCGAAGTCAGTACGCTCGGTGACGCGTTCGCGGCGGTTGGCTTCGACGGCACTGCCCAGGTCGATCTCGGCAGGCACGAACACGATCACCGGGCCGTTGGCGGTCCGTCGGGGCTGGGCGAGATGGCAAGCGAGGTCGCAGACGCGTTGCTCACGGCCGTCCAAGCCCACGGCCTCACTCCCGACTACGAGACGCTTCCCGACCGGTACCGCGAGACCGCCCGGTCGTTCATCGAGCGCTACGCCGCCGACGCCGCGTTCAACGACCTGACGTACGATCGAGAGGGCGAGCGAACGCAGGTCAGGACCTACGCCGATGCGATCGAGCCACCGAGCGCCGAGCAGTTGCCGGCCTGGCGGGACGCACCCCTCGATCCCGAGCAGATCGCCACCGTCGCCCGGGAGGCCCGTGCGGAGCACGTGCCCTGACCCGCCCCGCCGCGTTGAAGGGGCTCGCATCCGGACGCCCAGTATGAACCTCTCAGCCGACGAGATCGCCGGGGTCGTCGATCTGTTCGGTGCACTCCCCCGGGCGACACTCCGGACAGCCCTGTCTGAACTCGCGTTCAAACGGGGCATAGCGTCCGACCCAGACGAATTCGAGGCGGCCATCGCAGACGCGATCGACAGCTATCACTTGCTCGAACTCAGCGACGAGAGCACCCAGACGCCGCTGGTCGTCGTCGGCCCGACGGCCTTCCCGAAACTTCCGGACGGAGCGAGTGACCTGCCACACATCCTCGATATCGACGACCGGTCGATCGACCGCGACCGACTCGGGGCGGCAGCCGAGCAGCGCTTTCGGGCTGACGCGAGCCGGGCCGTCGAGGCGGGCACCGACCACCGGGTCCGCGAACTCCTCGACGTGAGCTACGAGCTAGACGCCTGGGGACCAGTCGACCTCGAGACGACTCGCGACCGTCTCGATGCTGCCCTCGAAGGGACCGATGGTGCGTGAGGCCCCGAGCGAATTAAGGGCCATCGACGACTGATTTCGGGTATGAACCTTCGGCCGGTCGCCGATCACGATCCAACCACTGTGACCCACGAACGGGAAGCGGCGGTGCTCGCTGGTGTGATCGACCGGCCGACCGGCCCCCACCTGTTGTTTACCAAACGAGCCGACCATCTCGAAGACCACCCTGGCCAGATGAGCTTTCCCGGTGGCGGACGCGAACCGTTCGACACGGATCTCGAAGCGACAGCCCTGCGAGAATCGAACGAAGAGGTTGGACTCGAACCGACCCACGCGTCCATCGTCGGCCGACTCGACGACATTCGGACGGTCAGTGCCTACGCGATCCGGCCGTTCGTCGCTCGGATCCCGGACTGGGAATACGATCCTCACGACGCTGAAGTAGCCGAAATCGCCGTCCTGCCCGTCCCCAAGCTACTCGACGTTGACAACTACGACACGGAGTGTCGCGACCATCCCACCGAGGGGGCGGTCCGCCTCCATTACTTCCACGTCGAGGGCTACACCGTCTGGGGGGCGACCGCCCGCATGCTCGTCCAGTTGCTCGAACTGGCGACCGACTGGGAGTGTCCACCCGGCCCCGACTGTCAGACCCGGACGAATCCGCCTGTTTGAATCACACTCATCGCGGTTGGTCTCCCCGAGGGACTCACGAACAGCGGCGTGACTTCACTCGCCGTCGGTCCGTCCGTCGTCGTGAGCTGCTTGCTCGGATCCGACGGTCTCGTCCGTCTCGCCGTCCCCAGCCTCGTGCTCGGCCTCGACATCGACCGCCGTTCCGCCCTCTCGCTTGGGGACGTGAACGTGTAACGTCCCGTTCTCTTGGAGAGTCGCACTGGCGGCGTCGCCGTCGACACTGGCCTCGACAGGCAGCGTTACGTGGCCGTCGAGTGTCAACCCGCGACCGGGGAATCGCATCTCGAAGTGCTCTCGTGGGTCCCGAAAGCGATCGATCCGGACCTCGACGCGCCGGTCTTCGAGACGTACCTGCACGTCGCTGCCGACTGCACCCGGCGCGTCGAACACTGCCAGGTACGCGTCCTCGCTCTCGAGCAAATCGACCGGCAGTGGGGTGTGTTCTTGGGCGCGGCCGACGGCGCGACCGACGTTCTCCAGGACGTTCTCGCCGATGGACTCGGTGAACTTACGGAGGTCTCGCATGTAGCGACTCGTTCGGTCGGCGCGACCAAAGCCCTTGTGCCCGCCCCGAGCCGACAGAATTCTTCGATACCTCGCCGAACGCTTCCCGGAACCGTCTACAGCTCGATGGCGTCCAGTTGTGTCCCGCCACAGACCGGACACTGGAGGTCCTCGATGCCGTGGTCGTCGGGCAGATCGTAGGTGTAGTGCACCTCGAACATGTCCAGAAAGCACTCTGGGTCCGTACAGCGGATTTCTGACGTTGCAGGCATGGCCGAGCGTTGGGACGACTGACGGATACCGGTTACGCCCAGAGGGACGTTGCGGCGCTCTCACAGTCGAACGACCGGTGACCGCCACCGGACGCACACCTCTCGATCACCACCGTTCACCTCCCCCATCCGTCGACACCTACATACAGGAGACAGCGATTCCACATCACACGGCTGTTTTTTCTCGTGCCGGAGTGATCGCGTTTGCCCCGACTCCCCTTCTCAGTCGCGTGTTTCCGGCTCCTGTTGGGTCTACATACTGTCTCGCCTCTGGGTCCGCGTCTGGACTGTCGCCCTCCCGAGTCTCTCTGTGCCCTGGAGTGCCTAGCGCTCCGACGGCCGAGCGCAGAATCACGATCTGTGGGGCCACGTAAGAACGAAGCTCCTCTCATAAAATTTAAGCCATTTTAACCTTCAAGTATCGAAGATATGCGAGCAGCTGTAATGGAGGCGTTTCAGGAACCGCTGACGATCAAAGAAGTCGATGATCCAGAGCCCGATCCCGACGGCGTCGTCGCACGGGTCGACAGTGTCGGTGTCTGTCGCTCTGACTGGCACGCGTGGCAAGGCCACTGGGACTGGATCGACTATCGGCCCGAGCCGCCACACATTCTCGGCCACGAACCTGTCGGGACGATCATCGAGACGGGGTCCCAAGTCCAAGAGGTAGAAGTCGGCCAGCAGGTCGCGATTCCGTTCAACTTCGGGTGCGGTCACTGTCATCTGTGCCGCACCGGCCACGAAAACATCTGTGAAAATCACACCGGCCTCGGATTCTCAGACGAAGCACCTGGCGCGTTCGCCGAGAAGGTCCACATCCCGAGTGCCGACGTCAACGCCGTCCCACTCCCGGACGCCATCGATCCGAAGACGGCTGCCGGGATCGGGTGCCGGTTTATGACGTCGTATCACGGTGTCGCCCACCGGGCCGACGTTGGGGGCGGCGACGATGTGGTGATCTATGGTCTGGGCGGGGTTGGCCTGTCCGGCGTCCAGATCGCCGACGCACTGGGCGCGAACGTCGTCGGTGTCGATCTCGACGATCAAAAGCTCGAGAAAGCCGAAGAGCTGGGTGCTGTCGAAACCGTCAACGCAAACGAGGTCGATCCCGTCGAGGCGGTCACCTCGATTACGAACGGTGGAGCGGACGTCTCCGTCGACGCGTTGGGGATCAAAGAGACGACCCAAAACGCGGTCAACTCCCTCGCAAAGAACGGCCGCCACGTGCAACTGGGGCTGACGACCGAAGCAGAGAGTGGCGAAATTCCGCTCCCGGTCGATCAATTCGTCGCGATGGAGGTCGACTTCTATGGCTCGTTCGGCCTTCAGCCGTCCCACTACCCCGAGATGCTCGATATGATCCGCACCGGGAAACTCGATCCGACCGAACTCGTCTCCGAGACGATCAGTCTCGACGAGATCCCCGGCAAGCTCGAGGACATGAGCGACTTCAACACGATCGGGCTCCCGGTCTGTAACGAGTTTTAAACGGCCACTCGGTCCGCGATCACCGTTCGACCGTCTCTCTGCAGACCGTCCGAGCAGGGCGACAGCACGTCCCCGTCTGCCGTGATCGACGCGAACCGATCCGCCAGAGACACAGCGAACCGACACTCGAGACGTGGAGACACGGTTTTAGGCGTCGGGCGGCTACGCTCACGTCATGACTGACCCTGCGGACCTCTCGGTGACGATCGTCGACGGCTACGTCGACGAGCCGGCACACTTCGGGGTCCCCCCGTACATCTCTACGTATCCCCGGTACGTCGCCGGCGCACTGGTCGATGCAGGCGTGCCTCACGGGCAGATCACCTATCACACCATCGACGCCCTTCGTGAAGACAATCGCCGCTGGCAGGACGTCGAGGCCGCGGATTTGACGGTCTACGTCGGCGGGATGACCGTCCCCGGCAACTACGTCGGTGGGACGCCGGCCGAACCCGACGAAGTTCGGCGGATCGCCTGGATGGCCGACGGAACGAGCCTGATGGGCGGGCCGGTCCGCTTTGGCGTCGGCGAGGAAAACGAGGGGGCGAGCGAACCCGAGCGCGACGACCTGGACTTCGATTACCTGGCCGGGGCAGACGTCGAGGCCGCCGTCTTCGATCTCGTCGCAAACGGGCTAGAGGGGTTCGAGCCGCGCTACCGGACTGTCGGAGAGTCCTCGCGCTGGGCGCAGGCGGGGGCGTTCATCGTCGAACAACATCCCAACCACCCCGAGTATCTCATCTGTGAGATCGAAACCGGTCGGGGGTGTGCCTATCGGTGTTCGTTTTGCACGGAACCGCTGTACGGCGACGCTACCTTCCGGGACCCCGAGGCCGTCGTGAGCGAGGTCGGTGCACTGGCAGAGCATGGCGTTGCTCACTTCCGGCTGGGCCGGCAGGCTGACATTCTGGCCTACGGCGGCGACGGCCAAGCCCCCAACCCCGACGCCCTCCGGGAGCTCTACAGTGGCATCCGTGCGGTCGCTCCCGATCTGGAGACGCTACATCTCGACAATATGAACCCCATCACGGTGGTGAACTGGCCCGAAAAGGCTCGGGAGGGCATCCGGATCATCGCCGAACACAACACGCCCGGTGACACTGCAGCCTTCGGCGTCGAGTCGGCCGATCCCGCCGTCCAGAGTGACAACAACCTCAACGTCACCGCCGAGGAGGCCATCGAGGCAGTTCGGATCGTCAACGAAGAAGGCGGGTTCCGCCCCGGCGAGGAGCCGGGAACCGGTCCCAGCACGGGTGGCGACGCCGGCCGTCGCCTGCCGAAACTCCTGCCCGGGATCAATCTCGTCCACGGGCTGAAAGGCGAGACGAGCGAGACCTTCGAGCACAACAAGCGCTTCCTTCAGCGTATTCTCGATGACGGACTGATGATCCGGCGGGTGAACATCCGCCAGGTTATGGCCTTCCCGGGGACCGAGATGGACGAGACCGGCGCGGCGATCGCCAACGACCACAAACGACAGTTCAAAGAGTACAAGCGGGAGGTCCGGGAGACCATCGACAACCCGATGCTGGCCCGCGTCGCCCCGCCGGGGACGATTCTCGAAGATGTCCACCTCGAATACCATCAGGACGGCAAGACCTTCGGCCGCCAGTTGGGGACGTACCCGCTCCTCGTCGGGATTCCGGGCGAGCGACCACTCGGGACAACGATCGACATCGCGATCACCGACCACGGCTATCGGTCCGTCACTGGTGTGCCGTATCCACTCGACGTCAACGCGGCGTCGATGGACGAACTGACGGCGATTCCGGGTATCGGTTCCCAGACTGCCGGCAATATCGTCGTCGGCCGGCCACACGAGTCGGTCGAAAGATGTGACGTCGACGCGCTTTCGACGTTTGCCGTCGCCACCGGGGCCGACCACGCAGACTGACGCCCAGAGAGCCGAGCCACCGAGTGCGAGCCCGCAAGCCGTCGGTTTGCTGTCGAGCGTGTACTCGACCGGACTGGCTGTCTGTCGCGTCGTGGCGGCTCTGTGAATCGACGCCGACGGACGTCTCCGGTGTCTCTACTGTCTCCCGAGCGGGTGACCGAGACGGCGTTTTCACAGATCACCGCCGAAAAGGCGTGGTATCAGAAGGTTCTTGATGGACGCTGGCCGACGGCATACCAATGGCGTCAGCCGTCACAGTGAGCGTCGTCCTCCCGGCGTACAACGAGGCGGCCACCATCGAACGGACCGTCTCCGAGACACTCGACCAACTCGGGACATTTCTCCCGGCAGGGAGTTTCGAGGTGATCGTCGCCGAGGACGGCTGTGACGATCGAACGCCGGACATTGCCTCTCGGTTGGCAAGCGAAGACGACCGGATCCGACACATCCACAGCGACGAACGCCTCGGCCGTGGCGGCGCACTCGAATACGCCTTCGACCGGGCTGACGGCGAGACCCTCGTCTACTTCGATACGGATCTGGCCACTGACATGGCCCATCTGGAGGAACTCGTCGAAAGCGTCCGCACTGAGGGCTACGACGTCGCGACGGGCTCGCGGTGGTTGCCCGACAGCGACGCCGACCGGCCGAAAAAACGTGGCATCCCGAGCCTGGGATACAACACGCTCGTCCGACTCGTCCTCCGGTCGGACTTACAGGACCATCAGTGCGGATTCAAGGCCATCGATCGCGAGGCCTTCGAAACGCTGGCCGACGAGGTTGAAGACGAACACTGGTTCTGGGATACGGAACTGCTGGTGCGAGCCCAGCGCCGCGGGTTCGACGTCGTCGAGTTTCCCGTCTCTTGGACGCCGAAGGGCGATTCGAAGGTCGATCTCGTCCGTGACGTCTTCGGGATGGGGAGTCAGATCCTGCGCACGTTCTGGCAACTGTCGGTGAGTCCACGGATCACCCGCACGCGGAGTATGGCCGCCGGAACGGTCCTCGTTCTCGTCGCCATCGCGTTGATGACGCTGTATCTCGATCCGTCGACGGTCCTCGAAGAGATGCGTGGGGCCGATCCCCTGTTAGTCGGCCTCTCGGGGCTCGTCTATCTGAGTTCCTGGCCGCTTCGGGGGTATCGCTATCGGGATATTCTTGACGAACTGGGATTCGGCTCTGAGACGGGCTTTCTGACCGGGGCGATTTTCATCAGCCAGACTGGGAATTTGGTGTTCCCGGCCAGGCTGGGTGATGGCATCCGGGCGTACGTGATGAAGGCCCGGCGGTCGGTCCCGTACCCTTCGGGATTCGCCTCGCTGGCGGTCGAACGGGTCTTCGATCTGTTGACGATTGCCGGGTTGGCTGGGGTCGTCCTCGTCGGCCTCGCGATCGGTGATCCGGCGCGGCTGGCGGGGCTGAGCGCCGAGTTGACGAACGGCCGCGAGAGCGGCCGTATCGGGCTGCTCGTCGCCGGGGCGGTCGGCGCGGCAGCCGTCGGTGTGACCGTCCTGATCGTCCTGACGGCACGCTCGGATCGCAACTACGTACAGGCTCTCCTCACCCGGTTCAGCGACGACGCCTACGCCAGCTACGTCGCCGGGGTCGTCGGGAGCTTCGTCGGGGACGTCCAGCGGATCGCCAGCGATTCCCGAGCGTTTCTCCGGGTCGCGGCCTCCAGTGGCCTCATCTGGACGATCGACGTGTTGACCGCGATCGTCGTCTTCGCGGCCTTCGACGTCGGACTGTCGCTGGTTACGCTCGGCATCGTCTGCTTTTTCGCCGTCAGCGTCGGCAATCTCGCGAAAGTGCTTCCCCTTTCGCCGGGCGGCGTTGGGCTGTACGAGGGCGCGTTCACGCTCATCGTCGTCGGCCTCACGCCCGTGGCCGCGCCCGTCGCGCTGGGCGTTTCGATCGTCGATCACGCGGTGAAAAACGTCGTGACGATCGCCGGCGGCCTCGTCTCGATGGCCTGGCTCAACGTCTCGTTGACGACTGCCGTCGAAGAGAGTGCCGAGGCCGAGGAAAGCGTCGAAACAGCACCGTCTCAGGACTGACCGACCGGTTGTCCGTGTCACTCGCCCGTCCGGGGTGCCGACTACCGGTTGGGTCCACTCGCCCGATACGCAACCCTCACGTACTTCAATGGGGGTGTCAATAGTACCCAAACTCCACACAGACCTGCCAAACCACCGAACCGCTAGGGGCCACCAAAACTTTTTAATAGTTTTCGGAATAACCCATTGTTCACCGACTGACCGCCGGGTTTTTCGACGCCGCTGCCCGGTAGGGTTCGCCTTGACACTCATGAGCGACACAAACACTCGCACGCGACTCGACCGATCCTCGACAGTGGACGAACAGGAAGACGAATCGACCGAGGCAGACTGTCCCGAATGTAGCGGGAAACTCATCTCCGATACGGAACGCGGGGAGACTGTCTGTACGGACTGTGGACTGGTCGTCGAGGAAGACGAGATCGACCCCGGCCCGGAGTGGCGCGCCTTCGACGCCAAGGAGAAAGACGAGAAGTCCCGCGTCGGTGCGCCGACGACGAACATGATGCACGATAAGGGCCTCTCGACCAACATCGACTGGCGTGACAAAGACGCCTACGGCAATTCGCTTGGGTCTCGCCAGCGTGAGAAGATGCAGCGCCTCCGGAAGTGGAACGAGCGCTTTCGCACCCGCGACTCCAAAGAACGCAACCTCAAGCAGGCTCTCGGTGAGATCGACCGGATGGCGAGCGCGCTCGGCCTGCCCGAGAACGTCCGCGAGACCGCTTCTGTCATCTATCGCCGGGCCTTGGACGAAGACCTCCTGCCCGGTCGCTCCATCGAAGGTGTTTCGACGGCATCGGTGTACGCTGCTGCCCGCCAGGCCGGTGTTCCGCGGAGTCTCGACGAACTGACGGAAGTGTCTCGCGTCGAGAAAGACGAGATCGCCCGGACGTATCGATACGTCGTCCGTGAACTCGGCCTGGAGGTCAAGCCGGCCGATCCCGAGAGCTACGTTCCCCGGTTTACCTCGGACCTCGAACTGAGTGAGGAAGCCGAACGCCGCGCCCGTGAACTCCTCCAGAACGCCAAAGAAGAGGGCGTCCACTCCGGAAAGAGCCCCGTCGGACTGGCCGCGGCCGCGATCTACGCCGCCTCGCTGTTGACCAACGAGAAGACGACCCAGGCTGCGGTCTCGGAAGTCGCGGATATCTCCGAGGTCACGATCCGCAACCGCTATCACGAACTGCTCGAAGCCGAGCAGTCGATCCCCGCGGCCTGATCGGCGACCGCCGTGCCGAGTCCGCGAGGAACTATCAGACCTGATAACCGAGGGGTCACGTTTAATCCGCCCCAAGACAGCGAGTTAGACATATGGCATCAGATTCGGGGACCGCAGATGCGGACGTGGACCTGAGCGGTTCGGCCGCTGATCTCGGTGGGTCGATCGACGAACTCCTTCGGACTTCTGAGAGTGTCTCCCAGAGTTCCCAGCAGATCAGTGACCTGGCTACGGAACAATCGGAGAACATGCAAGAAGTCGCGGGAGAAGTGTCGAACCTCTCGGCGACGGTTCAGGAAGTCGCTTCCAGCGCAAACGAAGTCAAGGCCGTCAGCCAGCAGGCTAGCCAACTTGCCGACCAGGGTCGGGACGTTGCAGACGACGCGATCAGCGCGATGGAAGCCGTCGACGATGCAAACAAGGACGTCTCGACTGACGTCAAACAGCTGCGTGAGCGCATCGACGAGATCGACGAGATCGTCGAGGTAATCAACGAGATCGCCGACCAGACGAATATGCTCGCGCTGAACGCCTCGATCGAGGCGGCCCGCGCTGGAGAGGCCGGCGAAGGCTTCGCTGTCGTCGCAAACGAGGTCAAGAGCCTCGCCGAGGAGTCCCAGCAGAACGCGACCGAGATCGAGACGATGGTCGCGGATATCAAAGCCGAGACCGAGAGCACTGTCGGGAGCATCGAGGAGGCAAACGAACAAGTCGAGGCCGGCATCGAGCAGGTCGGTGAAACGGTCGATATCCTCCAGAAGATCGACCAGGCAGTCACGGAAGCCGCCGAAGGCGCCCAGGAGGTCGCCGAGGCGACTGACGATCAGGCCGCCTCGACCGAACAGGTCGCCTCGATGGTCGACCGGACCGCCGAGACTGCCGAGGAAGTCGCCGACGAGATCGAACAGGTCGCGGCCGCCAACGAGCAACAGGCTGCGAAGGTAAACGAGCTGCAGTCGATGCTCGATCGCGCCTGAAGGTAGCACGGCCGCGGCGCGCTCGGACCGCAACCCACGTCACCGTTCGTCTTGATTTCGCTGTATGGAGACCGACCACGCCGTCCGCGTCGGCGACGCCCGCGAGTTATCGCTGCCTACAGAGTCGGTAGCACTCGTCGTCACCTCGCCCCCGTACCCGATGATCGACATGTGGGACGACGTGTTCAGCAGTCTCGACCCGGATATTGAGGCCGCACTGGCGGCAGCAGATGGTGAGGCGGCCTTCGAGGCGATGCACGACGTCCTCGAAGCC
Source organism: Halorhabdus sp. CUG00001 (assembly GCF_009797925.1). Classification (NCBI taxonomy): domain Archaea; kingdom Methanobacteriati; phylum Methanobacteriota; class Halobacteria; order Halobacteriales; family Haloarculaceae; genus Halorhabdus; species Halorhabdus sp. CUG00001. The sequence continues at coordinate 2,450,753 of NZ_VOLB01000001.1, forward strand.
GTCTGGACTGAATTGGCTCGCGTCCTCGTGCCCGGTGGTATCGCCGCGATCAACGTTGGTGATGCTACCCGGACGCTGGATCGGTTCCGGCAGTACCCCAATACGGCCGAGATCACGCGCCGGATGGCCGCCCTGGGATTCGACCCGCTGCCGGATATTGTCTGGCGCAAACCGGCCAACAGCGCCGCGAAGTTTATGGGCTCGGGGATGGTCCCGCCAAACGCCTACCCGACCCTCGAACACGAGTCGATCCTCCTCTTTCGGAAGGGGTCTCGTCGGTCGTTCCCACCCGGCGACGAGACGCGCTATGAGAGTGCGTACTTCTGGGAGGAACGCAATCGCTGGTTCTCGGATCTCTGGGAGGTTCGAGGGACGGCCCAGGACCTCGATGCCGGACTCCGTGACCGTTCGGGGGCGTTCCCGCTCGCGATCCCGCTCCGACTCATTCGCATGTTCTCCGTCCGGGGCGACACCGTTCTGGATCCGTTCTGGGGGACTGGCACGACGACGCTGGCGGCGCTGCTCGCTGCCCGCAACTCCGTGGGCTACGAGATCGATGCCGAGCTGCGGGCGTCTTTCGACCAGCGGGTGGCGGCCGTTCCCGAGCGTTCGCGGGACCGAGCACGCGAGCGACTGGCCCGCCACCGCGAGTGGGTGGCCGAGCAGGGCGAGGGCGGCGCGGATCTGGCCTACGAGAACGACCACTACGAGACGCCTGTCCGGACGAAACAGGAGCGAAAACTCCGGCTGTACGCCGTCGAGGATATCCAGGAGACCGACGATGGGTACGCCGCGACCCATGCCCCCATCGAGGAGTTTGCGTAATCCTTCTCACAGTGTTCGACGAACAGCCAACGACGAACTAGTTGCCGGGTGCTGGCGTGTACTGGCTTAATGCCTCGATCGCTGCCACGACCAGCGACTCATCGAGCGCTCCTTGCTGATCGTCGAGGTCACGATGTTTGACCGTCGTCACGTACCACGGCGAGATGTACGCACGTTTCTGCGATCCACCACGAATCCACGCGTCGTCGGGGACGGGAATGCTATCTGGATGGCGTTGGGTCCTCATGCCCACGACGATGGACTTTACGTCCGCGAACGGGTGGGATGAATCGCTGACTAGCAACCACGGTCGGTATGCTGGATCAGAATTGTGTGGTGCTGGTCCCCACCAGACACCCCCCTGTTCGTGTCTCATGTATCCGTTCCGTTCACGCCTGGTCCCCACTCGTCGGGGTCTTCCGCTCCGAATCGTTCCGTCGCCGTTCGCGCTGTCGACATTGCATTGAGTGTCGTTTCGACGTCCACGCCCTCGCTGATCGCCCAATACTCGCCCCGGTGTCGGAGTCGCCCACGCTCTTCGAGACGGGAAAGCACGACACCCACGCTGCCTCGTTTGACGCCGGTCGCCTCGTGGATTTCCTTTGGCGTGTATGCCTGGTCGGCGGACGAAGCGAGGAAGGACAATATCTTCTCCGCATTCGTTCGTCCACCTGCCTGGAGCTCCTTGGAGGAGCTCTCTTCGAACTGCCCGATATCGATAGGCATGGTTGCTAGTACGTAATAGCTGTAATGGGTGCAATTAAACGAGCCACACCCTGTTGGTCTGGCCCCTCGTGGCGACGCTGTGCAACAGGGCGCTTGGCGATCCGGGTTCGGGAATGCCGACACGAGACTGAAGCGGCGCGTTTTTGCCGCATGGCTCCCCACAGCGGGTATGGACTTTACGTCGTTCAGACTCGCGGCTGCCACCGCCGAGCTGGACTCCGAACCCGACGCTCGTGAGCACGCCGACCTCATCGAGTTACGAATGGATCTGGCCGACGAGCCACTCTCGCAACTCTCGGCCTACGGCGGCGAGTTGCCGGTGTTGGTCACCAACCGGCCGACGTGGGAGGGCGGCGAGGCCGAGGCCGACGGGCGTCTGACCGCACTCGAGGCGGCCATCACCGACGACGCCGTCGGGGCAGTCGATGTCGAACTGGCGACCGCTCGCGAGGGTGAGGCCGACCGGCTTATCCAGACCGCCAGCGAACACGACGTCAGCGTGATCGTCTCGGCCCACGACTTCGAGGCAACGCCGTCGATGGGCGAGTTACAGGAGACCCTTCGGGCTGCTTGTGAGTACGGCGACGTCGGGAAACTCGCGGTGACGGCCACGTCGCCGGACGATGTGCTCGATCTGCTGGTGGCTACCCGTGCGGCCACGGTCGAGGGCCACACCGTCGCGACGATGGCGATGGGCGAGGCCGGTCGCCACTCCCGGGCGGTCGCCCCGATATACGGCTCGAAAATCGGCTACGCGCCCGTCGATCCAGCGGAGGCGACCGCACCCGGCCAGTACGACTTGGCGACGCTTTCGACGCTGGTCGAGCAACTGTCCGAGGCTGACTGAGCGACGACAGCGCTTGAAAAGGTTAACGTCGGCGGCCGCCGTTTGGAGAGACAGTGACAAACGGCAACTCGCGGCGGCGTGCGTGGCTGGCGGCCGGGCTGTCCTTACTCTTGCCTGGGCTCGGACACGCCTATCTCCGGCGCTGGGCGCGCATGGCGCTTTGGTTCGGATTCATGTTCGTTTTCGGGACTGTCCTCGTCGTCCTCCCAATCGTCCCGGCCGAGACGTTCCCACAGGAGTTCTCAGTCGACGCATTCTTCGAATTCCAGCGTTCCTTGCCGGCCAGTGTCGACATCGCACGGTGGCTGGTGACTGGCCTCATCGCCACCGACGCCTTCGTCATTGCCCGACAGGAGACGCACGAACAAACCGTCGAGTCAGGGCAGCGCTGTCCCGACTGTCGGAAAGAACTCGAAGACGACTCCCTTTCGTTTTGCCCGTGGTGTGGGGCGGAATTCGGGGCCACCACGAAAGAGGACGAATCAGGCCAGTAACGGCCCCGGCCTTGCCGCTTATTTCTCGATAATAGACTCCTCGACGGCCTCGCCGAAGTGGCGAGCCTGATCTTCGTGATAGACCAACACTTCGTCGCCGACTTCGAGGTCAGTCACGGCCGTCCGGTCGTCCGGGGTCGCGACCTTGATCGTCTCGGCGTTCTGGAGCAGCGTCTCGATGGTATCGCCTTCGTCGGTCTCGGCCTGGAGGCGGAACATGGGCCGTTGCTCGATTTTCGCCCGGCCGACGATCGCTTCGCGGGTCGTCCCATCGCGGTTGACGACCTGGACTTCCTCGCCACTCGACAGCTCCGAGAGGTACTTCGTCTCCCCGCCGGGCGTGCGAACGTAGGCGTGGACTGCCCCGGCGTTGACCCGGAACGGCCGAGAGGCGACGTAGGGTGACTCGGCTGTCTCGGCGTGAACGAAAAAGAGCCCGCGGGCCATCGACCCGACGAGCATGCCCTCGTCGTGGTCCATGATCGAGCCCGTATCGACACAGACGCGATCGGCCGAGCCCGTCTGCTCGATGGCGGTGATCTCGGCGTACTGGAGGTCCAGTGTCTCTCGGCCCACTGCGTCCCGGACCTCACAGGTCTCGCGGATCTCGTCGGGGCTGTCGGTGTCCAGCAATACGGCATCGGCGCCGATTTCGAGCGTTTCGTAGGCTGTGCGTGCGTCTTCGGCGGTCTGGACGCCGGCGATCAGCGTCGTCTCCTCGCCGACGCGGGCGATGAGGTTCTCTAGAGGAATGATCTGCCAGTCTTCGCTGACGACGATCGTGTGTTCGGCGTCTTCGGCGACGGCTTGTGCGAAGGCTTCGTACTCCTCGTTCAGGATGCGAACGTACCCGCCGTTGGCGCCGTCACGACCGCGCAACCCGGAGAGATCAGCCGATCCAGAGAAGTCCGACGGAAGGTCGACTGTGCCGTCGCCTTCCCCGTCTTTGCCGACGATCACTGCATCAGCAGCCGGACCGTCGACGCCTTCGGCTTCCATGACGTGGACGTCGTCTCCAGCGAAGGCGGCGACGTTGACTTCGCCGAGGTCCCGGACGCGTTCGACGTCGTGTTCGTCGACCAGTACCCAGTCGACGCCGGCTTCCAGTCCCGCAGTGATCCGACGCTTGCGCGCCTCCCAGTCGCCGACTTCGTCGTCGGCTTTCAGCCACACGGAGCGTGTCATGTGTCCACGCTCGCGGCGGGCCGGCTTGAACGTGGCGGATCCACCCATTGTTCGCCTGGGCCGATCGGGACGATCGGGGACGCCTGGTCTCGCCCGGTCGTTCAACAGTTAAGACCGTGGCCGTTGAATCCCTCCCATATGGCTGAATCAGATGGCGACGAGACCTACGAGAACCGACTGTTCGAGGTAGCCGAACACCTCCAGGTTCCCGATAGCACGCTCCAAATCTCTCGCGTTCGACTGGACCGACTCGGCGGCGACGCCGATATCGAGGAAGGACAACTCGACAGCATCGCTCCGGCAGTACTGGCCCTCTCCTGTCGTGAAGACGGGTTGCCCTTATCAGATCAACACATCGTCGAGACGTGGCTCGACGTGGTAGACGAAGAGATAGACGCCGGGTCAGTCGACGCCGGCCGGTTGCCCGAGCAGATCGAGGCCGTCGCCGATCGCCTCGACATCGACCACCCACCGGCCCGACCCGACAGGCTCCTCGACCGTTATGCCGAAGCATTCGACACGTCCGCGGAATTGGTCGCCGTTGCCCATCGGATCCTCGATGACGCTTACGAAGCATCTCCGCGGGCCGTCGCCGAGGCATCTTCGCCGAGCGAAACGGCCGCGGCGGCCCTCGTTTTGGCCGCCGAGATCAACAGCGTCGACGGGTACGGGCCGAGTGACGTCGCTGATGTCGGTGCGGCCGGTGGCGTGACGATCAAGAATCGCTTCAAGGCCTTCAGGGACGCACTCGGCGAGGACACGCTCCTTTCGAGTGAGCGCTACCGCGTCGATGCCATCGACGCCGATACTGTCACGGACGCGGACAGCACGGAACCACCGGCCAACCGAGAAGCGACCGAGACAGGCGACGACCAGACACCGATCGCGGACGCAGAACCCTCCCCGGCCGGCGAGCCGGATGTGGCTGTCGAGACGCGTCCGACGTCGGTAACGGATCACTCGGCCGAGACGAGTGAGACCCAAGCGGACGACCACTCGGCGGAACCATCACAGGTTCCCGAACCCGAAACTGACACCGATGGCGATGCTGAACCCGAGACCCAGGAGCACCCGGACGCGACCGTCGAAGACATCCAACAGGAAGTCGACGGACTTGCGACCGCCGTCGACGCCGACGCGTCGCTGCGACTGTTCGCTCGCGGGCTCGTCAGCGAGGCTGCTGTGGACGTTGCCGCCCAGGAGGCAAGCGAGTTCGCCGGTGCCGCGCTGATCGCCAGCAGTCGGCTCAACGACGGCGATCTCGACCCGGGAACGGTCGCCGCCGAGCGATCCTTCGAGCCCCGGGCGCTGTACCACTGGATCGACCGGCTCGACGAGCGTGCAGACGTCGAGATCCCCCGCCAGTCGGCGACCGATGTTGTCGCCGATCTCGTCGCGAAACTGGACCTCTCCGAGACCGTCGACGAGGAGAGTCGGCGCACGATCGAGCAGTACCGTCCCGACGACGGTTCGTTCGCCGCACCCGAACTGGCCGCTGGTGCCGTCTTCTTCGCTGCAACGACGGTCCGTGAGCCCGTCGACGTCGACGAACTCGCCGACGCAATCGGGTTCGCGCCCGAGAACGTCTCCGACGCGATGAACAGCGTCTTCGTCTCGCTGTGTCGGGGCCTCTTGCGTGGCGAGATCGCCTACGACGCGTGTGGCTGGACCGACGAACTCCTAGAATCCGATCACATCGCCGAGATCGGCGACCCCCATACCGGCCGGGTCGTCGCCGCGGCGAAGACGTACATCGCTGGCCGGGAAGGCGAAAACGTCGACGACGGCACGCTGGACGTCTTGCTCGCTGAGAACTGACACAGCGTTCGAGCCGTAGTTTTCAGTTACGGTACGATCGTGAACTCGACGGCGACCGACGGGTCGGGTATCTCGTCGTCGTACGTTCCAGGTTCGACGAGTCCGTGATAGACGAACCGATACTCGCCGGGGGGCATCGACGTGCAGGGTTCGTACCCCCACTCGGAGAACCCGTCGTCCGCGAGGCGGACGTTCCAGGTGTATCCCGTTCCGGGGTCGTGGGTGACGAGCGTCGCGTTCCAGCCCGTCCGCCCTTCCTGGGCACCCAGGACAGTTTGCCACTTGCCGTCGACGTGCCGCTGGAGGACGAACATGCGTTCGGTCCCAGTCCCGTGAGATTCGTCGTCGACGTTCCGGAGGGCGATTTCGAGACTGTCGCCCCGCTGTAGCGTCGTCCCGTTGGTCTCGATTTTGAAGTTAGCGTCCTGTTGAGGCAGCGAGTCCGTCGTGACACCGACATCGAGCCGTTCGAGATCGCCGGCGCAGTCGGCGATTCGTTCGGTGGCGGGCGAGTCGATCGGCGACGAGCCGCCCGAGTCGACGACGCCGAGACACCCGGCCGTCGTGACGACGGCCAGGAGACCGATCACCGCGAGCAGCCTGTTCGACATAACTGGACGATGCCGCCGGCCCCATCTGTAGCTATCGAGTATACAAACGCGCGTTTGACCGGCAGTTACACTCAAGGGAGGACGAACCCCACTGATAGTATGCAGCAGTTCGGAGGCGATCGATGAGTCGCTTACTCCCTGGTCGGCCCGATCCCACCACGGAGGATCGAGAGCCGACGATGCTCGCCCTCGACGATGACCGCGCCGACGAGGTCTTCGATGCGCTCGGCTCGGAGACAGCCCGGACCATCCTGCAGTCCCTTCATGGCGACCCCCGGCCCGCCTCGGAACTGACCGACGAGGTGGGGACGACTCTCCAGAACGTCCAGTATCACCTCACGAAACTCCAAGCCGCCGACCTCGTGACGGTCGTCGACACCTGGTACGGGGAAAACGGGGCCGAGATGGACGTTTACGCGCCAACCGACGAGGCACTGGTGTTGTTCGCCGGCGAGGATCCCGAGTCGTCACTCCGAACGCTGCTTGGACGGTTCGTGGGCGTCTTTGGGCTGCTTGCGCTGGGCGCACTCGTCGTTGCTATCGCGGCCAGTCGATTCCGTGAGTCCGAGCCAGCGCACTTCTCTTCGGGCAGTCCCAATGCCAGCAGCGACTACACGGTCGCGTTCGAGCCGATCGTGCCCGATCCACTCCTCGTCGCGATGATTTTCGTCGCCGGCGGGTTGGTTGCGTTGGCGGCGTTGCTCGCGATCGGTCGAATCCGTTCCGCGTAGGCTCTCAGATGTCGACCGTGAGGCCGGCACGCTCGGCGGCGTCGTCCGCCCCCGCGTCCTCGTGAACGACGGCCGAGATGGCCTGCGTGATCGCCTCGGGGCGCTCGTGCTGGAAAATCGACCGGCCCATCGAGACGCCTGCTGCGCCGCCCTCGATCGCCCCTGCGACCATCGCCAGCGTCTCGCGGTCGGTGCCTTTCGAGCCGCCGGCGATCAGAACCGGTTTGCTGGCGGCCGTCGCGACGCGTTCGAAGGAGTCGGCATCGCCGCTGTAGGCGGTCTTGATGACGTCTGCCCCGACTTCCTCGGCCAGCCGGACGGCGTGGGCCAGGGCGTCGGGATCGGACTCGTCGATGCCAGGCCCGCGGGCATAAGCCATCGCCAGGACCGGCATGCCCAGGCGCTCGGCGTCGCTGGTCACTTCCGTAAGCTGTGAGAGTTGGTCGGGTTCGTAGTCGCTGCCGACATTGATGTGAAAGGAGACAGCGTCGGCCCCGGCCCGGACGGCGTCCTCGACGGTCCCGGTCGGGCGTTTGTCTTCCTCGTCGGGCCCGATCGTCGTCGAGCCGTTGAGGTGGACGATGAACCCGGAGCCGTTACGGTTGCCGTGGACGCGATCGGCGACGCCTTTCTGGGTGAGAACGGCATCTGCCCCACCGGCCGTGATCGCGTCGACCGTCGATTCGAGGTCCGTCAGGCCCGTGACTGGCCCCATCGTGAGGCCGTGATCCATGGGGACGACGAGGTACCGCCCTCCTGTCCCGATACGTTTGAGGCGTGCAGTTTTCCCGGCAGTCATTGTGTCATGGTGTGGCAAGTGACGGTTATGTGCGTTCCGGTCCCGGCGTCTCGGGCCTGGGAACTGTGCCCCGACAAGTACCGTCACCCCCGTTGTGGAGACGGAAGAGTATATACGCTATCCTCGTCTGCATCCAGACAGTATGAATCAGGACTTCGCCGAACGGGTCACGCGCGTCGAACCGAGTGCGACCATCGCCATCAGCAACCTCGCCGCCGAACTCGAGAGTGAGGGTGTCGATGTCGTCGACCTGAGTGTCGGCGAACCGGACTTCGACACGCCAGAGAACGTCAAAGACGCCGCCAAGGCGGCGATGGACGCCGGCGAGACGGGCTACACCCCCTCCGATGGCATCCCCGAACTCAAGGATGCCATCGTCGAGAAACTCCACGCCGACGGTCTCACGCAGTACGGGACCGAGAACGTCCTCGTGACGCCGGGCGGCAAGCAGGCCCTCTATGAAGTCTTTCAGACCCTGATCGACGGTGCTGACGGGCATGGCCCGTCAGCTAGCGGGACTACGTCCCGCTCTGGCGACGAAGTGGCCCTCCTCGATCCCGCGTGGGTCTCCTACGAGGCGATGGTCAAACTCGCCGGTGGGAGCCTCGCCCGCGTCGACACCGCCGCCCACGACTTCGATCTCGAACCTGCCCTCGACGATCTCGCGGCGACCGTCTCTGACGAGACCGAACTGCTCGTGGTCAATTCGCCGGGCAACCCCCACGGGTCGGTGTACTCCGACGCCGCTCTGGAGGGCGTCCGTGACCTGGCCGTCGAGCACGACATCACCGTGATCTCCGACGAGATCTACAAGGAGATCACCTACGACGGTCGCGAGGCAACCAGCCTGGGGACCCTCGACGGCATGGCAGACCGGACGATCACACTCAACGGCTTCTCGAAGGCCTACGCGATGACTGGTTGGCGGCTTGGCTACTTCGCCGGCCCCGAGGAACTGGTCGATCAGGCCGGGAAGCTCCATTCGCACTCGGTCACCTGTGCCGTGAACTTCGTCCAGCACGCCGGCGTCGAAGCGCTGCGAAACACCGACGAGAGTATCGCGGAGATGCGGGCGGCCTTCGAGCAGCGTCGGGACATGTTGGTCGATCTCTTTGCCGAGCACGGCAAGGACGTCCCGGAACCGGAGGGTGCGTTCTACATGATGCTGCCGGTCCGGGAGGACGATCAGGCCTGGGCCGAGGAAGCTGTCGAGGAGGCCGCCGTCGCGACCGTGCCGGGCAGTCCGTTCGGCACGCCGGGCTACGTCCGACTCTCGTATGCGGCCAGCCAGGAGCGACTCCGGGAAGCGGTCGAGCGACTGGCTGACGCTGACTTGCTCTGATATCGATTACACCAGTAGGAAGCCGGTCGCTTTTTCTCGGTTGCTACGCGATTCAGTCTATGCAAGCGTACCATCGCGATGCCCTGGAGACGGCCGTCGACGTCGCCGAGTCCGACGAGGATATCCTCGCGTGCATTCTCACGGGCTCGCTCGCGAGGGGCTGGGAACGTTCGGATTCTGACGTCGACGTGATCTTCGTCGTCACCGACGAAGACTACGACCGCCGTCGGGCCGACTGGGATCTGCACTACCATCACGACGATCCCTGCGACCACGAGGACATCTACATCGACGGGAAGATCGTCGACGTGGAGTTTCTGGAGGAGGTTGCCGACCACGGCAGCGAACCCGCCCGTGCCGCCTTCGTCGGGGCCGAGGTCGAGTACTCGACCGACGCGCGGATTTCGGAACTGCTCGAGACGATTCCGGTCTATCCGACCGAAAACAAGAGCGAGCGCATTCGCACCTTCTACAGCCAGATGGAAGCGTACAACTGGTACGTCGGCGAGGCAAACACGCGTTCGGATGCCTACCTCGGCCACCACACGACAGCCCAGCTCGCGCTGTTCGGCGGTCGGCTCCTGCTGGCACACAACGAGACGCTGTTCCCGTATCACAAGTGGTTCTCTCGGGTCCTGAGAGAAGTGCCCGAGAAGCCCGAGGGGACGATGGACGTCTTCGATCGCCTGCTCGAGGACGGCACGCCGGAGGCCGCCGAGGCATTCACGACCGCGATCCGGGAGTACCGCGACTGGGAGACGCCAGAAGTCGGCTGGCCCACCCGGTTCCTACTGGATCGGGAGTGGCAGTGGCGTGATGGCCAGCCAGCGCTCGAAGAACTGTAGGCTGTGACCGCTCACCTTCGCTCGGCCAGAATGCGATCGATGATCTCTCCTGTCGACAGTACGGCCCCGTCGTAGTCGGGATCGCAGGCACTCGCCCGCCGAACCGTACAGTCGATCCCCCGGTCTGTCAGCGCCGCAGCGATCGACTCTTCGTCGTGGTGCTGGTCGTACCCGAGCACGAGTACGTCTGGGTCGATCCGTTCGACGGGCACGAAGATGTCCTCGGGGTGGCCCAGGTGGACCTCGTCGACGGGCTCGAGCGCTCCGACCATCTCGCGCCGCTGGGAACCGGGGAGGATCGGCGGTTCCTTGTGGGAGACGTTCTCGCCGCGAGCGACGATGACGTGGAGCCGATCCCCCATGGTGGCTGCCTCCCGGAGGTAGTGATGATGGCCCGGGTGCAACAGGTCGAAGGTGCCCTGTGCGAGGATGTCGGTCGTTTCGGCCGGTCGGTCACTCATCGCGTGCTCACCTCGCCACCGTTCATCGCCACCCCTCCCGACTGTCGCTCTCTTCGCGAAGTTCCGCGTCGATGTCTTCCTGCGTGAAATCGAAGAAGGCCTCCTCGGGTGGCTCGACGTCGAGGACGTCCAGGTCGATCGGGTCGCCCTGGCTATCGAAGGCTTGCCAGTCGTCGCGTTCGTAGGGCGCGCCGACGATGATGTGGGCGTCCCCGCGCTGGAAACTCGCGCGGTCGGCGTCGCTGGGCTGGAGGACGCCGTTAGGGTGGGAGTGGATGGAGCCAACGCTCTGAATGTCGTTGGGGATCATACTCGTCTTGACGGTCGCACTGACGGGGTTGGATTCGGTACCAGGAATGACCAACACGTCGGTCACGACCGTCCCCTCCCGATCGAGGCCCAGCGAGCGGGCATCCTCTCCGCGGAGCATCCCCATATACTCGTGGGGGTGGCTGTCACGACTCGCCGCCAGGGCAAAGGACAGCGCCGCTTTGGCAATGCCGATGACACCCGCCGAGCGAAACAGCCGCATGCCACAGCGTCCGGCCGGACGCCTTCTAAGGGTTCCGATGCTGGCAGTCCCCTCCCGGGACGTTCGGCTCCCAAACCGCTCCAGGCGGGTTTCCAAAGGTTGAAACGGAAACGACGCCGATTTATTTTCAACATGTCCGACGGATCTCCTGACGACGGCAACGGTGGGGCCGAGCAGTCGGCCGACGACCGACCGGTCGTCTACGATCTCGATCCTCGCTGTCCCTTCGAGGATGTCGAGGAGGGTGCGATGTATCATGCGACGGTCAACGGCGTCGTCGAGTACGGCGTCTTCGTCGATCTCTCCGAGGAAGTCTCCGGCCTGGTCCACGAGTCGAACCTCCAGGGGAGTTACGGCACGGGTGAGAAGCTCATCGTCGAACTCGAAACTGTCCGGGAGAACGGCGATCTGGCCTTCGCCGAGCGACGGCCGACCGACTACCGGACGGTCGCCGTCGACCACGACGACGGTATCAACGGTGACGATCTCGCCACGCAGGTCGGCGAATCTGTCCGTCTCGACGGGGCGGTTGTTCAGGTCCGCCAGACCGGCGGCCCGACGATCTTCCAGGTTCGAGATGGCGACCGTATCGTCCCCTGTGCGGCCTTCGAGCAGGCCGGCGTTCGCGCCTATCCTGCCGTCGAGATCGGCGATCTCGTCTCCGTTCGGGGTCGGGTCGAAGAACGTGAAGACAGCCACCAGATCGAGGTCGAATCACTGGACGTCCTCGAGGACGACGCTGCCGAGGAGCTGCAAGCACAGTTAGACGCCACACTCGCCGAGGCCGCCGAGCCACACGATGTCGATCCGCTCGTCGACTGGCCGGCACTCGACCCGCTGCTCGATGAGCTCGAAGACGTCGCTCGACAACTCCGAGAAGCCGTCCTCGAAGGTCGACCGATCCGGATGCGCCATCACGCCGACGGTGACGGCCTCTGTGCCAGTGTCCCGCTCGCGGTCGCCATCGAGAACATGGTCGAGGACATCTACGCCGACGGCGACGCTGCCCGGCATCTCCTCAAACGGCTGCCATCGAAAGCGCCCTACTACGAGATGGAAGACGTCACGCGTGACCTGAATCACGCCCTGGAGAGTCGTGAACGCCACGGTCAGCAACTGCCCTTGCTGGTCATGCTTGACAACGGCTCGACCGAAGAGGACACGCCGGCCTACCGGAACCTCGCTCACTACGATGTCCCGATCGTCGTCATCGACCATCACCATCCGGACCCCGAAGCCGTCGAGGGGCTCGTCGACGCTCACGTCAACCCGTACCTCCACGGTGAGGACTACCGGATCACGACGGGCATGCTCAGCGTCGAACTCGCCCGGATGATCGATCCCTCTCTGACCGACGACCTCCAGCACGTCCCCGCCGTTGCCGGCCTGGCCGACCGCTCGGAAGCCGACACGATGGAGTCCTATCTGGATCTCGCTGCCGACGCGGGCTACGAACCCGACGACCTCCGGTCCGTGGGCGAAGCGCTCGATTATGCGACCCACTGGCTGCGCTACAGCGCCGGCGACCCGCTGATCACCGACGTCTTGAACGTCGACTGTGACGACCGGGCGCGCCACGAGGAGATCGTCGAGTTCCTCGCCACACGAGCCGAGCGGGACGTCGAGGACCAGCTCGATGCGGCCATGGAACACGTCGAAAGCGAGCCACTCGACAACGGTGCCCAGCTGTACCGGCTCGACGTCGAGAACGCCGCCCGCCGGTTCACCTACCCGGCCCCGGGCAAGACCACTGGCACGATCCACGATCGCAAAGTCGAGGAGACTGACCAACCGGTCATCACGATCGGGTACGGGCCTGACTTTGCTGTCCTGCGGAGCGATGGCGTGCGCCTCGACATTCCGGAGATGGTCGAACAGCTTCGCGAGGAAGTACCTGGCGGTGGCGTCAGCGGCGGCGGCCACCTCGTCGTCGGGTCGATCAAGTTCGTCGAGGGGCAACGGGAGGCTGTCCTCGATGCACTGGTCGAGAAGATGGCGGCCGCAGAGATCGACGAGGAACTGCACAGCTCCGCGGCGCTTCCCGAGGACGTCTAAAACGGGGTTATCGTCCGCGACGCCGCCGTTCGATTGTCCGTCGGCCTCGACCAACCCACGGGTTGTCGCCTGGACGTCTCGGTGTTCGACGAACGTCAGCAATTACCTTCTCGCGTGATCCGTCGATGCCAACTTCTCGGAGGCCATTTCCCCGCAATTGCCAACGACACGTGTTTCACTGTGTCTCAGTATCGACCAACAGAGCTGTGCTCGTGGTCGTCCACACACGCTTGTGGGCTTGGACTGTCCTGAAACGCGATGTGTCGCCCGACGAACCCCGCGACCGAGAGGGCAGCCAAGACGGCGACCAGCAGGCCGGCCGTCACTTGCCAGATGGTCGCCCGCCAATCGTCGCGGAAGACACGATCGTAATAGCGAGCCGGTCCACTCCCGTCTAGGGCGATCACGACCTCCCGGTTCTGTCGAGCCGAGTGGTCGTTCCAGTTGAGGCTGCCGAGGAGTACTTCATCACCGTCGACGATTGCCCCTTTCGCGTGGATCTTTTCGAAGCGATCGCGTGGTCGGGCCAGTCTGACAGACAGCGGCGCGTTCCGTTCGTTTGCCCACGAGTCCAGCGAGTCGGCGACGGCCCGATTGTCCTCGCGGGCGTACCAGGCTCGCGAGAGCAAGAGTCGGACCTCGACGCCCCGTGTGGCCGCTCGCTTCAACGCCCGGACGAACGATTGATCGGGGCCGCCGACACCCACCTGGACGACGTGAATCGACTCCGTTGCGGCGTCGAGCCGCTCGATGACCCCCGTTTCTGCGTTCTCGGGGGCGAGCAGTACCGACGTGTTCGCTGCGCTGAACGTCCGTGGCTGGTAGCGCTGCCTGAATGTCTGGGTTGCCTTTTCGCCATCCGTCACCGCTGCTTCACTCCTGAACTGTTCCCAAGCCACGGCGTCTCGCCAGCCGGCGTCTGCCTCGAACGTCGAGACGAGTGCCCTTGTCGCCGAAGGCTGGGTGAGCACGACACCCCACCCTCGCGAGGACTGTCCACCAGTGCCGGCCGGCTTCCAGTTTTCGGTCAGGACGACCGCGCGGTCGTCGACGACGGCGTATTTGGCGTGGTGGTGATCGACGCGTGCATACGGGCCGTCGACGACTCGAACGGAGACGTTCGCGGCGACCAACCGATCGAGGAGTCGGGCCTGGCGGGCTGTCATCCCGCCGACTGGGCCACCTTCCAACAGCACGCGGACGTTCACGCCCCGCTCGTTGGCGGCGATCAGCGCGTCGGTCGCCCGCCCAGAGCTGAACGTATACCCCGCAAGCAGGATACGATCGTCGGCACTCCGCAGTAGGTCACTCGGGAGTCCACCCGCGTCGGGGAACACGAACGTCCGAACCTGCCCGGGGCCGGCCGTCCGGACGGGAAAGTCAGTCTTGCCAAGCGATCGCCACGTGAGTGTGCCGTTCTCGACGTGACCGACCGCTCCTTCGGGCGCAGCTGTATAGCTGAGACGGGCACGCACGCGGTCGCCGTCGCTGACGGTCACGTTCTCACCACTGTTGGCGAGTGCGACGTGCCCCGCCAGCTCGACGACTGTCGCGTCGGTACGATTTCGGACCGGAACCGGATTCGTCGAGAGCGCGACCCGCCCTGAGACCGTCACGTTCGGTAGTGCGACGGTCCGATGATCGTCCGATAGCGTCCAGCCGGTCAGGTTCGTCTCCGGTGGGACCGAGAGGACGACGTACTCGCCCGCATCGTCCTCGGCGACGGGGTTTGGATAGATCTCGACGATTTCAGCACCCGCGGGTTCGGAGTGTGCGCCAGCAACGTACGTACCGCTCGCGAGCAAGAGTACCACCACAAGCATGGCCAGCCCCCTTGACACGGCGGGCTCTGGTGCGGTCTACTACTTGAACGGACGGACTCATTCCTGACGCGTCGTCCAGGCGCTCAACCCAGCGAAGACGACTCCGAACAGTAGGCCCTGCCAGCCAGCCCGAAGCGGCGACTGGCCGAAGGCTGTGAGCACTCCCGCAAAACAGATCGCCGGAACCCCGCCGTAGAGCGTCCCCCACACCAACGGACGCGTCCGTCGCCACTCACGCAGCCGGCGGTCGACGCGGCGATAGGGCTGTTTCATCGAAACTGCTCAGTTAGACGCC
Organism: Halorhabdus sp. CUG00001; assembly: GCF_009797925.1. NCBI lineage: Archaea > Methanobacteriati > Methanobacteriota > Halobacteria > Halobacteriales > Haloarculaceae > Halorhabdus > Halorhabdus sp. CUG00001. Next base: position 2,466,142 of record NZ_VOLB01000001.1, read on the forward strand.
AGCGGCTTTTTCGGCTTCGACTTGGACGACGTAGGCGCGATCGTCGGCGTACTCGGCGGCGATTTCCAGTGCGCGCTCGGTGCCGATCTGGTTCAGTGCCCACGCTGCGCTGGCCCGCACTTCGTCGGCGTCGTCCTCGGCGAGCACGTCTGTGAGGGGCTCGATCGCCCGGGTATCCCCGAGTAGGCCCAGTGCCCGTGCCGCTGCACTCCGGACACTGTCGGTGTCTGCCGCCAGTCGGTTCGCGACCGCCTGCGTGGCCTCGTGGCTCCCGATCTCGCCCAGTGCTTGTAACGTCACCCGCTGGAGGGCGGGGTCGCCGTCGCCATCGATGAAGTCGACGAGCGTCTCGACGGCTCGCTGGTCGCCGATCTTCCCCAGCACTCGGACGGCCTGTTTGTCGCGCCGACTCGCCCGCTGTTGGACTGGCTCGTAAGCCTCGGGCGGGGCGATCCGCTCGAAGACGTCGAGGATATTTTCCTCCATGAACTCGGAGTCAAGAAGCTCGAACGCCAGCAGGATCGGCTCGACGTCTTCGGGATCGCGATGGTCCTTGTAGCGTTTTTCCCAGACGAGAATGGCGTTCAACTCCGGCGGATAGTCCTTCTGGTGGTCGCCCTCGATGACTTCGTAGAACCCTTCGAACGTCAGCTTCTCCCGGACCGAGAGGTCCTCGTACGCTTGGGCAGCTTCCAGGTCGTCGTTCAGTGTCTGCGCTGCTGTACGGAGCGTCGCGATGGCGTCACTGTCCTCGTCGGGGCCGAGATCGAGAGCGGCGATGGCCTCGCTCGTCGCCCAGAGAGCGTCGCCGGCTTCCTGGGCGGACTCCACTTTTTCGACTTCGACGTGCCCGTCGACGGCCTCACCGAAGGCCGCGACCGCATCGAGGACCTGGGTCTGGCCGTCGTCGGTCCAGCGGGTGTCTTGGGCGGTAGCCCCTGCAGCCTCGACGTCTTCGGCGACGTCCTCGACGTACGGGCCACGCTGTTCCTCGATTCCGTCACGGAGACTGGACAGTCGTGACTCTAAGGCTTCCTGCGGGTCGTCTTCGTCTTCCTCGTCGGGAGTGGGCAGTTCAGCCGCGTCGAGATCAGTCTCGATATCAGCGAGTGTCGCTGCAATATCGTCGAGGTCGGCTTCGGTCTCGGCCGCTTCAAGTGCTGTCTCGGCTGCGTCCAGTCGTTCCTCGAAGAACGCAACCGTTCCCGGCTCGGCGTCGATGTCGCCGTCCCCGTCGGCCTCGCTGTCCTCGTCGCTCATAGCTTCTTCTGCGGCGCTCTCGGGCAAATGCGTTTCCCTTCCTGCAACCCAGTACCGCAATGGGCGCCCTGAGCGGGGCTGGAAGCCCTGCCGTGTCCGTCACGACTCGACACGCGGGTACAGCCACGGCGCAAACAGGAGATACGCGAGTGCGGCCGCCAGCAGCGCCCGCGGGAAGAGTCGATAGAAGACGGCAGGGGCCAGGACCGCGCCCGTCTGGACGAGCCCCATCGCCAGCGCGTCACGCTCCCGAAGATCGGGATACGGAATCCGCGTGACCATCAGATACGCGAGGACGACACTGGCGAGCAAGACCAAGACGAGCTGTATCTCGCCGGCGAGTGTCGCCGCCGCGAGGACGGTTGCTGCGAGGGTCGTCTGGACGCCCTCGGTCGTTCGCGCGCCGACGTCGTAGGCGGTGTACATCGCCAGGCGGACGACTGCCGCGGCGACGACCAGCGCGGGGATCCCGACGGCTGCGGTGAGATGCAGTGGGTCCGCGATCCCGAGGAGTTCCCCACCGTTGCCCCACTGGAGGCGGGCGAGGCCGACGACCATCGCCGCGGGTGCAACGCCAAAGGAGACGGTATCGGCCAGTGAGTCGACGAACTCGCCGACGGGTGTCGAGCCGTACCGCCGGGCGACCAGGCCATCGAGGCCGTCGGCGATCGCCGCCAGGAGGATGAGGCGGGCGGCCAGCTGGGGCTCGAACGGTGCGAGGACGGCCGCCGTGAACCCGACGAAGGCGTTGACGACCGTCACGATGTCGGCCGGCCCGAGCCGACCCAGAAAGCGCGGCCGAAGATCCATATCCGTGCCGTTGGCGAGGGCGGTCTTAGTCCGTTCGATCCGCCGACGGATTGGTCTCGCTGCCATCGTCGACGAATCCAACGGCAACCGGGGTGCATTTGTCGGTCCAGTCCAAACAACCGACGATGGACAGACGTGCGTTCCTCGCGACTGGGGGTGCCCTCGTCGCCGGCCTTTCGGGCTGTCTCGCCCTCGGAGAAGACGACGGCGAGTACGACATTGGCATGTCCGACTCGCGATTTCTTCCCACAGAGTACCGTGTCGACCTGGGGACGACGGTCGTCTGGAAGAACACGAGTGCCCGCGCCCACACCGTTACGGCCTACGACGCTACCCTGCCCGACGGTGGGGCGTACTTTGCGTCCGGGGACTACGACAGCGAGCAGGCCGCCCGCGAGGGCTGGTTCGAGTCCGGCGGGGGTGCGATCTACGCCGGGGAGACGTACACCCACACGTTCGAACAGCTCGGGACGTATCCGTACGTGTGTCTGCCACACGAGGCCGATGGGATGGCTGGGACGATCGTCGTCGAAGACCCCGAGTAACGACCGCGGACGGTGACAGCCCACGGTCCGGCCCATTTTCAGGGGACGCGAATCCGCACATACATTCTTTCGGCGTTCATTGCCCGAAGTAATGAGCGGTCTGTATACGCAACGTCGCCTGCAGATCATCTTCGGTGTCACATTGATGGGCGTGATGGGCGTGAGCCTCATTTCGCCGGTCTTCCCATCGATGATCGAACACTTCGAGATTACAGACCAGCAGATCGGCCTCATCGTCACGGCCTATACGTTCCCCGGTGTGGTGGTCTCGGTCCTCATTGGCGTGCTCGCTGACCGCTACACCCGGAAAGGGGTCTTGGTGCCGTTGTTGCTGTTGTTCAGCGTTGCAGGCGTCGCTCAGGCGGCCGCGCCGACGTTTCAGACGCTGTTGGCACTCCGCGTCCTCCAGGGAATCGGCGGTGCCGGCCTCGTTACCCTCTCGACGACGCTGATCGGCGATTATTACGACGGGGCCGAGCGTGGGGCTGCGATGGGGCTCAACGCGAGTGTGTTGAGCATCGCGACAGCCGCCTACCCGATCATCGGCGGGCTCCTCGGAACGATCGGCTGGTACGCGCCCTTTGGCCTGTACGCCATCGCGTTTCCGATCGCCGTCTGGGCACTCTTCGGGCTGTCCGAGCCCGCATCGGCGGGAGCAGTCGGGATCCGCGAGTACCTGAAACAGCTTCTCTCGATTGCGACGGCAGGCGAAACGATCGCCGGCTCGCTGGCGGCATTCCTGGCGTTCGTCCTCCTGTATGGGGGAATTATCACGTACATTCCAGTGCTCGTCGCAGGACGATTCGGCTCGTCGTCGGCAATCATTGGGGGACTGCTCTCGGCTATGTCACTCTGTATCGCCCTGATCAGTTCCCAAACGGGACGGCTAATCGAGCGCTACTCCGAGCGAACGCTCTTTACCGTCGGTTTTCTGGGCTATGGCGGTGGGCTCGCGTTGATTCCGTTTGCCGGGTCGCCGGTGTTGCTGTTGCTCCCACTGGCGCTGTTCGGGGTGGGCCACGGTCTCGTCGTCCCGACCGTACAGGTTTTCATGACGAAGCTCGCCCCGGCACAGTTCCGGGGCGCGACGATAAGTCTGTACAATATGGCCCTCCGGTTGGGACAGACCGTTGGGCCGCTACTGTTTGGTGTCGTCTATACGGTTGGCGTCGATGGGGTCTTTCTCGTCGGCGGGGCGATCGGAGCGGGTGCGTTCGTGCTGTTTGCAAGCATCTTTCGGGCCGGTATTGCAACCGCAACCACGACGTAGGCGACGGAATTTAGCGTCAGGCTCCCGTGATGGGTGTATGGACCCGTCGAGGAATCGCCGTGGGTGGGCCGAGCGGACGGGAGAGTTCTCGCCGACGTATTACGCGGAGCTCGGGCCAAACAAGGTGAGCAACAGCCTCGTGACGCTCCTTGATCACTACAGTAGCACGGACGCGTCCATCCTCGAACTCGGCTGTAGCTCCGGGCGACATCTGGCACACCTGCGGGAAAACGGGTTCGACGACCTCACCGGCATCGACATCAACGACGACGCTTTCGACGTGATGGCTGATGCTTTTCCAGCCCTCGCCGACGGGGGGACGTTCCACACGGGTGCGATCGAGGATCTCGTCCCCGAGTTTCCGGACGACGCCTTCGACGTCGTTTACTCAGTCGAAACACTCCAGCATGTTCACCCGGACGACGAGTGGGTATTCGACGAGCTTGTCCGCGTCGCCGGCGATCTGCTCGTCACGGTCGAAAACGAAGGCCCCGATCCGGATGGGGGCAAGACAGACGAGACGATCACGTCTGTCAAGGGCGAATTTCCGATGTATCGCCGCAACTGGGGAACGATCTTCACCGAACGCGGACTCGAACAACTGCTCAGCAAACCCGGCAAGCCGGATACGATCCGCGCGTTCGCAACGCCCTGATACGGATTGCTCTAAGTCATTACCATATCAACCGCTCGCATTCGGGCGGTTATCACGGTAAACAGTTAGAGCAATCCGTATGAGTGACTTGCGTATCGTCGCCCGAGAGATGGTGCCGTCGCGGCCCACTGCTTTTGCGGTCCCGAGCCCTGTCTGGCAGTGTGACAGCCTCACCGATCGACAACGACGAAGAGCGGCGGCGGGCCGTCGAGGAACGCCACGACGACCGGCCCGAAACGGCGATAAACCCATATCTCACCGTCTACTGAAACGGGTATGTCCGGGATTGAATTGCCCACCAACCAGCCGACGACGCTAGCCCGCGATGCCGAAGCGTTGAGGCCCGCGGAAACCGAGACGGCGACGTTCGGCATGGGCTGTTTCTGGGGCCCTGACGCCCTGTTCGGAGCCAAAGAGGGGATCGTCCGGACGCGAGTGGGCTACGCCGGCGGCACCGCGCCCGACCCAACCTACCACGACCTGGGTGATCACACCGAAGTCGTCCAGCTCGAATACGATCCCGATACCTGGACCTACGCCGAACTCTTGGACGTTGTCTGGGCGAACCACGACTGGACGGGTTCGCAGAAACGCCAGTATCGCGGTGTCATCCTCACCCACGACGACACACAGCAGGAGGTCGCCGAGCGTTCCCGCGCGGCGCTCGCAGGTCGAACCGGACAGTCAGTCGCCACCACGGTAGAGCTACTCGATCAGTTTTATCCCGCCGAAGACTACCATCAGAAGTACGAACTGCGGACGCTACCCGTGGTCGCCGACGAACTCGAAGACCTGTATGGCGATGTTTTCACTGCCTCGACGGTTGCCGCCCGCCTCAACGGCTTCGCCGCCGGCTACGGTAGCGAGGAGCAACAGCACGACCTCCTGGCGACACTCGACCTGCCACCGACCGTCCTTGACGAGGTGCGACGGCGACTCTGAACGTTTTCGTGTCACGCCGACCCATCGAGTCGACATCGACGGCGATTTTCCAGTCCAGAGCCGGCACCGAGGCAAATGCTTATTCGCGATCCACCCAACGACAGCCCATGAACAGACGGCTCAGCATCGGACTCCTCATGGGGGCGTTTCTGGGAGTTTTCTGTATCTTCGGGGTCGGACTTCGGATCGGATTCGACGGCAACGAGTTGTTCCTCTTCTCGATGTGGTACAATCGCGTCGTCATGGGGCTCGTGATCGGGCTGGCGGGTGGGCTCGAATTCGTCGATTCGAAGTACAACGTGTTCGTTCGGGGGCTCGTTTTGGGACTTGCCGTGACCGCGGCGATCACGTTCACGAGCGAGTTCCGTGACTGGCCGAGTTTCTTCGCCGGACTAGCCTACGGCGTGATTATCGACTGGGTCGCGACCCGGTATAGCTGAGCGCGCACACTCCTACGAGACTGTCACGGACTGTCACTGTCCGGCGAGTAGCTGCTGGGGCGGCCCGTCTCTTTTCCCGCTCGGCGGCCGATTCGCCGTCCGTCCGGTCCCGTAGCCGACAGCGTGTCTACGAACCGGACAGTCCGTTCACTCACGGTGTCTGCTCCCCGCCCGAGTATTGCTGTTTGCGGTCTCACTTTCCGACGCCGAAACCTGCTTTGGCGTGGTGATCCGGCCGTCGTGTTTCGAACAGTCACGTTGTCGCAGACACCGGAAGCCGAATCTCGACCGTCGTCCCCCGTTCGTACTCCGGAATCTCGATTTCGCCGTCGAGGTTCCTGACGAGCCAGTAGGCCAGCCACAACCCCAGGCCCTGGCCGTGAACGAGCGATTCCTCCACCCCGTTCGACAGCACCTCCCGTTCACTCTCCGGGATCCCCGGTCCGTCGTCTGCGATGGTGAGCACAATCCGGTCGTCTGTCTCTGTCACCCCGATCTCGACAGACGGGGTGTCGCCGCCGTGCTTTGCGGCGTTGTCGAGGAGTTCCCACAGGGCCGTCCGCACGCGTGGTAGCGACTCCGCGACGGCCGTCTCGGGGCTATCGAGTGTTACCGACGCCTCAGGATACTGCTCCCGGAGTTTCCGAACGCCCTCCTCGACGATCGGGACGACGTCGACGGGTTCCAGTTCCGGTGACTGCTCCCGGTTGGCTTCGATCTCGCGGGCCGATTCGGTGAGATCGAGTAGCCTGTCGGCGGTCTCGACGATCCGGGTGGCTTTCGATGCCCCATCACCATCGAGGTCATCCGCCAGGTACTCCGCGTACCCGTTGATCACACTGAGCTTGTTTCTGACGTTGTGGCGCAGTACGCGGTTGATCACGCTGATCAGTCCCTCCCGTCGTCGCCGCTCGGTCGCGTCCCAAACCATCGCCTGTGCCCCGACGATATCGTCGGCCGTTTTGGGTTCGTCTCCGGCGCTTGGCTCGTATATCGGTACCACGCGGATGTCCGCGTACACCGTTTGCCCCTCGCGGTTCGCCAACGGGAAATCCCGCACCTGGATTTTCTCGCCGCCCGCCACCTGGTCGAGATACTCCCGGGCCAAGTCCCTCGTCTGGTCGTCGGGCATGACGATATCGATCGGCTCGCCATCGATTTCCTCGGCACTGTAATCCAGAAACTTCTCGACAGACGGAGACACGAACGTGAACGCTTGCTCGTCGACGTCGATCTGGAAGACGAAGGCGAAACTCGCGGCGATGACGGCCCGGTAGAGCTCGTTTTGCTCGGCAAGCTCCTGTTCGCGCTGGTTCAGCTTTCGACGCTTTCGCTCGATACCGGTCACGTTCGTGAGTGTCACCACCTGCGCTTTTGACTCCCCGACTCCCATGTCGTTCGTGGAGACCAGATAGTACTGGGTCTGTTCACCGCGTTCGTCGCTAACGATCCGGTCGTCAGTGTCGATCGCTGTTGCCACTTCCGGGAGCACGTCCGCGAGGCGGTCACCGGCCCCACCCGCAAGTGCCGGGAACGCGCTCGTCGCTTCGGGAGCGTAATCCCGTATTCGGCCATCCCTGTCCAGAAATATCGACGGGACGCCACTCTGGACGGTACTTCGAACCGCCAAAAAGCGCGGCCCGAAGACGAACATCGTTCCGACCGCAAAGATTGCGACGCCGATCGGAGCGTAAATCACGTCTATCAGCTGTGGTGTCACCGTCGCGGCAACGTCGACGACGATTGGCACGGCGAGCATCCCCGTCAGCACCCCGAGTGGGCGGGTGTCGTAGCCCGACTGGACGTACAGCTCAAGCATCATGAACAACCCCACAGCCGCGAGTACGTACGATAGTCCGGTTGCCCCCCAGTGGAGCAGCCCGTGATCGATCGCCAGATATCGAAACGGTGTCGTCACCTCCCGAGTCGTGAAGTACATGTCGTGGAGCGGGTTCGTGAGTTTGAGCACCGCTACAGTGAGAAAGACACCGAGGCCGAGGCGCCGCAGTGTGGGGTTTCGATGGAGCGTCCGCCCGGTGTAGGCCGAACAGAAGTACAACCAGGCCCAGACGGTCCCGAACCCGCAGATGAGACCGACTGTGTAGGCCGGTTCCCGGAACGGATCCGGGGCCAGGAAAAACACCGTTTTGAATACCCCCCACGCCCCCGTTGTCGCCAGCAACCACACCATCCCGCGCCGTACCTCCGGATCGTCGAACGTTCTGGCACGGGGAACGAGGAGCAGACAGCCGACTCCGCTGAGCCCGAACAGACCGAGATACACCAAGCCAGCGGGATCGGCCCACGGTGACGGCATGAATCGACCTTGGCTACGCAGTAGACGCAGAAAAGAATATGCCCGCCATTTTCAAACGTGTGAATGGCCTGTTTCGGAAATGCAGCCACCGCCCCTCCCGCCACCGTTGAGGACCGCGGATGCAGGCTGCTGGGCAGTACTGATCTGGACGGGTATACCGATGTATCGCGGGTGATCCGTGCTGGCTCTTGCTCGATCCGGCGCTGTCTTCGTCTCGACTGACACCGGGTTCGTTACCGACGCCTTCTGCGGGGCGGCAAGTCCCTGTTCGTCGTCACCTGCCGTCTTGGTTTGTCCATGCGGATTCGGTACGCGGTCCCTTGCACTCTCTTCGGTACGTAGCCCTGTCTCGATGGTATCCTGGCCTGGACCACAGCAACTCGGCTGTGCGTGGGTCTATGACACGTCACCGAAAAGCGAAACCAGTGGTCTACTCGTCGACTTCGACGCTGGTCTCCTCTTCTTCGGCGACCTCTTCGGGGCGGGCCTCCAAGGTCGCTTTCTGGATCTCGACGCGGCCAAACGGATGGGCTACCTGTTCCAGCCCACACTCATTCCTGTGGATCTTTCTGTGTAAGGACGGGGGAAATCAGCTTGTCGACAGCAGCTCGTCAAAATCGTTTGCGTCGAACAGGGACCAGTCGTCACCGAGTTCCGTTTCGAGTCCAGGCTCGAATCCGGATTTCGAGAAGAGAGCGAACTGTTCGTCCCGTGTTTCCGGCCCCCAGCGCACACGATCCGCTTTTTCCCGAAGTGCCTCGGCGAGTCCGGAACCTACCGGCTCGGTCGTCCACTTGCATTCACCCAGAAGTATCCGGTCGTCCTCTGGGGCGAGGCCGACCAGATCGATCTCGTCCTCACCGTACCACCACCGACCGATTTCGGCATAGGGACCCAGTCGCTCTTGCCGGATCGCTTGCCAGAGCGCTTCCCGACAGATGTCCTCGAACACGCTCGCGACGTGATCCGGCAGGTTCGGCTCGATCGTTCCCTCGTAGACGATCTCCGGCGCTTCTTCGATACTGGACCGGCGCGGTTCGACGAACCGGAACCAGAACCGCAGGAATTCGTCCGCCACGCGATAACGGGATCGTTTGGACTGTTTTCTCGACGCCGTGACCGGAACCTCCCGCTCGACGAGGCGGAGACGTCGCAACGTCTGGAGGTACTTCGAGAGCGGTCCGGAGTCGATACCGGCCTCCCCCGAGATCTCGTTCGGCGTCGTATGGCCCGTCGCGATCGCCTCGAGGATACTCAGGTACCGCGCTGGCGTCCGTAACTCGCTCTGGAGGAGGAACCGCGGCTCGTCGTACAGCACCGCGGTCGGAGTGAGGACGTGTTCGCGGACGTTCTCGGCGAGCGACCGGGCGTAGTCGAACAGCGTGAGGTACATCGGCGTCCCGCCAGTGACCGCATATGACCGGACAGCGTCCCGAAACTCGTAGTCGATCACGGCTCGAGCCTGGGCGAACGAGAACGGTTGGAGGTCTATCTGGCCCGTTCGTCGCCCATAGAGTGGACTTTCGTGGCCCAGCACTTCGGATTCCATCGTCCCGACGCTCGATCCACAGAGGACGAGCATGGACTCGGTGTGTTGGAGCTGTTCGTCGACGAATCCCTGCACGTAGGACGGTAGCGAGTCATTCTCCGCGACGAGATACGGGAACTCGTCGATGACGACGACGATCGACTCCTCGTGAATCTTCTCACCGAGGTACTCGAGTGCCTCCGGCCAGGTCTCCGTCCGCGGCACGCGTTCGTCGAACCGCTCGGCGATCCGTTCGACGAACTTCTCCCGCTGGCGTTGCTGTGCCTCCTCGGCGGCGAGATAGTAGATGTGCGGTCGGTCGGCACAGAACTCCTTGAGCAGTGCCGTCTTGCCGACCCGACGACGACCGTAGACGACGTAGTAGTCGTGCCCCGGCGACTCGAACGCGGATCGTACCGCCTCGAGTTCCTCAGCCCGGTCGTAGAAGGTCATTATCTGGATAATGATTATCGCGATAATGACTTATGCTTTTTCCCGGTCGGTGCACTCCTCGTTGTTCGTTCGGCCGTTCCGTCGGAAGGGCGTGTCAAAGAACGCTTTGCAGGCTTCGTCTATCCAAGTTCTGCCACGACACGCGTGCAAGATACAGCGCGTGTATCTTGTAACCCCTCTACGAATGGGGCCTCTAAATCAATTAGATTGGAAGGACCATTCACTCAGGGTCGGTATACAGGAGGATCAATAATCTACGACTCAGTCACTTCGGATACTCGGGTAGAAATCTCATCTGCGGCGTTTGATATATGCTCCTTTGCCTCCGTTCCGTAGCGATACGTCTGCGGAAATCGCTTCATCTCGATTTCTAATTCGCGTTCTAAGTCCTCGTTCTCGATGATGTATATATCCAAATTATCTGAGAGTATACTGTATGCCGCAGGTGGAAGTTCTTGGCCCTCATGGATAATATCGTTCAGTTCCTTTATATAGTCTAACTGGTGGTAGTACGATACCAAATCCTCCGCCAAGTCTTGATTGAATCTACTGATTTCCGATGCTGTGGATTCATAGACTGTTGATGATGCTCTGGCTGACGGTGGTATATCTCCCGCTTCATAATTGGGGACCACCACTTTAGGTGTCGGCAGTTCTTCACCCAGACTTTCTTTCCATTCTTCTTCACTGGAGAACTGTTGATTCGGGTACTGAAAAGTTTCTGACAAGCCTACAATGCCATGTTGATCATAGTGTGGTTGCTGTCCGTTCGCCCAATACCGATTCTGTTGAATCTCTTGAATTAAGGCCCCCGCAATACGCTTCCGTCTTGTATACCTTCTATGATAGTATATTGTTAGTGCAATTAGGGGGGCTAACAATGCTCCAGCAGTCGCTAAAATGTTCAGTTGGGCTTGCGTAATATGGGGTATCCATCCGCCCATGTGTTCTACTCAAGCACGATATATCCCTGAGAGGGCAAAACGGTATCGCGTGGACCGTGAAAGGACAACGAAGAATATGTCGAGAGGGGCATAGACCGAGGCAGTCTTCAATTTGATTAGGTGAAGATAAGTCAACAGTTAATCGCATGAGTCAGTTGGAGAGACTCGAACGCTTTTTGCTGAACTCAGTCTCTATATCTTGCACTCTCTTCTGTAATCATATCTCTATCGACATTTCCTCTCTGGGTTGCACCCCAGCAAACCGACTGTGAACGGTTCTATAACCCGCTGAGGACGGCTAGATCACGGCGCGGCTGTGTCGACGTTGCCACTCGATCCCGCAAAGGGAATGTCGATTTCGAGACCGTCGTAAGCCAGCGTCGGCTTCTTCGCCTGTCCTGATCCGCTACCTTCGAACTCGAGAACACCGATGTCCTCGAGTTCAGAAAGGTTCCGATGGACTTGTTTGTAGTCTCGATCCACCAGTTCGGCGGCTTCGCTGATACTCGCAGGGTCGTGTTCGGAAATCGCCTCGAGCAGTTCTAGATTCTTCGGACTGAGGAGGCGGCTGAGTTCAGCGTACGAGCCGAAATTGAGTACCGGCTGGCTGTCGTCGAGGTCTTCACCCTCTTGGGCGGCCTTGATGCGGCTACGCGTGCGCTGATCGAGACGGTCGCGTTCGCCGACGGTGACTTTGAGCGTGGGCATGATGTCTCTCCTGGAGGCGTCCTACGTCGGCCAGTTCCACGAGACGGGGGTCATCTCTTCAACTTCCCGCGTGAAGCGGTCGTAGAGCGTCAACATCCCGGGGAACTGGATGGTTTCGACACCGTCCCGGGTATGACGCTCGTGACCTTTCGTCCGTTCGTGGGCGTTGTCGTAGCGGAGGATGGTGTCGCCGCCAATTTCCCCGAGGTGAAGGCTGTAGTCTCATCCACTCGGATACGTCTCGATCTCCGTTTGACGGATGGTCACGTCGACGACGTAGCCGTTTTCGACATCCTGCCAGTCCTCGATGGTCGTGTCGGACGCCATCCGTTACCCTATGGTATTAGGTGCATAGGAATAAACCCATGGACTCGATAACATAGAGGCCGGAGAACTCCCTGTTCACGCAGTAGACAGTATCAGTCCCGCTCTCGTCCTTGTCCCTATCCCTGGGGATTACACCGCAGCTAATCAGCTATGAATGCTTCGATGACACGGAGTCAAAAGCGAAACCAGTGGTCTACTCGTCGACTTCGACGCTGGTCTCCTCTTCTTCGGCGACCTCTTCGGGGCGGGCCTCCAAGGTCGCTTTCTGGATCTCGACGCGGCGCAGCGGGTAGATCGTCGTCGCTTCGTTGTAGATCGCACTCGAGAGGCGTCCCTCGACGACGCTGTCGACGAGGTCCTCGAAGGTGCGTTCTTCGGCGGCGTCTTCGATCATGTCGACCATCTGCTCGCGGATGGCCTGCTCCTGGCTGGCGTCGGCCTTCTTGGTCGTCAGGGCGACGGGCTGGATCTGGACGCGGTAGTCGTCGGTCGTCAGTACCGTCACGTAGGCCTCGACCTTCGAGGAGCCACGGCGGACGAGACTGCGGAGGTAGTCCCGCGTGAGTTCGTGTCTGATGAACTCCGTGTAGGCCGTGTCGCTGCCGAGTTCGCGGATACGGAAGGTCAGCTTGGTGTTGTTCTCGCCGGCGTCGTTCCGGAGGTCACCGAGCGTCGTCTCGATGGTCCGGTCGATCGCCTTCTCCTGTTCGTCTGCCAGTGTCTCACCGATCTCGGCCCGGTCGAACTCCTCCGGGGCGAGGACGGTGTACCACTGCTTTTCCTGTCGTTGTCGTGAGACTGAGCGTTCACTCATGGGTGTCGGTGTGTCTGTCTGTGGTGAGATCGGCGGCGACCGAGAGGTTCACCACGTAGTCGTCGACGGTCGCGGCGAGGCCACCCGTCGTGGCTCGCTCGATCGTCGTCTCGACGGTCGCCTCGTCGGTCGTCGTCGCCATCTCCTCGGTGTTGTCCGGTCGCAGTGCCCGCGCGAGACGGGTCGCCGTTTCGGCGTCCGCGTGGCTCGTCGTAATGGTCGCCCGGCGCTCACTCATCGCGGATCACCTCGCGGATCGCGGTGACCAGTGCATCGATGTCGCCTGGGTACGGCTGGGTCGCCAGGTCGGGGTCACCAGTGACCTGTCCCGAGAGATCGAACGATGCCGTGGCTGATTCGAGGACGGCTGTGGCGTCTCGCTTTCGGGCGGCCGCGAGCCCAATGCGGTCGCCATCGTGGACGAGCGTGAGTGCCTCGGGTGAGCGGAATGCCCCCAGCAAGCGAGCGACGGTCCTGATCGGCCCGTCGGCCCCAACTACGACGAGGCCGGCGTGACGCCGGACCGTTGCCGCATGGAGCGTCTCGTGTGCAGCACTGGCGTGTCTTCGCCAGGCCTCCAGAGCGGCCGCTTGCACGTCGTGGCCGAGCGCGAGTGCGACGGCCGTGCCTGGGTCTTCCCGCGCTGTCGCCCTGAGGACGTCTCCGTAGCCTCCGACGGTCCCGAACGGGCCGCCTGCGTGTGGGCGCAAGACGCCTTCGACGGCGGTCGCCGCTCGCGCTGTCGCCCCCTCGGCACCGATCGTTTCGAGGGCGACTCGCGAGGCGACCTGACGGCGTGTCTCCTCGTCGTCGGGTCGGGTCGCCGTCTCTAAGACGTCCCGAACGGCGTCGGGATCGCCCGAGAACGGGGCGTGGACGAGCGTCGAGTGAGCGAGTCCGTCCGCGAGGTCGTCGGTCGGGACAGCGACGCCAGGTCGGCGTTCGATACCCGCCTCGATGAGTGCCTCCGTGAGGGTCCCTGTTGGTTCTGCGCCAGCAGCGACGGCCCCGGCGGCGGCCAGTGCCGGATCGGCGTGCTCGCAAGCGAGTGTCCGGGCGACGTCGAACGCCGCCGCACTCGCCGCTCGGTGCTCGCCGATGGTCGCGTCGGCATCGGGACTGGCTCGATCGAGTGCGACCACGAGGTCGGCTTCGGTGGCCCGCGTCGGTGCAGCGTCGGTCACGACGCTGATCTGAAACGGGATGTCGATCGCATCGAGGGTCTTCGCGAGGACGCCAGCAGCCCCGATGCCGTCACCCGTCGCTGCCGGGGCCAGCCGGACGAAACCGGCGTCCCGGAGGCTCGAAGCGAGGGCGTCGGCGTCTGGCGACTGGCGACCGGTCGTGGCCATCTATTCGAGGAGCTCGACGGCGACGTCGTAGCTGTAGGTAAAGTCCGCGTCGAGTTCGTCGCCACGGTAGTAATCGACCAGGCGACGGATCTTCGACTCGGTGTTCTGTAAGGCGCGCTTGTTCTGGTGGTCGACGGGGTTGTCCTCCATGTGTTCACGGAGGCGAATGGCCCGCGCCATCAGGTTCCGGAGGTCTTCCGGAAGCTCGGGCGCGGCGTCGTGGTCGTCGAGAATCTCGGTCACCTTCTTGCCAGTGGCCAGCGAGACGTCCGGGATCGGGGTCCCCTGGACGCCTTCGTCTCGAAGTTTGATGCCGATCTCGCTGGGCTCGTGGCCCTGTTCTGCGAGTTCGACGACGCGCTGTTCGATTGCCTCGCTGTCCACGTCACTCCACTCCGGCGGATCGTCTGCCGCGGGCTTGTCCGAATCGGACGAGCCACGACGGCGTGTGTGCATTCGTGCCATGGTCTGAGATTGGAACGACACAGACCGCTACGTGTGGCCGCTCGCAGGTCCATTCGGACCCCGAACTGCCGGACACGTCCGCAATCCCGAGTCGCGCACGGCGAAAGAGGCCTGAGGCGTCATCGACGCCCGCGCGACGAGTCAGATTTGCGGTCGTGTGTTCCCACCGAACTGTTCTCGCTTGGCCACTAAACGGTTTCTACTTCGTGATTGTATCGTTCGGTCACGTACTCGTTGTGAATCGACCGTACCGGCAACGGCCAGTCGACTTATCCCCGCTGATCACGAATTCTCGGTGATGATCGATCCCGGGTCCGGTGAGCGCGCTCAGTCGGAGGCACTCGGGACAGTGTTGTTGCTCGGGCTGATCGTCAGTGGCGTCGCGATTCTGGGCGTCGTCGGCACGACGGCATTGAACGACACCCAGAAACAGGTCGGCACCGAGCGGGCGATCAACTCGATGACCCTGTTTGACTCGCGGGCGGCACTGGTTGGACTCGGTGACGCCGATACCCAGTCGGTGACTTTTGGCACCGGGGCAGGCTCCTACGAGGTCCGACCGGACGCCGGCCGAATCACAGTCACCCACTACAATTACAGCAAAGAGAAGCGGACGGAGACGATGTACAACGAATCCCTGGGTGCGCTCGTCTTCATGTCGGGCGAGACGGAAATCGCCTATCAGGGTGGTGGCGTCTGGCGACGCGGGGCAAACGGCGGCAGTTTGTTACTCTCGCCGCCGGAATTTCACTACCGGTCGGCGACGTTGACCCTGCCGATCGTTCGCCTCGCAAACACGGATATCGATGCCGCGTCCGGCGGTCCACGGGCGGTCGTCCGGCCAGGAGAGCGTGCCCGGAACGTCTTCCCAAACAGCTCTGGGACGCCGGATGGGTCCAGTGAGATCGGTGCCCCGTACGATCCCAACGCCGCGGGCAACGAGTTGCCCTACGACAATCCGATCCGCAACGGGACCGTCCGTATCACTGTCGAAAGTCGCTACTACCTGGGGTGGGCTCGGTACTTCAACCAGCGAACTGACGGCGATATCGAGATCTACAAGAACAACCAGTCGGTGCAACTCACCCTAGAGACCGTCGGCGGCAGCGTCGGTGACTTCGCGATGCCACTGGACGGCAATTCTCTCTCCGTCCAGGGGATCGCGTCGACGCATCCGGTGACCGACTTCGAACTCACACTCAATCCGGACGGCCACTACGGTAACATGCACTGGTCGTTGTACGCAGACGAAGGCGACGAGGGGTTCGAAGCGCACTTTCAGTCCTCGAATCCCGGCAAGTGCAAGAGTGGCTCCTTCGACGGCGAGCTCCGACTCAGCGTCTATTACTTCAACGACACCGGCAGCGACTACACCCACGAGGAGTGGCGCAACGAGACGATCGACCCAAACACCAATGCCGATGTTTCCGTGTCGTGTCCCAGCGGCGAGCTGACAGTCGATCTGCTCGGCGACGTTACCATGACGTACGACGATATCGAGGCCATGCCGGGCGTCAGTGGCAGTTCGAACAAGTGGTACTTCGGGTCACAGATCACCAGTGAGTCGATCACCGGCCCGACGAAGACCCTCGACGTCCACGGCGTCGATCCCGGCCAGCGTGACGTGGGTGAGACGGCCAAGCTTGGCTTCCTCGTCACCCATTACATGGGACTGCTGGGTCCGCAGTACGACCTCACGGTGACAGACGGTCCCGGCGGGTCCAGTCGCGTCGACGAGAGTACTTCGACGGGAACGCTCTCGTTTGGGTCCACGACGTCTGCGGAGTATCTCACGTATCTGCACATCACTGAAAACGAGATCGACATCGAACTCGATTGACGTTCCCCCGGGAAGGGCGCCGTTTCATGTCGAAATAGAGACGTCGATCCGAACGACTGACACCGCGACCGACGTTGCTGTCCCGCCAGTCAACTCACACGCGGTAACGTCGCTCGGCGTCGCGCCACCGGAGACACACGTGACGGCCGGGCCTTCGAGGGCGGCTTTCCACTGCTCGGCGCGCGGTGACGTGACGTTGACCCAGAGGGTATCCTCGGTGTCGTAGACTGCCAGAAACTCCGAGGACTGTTCGCTCCGTAGTCGGACGGTGCCGCCGCTGACGGTGTTCTCGTTTCGAGCCCGGGTGCCGACGACGGTCACGTGGACGCCGTCGGACGAGACGACCATCGGTGGTTCACGTACGACGACACCCCCGGTATCTCGCGTCCGAAAGACGGCCCCGCCCGCATAGACGATCTGTGCGTCGCCTTCCCCCCGGAAGATGATCGGCGTGATCTGCTGTTCGACCAGCGTCGCAGACCCGTTCGTGACGTTCATCGTGATCGGTGTCCCAAGCGAGAGACTGCCTGATGCGAGATCGACTTCGGTCGCGCGGCTCGGGGCACCGCCCGCGTAGACGTCCATCAGATTCTCGGCGATCACGTCGAACGCTCGCTCGGCGTTGTCGAGCTGTTCGCTCGTCCGGATATCCGCGAGTGCTGTGAGCCCGCTCGTCGAGACGAAGACGACGCTCGCCATGATCAGTGCGAACACGAGGACGAAGCCGATCACATCGCTCAGCCCGCGTTCGTCCAGTCGACCCTTAGGCATCGTCTACCTCGATCTTGCCTTCTACGGCGTCGTACCGAATCACGACTGTGCCGCCGGTTGTGACACTCGGGCTGACCGCCGTCGTCTTCTGGACGGGGATCGTCACCGAGACGTCCGGGCTCTCCGTCCGGAGTTGCAGGGACGCATTTGTACCGCTCCGGAGTTCGACGATATATGATTCCCCAGCGATTGTTGTCGGCATTCGGCGGTTGATTTTTCCTGTGTCGATCCCCGTCGGGTCGGCACTGACGACCCGATCGAGTTGTTCGATGTCACTGGCTAGGTGCTCGCCGACGATCTGCATCTCCGTTTCAATTGCCTGCTCGCGCTGCTCGGAGACGAATTGCCCGCCCGCGAAGATGAGCCCAGTCGCCAGTAGCGTGCCAATCCCGAGTGTGAGCACGTACGAGACGGTCGTCGATACGGCCCGCTCACTCCCACGCGTCGAGACGTCCCAGTCGATCACGGCCACTCACCCGGGGCGACCCGGACGGTTCCGTTGTAGACGATGCGCTCACTCCGTTGAGTGAGCCGGATCGCCGTTGCGTAGGCGGCATGGGTTACCCGGGGAGACCCCGACGAGCCCGGTTCGAAATACCGGTCCGGATCGGGACTGGCCGCGATCGTCTCGTCGTCGACGATCACTTCGAACGACCCAGTGGCCAGGTCGCCGTGGACGATCCCAAGCTCGTAGGGCGGGGCGGGCACGTTCGCCTGTAGGGCCGGGACGTCGTGTCCGTTGACCGTTCCCGCACCGAGATCGATCCGGACCGGCGGTGAGTCCTCGGGCGGACTGTACGTGGTCGTCGCGCCGCCAGCTCCTTCGATCTCGACAACCACGTCGGTCGCGTTCTCGTAGACGGCCATCCGCCAGACGTCGCCCCCGGACGTGGCGGTGAGTTCGAAGCACTCGCCACCTGGGGAACACGAGTCGCTCGTCGTCCGGTTGTCACTGACTTCGAAGACGAGCGAGCGCGCTTTGATGCCCCTGGCCAGTGTCCAGTTTGCCGTCCCGTTTCGATTCGTCAGATTGCGCCCTGAGTCGGGTTGGACGAGCCGGCTGCCAAGTGTGACCGACTCGACGGCGACGTTCGACAATCGGCCGTCGACGGCCCCTTGCCGGCCGGCGAGTGTACTGTACTCGTCGATAGCTGTCGTCAGGTTGTCTGTGATGGCGCTTTGGTCGGTGTTGTTGTGCGCAGTGACGTATGCGAGTAGCGACGCTACCCCGCTTTCTGCTTCGTTGCGGACCTCGATCGGCCCACCACCGGCTGCTGTGTCACTCCGGGTTGCGAGGTTCTCTGCGTAGATCGCCGAATTGAGAATCAACGCCAGCGCAACGAACGTTACCGCCAGCGTGAACCCGATCAACAGGATGATCTGTCCGCGATCCTCTCGTCGCTGCCCGTCTCCGCTCAGATGCGCCACACGACCACCTCCACGCGGACCACGTTGTACAGCCCGCTCGCACTCGCGTCCGGCGCGTAAAACGAGTCCGTCGCTGAGACGTTCGTACCTGTCGGTGTCTCGTCGGCCGCTCTGAGAACGGCCGCGTCGGTCAGCGTCACCAGCCGACTCGCCCGGACGGCACTGTCGCTTGGGGCGCCCTGATAGACCATCTGAATCCGTCGCCGTTCGCCCCCTGGGATAGCGTAGCTAATCCGGACGTTGTACGCGATTCCGCGGCGGTCGAACGTCTCTGCGAGCAACGCACCGAATTCGTTTGGCGGGGCCGAGGCGTAGCGGCCGCGTGGCCCCGCCTCGTGGAACGACGGCCCGCTCTCGTTCCAGTAGAGGACAGCGCTTTCGAGCGTGCCACTCTCTGCCGCCGAGGCAAGCACGCCGGTCGCTGCCGCTCGTTGCTGGTTTTGGATGTGCTGACTCGACGTACTCGCTGACAGTGGCGTCACGGCCGTCACCTGCAGGGCAAAGGCGATACTCGATAGCACGAGCAAGCCCGCGATAATCCCTTCGAGCGTGTGTGCCTGGGCTCGTCCGCCGGTGGACTGTCGGCTGCTCTCTCGACTTGTCGGGGGGGCCATCACCAGACCACCACCCGGATAACCGCGGTCGTTCCCTCGATAGAGACGACGCGTCTGGCGCTCACTGTCGGCACTGCGCCGTCCGGAATGGGTTCTCCCGTCGCCAGTCGCCGGTCGCCGGCCCCGCAGTCCGGTGACTCGACTTCGGCCAGTGCCGTCCCGTTCCAGCACAGCAACTGATACGTCGATCCCGATATCGACCCCTCCAGCGTGACGTTGACGTCTTGGAAGGGACCGATCGCCAGCCGATCCGTCGCCGTCGTCCCGTCGTAGTTGCACCCGGCCGGGACGCCAGCATCGAAGAAGCCGACGGTACAGGCCGTCTCGAGGACGTACGGTGTGGCTGGGTCGCCGAGCATGCCTTCCGCGAGAGTGTCCGCCGCGCGATTGGCCCCGACCGTCTCGGCGTCGGTGCCCTGTTCGAACGGCTGGAGCATTCCCGGGACGAAGGTGAACGCGAAGGCCAGTACCAGCACGAAGAGACCGATCCCGAACGCGAAATCCAGTGTCGTCTGGCCGCGATCGCGAGGCCGCACCGATCTCGGGGCTCGGGTGTGGTGGCGTTCCATGGGTCGGTTTCGCCGCCTACAGCCGTCGATGGCCGCTCGCTGTGGTCCTATGCCCGAATAATTCCCGGCGAACGGGCAAAGCTATTGTGGCCGTTTCTCTGGCCAGCACTGGCTCGCCGTCGCGGTCACTGGTTCGATGGGTTTAAGAAATCCCGTCGGATACTCTTCGGTGACGACGCGGGCTCGTAGATCAGCGGTAGATCATCCCCCTGGCACGGGGAAGGCCGCGGGTTCAAATCCCGCCGAGTCCATCCTTCTGACGCCGGTATAACGAGGGATCGTCAGAGCGACGAATCCACGTCGTTAACTGCTGAGCGTTCCGTTCTCTCAAAAACGTATCATCCCTGTGAGGGGGGAGTTCGTGCGAAGACCGAACGCGCCCCTTACCGTCTGGCGATGCGGGCCAGGGAACAGGGGTGGTCGGCGTGAGCGCGACTGACGTCGATCTCGACGCTGTCGAGATCTGCGAGTTCTGTGGAATGCCGATCCTCGAGGAAGGGCAGGACTGTTCAGCACTGGATGATGGGAGGTGCCGACCATGAGCGTCGACAACGCCGACGTCGACGCCGTAAGTCCCGATCGGCAACTCGCGTGCCCGACGAACACCAGTCGGGAACCAGAGCCCATCGACGCCGACGATCCTCGCGTGACCGAGGACGGGCTTTGCAGCCACTGTTTCCCAGACGGGATTCCCGAGGACGTCGAGACGCTGCTGCGGATCGGCCGCTACGACAAAGGCATCCATCTACCCAAATCGTACGACGGCGAGCGTTGCATATTCGGCTCCTACGACGGCTACACAACGTACGAGTACTTGCTCGATCGGATGACCATCGAGGAGTGGGATCAGTTCCTCGATGGTGAACTGACGCTCGACGAGATCAAACAGCGGATCGAAGAAAGGGGGTCGGCCTGATGTCGATCGACATCGATCACTCCCGCGATCCCCACGATCGCGTCGCTCGATCCGACGACCAGGCCGAGATCTTCGTCGAGCACAACCCTGAACAGACGCTCATCGTCTCCGATCTCGGCGAGCACGGCAGTGTCGTCGCGGCCGTCGACGTCGGCGAGATCACGATCGAAGACACCGTGGAATTCGCTCACGATCTGCGCGAGCGGTTCCGCGACGTGACCACACCCGCATCCGGGGGTGGTGACTGATGTCGTTCCGAGACGGCCTTCGACAGCCGTTCTCGGCTGTTCGCTGGGGATGGCTGAACAGGGTCGCCCTGCCGATCGCTCACCATCTCCGCGACGATCGAGATGGATGCGATCGATGTGGCCAGCCGCGATCTCCAGGCTTCGTGCGGGCCGAAGTCCGTGCCTGGTATCACAACATCATCCCGGAGGTCGGTCGCTACTGTCTCGACTGTCGGTTAGAACTCACGACGGGAGGTGATGCCTGATGGCGGCCGCCGACGAGATCGCCGACGACGTCTCCTGGGACCTGGAAGAGCAGCTGGTCGTCGACGTCGACGAACGTGCGACCGACCGCGCGATCGAGATCCTCGAGGACGCTGATCCTGACCAGCGCGTCACCGTCCAGCGCGTTCTTGAGTACGCTCGCGGCGAGCGTCCCGCTCGCGCGGTCAAGCCCAACGACTGGGCGCGCACCCTCGAGCATGTTGACGGCCGACTCGCGTTCGTTTCCTGGGGTTCGAGTGGCATCACCGAAGTTGGGCTGAAAGATGACCCTGACCAGCGACGCCAGTTTGACGTCTGGATGTTTTCGGCACTTCGTGAGGGTAAGCAGCGTGACGACGCCACGAGCGCCGGCGTCGCCGACATCCTCCGGGATGCGAAGCCCGCCATCGTCCCCGTTTGGAAAACCCACCTCCGGCCTGAGATCGTCACCGACGGCGGTCAGTGCGTGGACGACACTGACCGGGAGCCCGCCTTCGAAGTCTCCTACGGGTGCGAGAACTGCGGGGCGGAGTGGAGCGACCAGTACCCCTCGCGGACCGTCATCCGAGACAGCGATCAGGTCGGGGCCTACAACAAGGACTGTGACCACCTCGGGACGACTGCCTGCGACTGCTGTCACGGCATTCGCTGCCCTGTCTGCGAGTTGATTGCGGATGTCGTGGTCGCCGACCGCAACCCGATCGGCGGTGATCGCGATGAGTGAAGACGATACTGAGCGTCGGGACCCGAGCGAGGACCCAGCAGCCTGCTCGCGGTGTGGCGTCCACATCGGACTCGCGAGCGACGACTACTGTGCTCCATGTGCCCGCGAGATTGGCGCGAAGCCGCCGATGCAGCGCTGCATGGGCTGTGGGAAGAGCTATCCACAAGAATGGATGGACTCCGTCGACGTTTCGCCGGAGGACGAGTACTATCCCGAGATCCGCCATCTCTGTCCGGACTGTTCGGGAGGTGACTCGGCTTGATAGACGCCGATTCTCCCACCGGATACCGGTGCGACAACTGCGGCGCGTTCTGTGGCGTCGTCGTCGAGTACCGAGGACCGTCGCTCTCGGAGATCGAGTCCTGCGTCAACTGTGGGACGAATGTGCCTGACTGCGCTGCCGAGGACGGGACCGTCTCGGGCTGCACCAACGAGGCGACCCACGAGGGAAGCCACAAGCCGAATCACATCGACCGCTACTGGTGCGACGAGCACGCTCCCGACGACGCCGAGGTACTTCCTTACGTCGAGGTGGACCGTGGAAACGGCCGGTCACTACGTGCGGCCACTGACCGCGACGGAGGTGAGTCGGCGTGAGGTTCGTCATCGTCGGCTGTGGCGCTGCCAAACGGGACGCGCCGCAGGGCCAAACATACCCCGCGAAGCAACTGTACACATCGACGTACTTCCAGAAGAAGCGCGAGTACGCCGAGATGTGCGGGGATCAGTGGCAGATCTTGTCGGCGGAGCACGGACTGATTCCGCCGACTGCTGAACTCCTTCCCTACGAGACGAGTATCGACGACCTCGACGAGGAGGAACTCGACCAGCTCGCCCACGAAGTCGGCATGGCACTTATCGAATGGGTTGCGTGGGAACTTGGAAACGGCCGTGACGTTGACGAGATCGTGGTCCTAGCCGGAAAGAAGTACATCCAGCCGCTTCGAGATCGGGAAACGTTCCACGCCGGCATCGAGCCGACCGTCGTGTTCCCGCTTCAGCAGAACGACCTTTCCGGAATCGGCGAACAAATGGCGTGGTTGGACGCCCGTTCCGACGGTCACGAGCAGACCACGCTGATGACCGACGGGGGTGAGTCCGCGTGACGATTTCTCAGTCGAGTCCTCAGGACCTTCCCAGGGAAACGGTCCTCAGCCCGGATGTCGACCCACATTCCGGCGTTGTCCGCTGCTCGCTTTGCGGACAGGAGCTCGAGGATGTTGGGACTCCGCTCGTCCCTCGACGCTTCCTCGAAGATCTCGACGTCGATCGCGACGTGATTCCCGTGTTCGGCTATCGGTGTTCGAACCACCGTCGCGAGCACGTCATTATCCCGTCGCCGGTCGACCACGCTCCAGAGTCGTACTCACGCGTCGACGCCCGTCTCGACGACCGAGACGGTGCAATGCCAGTTGCAGTCCCGAATCCGGTGATCAACGCATGAGTACGACGACTCCAACTGCTGTTCAAGACTTCCAGACACAGACGCCCAGTCTCGAACCCGATCTCGAGGACAAAGACGACCCCAACGCTGCTGGCGAGTGGGAAACCCTCGACTATCCCGATCCGATCACGCACGGGATCGGTGTCGAGTTGGTGATCAACGATCTCGATGACGATGATCGAGACGAGTTCGCGTATCGCCGCCTCTGGCGTGCGTGGCGCGACGCCGTCGGTGATCCGTCCAACGAGCCATATGTCCTCATCGAGGACGTCCACGAGCGTCTTTCGTGGCTCGATGACGACTTCCCAGCCCATCTTGTTCTCAAGTCGAAGGGCTGGAAGGTCGGCACCGACGCCGGCGAGGACGGCGTCGAGGGACAGCGCTACGAGTACAGCCTGCAGGTCGAGCGCTACGACCCCGAGATCGACGCTGACGACCCGGAAGAGGCGATCGAGCGCTCGCGCGACAATCTCCGGGCTCCGGTCTCGTACCAGTGCTGGATTCAGCCACAGAACGAGGATCTGGTCTACCAGTCCGGCGATAATCTCATCTGCCAGTACGGCGAAGGGACGAAGTTCCGAACCCAGACCACCTACGCCGAGGCCGGCGAGGCGATCGCCCGGACGATCGCCGTAGTCTCCCTCGCGTTCGACGCCCTCGAGATCGACCGCCCGGCTTGGGAAACGATGAACCGTGAGTCCTGGCGGCTCTGGAAGGGTGAAGTCCATCATCGAATTCCGAAGACGATGATGTCCGCGGTCGTCGCGAAGCTCCGCTCGATGCGAACGTTGATCGAGTTCGGTGGCTCCGGTGATGCCGAGGGTGGCGGGCGCTACCGGAACGGAGCCAATGTTGAGGAGCGGGTTGTCAGTGACATGTGGAACCGGATTGGCTTTGCTGGCTACGCCGATCGCGACGGATTTCAGCTCGGCCAGAAGGTCTATCGAATCACAGGGAACCCTCGAGACTCCCGGCTGAAAGAACCGAAGCTCGAGGCTTTCTTCGCCGGGACAGACGACGACACGAGACTGCCACACGTTGACGACTGGGGTATGCTGCGAGGGACTCTCCGCCAGCTGGTCAGCGCGACTGCGATTCGCTCGGGCATCGAGCACTACTCGCTCCAGGAGGACGACTACTACAAGCCCGACGAGCGCGAGATGATCGACACGATCGTCCCGAAGGGCTGGCGACGCGCGATGCGCGAGGCCAACGAGGAGCGCGAGGAGAGCATTCTTCGAGTCTGTTACTCCTCGCTGACGAAGGCCCGCTGGGACATTCTGTATCTTGTCGCGGCACTGGACGGCGCTAAGTACGACCAGCTCGTCGAACTCTCTGGCTTTTCCCGCGACTACGTGCGGGAGATCGTGGCCGAGTTCGAGGAAGAAGACGTCCTCCGCCGAACGACGTACCCTCGTCTGGTCGTCTTCCACAACGAGGAGTTACGACTCAACTCGATCGAGCGCCTCGAGGAGATCCATCCGGATCGGTCGCTCGACGATGTCCGCGCCGACGCAGAGGATCGAGTCGAGCGCCGTCGCGAGCAGCGCGAGCAACGTGAGGAGGCTGACGACCAGAACGACGAAGCCGACGACGCCGGCGACGACCAGGAGGACGTCGACGACGATCGTCCCGAGTGGGTGCTCGTCGAGGACCTTCGCTACTCGGCCGCCGATATCGGCAGGTACCTTGAGAGTGGCGAGATAGAGCCTGACGACGCCAAAATACGCGCGAGCGCCTATAACTGGCTGGGTTAGCCTCCGGCGCTCGCTTTCGGGCCCACCCGGGCTCGGTAGCTGCAGCAATCTCTTTTTTCGGTGTTTTTCGCCGTTCTTGTCCCATACATTTCTAATTATTCTCGATAGTATCTTGTTCCGTATGTTTGCGTAGGGCAAATATCATCGCGCCTCGCGCCGATCGCCAGTTTTCCGCTCGATTCCGTTCCACGCCAGTGGCCCCTTCCGCGTGTTTTCACTGTCCTCAGTACTTCTTTCCGCAGATATTGGTCTGTATCTGGTGCCGGGTCGCCCCAGGTACCCCTACGGTAATTGCCCCTAAGGGGCTATTCCAATTGCGCGCCTCGCATACCGCTCGGCGCGCTCGTGGATTGGTCAATCGGCAATTGGTGCCCGGTAGAAGTAGTGAACGGGGTGATGCGGTGTATTGAGCAATCGGGACGATCCTACCCCAGGTGACCTTACGGTAACGGATCAGCGATGTCGATCTCGTCCGCAGTTCGGACAGACAGGCGGATAGTGGCCGTGAGGATGCGCAGCCGCGCTCGCGCAGCGCTGACAGGCGACCGCGGGCACTGTGTCGGCGCTCATCCGACCACCCCGCTGAGCATGTCCAGCGCGTCGCTCTGGAGCCACGTCAGCCCGGCCGAGACGTGATCGAGGATGCGCGGCAGGTCGAGATCGGCCCAGCCGAGCGCCATCGCGACGGCAGCCGTCACGAGCAAGAGCACCACGTCCGAGACGACGCGACCCAGCAGCGAGCCAGCTCGCCGGCCGGCACGAGCACCCCGGAACAGATACCAGGCGACGACCAGCAAGATCGCCCACGTTCCGACATCGATCCCGAGCGAGTCGACGAGTTCAAAGATCACGCGCGCTCGCCTCCGTTCGGTCGCGTCGCTCGTGTGTGCGCGGGGGCACCCCGCCAGGTGCCGTTAAAACGCGCGCGCGTATCGGCGCCGGCTCGGCCGCGAATAGCCGCGCGCGGCCGTGTTTCTGCCGTTCGAACCCGTGCCTCGACGTCTCGAAATTGCCCAGAGTCGAGCGATTTTTTGAAATTTTAGACACGAAGCATCGCCTCCCGCCACCCCGGATACTCGATGTTGAGTTCGCCCCGGAAGTCGATCGTCCGGTAGGGGTTCGACCAGCCGACCTCCGCGAAGCGGTTGTTTGTCCAGACGACGGCCGTCCCTTTCGGCTTGCCCGACATGAACTGCGTCGAGACCGGCGGTTTCGAGATACCAGGGACGGACGACGGGACGTCAGTGTCCGGCATCGTCACGAACCACCGCTCTTTTTCGAGGACGTCGGGATCGATCCGGTTGATCGAGTGGCTCATCGAGACCAGACTGTGGTTTTTCTTGCGCGCTTTCCCGTACACCTCGGGCCAGGACTTCACCTTTTGATGCGTGTCCGAGGCGTCAGCCTTCGGATTCATCGGCACGAGATCGCTGAACTCGTCTTCGATCACCGTCGACGGGTGCAGGAACTGGTCGGCCTTGGCCCGAGCTGCCATGAGAGCGTGATCCCAGTACCGGAGGCGCGTTACCTCACTAATGTCGTCCGCCTCGTCGGGCGTCACGTAGTTCGTCGCCGTCAGGCGCTCACACTCCCGGAAGCGGGGGTCAGGAAGGATCGCATAGGCACCGCCCCGGAGGACGATGTTCTCCAGGATGTCGACCGGATCCTCGTACTCGATGACGTTGCGGAACGGGTGCGGCGTCGTCAGATCGACGTCGACCTTGTCGAGCCGCGGGTTTTTCGGGACGAACTCCGCAGAGATCTCGACGCCCTTCGGCCGGAGAAGCGTCATGTACGGCGCCATCGGCAGGATCTCGACCTCCTCGACGAGGCCAGTCTTGTCGGCCGGGAGTGGCCAGAGGATCGTTTCGTTGTTGATCTCCATGAGCCGGACGACGCCCGGCAGCATGCCGAACGACGTCTTCCCACCGCCGGGTTTCGAGTGGGCGTGCATGTCCGTCCCGCCGTCGCTGAGGCGGCCGACGATCTCCGGACGCTCGGCCAGCCACTTCATGACCTCAATCCGGGTCCGCGGCGCGCCCTGCTCCTCAAAGTACCCGATGTCGCCGTCCTCCAGCGCCCAGATTTCGGCGTCGTCGACGTGGACGACGGCGTCGAGGTAGGCGCTCGGGAAGCGCGTGACCGGGTGATCGCGCCGGTCGAACGCTCGCAGTGCCTTGTGGAACGGCGTGATGCCGAAGTATCGGTACAGCATCTCGCCGTCGTGGGCACCGCGGACGTCGTCGACCGTCTCGGCATCGTCGTCGCGATGGACTCGTGCCTGCCGCGTCGCCGTCGACGGCGTCCCCTCGACCTCGGCGGTGAACTCTTCCTTCAGTCGCTCGTCGAGTGAGATCTGCATCGACATGTCAGGCCACCTCCCCGGGGCCGTAGCCCTCGGATTCGTCGCCTGGCTCCTCCGTCGTCCGACCGGCGAGGTCTCGCACCCCGCGGTTGAACGCCGGTAGCAGCCAATGGGCGACGAAAGCCTCACGTGCGCGTCGGTACGCGGGCGTGGTTCGCGTGAGGAGATCGACCGTCGAAGGCTCGCGGTAGCATTTCGGGACGAACGTGCCGGCGCCGCGCTCCGGGTCGATCGGCTCGCCGCGGGTTGCGGTCGTGAGGACGTCGCCCCACTTGAGGATCTGGCTCCGGTCGTTGAGGCCGCCCAGGACCATGTCCATGGCCTTTTGCTGATAGTCGTCCAGTTCCGAGAGGGCAGGCCGCATCACGAAGTCCTGGGCGGCTGGATCGTAGCCAGACTCGTCGTCTTCGTCTTCGCCGATGTACTCGCCGGCGTCCTTCCGGAGATCGCGGAACGCGCGCACTTGCACAGGCCCGAGGACGTCCGCGGCCCAGCGCTCGCGCACGTTCTCGGCCGCCCCCTCGTCGAGGTCGCGCGTCCGGGCACTCGCGTCCAGGAAGGCCGCCAAGAGCACGCCCTCCATGTACTCCTCGTCGGGGACGAAGCTCTTCGCCAGTTGGTGGAAGCGGCGCTGTGGCAGCTGTCCGAGCGTCCGGACGGCGATCCGCTGACCCCAGCGGAGGACCTCGCGACGGGAGCCGAAGCCATCGAGGAGGGCGTCGCGCTCTTCTTCGAACTGGACGATCAGCTGGCGCTCGGCCGGCCGACGGGATTTACTCATCGGGATCACCGCCGTCGGTTGCGGCCGGGTGGCTGCCGGCATCGCTCGGTCTCGGTCCGAGTGGATCCGGTTTCGTTTCGCCGTCCTCGCCAGTCCCGAACGTCGCGTCGACGAACGTCTCGTCGCGGCGGCGTTCCCACGAGAGGTTCGCCTCCTCATCCTGGGCGAGCGCGCGCCACGCGAACTCCTCGGCCTCCTCGAGCTTCGCGGCGTCACGATGGCCCGTCTGGAGGACGAGCATCGACGCCAGGACCGAGCGCATGGCCGCTGGCGCGGGCTCGACGCGGGCATACGTGTCCGTGCCCGTGACCGCGAACTTCCAGACCAGCCACGGGACGGCGACCAGTAGGGTGGTCCACGCGATCGCGCCGTACTGCTGGGTTGCCTGCCAGGCGACCAGGCCAAGCCCGCCGAGGATCAGTGCCGGTCGAACGAGATCCGTCCAATCGTCGATCTCCGGCGTCTTGAGCGACAGGCCCGGCGGTTCGTACTCGATCAACTGGTCGGCGTCGGGATCGACGATGAACACCTCGTCCCAGCCAGAGTTCCACAGCTGGAAGCGCGTCCGGAGTTCGTCAACGTTCTCGATCTTCGCACGGCCGCCTTTCAGCCGAGCGAGGAACGCCAGCCAGCCGTCACGGACGATCGAGAGCCCGTCCTGGCCCTCGTCAAGGATGCGGTAGGACCGCATCGTCCCGAACGGCATGTCCTCGCTGAAGCTTACCGTGTTGCCGTCGCCCTCTTCGGCGTCCGCATCCGCGCCGATCGACGGGATCTTCGTCTTCGCGAACGCCTCGACGCTCTCGATGTGAGGCTGCCAGAACAGTTTCCGCGACGTGTTGCCCTCGTGGGTGGCGAGCATATACCCGACGTAGACGACGCCGACGTACAGCCCGAGGACGATCGGTGCCGCCACGATCAGCTCGGCGACGAAGGCGTACAGCCCGTACAGCGACAGTCCGGCGAGGATCGTCGCTGCCAGGAAGTAGTACAGGAAGCCGTGTCCCGGCGGCGCGCCGGCACGATCGACCCACGAGCGGACTTTGCGGCCACCGTAGGCCCCGAAGGCGAGTGCGGGAACGATCACGAACCCGGCCGCCAGGACGACGAACTCGCTCCAGGTGCCGACGCCGATCGGCTGGGTGAACGCGACGCTCTTGTGGCTGAACACCCAGCGGGCCGAGTCCGGATACTCCTCGATCCACATCGTCGCGCGGACCTCGCTATCGTGTTTCGGGAAGTCGATCGGGGTGACTGCCCAGCCCTGGCCGAGCGTGACCGTCTGAGTGGTCGTCGTGACGTTTGCCGCGACGGCCTCTTCGCGGGTGACGTTGCCGTCCTCGACCATTCGCGAGCCGCGGTCCCAGAACGCGATCGTAACGTTCAGCGTCTGGGGCTCGGGATCCGTCCGGATCGTTCGGAGATACAGCGTGTTCGTCTGGAGTGTCTGTCCGCTGCCGAATTTCGGGCCATTCGACTCCGAGGAGACGGATTTCCAGGGCTGATTCGCAGGGATATGCTCCAAGTAAAACACCTGCTCCTGGCCCGGGACGATTCGTGCGCCGGTGACGCCGTGATGCTTGCCGTCGTCTTTGAGTTCGGCGAGGGTGAGATCACCCCCCGCATCCGGGGTGCCCTGCTGGGCGATGACGAGCCCGCCGAGTGAGGAGACGACCAGGAGGCCCGCGAGTGCGACGATGACCGACCGCCTGGTCATCGCCGATCACCCATGTTGCTATCGTCGTCGAGAGTGGGGAGGAGATCTGCGAGTGGGAACGGGTATAACCCACCCCCAACGGCCTGTTTACGGAGATACCATCGAATGATCAACCCTGAAGCCGCTACGGTCGCGATCGCTGTCCCGACTGTCGCAGACCACGGCTCAATCATGATCCATCACCTCCGGATTCGAGGTCGAACTCGACGGTCGTCTGTGAGTCCGGCGTGCCTGCCTCTGTCTGGTAGGTTTTGAGGGCGTAGTAGGCCAGCCCGATCAGGCCGATCGTCGCGATGATGCCCGCCTGGCTGTCGAAGATCAGTGCGACGACGTCCGTGCCGAGCAGCTGGAGACCCAGGACGAGTGCGATCAGCGTGACGCCGGCCCAGACGACCAGCGACTGGTCTCCCCACCGTCGCAAAGCGACCCACGTCCCGAGCGGGACCATGCTGACGAGCAGGACGACGCCCGTGCCCGATGGGACTGCGATCAGCCCCGAGACGATCAGGCCCAGCCCGCCCACGACCGCCAGGACAGCCGTCGCGAACGGGTGGGACTGAAGCCAGGCTGCCACGCCCGCCGACGTCGAGGCGACCGAGCCACCGACGTCATCCGGCCCACGCCAGACGACCACGCCGAGGACGATCACGCCGGCGGCCCCGAGGATCAGTAGCCACGGGAACGAATCTGACGCGGGGACTGGCGCGAGTGTGGCGCTCGAATCGTCACCCGATGAGCTGGACGCCCCACTGTCGTCGAGGAGGATCGCCAGCACCTCGGCGCTGTCGTCGTCGACGAGCGTGACTGGGCTGTTGGCTGTCCCCGAGTCTCGGACGACATCGTTCGTCTGCGAATAGAGGATGTACTTCGCGCCGTCGGTCGCTTCGAGATGGGTGAAGCTCACCTCGTCACCGGACTGCGACCCCGACTCGACGGACAGGACCGGCTCGGTCGTGGTCGGCTCGACGACCGAGATCGTAACGTCGCCACTCTGCGGGGCCACCTGGACCGGCAGCGACGAGACCCGCAGGCTGTCGCCCTGGCCGGCGTTCGGGAGTTGGAGGGTCGCACTGCCGTCGACGTGGTAGGCGTCGGCGCCCTCGTAGGTCTCGTTGTAGGCGTAGCGCAGCCGCGAGTTGTCCGGCCACGTGATCGCCACGTCGCCGCTCGTCGACGGAATGTCGATCGCCGTGTCCAGCCGCTCGCCGACCGCCGTCGGGTCCGTCACCGTGATCTCGGCGTTCTCGACGGCGACCTTCGAGGCGTTCGCCCGGACGGTGATCTCGTCGCCCGCGGAGACGTCCGGCAGCTGGGCCGTGAGTGTTGTGTTGTCGAGTGAGTAGTCGGCCGTCGTGAGTGTCTGCCACGTGCCGCCGTTGACGCGGTACTCGAGATCGCGCATCGCGACGGCGGTGTCGGCGAACGGGATTGTCAGCGTCGGGTTCTGCCGGTCGCTGGCGTACTGTTTGCTGACGTTGTACCGCTCCGTGAACTTCTCTCCCGTGTACTCGACCGTCAGGTCGTCACTGGCGTCGTGAGAGTAGTCCAGGCCGACCTGCATCGGCGGCGCGTCGGCCGATAGCGAGGGCATCGAGACGTTCACGCGGTTGGTGCCGGACTGGAGCCAACTCGCGTCCCCGGACAGCGAGGCGGTTTCGCCGTCCGCGAGCGTGCCAGTGTGGTTCAGCCAGTTTCCGTTAAGTTCAACACCGACGTCTTCCGTCTTGGTGTGTTCCTGAAGTACCAGAGTGTAATCTATTGTTCCTCCACCCTTTCCTTGGAAGTCGAGCGACGAGGTGGCGGTTGAGAGGTTCAGCGCACGGGTTTTTGTTTCCCCATCTGTGAAATCCCCAAAGGTAGCCGAGTTCCCGTCGCCATCGCTCACGGAGAGGCCGTCAACGGACCCATCAATCGGCACGTCAACGTTCGCGTACCTGTCATGCGTAAACCCGCCACCGTCTGACAAATACCTTTCAAACCAGACCTCAGAGGCCTGTTCGTCGCTCGCTTCGATTTGTAGAGCGTCCGCCGTTCCGTCGTTATCGCTCGTCGGTGTGTGGAACTGAATCCAATACGTCGTCCCATTTTCGACATTTACCGGCGTATCGAACGTGATCGTCTGCGCCCCCGTCGACCACGTCGGATCCCATGTCGCAACCTTTGTTCCGTCCGTAAAGTCGCCATCCTGAGTTGCTTCTTGAGAAATGTAGACATCAACGTTTCCACCGTAATCAGAGCCCATTGTACCTCCAACGTGAACCGTTATCTCAGTTACCTCACCCGAAGTCGAGGGGTTGATTTGCATCCCCGAGTCCCGAGTGTCATCGTTCGCGTCGTCGCCCATGAACTGATACTTATAACTCCCGCTTCCATCCCCTTCGTCGTGGAACGGGTTGTACGTACTTGCTCCGCCGACGTTCGCGGTCACTTTGATTTGCGGGTCGCCCCCCGAGCCATTCGTAGGCGGGTTATTTCCAGCAACCGAGATTGAACTTGTGTGGTTCACACCAACGGCGGTTGCACTCACGTTATCCCACTCGGTGTTCGTCTTGCCCGTCAAGTTTACCACTGGATCAGACGCCGCGTCGAGGTCGGTGAGGTCGTAGCTGACCTGCGAACTGTCAGCGTAGGTTCCCGAGATCGAGACCTCGCCGGAGAACGTCACCGTATTCGACGAGAAGTGGTCCAAACTGAAGCGGAGATAGCCATCCTCGTAGGCCGCCGGGCTCTGCCACGTCTCGCCCGACGAGTGCGTGCCGTAGATCATCTCCGGCGAGTGGCCCAGCGCCGTCCGCAGCTGGCCCGCGTCGATCGCGATCTCCCGACCAGCGTCGTGCTGGTTGTCTCGGATGACGATCGCCATCTCGCCGCTGCCCAGCACGTTCGAATCCGATCCCATGATCTCGTCAGCACGGCTCGGCGTCGTCAGGATCACTTCCGTCGAGTCAGCGTGCGAGTCTATCAGCACGTTACCCTGGAGGTCGGACGCCGAGAGCGGTATCGACTCACCGCTCGGGACGTCCTGAGTGATCTGGCCGTCGGGAACGCCGACGAATCCCTGCGGCGTGGCTGCTGTCGGGCCAGCGAGGGCGAGCGGGCCGGCCACGAGCGATACGACGAGGACGAACGTGAGTGCGAGTGCGTTGCGTGTCATGATAGGAACACCCCGGATGCGGGGGTGTGTCCGCGGCCACCAGGCCGCGACATCGAGCGGGCTGTGCGACCGCGGCACCGCCGCATTAGCGGATCCCTCCTCGGCGGGCGGCCGTCACCAGGATCGAGACCGTCAATCCCATACCGGCGACGACCGGCGCGAGACCGATGCCAAGCGTCGGGAGGGCGATCTGGACGTTACTCGGAAGGAACGCCGTCAGCGCGAACTGCATCGCGAACCCGCTGATGCCCATCACCGTGTTGATCGCCGTCAGCGTGCCCGCCGCGGCCAGCGTCGGCCAATCCGGCATCACGGCTGTCAAACCGAGCCCGCCGAGGATCCCGCCGCCGAGGTACTTGTCGATCATCGGTTGCGTGCCTTCCCGTAGGCGTATCGGCGAGCCAGGACGGCGATGACCACGAGCGCGAACGCGATCACGGCCCACTCCTCGGTCTGGAGACCAGGCGTGCCGTTGATGTCCGCGATCATGAGCAGGTCGTGGCCGGTCGCAGCGCCGTAGGCGATCAGGCCGGCGACGAGTGCCGTCGTCGCCGTGATCGGCTCGATCCAGAACAGCTGGGTCAGCATGTCGACGAGGTCGAAGATCCCGCCGCCGACGGAGATCACGATCACGCCGACCGACAGCACGAGCGCTGTCACCCAGTCGACGAGCCCGCCGAAGAACCCGGCCGCCTCGTCACCGACCATTTCGGCCGTCTCGGCCGCCGAATCCGTTTCATCTCGGTAGACCCAGGCCCAGTATCCCAGCAGCGTCGCGAGGACGAGGCCCATGCCCAGCAGGGGCGAGCCCGCCGCGAACGCGGCGCTGACGACGACGAAGGCCAGGAAGGCCACGAACGATACTCCGCCAGCCCAGAGGAGTTTGCCGACGGCGCTTTCAGGCACCGCGACCACCTCCGGGCGCTGTCGTGTCGAGTCTCATATCTCTCTGTCGTAGGTTTCCCAGATCTTGTGTCCGATTTTGGCCGCGAACGCCGCGCCGATCGCGAGGATCAGCCACTCCGCGCTGTTGCTCGGGGGCCAGTATCTCGGCAGCGTCAGGCCCGCGAGGCTCACGAACGAGAACAGTGACCCGAGATTGAGATACGTCGCCTCGACGAATCCCAGCACGACCGTCGGATTCACTGCCAGGATCGATGCGACCAAGCCGACCAGCCACGAGATCGGGTGCGTGATGATCTCTTCGATGTCTGTCATTCGTACAAGAGCACCTCCAGTGCCGGGCCGATTACCGGGATCGCGGCCAGGCTCGCGCGGCTGGCATTCATCGCGATGCGCTCGGCAGCGACGATCGTCAGCACGACGGCCGCGACTGTTGCCGGCCACGCGAGTGGGCCGAGGCTGGTGGCCAGCGACGAAATGGTGGACGGGATGATTCCGCCGTCCTCAAACAGGCCCAGCGCCAGCCCGCCGAGATCCTCGAACGGGCTCGCGACGAGGTCCCAGAGCAACAGCGGGATGTCCTCCAAGCCGAGGTACGTGTGACTGCTTTCGTAGCCCGGCTCGGAGCCTACGAGGACGAGCTGCACGCCGTCGACGACGAGTTTCCAAATCTCAAGGATCCAGCCGACGACGACGCTCAGGATCGAGCCGATAACGAACCCGACTGGATTCCTCGCGATTCTCGTTAGCTGTCCAACATAGTCTTTCAGATCCTCCAGAGGACCAAGGGCCGTTCCGACGGCTTTAGTGAACTTCGATGGTCCAAGATCGAGACCGTACTCTTCAGCGATGTTCACCCGTTCTATTGGCCCCTCTTCTGAGAACGTTTCACCATCGCCGTCGTAGTCCGTGCCCGGATCGACAGACATTATCCCAGCACCTCCTGGACGCCGATCGAGACGACGTATAGGCCAGCCAGCACCGTTGCGAGGCCGAGCAGCCACGCGATGAGCCCAAGTGGACCAGGGTCCAGGCCCATTGCAGCATCCACTTCGGAGTAGGTCGAGTCACCGATTGACCTCACTGCGCTCTCAGAGATTCCAGTGAGGGTTGTCGTCGTTGTGAGGGCCGCGGTGCTCAGTAGGTCAACCGGGACGCCAATCACCGCCGTGACGAGTTCACCAGCGAAGCTCCCCAACCCCTCGAACGGCCCGGCGAAGACGGTGAAGAGCCCGTCGATGATGTCGTTGATACCGACGATGATTGCTGACAGCAGGGTCGCGACGAGCAAACCGCCGAGCTTGATGATCGCGCCCAGCCAGTCAGCCGGGTTGCCACTGGCGACTGTAACGCCGTCCTTGGTGTTGACGTTCAAGATGTCGCTCTTGACACTCTCTTTAAAGTCGCCCCAGTCAGCCACGGCTCAACACCCCCGCGAGCGCGGTCGCGACGAGATCGGCGCAAAGCATGGCTCGATCAGTCCCGGTCTTCGTCTTCGCCAGTTTCCTGAACTCCCGGGTCCCCGATGATCGGGATGAACTCCGGAACGTCGATGTCCGTGAACGATCCAGGGAAGATGTCCGACGTCTGCCGATCTTCCAGGTAGATCGTCACGAGGTACAGCGACGCCATGACCGCCGCGACTCCGACCGGGAACGCAAACGGGCCAAGGAATCCCGTGAACGTCGCGGCGATTTCGTCCCCTGTAACGCCAGCCGTTGTTTGGAGGATCTGGACTGGTGAGTCGATCAGCCCACTAAACAGGTTGCTGACCGACTCGCCAGCCGACGTCAGCGGCGTTGTGATGAACGTGATGATCGCGTTGAAGACGTCCATCACGCCCGTGAACAGGCCGACGATCGTCAGGCCGATCCCGGCTTTGAGGAAGTTTCCGATTCCCCAATCGTTGTCGTTCAACTGTGTCGACGACCAATTGAACAACGACGTCGTGTCGGTGTCTTCGAGATCAGCTCCGGACGACGACATCTTAGCTCACCCCCCGGATGCGGGTCGGTTCGCGAGCGGTGCCCAGCATGGGCTCAGAACACCCCTTTGCGCTTGCCGGCGAAGAACGCCGTCACGCCCGACACGATCATGCCGAGCGGGCTGAAGATGAACCCGAGCAGGCCGCCGCTACTGCTGCCGGTCGGTCCCATCGCGGCACCGGCCGACTCCAGGGCAGACTGCTCGTCGCCCGTGATAACGTAATCGAACGAGACGACCATCGCCGTCCCGGGCTGGACCGTCTCATCGATCGAGACGTCCGCCCCAACACCGTCGTAGGAGCCCGAAATGCTGCTCCAGGACGAGATGTCCTCGAAGGCGGTGTCTCCCGTGCCCTCAGCGTACTCGACACTCACGTAGCGGGTCGCCGGAACCGACGCCTCGTCGGTGAGTTCGAGGTTGGAGTAGCTCAGGTCGTAGGCCGTCCGCAGTTCGAAGCGGAAGTCGCCCTCGAAGTGGCTCTCGTAGTTCGAATACTGGTCGGCCGCCGTGAACTCGACGCTCACGTCTTCCGGCGCGAGATCTTCGGCCGTCTGGACGAACGGCACCGTCAGGTCCATGATGTGGGCGTCACTGAACGTGTCGCCCAGCGTCGAGAGGTCCGAGACGGCGATCGGGCCGCCCGTCTTGTGCTCGGTGATCTGCTCGGACTCGAGCTCGTCATCGTCGTCGGTGTCGATCAGCTGGTCGCCGAAGTCCCACGTCCCCATCTTGTCGATGTTGAGCGCGGAGATATCGACGTCAGCGTTGCCGTCGACGACCTCGACCTCGACGGTCTCGATGTCGTTGAACGTGCCGTCGCCGACCTGGTTGAGCGTCAGCGTCCCGAGTTGGGCCTGATAGATGACGCCCTCGCCAGTGGCGTTGGCGATCATATCCTCGCCGCTGGAGCGGGAGGAGTTGATCTCGGCTTCGTAGTAGTCGCCGTCAGCGTCGACGACCTGGACGTTCACGGCAGCGCCCGAATCCAGTGCGTTGACGTCACCGACGATCTGCAGGTAGCGCTTGTTCTCGTCGCTCGTGACCGGCGAGGCCACGTCGGTCTGCGTCAGGTCGAAGCTGGCGATCGCCGTGTCACCGCTGGTCTGGGAGGCCGTCGAGATCGACAGCGCGCCGACGCCCGGCGCGGTCTCGGTCTCGCCGACCGTCATCGAGCCCGCGCTGCTGGAGGTGTCGGTTGCCCACAGCGACGCGTTCAGCGCCGTCGCGTCGCTGGCGTGTGGGAACGCGCCAGCATCGTCGAAGGCCACGTCCGAGGCCGTGAACTCGAAGGGGTTGTCGACCGAGGTGTTCACGTCGGCCGGGAGCGCTGTCCACTCACCGTTGTCGTTGTTATAGGTGAGTGAATCGTTCCCCATCGGGTGGTCGGCGATCGTGACGTCGCCAGACACCCCCAGTTGTGGCGCCGCGTCGGCGCCGTAGTCGATCGTCGCGTTCGATGCCATCACGGGCATCGCCGTCATTCCCGCCACAACCGCGAGGAGGAATGCGGCGAATACGCCCTTCCGTAGGTGTTGTGTCATGTTACGAAAAGTCTCCTGTGAGGAGTGCTCCGGCGAGCGAACGGCTCGCTCCCGAGAGCATGGCGCGATCTCGCTCGCGCCGCTCTGCATCGGTCAAGAAGCCTGTTCCCGAGTTCCGATCTCCGCGCGTTGGCGGATTATTCGGCCGTTTTCGGCCGCGGTCGTCGTCTTTCATGCGTGGTCTCGCGCGATTCTTGTCAGCACGCGAGATACGGGCGTCACGAGCAGCAACCCTCAAAAGGACGACTCTAATGGGGTATTCAATCAGTATTCAATTGGGTATTCAATCAGTATAGGATATCTGATGATGGCAATCTTTTTTCTCAACAACCCCAATGAATCAGATATGGGTTCACGAAAACCGCTCTCGCGCTCGGTTCAGCGATTTGGCGACTCGCTGGGCGTCACTCTTCCTGCCGATGTCCTCGAGCAGCACGATATCACTGACGAGGACGATATCGCGATCTCCCGGTACGACAGCGATTCGGGCGAGATTACGTTTTCTCTGGATTGACGGTCACAGTGCGACCGAGTCCATCGACGAGATGATGTTTTCTTCGGTCGGTGCAGCGAGATACGGCTCGATCGCGTCGTAGGACGACCAGCCGCCCAGAGCCATCACGATCCGTGGGGAGACGTTCTCCTCGACCAATAAGTGATTGGCCCAGCACCGTCGAAGGTCGTGTGTCGAGACTCGATGGTAGTCCTCGTCGCCAGTCTCTTCAGCAGCCCGCTCTGCAGCATCCTCAACCCAGTACTGCACGGTTCGCTTCGATCGGGGAATGAGGAGATCGTCATCGCCGATGCCAGCTTCCTGGATGTACCGATTGATCGTCGCTTCGACGTCGCGGGGAAGCCACGTCTCGCGGTGTTTTCCGTCGTCGTATTCGCCGGTCGTGTCTTTCCCGGCGACGACTTCGAGCTCGAAGTGTTCCCCGTCGCTCATACGCTGGATGTGCTTCGGCTTGACGTCGAGGACCTCCTGGACGCGAAGACCACAGTCGCCCATCAGTCGGATCGCTACTTCGCGCTCGAAGGTCTCGGCCTCTCGAGGAAGGACCTGGTACTCGTCGCGGGACATCCACACGACGTATGAGCCGTCCTTGTTCCCTTTGGTTAGCATTGCATGATACTCATGTCTTTCACGCACTTAGTGGTGGTGGATATCGGGGAGATCGTCCCGATTTCGAGGGTGATTTAGCTCAATTTTTGCACGTTAGTGCAGAAACACGCAACTACCTTGGGTTCGGTTGGGCCAGCTCGAACGAAGCGATCGCCCCTTCGAGTGTCTAGGAGTCAGAACCATCTACGACAGGATAGAGGTCAGTCTGATATTTGAATCGAATCTGTTTCATCTATTACTACGGCACCTTCATGTAGGAGTTCAATTTTGACACTATAATCGCCAGACGAGAGACTCATTCTTGGATCTAAGTACAAGCGTTCAGACTCTCCTGGATCCAGCACAGTTGCCGACCTGTAATCGTGAGATTTCCCATCTACTGTTAAACGCACTTCATCAAATCTAAGATGGGCCTGTCCTTCGTTTTCGACATCAAGATCTACACTATACAATTCTCCACCTCCATCGTACTCAGATATCCAATAAAAGTCATCAATAGATAGAGAAGCAGTGGTCCCCTCTATTGTTTTTTCTTGTGTCATTATCCCTTGAGTATATCTTCCATCAAGAGCCACAGTAATGTTGTAATCACCTCCAGAATATAATTCACTCAGGTGACTATATGATTCCCCGAATGATTTTGTTTCACTACTACGCCCTTTAGCTACGTTCTCATTTGAGACCCACTCCTCACCGTTAATATATAGGGTTGCATGGTATTTACCGGACATATCTCCAGAATTCGTGATATTGTATTCCACGGATTCAAGCGTTCCTTCCCCCCAAATTGGCTCTATTGATTGGAGCGTGATGTTAGGTTCCGAGAATTCTTTGCTAAAAGTCATCGAATCATCCGAACCTTCTGATGTGACCCTTATATTGAAGTCTGAGATGCCGGGTGAGGATGGTTCTATTTCAGATACAGAGTGAAGAAGATCAACAGAGATTGTTTCACCAGCTTGAACGGGCACGTTGTCATCTGAGGCAATAATTTGGTTTTCGGACTTGATTGATATGTTCGCTTTTGCCGGAAGATCGCCAGAGTTCGTGATCTTCATCGGCATCTCTCTAAGTTTTGTTCCATCCCATACAGGTGAAGCAGATTCAATCGATAAGTTTGGAGAATCTACTTTCCTCTGGAAAGTGCCAGACAAATTACCGTCACCAGTTTTAACGTTCACCTCTCCATTTACGATTCCAGATCGCTCTAATTTGATACTGTTGCCGTAGCCTGTCTGAGCTGTGAGAGTATGAAGATCACCCGAATAAATCCACTCTGATCCCGATTCTGTGAACGTTTGCTCTTTTGCACTGATAGTAAGATCTGCGATTTTGAGAGGAAGATCGCCGTCGTTGTAGACCGTCACGTTGACGCTGTTGAGTGTTGTTCCATCCCAGTCAGCGGACACATTTCGAAGTTGGGCTGACGGGCCATCGTAGGTCTCTGAGGCGCTCGCGATCGTCTCACCGCTCTTGCGAAGCAGCACCTTGTACGTTCCACCGGAGGGTTCTGAGACATAGGTGCCGCCGTAGCTTTCGTTTGGCGAGAGCGTTTCCTCTGACAGGATCGATCCGCTCGGCCCCTCTACGATCACTTTCGTGTAGTCCTCGATGTCGTACTCATACGCTAAGACCGGCATTCCATCGCTCAGGAGGAAATCGATATTGCCGACTGCTGCCCCGCCAGGACCGGCCACAACGTCCGCCTCGGTCTCGGTTGCCGGCGAGGTCGAGCCGGGCGTTCCGTCACCCGTTGCGCCCGAGCATCCAGCAAGAGCAATCAGTACGACGAGTGCGACGACCGCAAGTGCCCGCTTCATATCGGGTTATTCCTCTGGATGAGTAATAGGAGTTGGTGATGCTTACCGGCCTACACCATGGCTCCTACCCTGGTGTCATCGTTTACTTTCACTTTCACTCCGTCCTCGGGTTTCCTCTTATACAACCGGCAATCTCTGTCGGCATATGTCGGTCCAATCGACGCACGAGCCGGAGTTTGTGATCGAAGATAAGGTCGATAAATGGCGCTTCACCTGCCCAGAAGGGCACAACGACTGGCGCGTCTGGGACGGCGTGTTCTCGTGCCGGACCTGCAAACGCAATCTCGACGCTGGCGCTGACGCCCAGAGCGTCCACGATCACCTGATCGATCAGAAGACCGGCGAGAAGGTAACGCGCGACGATCTCCAGATCAAAGACCCGAACTCTCGGGAAGTGGCGGCCGACTGAATCATGACTCAAGCTGTCTCCCCGACGTCGAGCCGCAGCACTCGCGATCGAGAACTACCCGCTCCAGTCGTCGTCGATCTGGAGCAACGCCTCACCAGGCGCGAGTCCCTGCTCGGCGGCGATCTCCTCCGCGAGCGTCCACGCGCGCCTTTGGCGGGGGGTTTCCAAGTCGTTCGGGTTGCCCGCCCAGCTGACGAGCGCTTCGGTGATCAACAGCCAGTCCTGCGCATGGTAATCGGGCATAGCCCTCGCTGCCCGCGCTATCCGTTAAAAAGGTCAGGACCCGTCCGGGTCGTCCGTGTCTCGGAGGTCCGCCTCGCCCTCGAGGTAAGCTTCGCCTTCTTCGGTGATGG
This sequence comes from Halorhabdus sp. CUG00001, assembly GCF_009797925.1. Lineage (NCBI taxonomy): Archaea > Methanobacteriati > Methanobacteriota > Halobacteria > Halobacteriales > Haloarculaceae > Halorhabdus > Halorhabdus sp. CUG00001. Next base: position 2,507,678 of record NZ_VOLB01000001.1, read on the forward strand.
CGTACCAAGCCCCTTGTTCCACGACCTCCTCGATGAGTCCCGCATCTTCGAGTTTAGGGAGGCGGCGCTGGAGTGTCGAGTAGGAAATGTCTGCTTCCTCTCGTTGGAGGTTGATTTCCAGCCCTCTCTTATTAAGGACCACGCCGCTCTCAGAGAGCATTTCGAGGATGATGTCATCTCTCCCCGTCATCCATCGAGCACGATATCGGCGTGGCACATTTTTCGGTCAGTTCGGCCAATTATAATGCTACCTGATTTTCCTGCTATTGGACACATATCTGCTCTGTATGAATGTATATTCGGCCAAGATTTAAGTTATGCGGGTAAATATTTGCTCACCAGGCCGACGCGGCACTCGGTAGGGTGTCCCTACTCGGTGTGGAAAAACCGGGTTTGCGACACCGCGCCCCAAGCGCGGGTGCCGCGTCGGTCGGCCAATCGACCTATGCAAATCCACGCTACCCGGGCAGAAAAAGACTGCCTTCGGCCGGAATCGCCCGCGAACAAGCAGACCGAATGCCCGCGCTGCGGGACCTCGATCGACGCGATCGAGACGCGCGGCCCGACGATCCACGTCGCCCAGCCATGCGGGTGTCGCGTCGGCGCGAGCCAACTGCTGATCAACAACTCACTATGACAATTCCATCCGAACTCGTCGTCGAGCGAGAGCGCGAGCGACGAGACGACACGAGCATCGACTTCGAAAACCGCTGTATCGAGTGCGGCGACGAGGCACTCGACCGCTGCCAGTGCTGTGGCCGACCGCTCTGTGGCCGCCATCGCGAGACCGGCGGCGGCTTCTGCCAGGACTTCACGAGTATCCAGACGCCGCTGGGCCAGATCCCGGCCTGTATCTGGAGCCTCGCCGACGAGCTCCGGATCGCCACGAACACGAGCCTCCTGTACGGCAAAGAGGACCTTCCCGATCCCGAGGAGGTGACCCGCGAGGACCTCGAAAACGCTGTTCGCGAGCAGCTTCCCGAGGCCGTCCTGGAGGCCGCCGCGGACCGACTCGCCGACGCTGTGCGGGAGAGTCAGGGCAACCAGATCCAGGGCAAGGGCTGGGCGCTGCACATCGAACTTAATCGGATGGTCGCCGGCAAGCGCGCGCCCGAAGCCGAGGCCCTGGACGCGATGGTTGACGCGCTCGACGACATGCTGCGACGCGTCGAGCGATCCGCCGATGATAGCGAGGAGCTCGAGATCGCGAACGACGTCTCGATCGGGATGGAGCTGGGTTTGGCTCGCGACGAGATCGAGCGCGTTCGTGGGACAGCGGTGGTTGAGGGAGGTGCGTCGACATGAGCGGACGAACTCGACTCACTGACAGAGTCGGGATCATGGCAGCCGACGCGACGGATTACCCGTCGATCGGCGAGACTGATCACGGTACGAGCGTCAGTGTCAGTAACCTCAGACAGGCGCTCGATTTGCTGGAGACGCTTGGCTGGCAGACCGTCGACATCGGCGTCGCCGACCCAGAGTACGCCGATGCCGACCACCCGCTTCTCGTGATCGAACCGCCGCATGGTGGCGTGTTTGCCAGCAGCGAGCAGGCGGCGATCACCGTCGCGCCAGTCACCGACAAGGGCCGGGGTGATGCCGATGATTGAGTCCGTCGAGGAACTCCCGATCACCGACCGCGACCCTGCCGAGATGAGCAACGAAGAGCTGACCGCAGAGTGGGCCGACGTCGCCGACGCTACGACCCGCGAGTCGCTCGTTGGCGACGAGGTCCACAACACGGCCCACGGTCGACGGAAAGAGATCTGGGACGAGATGGTCTCGCGCGTCGACGCTGAACCGCCCGAGTGTCCCCGGTGCCGCGCACAGGCTTGGACACAGACACCTGGCGAGCCGAAAGAGTGTACGGAGTGCTGGCTGACGCTCGGTTTTGAACACGAGGACCTGATCGAAGCGATCGACGAGTACTGGACTACGGTTCAGACCCTCGGCGGCGACCTCGATCTCGGTGGTGATCAGGCGTGACCACCGCCGAGGCTTCTGCAGACACCGAGGTCGGCACGAGTCCGGAGATCGTCGTCGAGCCGGACGAAACCGCCCGCCAATTGCGCGAGTACGTGCGCGAGGATCCCGAGGTCCGCCACGACGACTACGCTGACGCCGAGGATCCGATCACGGAGGCGTGTTACGTCCTCGCCGAAGCGTACTTCCACTCGCAGGGCGGCGAAGACAGCGACCTCGAGGTCTACCGCCTCGACTGGGCTGAGGTCTACGACGACGCCGAGGGCGCGCACTGGTATCTTCGCGACGGCGAGACGATCGTCGATCTATCGCTCCCGACTCCCGAGGACGGCCAGGGCCTTCCGTGGGACCAGGCCCGCCATCGAGCGTTCATCACGGGCTACGAGCCGAGCAACCGAGCCGCTCGCGTCCTGGAAGCACTCGGTCTCGACGGTGGTGATCGTGAGTGACGGACCTTTCGCGAGTGCTTGCGATCATCGCGACGCCGCTGCTGTTCGGATATATTTGGTACCATCCTCCGGTTCCCTCTGCGGGACCGGATGCGGCCCGAATCATTCCTGGGCTCGTGTTCGGAGTGTTCATTCTCGCTATCGGGCTGTTCGTCGAGGACGACGGAGGTGATCGTGAGTGACGGATCTCCAGCCGATGGGTCCGCAGGAGGCCGTCGAACTCTATCTGGATCACCGCGAGACGGAGCTCTCCGAAAAGTCGCTCGAGAACCAGATGTACCGGCTTCGGTCCTTCGTCGAGTGGTGCGACGCGGAGGGCATCGACAACTTGAACGACCTCACTGGTCGCGATCTTCACCAGTTCCGCGTCTGGCGGGCGAACGGAGAGAGTGATCGATACGACGAGGTCAGCACGGTCACGCTGGTTGGGATCCTCCAGACGCTACGGAAGTTTCTGGAGTTTTGTGCGAGCGTCGACGCTGTCGAGCAGGGTCTTCGCGAGCGCGTTTTGATCCCTGACGTCGATCCAGAAGATGAGTCCAGCGACGAGAAACTCCCGGCCGACCAGGCCAAGGATTTGTTGCGGTATCTCGACCGATTCCAGTACGCCAGCCGCGACCACGTCATCATCGCGATCCTCTGGCACACTGGTATCCGGCTGGGCAGTTTGCGAGCGTTCGATCTCGATGACTTCGATCCTGAAGGACGATACCTTCAGCTTCGCCATCGCCCCGAGACCGGAACGCCGTTGAAGAACGGTACGGCTGCCGAGCGGAAGATAGCTGTCGGTGAGCACTACGCACAGGTGATCAGTGACTACATCCGCCATCACCGGCACGACGTCGTCGAATCGTCTGGTCGTGAACCCCTGATTTCGAGTCGCCAGGGCCGACTAACCGAGGCCCCGATCAGGTTGACGCTGTATCGGTGGACGCGACCCTGCATGATCTCTGACTGCCCACACGACAAGCAGCCGGAGAGTTGCGACTGGATGCGTGATAATGCGAAGGCGAGCCGGTGCCCCAGTTCACGGTCGCCCCACGGTGTGCGCCGTGGGGCGATCACTCAGCACCTTCGCGACGGCGTCCCCGAAGAGGTGGTCACCGATCGGATGAACGTGTCCTCGGACGTCCTTGACCAGCACTACGACCAGCGTTCCGAGCGGGAACGCATGGAGACGAGACGCGAGTTCCTCGACAACTGAACCATGAGCAACGCACTCACCTACGCGAACGAATCGCAGGACGCACCGATTGTTAAACCAACCGCTCCCCGCCGAGTCCACTCGACTCACTTTTCTCGTCTCGTTCCCTCGGCGACCCTCGCGAATCCTCCGGATTCGCTCAGTCCCGCCGAGTTCACTCGTTTCTTTCCCTCGCTTCGATCGGCCAGTCACGCGTTCGCTCGGCGACCGTCACGACGACTCGCTTTACTCCGACGATCGATCGCGCTCGGCCAATACTGCGATGGGACTCATTCGAGCAGCGACTCGACGTACTGGGTGACGTGATCGTCCATTCGGCGCTTGAACCCGGCCTGTCGCGCCACCCGATCGAGTTCCCGGGCGACGAGACTACCGTATTGGAGGGCCTTTTTCTCCCGGAAGGCTACCGGATCGGGGAGCCACTTGCGGGCCGCCAGCCGGAGTGCGTACTTCCGCTCGCCGCGGTCGGTGACCAGCAGCGATCCCGGGAGAGCCAGTCCCGCTTCGACGACGCCATCAGCAAGCAACGGCGCGACCGGTTCGACACCGCCGGCCCGGATCGCCAGTACGTCCCGGGTCAGTTGGTCGGGGAGCGATTCGAGCACTTCGCGGCGCGCGCCACGGACTGTCTCGGCAGCGACACGTGGGTCCTCGGGGGCGCGAGCGACCTTGGCGTAGCCGCCGAACAGTTCGTCGGCCCCCTGGCCGACTGCCAGCCGGTCGAAGCCGTCGGCAGCCGCCCGCTTGGCGACCAGATACAGCGGCAGCGCGATCTCGACGGCCATCGCGTTCGTCCGGCCCGTTGCGGTTGCGACCGGCGGGACGGCCTCGACGAGAGCGTCGTGGTCGAGTTCGACGACGCGCACCTCCCGATCGAGGAGTCTGGCCGTCTCTCGGGCGGCTCGTACGTCGTGGCTATTGGGGAAGCCAGCGACGTACAGCGGCGCCTCGAGGCGAGCCGCCAGTAGCGCCGAGTCGACACCCCCCGAGAAGGCGATCGCCAGGCCGTCGGTGTCGACGTCGGCGAGCGCGTCGTCGATAGCGTTCCCGACAGCTCTCACGGCGGCCGTCCCGTCGCGAGGGGATGGGTCCGGCAACGACCACACCTCTCGGCGATTGCCCGCCGGATCGACGACCTGGCCCGCCGGTAGTGGCGTCGGATCGGCCAACTCGGTCGGATCGAAGGCCCACCGATCTTGCCCGTCCCCGTCGAGAAACAGTGGATACCGCCCGAGGACGTCACGAACCAGCGAGCCATCGACCCGCCCGGCAAACCCCCGGGTGCCCGAAAGGGGATTCTCGTCTTCGATCGCCGCCCTGATAGGTTCGGGATCGGCACCGACGAGCGGTCCCGTCGATGTGGCGTCCGCGTTCGAACCCATTGTTACTCGAGTAGCGATGCCAGGCGCGCGCGGATACGGCGCTTGGCCCCCCCGGCAGCCTGTCGGAAGCTGATGTGCCAGGGTGTCCGCCGTCCATCGATTTGGGTTCGCCCCTCGCGGATCGCCGTCAAAATAGCATCGACCGATCGCTCTTCGGCCTCGACGAGCGTGACTGCCCGGCCGACCATTTCGGCGATGTGAGCGTCGCTTCCTGCCGTTTCGGGGACGCCGTGTTCGCGAGCGAACGTGCGAGCCTGGCGGTTGGCCCGGCCGGTCAGGAGTCGAGAGTTGTACACTTCGATGGCGTCAGCCCCAGCCAGATCAGCCCGCGAGACGTGGGCCATCACGCCGCTCCGAGATTCCTGGAAGGGATGGGGAACGACGGCGATACCGCCCAGCCGTCGAATCCGGTCCAGCGTCTCGCCAAACGTCAGCCCTTGGGGAATTCGTTGCTCGACTCCCAGTGCGAGGACGTGGCCAGCGGCGCTGGTCACTTCCATGCCGGGGATGCCGAGCAGTCCGTACTCGGGGGCGCGGTCGACGGCCCGCAGACTCGCCGCGATCTCGTCGTGATCGGTCACGGCCAGGGCATCGAGTCCCGCCGCTGCTGCCCGTTCGAGTAGGTCATCGACGGCATCTCGCCCGTCGTAGGACAGCGACGAGTGGGCGTGTAACTCGACCGAAAGCACACGACCGACTTGCGCCGGTGGGGGCAAAAGCGTCGCGGTCTCCGGCAGTACACGGGGGATACTCTCGCTCGTTGCCCTCGGCCCGAGAGAACGGCCCCCCAATCCCGGCTTCGATTCAGTCTGCGGATGCGGACGGATCCTCGAGGCCGATTTCCTCGTCGGTCAGATAACACTGCGGGTCTCGTGCCCAGGGGTCGCCGGTTGCGGCGAGGGCACGATGGCGCGAACCGCCCCGGCACATCGCGTAGTAATCACAGTTCGGACAGCGATCGGGGACGTGATCCTCGCGGTCGCGGAGTTTCCGCAGGATCGGATTCGATTCGTCCTCCCAGATGGCGCTGAACGGTCGGTCGCGCACGTTGCCAAGCGAGTAGTGCTGCCAGTCGGGCGTGAGGTGGACGTTGCCCTGATAGTCGATGTCGGCGATGGCTTCCCCGGCCTGGTCGCCGCCGATCGCTTCTAGTCTGTCCCGGACGTCCGCCGCCTGATCCTCCCCGAGTTCCTCACGGGCGTACTGATAGACGTAGCCCGCGTCGGCGTAATTGCCAGTCAACAGCGTCTCGACGTCGTGGCCCCGCTCGTGGGCATCGAGCGTCAGGTCACAGACACGCCGGACGGCCCGCCGTTGGGCTTGGTGATCGACTTCGAAATCCATCACGTCCGCCTCGTCGTACTCCAAGTGGGCGAACTCGAAGCGTTCGACTCCTTCCAGGGCCAGCAGATCGAGGACTTCCTCCATGTCGGCGGCGCTCTGGTCAGTGATGGTGAATTTGACGGCGACCGGCAACTGGGCGGCCTGGGCGGCTTCGATCCCGGCCAGTGCGTCGTCGAAGGCTCCCTCCTGGCCCCAGATTTCGTCGTGGCGCTCGGGGAGGCCGTCGATCGCGACGGCAACCGCATCGAGGCCGGCCGTTTCGAGTTCCGCCGCCCGCTCCTCCGTCACTAGCGTTCCATTGGTTTCGAGGACCGTCTCCAGGCCCGCATCGCTCGCGGACTCGATCAGCGCTTCCAGATCGTCGCGCAGGAGTGGTTCCCCACCGGCAAGTCGGAGGACCTCGACTCCGTAGTCGGCGAGATCGGCAATCAAGTTCTGCCCCTCGGCAGTGGTCAACTCGCCGTCTGCGGGTCCCGGCCCGGCGTCGGTCCGGCGGTAGGAGCAATCGAGATTCGCGGCACCGGTCACGTGCCACACGATCGTTGTGCCCCGCTGTCTGTGCGCTGTCGCCCCAGCGTCCGTGTCGCCGCCGAGCAACCCACTCACGGGGATCATGCTGTCTCACCCGGCGTCAGCGCCGTGTCCGTGTACCGGAAGACGGCTTCCTCGGGACACAGCCAGATCGCGACGGGATCTTCGAACAGCGTCGTGGCCTGCTCGCGGGCCTGTGCCTGCTCGTCGGCGGTGACGCTGCCGACGTGTTCGAGTGGCTCGTCCTCGGTCTCGCGAACGAAGACTTCCCACTCCCGTGATTGTCGACCCCGGGGCTCGGTGCCCGTCTCGAAGGTGTTCGCGTCGTCTGTCATTACCTCCACTTCTCCGTAAACCTACAAACGAGTCCTGTGGATTCTCAACTGCTGGGAACACCTACACCCCCGGTCCGCTGGCTGATAGAGCCCTCCTACGACCGGATTTTGGCCGCCGGTCCCTGCAATACTTACCGCTTCTTGCCCGGATTCAGTTGACGTATCCGATTCTCGACTATATTGCTCTCCTCACTCGTAGCGGGGGTCCTCGTGGTCGGTCCCGTCGAAGCCGGGATCGAAGACCTCGGGCCGTTCTTCGCCGAGGACGTCGATTTCGGCCATCAGTCCCTTGCGGGCGACCCGCGAGAGGGCGTGATCGACGAGTTTGACACGCTCGGGGACGGGGAACTCCATCGTGCCGACGAAGCAACTGCCCGGCGGGACCGCCATCGTCTGGACGAACTCGTCGGGTGTCGAGGCGACCGCCCCGTTGGGCCAGGCCTCACTCCAGACGTTACCGATCGGGTGGAAGTTCGAGGTGAGGTTCGGCCCGCCAGTCACCATGTACACACGCGCGGTGTCGCCGGTCTCGACTTCCAGGGGGCCGTAGCGATCGGCGGCGTAGGCGTACTTTTCGCCGTTGAGCAGGACATAGGAGGGATTCTCGGCGGCCATTGATTCCATGTCGAAGGCGTGATGACCCGCCTTGCCGGTCGGTTTGTCGGTGTAAATTTCGTGTTGGCCGACGTAGAATTCGTGATCTACCTCGGGCAGTCCGTCCTCGGGTTCGACGAGGATCATGCCGAACATGCCCGCGCTGATGTGATAATCGAGGTTCGGGACGGCACAGTGATAGATGTACGCGCCCGGGTACTCCGCCCGAAAGCGCATCTTGTTTTCCGCGCCCGGCGAGGCGGTCGTCGCGACCGAGCCACCGCCAGTGCCGTAGATGGCGTGAAAGTCGACGTTGTGGGGCATGGCGTTGTCGGGCAGGTTCTCCATCGTGAACTCGACGGTATCACCCCGCCGGACCCGAACCATCGGCCCCGGGATCTGCCCGCCGAAGGTCATGTAGTCGAACGTCACACCGGGCTCGATCTCGGCCGTCACTTCTTCGGCTTCGAGCGTGATCTCGTGGGTGGTCGGCTCGTCACGATCGATCGGGTCGGGGATGTCGGTCGGATCAGCGGCCACGCTGTCGACGTCGGTCTCGCGAGCCGGCTTGGTCGTGGTCGTTTCCTCGGCCACGTCACCAGCGTCGGGTGCTGCGACACAACCCGCAAGCGAGGCGGTCCCGCCGGCTCCCAGTGCGCCCAGCAATCGCCGTCGCGTCGTCGCCAGGATGCCGTCTGAATTAGGCATACCTAAACATCGCGACTACAGTCCGTTCAATCGCGTGCCGAACACGTTCGACTGTTCGGGTACCGGCGACCGACGCGGAAAACCGAAACACAAATTCACCCGAAGCGCCCAGTCCTGTGTATGCTCCCGTCTCGACGAACGCGCGGAACCAGCGTCCCCGATCTCCCGAGTAGACGGGGAGGGTCGGAATGAAATGGTCCGCGATCCGTTCGCCGCCGACGACGCGCCAGATTTGCAGGACGTGCTCGATGCGCTCGACGACCCGGAGTGTCGGCGGATAATCGAGGAACTGGACGAGCCCATGACTGCCTCCGAGATCTCCGAAGCCAGTGATATCCCGCTCTCGACGACTTACCGGAAGCTCGATCTCCTGACTGAGGCGTCGCTGTTGACCGAGGGAGTCGAGATCCGGCCGGACGGCCAGCACGCCAGTACGTACGAAGTCGCTTTCGAGGAAGTCATCATCGGCCTCTCCGAAGACCGCGAAACCGAGGTCCAGATCGCTCGCCGGGCCCGGACGGCCGACGAACGTCTAGAGAACCTGTGGTCGGAGGTGCGCAAAGAAACATGAGTCCACATATCTCATTGACCGTCGTGGCACTGAAGACGCTCACTCTGCTTTTGGGTGGCCTGATAACCTTCCTCGCCTACCGGGCGTACCGTCGAACCGACGCCCAGTCTCTCGGGGCGCTTGCCCTCGGCTTCGGGGTGGTCACAGTCGGGGCGATTGCCGCCGGGATCAGCGATCTCATCCTCGATTTGCCCATCGATCAGACGCTCTTACTGGAGTCGGCCCTGACTGCGGCCGGGTTCGCGATCATCGTCTACTCGCTGTACACGTCGGATTGACGTCCGCTCCGCGCCCACCAGGGGTGTTCACCCGCACCTTCCGTCATCGGTCCACAGTCGATCCTTTCTGTCGGCCCTGTTTGTCGAGAATCGTTCGCGGGAGGATCGCATCTCGCGGGGGCGATTACCGGCCTATATTGCCGGTTATTCCCACCGCGTGGAAACGCCCTACGGCTTATATCTCCCGTGCGGTCACATGTTCGTGATACGGGACGAAAATGCAAGGAAGCGTCGTCGTCGTCACCGCCGCCAAAATGATCGTGCTGGGATGTACGGGCATCCTCGCGTCTCTCGCCTACCGGGCGTACCGTCGAACCGGATCCTCCGCGTTGTGCACGCTCGTCGTCGGACTCACCTTCGTCGCGTGTGGCTCTCTCCTGGGCGGGGTGCTCTATCAGTTCGGGTCGCTTGGCTTTGACGTCAGTATCGGTGTCGAGAGTGCCTTTACCGCCTTCGGATTTGTCGTCGTCATCTACTCGCTGTACGTCGGCAACGCCCGCGACGGGTTCACGCCTTGACCGGCCCGGTTGCCGACTCTCCGTTTGGCGTACACGGGCTACCCCCATTCGTTGCGACACGAATATGATCGGCCCCGTTGTCAGCGGGCGCGTATCTCGCTGTCGTTTTAGGGGTGTAGTCCCCAAGCGTACGTATGGCACGTAGACGGCAGTTCATGAGCACGGTGGCGACCGGACTCGCGATCGGATCACTGGCCGGCTGTTCGAGTGACGAGTCCAGCGACGATTCCTCGACCCAGTATCCCGACTATACCGACGTCCCCGACGCGGCCGAGGAGTATCTCTCGGATACGAGCAACTACGACGGGACTGGCATCGACGCGAGAGATGCCGAGGAAGTGTCCGTGACCGTCGGTGCAGAGGGCAACGGCAGCTTCTGGGCGTTCGGGCCGCCAGTCGTCGCGATCAGCCAGGGCACGACGGTCGTCTGGGAGTGGAACGGCAAGGGTGGCTCTCACAACGTGGTCTCGAAGGACGACCGCGAACCGCTGGACAGTGGGACAGCTGTCACGAGCAGCGACAAGACCTACGAGTATACCTTCGAGGAACCTGGGACCTACCTCTACGTCTGTATCCCTCACCGAATGAACGGCATGAAGGGTGCCATCGTCGTCGAGTAGCCCGCCGTATTCCGGCGACGGACCGTCGGGCAGTCTGTCCTCGCTCTCGGTGAGTGCCACAGTGATTCGAGCGACAGTGCTCGGCACGCAGACGCATAGTAAGCGATAAACGGGCTGCGGGGCGAGAGACCGCCAATGGCCCTATCGGACCCAGACCGCGAAGTCGTCGTCGAGGAACTCGGACGCGAGCCGACCCACCCGGAGGCCGCACTGTTCGAGAACCTCTGGAGTGAACACTGCTCGTATCGCTCCTCGCGTCCACTCCTCTCGGCCTTCCAGAGCGATGGCGACCACGTCGTCGTGCCCCCAGGTGACGATGCCGGCGTCGTTGCTCTGCCCGAGGCCCAAGACACGTATCTGGCGATGGGGATCGAGAGCCACAACCACCCCTCCTACGTCGATCCCTACGACGGGGCGGCGACCGGCGTCGGCGGGATCGTTCGGGACATCCTCTCGATGGGGGCTTACCCGATCGCGCTGACCGACTCGCTGTACTTCGGTGACTTCGATCGGGAGTACCCGCGCTATCTCCTGGAGGGCGTCGTCGAGGGCATTTCGGACTACGGCAACTCGATCGGCGTGCCGACGGTCGCCGGGTCGACCACCTTCCACGAGGATTACGAGGAGAACCCGCTGGTCAACGTCGCCTGTATCGGGCTGCTGGAAGCCGATCGACTCACCACTGCCAAGGCCCAAACGGCGGGCAACAAGCTCGTCTTGGTCGGGTCCTCGACCGGCCGGGACGGCCTCGGCGGGGCCTCCTTCGCCAGCGAGGACATCGCCGAGGACGCCGAAACCGAGGACCGCGGGGCCGTCCAGGTCGGCAATCCGTATCGCGAAAAGTTGCTCATCGAGGCCAACGAGCAGTTGATCGAAGCAGATCTCGTCGAGTCCGCCCGGGATCTGGGGGCCGCCGGGCTGGGTGGGGCCTCTAGCGAACTCGTCGCCAAAGGTGGCTACGGGGCCGAGATCGACCTCGATGCCATCCACCAGCGCGAACCCGGCCTCACCGCGATGGAACTGCTCCTCTCTGAGTCCCAGGAGCGCATCGTCTACGAGGTCCGTCCCGAGAACGTCGATCGCGTCCAGGCGATCGCCGACCGCTACGATCTGGGGTCGGCGGTCATCGGTGACGTGACCGACGATGGGCAGTACGTCTGTCTGAAGGACGGCGAGGTCGTCGTCGACGTCCCCGCCGAGTTCGTCGGCGAGGGGGCCCCGCTGGCTGACCTCGAACGCACGGAGCCAACCCACCCCGAGACGGATCGACCCGCCGTCGATCTCGACTCGGCGTTCGAGACCGTCGTCGGTCATCCCAACACTGCCAGCAAGCGCTGGATCTACCGCCAGTACGACCACGAGGTCCAGGTCCGGACCGCGATGCGGCCGGGCGACGACGCCGCCTTGCTCTCGATTCGCGAGGCGCGCGCCGACCAGGGGGCCGCCGAACGGTCGAGCGGTGAGCGCCACGAGACGGGTGTCGGCTTGGCGATCTCGGCCGGGGCCGACCCGAACTGGACCGAAGTGGCCCCCTACGAGGGAGCGCGGGCCGCCGGCCTGGAGAACGCGACCAACATCGCCGCGAAGGGGGCGACCCCGCTGGCGGCGGTCGACTGTCTCAACGCCGGCAACCCCGAGAAGCCCGAGGTCTACGGCGAGTTTGCAGGCATCGTCGACGGCCTCGCGGACGTCTGTGCCGACCTGTCGGTCCCGGTGATCGGGGGCAACGTCTCGCTGTACAACGATTCGGCGACGGGGCCGATTCCGCCGACGCCGACGCTGGCGATGGTCGGGACCAAAGATAGCTACGACGCGCCGCCACTCGCCCTGTCCGGCGAGGGACAGCTCCTTCTGGTCGGTGATCTGGCGCTTGCCGGTGAGGACGAGCCGCGACTCGGCGGCTCACAACTACTCGCGAGCGAAGGCGGGACGGACCGGTTCCCCGCCTTGCCCGACGATCCCGCTGCGTTCGTCCAGGCCCTCGCCGAGGTGGCCGACGCCGACGGGACGCTTGCCGTCCACGACGTAAGTCACGGTGGCCTGGCAGTCACACTCGCGGAGATGGTTCAGACGGACGCTGGCGCGGACGTCACCATCGAGACGGCCGATCCCGTGGGCGCACTCTTCTACGAACAGGCCGGTCGTGCCGTGATCGAGACGACGGCCCCAGACGTGGTTCGTGCTGCCTTCGAGGGTATCGCGCCGGTCGTCGCACTCGGCGAGGCAGATTCTTCCGGGACGCTTTCGGTGTCTGTCGGTGACGAGAAACTGCGTTTCGACGCCGATACCATCGCGGACCTGCGGTCGGTTATCGAAGACGAGTTAGACTGACCCGAAGTGTGACCGATCGGCGAAATTCAATCGTCTTCTCGCTGTTCGGAGAGGTGTTCCCACACTTCGGCACAGCCACATCCGTCCTCGACGTCGTCGAGGTGGTCGTCGGGCTGTGTGGCGTCCTCTGTCTCGTCGTCGGTTGTCGTGTCCATCTGTGAGTCGGTCATTCAGCACCACTCCTCGTACTGGTGGACGCGGGCGGGATTGAACGCGACCGGTGCCCGGTCTGTCTCGTCGTAAGCGTCACGGTGGGTTGCGTGGCTAATCCAGACGTCGCCTTCCGGATCGAACGAGCGGGCCATCGCTTCGCGAGCGCGTCCGGCGTTCCAGTCGGCGAGCTGTTCGATCGGGCCGCGATCGTCGAGCGCTCGGGCCTCAAGTGCGTCTCTCGCGCGCTCGAAGGCGTCCGTTCCGCGTTCCGTCCGGACCAGCAGTGTCGACTCACCCTGTGGGCTGCCGACGGTGCCGACCGTGAGATCGGCCGTCTGGCCCGTGGCGTCGGCACACTCTAGACAGCCCTCCAGCACTGCGCCGGCGAAGTCAGCGAGCGAGGCGCGTTCGTGGCCTCCGTCGGTCGTTTCGATGTGGATGCCCTGGCCGACGAGATCGAACCGGGCCACGTCATCGACAGCGAGGTCGTACTCGGTGGCCAGGACGTGTTCGAGGCCCTCGTCGTCGAACGCTTGCGTACAGGTCAGGGCGATCGTCAGATCGATCGCCTCGAGTGGGCGGGCCTCGTCGAAGCGTGCCTCGCGGTACGGGCTCCGTTCGAGGGCGCTGACGCCTTCGATCACGCAGGGCGTCCCGACCAGCGCCAGATCGGGGTCGGCCGGCAGTTCTGCCTCATCGAGCAAGTCCGCCAGGCCATCGAGTTGGAGCGGCTGGGTGAACAGCGTCCCGGCGTATTCTCGGACTTCGGCCGGGCTGGTCGCCAGCACCGGCTTTGCCAGCCCATCGCCATCGGATTCCGTCGCCACTACGGCACCGTCGATCCCGTCGGGCCCATCGAGTAGGGCCGCGAGCAGCGCCGTTACTGCGCCGCCGTGCTGGGCACCGTCGACCCCCTCGGCTGCGCTGGCGGCGTAGGCTGACGCGACCGTGCCGAGTCCGTCGGCGACATCTTCAGGAGCAGCCCCATCCAGCACTGGCAGGCGTTCGTAGCGTAGCCCGGCTCGGGGACAGGTGTCCCAGCAGCGCGAACAGCCGGTACACATTTTCACCAGCGTCGGCCGCCGATCCGAGTCGGCGATCCCGATGGAGTTCGAGGGACAGGCGGCGACACAAGCGCCACACTGGACACAGCGGTCGGCCTCGATGACGCTCTCGTCGAGGTGGCGAAACCGCACTTTGTTGCCGGGGGGCTGTACGTCGGTCGTCGGTTCCCGCGGATCGTCGCCGACCGCGGGCGTGTGGGGGTGTCGATTAGCCATCAGTCTGACCCTCCTGATTGGACCGCCGGAGCTGGATCGATCTCGGCCGGTCGCAGCACCTCCGCGAGTCTCTCGTCGGGGACGCGCCGGCAGAACTCCTGAAAGCGCTCGTCGTCGGCCCCTTCGCGCTCGAACGTCTCGACGATGCGCTCGATCGCGCCGGGGATCTCCTCGATCGGGACTCGGGGTGCGATCCAGGTGGCGAATTCGGGCTCGACATCGAGCTTCCCGCCCAGCGCGACGTCGGCCGCGCTCTGGACGCCCTGTTCGGTCTGGCGGGTGTCCCCTCGCAGGCCGATGTCGTCGATCTGAGGTTGGGCACACGAGGCCGTACACCCACTGAAGCGCAACCCGATCCGATCTTGGTCGGTGTCGACGCGCTCGTCGAGTTCGGCGGCCCAGCGCTTTGCCCGCGCTTTCGTCTCGACGAGGGCGTAATTGCAAAACTCCCGGCCCGTGCAGGTGACGACACCGCGCGTGAACGGTCCGGGGTCGGGCGAGTATTCCGCAAGGAGTGGCTCCGCGTGCAGGTCGGCCAACTCCTCATTAGCCACGTCCGGGACCAGCAGGTTCTGCTGGGTCGTCAGCCGGACTTCGCCGCTCCCGTAGGTTTCGGTCAGGTCCGCGATCGCCTGGAAGTCTTCACCGTCGATCCGGCCGACCGGGATCGAGAGGCCGACGTAGTTGGCCCCGTCGGCCTGGTCGTGCACCCCAACGTGGTCCGGGTGGTGGTGCTCGACCAGATCCTCACCCGCTGACTCGAACTCGACGGGGGCAAAGCGCTGGAGCTCGGCTCGGAACTGCTTTGCGTCCCACTCCTCGACCAGAAAGCGCAGGCGGTTGACGGCCGTATCGAGGTAGCTGCCGTGTTCGACAAAGAGGTCTGCCGTCGCCCGGACCACCTCGACGACCTGATCTGGTTCGACGAAGACGTCGAGATCGCTGGCGATCCGTGGACTGTCCGAGAGGCCGCCGCCGGCCGCGACGTTGAACCCCAGGCGATCGCCTTTCCGGGCTGGCGTGAAGCCCAGATCGTTGATCTCCGGCTGGGCGCAGGCCCCACGACAGCCGTTGACGCTGACCTTCAGCTTGCGGGGCAGGTTCGCATAGCGGTGATCGGCCAGGAACGCCTCGGTGATCGCCTCGGCGACCGGCCGGGTGTCGAGTACTTCGTCGGCGGCGACCCCGGCGGCCGGACAGGAGACGACGTTCCGGACGGAGTTACCACCGGTCTGGAACGTCGAGACGCCGGCCGGGTCCAGCAGATCCCAGATCTCGGGGACGTCTTCCATCCGAATCCAGTGGAACTGGATGTCCTGGCGGGTCGTCACGTCGAGGTAGCTATCGCCAAATGGCGACCGCTCCGGGTCACGGTCAGCGGGCAGTGTCGCGTACTCTTCGGCGACGGTCCCCAGCGCGCGTGCGGCCTCGCTGTCGAGGACGCCGCCCGGAATCTTCGTCCGGAACATGAAGTACCCGCCCTGCTTTTGCTCGTAGAGGCCGACGAGTTTGAGCTTCGCCGCGGCGTCTTCGCCCAGAGCGGCTTTGACCGCAGCCGGTCCCTCACTGGCGTGTTCGCGGACGCGGCGCTTGATCTCGGCGGGATCCCAGTCGTCGGTTTGTGTGCGGAGCCAGTCTTCTAAGCTCCCCTCGTAGAAGCGGACGTCCTCGTAGCCCAGATCACTCAGCACGGCGTAGACGTAGCTGAGGCGCCGGGCGGTGTTACAGTAGAGGACGATCGAACGATCGGGCGTCAGATCCTGTTCTTCGAGGATGGCGTTGATCTCCGCGTCGGATCGGCGCCGGCCAGTCTCGCTGTCGACGAACCGTTCCCAGTCGAGTTGGATCGCGCCGGGAACGTGGGCCTGTTCGTACTCCGGTTCGGTGCGGGTGTCGACGACGGCCGCCTCGCTCTCGACGGCGGCTTCGACGGCCGCCCGCTCGGCGACGACATCTCCCAGGGCGTCGATCTCGTAGGTGACCGAATCGACACTCGGTTCGTCGGTCGTGACCTGTCGATCGCGTTCCCAGGTGCTGTAGTCGCCGTCAAGCAGGGAGAGATCGCCGTCGTGGCCGTAGGCAGCAAGTGTGATCAGGAATCGCGCGGCGTAGACGCCGCGGTCGTCGTCGTAGGCGATCACGTCGTCGTCGGGTGCGATGCCAGCCTCGCCGAGCCACTCGGCCAGGGCGTCGGCTTCGGGTAACATCCCCGTCGCGAGACCGGTCGGATCCCGGAAGCGGTCGGTCGGGATGTTGACCGCACCCGGAATGTGCCCGAGTGTTTCGTAGGCTGACGCCTCGCGAACGTCGACGACGGCCGCGTCGGCGTCGAGCCGATCCGGCGAGCGAAATTCGATCGTCCCCATGGATATCCTCTTCTTGCACTACGCCACTCATAACTTCCACCGCACGTCCATGTGTTGCCGCCCTCTCTGACACCACGAATTTTTACAAAATCCATGATAAAATGGTTGTATGATGGGGGATATGGGTCTATTAGATACGTATGGGATATTTACGAATCGGGGGTGGCAGCGGGCGTCCAGGTTTGTCCTGCGATGGACGGGAGTGTACCTAAGACAACAACCCCCGATGCTTGGGGCCATTACATAGACTTGCAGCCAGGACTCGACCTGCCAAATTAGGCCTATCGATCGTGATGGTTTCGAAGATCACGGAGCCGAACTCACAGACGCGTCGAAGGAGGTTACAAATGTTGCCGCTTTTCTGGACGCTACTTGCATACCATTTTGACAGCGTTCAGCAGCCGTGCGTCGCCCACTCAAGCTCTCTCGGGGGTCGTGCCTCGTCACCGATCGATCATCGCCTGGCCTGGCGATCAGTGCTACATCGGTACCTGGCAGTCGGGGCCGGCCCCCTCGTCCTCGACTTGTTGGATTCGATGTGAGGATCGGGGTGGCTAGATCGGTCGCTGCCGGTCTGGACCGTTCCCATCGCTGATCCGCGCTCGCCTGACCCATAGGTTCAGGTTTGTCCGGATCGAACATGGTTGTGATGCGCCCCAAACTACGCCGCCTTGGATACGCCTGGATCGCACTGCACGGGTTGCTCAGCGCCTTGCTACCGAAACAGTTGCTGAACCTCTCGATTCGAACGTGGCTGAGTGGGTTCGAAAACCCCGGTGATCTCGAACCCCGGGACTGGTACCTTCGGGCCGTCCGGGCCGCCGGCGTCGGCATGATCGCCGCCGGTCTGACCGGGATCGTCTTGGAGCGCGATGCCGAGTCCGCGCCCGACGAACCCAGTGTCGAGATCGACGCGCCGGCCGAATCGGACGCCGCATAACTGACTCGATCGCGGTGGTGGCGCCCCCTCTGTCCACTCGTCGGACGGGAACTAAACCGAACATATTCGGCAACGGTGGCAGGGAGCGGGAGAGTGAACGACGGGTATGCGAGCGATCACGGACGACGTCGACACAGATCGAGGCCCACCGGTAGCAGTACCGTTGCAACACGTGCTCCTTGCCGTTGCCCTGTTGTTGGTCGGGCAGTTGCTGGCGAGTGCGACCGTCACCGAGCCGGTTGGACTCTCCGAGTTGGCGTTGCGCCACCTGTTTCTGGCTGGCTTCGTCGGCGTGACGATCATGGGGGCGATGACCCAGTTCGTCCCCGTCTGGTCTGGCGTCTCGCTTTACTCCCGGCGATTGAGCGTCCTCCAGGTCTGGCTGGTCGTCGCCGGCCTGCTCGGGTTCGTCGCCGCTTTCCTGACGGTCGAACTGGCGATGTTGCACGTCGCCGGGACGCTGCTGGTGGCCGGCTTCTGGGTGTTCGTCTACAACGTCGCCCGGACACTCGCCCGAGCGCGCCCCTTCGACGTGACCGAGATTCACTTCGTGATCGCGCTGGGCGCTTTCCTCGTGTTGACGCTGTTGGGGTACCTGCTCTCGCTCGATTACACGATGGTGTTGTTCGGCGATCTCGCGATCACTCGGGTGGGCGTCGCCAGTGCGCACGCGACCATCGCCGTCTTCGGAGCGGTATTGCTGACGGTGGTCGGGGCGCTCTACCAACTGGCTGAAATGTTTACCCAGGCCGACGACGACAGGGTTGATCGCGCGATCAAGCGGGTCGAACTCCTGGCCTACCCGGTCGGCGTGGGGCTGCTGTCGGTGGGTCGTCTGCTGGGCGAGACAGTGCTCGCTCAGGTGGGTGTCGTCCTCGTCGTGGGGTCGCTCGCCCTTGTCGGCGTGTTCCTCGCCCGGAAACTCCTCCGGGCACAGACGGAACTCTCGCCGGTCCTCCTGCGATACGCCGTCGTCGCCGTTGCGTTGTTCGGCTGGGCGGCCCTGACACTGCCGACCTGGTTGGCCGATCCGACCGACCGACTAACGGTATTGGGTTCGGCTGCCAGTGAGCCACTCCTGTTGCTCGGCGTCCTCGGGTTCGTCGTCTTCGGCACGCTGTATCACATCGTCCCGTTTCTGATCTGGGTGCGGACCTACAGCGACAAGATCGGCTACGAACCGGTCCCGATGGTCGAGGAGATGTACGACCCGCGCCTCGCCCGGGCGGACTTCGTTCTCTTGCTCGCCGGGACTATCGGCCAGGTGGCTGTGGCCGCCGTCGACGCGCCGACGATCGCCCTGCAGGCGGCGACGCTCCTGTTTGGGGCCGGCGTGGCTGTCCTCGCGGTGAATCTGACGCTGACGGTCCACCGTCACAGCACGCACTCGCTCGTGAGTCTCTTGTGGCCCTCGTTGTCGCTTGGCTCGGACGCTGACGTCGCCGAGTGACGGATCTATCTCCCGGCCCACACGACTGTTTCGAATATGTTCGGCACAAGGGTCGGGGGACCCAGCCTACGATAACTGGGTATGAAGCGACTCGGCTCTACCGGCGACACGTTCGACGACGAGGATGCGTTCGTTCCGGACCACCTGCCCGCGCCAGGCTCGTTCCTGGACGGGCACGACGTTCTCACGGACGAGGATCACGTTGCCTTCCACGAGGAAACCTGGGAGGTCTTCGAGGAGCGTGGCGTCTACGATGTGACCTTCGGCTACAACCTGGCGAAGTTGAACCTGGATACGCGCCATCCCGAGGCCGGGTTTCGCTACGCCGAATCGACTGACGAGTCGGGCGTACTGTTGGCGGAGTTCACCCCCACAACGGAGTTTTGTCCGGCCGGCAACTCCCTGGCGATCGGGGCCTTCCGGGCCTGGAACGGCCTCACCGACCGACACGACTACGACCTCGTTCGCGTCCGCGTCGCCCAGATGCACAACGAGAGCGAGTCGCTGAACGCCGACTTACAGCGCCTCGAAGACCAGCTCGAAGCGACCGGCGAGGTGCCTGGTCCTGACGCACTGCAGGAGGGGTCAGCATGAGCGACGCTCCCGCCGACATCGATCTGGACGCCCTCCTCGAAGCGAGTGACGCGCCGGAGACACATGCGGTGGTCGAACTCGACGTTCGGACGCTCGGGCCGCCAAAGCCACTCCGGAAAACCCTGGAGGCCAGTGCCGACCTGGCCGACGAGGAGGTTCTGGTTCAGTACAACGACCGCACGCCCCAACACCTCTACCCGAAACTCGACGATCGTGGCCTGACCTACGAGACCGTCGAAAGTGAGGACGTGACCGTCACGCTCGTCTGGAACGGCGACGACTAATCGCCGTTGGCCGGAAAATCAGCGGCGTTACTCGCCCCAGTCTTCTTCCAGTTCCGGGGCAGGTTCGAGCGTCGCCGGGTCGACGGCGACGACTTCCAGTTCCGCGCCACAGGTTGCACAGTCGACGATCTCTCCGACTTCGACGTTGTCGTGTAGGGATACTTCCGCCCCACACTCCGGGCAGTCACTCATACGGGTCTGTCGAGGCTTGCCACTGACTTCAAGGGATTGATTCGACGCTGGGGCCGACGGTTGAAGTGTTCGACCGCGGCCAGCGTGGGTATGATCTCGCGACACCCAGGCTTGGACGGCCCTGCCCGGAGGGACCAGCAGTGACTGATCGCGCCCTGGTCGTGCGAACGGTGACTGCTGGCGTTCGACTCGAAGCGACTGTCTGGCACGACGACCGCGTGTGTCCCGATGGCCGACTGCGCGCTTTCGACGGTGACGACCGTGCTCCGTCGCTGTCCGCAGCAGTCGAACGGCTGGACTTCGCCCGGTACGACGGCCTGTACTATCAGGGGCCAGACGGCGACTGGACCGCTTTTCTCGCCTGCTGGCTCGCGGTCGAACCGTGGACGGGGGATCCGACGCCCGAGCCGCGTGGCGACGGGGCCGTCGTCGAACGCCGAACCGCGCGGGACGCTCAGGCACTGCGATCCTGGGTTCGGGCTGCGAAGGGCCCTCTCGTGGATGAGATTGCCACCGGAACACTGCCGCCGGGCGAGGCCCGATCACGACTGCTCGGGGCACTTCGCCGACGTGCCGGGGATCGGCGGGTGATCGTCGCCGCCCCGGCAGGCGTCCAGCGCTCAAGACGGTGAACTCGCGTCGCTTTTGTGCGGTGGCCGGTAACTGCGTCGCGTGTCCGACACAGGTGACGGTGACCAGACGCGCCCCGTGACGGCCCGGAATGGCCCTCTCGTCGATCCATCGCCCGAGCAGGCTCGCGAGTGCGTCGAGCGCGGGATCGATCGTGGTGCCCTCGTGACGGTCGTCGGCCGCTGTCGCGTCGAATACGACGGCCGGGCGAGCAGTACACTGGGGCCAGGCGACCGGTTGGTCGTCCTCAAACCCGATGGCACGGCGCTGGTCCACACCGACGAGGGCCACCAGCCAGTCAACTGGCAACCGCCAGGCTCGACCCACGAGGTCGCCACGATCGACGGCGAGGTCCGCATCGAGAGCCACCGCACCGGCCCCGACGAGGAACTTCGCGTCACTTTCGGGGCTATCGAACACGTCGCACGCGTCGACGTGACCGATCCCGAGGACCTCTCGCTTTCGGACACCGAGCAAGACCTCCGTGAGCGAGTCCTCGCGAACCCGGCCCTGATCGAGCAGGGCTTCGAACCGCGCTCGACCGAGCGATCGACGCCCGCCGGCGCGGTCGACATCTACGGTGAAGACGAGGCGGGCCGGGCCGTCGTCGTCGAACTCAAACGCCGCCGGGTCGGCCCGGACGCCGTTGGACAACTCGACCGGTACGTCCAGGCTCTCGCCCGTGAGCTGCACGCAGACCGGGAGTTGCGCGGCATCCTCGTCGCGCCGTCGGCGACCGATCGCGCCCACCAATTGCTCGCCCAGCAGGGTTACGAGTTCGTCGCCCTCGATCCGGCACCCGGCGACGCCTGAGCTGTCACCCCGTTCCTTTACTCGCTGCCGGTCGTAGGCCGGGACGTGACGCCGAACGTCTGTGTCGTCGGCGCAGGTATCGCTGGGGCCGGGGCAGCCTACGCCCTCCGAGAGCGGGCTGCCGTGACGGTCTTCGAAGCCGACGCCATCGGCGGGCGAATGGTCTCTGGCACCCGGGATGGGTGTGTCTACGATTACGGGGCTAACTACGTCGATCCGCCGGACGAGCGGGTCGAGGCCCAACTCCAGTCGGTCGTCGGCGACGACCTGGCCGTGACCACCGACGACGTCTGGATCTTCGACGCCGAGGGCACGATCGAAGAAGGGCGACCGAATCAAGGCCGGAAACTGAGTGGCCGTAACGGCATCGACGAAATCGTCGAGGCGTATCTCGACGCGAGCGGCGCCACCGTCCACGAGCAGACACCGGTCGACCATCTTTCGCGCACTGACGATGGCTGGCGGGTGACTGCCGGGGGCGAGCAACGGCCTTTCGACGCGCTCGTGGTGACACCACCGACTTGCGAGGTGCTTTTCGAGGACGCCGACTGGGAGGCCGACCTGCGCGAGCAATTGATCGCAGCCCGGGAACGGCAGTCCTACCGGACGATCGATTCGGTCGCGTTGCACTACCCCTTCGCGCTCGACGTGCCCTACTACGCGCTGGTCAACACTGACAAAGACCACGCGGTCGGCTGGCTCTCCCGGGACTCGTGCAAGCCCGGCCACGTTCCGGACGGCGAGGAAATCCTGATTGTGCAGTTGAGTCCTGCCTGGAGCGCGGGCCGGCCGGAGGCGACGCCCGAACAGGCGGCCGAGGCGGCGGCCGACCACGCGGCGACACTGCTGGCCGAGGACCGGTTGGCCGACCCCGACTGGTGGGACCACGACCGATTTACCCACGCGTTGCCGGGTGATCGCGTCAATCCGGCACTGGTCGAGTACGCCCTTCCTCACGACCTCGGACTCGCGGGCGACTGGCTCGCGGGAACGGGCCGAACCCATGCGGCCCTGGAGACCGGCCTGGACGCTGGGCGGCGACTGGGCAAGCGACTGTGACCGGCGGGGGAAGACTTATCCTACAGACGGCAGACGGGCGGGTATGTCGCTCACTCCGGAATCGACGGACGCGAAACCGATCACTGACTACATCGAGGAGGGCGCACGGATCGCCTCGATCTTGCTCGTCTGGGGTATCATCGCGGTCGCGGTCGGCTGGCTGTTCGACGACGTCGTCGCGGCCAGCGACCCCGGCGTCTTCGGGCTGAACGTCGGCGCGATCTTCTGGCTGACGGGGGTACTCAACGCCGTCCTGTACGTCGCGTTTCGGACCGTAGATCACTACCGGCGGTAGGGGACTGTCCCGGTTGCTTACTCGGCTGACGGATCCACACTGACCGACCTATCGACGTAGCGACTCCACAGCACCAGCAGACTCGGCAGGACGATCACGCTCGCGAGGAACGCATAGACGATCGCCGTCGCGGTGACGAACCCAAAGCGCTGCAGCGAGGGCACCAGCGCGAGCATGAGCACGGCGAACCCGCCGGCTGTCGAGATCGCACTGCCCAGTAGTGCACCGCCGGTTCCCCGGACTGTCCGCCTGAGCGCGGCGATCGGGTCACCCTGCTGGTGGCGTTCGTCGAGGAATCGATCGCCGATGTGGATGGCGTAGTCGACGCCGATCCCGATCCCGATCGAGGCGACGATCGCCGTCTCGGTGTTGAAGGAGATCCCGGCCAGGTACATCGTCCCGAAGATCCAGGCCTGGGCGAGTACCACCGGCGCGATGACGACGGCCCCCAGCGAGGCCGTCTCGTAGCGCCGCCAGAAGATCACCGTCAGGAAGGCGGCGATAACTACGAACGTCAGCAGGAAGCCCCACACGAGCGTAGTGAGCAGGCCCCGCTGGACGAGTTCCTGGACGATCGGCCGGCCGGTGGCCGTCACTCGGCGGTTCGAGTCTCCCTCCATCGTCGTCGCGACCTCGCGCATCTCGCTCGTCACGGTGCCGGTGTCGGCCCCGCCGACGAGGCCGACCGAGACACGCAGGGCCGTGTACGTGCCGTCGCTCCGGGCGAAGACCGCACTCGCTTCCTCGGGGGCAGCCTCGGAGACGGCATCGTAGATCGCCGTCAGATTCTCCTCCGGAAGGCCGTCGTCGTCGGGATCGTTCGCGGCGACCAGGCCCGCGACCGTCTCGTTTTGCTGGGCCACGCGATCGATCGTCTCGACAGGCCCGGTCACGCGGAGTTGCCCGTCGGCCAGGGTGACGGCCGTCGACGTATTCGCGAGTGCGCGCTCGCCGGCCCACAGCCCATCGAGCGTGTCTGGCTCAGTAACGGGCCCCTCGATCAGGAACGACGCCCGCGATTGGTCCCTGGACTGGACGAATTTCTCGTTGAGGTAGATGGCGTTTTCCCGGATGTCGTAGTCGCCGGGCTGGAGCCCCTCTGGCAGTGAGTCCATCCAGTCGGGGGAATCGGTCGGCAGGAAGTCCACCTGGTCGATCGAGGTGTCGATGTCCGTCGCCGCGACGCCGCCGCCGGCGCTCAACAGGACGGCCACGACGACGACGGCCACGGGCGCTCGCTGGGCCAACTCGGCCCCGACGCCCAGGACGCGGCCGGCGATCCCACTTCGGCCCAGCGGGCGTTTCGCCCGCGAGAAGCCGATCCGCTGGAGGAGACTGTCGAGTTCGACTTTCAGCGGCGGCAGGAGGACGCCAAAGACCAGGAACGCCGAGCCGATCCCGGCCGCACTGACCAGGCCGAACTCCTGGATCGACGTGATGGGGCTGACGACGTTCGAGGCGAATCCGACGGCGGTGGTGACTGTCGCCGCACCGATCGCGACCACGACGCCCGCGAGTCCACGCCGCATGGCCGAGCGGGGCGTCCAGTCGGTCTCGTCGAGTTGGGCCTCCCGATAGCGCATGACGACGTGCAACGCGTAGTCGATCGAGAGGCCAATCAGCAGGAAGGGAACGGCGATCAGGATCTGCGTGACGCCGATCCCGACCCAGCCCATGAAGCCAGCCATCCAGACCAGTACGAGGACAACGCCGACCAGTCCCAGCAGGACGTCCAGTACGTCACGGTAGGCCAGCCCCAGAATCGTCACGAGCAACAGCAGGGCGATCGGCGAGATCAGCGCGAAACTCTCGCCCGTGGCCTGGGCCGAGCGCTCGTTGACGATCCCTGCTCCGAAGACGAAGCTCTCGCCGGACTGGACCGTCTCCTCGGCCAGGTCCTCGATGGCGAATTGGGCCTCGACCAGTTCGGTCGGGAGGTCGTCCCCACCGGCGCCGCCAGTGTCTTGGAAGACGAACAGGACCCGGCCGGTCGCCGTCGTCGCGCCGGCCTCGTAGTCCGTCGAGAGCAACGAGTAGGGATCGGTCGGCCCCGCAACCTCTCGGTCTGGATCGAGGACAGCCGCGACGATCGCCTCGACGCGCGCTGGTGACAGCGAGTCGAGGTGCTCGATCTGGGCATCCAGTGTGGGCATTCCCTGCGCGCTGTCTGGTGGGCCAGTCGCGCCCCCGGACTCGGTTTCGGCCATCGCTGTCGTCGCGACGACGTTCGCGAGCCCGACGACCGGCTGGCGCTCCGTGAGCGTCCCCTCGATGGCTGGATCGTCCCTGATGGCCTGCTGGAGGCGTAGCGTTTCCAGCAGCGAGGATTTCGAGAGGACGTTCTCGCCGCGAACGACGATCTGGACGACGCTCGTGTTCTCACCCTCGGTCGTGAAGTTGGCCTCGATGCGATCCAGCGCCTGAGCCTCGGGCGAATCGCTCTCGAAACTCGCGATCGAGAGCCCCGGATCGACGCTCCCTGCCCCTGCCCCGACGACCAGCGTCGCGACGAGCATGAGCGCAATCACGAGCTTGCTATGGGTCGTTACGAACGCCGCGTACCGTTCGACTGTGTTCATTGCCCCCCCGTAGCATCCCTGCCGAAATAAATATTGTAGATATCTACAAAATTCATTCCGGTCCGGGACCACGCGATTGATGTGCCGGCCCGTCCAAACCCACAAACAGTCGTTCTCTCTATGAGTGCCCAGGATGCAATCGCCGCCTTGGAGCGACTCGGGCTTTCGAACTACGGGGCGCGGGTGTTCGTCGCGCTCCAGCAATTGGGTACTGGGACTGCCGAGACGATCAGTGACGTCTCAGAGGTCCCGCGGTCGCAGGTCTACGGTGCGGCGGACGACCTCGTCGAACGCGGGCTGGTCGAGGTGACCGAGACGACACCAAAGGAGTACCGGCCGGTCAGTCTCGGGGCCGCCCGCGAGCAACTGACGGCGGAACTGGAACGTGAACGCGACCGTGCCTTCGAGAATTTGGATGCCATCCGGGACGAAGCAGCCAACCAGCAGGGGAGCCAGGGCGTCTCCACGTTGCGCGGTCGCCAGCCGATCGACGAACGCATCGCCGACCTCCTCGCCTCGGCCACCGAAGTGGCCGTCTTCGTCGCTCCTGAGGCTGACTCGCTGTCGACCGAGATTGTCGATGCGTTGCGTGCACGCGCTAGTGCTGGCGTCGCGATCACGCTTGTGACTGCCACAGCGGCCCTGCAGGATCGGTTCGCGGCCGATCCGCTAGAGGTGATCGTCATGGGTGAGGACAACCCGGCTGATTTCGCCGGGCGAGCACTGATGGTCGACGAGGCGACGATCTTACTCGCCGTCGCGACCGGTGGGGATAGCGTCACAGAGGAGGCGCTGTGGACGGCCGAGTCGAGCATCGGTCGCATTTTGGCGGCGTTCATGCAGTCCGGGATGGCATCCGGACGCGAACGCAACTCCGATGGCGAGTCCGCCTGAGTAGCCAGAGTACGTCTCGCAGGTGTCTGCTCACGGCACTATCGAATCGCCACCTGGCCCAGCCAGCCCCGCGTTATCCGTCCGACCGAGCGTCTTCGACAGGTCCGATAAACTCCCAGTGGAGTGCTTTCGAGCCGTCGACTGTCGGTTCGAGTGTGACCTCGAAGAGCGCGCGACGCCCGGAGTCTTGTGGCTGTTTTTCCACGAAGACGCCGGTGGTGGCGGGCTCGATACGGTAGATCGTCCCACGGGCGTCTGCGCGAATACGATCGACGATCGCCTGCTGGTGGGTAGTAAATTCCATGGTGTCTCCCCGTTAGGCCATCTTCTGGTCCGCTTGGATCTGTTCCCACTCTTCGACACACTCCGGACAGAGGTGGCCGGTGAAGCCATCGACGGCGTATCGCTCTGTTCGAGTATCTTCCCCACACCGTTCGCATTTCATGCGTTCTCACCTCCCTGAGAGTGTCTCACGACTGGGGGGTGACTTTCCGTAAGCAGACGCGACGAGGCGTCGTCCCTGCCCGGGTGGTCGAGGTGGCCCCCCGGTCGCGGTGTGAATCCGCTGGTCGGGACCTCGCGGCCCTCGGCCACCGCGGTGGGTTCCTCGATGGCGTCGGCCTCGAGTGCTGGGGACGATGCTGGATCGACGTCTCCGTCCGTCTGCTCGATCGGGTCCACGCCCATCACTCCCTCGACAGCGTCCAGAGGGGACGCAAGCTTGGGACACGTTCGTTCTGCGTCGTCGAGACTCGCGATCGGCACGACCAGATGGGTAGCTTCGGTTGGTAGCATGGCTAGATCGATTCTCTGTTCCGGCTGTCCACGCCGGACCGGGCCGGCGGTCTCGGTGTCTAGTCCAGTCTTCTCCGGAGGTACGGAAAAATATTCCGAATATATTACCGTATCGGTTAATTCAGTTCAGTATATTTTTTATTCGTTCGAACGAGCTCGGCTCCGATATTCCAACTGGTCGTGACGATCTCCCGCCGTGTCTCCTCCCAGGCCTTCGTTGCTCTTGGCTCCGTGGAAACGAACAGACAGCAATCGATTCTCGTCACGTCCCTCTCGGTCGTCTCAACTCGGTGGCTCCCGGAACAGAGACGCGAATTCGTGACTGTGCCGGTGTTAGCCCGCGTCGCTACTTTTCGGTGGCGTGCGTGTGTCCGTGGTCGTGATCGTGGCTGTGTTCGTGGCCGTGGCTGTCGGTCTCGACCCCGCCTACGACGACGACTTTGACCTGTTTGACCCCTTCCAGTGCTCGCAGTCGGTTCGCGAGTTCGTCGATTTGTCCGGCGGTCCCACCGACGACCAGGGTCTCCATACACCGGTCTTCCGAGAGGTGGATGTGTTGGACTGAGGTGACGACGTCGGCGTATTCGTGTTGGATCGTCTGGAGGCGACCGGCCACGTCGCTTTCGTGGTCGTGTTCGTGGGCGATGACGATCGTCCCGTAGTGGCGCGTCTCGTTGCCACCCTCCCACGCGTAGCTCGTAAAGAAGTCCCGAAGGGCGTCCCGGATGGCTTCCGATCGACTCGCGTAGTCCCACTCCTCGACGATCCCGTCGAGCTGGTCGGTCATCGCTGGGGGCAGTGTCAGGCTCACCCGGTCTAAATCCTCGGTCATACCCTTGATTGGGTCGCCGGTCATATCAGCCTTGTAAATCCCCTCCCCTTCTCAGTATTATTCAATCTTCGAAACGTATTATTACCTCGCATGGCTTACGTCCCGCTATCGATGCATATCCTCGATGGCTACCTGGATCTGTGGATCGCTGCCCTCGCCGGACTGGCGTCGATCGCTGTCCTCGCGATGGCGGTCCATCGGTCTGGGCGTGCACTCGACGGGCCACGTGCGCCGTTGCTCGGCGTCACTGCAGCTGCAATCTTCGCCGCACAGATGTTGAACCTCCCCATTCCGGGCGGGACGAGTGTTCACTTCGTCGGTGGGGCTTTCGCCGCGATTCTGCTTGGTCCCCATTTGGCGGTCCTGGCGATGACGGCCGTCGTGGCGATCCAGGCGCTGGTCTTTGGCGACGGTGGCCTGATCGTGCTGGGCGGGAACGTCCTCGCGATGGCCGTCGTCGAAGTGTACGTCGGCTACGGTGTCTATCACCTCCTGGCTCCGTACCACGAACGCGGCGCGGTCTTTGCTGCCGGCTGGGCGGGTATCTCGGCTGCCGCGCTCGCCGTCGCGGTCATGGTCGGCGCATCCGAAGCCTTCGCCTACGAGTTGACGACCGTCCTGGCGATCGTGGGGGGCTGGCACGTCCTCCTGGGTGTCGCTGAAGGGGCGATCACGCTGCTTGCCTACGAGTTCGTCGCCGAGACCCGTCCCGATCTGCTGGCCGACCGGGTACCGACGATCGACCGGCGCCGGCTGCTCCGTCGCGGGACTGCCGTCGTCGGCGGACTGGTCGTCCTCTCGCCGGCGTTCGCCTGGGGCGCAACGCAAGTGAACTACACCGAGCCGTTAGAACACGCCGCGGAGACGACGGATGCGACCGCTCATGCCGTGACGACGCTACCGGGTCTGTTGCCGGGCTATGGCCTCGCTGGTGTCGATCCATACGTCGGCACGCTCGTCTCGGGATTCCTCGGGGCGGCCCTCGTCTTGGTCATCGGGTGGCTCGCCGGGCGACCACTGACCCCAGACAGTGACCTCCGTTGATCCAGTCGGGCGATCGGCCGGCACGCTAACCGATCGAGCGCGGGGCCTCCTGCGTGCGGAACGCGTCGCTACCCGGTCGGGCTGGCTTCAGGCCGTCCATCCCGTCCTCACGCTCTTTGGGATCGGTGGGCTGATCGCTGTCACTGTCACGTTCGACGCCCCGGGGCCACCAGCGGCCATGCTCGGGCTGACGATCGCGCTGGCTGCCCTCTCCCGCGTGCCGTTGCTCACCCACGGGCTCCGGACGGCCGTGCCGATGGCCGTCTCGCTGGTGATCGTCGCGCCACAGGCTGTCTTGCTTCCGGGCGAAACGCTCTCCGGCCCTCTCACTGTTCCGGGCGTCACATACGCGGCGACGTTTTCCCTCCGGGTCGGGGCAAGTGTCTCACTGCTCGGTCTGTTGCTGTCGACCACGCGGTTTGCCTCGGTGCTGGGTGCTCTCCGAACGGTTCGTGTCCCACGACCGGCCGTCGCGTTGCTCGCGATCACCTACCGGTATCTACTGGTCGTTTTCGAGGAACTCTCGCGGCTGGTGCTCGCTCGTCGGAGCCGGCGAATCCGTCCCGCGAGTCTCCGGGCGTCCTGGCGGGAAGCCGGGTCGTTGCTGGGGACTTTCCTCCTGCGGGCACTCGACCGCGGTGAGCGGGTCGGTCGCGCGGCTCGCTCACGTGGTGGCACGGCCGGCCGGACCTACGCTACCCGCCACGGTATCGGCCTCGCCGACGCCGCCTTCGCGTTCGTCGTCTTCGCGACGGTCGCCGCGGGGGTGTTGTTGCCGTGAACGCCCTCGCGGCCCGTGGCCTCGCGTTCGCCTATCCCGACGGGACGGCCGCCCTCGACGGGATCGACCTGACGATCGAGGCGGGCCAACGGGTGGCGATCCTCGGCCCCAACGGCGCGGGCAAGTCTACCCTGTTGTCGCTGCTTGCCGGCTTGCGTGAGCCAGCCGGTGGCGAGGTGTCCTACTTCGAGACGGACAAAGCGGCCGACGAACTCCGGGACCGGATCGCTCATTGCCCGCAAGCACCTGCGGACTACCTGTTCAACGCGACCGTTCGGGAGGATCTAGAATACGGTCCCGCCCAGCTCGGTATCGACCGGTCGGAGGCTGAGGGGCGGGTCGACGACCTCGCGGCGGCGTTCGCCCTCGATGGGTTGCTGGACAAGCCACCTTTTCGACTGAGTGGTGGCGAGCAACGCCGGGCTGCCCTGGCGGCCGCACTGGCCGTCGAGCCCGACCTGCTCTTGCTCGATGAGCCTGTGGCGGACGTAGACGCCGGCCACCGGGAGACGATCCTCGACGCACTCGACGCCCGCAACGAGGCGGGGACCACGATCGTCGTCTCGACTCCAGACGCCGACCTGGTGCCCCGGATCGCCGATCGGGTCGTCCTGCTGGATCGTGCCGGCACGATCGTCCGGGACGGTCCCGTCCGGGACGTGCTCACCGATGGCGACCTCCTCCGGGAAGTAGGTGTCTCACCCCCGCAACTCGTCGAGGCCTTCCAGCGGGCCGGCCTCGACGACCCGCCCCTGACTGTCGCGGACGCTGCCGATCGCTTACGCGACCGCGACGAGCGGTGACCCAAAGGGCTGTTACGGCCGGCCCCCTCCCTCGTGGTATGAATCCTCGTGAGCTAACGCGCGAACTTATCGCGATCCCGAGCCACCGCGGTCCGGACACCGACGAGGACGCCGCTGGCAAGTGGCTCGCCGAGTGGCTCGAAGATCGGACCGATGCCACGGTCCAGCACGACGACGCCGGGAACGTGATCGCCCGCCGTGGCGAGGGGACGACACTCGCCTTCGTCGGCCACCACGACGTCGTCCCGCCGGACGAGGACCAGATCACGGACGGCGAGTACGTCATCGCGGAACGCGACGGTCGCCTCTGCGGTCGGGGCAGTGCCGACATGAAAGGGTCGCTGGCCGCGATGTGCTGTGCCTTCCGGGACGTTCCGGTTCCTGACGGCGTCGAACTCGTCGTCGCTTCCTTCGCTGGCGAAGAACAGGGCGGTGAGGGCTGCCGGGCGGCCATCGATACTGGATTCACTCCCGAGTACGCCGTCGTCGGCGAGGGCTCGACTGGCTACTCCAGGGCGGGCGTCACCGACGTCGCGATTGCCCACAAGGGGCGTCGCGGGAGCACGATCGTCGCCGAGGGCGAGGCGGCCCACGCCAGTGAGGTCGAGGCGGGCGAGAACGCGATTTATCGGGCAAGCGATGCCGTCGACGTACTCCGGGACCTTCCGTTCCCGTCGACGACCGTCCAGGACCACGCTATCCAGGGGAGCCTCGCCGTCACGGAGATCGAGGGCGGGTCTGCCTGGAACGTCGTTCCCGAGCGCTGTGAACTCACTGTCGACGAACGCACGGTACCTGCCGATCGCGCGCCGATCGAGCGCGTCGAGACGATCGATGGCGTCTCCTGGACCGTCGAGCAGGATCTGCCGCCGATGGCCTGCGGGGACCGAGCGTTCGCCGACGCTGTGTTGACAGTGGCCGCGGATATACAGGACGGCGAGCCCGAACACGTCGTCAAACCGCACGCGACCGACGCCGGCTGGCTCGCCGATCGGGCCGGGACTGAGTGTGTAATCGCCGGCGCAGCCGAGCCGGGTGAGGCCCACACGGCCGGCGAGAGTGTCTCGTTGTCGGTGGTCGATCGCTGTTACCGACTCTATCGAGACCTTCCGGCCGCTTTTGCCGACCGAGTGGCCTGAAAACCGCCGGGTCTTTGGGAACGCCTGCCCGACCTGTGGGTATGTCTGGTTCAGCCGACACCTACGAGGACTTTCTGGAGTACGTCCGACAGCTCTCCTACGTACAGGACGCCGGTGGCCTCCTCCGCTGGGATCAGCAAGTGATGATGCCTGCGGGTGGCACGCCGGCCCGCACGAAACAGCAGTCGGCGCTCTCGACACTCCAGCACGACCTGCTGACCGACGACGAACTGGCGGGCTACCTTGCGGACCTCGAAGACGTCTCGCTCGATCCCGACCAGCAGGCCGTCGTCCGGGAGGTGCGCCGCGAACACGAGCGTGCCCGGAAGGTCCCCCGCGATCTGGTCGAGCGCATCTCGGAAGCGACCAGTGAGGCCCTGCCCGTCTGGGAGCAGGCCCGCGAAGAGGATGATTTCGAGAGTTACGCACCCATCCTGGAGAAACTCGTCGACCTCCGCCGAGAGTACGCCCACGCGATCGACCCCGACCGGGACCCCTACGAAGTGCTCTTCGAGGAGTTCGAGCCGTACCTCGGGCTCGATACCGCCGAACGCGTCCTCGAACGGCTCCGGGACGAACTCGTCCCCCTGATCGACGACATCGCGAACAGTGACGTAACTCAGCCCCGGCCGTTCGACGGTACCTACGACGTCGAGGCCCAAGAGGCGCTGGTCCGGGACGTCCTGGAGGTCGTCGGGTTCGACTGGGATCGCGGCCGGCTGGACACCTCTGCCCACCCATTCACGTCGGGCACGCAGTTCGACGCCCGGATCACGACCCGCTTCGACCCCGAGAAACCGCTCGATTCGCTGTCCTCGACCATCCACGAGTTCGGCCACGCGAGCTACGCCCTCGGCCTGCCTGACGACGAGTACGGCACGCCACTGGGTGAAGCCCGCGACCTGACGGTCCACGAATCCCAGTCGCGCCTCTGGGAGAATCACGTTGCCCGCTCGGCGCCGTTCTGGGAGTACATTTTGCCGACCGTCAAAGAGCACCTCGGCGTCGAAGCCAGTCCCGAAGACGCCTACGGGGCGGCAAACCGCGTCTACGACGACAACCTCATTCGGGTCGAAGCGGACGAACTCACCTACCACATGCACATCCTCGTCCGCTTCGAGATCGAGCGCGACCTCATCGCCGGTGATCTGGACGTCAGCGAGGTCCCACAGGTCTGGAACGACAAGATGGAGGCCTACTTGGGCGTCCGTCCCGAGACCGACGCCGACGGTTGTCTGCAGGACATCCACTGGACGAACGGCACCTTCGGCTACTTCCCGACGTACACGCTTGGCAGCGTCCTGGCCGCCCAGCTGTACGACGCTGCCGACGACGAGATCGGCTCGATCGAGACGGACGTCCGCGACGGCGAGTTCGACCCACTCTACGAGTGGATGACCGAGCACATCCACAGCCACGGGAAACGCTACCGGACCGGGGAGCTGGTTGAGGAAGCGACGGGTGAATCCTACAATGCCGATCACTTCATCGACTACGTGACCGAGAAGTACGGCGCGCTGTACGACCTCTGAGGCGGCCTGTTCGCTCTTTTCGCACCGTGATCGGCTTTTCCAGCCAAGAGTTAAGTAGCGTCCCGAGCGTCCTGAAAGTGATGACAGACGACCCCGAGGAGGGGATGCTCTCCTGGGACGAGTCCGTCTTCCGGGACGAACACGTCTTCGAGATCGACCACGTTCCGGAGACGTTTCGCCACCGTTCGAGCCAGATGGAGAGCCTGAAGTACGCCCTCCGGCCGGCGGTGCGGGGCTCGCGACCGCTGAACGTGATCGCGCGCGGGCCGCCGGGGACCGGCAAGACGACCGCGATCCAGAAACTCTACGGCGAGTTGCGCGCCGAGACGGACGTCCGGGTCGCCCGCGTCAACTGCCAGGTCGATTCGACGCGATATGCCGTGTTCTCGCGGCTGTTCGAGGAAGTCTTCGAGTACGAACCGCCGACCAGCGGCGTCTCCTTCAAGAAACTGTTCGGCCAGATCACCGAGAAACTCGTCGAGGACGAGGAGGTACTGACGGTCGCCCTGGACGACGTGAACTACCTCTTTTACGAGGGCGAAGCCTCCGATACACTCTACTCGTTGTTGCGCGCCCACGAGGCCCATTCGGGAGCCAAGATCGGCGTCGTCGTCGTTTCTTCGGACCTCGATTTGGACGTCATCGAGTCTCTGGACGGGCGCGTCCAGAGTGTCTTCCGCCCCGAGGAAGTGTATTTCCCGAAGTACGACGAGCCCGAGATCGCCGATATCCTCGACGAGCGCGTCACACGCGGGTTCCACGACGGGGTGATCGACGCGCCGACGCTCGATCGCGTCGCCGAACTGACCGCCCAGCAGGGTGGGGATCTCCGGGTCGGGATCGACCTGTTGCGCCGGGCTGGACTGAACGCCGAGATGCGCGCAAGCACGGCAGTCCAACGCGAGGACGTCGAAGACGCCTACGAGCAGTCCAAACACGTCCACCTCTCCCGATACATCAAGGGTCTCTCCGAGAGCGAACGCGCGCTGCTGGCAGTGTTGGCCGAGCACGATGGTGACCTCGCGGGGGACATCTACGAGACCTTCCAGGCCGAGACCGATCTGGGGTATACGCGCTACTCGGAGCTCATCAACAAACTCGACCAGCTCGGACTGATCGAGGCTACCTACACGTCCGTCGACGGCCGCGGCCGTTCGCGGGAACTCTCCTTGGCCTACGAGGCCGACGCGATCACCGACCGGCTGTAGGAGCCGGTAGCGACGTCATCCGTGCAGTGAACGCCGGGCGATGGACGGAGACGGGCATCGACAACCATGGCTTTCGACTGCCAATCCGTTAGACGTTGGTGTGGGTTCGGCGTCGTAGTCCCGTAGATTCTTACTGCTCGTGGCCCTACCACAGACAGATGCGCCTCGACGACTACATCGAGGGATTCGAACGTGACGAGGCGGCCCAGAAGCGTCGCCTCGCCAAGGAGAAGTCCTACGCGATCACCGACCACCTCGAAGACGTCGAGCGCCAGCTGGAGGAGACGCTGTCGGGTGACGCCTTGTTTGGCTCGACGGCCCCGGAAATCTTCGTCGGCCGGTCTGGCTATCCGCAGGTCAACTCCGGCGTCCTCTCGCCCGTTACCGACGACCACGACCCGACCGACTTTGCCACGAGCGGGAACTGGTACGCCAAGGGGCTGGGCATCGAGGACGTCCTCCAGCGCCGGACGGGGCTGCTCAACTCACAGCGCTCGGCCAAGGTGGACGTCGAGGACGTTTGGGACGGGTTCGTCGGCACCCAGCGTGAGGTCGCCATCGCCGACCGGCCCGTCGACGTCGAACTCGGACTGGACTCGACGCCCGAGATCGACCTGAGTGTCGACGATATCTCTACGCCCACCGGTCCCCGCGCTCGGGCCGAGTCGGCCGACCTCGCCGAGAACCCCCACGTCCCGCGGCCGGTGAAAAAGACCCTCTCGGACGACGACTGGCGGGCCGAGGGCGCGATGACCTACCTCTATCGCAAGGGATTCGACGTCTACGACGTGAATACGATCCTCTCGGCGGGGGCGCTGGGCCAGGGGGCCAATCGCCGGCTGGTCCCGACGCGCTGGTCGATCACCGCCGTCGACGATACCGTCGGGCAGTACCTTCGGGGCCAGATCCGAAATGCGCCGACGATCGACGAGACGCAGGTCTGGTACAACGAGTACATGGGCAACAACTACTGGATCGTCCTCTCGCCCGGGCAGTGGGAGTTCGAACTCGTCGAGATGAAAGCCCCCGAAAGCGTCTGGAATCCAGTCGGCGAGGCCCACTACCTCGCCAGCGCCCACGAGGGCTACGAGGGCCGGACGGGCTACGTCGCGGAGACGGCCGGCGCGTATTATGCTTCGCGGCTGGGCGTCCTTGAACACTTGACTGACCTGGGTCGACAGGCAAAGTGTCTCGTTCTCCGTGAAGTCACCGACGACTACTGGGCCCCCGTTGGCGTCTGGCAAGTCCGGGAGGGTGTCCGCAACGCCTTCGACGATCCCGGGGGATTGCCAGAAGACATTGCGGGTCGGTACGGCGTCGCCGAGACGTTCCGCGAGGCGGTGACGGGCGTCGCCGAGCAACTGCCCGTCTCGCTGGCCGCCCTCCGCCGCAAATCGGAGATGGTCGCCGGCCTGCAGGCCCAATTGAGCGATTTTTGAGGACGCTCACACTGTTTGGGGTCCCTGCGTGACCGTGAGACGTCAGAGGTTCCCGTAGGCTTCCTCGACGAATTCGCCGGTCTCGTCGATGATCTCGGCCATCTGTTCGTCGTCGGGGGCTAGCCCGACCAACCGTGCGATTCGCATGATCGAGACGTGATAGACTTCCTGGACGCCCGGCTCGATCTCGTGGATCACGACGTTACACGGGAAGAGACCCCCGATACGACCCTCGGTGGCGTCCAGCGTTCGATCTGCGATGGTCGGGTTGCAGGCTCCGAGGACGTGATAGGGGTCTCTGTCGGCGTCGATTTTCTCGTTCAGCAATTCCGAGGGGGAGAACTCCGTCGCGACGCCGAATCCGGCGTCGGTGAACGCCGTCCGGACGTGCTCGATCGCTTCCTCGTGGGCCATTTCCAGTGTCGCGCGTTCTTGACCGATGTCCGCGGGATCGATTTCGGTCGGGTCGATCGGAAGTGCCATACTGTCCCACACGGCCGGCCGGGAGAAAAGTTTCCGTGTCTGTGGAGCACTGGCTCGTCGAAACACTGCGGTGCGTACCGTTTCTGTCTCCGATATGCTTGTCTCGTTCGAGCCGACACGTGTCGTCGATACCGCGCTCGAAAGTCTCCCGATTACGCTCGTCGCGATAGTGGCCCTCTGGGTCGTTGTCCGTGAGTTCGGTCCAGCGTGGCGGCTTCGCCGGCAACTGCTGTCGTCTCGTCTGTGAAAACCACTTACGAGCGATGTTGGGAGCACGCGAGTACTTACGTGTCTTGGCCTCCTCGTGTATCGTATGGCGACATATGTGAATCAGTACCGAGTTGACGCAGCCTTCGCGGAGACGATCGAGACGGTGACAGATGCACTCGCCGAGGAAGGGTTCGGTGTCCTAGCCGACATCGACATCCAGGCGGCCTTCGAGACGAAACTCGACGAGGACTTCGACCGATATCGGATCCTCGGTGCGTGTAATCCGGCTCTCGCGTCCGACGCTCTGGACGCCGAGTACGAACTCGGGGCACTGTTGCCCTGCAACGTCGTCGTCTACGAAGACGAGGCGGGCGTCGGCATCAACGTTGTCGATCCGGCGACGCTGTTCTCACTCACCGACAGTGACGGTCTCGAAGCGATCGTCGACGACGTTGCTTCGGGACTCGATGCGGCGATGCACGCTGTCCCCGAAGCGACGCCCGTCTCGCAGACGGACGCCTGACGACGAGACAGCCGGCAGCAGGCCAGATTCACTCGGTCGGCACTGGGCCGGTGCCGACGACCTCCCGGACGGCCGTCTCGAAAGACTGGCGGCGATCGAAGTACGTCTCGTCGAGTTCGTCCAGTACAGTCCCGAGCGGTTGCGGGCCGTCTGGCGTCCGGATCTCTGTCTCGCCCGCGCGTCGTCGGACCGTGCTCTTCTCGATCCCGTAGGACAGACGCGAGGACACACGCGCCAGGGGAACACCGGAGACTGATTTCCCCTCTCCCAGCGCCACTGCGGGACCCTCGCTGTCTTCGTCGTTGTCTTCGGCCATGTGCCGCGGTTGGCCGCCACGGCGATTAGTGTTTTCGGCCGCGACACTCCAGGGTCGTCCCTGGCGGGCCTCTCCCCACTCTGCGTGAGTGGAGCCAACCGATCCTGGCACGGTCAGCGATGCTGCAGGCCCGTCGTGTGTCATATCGCATGCCGGACGTCTGACGCAGAGTTTAGTGGATCCCCGTGGTAGGAGGCCGCATGACCAGTTTGACGGCCGTCTATCGGCACCGGGTGGGGGCGGTTGCCGATCGTCGTCGTATCCTCGTGGGCGGTGGCCTCTTCGGGCTCGGTGTGACCTTGACAGCGGCCGGTGTCGTGTTGGCAACGGCGGGCGTGGGCTCGTGGTTCGATCTGGGGACGTACGGAGCCCGCGAACTCGCTGGCATTCTCGCCGGGTTCGGCCTGCCAGCGACGTTCGTGGGTATCTTCACTGTCCTCCCGTCCAGTCGCGTGACACGTGCCGCAGCCGCTATCGGTGCCAGTCTCTGTGTGTTCGGGGTTGCTCTGTTCACGCATGCTTATCCGACTCAGTGGCCCGGTGCGCCGGCCGCCGATCCATTGCTCACACTGACGACGCTTTCTGTCTATTTCGTCGGCGCGGTCACGACCGGCTGGTGTCTGTTCGTCGCCGTGGCGACGTTCAAGACCCGCAAATCACCCGGCGGGACAGCTGAAATGCGAATCACCCAGGAAGGACAGATCGAACTCGTCCGGGAGACCGACGGGGCCGCCACGGCGACGGGTGGGGTCGGGCTGTTCGGGACCGATCCCGACGGCGAGGTGCCGACCCAGACCGGGCCAGTGGGACCGGCTGACCGGGAACACGAGGACTCGAACCGCGCGGCCAGCGATGGCGGCTCCGCGACGGCTGGCCCGGCCGATACCGAGGACACGGTTGTCGAGAGCGCGGCAACCCGCGGCCAGCCCGATCGCTACTGTGGCAACTGCGAGCACTTTCATTACGTTCGCGTCGACGAGGAGATCCAGCCGTTTTGTGCCCACGATGACCGATACATGGACGATATCGAGCCCTGTTCTGCGTGGTCGGCAAACAGCCACGACGATCGACGCTGAGTCGGCCCATCGACTGTCTGGTGAACTCCCGCCGACTCGATCGCCCTCAGGCGAGTTGTTCTTTGGCAAACTGGGCGAGCAACGGCACGTCCTGGACGTGGATCAACTTCGCGATCGCTCGCCAGCTGCCGTTGTTTGCGCGAGCCAGCGTCTCGTCGTCCAGCCCGTTTAGATCCAAGAGGAGCCGGTCGTACCGGTCGTTCGGGGCGAGATAGAGCATTTCAGTCAACCGCAGGCGCGCGTCCATCCGTGGGGCGACTTCCCGGTGCCAGAGCGTCTCGTAGAAGGCCATTGCCTCGGCGGACGTGTCCGGTTGGGCCGGTGTGAGTGATTGGTCGACAGTGACTGCTGCCGCCCGTCCGGATTTCATCGCGTTGTGGATGCCTTCGCCCCACAGTGGATCGATCGAGGGAACGGTGTCGCCGATCGCGATGAAGTTGTCCGTACTCATCTGGCCAGGGTGTTGGATGTGTGCTGACCCACGGTGTTGGTGACCTTCGATCTGCGTCGCGTCGGCGAACCGTGGATCGGTGTCGAGCCAGTGTTGGAGGTAGCCGTCGATCGTCCGATCGGTTTGGGCGTAGCGCTGATAGCTGTCGTTGTTGATGTAACACAGGCCAACTTTCGCCGTGTCTTGTCCGGTGTGGAAGATCCAGGCGTAGCCACCCGGCGCGTACTCGTGATCGAGCCGGAGCATCATCGCGTCGTTCAGGTCGGCATAGCCGTCGGGATCGAGATCGACGCCTGCCATCTCGTATTCGATACCGATCGCGTGTCGTTCCCGTTCGAGGTCCGACACACCGAGTTCCGACGCGATCGGTGCGGCCGGTCCCGTCGCGTCGATCACGACGTCGGCATGGACCTCTTTGGACCCGTTGTATCGGACGCCAGCGACTTCTCCGTTCTCCATGACTGGTCCGGAAACGCGGGCGTCGAACCGATAGTTCGCTCCGTTCTCGCGGCTGTCGGCGACGAGGAACTGTTTGAACGCAGCGAAATCAAGCACAGCCCCGGTCTGTGTTTGCCGGAGGTATTCGCTGGGCGATTCGATCACCACGCTATCGGTAAACTGCATGACGACGTCGTCCGGAATCCCGAACGAGGACAGCATCGACGGGAAGGTTCCGCCCGTGGACTTGTTGCTCTGTCTGGGAAAGTCGGCTTCGGCCTCCGTCTCGAGAACGACCACGTCGTAGCCCCGCCTCGCAAGGTCGCGGGCACATTGGGCACCGGCCGGCCCGGCACCGGCGATCACCGCGTCGTAACGCTCGGACATACATGGCCATCTAGCTTCGCCCTAATGAGTGTTCCTTCATCGTACCCCAATATTGGGGGGCTTCTTTATCTTCGATCGACACTGGCTGTGCTGTCGGTGGCCGCGTCTGATCGGTCACAGCGGACCTGCCGCGAGTACCGAGTCACTGTCTCCTCGGCTGTCCCACAGCCTCAGAACCCGATCGAGACAGCCGCCACCGGAGAGCTAGCCGTTTCCAGTGTCCCGTCGTGGACGGCTTTGCCCAACCCGGAGGAGTTTAGATCCCTGCTGACCTATCGGATGTGTATGCAGTGGCAACCGGACTGGGGCTTGCGCGGGCGCATGTTCGTCACCATGTTCCTGCTGTTCGTCCTGTACATCATCTTCGTCGGCGTCCTGGCGAGTGCCGGTGTTGGCCTCCTCGGGATCGTCGTCGTGATGGGACTGTTCTCGCTTGGTCAACTGTTCTTCAGCGACAAACTCGCCCTCCGGAGTATGGGCGCAACCACCGTCGACGAGAGTGAGTATCCCGATCTCCACCGAAGCGTCTCCCGCCTCTCTCAGCAGGCTGACTTGCCCAAACCCGATATCGCCGTGGCCGACTCGTCGGTCCCGAATGCCTTCGCGACGGGCCGCTCGAAGAACAATGCCACCGTCTGTGTGACGACGGGGATCATGCAGACTCTCGATCAAGAGGAGCTAGAGGGCGTGCTCGCTCACGAACTCGCCCACATCAAAAACCGGGATGTGGTCGTCATGACGATCGCCTCGTTTCTCTCGACGATCGCGTTCTTGATCGTCCGCTGGGGCTGGCTGTTCGCCGGCGGGCGGAACCGACGTGGTGGCGGTGGCGGGGTCTTCGTTGCCATCCTCGTCTCGATCGTGGTCTGGATCGTCTCGTACATCCTGATCCGTGCTCTCAGCCGCTACCGGGAGTACGCCGCAGACCGTGGCGGCGCGATCATCTCCGGCAAACCGTCGGCGCTGGCCTCGGCACTGGCGAAAATCGACAACCGCATGGACCGGGTTCCACAAGAAGACCTCCGGAGCGAGTCTGAAATGAACGCGTTTTTCATCATTCCCATCTCGAAAGGGATGATCGGCCGGCTCTTCCGGACTCACCCGACCACGGAAAACCGAATCGACCGCCTGCAGGAACTCGAACGCGAGATGGAAACGTCGTTTTGAACGGCGGGCACGGGCCGGCGCTGTCTTCATCTAGTCCTCGACGAGTTCGGCAAGCAGCGTCTCGAGATCGTAGGCTTCCAAGGCCCGCTGGCTATCCTGTAGCGTCGAGATGACGAACGTCGAGTTCGTTCGTTCGACCTCTTCTAAGGCTTCGAAGTCGCTGATGAGTCGTTCGACCATATCCGAGTCCGTCAGATGGGCGATCACGATGAAGTCCGTCTCGCCCATCGTCAGGTAGACCTGTGTGACGCCCTCGATCGCGCGGAACTTCTCGGCGACGGCGTCGTAGGTCCCACTGTACTCGGCGAGCACTTCGACGATGACTGTCACTCCCAGTCCGACCGCATCCAGGTCGATATCGTTGAGGTCGTTCTCGATCACGCCGTCCTCACGGAGATTGTTCAGTCGGTAGTGGATCGTCGAGACTGGAATGTCCGTCTCCTCGTGGAGTCGCTCCGGACTGTCGGTCCCGAGGTCGGCGATCGCCTTGAGGATCCGTACGTCGCGTTCGTCCATGCCTGGCACGGTCGGCGGTGATCGGTAAGTAAGCTCCGCTCCGCTTGCTCGAACTGTCTGCCGGCCCCTGTTCGGGATCCGACCCACATGAAATTGCCATTCATCCTCGCCCAGCTAGTTGAATCTATTTCGAGGATACGTTAGATTCTTATAGCTACATCCGGAAATACTGCGTAATGCGATCGAAGTCTCTCGTGCTCTCGCTGGTGGTCGGCGTCCTCTGGGGGAGTTCGTTCCTCGCGATCGACGTCGGCCTGTCGTATTTCCCGCCGCTGCTGTTTGCCGGGCTGCGATACGCGCTGGTTGGCGTCGTCGTCGTCGGCTTTGCGGCACTGTTGGTACAGCGGTGGCATCCACAGTCGTTGGCCGACGTCGGGAGTATTCTGGTCGCCGGGGCGTTCATGATCGCCGGCCACCACGCGTTTCTCTACCTCGGGATGGATCACCTCTCGGGGTCGAGTGCGGTCGCAGCCATCGTCGTCAGCCTCTCGCCGGCGTTGACGGCTGTGTTTGCCAGCGCGTTGCTCCCGGACAGTGATCTCACCGCGCTGCAGGTTGTGGGACTGCTCGTCGGGCTCGCGGGCGTCGTCGTCATCTCCGATATCGGCGTGGGCACAGTCGCGAGTGCGGACCTTCTGGGCGTGGGGCTGGTCATGCTCGCGACGGTCAGTTTCGCCTTTGGCTCGGTCGCGACGCGCCCCCTCCGAACGGATCTTTCGGCAGTCGCTTTGCAGGGCTGGGCAATGCTTCTGGGAGCGGGCCTGCTCGGGGTGACCAGTTACGCGACCGGAGAATCGGCCACGACGATCGTCTGGACGCCGCTTTCGGTCGCCTCGCTCGCGTTCCTCGTCGTCGGGCCGGGCATTATCGCGTTCT
Source organism: Halorhabdus sp. CUG00001 (assembly GCF_009797925.1). Lineage (NCBI taxonomy): Archaea > Methanobacteriati > Methanobacteriota > Halobacteria > Halobacteriales > Haloarculaceae > Halorhabdus > Halorhabdus sp. CUG00001. The sequence continues at coordinate 2,550,074 of NZ_VOLB01000001.1, forward strand.
CGCTGTATTTCAGCCTGCTCGATCGGATCGGCCCGACCGAGAGCAATCTCATCGTCTACTTAGAGCCAGTCGTCGCGACCGCGCTGAGCTGGCTGGTCTTTGGCGAGGTGATCGACTCCCAGACAGTCGTCGGGTTCCTGGCGATCTTCGTCGGATTCTTGCTGGTGAAACACCGGTCGCTGTTACCCTCGTGGCACCGTGTTCGCGACGGCCTCGGATTGACCCACCCCGAAACGGGGTCGTCTTCCTTCGAGAACTCGGACTGAGCCACTTTTGCCTGCGTGGCCAAGGCACGGGACTGTAGCGTTTCACTCGCCTCCCTCGCCGGGCGTGACACAGCACAGGCGACTGGCCCACTACACTGAGATCCGCAGACGATCGCCCGGCAATCTGAGTCGGTGATCCCGCGGCTCCTAAGTACGTACCGTAGAAACAAACGCTATGGGACTGTTCGACGGTATCAAGTCTGCCCTCGGGCTGAAAGCCGAGGCGGACGCGACCAGCGCGGCCGATCCCGAGGATCTCTTCGGGATGAGTACCGCCTCCGTGACGATGGCGGCCGACCTGGGCTATGAGTCAGCGGGCGAGGCGGCGCTGTGTTTCTCCGAGGTCGACAGCACGGATTTCCGGGACGCTATCGCGGAGGTCCGACAGATCTTGGCTGCCGGCGAGGTCGAGACCGGCACGAGCGCCGAGTTCGTCGAAGACGCCCACGGCTACACCTGGGTCGTTCTCGAAGACACGGACGTCGAAGATCTCCTTACGAGTGTCCACTTTGCGGCGGACACGCTCGTCGAGAACGGCTACGGGTCACGGCTGCTGGCGGCCGTCTTTGCCTTTGCCGATCCCGAGGAGGCGACCGCCTGGGACGAGAGTGGCCGGTACGTCTACTGGATCTATTCGTTCCGGCGTGGGGCGTATTACCCGTTCGCGCCCGAACCGGGCGAGCGCGAACGCGACGCGACCGCGGAGTTCAAACTCCAGAGCGTGCTCGATGGCGAACTCGACCTCGAAGACGACGAGGCCTACTGGTATCCACTCTGGCCAGAGGACGAGGGCCATCCCTGGGAGTGACTGCGATACTCTCAAACGCCGGCTACTGCGTTTCGAGTAGTGATTCGACGGTTTCCTTGACGCTTTCACACACTGCCTCGGGCGAGCGCGTCGCGTCGATCCGGACGAAGCGCTCGGGCTCGTCGGCGATCAACCGCTCGTAATTCTCTCGGACGGCCCGCAACTGCTCAGTGCGTTCGAATTTGTTGGTGGCTCCGCTACGTTTGGCCCCTGTCTGGGCGTCCACATCGAGATAGATCGTCGCGTCCGGCGGCCGCGTCCAGGGCTGGTGGATCTCCCGGACGAATGCCAGCGGCTCGTCCAGCCGGTCGGCAAGCGTCGCACCCTGATAGGCGTACCGTGAGTCCGAGTAGCGATCGGAGATGACGACTTCGCCACGATCGAGCGCTGGCCGGACCGTCTTCGCGAGGTGGGCCGCGTGGTCGGCGGTGTACAGAAACAGTTCCGCCATCGGATCGGCGTCGTCGTCGCGGATCGAGCGCTGGACGGCCTCGCCGTACCACGTTTCGGTCGGCTCCCGGGTGAACGTCAGCGTCGCGTCGACGTCGGCGCGACGCTCCTGAAGGAACTCCTGGGCGGAGGTTTTCCCGCTCCCATCGATTCCTTCGAGCGTAATGAGCATACGGGATCCACGCAGTGGGGCCACGTAAACACCCTGTCTCGTCACCAACTCGCCCTCGCGCCCCCGTCGACTGGTGATTTCTCCCAGCGATTGCCGGGCACCGTACCTTTAGGGTTGTTCGATACCATGACACATACATGCACGTGCTCGTCACCGGCGGCGATGGCTTCATCGGACGGTATCTCTGTACCGAACTGGACGAACGTGGTCACGAGATCACCGTGCTCTCGCGGGCGCCGGACGACGACGTGTTGCCCGCCCGCGCTAACACCGTCTCCGGGGACGTGACCGATCCCGACACCCTCGAGGGGGCCTTCGAGGGCGTGGACGTGGTGGTCAACCTGGTGGCCCTCTCACCGCTGTTCATCCCGAGTGGCGGCAACGAGGCCCACGAGCGGATCCACCTCGGCGGCACCGAGAACGTCGTCGCGGCCGCCGAGGCTGCCGGCGTCGAGCGTCTCGTCCAGATGAGTGCCCTGGGGGCTGATCCCGAGGGATCGACCCACTACATTCGGGCGAAAGGGCGCGCCGAGGCAGTCGTTCGGGACTCCGAGATGGCGACCGTGATCGTCCGTCCGTCCGTGGTCTTCGGCGAGGGCGGTGAGTTCGTCTCGTTTACGAAGAAACTCACGCCGCCGCTTCTCGCGCCGCTGCCGGGCGGCGGGAAGACCCGCTTCCAGCCGATCTGGGTCAACGACCTCGCGCCGATCCTCGCCGATTGTGTGGCCGAGGAAGCGCGGGCGGGCGAGACGTACGAACTGGGTGGCCCCGAACAGTTGACGCTGAAGCAGATCGCCAAACTGGTCCGGGGCAGCGTCGCCGTCGTCCCGGTCCCGATGGTCCTGGCCGGGGTCGGGCTCTCGATCGGCGGGGCGATTCCCGGGTTCCCGATGGGCAAAGACCAGTATCGGTCACTGCGCTTTGACAACACGACTGCCGACAACGCCGTCACTGACTTCGGTGTCGATCCCGACGACATGCTGACGCTTGGAGCGTACCTGAGCCGACAATAGCTCGATAGCGGCTCTTTCTCGGCGAATCTGAACCGCAACGATAGACCCGAGCCCAATCCGTCAGAGCTATCTGTCAGATGCACGCACCCGAGATTATGCCGTCGATTCCTCGTCAGCTGTGGTCCTATCGGCGCGAGCGGCCGGTTTTCGTCCTGGTTTCGGTCGCGACGATTGTCACGCTGCTGTGCTGGCTTCTCGTCGAACACCACTTGCGACAGGGCGGGATCGGCCTGACCTACACTTTCAACGACTTCAGTGCCTACACGGGCGCACTGAACGGCTGGCTCGAGAACGGGCAGATGTACGTCGAACAACCCGACGGGGGCTACTTCGGGGAGTATCTGTATCCGCCGGTGTCGGTGCTGGTGTTTTACCCCTTCGAGACGACCGGCTTCGACGTCGGGGCGATGCTGTTTGGGTTCACGTCGATCGTCCTGCTGTGGCTCGGTCTCGACGCAGTTGCTCGGACCCTGGGGTACCAGTTGCGTCTCTGGGAGCGACTGGGACTGTTGGTAGCGATCTTCAGCTTCCAGCCTGCGATCCGGAACTTCCGGTGGGCCCAGACGGCGACCTTTCTGACTGCCTTCCTCTGCTTTGCTTTTTACTTTCAGGAACGAGCCGAGAGCATGGCGTCGCCGTACAGCGATAGCGAAGTCAGCGAGCGCACTCGGTCGCTGTTTCGCTATGCCAGCGGCGCGGCGACGACGATCGGGAGTAGCTTCAAACTGTTCTATGCGACCTCCGGAGCGCACCTGCTCCGTGATCGCAAGCGCTTGGCCGGCGCGATCGGGGCAGGGATCGTCTTACTCGTTGCTTCTCTTGGCATCTTCGGCCTCGAGACGAATCTGACGTACATCGATGTCCTCACCTGGGGGAAAGGCTGGGGCGAGAGCAGAGCGCTGTATCTCTGGGACACTGCTGCGGCCTATCGCCCGATGCACGTTTTCGGCGGGTTCGGGCTGTACCTGAAGATCCTGGGCATTCTCGGCGTGATCGGATTGACGCTTGCGACACGGGCCGAGGAGTCGGTCGCCGCGCGCCGGCTGACGTTCGCGCTCGGGATCGCCGTCATCCCGCTGTTTGCACCCAAGGCAGACAGCCACGATCTCATCGTCATGGTACTGCCGGCCGTGATCCTCCTCGCCCACGAACTCGACCGCCCCGATGGACATGCCTGGGTCCCGGTGCTCTCGGTGTTGCTCTTGCACCTGCATCGCTACGCCCTCGAACTCCTCACCAAGCCCGAAGGGAACTTTCCGGGCGCGGCGACGCTCTACGATGTCGGCGCGTTCCTCCAACCGGGCATGTGGGGGACTTTCCTCCTCGTGGGACTGGTCGGATATCGGGTCGCCGAACACGCAACTGTTCCCGATCTGCGAGCCGCCCTCGGCAGCGACGGATAGCGCGTGCCCGTCTGACGGACTGGTGAACTTAGGCGGGCTGGTCGGGATCTCTCGCCTTTGGCCGACTGCTACCATCCTGATAGTTACGTCTGTTGGTAGGATTCGTCGGTTGTGCAGTTCTCCCAGCAGGCACGCACACGTTTGCTGTATCGCGGGAGAGACGCGCACGCACGCTGGCAAAAAGCTTATACCCGTAATCCGACTGTCTTCACGACAAGAGAATCACTTATGAAACTCGCCATGATCGGCTTCGGGCAGGCCGGCGGGAAAATCGTCGACAAATTCCTGGAGTACGACGAACGAACCGGCAGCGGGATCGTCCGCTCGGCGGTCGCGGTCAACACCGCGAAAGCCGACTTGCTCGGACTCGACCGCGTTCCGGAAGAGAATCGCGTCCTGATCGGCCAGGCCCGCGTCAAGGGCCATGGCGTCGGGGCAGACAACGAACTCGGCGCGGAGATCGCCGAGGAGGATATCGACGAGGTTCAGGGGGCCATCGATAACATTCCGGTCCACGAGGTCGACGCGTTCCTCATCATTGCCGGTCTGGGCGGTGGGACCGGCTCGGGGGGCTCGCCCGTTCTGGCGAAACACCTCAAGCGTATCTACACCGAACCGGTCTACGGACTGGGGATTCTGCCCGGGAGCGACGAGGGTGGTATCTACACGCTGAACGCCGCTCGCTCGTTCCAGACGTTCGTCAGAGAAGTCGACAACATGCTGGTGTTCGACAACGACGCCTGGCGCAAGACCGGCGAATCCATGGAAGCCGGCTATGCCGAGATCAACGACGAGATCGTCAAGCGCTTTGGCATCCTCTTTGGCGCCGGCGAGGTCGAACAGTCCGGCGAGGTTGCAGAAAGCGTCGTCGACTCCAGTGAGATCATCAATACGCTTGGCGGTGGTGGCGTCTCGACGGTCGGGTACGCTGCCGAGGAAGTCGATCTCGACGATTCGGGGAGTGGCTTACTCTCGCGGTTCCGTGGCGACGAGTCCAGAGACAGCATGGACACGGCAAATACGACCAACCGGATCACCTCGTTGGTTCGGAAAGCCGCACTCGGTCGGCTGACCTTACCGTGTGAGATCGACGGTGCCGAGCGTGCGCTGCTGGTTCTTTCCGGTCCGCCCCGGGAACTCAACCGCAAAGGCATCGAACGCGGTCGCAAGTGGCTCGAAGAACAGACCGGAAGCATGGAAGTTCGCGGTGGCGATTACCCCGTCACCGACTCCAGTTACGTCGCGTCGGTCATCCTCCTGTCGGGCGTCCACAACGTCCCTCGCGTCAAGGAACTCCAGCAAGTCGCCATCGAAGCCCAGGACAACATCGACGATATTCGAGACGAAAGCGAAGAGAACTTAGAGGCGTTGGTCGAAGACGAGGAAGATGAGTTGGATCCGCTCTTCTAAGGGCGTTGCCCTGTTGGCGGTGCTGGTGCTCACGTTCGCTGCGGTCGGCGCAGTGACTGCCGCGTCCGTCCAGACGGACACACCAGATGAGGCACAGGTCGGCGAGGAAATTACGGTCTCGGCCACGATCACGAACGTCTATGAGACGTCCGATCAGTGGCGGCTCAACGGGACAACTGCACTCACAAACGTGACCGGCTGGACGGTGACGAAAGTCACACCCAGCGGCGAGGAGAACACCACCCAATTCGACGGGGCCACCGACTTCGAGGTGGCAATCAGCGGCGAGGAGAACCTCAAGCACGTCAACGTGACGATCACTGGTGACGTCCCGCCCGTCGAGGCGTATTCGTACGATCCGCCTCAGTCGTTCACTGCTGCCCAGTTCGATCGCGTCCAGGGCAACAACGTCAACGAGATCCGGACGATCTCTGTCCATCACTACACGCCGGACAGTCAATCGGCCCGCCAGTTGATCGACGAGGCCGACCAGGCCGTCAACGATTCCAGCAGCGACGACGCCCGGAGCGACCTGAACAGCGCAATCTCTGCTTACGAAAACGAAAACTTCCCGAACGCGGAGAACCTCTCACAGAGTGCGATCGACGCCGCCGAATCGGCTGAACAGTCCGCCCAGACGACCCAGTTGATCCTCTACGGTGCCGGTGGTTTGGTCGTTCTGGTACTGATCGGTGGCGGCATCTACTACTGGCGCTCCCAGCAGGAGAGCTACGACAAACTCCGCTAACCTGGCGGATTCCGCATGCGCGTTTTCGTTCCGTTCGACGCGAGCGATCCCAAGACCAGACTCACGTCTATCCTTTCGCCGGCCGAGCGATCGTCGTTCGCTCGAAGTATGTGCCGTGACGTCGTGCGTGCTGTCCGGGCGGCTGGCGGCCAGCCGGAGCTGATCGCGACCGATTCGATCGACAGCGACGCGCCCGTCACGGTCGACGACCGCCCGCTCTCGGCCGCTGTCAATGCCCGACTTCGCGAAATAGACGAACCAGCCGCCGTGATCGTCGCTGACTTGGCACTCGTAACACCTGCGGCGATCGAACGGCTGTTCGCTGCGGACAGTGGTGTCGTCCTCGCGCCCGGTCGCGGCGGGGGGACCAACGCCATCGTCGCTCGGCATCCTGACTTCCGCGTCGACTACCACGACGCCTCGATCCGTGATCATCGGGCGATCGCCGCCGACGTGGGCGCGGACGTGACGGAGGTCGACTCCTACAGGCTGGCGACCGACGTGGACGAGCCGGCCGACCTCGCGGAGGTCCTGTTACACGGCCAGGGCGAGGCGGTCGCGTGGCTTCGTGAGGCAGGCTTCGAACTCGCCGTCGAGAGCGGTCGCGTCGGCGTCGAGCGGTGAATATACCCCGCTGGCAGAATGCTTTTGTCCGGGCTGTGCCGAGCCACTGTATAGAATCGTGATCCCCAGCGCCGAGGCCGACGATGTCGGCCTCGAAATCGACCCCGACGAGCAGGAGCGACTGCTTTCGGTCGGTCCGGCGGACGTCTCGGCCGCACCGGAGTTGACCTTCGCCCGGAACGTCTTCGTCCCGCTGACGACCGCGTGCCGGTACACCTGCACCTACTGCACGTACTACGATCCGCCAGGGGAGGCGTCGCTACTCTCTCCCGAGGAACTGCGAGAGATCTGCCGGGAGGGTGCCGGTGCCGGGTGTACGGAAGCCCTGTTTACCTTCGGTGACGACCCGGACGATCGCTACGAGGCGATTTACGAGCAACTCCAGTCGTACGGCCACGACTCCATTCACTCCTATCTCCGGGAGGCCTGCGAGATTGCGCTCGAAGAGGGTCTCCTGCCTCACGCCAATCCCGGCGATCAGACCCGCGAGCAAATGAGCCAGGTCGCCGACGTCAACGCAAGCATGGGCGTGATGCTGGAGACGACCGCCGATGTCCCCGCTCATGCTGGGTCGCGCCGGAAAGAACCGGGTCAGCGACTCACGACGATCCGGACGGCCGGCGAACTCGGGATCCCTTTCACGACGGGGATCCTCGTCGGCATCGGCGAGGACTGGACGGATCGGGCCGAGAGCTTGCTCGCGATCGCACAACTCCACGAGCGATATGGTCACATTCAGGAGGTGATCGTCCAGCCCGTCTCGCCGAACGAACGCTGGGACGGTGGCCGACCCGACCTGGCGACCATGCGTCGGACGGTCGCGATGGCCCGGGCGGCATTGCCCGAAGAAATCAGCGTCCAGGTCCCGCCCAATCTCGCCCGGACGCGGGAGTTACTCGACTGTGGGGTCGATGACCTGGGTGGCGTCTCGCCGGTTACCGACGATCACGTCAACCCCGAATATGCGTGGCCGGCACTGGCGGAATTGCGTGCCATTGCCGATTCGGCTGGCGTCCCCCTGCGTGAGCGACTGCCGGTCTACGAACGCTACGTCGACGAGGCGTGGCTTGGAGAACCCGTATTGGAAGCGATCCGCGCAGAGGACGACGCTGGCGAGCGGTTCCGGGCGGTTCTAAGCGAGCACGACGGCTGAAACGGATCGACTGGGACGTGATTTGATACGTTCGGCGGCCCTAGCGCACGTATGCGCGAGTCACTCCGGAAGCAATTGATCTGGCAGGGGGCTGCGCTTGTGAGCTATTTTGCCGGCATGATCCTGTTTCTCGTCGTCGTGATGCGCATCGTTGGTGCGCCCGGGCAGTCACTGGCGACGCTGAGGACTGGTGATCTGCTCGCTCTCGTGGTGAGTGTGTTCCTCCTCGGCCTCGGTGGCTTGCTCAGCAGGAAACGCGGCGGGCCTGTCGGGGGTGGCATGGGGCCGATCCAGATGGATCCCACCCGAGGACCCGAACAGTCGAAACTCGAAGCACTGGGCTATCAGATTCCGCCCGAACACCCGGCCGAGAGCGAGCCGGCTCGTGACCAAACCATCGGCCACGACGAAGTTCGCTGTCCCGAGTGTGGCGTGGGGAACGACCGATCGTTCACCTACTGCAAGCAGTGTTCGAGCGAGCTTCCCGAGTAAGCGTCGCGCTTGACGCCTGTCGCCTGCTTACTCGATCAGCGGCGTCCCGTCGGCCTGTGGGCCGAGTCGCGGCCCCGGAGGTTCGCCCCGGATCGGTTCGCGCTGCCGGTAGTCCGTCGATCGTTCGACCGGAATCCGGCCGACCGACCGGACCAACTCCGCGTAATCCCCAAACGATCGAAACTGGCCGAACTCCCCGCCGGCCCGCGTCGTAATCTCCTCGGAGAGGATCGTCCCCATGAAGTCGTCGGCGCCACAGGAGAGCAGTTTCAGGCCGAACTCGTCGCCGTACTTGACCCAGGACGACTGGATGTGTTCGATATTGTCCAGGAACAGCCGCGAGACGGCGATCATGAGCTCGTCTTCGGCCCGGGTGGCACCGCTCTCGACCATCCCATTCTCGGCAAGCGGTGTGTTTGGATGGACAAACGAGAGCGGCACGAACTCCGTGATCGCGCCGGTCCGATCCTGGAGATCACGGACGCGCTCGAGGTGAATCGCCCGGTGGGCTTCGTTCTCGACGTGGCCGTACATGATCGTCGCAGTGGTGTCTAGGCCCACGTCGGCGGCGGCCTCCATCGCTGCGAGCCACTCGCTACTGTCGATTTTCGCCGGACAGATCACGTCCCGAACCTCGTCGACGAGGATCTCGGCGGCTGTCCCGGGCACGCTGTCGAGGCCAGCTTCCTGCAGGCGACGGTAGACCTGCTGGTAGTCCCAGTCGGTCCCCCGCTTTGCGTGTGCGGCCTCCTCGGGCGTCATCGAGTGGACGTGAACGCCGCCGACGGACATGGCCTCGATCTGCTCGACGTACGTGCCCGGATCGGTACTGTAGGTACCTGGCGATCGGTAGTTTACCCCCTCCTCGTCGCTCCCTTCGAGGATCGCGCGGTGTTCGTCGTCTAGCCCGAAGGCAGGGTGCAGTCCAGAGACGGACGTTACCTCGTAGATCCCGCGTTCGAGGGCTTTGGCGACGATCTCCCGGGACTCGGCGGGTGTCTTCGTAAATCCCGGATGATCGTCCGGCCGGTCGGCCCGGAACTGCTCGGCGCTGTCCTTGAAGTTACAGAACAGACAACCCGTATCACAGGCGGTCGTGACGTTGTTGTTGAGGTTCGCGACGACGGTCACCTCCTCGCCGACTATCTCGGCTCTGCGGCGATCGGCCGCTTCTAGGACGGCTTCTTTGCGTTCGGGGTCGATACCGTTGTGTTCAGAGCCAGTCGTGAGTAATTCGATCGCGTCCGCGACGGTCAACCGGTCGCGGTCCCGTGCCTTCCGGAGGGCGTTCTCGAAGTGCTGATCGCTCGTGGAGTGACGATCGAAGTCGAACTCCCCGCGTGGAACGTTCGTGCCGACCTGCTCAGCAGCCATCGGTTAACGACGGGTCGTCAGACACTTTAACATCGGGGGTCGCGTCGTCAAACGCCGGTGTCGAAGACACCAGTATCGAGGCACTAACACAACGTTAATCCCGCAAACTCTCCTCGATTAGGGCGTGACTGACCCTCCAGCCGACGGTGACCCATCGGCGCCCGAGACAGCCGATGGCGACCCACCGCCGGACGCTTCGCAATCGGACGGTCCGCCACCCGAGACACCGGCGGCAGAGTCGCCTGCCGACGACGCCGACGATCCGGACGACCACGGGAGCTCTTCGGATTCGATCACCGAGGGGGGACTCGTCCGCCCGTTGGTCTCTCTCGCCTGGCCGATCGTCGTTATCCAGCTCCTACAGGTAACGTACAACATCGCCGATACACTCTGGCTTGGGCGACTCTCATCGGATGCCGTCGGTGCGATTAGCCTCGCCTTTCCGCTGATTTTCCTACTGATCGCCGTCGCGGGCGGGTTCACGACCGCCGGCGCTATCCTCGTCGCCCAGCACACCGGCGCGAAAGGCGACCGGTCGGCCGGCCTCGTGACCGGCCAGACCGTCAGCTTCGTCAGCTTGCTATCGGTCGTCATCGGGGTTGTCGGCTTCTTCTACACCCGCCCGGCACTCGAAATCCTCCCCAGCGACGCCCAGACGGCTGCCTCGGTCATCCCGCTTGCGGCCGACTACATGGAAGTCATCTTCATGGGCATCCCGCTGATGTTCGGCTTTTTCGTCTTCTCGGCGCTCATGCGTGGCTACGGTGATACGCGCACCCCGATGTTCGTCATGGCCGTCTCGGTCGGCCTCAACGTCTTTTTGGATCCGTTTTTCATCTTCGGATTCGCGAACAACCCGCTGTTCACGTGGCTCGGTCTCGGCGGCTTGGAAGCCACCTTACAGGCTGCAACCGGCTTTACGGGCCTCGGTATCGAGGGGGCAGCACTGGCGACGATCCTCTCGCGTGGCGTCGGGACCGCAATTGGCCTCTGGCTGCTGTTTGGCACGGGGATCGGCCCCGCGGTCACGTTCGAGCATCTCCGGCCCGACTTTGGCGTCATCGAGGACATTGTTCGCCTGGGGACCCCGAGTATGGTCGAACAATCGACCAGCGCCCTGGCGATGATCACGCTGACGGCGATGATCGTCACGTTTTCGCCGCCGATCGTCGCCGCCTACGGGCTTGGCAACCGACTTATCTCGTTGGTTTTCCTGCCGGCGATGGGACTGGGCCGAGCCATCGATACGATGGTCGGCCAGAACCTCGGGGCCGACCGGGCCGATCGGGCCTCGCGGGCGACCTGGCTGGCCGCCGGGACTGGCGCGGCGGTGATGACAGTCGTCGCCGTGATCGCTGTGCTGTTCACTGAACCCATCATCGCCGTGTTCATGGGTGACGTTCCGGACGCGGCCGCGACGATCGCAAACGGCGTCGAGTACGTCCAGATTCGGTCGGTCGAGTTCGCGTTTATCGGCGTCAGTCAAGTCATCCTCGGCGCGTTCCGTGGCGCGGGTAACACTCGGACGGCAATGGTCATCTCCATTTTGACACTGTGGATCGGTCGTGTCGGAAGCGTCTACGCGCTCGTGTTCGTCTTCGAGTGGGGTGCGACCGGCGTCTGGGTCGGCATGGCCCTCGGCAATATCCTCGGCGCGGTCATCGGCGTCGCGTGGTTCCTCCGGGGCACCTGGAAGGATCGCTACATCGACGAACCGGCTGTCGAAGCCGACGAATCTGCCGTTTGAGAAGCGACGACGGACTATTTTAGGTGTTTGGCAGTAGATCGATGCCGACGTCGAGAGTTTCGAGGATCACCCAGCCGACGAACAGCACGTAGATCCCCAGCAGTCCGATCGCTTCCCGATCCGACAGCGAGAGATCCGTCCGGAGGACCGTAAAGAGCGCGATCGTCGCCACGGTGAGCACGCCGAACATCGGAACGGCCATCGCGAAGTCGATCGTCTCCTCGCCGACGAGGAGCACCCCGACGGGAATCGCCACCAGCAGATCGAAGGTGTTCGAGCCGAGGACGTTCGCCAGCGACGCGACCGGCCGATTGGCGCGGGCCGCCCGAACGCTGACCAGCGAGTCCGGCAGGCTGGTCGCGCCAGCGACGATCGTCACGCCAAGCAGGAACTCCGGCACGCCGAAGGTGACGCCCAACGAAGAGACAGCCTCGACGAGGAAGTGTACCGCCCCGACGATAGCGAGCAAGCCAGCCCCGAGCCAGCCCCACTGTCGTTTCGGATCGACGTTCACGGGACTGTCTTCACCCGGTACGTGATCGGCCGTGTCCTGATACTGGATGAAGACGTACAGTCCGTACAGCGCCAAGGGAAGCAATGCGAGGGGCCGGGTGATCGTCCCTTCCAAGCCGTCGCCGGCGGGGTAGTAGATGACGCCCAACGCAAACGTGATCAACAGCGCCGAGACGGCGAGCATGTAGAACTGGGCCTCCTTGTAGACGAGCGTCCGGTTGGACTCGATCGGGTCGTCGGTCAACAACCCCGCGAGCCCGGGGATGACGAGAACGTTGAAGATCGCCGAGCCGACGATCCCGCCGACCCCGATGGCCAGCGAGCCGCTCAGCCCGGCGATCACGACGGTTGCGAGTTCGGGCATGCTCGACCCGACGGCGACGACGATAGCCCCCTGGACAACCTGTGGGAGGCCGTAGTAGGCGGCCAAGCGGTCGCTGGCTTGTTCGAGCCAGCCGCTCCCGAGCCAGATCACTCCGGAAGCGAGAGCGATGATCGCGATATCGGCGAGCACTCCACCAGTACTCATCGGGAAGCACACTCCAGGTGTGGGCTCATAAGTGTTGGCCGAAATCGACTCACTGCTCTCGACAAAAGTCCATCCCCTCGCGGACGGCGTCGTCTTTCCCGAGGAGCGTCACCTTGTCACCGGACTCGATCGTATAGTCGGCGTCCGGAACGATGGTCTCGCCGTCGCGACTGACGAGCGCGACCAGACAGGACTCGGGGAGTTCCGGCCCAACCTCTCGGAGGGGGCGACCGAGTATCTCCTCGTTCGTGACCGTCACCTCCTGTACGTCGCCGAACCGATTCGTATCTGTCATCCAGTTGGCGATCGCCGGGCGTTCGATCTGGTTGTCGATCGCCCAGGCCGTCGCCATCGACGACGAGATCGTCTGGACGCCCAGATCTTCGAAGGGCCGAACGTTTTCGGGATCGTTCACCCGAGCAATCACGTCTTCGACGTCGAAGTGGGCGTCTGCAAGCTGGGAAACCAGCAGGTTGACATCGTCGTCGCTGGTGGCGGCGATGATCGTCTTCGCGTTCTCCGCGCCGGCGTCCCGCAGGACGTCCATGTCCGTCCCATCACCCGAAACGACGGTGTAACCGGCGTTGCGGACGGTCTCGATCTGTGACTCGTCACCTTCGACGATGACGACGTTTTCTCCCCGATCCTCCAGTCGTTCCGCGAGGGCCCGGCCGACGCGGCCGCCCCCGACGATGATCACTCGCATCGGTATCACGTCCAGGTATTGTGCGACGAAACGCGCCAGGCCGCCTTCGACTGCAGCCGTGACGAGAATAACTAGAAAGACGGTCCCGATGAGGATGTCCGCTTCGGTCGCCATCCCGACGCTGGGTGACTGCAACTGCAAGGCAAACAGCGTCGCAACCGAGGCAGGAATGATCCCCCGTGGACCGACGAAGCTCATGAACGCCCGTTCCTCCAGGGTGAACCGGCCGCCGACCGTCGAGAAAAAGACCAGTGCCGGTCGGATGACGCCGGCGACCGCGACGACGACGAGCAATCCGGGGACTCCAACTTCCACGAGCGTGTCAACCTCGAGAATCCCAGCGAGGACGATGAACACGAACGAGAGAACGAGTAGCGTCACGTCGCCTTTGAATGCCGTAATCTCTTCCTCGTAGGGATGGTCGGTGTTGCCCAGCAGAATGCCCGCCGTCGCGGCGGCGGCGACGCCCGCCTCGCTGGCGAGATAGTTCGCACCTGCGAACGCGAAGATCGCCCCAGCGAGCACGAGCAAGCGCGCGTTCCGGGGGGCGTCTCCCGGCGAGAGATCGACGTACCGTAGCAGGTAGAACACGACTGCGGCCACGATGATCCCGACCAGCAGTCCCTCGCCGAGCCGGGTCGCAAACGCCGTGATGAACTCTTCGGTGCTTGCCCCGCCCAGCAGGATCACCTCGAAGACGACGACTGCCGTGATCGCGGCCGTCACGTCGTTGACGATCCCTTCGGTCTCGAGGACCGCAGCGACCCGATCCCGGACGGGCACGACCTCGAGGATCGGGCTGATCACCGTCGGCCCGGTTGCGACCAGTAGCGCGCCGATCAGAAAGGCCAACGGCCAGGCGATCGGGAAGGCGAGTTTCGCGGCGATGGCTGTCCCGACGAGGGCGATTGCTGCCCCGGCGGTGACCAGTCGTAACGTCGCTGCCGGGGCTTCCCGGAGCCGCTCGATCCGGAGGTGGTAGGCCCCTTCGAAGACGATGATCGCGACCGCGAGCTCGACGATCGCCGCCAGCGGATCAGGGCCAAAGGTCGACAGCGAGAACGGCCGCCCCGGCAACGCCAAGCCGAACAGCTGATCGGGTATCAGTTCCCAGACTGGCCCGATGAGCAACCCGGCCACGATGTAGAAGATAATACTTGGGAGGCGAAGCCTGGCCGCCAACAACTGGGCACCGACGCCGAGTGCGAAGATGGCCGCGACCAGCAACACCACGATGTCGACCCCGGCACTCATTTCGACTCCTCCATTCCCCTCTGGATCCGCCGGCCGCAACCATAAAACGGACGGATGCGACGCCCGATCACGCCGTCTCGTCGAGATACTGGAGGACGCCCCGGACGTTCATCGCCGTCTCGCCACGCCCCTTCTCGTCCCCCCAGATCTCCGTCGCCTCGGTCTCGCTCGCGAAGTGTTCGATCACACTCTCGTCGTCCCCGAGCTTCTCCCGGGCCGTTGTGACGCTTTGCACCCACTCGCCCAACCGGCGCGCGTACCCATCGAGCTGGTGGGTCCGTCGAGCCGGCCCAAAGTGGGAGTACAGGAGTGTCTCCGGCGCTAACTCCTGTAGCATCTCGACGTCCTGTAGGGCCTGCTCGAGGTCGAAATCGGGCGGCGGCGAGGTTGGTTCTGCCCGATCGCGCTCGGGGACGTACAGTCCCGCCGCGTCGCCGGTGAAGACCGCGTCGTTGCTGGGGTCCTCGAAGACGACCTGATGGGGGGCGTGGCCCGGCGCGTGGTGTGCGATCAGGGCGTGATCACCGAGGTCGATCTCGTCGCCGTCTCCGATCCCGTGGACGCGTTCCTCGGGTACGGGGTCGGGTTCGACGTAATGCGTGATCTGGTCACCGACCGCCTGCTTGGTGCCTTCCCAGAGCCGACTGGGATCGACCAGGTGTGGCGCGCCGAGTTCGTGGGCAACAATCGTCGCCGACGGACACGCTTCGGCGAGAAACCCGGCTCCCCCCGCGTGATCCAGGTGGACGTGGGTGACCGCGAGTACTTCGATTTCCTCCGGAGCGAGACCAACGGCATCGATCGCGTCGAGAATCCGGCCGTGGTGGGTCCCGATCCCCGTCTCGACGATCGCCGGGCGCTCGGCGTCGACGATGTACACCGATCCGTAGTTTGGCACCTCGTACATACCGGTGTCGACGTAGTAGAGATCACTGCAACTGCCAGTAGTCACGTCGGTCACGTCGCCGATAGCCATGTCCGAACGGCGGCGAGCGTGAGAGAAAAGCCTTCCCAAACCCAGTGTGCTCGGAGTTCTCGCCGATCGCGTCTTCAGGCGCTACGGGGTTCTTTGGCCTTGGGCCGGAGATTCGCGTAGCCACACTTGCGACACTTCTCGGCGCGCTTTGGGTTGCGGGCGTTACAGCGCATGCAGATCTGTTTCTCGAGGGTGCGTCCCTCTGCTTTTTCGAATCGTGCCATCGTGCACCGGGCTAACCGGCGGGCGCGTTTAAGCGTTTCCGAGTCGGTGCGTCCCGGCCGGTCCATTGATTGCGCTCCCGCCCACACACCGTCGCATGGACTACGAGCGCGTCGCGGACCTCCCGGTGACTATCGACGGCTACGAGCTGTCTCAACACGACCGGCACACGTCGAGTGGATTCGAGCGGGTGACGACGACGGTCACACTCCGCGGTGAGGGGCTCGTCGGTCGTGGCGAAGACGTCACCTACGACGCCGAGGACCACCACGCGTTGGCGGCGAGTGCCCTGCCGGCACTCGCTGGCGAGTACACGATCGACTCCTTTTCCGAGACACTGAGTGAGATGAACCTCTTTCCCAGTGGCCCCCAGCGTCCCCCGTCCCGCCGATACCGACGCTGGGCCTTCGAAAGTGCTGCCTTGGATCTCGCTTTGCGCCAGGCCGATCGCTCGCTCGCGGACGTCTTCGAGCGCGACCCCGATCCGGTCCAGTTCGTCGTGAGTACGCGACTGGGTGAACCACCGACGATCGATCGCGTCGATCGCCTTCGTGAGGTCTCTCCCGATGTCGCACTCAAACTCGATCCGACAGCCGACTGGACGGCGGCGCTGATCGACGATCTTGCCGAAACTGAGGCCGTCGAGATTCTCGACTTGAAAGGCCAGTACGCCCACGCGGACGTCCACCAGCCGGCCAACCCACGGCTGTACGAACAGCTCCTCGCGGCGTTTCCCGAGGCGATCATCGAAGACCCCGCGTTCAGTGAGGGCACTGCATCGCGGCTTCGGGCACACGCTGATCGCCTCTCCTGGGACGTCCCGATCACGGACGCCAGCTCACTCTCGACGCTGCCCGTCGACCCGGCTTGGATCAACGTCAAACCGTCACGGATCGGAACGATCGAAGCTCTCTGTGGTGTCATCTCCTACTGTACGGACCACGATATCTCGATGTACGGCGGCGGGCAGTTCGAACTTGGCGTCGGCCGGACACAGATTCAAACGCTGGCTGCGCTGTTTTACCCTACTGGCCCCAACGACGTCGCGCCGGCGGTCTACAACGACCCCGACGTTCCCGAATCACCGCCACAGAGCCCGCTCGACGTCGACGTACCAGAGAGCGGATTCACACCGACCTGATCGGGACGCAGGCGAACCGACGGACGGTCTCCGGGGGCGCGGGTGGCCTTTACAGTGCTTTGCCCAGGCCGAGCCCGCGGCAGTCTTTTGGCGGGGCGACACGAACCCTGTCGATAGTGCTGGGCTTGTTACCGGTCGGGAACACGATTTCGACGGACCCACTCGGACGGGACTGACAGCGGCGATCGAGTTGGGTTCACTCGTGGTGTCTGAGATTGCACCACTCCCCGTCAGTTTTCATCGGCCAGATACTCCTCTTGGACGGCCACGACCGCGGTCGAGTCAGCACAGTCGGCGTAGCGGGCCAGCGGCTCCTCGTTGAGTTCCAGGAACGTATGTCCCCAGCGGAACTTCGAGAGCAGTTTTTCGGCCTGTTCGCGCTCGCCGACAATCGCGAGGCCCCCCGCGAGTGCCTCGACTGTCGTCAACTGGAACGGCGTGCCGTAGTTGACTGGGTTTGCGGCCACCAGAAAGGGTAACGATCGTTGAATTCCGTCCAGATCGAAGGCTTCGCGCTCTGCGGTCTCCCAGGAGCAATCGAGGGCGATGAGTCGCTCGCGGTCGGCATCGGCCGGCGATAGCGCCTGCTCGGCGAAAGGGTTGAGCACGATCCCCGGTGGCGTCGCCCGCACGGAGTCGTGTAACGTCGCCAGGTCGAACTTGGCGAGTTTCCGGGCTGTGCACTTCTCGGGATCGTCGTCGCCTTCGTACCGGACGTGCAGTTCCACGCGGTGGGCTTTTTCACGCTGCGATAAAAGTCGACCGGAGAGGCACGCTTTTGAGGGCTGACGAACAACCACTCTCACATGCTTCGGGAGGGGGCTGATGCCCTGACCTTCGAGTTGCCGGCGGTCGAGGACGACGACGTCCGGCAACTCTCGCTTGGGGAGTACGTCGGCGAGCAGATCGTGGTGTTGGCGTTCTATCCCGGCGACTTCAACCCGGCTTGTCAGGACGATAGCGATCTGGCAGCACTGGATCTCTTTGCAATGCAACCCGATGTCGCCGTCGTCGCTGTCGGCCCCGATACGGTCTACAGTCACCGAGCGTTCGCTGCCGAATACGATCTGGCTATCCCACTGTGTGCCGATACGCGTCGCGAGGTCGCTGCGGCCTACGAAGTCGTCTTCGAGGACGAGTACGGCCAGCGACGCCCCGAACGGGCCGTCTTCGTCGTCGATCTGGACGGCGTGATCAGATACGCGTGGTCGACGCGGGATCCCTTCGAACGGCCGGACGACCAGGCCATCCAGCGTACCGTCGCAGACATCGGTGGCGATGCGGCGGCCGTCTCGCGGTATCGCGTCGGGCACGCCCACTACGTCGAGGGACGCCGGGCGTTCACGAGTGCGATGAGCGCCTTCGAGGATCACGACTGGATGGTCGCCCGGAGTGACTTCGAGCGCACTCGCGAGGAGTTTACGACCGCCGCCGATCAGTTCGCCACGTCGGGGCGGTTCGTCGATGCGGCCCAACTGGACGAACACTTCGAGCGTGCTCGAATGAAAGCGACCGCCCTCTGGCAGGCTGCAGATTGGCTCGCGGAGGCTGCCGATGCTTTTTCCAGCGGTGACGGAGAAGAAGGCCAGGCCTATCGGCAGGACGCCGAGTCCCCCCTGGAAACCGCCCGGGACCTTGCGGAACCGCTGGATCCAGACGAGATCACTGTCACTGAAGGCGGCGTCGAGATCCCCGATAGCGCGATTGGACAGGCTGATGAATCGGTGATGGATGCCATTCGCGGCGACGACAGTGTGGCTGGCGGTGTCGATCTCGACGTGGCCGAGACGCCTGCCGATCTCGGTGAGGAAGACGCCCAACAACCCGATGACGGGCCGGATACCGACGCCGCCCGTCGACTCCGGGAGTACGCTGGTGTGGGTGTCGACATCGACGAACCCGACGGCGCCGAGGACGACCAGATCGCCGACGCGCTCGCGGACGCTGACGCGCCGACCGGCGATGAAACGAGTGGGACCGATGACACCGAATCTGCCACCGACGCTCGCGACACGGAGACACTCGAAGACGTCCCAGCGGTCGACGAGCCAGCAGTGGGCGAGTCGGTCGATCGGAACGATCAGCCGGGTTCGTCCGCGGATGAATCGCGTCCAGCAGACCGGGCAAACGAGCGGAGCCACGACTCGACGGGGACCCAGCCAGGTACGGCTGAGGCCGACATCTCGGAGGCAGAGATCGAGGAAATCGCCGAGGAGTTACAGGCCGCCGACGGCGAGACCGAGACTTCCGATTCCGGGACAGACCAACCGGCCGACGGGACGAGCAGCCCAGAAGATGGACCGTGAGCCACTTCCGAGTGTGTTCGGGACAACGCACCCCGAGCCGTGGCTTCCTTCCGTCCTGGCGCCGTGAGTGGGCCTATGACTGAGGACCCTGTCGCGGACGTGCGGGCCTATTATCGGGCACTCGACGAGCACGATTACGACCGCCTCCAAGCCTTGCTCGCGCCCGCGTTCGTCCACCGACGCCCCGATCTGACGCTCGATGGACGCGAGCGATTCGTCCAGTTCATGCGCGAGGAGCGGCCCGACGACCGGACCACCCACCCCATCGAGGCGATCTATCGTGATGGCGAGGACGATCTCGCTGCTTGCGGACGGCTGCTCGACGAAGACGGGGCAGAGATCGCGGCCTTCGTGGATCTCTTCAGGTTCGGCGAGGCAGGGATCGAATCGGTCCGGACCTACACGCAGTAGCCGGTCGATTCCTACACTGGGCTGGAAAATCGGTCGCTACCAGTCACTCGCCCAGCGTCAACTGGTCGACGACTTCCTCGGGGTCGAACGGGTCGAGATGTTCGTAGCCCTGGCCGGTGCCCAGAAAGAGGATCGGCTTGCCCGTCACATGCGCGATCGAAATTGCCGCCCCGCCCTGTGGGTCAGTATCGGCCTTGGTGAGGATCGTCCCGTCGATCTCGGCGGCGTCGTCGAACTCACTCGCGCGGGTAACGGCGTCTTGGCCGGCGACAGCTTCGTCGACGAACAGGGTCATATCCGGGTCGATGACGCGATTGATCTTCGAGAGCTGGTCCATCAGCCCCTCGCTCGTGTGGAGTCGACCCGCCGTATCGCCCAGCACGACATCGACGTCGTTGGCCTCGGCGTACTCGACAGCGTCGTAGATGACCGCAGCCGGATCGCCACCCTGTTCGTGGGAGATGTAGGGGACGTCCAGGTTCTCGGCATGTTCCCCGAGTTGTTCGTTCGCGCCGGCCCGATAGGTGTCACCGTTAGCCAGTACCGACGTGTACCCCTGTTCTTCCAGATAGCGGGCGAGTTTCGCGATCGTCGTCGTCTTGCCGACGCCGTTGACGCCCGTAAAGACGATCACGACCGGCTTCTCGGCGTCGGCGAGCCGCTGGGTAAAATCGAACTGGCCGACGCTGATGACGTCGTACAACGCCTCTCGAAGAGCGTCCTGGGCCAGGTTGCCCGTGCTCTGGAGGCGTTTTCGGGTCTCCCCGACTAGATTCGTCTCGACACCGCTGAGGATCTCTCCGGCAACACTCATCTCGACGTCGCTGCTCAGAAGCGCGATTTCGAGTTCGTCGAGATGATTCTGTAGGTCGTCCTCGTCGATGACGGTCTTCCCGGTGGCAAACAGCTTCGCCCGCTCGGCGATCCCACGGTCCTCTTGCCCGTCCGCTGGCGTGTCGCCGTCTGCTTGCCCGTTTGCTGGGTCGGGCGCTGCCTCGCCTTCGGTGTCGGGCGCTGCTCCCGTCTCAGCTTGTGACTCGGCTTCGGGTCCGGCCGTAGCCGATTCCGCAGGACCGGTCGCTGACTCAGTGTTCGGTTCTTCCTCGGTGTCTTCTTCTTCGACATCCTCTTCGACGTCGTCACTGAATCGACCGAGTTTTTCGCGAAGTCCGTCGAACATTGGGCCCTACTCGTCGCCTTCTTCCTGCTGTTGCATCGCCTGCATCTGCTGTTGCATCTGCTGCTGTTGCATCTGCTGGGCGCGCTCTTCGAGTTCGTCACTCTCGGCGTCGAGTTCCGCGATCTCTTCGTTGACTTCCTCGATGCGCTCGTCGATAGTGTCTTTCTTGTTCTCGAGGACGTCGACGGCGTCGTCTTGGCCCTGCTCGGCTGCGTAGTCTGCGCCGAAACCGACGATGATCTCGTCGATATCCTGAATCTCGGCGCGGACGTAGGCGTCCCCACCCAGCGGCACCTGAACGGTCGAGCCGCTTTCGAGAGTATCGATCGCTTCGATTGCCTCGTCGATTTCGGTCTGCTCCGTTCTGAGCTCCTCGATTTCGGTCTGTAGGGCTTCTTTCTCGTCTTCGATGGCTTCGATCGCCTGTGCCAGTTCCTGCAGTTGCTGCTGACCGCCGCCGCCGCCGCCACCACCGAGGCTCATGCGTCGACCCCCTCGATCTCGATCTGGGCACGCTTTAGCCCGTGCTGGGAGCCAAACTCGGCGTAAATCCGTTCCTCGGCGACGTTTTCGTTCTCCGCTTCGATCTCCTTTTCGAACGTCTGCCAGCCGTCGCGGGCCTCGAACTGCCCGTTGACTGTAAACTCACTCATGTGCCAAATTGCGGTGGCCGACGGGGAAGTATCTTCCCATCCACCTTTTTCCGAAGTGGGTTTCCTCGCGCGCTCTCCGAGCGCGCTGCGGGAACCCACTCCGCAAAAACGTGGGCGAAAAAGGCGGATTCGCAGCGTCGCTGCGAATCCGTGAAACGCCTCGCTATGCTCGGCGTACGCATACACCCCTCCGATTGCATGAAGGTCACAGCCACGAAAAGATGCCCGATCAGTCGATATAGTCCAGCGCGCTCTCGATCCGGCCCAACTCCGGGCCGGTGGTATCCTGGCCGACGACGTACCCGTTCGCGTTAGCGACCAGGCCGGACCCGACTAGCGGCCCGCCGTAGTTGATCGTCCCGACATCGGCCGGGACGTCGAGGACCTCCTCCAGTCGGTCGAGTTCTCCGTCTGTCGCCTGCGGGTGGGCGAGCACGCCGCGATTCGTCGCAACCGCGGCTGTCCCGATCGTCTGGACGCCCCCGAGGTCGTCGCGTTCGACCGGCACGTCCAAGGCGTCTTTGACGGCCTGGATGGCGTCTCGTGGCAGATCTGGATGCACGACTGCCCCGTTGTCGTTGGCTAACACGACGTTGCCGGCGGCGTTGATCCGACCCGGGAGCTCGACGACCGGGGCGTCGATCGTCTCCGTGAGTCGATCGCGTTCGCGGTCGGTGATCCGACTGGTCACCAGCAGGCCGTTTTCGTTGCCGGTCGCGAGTGCGCCGACCGTGCCTGCCCCGCCGATCGTTGTCTCGACAACTGGGACGGTAAGCTCCTCGCCGAAGGCAGTTGTCAGTTCGTCGTCGGCATCGGGGCGGATCAAGAGATACTCGTCAGTAGCCGAGGCGTAGACGCCGACGTACGTCGAACCGGCGAAGGCCGCGCGGAGCAAAGTTACTCTGCGGGTTCGGCTTCGACGATGTTCTCGCCCGCTTCCTCGAAGCGGGCGGCGCGAATCCGGATCTTGCTCGGGGGGTTTGCCCGCCCCTGGTCCCAGACGGCCTCGTTGACCGAGGGATCGAGCCGGATTGCGTCCTCTGTGACGGAGAAGTGCTGGGCGAGGTGCTCACGGATGAGCGCCATCGCCTTTCCGGCACGGTCGCCCTCCGGAACGGCTTGCACGTCGCGAAGCGGGACTGTGACGACCCGCTCCTCGAAGTCTTCGGCACTCATTCGTCTGTGTCACTACGTCGCCAGTGGCGTCGCTTCGGATTGCGCTGTACGTCCTGGTCGGTCTTCATGATGACCCACGCCGGGACACGGCTGTTCTGGCGTTCGAGCTTCGCCAGACGCTGCTTTTTGCCCTTGGATTTTTTGCCCATGGTGTCCGCGTCTTCGCCGTGGCAGTTTAAATGATTGTTCTTTTGGCCGGAGTCACGGGACCGTTCGTCTCCGTCGTTGACTTCTCCTGTTGTGGCAATGGTCGTCTGCTATCTCCCTGTGAATTCTGCAGGGCTGGTTATCGGGCGTTACCGATCATTGTCTCTCCTTCGAATGGATAGGTGGGACAATACATTCAATACAATCCGATACAAAGAATCGGGCATGCCGATCAGCAAGGATCGATTTCAGGACCTCTCCGACGACGAGACAGGGGGGCCACGGCCGGGAACCAACGCGGCCACAATACTGGACTTTCTCCGGGAGAACCCCGAGAAAGCGTTCACGCAAAGCGATATCGCGGCGGCGACCGACGTGAAGACGGGGTCGATCGGGCCGACGCTCGTTCGATTGCGCGAGCGTGGTCGGGTCGACCACCGTGGGACGTACTGGCGGGTCAGCGATCACGACCGGAGTGTCGAGGCGGCAACCGATCACGCGGGAGCGAGTCTCGCCGACCGGGAACGTGATGGAGAGACGCCATCGTACGACGAGTGGCAGGCGTACGCGGTCGATCCACGCGAGGAGTCGGATGAATAACGATCCGTTCGATGCAGGGGACGTCTTTTGGGCACCGGATCCGTACAGTGCTGGGGAGAACCCTCGCCCGTGGCTCGCTCTCACAGCCGAGGGGATCCCGTACGGTGGCGAGGAATATCTCTGTGCGGGCCTCACCTTGAGTGACCTGCCCGAAAACATCGAAATTACCGACGACGACTGGCGTACAGGGAACCATCCTGAGCGCACGTCCTATTGCTCGCCCTGGGTCCTCGCGACGGTCAAACACGACGCGGTGGCGAACCCCCAGGGAACGGTGACCACGGATTCCAGGGAACGCGTTATCGGGCGCAGTGTCGACTATCTCACGGCAGATCTCGACGTGTCGCTGCGGTGACGATCACACCACCGCCAGCGGCACCATCAACGCGATTCCGGCGGCCAGCCCTTCGACCAGTTCGCGATAGCCACCGCCGGGCAGCGACGCGCCGGTTTCTAAGGCTTCCGGGATGAACTCCGTCGCCACCAGATAGATCATCGCGCCGGCCGCAAAGCCAAAGCCATACGGCAAGAAGTCCTGTGCGAGGCGGACGAACGCGAACGCGAGGACAGCCCCGATGGGCTGTGGTAAACTGGAGAAGACGGCCCACCAGACCATGCGCCACTCGGAGATCCCCATCGAGCGCAACGGGATCGAAATGGCCACGCCTTCGGGGATGTTGTGGATCGAGATCGCGATCGTCATGAAGATCGCCAGAATCGGGACCGTCGCGCCGAACAGAAGCGGTCCCTGGGCCCCGTCGAGACCGAGTTCGGCGAAGGAGACACCGACGGCGACACCCTCCGGGAAACTGTGGACCGTCAGAATGCCCAGGATGAGCACGAGCTTCTTGAAATCGGCTTCTGCGTACTCTTTGGGGTCGAAGTCGGTATCGTCGAGCACTCGATGCGCGACGATGACGAGGAGGACACCCGCCAGCATGCCGACGGCCACTTCGATCAGTGTCCCTCCCGCGGATAACCCTTCCATGATCAGCCCGAACAGCGACGCCGCGAGCATGATTCCCGAGGCCAGCCCCCACAATCCGACGTACCACCGATCGCTGATGTCATCAACCAGGAAAAACGGGATCGCGCCCAACCCCGTTGCTAACGCGGTGATCAATCCCGCGACGAAAACCAGCGTGAGATTAGCCAGCAGTGCCATCGGCTGTTCGTTGGGTCGTGGACCACTTAATAATTATCACTTTCCATACCAATTTTGGCCAGGCTAAGTACTTTACCCAGCCTAAGTCGGCGGTGCGTACCACTTAGCGCCCCGAGTTCATATCAGAGTTCAAATGATTCGATGGTCGCATACGCTGGACCGTCGTCGGTCAGAACACTCTCGGTCACCCGAATGTCTTGGACTTGGAGGGTACCGACCGTCGGATCCTTCTCCTGGAGCACGTTCTGAACGAGTTCTTTCCCGCCCGCGTGATTCAGGCGGGCCAGCGTGACGTGTGGGGTGAAGTCGTGCTCTTCGGGATCGAACCCCATCTCGACTGTACGTTCCTCGATTGCCTCGTGCAGTCGGGTGAGTTGCTCGCCCCCTTCGCGGACACCCAGCCAGACGACCCTGATGTAATCCGTGCTCGGGAACGCGCCCAGGCCGCCGAGCTCGGTCTCGAATGGCTCGACGCCGCTCTCATCGACCGCGGCCGCGAGTTCGTCGGTGAGTTCGGGCACTTGGTCGGGATCGGTGTCGCCGAGGAATTTCAGTGTGACGTGGGTCTGGTGTGGGTCGACGACGTTCAGGCCCGACACAGCCTCGAAGTGTTCTTGGACTGGGGCGACCGCCTCGCCGAGGCCGTCGAGGTCGACGCTGACGAACAGTCGCTTGCTCATACGTCCTTCTCTAGTGCTGTCTTTTTCAGCGTTACACCAGATTTGTTTGTGTCAATCATCATGCCCGAACTGTTACGATTCCTGCTTGCGAAACCACTGGGCAACTTCCTGTTGAAACTGTTCGAACCAGTGCAGGTCTTCATGAAGTACCTCGTACACTGTTTCGTGATCTACGTCCCCATACCGATGGGCGAGTACATTTCGGAACCCGACGGCTTCTTCGAGTCGTTCTTGCGTCTCGGCGGAGATGATGCCTTCTTTGCCGAGAGCTTCGATCTCTTCTTTCGATGTCCGCGCCGCCGTCAGATCCTCGGCGGCACGAATATGCTGGGCAAGGTCGATGCACGACTGAATCAGATTCATGAACGTCCGCTCGACCGCCCGCTGAATCACGATATCCGAGACGTACTGGTCCTTCGACAGCCCACGCATCTCTTCGAGGTCGTGCGCAAATTCGTTGACCTGTTCCAACTTGGTCACGACTACTTCCTCGTCGACCATCTATAACTCTCCTTTCGCCAGACGATCGATGAATTCTCGACGTTCCTGCTCTCGTCGCTCAGCAGACGTCTCGTACTCGGATTCGACCCGCTTGCGGTACGCGTCAATCTCCTGTTCATCACCGACGAGTCGAATTCCATCCCGGAGTGCCGCACGTGCAACGGGTACTGGTAGCGCTTCGATATCACTCACGTCGACGAATCGCTCGGCATACGTCTGTAGTTCGGCGTCGAGTCGATTTCGATGCCGAAAGCGTTCTTTTGGCGTCATCTCGTCCGGAAACTGGAGTGCTACGTCGACATCGGAAGATTCGTGAGCCGTGTCGCTTACGAGCGAGCCGAACAGGACCGCAAAGAGAACGTCCGAATTCCGCAGATATCGGCGGATTCCCTCCACATCCACAGCATCGTCGACCAGGTCCGCCACACGGTCGTCCGTCATAGTTTATATTACGGCCCGGTGTACAAAATGATTCGGCCGCTGCGCGGACGTAGCCCTTAACCATTCGACTCGCGTAGACTGTTTCATGACTGATGACTCCGAAGACCATCGTTTCTCCGAGGGCCAAGGCTTTTCCGACCCCTACGAGGGGTTCGATCTGGAACCGCCTGAACTCGCCGTCGATCCGGATGCGGTCGATCCCGTCGACTCGCGGGTAGTCGGGGATCTACTGGACGAACATGCGATCCCTGACGAGGAAGTCGACGCCGAGAGTTTACTCGACGTGGGCCTAGAGTACACGCGCATCCAGCGCTTCGAGGAGGCCACCGAGGCACTCGAACGGGCCGCTCGCTTTGCCGACGACGACGCGATCACCCAGGAGGCCTGGGTGAACAAGGGTGTCGCCCACGCCGAACTCGAGGAGTACGACGCGTCGATCGGTGCCTACCGGGAAGCGTTGAACATCGACGCCGAGTCCGAACACGCCGCGACCGCGGAGACGAACCTCGCCTACGCACTCTGGGAATCCGGCCAGTCCGAGCAGGCCTTAGAACACGCCGAACGGGCCGTCGAGATCGACCCCCGCTTCGCCCAAGCCTGGTACAATCGCGGCTTTTTCCTGCTGGAACGCGGGCTCGCCGAGGACGCCATCGATGCCTTCGACAATGCCGTCAGACTCGGCTTCCGGAGCGCGGACCTGCTGGAACAGAAGGCCCGTGCCCACGAACAGGTCGGTGAGGACGAACGCGCCGAAGAACTCGTCGAGGAGGCCGACGAGTTGCGCCAGGAAACCGAAGAAGAGATGATCGATCAACGCCAGCAGGAGCTGCGCGAGTAGCATGAGTGAGAACGCGAGTGACGGTCTGTTAGTCTCCGAACGCGAGACTGAAGACGGACTGCTCGTCGCCGTCTGTGACGCCGATATTCTCGGCGAGACGTTCACCGAGGGCGATCTCTCTCTTTCGGTCACCGAGGACTTCTACGGCGGCGACGTCGCCGACGCCGAGCGCGTCGCCGCGAGTCTCGCGAAGTGTGACACGGCCAACCTCGTCGGCGAGACAGCCGTCTCGATTGCCCTCGAGCAGGGCTTTGTCGACGAAGCCAACGTGCTGGATATCGACGGCACGCGTCACGCGCAGTTAGTCTGGATGTAGATTCGGTCCAAGCCCGTCTCGCTTCCTTGATTGACGCTTCGGGTGACTCTGTGTCGAGATTGACGACCATTCCATGCCCCCGTGGGTCTGGTCGTCGCCACGAACCGCGATATAGGCGCCGCTCTCCGGGACTTCGCTCGTCCCAGAGCAGGTGAAACAGCTATGGCCTGTTCGTCTGGCCGGTCGAGTCGGTCCTGATTGTTTCTTGGTGTCGTCTTGGGCTACGAGAGCACTTGCCCGGCGCGAATCCGCTTGCTCTTCCATTTCGCACTCACGACGGCCCGTTCGCTGTCGCTCACGGTCGCGACGTGGGGTGAAAAGTGGGCCGGCGCGAATGTCGAACTGAGCAAGACGGTCGCGCTCACCTCGTTCGCGCGCTGCGACTTGCTGGCTCGAATTCTTTCGGCAGCATGTACTGCCCGCTCACGAGTTTGTTTGCGGGCAGAAATGGGCCGGCGCGAATTCGAATCGCGGTTACGGCCACCCGAAGGCCGAAGGATACCAAGCTACCCCACCGGCCCGCAGTCGAACTCTTGCCGGCGTTTGCCTTTAACTCTTGCGAGACACGTCCAGTCGGGCGAATTTGTCGGCGCGCGGATTGTTAGTGCTGAAACACTTATCCCCTTCTCGCGCCTCTGTTCACCTATGCCAGAAGAAGTGCTCTTCGAGACGGAACGTTCGCTGTCCCGTGACGAAATTGCCTCGTATCTCCGGACTGTCGCCGACAATCTCGACGGTGGCGACCCGATTTCGCTGTCGGCCGGCGACCAGTCGGTCACCATGGACCCGCCGGCACGGCCGACGTTCGAAGTCAAGGCCGAACGCGAGGGGCCGGCTGATGGCCACGGTGAACTCAGCGTCGAATTCGAACTGGAGTGGGACGAAAACGCCAGCGATGACGGTGGCGATCTCCGGATCGAGTAACGGCCGTCGATCGGTCAGAAGGTTTCGAATCCGTCCGTGTCGAGATAGTTCTGGGCGACAGTGATCGCGTGATCGGCGTGGACCGCGGTCGGCCCCAGCCGAATTCGCCTCGCGTTCAACTCTTCGAGTAGGCCCTGTTCGGCGTCGGTGAAGTCCTGGTGATCCGAGAGTACGAACACCGGATCGGCCGGAACGCCCCCGTCGATTATCGGCGTCCCGTCCTCGTGGAGTTGCAGGAGTTGTCCCTCCGCGGCAGCGTCACGCAGGGCGGCCTCGACACCGCGTCGCGAAAGATAGATCCCGGGCGACGTCTCGACTGCCTGGTGGCCGATCGCCTCGTCGCGGCGTTCTAGGGTACTCCGGATCCGGGCGGCCGTGCTGCGCTCGTCGGGGTTGAGGCCCTGTAGCTCGCGCCCCTCCAACCGGAGCGTGAATTCATCGCCCAACACCAGGCGAACGCGAACGTCTTCGCGAATGCCGTGCGATCGAAAGAAGGCGGCGTTCAGACACCGACAGAGCACGTCGAGGCGGCCCGCCGAGCCCGGCAAGTCGTCGAGCGAGAATTCGGGCGTCGTCGGGGCCTCGTGGCCGAGTACGACGAACTGGCGCATAGACGGTTCTCGGACGCGAGTGTGTTTTAGCGCGTCGACTTGGTTCCACTGAGACGACAGTGACTCGGTTCGCGCCCAGAACAGTTACGTACGCACTTCCAGCGTCCCGCGAATGAACGGCTGTACGGGCGGCACTCCCATCTCCAGGGTCGTCAGTTCCCGGACGTCGAAACGATCGTGGCCACGCAACGTGGCCTCGGTGTCCCGGTTTAGGTGGCAGCCGGCCGCCGCGCGCTTCCAGACCGGATTGACGGCAGTCTGGAGGTGTCCGGTCCAGCCGTCGGCGGCGACGTGTTCGAGGAGCCGCAACTCGCCACCCGGCTTGAGGACGCGGGCGACCTCATCGAGTGCCGCTTGCACGTCGGGGATCGTACAGAGCACGAGCGAGGCGACGACGGTGCTAATCGAATCGTCGTCGTCGGGCAGCGATCCCGCGGGATCCGGTCGGATATCGATCGCCAGATCGAGGTCCTTGGCCCGCGACTCGGCCCGCTGTCGCATGTGTGGATCTGGTTCGATCGCGTGGCAGTCGAGACTCGATTCGTCGGTTGCGGCGGCCGCGAAATAGGGGAACATCGCGCCGGTCCCGGCCCCGAGATCCAGGACTGAGCCGTCCAGCCCACGCGCGAGGTACTCGCGGTGGTCACCGAGCAGCCGCTCGTCGAAGGGCGCGGTCAGCGGATCGTAGACGGCGGCCACGAGCCGGTGGCCTGTATCGTCGTCAGTCATCGTCTTTTCACCTGTGTCCCGCTGTTCATCTACCTTTCTTAGGGGATCGATCCGGTTGTGGGTTGGGTTCGGGGTAATTGGAACGGAGTCACAGCGGGCAGCCCTCTCCAGGGGGCGACCACCTCAAACCGGGAACAGAATACCTTTAGTGGCCATTGGCTCAGTACAACCTAGATGAAACCGACCGTCGTCGTCGGCCTCGACGGGGCCAACTGGCCACTGTTAGAGCCCTGGATCGAGGCGGGCCACTTGCCGACCATCGAACGCCTCCGCGAGGAGGGGGCCTCGGGGGTCTCCCGCAGCCACCTCCCGCCGGTCACCTGCCCGAACTGGAAGTGCTACGCCTCGGGGAAGAACCCGGGCAAACTCGGCGTCTACTGGTGGGAACGCATCGACACCGAGGATCGCTCGATGCACCTGCCCGACTCGACTGACTTCCGGAGTCCGGAACTGTGGGACTACCTCAACGACGCCGGCCACCGGACGGGCGTGGTCAACCTCCCGATGTCCTACCCCCCGCGGGCGATCGACGGCCCAATGGTCGCCGGCGGGCCGCGCTCGGGCGAGGACGACTACACCGAACCGCCCGAGTTGCAGGCCGAACTGGAAGATCGCTTCGACTACCGCGTCCACCCCGCGAACGTGCTGACGTCAAACGAGGACGCCGACCGCGAGGTCGAGATGGTCCACGACCTGCTTCGGACCCGCCTGCGAACGGCCCGAACGTTACTGGAGGAAGACGAGCTGGACTTTCTGCACGTCACGCTCTTTCACCTGAACGTCCTCCAGCACTACTTCTGGGACGGACCCGAAACACGCGAGGCCTGGGAGATCGTCGACGAGGAACTGCGCCACTTCCTCGAGGGTGAGTACAACCTCGTGTTGATGTCCGATCACGGTTGTACGGAGATCGACACGGTGTTTTACGTCAACCGGTGGCTCGAAGAGCAGGGCTACCTCTCGACGACCGCGAGTCTGGCCTCCCGGCTGCACGACCTGGGCTTCACCCAGGAGCGAATCGCCGGGATCGTCCGCTCGTTGGGCCTCGAACAATACATTCGGCCGCTGGTGCCCCGGCGGATCATCGAGCGCTTCCCCAGCGACGAGGGCGTCCAGCGCGAGGCCAAGTTATCTGCAGTCGATTGGGAGGAGACGACGGCGATCGGCAGCGGGCAGGGATTGGTCTACGTCAATGCCGACGACGAGGCCGAACGCGAGTCGATCCTGCAGGATCTCCAGGCTGACCTCGCCGACGCGACGAGCACGACGGGCGAGCCGATCGCCAGAGAGATCTACCGGCCCGAGGAGATATATTCCGGGCCGTACGTCGATCTCGCGCCGGACCTGGTGTTCGACCAGCGGCCGGGCGTCCACACGAGCGGGGCCATCGGCGGGGACAGCGTGGTGACTGAACCCGACGACTGGCGCGCCGAGAACGTGCCCGCCGGAATGGTCCTGTTCCACGGCGAGGACGTTGCTACGAATGATCTGGGGACGATCCGGATTTCCGATATCGCGCCGACCGTGTTGCACTGGCTGGACCAGGCCGTGCCGGCTGATATGGACGGCCAGCCCGTTCTCTCGGCGTTCGAGGCGGACAGTGACGTGGCAATGCGGGAAGTACGGACGCGTGAACCGATTCCCGAACGTGGTTCGGCGGGCGGTGACGGGCGTGAGGACCTGGACGAGGATGTCGAGGAACGCTTGGAAGATATCGGCTATCTGGCGTAGCTGTTGGCGTAGCGGTTGCGGGCAACGAGCTATTATCTGCCGTCGAAGACACGCAATCCAGGATTGCCATCGACGGTCCAGACGACGATTGCGACGACG
The DNA here is from genome assembly GCF_009797925.1 of Halorhabdus sp. CUG00001. NCBI lineage: Archaea > Methanobacteriati > Methanobacteriota > Halobacteria > Halobacteriales > Haloarculaceae > Halorhabdus > Halorhabdus sp. CUG00001. Next base: position 2,581,583 of record NZ_VOLB01000001.1, read on the forward strand.
ACCAGCGCCAATTGGCCGGTAAACCACGGTGTCAGGTCGATACCCATCAAGTGGGCGAGAAAGCTCTGGGTTGTAGGATAGTCGATGGGCGGTATCAGCGGCCAACCGAGAAAGCCAACGTGGTGTATCTGACCGACTGTCAGCGGATAGACTATATCTCCTAATAGATGAGTGACGTGTCCAGTTCCGAGTGCGACGATCGCCGTCCGATAGCGGCCGCTCGAGCGATAGGCCGCGACGAGCAGCAACGGGACGAGGATGAGGAGTGAGTGACCGAACGATCGGCCACTCGGTAGCACCTGGAGCGTCCAGGCCAGTGGTTTATCAATCAGATCCGGCAGTTGCGTTCCGACGACCAGCCAGATCGTCGCGAGGTCACCGGGCGGATGGTCGGTCAGCACGCGTTCGAACGCCGTGTATAGCAGGTATCCAGCAGCCAGGTGTCCCCAGGGCCACATCACGAGTCGAAACGCGAGTGGGACGGGTAACCCTTGTGACTCGCCCGACTGGCTCCGAGCGTTTAATACACTTCTCGCTGGTGGGTCGGATATGGCTGACGTCCGGGAGGCGACCGACTCCCTTCTCGAAGAGAAACCCTATCTCGCGGATTCGTTCCGCGAGTTAGTGGAACTTGACGAGAAGGAGCCGTGGTCGTTTGACGATACGTCCCTTGATTCTGGGGATTTCGGTGAGATCGTTTCCAGGGGTATTGTCACGGAAGGCGATAACGGCTACCGGCTTGCCGATCGGGATGCAGTACTGGCGGTACTCGATGGGACGGAACCCCCCGAAAGTACTGACGAAAGCCAGCTCGGAGGCTGGTCGTTTCCCTTTCAAGCCCCATCCGTAGACCGTCGAACGGCGGCAGTTCTCTGTGGCGCACTCCTCGTGGTGGCTTTCGCCCGAATTGGTCTTGCATACGGGAGTGTATTCCGCAACGGCGACGTCGTCCTCGCTGGCAACGACCCCTACGGGTACCTGTACTGGGTCGAGGAACTGCTCCGTACGAGCAGTGCGTTCGATTTCGGGGCGTTTTCGGAACTGCCGACGAGCGGATACGCACGGGACACACTGACAGTCGTCGTGCTGTGGTGGGCGAGTGCGCTGGTCGGCGGGGCTCCCGACGTCGCCGGTCGAATTCTCGCCTGGTATCCGCCACTCGTTGGCGTCGGGTCTGCGTTTCTCGTCTATCTGTTGAGTGTTCGACTCACCGCGGATCGCCGGATCGGCATCGCGTCTGTCCTCCTTCTCGCTATCACGCCTACACACGCGTTCCGAACCATGCTCGGCTTTGCCGACCACCACGCGTTCGACTATCTTTGGCTCAGCCTGACAGCCTACGGTCTCGTGGTGCTCGCGACTCAGCGTAGCCGTCGCGGGGCGGATAGTCGTCTGTTCCGGACGATGAATTGGGACGGCGTCGCCGCCGTTGGAGTGGGGATCACGGGCAACACGCTCGCTTGGCGAGGTGGCCCGTTGCTGATCTTTCCGGTCGTCGTCGTCCTCCTCACGCTGGCCGTTCTTGACGCTTGTGAGGAGCGAAGTCCTCTCGTTTCCAGCGGTCCAATGCTCGCCGCTGTCGGAGCGGGTGGCCTGCTCACGGTGATCCCACATCTCCTCTTCGGGTGGGCACCGTTCTATCGAGCTGTGTCTCCGCTACTCCTGTTTGCCGGCGGTCTCGGCGTCGCCCTATTCGGCAGTCTCGCGCTCGAGGCCGGTTTGTCGGCGCGCTCGACGGCTGCCCTCGAAGTGAGCGCAGGATTGGTCGGTGCAGCGAGCGCGTTCGTCTTCGTGCCCGCGATCGGTGACGCTGTGAACTCAGCATACGGGTATTTCGTCCGGACGGGACAAAGCGGCATCGCGGAAACCTACTCTATCTTTAGTGGGGAGATCGGGAGTATCGTTGGCCCGATTCTGCTGTTCGGGCTCGTGCTTTTGCTCGCGCTCCCCTACATGGCCTGGTTCAGCTGGCGGGCCTGGCGTGGTGATCGCCCCGACTGGCTGGTCGTTTCCGTCTACGCCTGGTACTTCTTCGTTCTCTCGATCGTCCAGATTCGGTTTGCTGGACAACTGGCGTTGTTTACGGCGGTCTTTGCAGGCGTCGGGTTCGTCCACCTGGCGAACGTCGTCGACCTCGCTGCACCCGTGTCGTCGTTCTCGGTCGACGATCGACAGCGGATGTCGGACGACGAGCGCACTCGATCGTTGGCTCTCCCTGATCGACGGACTGTTTTCCTGCTCGGTGCTCTCTTCTTGCTCGTCGGCAGTCTTGGATTCGTCCAAACGCCCGTCAAGCAGAGCCAGTTAATGGTCGACGGCGAAACGTATCGAACGGCCACTTGGACCGACACGTACGCTGAGGAGCAGGGGCTAGCGTATCCGGAGAACTACGTCTTCAGCGACTGGGGACGGAACCGCGTGTACAACTACTTCGTCAACGGGGAGTCCGAATCGTATCGCTATGCCCAGGACAACTTCGAGGATTTCCTGACGTCGAGTGAACCAGAGGAGTGGTCCGAACGTCTACGAGACGATGGGCGGAATGGATTTGTCGTCGTCGACGCGAGGGATAATGGTTCGATCGCCCGGACTTCGACGCACACACGACTCTCTGAGTACTGGGGGAGTCGTGATGGGGATGTCCCCGGTGTCTCACACTATCGCGGTGTGTACGCCGACGGGGATCGAAAAGTGTTCGAGGTCGTCCCCGGGGCGACGTTGATCGGCGTCGCCCACTCGAACGCGACGCGTCCCGTTTCGACGTCTGTCTCGGTCCCAGGCGATTCGTTCACCTACGAGCGTCGTGTGGAAGGAAGTGCCGGCGACGCGTTCGCCGTGACCGTCCCGTACGCCGGCGACTACGCGATCGGTGACGGGCAGGCGTCGGTCCCGGAGGGAGCAGTTACAGATGGCAGGTACGTCGTGGACGAACGGCTGAAGGTAGACGGTGATCGGGGCGAGGTTACGCGCTGGACCTTCGACGAACGACTGGACGAGCACGTCGTCGACCGAGTGGGTGACGCACACGCCCAGGTCCGGGGCGATCCGGACTTCGAGCCCGGCGTCGATGGGGCGGCGATCGCATTCGACGGCGAGGACGACGATCTTGTCGTGCCGGACTCCCGGGCACCAGCGATCGGGAACGGTTCGTTCTCACTGGCGTTCTGGATCAAGGGGAACCTGAGTGCGTCGTCCGAGCGGTATCCGACAGTCTTGAACACGATTCAGGACAGTGGACTCGGGATCTGGGCCCGGACCCAGACGGGTGATTTCGGGGTCCGGATGGTGGGTACTGACGGGGCTGTCGTCCGCAATTTCGGAATCAAAACCACGCAGTTCGACCAGTGGACACACGTCGGGCTGGTATTGGACCGTGAGCGCGACGAGTTGCGCCTCTACCGGAACGGCACGCTCGTTCAAACGACCAACACGGACGCGCTCAACCGGATTTCGGGTAGATCGCTTACTTTTGGAAGTAAGAGCGGATCACAGCATGCCCCGATATCGCTGGATACAGTCCGTGTGTATGAGCGACCGCTAACTGGGTCGACGCTTGCTGATCTAGCGAGCGAAGACGCCTGATACTCTCGCCTAACGAATTCCTGTACGTTCAGGCCGATTCAGTCGACGTCACTGCGGTCGTTCGTGTGACGTCGGGTGCTACCGCGCCGTCGGTCAACAGTCGGTAGTACCGATCGATCGACTGAGTCTTCGTAAAGTACGACTCGAAGGCAGCTCTTGCGTTCGCCCCCTGTTGTCGTCTGTGCTCTGGATTCGACCGCCAGGTATCGATGGCCTCGACGAAACCATCGACATCCCCCTGTTCGACGTGGATTCCGGCATCGAACGCGTCGATGATGCGCGCCTCGTCGTCTTCCGGCTGGACAATACCTAACACGGGCATTCCGGCTGCCATCGCCGTGTATAATTTGCTCGAGACACAGATCCCTTCGAATCCTTCTCGGACAGTCACAACGGAGACGTCCCCCGACGTCAACGACTCCGGGAGTACGTCACGAGGCTGGTAGGGGAGAAACTCGACAGTCTCTCCCCGGGTGCCGTTGGCTTCAGCTCTGTCGACGATCGACGCTTTGTTGTCTCCTTCCCCGATGATGAGAACCGTCACGTCGTCATCGTTGAACCGCGCGGCCCCATCGACGACGGTTTCCAGATCGTGGAACTCACCGATATTACCGGAGTACAAAACGGTGAACGAGTCTACGAGGTCGTGTTCCTCACTGAACGTATTTTCAGACTTCTCCTTTGGTTCGATGAAGTCAGCGTCGGCCCAGTTGTGAATGATGGTGACGGTGTCTTTGTCGAACATCGGACCTGCCTGGGCGGCGATTCGTGCTTCCATTCGTGGGCCGAGGGCAACGACGTTCGTCGCTGCCAGAAGTGCGCGGCCATTCAACGCTGCCCAACTTCGATGTATCAGTCCATCCTCAGATAGGTAACCGAGCTCGACTGGTTGATCCGGATAGAGGTCATAGACGATGTACGTATAGTCCCAACCCCGGATCCGACAGACGATCCACATCGCGATCGGCAACATCGGCGGATTCGATACGAACAGGACTTCTCGATCACCGTCCGATCGGCTGACCAGCAGTACGAGAAACATCCAGATCGTGAACACGCCCCAGTTGAACAGACGGCGTGGGAGTGACGACTGGCGTAATTGCGGTGCTCGGATCCGATTGACAGAGACTCCCTGATGGGTAGATTTGCGCGGCTGTCGCTCGTTTGGGCCGCCCCGGTAGTTCGGCTGGCCTGTGTAGACGGTCATATCGAGTCCCCGGTCCTTGAGGCCGACCGCTAGATCAGTCATCAGCTGACCGGTCGATGCCGTGTCCGGGTGGAAATACTCGGTGACGAGGACGTATTCCGTCTGATCGTCCGTCATCGAGATGGAGTCAGCGTTCGTACAGGAGCGTCTCGAGGTTTTCCCGGACCTCCTCCTCGTCGCGGTTTTCGACGTACCACTCGACAGTGTTGGCGATCCCCTCTTCGACGGTGTACTCGGGTTCCCACCCGAGCAACTCCTCGGCGCGTGTCGTGTCGGCCGCGCGATGCCTGACACCGACGGGTTTGTCCGTCAGGTAGTCGATATCGCCGGGCTCCCAGTCGAAGGCCGCAAAGACCGCTTTGGCGGCCTCGTTGATCGTCACGTAGCGGCTAATGCCGGCGTTGATCGGCGTCGCATCGGTAACGTTCTCGGCTGCCAGGCGGAGTGCACTCGTGATGTCCTTGACGTACGTGAAGTTGCGCGTTTGCTCGCCGTCCCCCCAGATTTCGTAAGGATCCTGCTGGGCGAGGGCCTTCGCCATCAGGGCAATGATCGCGTGGGTCTCGTTTTCCCGTGGTCCATAGGCGGTGAAGATGCGGACGATGCTGGCGTCAATGTCGTACTGCTCCTCGTAGGCCATCAGCGAGCGCTCGCCCATGAGTTTCGCCCAGCCGTAGACCTCGTCGGCGTAGGCGCCGCCGCGCTCCTCGAAACTGACCATGTCCTCGGCCAATCGCTTTCGTTCCTGCTGGATGTCCGTCGGATAGGTGCAGGCACTGGAGGCAAAGCAGATGCGTTCGACTCCGTTCTGGGCCGCGGTCTCGTAGACCATCGTGTCCAGGGCCATGTTCGTCGCGCAGTTGGCCGGGTAGCTAGAGATGTATCCGCGGCCGCCGTGGTCGGCCGCGAGGTGAAACACGGTGTCGATGCCCGCCGATGCCTCCTCGGCGACCTCCCAGCGCCGGAGGTCTCCCTCCAAGATCTCGATGTCGTCTTCGACCGCCGAGAGGAACTCCCGTTTCCCGCTCGAGAAGTCGTCGGCGACGCGGACGTCTGCTCCTTCGGCTACCAACTCTTCGACGAGGTGTGACCCGATGAACGATGCGCCACCGGTCACCAGGACGGACTCTCCGTTCCAGTTCATCAGTTTGCCCTCCCGGCCGGATCGCGCTTAGTCCCTTCGAGTTCGCGCTCGGCCCACGCGTAGACTGTCTCAAGCCCCTCCTCGAGGGGTGTCGCCGGTTCCCAGTCGAGTTCCCGGCTCATCTTTGTCATGTCACAGGCGTACTTGTCGGTGCCGGTCGGCTTCGAGAGGTCGTGCTCGATTCCGATGTCTTTGCCGCTGATTTCGATGATCTGCTCGGCCAATTCGTTCATCGTGACGACCTCCTCTCCGTTGCCCAGGTTGATCGGCTCGCCGTCCGTCTTGCGTTCCATCGCCCGGATCATCCCTTCGACGAGGTCGGTGACGTAGATGAACCCCCGCTCCTGGGTGCCGTCGCCGAACAGCTCGATCGAGTCCCCGTCTTCAGCCTCGATGACCTTCCGACACAACGAGGGGATGACGTGACTCGACGCCGGATCGAGACTTTCGCGTGTCCCGTAACAGTTGAAGATACGTACTGCGCCGGTGTCGACGTCGGTGTCGGTGTGGTAGGCGTCACAGGCCACCTCGCCGAGGATCTTCGCCCAGCCGTAGGTGCTGTGGGGATCGGCGGGGACTGCCTGGTCCTCGCTGAACCTGTTGAGGTCGTCGTGTTCCTGCCGATAGATACAGGCGCTGGAGGCGAACATGAACCGATCGACGTCGTTGGTCGTTGCGGCCTCAAGCATCTGCTGGTTCATCAGAACCGACGGGGTAAGTCCGCCCACGTTCTCCCGCTGGATGTAGTGGATGCCGCCGACAGAGGCCGCCAGGTGGAAGACGTAATCCATCCCTTCGGTCGCTTCAATACACCCGCGGGGCGTCGTGAGATCGAGCGGTTGCAGGTCGATCTCGTCCTCGACGGTCGCCAGGTTCGCCGGGTCGCCGCGCTCGAAGTTGTCGGCCACGCGGACGTTTGCGCCGCGTTCGACGAGCTCCTCGGTGAGGTGTGACCCGATGAAGCCGGCGCCGCCGGTCACCAGGACATCTGTGTCTGTCCAGTCGATTGGCATACGTCGGGTGACGACCAGCGCGCGTTAATAGCTTGTGTGACGCACCCGTCGCTACAGATACCCCAGATCTTCGAGTCGCGATTCGACGTCGCCCTCCACCTCTTCGGCGAGTTGCGTGGCCTCGACGTCGAGTACGTCCAGCCGATTGCGAACGATGCGCCTGACGCGGGCTGGTCCCTCCCCTTCGGCGTCGGCGGCTACGTGCTCGAACCCCTCACGGAGATCGAACAGCCGGTGTTCGTCGCGGATCTCGTCGGCTTCGTAGAGCCACGCCGCCGAGCGAGCCCCCACGATCACCTCGTCCTCGACGGCGTGTTCGGCGAGGACGTATTCCCGCGGATCGCCGACGCCCGGCCGGCGCCCCTCGTAGGCGCTGGGGATGTCGATTTCGAGCGCGTCGTGAATCATCGGCGGGACGTCGAGCAGGCTCACCAGGTCATCAGTGGCATCTTCGAGGTGGTCGGGTCCGTTGGTGACCCACAATGGCACCCGGAGGAGTTCGTCGTACAGTCGTTCCGGCTTGCCGTACTGTCCGTGATCGCCGAACAATTCGCCGTGATCCGAGGTGACGACCACGAGCGTCTCATCGAGGCGCCCGTCGTCTCGAAGGCGCTCGATCAGCCGGTCGGTCTGGTCGACGGTATAGTCGATCGCCGCGTGATAGAGGGCTTCGAGATCGGCTAGTTGGGCTGTTGTCAGCGCGCCAGGGTCGCTGACCAGGGCACTGTAGGACTCGGCGACGTCGGCCTGCTCGATGTCCGCGACGCCGTGGTCGGCCCGGTACTCCCGGGGCGGGAAGCAGGGATGGTGGACGTCCATGTAGTGTGCCCAGCAGAAGAACGGCTCGGAGGCACCGGCAAGCCATTCGACAGCATCGTCGGTGACGACTTCTGCGCTGACGTACGGTCGTGGTTTCCCGGCGACCAGTTGATAGGTCCACTTGATCGCGTCCGTCAGGTGGAGGATGTCGTCGATGGCTCCAAGTCGGCCATCGAGTTCGATCCCCCGGGGGAAGAGTTTCGTCGCGACACCCATCAGCGGATGCTGGTAGTCCTCGAAGATGTCGAACCCACGGTCGTAGTTGAAGTGTTTGGAGAGGAACGGATTGCATTGGAAGCCACCCGTGGCGAATCCGGCGTCCTGCAGGTGTTCGGCGAGCATCGGTCGCCCCTCGGTGAGCGGGCCGAGGCCTCCGTGGGAGAGAGGGAGAGTTCCCGTTAGGATGCCCGGGAACGAGGGTGACGTACCCGGACCGGTGGCGAAAGCCTTCTCGAACCTGAGTGGATCGGAGAGGGACAACCGCTCTAGTGGGTCTACAGTGTCATAGCGCAGGGAATCGATGGTTATCAGGAGGACGTTGCGGGGGCAATCTGTCATTACTTTGGGCGTCGGCACCCCTCCTAATCAACGTGTTCACCTCTCTCGACCAGCCCCGCGAGCAGTTCCCGGTATGGTTTGAGGGTCTGCCCCCAGGCGAACTCCGTCTCGGCGAGTTCACGGCCGTTCCGGGCGAGGTCTTTCCCGGCTGACGGCTCGGACAGGAGTCTGTCCGTGGCGGCGACGAGTTCCGAATCCGTCTCGCGAATGATCGCGTGCTTGCCGTCGACGAGCGGCAACCCCTCGGCCCCGACCGTCGTCGTCACGACGGGCGTCCCGGCGGCGAGATATTCGAGGATCTTCAGCTTAGTTCCCGATCCCGCACGCAGCGGCACGAGAGCGAGGTCGGCGCGGGCGATATGTGCTGGGAGGTCATCGATCAGCCCTGTCACTTGGACTCCGTCTATGTCAAGCTCGGGGGGATTTGGACCCACTAGGACCAGCGTCGCTTCCGGGTGTATCCTCCTGATCTCGGGGAGAAGTGACTCGACGAGGCGCTCGACGGCGTCGCCGTTCTGGGCGTTCCCGAGGTTGCCGTGATAGACGATGACCGGCCCGTCGGTGTCGTAGGTGACCGCCCGGTCGGCCGCCGCGGGAGCGTACCGGTTGACGTCGACGCCGTTGGGGGCGACGCGGATCGGCGTCCGCACGTCGCGGTCGAGGGTCCGCCTGTCCGCCTCCGAGACGGTGACGACGGTGTCGACGCTGTTGGCGACGGTCGTCTCGAAGGGCTTCAGGAGACCGGCACCCCCGATGTCGAGGCGCTCGGCGAGTGTGTACTCGACGTTGTGCTCGCTCAGGACGACTGGCGCGTCCAATCCGCGGGCGGCCGCGAGGGCGACCGGCGCCAGGTACGGCATCTCGACCACGACTGCGTCGGGATCGGCCTCGCGGAGTTTCGATCGCAGCGTCGGGTAGAGCCACGGATGGGTCTTGTAGAGGCCTCTGAGTGCGGAGTAGGAGGGAACGACGCTGTCGAGGGTCGAGAGGAGCGGGTTCTGGATGCCGACCCGCTCGAACCGACAGGTCTCGGGGGTGCGTCCGTCGGTGGATCGCTGGCTCGGCTCGTCCGGGTAGTAGAGGGTCACGTCGTGGTCGGCGCCGAGCGTCTCCCCGAGTTGATAGATGCGCTCCATCAGGCCGGAGTAGATCGGGATCGGATCCCGGGGGGCGAGCAGTGCGATCTGCATGCGTGGGGGATCTAGCTCCTTTTTCCGGGGCACGGGAATAAATGGGTCGTCTTGCTGGCTTCGGAGGAACGTCCTTGCGGACCCACACCAGTCGTGTGGGATGGTGAAACGACGGATGTCAGATAGATCAAATTAAGTTCCTACGAAAGGTTATGCTGCCGAACGAAATTCGAGGGCTCTGACGCAAGTCATTTGTGTATCTCTATCGCACATCAGGTATACGACATGGCGACTCGACCGCTGTTGATGCAGGCGCGGGCGACGGCTCTGGGTCTCCTTCAGGAACTCCGTCCGAAACAGTGGTACAAACAGTCGCTGCTGTTCGTCGGTATCGTCTTTTCAGGTAACCTCTTTCACCCCGGCCATTTTCGCGAAGTCGCAGTCGCCGTCGTCGCATTCTGTGCAGCTGCCGGCGCCGTCTACATATTCAACGATATCGTTGACCGTGAAGCCGATCGCAATCACCCCACGAAACGCCATCGCCCGATTGCGAGCAGGCAGGTGTCCGTTCCCGCTGCGAGTGCTTTCGGTCTGACGCTGGTGGGGACAGGGGTGTGGCTCAGTATGGCCCTCGATTATGCGTTTTTCGTCATCATTGCGCTGTATCTATCTCAGAACGTCGTCTATTCCCTGTTCCTGAAGCGTGTACCCCTCCTTGATGTCGTTGTCGTGGCCACCGGATTCTTGTTACGGGCGATCGGCGGGGTGGTCGTCATTCAAGCGACGATTAGTCCGTGGCTCGTTCTCTGTACGTTTCTGCTGGCGTTGCTGATGGCGCTGGGGAAGCGCCATCACGAACTCGCTACGGTCGATCAGACCTCCCGAGATGTTCTTGAAACCTATTCACGGCCCCTGTTGGAGCGTGTGATGACTGCTGTCGGTATCGCCTTGCTCACTAGTTACGGACTCTATTCGGTCCTCGGGCGAACACCCATGTTGGTCGTGTCTCTCCCGTTCGTATGTCTGGGAGTCATCCGGTTTTTCAGACTGATGTCGCTCAGGGGGCGAGCACCGCTGCCGCCATCACTACTCAAAGACGCTCGATTCTTCGTATACGTGACTGGCTGGGTGATCAGTATCGTCGCGGTGATTTACTTTGTCCAGGGTGGTTCCGGATGAAGAAGTTCGACCTACAAGTGCATACGAACGCTTCCCCATGCTCGAGCGCCACCCCTTCCGAGATAGCAACAGCGGCCGAAAAACGGGGACTCGACGGCATCGCCATCACGGACCACGACACGATGGCAAACGTCGAGGCAGTCCGAGACGCCGCCGGGACTGATCTGCGCGTCGTTGCCGGCGTTGAAGTCAGTACCAGTCAAGGACATATCCTCGCTCTCAGTGTCGATAGTGTTCCGTCGCGCGGAGAGCCACCGGCGGTCATCGATGCGATTCACGATCAGCACGGCGTGGCCGTCCTGTCACATCCGTTCGACTCCTTCAGGGAGTCGTTGGGGGAATCGTATCGGTCTGTCCAAGCCTCCATAGACGGCATCGAGACTATCAATTCACGTTGCATCCGATCGGCGTTCAACCGACAGGCCCGACATGTGGCTGCGTCGTTGTCCCTCTCTCGGACCGGGGGAAGTGACGCCCACTTCCCGTTCGAGGTGGGGCGGGCCTATACACTGGTCGAAGACGATCCGGTACGTGACATTCGTGCTGGCAATACCAGGGTAGCCGGACGAGGCAGGTACCTGTCCGGCCACGTGGTTACGAAACTTCTCGATCTACAGCGTTTTCTCGGACTCAGGTGAGGGGATCTCCCCGGAGAATGTCGGCATCTCTCGCATGCAACACCGTGTATATCACAGCGCCGACGATGACGACGCTGGCTATCGTTATGGCACGGTCCAGTAACAGCAACGCGGCTCCGCTCTCTCGGGTGACGCCGAACGCGAGAAGGGCAACCCCTCCACCCACCTCTACGGCACCGATCCCGGCGGGCGTATACGGCAGCCCGGTCAGAAACGAGATCAGTAGTGCCACGAATATCACCTCGACGTGGCTGATGCCGATGTCGAGTGCCACCGAGAGGAGATAGATCCGGCCGACGTTGCCACCCCAGATCACCACTGAAAGCAACCCCACCGAGCCGAGAACGTAACTGCTCTCGATGGACCGGATTCCCAACAGAAAGTTTTCGAGGTCGTTCCGGACGCGTCCCGGCAGCCATCTCACCGGTATCCGCAACAGCACCACCACGGCGACGACAGTAACTGTGAGGACGACGCCGGCGACAACACCGACGTTCGTCGCCTCCTGGAACGGGTTTATCAACACTACCATCGATAGGAGGAGGCCGCCGCTGAGGAGGATGACGTCGAGTATTCGCTCGACTGCGGTCGTTCCGAGGACGCTCGCCCGCGAGACGTCGTACCGGATCCCGACGACGTGACTCTTGTAGATATCTCCTGCTTTTGCGGGGAGAATCGTATTGAAAAAGAGACTCAACATCACCACGAGGTTACCGACGACGTGGGGCAACTCCAGATCGACCTCTCGTAACAGCACTATCCACCGGTACGTTCGTAACGGCACTGTCACGTAATACGTTACGAGTGCCGCCCCGAACAGGACAGGATTCCCGTGAGAGAGCGTCGTCACGAGTTCGCCGAGATCGATCGAGGTGAACAGCACGAACACCAACAACGCGACCAGCACGAGGGTGAGCCCGTACTTGAAGACGAGACCCGAACGCCCCCCGGACCACGCGGTCATAGTTGCTGCTCGGATACCACGTCCGCACACGCCTTGACGATGTGCTGTCCTTCCTGAAGTCCACACGACTTCGCATCGGTGAGTTCCGACATGTATCGACGGAGTTGTTCGTCCGTGATGGGCGTCGATTCCCCGGCTTCGAGATCGTACACTGCTTCGCGGTCGTCGTCCCGAATGTATTTCGTCCGCCCACCACGGACCGCGATGGAATCTCCGTCGAACGTCCGCGAGACGACGAACTGGTCGGTTGCATCCGGATTCACCACCAAGCCCGTTTCCGACACGTCGAACAGGTCACAGAGAGATCGCAACGAGAACGGCCGTTCTACGCTTCCGGACGCATCCGTGTTTGCCACGACGAGCGGGACGTGAATGTTCTCCTCGTATAGGTACGAGTTGTACTCCTGGCTCCCGTGTTCGCCCAGGGCACCACCGTGGTGTTCGTAGGTCCCGTGTTCACCGAACGCCTCCCCGTGATCTCCCGTGATCGCGAGGATCGGATCCCCTTTCAGTTCCGTTCGCATTCGGTCGAGGAACGCGTCGACGTACCGGATCGAGTCGTCGTACGCGGTTACCAACGTTTCCGCGACGGGGTCGGAAAACGGTGGCTCGTAGTTCTGCCTCCGCAATTCCAGATTCGCACGCAGTGTCTGGAAGGTGCTCTTCGATCTGTACGACCGGGGAGGGAGATACGGATGGTGTGCGTCCATCAGAAAGACCCACAGGAAGTAGGGCTCTGGCGCCGTCTCCACCCACTCCAGAACGTCGTCCACGAAATGCTCCCACCGCTTGAACACTTCCTCTTTGGCTAGCCAGTTCAACAGGACACGTGCGGGCATTCCCACGGTACTGTCGGACAATCGTCCTTCGACTAGCCACTCGTAGAACTTTCCCCGCGATCCGTCGAGGAAGTCCTCGTAGTAGTCGAAGCCACTGTCGAATCCGAAGTACCTGGTCGTGAACGGGTTCGGCGTGAATCCCGCCGTCGCATACCCGTGCTCCGAGAACTGCTCTGCGAGAGTCCGATGCCGGTCCATGTGAGGTTTGATACGGCCGATGCGCTCGTCGATAGCCCCGCTCACCCCCTTCCGCTCGAACGGATAGTGTCCGGTGAAGATGGCCGGCATCGATTCGGACGTACTCGGTCCGGGGGCCACTGCGTTCCGGAACACCACCCCGTCCTCAGCCATGGCGTCGAGCGTCGGCGTCGTGTCGTCGTCGTACCCCATGAAGCCACAGTGGTCAGCACGGAGACTGTCGACGGTCACGAGGACGACGTTCCGTCTCGTATCTTTTTCGGCCATACTCGTCACTCGATGTACCCCAGGGATCGCAGGCGTGACCTGACTTCGGACTCGCGTTCGTCGATGGTTTCGCCTCCCGTTTCGGCTTCCGCTTCGACGATACCTAGTACCTCGCGGGTAAGGAACTCCACGTACTCGTCGACGGAATCGAAGTCCGTGTACTCCAGTCGATCCTCGATGCGTGACGCGAGATCCTCGGGTAGTTCGATTGTCGACGTTGGCATGTGAGTCCGGCCTCCCGATGGAAGACCTTCCTCCGTCGGGACACTACCCCTTTGCGGTTCGATTCGGCACGTCTCTCAGGTTCAGGCGAGCAACTGTAGCCAGTAGTCGACGGCGTGTCTAACGCGAACGAACCACCAGTTGCCCTGGAAATAGAGATACGTCATCAGGGCCACGAGAGCGAAGTACACGCGTTCCTGACGACCGGTATCTTCGCTCATGCTCTTACCTCGAAGATGTAATGGCCCTTTTCGAAATGTAGCTGTTCTATGCGAGACGTTTCCTGGACCCACTCCGACTCAATTTCCCCTTCGTGCAATACGAGGTACTCGATACTCTCACGTTCGAGGCGATCGAGAAACGCCTCCCTTGTCGGTTCGTCGCCGACATAGGTTATCCGATTGCGGAAGCCATGACCATAGAGGGTGTACGGCAACGCTCGATCGCCCAGGACGAAACCGACGTGGGTATCCGGAGGGACCTTCTCCGTATAATTATCCCAACTAACGGGACCGAGGCCCCTGATCTCCATCGCGGTCCGATCCTCACCCGGCGTCGATGTCGCATCCTGCATGTACACCCCGAAGGGACGATGGGGGGAACTCATCACCATCCCGAAACAGAGTACGACGATCAGCAGCACCGTGAACGCCTTTCGCCAGTCGACCACGATCGCATCTCGCGCGTACCCGATCACGATACCCACAAACCCCGCAAAAGCGATGTGGTAGCGTGCCTTCCATGGCTCGACCGTCGCGAAAACAGGGATCAGAAAGAGCGCAATGGCGAGTATCTTCAGTCGATCACGCTTTCGCAGTGATCTGTACGTGAAGAGTATCGCGGCTGGAATACCGAGGAGGGCCCACTGCGGACCGAATCCACCGATGACTGTATCGTAGAATTTTGTTTTCTCGAACCAGGAGAGATAAACCTTCTCGATGGTGGAACTCTGTCCGAAAGTGCCGTGCCAGTGGCTCACTTTGTTCCACGAATTGAGTACCTTCTCTTGAACCGTGTAGGGCCCGTCGAATATCGTCTGCCCGAGCACCTCGACTGGAACGGGATACACCGGATTCCCGTAGACGAGAAAGTTTCTGGCGTACCAGGCACCACCCAAGAGTAGTCCCACCAGGGCGAACACCACCGTTTGCTTCGCGAACGTCCGCTTGGTGACTGGTATTTCGTCGAGGGCGTATCCGAGGATGGCCATGAGGGTAATGAGGATCACGAAGAAGCCACCCGTGTACTTGATCCCAGCCAGAAGGCCCAGACACACACTCAACAGGAGGACCTCTTTCGTCTCCCCTGACTGCCAGTATCGAATGAAAAAGGCATAGCTGGCAATGACAAGCGAACCGAACATCAGATCGACGTACGCGATGTCCGCTTGCATCAACACGACCGGGGAGAGGAAAAATACGATACCCGCGAGAAAGGCGTTCTCACTGTCTATTCCGATCTCGGTCGCGATGACGTAGATCCCCAGTGCCCCGACGAGTACGAACGCAAGTTGTGTTCCGTCGACGATGATCCCGTCTCGCAGGAAGATCAGGTTCCACAGGAAATACATCTCGCCCGTGTTCGGATACCCGTTGGCGAATATCGAATAGCCGACCAGCGTGATAGTCCCTTCCTGAATGTACTCGATGACTGGTGGCAAGTGATAGGCCAATCCGTCCCAGGAGAGCGGCGGAAGAAAGTAAATGCGGGTGAGTAGCCACGAGGCTTCAATTCCACCGAGAACAGAGAGAACGATCGTCGCGTACGAGTTCGTAAGTGTGCTCCAGAGTGCCTGCCAGTCGCTGTTCAACCGTGATCGTACGTCTGCTCGCCGAACATCTCTCTCGAGTACTGCTATGGATATCGCGGCTAGTCCCACGGTCAAAACGAAGAGTGTACTCCGGTCGAGGAATCCGGCGAATCCGAGGCTTATCGTGAGTGCCGTAATCGTTGCCGAGGTCAACACACTGGTAGCGAGCCAGAAAGCTACCCGTGAATCGAACCCGAGTTCCCTCGCCAGCGTCCCGCCGACGACTCCTGTGCTGGCGGTGGCAACGACGAGAGACAACACTCCGACGACCCCGACCATGTAGCCATGCCTTTCGTGACTAACTGCATAAACGGACCGATCAAGAGGGATCCCGGGAGAACATCTATACCCTGTGGAGCTGTGACTTTCGCCGAACCAAGTTGAGATCGAGAGTCCTTTGGTTAGCCGCTCGCTTCGAAAGGGATAAACTGACACTTGTCCCCGATGCAAAGGAACGGACATGGATCTCGCTGTCGTCGGCGTCGACGGACTCGATCCGGGACTGATCCGGGAGTGGCGTGCGGAACTCCCGACGCTCTCCCGTCTCATCTCCGAGGGAGGATTCGGCGAGATGCAGTCGTCGTACCCGCCGCTGACCTGTCTTGCGTGGTCGACACTCGTCACCGGGAAACAGGGCGGTAAGCACGGCGTGTTCGGGTTCACGAAGCCTGACCGGAGGACCCGACGCGGCGGACGCCGGTCAACTACGACGACGTGGCTGCGGAGTCGATCTGGGAAGCCCTGGACGCCGAGGGCCTGTCAGTCGGCGCCGAGCGTCTCCCCGAGCTGGTAGATGCGCTCCATCAGGCCGGAGTAGATCTGGATCGAATTCTGCAAGTCGAGCAGTGTGATCTGCATGCGTGGGGGATATAGCTCCCCTTTCCGGGGCACTATTGCAATCGAAGCCGAACGACTCCAAATGACGACTTACCTTCGTACTCCGAAGCGGTCAAGGAACGACTGTGGGATTCGCTTATTCTGGGTGGGTATTCCGGGTTGTGTCGGACCAGTGCACGACCGTCTCACCGTTGGTATAGACGAGAGACGCATCATTCGGATCGTAATCCACGGTTTCGCCGCCCACTGGGGCTTTCGTTTCAACTCCCGGTGGATAGTATGCGACAGACGGATCGAACATGACTGTAATTTTAGAGTTCTTGAAGGCCTCGCGCTGAAAGACGGTCAAACCCCGGTGGAACACGACTCTCCCGCGATAGTTTGAGACGCGCGCACGCTGGAATGTGTGCCCATCAGTCCCCATTACTGGATCCGACGAGCGTGCGAGATAAGCGAAACTCTTCGAAGTCCCATAGATCGACGATTCCGGCGCTACATACTCCAGGGTCCAGTCGGCTGCCCGCATGTCCTCGTTGGTCAAGTACTGCCGATCGTGTCTGTCCGAGCCGACGAGGTCGGAGGCCGTCGGGGAATAGAAGCCCGCCGCGACACTGGCGAACACGACACAGAACAGGAACACACCAACGGCAGCGGCTTTCCACGTCGATCCTTTGGAAGCGTGCCGAACTGCGACGATGACGCCACCGCCGACCAGCACGGCCACGAATGGAGCAGCCATCACGTCCCACCGTGGCAACTCGGCCAGGCCACGCAAGGGATACCACAGCGGGTTCGGGAAGTAGAAGGCTGCCGCGACGAAGCCACCCAACAGCAGCGGGGCGAACTGCCGAATGCGCTCACGGAAATACCCGATCAACCCGAAGGCGGCGAGCGGGAGCGTCAACGCGAGGAAGAGATAGTCGGCCAGAAACGGGATCGAAGCGAGGATGGCGTCCCATGGTTCCTTGATCACACGGACATAGATCTCCTGTGTCATGATATTGATTGACTCTGATGATCCTGTTCCCCCGACATCTGGTGCGCTACTTGTCGTGTTTGTCGTGTTTGTCGCGTTTTTGATGTCTGCTTGCGGGCTGAACTTGACGATCCAATTGATCGGGACACGGTACCATCCCGTCAGTACTGTCCATTTGATCGACAACGCGCCACCCAACACTGCGAGTAACTCGTTCGGACGCCAGCCGGCCTCAAAGGAGCGATAGGCGTTGTACGCCAGTGGCAGCCCTAGAATCGTGATCGCCATCACGACGCTGAAGTGGTGGGTGCTCACCCACGCTACGATCAGAGGGATGCCCGCAACGGCGAGACGGCGATCGACGAACAGGGAACTCAACGTCAGTGCCACCATGGTGTAGAGGACGAAACTCAGCGACTGGTAGTGGGCTTTCGTTCCCCACTCCAGGAACGCCGGCGTGAAGACGAGAATGACTGCTGCGACGGTCGCTACACGACGATCACTGCCCCACCGACGCACGAACGCGAACGTCGCTAGGGCGGCGGCGGGAAACGCTACGACGAACAGTACTCCGGATGCCGCTCGTGGAGCGATGTCCGTTATCTCGACGATGTTAGCCGCGAGTATGTGGTAAGTGAGGAATCCCTCGAGTCGTGTATCGAGGAACTGATGGGTGTATCCTGCGTTGGCGATCGCTTCGATCACCACCGTGTGCGTGACCGTATCGAACGTCGGTGCCAGAAAATCGACCGTGAATACCCGGGCCACGAGCATCGTCCCAGCCACAACGACCAAAAGAGTGAGCGTCGACGTGGACCGGTCGACATACACAGCGCGATAGAGCAGTACGACGCCGGTCATGGCGGCAATCGCGTAGGAGACTGGACTCCGCCCGACAATCGCGAACCCGGCAACTGTCAGAGCGGTCACGATCACGCCGACTCGCCAGTCGGAGAGCAACTTCGAACGATCGATCCCGCCACCCGCTCCCCCGGATCGATACCACCCGAGCAGGAGTGCGTCGAAGACGAGCAACGCAATGGCGGCATAGAGGAACAGGCCGACGAATCGGATGCGGCCGTTACGAATCGCGAGTATAGCACCGACTGGGGCGGCGGCGTGGGCGAGTATCAGCAACAGCCCGAACGCGAGTCGTCGCCAGCGTCTTCCGACGGGTCCAGTGACCATTCCCACCTCCCCGTACTCGGGTCAGGATACAAAACATGTCCGCTTACGTCACCTCTCCGGAACTTCGATCGACAAGCTTCATACCGTGCTCGCTGCTATTCGCGGCATGAGTGGTCGCTGTGACGGAGTTTGAAACCTCTCCCCCTCTCGTCTCGATCGTCACCCCGTCGTACAATCAGGCGCAGTTCATCGAGGAGACGATACAGTCGGTCGCCCGACAGCGATACTCGAACGTCGAACACATCGTGGTCGACGGTGAGTCCGACGACGGCACGCTCGAGATTCTCGAGGCATACGACGACGAGATCACGTGGATCTCGGAACCCGACGAGGGGCAGTCCGACGCCATCAACAAGGGCTTCGAGATGGCGTCCGGTGACATCGTGGGATGGCTCAACTCCGACGACGTGTACTTCGACCGCGGTGTGCTCGGTCGCGTCGTCGGGTACTTCGATCAGTTCGAAGCGGACGTCGTCTACGGCGACATGGCACTCCTGGATGCGGATTCGAACGTGCTGAAGTTGCAGGTCGTCCCCGACTTCGATTACGACCGGTTACTGCTGAAGTGTTTCATCGAACAGCCCAGCCTGTTCTTCGGTGGGCACGTCCTCGAAGACGAGCGGTTGGACACCGACCGCGAGTACGTCATGGACTACGAGTTCTGGCTCAGGCTGGCACGGGACTACGAGTTCCGTCACGTCGATGACGTGCTGGCAGGCGACCGGAACCACAGCGAGCGGAAGATCCTGGACCAGCGCGACGCGATGCAGGCCGAGGCCGAGGAGCTACGAGCCGAATACGGTGGGCCGACTGGGGCCGAACTGGCACGGCGACGGAAGATCGATGTCGTTCGGTCCGGCGTTCCGCGGGCGATGACGGCGGCCACGAGAACGATCGAGTGCTACTGGAATACCCCGGACCTCGCCTTCGATGGGGCTCTTAAGTCGCTACCGAGCATGCTCCGGAACATCTCACGACCGAACCGGGAGTTGCTGTGAGGAAAACATGCCGTAGGAAATATCGTCTCGACCCTTACAGGCTAGTTCTCTCAGAGATCCTGTTGTCTCATTTCCGGAATCGCTGCCCCATGGGGTCATGCGCACATCGGGAGCCAAAGCACCTACGTCGAGCTGAAAGAGAGGATGCTTATCCTTTGTGGTACGGTGAAATCAAATCACTTGCTGTCTCACATGTAGCCTAGGTTTTCGAGGTGCTCTTTCGCTTTCTCGTCTAATTCGTCGCGTTCCTTCTCGTCGTATTCGACGGAGCGATCTTCATTGACTATCTCGCGCCGAGGGCCGTTTTCATGGACCAACCATGGGACTTTGACGAGTTCGTCGCAGTATATTCCGTTCGGGTGGCCATAATCACGAACGGGGATGGGTCCAACACGATCGCCGATCAATTGACCATGGTCGGCTGTGACGACGGTTTTACCCGGGAGATCTTCAAGAAGGCGCCTTGTAGCGGGGAGAACTTCCCGGAGATTCTCATTGTATGCTTGCCACAGTTCCTCGTCTGACACGTTCAGCTTTCCGTATCGTATAGCACTCCAGATATCCTCAGGAGCGTCGGAAAACCGTTTGCGACCGAATTCTCCGATAAACGGAATGTGTGGCTGAATGAAGTGGACGACGAGACGTTTGTTCGGATACGAATCGAGTGTTTCGCGTGCCTTCTGTTCCATACGGTCAGGGCTGACTCCCCATTCGCCGACGTCGATCGAGTCTTCCCACGCGTCGATGACGGCATGGAGATTGTGGTTCAGTTCGTCGTTTAGTACCGAGTTCCGGTACAGCATCGTCGTTCCTGTCACGTAGACCGTGTCTGAAAGGTCACTTTCAGGAAGGCACCCGCGGAGGAACTCCGGGGTACATGCACCGCGGGATTCTATGGTGGAAAGGTCACCTATCAGAGAGATGTTGTCTTCTTCCAGTACTCTCGATAGCGTGTCGAAGCGGCATGCGTCTAGAATGATGAGATTGTCCCAATCCTGTTCGAAGAAATTCGGTGCAGTACGGTTGTAGTCCCACGTTCGGAGACGGGTGTAGTAGAGACGATTGAGTTCGGTGACTACTTCGATCGGGTTCTCGAGTGCTAGACGGAGATCTGAAAGGGAGTACGGAAGCATCAATATCAGATCATCCGTGAATCAGTTAAATCCTTTCTTATCATTATATTATCGTATGTCCCCATTCGATTCTACCTCTGGCTGTTATCGATACCCGAGTTGCTTGAGGCGACGCTTAGTGTCTGTGTCAATTTGAATCGAATCCTGTTCGCTCGATTTCTGACACGGGGCAAAGGTCATGTTCTCTTCTAGGGTTTCTCGTGCCTCTTCACGTGACACACTTTGCGTCCCTCCTGAGACCTCGACTTGGAGGACTTGCTCTTTGCAGTCGTACGATCCCACCCACCCACCGAAATACGCCGTTTCACATCCGTCGAGTGGGACATCTATCCCTTTGGATACCACGTCTTCACGTTCGTTGTCTCTGACTCCAAACGACTGGCAAATCGGCACTAGTCCGTCACTGGCTGGTCGGTTTGGAAAGTCCGCGGGAGGTTCTGCATCCCCATCTACTGTCGCAATAGTCTCAATGTAGTCGTATAACTCTGCGACTGAGAGAGGCCTGTTATCCTCTCTGGCCGGTAAAAGTGCCTTGTCTTGTGAATAGACAACGAGCGGTACTTTCACGAGCGCGTCACTAAGGAAATATCCATGACCCCAAAATCCGTTTTCGCCCAGCGCTTGTCCGTGGTCGCTGGTGATGATGACGATCGTATCCTCGAGGATGTTGTTTTGATCAAAAATGTCTATGAGCGATTCGATTCGATCATCGGCCAGCGAGACTGATGCATCATACACCCGTCGAATATCCTCTTCCTCTTTCACAATATCTGGATTGAGTAGTGAAGGGAGATTCCACACGTCCTCGAACCCATTTGGATGTATGTCCCGGTCAAGAAATGATTCGAGACGTTCCCGCTGATACGGCTCATGCACATCCATATAGTTGGTAAACATGAAAAACGGAGTATCGTCGTCATCCCGGTCAGCGAGCCACGACCTCACGTGCTCGTTCATTTCCGTTCCAGGGGCAAGTGGATACGATGAGCCGAAAAAGGAAAACCGGTTTACTGTTCGCTTGAGCGGATTGCCCTGAAATACCCAGGAAAGCGTCTTCGTGAGTGTACTCAGGGTCGAATCTTGGCCTTTCCAGGTGAGTATTCTCGGATCACCTCCATCCTCAAAAGGGAGGGTTGGAAGGACTTCCTGGAACTCGTCAAATCTCCGAGTAAATCCGAATTCGTCGCTCAACCACGGATTTGCGGAGATTCCTACGGTCTCGTAACCCGCAGACGAAAGGACTTCAGACAGTACGGGGCCGGTGTCTCCTGTAAGCACCGGCTGCCCTATGTAGGCGCCGTGTTCGCTGGGAAGGGTGCCAGTGAATAGAGATCCGTGTGCAGGAACCGTCCACGATCCAGTTGAATAGACATCTTCGAACGAACGTCCCTTTTCGGCTAGCTCTGAGAGAAACGGCATCACCTCCTTTCCTTTTTCCGTCGGGGGTGCCCGATCACTCCTGAGACAATCGACGACGACGAGGAGAATATTGGGGTGGTCGGCCATTGGTGGACCGAACGAGAGTGCAGGTCAAGTGTCTTTCTTGTTTGCTGTGACGCTATTTTGCAGATATTCGTCGCACCTGCTCCTTTCTGTCCGCCCCTCTCGTCTGGTTCTATGACTGCGGGACGAACTGTTTCAGGAACGCAAGGTCTCTATTTGTCTGCTCTTCAATTTGATTGATGATGATACGATCTTCCGGTTCGAGGCTCCGGGTAGCGACTATCGTGAGTAACTCGACCGTCGCCAACGATGTGCCGATCACCGCAAGTGCTCCGAGACCGAACGGTCCCGACGGTAGTGCCCACAGCAGTCCCACGCCGAACAGCGTTGTCGCGAAGATCGGCTTGATCGTGTTCCAGGAGAACGGGTGTCCCCCGATGTGGCGGAAAATGACGACCACCTCGACGATATTGTAACACGCAAAGCCGATCGTCGTCGCTACGGCGGCGCCGGCCAGACCGAGCCGTGGAACGAAGATCACTGTCAACACCACGTTCACAACCAGACCAACAATGGCAGAAACGAGGTCGACGCGGGTTTGATCGATCGCTTTCACTGTCGCGGCGTTCGGCCCGACGGCGACGCGAAGGAACATCCCGATTGCCAGGATAGCCAGCGGTACTTCCGCGGGTAGGTACGTCGCCGAAAAGAGAACCCGAATCACGTCGTCTGGGAACAGGACGAGAAATAGTACGAGAGGAAAGGTCGTCAGTGACACCCACTTCGTACTCACCTTGTAGATCTTTCCTAAGCCCTTGAGATCGCCGCTCTCGTAGTATTGTGTCGCGATAGGCAGGTAGAGGAAAATGAACGAGAACAAAAAGACGAGAGTCATCTGGGCGACGGGAACGACTGACTTGTAGAACCCGACGCTCTCGGCTGCCCGGAAGAATCCGATCGCAAGCACGTCGAAGTTCGTCATCAAGAGGACGAAAACTGATTGCAGCGCGAGCGGCCAGGAGAACTGCACCAGACCCCGCACTACACTTCGTTGTGGGAGGTTGCCAACAAGGGATCGAAACCCGAACCGTTGATAGATCGGGATCGTCGCTACACCTATCATCACTACCGGTAACAGGAACCAGTAACCGATACTACCGATGTAGGCGTATCCGAAGAAAGCCAACGCGAGAAATACGATCAACGAAACTGTTTGTGGAATAATGTCTCGTGCAAGTGCCGCGTCTCGCGCGTTTTCCATCCCCCGCAGCGTAGCGATCGAAATCATTGCCAGTGGTCTCGTGATGGCAACGAGAGATAGAATGGCCAGTGGAAAGGAGAGCCCGGGCTCACCGAGCAAGGCTGCCAAGTGGTGACGGGCAAAGAAAATCAACACCGTAACGACGGTGGCAAGTGGAACGACGACGAGTAGCCCCGCCTTCATAACAGCTTCCGTCGATTTTTCGGTTGCGGCCTGTCTCGAAATGCCATCGGGGATACCGACGACGATGACTCTTGCCGTCGTATCCACGATGACGTGGGCGAGCATCAACAATCCGAACTGACGGGCCGGGAGCACTCTCACGAGGGCGATGTAAGCCAAGAACGACAGGACTCGGCTACTAACGGAGGAAAACAACAGCGTACCTGCGGAACTGAGAATGGATGAGAGGCTGTCTTCGAGATCGCGTGTTTCCGTCATGTGGCCTGACTCATCTCGAAGCTATGATGACATGGATGTCGTTCCGTTCACATACGTCGGCGTATGGGCCTTTCTCTGCGAGTTCTTCGGAGACTATCTCAAAACCAAGGGTGTCTACGAGAGTGCTCCGAACTGCTTCCGTATTGTCGTGGGTTTCAACGATAATCTTTCGCGGCGACGTCGCGATGTCTTCGAGTATATCCAGTTCGGCCCCTTCACAGTCCATTTCGAGTACGTCACACTCCGACAGCTCTTCCGGAGGTACTTGGGTTGCATCCTCGGCATCCCCCGCTAATTCGAGAGCGGAGCCAACGATTGCATGTTCGACAGACACTCTGTCGTCGACTCCATTCAACTGCGCAGTCTCCCGTGTCATCTCGGCCATCTCCTTGGCGCCCTCGAAAGTAGTTACGTGACCGCTTTCGCCGACCTTCCTCGCTGCGACGACACTCGTAACTCCGATCCCTCCCCCGACGACCACGACACTATCTCCTTCTTCAGGCCACTTCCGGAGTGCTTTGACGAGTGCGTGTTCGTACTTCTCGGGATATTTGTGTCCGCCTCGGTTGGGCGGCGGGCCAATCGGGACAATACGATCGAACTTTCGGTAAGGACGGACCGTCACTTGGTTGTACTCTCGCTGTCTGTCTGATCGCGGCAACCGCCTTCGGATTCTGTCGTTGTACGGGTGTCTGAGCAGATTGTTGTAGAGGTACTTGGCGCTCCGTTTGATGAGCACCCGTGCCCCTTCTTCTTTGAATACCCGTTTGATGGATGACCAGATGGACATTTTTACCCCTCCGCCACGGTACTCATAAAGAACGACCCAAACACGGTCTGAATCCCGAGCACGATCAGCGTGAAGGCGATGACGTCGTGGGTCAACGGGGGCAATGCCACGTACCCACTCGTCAGCCACCGACCGATCAACACCACAGCGTACCCCAACCCCACCCCGAACAACACCAGTCCGACCATCGCGCCGCGTTCGAGACTCAGGTGTTCGACGATCGCATTGGTCACGACGTCGTCGGGCCGGTGGATGGGATCGCTGGCCACGGTGGCGAAGATCCCGAGACTCCCGACGTGATAGCCGACAATCGCCAACAGGCTGCCTAGGATAGCGCTCCGGACGCCAAAGTTGACTCCTTGCTGCCAGACTGGTGAGAGTCTGACTGACGGAAACGTCGCACCGATGAGAGCGAATCCCATCAGTGCCACACCGATACCGAAGAGCACGGCACCAGGGATCGAAAACAGGTACCCCGGTGCGTTGACGAGCATGAACTTGACGTGTCGCCAGCCGTCCTGGAAGCTGTTCAGTGTCGCCTCGCCCTCCCGTTCGTGGTAGGTGATCGGTACCTCGACAATCTTGAGATCTCGGCTCGCACTTTCCATGACCATCTCGCTGGCGAACTCCATGCCATCTGCGGACAGGTCCAGCCGGTCCAAGACATCCCGGCGGAACACCCGAAAGCCCGAGTGAGCGTCGCTCACGTCAGCATGATAGAAGATGTTGAGGAACGTCGTCAGTAGTGGATTGCCGAAGTACTGGTGCAACTTCGGCATCGCGCCGTCCTTGATCTCTCCTTCAAAGCGACTACCCATGCAGATGTCGGCTTCGCCCGCCCGCACCGGCTCCAGTAGCTTGGGCAGTTCCTCGAAATCGTAGGTCGTGTCGGCGTCGCCCATAACGATGTACTCGCCACGGGCACGCTCGAACGCGTAGCGATACGCGTAGCCGTAGCCCCCCTCGTCCGGTTCGACGACACGGGCACCCATCTCGCGGCCGATCTCCGGCGTCCGGTCGGTCGAGCTATCACTCAAGACGATCTCGCCCGGCAGTTCGACCGACTCGAACGCTGATTTCGTCCATTCGATACACTCCTCGATCCCGCCTTCCTCGTTCAGCGTCGGCATCACGACGCTGATAACCGGCTCACGGTCGTCGTCGGCGGTAACGAAGTACGATTCCGCCGTTGACTGTTCCTTTGTAGGACGCTGACTCGGAGGTTGTGCTTCGGCGTTCATAGCAGTCAATCAGAACTGCCGCGCGTCGCCCCATCGTGTGCCCGGATCGGTTCCGTGCCACACTCCACACAAACGTATCGACTGCCCACAGTCTTGACAACTGGCGCATTACACGCGAGGCACTTGAGGCGAGAGGCACGAACTGTTTCCGGATAAGAGGGCATGTATTGTAGATGTGACGGTCATTTTATTTAAGCATGTCTCATCAATGCATCAGAACCACGCTACCTGAAAAATGTCAATCAGATTGGCTCGTCACGTTCACGAAAAGATGATTCTCCCTGTAAGCGTTCTCGATCGTCGGCTCCGTCGGCGGATCGCCACGGTACAGCAGGAAGGCAAGTCGCAAGTCCTCTCCGGTCATCGTCGGTTGCACCCCATACCGTTGCTGCCAGGTGCCGTTCGCTTGGATGCTCGCCGTGAGTCGATCGAGTTCCTGTTCCTCCAGGACAGTCGTCGTGTTCCCCTCGCGTTCGACCCGCTGTAACGCGACCACCACCGTGTAGTCCATCGGCTCGTGTTCGTGGTTGCCGATCCCGACGACCAGTGGCTTCGACTCGCCGACGGTGACGTTCTGCGGGTAGTTGTCGGCCACAAGTTCACCGCCGTCTCCATCGTTGAGTACATAGAGTTCGGTGAAGGCCTCGCCTTGTTTGGGAACCATCACTCCGTAGGCCACACTCGCCGTCGCAAGGAGCACACTCAACACCAACAAGACGTTCAACGCTGCGTCGGTCCGCGAGTCCGGCTCGAACAACCCCGATTGCCCCGACTCGAGCCACGCTCGATAGGGCACGTCCAGACGCTCCTCGGCCGGTAACCGTCTACGCCGATGGGCTGCCACGGCGACGAACGCCATCGTCAGCGCCGTCAACGACACGACGATCGGTCCCAGTCGGATCCCCCAGGGCGTGAAGTTCAGCACCAGTCCCGTCAGTGGGACGATCGCGATCGAGAGCCCGAACGACAGCGCAACCCGCTCGATCCCGTCGATCCCGGCTCGATCCGTCACGCTCGCGTCGCGTTCGTCCCCGTCCATCGCTGTTCCGCCGACTTCCGGGAATAGCGCGGCGACGAAGGCGTAGCCCGGGACGAACAGCACGAATGCAAGCCCGAAGAGGACACGGAGCGGTGTCTCGTTGAGAACTGGCACGAAGACGAACACGACCGTCAGCACGACCAAAAGGCACATCGCGGCCAGATCGGCAGGGAGCCGTCTGATCGATTCTGGAACCAACAGCCGCCAGTCGGGACCGTCGACCATCAGGACGTAGTCCGCGGGTCGCGATGAAAAGCCACCCGGTCTTGCCCCGATACGCAAATCCGCAGCAATTCAGTCGCCCCGTCTTCAATTCGGTTCCGACGACCCGCCCACTGTCAAAGCCGGTCCCCCGACTGAGGGCAGAACCTCCCATCTCCTCTTCAACGCGGGCGGGAATGAAAGTGGCCGATCGCTCGGTCCGTCCCGGACGACTTGAGCACGCGAGCGTTGGGAGCGTGCACAGCGAGGCCCCGACGGTCAAGCGGGGGCTTTCAGAATAACCTTTCCTCGACACGAATCCCCATCCGGACATACCTGCCGTCCTGGACCTGCACACCACCGCGCGAGCGTACCCTTAATTGCCGTCCGGGCAAACGCTCCGCCAATGACCGACGACAGCGCCCAACAGCTGTTCGATCGCCTCGACCTCCGGGAGTACGAGGCCACGGCCTTGCGACAGCTGCTGACGGTCGGGCGGACGACGGCCCCGAATCTCGCGGAGGGGACGGGGATCCCGCGGGCCAGGATCTACGAGGTACTCGCGACCCTCGCGGACGCCGGGTACGTCAAGGAGGTCCCCGGCCGTCCCAAGGAGTACGAGGCCAAACACCCCGAGGCGATCGTCGAGCGGGCCATCGAGAATCGACGGCAATCCTTCGAGACGTTCCGGGAGGACGTTCAGTCCCTCCGTGCCCCCTTCCTCGAGGAATTCGGCCCACTCTACGAACGAGCCAGCGGGGACGTCACGCCCACGGAGGACCTCTTTCACGTCGTCGACGTCGGCCAGCCAAGCGAAACCGAAACGCGCCAACTTTATGCCGATGCCGAGGACGAAATCTGTGTCCTCACCAAGGGCTTTGAGTACTTCGAGGCGATCGAACCGGCCTTCGCCGACGCCTACGCGCGTGACGTCTCGATACGCGTGCTCTTGCTCGATCCGGCCTCCCTCTCTGAGACCAACCGAGACATTCAAGCTGCTGTCATCGACCGACTCCAGAGTGAGTACCCGGCCGTCGAGGTACGATTCAGCAACGAGGCCCTCCCCTGGCGCGGGACGCTCGTCGATCCGAGCATGGACTACGAGACCGGGACGGCGATCGTCCTCGTCGAGGAAAAAGACGTTCCGCTGTCGATGCGCCAGGCGGCCGTCACCGAGAACGGTTCGTTCGTCGCCGGGCTCGGTCGATACTTCGAGTTGATCTGGGGCCACGACAGTACGCCCGTCACGTGAGTGTGCAAACGGCCAGCAGGGGATTTCGGAGTGACGACGGACCGTACCCTGTCGAAAATCCTCACTCGACTTCGCGTTCCACAGCGTCTCGAACTGTCTCCTCGATCGAGTGGCGGATCTCCCAGCCCAGCGTCTCGCGGGCAGCCGACGTATCGACGCCGAACTCTTCTACGAGCGTCTCATCGCCGGCCCGCGGATTCTCGACGAGTTCGACAGCGGGATCGAAGCCGTACTCCCGGGCAATCGCCTGCACCCGTTCGGCGACCGTCCGGACGCTCGGGTCCTCCTCGCTGGCGAGTTCGTAGGTTTCGACGCCGGTCTCGCCTGCCGCCAACTGGTCGGCCAGTCGCTCGGCACTCCGAACGTAGGCTCGCGCGATGTCCTTGACGTGGATGTAGTTACGCGCCTGCGTTCCCGGTTCGTAGACCGTCAGCGTCTCGTCGGCGAGCGCTCGATCGAGGAAGAAGTTGATCACGGTTCCCTTCGAGACGACCTGCTGGCCAACCGCGTGGCTGCCATAGAGGTTCGACTTCAAGAAGAGATGGGCCGGAAAGGCCCCTTCAGCGTAGGTCTCGATCGCCCGCTCGTTGAGGAGCTTCGAGCGGCCATACCAGTTCATCGGATCGCGGGGATGATCGGCGGTGATCGGGAACGACTCGGGGGTGCCCAGCACGGCCATACTGAACGGAAAGATCAGCGCTGCCCCGTGTTTCCGGCAGAACCAGGCGACGTTCTCGGTCCCGTAGACGTTGGTCTCGTAGGCCAGGTCGGCCTGCTCCTTGCAGTCCTCGACGCCGCTGATCGCCGCCAGGTGCATCACGACGTCGCTCCCAGAGAGTGCATCTTCCAGTCGCCGTCGATCGCGGACGTCGACGTGCTGGACGGTCACGTCCCCGATCTCCCGGACGTCGCCGAGATAGAAGTTGTCGATCGCCGTGAGTTCCCAGTCGGGATGGGCGGCCTGTAATCGATCGACGACGCGCGAGCCGATGAAGCCGGCTGCGCCCGTCACGGTGATCGAAAGCGGTTCCCCAGGGTCGAAATCGCTCGCTTCAGTCATGTGTTGATCTCCTGTCGGTCGCGAAGGACGGCGGCGAGATCCCGGACGCCCTCCCGGAGCGTCCATTCGGGCTCGAAGCCAGTCTCGGCCAGGCGGTCGAAGTTCACGTGATAGGAGGGACCGGGGTGTTCGTCTTCGAGGTAGGTTACGTCGACGGGTGCGACTGCCTCGCTGACGATCTCGGCGATCTCGCTGATGCGGTAGTTGCCGTCTTCACTGCCGACGTTGTAGACGGTCTGTGGCCAGGCCTCGGGGTGGCGGGCGGCGTGGCCGAACGCGCGGGCGGCGTCGCTGACGTGGATGAACGGTCGCCAGTTGCTCCCGTCGCCGTAGACTGTCAGCGGCCGCCCGGTCAGCGCCCGGAAGACGAAGTGGTTGACCACGAGATTAAAGCGCACGCCGGGGGCGTACCCGTAGTTGGTACTCATTCGCAGGGCTGTCGCGCTCGCGCCGTTTTCGTTGGCGAACTCGGCAACGAGTTTCTCGGCGGCGACTTTCGCTTCGGCGTAGGGATTCAGCGGGTCCTGCTCGGTCGTCTCGTCGATATCGGTGGCGGCCGCGCGGCCGTAGTTGTTACACGAGGAGGAAAAGACGAGGTTCTCGACGCCGAGTTTCCGGGCCGCAGTGACGACGTTTTCCGTCCCCTCGAAGTTGACTGCCATCGTCTCTTCCCGGCGGTCGTGGGTACTCGCTGCGCCGGTGATCGCCGCGAGGTGGATCACGCGATCGACGCCACGCATCGCGCTCTCGACGTCGCCGTACTCCCGGACGTCACCACGCCGGAACGCCAGGTCGCCGTCGACGTGGGCTTCGAGTAAGTGGCGTGGCGACCCGCTTGCAAGGGAGTCGAGCACCACAATCTGGCCGACGTCCTCGGCGTCGGCGAGCAGCGGGAGTAGCGCACTCCCGACGTATCCCAGCCCGCCGGTCACGAGGACGTCCCGGGGCTCACTCATCGTCGGTCAACACGCCCGGGAGGAACCGATCTTCGTGGGCCCCAATCCGGTCGTCGTACTCGAGGAGCGTCCCGAGGATCGACCGGACGCCCTCTTCGAAGGTCGTGCCCTGACCGTCGATCAGGTCGGCGTAGCGGTCGTTCTCGATCTCCATCTTGTGGGTCTCGTCCTCGTCACGCGGGTTCTCGAAGTGCTCGACGGCGACGTCCAGCTCGTACTCGCCGGCTACCTCGGCGATCGTCTCGGCTACTTCGACGATCGAGATCGCTCGCGTCACCTGGTTGTAGACGACGTGGTCGTCGGGTCGCTCGTCGGGATCGGCGAGCGCGAGTCGTGCCAGTCCCTCCACGGCGTCGTCCAGGGCGATGAACGGCTTTCGTTGCTCGCCCTTGCCGTAGACGGTCATCGGATAGCCCGCGATCGCCTGGGCCCCAAAGCGGTGGGCGACGACGCCGAAGTAGTAATCGAAGTCAAAGCGCGTGGCAAGCCGCGGGTCGGCGGCGGTCTCTTCGGTCTCGGTCCCGTAGGTAATCGCCGTTCGGACGTCCGAGATGGGGATGTCGAACTGGGAGTGGGCCAGGCGCATGTTTGCCGCGTCGTGTGACTTCGTGAGGTGGTACCAGCTGCCCGCCATCGCCGGGAAGGGCACCTCGTCTTCCTCGCCCTGATTTTCCATCGTCGCTCCGCCCTCGGGGATCGGGAACTCGGGAGCGCCGTAGACGCCGGTGGTCGTCGTCTCGATGAAGTGGGTGTCAGTTAGATCGGCTTCCTCCAGGCCCCACAGCAGGTTTCGCGTCGCCTGCATGTTGTTGTGCTGGGTGTAGTTGGCCCGCTCGCCGTTGATCTGGGAGTAGGGTGCGGAGGGCTGGGCCGCCGTGTGCACGATCGCATCGGGTTCGTGGACGGCCAGCAGTTCCTCGACGAAGGATTTCTCGGTGAGATCGCCCTCGACAAAGGAGAGATTCTGCACGCCGTGGACAGCTTCGGCGGCCTCGATGCGCTCGTCGATGGACGCGATCGGGACGCCACTGACAGCGCCGACCTCTTCGACCCATTCGCGGCGCGCGAAGTTGTCCACGATGAGTACGCGGTCGTCGCTTCGAGTCGCGATCCGCAGGGCGGTCGGCCACCCGAGGTAGCCGTCGCCGCCGGTGACGAGTATCGTCATATGTTACTCATGGCGTGAGTAACTGTCTGCATAAGTCTTCCCGTTCGGGGGCTCCGTCCGGGCTTCGGGGCGACACGGAATGGGCGTGCGGAGCACTGCCCCCACACAATGAACCTCGTTGAAGCCGCTGTCGTGGGCAGCTACTCCACAGTTACGCTCTTGGCCAGGTTCCGCGGTTTGTCGATCGGCCGGCCCAGTTTCGCGGCGGTGTGGTAGGCTGCCAATTGGAGCTGGACGTTCGCTACCACGGCCGCGGTCTGGGGCGAGCTTTCGGGAATCGAGAGGACGTGATCGGCGTACCGGGAGACGTCGCTCACCCCGTCGGTTACTGCGACGACGGGCGCGCCCCGCGCTTCGACCTCTTTGACGTTCCCGATCGTCTTTTGGGCGCGTTCGTCCTCACCGGTCACCACGGCGAAGACGGGTGTCTCACTCGTTACGAGCGCCAGGGGGCCGTGTTTCAACTCCCCGGCCGCGAACCCTTCGGCGTGTTTGTACGTGATCTCTTTCATCTTCAGTGCCCCTTCCAGGGCGACCGGATACTGGTGGCCACGCCCGATGAAGAAATAGGCCTCGCTGTCGAGGTACTGTTCGGCGACGGCCGCTGCGTTGGACTCATCGAGGACTTGCTGGACGTCAGCGGGGACGTCCCGCAACGCCGCGATCGCCTCTCGATCGTCCTTGCTTGGGGCCATGCCGATCGACAGTGTGTTCAGCGCCACGAGCTGGGAGGCGAAGGTCTTGGTCGCGGCGACGCCGATCTCCGGGCCGGCTTTGATGTAGAAGGCATCGTCACACTCCCGGGCGGCGGTCGACCCGACGACGTTCGTCACTGCGAGTGTCCGCGCACCGCGGGCGCGTGCCCCACGCAGTGCCGACAGCGTGTCGGCCGTCTCCCCACTCTGGGTCACCCCGATCACCAGTTCGTCACCGATCGGTGGCGTCCCGGTCGCATATTCGTGAGCCAGGTACGCCTGGGCCGGAACGCCTGCGGCCCGGAACAACTGCGCGCCGTACAGCGCCGCGTGGTAGCTCGTTCCCGCGGCGACGAGGTGGACGCCATGTGGGTTGAGATACGCCAGATCACCGATATCGACCGTACCGTCGAGTTCGTCGACTCGTTCCGAAAGACACTGTCGCAACGCCCTGGGTTGCTCGTTGATCTCCTTTTGCATGAAGTGATCGTAGCCGGCCTTGCCCGTCTCCTCGGGATCCCACTCGACGGTGTCGACGGCCTTCTCGACGGGCTCGCCGGCCAGGGTCGTCACGGTCCACCCGTCGGGTTCGAGACGAGTGAACTCGCCGTCGTTCAGGTACACCACCCGATCAGTGTGTTCTCGGAACGCCGGGACGTCACTGGCCAGGTAATAATGGTGGTCGCCCCCCGCAGTCTCGTCGAGTCCCAGTACGAGCGGCGAGTCGTGTCTGGCGGCAAAGATCGCGTCACACCCACTGATCACTGCTGCGACAGCGAAACTTCCCTCAAGCTGATCGACGGCCTGCCTGACGGCCGCCTCCGGGGCGGCCCCGCCCGCGAGTTCCGTCTCGATCAGATGGGGCACGACCTCGGTGTCAGTGTCGCTCTCGAAGGTGTGGCCCTCGGCCTCCAGTTGCTCCCGCAGTGCCTGGTAGTTCTCGATGATTCCATTGTGGACGACAGCGACGTCGCTAGTACAATCGACGTGGGGATGGGCGTTCTCGTCGGTCGGCGGACCGTGGGTACTCCAGCGCGTATGGCCGATCCCGACCGCTCCGTCCGGCGTGTTTCCTTGCACGGTCGAAACGAGCTCGTCGATCGTCCCTGCCTGTTTGACGACATCGACACTGCCGTTGGCGACGGCGACGCCTGCCGAGTCGTATCCACGGTACTCCAGGGTCGAGAGTCCTTCGAGCAACACGTCGGTCGTGTCGGCGCCGTGGCCCACGCACCCGATGATCCCACACATTACCGACGCACCTCCGCGTTTGCGGGCACGCGACCGCTGACGGTGACGCCGGTTGCCAGATAGGCATTCGGCCCGACCAGCGTGCCGGGATCGACTGTCACCCCGCCGTCGGCCTGTACACGGTCGGCAAGCAGCGCACCGAGCGGCCGATCACGGAAGATTTCGTCGCCGACCTCGACCGATCCGGGACCGCCAGGGACGACGCTGCCAGCCCCCACTTGCACGTTCTGGCCGGTGACGGTGTCGAGTAGCGTGCTACCGGGGCCGACGCGCGTATCGTCATCGAGGACGGACCGACCGACTGTCGCGTTCGCTTCCACGGTAACGTTCCGGCCGAGTGCCACTGTCGGCCCGAGCACTGCGCCTGGCCCGACTTCGCTGTCCGGGCCAATCACCGCCGGTGGCCGGACAGTCGCCGTTTCGTGGACGCGGGCGCTGTCTGCGATCCAGACACCCCGTCTTTGCTCGGGGAGAGCGGAGATACCTCTTCTCAACACTTCCCCTGTCAACTCGAGGAGATCCCACGGATACGTGGCGTCGACCCAACTCCCGTCCGTTTCGACTGCCTCTATTCGTTCGTCCTCGAGTACGTGACTGAGGGGCTCGGTCAGGCCCAGTTCACCGTGGGTCCGGGGCGTCGATTCGATGATGTCGAAAATATCCTGTTCGAACGCATAGACGCCTGCGTTGATCAGTCGATAGTCGTCGGCGTCGGGCTTTTCGACAATATCAGTGACTATTTCTCCGTCGACTTCGACGGCACCGTACTCGTGGGGATTCGGACCGTCCAAGACGGCCAGTGTCCCGAGTGCCTGACTGGTCTCGAAGGCAGTACTGACAGCTTGGACGATCGACGGATCGATCAGCGTATCGCCGTTGACGACGAGGAACGACCCTCCGACAGCCGCTTTCGCTTCTAAGAGCGCGTGCCCGCTCCCGAGTTGTTTGTCCTGTCGAACGTAGGTAATCGGCCGACCGCGATAGCTGGGGCCGAAGTGATTTTGGACCCGGTCGCGTTTGTACCCGACGACGAGGACGATCTCTTCGACCCCCGTCTCGACGAGCCCATCCAGAACGTGTTCGAGGATCGGGCGGTTTCCCGCCGGTAACATTGGTTTTGGCCGGTTGCGCGTCAGCGGGCGCAGTCGGGTCCCTTCGCCGGCCGCGAGGACGACTGCCGTCTGCCTGCTCATGCCGGTGGCAAGCGTGGCTCCCGTTTGAACGTTCTGGGTACGGACACCCCACTCCTACTGATTGCCCATCTCTTCGCTTGCAACCTGGCGCCCTCGCGAGGTCATCTCGACTTCCGTCCGTTCGCGAATCGTCTCGATGACGTCGAGTTCGATCAACCGGTCGAAGATCTCTTCGACCTCTTCGACATCCGTCTCGACGAAATCCGGCAGATCGAACGGGGAGACACCCGAGTGCAGCGCCATGATAACTTGCTGTTCGACCGGAGAAAGGTCGAGATTCGCCTGGTTGCGTTCTGCACCCTCTTGGAGTACCTCTTGAAGAATCGTGACCTGCTTGGCCTCGCCCGTGAGGTGGGTCTCGACACTCGTGCCGTCTTCGTCGGTATGCTCGACCTCGAACACGCGCCGTTCTGTCCCATTGACCTGCTGGTCGTCGCTCTCGACGTCGCCGATATCGTCCCGGCCGATCGTGACGTACTGGCCATCTTCTATCGCCAGTTGGATCGCTTCGTCGGTGAGTTTCACCTTCGCGCGCTGCCATTCGGTCCCCTGTACGACGCCGCCTTTGACTGCCGGGTGCTGGACGTACAGGATCGTGTTGTCGATGAAGGCGCGATAGAGATCGGTCTCGAACTCGTCTTGTTCCGGGGCGCGCAGGAGGAGGACGTCGTCGTTTTCGATTCGCACGGTGACGTAACTAGCGACGCCGGCTGCGTTCTGGTTGACGTCGTATCGGCCACCGACATCGCTGATCGCGTCCAGTGGAATCGTCCGCTTCTCGTCGGTGACGAGGACGATCCGGGCCGTCGTAATCACGATCCGACATTGCGTCCAGTCGGCGTCCTGGACGTCACGCCCATTCTGGACTGCTTCCAGAAACTGGCCCCGGTCGTCCATCAATTTCCGTTCGCCTTCACTCATGCCCGGGTTCGTACGCGGCGCTATGCTGGCCAGTGGATTAGGACTTACGGCCACTTCGCGGGCGGCCGTCCCGACACGCTGCCGGGTGCCGTCGCTCGTGTGGGTCAAAAAATGAAAAACCGCGCGGCAAATCGAGACCGCTTTCGGCGGTTAGTCGTCGTTAGTGCCGATCAGGTGCGTTACTGGTCGCGGCGGACCGCGAGCAGTGCAGCGCCGATCAGCGCCAGCACAGCGAGCACAGCCGTGAAGCCAGGCCCGCTCGTGGTGGTCGTCTCGGTTTCCGTTTCGGTTTCCGTCATGGTTGCGGTCTCCGTTTCGGTTGCCGTTTCGGTCTCGGTTGCCGTTTCGGTTGCCGTTTCGGTCTCGGTTGCCGTTTCGGTTGCCGTCTCAGTTTCCGTTTCGGTTGCCGTTTCCGTTGCGGTTTCCGTCGGGATCGTGACGTTTGCAGCGTCCGTCACGG